>NZ_CP165623.1:1175000-5197844 GCF_041200115.1 Pseudomonas sp. WC2401
GGTGTGAAAAACACCCACGCCGAAAGACCAAGGTTTCCTGCGCAACGTTAATCGACGCAGGGTTAGTCGGTCCCTAAGGCGAGGCTGAAAAGCGTAGTCGATGGAAAACAGGTTAATATTCCTGTACTTCTGGTTATTGCGATGGAGGGACGGAGAAGGCTAGGCCAGCTTGGCGTTGGTTGTCCAAGTTTAAGGTGGTAGGCTGGAATCTTAGGTAAATCCGGGATTCTAAGGCCGAGAGCTGATGACGAGTGTTCTTTTAGAACACGAAGTGGTTGATGCCATGCTTCCAAGAAAAGCTTCTAAGCTTCAGGTAACCAGGAACCGTACCCCAAACCGACACAGGTGGTTGGGTAGAGAATACCAAGGCGCTTGAGAGAACTCGGGTGAAGGAACTAGGCAAAATGGCACCGTAACTTCGGGAGAAGGTGCGCCGGTGGAGGTGAAGCATTTACTGCGTAAGCCCCTGCCGGTCGAAGATACCAGGCCGCTGCGACTGTTTATTAAAAACACAGCACTCTGCAAACACGAAAGTGGACGTATAGGGTGTGACGCCTGCCCGGTGCCGGAAGGTTAATTGATGGGGTTAGCTAACGCGAAGCTCTTGATCGAAGCCCCGGTAAACGGCGGCCGTAACTATAACGGTCCTAAGGTAGCGAAATTCCTTGTCGGGTAAGTTCCGACCTGCACGAATGGCGTAACGATGGCGGCGCTGTCTCCACCCGAGACTCAGTGAAATTGAAATCGCTGTGAAGATGCAGTGTATCCGCGGCTAGACGGAAAGACCCCGTGAACCTTTACTATAGCTTTGCACTGGACTTTGAATTTGCTTGTGTAGGATAGGTGGGAGGCTTTGAAGCGTGAACGCCAGTTTGCGTGGAGCCAACCTTGAAATACCACCCTGGCAACTTTGAGGTTCTAACTCAGGTCCGTTATCCGGATCGAGGACAGTGTATGGTGGGTAGTTTGACTGGGGCGGTCTCCTCCTAAAGAGTAACGGAGGAGTACGAAGGTGCGCTCAGACCGGTCGGAAATCGGTCGTAGAGTATAAAGGCAAAAGCGCGCTTGACTGCGAGACAGACACGTCGAGCAGGTACGAAAGTAGGTCTTAGTGATCCGGTGGTTCTGTATGGAAGGGCCATCGCTCAACGGATAAAAGGTACTCCGGGGATAACAGGCTGATACCGCCCAAGAGTTCATATCGACGGCGGTGTTTGGCACCTCGATGTCGGCTCATCACATCCTGGGGCTGAAGCCGGTCCCAAGGGTATGGCTGTTCGCCATTTAAAGTGGTACGCGAGCTGGGTTTAGAACGTCGTGAGACAGTTCGGTCCCTATCTGCCGTGGACGTTTGAGATTTGAGAGGGGCTGCTCCTAGTACGAGAGGACCGGAGTGGACGAACCTCTGGTGTTCCGGTTGTCACGCCAGTGGCATTGCCGGGTAGCTATGTTCGGGAAAGATAACCGCTGAAAGCATCTAAGCGGGAAACTTGCCTCAAGATGAGATCTCACTGGAACCTTGAGTTCCCTAAAGGGCCGTCGAAGACTACGACGTTGATAGGTTGGGTGTGTAAGCGCTGTGAGGCGTTGAGCTAACCAATACTAATTGCCCGTGAGGCTTGACCATATAACACCCAAGCAATTTGCTTAGAGCGAATTGCGGTGTGTGAAGACGATACAAACCGAAAGTTTGCGGTTCACAAAACACCAAATCTATTACATACCCATTCGCTGGAGCGTGCGCCGTAAGGCAAACGACCTGGCTACCGAATTTCTTGACGACCATAGAGCATTGGAACCACCTGATCCCATCCCGAACTCAGTAGTGAAACGATGCATCGCCGATGGTAGTGTGGGGTTTCCCCATGTGAGAGTAGGTCATCGTCAAGATTAAATTCCAAACCCCCTGTCTGCTAACGCAGACAGGGGGTTTGTTTTTGTGCGTAGAAAATTTGGGGCAGCGGCCCTTTCTTGTTAACGTCATTGAGTGCGCGTTCTGGCTTGTGGTGACTCGGGGTTTCTATGCAATGGCTCCGCTCATGGCTATTATGCGTGCCTCATTGTGAGGCGATACTTGCATGCTGACGTTGTTGAAACTCCTCAAAGATGGTCGATTCCATTCAGGGCAAGCGCTTGGCGCAGCACTTGGCGTTAGTCGCAGTGCTGTGTGGAAGCAGCTGCAGCACCTGGAAGCGGATCTGAACCTGTCGATTCATAAAGTTCGTGGTCGTGGCTATCAGTTGGCTACACCGCTTGAGCTTCTTGAGCAGGAGCAGTTGGACTCCAGTCCCTGGCCTGTCTTGATTCATCATTCACTCGATTCCACCAATGCCGAGGCATTGCGCGCGATTGACCGTGGGGCTGCGGCGCCGTTTGTGGTCACGGCGGAGCGGCAAACGGCCGGTCGTGGACGCAGAGGCCGCAAATGGGTCAGCCCATTCGCAGAAAATATCTACTACAGCCTGGTCCTGCGCATGGACGGGGGGATGCGTCAGCTTGAGGGGCTTAGCCTTGTGGTTGGCCTGGCAGTGTTGAGCGCGCTTCGGGGTGTCGGTATCACCGATGCAGGCCTCAAATGGCCGAATGACGTGCTGGTGGGCAACAAGAAAATTGCCGGCATCTTGCTTGAGCTGGTCGGGGACCCGGCGGATGTATGCCATGTGGTGCTGGGTATCGGCATTAACGTCAATATGCGCCTGGCCAGCGAGGTCGATCAGGCCTGGACCTCGGTATATCTTGAGTCAGGTCATCTGGTAAACCGCAATGCACTGATTGCCAGGCTCAACGATAGCCTGCTTGAGTATCTCAAACGCCATGCTACCGAGGGTTTCTCGGCGATACAGGCGCAGTGGGAGCAAAATCATTTGTGGCAGGGGCGTGAAGTATCCCTGATAGCTGGCGTGCATCAGGTAGATGGCACTGTCCTGGGGATTGATCAGCAGGGCGCACTGCGCATGAGAGTCAATGGTGAAGAAAAAGTGTATAGCGGTGGTGAGCTTAGCTTGAGGTTGCGCCATGATTCTTGAGATGGACTGTGGCAACAGTTTTATAAAGTGGCGCGCCCTTGAGGCTGGAGTGGCTGTAGGTGGGGGTGTGGTCGACTCTGATGCCGCACTGCTGGCCGCGGTATTGGCTATTCCGGAGTTGAACATAACCCACTGCCGTTTGGTGAGTGTGCGCAGCGATGATGAGACATCGAGCCTGGTCGCCTCCATCATCACGACCTTCGGGGTTGTCGCGCAGTGCGCACAACCTGCAAGAAGTGTGGCAGGTGTCAGCAACGGTTATGAAGAATTTGCCCGTTTGGGGCTCGATCGTTGGCTCGCAGTCGTTGGCGCTTTTGAACTGGCGAAGAATGCGTGCCTGGTGCTGGATTTCGGCACGGCGGTAACGGCGGATTTCGTTGCGGCTGATGGTCAGCACCTGGGCGGGTTTATTTGCCCGGGCATGCCCTTGATGCGCGATCAGTTGCGTACCCATACCCGGCGTATCAGGTATGACGACCTGTCTGCCGAGCAGGCGTTGCTCCAGCGTAAACCTGGGCGAACGACAGTCGAGGCGGTGGAGCGCGGCTGCTTGCTGATGATGCGGGGCTTTGTGCTGACCCAGCTGGAATTGGCGCGCGAGTACTGGGGGGAGGATTTTGAGGTTTTCCTGACCGGAGGTGACGCAAGCCTGGTGAGGGATATGGTTCCAGACGCTCGCGTGGTGCAAGACCTGGTATTTGTCGGTTTGGCGGTAGTGTGTCCCCTTCCTTGAGGTTTCTATGCGTTGGCTGTTTCTGCTGCTGGTTGTTCTGAATGTCTTTTATTACATATGGCATCAGCAAGAGGCGCCGCTGAGGGCCAAAGAAGTGGTTTCCTTGTCTTTGTACAAGGGCAGTCACCAGGGTATACGCCTGCTTAGCGAGGCGCGACCTGCTGCTGGTGAGGTTACAGCCCCTGTTGTTCAGGAGCAGGGTGCGCAATGCCTGTTGCTCGCCAATTTACCGACTGAAGAACAGCTGCACAGCCTGCAGCGCAGGTTATCTGATATGGGGGTGCAGTCTGTGCAAGTTGAAGCGCAGCAGCCTGAAATGCCGGGCTACGCCCTCAGGATTGGCCCGCAAGCCACTCCTGCGGCGAGTGAAATGCTTTTGCAGAACCTTGTTAATGAATTCAATGGCTTAAAATACAAAAAAATGCGCTGTGAGGGCTTGCAGGTACCCGATAGTTTGCATAGAATGGCGCCCGCTCCACAGTGAACGCCAAACAGGCTACTAGGTGTGAAGCGAGTCAAGTTGCTAACTTCCTGATTTAATTGAAGAAAGTGGTTGACATCAGGTTAGAATGATGTAGAATTCTAGCCAGCTCAGGAGGGGTTCCCGAGCGGCCAAAGGGATCAGACTGTAAATCTGACGTCTACGACTTCGAAGGTTCGAATCCTTCCCCCTCCACCATATTCAAGCTAGAGCAGCAAGATTTGCGGGTGTAGTTTAGTGGTAGAACCTTAGCCTTCCAAGCTAATGATGCGGGTTCGATTCCCGCCACCCGCTCCAGTCTAGCTGTTTTCGCAACGTGTTTTGCTCTTGTAGCTCAGTTGGTAGAGCACACCCTTGGTAAGGGTGAGGTCAGCGGTTCAAATCCGCTCAAGAGCTCCATATAACAAGGCAGATATGAAAATATCTGCCTTTGTTTTAACAGGCTTAATAGCTTGTCTGGGGTGTTTGCTGGTGGTGCCGATTCTGGTGCTGCTGCTCCGGTTCGTAATTGCTGTCGTGGGTCGCTTGCATACAGCTTCCTGCAGTGTTGATTGATCTGTTTTTGGGTTGTCGGCAAAAGTAATTGCATTGATGGTTGAAAAGTCTCTCTCGGGTCGGCATAATCGGCGGCTCGATAATGTTTTAGGTCAGTAGCTCAATTGGCAGAGCGACGGTCTCCAAAACCGTAGGTTGGGGGTTCGATTCCCTCCTGACCTGCCAGATTCGCCTCACTGCGTCTGGCTTTCTTTTCACAGGATCCTCTTAGATGACTCCCAAGGCTGAAGTTCAAGGCTCTCGCTTCGATCTCCTCAAGTGGCTTGTAGTGGTTGCTCTTGTGGTGGTTGGCGTTGTTGGGAATCAGTATTATTCTGGTTCGCCGATCCTGTATCGCGTCATTGCACTTCTTGTGATTGCTGCTGTTGCTGCCTATGTGGGCTTGCAGACGGCAAAAGGCAAGTCGTTCGCTGTCCTGGTAAAGGAAGCTCGTACTGAGATTCGTAAAGTCGTATGGCCAACTCGCCAAGAAACTACGCAGACCACGTTGATCGTGGTGGCTGTTGTTCTTGTTATGGCGTTGCTGTTGTGGGGTTTAGATTCCCTGCTCGGCTGGCTCGTTTCCTTGATTGTTGGCTAAGGGTGTCCCGTGGCTAAGCGTTGGTACGTAGTGCATGCTTATTCGGGTTACGAAAAGCATGTTATGCGCTCTCTGATAGAGCGTATTAAGCTGGCAGGCATGGAAGAAGGCTTCGGCGAAATTCTGGTTCCCACTGAAGAAGTGGTTGAAATGCGTAATGGCCAGAAACGCAAAAGCGAACGCAAATTCTTCCCTGGTTATGTGCTGGTTCAAATGGACATGAGCGAAGGGACTTGGCACTTGGTCAAGGACACTCCGCGCGTCATGGGCTTCATTGGTGGTACTGCTGATAAACCGGCACCGATCACTGATAAAGAAGCAGAAGCAATTCTGCGTCGCGTAGCCGATGGCAGCGACAAGCCCAAGCCGAAAACACTGTTCGAGCCGGGCGAAGTTGTCCGTGTTACCGACGGTCCGTTTGCCGACTTTAACGGCACGGTTGAAGAAGTTAACTACGAAAAGAGCCGCATTCAAGTGGCGGTGCTCATTTTCGGTCGCTCTACTCCGGTAGAGCTAGAGTTTAGCCAGGTCGAAAAGGTCTAGTTAAACACGAATCCCAACCCCATGGCTTCGGCTGTGGGGTTTTGTCGTCACTGGGATAAACGCGCAAGTAACCGGGGAGCCTCTTTAGGCGATTGAACCCGTAATTGGAGTGCCTCATGGCTAAGAAGATTACCGCTTACATCAAGCTGCAAGTGAAGGCCGCTCAGGCCAACCCAAGCCCACCTGTTGGCCCGGCTCTGGGTCAGCACGGCGTGAACATCATGGAATTCTGCAAAGCTTTCAACGCCCGTACTCAGGGTATTGAGCCAGGCCTGCCGACTCCAGTGATCATCACTGTATACAGCGACCGTAGCTTCACGTTCGAAACCAAGTCGACCCCTGCTTCGGTTCTGCTGAAGAAGGCTGCTGGTCTGACTAGCGGTTCCGCTCGTCCAAACACCGTTAAGGTTGGCACTGTAACTCGTGCTCAGCTGGAAGAAATCGCGAAAACCAAAAACGCGGATCTGACTGCAGCTGATATGGAAGCAGCCGTGCGTACTATCGCCGGTTCTGCTCGTAGCATGGGCCTTAACGTGGAGGGTGTGTAATGGCTAAGCTGACCAAGCGTCAAAAGGCAATCGCCGGTAAAATCGAAGCTGGCAAGTCTTACAATTTTGTAGACGCTGCTGCTTTGCTGGCTGAGCTGTCGACTGTAAAATTCAGCGAGTCGTTTGACATCGCCGTTAACCTGGGCGTAGACCCACGTAAATCTGACCAGGTTGTTCGTAGCGCTACTGTGCTGCCACACGGCACTGGCAAGACTGTACGTGTAGCTGTGTTCACTCAGGGTCCAGCTGCTGAAGCTGCTCTGGCTGCCGGCGCTGATCGCGTTGGTATGGACGACCTGGCTGCCGAAATGAAAGGCGGCGACCTGAACTACGACGTAGTTATTGCATCCCCGGACGCAATGCGTGTTGTTGGTCAGTTGGGTCAGATCCTGGGCCCACGCGGCCTGATGCCTAACCCTAAGGTTGGTACTGTAACTCCAGACGTAGCCACCGCTGTTAAGAACGCGAAGGCTGGTCAGGTTCGTTATCGCACCGACAAAAACGGTATCATCCACACTTCCGTTGGCAAGATCGGCTTCGACGCCGTTCAGCTGAAGGAAAACGTTGAAGCCCTGATCGCTGATCTGAAGCGTATCAAGCCAGCTTCTTCGAAAGGTATTTATGTTAAGCGCGTAACCCTGAGCACCACTATGGGCCCGGGCCTGGTCATCGACCAGGGTTCCCTGGACGCGTAAGACAACATTGGCGCAGTCAAATGCGCCAATTGAAAGATTGGGGTCCCTGCCTGGCGGGGGCTATCCAAGACCGTAGGCGACGCAAGTCTTAAACCTCAAGCCTACGCAGATGGTGCTCCCGGTTCCTTACCGAATCAGACACCAAAACGACATCGGGCCTCGGCCAGATGAAACGGTAACAAGCAGGAGTTAAACCCGTGGCAATTAAACTCGAAGACAAGAAGGCCATCGTCGCTGAAGTCAACGAGGCTGCCAAAGTTGCCCTGTCCGCTGTTGTGGCTGATGCCCGCGGTGTGACAGTAGGCGCTATGACCGGACTCCGTAAAGAGGCTCGTGAAGCTGGCGTTTACGTACGTGTTGTACGTAACACCCTGCTCAAGCGCGCTGTTGCTGACACTGAATACAGTGTTCTCAACGACGTGTTCACTGGCCCGACCTTGATTGCTTTCTCGCAAGAACATCCGGGCGCTGCTGCTCGTATCTTCAAAGAGTTCGCAAAAGGTCAGGATAAGTTCGAGATCAAGGCAGCTGCGTTCGAGGGCAAGTTCCTCGCAGCTAATCAGATCGACGTACTGGCAAGTCTGCCGACCCGTGACGAAGCAATTTCTCAGCTGATGAGCGTGATTCAAGGCGCTACCAGCAAATTGGCTCGTACTCTGGCGGCACTTCGCGACCAGAAAGAAGCTGCTGCAGCCTAAGGCTCGGCTACTCCTTTCAGCGTTTATTGTTTATTTCGATGGCCGCGTAGGCTGTCACCCCAATACAGGAATTTATAGTCATGTCTCTGACTAACGACCAAATCATCGAAGCAATCGGCGAAAAATCCGTTCTGGAAATCGTTGAACTGATCAAAGCAATGGAAGAGAAGTTCGGCGTTTCTGCTGCTGCTGCTTCTGCTGGTCCTGCTGCTGCCGCTGCTGTTGTTGAAGAGCAAACTGAATTCAACGTTATGCTGCTGGAAGCTGGCGAGAAGAAAGTTAACGTGATCAAGGCTGTTCGTGAACTGACTGGTCTGGGCTTGAAAGAAGCCAAGGCAGTAGTTGACGGCGCTCCAGCTATGGTCCTGGAAGCTGTTGCTAAAGAAGCAGCTGACAAAGCCAAGGCTACCTTGGAAGAAGCAGGCGCTAAAGTCGAGCTGAAGTAAGCATCGACCTTGCGTCTCCAGCCCAAGCGTTAAGCTGAGGCTGATGGCTGGTGGCTCTTGCCACCGGCCTTTTTCCGTTATTGGCAGCCGACTAGGTTGGTGCCTTTAACGTGCTGTAACCACCCTGTGCGGTGGAGCAAACCAAGGGGTTTGCACGATTTTCTGGCTGCTCCCGTCGGGAGAGGCCAAACAAGCAGGTGACCAAGCTGGGGAACGCTGATGGCTTACTCATATACTGAGAAAAAACGTATCCGCAAGGACTTTAGCAAGTTGCCGGACGTCATGGATGTGCCGTACCTTCTGGCAATCCAGCTGGATTCGTATCGTGAATTCTTGCAGGCGGGAGCGACTAAAGATCAGTTCCGCGACGTGGGCCTGCATGCGGCCTTCAAATCCGTTTTCCCGATCATCAGCTACTCCGGCAATGCTGCGCTGGAGTACGTCGGTTATCGCTTGGGCGAGCCGGCATTTGATGTCAAAGAATGCGTGTTGCGTGGCGTAACGTACGCCGTACCTTTGCGGGTAAAAGTTCGTTTGATCATTTTCGACAAAGAATCGTCGAACAAAGCGATCAAGGACATCAAAGAGCAAGAAGTCTACATGGGTGAAATCCCCCTGATGACTGAAAACGGTACCTTCGTAATCAACGGTACCGAGCGTGTAATTGTTTCCCAGCTGCACCGTTCCCCGGGCGTGTTCTTTGACCACGACCGCGGCAAGACGCACAGCTCCGGTAAGCTGCTTTATTCCGCGCGTATCATTCCTTACCGTGGTTCGTGGTTGGACTTCGAGTTCGACCCGAAAGACTGCGTGTTCGTGCGTATTGACCGTCGTCGCAAGCTGCCTGCATCGGTATTGCTGCGCGCGCTGGGTTATACCACTGAGCAAGTGCTGGACGCGTTCTACACCACCAACGTGTTCCACGTTCAAGGTGAAAGCATCAGCCTGGAGCTGGTTCCACAGCGTCTGCGCGGTGAAATCGCGGCCATCGACATTACCGATGACAAAGGCAAGGTGATTGTTGAGCAGGGTCGTCGTATCACTGCTCGTCATATCAACCAGCTGGAAAAAGCCGGTGTCAAAGAGCTCGTTATGCCTCTGGACTATGTCCTGGGTCGCACAACGGCCAAGGCTATCGTGCATCCGGCTACCGGCGAAATCATTGCTGAGTGCAACACCGAGCTGACCACTGAAATCCTGGCAAAAGTTGCCAAGGGTCAGGTTGTCCGTATCGAGACGTTGTACACCAACGATATCGACTGCGGTCCGTTCGTCTCCGACACGCTGAAGATCGATTCCACCAGCAACCAACTGGAAGCGCTGGTCGAAATCTATCGCATGATGCGTCCAGGCGAGCCGCCAACCAAAGACGCTGCCGAGACTCTGTTCAACAACCTGTTCTTCAGCCCTGAGCGCTATGACCTGTCTGCGGTCGGCCGGATGAAGTTCAACCGTCGTATCGGTCGTACCGAGATCGAAGGTTCGGGCGTGTTGTGCAAAGAAGACATCGTTGCCGTGCTGAAGACCCTGGTCGACATCCGTAACGGTAAAGGCATCGTCGATGACATCGACCACCTGGGTAACCGTCGTGTTCGCTGCGTAGGCGAAATGGCTGAAAACCAGTTCCGCGTTGGCCTGGTACGTGTTGAGCGTGCGGTCAAAGAGCGTCTGTCGATGGCTGAAAGCGAAGGCCTGATGCCGCAAGACCTGATCAACGCCAAGCCAGTGGCTGCGGCGGTGAAAGAGTTCTTCGGTTCGAGCCAGCTGTCCCAGTTCATGGACCAGAACAACCCGCTGTCCGAGATCACCCACAAGCGCCGTGTTTCTGCACTGGGCCCGGGCGGTCTGACGCGTGAGCGTGCCGGCTTTGAAGTTCGTGACGTACACCCGACTCACTACGGCCGTGTATGCCCGATTGAGACACCGGAAGGTCCGAACATTGGTCTGATCAACTCCCTGGCTGCCTATGCGCGCACCAACCAGTACGGCTTCCTCGAGAGCCCGTACCGTGTGGTGAAAGACGCACTGGTGACCGACGAGATCGTTTTCCTGTCCGCCATCGAAGAAGCTGATCACGTGATCGCTCAGGCTTCGGCCACGATGAACGACAAGAAAGTGCTGATCGACGAGCTGGTAGCTGTTCGTCACTTGAACGAATTCACCGTTAAGGCGCCGGAAGACGTCACCTTGATGGACGTTTCGCCGAAGCAGGTTGTTTCGGTTGCAGCGTCGCTGATCCCGTTCCTGGAACACGATGACGCCAACCGTGCGTTGATGGGTTCCAACATGCAGCGTCAAGCTGTACCGACCCTGCGCGCTGACAAGCCGCTGGTAGGTACCGGCATGGAGCGTAACGTAGCTCGTGACTCCGGCGTTTGCGTCGTGGCTCGTCGTGGCGGCGTGATCGACTCTGTTGATGCCAGCCGTATCGTTGTTCGCGTTGCTGATGATGAAGTTGAAACTGGCGAAGCCGGTGTCGACATCTACAACCTGACCAAATACACCCGCTCCAACCAGAACACTTGCATCAACCAGCGTCCGCTGGTTCGCAAGGGTGACCGTGTACAGCGCAGCGACATCATGGCTGACGGCCCGTCCACCGATATGGGTGAACTGGCGTTGGGTCAGAACATGCGCATCGCGTTCATGGCCTGGAACGGTTACAACTTCGAAGACTCCATCTGCCTGTCGGAACGAGTTGTTCAAGAAGATCGCTTTACCACGATCCACATCCAGGAACTGACCTGTGTGGCACGTGACACCAAGCTTGGGCCTGAAGAGATCACTGCAGACATCCCGAACGTGGGTGAAGCTGCACTGAACAAACTGGACGAAGCCGGTATCGTTTACGTAGGTGCTGAAGTTGGCGCTGGCGACATTCTGGTCGGTAAGGTCACTCCGAAAGGCGAGACCCAGCTGACTCCGGAAGAGAAGCTGTTGCGTGCAATCTTCGGTGAAAAAGCCAGCGACGTTAAAGACACTTCCCTGCGTGTACCTACCGGTACCAAAGGTACTGTTATCGACGTGCAGGTCTTCACCCGTGACGGCGTTGAGCGTGATGCTCGTGCACTGTCGATCGAGAAGACCCAGCTGGACGAGATCCGCAAGGATCTGAACGAAGAGTTCCGTATCGTTGAAGGCGCTACCTTCGAACGTCTGCGCTCTGCTCTGGTTGGCCGCATTGCCGAAGGCGGTGCCGGTCTGAAGAAAGGTCAGGAAATCACCAATGAAATCCTGGACGGTCTTGAGCATGGTCAGTGGTTCAAGCTGCGTATGGCTGAAGATGCTCTGAACGAGCAGCTTGAAAAAGCTCAGGCCTACATCATCGATCGCCGTCGTCTGCTGGACGACAAGTTCGAAGACAAGAAGCGCAAACTGCAGCAGGGCGATGACCTGGCTCCAGGCGTGCTGAAAATCGTCAAGGTTTACCTGGCAATCCGCCGTCGCATCCAGCCGGGTGACAAGATGGCTGGTCGTCACGGTAACAAAGGTGTGGTCTCCGTGATCATGCCGGTTGAAGACATGCCGTACGATGCCAATGGCACCCCGGTGGATGTGGTCCTCAACCCGTTGGGCGTACCTTCGCGTATGAACGTTGGTCAGATTCTCGAAACTCACCTGGGCCTCGCAGCCAAAGGTCTGGGCGAGAAGATCAACCTCATGATTGAAGAACAACGCAAGGTCGCTGACCTGCGCAAGTTCCTGCATGAGATCTACAACGAAATTGGCGGTCGTCAAGAAAGCCTGGATGACTTCTCCGATCAGGAAATCCTGGATCTGGCGAAGAACCTTCGCGGCGGTGTGCCAATGGCTACCCCGGTGTTCGACGGTGCCAAGGAAAGCGAAATCAAGGCAATGCTTCGTTTGGCAGACCTGCCAGACAGCGGCCAGATGGTGCTGACTGATGGCCGTACCGGCAACAAGTTCGAGCGTCCGGTTACCGTTGGCTACATGTACATGCTGAAGCTGAACCACTTGGTAGACGACAAGATGCACGCTCGTTCTACCGGTTCTTACAGCCTGGTTACCCAGCAGCCGCTGGGTGGTAAGGCACAGTTCGGTGGTCAGCGTTTCGGGGAGATGGAGGTCTGGGCGCTGGAAGCCTACGGCGCGGCATACACTCTGCAAGAAATGCTCACAGTGAAGTCGGACGATGTGAACGGTCGTACCAAGATGTACAAAAACATCGTGGACGGCGATCACCGTATGGAGCCGGGCATGCCCGAGTCCTTCAACGTGTTGATCAAAGAAATTCGTTCCCTCGGCATCGATATCGATCTGGAAACCGAATAACACGTGACGCGAATCGAGAGCGGGGCTGTATGGCCCGCTCTCTGCTCCGCCAGGAGGAAAGGCCTTGAAAGACCTACTGAATTTGCTGAAAAACCAGGGTCAAGTCGAAGAGTTCGACGCCATCCGTATTGGATTGGCATCGCCTGAGATGATCCGTTCGTGGTCGTTCGGTGAAGTTAAAAAACCGGAAACCATCAACTACCGTACGTTCAAGCCTGAGCGTGACGGCCTGTTCTGCGCCAAAATCTTTGGCCCGGTAAAGGATTACGAGTGCCTGTGCGGTAAGTACAAGCGCTTGAAGCACCGCGGTGTGATCTGTGAGAAGTGTGGCGTTGAAGTCGCACTGGCCAAGGTCCGTCGCGAGCGTATGGCTCACATTGAACTGGCATCGCCGGTTGCTCACATCTGGTTCCTGAAATCGCTGCCGTCCCGTATCGGCTTGCTGATGGACATGACCCTGCGTGATATCGAACGCGTTCTCTACTTCGAGAGCTATGTCGTTATCGATCCGGGCATGACCACTCTGGAAAAAGGTCAGCTGCTGAACGATGAGCAGTACTTCGAAGCGCTGGAAGAGTTCGGCGACGACTTTGATGCCCGCATGGGTGCTGAAGCTGTCCGTGAACTGCTGCACGCTATCGACCTGGAACACGAGATTGGTCGTCTGCGCGAAGAAATTCCGCAAACCAACTCCGAAACCAAGATCAAAAAACTGTCCAAGCGCCTGAAGTTGATGGAAGCCTTCCTGGGCTCCGGCAACCTCCCTGAGTGGATGGTACTGACCGTTCTGCCGGTTCTGCCGCCAGATCTGCGTCCTCTGGTACCGTTGGATGGCGGTCGTTTCGCGACTTCCGACCTCAACGACCTGTACCGTCGAGTGATCAACCGTAACAACCGCTTGAAGCGCCTGCTTGATCTGTCCGCTCCGGACATCATCGTGCGCAACGAAAAGCGTATGTTGCAAGAAGCGGTCGACGCCTTGCTCGACAACGGCCGTCGTGGTCGCGCTATCACCGGTTCCAACAAGCGTCCTCTGAAATCCCTGGCTGACATGATCAAGGGTAAGCAGGGTCGTTTCCGTCAGAACTTGCTCGGTAAGCGTGTTGACTACTCGGGTCGTTCGGTAATTACCGTAGGTCCGACCCTGCGTCTGCACCAGTGCGGTCTGCCGAAGAAAATGGCTCTCGAGCTGTTCAAGCCGTTCATTTTCGGCAAGCTGGAAATGCGTGGTCTCGCTACCACCATCAAAGCTGCCAAGAAGATGGTTGAGCGCGAGCTGCCGGAAGTGTGGGACGTTCTCGCTGAAGTTATCCGCGAACACCCAGTGCTTCTCAACCGTGCACCGACCCTTCACCGTCTGGGTATCCAGGCGTTTGAACCGGTACTGATCGAAGGTAAGGCTATCCAGCTGCACCCTCTGGTCTGTGCTGCGTACAACGCCGACTTCGACGGCGACCAAATGGCCGTGCACGTACCGCTGACGCTGGAAGCCCAGCTGGAAGCGCGTGCGTTGATGATGTCGACCAACAACATTCTGTCGCCAGCCAACGGTGAGCCAATCATCGTTCCGTCGCAGGACGTTGTATTGGGTCTGTACTACATGACGCGTGAAGCGATCAACGCCAAGGGCGAAGGTCGTGTATTCGCTGACTTGCAGGAAGTAGACCGCGTATTCCGTGCCGGCGAAGCCGCTCTGCACGCCAAGGTCAAGGTTCGTATCAACGAAACCGTTAACGACCGTGACGGCGGCAGCGTGACCAACACCCGTATCGTCGACACCACTGTCGGCCGTGCGCTGTTGTTCCAGGTTGTGCCAAAAGGCCTGTCGTACGACGTCGTCAACCTGCCAATGAAGAAAAAGGCGATCTCCAAGCTGATCAACCAGTGCTACCGCGTGGTTGGTTTGAAAGAGACCGTTATCTTCGCTGACCAGTTGATGTACACCGGTTTTGCTTACTCGACTATTTCCGGCGTTTCCATCGGTGTTAACGACTTCGTTATCCCGGATGAAAAAGCTCGCATCATCGCGGCTGCAACCGATGAAGTGAAAGAAATCGAAAGCCAGTACGCCTCCGGCCTGGTAACCCAGGGCGAGAAGTACAACAAAGTAATCGACCTTTGGTCGAAAGCTAACGATGAAGTGTCCAAGGCGATGATGTCCAACCTCTCGAAAGAGAAGGTTATCGACCGTCACGGCGTTGAGGTTGAGCAAGAGTCGTTCAACTCGATGTACATGATGGCCGACTCCGGCGCACGGGGTTCTGCTGCGCAGATCCGTCAGCTGGCCGGTATGCGTGGTCTGATGGCCAAGCCGGACGGTTCCATCATCGAAACGCCGATTACTGCGAACTTCCGTGAAGGTTTGAGCGTACTTCAGTACTTCATCTCGACTCACGGTGCTCGTAAGGGTCTGGCGGATACCGCCTTGAAGACAGCTAACTCCGGTTATCTGACTCGTCGTCTGGTAGACGTTGCGCAAGACCTGGTTGTGACTGAAGTCGACTGCGGCACCGAACACGGTCTGCTGATGACTCCGCACATCGAAGGCGGCGACGTAGTTGAGCCGTTGGGTGAGCGCGTACTGGGTCGAGTGATCGCCCGTGACGTATTCAAGCCAGGCACCGAGGAAGTTATCGTTCCTGCCGGTACTCTGGTTGACGAGAAGTGGGTTGAATTCATCGAGCTGAACAGCATCGACGAAGTAATCGTACGCTCGCCAATCAGCTGCGAAACCCGTTTCGGTATCTGCGCCAAGTGCTACGGCCGTGATCTGGCTCGTGGTCACCAGGTGAACATCGGTGAAGCTGTCGGCGTTATCGCTGCCCAGTCGATCGGTGAACCGGGTACACAGCTGACCATGCGTACGTTCCACATCGGTGGTGCGGCAAGCCGGACCTCCGCTGCTGACAGCGTTCAGGTGAAGAATGGCGGTACTGTCCGTCTGCACAACCTGAAGCACGTTGAGCGAGTGGATGGCTGCCTGGTAGCAGTATCGCGTTCCGGTGAGCTGGCCATCGCTGATGACTTCGGTCGTGAGCGTGAGCGTTACAAGCTGCCGTACGGCGCCGTGATTTCGGTTAAAGAAGGTGACAAGGTTGACGCTGGCTCGATCGTAGCCAAGTGGGATCCGCACACTCACCCAATCGTTACCGAAATGAAAGGTACCGTGACCTACGTGGGCATGGAAGAAGGCATCACGATCAAGCGTCAGACTGACGAATTGACCGGTATGACCAACATTGAAGTACTTGACGCCAAAGACCGTCCAGCTGCCGGCAAGGACATCCGTCCAGCCGTCAAGATGGTAGGTGTGGACGGCAAGGATCTGCTGTTGCCGGGTACCGACGTACCTGCTCAGTACTTCCTGCCAGCCAACGCCCTGGTCGGTGTAGCGGATGGTGCGGAAATCGCGATCGGTGACGTTATCGCTCGTATTCCGCAAGAAACTTCGAAAACTCGAGACATCACCGGTGGTCTGCCACGGGTTGCTGACTTGTTCGAAGCGCGTCGTCCGAAAGAGGCCTCGATTCTGGCTGAAGTCAGCGGCACCATCGCGTTCGGTAAAGAAACCAAAGGCAAGCGCCGTCTGGTTATTACCCCGAACGACGGTACTGATCCGTACGAAGAGCTGATTCCAAAGTGGCGTCACCTGAACGTCTTCGAAGGCGAGCAAGTGAACCGCGGCGAAGTTATCTCCGACGGTCCTAGCGATCCACACGACATCCTGCGTCTGCTGGGTGTGAGTGCGCTGGCCAAGTACATCGTTAACGAGATCCAGGACGTTTACCGTCTGCAAGGCGTAAAAATCAACGACAAGCACATCGAGACCATCTTGCGTCAGATGTTGCGTAAAGTTGAAATTGCCGAGTCTGGCGATTCCACCTTCATCAAGGGCGACCAGATGGAGTTGACGCAGGTACTGACCGAGAACGAGCGTCTGGGCAACGAAGACAAGTTCGTGTCCAAGTTCACTCGCGTCCTGCTGGGTATCACCAAGGCGTCGTTGTCGACTGAATCGTTCATCTCCGCGGCCTCTTTCCAAGAGACCACCCGCGTACTGACCGAAGCAGCGGTAACCGGCAAGCGCGATTACCTGCGCGGCCTGAAAGAAAACGTTGTCGTGGGTCGTCTGATCCCGGCAGGTACCGGTTTGGCATACCACAGCGAGCGCAAGCGCCGCCGTGAGGCTGACAAGCCGTTGCGCGTAAGCGCCAGTGAAGTGGAAGCTGCACTGACCGAAGCGCTGAACTCGAGCGGTAACTGAGTTCTGCGGTAGATGAAGGGTAGGCCCCGGCAGTTCCGTTCATCGAATCGAGACATTTTGTCTGGGTTTGATGGGCAGGAAGGTCGGGGCCTTGCCTTGACTGGGGACAAGATCCTCTTTAGACTCTTGTACCCCTAAATTTGGCGGGAATTCGTTCCTGCCATTTTGCTTTTCTTGCAAGACAATAGCGTCGCAAGACAACAGTGGAGCTAGTAGATGGCAACTATCAACCAGCTGGTACGTCAGCCGCGTAAGCGTATCGTCGAGAAATCCGACGTACCTGCGCTGCAAAACTGCCCGCAACGTCGTGGCGTATGCACCCGTGTGTATACAACTACGCCGAAAAAACCTAACTCGGCACTGCGTAAAGTATGCCGTGTGCGCCTGACCAACGGTTTCGAGGTTTCCTCGTACATCGGTGGTGAAGGTCACAACCTGCAAGAACACAGCGTGGTACTGATTCGTGGCGGTCGTGTAAAAGACTTGCCAGGTGTTCGTTATCACACCGTTCGCGGCTCTTTGGATACTTCCGGCGTTAAAGGTCGTAACCAAGGTCGTTCGAAGTACGGTACCAAGAAGCCGAAGTAGTCTTCGGTTTCCGGTAAATAATGCAGATTTCTTTTTTTCTGAGTCGATAAGAGTAAGGTCGGACCTGCATCTTTCAGATGTAATGGTTCCGAGCTAACCTGAAGACCGTTTGAGGGCTTATCCATGCCAAGAAGACGCGTAGCAGCCAAGCGCGAAGTGCTTGACGATCCAAAATACGGAAGCCAAATTCTGGCCAAGTTCATGAACCACGTGATGGAAAGCGGCAAGAAAGCCGTTGCCGAGCGTATCGTTTATGGCGCGCTGGAAAAGGTTAAAGAACGCAAGAACAGCGATCCCCTGGAACTCTTCGAGAAAGCTCTCGACGCCATCGCTCCGCTGGTCGAAGTGAAGTCGCGCCGTGTAGGCGGTGCTACTTACCAGGTTCCGGTCGAAGTTCGTCCGTCCCGTCGTAACGCCCTGGCAATGCGCTGGTTGGTAGACTTCGCCCGCAAGCGCGGCGAGAAGTCTATGGCTCTGCGTTTGGCTGGCGAACTGTTGGACGCTGCCGAAGGTAAAGGTGCTGCTGTTAAGAAGCGTGAAGACGTGCACCGTATGGCCGAAGCTAACAAAGCTTTCTCGCACTACCGCTTCTAATTTCAGCTTCACTAATTTTGCGAGGGCTTTATGGCTCGTACTACTCCGATTAGTCGCTACCGTAACATCGGTATCGTCGCTCACGTGGATGCTGGTAAAACCACCACCACCGAGCGCGTACTGTTTTACACTGGCAAAAGTCACAAAATGGGCGAGGTGCATGATGGCGCCGCGACCACAGACTGGATGGTTCAGGAGCAGGAGCGTGGTATTACCATTACTTCTGCTGCCATTACCGCCTTCTGGAAAGGTTCTGCCAAGCAGTACAAAGACGAGCACCGCTTCAACGTAATCGATACCCCGGGCCACGTTGACTTCACCATTGAAGTTGAACGTTCCCTGCGTGTACTCGACGGCGCGGTTGTTGTGTTCTGTGGTACCTCGGGCGTTGAGCCTCAGTCGGAAACCGTATGGCGTCAAGCCAACAAATACGGCGTTCCACGTCTTGTTTACGTAAACAAGATGGACCGTGCTGGCGCCAACTTCCTGCGCGTTATCGAGCAGATCAAGAAGCGTCTGGGCCACACTCCAGTTCCAATCCAGTTGGCTATCGGTTCCGAAGACAACTTCCAGGGTCAGATCGATCTGATCAACATGGAAGCTGTGTACTGGAACGATGCTGACAAAGGTATGGTTCCTGTTCGCAAAGAGATTCCAGCTGAGCTGAAAGATCTTGCTGACGAGTGGCGCGACAACATGGTTCAGGCTGCTGCCGAAGCCAACGAAGAGCTGATGAACAAGTACCTCGAAGGTGAAGAATTCACCATCGCGGAAATCAAGGCGGCTCTGCGTCAGCGTACTATCGCTGGTGAGATCGTCCTGGCTGTTTGCGGTTCTTCCTTCAAGAACAAGGGTGTTCCCCTGGTTCTCGACGCCGTTATCGACTTCCTGCCTGCACCTACCGATATTCCTGCCATCAAGGGTACTGACCCGGATGACGAGAGCATCGAGCTGGAGCGTCATGCAGACGACAACGAGCCGTTCTCGGCTCTGGCGTTCAAGATCGCTACCGACCCATTCGTGGGTACCTTGACCTTCGTTCGAGTTTACTCGGGCGTGTTGAACTCCGGCGACGGCGTGATCAACTCGGTTAAAGGCAAGAAAGAGCGCGTGGGTCGTATGGTGCAAATGCACGCAAACGCCCGTGAAGAGATCAAGGAAGTACGCGCTGGTGACATCGCGGCCTTGATCGGCATGAAGGACGTCACCACTGGTGAGACTCTGTGCAACGCTGACAAGCCAATCATCCTGGTTCGCATGGACTTCCCGGAGCCGGTTATTTCGGTTGCCGTAGAGCCTAAGACCAAGGATGACCAGGAAAAAATGGGTGTTGCACTGGGCAAGCTTGCTCAGGAAGATCCATCTTTCCGCGTTAAAACTGATGAAGAGACTGGTCAAACGATCATCTCTGGCATGGGCGAGCTGCACCTGGACATCCTGGTTGACCGGATGCGCCGTGAGTTCAACGTCGAAGCCAACATCGGTAAGCCTCAGGTTTCGTATCGTGAGCGCATCACGAAGAACTGTGAGATCGAAGGCAAGTTCGTTCGTCAGTCCGGCGGTCGTGGTCAGTTCGGCCACTGCTGGATTCGTTTTGCACCTGCTGACGAAGGTCAGGAAGGTCTGCAGTTCGTGAACGAAGTGGTAGGTGGTGTGGTTCCTAAGGAATACATCCCGGCTATCCAGAAGGGTATCGAAGAGCAGATGAAGAACGGTGTTGTTGCCGGCTATCCGCTGATCGGCCTGAAGGCTACCGTGTTTGATGGTTCTTACCACGACGTCGACTCCAACGAGATGGCGTTTAAGGTGGCTGCTTCCATGGCGACCAAGCAACTGGCTACCAAAGGTGGCGGTGAGCTGCTTGAGCCGATCATGGCGGTAGAGGTTGTTACACCTGAAGACTATATGGGTGACGTGATGGGCGACTTGAACCGTCGTCGCGGCATGATCCAGGGTATGGAAGATACGGTCTCCGGCAAAGTAATTCGTGCTGAAGTACCGTTGGGTGAAATGTTCGGTTATGCGACCGACGTTCGTTCCATGTCCCAGGGTCGCGCAAGCTACTCTATGGAATTCAAAAAATACGATACAGCTCCGGCGCACATCGTCGAAACTGTTACTAAAAAACAAGGCTGATTTAGTTCAGTCCTTTAGGCAAGGAGTTAATTGTCGTGGCTAAAGAAAAATTTGATCGTTCCCTACCGCACGTCAACGTTGGCACTATCGGTCACGTTGACCATGGTAAAACCACGCTGACTGCAGCTCTGACCCGTGTTTGCTCCGAAGTTTTCGGTTCGGCAATCGTTGACTTCGATAAAATCGACAGCGCGCCAGAAGAAAAAGCTCGTGGTATCACGATCAACACTGCGCACGTTGAATACAACTCGCACATTCGTCACTACGCTCACGTTGACTGCCCAGGTCACGCTGACTATGTGAAGAACATGATCACCGGTGCTGCCCAGATGGACGGCGCGATCCTGGTTTGTTCGGCCGCTGATGGTCCGATGCCACAAACCCGTGAGCACATCCTGCTGTCCCGTCAGGTTGGCGTTCCGTACATCGTGGTTTTCCTGAACAAGGCTGACCTGGTAGACGACGCTGAGCTGCTGGAACTGGTTGAGATGGAAGTTCGTGACCTGCTGTCGACTTACGACTTCCCAGGCGACGACACTCCGATCATCATCGGTTCGGCTCGTATGGCGCTGGAAGGCAAAGACGACAACGAAATGGGCACCACTGCCGTTCGTAAACTGGTTGAAACTCTGGATACCTACATTCCAGATCCAGTTCGCGTAATCGACAAGCCATTCCTGATGCCAATCGAAGACGTATTCTCGATTTCGGGTCGTGGTACTGTTGTTACCGGTCGTATCGAGCGCGGTATCGTTCGCGTTCAAGATCCGCTGGAAATCGTTGGTCTGCGTGACACTACTGTTACCACCTGCACCGGCGTTGAAATGTTCCGTAAGCTGCTCGACGAAGGTCGTGCGGGCGAGAACTGCGGCGTGCTGCTGCGCGGCACCAAGCGTGACGACGTAGAGCGTGGCCAGGTTCTGGTTAAGCCAGGCTCGGTTAAGCCACACACTACCTTCGAAGCTGAAGTGTACGTGTTGAGCAAAGAAGAAGGCGGTCGTCACACTCCGTTCTTCAAAGGCTACCGTCCTCAGTTCTACTTCCGTACTACTGACGTAACTGGTAACTGCGAACTGCCGGAAGGCGTTGAGATGGTAATGCCGGGCGACAACATCAAAATGGTTGTTACCCTGATCAAAACCATCGCAATGGAAGACGGTCTGCGTTTCGCAATCCGTGAAGGCGGTCGTACCGTTGGCGCTGGCGTTGTAGCCAAAATCATCGCGTAAGTGATGTTTGCCTGAAAAAAGCCCCCGCTCAGCGGGGGCTTTTTTTATTGAGTTGACACCTACTGGGGTCGTCTATAGAATTGCGCCTCCTTTTAACGGGCGTATTGCGCTCGGTGGGAACAGCAATCTGGAGTCTGAAATCCAATGCAAAATCAGCAAATCCGTATCAGGTTGAAGGCTTTTGACCATCGCCTGATCGACCAATCAACCCAGGAAATCGTGGAAACCGCGAAACGTACTGGTGCTCAAGTGCGTGGTCCAATTCCACTGCCTACCCGTAAAGAGCGGTTCACCGTTCTGGTCTCCCCGCACGTCAACAAAGACGCGCGTGACCAGTACGAGATCCGTACTCATAAGCGCGTACTGGACATCGTCCAGCCAACGGATAAAACCGTTGATGCACTTATGAAGCTTGATCTTGCGGCCGGTGTGGAAGTGCAGATCAGCCTCGGCTAAGACTTGGGTCTTAGTCGTGTAACGCTCTGAAATGGGCGGCCATAGCGGGTGAAAGCCCCGTACACTCATGAGGTTTACAACATGACTATTGGTGTAGTCGGTCGTAAATGCGGTATGACCCGTATTTTCACCGAAGAAGGTGTCTCCATTCCGGTCACGGTCATTGAGATCGAGCCGAATCGCGTCACCCAGTTCAAAACTGAAGAAACCGATGGCTATCGTGCAGTGCAAGTCACTGTCGGCGAGCGTCGCGCTTCGCGTGTAACAGCTGCTCAAGCGGGTCACTTCGCTAAAGCAAACGTTGCCGCCGGTCGTACCGTAATGGAATTCCGCCTTGAAGAAGGCGAGTACCAGGCTGGCGATCTGATCAACACTGAAATCTTCACCGCTGGCCAACTGGTTGATGTAACCGGTCAGTCCAAAGGTAAAGGCTTCCAGGGTACGATCAAGCGTTGGAATTTCCGTGGCCAAGACAACACTCACGGTAACTCCGTTTCCCACCGCGTCCCGGGCTCTATTGGCCAGTGCCAGACTCCTGGTCGTGTATTCAAGGGCAAAAAAATGTCCGGTCATATGGGCGCTGAGCGCGTGACCGTGCAGTCCCTGGAAGTAGTGCGCGTCGACGCTGAACGCAATCTGTTGTTGGTCAAGGGTGCTGTTCCTGGCGCTACTGGCGGCAACCTGGTTGTACGTCCAGCGGCCAAGGCTCGCGGTTAAGGGGAAGCTGACATGCAATTAAATGTAAATGACGCTCAAGCGATCGAAGTTTCCGAACTGACTTTCGGCGGCGAATTCAACGAGACGCTGGTTCACCAAGCAGTCGTGGCCTACATGGCCGGCGGCCGTCAAGGTAGCAAGCAGCAAAAGACCCGTTCCGACGTTCGTGGTGGCGGTAAGCGCCCTTGGCGTCAGAAAGGTACTGGCCGTGCTCGTGCCGGTACTATCCGTAGCCCAATCTGGCGTGGCGGCGGTACCACTTTCGCAGCTCGTCCACAGGATCACTCTCAGAAGCTGAACAAGAAGATGTATCGCGCAGCAATGCGTTCCATCCTTGCTGAGCTGGTGCGTACTGATCGTCTGGTCGTGGTTCAGGACTTCGCTGTTGAAGCACCGAAAACCAAAGATCTGCTCAACAAGCTGAATGGCATGGGTCTGACTGATGTCCTGATCGTGTCTGAAGGTGTTGATCAGAACCTGTACCTGGCTGCTCGTAACCTGCCACACGTTGATGTACGTGACGTGCAAGGTTCCGATCCAGTTAGTCTGATCGCATACGACAAGGTGTTGATCACCGTGTCGGCCGTGAAGAAATTCGAGGAGCTGCTGGGATGAACCAGGAACGCGTATTTAAAGTTCTGCTTGGCCCGCACGTTTCCGAGAAGGCTACGGTTCTGGCAGACAAGAAAGGCCAGTTCGTTTTCAAGGTTGCTACTGATGCAACCAAGCTGGAAATCAAGAAGGCCGTCGAAAGCCTGTTCAGCGTGAAAGTTGAGCGTGTTACTACCCTGAACGTTCTGGGTAAGAGCAAGCGCACCGCTCGCGGCGTGGGCAAGCGTAATGACTGGAAGAAGGCAGTAATCTCCCTTCAGCCAGGCCAAGATCTCGATTTCAGCAGCAGTGCTGAGTAAGGAAGGGGTGCATCATGGCAATCGTTAAATGCAAACCGACTTCCCCTGGCCGCCGTCATGTGGTCAAGGTGGTCAACCAGGAGCTGCATAAAGGCGCTCCTCACGCACCGCTGCTCGAGAAGAAATCGAAGTCTGGTGGTCGTAACAACAATGGCCGTATTACCACTCGTCACATCGGTGGTGGTCATAAGCAGCATTACCGTATGGTCGACTTCCGTCGCAACGACAAAGATGGCATTCCAGCCACTGTTGAGCGTATCGAATACGATCCAAACCGTACTGCTCACATCGCTCTGATGCTGTACGCAGACGGCGAGCGCCGCTACATCATCGCCCCTAAAGGCGTGAGTGCTGGCGACCAGCTGATTTCGGGTGCTTTGGCCCCAATCAAGCCGGGTAACTCGTTGCAACTGCGCAGCATTCCAGTTGGTAGCACCGTACACGGCATCGAATTGAAGCCGGGTAAAGGCGCGCAAATCGCACGTTCCGCTGGTGCTTCGGCTCAGCTGGTCGCTCGTGATGGTGTCTATGTGACCCTGCGTCTGCGCTCTGGTGAAATGCGTAAAGTCCTGGCTGAATGCCGTGCGACCCTGGGTGAAGTCTCGAACTCCGAGCACAGCCTGCGTTCGCTGGGTAAAGCTGGTGCCAAACGCTGGCGTGGCGTTCGCCCAACCGTTCGTGGTGTTGCCATGAACCCGGTTGACCACCCACATGGTGGTGGTGAAGGTCGTACCTCTGGTGGTCGTCATCCGGTATCGCCATGGGGCTTCCCGACTAAGGGCGCGAAGACTCGTGGTAATAAGCGTACCGACAAAATGATCGTCCGTCGTCGCAAGTAAATAGAGGGATACGACAGTGCCACGTTCTCTGAAAAAAGGTCCTTTTATTGATCTTCACCTACTGAAGAAGATCGAAGTGGCGGCGGAAAAGAACGATCGCAAACCGGTGAAAACCTGGTCGCGTCGTTCGATGATCCTGCCACAAATGGTCGGTCTGACCATCGCTGTGCATAACGGTCGTCTTCATGTCCCAGTTCTCGTGAACGAAGACATGGTTGGCCATAAACTAGGCGAGTTTGCCGGTACCCGCACTTATCGTGGGCACGTGGCAGACAAGAAAGCCAAGCGTTAAGGGGTAAGGAACGATGGAAGTAGCCGCTAAGTTGTCGGGCGCTCGAATCTCCGCCCAGAAAGCCCGCTTGGTCGCCGACCAGATCCGCGGGAAGAAGGTGGGCGAAGCGCTCAACCTGTTGGCTTTCAGCAACAAGAAAGCCGCCGAGATCATCAAGAAAGTGCTGGAGTCGGCCGTAGCCAACGCCGAGCATAACGAAGGCGCAGACGTTGACGACTTGAAAGTCGCCACCGTTTTCGTCAACGAAGGGCGTTCGCTGAAGCGCATCATGCCGCGTGCCAAAGGCCGCGCTGATCGCATCGTCAAGCGGTCTTGCCATATCACTGTCAAGGTTGCTGACAAGTAACGGAGTCGAAGAGATGGGTCAGAAAGTACATCCCATTGGCATTCGCCTGGGAATCGTCAAGGAGCACACCTCCGTCTGGTACGCAGACGGCCGGACTTATGCGGACTACTTGTTCGCTGATCTGAAGGTGCGTGAATACCTCCAAGACAAACTAAAAAGCGCGTCCGTAAGCCGTATCGATATCCATCGTCCGGCCCAAACTGCACGTATCACCATCCACACCGCTCGTCCAGGTATCGTTATCGGGAAGAAAGGTGAAGATGTTGAGAAACTGCGTCAGGACCTGACCAAGCAAATGGGTGTGCCTGTGCACATCAATATCGAAGAGATCCGCAAGCCGGAACTCGACGGTATGCTGGTTGCGCAGAGCGTAGCTCAGCAGCTGGAGCGTCGTGTAATGTTCCGTCGCGCGATGAAACGCGCTGTACAGAACGCTATGCGCATTGGTGCCAAAGGCATCAAAATCCAAGTGAGCGGTCGTCTCGGCGGTGCTGAAATCGCACGTACTGAATGGTATCGCGAAGGTCGTGTGCCATTGCACACCCTGCGTGCCGACATCGACTATGCCAACTACGAAGCTCACACCACTTACGGTGTGATCGGTGTAAAGGTTTGGATCTTCAAAGGCGAAGTAATTGGTGGTCGCCAAGAAGAACTGAAGCCACAAGCACCAGCGCCTCGTAAAAAAGCTGCTAAGTAAGGGGTACGCCAAATGTTACAACCTAAGCGTACGAAGTTCCGCAAGCAAATGACTGGCCACAACCGTGGCTTGGCATTGCGCGGTAGCAAAGTCAGCTTCGGCGAATACGCGCTGAAGTCTGTTGCTCGTGGTCGTCTCACCGCTCGTCAGATCGAATCAGCGCGTCGTGCACTGACCCGTCACGTTAAGCGTGGCGGCAAGATCTGGATCCGTGTATTCCCGGACAAGCCTATTTCCAAGAAGCCCCTAGAAGTTCGTATGGGTAAAGGTAAGGGTAACGTGGAATATTGGGTTGCCCAGATTCAGCCAGGCAAAGTCCTGTATGAAATCGAGGGTGTTACTGAAGAGCTGGCGCGTGAGGCTTTCGCCCTGGCTGCTGCAAAGCTGCCGCTCGCCACCTCCTTTGTTAAACGGACGGTGATGTGATGAAAGCGAATGAACTTCGTGAAAAATCCGCACAGCAGCTGAACGAGCAACTGCTCGGCTTGCTGCGCGACCAGTTCAATCTGCGTATGCAGAAAGCAACTGGCCAGTTGGGGCAGTCGCATCTGCTCTCGCAAGTTAAGCGTGACATCGCTCGCGTGAAGACTGTGCTCAAACAGCAGGCAGGTAAGTAATCATGGCTGAAGCCGAAAAGACTGTCCGTACGCTGACTGGCCGTGTTGTCAGCGACAAGATGGACAAAACCATCACCGTACTGATCGAGCGTCGCGTTAAGCACCCGATCTACGGTAAATACGTTAAGCGTTCGACTAAGCTGCACGCGCACGACGAAACCAATCAGTGCCACATCGGCGACAAAGTCACTATTCGTGAAACTCGTCCGATGGCCAAGACCAAGTCTTGGGCCCTGGTTGATGTTCTCGAACGCGCTGTGGAAGTCTAAGGACTAGGGGTCGGAGAAATTATATGATTCAGACTCAATCCATGCTCGATGTGGCCGATAACAGCGGCGCACGCCGCGTTATGTGCATCAAGGTGCTGGGTGGCTCCCATCGTCGTTACGCTGGTATCGGTGACATCATCAAAGTTACCGTGAAGGAAGCAATTCCTCGCGGTAAAGTGAAAAAAGGCCAAGTGATGACTGCTGTTGTAGTCCGCACTCGTCACGGCGTACGTCGTGCTGATGGCTCCATTATCCGCTTTGATGGCAACGCTGCTGTTCTTCTGAACAACAAGCAAGAGCCGATCGGCACCCGTATCTTTGGGCCAGTGACCCGTGAACTTCGTACTGAGAAGTTCATGAAGATCGTCTCGCTCGCCCCAGAAGTGCTGTAAGGAGATCCGACATGCAAAAGATTCGTCGTGACGACGAGATCATCGTGATCGCCGGCAAAGACAAAGGTAAGCGCGGTAAGGTGCTTAAGGTTCTCGCTAACAACCGTCTGGTTATTGGCGGTCTGAACCTGGTTAAGCGTCATACCAAGCCTAACCCGATGTCGGGCGTACAAGGCGGTATCGTCGAGAAAGAAGCTCCACTGGACGCTTCTAACGTGGCCATCTTCAACAGCGAAACCAGCAAAGCAGATCGCGTTGGTTTCAAAGTAGAAGAAGGCAAAAAAATTCGTGTCTTCAAGTCGACCCAAAAAGCGGTTGATGCTTGAACACTGCTAGGTAGATGAGACCATGGCACGACTAAAAGAGATTTACCGGAAGGAAATCGCTCCGAAACTTAAGGAAGAACTTAAGCTTTCGAACGTGATGGAAGTTCCGCGCGTTACCAAAATCACCCTGAACATGGGTTTGGGCGAAGCGATCGGTGATAAGAAAATCATCGAGCACGCTGTAGCTGATTTGGAAAAAATCACGGGTCAAAAATGTGTAGTGACCTACGCTCGCAAGTCCATCGCAGGCTTCAAAGTTCGCGAAGGCTGGCCGATCGGCGTTAAGGTTACTCTGCGCCGTGAGCGTATGTACGAATTCCTGGATCGTCTGCTGTCGATCTCCCTGCCTCGGGTACGCGACTTCCGCGGCCTGAATGCCAAGTCCTTCGATGGTCGTGGTAACTACAGCATGGGCGTTAAAGAGCAGATCATCTTCCCGGAAATCGACTACGACAAAATCGATGCTCTCCGCGGTCTGGACATTACCCTGACCACCACTGCTCGGACGGATGATGAAGGTCGCGCCTTGCTGCGTGCTTTCAAATTCCCGTTCCGCAACTGATTGGAGTAGGACCATGGCTAAGATGAGCATGAAAAACCGCGAGCTGAAACGTCAGCTCACGGTTGCCAAGTTCGCCAAGAAGCGTGCAGCACTGAAAGCTATCATCGTGGATCTGAACGCAAGTCCAGAAGCACGTTGGGAAGCTCAAGTTGCTCTGCAGAAGCAGCCACGTGACGCAAGCGCTGCGCGCATGCGTAACCGCTGCCGCCTGACTGGCCGTCCGCATGGTGTTTACCGCAAGTTCGGCCTTGGCCGTAACAAATTGCGTGAAGCAGCAATGCGTGGCGACGTACCAGGTCTGGTTAAAGCCAGCTGGTAAGGCGTACAGGCAAAGTCACCCCTGTCAGGGTTGCAAGATCCTGACAGCCGGTGACCTTGAATATGAATCAAGCCCCTATTGGGGCTTGATTCATTTCTGGCGTGTGTCTAGAATGACCGGCTCGCCTGAGCCCGTGCTTTTTAAGCATTGAGTACTCGGCGACAGTTGTAGCCGCAAGGCTAATTCTTTTTGTATCAGGAGCGTCTAGCCCATGAGTATGCAGGACCCGTTAGCGGACATGCTAACTCGAATCCGTAATGCCCAGATGGCTGAAAAGTCCGTCGTAAGCATGCCATCTTCCACGTTGAAGGTAGCTGTAGCCAAAGTTCTCAAAGACGAAGGTTACATCGCGGATTATCAGATCAGCAGCGAAATCAAGCCACTGCTGTCTATCGAGCTGAAGTACTTCGAAGGCCGTTCGGTTATCGAAGAAGTTAAGCGCGTTAGCCGTCCAGGCCTGCGTCAGTACAAGTCCTCCGAAGATCTGCCGAAAGTTCGTGGCGGTCTGGGTGTGTCTATCGTCTCCACCAGCAAAGGTGTGATGACGGATCGTGCTGCGCGCGCTGCCGGTGTCGGCGGCGAAGTTCTTTGCACTGTGTTCTAAGGGGGGATAAGCATGTCACGCGTCGCTAAGAACCCCGTTAAGCTGCCAGCTGGTGTCGAAGTAAAATTCGCCGGCCAACAGCTTTCGGTGAAGGGTGCCAAGGGTACTCTAGAACTGAACATCCATTCGTCCGTTGAGATTGTTGAAGAAGCTGGTGAGCTGCGTTTCGCTGCTCGCAATGGCGATCAACAAACTCGCGCAATGGCTGGTACCACTCGTGCGTTGGTAAACAACATGGTCCAAGGCGTAAGCCAAGGCTTCGAGCGCAAGCTCCAGCTGGTCGGTGTTGGTTACAAAGCGCAAGCAAAAGGCACAGTGCTGAACCTGGCTCTTGGCTTCTCGCACCCAGTGGATTACGAGTTGCCGGAAGGCATCACCGCTGAGACTCCTAGCCAAACCGATATCCTGATCAAGGGTATTGATAAGCAGCTGGTAGGTCAGGTGGCCGCTGAGATCCGCGGTTTCCGTCCGCCAGAGCCTTATAAAGGCAAGGGTGTACGTTACGCGGACGAAGTCGTCCGTCGTAAAGAAGCCAAGAAGAAGTAGGGCATAGCAAATGACCGACAAAAAAGTTACTCGCCTGCGCCGCGCTCGCAAAGCACGTCTGAAAATGCACGAACTAGAAGTCGTGCGTCTCTGCGTGTTCCGCTCGGCACAGCACATATACGCCCAGGTCATCTCGGCCGACGGCAGCAAAGTCCTGGCAAGCGCCTCGACTTTGGACAAAGAACTGCGTGATGGTGCCACTGGCAACATCGACGCGGCCACAAAGGTTGGCCAGCTGGTCGCTACGCGTGCAAAAGCCGCTGGCGTCTCGCAGGTGGCTTTCGACCGCTCTGGCTTCAAGTACCACGGCCGCGTGAAAGCGCTGGCTGAGGCTGCTCGTGAAGCTGGGCTGGAGTTCTAAGTTATGTCAAATAACGACCAAAAGCGCGACGAAGGCTACATCGAGAAGCTGGTTCAAGTTAACCGCGTAGCCAAAACCGTTAAAGGCGGCCGTATCTTCACTTTCACCGCGTTGACCGTGGTTGGTGATGGTAAAGGGCGCGTTGGCTTCGGCCGTGGCAAGTCACGTGAAGTGCCTGCTGCGATCCAGAAGGCAATGGAAGCTGCTCGCCGCAACATGATCCAAGTGGACCTGAACGGCACCACTCTGCAGTACGCCATGAAATCCGCCCACGGCGCTTCCAAGGTTTACATGCAGCCTGCTTCTGAAGGTACCGGTATCATCGCTGGCGGCGCTATGCGTGCTGTCCTCGAAGTTGCTGGCGTTCAGAACGTACTGGCTAAGTGCTACGGCTCGACTAACCCGGTAAACGTGGTTCACGCCACTTTTAAAGGTTTGAAAGCTATGCAGTCTCCAGAATCTATTGCCGCCAAGCGTGGCAAAAGCGTCAAGGAGATCTTCTGATCATGGCTACCGTTAAAGTAACGCTGATCAAAAGCATGACCGGCCGCATCCCTAACCACAAACTGTGCGTTAAGGGTCTGGGTCTGCGTCGCATCGGTCACACTGTAGAAGTACTTGATACTCCCGAGAATCGCGGGATGATCAACAAGGCTTACTACATGCTGCGTGTAGAGGGTTAATCGATGAAACTCAATGATCTGAGTCCAGCGCCGGGTTCCCGTCGCGAAAAGCATCGTCCGGGCCGTGGTATCGGTAGTGGTTTGGGTAAGACTGGTGGCCGTGGTCACAAAGGTCAGACTTCCCGCTCCGGTGGCACCATCGCTCCAGGCTTTGAAGGCGGCCAACAGCCACTGCATCGCCGTCTGCCTAAGTTCGGTTTCGTATCCCTGAAAGCCATGGATCGCGCAGAAGTGCGTTTGTCCGAGCTGGCTAAAGTGGAAGGCGACATCGTAACTGTGCAGACCCTGAAAGATGCCAACGTGATCAACGTCAACGTACTGCGTGTGAAAATCATGCTGTCCGGTGAAGTGACTCGCGCTGTCACAATCGGCAAGGGAATCGGCGCCACCAAAGGTGCGCGTTCGGCTATCGAAGCAGCTGGCGGCAAGTTCGAGGAATAAATGGCTAAGCAAGGTGCTCTCTCAGCGCTCAGCAAAGGCGGGTTATCCGAGCTCTGGGCTCGACTGCGTTTTCTATTCCTGGCGATTATCGTCTACCGGATAGGCGCACACATCCCAGTTCCAGGTATTAACCCGGACCGGCTGGCGGACCTGTTTCGACAGAATGAGGGGACCATACTTAGCTTGTTCAACATGTTTTCCGGCGGCGCGCTGGAGCGGATGAGTATTTTTGCGCTGGGGATCATGCCGTACATTTCGGCATCGATCATCATGCAGCTTATGTCCGCTGTCAGCCCGCAACTGGAGCAGTTGAAGAAGGAAGGTGAAGCTGGCCGTCGCAAGATTAGCCAGTACACCCGCTACCTCACTGTCGTTCTTGCTCTTGTCCAGGCTATTGGCATGTCCATTGGTCTGGCAGGGCAGGGCGTAGCGTTCACTGGTGACCTGGGCTTCCATTTCGTTGCAGTAACCACGTTTGTGGCGGGTGCAATGTTCATGATGTGGCTGGGTGAGCAGATTACTGAGCGTGGTGTTGGCAACGGTATCTCGATGTTGATTTTTTCGGGTATCGTCGCCGGTCTTCCGAGAGCAATCGGGCAGTCTTTCGAGTCTGCACGTCAGGGCGATATCAATATCTTCGCCCTGGTTGCTATCGGTTTGCTGGCAGTAGCGATTATCGGTTTTGTGGTGTTCATTGAGCGTGGCCAGCGTCGTATTGCTGTTCACTACGCCAAGCGTCAGCAGGGCCGCAAGGTGTTTGCTGCGCAGACTAGCCACCTACCGCTGAAAGTGAATATGGCCGGCGTTATCCCGGCTATTTTTGCGAGCAGCATTTTGCTGTTCCCGGCTTCGCTGGGTGCCTGGTTCGGTCAGTCTGAAGGTATGGGCTGGTTGCAGGACATCTCGCAGTCGATCGCTCCTGGTCAGCCGTTGAATATTCTGCTGTTTAGTGCAGGGATTATTTTCTTCTGCTTCTTCTATACGGCGTTGATGTTCAATCCGAAAGACGTAGCGGAAAACCTGAAGAAGTCCGGTGCCTTTATTCCGGGTATCCGTCCAGGTGAGCAGTCGGCACGCTATATTGATGGCGTTTTGACTCGTTTGACTCTGTTCGGTGCTCTTTATATGACGGCCGTGTGCCTGTTGCCCCAGTTCCTGGTGGTTGCGGCAAACGTTCCGTTCTACCTTGGCGGGACCTCGTTGCTGATCGTTGTTGTGGTTGTTATGGACTTCATGTCCCAAGTACAATCGCACCTCGTTTCGCACCAGTACGAATCCCTGATGAAGAAAGCCAACCTGAAGGGCTACGGCAGCGGCATGCTCCGCTGAAGTACTACCCCGTAAGGTGAGAGGAGTTGGTGATGAAAGTTCGTGCATCGGTGAAAAAGCTGTGCCGTAACTGCAAGATTATTCGCCGCGAAGGTGTTGTTCGGGTAATTTGCAGCGCGGAACCACGTCACAAACAGCGCCAAGGCTGAGTGTGATCTGTTTGAAGCCCAGCAGCTAGTGCGCTGCTGGGTTGATTATTTGTTATTACAGCGATATTATCTCGCGCCCTATTTCTTGGCTTCCGGGGCGTAGGTAGCTGTCAATTGGAGTCCCACTGAATGGCCCGTATTGCAGGCGTTAACATTCCAGATAACAAGCACACTGTTATCTCGCTGACCTACATCTATGGTGTTGGTCGCACTACCTCACAGAAAATCTGTGCGGATGCTGGTGTAAACCCAGCCGCTAAGATCAAGGATCTGAGCGACGAGCAGATTGAGTTGCTGCGTGGCGAAGTGGCGAAGTTCACCACTGAAGGTGACCTGCGTCGTGAAGTCAACATGAAAATCAAACGCTTGATGGACCTGGGCTGCTACCGCGGTCTGCGCCATCGTCGTGGTCTTCCAGTGCGCGGTCAGCGTACCAAGACCAACGCGCGTACTCGCAAAGGTCCGCGTAAGCCGATCCGCAAGTAATCGCACCAGCGAATCGACAGGAATTTAGTCATGGCAAAACCTGCTGCTCGTCCTCGTAAAAAAATTAAAAAGACAGTGGTTGATGGCATCGCCCACATCCACGCGTCTTTCAACAACACCATCGTGACCATCACGGATCGTCAGGGTAACGCGCTTTCTTGGGCTACCTCTGGTGGTTCGGGTTTCCGCGGTTCACGCAAGTCCACCCCGTTCGCTGCTCAAGTAGCTGCTGAACGTGCTGGTCAAGCTGCGCTGGAATATGGCCTGAAAAACCTTGACGTTAACGTCAAGGGCCCAGGTCCAGGTCGTGAGTCCGCTGTCCGTGCTTTGAACGGCTGTGGCTATAAGATCGCCAGCATCACCGACGTGACGCCAATCCCGCACAACGGGTGCCGTCCGCCGAAGAAGCGCCGCGTGTAATCAGGAGACTGTAAAGAATGGCTCGTTACATTGGTCCAAAATGCAAACTGGCACGTCGTGAAGGCACTGATCTCTTCCTGAAGAGTGGTGTGCGCGCTATCGAATCGAAGTGCAATATTGAAGCTGCTCCAGGCATCCACGGCCAACGCCGCGGTCGCCAATCCGACTACGGTACCCAACTGCGTGAAAAGCAGAAGGTCCGTCGTATCTACGGCGTTCTCGAGCGTCAGTTCAGCGGCTACTACAAACAAGCTGCTGGCAAAAAAGGTGCAACCGGTGAAAACCTGCTGCAACTGCTCGAATGCCGCCTGGATAACGTCGTATACCGTATGGGTTTCGGTTCTACTCGTGCCGAATCTCGTCAGTTGGTATCGCACAAGTCGATCAGCGTTAACGGTCAGACCGTAAACGTTCCGTCCTACCAGGTTCGTGCTGGTGACGTGGTCGCTATCCGCGAGAAAGCAAAGAACCAGCTTCGCATTGTCCAAGCTCTCGATCTGTGTGCCCAACGTGGCCGCGTAGAATGGGTAGAAGTAGACACTGAGAAGAAGTCGGGCGTTTTCAAGAACGTTCCTGCTCGCAGTGATCTGTCCGCCGACATCAACGAAAGCCTGATTGTCGAGCTCTACTCCAAGTAAGGGCTAGAAAATAGGTGCATCCATGCAGATTTCGGTAAATGAGTTCCTGACACCTCGCCATATTGATGTGCAAGTTGTCAGTCCAACCCGCGCTAAAATCACTCTCGAGCCTCTCGAGCGTGGTTTTGGCCACACCCTGGGCAACGCGCTGCGCCGCATCCTGTTGTCCTCAATGCCAGGCTGTGCAGTAGTCGAGGCCGAGATTGACGGTGTGCTCCACGAGTACAGCGCCATCGAAGGTGTACAGGAAGACGTAATTGAAATCCTGTTGAACCTTAAAGGTCTGGCTATCAAGCTGCACGGCCGTGACGAAGTTACGCTGACCTTGTCGAAGAAGGGTTCGGGGGTGGTTACCGCTGCCGATATTCAGCTGGATCATGATGTCGAGATCGTTAATCCCGATCACGTAATCGCCAACCTGGCGTCTAACGGCGCCTTGAACATGAAGCTCACCGTAGCTCGTGGTCGTGGTTATGAACCAGCAGACTCGCGTCAGAGCGATGAAGACGAAAGCCGCAGCATTGGTCGCTTGCAGCTGGATTCTTCGTTCAGCCCGGTTCGCCGTATCGCATACGTGGTGGAAAACGCCCGTGTCGAGCAGCGTACTAACCTGGACAAGCTGGTTATTGATCTGGAAACCAACGGTACACTGGATCCTGAAGAGGCCATTCGTCGTGCTGCAACCATCCTGCAACAGCAGTTGGCTGCATTCGTCGACCTCAAAGGTGACAGCGAGCCAGTGGTAATCGAGCAGGAAGACGAGATCGATCCGATCCTGCTTCGTCCTGTTGACGATCTGGAACTGACCGTGCGTTCGGCCAACTGCCTTAAGGCGGAGAACATTTACTACATCGGTGACCTTATTCAGCGCACCGAAGTAGAACTGTTGAAGACTCCGAACCTGGGCAAGAAATCCTTGACTGAAATCAAGGACGTTCTGGCCTCCCGTGGTCTGTCCCTCGGCATGCGCCTCGACAACTGGCCGCCTGCAAGTCTTAAGAAGGACGACAAGGCGACTGCCTGATCGTCGTAATCACCGAACGTTGTGTTTGGTAAGGAATGAACCATGCGTCATCGTAAAAGTGGTCGTCACCTGAGCCGCACTAGCTCGCACCGCAAGGCTATGTTTCAAAACATGGCAGTGTCGTTGTTCGAGCACGAGCTGATCAAAACGACTCTGCCGAAAGCCAAAGAATTGCGTCGCGTTGCTGAGCCGCTGATTACTCTGGCCAAGATTGATTCTGTTGCTAACCGCCGTCTGGCCTTCGACCGTACTCGTTCGAAAGCCATGGTTGGTAAGCTGTTCAACGATCTGGGCAAGCGTTATGCAACTCGTGAGGGTGGCTACCTGCGCATCCTCAAGTGCGGTTTCCGCGCTGGCGACAACGCGCCTATGGCGTACGTCGAGTTGGTTGATCGTCCAGTTGGCGGTGAAGCTGTATCCGCTGAGTAAGACGTCAGTCTCTACAAAGAACCGGGCCTAGTGCCCGGTTTTTTGTGCGCGTTCGATTATCATTATCTATTGATTCTGATCATTTAATGCATTTGCCCATGTTTAGTTCATGGTCAATACTCCTCGTCAGCCGATTAGCCGGCAGTACAAAGACTGACTGAGGAAGCACACACATGAGCCAGACCAAAACGCTTACAACCGCCAGCGGCGCTCCAGTTGCTGATAACCAGAATTCTCGTTCTGCCGGCCCTCGTGGCCCTCTGCTTCTCGATGACTTTCACCTGATTGAAAAGCTCGCGCACTTCAACCGTGAAAACATTCCTGAGCGTCGCGTACACGCCAAGGGATCGGGTGCCCACGGTACCTTCACCCTGACCCGGGACATGGCTCAGTACAGCAGCGCCAAGCTGTTTGACACCATCGGCAAGCAAACCCCGACCTTTCTGCGTTTCTCCACCGTAGGCGGTGAACGCGGCTCGGCAGATACAGAGCGTGACCCTCGTGGTTTCGCCCTTAAGTTTTACACCGAGGAAGGCAACTGGGACATTGTTGGTAACAACACCCCGGTGTTCTTTATCCGCGACCCTTTGAAGTTTCCCGATTTTATCCACACCCAAAAACGCCTGCCGCAAAGCAACCTGAAAAGTGCACAGATGATGTGGGACTTCTGGTCGCACTCCCCTGAGTCGTTGCACCAGGTCACCATCCTGTTTTCCGATCGCGGGATTCCTGATGGTTACCGTCATATGCATGGCTTCGGCAGCCATACGTACAGCCTGATCAATGCTGCGGGTGAGCGTCACTGGGTCAAATGGCACTACAAAACCAAGCAGGGCATCAAGAACTTGCCGCCTGCAGAGGCTGCACGCCTTGCCGGAACGGATCCGGACTACGCGCAGCGCGATCTGTTTGGTGCCATCGAACGTGGTGATTTCCCGAAATGGCGCGTGTGCATGCAGGTCATGACCGAAGCCCAGGCGGCGGCTCACTACGAGAACCCGTTTGACGTGACCAAGACCTGGTCGCAGAAAGAGTTCCCGCTGATCGAAATCGGTGAGCTGGAGTTGAACCGCAACCCGCTCAACTACTTTGCAGAAGTGGAGCAGGCTGCGTTTGGCCCGAGCAACATGATCCCCGGCGTAGGCCTGTCGCCTGACCGTATGCTGCAAGGCCGTGTGTTCGCGTATGCCGATGCCCATCGCTACCGTGTAGGCACCAACCACCAGCACCTGCCTATCAACTCGCCACGGGTACCTGTGCATAACTATCAGCGCGATGGCTCTATGGCCTTCGGCAACAATGGCGGCGCTGCACCGAACTATGAGCCAAACAGCTATGGCGACGCGCCGAAACAAGCGCCTCAATACGCTGAACCGCCGTTGGCCCTGAGTGGTGCCGCAGATCGCTACGATCATCGCGTGGACAGCGATTACTACAGCCACGCCGGTGCCCTGTTCCGTCTGATGAACGACGAGCAGAAAGCCCTGCTGATCGACAATATTGCAGGGGCTATGGCCGGTGTAACGGCGGATGTCGTCGAGCGCCAGCTGCAGCATTTCTACAATGCTGATCAGGCTTACGGTGATGGTGTTGCCAAGGCGCTGGGTGTACAGCGTAACTAACTCTAAGTGAGAAGCAGAACCGCCCTCAATTGGGCGGTTTTTGCGTTTTTTAACCCTGTTTTCTCTTCAAAACAGGGGTTTTATTGCGATTTAGCAGTGACCTCTCAGTCGGCTTGGTTCAAACTACAGTCTTTCAAGCAGGGAGATGTAAGGCGATGCAAGGCCACCCGGATGTAATCGATTATCTCAACACGTTGCTGACCGGCGAATTGGCTGCGCGTGACCAATATTTCGTCCATTCCCGTATGTACGAGGATTGGGGCTTTACCAAGCTGTACGAGCGCATCAACCACGAAATGGAAGAAGAGGCACAACACGCTGATGCGTTGATGCGCCGGATTCTGATGCTCGAAGGCACGCCGCGCATGCGCCCGGATGACCTGGATGTGGGCACCACGGTGCCTGAGATGTTCGCTGCCGACCTGCGCCTTGAATACAAGGTCCGTGCCGCGCTGTGCAAGGGCATCGCCCTGTGCGAGCTGCACAAGGACTATGTGAGCCGCGACATGCTGCGTATTCAGCTGGCAGATACTGAAGAAGATCACACCTACTGGCTGGAAAAACAGCTGGGCCTGATCAAGTCGATTGGTCTGCAGAACTACCTGCAATCGCAGTTCTGATCCAGGGAAGCTGAGATTCTTTTGGTGGGCGCGTGGCTTGCCCGCGATGCAGGCAACGCAGTCTTTCTGATGCGCCGCATCGCTGCCATCGCGAGCAAGCCCGCTCCCACAAGAGATTGATTTGCGCTCAGTAAAAAGCCCCTGCCATCTCACGATGGCAGGGGCTTTTTCGTATCGCGATTTAAGCCTTGTCGCGAATCAGCAGTGGCTTCAGGTAGAAGCCCGTGTGTGATTGCTTCATCTCGGCTACTTCTTCCGGTGTACCGGTAGCAATAATCTGCCCACCCTTGGAACCCCCCTCCGGCCCAAGATCCACCAGCCAGTCAGCTGTCTTGATCACGTCCAGGTTGTGCTCGATCACCACCACGGTGTTGCCGTGGTCACGAAGACGATGCAGCACATCCAGCAATTGCTGGATATCGGCAAAGTGCAAACCGGTTGTAGGCTCATCGAGGATATACAGGGTCTTGCCGGTATCACGCTTGGACAGCTCGCGGGACAACTTGACCCGCTGCGCCTCACCGCCTGACAGCGTGGTGGCGGATTGTCCGAGCTTGATATAGGACAAGCCTACATCCATCAGTGTTTGCAGCTTACGCGCCAGTGCAGGCACTGCGTCGAAGAACTCCCGCGCTTCCTCGATGGTCATCTCCAACACTTCGTGAATGTTCTTGCCCTTGTATTTGATCTCAAGGGTTTCACGGTTATAGCGTTTGCTCTTGCACACATCGCACGGCACATAGATGTCCGGCAGAAAGTGCATTTCTACCTTGATCAAGCCATCACCCTGACAGGCCTCGCAGCGTCCGCCCTTCACGTTGAAGGAGAAACGCCCGGGGCCGTAACCGCGGGAGCGCGATTCAGGCACGCCCGAAAACAGTTCACGGATTGGCGTGAACAACCCGGTGTAGGTCGCCGGGTTGGAGCGCGGGGTGCGGCCAATCGGGCTTTGGTCGATGTCGACGACCTTGTCCAGATGCTCCAGCCCCTTGATGCTGTCGTGCGCCGCAGCTTCCAGCGTGGTCGCGCCATTGAGGGCCGTGGCGCTGAGCGGATAGAGCGTGTTGTTGATCAGGGTCGATTTGCCTGAGCCGGACACCCCGGTGACACAGGTCAACAGGCCGATGGGGATTTCCAGATCCACATTGCGCAGGTTATTACCACGAGCGCCCTTGAGCGACAGTGTCAGCTTCTTGTTGCGCGGCGTGCGCTTGGCAGGTACGGCAATCTTCACCCGGCCCGACAGGTATTTGCCCGTCAGGGAGTCAGGGTGGGCCATGACCTCGGCCGGCGTGCCTTGCGCGACGATATGGCCGCCATGCACACCTGCACCCGGGCCGATATCCACCACATAGTCCGCCAAGCGAATGGCGTCTTCGTCGTGCTCCACCACAATCACGGTGTTGCCGATATCACGCAGATGCTTGAGGGTGCCCAGCAAGCGATCGTTATCGCGCTGATGCAGGCCGATAGAGGGCTCGTCGAGGATATACAGCACCCCGACCAGGCCAGCGCCAATCTGGCTAGCCAGACGAATACGCTGGGCTTCACCGCCCGACAGCGTATCGGCACTACGGTCCAGGGACAGATAGTCGAGCCCCACATTCACCAAAAACTGCAGGCGCTCGCGAATTTCCTTAAGGATCTTGTCGGCGATTTCGCCACGACGCCCGGTCAGGCTCAATGTGCTGAAGTATTCGGTAGCATCACCGATAGGCAGGCTGGTGACCGCTGGCAGGGTTTTTTCGCCGACCCATACATGACGGGCTTCACGACGCAGTCGGGTACCGCGGCAATCCGGGCAGGACTGGGTGCTGAGGAACTTGGCCAGTTCTTCGCGCACGGTGGCCGACTCGGTTTCGCGGTAGCGGCGTTCGAGGTTCGGCACGATGCCTTCGAACGGGTGCGCGCGTTTGACGATATCGCCGCGATCGTTCAGATAGCGGAAATCCACGTTCTGCGTGCCGCTGCCATACAGGATGACCTTTTGCTTGTCAGCCGGCAGTTCGCTGAAAGGTACTTCAAGGCTGAAGTCGTAATGCTTGGCCAGCGCCCCGAGCATCTGGAAGTAATACACGTTACGCCTGTCCCAGCCGCGTATCGCGCCTTCGGCCAGGGTCAGCTCGCCATTGACCAGACGCTTGATATCGAAGAACTGCTTGACCCCCAAACCATCGCAGGTCGGGCAGGCACCTGCCGGGTTGTTGAAGGAGAACAGCTTGGGCTCCAGCTCGCTGATCGCGTGGCCGCAAATCGGGCAGGCAAAGCGTGCGGAGAAGATCATCTCTTCGCCGGGCTCATCGTCCATCGGCGCGACCAAGGCAATGCCATCGGCCAGCTTCAGCGCGGTCTCGAACGACTCGGCCAGGCGCTGTTGCAAGTCGGCGCGCACTTTAAAGCGGTCGACCACCACATCGATGGAGTGTTTTTTCTGTTTGTCGAGCTTGGGCAACTCGTCCAGCTCACAGAGCTTGCCGTTGACCCGGGCGCGAACAAAGCCCTGGGCGCGCAGCTCTTCAAACACCGACAGGTGTTCGCCCTTGCGCTCGCGAATCACCGGTGCAAGCAGCATCAATTTGCTGCCTTCAGGCTGCGCCAACACCAGATCGACCATCTGGCTGACGGTCTGCGCTTCCAGAGGAATATCGTGGTCCGGGCAACGCGGGATACCGACGCGGGCATACAGCAGGCGCAGGTAATCGTAGATCTCGGTGATGGTGCCGACGGTGGAGCGCGGGTTGTGCGAGGTCGATTTCTGTTCGATGGAAATCGCCGGCGACAGACCTTCGATGGTATCGACGTCAGGCTTTTCCATCATTGACAGGAACTGTCGCGCATAGGCTGACAGCGACTCGACATAACGTCGCTGGCCCTCGGCGTACAAGGTGTCAAACGCCAGGGATGATTTGCCGGAGCCAGACAGTCCGGTGATGACGATCAGTTTGTCCCTTGGCAGGGTCAGGTCGATGTTCTTCAGGTTGTGGGTTCGTGCCCCACGTATCAGGATCTTGTCCACTGCGGCCTCGCTTGGCGGGCATAACGTAAACGAATGAGTATACGGATCTGTGTGAAAGCTGTGCAGGCCTTGATGGCCCGATGTCATTCAAGCAGCCTTTATAACTTTTGCGTGACAAAGCGTCGCGGCGCTCTCGTGTATGTGCTGTTACTCGATGGGACTGATAGAATCGCCGCCGGTTCACATGAGGTTTTTCCATGCACGATCCCCACAGCGAACGCATGAGCAGCGGCGAGACCCGGGCAGCAAGCGGTCTGGCCCTTGTGTTCGCCTTCCGTATGCTGGGCATGTTTATGGTGTTGCCGGTACTGGCGACCTATGGGATGGACCTGGCTGGCGCGACGCCTGCCCTTATAGGTCTGGCAATTGGCGCTTATGGCCTGACCCAGGCAATTTTTCAAATCCCGTTCGGGATCATTTCCGACCGTATTGGACGGCGCCCGGTGATTTACCTGGGCTTGATTGTCTTTGCGCTGGGCAGTGTGCTGGCGGCCAATTCCGATTCGATCTGGGGCGTTATTGCGGGACGTATCCTGCAAGGCGCAGGGGCGATTTCAGCAGCTGTCATGGCGCTGTTGTCGGACCTGACCCGTGAGCAGCACCGCACCAAGGCGATGGCCATGATCGGCATGACCATCGGATTGTCATTTGCTGTCGCAATGGTCGTGGGGCCGTTGCTGACCCGTGCATTCGGGTTGTCTGGCCTGTTTCTGGCCACGGGGGCAATGGCACTGTGCGGGATCGTGATCGTGATGTTTATGGTGCCGCGTTCCACCGGGACCTTGCAGCATCGTGAGTCCGGTGTGGCGAAGCAGGCTTTGCTGCCGACCTTGCGTCACCCTGACCTGTTGCGCCTGGACCTTGGCATTTTTGTGTTGCACGCCATGTTGATGTCGAGCTTTATTGCCTTGCCGCTGGCGCTGGTCGAAAAGGCCGGCCTGCCCAAGGAGCAGCACTGGTGGGTGTACCTGACGGCCTTACTGATATCTTTTTTCGCCATGATTCCGTTCATCATCTACGGCGAAAAGAAACGCAAAATGAAACGAGTTTTGCTCGGCGCCGTCGTTACGTTGATGCTCACTGAGCTATTCTTCTGGAAGTTCGGCGACAGTTTGCGGGCGTTGGTGATCGGCACCGTGGTGTTTTTCACCGCGTTTAACCTGTTGGAGGCTTCACTGCCTTCGCTGATCAGCAAAGTTTCACCCGCAGGCGGCAAGGGCACGGCGATGGGGGTTTATTCCACCAGCCAATTCCTCGGTTCGGCACTGGGCGGCATCCTCGGCGGCTGGCTGTTCCAGCATGGCGGTTTGTCGGTTGTGTTCCTTGGATGCGCAGGTCTGGCTGCACTCTGGCTAGCCTTTGCTGTTACCATGCGCGAACCACCGTATGTAACAAGCCTGCGCCTGCCGTTATCACCTGAGGCGCTGCGCGAAGCAGGTCTGGCTGAGCGTTTGAAGGCTGTTACTGGCGTTACAGATGCAGTGATCGTGGCTGAAGAGTCCGCGATTTATATCAAATTGGACACCGAACTATTGGATCGCGCGACACTCGAGCAGTTGGTTAACCCAGCGCCGACGTGCGAAGCCTAGGAGAACGTTATGGCCCGTGGGGTTAACAAAGTTATATTGGTCGGCACATGCGGCCAGGATCCCGAAGTTCGCTACTTGCCTAACGGTAATGCCGTGACCAACCTGAGTCTGGCAACCAGCGAACAGTGGACTGACAAGCAAACCGGCCAGAAAGTCGAAAAGACTGAATGGCACCGTGTATCGATGTTCGGCAAAGTGGCCGAAATTGCCGGCGAATACCTGCGCAAGGGTTCGCAGGTGTACATCGAAGGCAAGCTGCAAACCCGCGAGTGGGAAAAAGACGGTATCAAGCGTTACACCACTGAAATCGTGGTCGACATGCAAGGCACCATGCAACTGCTGGGTGGCCGTCCACAGGGCGACCAGCAAAACCAGGGTGGTGGCAACAACTACCAGCAACAACAGTCGGCTCCGCGTCAGCAGGCTCAACGCCCTGCACCGCAACAACAGCAGCAGTCGCGTCCTGCACCGCAACAGCAGGCACCGCAGCCAGCTCCGGATTTCGACAGCTTTGATGACGATATCCCGTTCTGATAATTACCTGTGACATTCAGGTAAAGATTCAGATGAAAAGCCCCTGTATAGGGGCTTTTTTTATGGCTTTGCGTTGTAAAGTTTTTAACCTGGAGGTGTGGTTTTCATCAGGAAAATGGCTCTGACTTGAAGGCGCTTCCTCTCCACTCGGCTCAGCCCAGCACACATTCACCATTGACCGTCCGCCACAGATCTAGCGGATTGCCATCTTGTAGCGCTTCAGGCATCAAGGCCGCAGGCAGGTCCTGATAACACACCGGCCGCAAGAACCGGTCGATGGCACTGGCGCCGACGGCGCTGCTACGACTGTCCGAGCTGGCCGGGAACGGGCCGCCGTGCACCATCGCATGAGACACCTCGACATTGTTCGGATAACCGTTCGCCAGGATCCGGCCCGCCTTGCGCTCAAGGATGGGCAGCAGTTTTCTGGCCAGCGCATGATCAGCGTGATCCAGTTGCAATGTCGCCGTCAGCTGCCCTGACAGGTGCTCGGCGACCGCCAGCATTTCATCTTCATTCTTGCAGGCGACGATCAGCGAGCCGGGGCCGAATATTTCGTCGCCCAGTCGTGCTGTCGTCAGAAAAGTGGCTGCATCCGTTACGAACAAGGTGGCCTGCGCTGCACATGGCGTTTGAGCAGGGCAACCTTGCCCCAGCGTTGTAACACCGTTGATAGTGCCCGTCTCTTCGATACCGGCGAGGTAGGCACGATGAATCCCCGGGGTCAGCATGGTGGCCGCCGCCTTTTTGCGCAGGGCGTCCTGGGCCGTGCTGCAAAACTGGGTCAGGGGCTGACCTTCCAAGGCAATCACCAGGCCCGGATTGGTACACAGTTGCCCCGCACTCATCGTCAGAGCCTCAACGAATCCACGGCCGATTTCGCTGGCGCGTATCGACAGTGCATGGGGCAACAGGAACACGGGATTGATACAGCTCATTTCGGCGTACACCGGGATCGGTTCACTGCGTTGCGCCGCTGTACGCATTAGCGCCAGGCCGCCCTGGCGCGAACCGGTGAAGGCGACTGCCTTGATCGCGGGATGGCTGACCAGGGTCTGGCCGAACAGGTGACCGTCGCCGATAAGCAGGGAAAACACGCCCTCGGGCAAGTGATGGGCAGCGGCTGCCTGTTGAATCACCTGGCCTACCAGTTCAGACGTACCCAGGTGAGCCTCGTGCGCCTTGACCACTATCGGGCAGCCAGCGGCCAGGGCGGCGGCGCTATCGCCGCCGGCAACCGAAAACGCCAATGGAAAGTTGCTTGCACCAAATACAGCCACCGGGCCGAGGGCGATCTTGTGCAACCTCAGGTCGGGGCGAGAAGGGATGCGCGTCGGCAAGGCGCAGTCCAGGGTGGCGCCGAGATAGTGGCCGTCGCGCACCACCTGTGCAAAGAGTCGCAACTGGCTCACGGTGCGGCCCCGTTCGATGATCAGGCGCGCTGCAGGCAATCCGGTTTCGAGGGAGGCGCGCCCGATTAGCGTGACTCCCAGCGCCAGGATGCCGGTGGCGATCGCTTCCAGGAACTGAGCACGCTGCTCTGCCGTGGTCGCGCGGTAGCGATCGCAGGCCTGCTGCGCCAGCGTGCAAGCCTGGTCAATGTCAGCGATACCGCCGACACCGAAGTCAGGCCCCAGCGTTTCATGGGTGGCAGGATTGATTGCAGACAGCGATCCTTTGTCGCCAAGCACTGCCGACTGACCGATGAGCATTTTGCCGGTAATCATCATGTGTCCTATTGCTTGCTGTGCCATCGTCAGGCCCGATTTTTCTGAAATTGAAGTGCGCAGGCGGTTGGTTCTATGTGTAGCGGTAGCGACCCAGCACAGCCTGCGGGTCCATTAAATGCTGCATTGCCCTGCTGATTTCCTGCACCTCAGGGGGGGTGTACTTGCTGTAATAAGCTGCATTCACGGGCCCGACGCCATGCTCTGCACTGAAGCAGCCGCCGTTTTCGGACACCAGCTTATAAATGCCGCTACGCACAGCGACGACCTTGGCGATGCCGTACTGGGCGATGTGGGCGTGCGGCACAAGCACAATCAAATGGCAGCCGCCGTCGGCAAAATGGCCGAAATCGTAAAGTTGCAGCAGCGGATGTTCGTGCTCTAGCCACTGTGCAGCTTGATCGCGGAAAGCGACCAATCGTGAGCGCGAAAACGCCACGTCGAACGACAGTGGGATACCTTCCTTGGCGATGGCCAGCGGCAGGTTGTCTCGCAGTGGCCAAAAGCTGCTGGTATTTCCAAAGGCGGCGTCGAGAACTCGGCCGCTTTCATACAGCGCTTCCAGCACCTGTTCGGTTCGTTGCGAAAAAAGGCTGTGCAAGCCAGGCATGCTGCTGGCGATCTCAATCAGGGCATAGCAGCTTGCCGACGATTGGCCGAACGGGTGGCGCAGCGTGGGGAAGTTGCGCAAGGTAATGGCGAGCGCTGCCTCGGAGATCACTTCGAATGCGCACAGCAGATCGCCAAATTGATGCTCGAAAGCCTGCAACACCTCAAGCGCTGTCCCATGGTCAGGCAAGGCCACAAACACGCTTTGCGTCGACTGGTCGATACGCTTGAGCTCAAGGGTCGCCGCCGTAATGATCCCGAAGGCGCCGCCGGTGCCGACAAACAACTGCTTGAGATCAAGCCCGGTATTGTTCTTGCGCAAGGGGGCGAGTAGCTGCACCACGGTGCCGTCGTCATCGGCCAGCACCACTTCGATACCGAGCAGGTTATGGCGCACGTCGCCATGCTTGAGCAAGCGGCTGCCGCCGGCATTGGCGCCGATTAATCCGCCTATGGCCGGGTCGCTGCCGATATCAATAGGGAAGTACAGCGAATGGGTTTCCAGTGTGCGATTCAGTTCTGACAAGAGCGTGCCGGCTTCGACAATCACCGTGCGGTTCAAGGGATCCATTTCGCGCACGTGGCGCATGCGCGTAAGGGAAACGATCACTTGCTTGCCGGAGTTGTCGGTAACGGCACCCCCCACCAATCCACTGCGGTTGCCTTGGGCGATCAGCCGTATGCGATGGCGCACCGCGATGCGCATAAGTGCGCTGACAGCGTGGGCATCGCGCGGGAAGACGACCGCCGCTGCTTTGCCACGGCAATGTGCGTCGTCCCTTTCATAAGGGGCACAGTCCGCCCCGGTCAGCAGCGACGCCTGCCCCAGAACTTCGGCGACTTCGGCCAGAAACGCGTCGAGGCCCGAGGCTTGTCGGTCCACGGTATGTTCCAGGTCGTTCATTGCGCCGCCGCCATGCGTTTGAGCAATTGGCTGCGTACCAGCACCAGCGCGACGATTGGCAATACGCCTCCCAGCAGCGTGTTATGGCGAAAAGCCAATGACACCGCGACGGCGATAGCAGCCGCAATCAGCAGCATCACCGAGAGTTTTCGAACCAACGCATGATCGCTGCTGGTTTCGCCGATGAAACCGAGTGGAGAAAGCTGGGTGGCCCCCATACCAATCACCAATACGCACGCCAGCACGGGCGCAGCACCCAGCTCCTGCCCCCACACTTGCAGAGCAGCGGTAGATACCGAAGCCAGCAGGGCGCCAATCATCAGGTACAGGTCGACGGCCAGTGCGATCCAGTGGCCAGGACGGTAATTGAACAGCCAGACCATGTGGGCAATGCTCAGAATACCGCTGAGCAGATACGCAGTCTCCCAGCGCACGCCTGCCTCACCCGGGCCGAAACGACCATACAAGAGGAACACGATGACCGGAATGAATGCGCTGGCATTCGACAAATAGGCACGGCCTAGCTTGCTGATAGACATGCTGGTTTCCTTGAATAGAGATGCAATGAAATGCCAGGGTCCCGGGCTTAACTTTTGTGCCAGCGGAACATGAAGGTCGCGGCGGTGAGAAACAACGTGGTCCAGCCTGCCAGGGTCAACAAGGGCAGCCACAGCGATGGCAGGGACGCTCCGTCGAGCATCACTTGGCGCAGTACCGAGACAAACTGGTTGATCGGAATCACCGAGAGAATGCTTTTGATCCAGGCTGGCGCATCGTTCAACGGGATGGTCAGGTTGCCGAAGAACAGGGCCGGGTAATGGATCAGATGGCACAGCAGTTCGGTTTCTTTTATCGAGGCAGTGCGACTGGCCAGCAGGGTGCCGAGGCACAGCAACATGACGCCGCCCAGCACAATGACCGGCAACGCACGCAAGGTCTGCACACTCCACAGCGAGATGTCGATGCCGTACCCGTACCGCGCCACCAGCAGCAATGTACCCACCGAAATCAGCATCATGACTACGCGCGACAAGAGGATAGAGGCCAGAAAAACCAGCTTCGGCACTGGAAAGCAGGCGTAGATCTTGAGGGCGTTGTGTTCACGCAAGCTGGCAATGGACAAGGCGGTGGACATGATGCCGAGTGACATCAAACAGATGACCAAAATGCCGGTGGTAAAAAACTGGCCGTAGTCGAAGGGCTTGGCGCCGGAGGCCGTATCTTCGAAACGCACCAGGTCTGTCGACACAATGCCGCGCTTGGCCGCTGAACACCTGACCGCGGCGATCTCGATCACGCGTGCTGCGGCGCGTACCGCCAGCTGACCCTTGAAGTCATAGCGCACCTGCATCGGTTCGTCGCCGGCCGCAAAGACGATGCGCACCGTGTCTGCTGCGATGGGGGCAGTGCTGCTGACGGTTGAAAAATTGGCCTTTACGGGATCGCCGCCAGCGAATGCCTGCTCAATCGCCAACGGGCAGCGGGTGTCCGAACTGGCCTGGGTGCCAGCTTCCTGAAACTCGACATTGACCGTACCCAGTGAGCCTGGATGACCGAAAGCCATCAGCATCACGGTCAGCAGCAGGATGGGGAAGGCCAGCGCCCAGAACAGCGCCGACTTGCTGCGGAAAAAACCCAGCAGCTCGTTGCGCGTCAATATCGCCAGTATGCTAAACATCCTGTTCTCCCTGGGCGCAGATGTGCAACATATCGCGGTAGTGGGTGGGGCCGAATTCAAAGTGCTGGAACGCAACATGACCGATCAGGGCGCGTATCAACGGATCCAGTGCCTGCGTGCCATAGACGCTGATTTCATTGCTGGATGGCCTCGACAGCCGCAGCGTGGCGCTTTCGCGTTCCAGCTGGCGATAGATGGCGTTGATCTGTTCACTGTCGTCCAGTTGCAGACGAGCATGGAAGGTGCCGACCAGGCGGTTCTTCAGTGCTTCTTTATCGCCCCGATACTCAACCCCGCCATTGCACACCCACACCACATCGCTGGCAGCATCCAGCTCTTCCTCCGAGTGGCAAATCATGATGATGGTCAGGCCCGCCAGGTCGTAGCGCAGCAGGTGTGCGACGCGCTCGATATAAGCGCGGTCAAGCCCGGTAAACGGTTCATCAAGTACGACAAGTTCCGGATGGTGGGCCAGTGCCACGAACAAATCGAGCCGCTGCTTTTGACCGCGTGACAGTGCCCGATAGGGCAGTTTGCGCAACGGTTCGATGTCCAGCGCCTGCGCTACCTGCAGGTCTTGCTTGCCGTACAGGGCCTGATGCAAATCGAGGATTTCCCTGACATTCGACGAGTCTTCATATTCGACCCGTTGCAATTGCACCCCCAGCCGCTTGCGGTGGCGGGTGCTTTGCAGAAAGCGCGCCGCCGCAACCCCCAGAATCTGCGCGTCTTCCAGATGTGCCTGACGGAAGCCGAGCAAGGCTTCGACCAGGGTGGTCTTGCCGGCGCCATTGGGGCCGATGATGGCGGTATGCCGACCGCGGCGAAACTGCAGATCGCGGACCTCGAAGCGGAAACTGCCGGCGCTGACCCGGATCAATTTGGCCGCCGCCGCACAGGGTTCCTCAGTGCGCGTGGGTGCCAAGTGCATCCCGGGATCCACGGCGGGTTCGGACAGCCCGTGTTTGTCGTCTGTCAGCAGGATTTGACTGTTCATGTTCAATCGAACAACGCGACTTGGACATCGCGTTGGCCTTTGAAGGGATTGCGGCCATGGGCGACAGCAATGTTATCGATCAACAGCAGGTCACCGCTGTGCCAGGGAAACGCGATCTCCTGCGCCTCAAGCGCGTCGTAAATCGGCGCGATATCAGCCTCCGGGATCGGCGTACCGTCGCCTAGCCGCACCTCGTAAGGGCGTGCCGGTTTGTCCTGATAGGCGCGCTGGATGTAGGCGTAACCCGGCTTGCCGAGGGAGCGGGCATTGTTGTGTTGGGTCGACAGTTGATTGAACCAGATGGATTCGCCCGTCAGCGGATGTTTCAACATGGCGTCACCGGTATGCGACACCGTGATGCTGCCATCGTCGAGCCATTGGTAATCGAGGTGTGTGTCGCGGCACAGCTGTTCCACCTGCTGCGGATCATCGGTCAGGAACGCTTCATTCCAGGGGCGGTGGTATTCGCGCATATGGGTGTTGCGCGGTTCATTCCCGGGCGTGCTGGGGGCACGGAAGTTGCGCAAGTACTGGATGCGCGCGGCGCTGAAGCGTTCGATCAAGTGCGGCGGCAGGCGACGGGTAACGGCTCGCATGTCGCACAGGATGGTTTCGCCGCCTTCAGCGGAGGGCTGTTTGCAAAAGAAGGCGAGTTTCTGTGGATAGTGGGCCATGTAGGCCTTTTCCTGATGCAGGCCGATTTTCAGGGTGGGCGGGATGCGGGTCGATTCGTAGACTCTGCCCTCGATATTGTTGCGTGGCGTGGCGCCGCCGATATAACCGAATGCATGCTCAGGATACTGTTGCGCGATGGCCTGGAAGTCCGCGCTTTCGCGCAATGCAAAACCACGGAACAACAGGCAACCGAACGCCAGCAGCATGCTGTCGAAAATCGACTGGTGGTGGCGATACCACGTCGCAAACGCTTCGCTGTCATCGCTTAGCGTGCGGTCCACGGGTGTTATAACGAGTGGCATGGGCCCGTGTGGCAGGAAACCACACTGCACCTGCGAGCTGCCCAGCATTGCCTGAAAGTGCTCAACCCGATCTGTACGTTGATCCATAGCCTTTTCCCCGGCGAGTTGCGTATCAAACCAACAAAGGCTTTTTAATGAGGATTTCGAAACCCAGTGCGCCCATGCCCGAACGAGGGCTGGTCACCACCGTGCAATGCTCCAGACCCGCCTCGATGACCAGTTCGCGCGCTTCTTGCAGGGTGACCTTTTCTTCAACATGGGTCGGTGGATAGCCCACCGATGCGCGCATTTGAGTGAATTTCTCCAGCAAGTCGGGGGCGACGTCGCGGCGCATGTCGTGTACCAGGCCGACTCCGCCCGGCTGCAGGACGCGGTACATCTCGGTCAGGCTTTTCACCTTGTCCGGCAAGTGATGCAAGGTGGCGCGGCTGACCGCCATGGTCAGGCTGTTGTCCGCGAAGGGCAGGTCCAGGGCGTCGCCCACCTTGAGTTCGATGGTGTCGCTCAGGCCGAGCGCTTCGATACGCGGTCGGCCACCGTCGAGCATGGTTTCGTCCAGATCCAGACCGATGAAATGCCAGCCTTTCAATACCGGGTCGGCCGCCAGACGCACCGGCACCACGACGGTGGCCGTGCCGATATCGACCAGGGCGCCGGGCGGCAGGTCGCGGGCAATCTGGCGGATGCGGGTGACGAACATCACGTCCCAGGGCTCCAGTGCTTGCGAGGCAAAGCGATCGTATTCGTCAGCAGGGCGTAGATTTTTCAATAACATTTATAAGTTCCCGTATGAAATGGCGTTACAAGGATTCAGCGTTGGCATAGCAATGGCGGTCTGCGTCTGGCTGCCCTACAGCCAACCCACTGGAACGGTGGCCAGCAACTTGCGCGCGGCTTTGCTGCTGACACCGAAAGCAGGACGATCACGCCGCTCGATGGCATGCGCGACGATGGCCGCCACCCGGCCACAGAGCCCCAGGCCGACACTCCAACGGGCTTGCGTTATACCGAGATCAAGCAGGGCTGCAGCGGTGATGAAATCAATATTCGGACGCAGGCCTTTACGCTCCAGGACGTGGGCACAGACGACGTCAAAAATCTCCAGGTAGCGCCCCCCGAAACCCCATTGAGCAAACAGGGCCCTGATATGCGGCGGCCGTGGATCCTGCACAAACAGCGGATGGCCGAAACCAAACAACAGGTTGCCGGGCTGATCCAGCGCGTGGTCGACCGCTTGCCGTATGTCGGCATGGCTGGCTTGTGCACTGATGGTCTTGAGCCAGCTCATGGCTTCTTCTGCTGCGCCGACATGTTTGGGGCCGCTGGCCATAAACCCGGCCGCTACGGCCTGCGCAAGGCTGACGCCGGTGCCGATGGCGGTGCGTGGTACCAGCACCGTCGGCGTGATGTAGCCGAAACCGGCGTGCCAGGCCACCAGCAGGGCGTCAACGACACGAATGGATAATGCGTCGATGTTGCTCGCGCCCATTGCCGCCAACACCCCCTCGGCGTGTTGGCCCGGCGCTGCGCCGGGGGCTTGATGACCGAGCGCCGCGTGCAAAAAGTGCGGCGCTGAGGCAACGCTGACCAGGCCCTGGATAAAGTCCTGATGGGTGGGCAAGCCGCGCGCGGTTGCTTCGCGCAGGGCGATATTTTCCAGCGCGCCCAGATCGCCGAGAAAGCCGCAGGCGGCTGCCTGCACCATGCCGGCACCGCTGTCGGCCACCGCTTCGATGCCGCGTCGATAGGCTGGCGCCTGCGACAGGTGGCGAGCAATGTGTACCAGGACAGCGTCAACGGCCTGGCTCTCGGCAGGGGACGGCAGGCTGCCAAACCACGCCAGCCACAGCGCCGTGGGGAAGTCGACAATGCCGATCAGGTCATTGAGGTTACGACCCCTGACCCACAGGCCTTCATTGGGCTCAAGCGTGGCACCGTCGATATTGGTGCCGCGATACAGGCTGCGCGGTCCGCCAAACAGGCTCTGCGGCGGTGTGGGTGTGGGCGTGTCGGCCTGTACCAGTTCATCAAGCGCAATGCCGCAGTGGGCGACCAGCAGGTTTTCTATGGCCTGTGCGTGTTGCGTCACAGTCGGCAGGATATTGGCGAAAAAATATTGCGCGGTCTTGACCTTGCCCCGGTAAAAAGCGGCTTCTTCGGCACTCGGTTGCTGGTGAAGCTGGCGCTCTGCCAGGCAGGCCGATTCCAGCAAGACCCAGGCGCTGGCGGTGAGACCGAGCATTTCCAGGAAGCGGGTAAAGAACTGGCTGGTTTCGTGGGTGCGACCTGCACGCACGTGCTCATTGATGAGTGCAAGCGCCTGCTCAACAGCGAGCATGGCGTTTTCCAGCAGCGGGAATTTAGCTTGCAGCTCAATCCCGACCCCCATTTTGCTGCTCAAAAAGGCATCCAGCTCTTCGCGCAAATATTTGATCAGGCGTGAGTTTCGGCCAAATCCCAGCTTGTCGCGCACCAGATCCTGGGACTGGATATAGTTGGTGCCTTCCCAGATCGACAGGATTTTCACGTCGCGGGCATTTTGTTCCACAGGGTAAGCATCGGTGTAGCCGATGCCGCCATGCACCTGAATCGCCAGTTCGCAGATTTTCCAGGCCTGGTCCGAGACGAACGCCTTGCAGATCGGCGTGAACAGCAGCACCAGCTTGCGGTACTTTTCGACCCGGGCTTCGTCCAGTACCGGCTCGGCTTCCAGGGCATACGCCTGGGTCGATGCGCCGGTCAATTTGCCGAGCAGCCCGCGGCAGCCCTCTACCCGCGCCTTCATTTCCAGCAGCATGCGCTGTACGTCGGCGTGTTCGATGATGGGCACAGCGGGTGCGCTGGCATCGGACGTGCGACTGATGGCGCGGCCCTGGAGCCGTTTACCGGCGAAATCGACTGAGTGCAGATAGGCACTGGACGCCAGGCCCAGGCCGATAATCGCCGTGCTCATACGCGCCTGGTTCATCAAGGGCACAAGTTGCAGCAACCCGGCATTCTTGCGATCACCCAGCAGGACGGCGCGGGTGGTGCCGCTTCGACCAAACACCAGCTGGGTATTGGCGCAGCCCTTCAAGCCCATTTTGTGCAGCAATGACGTGCACTCGACATGGTTGTCTTCCAGCTCGCCGGTCTCTGGATTGGGCCAGAAGCGCGGCACTAGCAGGCAGGAAAGCGAGTAGGAGGTCGAGGTCGCGCTATTAATGCGGCCCAAGACAAAGTAAACGGTGTTTTCGGTCAGCGTATGCATCCCGGCCGAGATGTAGACTTTTTCGCCGCTGACGGCGTATTCGCCGTTTTCAAGGGGTTTTGCGAGGGTGGTGACCGCCGTCAGGTCGCTGCCGGCCTGTTGCTCGGTGGCGCAGAAACACGCGTCCCAGTCGTAGCGTTGAAGCTTGCGCAGGTAAGTGGCCTTTTGTGCTGCAGTACCGTGCAGCTTTAGCAGCTTGATGGCTGGAAAGTTGAAGCCGCCGTAGGTCATAAACGCCGGATTGGCACCCATGAACATTTCCTGGATGGCTTGCCGGATCAGGGGGGGCAAGGCCGGTTGCTGGGATTCGCTGTCGTTGCCCAGCACCTGAATCCACTCATCCTTGTAGCGTTGCCAGAGTGTGTGGAACTCCTTGGGGATTTCGACGTTGCCGTTTTCCAGCAAGCGGCATCCCTGGCGGTCGGAGGCTTGATAGGCCTTGCCTAACTCATCAGCGAACGCCCTGGCGCGCTCCAGCAAGGCATCGTAATAGGCGCGATTCTTGTCGTTGAACGGCGCCCGAGTGAGAAAATTCTGGTCGGTTTTATGCAATTCCCACAAAAAAAAGCGAAGCTCACGCAGGCTGACTTTATAAGCAGACATAGGTTTTCCTGATTAATAAGCGGTTTGCATCCGGGTTCAGGCGCCAGCCTGGATCTCGGCCACAATGGCACCGGCGGTGCCGCACAAGGCTGTATCCCACAGCAGGGCGGTGACCGTTTTACCGGGGGGCAGGGTGGCGCGCAGGCGCATAAGCGACAGCAAGGGAGCCGCGCTCGACTGATGGCCTCGGACACCGAATTCGAAATGTCGGACTTGTGCAATGCCCAGTTCGCGGCTGACGCCGAGGGTGAAGCTGTCGCTGAACCCTGCCGGCAGCACCCAATCGATGTCGCTGGCTTTCAGGCCCGCCCGCTCGATCGCCGTTTGCGCTGCACTCACCGCCAGCGGATGCAGGCGTTCAGCCAGGGCGGCAGGCGTCAGTCCCCAGGGATTGTCGATGGCCGTGCGATAGTGCATGGCCGAGGCCCGTATCGCCCCCCAGCCTGGTGCAGGCTGACTATCGCCATCGAGCAAGATGGCGGCGGCGCCGTCGCCGTACACCACCAGATCACCCCAGGCGCGAAAGAAGGGGTAGAGCCACTTATCGGACGCCACCAACAGCACCTTGCCGCCGAGGCTGACCAGCGCTTCGATCATGCTCAGGGCATTGAACACGCCGGCAGTACCCGCTTGGCCGATGGCGAATGGCAGCGCTTTGGGCAAGCCCAGTGCGTGCTGGATGCGGCCGGCGACCGATTCATTAATGCGTTGGTTAAGGGCGGCATTGGTCACCACAATGTGGGTTACCTGTGCCAGGGTTTCTGCCGGAATCTGTTGGCGCAATTGCGCGACCGCTTCCAGCGCCAGGTCGGCGCCGCTTTGCAAGGGGGGTGCTACCGGCAGGGCGATGCTCGCCGTGGGCAGCAGCCGAAGCGCTTCTTCGGCGTCGACCCTGCCCCTGGCGCGAGGCATGGAAAAGACCGCGGATTTGTACAACAGATGGCCATAGCCGATGTTTTTTTCCTGGGCTTGGACCGCCCGGAACGGGGTCGTGTCGGGGACGTGGGAAGCGATAGCGCGGATTCGAAGCATGAGGCTATTCCGTGACCGTAAGTGGGGTGGAGAAAAACTCGGAAAACTGCTGCTTCAACTGCTTGCGGTCGATCTTGCCGTTCGGGTTGCGCGGTAAAGGCGAGTCATGGAAGGCCACATGCAGCGGCACCATGTAGGTCGGCAGTTTGTCCCTGCACAGCTTGATCAGTGCCTGGGCGGTGAGCTGTGTCTGCGGGTGGGCGAGCAGGCTGATGATGATGGCCTCGCCCTGTTGCGGATGCGGCACGCCAAACGCCGCTGCTTCGGTGATTTCATCCACGGCAAAGAGGATTTCCTCGACTTCGGTGGGGCTGACGCGGTAGCCGGAGGTCTTGATCATGTCGTCGCTGCGCGCAACGAAATACAGAAAGCCGTCGCTGTCGCGGTAGACGATATCGCCCGACCAGACCGCTGTTTCGGCGCGCGGAATCTGCCCGCTCGGGTGTAGCCAGGGACGAAAGCGTTGAGCGGTCAGCTCGGGGTCATTCCAGTACCCGAGCGTGACAAACGCGCCGCGGTGAACCAGTTCGCCGTGCTCTCCAGCGGCACATTCGCTGCCGTCCTGGCGCATCACGCGGATATCGGCGTTGGGCACCGCCTTGCCGATGGAGTCGGGCCGCGTGACGGCTGCTTCCGGGGCCAGGTAGGTCGAGCGGAAAGCCTCGGTCAAGCCGTACATCAGATAGGGCAGCGCATCAGGGAATGCGTTTTTGAGTTTTTCCAGCAAGGGCGGTGGCATATGCCCGCCGGTGTTGGCAAAGCAGCGAATGCGCGCGCCGGCAGGCTGCGGCCATTGCACTGAGGCCAGTTGCATCCATAGCGGCGGCACACCGGTAATCACGGTGACGCCATGGGCTTCGCAGAACGTCGGGACTTCGCCCGCTTGCAGGAAATCCAGCGGCGCGTAGCAAGCACCGCTGACCAGCGCTGTGGTCAACTGACTGAGCCCGGCATCGAAGCTCAGCGGCAATATTCCGAGGATGACGTCATCGGCCCGCAAGCGCAGATAGTGAGCGACGCTATAGGCGCCAGACACCAGGTTACGTTGCGACAGCACCACGCCTTTGGGCCGGCCCGTTGAGCCGGAGGTGTACAAAATGGCGGCAGGATCACTGTCGGTGACTGCGCTGGCTGCGGTGACAAGCGCCGCATCGGTCGGTGTGTCCAGGTTATCGGCCTGTAGTTTTTCCAGCTGCCAGGTATCGAGCCCGATGTCCTGCACCATCGCCTCGATACGCCTGAGGCGCGGGCCCGTGCTGATGAGCAAGCGAGCACCGCTGTCCAGCAGGATATGGCGTACCTGTTGTTCTTTGAGCTGAGGATTGATGGGCACCAGGATCGCACCCCGGGCATTGATCGCCAGAAACATGACGATGGTTTCGTACTGCTTGCCCGCATACACAGCGACGCGTTCGCCCGCTTGCACACCGCTATCGGCCAGCCTCTTTGCCGTCAGGCGCACGTCTTCCAGCAGCTCGGAATACGTCGCCATCTTTGCGCCTTGAGCGAACGCACGGCGCGCGCCTTGGTGGTGGGCGCTGTCTTTCAACAGGTCATACAAACTGATGTGGGCGGTCATGGTGACGTCCCTAGGACTGGTGGATATAGGTGTGTGCCGGGCTTTGCGAGAGAAAAGCGCTGACGCTATACGTCTGGTTATAGGCGCCGCAGTTGTCGAAGATCACCAGATCGCCCACGCTCGGCGGGGCCGACACGTCATGGCTCCAGCCGATCACGTCGGCGCGGCTGCAGGTGCTGCCCACGAACTGGGTCGGCAACAGGGGCGCGTCAACCGGTGCCTGCTGGCGCCGCAGCAGGCGCGGTTGCGCGTAGTTCTTCAACATGGATTCGGTTTTGGCCAGCAGGAAGTTGTGGCTCAGGCCACCGTCGCAGACGGCAACGTAGCGTTCACCCAAGGTTTTGACTGAACGCACGCGGGTCACGAAGGTACCTGCGCCAGCGAAGACACCGCGTCCGGACTCGTGGACGACCTTGAAGTCTTCGTGCAGTGGGGCAATACGCTGGCGATATGCGTCAAACGTCTGTGCCTGGTTGTGCAAGTGCTCGGAGAAACCGCCGCCGACGTTAAGAAACGTAACGGGCAGGCCGGTCAGTCGTGCGACTTGCGGCGCAAAGGCAGCGAGCGCATGGGCAAGGGCGGCGGCATCGGCACCCTTGTCATCTATGTGAAAACTGTTGGAGCCCGCAAATGTATGGAGGCCGATGACGGGCACGTTGGCCTGGGTCAATGCAACCGTCGTCAGCAAGGCGTCGTGGCGGCTCATGCCGAAATGGTCAGCCATGTGTTTGCCCGAGCTGAGCAATTGACCCGCGTTCAAGCGCAATACCGTTTGCGGGGCGGCCTGTTTACCGATGACGCGAATCAGTCGCTGCGCCTGCTCCAGGCTGTCGATGATGAACGTGCAACGTGAGGCCAGGGCCGCACGCATGAACTCTTCATCCATTGACGGATTGTTCACGTATTTGGGGGCGTTGATGCGACCCGCGACAATATCGAGTTCGCCCTGGCTGGCCAGCTCCACACCGTCGATGAAGGCGTGGCCGCAGCGGATCAACAAGTCCAGATTGGGGTTGGCCTTGAGCGACACAATCAGCGGTGTCCCCAAGCGCTCGCGTAAGTCAGCGTAACGGGCCATTACGACGGTGGGGTCCAGTACATAGCATGGCGTTTTCAGATTCAGCAGCCATTCTTCGGTCCTGGCGTCGTCGCTCCTGACCGGCGGAGAAGCGTTGGTCATGGTCATGTCAATTCACCGGATGAAGGGTCAATGCCGAAAATGAACCGTTGTCCGATTCCGTTATATTCATCAGGTGCGCCCCGCCATCGACCTTGCTCAGGCCCATATCGGCCAGGTTGATCGCCAGGTCCGAGCCAAAGGAATGACCCTTGTTCAGGATGTTGTCGCTATAGAGCGTGGTGGCGGGAATCGCCATGGCGCCACAGAAGGCGTTCCAGCCAGAGTGGTTGGAGTTGTAAGGCAAAATGCAGGTGAAATCGCTGAGCGCCATGCCGCAGTCGGCCACGGCTTCCATCATGACTTTGCGGGTGTAGTGCCACTCCAGGTTGAACATGGCCTGTTTCACCGCGTTATTGGTCACGGAGCCCAGGTACCAGCTGCCATAATTGCGCACGGCCGTCGCGCCAACCCGGTTACGGCGGCTGTTACGGGTCACCAGCAGGCACCCCGCGCCATCACTTAATATGCTCGCCTGCAGCACCCGGTAACGCTCGATAAAGACACGGTCGGACGAGACGATCAGCACCGAATGCAGTTGGCTATGCACCTTCATCAGGGCCTGGGCCATTTGAATGGCGACGCTGATCGACGAACAATTGAGCTGTGCGATCGACCCGGCCCAGACAGGCTTTATGCCGAATGCCGCGGCCACTTCCAGCGGCAGGCTGCGTGGCGCCGGCGGTACGCTGAACAGCCCGGTATGCACATGGATCACTGCACCGATGTCGCTGCCCTTGAAGCCTTGCTCCTCTTGCAGGCGGGCGACAGCGCGCTTGGCCAGCTCGACCTCGTCGATGTCCGGTGCCACATGGAAATATCGGCAACCCGCATTGCGGATCATCTCAAAGCGCTCGGCGGGCAACTTGTGTTGCTGAGCCCAGTCATTGAGGTCCTGGCGTTCGCCGGGCAATTCGTATGCGGCGGCTTCAATACCGATCGTGAAGGGGGCGGGGCTGTTTGTTGCCGCGATAGTTGGGGGCGTCATGACTGTCTTCCTGTTAAGCCGGCATTGGCATGGCGGCGTAATCCAGCACTTTGAGCTTTTCAAAGGCATCGCTTACACGGGGCGTCAGCAAACCCATTTCGCGGATGGTTGGCACCAGCCGCCGGAAAATGGAACGGCGCATGGAGTTGGCCACTTCCGAACTCCTGACCAGATGGCTGCACTCTTTTTTGGATAGGCCCATCGGCTCCCATATGTCGTCGGCGCACAGGTGTTCGTACAAGGTGTAAGCACCTTCAACCACAAACTCTTCGCGTTCCTTGCGTTCAGTGCTGCTCATTTCCTTGTACACACTGCCCAGCGTGATGCGGCCAATGGCAAAGTGGCGCGCCTCATCGCGCTGAATGCGCGTCATCAGGTCTTTGATAAAAGGGTCTTTGGTGTAGGCGACCATGCTTTGAAACAGTGACAGCGCAATACCCTCCACCAGCACTTGCATGCCCAGGTTGGTCATGTCGAGCTTGCTGGTGGTAATGGTCTCTTCCAGCAGGCCTTTGAGCGCCTTGCTCATGGGGTAGCTAATCGGCAGTTTGTTATTGACCAGGCGACCGAAGGCTTCGATATGACGAGCTTCATCGATGATTTGCCCGGCGGCACAGAGACGGGCCGAGAGACTTTCTTCGGCCACCGCCAGTTTCGATGCGCAAATCAGGGCCGCCTGTTCACCGTGCAGTACCTGTGACAGGGTCCAGCCTTGGGAGTGATGGCGAATTTCGGCACGGTTTTTTTCATTCATTTTGTTCCAGACATCGGTGCCGTAGATCAGCAGTGTGCCGTCCGGCATGCCCAGTGGATTGTCCGGGTTGAGCTCGTAGCTCCAATCAATGTCGGTATTGACATCCCACTGGTTGGCCTTGGTTTTCTGATACAGCGCATTCAAGCTGTCATTGCTGAAATCGTAGGTCTGCGACATGAACGCATCGACCGAGAAATTCCACTTGATCGGCTCGCCATCATCCAGTGTCTGTTTGTGCTCTTTTTGCATGATCACCCCTGTACGTGCGTGCATTTCGGTTGAGATGTGGTGAACGGCCCATGCACAGGTGATGGGTGCACCTGCGCCACGAAGTAGTCCAGGTCGGGCAAGAACCACTCGGTGATGGCTGGGGTGTGTGCGGTATTCCAGGCGGCGATATGCAGGCGGTTATCGCCGCCGTCCCACAGGTCGCGCCGAATCTGTTCGGCGCTGATCCAGACCACCGGCGTCTCTAGCTGGCGTGCCCAGAACAGGGCTTCATTGGATAAATGGGCGCCCAGCGTTACGCGTGGATCGAGCAGGTTTTTTGGCAACGCAAGGTCGATGGACGGCATGCGTACCTGCGCCAGGAGCCGCGTGTGCTCACCACAGCGGTCCCAAATGTGCCGGGCCAGCGTCGACAGCAGGGTGTAGTACTGCTGGTTGTTGACCAGCACCGGGGTGGGGTTGTCGTGTGCGTACACACTTCGGCGTGCATAGTCTTGCGTTTCGAACAGTGGCAGGTTGCGAGCTGAACAAGGGACAGGCCGGCTGTGATCCGGATTGCGCTGCAACAGCAGCGAACAGGTTTGCGCGCTCTTCACATTTCACCTTCCAGTGCATGGTGCAGATCGGGCGCGAGGGTTATCTGGGCAATCGAAAAATAGCCGTTCATGGCCAGCGACGACACGATGCAGTCGCTGCCGGGGTGCGCGGAGCCTGCGCCAAGCTCGCCCAGTAGTGAAAGCCAGGGGTCGCTGCCGAAGGAATGACCGAATCGCTGATAATGGTCGGCGTGCACGCAAGCCGTATCGAAGCACTTGAACAGGGCGCGGCGCGACATCTCGGGGAAAAACGGTACGGCGATACCCAGGCCAGGCCGGCTTTCGGTGAAACTGCGCAGGCCTCGCCCTAATTGCAGCAGCGCATTGGCCTGGCTTGCAGTGCCGATGAACAGCATGTTTTGAGCCTCTGCAATTACATCAATCACTAAGGTGCAGATGCCAAACCCGGATTTGCCCCAACGGTTGTTGCCTAGCCAGTAAGTAAAATTGTGGATGTCTGTGTCGACAATCTGCAGCAACAGCCTGCGACGCCCGTTGAACTGCGCCTTGCCCTGGATATAGCGCAGGATGAAACCCCAACCCGTGCATTCATAGGCGTTGGTTATCCAGTCAGGACGGCGCCCGTAACGGGTGGCAATCGCCTCCTGGAAATAGTCTGCATGGGGCGAACCGTCTGCCAAAAACTGGGACAGCACGGTCGAGCTCACCACGTAATCGTCGATAGGCCCTGCGTCGCTTGCATAACGGTACGCCTCATCGCCGACCCGCTGCCCCAACGCCAACGCTGCATCCTCCAGGCTCACCTGGGGCGACACAAAGGGTGTTTCTGTGCGCAGGTAAGCCAGCGTATGGACCGTGAAAGCCGGAACGGTGCCAAGTGACGGCGTTGATGCAAAGGGCGGCGAGTTCGACATGGTGAGCTTCTGGTATGAGGGTGGCTGGCGATCAGGCGACTTGTTGCTGATGCAACTGGGTGTCGATTTGCTCCAGGGTGGTGTACTGCGTGATGTTCAGTTGCTCAGGGTCAATGGATCCGTAGAGCTGTTCGCAATAGACGATCAGCTCAACCACATTGAGTGAATCGATACCCAGTTCACCCAAGCCGACGTGGGTATCGACGGATTCGATATTGAGAATCTTGGCGGCTTCTTTCTTCAGAAGTTCCAGGGTGTTGAGGGTTTCAGTCGTCGTTGTCATAGGTGCTTCTCCTGGGGGTACAGCGGATTAAAGTGAGGCGGATTCAGGCTTGGCCACGCGCATGCTTGCGCGCAATTCGTGGTAACAGCGGTACGAGCTGCCTTCCATTTTGGTAAACGCCAACAGGTCACGCTGGTCGAGAAAACTCGGCACGGCGCCGCGGCTGACCAGATGCAAAAGCAGTTCATTGGAGGCGAGTTTCAGTGCCAGTACGCGCTGCACGTCTTCGCTCTCGTAGCGGTCGGAGAGCGTCTTGGTGCGGGCGGCGGCGGCGATGAAATCGCGGGACGCGCGTTCGTCCGGCGTCAGTTCGAGGCGCCCCTGACTAGCCAGCCAGTCAAGATGGGCCATCAGTGCGCGCACCAGAAAAGGCCGTACCGTCGTCAGGTATTTTTTGAGTACCGCGGGGCCGCCCACTGTCAGGCGATCCTCCTGGGAAACCTGCACCGTGCCCTTGACGTTCCCCAACTGCACCACATCGCCGAGAAAGGGCTCGCCGCAGAGCGTTCGCTTGAGGGTCTTGTATTGCTCGGGCCAGACCAGGAAGGCCGACGGGAAAAACGAGCCCGGCGTGCGGGCGGCGACGATGGCCATACCGTCGAGGTTGGCGTACATGCCCCAGACCTTGTCGATATGCATCTTGAAACCCTCACCTTCCGGCTGGGCGACCGTGCGCCAGCTCGTGAGGGTTGGGCCGCCGGCATCACTCATCAGGAAACGCAGGGCGCTGCCGGCATCAATGCTGGCGCGGGCCCGTGCATATTGATCCGGCGTCAGGAACAGCGAAAACAAATGGGCGAAGTTCTGCATGAAGGATCGGTAGTGCAACGCCAGACCGTCTTGCTGAATGCGCTCCAGAATATGTTCCAACTCGTGGGTCGGCTGCGACAGGGCCACCGAGGGTCGGTTCAATTGTTCGGCAGACTCGTAGTTGTGCATCGTCTGCGAAATCAACATGTCTGAATCCATCAATCGCACGCAAGCGCGCGAGATAATTTGGATCAAGTGAGCAGGCAGTTCGCCATATATGGATAAGCGATGAACAACCGGTTGTGCACAAAGATTCAATAATGAATGACGTGACGAACGAGCATCCATACCTTGCGTCAAGGTTTGCATAGTGAGTGATCCAGTATTTAAAAGTTGCAGTGCGTCAGACGATCGGTGTCACTGGCTGGCGGGTACTTTAAATAACAAGCTGCGCTATATCGGTTTTGTCTTTATTGTCCATTACTGTTTGGAGATAAATTGTCCGACACTCCAGGCGTTTAAGTTTGTTGCTGGTGGTGCGTGGCAAACTTCCGGGTGCTACAAAGGTGATGGCGTGGGCACCAAATCCAAACTTGTCGCGCAACTGGTTTTGAAGTTGGGTGCGCAGCTCGATTTGAGCCTGTTTCGCGTCAAGCTCGATCATAATCGCCAGGCTTTCGGTTCTCTGCGCTTCGTCGTAGATGCCGAAGGCCGCAATGGCATTACCACCGCTGGCCAATAAAGGATGTGAGGCAATGACATCTTCAATTTCATGGGGGAAATAATTACTGCCCCGGATGATGATCAGTTCTTTCTTGCGGCCGAGTACAAACACATGTTCATCCACTCGATAACCTATATCCCCGGTCGCAAACCAGTCGCCGCTTTGGTACGGCTCGGCCTGGCCTGCGGCGGGTAAATAGCCGGACATGACCGAGGTGCCGCGTATAAATATCTCGCCCACTTCGCGGTCCTTGGCGTCGGAACGATCCAGGGCTTTGACGGCAACTTGCATGCCCTCAATCGGCCGGCCCATCGACAGTACGGTTTCTACCCTGCGAGTGTTCTCGTCCGCGCGGCGAGCCTGCCAATGGTCGATCACCGCGCCGGAATCGATACGGTCAGCAATGACGTAGGCGAGCGCCTGCTTGTCGTAATTGAAGTTCGTATTGTGCATGGTCACCGCCAGCGTCGATTCCGCCATGCCGTAACAAGGCTGCAGCGCAGACCGTGAAAGCCCGTGCGGCGCGAATGTCTGTGCAAAGTCCCGCAGGCAAACTTCATCCACCCTTTCGGCGCCGACAAAGATATTGCGCAACTTGTGCAGATCCACCTCTTTCATGGACGCTTCGCGGTAACGGCGAATGCAATACTGCAGGGCGAACGTCGGCGCCGCCGTGGTGGTTGCGCCAAAGCTGGACATGCGCTTGAGCCAGCCCAGCGGGTTGCGAATAAAGCTGGCCGGCTGCATCAACAGCAGGGGTGCCTGGTAATACAGGTTCGACAGAAGCGTCACCAGGCCCATGTCGTGATGCAGCGGCAGCCAGGAAGCAGAGGCGTCGCCGCGCTCGGCACTGTAGCCAACCACACCGCCGATACCGCGCACATTGGCGATGACATTGCGATGGCTGAGGATGGCGGCCTTGGGGCGACCGGTCGAGCCCGACGTCAGTTGCACATGATGGCCGCTGTCTGGTTGGCAGCGTTCCACGCGCACTGGAAACCCTGCGCTGGCAGCGACCCTCACCTCTGCGCTTGAGACCACACGCACAGGCATGCGAGCCAGCAAACTCTGGAGTGCGGGGGTGTTGCTTTCGGATGCGATCAACAGGCGCGGTGCAAACAACTGACAGGCAACATGTATCTGGTTGCGCGGCGAGTCTGCCATCAGCCTTCCAGGCAGCGCGACCGTGCAAGGCAAGGCGCCAATCAACACGCATCCCGTCAGTAGCAACAAATGATCGATGGATGCCGGCAGGGCAAGAATAACCAAGTCATTACGAACAACCCCCAGTTCGGTCAGGGCTGAAGAAACAGCCAATGCTTGTTGTGCCAATGCCGCATAGGAAATGCTCTTTTCTTCCCCGTTCTCTTCTATGACAGTAATCTGTCGCAGTGCGCTTTGCTGTGGGTTATCCAGGGCAGACAAAACAGCATCGATCATTGTTTCCAATTTCCGAACTCCGGGAAGTCAGTCAAGTCAGTCAAGTAAGACTGTTAAATGTTACAAATTCAATACAGCACTCGAATGAGCATACAAACCTGTAGTGCCCGGTGTGGCGGACTCTAGGGGATGAAATAGTGTTTGTAAATATGTCAGGTGAAACTTTCATAATCTTTCATGTTGGTTTGCGATCTGCGGTATTGGCTAGTTTTTAACTGGGTGTGCAGCTGTTTAACGTTCTAAACGTTGAGTGCTCTGGGTTGGGTGTTTTGTATTTAAATGGCGTGAGCAGTTGTTTGCTTTTGTAGTACGTGGCGACGTTATAAGTCAGTCGTGCGGTCTTAACTAAGTCTTGGGTGAGGCAGAATAAACCGAGTTTTAAAGTTTTCGTTTATCGAGGCGGTCGAACTAATTTAATAATAGTGATGCCTGTCACTTATTGAGAGCTTGATTTTCTTCTGGTCGTTTATTGCGGTGCTGAAGGCAGGTTTTTTGATTACACATTTTGTCTGGTTGTGTATGCCAGGGCGGTAACTTCTGTTAGGCCTCGACCGATTATTTCCGGCAGCTGACGTGACATTGACTATGCTCCACTTGATCGAAAACGCAGGCGCGCCCCGTATCGAGCCTAATCCCTTCGATTCGGCTGGCCTGTCAAGGATGCTCAGGAGGCCCCCGGGTTTGTTCAAATTCAAAACGTTGATTTTGTTGTTCGTCGTGTTGTTTTCAGGCAACGGCCTGCTCCAAGCCGCGCCCACACTGGCTTCCGTGATCAAGGCCGAAGAGGCGGATGGGAAGCCGCCTGTTCTGGTTGATGGCGGCCTGCTGGGGGCTTTGGGTGCTGGCATGGATGAGGTTCAGGACAAACTGGGCCTGAGCATGCACCTGCTGGACACCTGGGGGCTGCGTACCGAGCGTGCGGCTGATGAAGTGGGGGCACTGGTCGAGCAGGCATCCAGCCATCCGTCATGGCGCGGGCTGGCCGATTTCTTCCTGTTGTCGGTCATCTGGTTTGGCGCATTTTTCGGGCTGATGTTTGTCGGGCGATGGCTGGCGCGTTATCTGCTCACAACCCGGCCGATTGCTGGCAGGCCGCGCATTCAGGCGTTGGTCAAGTATGTGGCGCCGTATATGGTGCCCGCGCTGCTGTCCTTGTTGCTGACCCTGTATGCCAGCCGATTCTTGCAAGACACGCTGGGCCGCTCGTTCGGCCTGAGCCTGACGTATGCCGGCAGCGGCGGGGTGTTTTGCGTGGCGCTGGTGCTGTCCCTCAGCACCTTGTTCGATACGGGGCACAAGCGGCGCGCGGTGCAGATCATTCGCCAGTACTCCAGGCGCCCGCTGTTTTTCATCGGTTTCTCTTCAGCCCTGAGTGATGCGATGGGCAGCCCGCAAATCGCCCGGCAAATTGGTGGCAATATCGCCAGTTGCCTGTCGGTGTTTGCCGGGCTGCTGGCGTGCTGTGTGTTTGCCTGGCTGGTGGTGCGGGTGCGGCGCCCGGTGGCCCACCTGATTCGCAATCGGGCCCTGGCGCAGCGGCTCGGGCAGCCGGCCTTGCAGGAGTCCTTGCGGATTTTTTCGGTGCTCTGGTATTGGCCTGTGCTGCTGATGTTGCTGGTGAGTGCGCGTAATTTGCTGGGGGTGGGCGAGGGCAGTGAACGCGCCTTGCGCAGTGCCTTGCTGACATCGGGCCTGCTGATCGGTACGGTTTTTTTGAGCACGGTGCTGCACCACTCGTTTCGAACCCGAACCCAGCGTGCGGGGGCCTACCAGGAGCGGTTTATAGGCGTGGTCTACGCACTGCTGCGTATTGCCCTGGCCGTGACCTTTATCGAGTTGCTGGCCAAAGTCTGGGGTTTTTCGTTGCTGGCCTTTGCGTCAGACAGCAGTACCGGCAAGGTCATCAGCGACTCACTCGGCCATATCCTGTTGATTCTGCTGGTGACCTGGCTGACCTGGGTGGTGCTCGATACGGCCATTCAACAAGCCCTGGAACCGGCCACCAACCGCCGTGGCAGCCATGAGCCCAGCACGCGGATCAAAACCATCCTGCCGCTGGCGCGCAATGCGATCAAAGTGATTCTGGTGGTGATCTGCACCATCACCACAATGGCCAATCTGGGCGTCAACGTTGCGCCTTTCCTGGCGGGTGCCGGGGTCATCGGCCTGGCCATCGGTTTTGGCTCCCAGCAACTGGTACAGGATGTGATCACCGGGCTGTTTATCATTATTGAAGACACCATCTCGGTCGGCGACTGGGTGGTGATCGACTCCGCCCACGCGGGGACAGTGGAGGGGCTGACCATTCGCACCTTGCGCCTGAGGGATTCGCGTGGCTTTGTCCACTCGGTACCGTTTGGACAGATCAAGGCGGTGATCAATCATTCGCGGCAGTTTGCCTATGCCTTTTTCTCAGTGCAGTTCACCTATGACACCGACATGGACAAAGCCACTGCCCTGATCCGCGAGGCCGGCAACCAGATCAGCAATGACCCCTTGCTCAGGCTCAGCCTGCAAGGTTCGCTGACGATTTTCGGGGTCGACAGCATGAACCTCGACGGCGTGACCATCACCGCGCAGTTCCGCACCATGTCCGGGGCGCAGAACACCGTGAGCCGGGCATTCAACGACCGGCTGAAAAAGCTTGTGGATAAATCGGCGGATGTTCATTTCGCGCAACATTATCCACAGGGGTTTCTGATGCCCGTGCGCGAGACGGAACAAACGCCGCCAGCGCAGGCTTTGGCGCAACGGTCTGGGGTATTACTGACGGATATTCCGCCCGGATCCCAATGAAGGCCTTTTAGCATGAGGCAGTTTGTCAGTGACGTGTGGGCCAGAAACCCGCAAAATGCGGCTATCTTGATTAGGGTCAGCAGCTTTCACGGCTGATTTTCTGGTATACATCACCGTTCTGAATAGACTGAGCCTGCATACTTTATGCGAATGCGCCTTATGTTATTGGGCGGCGGAAATGCCCTCGGGCAGGCGCTGATTCGTCTGGGTGCCGAGGAAGACATCAATTTCCTAGCCCCGCGCCCGCCGCAAGACGGTTGGGACGCCGCGAGCCTCACGCAACTGCTCGATGACACCCGCCCGGATGCGGTCATCAACCTTGCGTACTACTTCGACTGGTTTCAGGCGCAGTCAGTAAGCGAGGCCCGGCTTGCCAGCCAGGAGCGCGCTGTCGAGCGTCTGGCGGAGCTGTGCCAGCACCACAACATCATCTTGTTGCAGCCTTCCAGCTATCGGGTGTTCGATGGCTCGCGGGCGACGGCCTACAGCGAAAAAGACGAACCCGTCCCGCTTGGGTTGCGCGGCCAGGCGTTGTGGCGCATTGAACAAAGTGTTCGGGCCATTTGCCCGCAACATGTACTGCTGCGTTTTGGCTGGCTGCTCGATGACAGCCCCGATGGCACTCTGGGGCGCTTCCTGGCCCAGGCCGAGAAGCCGGGCGAGTTGCTGATGGCCGATGACCGACGGGGCAACCCGACACCGGTGGATGATGCTGCGCGGGTGATTATCTCGGTACTCAAGCAGCTTGATTGCGCGGCGCCACTGTGGGGCACCTACCACTACGCCGGGCATGAGGCGACAACGCCGCTGGCGCTGGGGCAGGCGATCCTGGCCGAGGCCCGCAACCTGCACCCGCTGGCAATTGAAGCGCCGACACCCCAGGCGCACGCCGCACGGCCCGATGCGGCAGAAGAACCCCAGCACGCGGTGCTGGCCTGCAAAAAAATTCTACACACCTTCGGGATCAAGCCTCGCGCCTGGCGTGCGGCACTCCCCACTTTACTGGACAGGTTTTATCGTCATGGTTGATGCTCCCGTTTTAATCACCGGTGGCGCCGGTTTTATTGGCTCCAATCTGGTAGACGCCTTGTTGGCCAAGGGCTACTCCGTAAGAATTCTCGATGACATGTCCACAGGCAAACGCAGCAACCTGCCAATGGACAACTCGCGGGTCGAACTGATTGAAGGCGACGTGGCTGACGCCGCACTGGTTGCCAAAGTCATGGCCGGTTGCAGCGCTGTGGTTCACCTGGCAGCAGTTGCTTCGGTGCAAGCCTCGGTTGACGACCCGGTGCGTACCCACCAAAGTAACTTCATCGGCACCCTGAACGTGTGCGAAGCCATGCGCGAGGCAGGCATCAAGCGCGTTGTTTTCGCTTCCAGTGCTGCGGTCTACGGTAATAACGGCGAAGGTGAGTCGATTGTTGAAGACACCCCTAAAGCACCGCTGACACCGTATGCAGCTGACAAGCTGTCCAGTGAGTACTACCTGGATTTCTATCGTCGACAGCATGGTCTGGAGCCGGTCATTTTCCGCTTCTTCAACATCTTTGGCCCACGCCAGGATCCTTCCTCGCCATACTCGGGCGTGATCAGCATTTTCAGTGAGCGCGCTGAAAAGGGTTTGCCGATCACCATTTTCGGCGATGGCGAACAAACGCGTGACTTCGTCTACGTTGGCGATCTGGTGAAGATTCTGGTGCAAGCCGTTGAAACCGAGAACGCAGAAGAAGGCGCTGTGAACGTTGGCCTGAACAAAGCGACCACGCTCAACCAGATGCTTGCTGCACTGAGCGAAGTCGTCGGCGAGTTGCCGCCGATCAGCCACGGCCCGGCCCGCTCTGGCGACATTCGCCATTCGCGTGCCGACAACAGCCGTCTGTTGCAGCGCTTCACATTGGGTGAAACCACACCAATGAGTATCGGGCTGGCGCGCCTGCTAGGCCGCTAGTAACCGCCCGCCCACAAAAAAGGCGCCTTTCAAAGGCGCCTTTTTTTATGATTGCCGGGTTTAGAACTTGTAGCCCAGGCCAACCATGTAGACCCACGGATCGACGTCTACGTTGACCTTGGCACGAGTGCCCGGCGCAACGGCGTTGTTTTCCACGGTGGCACGGGTATCGATATCGATATAGCGTGCCTGGGCGTTGATCATGATGTTGTCGGTCAGCATATAGTCAGCACCCAGCTGCCAGGCCATGCCCCACGAGTTTTTTGCCTTGAAGTTGTCGAAACCTTCGGCGCTGGCGCGGCTGCCGACGTGCTCGTCGTAGATCCAGGTGTAGTTGATACCGGCACCGACATAAGGCTGGAATACCGACTTGGAGTCCAGCGGGTAGTACACAACGCTCAGGGTTGGCGGCAAGTGCTTGAGGGTACCCAGTTTGCCGTTGGCGGCTGCCAGGCCGGTGCCCTTGAGTTTGACGTCATGCTCAAACGGTGTGGCTGCCAGCAGTTCGATACCCACATGGTCGGTGATCATGTAGGCGAAGTTGAGACCCAATTGCGTGTCGCTGCTCATGGTTGCCTTGCCACCCAGGTCGGCGCCCGCTAGCGGGCCCTGATCAACCTTGACGCTGGAGCTGTCGGCCTTCGGGTTTACCGTGATGGCACCGGCACGCACGATGATGTCGCCTTCCGTGTGTGCATGGGCCAGAGGGGCGACGACGGCGAGCGCAAGGGCGGCTGCGCTGAGCAAAGACTTGTGCATGGGAGCTCCATTGGGATATTTAAAATTTATATAACCAATGGTAATGAGCGCCCCGGCCTGTCCAGTTGACCCAGCTCAATGAAAGCGTGAAGTTGTGAAAAATTCGTTAATTGCCAAGAGCGCCCTCACCCCAACCCTCTCCCGGAGGGAGAGGGGGCTGATTGGGGGCGTTGCGCAAACCTGCTTTTGCTTTTAGTCCCCTCTCCCTCTGGGAGAGGGCCAGGGTGAGGGGCCTTTGGGTTTACTCAGGCAGTTCGTACACCACGATCCGCTGAGCATCCATCTGATACCCCGCATCCGCCAGTTCGCTGGTGCTTGGCTTGACCTGCAGTGCCCCGACGATCCAGTACGGCTGGTACAGCTCGTCGAGCTTGACCCCCTCTTTACTGGTCACATGCACGATCTGATTCGACGGCGGTGGCGGCACATGGATGCAGGCGCCGAAGTAGGGCACCAGCAAAAAGTCGGTGGTACGCCCGTCTTCGCTGACTTCAAGGGGCACGATATACCCCGGCAAACGAATCAACTGGCCATCCAGCGCCGGGACCACCGGCGCATTGGGCAAGTCCTGTTTGGCTGCCGGAGCGGCTTCCATGCTGCCCATTTGCGACAGGTCGTGCAGCGGCGTCATGTCCGGTGCTTCAGGCGGTGCATCCGCCGGGATCATCTCCGACCAGGTCAGCTCCTTGGGTTCGGCCGCCCACAGCGGGGTCGCAACCAGCAGTAACAGCGCCAGCAGCACGCGGGACATTGCAGACCTTTTCATAGACTCAAGCTCATAAACGAATGGACAGACCATCGGCCAGCGATTGTCGGTAGGCGCGCCATGCCGGCACGCAGCCCATCAGCAGGGCTGCGGCCAGAATACCGCCGAGCAACGTCCATTCATATTCACTTGGCCATGCCAGCGGCAAATACAGGCCGTAATTGGATTGCACATAGCCTTGGGCTACGGCAATGCATACATACAGTAACCCTACGCCCGCGATCACCCCGGCCAATGCCAGCGCCAGTGCTTCGAAAATCAGCAGGGTGGCGATATGCCAGGGCCGGGCGCCCACGGAACGCAAAATCGCCATCTCGCGGCGACGTTCATTAAGGCTGGTCAAGATGGCCGTGAGCATGCCGATCAAACCGGTCAGCACCACAAACAGCGACACCACAAACAGCGCTTTTTCAGCGGTGCTCATCAGGCTCCACAGCTCCTGCAGGGCCACGCCGGGCAAAATCGCCATCATCGGCTCACCGCGGAAATCGTTGATCTCCCGTTGCAGGGCAAAGGTCGAAATCTTGCTGTTCAGGCCCAGCATAAACGCGGTGATGGCCTGGGGCGTGAGGTCCATATTACGGGCCTGGTCGGCGCTGACACGCCCGGCACCGTGGGCTGGCACACCGTTATGCCAGTCGATGTGGATCGCTTCCATGCCGCCCAGGCTGATATGCAGCGTGCGATCTACCGGGGTGCCGGTGCGCGCGAGAATGCCGACCACGGTAAACGGCTTGTCGTCGTGCTTGACCAGGCTGATCGCTGCCACGCCGTGAGCCAGCACCAGCTTGTCGCCCAGTTTGTAATGCAGGGCCTCGGCGACTTCGGCGCCCAGCACCACCTCGAATGGATCAGTGGCAAAAGGGCGGCCGCTGGCCAGCTTGAGGTTTTGCTTGTGGCCGTACTGGTAGTGCTCGAAATACGCTTCACTGGTGCCCATCACCCGATAACCGCGATGTGAGTCGCCCAGGGACATGGGGATCGCCCATTTCACCTTGGGGTTGTTGGCGAAGTGCTCAAAGCTGTCCCAACGAATATTGTTGGTGGCATTGCCGATGCGAAACACCGAATACAGCAGCAGATTGACCGAGCCCGAACGGGCGCCGACGATCAGGTCGGTGCCGCTGATGGTGCTGGCAAAACTGGCGCGGGCTTCGGTGCGCACCCGCTCGACGGCCAGCAGCAGGCATACCGACAGGGCAATGGCGAAGGCGGTCAGCAGTGCGGTAAAGCGACGGTTGGCCAGGCTGGCCAGCGCTAGACGAAACAGATACATCTCAGACCTCTACCGACAGGGCGGCGCGATTGAGTTCAGACAGCGACAGGTTACGGTCGAATAAAGGCGCCAGGCTTTGATCATGGCTGACAAACAGCAAGCTGGCGCCGGCCTCGCGGCATTCGGCAAACAGCAACTGGATAAAGGCTTCGCGAGCATCGGCATCGAGGGCTGAGGTGGGCTCGTCGGCAATCACCAGTTCGGGCTGGCCGATCAGGGCACGGGCGGCGGCCACGCGCTGTTGTTGGCCGATGGACAGCGAATCGGCGCGACGCTCCAGCAGCGCCGGGTCTTTGAGGCCCAGATGCGTGAGCAGGGTTTGCGCGGCGTTATCCACACTGCCATGGCGTTGCACGGCGCGGCTGGCACGCAGCCTGGAGAAGTGGCATGGCAGTTCGACGTTCTCGCGTACCGATAAAAACGGCAGCAGATTGAACTGCTGAAATATGTAACCGGTGTGATCAACCCGAAAGCGGTCGCGGGCGCCTGAACCCAGCTCCCCCAACTCCTGACCCAGCAGGCGGATGGTGCCGCTGTTGGCTTTTTGCACGCCGCCCAGCAGGCCCAGCAAAGTAGTTTTGCCACTGCCACTGGGGCCTTTGAGAAACAGGGTTTCACCCGGCTCCAGGCGAAACGCCGGAATATCCAGCAGCACGGGGTGGCCCGGCCAGCTGAAGCTCAGGTCGCTCAGTTCGATAAGTGCTTGGGTCATGGGGGGGAGAATCGCCTGGGAGTGGGGGAATACTGTCTGTGGCAGCGGGCTTGCTCGCGATTCAGACGCTGCGGTCTGTCATGCACACCGAGGTGATGTCATCGCGGGCAAGCCCGCTCCCACAGGGGGAGGCAGGTGTTTAAAACTTCAGCGTAGGTGCCTTGGCCGTCACTTCCACCGCTTGCTGGCCACTTGGGCCAATCAGTTGCACCTTGAATTTATGCGTGCCCGGGAATGTCTTGAAAAACTGCGACAGATCCAGCGTTTTCAAAGCGTCCGGCGTGCTGCAGGTAAACGCATAGTGGGCTTCGATATCGCTGTGATGGTGCTCGCCCTTGGCGCTGCCTTCTTCAGGTGCCGGGTCGAACAGCGGGCTTTTCAGTTCCTGGGCCTCGGCAGTGCAACCGGCGGCCTTGGGAATGCTGAACAGCACCAGCGGGTTTTCCAGTTGCTTGCGCGCCGACTCGACCTTGGCCTTGTCTGCCTCAGTAGTGGCCACATGCTCAAAACCCACCAGGTTCATCGACGGACCGTCCAGGTCCAGTTCCAGGGTCTGACCGTCCAGCGCGACATTCAAACTGCCCACGCCATGCTCGTGGGGTGGCAGGCTGTCGTGCTCATGGTCGTGAGCGTCGGCGGCATGAGCCATCGCCAGCGGCAACAAGGCAAACGGCAAAGCAAGAAGCAAACGGCGCATGGGAGGACTCCGGCAAGAAATGTGAAAATTTTGTTATGTGATCTTATAACAAGTATGCCGAGAGTTTGCCCGTGTGCTTGGCGTTACGCAAGACGCATGGGAGCATGGCGAGATGAAAATTGAGGAGCACGACGATGGTGCGCATTCGCGGAACAATAGGCGACTGGCCGGTGGATTTGACGGTGGAGCTGGATGACAGCGATTGGGCGAAGCTGGGCGCGCAGTTGCCTGTGGCTGATGCACCGGTGAGCCAGCCGGCTGCCAGGCCCGTGAACCAGGATGATGCCGTGTGGGAAGCCACCAAGGACTTGCTGCGCAAGGCCGGGCAAATGACCGGGCCTGAGTTGCTGGGGCAGCTTGAAGCGCTGGCCGGCAGCACAGGCGCAGGCAAACGCCTGTTGGTGCGCCTGCGCCATTGTGCCGAGGTGAAAGTGGTCAGCGGGGCTGACTCACCGATCTATAGCTGGGTTGACGGGGCGTAACAAAAAACCTGTAGCAGCTGACGAGCAACGCGAGGCTGCGTTCGGCGGCGAAGCCGTCGTAAACCCGGCAAGCGCGATATAACTGAAACACCAAGGCTGAATGGTTTTACGACGGCTTCGCCGCCGGACGCAGCCTCGTCCCTCGGCAGCTGCTACAGATATGTATCGGCGTTTAGTACAGCGCAGCAAACAGCTTGCGGCGGTAGGTGGTGACCAGCGGGTGATCATTGCCCAGCAGGTCGAACACTTGCAGCAGGGTCTTGTGGGTAATGCCTTCGTTGTAGCTGCGGTTGCGGGTAAACAGCTTCAGCAGACCGTCCAGTGCCCCTTCATATTGCTGGCGCGCCAGTTGCTGGATTGCCAGTTGATACGCTGCTTCGTCGTCCTGGGGATTTTGCGCCACGCGGGTCTTCAAATCGGCTACATCCGGCAGGTCAGCGGCCTGGCGCAAGAACGTCAGTTGCGCCTTGGCGCCCGCCAGTTCGGCCTTGTGCTCGTCGCTCTTGACCGCATCCAGCACCGCTTGCGCTTCAGTCAATTCACCACGCTCGGCCAGGCAGCGGCCATACAGGATCAGCGCTTTGGCGTTGCTGTTGTCTTCAGTCAGGATGTTTTTGAGCAGGGCTTCGGCATCGGCAAAGCGGCTTTCGGCAAACAACGCCTGGGCTTGCACCAGCGGGTCTTCAACCGCGGCTTCGGGCATGACCACGTGAGGCGCGAGCATGGCGCGAATGGCCGACTCAGGCTGGGCTTCCTGGAAACCGTCGACAACTTTGCCGTCTTTGAACAGCACCACGGTGGGCAAGGTCTGGATGCCGATACGGCCCACAATGTCCTGCTCAACGTCGCAGTTGACCTTGGCCAGCAGCAGTTCGCCCTGATAATCCTCGGCGATCTGTTCCAGGATCGGCAGCATCACTTTGCACGGTGCGCACCACTCGGCCCAGAAATCCACCAGTACGGGTTGGTCGAAAGACGCCTGGACCACCAGTTTGTCGAAGTCAGCGGAGGTTACGTCGAAGCTGAAAGAGGGCGTAGGCTGATTCATTATGTGTCTCGAAGCAGGTAAATGAGGGCAACTATAAAGGCTGTGCCGGGCGGCTGAAAGCGCTTGGCTCACGGCACGCGTGATACAGGCTGACGTTGCGAAATTCGTGGGGCTCGGCCAGGTCGGGCAGGGTCAGTGCCTTGAGCATGGCCAGTTGCCGATAAAGTGGATGCTGAAAGTCGCGCACGCGGGAATCGGCCACCAGGGTTTGTTGCCCGCGGGTGGGGAACTGATCCAGCAATGGCAGGTTTTCACGGTCGTACAGCACGTCGGCCACCAGGATCAGATCGAACCGGTCGGCTTCGGCAAAAAAGTCGCTGGAATAACCCAGTTGCACATCATTGAGTTGCGCATTGGCCCGGCAGGCCGCCAACGCCAGAGGGTCAAGGTCGCAGGCCACCACTTCCAGCGCCCCGGCCCTGGCGGCAGCAATCGCGGCAACGCCGGAGCCGGTACCAAAGTCCAGCACGCGCTTGCCCTTGACCCACTGCGGCTGCTCGGCCAGAAAGCGTGCGAGTGCCAGCCCGCTGGCCCAGCAAAACGCCCAGTAGGGCGGCTCGTAGAGAATGCGCCGGGTCTCGTCGGCGGTGAAAGCGCGATCCATGTTGTGCGCATCGATCAGCCAGAGTTTGAGCGCAGTACCGGGCAAGTCGGTGGCCACCAGCCGCGCATCACCCAGCAACGCGCTCAACGACTGCTGCAGGCCAAGCGGTGTATTCATGGTGCCTTGACGAATGCCAGGGTACCCAGCGCCTGGGTGGTGGGTTGATTGATGATGCGTGAGGGCAAATGCAGGATCAATTGCCCGGACTGGCTGGCGCGGCCGCGCAGCTCGACGCGCATGCCGGTCGGGAAGGCTTGCGGGTTGAAACGCAGCTTGAAGGGCAGGGCCTGGTTGTTGCCGAGAATCTTGCTGCTGGCCATCAGCCCCTGGGGGCGGCCACGGTCGTCGACGATCAGCATGGCCAACTCCACCTCGGCGCCTGCCGGTACGCCCGTCAATACGCCGCTCAACTCGCGCTGATAAGACGGCAGCGGACCGAGGTCGGCCGGGGCGTCGGTTTTGGGCTGCGCCAGCACTTGGGGCTGTGCCGATTTTGGCGGTTCACTGCTACAAGCCACCAGCAAACTGGCAAGGCACAGCAAAACAAGCGTTCGTAGCGGCATACACGGCTCCAGCGGCAGGTCAGTCGGTGTATCAGATGGTTTAAAACATAGTAGCCCGTCTGTATACCGTAAAGCCTATGGCTTGTCTTGCCAGTGGGATGCGCTAACATGGCGCTCCCCATTTTTGTTGGCTGCCACCATGCACTGTCCCTTCTGCGGTGCCAACGACACTAAAGTCATCGACTCGCGTCTGGTCGCCGAGGGCGATCAGGTGCGTCGCCGGCGCGAATGCCTGGCCTGTGGTGAGCGTTTCACCACCTTTGAAACAGCCGAGTTGGTACTACCCCGCCTGATCAAGCAAGACGGCAGTCGTCAGCCCTTTGACGAAGAAAAACTGCGCGCTGGCATGCAGCGTGCGCTGGAAAAGCGCCCGGTGAGTGTCGAGCGCCTTGAAGCCGCGCTGGCCCGGATCAAGCACAAGCTGCGCGCCACCGGCGAACGCGAAGTCAAGTCGCTGGTTGTTGGTGAACTGGTCATGGGCGAGCTGCAAAAGCTCGACGAAGTGGCCTATATCCGCTTTGCCTCGGTCTATCGACGCTTCCAGGACCTGAACGAGTTCCGCGAAGAGATCGACCGCCTTGCCCGTGAGCCTTCCAAAGAATGACCCAGTCCACTGAACAATCGATTTTAGACACCCATTACATGGCACGCGCCATCGAACTGGCGCGCAACGGCCTGTACACCACCCACCCCAACCCGCGGGTCGGTTGTGTGATCGTGCGTGACGGGCAGATCGTCGGCGAAGGCTGGCATGTGCGTACCGGCGAGCCCCATGCCGAAGTCCACGCCTTGCGGGCGGCGGGCGAGCTGGCCCGGGGTGCCACGGCCTATGTCACTCTCGAACCGTGCAGCCATCACGGGCATACCCCGCCGTGCGCCGAAGGGCTGATCACGGCAGGCGTGGCAAGGGTGGTCGCGGCCATGCAGGACCCCAACCCCGAAGTCGCCGGGCGCGGCCTCAAGCGTCTGGCCGATGCCGGTATTGAAGTGCGCAGTGGTGTGCTCGAAGCCGATGCCCGGGCGTTGAACCCGGGTTTCCTCAAGCGCATGGAACACGGCCTGCCGTTTGTGCGGGTGAAAATGGCCATGAGCCTTGATGGACGCACGGCGATGGCCAATGGCGAAAGCCAGTGGATCACAGGGCCTGAAGCGCGCTCTGCAGTGCAGCGTCTGCGGGCGCAGGCCAGCGTGGTGCTGACCGGTGCGGATACCGTGCTGGCCGATGGCGCCCGCCTGACCGTGCGCGGCCCCGAATTGGGCCTGAGCCCCGAGTTGACCGCGCTGGCGCTCAGCCGTCCGCCATTGCGGGTGCTGATCGACGGGCGCCTGCGGGTGCCGCTGGATGCGCCGTTTTTCAAGGCCGGGCCAGCGCTGGTTGCCACCTGCGTGCCACCTGCCGAGCAATACCGCACCGGGCCGGAGTGCCTGGTGATCCACGGCGCCAACGGCCAGGTCGACCTGCGCAAGCTGCTGCAGGCGCTGGCTGCGCGTGGCGTCAACGAAGTGCTGGTAGAGGCCGGGCCACGTCTGGCGGGGGCTTTTGCCGAGCAGGGGCTGGTCGACGAATACCAGATTTTTGTCGCCGCCAAGTTTTTGGGCTCTACGGCGCGGCCATTGCTGGAGCTGCCGCTGACCCATATGAGCGAAGCGCCATTGCTCAAGATCACGGAAATGCGCGCAGTGGGCGATGACTGGCGAGTCACAGCCATACCTGTGCCATCAGCCAGCGTATAATTCTCAGCCTTCGTTTCAAACAGGCTTTGTTCTCAAGGGGAACGACATGTTTACCGGCATTATTGAATCCATCGGCAGCATCCGTGCATTGACCCCCAAGGGCGGTGATGTGCGCGTTTCCATCGACACCGGCAAGCTCGACCTGAGCGACGTCAAACTCGGTGACAGTATCGCGATCAACGGCGTGTGCCTGACCGCCGTCGAGCTGCCGGGCAACGGCTTTGCCGCGGACGTCAGCCGCGAGACCCTCGATTGCACCGCCTTCAACGACCTCAAGAGCGGCAGCCGGGTCAACCTGGAAAAAGCCCTGACCCCCACCACCCGCCTGGGCGGTCATCTGGTGAGCGGCCACGTCGATGGCGTGGGGGAAGTGATCTCCCGTGAAGAGAACGCTCGCGCGATCGAATTCCGCATCCGCGCGCCCAAGGAACTGGCCAAGTACATCGCCCATAAAGGCTCGATCACCGTCGACGGCACCAGCCTGACCGTGAACGCGGTCAATGGCGCCGAGTTCTCGCTGACCATCATCCCGCACACCCTGAGCGAAACCATCATGGGCGACTACCGCCCGGGTCGCCGGGTTAACCTTGAAGTTGATTTGCTGGCGCGCTACCTGGAGCGTCTGCTGCTGGGCGACAAAGCCGCCGAGCCGACTTCGGGTGGTATCAGCGAAAGCTTCCTGGCCGCCAACGGCTTCCTCAAATCCTGACGTAAGGGGGTGCCGCGTGGCGCTCAACAGCATCGAAGAACTGGTTGAAGACATCCGCCAAGGCAAGATGGTCATCCTTATGGATGACGAAGACCGCGAGAACGAAGGCGACCTGATCATGGCCGCCGAGTGCTGCAAGGCCGAGCACATCAACTTCATGGCGCGTTTCGCCCGTGGCCTGATCTGCATGCCGATGAGCCGCGAGCGCTGCGAACTGCTCAAGTTGCCATTAATGGCGCCGCGCAACGGCTCCGGCTTTGGCACCAAGTTCACCGTGTCGATCGAAGCCGCCACCGGCGTCACCACCGGCATCTCGGCCGCCGACCGTGCCCGCACCGTGCAAGCGGCCGCTGCCAAGGATGCCAAGGCCGAAGACATCGTCAGCCCGGGCCATATCTTCCCGCTGATGGCCCAGGCGGGCGGCACCCTGGCCCGCGCCGGCCACACCGAGGCTGCCTGCGACCTGGCGCGCATGGCCGGGTTCGAGCCCAGCGGCGTGATCTGCGAAGTGATGAACGACGACGGCACCATGGCCCGTCGCCCTGAGCTGGAAACCTTCGCCGCCGAGCACGGCATCAAGATCGGCACCATCGCCGACCTGATCCACTACCGCATGATCCACGAACGTACCGTTCAGCGGATTGCCGAGCAGCCACTGGACAGCGAACTGGGCCAATTCAATTTGGTGACCTATCGTGATTCAGTCGAAGGCGATGTGCACATGGCACTGACCCTGGGCAAGATCTGCGCCGAAGAACCGACCCTGGTGCGTGTACACAACATGGACCCGCTGCGCGACCTGCTGATGGTCAAGCAGCCCGGCCGCTGGAGCCTGCGCGCCGCCATGAGCGCGGTGGCAGAGGCGGGCAGCGGTGTGGTGCTGTTGCTCGGCCACCCGCTGGACGGCGATGTATTGCTGGCCAATATCCGCGAAACGGCGGACCACGCACCGGCGAAAAAACCGACCACCTACAGCATCGTCGGTGCCGGTTCGCAGATCCTGCGTGACCTCGGTGTGCGCAAAATGCGCCTGATGAGTTCACCAATGAAGTTCAATGCCATATCCGGTTTCGATCTGGAAGTTGTAGAATACGTGCCCTCCGAATAAAGACCGGTCGTGTCCAGTCCGAATTCGTGGCCCAATATCCTAAAGAGCGCATGCAAATGCGCTCTGGCTCTTTAATACGAGACATACCGAATGACCCTGAAGACCATCGAAGGTACCTTCATCGCCCCCAAAGGTCGCTACGCACTCGTAGTTGGCCGTTTCAACAGCTTTGTCGTCGAAAGCCTGGTGAGTGGTGCCGTTGATGCCCTGGTTCGCCACGGTGTGAACGAAAGCGACATCACCATCGTCCGTGCCCCTGGCGCGTTCGAAATCCCGCTGGTTGCGCAAAAAGTTGCCCAGCGCAACGAGTTCGCCGCCATCATCGCCCTGGGCGCCGTGATTCGTGGCGGTACCCCGCACTTCGAATACGTGGCCGGCGAGTGCACCAAGGGCCTGTCCCAGGTGTCCATGCAGTTCGGCGTACCGGTTGCATTCGGCGTGCTGACGGTTGATTCGATCGAGCAAGCCATCGAGCGTTCCGGCACCAAAGCCGGCAACAAAGGCGCTGAAGCTGCCTTGTCCGCCCTTGAAATGGTCAGCCTGTTGGCACAGTTGGAGGCCAAGTGATTTCCGACGAAAGCGATCGTTTCAACCCGCGCGATCCAAAACCTGCGGACGCTGGCAAGCCATCCAAGAGCGCCAAGCGCCGTGAAGCGCGTCAACTCGCGACTCAGGCCCTGTACCAGTGGCACATGGCCAAGCAATCGTTGAACGAAATCGAAGCGCAGTTCCGCGTCGATAACGACTTCACCGACGTTGACGCTGCCTACTTCCGTGAAATCCTGCACGGCGTGCCTGCGCACAAAGGCGAGATCGATGCGGCCCTGGTTCCGTGCCTGGACATCACCATCGAAGAACTCGACCCGGTTGAGCTGTCGGTGCTGCGCCTGTCCACCTGGGAGCTGATCAAGCGTGTCGACGTGCCTTACCGCGTTGTGATCAACGAAGGTATCGAGCTGGCCAAGGTTTTCGGTTCCACCGACGGCCACAAGTTCGTCAACGGTGTGCTCGACAAACTGGCTCCGCGCCTGCGTGAAGCTGAAGTAAAGGCCTACAAGCGCTAAACCGCGCTGTCGGCCATGGGCGAGTTTGAGCTGATCCGCAACTTCTTCGCTGCCGCGCCCTGTGCGCAGGGCGGCGAGGGTGTTGCCCTGGGTATTGGCGACGACTGCGCCCTGCTGGATGTTCCCTTCGGGGAACAGCTGGCGATTTCCACCGACACCCTGGTAGCCGGGGTGCACTTCGCAGATCCTTGCGACCCTTTCCTGCTCGGTCAGCGTTCGCTGGCGGTGGCGGCCAGCGATCTGGCGGCCATGGGCGCAACCCCTCTCGCATTTACCCTTGCCTTGACCCTGCCGACGTTCGACGCCGACTGGCTGCAAGCCTATGCTCGCGGTTTGAACCTGATGGCTCAGACCTGTGGCCTGCGCCTGATTGGTGGTGATACCACGCGTGGGCCGTTGTGCCTGACCCTTACCGTGTTTGGCCGGGTTCCCGCGGGCCGTGCCCTGACCCGCAGCGGCGCACGCCCCGGTGACCTGCTGTGTGTGGGGGGCGAGTTGGGCAATGCCGCCGGGGCGTTACCGCTGGTATTGGGCCAACGCAGTGCGCAACCCATGATCAGCGAACCGTTGCTGGCTCATTACTGGTCGCCGCAACCGCAGCTGGCGCTGGGCCAGGCCCTGCGTGGCAAGGCCACCTCGGCGCTGGATATCTCCGATGGCCTGCTGGCCGATTGCGGACATATCGCGACGGCTTCCGGGGTGGGCCTGGTGCTTGAACTCGACCGGGTGCCGGTGTCGCTGGCGCTGGAAGAATTTCTGGGTGAGGCGGGGGCGCAACAGGCTGCATTGAGCGGCGGTGATGACTATGTACTGGCGTTTACCTTGCCAGCCGTTGAATTACCGACCCTGCAGGCCGATGGCTGGCCGATCCATGTGGTTGGTCGCGTGGTTGCAGGGCAGGGCGTAACGCTGCTGGATGACGAAGGTCGGGACATTACCCCTGCAGTTCGCGGCTATCAGCATTTTCGTGCGTGATCCCGTGGGAGCGGGCTTGCTCGCGATGGCATCACCGCGTTAAGCCTGATACACCGCATCGTCTGTTTCGCGAGCAAGCCCGCTCCCACGGGGCCTGTGTGTGCCATAAGTCATCAAACTTTTAGATATTTATCCTCGGTAATTCAGCCTAAGCGTCTCCAGGAACCTCCTGTTACAATGTCGCCTTTGCGAATTTCCAGTACTCAAACTGATCAGGAGCACACGGTGCCCGTCGTTTTCGTTGCCGCTTGCAAATTACCCACCCCCTTTGCCGAATTCACCATGCATGGCTTCCTTGAGAAGGCCACGGGTCGTGAACACGTTGTGCTCAGTCTGGGCGACGTGGCGGATGGCGCGCCAGTTCTGGGCCGGGTGCACTCCGAATGCCTGACTGGCGATGCCCTGTTCAGCCAGCGTTGCGACTGCGGCTCACAGCTTGAAGCCGCCTTGCAGGCCATTGCCCGTGAAGGCCGTGGCGTCTTGCTGTATCTGCGTCAGGAAGGCCGTGGCATCGGTTTGCTCAACAAGATCCGCGCCTACGAGCTGCAAGACGGCGGTGCCGATACCGTTGAAGCCAACGAGCGCCTGGGCTTTGCTGCCGACCAGCGCGACTACGCCATCTGCCTGCCAATGCTGGAGCACGTTGGCGTGCATTCACTGCGCCTGATGACCAACAACCCGCGTAAGGTCAAAGCCTTGACCGACATGGGCATCACCGTGGCCGAGCGTGTGCCGTTGCACACCGGGCACAACCCGCACAACAAGCTGTACCTGGCGACCAAAGCCAACAAGCTCGGGCACATGATGGGCAACCAGCATCAGAACGAGGCTGACCCGGCATGACCCGTGGCCAGCGTCGTCGGCGCCTGAGTTTCAGCTGGTGGCAGCAACTGCTGCTGACCCTGCTGCCGCTGGTGCTGGTCACCTGGTTTTTCGGCAAGTCCGAGCCGCTGCTGCCTGAGCTGGCAATGCCGTTGTTTATCGCGGGCGTTGCATCGATGTTCGTCACGTTGCGCACGTTCGGGCCTTACAAACATGGCCTGATCAACCTGCAAAAAGCCCTCGATACTGCGCAAGAACCAGCAGCCTGGGATGAGCTGGCGCGTGCGCGTCAGCGTGCCTTGCTGGCGGCGGGCCTGCCCACCTGGATCGCTACCCTGGCGGTGTTTGTCGGGCTTGAAGGGGTGCCGCTATTGCTGCTGGTACTGTCAACACTGGTGTTGTTTTACCTCTACCGCATTCCTCGCCAGGTCGGCTGATGCGCGTCTGGCTGGCGGCATTACTGCTGACCGTCAGCATGCATTCACTGGCGGCCTCTCGCGTCGTCAGTCTGTCTCCGGCCTTATCCGAAATGGTGGTTGAACTGGGCGTCGCCGATTTGCTGGTGGGGCGCCTGGAGGCGGGCGAACCCTTGCCGGAGCTTGCCAGCGTGCCTTCAGTGGGCCGTTACGGGCAACTGGACATGGAGCGCTTGGTCAGCCTGCAACCTGACCTGCTGTTGCTCTGGCCGGGCAGTGTGGGCGCTGCCCAGCGTGAACAACTGCGCCGTCTGAATATCCCCACCTACACAGCCGAACCGGCAAGCCTCGACCAGCTGGCCGATCAGGTTGAAGCACTGGCGATGGCCTTGAACCGGCCCGAGCGTGGCCAGGCACTGGCGGCGCAACTGCGCCAACGCCTGGCGCAATTGCGCGAGCAATACCGGCGCGACCCGCCACTGCGGGCGTTCTATCAGGTGTGGGACCAGCCGCTGTACACCCTCGGCGGCGGGCAAATCATCAGCGATGCGCTGGCGGTGTGCGGGGCCAGCAATGTGTTTGATGACCTTACGCTGCCGGCGCCGCAGGTCAGTATCGAGGCCGTGTTGCAGCGTAATCCCGAGGTGATCATTGCCAGTACCCAAGTGCAGCTGGATGCCTGGAAGGCCTGGCCGCAGCTTGACGCGGTCAAGCATGGGCGTTTGCTGCTGTTGGTCGACAAGGGCCTGGAACGCCCGAGCGGGCAGATGCTGGAAGCAACGGCAAAGCTGTGTGAGCAACTGGCGTCACCCTAATCCCACAGGTTTAGAACGTCGGGGTCCAGGTGATGGCCAACTGCAAGCTGCGTCGCTCTTCGCGGTAGCCGTAGTAGTTGCCGTCATAGCTGTAGAGCGCGCGGGTGAAAGTCTTGTCCAGCAGGTTGTCGACTTTCACGTTCAGGCGCACTTCGGGGCTGGCCTGCCAGTTGCCGCGCAACCCCAGCACCGCGTAACCGGCTATAGGCTGCTGGTTGTTTTCATCATTGAAACTGTTGCTCACCGCTTGCCAGCTGGCTCCCACGCCCAGCCTGTCAAATTGCCGATCCAGATCCAGGCTCAAGGTCCGGCGTGCGCGGCGGCTCAGGGTATGGCCGGTGTCGCGATCGCGCGGGTCGATAATCGCAAGGCCCAGGCTGCTCTGCCAGCCGAACCACTCTTGCTGCAAGGCGCTTTCGAAACCGGTGATTTGCGCCGCGCCGATGTTCTGCTGGATAAAGTCGGCATCGGCCACAATCGCGTCGCGAATATCGGTGCGATACAGCGAAGTTTCCAGGCGACTGGTTTCACTTAGCTGACTGCGCCATTGCAGCTCATAGCTTTTCGAATATTCCGGCTTGAGATCGGGATTGCCGAATTGCGGGTAGTACAAGTCATTGAACGTTGGTGCGCGAAACCCTTCGCTGTATGTCAGTAAAACGTCGTTGTCGGCGTTCAGCGGCACAGTCAGGCTGGCGCTCCAGGTGTTGTGGCTGCCAAATTGCTGGTTCTGGTCGTGACGCAGGCCCAGCTCGGTCGAGAAGTACTCACCGTGGAAGCGGTGCTGGATAAATCCGGCGCGATTCCAGCGGCTGTCTTCCTCGAAAACGGTGCTGCTGCGTACACGGTCTTCATAGGCATCGGTGCCGAGGATCAGGCTGTTCTGATCGTCCAGCGTCAGGTTGTTTTGCCAGTTCAGCGAGTCGCGATAGGTATTGAAGCTGTAAATATCGGTGCTGAGCTTGTCCCGGGTTTTTTCGCGGTTTTCGCTGTGGCCAAACTCCAGTCGTGAGTTCCAGTGCTCATTGAGCTGAGCGTCGATAAAGCTGGCAACGCTGCTGATATCGAAATCGCTGTAAAGCTGCTGGCCACTGACGGTAAACGTGTCCGGGTCCCAGCGCCCAAACGAATTGTCGAGTTCGGTCTTGCCGATGTTCTTCAGCGCCGACACTCCGACTTCAAGGTCATCGCTCAGCGAGTGGCTCAGGTTCAGGCTTAGTGACTTGTTGCGATAGGCATCGTGGTCGCTGTCGCTGGGGAAGGACTCGTGGGTGCGGTTGATCCCGGCAGTCTGCTCCAGGCTGGCGCTCAGGTTGTAGCGCGTTTGCGTATTGCCACCGGAGATGCCCAGGCTGTTGTCCGAGCTGCCATAACTGCTCAGCGCACTGTGAACCCGAAGCTGTGGCGCCTGATCGGCGCCGCGGCGGGTGAAGATCTGAATCACCCCGCCAATGGCATCGCTGCCATAGATCACCGAGCGCGAGCCGCGCAGCACTTCTACGCGCTCGATCTGGTCCATGGCCAGGTACTGCAGGTTGCTGTCGGCCGAGGTGGCATTGGCCATGCGCTGGCCATCGACCAGCACCAGGCTTTGCGCCGACTTGGTGCCGCGGATGTAAATCCCTGGCAGGCCGCCACGCCCGCCGCTGCGCGCCACTTGCACGCCCGGCACCCGGCCCAGCAGGTCGGTCAGGCTGGTGGGTTGCAGACGGTCGATATCATCGCGGGTGAATACGCTGCTGGCGCTGCTGCTGTCCGAGCGTGCCTCGACCTGGCGGTTGCCGGTGATCAGGGTTTGCGGGAGTTTGAGCGCTTCTTCGCGTTCCAGGGAGTCGGCGAGTACAGGGCTGGCGGGCATGCAGCCCAGAATCAGGGCAATGCGAAGGTGTTTCATTGGGGATCTACAGGACTTGAGGCAAGCTCGAAATCCGTAGCAGCTGCCGTAGGCTGCGTCCGGTGGCGCAGCCGCCGCAAACCCATACGCCTCGGTGTATCGGTCATACCGAGGAGTCAGGGTTTACGATGGCTTCGCCACCGGACGCAGCCTGCGGCAGCTGCTACGAGTTGGTGATGTCTCTTTACAGCCCCAGCAGTGCCATGCGCTGGCGCACCGAGGCTTCGATGCCGGCAGCGTCCAGGCCGCACTCGGCCAGCATCTGGCTCGGTTTGGCATGCTCGACGTATACGTCCGGCAAGCCCAGGTGCAGTACCGACTTGAGCACGTTTTCACGGGCCAGGAACTCGCTGACGCCTGCGCCTGCGCCACCCATGATGGCGTTTTCTTCGATGGTCACCAGCAGCTCATGGCTGGCAGCCATTTCGCGAACCAGTTCTTCATCCATCGGTTTGACGAAGCGCATGTCGACCACGGTGGCGTCGATTTTCTCAGCCACTTGCAGCGCTTCGGCCAGTTGCACGCCGAATACCAGCATGGCGACTTTCGAACCCTGGCGACGAATCACGCCCTTGCCGATTTCCAGCGGCTCGAGGTTTTTTTCGATCGCTGCGTTCGGCCCGGTACCACGCGGGTAACGCACGGCCGCCGGGCCTTTGTAGAGGTGACCGGTGGTGAGCATTTTGCGCAGTTCGTTCTCGTCGCTCGGGGTCATGATGACCATGCCCGGAATGCAACGCAGGTACGACAGGTCGTAACTGCCAGCGTGGGTCGGGCCGTCTTCGCCCACCAGGCCCGCACGGTCGATGGCAAACAGCACGTCCAGATTTTGCACGGCTACGTCATGCACCAACTGGTCGTAGCCGCGTTGCAGGAATGTCGAATAGATCGCCACTACCGGCTTGGAACCTTCGCATGCCATGCCGGCCGCAAAGGTCACCGCGTGTTGCTCGGCAATCGCCACGTCGAAGTAGCGCTTTGGATAACGCTCGCTGAAAGCGATCAGGTCCGAGCCTTCTTTCATGGCCGGGGTGATGCCTACCAGGCGCTCATCGGCCGCAGCCATGTCGCACAACCATTCGCCGAACACGGCTGAGTACTTCGGCCCGCCCGGTGCTTTTGGCGGTGCTTTCGGCGCATTCAACGGCTCAAGCTTGGTGATGGCGTGATAGCCGATCGGGTCCGCTTCGGCCGGGGCGAAGCCTTTGCCTTTTTTGGTGACGATATGCAGGAACTGCGGCCCCTTGAGGTCGCGCATATTGCGTAGCGTTGCGATCAGGGTCGGCAGGTCGTGGCCATCGATCGGGCCGATGTAGTTCCAGCCCAGCTCTTCAAACAGGGTGCCGGGTACCAGCATGCCTTTGGCATATTCTTCGGTACGACGGGCAATTTCCCACGCGCCAGGCAGACGCGAGAGTACCTTCTTGCTGCCTTCGCGCATGCTGGCGTAAGTGCGGCTCGACAGGATCTTGGCCAGATAATTGGACAAACCCCCGACATTGCGCGAGATCGACATGTCGTTGTCGTTGAGGATAACCAACATGTTGGCATCCACTTCGGGCGCGTGGTTCAGCGCCTCGAAGGCCATGCCGGCAGTCAGGGCGCCATCACCGATAACGGCAATTGCCTTGCGCTCGCTTTTTTGCAGGCGGGCGGCAATGGCCATGCCCAGCGCTGCGCTGATCGAGGTGCTGGAGTGGCCGACGCCAAAGGTGTCGTATTCGCTCTCGGAGCGGCGCGGGAAAGCGGCAATGCCGTCTTTCTGGCGCAAGGTGGCCATCTGCTCGCGACGCCCGGTGAGGATTTTGTGCGGATACGCCTGATGGCCCACGTCCCACACCAGCCGGTCGTCCGGGGTGTCGAACACGTAGTGCAACGCGATGGTCAGCTCAATGACACCCAGGCCGGCACCAAAATGCCCGCCCGTCTGGCCGACGGTATAGAGCAATTCCAGGCGCAACTCATCGGCCAGGGTTTCCAGCTCGGCTTCGGCCAGGCGGCGCAGACCCGCAGGCGTGCCCGCCCGGTCAAGCAGGGGCGTAGTCGGACGGTTGCGGGGAATCTCTTGAAACGTCGTTGGCATCAGGCGAATCGTTATAGGTATAAGAAGAGGCGGCAGTTTACCTTATGGAACGTAAGCTGCCCACGCAGTCTGGCACTCGTTAGTAAGACCTTGGCATTAGACCTGTCAGAAATCGTTACTGAAGAGCGGCTTTTAGTGGCGGCGCTCGACGATATATCGTGCCAATTCGCGCAGCGGCTCGGCAGCTGCATCAAAATGTCGCAGGGCGTTGAGCGCCTGGTCTCGCAGTTCCAGTGCATAGCCTTTGGCCTGCTCCAGACCCATCAGCGCCGGGTAGGTCGGCTTGTCACGCGCGATGTCGGCACCCTGGCGTTTGCCCAGGGTCGCGGTATCGCTTTCAACATCGAGGATGTCGTCCTGCACCTGAAATGCCAGGCCAATGGCGCGTGCGTAGACATTCAATGCCTGCAGGTTTGCAGCGGTTGCGTTGCCGCTGGCCAGGGCGCCCAGTTGCACGCTGGCTTCGATCAGGGCGCCGGTTTTGTGCCGGTGCATGTTTTCAAGGGCAGCCTGATCGAGCTTGAGGCCAACCGAGCCCAGGTCGATCGCTTGCCCGCCCACCATGCCCGCCGGGCCTGCAGCCAGGGCCAGGGCCGTCACCATGCGCAAGCGCGTATCGGCATCCAGGTCGCTCAGGCGCGGGTCGAGCAGGGCGCTGAACGCCAGGCTTTGCAGGCCGTCGCCCGCCAGAATGGCGCAGGCTTCGTCGAAGGCTTTATGGGTGGTTGGCTGGCCGCGACGCAGATCGTCATCGTCCATTGCGGGCAAATCATCATGCACCAGCGAATAGGCGTGGATCAGCTCCACGGCACAGGCCGCACCATTGGCTTGTTCGGGGGCGCGGCCCAGAGCCTGGCAGGCTGCATAGGCCAGCAGCGGGCGAACCCGCTTGCCACCGTTCATGACGCTGTAGCGCATGGCCTCGTAAAGGCGCGCCAGCTCCGGTGCCGGAGCGACAAACAAGAGTTCAAGCGCCGCGTTGACACGGGCCTGGCTGCTGATTTGATAAGCATCAATCATTCGGACTGTTCCGCATCAAAAGGCTCTTGGGCCAGTTCACCATCGCGTTCAAGCAGGATCAGCACTTTCTGTTCGGCCTGGGCCAGTGCGCCCTGGCAATCACGGGTCAGGCGGATGCCTTGTTCAAAGGCAGTCAGAGAGTCTTCCAGCGACAGCTCGCCATTTTCCAGACGCTCGACCAGTGTTTGCAGGTCAGCAAGTGACTGCTCGAAATCCAGGGAAGCTTTTTTGCGGGCCATGGCGGCATTCTCGGTAGGCGTTAAAACCGGCTGACACTAGCAGACGGCGGGTTTTGGGGCAAATCGACAGGGCGCCCATGTATTCAGATGAAGGTGTTTCAAAGGGGTACCCAGGCGCCGACCGGCAACTTTCCGGAGGCGGGCAGCCCTGGCAGGCGCGGGTGAGCGGCGAACAATCGTGCCCTGCATCAATAGGTCTTTTGCTCAGTGGTCTATGGTAAAGGCCGGCTGGACTCTGACCTATTGTTGAAAGGAAACCAACGAATGAAACTCTCAGGAAAGATTGCATTGGTAACAGGGGCGGCCCAGGGCATTGGTCGCGGCATCGCACTGCGACTGGCCAGGGATGGCGCCGACATTGCACTGGTTGACCTGAACCTGGACAAGCTGCGCCACGTTGCCGAAGAAGTGCAGGCACTGGGGCGCAAGGCCGTCACCTTTGTGGCCGACGTGGGCGACCGCGAACAGGTGTTCTCGGCAGTTGATTACGCCCATAACCAGCTTGGCGGGCTGGACATCATGGTCAACAACGCGGGTATCTCCCAGGTCAAACCGTTGGCCGATGTCACCCAGGAAGAAGTCGAGCGCATCTACCGCATCAACGTGCAGGGCACCTTGTGGGGGATTCAGGCGGCGGCCGAGAAATTCCAGGCGCTCAAGCGCAAGGGTAAAATCATCAATGCCAGCTCCATTGCCGGTCACGAAGGCTATGCCCTGCTAGGGGTGTATTCCTCCACCAAATTCGCCGTGCGTGCCCTGACCCAGGCGGCGGCGAAAGAACTGGCAGTACACGGCATCACCGTCAACGCCTACTGCCCGGGTGTGGTGGGGACCGATATGTGGGTGGATATCGACAAGCGCATGTCGGAAATCACCGGCGCACCGATTGGCGCGACCTACGAGAAATTCGTCAGCGGCATTGCCTTGGGCCGGGCTGAAACCCCGGAAGACGTAGCGGCGTTCGTGGCTTACCTCGCCAGCCCGGATGCCGACTACATGACCGGTCAGGCGCCGCTGATTGATGGCGGGTTGGTGTTCCGCTAAGCCTCGCAATTGCATTCCTTGTGCAGGAGCGGGCTAGAGGTTGGAGCTGGCCCGTTCCCTCCTGCACCTGGTGTTAACGCCAGATCAGGTTACGGGCCGAGTCGAAAATTCTCGGACGCTTCACTGGAGTGAAAGCGAAGCTTCGTACAAAAAAGCTGAGTTTGAAGGCTTATTTTGTGCGCCCTGCCAGCGATTGCATCTGTGCCCTGCAGATGTCTCAAGCACGCTGGCGTGGCCACGAGAGAAAAAGCCATGAGTGAAATTCCTGTTGGTTTGAGTGCGCAGCCCGAGGGTTACAGTGACTGGTTGAGCGACCTTAAAGGCCGCATTCATGGCGCCCAGCAGCGCGCCACTTTGGCGGTGAACCGCGAGCTGGTGCTGCTGTACTGGCAAATCGGTTACGACATTTTGACCCGCCAGACGCAGCAAGGGTGGGGCACGAAAGTGATTGAACGTCTGGCGCTGGATCTGCGTGCAGCCTTCCCGGACATGAAAGGCTTCTCGCTGCGCAACCTCAAATACATGCGTGCCTTTGCCCAGGCATGGCCTGACACGGCAATAGTGCAGCAGGCTGTTGCACAATTGCCTTGGGGGCACAATCTGGTGCTGCTGGACAAACTCCCCGGCCCCGAGACCCGTCGCTGGTATGCGGCCAAGGCCATCGAACACAACTGGTCGCGAAATACGCTGGTCATGCAGATCCAGAACCGTTTACTGGAGCGCAGCGGCAAGGCCGTGAGTAATTTTGAAATCTTTTTGCCCAAACCCCAGTCCGATCTGGCCCGTGACTCGTTGAAAGATCCCTATCGCTTCGACTTTCTTGGTCTTGGCGCTGATGCCCATGAGCGAGAGATTGAAAGAGCTCTGGTCAGGCATGTGACTGATTTCTTGCTGGAGCTGGGCGCAGGATTTGCCTTCGTCGGCAAACAAGTGCTTTTGAATGTGGGAGGTGATGAGTTTTTCATCGACCTGCTGTTCTACCACCTCAAGCTGCGCTGCTATGTAGTGGTTGAACTCAAGGCCGGTAAATTCAAGCCGGAGCACCTTGGGCAGTTGGGTTTTTATCTGGCCGCCGTGGATGGGCAAGTCAAGGATCCCCAGGACAGCCCCACCATTGGCCTGTTGCTGTGCTCCAGCAAGAACAAGGTGGTGGCCGAGTACGCCTTGCGCGATAACAGCAGGCCCATCGGCGTAGCCGAGTACCAGTTGGTGGACTCCCTGCCGGCAGAGTTGCAGACCAGTTTGCCCAGCATCGAACAAATCGAGCGTGAGCTGGCAGGTGATGGCATCGCTATCGAGGAATGATGGTGGGTGATCGAGGGTTATTTCAGGCATTAAAAAGCCGGCTTGTGGCCGGCTTCTCGGGGGCGGGTTTGGTTTATTTTTGGTAAACCGTACTCGCCTTCAATCGGGACATCCAGTGCAGTGCAGCTGGGTGTGGGGCGGGGCGGCTTTTTGCTGCCGGGCCCTGCATTCCGGCTCGCTGGCTGCGAGGGGGATGCGCAAGTGCGGCGAATCATACTGGGGTTTGCGGACTTTTCCCAGACCCAAGGCTATTCGTCCAGCGTGCAAGGCACTCGCGGTCGTCTGCTGTTAAGCGTGGACCACCAGAATACCCAACCCAGTATCCGTATCTGTTGGGCCTGCACTTGCACGGCATTGAACACTTCGTCCGGATACTCCCGGCTGCTGTGGCAGCGCAAACGCAGGCCATTGCCGGGCAGGCGGTAAACGTAGCGGATGCGCAGCATGCCATCCTGCTCAAGGGCATAGATTTCGCCGTCGACGATTTGCGTCAGGCTGCGGTCGATGGCCACCGTGGAGCCGTCCTGAATTCGGTGGGCCATGCTATTGCCGATCATGGGTGCGCAAATGGCCTGGTCGGGGCTGACGTCCAGAGCCTGTAAGGTTGAACAACTGAGCCGCACGGTGCAATCGGGCATTCTCACCACCCGGGTCTTGCCTGAGCCATCGGGGTGCAAGGACTCATTGTAGAGCGGCACCTCAATGTCATCGGCAGCAGCCGGTTTGTGTTGCCCTGGCACCTGGTCCGGCGAGGTTTCGTCGTTGCTGCTGGCAAGGCCGGGATGCTTGACGCCTTCACCCGTGCGTAACCAGCGGCTGTTGACGCACAGCAGCTCGGCGATTTCGTCCAGGCGAGCCATGGGGATGCCCCGTTTGAACCAGTTGTTGACGTGCTGCGGCGTAACGCGGCGATTGGCTGCGAAGTCCGAAGCGGTTAAATGGCACTCCCGCAGGAGGGCTTTCAGGCGATCACCGGATGTATTCATGAACACAGAGTCTACGGGCAAGCCAAGCCCGTTTAAATAAACTAAGCGTTCAATAAAAGCAGAATAAAACTAGAAAATTCCTAGGCTTGCAGAGTTATTTCCTACATCGGTTGACTGGTCATCTGTGTGTCGTAAACAGGCTGTGTTATTGCGTTTATGCGGGCATAAAAAAACCCCGGCGAGCCGGGGTTTTCTTGACCGTTTGCTTAGCCTTTGTAGGCAGCAACCGATTTGGTGATTTCGGCACGGGCAGCTTCAGCATCGCCCCAACCTTCGATCTTCACCCATTTGCCTTTTTCGAGATCTTTGTAGTTCTCGAAGAAGTGCTGGATCTGCTGGATCAGCAGAGGTGGCAGGTCGGTGTACTCTTTCACGTCAACGTACAGCTGGGACAGCTTGTCGTGAGGCACTGCAACCACTTTGGCATCGCCGCCGCCGTCGTCAGTCATGTGCAGGATGCCAACCGGGCGAGCACGGATTACCGAACCTGGAGCTACCGGGTAAGGGGTCACTACCAGCACGTCCAGCGGGTCACCGTCGTCTGCCAGGGTGTTAGGGATAAAACCGTAGTTGGCCGGGTAGAACATCGGGGTGGCCATGAAGCGGTCAACGAACAGGCAATCGCTGTCTTTGTCGATTTCATATTTGATCGGCGCGTGGTTAGCCGGAATCTCGATAGCGACGTAGATGTCATTCGGCAGGTCTTTGCCAGCCGGAATCTTGCTGTAGCTCATTGGGCGGTGCCCCCGTTAGTAGGCCAGTTTGGTTGGCCGATTTGGCCAAAAAGTGGCGGCGATTATAGGCGTATTCCTATAAGGACGTCACCCTTGGGCGATCAGTGCTGCGCGCGGTATTCGGGGTGTTCGGTTTGCAGCTGCCTGAGGCGGGCAAGCGTGTCCTGACGATAGAACAGGCTCAACTGTTGATAGACCAGCGGGTAGGCATGGCTCAACAGGTCTGGCGCGCTGAAAAAATACTCGCTGGTCACCGCAAAGAACTCCGCCGGGTTTTCGGCCGCATAGGGGTCGATAGGCGCGTGATCGGGGTTATGGTGATCCAGGTAGTGGTTGAGGTGGTCGTAGGCCTGTTGCATGGCCTGGGTCCAGTCTTTGACCTGCATGCTGCTGTGCAAGGGCGGCATGCCATTGGCGGCGCCATTGAGCATGTCGAGCTTGTGCGCCAGTTCGTGGATCACCAGGTTGTAGCCTTCCCAGCCGCCGCTGGCCAGCACGCCCGGCCACGCCAGAACAACGGGGCCGTGCTGCCAGGCTTCGCCGCTGTGATGACCCTCCCACTCGTGTTCGACTCCGCTGGAGTCGCGATGGCGCTGGGGGCTGATGAAGTCGTCGGGGTAGAGCACGATTTCGTGAAAGCCCTGATACCAGTCCAGAGCACCCAGGTTAAGCAGCGGCAGTTGTGCCTGAGCGGCCAGCAACAGCCGGCCCTCTTCAGTCAGTTCAACCCCGGGCATGGGGGTCAGGTGCTTGTCTTGCAGAAACAATACGCTGCTGTCGCGCAGCCATTTGTCCTGCTCGTCAGTCAGCCCGTCGAGAATGCTCAGATGCTGGCGCACGGTGTGCCAGACGTCAGACGCGACCGGGTGTTGCGCCAGGATTCGCTGGCGCCGCCATTCACTTAGAGACCACATGGTGGCGCCGTCCCGATCAGGCTTTGGCTTTGACTGGGGTTCGGCCCAGGCGGCTGCGGATCACGCCAATGATCATCGGTACCAGCGACAGCAGGATGATGCCCACCACCAGCAACGACAGGTTCTTCTTGATAAAGGGCACGTTGCCGAAGAAGTAACCCAGGGTCACCAGGCCGCCGACCCACAAGATCGTGCCAAACACGCTGAACATAAAGAAGCGCGGGTAGAACATGCGTGCCACACCGGCAACAAACGGGGCAAAGGTGCGGAAGATCGGCAGGAAGCGCGCCATCGTTACGGTTTTGCCGCCATGACGCTCATAGAAGTCGTGGGTTTTTTCCAGGTAGTCGCGACGGAAAATTTTCGAGTTCGGGTTACTGAACAAGCGTTCGCCTGCCGTTCGTCCGATAACGTAGTTGGTACTGTCGCCCATGATCGCAGCCAGCATCAGCAAGCCTGCGAGCAGTACCGGGTCCATGCCGCCACCTGCAGCTACGGCGCCTGCAATAAAGAGCAGCGAATCACCTGGCAAAAACGGCATCACTACCAGGCCGGTTTCGCAAAAAATCACCAGAAACAGGATGGCGTAGATCCATGGCCCGTAATTGTTTACCAGCATGTCGAGGTACACATCGAGGTGCAGGATAATGTCGATCGGGTTGAAATCCATGTGAAGCACCTGTGTTGATGACCCGGCTCTGCAGGTCTGTGCGGGTAGGGATGCGTAGTTAACTACAACAATTGTAGTTTTTTCGTACTTTTTTGAAGAATCGGATTATACGGATTGAGACAAATTCTGCAGGTTGAGTTTGTAGCGAAGCGTGTATTGAGGGTGACAGGGTACTCAATTGACCGTTAATCACGGCGTGAATGCGTGAATGCGTGAATGCGTGGGAGCCTGGCTTGCCAGCGATGCAGGCCCCCTGGTCTCGATAGCAACCGCGTTGATGCCATCGCGGGCAAGCCCGGCTCCCACAGGAATTACTCGCCCTTTAGCAGGAAGTTTTCGCTAGGCGCTTCCATATCCAGCGTCTGCACCTGCGCTTCATCCTTCAGATTCACCCCCGACAATTGCCGACGGCAGGCTTCGCGCATCAGGTACGCCAGCCGATGAGCGGCCATGCCGTAGCTCAGGCCTTCAAGCCGTACATTGGAAATACAGTTGCGATACGCATCGGTCAGGCCGATTTTTGGCGCATAGGTGAAATACAGCCCCAGGCTGTCGGGGGAACTCAGGCCGGGACGTTCGCCGATCAGCATCACCACCATGCGGGCGCCCAGCAGTTCGCCAATTTCGTCGGCCACCGCGACACGGCCTTGCTCCACCAATATCACCGGCGACAACGTCCAGCCGTCGGTCGCCGTATGTTCCTCCATGCGCGCCAAAAAAGGCAGGGTATGGCGATGCACGGCCAGCGCTGACAAACCGTCGGCCACCACCACGGCTACGTCGATGCCGCCCGGGTTGGCTGCGGCGTAGTCGCGTAGTCGCTGGGCAGAATCGTCGTTGAGCTTGCGCCCCAGGTCCGGACGCTGCAGATAGCTATGGCGGTCAGCTGCGGCACTGTGCAACAGCAGGCTTGCGCGGCCGCGCTCGGCCAACTGTGTACTCAGGCCCGGATGATCAAACGGCAAATGCACCGCATCCCGTGCCTGGGCGTGGGCAAACTGGAAGTCGAGCTGGGCCTGGGTCGGCAGGCTGGTGCCGGTGCGGCCCAGGGCAATCCGCGCCGGGGTCAGTCGGCGCAGCTCCAGCCACGGGTTAAGGTTGTCGGCCATATTTAGCGCCCTCCCAAATGAGCCAGTGCCTGGCGAAATGCCGGCGGCAGTTGCTGGCCGAACTCGATGCGGCCATCGCTCTGGGTAAAAATTCCGACCTTGCTCAGCCACTGTTCAAACTCGGGTGCAGGCTTGAGCCCCAGGGTTTTGCGCGCGTACAACGCGTCATGGAAAGACGTGGTCTGATAGTTGAGCATGATGTCGTCCGACCCCGGGATGCCCATGATGAAGTTGATTCCGGCTACGCCCAGCAACGTCAACAGGGTGTCCATGTCGTCCTGGTCGGCTTCGGCGTGGTTGGTGTAGCAGATGTCACAGCCCATCGGCACGCCCAGCAGCTTGCCGCAGAAGTGGTCTTCAAGGCCCGCGCGGATGATCTGCTTGCCGTTGTACAGGTACTCGGGGCCGATAAAACCGACCACGGTGTTGACCAGAAACGGCTTGAAATGCCGTGCCACAGCGTAGGCGCGGGTTTCGCAGGTTTGTTGATCCACGCCGAAATGGGCGTTGGCCGACAGCGCGCTGCCTTGCCCGGTCTCGAAATACATCAGGTTATTGCCCAGCGTGCCGCGGTTGAGGCTCAAGCCGGCGTCGTAGCCTTCCTGCAAGATATTCAGATTAATGCCAAAACTGGCGTTGGCCGCTTCGGTGCCAGCTATCGATTGAAATACCAGGTCCAGCGGCACACCGCGGTTGATCGCTTCGATCGAGGTGGTGACGTGGGTGAGCACGCAGGACTGAGTAGGGATTTCATAGCGCTGGATGATCGCATCGAGCATGTTCAGCAAATCGCAGATCGAGGCAATGCTGTCGGTGGCCGGGTTGATGCCAATCATGGCGTCGCCATTGCCGTAGAGCAGGCCGTCGAGAATGCTGGCGGCAATCCCCGCCGGATCATCGGTGGGGTGGTTGGGTTGCAGGCGGGTCGACAGGCGGCCGCGCAGGCCCATGGTGCCGCGAAATTGGGTGACCACACGAATTTTCTGGGCCACCAGAATCAGGTCTTGCACGCGCATGATTTTTGATACAGCGGCGGCCATTTCCGGGGTCAGGCCCGGCGCCAAGGCGCGCAGGCTGTGCTCGTCGGCGGCGTCGCTGAGCAGCCAGTCGCGAAAGCCGCCGACCGTCAGGTGGCTGACCGGGGCGAAGGCCTGCAGGTCGTGGCTGTCGATGATCAGCCGGGTGACTTCGTCGGTCTCATAAGGGATCAGCATTTCTTGCAGGAAATAGGCGAGCGGGATGTCAGCCAAGGCCATTTGCGCAGCGACCCGTTCACCGTCGTTTTGCGCCGCCACACCGGCCAGGAAATCCCCGGATCGCGCCGGGCTGGCCTTGGCCATCACGTCTTTAAGGCTATCGAAACGGTAGGTCTGGGTGCCAACCGCATGTGAGAAAGTTGCCATTTGGGTGCTCCATGACGCCAGACGCGAAGCGTCTGGCGGATTCTCAGCGGTTAGTGCAAGGCCTTTTCGGCTTGTTGAATAGCCGCAAATTCCTCTTCCGGCGTACCGGCCACTAAATGGTGGCGACTGTAGAAAGCGAAGTAGGCAATTAATACTCCATAGATCACCGCGGCGCCAATCACCACGCGTGGATCAACCAGGAAACCGGCTACCACCGCCACACAGGCAAGCACCAAAGCAGTGCCCGACGTGAAAATCCCGCCCGGAGTGCGATACGGGCGCTCCATTTTAGGGCGACGAATACGCAGGGTGATGTGAGCAGCCATCATCAGCACATAGGAAATGGTCGCGCCAAATACCGCCACCAGAATCAGCAAATCGCCCTGGCCGGTCAGCGACAGGCCAAAGCCGATAATGCCGGGGATGATCAGGGCCAGCACCGGCGCCTTGCTTTTATTGGTTTCGGACAGCTTGCGCGGCAAGTAACCCGCACGGGACAAGGCGAAGATCTGACGCGAGTAGGCGTAAATGATCGAGAAGAAACTGGCGATCAAACCGGCCAGCCCCACCAGGTTCACAAAGCCGCCCATCCAGGTCGAGCCACCGTAGGCCTTGCTCAGGGCTTCAACCAGCGGGTTGCCCGATGCCATCAAGTGGTGCGCGCCGGCGCCGCCCGGGCCGATCACCAGAATCAGCAGGGCAAAGGTGGCCAGTACCAACATGGCGCCGATCAGCCCGCGAGGCAGGTCACGCTTGGGGTTTTTGGTTTCTTCGGCGGCCAGCGGCACGCCTTCCACGGCGAGGAAAAACCAGATCGCGTAAGGGATGGCGGCCCATACGCCGACATAACCGAACGGCAGGAAGGTGCTGGCGCCCTTGGCCTCGGTAACCGGGATATCCAGCAGGTTGGCGACGCTGAAGTGCGGCACCATCGCGACCAGAAATACCCCCAGGGCAATGGCAGCGACGGCGGTGATGATAAACATCAGCTTGAGCGCTTCGCCGACCCCGAAAATGTGGATGCCGATAAAGATGATGTAGAACGCCAGGTAGATCATCCAGCCGCCAATACCGAACAGCGACTCGCAATAGGCGCCGATAAAACAGGCAATGGCCGCGGGGGCGATGGCGTATTCGATCAGGATCGCGGTGCCGGTGAGAAATCCGCCCCAGGGCCCGAAAGCGCTGCGGGCGAAGCCGTAGCCGCCGCCGGCCGTGGGGATCATCGAGGACAGTTCGGCCAAGGAAAAGCACATGCACAAGTACATGGTGGCCATCAGCAGTGTGGCGATAAACATCCCGCCCCAGCCGCCCTGGGCCAGGCCGAAGTTCCAGCCGGCGTAGTCACCGGAAATCACATAGGCCACACCCAGGCCCACCAGCAGGACCCAGCCGGCAGCGCCTTTTTTAAGTTCACGTTGTTGGAAATATTCGGAGCCGACTTTTTCGAAGTCGACAGAGGACGCCGCCGCAGCGGCAGTTGGTTCGCTAGGCATGGGAATTCACCTGTTCTTTTATAGTTTGAGAAAATATGACAGGGAGATAAGCAAGAGCTGGGCCACAGGGCCTTGTGTAGCAGCTGCCGCAGGCTGCGTCCGGCGGCGAAGCCGTCGCAAGTTCAAACAATGCGGTCGTACAGAAACACCGCATTATCAGGATTTACGACGGCTTCGCCGCCGGACGCAGCCTTCGGCAGCTGCTACGGGGCGAGCGTAGGGGTTAGAAGAAACCCAGCGGGTTGATGTCGTAGCTCACCAGCAGGTTTTTGGTTTGCTGGTAGTGGTCGAGCATCATCTTGTGGGTTTCACGGCCAACACCGGATTTTTTGTAACCACCGAACGCGGCATGGGCCGGGTACAGGTGATAGCAGTTGGTCCACACGCGACCGGCCTTGATCGCCCGGCCCATGCGGTAGGCGCGGTTGATGTCGCGCGTCCACAGCCCGGCACCCAGACCGAACTCGGTGTCGTTGGCAATCGCCAGTGCTTCGGCTTCGTCCTTGAAGGTGGTGATGCTGACCACCGGGCCAAAGATTTCTTCCTGGAATACGCGCATTTTGTTGGTGCCCTTAAGCAGGGTCGGCTGGATGTAATAGCCGGTTGCCAGGTCGCCTTCGAGCTTGGCCACGGCACCGCCGGTGAGCAGTTGCGCGCCTTCTTTTTTAGCGATTTCAAGGTAGGACAGGATCTTGTCGAATTGCTGCTCGGAGGCCTGGGCGCCGACCATGGTGTCGGTGTCCAGCGGGTCGCCGCGCTTGATCGACTCGACCTTTTTCATCACCACTTTCATGAATTCGTCGTAGATCGATTCCTGGATCAGCGCACGGCTCGGGCAGGTGCACACTTCGCCCTGGTTGAAGAACGCCAGCACCAGGCCTTCTGCGGCCTTTTCAATAAAGGTTGGCTCGGCCTGCATGATGTCTTCGAAGAAGATGTTCGGCGACTTGCCGCCCAGTTCGACGGTGGACGGAATGATGTTTTCCGCCGCGCATTTCATGATGTGCGAGCCCACAGGCGTGGAGCCGGTGAACGCGATCTTGGCAATGCGCTTGCTGGTAGCCAGCGCTTCGCCTGCTTCCTTGCCGAAACCTTGCACCACGTTGAGTACGCCCGGTGGCAGCAGGTCGCCGATCAGCTCCATCAGCACGGTGATGCTCAGCGGGGTTTGCTCGGCAGGCTTGAGTACGATGCAGTTGCCGGCAGCCAGTGCCGGGGCAAGTTTCCAGGCGGCCATCAGCAGCGGGAAGTTCCACGGGATAATCTGCCCGACCACGCCCAGCGGCTCGTGGATGTGATAGGCCACGGTGTTGCCATCAATTTCGGCGGCGCTGCCTTCCTGGGCGCGGATGCAACCGGCGTAGTAGCGGAAGTGGTCGGCGGCCAGCGGCACGTCGGCATTCAGGGTTTCGCGCACGGCCTTGCCGTTGTCCCAGGTTTCGGAAACGGCCAGCAGTTCAAGGTTCTGCTCGATACGGTCAGCGATTTTCAGCAGCACCAGCGAGCGCGCCTGCACGCTGGTGGCGCCCCAGGCATCAGCAGCGGCATGGGCGGCGTCGAGGGCCTTGTCGATGTCTTCGGCGGTCGAGCGCGGGAATTCGGCGATGGCTTTGCCGTTTACAGGCGAGGTATTGGTGAAGTACTGGCCTTTGACGGGCGCCACGAATTCGCCGCCGATGTAGTTACCGTAGCGGCTCTTGAACGAGACGATCGAGCCTTCAGTACCGGGTTGTGCGTAACGCATGGTGGGTGTCTCCTGGCTTTATTGTGCTTATGGGAGGACGCGCTGTGGCGCTGTTACAAGCAGGAGCAAGGGCTGGGCCAGATTTGCGAAAGCCTTGCAGGTCGTGGCTTTGCGGGTTTAAGGCGGGCGTTGGGGCAGGGCGGATGTCACCGTTGTGGCACAGTCGCTGTGACAATTTGTACCATCGCTGGCACAAGCGATGACCGGCGGGTCAGTTCGCGATTGCAATGGCCGGTGAGCAGGAGGATGCTGGGTGTTCGGTTTGGACTGGATCCTTGTTGCCGCTGAGGGAAGTTTGCCTCTGACGAGCACGGGACCGCCGAGACAGAGCGGAGAACAATAAGAAATGCACAGTACTGATCTGCGCCGTCATGCACGGCAAGTCATTGATGTCACCCAGGGCCGCCCGCAAGGGTGTGACCCGTCTATCGTCCGCTCCTGGCAGCGTTGCCTGGAGGACTACCACCTTGACCCCACGCAAACCATCGCCCCCACCGTGCTTGAGCAAGGTCGCATCCTTGAAGGCCGTGAGCGTTTGCAGCAGGTGCTGAAAATCGCCGGTCACGAAATGAACAGCCTGCACCAGCAGCTCTCCGGTGCCGGGCACGCGGTACTGCTGACCGATGCCCGCGGCGTGATCCTCAACTGCGTTACTGCCCCCTCCGAGCGCAAGGTGTTCGAGCAGGCCGGGTTGTGGCTGGGCGCGGACTGGAGCGAGGCGCGGGAGGGCACCAACGGCATCGGCACCTGCCTGGTGGAGCGCCAGGCCCTGACCATCCACCAGGACGAACACTTTCGCGGGCGCCACACCGGCCTGACCTGTTCGGCCAGCCCGGTGTTCGACCCGCAGGGCGAGTTGCTGGCTGTGCTCGACGTGTCTTCGGCACGGCATGAGGCTTCGCGCCAGAGCCAGTTTCACACTATGGCGCTGGTCAATCTGTCGGCGAAAATCATCGAAAACAGCTACTTCCTGGGGCATTTCGAAAATCAGTGGCTGCTGCGCTTTCATCTGCAGGCCGAGTCTGTGGGGTTGTTCAGTGAAGGCATGCTGGCGTTTGATGGCGACGGGGTGATCTGCGCAGTCAACCAAAGCGCCTTGAACCTGTTGGGCCATATGCGTGACAGCTTGCTGGGGCTGTCGGTCGACACTGTGTTCGATTGCCCGCGCGATGAGCTGTTCAGCCGGGCCACACCCCAGGCCGGTACCAGTTGGCCGCTGCGCACCCGCGACGGGCGCCGATTGTTTGCGGCCCTGCGCGGTCAGCCGCGACATGTGCCAGCCCCGGTCGTCGTGCAGGCTGAGCCCACGCGTGCGCGCCCGAGCGGTATCTGCCTGGGGGATGAGGCGCTGCAGGAGGATTTTCGCCGGGCATTGCGGGTGTTTGAACGCGATGTGCCGCTACTGGTCAACGGTGAAACCGGTTCGGGCAAGGAGGCGTTCGCCAAGGCCGTGCATGAGGCCAGCTTGCGTAGCAGCAGGCCTTTTGTGGCGCTCAATTGCGCGTCGATCCCCGAAAGCCTGATCGAGAGTGAGCTGTTCGGCTATCGCGGCGGCAGTTTTACCGGAGCGCGCAAGGAGGGCATGCAGGGCAAGTTGCAGCAGGCCGATGGCGGCACCTTGTTCCTGGACGAAATCGGCGATATGCCGCTGGCGTTGCAGACCCGCCTGTTAAGGGTGCTGGAAGACCGGCTGGTGGTGCCCATTGGTGGCGAGCCGCTGGCAGTCAACGTGCGCATCATCAGTGCCACCCACCGCAATTTGCAGGAGCGTGTGGCCGACGGCAGTTTCCGCGAAGACCTTTTTTACCGCCTCAACGGGCTGGAAGTCGGCTTGCCGGCGTTGCGCGAGCGCACGGACAAATCTCAGTTGCTGGACTTTTTGCTGGCTGAAGAGGCGGCCGGGCAACGGCTGCGGATCACACCTGCGGCGCGTGAGGCGCTGCTGGGGTTCTCGTGGCCGGGCAACGTGCGCCAATTGCGCACGGTGCTGCGTACCCTGGCGGCGCTGTGCGAGGGCGACGTCATCCAGTTTGAGGACTTGCCGGCCATTATTCGGCTGGCGCCGGTCAAGGCGCCCGAGCCCTGTGAACACCCGCTCGAAGATGCCGAAAAACAGGCGTTGATCCTGGCACTGGAGCTGCACCGCTGGCACATGACCCATACCGCCCTGCAACTGGGGGTGAGCCGCAATACGCTGTATAGAAAGCTGCGCAAGCATGGGATTGAACGCTGAGCAGAGTGACTTGAGCATGTGGGAGCGGGCTTGCTCGCGATGGTATCAGCGCGGTCTGTCAGGCAAATCGCGGTGATGCCTTCGCGAGCAAGCCCGCTCCCACAACAGCGATGTGTGTGAGCGTCGATCAGAATCATCAGGTGCTAAAACAACCCTCCTACGCTACCCTTCCTCGATGATTTACGAGGTCGACTATGCACATTCATATTCTTGGTATTTGCGGCACTTTCATGGGCTCGCTGGCGGTGTTGGCCAAAGAACTGGGCCATCACGTTACAGGCTCTGACGCCAACGTCTATCCGCCGATGAGCACCCAGTTGCAGGCTCAAGGTATTGAGCTGACCCAGGGCTACGATCCTGCACAGCTCGATCCGGCCCCTGATGTGGTGGTCATCGGTAACGCGCTGTCCCGTGGCAACCCTGCGGTGGAGTACGTTCTCAACAAGGGCCTGCCTTATGTGTCCGGCCCGCAATGGCTGGCCGACCATGTGCTGCAGGGCCGCTGGGTGCTGGCCGTGGCCGGTACCCACGGTAAAACCACCACCAGCAGCATGCTGGCCTGGGTGCTGGAGCACGCGGGCATGGCCCCGGGGTTCCTGATCGGCGGCGTTCCGCAGAACTTTGCCGTGTCGGCCCGTTTGGGTGACACGCCGTTTTTTGTGGTGGAAGCCGATGAATATGACAGTGCCTTCTTCGACAAGCGCTCCAAGTTTGTTCATTACCGCCCGCGTACGGCGATCCTGAATAATCTTGAGTTCGATCATGCGGACATCTTCCCTGATTTGCCGGCCATTGAGCGGCAATTCCACCATCTGGTGCGTACCATTCCGAGTGAAGGGCTGGTGATCCACCCGACCACCGAGCCTGCATTGCAGCGCGTGATCGAAATGGGTTGCTGGACACCGGTGCAAACTACGGGCGTTGATGGCCAATGGCAAGCCAGGTTGCTCAGCGACGACGGATCACGTTTTGACGTGCTGTTTGAAGGCGTGCTGCAAGGTACCGTCGAGTGGGACATGACCGGCCAGCACAACGTCGCCAATGCCCTGGCGACCCTGGCAGCTGCCCGCCATGTAGGCGTAGTGCCGAGCATGGCCATTGACGGGCTGAGTGCTTTCAAAAGCGTGAAGCGGCGCATGGAAAAGGTTGCCGAAGTTCACGGTATTACCATCTACGACGACTTTGCCCACCACCCGACGGCGATCGCGACCACCCTTGATGGTCTGCGCAAGCATATTGGTGATGCACCGCTGATTGCAGTGATCGAGCCGCGTTCCAACTCCATGAAGCTGGGTGCCCACCGTGATGGCCTGCCGCAAAGCGTGGTGCAGGCCGATCATGTGGTCTGGTACGCCCCGGCGAATCTTGGCTGGGATCTGGCAGCAACAGTTGCATCGAGCCCGGTGCCGACCAACGTCTGCGATTCGCTGGAGGCCATCATTGCCGAGGTCAAAACCCGGGTTAAACCCGGCACCCATGTGGTGATCATGAGCAACGGCGGCTTCGGCGGCCTGCATGGCAAACTGGCGGAAGCGCTGCAATGAGTGGCCCTGAGCGCATTACCCTGGCGGTTACCGGTGCTTCCGGCATGCCTTACGCCTTGCGTCTGCTCGATTGCCTGGTGCGAGAAGACCGCGAAGTCCACTTCCTGATCTCCAAGGCCGCGCAATTGGTCATGGCGACCGAAACGGACGTCAATCTACCGCCCAAGCCACAGGCAATGCAGACGTTTCTGACTGAATACACGGGCGCTGCCGCCGGGCAGATTCGCGTATACGGCAAGGAAGACTGGATGTCGCCGGTGGCTTCGGGGTCGGGAGCACCTGCGGCGATGGTGGTCGTGCCGTGTTCCACCGGCACCCTGTCGGCGATTGCCACCGGGGCTTGCAACAACCTGATCGAGCGGGCAGCCGATGTGACGCTCAAGGAGCGCCGCCAGCTGATTCTGGTGCCGCGTGAGGCGCCGTATTCCAGTATTCACCTGGAAAACATGCTCAAGCTGTCCAATATGGGGGCGGTGATCGTGCCAGCATCGCCGGGCTTCTATCACCAGCCACAGACCATTGATGACCTGGTGGATTTTGTGGTGGCGCGCATTCTCAATCTGCTCAATATTCCCCAGGACATGCTGCCGCGCTGGGGCGAGCATCATGTTGGCGGCGATGAGTAAGGCGCTACTGGCACTGCTGGTAGCGGCTCTGGTGTGTGGATGTGCCAGCGTTCGCACGCTGGATGCCGCCAAGCCCGGTGCGCCTGTGGTCTATTCGGGAACCCGGCTGGACCTGTATGCGCTGGAGGGCGGGTGTTGTGCCAAGGATCGCTTTGGCGCCGAGGCACCGCGCCACCCCGGCCTGGACCTGCCCGCCAGCGCGCTGCTCGATACCGTGCTGTTGCCGTTGTCCGTGCTGACGGTGCTGGGTGTGGGGTTTCAGGCCAGCGGCGGCCTGTAGCCAGCAGGCTGGGTGATTACTTGCCCAGTTTGCGCAGCTCATCGGATTCGATCACCCGCACTCCGTCCTGCTCTTCCAGTGCCAGTCGCCACAGCGCACGCGCGAGTTGGCAGGCTTCAATGCCGTGGTACTTGCCCGGAATCAGCTTGGACAATGGCCCGGCGATCTGTTCGGCCAGGCGGGGCTCGATGCGATCACCCAGTAGCAGCGACGGGCGTGCGATGGTCAGTTGCGGCCAGTTCTGGGCGCGTAATGATTGCTCCATCTCGCCTTTGACCCGGTTGTAAAACACCGAGGATTTGGGGTCGGCGCCAATCGCGCTGACCACCACCAGATGGCGTGCGCCCATTTCCCGGGCGCGTTTGGCGAAAGCCACCACCATGTCATGGTCGACGGCGCGGAAGGCGGCTTCGGAGCCGGCCTGTTTGATCGTGGTGCCCAGGCAGCAGAAAGCCACATCGACCCGGCCACTGAGCTGGGGCAGGAACACCACCGGGTCACCCACCGGGTTTTCCAGGCGCGGATGCGCCGCCAGGGGTTTGCGCGAAGGGGCAAGCACGCGGGTGATGGTGGGCTCATTGAGCAGGCGGTCGAGCAGCAGTTCGCCCGTAAGGCCAGTGGCCCCGGCGAGCAGGATATGTGACGGCGTCAAGTGCATAGTGTTTCTCCCTTGATACAAACAGCTTAGTCATTGCAGGGGTATTTGCTTACTGCAAAGCCTGTTTTGCCTGTTGCTGACGTAAGCGTTGCCAGTGGGTCAGAACGCCTTTTGGCGCCCATATTTGCGGTTCAGATGGCTCGTAGCCATCAGCCTGTTCGCGCTCGGCCACATACTGCTTGGCCAGCTTGAAGGCTTTTTGCAGATCGTCGGTCTGGTTCAGCGCCTGGGCAAACAAGGCATTGCCGAAATAGGTGAAGTCGGCTTCTTCCGAGCAGCCAAAGGACACCCGATCAGCCTGGGATGCGGTCATGATCAGGGTTTTTTCATCCTTGAGCGCGGGGATGAAACCACCCGAGTAGCAGGATGAAATCACGATGATCTTGTCGCGGTTTTTCAGCGGCGCCAGGGCTGCCGCCAGTTCGTCGGCGGGCAGATCGGCCAGCTCCATGCGCGGCTGGTCCAGTACCAGCTCGTGCTCCTGGGTGCCGTGACTGGTGAGGTAGATAAACACCAGGTCTTCGGGGCCGGTGCGCTCGGCTAGGGTTTTTGCGGCGCGGTGCAGGTTTTCGCGGGTGGCCATCGGGCGATCGAGCAAGTGATCGCGGTGGTTGACCAGGGTGATCCGGCCACGGCTGCCAAAACGGCTGGTGAGCATGTCGCTGACGTAGTCGGCCTCGCGCTTGAACACGCTCTGCTTGCCGTCGCCTGCCAGTACCAGGCTGTACAGCTCGATGGCCGGGGTGGACGGGGCAACGTCGGCCAGGGCCTGGTTGAGCAGTGTGCCCTGATTGAGCAGGCCCAGCTCCAGCGGGTCGGGCAGGATCGCGCCCTTGGCATCGCGCACCCGCTGGCCGTTGAGCCAGTAGCCGCTTTGTACGGTGCCGTCGCTCAGGGTCAGGGTGCCCTGGCCCTGATAGGTGTCTGCGGCGAATTCGCCGTCATAGGTGCTGCCGTCAGGCAGGCTCAAATGGCCGGGGCCATTGAAGCGCCATTCGTTGAACTGGCCGCGATAGTGGCTGCCGTCGATGCCGATCAGCTCGCCCTGGCCGGTCAAGGCGCCGTCCTTGAAGTCGCCGATCCATACATCGCCGTCGGCATTTTCGTAGCGGCCCTTGCCGTTGAGCTGGTTGTTCCTGAACGCGCCCTCATACTGGTCGCCGTCGGCGCTGTTGAACACGCCGTTGCCTTCCAGCTCGCCATTGACGAATTCGCCGACGAACTCATTGCCGCTGGCGTCGCTGCGCCGGCCGGTGCCGTGGGGCTTGCCGTGGGCAAACTGGCCCTGGTACTGGCTGCCGTCTTCCAGCTCCAGATGGCCGTCGCCCGAGAACTGGTCATCCTTGAAGTCGCCGCGATAGCTCAGGGAACCTTGCTTGAGCGTGCCCTCGCCCTCGCGGTTACCCAGCTTGAACCCGCCCTCGTAGGTGCTGTCGTGGGTCGTCAGGCGGCCCTGGCCGCTGTACAGGCCTTGGGCGAAATCGCCGCGATAGCTGTCGCCATTGCTGGCGTGCCACTCGCCCTGGCCGTGCCACTGGCCATTTTTGAAGCCCCCTGCGTACCAATTGCCGTTCGGGTAGTCGATACGGCCCTGGCCTTGCAGCAACCCGTTGACCACTTCGCCTCGGTAGCGTCCGCCATCGGGCAGGCGTGCGTCGGGGGGTGACAGTGATTCACCGTCACCACAGGCCGTCAGCAGCAGGGTCAAAGCAAGGGGGGCAAGTGGGCGCATAGCGGGATCCGGATAATTAAGCCACCGAGTATGCCGTAGCAATACAGGCTGTCTATAGGCCCGGATGAAACATCAACAGTTATTCAATGCCAAGGTGTAAGCCTGGGCCGTTGGTCGGCGGGACGTGCTTATAATGCGGTACAAAAATATTCGCTGGAGAGGTGAAATGTTGTTACGCGGCTTGACTTGGCTGGTGCTGTTTCAATTGCTCGGCACGGCGCTCAATCACTTGTTCGTCCCTGTATTGCCTGGGCCTATTATCGGATTGTTGCTGCTGTTGGGCTTTTTGGTGGTGCGCGGTCAAGTCAGCGAGCCATTGAGTCAGGCTGCCAGCGGGCTGTTGCGCTATTTGCCATTGTTGCTGGTGCCGCCTGCGGTGGGCGTGATGGTGTATGCCGCCGACATTGCCGCCGACTTCTGGGCCATTGTCGGGGCGCTGGTGCTGTCGCTGTTGATCTCGATGGCGTTTGTCGGGGTGTTGATGCAGCGCCTGCTCAAGAACCACAGCCATACCGAGGAGCGCCCATGAATATGCAATGGCAGGGCGCTTGGGAGTCCGTTATCCACCATCCGCTGTTTGGCATCGGTATCACGCTTGGCGCCTATCAGCTGGTGCTCGCCGCGTACGAAAAAACCCGCTGGATTTTCCTGCAACCGGTACTGGCTTCGATGCTGCTGGTGATCGGTGTGTTGCTCAGTTGCGGCTTGAGCTACGCGGAGTACCGTAAAAGCACCGATATCCTGAGCATTTTGCTGGGCCCCGCGACTGTGGCGCTGGCGGTGCCCTTGTACCTGAACCTGCGGCGCATCCGGCAGTTGTTCTGGCCCATTTTTACTACGCTGGTGATTGGGGGGGTGTTTGCCACCGCGCTGGTGGTGGGCCTGGCCTGGTGGTTCGGTGCCGAACACATGGTGCTGATGACCCTGGCGCCCAAATCCGTCACCTCGCCGATCGCCATGCTGGTGGCCGAGCAGATCGGTGGTGTTGCGGCGCTGGCGGCGGTATTTGTGTTGATCACCGGTGTGATCGGCGCGATTTGCGGGCCGGCTCTGCTGAATCTGTTGCGGGTCAGCAGCCCCGAGGCCCGGGGGATGGCGCTGGGCATGACGGCGCACGCAGTCGGCACGTCGGTGGCCCTGCAGGAAAGTGAAGAGTGCGGCGCCTTTGCGGCGTTGGCGATGAGTCTGATGGGTGTGGCTACGGCGGTGTTTTTGCCGTTGGCCGTGACCCTGGTGGTGTAAAGGTGAAGCTATGACGTTGCCGCTGTTTCCTTTGAATACCGTGCTGTTTCCGGGGTGCGTGCTGGATTTGCAGCTATTTGAAGCGCGCTACCTGGACATGATTGCCCGCTGCATGAAGCAGGGTACGGGCTTTGGTGTGGTGTGCATCCTCGATGGCCGGGAGGTTGGCGATGTGCCGCAGGGTATCGCCGGGATCGGTTGTGAAGCCCTGATTCGCGATTTTCAGCAGCAGGACAACGGCCTGCTGGGCATTCGCGTCGAAGGCGGGCGACGTTTTGAAGTGCTGGGCACGCAGGTGCAGCGCGACCAGTTACTGGTGGCTGAAGTCGAGTGGCTGGATGACGCCCCCGAGCAGCCGCTGCAGGAAGAGGACCAGGACCTGCTGGCCTTGCTCAAGGCCCTGGCCGAGCACCCGATGGTGGCGGCCCTGAACATGAGTACCGAGGTGGCGGGGCAGCAGTCCTTGTCCAATCAACTGGCGTACCTGTTGCCCTTTGCCGAGGCAGACAAGATCGAGCTGCTGCAGGTCAATGACCCGCAGCAGCGACTGGACGGGATCCAGGTGCTGCTCGATGAGATCCAGGGCGAGGCCCTCAACTGAGGTCAGTAGGCGTAGCGCAGCAGCTCCCTGGACAAATGCGCGAGCATGAAAAACCCGTAGAGCGCGGTGACTGACGGCAAGATCAGCCACCAGACTTTTTGCGGGACCGGTGCCAGGGGCATGAAGCGCTGGCTCAGGGCCAGGGCAAACGCGTTGACGGTGATGGCGAGCAGGGCGCCTGCGGTGATGTCGGTCGGCCAGTGAGCGCCGAGGTACACCCGTGACATGGCCACGGTGATCGCCAGCAGACAGCCCAGTAATACCCAGGTGACGCGCATGCGCTGTGGCTGATTGCGCCCGGCGAGGATCGCCAGGGCGACAAAGAACGCAAAGGCGCCCGAACTGTGGCCGCTGGGCATGCTGTAGGTGGTCAGCGGGTCGGCCAGTACTTCGGGGCGTACCCGGGCGAAGAAGTGCTTGGTCGTTGTATTGGCCAGCGCGGTAACCAGCGTGACCCCGCCAAAGAACCACATGGCCCGCCACTGCCGGGTAAACAGCAAAATGACGCACACCAGTGCTGCCGCCAGAAACTGTGTGCGGAAGTTGCCGATTTGCGTCACCAGTACGGCGGCAGTGTCCAGGGTGCTGCTGCGATGCTCTTGTACCAGGGCGGTGATGCCCTGATCGAAGGCGGTCATATGCGGATAACCGACAAAAACGGCCAGCAGCAGGGCGAGGCTGAGTGTGCCGATCAGTAGCGTGGTCCGGGGCTGGCGGCGGATGCTGGCATTGATGCTCAAGCCCAGCAGCGCGGCGAGGCCCACCGCTACGATGGCAGCCTGGGGCCAAAAGCCTTCAGGTAACGGCAGGCGAATGGCCGCGCCGGTCGCCCAGCCCGGCAGCAGGTACGCCACCGACCAGCCGGCACCCGCCAGCAGGCTGACGCCGATAAAACGCGGGATCGGCATGTCGCACATCCCTGCCACCATTGGCAGCATGGGGCGTAGCGGGCCGATAAAGCGCCCGACCAGCAGGCTGACGATGCCATAACGATGGAAATAGCTTTCGGCGCCGTTCATCCACTCCGGGTGCGAGCGCAACAGGGGCAGGCGGCGGATGTTCTGATGGAAGCGTCTGCCCAGGGCGTAGGACACGGCGTCACCCAGCAGCCCGCCAAGAAAGCCCAGCAGCAGGGTTTGGCCCAGAGACAGGGCGCCGCTGCCAGCCATGACGGCAATGGCGAACAGCAACACGGTGCCGGGGACGATGATCCCGGCAATTGCCAGGCATTCGACGCAGGCCACAATAAATACCGCGAGGCCCAGCCACTGCGGGTTGGCTGTGAGCCAGCCGGTGATGCTATCGAGCCACGGGCCCATGTTTCGATTTCCTTGTCTGCGTTTGGGGTGTTTGCAGGGGCTACAGCCTTGAAGCTGGCCCGGCTCTATTTGTGGGAGCGGGCTTGCTCGCGATGCAGGCCCCGCGGTCTGTCAGGAAAAATGCGCTGATGCCATCGCGAGCAAGCCCGCTCCCACAGGGTCAGTTGTGTTCCAGGGTGATGAAGTCCCGCCCCTCAACCTGGCCACGGCGCAACGGGTTGCGGGTGCAGTACTTAGCGTAGTCAGCGTCCACAAAGCGATACATCAAATGCTCGTCCCGCCCGTGAGGGATGCCCAGACGCGTGGTCTGGATGATTCGCGAAGGTCGTTGTGTGACGTCATCGATCCACAAACGTTCGGGGTCGAAACATTTTGCATCCCATTCACGCACTTTCAGGCCCAGCGCCTTGCACAGCAGGGTCTGCCCCGCGCAAAGTTTGTGTTGCGGGCGGGGGTGGCCTTGGGCATCGGGGTTGTTGCGTTGCATTTGCGCGAGGCTGTCAGCGCCCGACAGCTCGTCCAGCCACGGATGGGCCGACTTGATCAGCACGGCATTGCCGGCCCCGTGGGCACTGAAATTCAGCGAATCACCGCCGCGGGCGTAATACATGTAGATGTTGCCGCCATCAAGAAACAGCGCCTTGCGTTTGTCGGTATAGCCCAGCGAGGCGTGGCTGCCCTTGTCGGCAAGGTAATAGGCTTCAGTCTCGATAATCCGTGCGCTGAGCCACAGGCCGTTGACTCGATGGCGAATGACTTTACCCAGCAGTTCGCGGGCAACAAGCTGGGCGTCACGGTCGAAAAAGGCATCAGGCAGCATTGTGGGCATGTGCAGGACGGTCAGTGGATAGCTGAAAAGGGGCAGATCATAGCAAGTCATGCTTAATCGGGGCTGAACGCAGTGTATTTACCGTCCATTTCGACCATCCGCCTGCCACCGCTGTGCGTAAGGCGGCTGGACCGCTATAATCGGCCGCTTTCCTCCCTGCCAAGACCCTTGAGACCATGACTGAGTCCGTTCTTGACTACATGACCCGCCTGGGTCGCGCTGCTCGCGAAGCTTCCCGCGTGATCGGCCGTGCCAGTACAGCGCAGAAAAACCGTGCCCTGCACGGCGCTGCAGCTGCACTGGACGCCGCTCGTCTGGAGCTGGTTGCCGCCAACGAACTGGACCTGGCCGCCGGCCGGGCCAACGGCCTGGAGCCGGCCATGCTGGAGCGCCTGGCGCTGACCCCTGCACGCATCGACAGCATGATTGTCGGTTTGCGTCAGGTGGCAAGCCTGCCAGACCCCATCGGCGCGATCCGCGACATGAGCTACCGCCCCTCGGGTATTCAGGTAGGCAAGATGCGTGTGCCGCTGGGTGTAGTCGGAATCATCTATGAATCGCGTCCGAACGTGACCATCGATGCGGCCAGCCTGTGCTTGAAGTCGGGCAATGCCACCATCCTGCGCGGTGGTTCTGAGGCGATTCACTCCAACCGTGCCATTGCTGTGTGCATCCAGCGCGGCCTGGCCGAGGCCGGTTTGCCGCCGGCCGTGGTGCAAGTGGTTGAAGTGACTGATCGTGCCGCCGTTGGCGCGCTGATCACCATGCCCGAGTACGTTGATGTGATTGTGCCTCGTGGCGGCAAGGGCCTCATCGAACGGGTCAGCCGTGACGCCAAGGTGCCAGTTATCAAGCACCTTGACGGTATTTGTCATGTGTACGTCAGTGCCCATGCCGATCTGGCCAAGGCGCAGCGCATTGCCTTCAATGCCAAGACCTACCGTTATGGTATTTGCGGCGCGATGGAAACCCTGCTGGTGGATCAGGCCGTGGCGGCAGCGTTTTTGCCGGCAATGGCTGAACAATTTCGCGACAAAGGCGTCGAACTGCGCGGTTGCGAACGCACCCAGGCGCTGATCGACGTGGTTGCCGCTACCGAAGAAGACTGGAACACCGAGTACCTGGATGCAATCCTGTCGATTCGCATCGTTGACGGGCTGGACCAGGCGATTGAGCATATCAATCACTATGGCTCCCATCACACCGACTCGATCGTCACTGAACACCAGGGCGATGCCCGGCGTTTTATGGCCGAAGTGGACTCCAGTTCGGTGATGCTCAACACACCCACCTGCTTTGCCGATGGATTTGAATACGGATTGGGTGCGGAGATTGGCATTTCTACTGATAAGCTGCACGCCCGCGGCCCGGTGGGTCTCGAAGGTCTGACCTGCGAGAAGTACATTGTGGTCGGTGATGGCCAGTTGCGCGGCCAGGAGCCGGTCTGACTTGGCCACCCTGAAAGCGTCAGTGCCGGCCCCTGTGATCGACGTGTTACCCCAGCGCATTGGCGTACTGGGCGGAACCTTTGATCCGGTGCATATCGGCCATCTGCGTGGCGGGCTGGAAGTGGCGGAGATGATGGGGCTCGACGAGCTGCGTCTGACCCCCAACGCCAGGCCGCCTCACCGTGACACGCCACAAGTGTCGGCCCACGACCGTTTGGCGATGGTCGAGTGCGCGGTCGCAGGAGTGGCTACGCTGGTAGTGGACGCCCGGGAGCTGCAACGGGACAAACCGTCCTACACGATTGATACGCTGGAATTGATGCGGGCCGAGATGGCCGCGCATGACCAGCTGTTTTTACTGTTGGGCTGGGACGCGTTTTGCGGACTGCCCACATGGCATCGCTGGGAAGAGTTGCTCCAGCATTGCCATATCCTGGTGCTACAGCGCCCGGATGCCGACAGCGAACCGCCGGATGCCTTGCGCAACCTGCTGGCAGCGCGCTCGGTAAGCGACCCGCTGGCCCTGAAGGGGGCCAGCGGGCAGATTGCATTCGTTTGGCAGACGCCGCTCGCGGTATCCGCCACCCAGATCCGTCAACTGCTGGCCAGCGGTAAGTCGGTACGTTACCTGGTGCCCGACGCGGTCCTGGCCTACATCGATGCGCACGGGCTTTACCGTGCGTCGAACTGAAAAAGGGTGTGTTTCAAGGCGCCAATTGACGCGTATTGAAACACCCGAACATACGAGCAAAACGAGTTTTATATGACTGACAAAGATGTAAGCAAAGTAAAGCGCAAAGGCACCTTCAAAAGCGCGCCATTGCCAGAAAAAACCTTCAGCGCCGAGCCTTTGAAAGGTGAAGAGCTGGTCAAGGTTGCGGTTGCAGCCCTTGAAGACGTCAAGGCCCAGGACATTCAGGTCATCGACGTGCGTGACAAGCACAGCATCACTGACTTCATGATCATCGCTACCGGTACTTCGAACCGTCAGATCGGCGCGATGCTCGACAAGATCCGCGAAGCGGTGAAGGCTCTGGGCGTCAAGCCGCTGGGCGAAGAAGGCAAGGGCGACAGCGACTGGGTGCTGCTGGACATGGACGACGTGATCGTTCACATGATGACTGCCAGTGCCCGTCAGTTCTACGACCTGGAGCGTCTGTGGGCCGGTGCTGAACAAAGCCGTGCAGGCAGCGCTGCTCACCACAGCCCGGAAAACACCCATGAGCACTTCCTGAAGCTCAACAAAGACCAAGAGTAAGGGTTCGCTGTGCGCCTGCGTTTGATCGCTGTCGGTTCGCGTATGCCCAAGTGGGTGGAAGAAGGCTGGCATGAATATGCCAAGCGTCTGCCATCCGAGCTGGCCCTTGAACTGGTGGAAATTCCGCTCAATACCCGTGGCAAGAATGCCGACGTGGCTCGCTTTATCCGTCAGGAAGGCGAGGCCATGCTGGCCAAGGTCGGCCCGGGCGAGCGGATCGTTACCCTCGAAGTGCACGGCAAGCCGTGGAGTACCGAGCAGCTGGCGGTTGAGCTTGACCGCTGGCGCCTGGATTCGCGCACGGTGAACTTTATGGTCGGTGGCCCGGAAGGGCTGGCGCCGGAAGTCTGCGCCCGCGCCGACCAGCGCTGGTCGCTGTCGCCGTTGACGCTGCCACACCCGTTGGTAAGGATTCTGATCGGTGAGCAGTTGTATCGCGCCTGGACTGTATTGTCCGGGCACCCGTATCACAAATAGCTCAGCGCCCTGAATGTCTCAGCCGATTCGCCTTAAAGACCACGAGAAAGACTCACGCCTTGTGCGCGGACGGGTCGTGGTTGGTGCAATTGTGGTGGTGACACTTATTTGTGTGCTGCTCGTGCGTCTTTATTACCTGCAGGTGGTGCAGTACGACTACCACTCCACCTTGTCGGAAAACAACCGGGTGCATGTGCAGCCGATTCCACCGACCCGGGGTCTGATTTTTGACCGCAATGGCGTGGTTATCGCGGACAACCGTCCCAGCTTCAGCCTGAGCATGACCCGCGAGCGCTCTGGCGACTGGCAGCAAGTGCTCGACGTTATTGTTGAAGTGCTGCAGCTCACCCCTGAAGATCGCGCCCTGTTCGAAAAGCGTATGAAGCAGGGGCGGCGGCCATTTGAGCCGGTGCCCATCCTGTTTGAGCTCAACGAAGAACAGATCGCCCGGATTGCCGTGAACCAGTTCCGCCTGCCCGGCGTTGAAGTGGTTGCGCAGTTGGTGCGCCACTACCCGCAGGGCGCGCATTTTGCGCACTCGGTGGGTTACATGGGGCGGATCAACGAAAAAGAGCTTAAAACCCTCGATCCGGTCAATTACAGCGGCACCCACCATATCGGCAAAACCGGCATCGAGCGTTTCTACGAAGCCGAGCTGCACGGTCAGGTGGGTTACGAAGAAGTCGAGACCAATGCCCGTGGCCGGGTATTGCGCGTACTCAAGCGCACCGACCCGATCCCCGGCAAGGACATCGTGCTCAGCCTCGACATCAAGCTGCAAGAGGCGGCCGAAGAAGCCCTGGCGGGGCGTCGTGGCGCAGTGGTGGCACTGAACCCGATGACGGGCGAAGTGCTGGCCATGGTCAGCCAGCCGAGCTTTGACCCCAACCTGTTCGTCACCGGCATCAGCTTCAAGGCCTATGCCGAGCTGCGAGATTCCATTGACCGACCGCTGTTCAACCGCATCCTGCGCGGCCTGTACCCACCTGGCTCGACGATCAAGCCTGCGGTGGCGATTGCTGGCCTGGACAGCGGCGTGATCACCGGCTCGTCGCGGGTGTATGACCCCGGCTATTACCAGTTGCCCAATTACGATCACAAATACCGTAACTGGAACCGCACCGGTGATGGCTACGTCGATCTGGATACCGCAATCATGCGTTCCAACGACACCTATTTTTATGACCTGGCCCACAAACTGGGCATCGACCGCCTGTCGAGCTACATGAACCAGTTCGGCATCGGCCGCAAGGTCTCGCTGGACATGTTCGAGGAGTCCGCCGGGCTGATGCCGTCCCGCGAATGGAAGCGCGCCACCCGGCGCCAGGCCTGGTTCCCGGGCGAGACGCTGATTCTGGGAATTGGCCAGGGCTATATGCAGTCCACCCCCTTGCAGCTGGCCCAGGCCACCGCGCTGATCGCCAGCAAAGGCAAGTGGATCCGCCCGCACCTGGCCAAGACCATCGAGGGCGTGCCGCCGGTGGATCCGGACCCGGTGCCGGATATCGTCCTGCGTGACCCGTCCAACTGGGCCAAGGTCAACCACGGCATGCAGCAAGTGGTGCATGGCGCGCGCGGCACGGCGCGGGTGGCGGGCGTTGGTGCGCAGTACCTGATTGCCGGCAAGAGCGGTACGGCGCAGGTAGTGGCGATCAAGCAGGGCGAAAAATACGACCGCTCCAAGGTGCAGGAACGTCACCGCGACCACGCCTTGTTCGTCGGCTTTGCGCCGGCCAACAACCCGCAGATTACCGTTTCGGTGATGATTGAAAACGGCGAAGCCGGCAGCCGTGTCGCCTCGCCCGTGGTGCGCAAGGTCATGGATGCCTGGTTGCTGGGTGAAGACGGCAAACTCAAACCCGAGTACGGCGGCCCCGTAAAGGCAGAGGTTCCGGCCAATGATGAGTAATTTCGACCGCATCCTCTCCAGTGAGGATGTGATGCGCCGCCGTGCCACGCTGCTTCAGCGTTTGCATATCGATGGCCCGCTTCTGATCCTGCTCCTGACCCTGGCGGCGGGCAGCCTGTTTGTCCTGTATTCGGCCAGCGGCAAGAGCTGGGACCTGCTGAGCAAGCAGGCAACCTCGTTCGGCATCGGCCTGGTCTCGATGTTTATCATCGCCCAGCTGGAGCCGCGGTTCATGGCGCGCTGGGTGCCGATCGGCTACTTGATCGGGGTGATGTTGCTGGTGGTGGTGGACATCATGGGCCACAACGCAATGGGTGCAACGCGCTGGATCAATATTCCCGGGGTGATCCGCTTTCAGCCCTCGGAGTTCATGAAAATCCTGATGCCCGCGACCATCGCCTGGTATCTGTCCAAGCGCACCCTGCCACCGCAGCTCAAGCATGTGGCGGTCAGCCTGATGCTGATCGGCGTGCCCTTTGCCCTGATCGTGCGTCAGCCGGACCTGGGTACGGCGCTGCTGGTACTGGCGGGGGGGGCGTTCGTGCTGTTTATGGGCGGGTTGCGCTGGCGCTGGATCCTCAGCGTACTGGCCGCCACCGTGCCAGTGGCGATTGCCATGTGGATGTTCGTGATGCACGACTACCAGAAGCAACGCGTGCTGACCTTCCTTGACCCGGAAAGCGACCCGCTGGGTACCGGTTGGAACATTATCCAGTCCAAGGCGGCCATCGGCTCGGGCGGGGTGTTCGGCAAGGGCTGGCTGCTGGGCACTCAATCGCACCTGGACTTCCTGCCTGAAAGCCATACCGACTTCATTATTGCGGTAATGGGCGAAGAGTTCGGCCTGGTGGGCATTTGTGCCTTGCTGCTGATTTACCTGCTGTTGATCGGTCGTGGCCTGGTGATTACCGCCCAGGCCCAGACCCTGTTTGGCAAGTTGTTGGCGGGCAGCCTGACCATGACGTTTTTTGTTTATGTTTTCGTCAACATCGGTATGGTCAGTGGCTTGTTGCCCGTCGTGGGTGTGCCCTTGCCATTTATCAGTTACGGCGGCACTTCCCTCGTGACGCTGTTGTCAGCGTTTGGGGTTTTGATGTCGATTCACACGCATCGCAAGTGGATCGCACAAGTTTGATTAAGGTGAATTATTCAATGCAAGCAATGCGTGGCTGGGCCGCTCGATACGCGCCGTGGGTGGGCCTGCTGGGTCTGTTCGGGGCAGCGCCGGGCGCGCTGGCCGGTGACTACGAAGGCTCGCCCCAAGTGGCCGAGTTCGTCGGTGAAATGACCCGTGACTACGGGTTTGCCGGTGAGCAGCTGATGGGCGTGTTCCGCGAGGCCGAGCGCAAGCAGAGCATCCTCGATGCCATTTCGCGCCCCGCCGAACGCGTCAAGCAGTGGAAAGAGTACGCCCCGATGTTCCTCACCGACGCCCGGGTGGCGCGTGGTGTCGACTTCTGGCGCGAACACGAGGCCGTATTGGCCCGTGCCGAGCAGGAATACGGCGTACCGGCCCAGGTGATTGTATCGATCATCGGCGTTGAAACCTTTTATGGCCGTAATACCGGCAATTACCGGGTGATCGACGCACTGTCGACCCTGGGTTTCGATTACCCGCCCCGCGCCGAGTTCTTCCGCAAAGAGCTGCGTGAATTCCTGTTGCTGGCCCGCGAAGAGCAGGTCGACCCGCTGACCCTCAAGGGTTCCTATGCCGGGGCGATGGGCTTGCCGCAGTTTATGCCCAGCAGCTTCCGTGCTTATGCCGTGGATTTCGATGGTGATGGCCATATCAATATCTGGAGCAACCCGGACGATGCCATTGGCAGCGTTGCCAGCTACTTCAAGCGTCATGGCTGGGTAGGTGGCGAGCCGGTGGTGAGCCGCGCCGATGTGCGCGGTGATCGGGTCGATGAAGGCCTGACCCAGGGTATCGAGCCGGTCAAGACCGTCGGGGAGTTGCGAGCGCTGGGCTGGTCGAGTCATGATGCGCTGCGCGACGACATGCCGGTCACAGCGTTCCGTCTCGAAGGCGCCGACGGCCCTGAATACTGGATGGGCCTGAAGAACTTTTATGCGATCACGCGCTACAACCGAAGCGTGATGTACGCCATGGCAGTGCATCAACTGTCCGATCTGCTGGTTCAAGCACGGGGCAACAAGTAATGCCGTTTCAAGCGATCCGCACACCGTTGAAACTCGCTGCCTGCGCCGCTATTGCGCTGCTGGTGGTGAGCTGTTCGAGCAGCCGCACGCCGCCACAAACGTCGGCGGGCGTCACCTCCAAGCCGGGCCTGGATATCAACCGTGCGCACAAGGACGGCGCGCCGTGGTGGGATGTCGATGTATCGCGCATCCCCGACGCCACGCCGACCCTGCACACCGGCGCGTACAAGGCCGCGCCGTACTCGGTGCTGGGCAAGACCTATTTCCCGCTGCAAGAGTCCAAGACCTATGTGGCCTCGGGCACGGCGTCCTGGTACGGCACCAAGTTTCATGGTCAAAACACCGCCAACGGCGAAGTGTATGACCTGTACGGTATGAGCGCGGCGCACAAGACCCTGCCGTTGCCCAGCTACGTCAAAGTGACCAACCTCGATAACGGCAAGGCCGTGATCCTGCGGGTCAATGACCGTGGCCCGTTTTATTCGGACCGCATCATCGACCTGTCCTACGCCGCTGCCAAAAAGCTCGGCTATGCCGAGACCGGTACGGCCCGGGTCAAGGTTGAAGGCATTGACCCGCAAGCCTGGTGGGCGCAACGTGGGCGCCCTGCGCCATTGATGCTCAACGAGCCGAAAATGGCCCAGAACACCGCCCCGACCGTGTCGACCGGCAAGGTTGAGCAATGGACACCGCCGGCCCAGCAGCATGCCGCCGATGTGGTGCCAGTGAGCCCGATGGTCAAGGGCCAGGGCACCTATTTGCAAGTAGGCGCCTTTGCCAATCCGGACGCCGCCGAGTTGCTTCGCTCCAAACTCAGTGGCATGGTCAGCACACCCGTATTTATCAGCTCGATTGTGCGCAATCAGCAAACCTTGCACCGCGTGCGCCTGGGGCCTATCGCCTCGGCGGGTGAAGTGGCACAAACGCAAAACAGCGTGCGCCTGGCCAATCTGGGCCAGCCGAGCGTTGTGACGTCGGATCAGTAACATTGAACAAAGCGTTGGGCCGCGAACATTCGCGGCCCAAACGCAGTTGCAGAGGTCAAGAATAAAAGCCCTTCCAGGGGCCGGGACTGCAACTGAATACGCGGCAGTCAGTCAAAAGACTGCCTGTACAGTTTTGCCCGCGAGGGTAAGTTTCCATTAACAACTTCGAGAGACGGATGAACATCACCACCTTTGCCAAACGCCTGTGCCTGCTAGTACCGCTGATCGTCACTCCTGCCGCCTGGGCAGTCGAGATGATGCCGTCGCCGCCGCAACTTGCAGCCAAGTCCTATGTTCTGATGGATGCCAGCAGCGGTAACGTGCTGGTCGAGAACAACGGCGACCAGCGTCTGCCGCCAGCCAGCCTGACCAAGCTGATGACCGCTTACATCGCGACTCTGGAAATCCGTCGTGGCCAGATCGGCGAAAACGACCCGGTTACCGTCAGCGAAAACGCATGGCGCACCGGTGGTTCGCGGATGTTCATCAAGGTCGGCACCCAGGTGTCGGTCAGCGACCTGTTGCACGGCATCATCATCCAGTCGGGTAACGACGCCAGTGTTGCCCTGTCCGAGCACATTGCCGGCAGTGAAGACGCGTTTGCCGACATGATGAACAAGACGGCGGGCGAGTTGGGCATGTCCAACAGCCACTTCATGAACCCGACCGGCTTGCCGAACCCGGATCACTACTCCTCGGCCCACGACATGTCGTTGCTGGCTCGCGCCATCATCCACGAAGACCCAACTCACTACGCGATCTACTCGCAGAAAGAGTTCTTCTGGAACGGTATCAAGCAGCCTAACCGCAACCTGTTGCTGTGGCGTGACAAGACCGTTGACGGTCTGAAAACCGGTCACACCGACGAAGCCGGCTACTGCATGGTGTCTTCGGCTGTACGCGACGGCATGCGCCTGATCGCCGTGGTGTTCGGCACCAACAGCGAAGCCGCCCGAGCGGCCGAGACCCAGAAGCTGCTGACCTACGGTTTCCGTTTCTTCGAAACCCAGACCTTCTACCAGAAGGGCACCGAGCTGGCTCAGGCTCCGGTCTGGAAAGGCACCACCAGCCAGGTTAAAGCCGGTCTGGCGGATGACCTGACCATGACCCTGCCAAAAGGCCAATTGAAAAAGCTGGCCGCAAGCATGACCATGAACCCGCAACTGATGGCCCCTATCGCCAAAGGCGATGTGATCGGCAAGGTTGAGGTCAAACTCGACGACAAGGTTGTGCACAGCGCTGACCTGATCGCGCTTGAGCCTGTCGAGGAAGGTGGAATTTTCCGACGCGTGTGGGATAGCATCCGTCTATTCTTCTACGGGCTGTTCAACTGATTGCACCCACCTGAGTGCCCCCGCGCTTTACCCTGCGCGGGAGCACCTTTGTTGTTCCGGGCTTACGAGGCCAATACGCCATGAGCGATACCGAAGTAAAGGCGCCAAAGATCGAATTCCCCAACGTGGATTACCCGGTTAAGGTAATCAGCGACACGGGTGTGGGCAACAAGGACAAGATCATCGATATCGTCAAGAAGCACGCGACGGTCAACGATGATCGTGTCGATGAACGCCAGAGCACCAACGGCAAGTACACGACGATCCAGTTGCACATCGTGGCAACCGATCAGGATCAGCTTTACAACATCAACAGCGAATTGCGGGCCACCGGCTTCGTACATATGGTGTTGTGATGTCACAGGTCTTGGGTATTCGTGAGCTGGGTCTGCTTGATTACGAGCGCACCTGGCTGGCGATGCAGCGATTCACCGATGAGCGCAAGCTGGTGCCGGACACGCAAGACGAAGTCTGGCTGGTGCAGCATCCGCCGGTGTTTACCCAAGGTCAGGCAGGCAAGGCCGAGCATCTGCTGCTGCCGGGGGACATCCCGGTGGTCAAGTCGGATCGCGGTGGCCAGGTGACTTATCACGGCCCTGGCCAGCTGGTTGCCTACCTGATGCTCGACGTGCGCCGGCTGGGCTATGGCGTGCGTGAGCTGGTCACGCGGATGGAACAGTGCCTGATCGACCTGCTCGCCAGCTATGGCGTGAGCGCTGCAGCGAAGGCCGATGCGCCGGGCGTGTATGTCGATGGCGCGAAAATCGCCTCACTGGGCCTGCGGATCCGCAATGGCTGCTCCTTCCACGGTCTGGCCCTGAATGTGGACATGGACCTGGAACCGTTTCGACGGATTAACCCCTGTGGTTATGCAGGGCTGGCGATGACCCAGCTGCGTGATCATGCAGGGCCGATTGAATTTGCCGAGGTAGGTGCCCGGCTGCGCTCGCAGCTCGTCAAACACCTCGACTATGCTGAGCAGACGACCCTGACGGGCGGAATCGATTGATATGACTACTGCGCAAGACGCTGTTCAAACCCTGATCCCAACGCTGGATATCTCAGAACGTGCAGCCCGCGCCAGCGAGGCCCGTTCCAAGGTTGAGACCGGCGTCAAGTTGCGCGGTGCCGAGAAGGTTGCGCGTATCCCGGTAAAGATCATTCCGACCACCGAGTTGCCGAAAAAACCCGACTGGATTCGTGTGCGTATTCCGGTTTCCCCGGAAGTCGACCGCATCAAGTCCCTGCTGCGTAAGCACAAGCTGCATAGCGTGTGCGAAGAAGCCTCCTGCCCGAACCTGGGCGAGTGCTTCTCGGGTGGTACCGCGACCTTCATGATCATGGGTGACATCTGCACCCGTCGTTGCCCGTTCTGCGACGTGGGCCACGGCCGACCGAAGCCACTGGATACCAACGAACCGGAAAGCCTGGCCATTGCCATTGCTGACCTGCGGTTGAAGTATGTGGTGATCACCTCTGTAGACCGCGACGACCTGCGTGACGGCGGTGCCCAGCACTTTGCCGACTGCATCCGCGAGATCCGCAAGCTGTCGCCGGGCGTACTGCTGGAAACCCTGGTGCCGGATTACCGTGGTCGCATGGACGTTGCGCTGGAAATCACCGCCGCCGAGCCGCCAGACGTGTTCAACCACAACCTCGAAACCGTGCCGCGCCTGTACAAGGCTGCGCGTCCGGGTTCCGACTACCAGTGGTCGCTGACCCTGTTGCAGCGCTTCAAGCAGATGATGCCGCACATCCCGACCAAATCCGGCTTGATGCTGGGCCTGGGCGAAACGGACGACGAAGTGATCGAAGTGATGAAGCGCATGCGCGAACATGACATCGACATGCTGACTCTGGGCCAGTACCTGCAACCGTCGCGCAACCACTTGCCGGTCCAGCGTTTCGTACACCCGGATACCTTCGCGTGGTTTGCCGAGGAAGGCTACAAAATGGGCTTTAAAAACGTGGCATCCGGGCCGCTGGTACGTTCTTCGTACCACGCTGATGAACAAGCCAAGCTGGTCAAATCCATGCTGGTGAGTGCCTGACCCCATGACTACCCGGCTCACCGCGCCAGTGTCCTTCAAGGCCCACAGCGCGGTGCCCGCGTTGCCCGCTGGCGGGGTGATCGCCCTGATCGCCCCGGCAGGCCCTGCCGAACTTGACCTGAACCTCGCGACCCAATGGATGCATGCACGCGGCTACCAGCTGCGGGTCTACCCGGGGGTGTGGCAAAGGGAGGGTTATCTTGCCGGCTCTGATGCAGAGCGCTTACGCGACCTGCATGAGGCTTTTGCCGATGACAGCATTGATGCCATTTTCTGCCTGCGCGGCGGCTATGGCAGCCCGCGCTTGCTCGATGGCATCGACTTTGAGCTGTTGAGTCGTCATCCCAAGCCATTTGTCGGCTATAGCGATATCACTGCGTTGCATCTGGCGATCATTCGTTACGCGGGCTTTGTGACCTTTCACGGACCAATGTTGAACGCTGATCTGCTGGGCAACAAACAACCGCCCACCGAAACTTCATTGTTGCGTATGCTCAGCGGGCAACAGCCGCCCGTGCTGGAGCACCCCGCGGCCTGGCCGTTGACGACCATTGCCCCGGGCTGCGCCAGTGGCCGTTTGCTGGGTGGCAATCTGTCGATGATCTGCGCGGTGATGGGCACGGCGTTTGAACTGGACAGCGAAGACATCATCCTGTTTATCGAAGACGTCAACGAACCGTTGTACCGGGTCGACCGTCTGCTGACGCATTTGCGCCTGGCGGGCAAGCTCGAAAGGTTGCGCGGAGTGCTGGTGGGGGATGTGGCCGGGGTTGATGTCGCGGCGCTGGAGCGGTTGCTCACTCAGGAACTGGGCGGGCTGGGTATTCCGGTGCTGGCCGGTTGGCGCAGCGGGCATTGCGACCCGAACCTGACCTTGCCGATGGGGGCTCAAGTGCGGCTGGATGCTGATCGGCAGTTATTGGTACTAGAGCAGGCAGTGGTCACAGTCAAAACCTGAGCCGTGGGAGCGGGCTTGCTCGCGATGCTATCAACTCGGTATCTCTGACAAAACGAGTCGATGCAATCGCGAGCAAGCCCGCTCCTACAGGCTGAGTCGCGACTCAGCGGTTACGCAAACTCTCCAGCAACTTGTGACTCGGGTAGCCATCGGCTGGCCAGCCCATGGCTTGCTGCGCGCTGCGGATCGCCTTGCGGGTATTGGCGCCAATAATGCCATCCGCATTCCCTGCATCGTAATTGCGCTGGCTCAACAGCATCTGCAGTTCGACGCGCTCGGAGCGGCTCAGCGGTCGGTCATCTTTTGGCCAGTCGGCCAAAATGCTCCCGCCACCGCCGAAGCGCTGAGACAACAAGCCCACGGCCAGTGCATAGGACGATGAGTTGTTGTAACGCAGGATGGCGCGGAAGTTGTCCAGCACCAGAAACGCCGGGCCGCGGTAGCCCGCAGGCAGCAGCAGGGTGGCGCTCAACTGCTCTGAGCCGGCGGCGCTGGCGGGTGCCTTGACCCCCAGTTGTTGCCACTCGGCGACACTCTTTTTGACGGCGCCATCAGCCAGTGCGTAATCGAACCCGGCAGGCAACGTCACTTCAAAGCCCCACGGCTGGCCTTGCTTCCAGCCAGAGCTTTGCAGGTAGTGGGCAGTCGAGGCCAGGGCATCAGCCGAGCTGTTCCAGATATCACGACGGCCATCACCATCGAAATCCACGGCGTGGGTTTCATAGGTGGTGGGGATAAACTGGGTCTGACCCATTGCGCCCGCCCACGAGCCGAGCATTTTGTCGGGGCTGATATCGCCTTCCTGAATGATTTTCAGGGCTGCGATCAATTGGCTTTGGGCGAACTCCGGGCGGCGCCCTTCGTAGGCCAGGGTCGCCAGGGAGCGAATAACCGACTTGTTGCCCTGGAACGAACCGAAATTGCTTTCCATGCCCCACACCGAAACCAGTGCCTGGCGATCGACGCCATAACGCTGCTCAATGCGGCTCAGCAGCTCGGCGTTTTGCTCCAGCAAGCGCTGGCCATTGCGCACGCGCAAAGGCGACAGGGCGCCGTCCAGGTATTCCCAGACCGGGCGGCTGAATTCGGGCTGGCTGCGGTCGGCCTTGATCACACTCATGTCTGGTGTAATGCCGGCAAAGGCGTTATCGAATACCTGTGGGTTGATACCGGCCTTGAGTGCCTGGGCGCGGAAATCGGCTTGCCACTCGCTGAAGCTTTGCGCGGGCTGAACAAGGGGGGTATCGCTGCCGGGTGCAGGCGCGCTGGTGATTACCGCAGGTGCCGGAGGAATCACAGGCAGGGTTTGAGCATCGGCTGCAGTCGGTTTCTCAGCGCAGGCGACTAAAAGGATGACGCTGGAAGCAGCGATCAGTTGGCGCATCGGCCAACGGCGTGTATGACGTGAGAGCATGCGCAGGTCCAGGTAATGCAAAACAGAAGCAGACCTTATCATCCCCGCCGTCAGGCAGCCAGAAAGTAAAAAGCCTCCCGGTCTCTCGACTGGAAGGCTTCGCGGCGGTAGCTGCCTTTGCCTTTGGCGGGGCGTTCCTGGCGGCTGCGGAACAGGGGTTGGGCGACGATGGATTTGGCCTTGTTGGGGCGCTTGCTCATGGCATTTGCTCTCGCGTGGTTTGAACAAGCGCAAATCATCGGCCGGTTTTTTCGTATTGTCCACTGGATAGTGATCGGTGGGAGCGGGCTTGCTCGCGATAGCATCAGCGCAATCAGCGCAATCAGCCTGTCAGGTCGCGGCGCCTGCATCGCGAGCAAGCCCGCTCCCACAGAAAGCAGTGTTTACTCCGCTGGCAAATTCAGCCGTTGCCCACACATCAGCAACGCCAAGCGGCTCAGGCTGCTCCAGGCTGAACCTGCAGCCTGACCCTTGATCTGGGCATCGATACGCTGTGCATCCAGCAGCAATTGCGCCCAGCGCTGGGCGGAATAGCGCTGCAGGGCTTTGCTCATCAGCGGCTTGCGCTTGTCCCACACCGGCGGCCGGGCCTGGCTGAAGGCCTTGTCCAGCGGTGTGCCCTGGCTATATTGCAGCGCTATATTGGCCAGCACCCGCAGCTCACGGGCCAGGGCCCACAGGATCACCGGCGGCTCGACACCTTCACCGCGCAGCCCTTCGAGCATGCGCAGGGCATGGGCAGCCTCGCCGTTCAGTACCGCATCTACGAGCCCAAATACGTCGAAGCGCGCACTGTCGGCTACTGCCGCCTGCACGGTCTCGACCGTGATTTGCCCGTCTTCAGCCATCAACTTGAGCTTTTCGATTTCTTGCGCGGCAGCCAGAAGATTGCCTTCAACCCGCGCGGCTATCAGCTCCACGGCGTCATGGGTGGCGGACAGCCCGGCCTGCGACAAGCGCTGGCGAATCCATTGCGGCAACTGGTTGGCGTCCACCGGCCAGATCTGCACGAACTGGTTTTGCGCGCCTTCAATCAGCGCCTTGCCCCACTTGGTCTTCTGCGCGCTGCCATCGAGCTTGGGCAGGCTAATCAGCAGCAGGGTGTCTTCGGCAGGGCGCGAGCAGTACTCGATCAGCGCCGCAGCACCTTTGTCACCAGGCTTGCCGGAGGGCAGGCGCAGCTCCAACAGGCGTTTTTCGGCAAACAGCGACATGCTGGCACCGGCTTGCAGCAACGTGCCCCAGTCGAAGCTGGCATCGGCGCTGAACACCTGGCGTTCATCGAAACCTTGCTGGCGGGCGGTGCTGCGAATGGCGTCTGCGGCTTCCTGGCACAGCAACGGGTCATCACCGCTGATGATGTAGACCGGCGAAAGCGTGCCTTGCAGATGCTTGGCGAGTTGGGCGGGAGCGAGTTTCATAGGGCCATAACGATAGCGGGGCGCTTGAGCGCCCCGTATGCCTTACTGGTTTTGCAGTTCGAGAGGCGACTGTTGAGGAGTTTCCTCTTGAGCCTTGCGCGCAGCTTCGATGGCGTCGGCTTCAGCCTTGGCTTTTGCCTCAGCTTGCTGCTGCAGTGTTTCCAGCTGGGCCGGGGTCAACTGCTCCAGGCGCAGAACCAGTTGCTGGATCAGGTCGCGACGGATTTCCTTGCGGATCATCACGCCTTCCTGGTTGCTGCCGGCCACGTTGCTGCCGTCCTGCAGGTAAACCTTGTAGGCCTCAACCTTGTTGCTCAGCAGCACCAGATGGTTCTGGCCCTGGATTTCGTAGTTGACCACGCTGTTCAACTGATACTCGGCGGTGCCCGTGTTGCCGGTGTAGCTGGCCGCACGCTGGGTTTCTTTCTCGTCAGTCAGAACCAGCTTGTAGGGGGCGTTTGGCGTGATTTTAACGCCGCTGTTTTCCAGTACCTGACGCAGTTGGCGCACCGTGTCGCCGTAGGCGTTCCGGGCGCTGACGTCGAGTTCGGTGATCGTCAGCTGGTTGGTGCCGGTGCCGCGCAGCTGAAAGCCGCAGGCGCTCAGCAGAACAGCGAGACCCATCACCAGCAAGTTGCGTTTGATCATGTGTTGCTCCCATTGAAACCAGAGAAGCCGACTGAGCGGCCCTGAAGGTCTTGTTGGGCGCCCGCGCTTGGCACGGGCGCCTGTTCCAATTAGCTGGCGACGATATTGACCAGTTTGCCCGGTACCACGATCACTTTGCGGATCGTCAGGCCTTCGGTAAAGCGCAACACGTTCTCATTGACGCGGGCTGCGGCTTCAACCTCTTCACGGCTGGCGCTGGCTGGCATTTCAATATGCCCGCGCAGTTTGCCGTTGACCTGGATAACCAGTTGCAGGGTGTCTTGAACCAGCGCGCTTTCGTCCAGGGTTGGCCATGCAGCGTCGATGATTGCACCCGCATGCCCCAACTGGTTCCACAGCTCATGGCTGATGTGCGGGGTGATCGGTGCCAGCACCAGGGCAACAGTCTCAAGGCCTTCCTGCAGCAGGGCGCGGTCTTGTTCAGTGGCTTGCGGTGCTTTTTCGAGCACGTTCATCACGGTCATCACCTGGGCGACAGCGGTGTTGAACTTGTGGTGCTGACCAACGTCCTGGCTGGCTTGCTTGATAGCCTGGTGGATGGCGCGGCGGATGACTTTTTGCTCATCGGTCAGGCTGGCGATATCCAGTGCACCCGGCAGGCCCTGGCCTACATGGGCATGGGCCAGGCGCCAGACGCGCTTGAGGAAACGGTGCGAACCTTCAACACCCGAGTCGGACCATTCCAGGCTGGCATCAGGCGGCGAAGCAAACATCATGAACAGGCGGCAGGTGTCTGCGCCGTACTGCTCGATCATGTATTGCGGGTCAACACCGTTGTTCAGCGACTTGGACATTTTCTGCGTGCCGCCGATTTCCACCGGCAGGCCGTCGGTCTTCAGCTTGGCGCCGATGATCTTGGCCTTGGCATCACGTTCGATTTCCACGTCGTCCGGGTTGAAGTAATCCTTGCCACCGTTGTCCAGCGTACGGAAGTAAGTCTCGGCGATCACCATGCCCTGGGTCAGCAGGTTCTTGAACGGCTCGTTGGAACTGACCAGGCCTTCGTCACGCATCAGCTTGTGGAAGAAGCGCGCGTACAGCAGGTGCAAAATGGCGTGTTCGATACCGCCGATGTACTGATCGACCGGCAACCAGTGGTCTGCCGCCGATTTTTCGACCAGGCCGCCTTCATAGTGCGGCGAGGCGTAACGGGCGTAGTACCACGAGGACTCGACGAAGGTGTCCATCGTGTCGGTTTCGCGTTTGGCCGGTGCGCCACATTTAGGGCAGCTGCACTCGTAGAATTCAGGCATGCGTGCCAGTGGCGAACCGGCGCCATCGGGTACGACATCTTCTGGCAAGACCACTGGCAGCTGGGCTTCAGGGACCGGCACGTCGCCGCACGTATCGCAATGCACGATCGGGATCGGGCAGCCCCAGTAGCGTTGACGGCTGATGCCCCAGTCGCGCAGGCGGAACTGTGTGCGCGCCTGGCCAAGGCCTTTGGCGGTCAGGGCGGCTTCGATGGCGGCGAAGGCAGCGTCGAAGTCCAGTCCGTCAAATTCGCCGGAGTTGATCAGCGGGCCGTGCTCGTTGTAAGCGTCCTGCCAGGGAGCAGGTGACTCGTCGCCAGCACTGGTGCGCACAACCGGCTTGATTGGCAGGTTGTACTTGGTGGCGAATTCGAAATCGCGTTCGTCGTGTGCCGGTACCGCCATTACTGCGCCGTCGCCGTAATGCATCAGCACATAGTTGGCGACCCAGACCGGAAGTTTTTCGCCGGTCAGCGGGTGCTCGACGAACAGCGAGGTCGGCAGGCCCATTTTTTCCTGGGTGGCCATGTCGGCTTCAGCCACGCTGCCGCCCTTGCACTGGGCGATAAACGCCTGCAGCTCAGGGTTGCCCTGCGCGGCCTGGGTGGCGAGCGGGTGCTCGGCAGCCACGGCGACGTAGGTAGCGCCCATCAGGGTGTCGGGGCGAGTTGTGAAGACCTTGAGTGCGCCCGCTGCGCCGATGGACTCGACGTTGTAAGGGAACTGCACTTCCATGCCGCGGGATTTGCCGATCCAGTTGCGCTGCATGGTTTTGACCTGCTCGGGCCAGCCCGGCATGTCGTCGAGGCTTTCAAGCAGTTCATCCGCGTAAGCGGTGATCTTGAAGTAGTACATCGGGATTTCGCGTTTTTCGATCACCGCGCCCGAACGCCAGCCACGGCCGTCGATCACTTGCTCGTTGGCCAGAACGGTCTGGTCTACCGGGTCCCAGTTAACGGTACCGTTCTTGCGGTAGATCACACCTTTTTCGAACAGGCGGGTGAACAGCCATTGTTCCCAACGGTAGTAATCCGGCTTGCAGGTGGTGATTTCGCGGGACCAGTCAACGGCCAGACCCAGGCTGCGCAGCTGGGTTTTCATGTAGGCGATGTTTTCGTAGGTCCACTTGGCCGGCGCGACCTTGTTTTTCATCGCGGCGTTTTCGGCCGGCATGCCGAAGGCGTCCCAGCCCATCGGCTGCAAAACGTTCTTGCCAAGCATGCGCTGGTAACGGGAGATCACGTCACCGATGGTGTAGTTGCGCACGTGCCCCATGTGTAGCTTGCCGCTTGGGTACGGGAACATCGATAGGCAGTAGAACGTCTCTTTGCCTAGATCTTCGCTGACTTCGAAGGACTTTTGGTTGTCCCAGAATGATTGGGCGGCGGCTTCTATTTCACGGGGCTGATATTGTTCGTGCATGGCTACTTGTACTGATAAAGGGTGGCCTAATCCTCTTCAACATAGACCGGCGACAGTGTTGCCCGGTCAGGTTGGAGCAGGGGTTACAGGAAGTCCCGTAGCATACATGACCCCGCTCTATCGAGGGAAACCCTGATTACCTCATCACTCCGTTGGTCGCAGCAGCACGCCGCTTTTAGATGCGCAGCTAAGCTCTCCTTTGGGGGAGATTCATTTCCTTAAATGAGGTGGACGGATGGCAGAGTTGCAACGCAGCGTAGCAACATCGCAAGTGTATGAGCGGCTGATTGATCGTTTAAGTATGGCTCTTGATTCAGCAAAGACGGCTGTCGTATTGCGAGATGAACGCCCAGTCGAATTGGAATTGCGAGGCTTGAGTCATGCCGAGCTGGAGTTGATCAACCTCTATTTGAACCGGATCGGGCGTGAGACAGTCAAACGCTCGCAAGGCAGCGTGAACATGCAGGATGCCCCCAGAGCCAAGGTCATCTGGCTCAAAGACAGGGTGCAGGGAGCTTAGGCCATACGGCGAATCAGGCCCGGCCTTTAACAAAAGCCGTATCAAAACAGGTTGTACCCCGGGTTGATGCATCACGCGTTTGTGTTTGGGTTTCTCACCTGCGTTATTGATGCGCTCACTCAACCCCCTTAGGCTTCGGGCATCTTTGGAGATGCTCGATGCCTATTCGATATTTTTTTAAACAACTTCTATTGCCTCCCGGCATTTTGATCTTGCTCCTGGTGCTTGCCTGGTGGCTGCGGTGTTCGCGTCCGCGTGTGGCGTGCGTGCTGTTTGCCCTGGGGCTGGGCGGTTTCTGGCTGATGAGCTTGCCAGTGATGGTGGAGTGGGGCGCCCGGGTGCTGGAGCGCGAGCCGCCGCTGGCGCAGAGCGAGTGGTCGACGCTGGCCGGGCGTGCCGATGCCATTGTGGTGTTGGGTTCGGGGCGTGAGCGGGGTGATCCGGCCTGGGGCAGTGATCAGCCGACGGGCATTGGTCTTGAGCGCCAGCGTTATGCCGCGCGACTGGCCAAGGCCTCGGGCTTGCCGGTACTGACGACTGGAGGTTTGCACTACGGCTCGCCGCCCAGTGAAGCGCAGTTGATGGCGGACTCTTTGCGTGATGACTTCGGCGTGCAAGTACGTTGGAAAGAAGAACAAAGCCGTACGACCTGGGAAAACGCCCAAATGACTGCAGGCATTCTGCTGCCGCTGGGGATCAGGCGCGTAGTCGTGGTGACTCACGGCTGGCATATGCCGCGTTCGGTCTGGAGTTTTGAAAAGGCTGGTTTCGAAGTGGTGCCCGCGCCGGTGGGCTTTTTCAGTGCAGACAACGCGCGGCCGCTGGGGGGCTGGATGCCGGAGTACAAAGCGTTCTGGCAGTCCGGGTTGTTGATCAATGAGGCGGTGGGGCAGATGGCCTATCCGTTGTTTTATCGCTAGTTAAGTCGATGAACTCATGTGGGAGCGGGCTTGCTCGCGATGCAGGCGGCGCGGTCTGACAGGCAAACCGCGCTGCTGCCATCGCAGGCAAGCCAGCTCCCACAGGTTTTGCGGCGCCCACACAGTCCGAACCCGCAGGGAACAGTGTGGGTGCAGGTGGCTGGCTTAGACCGTCTTGGCAATCCGGCTGGTGACCAGCGCCCAGCCAATCAGCAAGACACACAGGATGATCAGCGGCCAGGAGCGCCATTGCAGGTAAGGCGTGAGGTCATGCATGGGCACCACTTCGCCATACAGGATGCCTTGCTCGAACTGCGGAATCTGCGTAGTGATTTGCCCAAACGGGTCGATCAGTGCCGTGACCCCGTTGTTGGTGGCCCGAATCATCCAGCGCCCGGCTTCCAGGGCGCGCATCTGCGCCATTTGCAGATGCTGCAGCGGCCCGATCGAGGTGCCGAACCAGGTGTCGTTGCTGATGGTCAGCAGGATGTCACTCTGGGCCGCAAGCCCGGCGACGAAGTCCGGGTACACCACTTCATAGCAAATCAATGGCGCGATCTGATAACCCTTGGCCTGCAACATCGCCTGGTCGGCGGGGCCGCGGGCAAAGTCAGACATTGGCAGGTCAAAAAATGCGATCAGGCCGCGCAGTACATCCTGCAGCGGCACGTATTCGCCAAACGGCACCAGCTTTTGTTTCAGGTAAACCCCGTCGCCCTGGCCTACGGCCGTGATGCCGTTGAAGTAGCGCGGCTCATGACGTACTTCCTGGCGGATCGGCACGCCGGTAATCAGCGCGGAATTCCGGTCGGCGGCAAAGCGCCCCATCATGCTCAAAAAGCCTTCAGCGTTCTCCTTGAGGACGGGGACGGCGGTTTCTGGCCACACGATCAGGTCCACACGCTTTGAACTGAAGGTCATGTCGCGGTACAGGGCCAGCTGTGCATTGACCTGCGCCGGGTCCCATTTCATGCTTTGTTCGATATTGCCCTGGATCGCCGCCACGCTCAGCGGGTCACCCGATGGGCTGGTCCAGGCGTGGTGCTTGAGAGCCTGGCCGATAACCCAGGGGCCGATCAGCAAGATCACGCCTGCGGCGACAAAAGCCTTGCGTCTGGCCTTGATCAGGCGTGGCAGATTGCACAGCAGGGCTGCGCTCAGGGCCAGGGAGAACGAAATCAGCCACATGCCGCCCAGTGGCGCGAGCCCGGCCAGCGGGCCGTCGAGCTGGCTGTAGCCGGAGTACAGCCACGGAAAACCGGTGAGGAACCAGCCGCGGAAGGCCTCTTGAGCGACCCACAGCGCAGCAAATGCCAGGGTGTCGGCCAGCGGTGCTTCGTTGCGGCGGATCCAGCGTGCCCATAGCCAGGCGGGCAGGGCAAAGAACCAGGCAATGGCTGCGGTGAACAACAGCATCAGGAAGCCGGCCAGCAGCACAGAAGCGCCGCCGAAGTGGTGGATGCTGTAGTAGATCCAGCTGGTGCCCGCGCCGAACAGGCCAAAACCGAAGCACCAGCCACGGCCCAGGGCTTGTTTTGGCGACAGGTCGCGCAAACCGAGATAGAACAGAGCCAGGGCCACCAGTGCCAATGGCCAGATATCGAAGGGGGCCAACGCCAGGGTTGTCAGTGCGCCGGCCACCACGGCCAGCAAGTTACCGGGCCAGCCGGGGGAGGTTATCCAGCGCATTTCAATCCTTGGTGTTGAGGTTTAGCGGGCAATAGGCGTGAGACGAATCAAATGAATCCGGCGGCTGTCAGCATTGAGGATGCGGAAGCGGTAAGGGCCGATTTCAGTGGTTTCGTTGCGTTTTGGCAAGTGCCCGAATGCACTCATGACCAGGCCACCCACGGTGTCGAACTCGTCGTCGGAGAATTCAGTATCGAAGAACTCGTTGAAGTTTTCGATCGGGGTCAGTGCCTTGATCAGGAAGTCACCGCTGGGCAGCGGCTTGATATAGCTGTCTTCCTCGACATCGTGTTCGTCTTCGATATCGCCGACGATCTGCTCCAGAACGTCTTCAATCGTCACCAGACCCGCCACACCGCCGTATTCGTCGATCACGATGGCCATGTGGTTATGGTTGGCACGGAACTCGCGCAGCAACACGTTAAGGCGCTTGGACTCGGGAACAAATGTCGCCGGACGCAGCAAATCCTTGATGTTGTACTTGTCGCCGTTCTCTTGAAGGATCAGCGGCAGCAGGTCTTTGGCCAGCAGGACGCCGAGGACGTCGTCGTGGCTTTCGCCGATCACCGGGTAGCGCGAGTGCGCCGCATCGATGATCGCCGGGAGAAATTCGCGGGGGGTCTGGGTCGCCTTGATGCTGATCATCTGCGAGCGCGGAACCATGATGTCCCGGACCTGCAGGTCAGCCACTTGAATGGCGCCTTCGACGATGGCCAGCGCTTCACTGTCCAACAGTTTGTTCTGGTGTGCTTCGCGCAGCAGCTCAAGCAGCTCCTGGCGGTTTTTCGGCTCATGGGCAAAGGCCTGGGTCAGCTTACCTAACCATGACTTTTGCCCGTTGCTCGATCGGTCTTCGCTCATAGCGATTTACTCGTATCCCTTGGTAGTTTCAGTGGGTGTTATTCGGTTTCGTCGTCTGCATAGGGGTCAGGGTGACCCAATTCTGCAAGCAACGTTCGTTCCAGCGCTTCCATTTCTTCGGCTTCTTCGTCTTCTATATGGTCGTAACCCAGAAGATGCAAGCAGCCGTGTATCACCAGATGAGCCCAGTGGGCCTCAAGGCTTTTGCCTTGTTCGGCGGCTTCGCGCTCGACCACGGCCACGCAAATCACCAGGTCGCCCAGCAGCGGGATATCGAGGAACTCATCGGGCACATCGGCCGGAAAGGACAGCACGTTGGTGGCGTAGTCTTTCTGGCGCCAGGTGTGATTCAACTCACGGCCTTCGGGTTCGTCTACCAGACGAATGGTCATTTCCGAATCGGCGCTGCGCTGGCGCAAAGCCAGTTCGCACCATTGGCGGAACTGGGCTTCGCTGGGGGCACTGGCGTTGGTCGCCAGTTGCAGGTCAAGCTCAAGCATCGTGGCGGTAATCCTTTGCAGCGGGCAGTGCGGCCAGCTTGTCGGCGGCTTCCTGTTCGTAGCGGCCATAGGCCTCTACGATGCGCTGCACCAGCGGGTGGCGCACGACGTCTTTGGACTGGAAGTGGGTAAAGCTGATACCCGGCACGTCCTTGAGCACTTCAATGACGTGATTGAGCCCGGACTTGGTGCCTTTTGGCAGGTCGATCTGGGTAATGTCACCGGTGATCACGGCGGTGGAGCCAAAGCCGATACGGGTCAGGAACATTTTCATTTGCTCGACGGTGGTGTTCTGGCTTTCGTCGAGGATGATGAAACTGTTGTTCAGCGTGCGACCTCGCATATAGGCCAGCGGAGCCACTTCGATGATCTGGCGCTCGATCAGCTTGGCCACATATTCAAAGCCGAGCATCTCGTACAGCGCGTCGTAGAGCGGGCGCAGGTACGGATCGATTTTTTGCGACAGGTCACCCGGCAGGAAACCGAGCTTTTCACCGGCTTCGACCGCCGGGCGCACCAGCAGGATGCGGCGGATTTGCTCGCGCTCCAGGGCGTCAACTGCGCAGGCCACAGCCAGATAGGTTTTACCCGTACCCGCCGGGCCAATGCCGAAGTTGATGTCGTTGCCCAGGATTTCCTTGACGTAGCGCTGCTGGTTGATACCGCGAGGGCGAATCATGCCCTTTTTGGTGCGCAGCGAAACACTGGCTTCGGCCACCGGGTTGCTGGCAAGGTCCTGGACTTCGGATTCCTGCAGGAACAGATGCACCATGTCTGGCGAAAGCTCGGTAGCTTTGGTTTCGCGATACAGGCGGCGCAGCAGGTTTTCTGCCGAGGAAGTGATTTTCGGGTCGCCGATCAGTTCGAACTGGTTACCGCGATTGCGGATTTCGATCGTCAGGCGTTGCTCGATCAAGCGCAAGTGCTCGTCGAATTGCCCGCACAGATTGGCGAAACGGCGGGCCTCAAAGGGCTCGAGAAGGAAGCGATGTGGTTCGATGGGTGCGTTCAAGGTCGTATTTAGCCGCCCTTAGGCAATTGAGATGAAATCAAGGATAACGCTAGCAGGTCGAGCGTGAAAGGACTTACTGATGCGACATAAAACCTGTAGCCGCTGCCGCAGGCTGCGTTCGGCGGCGAAGCCGTCGTGAAATTGCTCAACACGTTGTTTCAGAAAAACCGTGCTCTCAGCATTCACGATCGCTTCGCAATCGAACGCAGCCTGCGGCAGCTGCTACAGGGTTCGCCTCAGGCTGCCTAATTTAGCAGCGAGCCTCGCAGCGAGTGCGGCTGGGCGGCATCGATATGCACATCGGCGAATTGCCCGATCAGCTGCGGGTTGTCACAGCGGAAGTTGACGATGCGGTTGTTCTCGGTGCGGCCCTGCAATTCGCCAGGGTCTTTTTTCGAGTAGTCGGTTACCAGGATCCGCTGCACGGAACCGACCATCTGGCGGCTGATCTCGAAACCCTGCTGGTTGAGGCGATGTTGCAGGGCGTTCAGGCGCTCTTTCTTGCGCTCTTCCGGGGTGTCGTCGGTCAGGTCCGCTGCCGGGGTGCCTGGGCGCTGGCTGTAGACAAAAGAGTAGGAGAAGTCGAAGCCCACGTCTTCGATCAGCTTCATGGTCTGCTCGAAGTCTTTTTCGGTTTCGCCCGGGAAGCCGACAATAAAGTCGGAGCTGATGCAGATGCCCGGCACGGCGGCGCGCAGTTTGCGCAGCTTGGACTTGTACTCAAGCGCCGTATGGTTGCGCTTCATCGCCGACAAAATGCGGTCCGAACCCGATTGCACCGGCAAGTGCAGGTGCTTGACCAGCTCGGGGACTTCGGCGTGGGCCTGGATCAGGCTGTCGGAGAACTCCAGCGGGTGGGAGGTGGTGTAGCGGATGCGCTCGATGCCATCGATTGCGGCTACCACGCGGATCAGCTCGGCGAGGTCGGCCAGGCGGCCGCCTTCGGTCAGGCCACGGTAGCCGTTGACGTTCTGGCCAAGCAGGGTCACTTCACGCACGCCGTTTTCGGCCAGGTGAATGACCTCGGCCAGCACGTCATCGAACGGTCGGCTGACCTCCTCGCCACGGGTGTAGGGCACCACGCAGAACGTGCAGTACTTGCTGCAACCTTCCATCACCGAAACGTAGGCGCTCGGGCCGTCGATGCGTGGCTCGGGCAGGTGATCGAATTTTTCGATTTCAGGGAACGACACATCCACCTGCGGCAGCTTGGTGATGCGCGCAGCGTCGATCATTTCGGGCAGGCGGTGCAGGGTTTGCGGGCCGAACACCACGTCCACATACGGGGCGCGATCACGGATTGCCGCGCCTTCCTGGCTGGCCACGCAACCGCCCACGGCAATCACCATCTCGGGGTTGGCCAGTTTCAGTTCGCGCCAGCGACCCAGCTGCGAGTACACGCGGTCCTGGGCACGTTCACGGATCGAGCAGGTATTCAGCAGGATGACATCAGCGTCTTCGGCGCGCGCTGTGACTTCCAGGGCCTGATGTTCACCCAGCAGGTCGACCATGCGCGAGCTGTCGTACTCATTCATCTGGCAACCGTGGGTTTCGATGTAAAGCTTCTTGGCCATGGGTGTTCATCAAGTGGTTCAAAGAACCGCGCATTATAGGGGGCATAGCCGTTGGTTCCTAGCGCTGCGCGTCTGATGGCTATGCTATAGTTCGCGCCCTCTTTTTTACCTCCAGATGCTTACCCGCCCACCATGACCAAACGTGAAGCTCCAATCTACAAGGTGATTTTCCTCAACCAGGGCCAGGTGTTCGAAATGTACGCCAAGCAGATCTATCAAAGTGATCTGTGGGGGTTTCTGGAAGTCGAGGAATTCGTCTTCGGTGAGCGCACGCAAATGGTCGTCGACCCCAGCGAAGAAAAGCTCAAGGCCCAGTTCGAAGGCGTGGTGCGCAGCTTTGTGCCGATGCACTCGATTGTGCGTATTGATGAGGTTGAGCGGCTGGGTACGCCGAAAATCAGCGAAGCGCGGGGTGTCAGCAATGTGATGCCGTTTCCGTTTCCGATGCCGGACAAGTAAGCCCGTCAATATGCGTTACGGCAACAAGTGAGCCGTTAAGGCAGCGGCGAAAACGGCGAGCGGGCATCGGTTGATTGCAGCTCCTGCAAATACTTGCGGAAAATCTGCCCCAGGATCTGGGTGGCGGTTTCGAGCTGGTCGCGCGGCATTTGCTCGGCTACCAGGTCGGCAGTGTCCAGCGCGTCTTCTGCGCCATTGACCGCGGCCATTTTCAACACGATGTAAGCCTGAATGTTATTGGCGGGTACACCTTCGCCCTTGAAAAACATGGTACCGAGCTGGAACTGGGCCATGGCGTGGCCTTGCAGCGAGGCTTTTTCGAAGTAACTCAGTGCCTTGTTGAAGTCTTGCGGGGTGTTTTTACCGTCGTAATAGAACTCGCCCAACTCGTATTCGGCTTCTGCATCCCCGGCTTTTGCCGCCTCTTCACAGGCTGCAAGTGCCTCGGCGAGGTCTTCAGGCTGTGTATTGAGGGTGCAGCGACCCATCGCTGGGATCAACAACGAGTTACCGCCTGCCTGGGCAAGCAACGGCTGTAGGAGCAACAGGCAGCCCAGTGCAAGGGCGCGGCCGGTGCGGTTCATGGGAATCGACGTACCTCTGGATGACGGGTTAACCCGATCATGGGATGTATAGGCGCGCATTATGAAATAAGCGGAGGCAACCTTACAAAGTCTTTACTCGTTTTTCTGCTGCCTGGGCGCGATATCCATTGATTTAAGACGATTTTGGACGGGAGGGTCAAAAGATCAGCCCATTACCGGCATAAAAAAACGGCAAGGGCGCTGGCCCCTGCCGTTTTTGGGCATCACTTCAGTGCAGCAAATGCGCGTTCTGCAGCGTCCAGGGTCAGTTGCAGCTCGGCTTCGCCGTGGGCGATCGAGGTGAAACCGGCTTCGAAGGCACTTGGTGCCAGGTACACGCCCCCTTCAAGCATCAGATGGAAGAAACGCTTGAACAGGTCGGCATCGCTGGCCATCACGTCGTCAAAAGTGACGATGTCATCGGCGCCGCTGAAGTACAGGCCGAACATGCCGCCCGCCTGGGTGGTGACGAAGGGGATGCCGGCTGCATCGGCGCGCTGCTGCAAGCCATCGAGCAGGCGGGTGGTGTAGTCGCTCAGCTCGGCGTGGAAGCCCGGGCGGCTGATCAGGCGCAGGGTGGTCAGGCCTGCGGCCATGGCCAGCGGGTTGCCGGACAGGGTGCCAGCCTGGTAAACCGGGCCCAGGGGGGCGATGTGCTGCATGATTTCCCGTTTGCCGCCAAAGCAGCCGACCGGCATGCCGCCGCCGATGATCTTGCCGAACGTGCTCAGGTCCGGGGTCACGCCGTAGTGGGCCTGGGCGCCACCCAGGGCTACGCGGAAACCGGTCATCACTTCGTCAAAAATCAGTACCACGCCGTGCTGGTCGCACAGGCTGCGCAGGCCTTCCAGGAAGCCCGGTGCAGGCGGTACGCAGTTCATGTTGCCGGCGACCGGCTCGACGATGATGCAGGCCACGGTGTCGCCCACTTCGCTAAGCAGTTGAGCAACTGCGTCGATATTGTTGAACTCGGTGGTCAGGGTGTGTTTGGCAAAGTCTGCCGGCACCCCGGCCGAGCTTGGCACGCCCTGGGTCAACAGGCCGGAGCCGGCTTTTACCAGCAGGCTGTCGGAGTGGCCGTGGTAGCAGCCTTCGAACTTGAGGATATTGTCGCGGCCGGTGAAACCCCGCGCCAGGCGGATGGCGCTCATGGTCGCTTCAGTACCGGAGCTGACCATACGCACCATTTCCATCGATGGCACGATGGCACATACCAGGTCGGCCATCTCGGTTTCCATCGCGGTTGGGGCACCGTATGACAGGCCGTGTTCCAGTTGCGCACGCACGGCGTCGAGCACGTCCGGGTGGCTGTGGCCCAGGATCATCGGGCCCCACGAGCCAACGTAATCCACATAGCGCTTGTTGTCTTCGTCGGTGACGTAGGCACCTTCGGCGTGCTTGAAGAACAGTGGCGTGCCGCCCACGCTCTTGAACGCACGCACGGGCGAGTTCACGCCACCGGGAATGTGTTTTTGGGCATTGGCAAACAGGGTTTCGGAACGAGACATGGAGGGCTCTCTCTGAATCAGGATTCGGTATTTAAATGGACAGCAAGGTGTTGAAGGCCTTGGCGCGCAGGGTGACTTCCCGGGCGCTTTCGGCGCCGAACAGACCATGCACCACGGCCAGCAGGTCGGCACCGTGGGCCACCAGCGGCGCGGCGTTGTCCAGGGTAATGCCGCCAATCACGCAGATCGGCAGGTTGAGGCGGGCGCGGGCATGGTCGAGCACTTCGAGGGTCGCGGTGGGCGCCCCGGGTTTGGTGCTGGAATTGAAAAACCGGCCGAAGGCGACATAACTCGCGCCCTCTTTGGCCGCTTGTTCGGCCAGTTCGAGCTGGCTGTGGCAGGTCGAACCAATAATCGCCTGTGACCCCAGCAGGGCACGGGCAGGCGTGAGCGGGCCGTCGGTTTGCCCCAGGTGAACGCCAACACCCAGGCGCGCGGCCAGTTCGCCATCGTCGTTGATGATCAAGTGCGCCTTGTAGCGCTGGCACAAATCCAGCAGCGCCTGGGCCTCGCGCAGGCGGTGGGCGTCATCGTTGCTTTTGTCGCGATATTGCAACAGCGTCAGGCCGCCATCGAGGGCTGCCTCAACGTAGGGCAGCAGTTTGCCGGCCAGTAACTGGCTGTCGGTGATTGCATAAAGACCGCGAAGCGTCATGGGGTGAGCCTCATTGGTTATGAGCAAAAATCCAGTGGCAAGCGGCGCGGTACAAATTGCCCCTGGCCCAGTTGCTCGGCATCACGCAGGGTGCGCCACGTATAGTTGAGCGCGGTTTGCACGGCGCTGACCAGTTCTTCACCAATGGCCAGGCGCCCGGCCAGGGTGCTGGCCAGGGTACAACCCGAACCGTGGTAGCTGCCCGGCAAGCGATGGCAAGTGAAGGTGTGGCGGCTGCCGTCGCGGCTGTACAGGCGGTTATGCACTTCGTGCTCATCACCGTGACCGCCGGTAATCAGCAGGTGGCGGCAAAACGGCAGGAGTTTTTCGGCGCACTCATCGGCGCTGCCCTCGGGCAGTTCGGCCAGGATGCGAGCTTCGGGAAGGTTGGGAGTGGCAATGGTGGCCAGGGGTAGCAGGCGTTCGCGCATGGCGTAGCCCACTTCGTCCTTGCCCAGTCGTCCGCCGCCGCCTGCGCGCAGCACCGGGTCGCAGACCATCGGCAGATGCGGGTTGGCCTGCAGCAGTTCGACCACGGTGTCGACCATCTCCAGTGAGCCGAGCATGCCCAGCTTGACCACCGCGACCGTGGAATCGCCGAGCACGGCAGCGGCTTGCGCCAGCACCCACTCACGGTCCAGCACGCGGAAATCGCTGACATTGACGGTGTTCTGCACAGTCAGGGCGGTCACCACCGGGGCGGCGTGACAGCCTTGAGCCAGCAGGGCTTCGATATCTGCCTGCAAGCCGGCACCCCCACTGGGGTCATGGCCGGAGAGACAGAGGACAACGGGGCGAGAACTGTAGATATTCATGGTGCGCGAGCTTACCACCAAACTGTTTTTGGCGGCGCTTGCCAGGTGCTCTGCCAGATGCCGTTTACAGCGTTTAAACCGGCTCGGGTTAATTGCGTCTGAATCTATATGGGCCTCTGTAATGCCCGGTTTAGAGGGGTCTAATAGTTTTGTTGCCTAGTGTGTATGTGCCATTAAGGGCTATGTTAAAGTGCCTTTAAATTAATAACCGGTCGTTCGGTCGACGTGATCTTGAAGGGAAGATGAGATCGCGCAGGTCACCGGGCGAGCTACGTTGGGGCTGTATGCGCTATTTGCTGATGATGTTTTTGGGCTGGCTACCGATGCTGGCCAGCGCAGTCGCTTTTGACGAAACCACACAAAGCCTGCCCTTGGGCCGCGTGATGCAAGTGTTTGAAGACACCGGTGGCGAGGCAACCCTGGCCGATATCACCGCGCGTGACGAACTGTTCAAGCCCCATACCCAAGACACACTTAACGCCGGTTACTCGCACTCGGCCTTCTGGGTCAAAATGGACCTGCAGTACCAGCCCCGGGACCCGCAAGTGCATCGCACCTGGCTGCTGGAACTGGCCTACCCGCCGCTGGATTCCATCGAACTGTATCTGGCAGATGCCGATGGCAATTACCGGCTTGCAGAACGCACCGGCGATGCGCTGCCCTTCGACAGCCGGCAGATCAAAGAAAACAACTACCTGTTTGAGCTCAACTTCAGCCCGGGACAAAGCCAGACGGTGTACTTGCGCCTGGCCAGCCAGGGCTCGGTACAGGCGCCACTGACACTGTGGTCGGCGCAGTCCTACCTCGAAGAGCAGCCCGTGCGCATTTACATCCTGGGCCTGATCTACGGCGTGTTGCTGGGCATGCTGGTCTACAACCTGTTTATCTACCTAAGCGTGCGTGACACCAGTTACCTCTATTACATCTTTTATATAGCTTCGTTCGGTCTGTACCAGCTGTCGGTCAACGGTGCAGCAGTGCAGTACTTCTGGCCGAACAACCCGTGGTGGGCCAATGCCTCCACCCCGTTCCTGATTGGTGCATCGGCCTTTTTCGGCTGCCAGTTTGCCCGTTCCTTCCTGCATACCGCCTCCCACAGCCGCTGGCTTGATCGGGCACTGATGGTGCTGATGGGCGTTGGCGTGCTGGTGATGGTGCTCGCACTGACCACCAGTTATGCCGTGTCATTGCGTCTGGCCACGGGCCTGGCGCTGGCCTTTATCGTTACCATTTTTACTGCCGGTGTGGTGGCCTGGGTTCGCGGCCTGCGGGTGGCGCGCTACTTCGTGATCGCCTGGTCGGCTTTTTTGCTGGGGGGGCTGGTCAATACGCTGATGGTGCTGGGTTATTTGCCCAATGTGTTCCTGACCATGTACGCCAGCCAGATCGGTTCGGCGATTGAGGTGGGCCTGCTGTCGCTGGCGCTGGCCGACCGCATCAATGCCATGCGTGACCTGCAGGCGCGTACCCTGCAGGAGTCCGGGCAGAAGCTGGCGGCGATGAACCAGCAACTGGCCCGCACCAACCAGCTCAAGGACGAATTCCTGGCGACCGTCACCCATGAATTGCGCACGCCGATGAACGGTGTGATTGGTTCTCTTGAGCTGATCAAGACCCTGGACATGGGGCCGGAGCTTGAGCAGTACACCCAGACTGCGCAAGGCTCGGCGCGGGAAATGATGCATATGGTCAATGGCATCCTGACCCTGACAGAGCTGCAGGCAGGGCGGCTGGTGGCACGCCCCCGGCCGTTCAGTTTGAATGACTTGATGCAAGGGCTGAGCGAGCAGTTCGGGCCTGCGGCACGCAGCAAAGGGCTGACATTCTCCTATGAGGTAACACGCACGCTGTCCGATCATTGGGTGGGTGATGCCGATAAAATCCGTCAGTGCCTTGAGTGCCTGCTGGACAACGCCATCAAGTTCACCCGTGAAGGGGTCGTGCTTGTGCGTGTCACCGGCAAACCCGGCGAGTCGGGGCGCTGGGCGCTGGCGTTCAATGTGATCGACACCGGCATCGGTTTTGTTCACCAGGAGCAAGCCGAGCTGTATCAGCACTTTTTCCAGGTTGATGGCTCGATGACCCGCGAATATGGTGGCCTGGGTATCGGCCTGGCGATTTGCCGGCGTTTGGTGGAGCTGCTGGGCGGGCGCCTGACTCATCATTCGCTGCCGGGGCACGGTTCACAGTTTCAATTGTTGCTGGAGCTGGAGCCCGCGCCCCCCCTCCAGGTGCATAGCCCCACACTGATGCGTGCGCCGGGTGAGTGTGTCGTGTTGTTGGTGGAAGACCCGGTCAGCCCGGCCGTGGTACGCGCCATGCTGCTCAAGCTGGGCTACCGCGTGCTGGGTGTCGATACGGGCCAGGCGGCGATCGAAGCCCTGCGCCGCGAGCGGGTGGACGCGGTAGTGCTGGCGTGCCCGTTGGCCCAGGTGTCGGGCACCTCGATGGGCAGCCAGTTGCTGACCCTGGCCGCGTGCGCGCAACTGCCCGTACTGGCTCTGTTCGACGCCGAGGCCGAGGCCCGTGAGGCCCTTGAACAGGTGGATGGCATCACCGATTACCTGCTCAAGCCGCTGCGCTTTGAAGACCTGCAGCACGCTTTGTGCCAGCGCTTATTGATTGAAGAGGATGGTAAAAACGCCGAGTTTTAGGCGTTTATGCCACTTGTTCAGGTTCAGATGCGTGCTTCACTGGCTTATTGGCATGAGCCACAGGAGCCCGCGCAATGAACCTGCATCAATACGCTGAAACCCATCAGGTGACCAATCAGCCACCGTCCCTGGACGGCGTCAATCTGTATCGCATTGACCTGCCACTCCAGCACTGGAGCCAGCATTTCGGCGCAGGTTGGGCACAGGGGCGGATTGACGAGTACGGTGCCCTGGCGGGTGGGCCGTTGATGGCTGCGGGCTTTCTGGCCAATGAAAACAAGCCGCAGTTTGTCAGCCATGACCGTTATGGCCATCGGATCGATCTGGTTGAATTTCATCCGTCATACCATGAGCTGATGCGCACGGCGATTGAACACGGCTTGCCGTCCTTGCCCTGGACCGACCCGCAACCCGGCGCCCATGTGGCCCGCGCAGCCATGACCTACCTGCACAGCCAGGCCGAAGCGGGCAGCGGTTGCCCCCTGACCATGACCTTCGCCAGTGTGCCGGCCTTGCGCCTGCAACCGGACCTCGCTGCCATCTGGCTGCCCAAAGTGCTGGCCACCGAGTATGACCCGCGCAATATCGATATCAGCCAAAAGGCCGGGGTGACCCTGGGCATGGCCATGACTGAAAAGCAGGGCGGCACCGACGTGCGCGCCAACACCACCCGGGCTTACCCCGTGGGCGCCAAGGGACCGGGGCAGGCCTATGAACTGCTGGGGCACAAATGGTTCTGCTCGGCGCCGATGAGTGATGGCTTTCTGACCCTGGCCCAGACCGACAAGGGTCTGAGCTGCTTTTTGCTACCGCGCCATCGACCGGATGGCAGCCGCAACGAGTTTTATATCCAGCGCCTGAAGAACAAACTGGGCAATAGCTCCAACGCCTCCAGCGAGGTTGAGTTCCGTGGGGCATTGGCCTGGATGATCGGCGAAGAAGGCCGTGGCGTGCCGACCATTATTGAAATGGTCGCCATGACTCGTTTCGACTGCATGGTCGGCTCCAGCGCCTTGATGCGTCAGGCGTTGACCCAGGCCAGCCATCATTGCGCTCATCGTCTGGTAAGCGGTCGGGTATTGGCAGACCAGCCGTTGATGCAAAACGTATTGGCTGACCTGGCACTGGAAAGCGAGGCGGCACTGGCCCTGAGCCTGCGTATGGGCCGGGCGCTGGACAACCCGGACGACCTTCATGAGGCCAGATTTTCGCGGCTGGTAACGGCGGTGGGCAAGTACTGGATCTGCAAGCGGGCCCCGGCCATGATCAATGAAGCGGCCGAATGCATGGGCGGCGCGGGCTATGTTGAAGACAGCATCCTGCCGCGCCTGTACCGCGAGGCACCGGTCAATTCAACGTGGGAAGGGTCGGGTAATGTTCAGTGCCTGGACGTGCTGCGCGCCTTGTCCAAAGAGCCGGGGGTGCTCGATGCGCTGTTTGCCGAGCTGGGCGACGGGCATGGCGACCGGCGTTTGGCGCAGCACATTGCGCAGCTTAAAAACGCATTTACGGACACTGATGACATCCAGTACCGCGCTCGCCAACTGACAGAAGATATCGCTCTGGGCCTGCAGGCAAAACTGCTGCTGGAGGCGGGCAACAGCAACGTCAGCGACGCCTTTATCGCCAGTCGGCTACAGGGTAGCGGCCGGGTGTACGGCACCTTGCCACGGGGGTTGAACGTGGCCGCCATCGTTGCCCGCTCAACCCCGCAGATGGCCTGATCCCTGGCCCTGTGGGAGCTGGCTTGCCTGCGATGCAGACGGCGCGGTTTGCCTGGCAGACCCCGTTGATACCATCGCGGGCAAGCCCGCTCCCAAACTGATTTGCGTATGGCCGCCAGTATTCTGTTATCCCCCGGCTCCCACAGGAAATCTCTAACAGGCAATTTTGTAGCTGCCATTAGCCATCGATACAGGCAAGATAAAGGCCTGCCCGTTCAGAAGACAGGATGCTTATCGTGACCGAAGCTTTTATTGTCGTTTCCACCGCGCAAGAGGCCGTTGATCGCCTTGCCGCTTTGCACGAACGCGCAACCACGGCCTTGAGCCAGGCCCTCAAGCGTTACCTCAAGGATAGGGTCGAACCTTCTGCGCAAGAACGCGCGCTGTTTCGCTATCCCGAATTGCGTTTGACCTACCGTATCAACGGTGAAGTGCCGACCACCACCCGTGCGTATGCCAAGGTCCAGTTACCCGGCACATACAGTGTCACCGTCACCCATCCTTCCTCTTTCCGTAACTACCTTTTGGAGCAGTTGGTGCCGTTGATGCGCGATTTCACCGTTGAGGTGGAAGTCGGTGTCAGCGAGCAAAACATTCCTTACCCGTACGTCGTCGAACAAGGTGATGAGCTGGCCGGCTCCGGCGTGACGGCCGCAGCGCTGGCGCGAGTGTTCCCCAGTACCGACCTGTCCGCTGCCACTGATGGCATTGCTGATGGCCTGTACGATTGGGAGAACACCGATCCGTTGCCGCTGGCGTTGTTCGATGCGGCGCGGGTCGATTTTTCTCTGCGCCGGTTGGTGCATTACACCGGCAGCGACTGGCGCCATGTGCAGCCGTGGATCCTGCTGACCAACTATCACCGTTATGTTGACCAGTTTATCCTTCACGGCCTTGAGCAACTGCGCGATGATCCGCGTTTTGTGCGCATGGTAATGCCGGGCAACGTGATCATCGAAAAGTCGATGGACTACGGCGAAGCCCAGGCCATCGCTGCGGGCGTGGTGTGGCATCGCTACCAGATGCCGGCCTACCACTTGCAGGCCAACGATGGCCATGGCGTGACCCTGGTGAATATCGGCGTCGGCCCCTCCAACGCGAAAAACATCACCGACCACCTGGCCGTTCTGCGCCCGCACTGCTGGTTGATGATCGGTCACTGTGGCGGCCTGCGCCAGTCGCAGACCATCGGCGATTACGTGCTGGCCCATGCCTATATGCGTCGCGACGGCATTCTTGACCGGGTCGTGCCGCCGAACATTCCGATTCCGGCCCTGGCTGAAGTCCAGCTGGCGCTGCAGGAGGCTGCTGCACAGGTCACCGGTGAGCGTGGCGACGAATTGAAAAAACGCCTGCGCACTGGCACCGTGCTGACCTATGACGACCGCAACTGGGAGCTGCGCTGGGCTCAGGAGCGTCCGCTGATCAACCTGTCCCGTGCTGTTGCCGTGGACATGGAGAGCGGCACGATTGCTGCCCAGGGTTATCGCTTGCGCGTCCCGTACGGCACGCTGTTGTGTGTGTCGGACAAACCGCTGCACAGTGAAATCAAACTGCCGGGTTCGGCCAACGCCTTCTACGAGCGCGCGGTCAGCCAGCATTTGAAAATCGGCATTGCCGCCGTGGATTTGATGCGCGGTCAGCTCAATTCCCTGCACTCGCGCAAACTGCGCAGCTTCGACGAACCGCCGTTCCGTTGATCGGTGATGGTCATTTGGCGGTCCGGGGGCTAGCATTGCCAGCCCTGATCGCCAGATGTCCTTTTTAGTCATGTCCCGTCCCGCCCCGCGCCGCCCGGCCACCAAAAGCCCCAACCCGCAAGCTGCCAACCGCCGTGTGGCGAAGGCACCGCCAGCCGAGCCCAAGCTGTACCTGTTCAACAAACCCTTCGATGTGCTGACCCAGTTCAGCGACGAAGGCGGGCGCGCCACGCTCAAGGACTTTATCCCCATCCCGGGGATCTACCCCGCCGGGCGCCTGGATCGGGACAGTGAAGGGTTGTTGCTGCTAACCAACGATGGCCAGTTACAGGCGCGGATTGCCGACCCCAAGCACAAGTTGCCCAAGACCTACTGGGTGCAGGTCGAGGGCGAGCCCACAGCGGAGCAACTGCAGCAATTGCGCGATGGTGTTGAGCTCAATGATGGCAAGACCCTGCCCGCCGAGGCCCGTGCCCTGGACGAGCCGCAACTGTGGCCGCGCAACCCGCCGGTGCGGTTTCGCAAGAGTATCCCCACGGCCTGGCTCGAGCTGGTGATCCGTGAAGGGCGCAACCGTCAGGTGCGGCGCATGACCGCTGCAGTGGGCCTGCCGACCTTGCGCCTGGTGCGGGTGCGCATTGGTGACTGGACGATTGAAGGGCTGGAGCAGGGGCAATACCGGGAAGTGCCGGCGCGGCTATAGCGCGCCGGATTCGATCAGGCCGATGACCACGCTTTTGATGATGAACGCGGCAACGCCCAGGCCCAGTACGAAAAACAGGATCATCGAACCGAAGCGCCCGGCCTTGGACTTTTTGGCCAGATCCCAGACGATAAAAGCCATGAAAATGATCAGCACGCTGACCAGAATCGTCATCATCCATTCTTCAAGTACGGCAGGATCCATCGGTATTCTCCGGCGACATCATGGGAAAAAGCCGTAGGAGTATACGCCAGGGGAGTGGGGGGGATATTGATCTGGGTAGTGAGAGGGTGTCGCTATCCCCGTAGCAGCTGCCGAAGGCACGAGGCTGCGTTCGATTGCGAAGCAATCGCAAGATCAGACTGCACGGTACAACTGAAGAGTCGCGTGTGCTGATTTTACGACTGCTTCGCAGCCGAACGCAGCCTTCGTTCCTCGGCAGCTGCTACAGGTTTTATTTTCACGTGCGCAAATGGGTTAACGGCAGTTCTGTACTGTTAAGCACCTGATTGAGCACAAAGCTGGAACGCACGCTGGTCACGCCTTCGATGCGGGTCAGCTCGCCCAGCAGCAGTTTCTGGTAGTGGTCCATGTCGGCAACCACCACTTTAAGCTGGTAGTCGGCGTCCATCCCGGTCACCAGGCTGCACTCCAGCACCTGCGGCAAAGCGCGGATGCAGGCTTCGAAATTCTCGAAACGCTCTGGTGTATGTCGGTCCATTCCGATCAGAACGTAGGCCGTAAGGCTCAAGCCCAGCAGTTTGCGGTCGAGCAGTGCTACCTGGCGGCTGATGTAGCCGTCATCCTCAAGCTGTTTAACACGGCGTGAGCAAGGGGATGGTGACAGGCCGATGCGCTCGGCCAGTTCCTGGTTAGAGATGCGTGCGTCACGCTGCAATTCCGCCAAAATGCTCAGGTCATACCGGTCGAGTTTGCTCACGAAGTTACCCTTTGTCATAACTATTGCGTGAAAGTATCCACCTTAAGTCAAAAATTGCGCAAGTAATGTTTTATCGAGCAATCTTCGCAATCGCCTGCTGCGGCCAAACGCCTATTCTTTAAACCAGAATCACTGCCCGGACATAGAGTCCACTGCGGCCCGCCGAATCAGGCCAGCCGCGGCCGCCAACCCCACAGGGTTGCCCCGGCCCCCGGGCTGCGCACTGTCCAGAAGACGGAGCGAGGTGAGCCAACATCACAAGTGTTGAGCCAGGACGAAAAAATTCAAAGGGCGACCGACGGGTCGCCCTTTTTTCGTCTGGCAAAAATAAGTTGCGTCACTGACTGTTCGGTGTAGAACCGGTTCTCGAATTTTCAGTCTTATGTTTAGGCTCTTTCCCATAGTGAGTAACAGCATGAAATCGCGCATCTGGCAGATGGCTACAGTTGGCGTGCTCTGTGTGAGTGTCAGCGGCCAGTTGTTGGCCGATGAGCGGGGGGATGGCGGTTGGCAAGCTCGGCCGCAGGGCGAAGCCACCAACCAGCCGCGACCGAACCAGCACGGTAATAACCTGCCGATCCAGCAGCGCCCCGACAGGGTGCAGCAGACTCAGTCGCCGAACCGGGGGGGCAATCAGAACTGGCATGCTGGCGGTTACAACCCCGGTGCGGATAACCGTCATCCCAATGATCAGCGCTGGGCCGGTCGCCCGTCCGGGCATGGCAATGGCTGGGGGCCGGGGCCGCAATATCGCCCGGGCAATGTGGTGGACCGATTCCCCGGTCAACACTGGCAAGTGCCATATCGCGGTCAGAATTACTACTTTTCAGGCGGCTACTGGTATCGGCCCCAAGGCCCGCGTTACATCGTTGTGCAGCCGCCATATGGGTTGCGCGTAGGATTTTTGCCTGATTATGCGAGGGAAGTGTGGTTTGGCAGTACTTTGATGTTTCTTGCGGCAGGGGCGTATTACGCCTATCAACCTGCGACCCGGGACTATGTCGTGGTTGAGCCTCCGGCGGCCAATCAGCAGCCCGTGAGCAATAACTATGAGATGGTGGCTTACCCGATGAATGGTCAAAGCCCTGCACAAATTGGTCAGGATCGCTACGACTGCTACCGTTGGGCTGTAGAACAGAGCGGCTTCGACCCGGCCAAGGCGACCTACGCTCCAGCTGCGCAAGTGGTGCAAGCCTATCGGCAGGCGCAGGGCAGTTGTTTGAGCAGTCGTGGATATCAGGTGGCGAACTGACTTGAAACCAACGCAGCTGCTACGGGGCCTTGCTCAGCCTAGGTTTGACCACTTCCTTCGGGTCTGCATGCACCAGTACTTCGGCCCGTGGGTAGACCTTGGCGATGGCTTCAGCGGCGCGGTCACAGATGGCGTGGGCCGCGGACAGGGTCAGCTCGCCCGGCAGCTCAAGGTGCAGCTGCACAAACCAGATATTGCCCGAGATCCGGGTACGCAGGTCGTGGGCGCCCAACACGCCGGGCACGGCACAGGCCAGTTTGAGCATGTCCTCGCTGACATCGGTGGGTAACTCTTCGTCCATCAATACGGCAAAACTCTCACGGGCGATCTGGATGGCGCTCCACAGGATGTACACCGCAATCCCCAGGCCAAACCAGGCATCCAGCTGCGGGAAGCCCACGCTGGCCAGCACCAGCGCCAGTAAAATACTGCCATTGAGCATCAGGTCCGAGCGGTAATGCAGCGAGTCGGCGCGTACTGCGTTGGAGCCCGTGGCCTTGATCACCCGGTGTTGCAGCACCAGCAGCGCCACGGTCATCAGCAGCGAAAACACGATCACGCCAATGCCGATCCAGGGCGCGCCCACCGGCTCGGGGTTTTTCAGCCGCTCCACCGCCTGGAAGGCGATCAGCACCGCACTCACGCCAATAAACAGCGCTTGCGCCATGCCCGCCAGCGACTCGGCCTTGCCGTGGCCGTAGCGGTGGTCCTCATCGGCGGGGCGCAGCGCGTAATGCACCGCGAGCAAATTGAGAAACGAGGTCACTCCGTCAAGCAGCGAGTCGGTGAGGCCGGCGAGCATGCTGATCGAACCGCTGAGCCACCAAGCGATGGCCTTGGTCACGATCAACAGGCTGGCCACCGCCACCGAGGCGCGGGTGGCCAGGCGTAACAGGCGGGCGTGTTCCGGGCTGCCGGTCATGGCGCGTCCTTGGTGATGGGCAAAGGGTTCAGGCCGCAGGCTGCAAGCCGTACATGGCCAGTTGCTGGGCGCTGCCCTTGTGCTGGATCAGGCGCGGGTCGTTGAGCGGGAAGCTGCGGCCCAGTTCGCTTTCGAGGATGGCCTGCAGCTTGGCGTTATCCACCTTGCCATCCGCCCCGATGGCTTCGCGCAGTTTTTCCGGAGCGATTTGAGCGGTCTTGCCCGGCGGGAAGTAAATGGCCCCGGTGGCAAAGTCGACACCGAAGGCGATCAGCCCCGGGATCACATAAAACAGCAGGCCCACGGCATCCAGCACGGCAATCATGGGGTCGATCTTGCCGTCGATCTGGCCACGCCGGTCAGGGAAGAAAATACTGCCGCAGGCAGTCAGTTGGGTGAACAGTGCCGCAACCACGACACCGCCGATTACTCGCGAAGGCATACGCATACAAAAAACCTCAAACATGCTCAAAGGACAGGATCATTACTGTTCGCCGTTATACTCGTCGCTCTGTTCTGGAGCCACCATGATTTCTTTGCCGATTGATGAAGTTTTACCTGCGCTGCGCCTGGCCCTGGCCGAGCGCCATGAAGCCGTGCTCGAAGCGCCGCCCGGCGCTGGTAAAACCACCCGTGTGCCGCTGGCCCTGCTCAACGAGCCGTGGCTGGCCGGGCAGAAGATCCTGATGCTCGAACCCCGGCGCCTGGCGGCGCGTGCGGCGGCCGAGCGGCTGGCCAGTGAACTGGGTGAAAAAGTCGGCCAGACCGTAGGCTACCGCATTCGCCTCGACAGCAAGGTCGGCCCCGAGACCCGCATCGAAGTGGTCACCGAGGGCATCCTGACCCGCCGCCTGCAGCACGATCCTGCGCTGGAAGGGGTGGGCCTGCTGATTTTCGACGAGTTCCATGAGCGTAGTCTGGATGCCGATCTGGCGTTGGCCTTGAGCCTCAACGGGCGTGAGCTGTTTCGTGACGAGCAGCCGCTGAAAATCCTGCTGATGTCCGCCACCCTGGAAGGCGAACGGCTGGCCAGCCTCCTCGACGATGCGCCGATCCTGCGCAGTGAGGGGCGCATGTACCCGGTGGCGATGCGCTGGGGCCGGCCGTTTGTGCCGGGTGAATTTATCGAGCCGCGGGTGGTGCAGACCGTGCTTGATGCCATCAATGATGAAAGCGGTAGCCTGCTGGTGTTCCTGCCGGGGCAGGCGGAGATTCGCCGGGTCAATCAGCAACTGGCCGACGCGCTGGGTTCGCGCAGCGATATTCTGTTGTGCCCCTTGCATGGCGAACTGGATCTGGCGGCCCAGCGCGCCGCTATCGAACCTGCGCCCAAGGGGCTGCGCAAGGTCGTGCTGGCCACCAATATTGCCGAGACCAGCCTGACCATCGACGGCGTGCGCGTGGTGATCGACGCCGGGCTGGCGCGGGTGCCGCGTTTTGACCCGGGCAGCGGCATGACCCGCCTCGATACCCAGCGCATCTCCCGCGCCAGTGCTACCCAGCGCGCTGGCCGTGCCGGGCGGCTGGAGCCCGGCGTGTGCTATCGCTTGTGGTCCGAAGACCAGCACGCGCAACTGGCAGCCTATGGCAGTGCGGAAATCCTCCAGGCCGATCTGGCCGGGCTGGCCTTGCAACTGGCGCGCTGGGGCGTGGCGCCCGAGCAACTGATCTGGCTCGATATGCCGCCCTCGGCAAGTTATGCACAGGCCCGGCAATTGCTCGAACGCCTGGGTGCCTTGCACGGAGCAAAACTCACCGCCCACGGCGAAGCGATGGCTGAATTGCCCGCGCATCCACGTATTGCCCATTTGCTGATTCGCGGGCAGGACTTGGGGCTGGCCGAAATGGCCTGTGACGTGGCGGCGCTTCTCGGTGAACGGGATATTTTGCGCGGCGCCGGGGCGGACGTGCACAGCCGTCTGGCCCTACTGTCGGGCGAGAGCCGTGTTGCACGGGGCGGGCAGGGTGGCGTGCAGCGGGCCAGACAACTGGCCCGGCACTATCGCGGCTACCTGCGCGGCAATGCCACGCAACCGGTCGCCGACCCCGATCACCCGCGCTGGCTGGGTGCCTTGCTGGCGCTGGCCTACCCCGACCGCGTGGCCCAGCAGCGCAAACCCGGCGGTGCAGAGTATCGGCTGGCCAATGGCCGGGCGGCGCTGTTCAGCGAGGTCGACGGCCTGATGAAACAGTCCTGGCTGGTGATTGCCGACCTGGGCAGCCGTCAGGGGCAACGTGAAGAACGTATCTATCTGGCCGCCGAATTCGACCCCGGGTTGCTGGATAACGTATTGAGCGAGCAGGTCAGCGTGGTCGACCAACTGGATTGGGACGAGCGCGAAGGTGTGTTGCGCGCTGAACGTCAGCGCAAGGTCGGCGAACTGGTGCTCAGCCGCGAGCCCTTGAACGGGCTCGACGAAGCAGCGCGCACCCAGGCGCTGGTCAATCTGGTGCGGCGCAAGGGCCTGGAACTGTTGCCGTGGACGCCCGAGCTGCGTCAGTGGCAGGCGCGGGTGGCGTTATTGCGCCAACTGGATCTGCTGGCTCCGGGGCAAAGCGAATGGCCCGACGTCAGCGATGGCGCCTTGCTGGCCGGGCTTGAAGACTGGCTGGGGCCGTACCTGGGGCGTGTGTCACGGCTTAGCCACTTTGCCAACCTCGACCTGTCGAGCATTGTGCATAACTTGCTCAAATGGCCGCTGCCCCAGCGCCTGGACGAACTGGCGCCCCATCACATCAAGGTGCCGTCGGGCTCCTCGGTGCGGCTGGACTACAGCGAGCAGCCGCCGATTCTGGCGGTGCGCCTGCAAGAGTTGTTCGGGCTGGCGGATACCCCGCGCATTGCGGGCGGGCGGCAAGTGGTCAAACTGCACCTGTTGTCGCCAGCGCGGCGACCGGTGCAAGTGACCCAGGATCTGGCCAATTTCTGGCGCAGTACCTATGCCGAAGTGAAGAAAGACCTGAAGGGGCGCTACCCCAAGCACTACTGGCCCGATGACCCGCTGGTGGCCGAAGCCACGGCGCGGATCAAGCCGCGCAAGCCGTAGCGAACGGGTGTACGCATCGCGAGCAAGCCCGCTCCCACAATAAAATTGCGCAGTTCCTGTGGGAGCGGGCTTGCTCGCGATGGCATCAACGCGGTGAGTAGAGCTTCACGACCCGATATAGCTGGTCTTGACCACGGTGTAGAACTCCTGCGCATAGCGGCCCTGTTCGCGCGAGCCATAGGACGAACCTTTGCGCCCGCCAAACGGCACATGGTAATCAACGCCGGCCGTGGGCAGGTTGACCATCACCATCCCAGCCTGGGAATGGCGCTTGAAGTGGTTGGCATATTTGAGCGAGGTCGTGGCAATACCCGCCGACAAGCCAAACTCGGTGTCATTGGCCATCGCCAACGCTGCTTCGTAGTCCGCAACCTTGATGATATTGGCCACCGGGCCGAACACTTCCTCGCGGCTGATGCGCATGTCGGCCGTGCTGTCGGCAAACAGGGCCGGGGCCAGGAAGTAACCCTCGGTGTCACATGTCACCAGGCTGCCACCAGCGACCAGGCGCGCACCCTCGTTGCGGGCAATGTCGATATAACCCAAATCCTGGTCGAGCTGGACGCGGGATACCACCGGGCCGATATCAATCCCGGCCTGCAAGGCATGCCCGACCTTGATCGAACGCATGCGCTCGGCCATCGCCTCGACGAATTTGTCGTGGATGCCCGCCGTGACAATCAGGCGGCTGGAGGCGGTGCAACGCTGGCCGGTGGAGTAGAACGCACTCTGCACCGCCAGTTCGACCGCTTGCTTGAGGTCGGCATCGTCGAGAATCACTTGCGGGTTTTTGCCGCCCATTTCCAGCTGCACCTTGGCCTGGCGCGACACACAACTGATGGCAATCTGGCGACCAACGCCCACTGAGCCTGTAAAGCTTACGCCGTCCACTTTCGGGCTGTGGACGATCGCGTCGCCAACTACGCGACCGCTGCCCATCACCAGGTTGAACACGCCAGCCGGGAAACCGGCGCGGGAGATGATCTCGGCCAGTGCCCAGGCGCAACCCGGCACCAGGTCAGCAGGCTTGAACACCACGCAGTTGCCATAGGCCAGGGCCGGGGCGATCTTCCAGGCGGGGATGGCGATGGGGAAGTTCCACGGGGTAATCAGACCCACCACGCCCAGGGCTTCGCGGGTAACCTCTACATGCACGCCCGGGCGCACCGAGGGCAGGTAGTCACCTGACAGGCGCAGGCATTCCCCGGCGAAAAACTTGAAGATATTACCGGCGCGGCTCACTTCGCCTATGGCCTCGGGCAAGGTCTTGCCTTCTTCACGGGCCAGCAGGGTGCCCAGCTCTTCCTTGCGGGCGAGGATTTCGCTGCCGACCTTGTCCAGCGCATCGCTGCGCGCCTGAATGCCGGAGGTCGACCACGCGGGGAACGCGGCCCGCGCCGCATCAATGGCGGTCTGGACCTGGGCGGCATCGGCCTGGGCGTATTCGCCGATCACATCGTTCAGGTCGGACGGGTTGATATTGGCGCTGTATGCAGTGGCGGCGACCCACTCGCCCCCGATGTAATGGTTGTGGCGCTTTGGATCAGTCATGGCGTTTCTCCGCTCGGGGGATGGCAGGGATTGTTATTAGTTATCTGTCATCGTACAACTATGGAGAAAAATATGCAGCGATGCAACGCCCATCAGTCTGCAGGCAGCAGCAATCGGCCCAGCACGGGCAGGTGGTCGGAAATGGTCTGGGTGTCTTCCTGGCGCACATAGCCTTCAATGCGTTGCAGCTTGGGGCTGTGGAACAGGTAGTCGAGGGTGCGGTCGGGCTCGTCGGCGTCGGGGCGGTTGGGCAAGTGGGTCAGCCACAGTTCGCGGTCGATGCCGGTGGCTTCAGGGTTGCTGGGGATCATCGGGTACTTTTCCCAGAGCAGGTGCAACTCGCTGTCTTGCGAGTAGCCCTGGCGCAATGGTGCGGGCAGGCGCAGGTACTGGCCGATGGGCAGCAGGTTGAAATCCCCGCCGATCAGCCACGGAGTGCCCTGGCTTTCGAGCTTGTCGGCCAGTGTGGCGACGGTCTGCATTTGCAGGCGCAGGTTGCTGTTGTCGGCGGAGGGCGGATCCAGCTGGGTGTTGATTGCTGCCAGTTGGCCGCCATCATTGAGTGGCAGGTAGTTGACCAGCAGTGCAGGCCTGGGCTGGAACTGGCGGCTGACAAAGTTGGCATCGGCCAGAGGCAATTGCAGACGTTCTGCGTGTTCGATCTGGAAGCGGCTGAGGGTGACCAGAGAGCGCCCGACACTGCCGAAAATATGCCAGTCGGGCACAAAATCAGCCTTCCAGGTAAAGGCCTGGGTGCTGCAGGGGTAAAGGTCGACCAGACGCTCTTGCAGCAGGGCCAGCTGGTTCTGGTAAGCGCTGGCCTTGGCGTTGTCATCGACTTCCTGCAGCAGCACCAGATCCGGGCGCTCGTCACGGATGACCCGCGCCACTTCATCCAGGCTGAAGGCCATGTCTTCCAGGGTGGGGCGGGTATCAGGGCCACTGCCGTCGGCCAGGTTGTACCAGAACACGTAACGCTTGCCGGCCAGGTACTGGATGTTCCATGTCATCACCTTGAGCGCTTGGCCGGGCACCAGCACGGGGGCGCTGCCAGGGCACGTCAGCGGCAACACCTCGCGGGCATCGGGACGCCATGTCACGCTATAAATCAGGCATGCCAGCAGCGCTGAGAACAGCAGCAAACCTGATACGGTGCGGCGTAATAAACGGGGCATGGGCTCGACTTATGACGTTGCTGAGAATAATCGAACATACCCGACGGCAGTGCGGCATTCCAAGGTTCTTTATGTAGGAAATTGCTGTTCTTATTGGCCTGACTTTTCGCTAATTAGCATAAATAAACGAAACAGCACGACGGAAACAAACAACTGCAAGAAGCTGTTGGCGCTGTCGAGTGCCAGCGACAGCAGTGTGTTGTCGTCCTTGGAAAACAGCGAGTAACTGAATTCCTTGAGTAACATCAGCGGGCCCAATACGGCCAGTATGCACACGAAAATCCGCCAGAAATGCCCACGGCTCAGGCTGAAACTCGACTTCATGGCCGCCAGTGGCGCTTCACCGCGCAATACCAGGCGGTACTCGGAGAAGGCCAGTACCACGGTGAGGAAAATCCCCGGAATAAAAAACATCGACAGCCCCAACACGATCAGCAACGTGCTGATCGCCGAGAGCAGGGCGAACCTGGGCCACAGATTGACAGCTTGCGCCAGCAGCTCGCGGTTGCGCGGGCTTTCACCGCGGCTGCGGGCATCCAGAAACAGGATCAGGGCCGCGGTGTACAGCGGATACAGCAACAGACCGACAATCAGGCCAAACCCGGCGGATGCATCGGGGCCAACGGCATCGTCAACGATGCGCTGCAATATGGCTTCAACAATGACCAGCGGCAGGCACAGCGTCACGATCTGGCTCAGATTGCGCTGGAAGAAATACAGGGAGTCGCGAAGAACAGTCAGCGGATTCATTGGCAGTTGTCAGCAGTCAAGAGCGGTGCATCACTTTACCCGATGAACCCCCTGAATGAACAAAAGTTCATGCAGGCTATTTGCTGTTGAAACTTCCTGTAATGCCCCAAGAACGGTTTTTGAGCTTCTGCGTAGTGCAAGGGGCAGGTTTTTAGCTGCAATCGAACGAGGTGGTCATGAACAGCGAAGAGCAAACCCTGATTGACGGGTTGTTTACACGGTTGCAGCAAGCAGAGGCAGGTTCTGCTCCGCGCGATGCCCAGGCGCAGGCGCGCATCAATGAGCATCTGGCGCGCCAGCCGGCGGCAACGTACTACATGGCTCAGGCACTGCTGGTGCAAGAGGCCGCGCTCAAACAGCTCGACCAACAGAACAGGCAATTGCAGGCCGAACTGGCCCAGGCCAAGGCACCCCAGGCCGCAGCCCCCACAGGCGGCAGCTTTTTATCCGGTCTGTTTGGTGGCGGTGCTTCTGCGCCTGCCCAGGCCCCTGCTGCTGCGCCTAGCCAACCGCCAGGCAGTGGTGGCTGGCGTGATGGCCCTGCGGCCCCTGCGCAAGCGGCTCCGGCTCCTCAAGCGGCGCCTGCGGCCCCGGCAATGGGCGGCGGCTTTCTTGGCGGAGCCCTCAAGACGGCGGCGGGGGTGGCGGGTGGCGTGATCCTGGCGCAGGGCATCAGCAGCCTGTTCCACCACAATCAGCAGCCGCAGGTGATTGAAGAAATCATCGAACAGCCAACCCCCGCCAGCGACAGTGGTTGGGGTAGTGGCAACCAGCAATACGCCAACAGCGGTTCGGGAATTGAAGACGTCGGTCTGGACGATGACGGTTTCTTTTCTGACGACGACTCCTACGTTTGATCCCGTCGCCCGGCGGGTGATTGCACGCCGGGCGGTTTATCCGCGCAAACCCCCGGCAGGCTGGCATACTGCAACCTTGTTTTCAGTCGCGTGCCCGCTGCCCGGGTGCCATGGGGTTTACCGGTGAAAAAAATTGCGGTCTTCGCGGATGTGCAGAACCTTTACTACACGGTTCGCCAGGCCTATGGCTGCCATTTCAATTACGCCGCCCTGTGGGCTGATATCAGCCAGCGCGGCGAAATTGTCGAGGCCTATGCCTATGCGATTGACCGGGGTGACAGCAAGCAGCAGCAGTTTCAGCAGATCCTGCGCAACCTCGGTTTTATCGTAAAACTCAAACCTTATATCCAGCGCAGCGATGGCTCGGCCAAGGGCGACTGGGACGTGGGTATCACCATCGACATCATGGACTCGGCGGCCAATGTCGACGAAGTGGTGCTGGCCTCGGGCGACGGTGATTTCGACCTGCTGCTGGAGCGCATTGCCAGCAAGCACGGAGTTGAAACCGTGGCCTACGGCGTGCCCGGCCTGACCGCCAACTCACTGATTCGCGCGGCCAGCCGCTATGTGCCGATTGAAGGCAATTTGTTGCTCAAGTAACCCACTTTTTACAGGATTGACCAGGTTTGGAACGCATCGCGGTAATTGACTTTGAAACCACCGGCATCTCCCCGAGCAGCACTTGCCGGGCCACTGAAATTGCCGTGGTGATTCTGGAGCGCGGGCGCATTGTCGAGCGTTACCAAAGCCTGATGAATGCCGGTGTGCGGGTCCCGGGGTTTATCGAGCAGTTGACCGGCATCAGCAACGCCATGCTGCGTACCGCACCGTCGGCCGAGCAGGTGATGAATGAGGTCAACGAGTTCGTCGGCATCACCCCGTTGCTGGCGCACAATGCCGCGTTTGACCAAAAGTTCTGGGATTTCGAAATGGGTCGCATCAAGCGCACCCGTTTGCAGAATTTCGCCTGCTCCTTGCTGCTGGCGCGACGCCTGATGCCGGCGGCGCCCAACCACAAGCTGGGCACCCTGACCACTTTTGCCGATTTGCCACATACCGGCCAGGCTCACCGGGCCATGGCCGATGCCGAGATGGCGGCCAACCTGACGGCGTATCTGGCTGAGCAATTGCGCCAGAAGCATGGGTTGAAAGAGCTCAATCACGACCTGCTGTGTGGTTTGCAAAAAGTCCCGGCAGCGAAGGTCAACGAGCATCTGAAGCGCTATCGCGGGTTTTAAAAGCATCGCGACGCGGTTGCGAGGACAACAAATCGTGTAGCAGCTGCCGAAGGAACGAGGCTGCGTCCGAGTGCGTAGCGCTCGCAAACCTAGACCATCAGGTCTGCCTGACACTCGGGCGAACCTGATTTCACGACGGCTCTGCCGCCGGACGCAGCCTCGTTCCTTCGGCAGCTGCTACGAGGGTTTGTGTTCCCTGCCTGCAATCTGGACAGTGTTTTTCGGTTCCGTTAAAAGTGTACGGCCCCTTTTGGTGCATTCTGTTACTTATTATTTCCCGGCTCCCTGTCTAAACTCTCCAGTCCCCTGCCTCTGCCCTTGAGCTGCCTTCATGCCTGCCGCACGTCGTTTTCCGCTACAACTGATCGGTGCTTTTTTCGCCCTGTACATCATCTGGGGCTCGACCTATCTGGCCATCCGCATCGGTATTGAGTCCTGGCCGCCGTTGATGATGGCTGGCGTGCGGTTTCTGATTGCAGGCAGTTTGATGTACGGCTTTATGCGCTGGCGCGGTGCACCGGCACCCACTGCCGTGCAGTGGCGTTCGGCGGCCATGATCGGCTTTCTGTTGCTCGCGTGCGGCAACGGCGGCGTGACCCTGGCCGAACACTCGGGCGTTGCCTCTGGCGTCGCCGCCCTGGCCGTAGCCACTGTGCCGTTGTTCACCCTGCTGTTCGGCTACTTCTGGGGCAACCGCAACACCCGCCTGGAATGGGCCGGGATTGTCCTGGGGCTTATCGGCATCGGTATGCTCAACCTGGGGTCCAACCTGCAGGCCAGTCCGATGGGCGCGGCGATGGTGATTTTTGCCGCCGCGGCCTGGGCCTTTGGCTCGGTATGGAGCCGTCACTTGCCGCTTCCGGCTGGGCCAATGGCCAGTGCTGCGGAAATGCTCACTGCCGGCGCCGTGTTGCTGGCTGGCAGCCTGCTCAGTGGCGAACGCATGACCCAAATGCCCACCGCAGCAGGCTGGGGCGCACTGCTGTATCTGGTGTTCTTCGGCTCGATCATCGCCTTCAGCGCCTATATGTACCTGCTTAAAAACGTGCGTCCTGCAGCGGCCACCAGCTATGCCTACGTCAACCCGGCCGTGGCGGTCATGCTGGGGATTGCCTTTGCGGGCGAGAGCATCGGTTTTGAGGAGTGCCTGGCCATGGCGGTCATCATCAGCGCCGTGGTGTTGATCGGTTTGCCGCAGTGGCGCAAGCAGAAACCGGCCTGAATTAGGGTAAACTGCGCGCCATTGCAACTTATGCACCCACGCGCTGACCTTTTTCGACGGTATCCCCATGACATTCGCCACCCTTGGTCTGATCGAACCCTTGCTGCGCGCCCTTGAGACGCTCGGCTACAAGACCCCAACTCCGGTTCAGGCCCAAGCGATCCCCGCAGTACTGGCTGGCCGCGACCTGATGGCTGCGGCCCAGACCGGTACCGGCAAAACCGGCGGTTTCGCCCTGCCGTTGTTGCAGTCGCTGACCATGGAAGGCCCGAAAGTGGCCAGCAACTCGGTGCGTGCACTGGTGCTGGTGCCGACCCGCGAACTGGCCGAACAGGTTCACGAAAGCATCCGCCAGTACGCCGAACACCTGCCGTTGAGCACCTACGCGGTGTATGGCGGTGTCAGCATCAACCCGCAAATGATGAAAATGCGCAAAGGCGTTGATGTGCTGGTGGCAACGCCGGGTCGTCTGCTGGACCTGTACCGGCAGAAGGCGATCAAGTTCAACCAGCTGCAAACCCTGATCCTCGACGAAGCCGACCGCATGCTCGATCTGGGCTTCAGCGAAGAGCTGCGGGACATCTACCGTGCCTTGCCGAAAAAGCGCCAGACCCTGCTGTTCTCGGCGACCTTTTCTGACGCGATCCGCCTGTTGGCCGAGCAGATGCTCGACAACCCGCTGAGCATCGAAGTCAGCCCGCGCAACGTGGCGGCCAGCAGCGTCAAGCAGTGGGTCATCCCGGTCGACAAAAAGCGCAAGGCCGAGCTGTTCTTGCACTTGCTGCGCACCCAGCACTGGAAGCAGGTACTGGTGTTCGCCAAGACCCGCAACGGTGTCGATGAACTGGTAGGCAAGCTGCAAGCGTTGGGGGTCAATGCTGACGGCATTCATGGCGACAAGCCACAGGCCACGCGCCAACGGGCGCTGGACCGTTTCAAGGCCAGCGAAGTGCAGATTCTGGTGGCCACCGACGTGGCTGCCCGTGGCCTGGACATCGAAGACCTGCCGCTGGTGGTCAACTTCGACCTGCCGATCGTGGCCGAAGATTACATCCACCGCATTGGTCGTACGGGCCGTGCCGGTCAGAAAGGCGAAGCCATTTCCCTGGTCTGTGCAGACGAAGTGAATATGCTGTCGGCAATCGAGATGTTGACCCGTCAGACATTGCCGCGCCACGAAGAGCAGGATTTCGAACCTGAGCACCGCGTGCCCGAGACCGATGCGTCGGGTCAGGTCATCAAGAAACCGAAGAAGCCAAAAAAGCCGAAGACTTCGGGCGGTGGCGGCAAGCGTAACCTGGGCAAGTGGGTGGATAGCGGTGAAGCGGCCCCAGCCGAGCCGTCGGTCAAGCCGGTGCGTAAAGTGCCGGTATTCAACACCGGCCCGCGCAAGCGCAAGCCGTAAACACTCGGCACCTGTGGGAGCGGGCTTGCTCGCGATGGCATCCATGCGGTGGGTCAGCCAGACAGCGTTGCCTGCATCGCGAGCAAGCCCGCTCCCACAGGTTGATCAGCGTGGCGCCTGCAACCAGCTCAAAACCCCCAACCCGGCAGCCCGGCCACTGGCAAAACAGCCTGTGAGCAGGTAGCCGCCGGTGGGGGCTTCCCAGTCCAGCATTTCGCCCGCACAAAATACCCCCGGCAACGCTTTGAGCATCAGGTTTTCATCCACAGCCTCAAACCGCACGCCGCCGGCGCTGCTGATGGCTTCGTCCAATGGGCGGGCTTTTATCAGTTGCAAAGGCAACGCCTTGATGGCCTTGGCCAATTGCGCCGGGTCGTTGAAGCATTCGGCGGGTGCCAATTCGCGCAGCAGCGCCGCCTTTACCCCGTCAATCCCCAACTGGCTGTGCAGGTGCTTGCTCATCGAGCGTGAGCCGCGGGGCTTGGCCAATGCGGCCGCGACTTTATCCACAGGCTTGCCCGGCAACAGGTCGATCAGGATGGTCGCTTGGCCGTGTTGGTTGATCGCCTCGCGAATCGGCGCCGACCAGGCGTAAATCAAACTCCCCTCAATGCCGCTGGCGGTGATCACGCATTCGCCCAAGCGCGGCATGCCGTGCTCCAGGGCAATGGCGATGTTTTTCAGTGGGGCGCCGGCGAATTTGCTGCGCAGGACCTCGCTCCAGCCCGTTACATCAAACCCGCAGTTACTCGGCTGTAACGGTGCCAGCTCAACGCCGCGTTCGGCCAGCAACGGCATCCAGGCACCGTCCGAACCCAGACGCGCCCAACTGCCGCCGCCCAGGGCCAGCAGCACCGCGTCGGGCTTGAGCTGCTTTTGGCCTTCGGGGCTGTCCACCAGCAACTGGCCATCGGCCTGCCACCCCAGCCAGCGATGGCGGGTGTGGATAACTACACCGGACTCGCGCAAACGCTTGAGCCAGGCACGCAGCAGCGGCGCGGCTTTCATATCGGTGGGGAACACCCGGCCAGAGCTGCCGACAAAGGTTTCGATACCCAAATCGTGAATCCACTGGCACAACGCATCGGCATCGAAGGCGCGCAGTAACGGTGCCATCTGCGGTGCGCGCTCGGCGTAGCGCGACAGGAAGGCCGGGTAGGCTTCGGAATGGGTGATATTCATGCCGCCGACCCCGGCCAGCAAAAACTTGCGGCCCACTGACGGCATGCCATCGTAGAGATCGACCCTCACCCCAGCCTGACTCAACACTTCGGCTGCCATCAAACCGGCGGGGCCACCGCCAATAATGGCGACGTGACGGGAAGGGAGCGTGGAGGGTTCAGTCATGGCAGGGCTGCAAATCGGCGAAATAGGCCGGGCATTCTACCTGACTGGGCCGCATCTGCCCTTTGTGGGAGCGGGCTTGCTCGCGATGCAGGCGCTGCGGTGTGTCAGGCAAACCCTGGAGAGGCCATCGCGAGCAAGCCCGCTCCCACAGCTTTCATAACTGTACGAAAAGTATACAGCCCTCTGAGAGCTATACTCCCTGTGGCCTGCAGGCGCTTTCACTCAGGTTATCCACAGGCAGTTCCACAGGCATTGTGGGTAAAAATCACAGCTTAGTGACACCCCGATGACAGCCAGACCTTCTGTGCACTGTGATGCAATATCCCGTGGCGACGTGCCAGGGCCTTGCGGTCCTTGCTGTAACCGCCGCCAATCACCCCGACCACCGGTATGTCGCGGCCCAGGCAATGGCGCATCACGCTCTCGTCACGCGCGGCCACGCCAGCGTCGGTGAGCTTCAAATAACCCAGCGCATCGTCTTTGTGCACATCGACCCCGGCGTCGTACAACACAAGGTCTGGCTGATACAACGGCAGCAGGTAATTGAGTGCCTCGTCCACCACTTGCAAATATTCGCCATCGCCCATACCCATAGGCAGGCCGATATCCCAGTCACTTTGCGCCTTGCGCGCCGGAAAATTCTTTTCGCAGTGCAGGGAAACGGTAATGGCATCCGGCGTATGTTCAAGAATTCGTGCAGTACCGTCGCCCTGATGCACATCGCAGTCAAAAATCAGCACGCGGTTTACCCGGCCGCTTTCTAGCATATAGCGGCTGATGATCGCCAGATCGTTGAAGATGCAAAACCCTGCGGGGTGATCGTAGTGCGCGTGGTGGGTACCGCCCGCCAGATGGCAGGCCAGGCCGTGTTCCAGCGCCTGCTCGGCGGCCAGCAGCGAGCCGCCCACGGCCCGCACGGTGCGCCGTGCCAGCGCCTCGCTCCAGGGCAGGCCCAGCCGGCGCTGGTCTTCGCGGGCCAGTTCGCCGGCCATGTAGCGTTCGATATAGGCCGGGTCATGGGCCAGGGCGAGGATATCCACAGGGCACAGCTCGGGGCGCAGCAACCGGGCATCCTGGGTCAGCCCGGACTCGACCAGGTGGTCACGCAGCAGACGGAACTTGTCCATCGGAAATCGGTGATCCGCCGGGAACACTGGGCTGTAGTCATCGTGGTAAATCAGCGGTACAGGCATAGGGATTTTCGCGTCGTAACGAGCGCTGGATATTAACAGCGCTGTACACTGCTGACATACGCAAAGCCCGGTAACAAATCGGAGAGAACCGATGGAGCAGATCAAAGAACTCGAAAGTGCCCGTTTGCACTTGCGCCCCTGGCGTGACACAGACTTGCCCGAGTTCGCTGCCATGTGCGCCGACCCCCAGGTGATGCGCTATTTCCCCGCGCCCCTGAGCCGCCTCGAAAGCGCTGCGCTAATTGGCCGGATTCGTGGTCACTTTGCCGAATATGGCTACGGGGTGTGGGCACTGGAGCGCAAGGACACCGGTGCCTTTATCGGTTTTACCGGGCTGATGAATGTGTCATTCGAGGCGCCGTTTACCCCGGCCGTTGAAATTGCCTGGCGCCTCGCGCCTGAGCATTGGGGCCTTGGTTACGCCAGTGAGGCGGCCTGGGCAGCGCTGCGTTGTGCTTTTGATCGCCTGGCGCTGGATCAGGTGGTGTCGTTTACCAGCCGACTGAACCTGCCCTCGCAGAAAGTCATGCAGGCCATTGGCATGCAGCACGATGTGGACGGTGATTTTGACCATCCCTTACTGGGCGCGGATGACCCGCTCAGGCCCCATGTGCTGTACCGCATTACGCGGGCACAGTGGCTGGAAACCCTGCACGGCTAGGCGTGTGTTTAACGGCGCAAGCCAAAAATTTTGACCTGCGTAACGAAGATTACGACGGTAATGCTCTGTGTGAGGAGAATCTGAATGAGCCAAGTGTTGGATGATCTGGTCAATTTGCTGACCCTGGAACCGATCGAAGAGAACCTCTTTCGCGGCAGCAGTCAGGACTTGGGCTTTCGCCAGTTGTTCGGCGGTCAGGTGCTCGGTCAATCGCTGTCGGCCATGAGCCAGACGGTTGAAGACGCCCGCCATGTGCATTCCATGCACGGCTATTTTTTGCGCCCGGGCGATGCAAGCCTGCCGGTGGTGTATCAGGTCGACCGCGTGCGGGACGGCGGCAGCTTCAGCACGCGGCGGGTAACCGCAATCCAGAAGGGTCAGCCGATTTTTACCAGCAGCGCTTCGTTTCAGTACGACGAAGGCGGTTTTGAACATCAGACGACCATGCCTGACGTTGTAGGCCCTGAGAATCTGCCTTCGGAACTGGACATGATCCGCCAGCGTGCGGACCTGATCCCCGAGTCTATGCGGGAAAAACTGCTCTGCGCCAAGCCCATCGAGTTTCGTCCGGTAATAGGCGAAGACCCGTTCAACCCCAAGGTCACTGATCCGATCAAATATGTGTGGTTTCGTGCCGATGGCAGCTTGCCTGACACCCCGGCGCTGCATAAATACCTGCTGGCCTATGCCTCGGACTTTGGCTTGCTGACCACCTCGTTGCTGCCCCACGGCAAAGGCGTATGGCAAAAGGACATGCAGGTCGCCAGCCTGGACCACGCACTGTGGTTCCATGCCGACCTGCGTGCCGATGACTGGTTGCTTTATGCGATGGACAGCCCGTGGGCAGGCAACTCGCGCGGGTTCTCCCGTGGCAGTGTCTACAACCGCGCTGGCCAGCTGGTTGCGTCTGTCACGCAGGAAGGGTTGATTCGCCATCGCAAGGACTGGGCATGACACTCAAGGACGTCAAGCACTGGGTTTTTGACATGGACGGCACCCTGACTGTTGCCGTGCATGATTTTGCCCTGATCCGCCGTGAGCTGGAAATCCCGGCAGATGCCGACATCCTCACCCACCTCAACGGCCTGCCCGCCGAAGTGGCGGCGGCCAAGCATGCCTGGCTGCTGGAGCATGAACGCGAACTGGCGCAGGCCTCCACCGCCGCGCCGGGTGCGGTTGAGCTGGTGCGCGACCTGGCGGCCCGAGGCTGTCGCCTGGGCATTCTGACCCGCAATGCCCAGGAACTGGCCCATATCACCCTCAAGGCCATCGGCCTGGGTGAATGCTTTGCCCCCGAGGATGTACTGGGCCGTGACAACGCTGCGCACAAACCCGACCCGGACGGCCTGCTGCAACTGGCACGGGCCTGGGACGTGGCGGCGGCGAAGATGGTGATGGTGGGGGATTACTACTTTGACCTGGCCTGTGGCCGCGCCGCCGGCAGCCAGACCGTACTGGTCAACGTGCCTGAAAACCCGTGGCCGGAGCTGACCGACTGGCACGCCAAAGACTGTTACGAGCTGCGGCAGTTGCTCGGTTAACGAAACACTTGTAGCAGCTGCCGAAGGAACGAGGCTGCGTTCGACGGCGAAGCCGTCGTAAATCCAGGCAGCGCGGTGAGTCAGTTAAACCGTGCACTCAGACTTCACGATCGCTTTGCAATCGAAAGCAGCCTCGTTCCTTCGGCAACTGCTACACAGGGTGCTCTTACTCGCCAAACAGCGCCTTCTGCCCCTCAGGCGAAGTAAACATCTGCTCGCCGTTGTGCCCGACTCCGGGCACCTCAACCAGTCGCTGGTTGAGGCCCTGCGGATGGCGCTGGGTCAAATACTCAAAGTAGTTCTTGCCCCGTTCCAGCCTGAACGCCCCCTGTGCCTCGGCCTCACAACTTTTATCCAGCGCCGGGTGATTGGGGTCGGTGTCCTTGGCTCCTAATAGATAGGTGATGTCACGCTCGATATAAGCCTGCTCCAACTGTCGGTGTTTTTCCCCTTGAGCGTAGGCAGGAAGCTCCTTAAGCCCGTACTTCCAGGTATTGAAGCCCGGGCAGTTCGCTGCATCAAAAGTTGGAATCGGCCGCTGGGCATTGAAGTAGGCATAAGACGAAGGGTTGGCAATCACATAGCGCACCTTGATCCCGTCTGCCTGCAAGGTCTTGTCGGCTTGAGTGGTCAGGGCATAGCGCTGCACCACCTGGGCGCCCCCGGAGTGCCCGGCAATCACCACCTCGCGCAAGGCCGGGAAGCGCTTGCGGTCATCGAGCCGCTCAAGGATTTTATCCAGTGCTGCGTAGGAACTCAGCGGCGCCGGGCCCAGCGCCGGATCACCCGCCATCCAGTCATTGGCGTGCCAGCGCAATACGGCGTCGGGCAGGGCGTGGCGCGAGCCATCCGTGTCATTGAGAAACTGTGGCGCGACGATCAGGGTTGTGGATAACTGCCCGGCCTGGATCGCAGCCTGCTCGGCGCTATGCAGGTAGGTCTGGGCATTGCGCAGGCGGCCATGAATCACAATCAATGCGCGCTGCACCTGCGGCAGCGGTTGTTGCCATTGCTGACTGATCCCGACACTCAACTCACCGGGGCCGATGGTCAGATGATCGGGACTCAGTTCTTTAACCCCGTGCTCCGCTGCTTGAGCAGTCGAGCACGTCAGCAACAGGCCCAGGATCGACGCAAGTGGACGTATCACCATTTACAGTTTCGCTGCCGAGAAGGTGTCGCACTGATTGATATTGCCCTGGGCAAAGCCGGTCTTGAACCACTTGACCCGCTGCGCAGAAGTGCCGTGGGTAAAGGAGTCCGGCATCACACGGCCCTGGTTTTGCTGTTGCAGGCGATCGTCGCCAATGGCGTTGGCGGCGTTCAAGGCCGATTCTATATCGCCTGCTTCCAGCCAATTGTGACGTTTTTGCGCCAGGTTGGCCCACACCCCGGCCAGGCAGTCGGCCTGCAACTCCTGACGCACCAGCAAGCCGCCATCGCCTTCCATGCGCTTGCCCTGTTGGCGGGCCATCTGCATTTTCGACGACACACCCAGTAAGGTCTGCACATGATGGCCAACCTCATGGGCGATTACATAGGCCTGGGCAAAATCGCCAGCAGCCTTGAAGCGCTGAGCCATTTCCTGGAAGAAACTCATATCCAGATAGACCTTTTGGTCGGCCGGGCAATAAAACGGCCCGCTGGCAGCTGTTGCAAAGCCGCAGGCCGAATTGATCTGGCCACGAAACAGCACCAGGGTCGGGTCTTTATAGCTACGCCCGGCTTGCTGAAACACTTGGCGCCAGGTGTCTTCGGTGTCGCCCAGTATCGCCCGCACAAAATCGGCCTGCTCGTCATTGGCCGCCGGTGCGCGACCAGCGGGCTGGGTAACTTGGGGGGAAGATTGATCGGTGAGCTGGCCGCTTAACTGTCCGAGAATCTGCATGGGGTCCTGCCCGGTTAACAAACCGATGCCGACAATCACCACCACGGCCATCAAACTCAGCCCTTTGCCGCCGCCAATCCGCATACCGCCGCCACCGCCAGTGCTTTGATCGCGGACGTCTTCGACGTTATCGCTACGTCGGCCTTTTTTCCAAAGCATGGGGTAATCCTCTGATAAGTCATGGTCAAAAGTGTTGTTGCTGAGTCGAGGCCACGCCAGCCCGGCTGTCAGATGCTTCTTGATTTGGGGAGGGAGTATGGCACTGGGGGTTAGGGTTTGCTGTTTAGGGCTACAGAACGTATCGGCTTTTTGTGGGCTGGGGCTGACTTACGAGCTAGAGGGCGGGAGATATCGTTGGGTTTCTCAGCATCTTGTTCGGAGCTCGGCATGACAAAAAAACAATCTGGCCCAACTGCAGTGGTAGCCCAGGACTCATCATTTTTTGAGGTAGTGCAACTGATTGACCAGGCCCGCCAGTACACAGCCAGAGCCATTAACACAGCGCTTATCGAGTTGTACTGGCAAGTTGGCCAATACGTAAGCCAGAAAACTGCGAGTGCTGGCTGGGGCAAAGCGACGGTTCTAGAGCTGGCCACTTACATTCAGCGTACACAGCCCGGTATCAGAGGGTTTTCTTCGCAGAATATCTGGAGAATGCGGCAATTTTTCGAGGCTTATCGAAGTGAGCCACATCTCTCAACACTGTTGAGAGAATTGCCATGGTCATCGAATCTGCACATTTTGACTCGCGCAAAACACCCTGATGAGCGCGCTTTTTATTTGCGCAAAGCGGTTGAGCAACGCTGGTCAGTCCGCGAGGTTGCACGACAGATGGATAACCATCTGTTTGTGCGAACCCAGCTCGTACCTGCAAAAGTATCGACAGCGTTGAGAGAAATTCATCCACTGGCGACCCAGTACCTCAGGGATATGTATTTTTTTGAGTTCCTGGGGTTGACCAACGATCATTCAGAGTCCGACCTTCACCAGGGACTGATTAAACATCTTGGCCGCTTCCTGACCGAGCTTGGCAGTGATTTTTGCTATGTGGGTTCTGAGTATCCGATCCAGGTTGGCGGGCAGGACTTTGCATTGGATCTGCTGTTTTTTCACCGCAGCCTCAATTGCCTGCTGGCGATCGAACTGAAGGTGACGCGCTTCGAACCCGAACACCTGGGCAAGCTCAACTTCTACCTCGAAGCCCTGGATCAGGGCCACCGCAAGGCTCACGAAAACCCGGCAATCGGTGTTTTACTGTGTGCCAGCAAAGACAATGAAGTGGTTGAATACGCGCTTAACCGTTCCCTGTCTCCCGCTTTGATCGCTGAGTATCAGACCAGGCTGCCGGACAAGAAGTTATTGCAAGCCAAGCTGCACGAGTTTTATCTGCAGAACGTTCCCGTTGATGATGCGTGACCCCGCCCCGGAGTTGTTAGCCCTGTGAATATCGATACCCGTATCAAGTACCGTCACCTCGTGTGCTTTCTGGAGATGGCGCGCCAGGGCAGTCTGGCGCGGGCGGCGGATGTGCTGGCGGTCAGCCAGCCGGCGATGTCGAAAACCCTCAAGGAGCTTGAGGCGCTGTTGACGGTCAGCCTGTTTGTGCGCAGTAAAAGCGGGGTCACCCTGACCGAGGCCGGGGTGGCATTTCTGCGTTATGCGACACCTTCGGTGCAGGCCTTGCGTGAAGGCGTGAATGCCCTGCGCGGCGGCGAATACGTGGGCGGCACAGTGCGGCTGGGGGTGTTGTCCACCGTCGAAAGCCTGCTGATACCCGAGTTGGTGCAGCGTCTGCATGCCCGGCATTCGTCGTTGGTGGTGAGCGTGGTGACCGGGCCTAGCGCCTATCTGTTATCGCAGTTGCGTGTAGGTGATGTGGATTTGGTAGTGGGGCGCATGACCGACAGCCCGGAAATTCAGGGTATGAATTTTGAACACCTCTACAGCGAATCCATGACCTTGGTGGTGCGCGCAGATCACCCCCTGACCCGGGGGCCACTGGACCGCAGCCAGCTGGAGCACTACCCGTTGGTTGTGCCATTGGCCAACACCACCATTCGCGCCTTCGCCGACAGCCTGTTTGTGCAGTGCGGCATCAGCCAGTCCCGCCAGCGCCTGGAAACCCTGTCCATTACCCTCAGCCGACGTTATGTGCTGCGCAACGATGCGGTGTGGATCGCCCCGCTGGATGCCGTGCGTCTGGACCTGGCCAGTGGCGAGCTGCAAGAGATCGACCTGGGCCAGCGCGAGCCGGGTGGTTCGATCGGCATTTGCAGCAATGCCCATGTGCCCATGTCCGTGGCAGCGCAAGGGTGTGTCGAGGTTTTGCGTGAATTGGGTCAGGCTTACGGCGAAGGTATTTATCCATAACCATTTGGTTATGTGTTGGGTTGGGCTTTTCAGTAGTCGTTGCGCCCCTGTTGGTTAAAACTGGCTCCCAGCCTTTATAAAAACAACAGGAGATCGACATGTCTGATGCAGACAGCCGGCGCTTTATCATCCGTGACCGCAACTGGCACCCCAAAGCCCTGACCCCCGACTACAAGACCTCCATTGCCCGGTCCCCGCGCCAGGCGCTGGTGAGTATTCCGCAATCGGTCAGCGAAACCAGCGGGCCTGACTTTTCCCACTTGAAGTTCGGCAAGTTCGACAACGACCTGCTGCTTAATTTCAACAATGGCGGTTTGCCGATAGGCGAGCGGATCATCCTGGCAGGTCGCGTACGCGATCAATACGGCAAGCCGATTCCTCATACCTTGGTGGAAATCTGGCAGGCCAACGCAGGCGGTCGTTATCGTCACAAGAACGACCGCTACCTGGCGCCGCTGGACCCAAACTTCGGCGGCGTGGGCCGAACCCTGACTGACAGTGAGGGGTATTACAGCTTTCGCACCGTCAAACCTGGGCCTTATCCTTGGCGTAACGGGCCTAATGACTGGCGCCCGGCGCATATCCACGTCTCCATCAGTGGTCCCTCGATTGCCACGCGCCTGATTACCCAGCTGTACTTCGAAGGTGATCCGATGATCCCCATGTGCCCGATCGTCAAATCGATTACCAACGCCGATGCCGTGCAGAGCCTGATTGCCCGGTTGGACATGGGCGCGGCCAATCCGATGGATTGTCTGGCCTATCGTTTTGACATTGTGCTGCGCGGTCAGCGCCAGACCCACTTCGAAAACTGCTGAGGAGCCCGTCATGCCTATCGAACTGCTACCGGAAACCCCATCGCAAACTGCTGGCCCCTATGTGCATATCGGCCTGGCGCTGGCTGCGGCCGGCAATCCGTCGCGTCCAGAGGAAATTTGGAGCGAAATGGCCAGGCCCGATGCTGCGGGTGAGCACATCCTGCTGTTTGGCAATGTCTACGACGGTAATGGCCACTTGGTGCGCGACTCGTTTCTGGAACTGTGGCAAGCCGACCATAAAGGGGTCTATGACGAAAATTTCGACTCGGAAAAAGCTTTTAACAGCTTTGGCCGCACCGCCACCACCTTCGATGCGGGTGAGTGGACACTCAATACGATCAAGCCGGGCGTGGTGAACAACGCAGCTGGCGTGCCAATGGCGCCGCATATCAACGTGTCGCTGTTTGCCCGGGGTATCAACATCCATTTGCAAACGCGGCTGTATTTCAGCGATGAGCCAGAAGCCAATGCAAAATGCCCGGTGCTCAACCTGATCGAACAGCCGCAACGGCGTGAAACCCTGATCGCCCAGCGTTGCGAAGTAAATGGCAAAACGGCCTATCGGTTTGACATCCGCATTCAGGGCGAAGGCGAGACAGTGTTCTTCGACTTTTAAAAGGATATGAGGCAAATGCAAAATCTGTAGCAGCTGCCGAAGGAACGAGGCTGCGTTCGGCGACGGAGTCGTCGTAAAACCTGAGCACCCGATTTTGCAGAAGTATCGGGGGCTCAGGTTTTTACGATTGCTGCGCAATCGAACGCAGCCTCGTTCCTTCGGCAGCTGCTACGGGAGTTATGTGCGCCCGCGTCTTTGCTGCCACGCCGCCGCCAACCCGCTGGCACAGATAATCGCAATGCCAACACGGCTGGCCAGATCCGGTGTGTGGTCAAAAAGCAACCAGCCCAATATCCCCGAAAACACGATCTGGCAGTAGCTGAACGGCGCCAGCAATGCCGGCGCGGCAACGCGAAATGATTGGGTCAGCAGCAAGTGTGCGGTCATGCCCAGGCTGCCCAATGCCAGCATCTGCAGGCCGTGGGTCAGGGTTGGCGTTTGCCAGAAAAAAGGCACCAGCGCACTCATCACCAGCACATTGAACAACCCGGCAAAAAAGTTGCTGGTGGTGGGGCTGTCGTAGGCGCTGAGTTTGCGCGTGAGGATTTGATAACAGCTAAAGCACAGCGCCGCTGCCATCGGTAATAACACCGCAGGGGTAAACAGTTCGCCGCCCGGGTGGATGATGATCACCACCCCGATAAACCCGCACACCACGGCCAGCCATTGCCCGCGCGTCACCGTCTCGCCCAGCAACGGCCCGGACAAGGCCGCCACCAGCAGCGGTGCCAGAAAGTTGACCGCGGTATTTTCAGCCAGGGGGATAAACAGCAAGCCGTAGGTGAAAAACAGCCCCGAGCCCAGCAGGCAGATAGCCCGCAACACCTGAAGCAAAGGCCGCTTGCTGCGCAATACACGCAAGCCCGACTGTGGCAGAAAGATCCCCGCCATCAGTACGGTGTGCACCAGGTAACGTGCCCACACCACCATCACCACCGGGTAAAAACCACTGAGGTACTTGGACAGCGCATCGTGGCTGGAGAACAGCGCTGTGGCTGTCACAATCAGCAAGATGCCCTTCAAGGGTTGGTTCACCCCTGAAAGGGGTGTGGGTAATGTCATCGAATACCTCGTTGTTCTATGCGTTAAACCTGTGGGATTTTTCGCGGTGCCATGAAGTACATCCACACTAACGCAATGAAGTACATCGCTGGAATCATGGTGAACAGCAAGGTGTAGTTATTGTTGGTGACGGTCAGCACATAGCCTACGAACTGGGTCATAAACATCCCGCCGATTGCGGCGCACATGCCGCCAAAGCCGAACACGGTGCCCATCATGTGCTTGGGCGTGTAGTCCATTACCATGCTCCACACGTTGGCCGTCCAGGCCTGGTGCGCACCCAGGGCCAGGGCGATGGCGCCTACGGCGACCCACAGCTGGCTGGAGCCAGCGGCCATGACCACGCCGATGATGCTGATGGCACACAACAGCATCGACACCAGGCGCGCCTTGACCGCCGCCATGCCGCGCTTGATCAGTACTGAAGACAGGATCCCGCCGCCCACGCTGCCGAAGTCGGCGGTGATGTAGATGATGATCAGCGGGATACCCATTTGCGTCACGCTGATGCCCAGGTTGTATTGCTGATTCAGGAACGGCGGCAGCCAGTACAGATAGAACCAGAATACCGGTGCCGTCATGGCGTAGGACAAGGCGAAGGCCCAGGTGCCGCGCATCTTGAGGATGGTGCCGAACGAGACAGTGGTTTGCTCAGGCTCTTTCTCTTGCTGGATATAGTCCAGTTCTGCCTTGCTTACGGTCGGGTGCTCTTCCGGGTTGTAGTACTTCAAACCCCAGAAGATCAGCCAGATACCGCCCAGTGCCGCCATGCACAAAAAGGCCGCCTGCCAGCCCCACACATGCAGTACCAGAGGCAACATCATTGGCGTGAACATGGCGCCCACGTTGGTGCCGGCGTTGAAGATGCCGCTGGCCACGGCGCGCTCGCTGGCCGGGAACCACAGGCGCGTGGTTTTTACGCAGGCCGGGTAATTGGCTGCTTCGGTGATGCCGAGGATAAAGCGGCAGATCATAAAGCCCACCGCCGAAGTGGCCAGGCCGTGCGCGCCGGTGGCCAGGCTCCAGAGCAATACGGCGCAGAAGAACACACGCTTGACCCCGACCCGGTCGATCAGGCGGCCTTGCAGCACGAAGCCGATGGCGTAGCCCACCTGAAACCAGAAGTTGATGTTGGCGTAGTCCATCGCCGTCCAGCTCATTTCCTTGGCCAGGATCGGTTGCATCACGCCCAGGGCGGCACGGTCGATAAAGTTGAGGGTGGTAGCGAAGAACACCAGTGCGAGCATGCCCCAACGGGTTTTGCCAGTCGCCAGGGTGCCGCGAATCTTGTCACCGATTCCTGCGCCTGGAGCGTGGGCAGAAGTGGTGCGTGCAGTCGGAGAAGGGACCATGGATGTTTACCCGTTTCTTGGAATTTTTATGTGGTGTTGCACAACAAGTGACGCAAGGAGTACGGGCTTGATGGTGGCGAGTGGACAAAAAGTCGTCAATTCAAGATAGGCCATATTGTTCGATAATCGCACGCAAAACTAACCGGTTGGTACAGATTGGTTGCTCAATAATAGGGCGCCCTTAATAATCAAGCCATTAAGAAATGCCGTCGCCTGCAGGCTGCGCCAATCCTGGGAGTTATAAATGAAGCGTTCGATCGCCACGGTTTCCTTGAGCGGCACCCTGCCGGAGAAGCTCGACGCCATTGCGGCGGCAGGTTTTGACGGGGTCGAAATCTTTGAAAATGACCTGCTGTATTACGACGGCAGCCCCCGTGAAGTGCGGCAGATATGCACCGATCTGGGGCTGGAAATCAGCCTGTTCCAGCCGTTTCGTGATTTTGAAGGTTGCCGTCGCGACCGTCTTGCCCGCAATCTGGACCGCGCCGAACGCAAGTTTGACCTGATGCAGGAGCTGGGCACCGACCTGGTGCTGGTGTGCAGCAATGCCGCAGCGGACTCGGTGGGCGACCGGCAGATTCTGCTCGATGACCTGAGCCTGCTGGCCGAGCGCGCCGGGGTACGCAACCTGCGCATTGGCTACGAAGCGCTGGCATGGGGCCGTCACGTAAACACCTGGCAACAGGTTTGGGACCTGGTGCGCGAGGTCGATCACCCCAACCTCGGGGTGTTGCTCGACAGTTTCCACACCCTGTCACTCAAGGGCGACCCGAGCGCCATTGCGCAGATTCCCGGCGACAAGATCTTCTTTGTGCAGATGGCCGATGCGCCGATTCTGGCGATGGATGTACTGGAATGGAGCCGTCATTTCCGCTGTTTCCCGGGGCAGGGCGAGTTCGATCTGCCGGGCTTCCTGGCACCGATCATACAAAGTGGCTATACCGGGCCGCTGTCGCTGGAGATTTTCAACGACGGATTCCGCGCTGCGCCGCCGCGCGCCAATGCCGCTGACGGCCTGCGTTCACTGTTGTATCTGGAAGAGAAGACCCGCGAACGGCTTGCCCTGCAAAATACCCCGGCCGCGACTTTGCAGCCGCTGTTTGCGCCACCTGCCGCCAGCCCGTACGACGGCATCGAGTTTCTCGAATTTGCCGTGGATGAAAGCCAGGGCGCGCAACTGACCCACTGGCTCGAGCGTCTGGGTTTCAGCAAGGCCGGGCAGCATCGCTCAAAAAATGTGAGCTTGCTGCGCCAGGGTGATATCAACCTGATCTTAAACGCCGAACCTTATTCGTTTGCCCATAACTTTTTTGAGGCCCACGGCCCTTCGTTATGTGCCACCGCGATTCGGGTGCAAGACAGTGCCAGCGCACTGGCCCGTGCCGTGGCCTACAAGGGGCAGCCCTATCGCGGGCTGGTCGGCCCCAATGAGCTGGAACTGGCGGCAGTGCGAGCGCCCGATGGCAGCCTGATCTATCTGGTGGACAAGGACGCTACCGGCAAGCCGTTGTATGAATCTGACTTCTACCTCACGTCAGCCCCATCACCCCAGGGCGGGCTTAAACGCATCGATCATATGGCGATGGCATTGCCCGCTGACAGCCTCGACAGCTGGGTGCTGTTCTATAAAAGCCTGTTGGATTTCGAAGCGGATGACGAAGTGGTACTGCCAGACCCCTATGGTCTGGTAAAGAGCCGCGCGTTGCGTAGCCGTTGTAGCTCGATTCGCTTGCCGCTGAACATTTCCGAAAACAGAAACACCGCCATCTCACATGCCTTGTCGAGTTATCGCGGTTCGGGTGTGCATCATATTGCCTTCGAATGCGACGACCTGTTTGCTGAAGTCAGCCGCGCCAAGGCGGCGGGCGTCCCGCTGCTGGATATCCCGCTTAACTACTATGACGATCTGGCCGCACGCTTTGACTTCGATGATGAGTTCTTGAGCGAACTGGCTTATTTCAATGTCTTGTATGACCGCGATGCGCAAGGCGGCGAGCTGTTTCATGTGTACACCGAAGCCTTTGAAGGGCGGTTTTTCTTCGAGCTGCTGCAGCGCAAAAACGGCTATGCCGGCTACGGCGCAGCGAACGTTGCGGTGCGGTTGGCGGCGATGGCCAAGTCGCGCAGTGGCGCGGCGCGTCAGGCAAAGTTGTAGGGCGACTTCCTTCATGGGGCAGGGCGCCCCATAATCGCCAGCACTTCAACCTGGCCGTGAGCCTTAAATGACCAAGACTCCAGAAGTCGACACCGGCGCCACGGCACCGGCAGTCGAACCGCGTAAAAGCCGCAAGAACAACCCCGAGAAGACGCGGGAAAACATCCTGCAAGAAGCCATTGTCGAGTTCGTCGAACAAGGCCTGGCGGGGGCGCGGGTGGACGCGATTGCCGAGCGCACCAAAACCTCCAAGCGCATGATCTATTACTACTTCACCAGCAAGGAGCAGCTCTACGTCGAGGTGCTGGAGAAGCTCTACGGCGAAATTCGCAGCATCGAGAGTTGCCTGAATCTGGATCAGCTTGAGCCGGTGGAGGCGATTCGGCGGCTGGTGGAGTTCACCTTCGATCACCACGACATGAACGCGGATTTTGTGCGCATCGTCAGCATCGAAAATATCCACAAGGGTGAATACATCAAGCGTTCGGAAGGCATCAAGGCCATGAACGACACGATCGTGCAGGCCCTTGAAAACATCCTGCAGCGTGGCGTTGAACAACGGGTCTTCCGCACCGGGCTCAACCCGCTGGACGTGCATTTGCTGGTCAGCTCATTCTGTTTTTACCGCGTATCGAATCGCTACACCCTGGGTGAAATTTTCCAGGTCGACTTTTCCGATCTGCAGGTCAAGCAGCGTCAGCGCGACATGATGTGCGATGCCGTGTTGCGCTATTTGCAGGCGTGACCAACACGCACACTTGTAGCAGCTGCCGCAGGCTGCGTTCGGCTGCGCAGCAGTCGTGAAATCAGACACTGCGGTGTGTCATTTCAACTCGATTGCCGGGGTTTGCGGTTGCTGCGCAACCGGACGCAGCCTGCGGCAGCGGCTACATAGTCGGTGCACCACCCATTGATTTGTCCAATTGCGCTACGTATTGGCTAATACCAATTGAAAATCATTCTCGACAAAAAGTAAGATAGCGGCCCCTTTCCTTCATGCTCAGGGAGTCGGTTTGTTGGATACGGATCTCAAGGGCTTGTTCCTCAAGCATGCCAGTACCCTGCGCGGGTATCTGGCGCGCAAGGTGCGAGACCCACAGCTGGCCGCGGACCTGGTGCAGGAAAGTTTTCTGCGCATGGCCGAGCGTGGCCGCAAGGAGCAAATCGACAACTCCCCCGGTTATCTGTACCGCATTGCCGGCAACTTGCTGGTCGATCATATCCGTCAGGAAACCCGGCGCAAGACCGACTCGGTCACCCACGAAGCCCTGGCTGAAATCGAAGACGAAATGGCAGGGCTGGAGGCCCAGGCGATGGCTGAACAACAGCGCAGGGCTCTAAAGCAGGCATTGTCCGAATTGCCCGAACGCACCCAGGAAATCTTCCGTCTCAACCGCATCGAGGGCATGACCCACGCCCAGGTTGCCCGCCATCTTGAAATTTCCGACAGCTCAGTGCAGAAGCATCTGTCGAAAGCCTTGGCTTACGTCATGCAGCGCCTACAAGAGCCCTAGAAAAAACTTTCAACTATGTAGATGAACGGCTTACTGAGTTTTAGCCGGCGAGACGTCACTGCTTATATATAACGAGAAATAGAGATTCACACCTGATGAGCCAAGGCCCCGAACAGCAGAGCATTACTGAAGCGGCCGCCGAGTGGGCGGTGCGTCTGCACGCGGGTGCATTGAGCGAGGAGGCGCAGGCGCAACTGGAGCAGTGGCTGGCGGCCGATAAGCGCCATCCAGAGGCCTTGCGCTTTGCCGAGCAGACCTGGGCCGCGCTGGGGTATTTGGCACTTGAGCCGCGGCCTGTAGCCCATCGCCAGCGACCAGCAGAAGCCCGGCCCGCGCCGGTTACCCGCCGTCGACGGCCGTTGCGCTGGGCCGGGCGTGCAGCAGTGCTGTCGTTGGTGCTGGCTGTCGGCTGGTTTAGCGGCCCGACGTTGCTGATACAGATGCAGGCCGACTACCGCACAGGTGCGGGAGAAATCCGCACGGTTCAGCTCGATGACGGCAGTTCGGTGCAGCTGGATGCCTCCAGTGCCATCAGCATCGACTACGACAGCGGCGAGCGGCGCATCAGCCTGCTGGCAGGTTCGGCGGTGTTTGATGTCGCCCCGATGGGCGAAGCTGAAACACGACCATTTGTGGTGCAAAGCGCGGGCGGTCGCACCCGGGCGCTGGGCACGCAATTTGTAGTGGGCCGCGAAAGCCGCGATCAGGCCTGGGTCGGCGTGCTGCAACACAGTGTCGAGGTCAGCCTGCAGGCGCCACCGGCTCAAGGCGCGGCGCAGCAAACCCTGGAAGAGGGGCAGAGCGCCCGCTACAGCGCGGCGCAGGGTGTAGAAAAACTGCCCGGTTTTGATTTGAGCGCGGCCACCAGCTGGCGCCGTGGCGTGCTGGTGTTTGACCGCCAGCCACTGGGCCATGTGATCGAACAGCTCAACCGCTATCGCCCCGGCCAGATCATCTTGGCCAATCCGGCCCTGGCCAGTCGACAGGTCAGCGGCGTATTCCGCCTCGAAATGCTCGACAGCGCCCTGCACACCCTCACCCAGGAGTTGCAGGTGCAGCGCGTCGAACTGGCGGGCGTAAGCCTGCTGTATTGAGCCACCACAAAGCTCTCCAGCACTTTTTGAAAATTAATCGCAAAAACCTTTACTGACTTTTCCTCCATCTTACGTCTTGCTATTGAGATTCATTCGCAAAGCAGCTCGTAAGCCTGGGGAAAATAAAAATGATGGGTATTCAGCGCAAAGGGGTGCAGTCCGCAAGCCGGTTAGCCTTTGCAGTTCATGTCGGGATTGTCGCCCTGTTGGCGACGCAAATGCCGGTGCAGGCCGCAAATAAGATCAGCAGCGCCGTTCAGCAAGAATTTATTGCCTTCCACATCCCGGCCCAGCCGCTGGACAAGGCCGTACTGATATTTGCCGAGCAAGCCGGCCTGCAAGTGCTGTTTGACAGCCAGATGTTGCGCGGCCTGAGCTCCGTAGCGCTGAATGGCGACCTTGGCGTACAGGAAGGCCTGGCGCGCTTGCTGGGCAACAACCCGGTGGAGTATCGCTTTACCGGCGAACGCCAGATCACCCTGACCCGCGTCAGCGGCGAACACAACGGCGCCCTGGCCCTGGGCACTACCTCGGTGACGGCCAGTGAGGGTAATACGGCGGATTGGGTGTACCAGACGCCATCCTCCGTCGCTGTCATTACCCGCGAGCAAATCAACAAGCGCGCCCCCCGTCACGCCGCTGACATGCTTGAAGAAACCGCGGGCGTGTACACCGCCGTCAACCAGCGTGACCAGGGCCTGTCGGTCAACATCCGCGGGATTCAGGACTATGGCCGGGTCAACATGAACGTTGACGGCATGCGCCAGAACTTCAACGTCAACGGCCACCAGCAACGCAATGGCGTAATGCTGATCGATCCGGAGATGGTCTCCAGCGTTGAAATCGACAAAGGCGCCCAGTCCGGCATGGGCGGTGCGGGCGTATTGGGGGGCATTGCCAGCTTTAATACCCTGCAAGCCAGTGAGTTCCTGGAAGATGGCAAAGAGTACGGCGGGCGCATCCGGGCCGGCAGCGGTATCGGTAAACTGGGTAACGGCACCTATTTCAATGGCGGTGGCGTCTTCGCATTTGGCAATGATCTTGGCGATGTCCTGGTCGCTTATAGCGAACGCCATTTTGGTGACTACCGTACCGGTCGGCAAAACGCCGATAACCTGGGCGTAAATATTCTCAGCAAGAACAAATATCGCGAAGCCTGGAAAGACTGGCTGTCCAGTGAAGTAGGCGATACCGGCAGTGTGACCCGTTCGCAGATGGTCAAGTTCGGGCTGAACCTGCCCAACGACCAGCGAGCGCAGTTCACTTACCTGGAAACCGACAGCGATAGCGCTGACGCATGGACCAACCTCAATGCGACGAAGGATGGTTATGACTATGTTCGTACCGGTAAAAGCAATATCAATACCGGCAACCTGGCGCTGGACTACAGCTACAACCCGGATAACGAGCTGATCGACTTCAAAAGTAAACTTTATTACGTCAATACGCAGCTTGATCGACGTAATGCCCCCCACAAAGCGTCGGCTGATAGTGGTAATGCATTTGATGGTTACGAAGATGAGTTTCGCACCAGTACATGGGGCTTTCAGGTAGAAAACACGTCCCGGTTTGACTTCAACAACTACGGGCAACTGAGCTGGAACTATGGCCTGGAGAGTTATCAGGACATCTTTAAGTCCAAGAACAATCTGGTGCCTGCAGAGAATGAGACCGATCTGCCCTGGGTTGAGGGTGCTGACCCGGAAGGTAAACGTACCATGGCCAGCCTGTTCAATAACCTGCACTACCAGTACAGCTATTGGCTGACGCTGGATGCCGGGTTGCGTTATGACCGCTATCGTCTGGAAGGCAAGACAGGCATGAGCTTATGGCAAGCGCCAGTCACTCCAGGGGAGAATGGTGGCGAGGTGATGACATCGGGGAGTTCTGTAAGAAATGTTTATTTCTATGATTCCGATCGTGAAGAAGGCAAGTTTTCTCCGACGTTTGGTATAGGGGTAAAACCCGGAGTTGACTGGTTGCAGTTTTATGGGCGGTGGGGTCAGGGCTGGCGCCCGCCGGCGGTGACTGAGGTGTTTATGACCGGGCGGCCCCATGGGGGGAATGCGCCGGAGCGGGTTTACCCCAATCCATACCTGAAAGCTGAGGAAAACCAGGAATGGGAGTTCGGGTTAAATATCTTTAAAGAATCCCTGTTCTTTAATAATGATCGGCTCGGGGTGAAAGTTGCTTACTTTGATAACAACATCAAGAACTTCTCGTTTTTAAATTATGGCGTCTCTCTACCAGGTTCGGACGAAATTTCCACGCCGGGTCGTTCGGCATATGTGAATAACCTGGCTGAGACCCGTTTTCGAGGTGTCGAATATCAGTTGAACTACGACATGGGGCGGTTGTATACCAATCTGAGTTATACGCATATGATTGGCAGTAATGACTTTTGCTCAAATGAATTCTATATGGGTGGGGCCAAAAAAAGGGGTGAGGTTATTAAGATAATCAAAGTGCCCTATACCCGGCCTAATGGCACGATTGGCTACACCAATACTCGAGTCTCTGAATGGCTCGATGACCCTGACAGAAACAACGCAATCACTTGCGGGGCTATCATGGGTAATGCGGCGCATATACCCGCAGATCGAGGGTCTCTAACGGTCGGAGCTCGTTTTCTTGAGCGGCGCCTGGACACTGGGATACGCTTGCGCTACAGCCCTGGTAATGACGCGAGCCTGAATGAGTGGAGTTACAACGGTATAGAGCAAGCACTCTGGCCTAAATACAGCGTGTACGACCTGTATGCAAGTTACTGGCCGACGAACACGTTGAATATTACCTTGTCGTTAGAGAACGCTACCGACGAAGCCTACTTTGTGGCCATGGGAGATGCCAGCAACTTGAGCATGGCGCGCGGTCGGACATTGAGCGGCATGCTCGAATATAAATTCTAAATAACGGACTGTTTGCTTCGTTATATAAAAGATTGCTCGTTGTGAGCAAAGGCGTGCATCGCTGTGCGCCACTTCACTGAAACTATCTAAGGAAGAAACTCAAGTCATGACTATTTCGATTAACTACAGCTCGTTTATTGGTTCTGATTCGATTGGTGACGTACTCAGCGACTGGGCTCAAGGTTTTAAAACTGCGGGTCACGGTCTAAGTAATACCGGTGGTTTCAACAGTGGTGTTAGCGCTCAAGATGGTGAGCAGTATGCGACGCATGGTGCCAATAAATCGGACTACGCCTTTATCGCAGGAAGCGATACCAACAATGGCCTGCATTATGTGTATGACCCTAAAGTCTCTGCTGGCGACAACATGAACCACTACCTGTGGGGTGAACTGGACAGCGTGAGTCTGGGTGAAGTGCTGACTGGCGGTTCGGGCAGCGCGTTTGGCCTGGGCGACTACACCGTCTCCTTCAACGGCCTCGACCTGTCTGCCGCCAGCGATGCCGGCCGTGCGGGCAACGCTGTTCAGGACGTGATCTACGGCCTGATGAAAGGTGACGTATCGGGTCTGGAAGGCGTGCTCAACAACCTGCTGAGCGGGTTTGGCCTGAGCACCGATTCGACCTTCGACCAGCTGGCTGCGGCTGGCCTGGCTCACGCCGATGCACCGCTGGCGGCTGATATCAGCCTGGTGGGCGTGCTGGATGTGGCTCAGGACTGGGCACTGGCGGCGTAACTCCCGCTCACCCCAGTGAACTCCAATCCTGTGGGAGCCGGGCTTGCCCGCGATGGCATCGGCACGGTCTGGCAGTCAGACCGCGACCTATGCATCGCAGGCAAGCCAGCTCCCACAGGGTTTTCGGCCCATTTCCTCGGAACCTTTCCATGACCCGGCCCAAAGCCAACGAGATGCTGGCTGCCTTGACGGCCTACAAACGTGCTTTTTTCAATATCGGCCTGTTCTCGGCCGTGATCAATTTACTGATGCTGGCCCCGGCGTTGTACATGTTGCAGGTGTACGACCGGGTGCTGGCCTCGGGCAATCAAATGACCCTGTTGATGCTGACGCTGATGATCCTCGGCCTGTTTGGCCTGATGGGCGCGTTGGAATGGGTGCGTAGCCAGGTGGTGATCCGCCTCGGCACGCAGATGGACATGCGCTTGAATCAGCGCGTCTACGACGCTGCTTTCGAGGCGCAATTGCGCACCGGCAGCCCGGCCGCAGCGCAGGCGTTGAATGACCTCACCAGCCTGCGCCAGTTCGCGACGGGCAATGCGTTGTTCGCGTTTTTCGATGCGCCGTGGTTTCCGGTGTATCTGTTTGTGATCTTTATGTTCAGCCCCTGGCTGGGGCTGTTGGCCTTGGGCGGCGCAGTGCTGTTGATACTTCTGGCGTGGGTCAATCAACACGTTTCCCAAGCGCCGCTCAAGGCCGCCAGCGAGTTGTCGGTGCAGGCCACCCAGCAGGCCAGCGCCCATTTGCGCAATGCCGAGGCCATTGAGGCCATGGGCATGCTCGATACCTTGCGCGGGCGTTGGCTGGCGCAGCACACGGCCTTTTTGGCGCAGCAGAATCTGGCCAGCGAAAAAACCGCCACCGTCAGTGCCTGGTCCAAGGGCGTGCGCCTGGCCCTGCAATCCTTGGTACTCGGCCTCGGTGCCTTGCTGGCGGTGCAGGGGGAGATCACGGCCGGGATGATGATTGCTGGCTCCATTTTGATGGGCCGCGTGTTGAGCCCAATCGATCAGTTGATTGGTGTGTGGAAACAGTGGAGTTCAGCGCGGCTGGCCTATCAGCGCCTTGAAGCCTTGCTGCACAGCTATCCGGCCCGGGCGCAACGCATGGCTTTGCCCGCGCCACGGGGCGAGCTGGCGGTGGAGCAATTGAGCGCCAGTGCGCCCGGCACCCGTCGCGCCACCCTGGCCAACCTGAGTTTTACCCTGCCGGCCGGGCAGGTGTTGGGCGTGATCGGGCCGTCCGGTTGTGGCAAGTCAACCCTGGCCCGGCTGTTGATCGGCGTGTGGCAGCCGCTGGCAGGCAAGGTGCGGCTGGACGGTGCCGAGCTGTCGCAGTGGGACAAACACCAGCTTGGCCCACACTTGGGTTACTTGCCCCAGGACATTCAGCTGTTTGCCGGCACCATCGCGCAAAATATCGCACGCTTTGCCGAGGTGGATGCCGACAAGGTGCTGGCCGCCGCGCAATTGGCGGGGGTGCATCAGTTGATTCTGCAATTGCCCGAAGGTTATGAAACACGCCTGGGCGAGGGTGGTGCCGGGTTGTCCGGCGGGCAGAAGCAGCGCATCGGCCTGGCCCGCGCGCTGTACGGTCTGCCTGCGGTGATCGTGCTCGACGAACCCAATTCCAACCTCGATGAAGCCGGGGAGCAGGCCTTGTTGCAGGCCATTGCCCAGCTCAAACAGCACAAGCGAACCCTGATTTTGATCACCCACAAACCCAATGTGCTGACCCTCACCGATCAACTGCTGATTCTGCGTGAAGGCCAGCTACAAGCCTTTGGCCCGACGGCCAAGGTGCTCGGCGCGCCCGTCGCGGCCAAACCTGCGGCGCCCAAAACGGCGATGAACGTGAGCTACCGGCTCGGTACGGCAGAGGCGAACAAGGCATGACGCAGTTAAATGCCAAGGCCGTTGGCGACAGCAATGTGCTGCAACTGGATGACACCCGCTATTCGCGCCTGGGCTGGTTATTGATGCTCGGCGGGTTTCTCGGGTTTCTCGGCTGGGCCGCATTGGCGCCGCTGGATAAGGGTGTTGCGGTGTCGGGCAAGGTGATGGTTTCTGGCCATCGCAAAGTGGTGCAGCACCCCAGTGGCGGGATTGTTGAGCGCATCGACGTGCGCGACGGTGACAAGGTGGCCGCAGGCCAGGTGCTGATTCGCTTGAAGGAAACCCCGCTGCTGGGCCAGGCCCAATCCTTGCGCAGTCAGTTTTACGGCTCGTTGGCCAGTGAGGCACGGCTTAATGCCGAGCGCGACGGTGTGGCCAGTGTGAGTTTTCCCGTTGAGTTGACGGCATTGGCCGCCGAGCCGGAGGTGGCGTCCAACCTGGCATTGCAACGGCAATTGTTCGATAGCCGGCGTCAGGCGTTATTGCTGGATCAGCAAGGCATTGATGAAAGCATCGCGGGCGCCGAGGCGCAGTTGCGTGGGGTGCGTGACTCCCAGGCCAGCAAGGTGCTGCAACGCACGGCCCTGACCGAGCAGTTGCAAGGTTTGCGTGAGCTGGCCCGCGAAGGCTATATCCCGCGCAACCGCCTGCTGGACAGCGAGCGGGTGTACGCCCAGGTGCTGGGTTCCATCAGTGAAGACTACGGCCGTATCGGCCAGTTGCAGCGACAAGTGCTGGAGATGCGTTTGAAAATTCGGCAATTGGCCGAGGAATATCAAAAGGAAGTGCGTACGCAGTTGGCCGATACCCGGGTGCGCACCGAAGATCTGCGTAACCGGCTGGCGTCGGCCGAGTTTGAACTGGCTAACAGCCAGTTGCGCGCGCCGGTGGCCGGGATTGTGGTGGGCCTGGACGTATTTACCGAAGGCGGGGTGATCAAGCCCGGTCAGGCGCTGATGGAAATCGTGCCCCAGGGCGAGCCCCTGCTGGTCGAGGCCCGGGTGCCAGTCGAGCTGGCCGACAAGGTGCACGCCGGGTTGCCGGTGGAGCTGATGTTCTCCGCCTTTAGCCAGAGCACCACGCCGCGGGTGGCGGGCGAAGTGACGCTGGTATCGGCAGATCGCCAAGTGGACGAGCGCACGGACGAACCGTATTACACGCTGCGTGCCCAGGTCAGCGATGCGGGCATGGCCCAGTTGGCCGGGTTGCAGATTCGCCCGGGCATGCCGGTTGAGGCCTTTGTGCGCACGGGCGAGCGCTCGATGCTCAATTACCTGTTCAAGCCGCTGCTCGACCGCACCCACATGGCATTGGTGGAAGAATGACCGTGCGCCAGTTTGTATGTGGATTATTGATGGTGTGCGCGGGGCCGGTGCAGGCATTGGGGTTGCTGGACGCCTACGACTTGGCTGTGCGCAATGACCCGACCTTTCAGGCGGCCATCGAAGAGCGTGCCGCCGGCGAGGAGAACCGCGCCCTTGGTCGCTCCGCCTTGCTGCCGACCCTGTCGTGGAACTACAACAACTCACGCAACGAGTCTGAAGTTACCCAGGCCAGCACCCGGACCGATCGCGATTACCGCAGTTACGCGGCGACATTGACCTTGCAGCAACCGCTGCTGGACTACGAAGCCTACGCACGATTCCGGCAGGGCGCGGCGCAGGCGTTGTTTTCTGATGAGCGTTTTCGCAGCAAAAGCCAGTACTTGGCAGTACGGCTGCTCAATGCCTATAGCCAGGCCTTGCTGGCGCAAGAGCGCATTGAACTGAGCCGTGCGCAAAAGCGTGCCTTTGCCGAGCGTTTGCAGCTTAACCAGCGATTGCTCAAGGGCGGCGAGGGCACCCGCACCGATGTGCTGGAAACCCAGGCACGGCTGAGCATGGCGGTGGCCGAAGAAATCGAGGCGCAGGACAACCAGGACGCTGCCCTGCGAGAGCTGGAGGCGATGCTTGGCGAGCCGTTGCAGATCGGGCAACTGGCCCCGCTGGCGGCACACTTTGCGATTGCGCCGCTGGAGCCGCAGCGCTTTGAAAGCTGGCGCGAGCTGGCCCTGGCCAATAACCCGGAGCTGGCCTCGCAGCATCATGCGCTGACTTCGGCCGAGTACGAAGTGGAGCGCAAGCGGGCCGGGCACTTACCCAAACTCAGCTTGTATGCCAGCAGCCGTCAGACCAGTTCTGATTCCGAGAGTACCTATAACCAGAAGTACGATACCAACAGTGTCGGTATTCAGCTCACCGTGCCGTTGTTTGCGGGGGGATCGGTGTCGGCATCGACCCGCCAGGCCGCGCGGCAATTGTCCCAGGCCCAGTATGAACTGGACGCGCAAACAGCCAGCACGCTGGTGGACCTGCGCAAGCAGTACAACCTCAATAGCAGTGCCGCGGCCAAGGTGCGGGCCTATGAAATGGCGGTGGAATCTGCCGGTGCCCTGGTGCAGGCGACGCAGAAAAGTGTGAGTGGCGGCGAGCGGGTCAATCTGGATGTGCTGGATGCCGAGCAGCAATTGTTCAGTGCCAAGCGGGATCTGGCTGAAGCACGCTATGCTTATTTATTGGCACGGGTACAGCTCAGGTATTACGCGGGGGTGTTGAACGAGGGGGACTTGCGGCAGGTGGCGGGGTATTTTCGGGCCCATTAAACATGGCCCTATTGCGGCGTGGCCATCGCGGGCAAGCCCGCTCCCACAGGTATTGCGCTGATCCTGTGGGAGCGGGCTTGCCCGCGATTAGGTCGACACGGTGTATCAGAACCTGTGTTTACCGGCGAACCAGCAACACGCCCGATTCCATGTGGTGCGTCCACGGGAATTGGTCAAATACTGCGCAGCGCTCAATCCGGTGTGTATCGTGCAGTTGGGCGATGTTCTCGGCCAATGTCGCCGGGTTGCACGAGATATACAGGATATTGTCGAAACGACGGGTCAGCTCGCAGGTGTCCGGGTCCATGCCCGCACGCGGCGGGTCGACGAAGACGCTGCCGAAGTCGTAGCTTTTAAGGTCGATGCCCTGCAAGCGACGGAACGGACGCACTTCATTCAGGGCTTCGGTCAGTTCTTCGGCCGACAAGCGCACCAGCGTGACGTTATCCACAGCGTTGTCGCGCAGGTTGTTCAGCGCCGCATACACCGACGTCTTGCTGATTTCAGTGGCCAGCACTTTACGCACGCGGGTGGCCAGCGGCAGGGTGAAGTTGCCGTTGCCGCAATACAGCTCCAGCAAATCGTCCGACTTCTCACCCAGGGCGTCATACGCCCAGTTGAGCATCTTCTGATTGACCGTACCGTTTGGCTGGGTGAACGCGCCTTCAGGTTGTTGATAGGTGAAAGTGCGACCCGCCACTTCGAGCTTCTCGACCACATGGTCGCGACCAATCACGCTGCGCTTGCCCTTGGAGCGGCCAATCACGCTGATGTCGAGGTCTTTGGCCAATTGCTCGGCGGCGGTTTGCCAGTGCTCGTCCAGCGGGCGGTGATAGCACAAAGTGACCATCGCATCGCCGGCCAGGGTGGTCTGGAACTCCACCTGGAACAGCTTGTGGCTCAGGGCCGAGCTGGCTTGCCAGGCGGCCTTGAGCTGGGGCATCAGTTGGTTGATGCGCAGGCTGGCGATCGGGAAGTCTTCGATCAGGATCGGCGTACGCTTGTCGTCCTGGGCGAACATCGCGTAATGACGGTCGCCCCCTTCACGCCACAGGCGGAACTCGGCCCGCAGGCGAAAGTGCTTCAGCGGCGAATCAAACACCTGCGGCTCAGGTGCATCGAAAGGCGCCAGCAGTTCGCGCAGGCGATTGGCCTTGGCTTCAAGCTCTACGGCGTAGGTAGCAGAATCAAACGGCAAGGCACTCATGCAGGAAACCAACCTAGCTTGACCACAAACAGAATCGACAGAATGATCAGCGGCGCATTCAGTTCACGGGCGCGGCCCGACAGCAGCTTGATCACGGTCCAGGAAATAAAGCCGAAGGCGATGCCGCTGGCAATGGAGTAGGTGAACGGCATGGCCAGGGCGGTGATCACCACCGGGGCGGCCACGGTGATGTCTTCCCAGTCGATTTCGGCCAGGCCGCTCATCATCAGCACGGCCACGAACATCAGCGCAGGTGCGGTGGCGAAGGCGGGAACACTGGCGGCCAATGGCGAGAAGAACAGCGCCAGCAGGAACATGATGCCGACCACGATGGCGGTCAGGCCGGTACGACCGCCGGCGCTCACGCCCGCTGCCGACTCGATGTAGCTGGTGGTGGTCGACGTGCCCAGTAGCGAACCGGCCATGGCCGCAGTGCTGTCTGCGATCAGGGCACGGCCCATTTTCGGCATGTGGCCGTCCTTGCCCATCAGGCCGGCGCGCTTGGCAACGCCGATCAGGGTGCCGGAGTTGTCGAACAGGTCAACGAACAGGAAGGCGAAGATCACGCTGATCAGGCCGATATCCAAGGCACCCTTGATGTCCAGTTGCAGGAAAGTCGGAGCCAGCGAAGGCGGCATCGACATCACGCCACCGAAATCGGTCACGCCCATGGCGATGGAGGCAATGGTCACGGCCAGGATGCCGATCAGCACCGCGCCGCGCACTTTCATCGCTTCAAGGGCCACGATCAGGGCAAAGCCCAGGGAAGCCAGGATCACTTTTGGTTGAGCCAGGTCGCCCATGCCTACCAGGGTGGCCTTGTTGGCAACCACGATGCCGGCGTTGCCCAGGGCGATCAGTGCCAAAAACAGGCCGATACCGGCGGCAATGGCCGAGCGCAGCGGCAGCGGGATGCTGTTGATGATCCATTCGCGGATGCGAAAGATCGACAACAGGAAGAACAACACCGCCGAGATAAACACCGCACCCAGCGCTACTTGCCAGGTATGGCCCATGTGCAAGACCACGGTGTAGGTGAAGAAGGCGTTCAGGCCCATGCCCGGTGCCAGTGCAATCGGGTAGTTGGCAATGATGCCCATCACCGCCGAGCCGATGGCGGCTGCCAGGCAGGTGGCAACAAATACGGCGCCCTTGTCCATGCCGGTCTCGCCGAGGATGCTCGGGTTCACGAACAGGATGTAGGCCATCGCCAGGAAGGTGGTGATACCCGCAAGAATCTCGGTACGCACATTGGTGTTGTGTGCTTTGAGTTGAAACAGCCTTTCCAGCATGCCAGTCCCCGTGGCGCCAAATGCGCCGTGATTAAATCGTTTTCAACAGCAAAGCACAGGCGCGGACCGCCTGAAGATTTTCTGTCTGTTGGAAAAAGCCGCGCATCATACCAGCAGCTCGTGGATATGGCTGCTTTGGTTACCCTGCGGGGCCATGTTTTATAACCTTGATGTGGCAGGCATACTGCGTGCCAGTTTTTGGAGGGACCCATGAAGCACTTCATCAAACATGTATCAGTCTGTTTTGGCCTTTTCCTGAGTGCTGCCGTCAGCGCCGCGCCGGCAATGCCCTTGAGTACCCTGGAAATTCTCAAGGTAGCGTCTGTTTCGTGCGCTGTAGAGGATGTATCGGATGGCCGCGAGCAGACCCGCTGCGATCATAACGGCCCGCATATCAAGGTGTATGTGCTGGAGCGCGGCTACGGCGGCCAGCCCAATGTGACCCTCGACGGCCAGGAAGTGGACGGCGTGCGGGCACCGGTGTGCAATCAGGGCGAGGGGCTGGTGGCCTGCAACGGGGCAGGCACCACGGTGGGGCATGTGTATACCTTTGACCTGGGTAACAAGGGCGGCGGCTGGTTCCAGTTCAGTAACAGCTCACTGGTACCACCGCACAACCGGCTGAGTGTGAAGCTATATATAAGGTAGGAGCAGTGGCTTACTCCCGTAGCAGCTGCCGAAGGCTGCGTTCGACGACGCAGTCGTCGTAAACCCGGTCGTCGCGGTAGATCTGAATCACCGAGTTGAATGGCTTTACGACTGCTTCGCAGCCGGACGCAGCCTCGCGCTGCTCGTCAGCTGCTACGCAGCAGGGGGCAAGTCAGATTTTTCTTCCACCATCCGGTCCCGATTGGCCAGCCCCGGGAACAGTTTTATCCACAGGCCGGTAACAACCAGCGTGCCGACACCGCCCAGCACTACGGCCGGCACGGTGCCCAGCCAGTGGGCGGTGGCCCCGGATTCAAACTCCCCCAGCTGGTTGGAGGCGCCGATAAACAGGCCATTGACCGCGCTTACCCGGCCACGCATCTCGTCCGGGGTCTCCAGTTGCACAAACGAGGCGCGGATCACCATGCTGATCATGTCTGCCGCGCCCAATACCACCAGCACCGCCAACGAGAACCAGAACGAGGTCGACAGGCCAAACGCGATGGTTGCGACCCCGAATACGCCCACGGCGGTAAACATCACGCGCCCCACCTTGCGCTCCACCGGGAATCTGGCCAGCCACAGTGACATCAGCAGGGCGCCGACTGCCGGTGCCGAGCGCAACATGCCCAGGCCCCAGGGGCCGGTCAGCAGAATGTCCTTGGCAAACACCGGCAGCAGCGCCGTGGCGCCGCCCAGCAGCACGGCAAACAGGTCCAGGGAGATGGCCCCCAGCACGTCCGGGCGGCTGCGGATAAAGCGGATGCCCGCCAGCAGCGAGTCCAGCGTGGCCTTGGCCTTGTTCAGCGGCAACTGACGGGCGGGCAGGGTGCTCATCAACAGTGCGGCAATCAGGTACAGCGCCACGCTCGGGCCATACACCCACACGCTGCCAAACGCATACAGCAGGCCGCCAAACGCCGGGGCAACGATGGTGGCCGATTGCTGCGCCGCCTGTGCCGCCGCCACGGCCCGCGGGAACAGTTCCACCGGCACAATCGAAGGCAGCAGCGCCTGGGTGGCGGGCATTTCGAAGGAGCGGGCAGCGCCCAGCAAAAACGCGAGGATAAAGATCATTTCCCGGGTGATATGGTCGCTGGCACTGCTGATGGCCAGTGTCAGGGCAATCATTGCCTGTAGCGACTGGCACACGGCCGCCACCCGGCGCCGGTCGTAACGGTCGGCCACATGCCCGGTGTGCAGCATAAACAGCAGGCGCGGGGCGAACTCGATCAAGCCCACCCAACCCAGGTCCATCACATTGCCGGTGAGCTGGTAGAGGTTCCAGCCAATGGCCACGGTGAGCATTTGAAACGCACTGGCGGTAAAGATACGGGCAAACCAGAAGGCCACAAATGGCCGATGATGGCGAAGCAGAAGAGGCTGGCTGGTCATGTAGGAAGATCGTGGTCGAGGGCAGGGGAGGTCGAGATTATCACTGTTTTGTAACAAGAAATGACTCAAAACATCACATCAGCCGAGGTCCGCATTGCGGGCTTGCGTCGATTCCCTGCACTTCTTGCAACGGTCTATATCAAGGGCTGAGGCATCATGTCACGCGACAACAAACCACATTAGCCGTGTGTCAGGAATGGACTACTCTTTCATCCATGCTTGATCCAGATCAAAGCCCTTCGGGTTTTATCTGGGTGGCCAGCCGGCCAGATCCCTTACGGTTGTGGATAAAAAGCGGGCACCGATTCGCTGCGGCCACGGCTTGCGAGGGTAGTTGGATACAGGCGCGATGCCTGTGTCCCCAACGACCTGATACCTGATAGAGGAAGACTTATGTTCGGTTTGGAGGCTCTCGATCTCGCCCGAATTCAGTTCGCGTTTACCGTGTCGTTCCACATTCTTTTTCCCGCCATTACCATCGGTCTCGCCAGTTATCTGATGGTGCTCGAAGGCATGTGGCTGAAAACCCGTGACGACACCTACCGCGATCTGTACCACTTTTGGTCGAAGATATTCGCCGTCAACTTTGGCATGGGCGTAGTGTCGGGCCTGGTCATGGCCTATCAGTTCGGGACCAACTGGTCGAGGTTCTCGGACTTCGCCGGTGCAGTCACCGGGCCACTACTGACCTATGAAGTACTCACCGCATTCTTCCTCGAAGCAGGCTTTCTGGGGGTCATGCTGTTTGGCTGGAACCGCGTCGGTCGCGGGATGCACTTTTTCTCGACCGCGATGGTGGCCCTCGGCACGCTGGTTTCGACCTTCTGGATCCTGGCCTCCAACAGCTGGATGCAGACCCCGCAAGGCTTCGAAATCATTGATGGCCGGGTTATTCCGGTGGACTGGCTGGCGGTGATTTTCAACCCGTCGTTCCCCTACCGCCTGGCCCATATGGCCACGGCTGCCTTTGTCGCCACGGCGTTCTTCGTCGGTGCTTCGGCCGCCTGGCACCTGTTGCGCGGTCGCAACACGCCGGCCATTCGTCGCATGTTTTCGATGGCGATGTGGATGGCCCTGGTGGTTGCGCCGGTGCAGGCCTTTATCGGTGATGCCCACGGGTTGAATACCCTTGAGTACCAGCCGGTGAAAATCGCCGCGATCGAAGGCCACTGGGAAAACAAACCGGGTGAGCCAACGCCGCTGATCCTGTTCGGCATTCCCAACATGAAAACCGAGACCACGGACTACAAGATCGAGGTGCCGTACCTGGGCAGCCTGATCCTGACCCATAGCCTGGACAAGCAAATCCCGGCGATGAAGGACTACCCGGCAGCGGATCGCCCGAACTCGACCATCGTGTTCTTTACCTTCCGCATCATGGTTGCGCTGGGCATGCTGATGATCTTTATCGGCCTGTGGAGTGTGTGGCTGCGCAAGCGCGGCACCCTGTACGAGAACCGCTGGTTCCTGCGCCTGGTGCTGTGGATGGGGCCATCGGGCCTGATCGCGATCCTCGCGGGCTGGTTCACCACCGAGATTGGTCGTCAACCGTGGGTGGTCTACGGGCTGATGCGCACTGCTGATGCTTCGTCCAACCATAGCGTCACGCAAATGAGCATCACGCTGGTCATGTTCGTACTGGTGTATTTCTCGCTGTTCGGTGTGGGTCTGGGCTACATGATGCGTCTGGTACGCAAAGGCCCGATCACTCACGAAGGCGATGACGACACCCACGGTGGCCCAGGCCAGCAACGCACGCCTGCCCGTCCTCTGTCTGCGGCCCATGAGGGTACAGATGAAGGCCACAGCGACAGCCTGACTAAGGGGAATTGAGTCATGGGTATTGATCTGCCACTTATCTGGGCAATCATCATCATCTTCGGGATCATGATGTATGTGGTCATGGACGGTTTCGACCTCGGGATCGGCATCCTCTTCCCCTTTATCAAGGGCGAGAAAGACCGCGATGTGATGATGAACACGGTCGCCCCTGTCTGGGACGGCAACGAAACCTGGCTGGTACTGGGCGGTGCAGCGCTGTTTGGCGCCTTCCCGCTGGCCTATTCGGTAGTGTTGTCGGCGTTGTACCTGCCGCTGATCCTGATGCTGATGGGCCTGATCTTCCGCGGCGTGGCCTTTGAGTTCCGCTTCAAGGCGCGCCCGGAAAAACGCCATATCTGGGACAAGTCCTTTATTGGCGGTTCGCTGGTGGCTACGTTCTTCCAGGGCGTGGCGCTGGGGGCCTTTATTGATGGCCTGCCGGTCGTCAATCGCCAGTACGCCGGTGGCGGGCTGGACTGGCTGTCACCGTTCACGGTGTTCTGCGGTATTGCCCTGATCGTGGCTTACGCCTTGCTCGGCTGCACCTGGCTGATCATGAAGACCGAAGGCGAGCTGCAAGAGCGCATGCACAAGCTGGGTCGTCCGTTGGCACTGGCCGTGCTGGCACTGATGGGTGTCGTCAGCCTGTGGACGCCGCTGGCGCACACTGACATTGCAGCTCGCTGGTTTACCCTGCCGAACCTGTTCTGGTTCCTGCCGGTACCGATCCTGGTGCTGGTAACCATGTACGGTTTGATCAAGGCAATCGCGCGCAAGGCTCACTACACACCGTTCCTGTTGACCCTGGTGCTGATCTTCCTGGGTTACAGCGGCCTGGGCATCAGCTTGTGGCCGAACATCATCCCGCCTTCGATCTCGATCTGGGATGCGGCAGCACCGCCGCAAAGCCAGGGCTTCATGCTGGTGGGTACGCTGTTTATCATCCCGTTCATTCTGGGTTACACCTTCTGGAGCTACTACGTGTTCCGCGGCAAGGTCACCCACGAAGACGGTTATCACTAGTAGCAAGTGCCGCTGTGGCCCGAGGGCCACAGCCTTTTCCCCAAGAGGAGGCCCGACATGGCTGGCAAGGATTATCTACACGACGTGCAAGAGTGCGAAAAAAAGCCTTTATGGCAACGCATAGGCTGGCTGCTGGTGATCTGGACCGGCAGTGTGGCCACCCTGGCAGTATTTGCCTGGCTGATCCGCATGTTTATGACGGCGGCAGGCATGAAAAGCCACTGACTTCCCATCCCGTTGCCTTGCAGCTACGGTTTTATGACCCGCTTCGGCGGGTTTTTTTTCGGCTGGATTTTGTAGGTGTGAGGCTTTCGCGAGCAAGCCCGCTCCCACATGGATGGGCATCGCAAAACCTGTGGGAGCTGGCTTGCCTGCGATGCAGGCGCTGCGGTGAGTCAGGCAGGTTGAGGTGATGCTATCGCGGGCAAGCCCGCTCCCACATGGATGGGCATCGCAAAACCTGTGGGAGCTGGCTTGCCTGCGATGCAGGCGCTGCGGTGAGTCAGGCAGGTTGAGGTGATGCTATCGCGAGCAAGCCCGCTCCCACATGGATGGGCATCGCAAAACCTGTGGGAGCTGGCTTGCCTGCGATGCAGGCGCTGCGGTGAGTCAGGCAGGTTGAGGTGATGCTATCGCGGGCAAGCCCGCTCCCACATGGACGGGCATCGCAAACCTGTGGGTCTGTCTTACTTGCGCGCCTTGAGGATCACGAACTTGGGCGTGGCGGCAACTTGCTCAACGCCCCGAAACAACTTGGCCAGCTTGCTGTGATAGCCCAGATGGCGGTTACCGACGATATACAGTGCGCCGCCCACGACCAGCGCTTCACGCGCTTGCTGGAACATGCGCCAGGCCAGAAAGTCCCCCACCACTTGTTGCTGGTGAAACGGCGGGTTGCACAACACCACGTCCAGTGAGTCCGGCGCCTGGCTTGCCAGCCCGTCATCAGCCCGCACAGTCACTTGGCGATCACCCAGCGCCGCCTGCCAGTTTTCACGCGCAGACTGCACGGCCATAAATGACTCATCGACCAGCGTGTACTGTGCCTGCGGGTTGGCCAGGGCACTGGCAATGGCCAGCACCCCGTTGCCACAGCCCAGGTCGGCCACCCGGGCCGAGCCCAGGTTTTTCGGCAGGTGCGGCAGGAACGCCCGGGTGCCGATATCCAGGTCTTCGCGGCAGAACACGTTGGCGTGGTTGAGCAGCTCGATGGCCGGCCTGTCCAGCTTGTAGCGGGTAGGGTACGGCGAGGTAAAGGGCCCCAGGCCCTGCGCAGTGGCGATCAGCAGGCGGGCCTTTTTGACCGCCAGCGAAGCGTGCATCGGACCGATATAGCGTTCCAGCAGGTCGCCAGCGGCGCGAGGCAGGTGTTTGACCATCGCCCCCGCGATCACTTGGGCGCCCGGGGCCAGTTGGCCTTGCAGGCGGATCAGTTGCTCTTCAAGCAACGCCAGGGTTTTAGGTACGCGCACCAGCACACAGTCGAAAGGCCCGATAAGCGGCTCGCTGGCCGGGATGATCGAGACCGCATCGTAAGCATGGCCATTGCGCACCAGGTTTTTTTCCAGTGCTTGCATGGCCAGGAAAGAGTCACTGCTGCTGGTGACCTGCAGGGTCCCGACCAGGCTGACCGCCAAGGCCCCAAAACTGTCATTGAGTACCAGCACCCGGCTATTTGCGGGCAGCGCCTGTTCGGCCAAGTGATTAAGCAAATACTCATCCGCCGCATCAAAGGCCTGCAAGGGCTCATTTTGCTGCTCGGGTTGGCGGATCAGACGAAGTTGGGCGAAAGGGCTTTCTAGCACGGGCATTTATACAAACTCTGAGGAATCAACTGTTGCGTGGCCTGGCCCTGAGGGCGCCGGGCAAGCAGAAGAGTCCGTGGGTTTTACAGGTGGCCGTGATTTTACTTTTTTTTACCGCAGATTACCTGATGCGTTTATTGCCGCTGGGCAGCGCAGGTTTACAACAGGCCTAACTTGGCTGCCATGACCACTGCGGAGGTTTTGTTGTTGGCACCCAGTTTTTTCATGGCGCTGCTGATATGGAAGTTCACGGTCCGGGGGCTCAGGCCCAGGATCATGCCGATATCGGAGGCGATTTTACCGTCGGCAGTCCACTTCAATACCTCCAGCTCGCGGCACGATAGGCGGATGATATGAATCTCCAGCCGGTGATGCAGGTGGCAGCGTTCGAGCATGGCACTGTGTAACTGGTTGCAGAGCCACAATACTTTTGCGGCTTTCTCGGAAAATTCGCCTTCGGTCACCGGATGGCTGCTTCTGGCAAGGCTCAGCATGCTCACCACACCATTGGGGTCGTGCACCGACTGCGACCATCCATACGTTAGCCCGAAGGTTTGCGTGGCTTTCCATTGATCTGGGGCTTCGCGAAAGATCTCGCTGCTCCAGAGGATGGGCGCGATCGACAGTTGGCAGTGGTTTACAAGTGGGTTCTTATGGGTGAAAGCACCTTTTTCATACCGCTCTACATAATCATTTGGATAGTTTGTTATTACTTTGCTATTCGTTGTGATGTTTCCAAGTCGAGGGATCATTCGAAAGAAAAAAAAGTCAAAGCCGTACTCTTCTATCCGTTTGAGTGTATCTGAACAAAGTTCCGCTTCGCTTCTGCAAGCAACAGGGGGAGTTTGGCTGATTAAATGATGTGAAGTCATAAGGCGCTCCTACGGCCCGCCAGTCAGTGGGTGGTGATGTTATGGGAGGGTGATAATTTTATTTTAGGTGCTGTTTCAGATATTGATAAGTATTTAATAAGTTGCTTTTGCTGCATGAAAATCTATTGGGGTATAAGTGGGGTTGGAGCACTTTTTGGGCAAGTTTAGTTATGCGTTTTTGAGTGCCTGTATATAGCAGTCGCCGGATGATTAATAGGGCTGGCGCCTGAACCTGCATGGAGTCTCACTGGCCCGGCCCGCCTTTGCCCCCGTGTTTGCGACGCGGCAAGGTGTCGCAAAGCCAGCACAAACCATCGGTGTTTCTCGGCGCGCCTTTGCGCGACACTAGGGGTATTCGCCAATGGAGTGCCCCATGACTGCCAGTGCAGAAAAATTCACCCAGCAGACGATCCTCGACGTCACGCCGCTGACGCCCAGCCTGTTCACCCTGCGTACCACACGCGATCCGGGCTTTCGCTTTCGCGCCGGGCAGTTCGCCAGGCTGGGGGTGACCAAGGCCGATGGCAGCACGGTGTGGCGCGCCTATTCAATGGTCTCGTCACCCCATGACGAATTTCTGGAGTTTTTTTCGATCGTGGTGCCAGGCGGGGAATTTACCAGTGAACTCAATCGCCTGGAAATTGGCGACACCTTGCTGGTGGAGCGTCAGGCCTTCGGTTTTCTGACCCTGGACCGCTTTGTCGACGGCCGTGACCTGTGGTTGCTGGCCACCGGAACGGGTATTGCACCGTTTCTGTCGATCCTGCAGGATTTTGAAGTGTGGGAAAAATTCGAGCGTATCGTGCTGGTTTACAGCGCCCGCCATGCCTGCGAGCTGGCCTATCAGGAACTGATCGCCGGGTTATGCAGCCGTGAATACCTGGCCGAGTATGCGCACAAATTGGTCTATATACCGATTGTTACCCGGGAACAGGTTCCCGGTGCATTGAACGGGCGCCTTACTGCGCTGATTGAAAATGGCGAGCTTGAACAGGCTGCAGGCATTGCGCTCTGCAGTGAATACTCGCGAGTCATGTTGTGTGGTAACCCACAAATGATCGATGACACGCGCAAGTTGCTCAAGGCGCGCAACATGCAATTGAGTCTGAGTCGTCGGCCAGGACAAGTTGCAGTTGAGAACTATTGGTAGTTGTTTGTATTGTGTTTGACATCAAAAAAACAATGGCGCCCCTAGGGGCGCCGTTGTTTATATTGAGCACTTATGGCCGGTTATTCTGAACTTTGAGCAAGTCGCGAATTTCGCCCAGTAGTTCTTCTTCTTTGGAAGGCAGCGGCGGTGCGCTTGGGGCGACCGCTTCTTCGCGCTTGAGGCGGTTGATTGCCTTTACACCCATAAAGATAGCGAACGCGACGATAATAAAGTCGATCACGCTCTGGATGAATTTGCCGTAGGCCACCACCACTGCTGGCGCATCGCCAGCTGCGGCTTTCAGGGTAATGGCCAGGTCACTGAAGTCCACCCCGCCAATCAACAACCCCAGCGGTGGCATGACAACGTCCCCCACAAAGGACGAAACGATTTTGCCGAATGCCGCGCCGATGATAATACCGACGGCCATATCGACCACGTTCCCTTTGACCGCGAAGGCCTTGAACTCACTTATCACGCCCATAGGTTATTCCTTGTTACAGATGAGGTTGGTGGGTGCAGTGTAAATCAGCATGGCTGATCTTGCCCGCGCAGCTGTTTGCGGGTTAGCAATCGACCCGCTTGACCGTCAGAAGTTTTCTATTGGCGCTCATTACGCGATTGAAGGGTTCAATACCAGACCTTTTTCTCAATGGCCGGCTTGAGACCTTTCTATTTAGAATTTGCCCCGCAGGCCTCTAGCCTTTGGTCAGCGCCCCATAGCGCAACCAATAACCAGAGGACTTTCGCATGACCACCCCCCTAGGCTTCGGCGCGCTTTCACAGCGCCGCCTGCTGTGTGTATTAAGCGCCAGCCTGCTGTCGGTTACGGCCCAGGCCGCCACGTTGACCCGTGACAACGGTGCCGCTGTCGGTGATAACCAGAACTCGCAAACCGCCGGGGCCAATGGCCCGGTGCTGCTGCAAGACGTGCAACTGCTGCAAAAGCTGCAGCGCTTTGACCGCGAACGCATTCCTGAGCGTGTTGTGCATGCTCGCGGCACCGGTGCTCACGGTACGTTTACCGTGACCAATGACCTGAGCGACCTGACCAAGGCCAAGGTATTTGCCAAGGGCGAAACCACTCCGGTATTTGTGCGTTTCTCGGCCGTTGTCCACAGCGCCCACTCGCCAGAAACCCTGCGCGACCCGCGCGGTTTCGCGACCAAGTTCTACACCGCAGACGGTAACTGGGACCTGGTGGGCAACAATTTCCCCACCTTCTTTATCCGTGATGCAATCAAGTTCCCGGACATGGTTCACGCCTTCAAGCCTGACCCGCGTACCAACCTGGATGACGACTCGCGCCGCTTCGACTTCTTCTCCCACGTTCCAGAAGCCACGCGTACCCTGACCGAGCTGTACTCCAACGCAGGTACCCCGGCCAGCTACCGCGAAATGGACGGTAACGGCGTACATGCCTATAAACTGGTCAACGCCAAGGGTGACGTGCGCTATGTGAAGTTCCACTGGAAGAGCCTGCAGGGGCTGAACAACCTTGACCCGAAACAAGTGACACAGGTTCAGGGCCAGGACTACAGCCACATGACCAACGATCTGGTCACGCATATCAACAAGGGCGACTTCCCCAAGTGGGATTTGTATGTGCAGGTGCTCAAGCCTGAAGAGCTGAAGACCTTCGACTTTGATCCGCTGGATGCCACCAAGATCTGGCCGAACGTGGCTGAGCGCAAAGTCGGGCAAATGGTCCTGAACCGCAACCCGGCCAATGTCTTCCAGGAAACCGAGCAGGTCGCTATGGCCCCGGCCAACCTGGTGCCAGGCATCGAGCCTTCCGAAGATCGTTTGCTGCAAGGTCGGGTGTTCTCCTATGCCGATACCCAGATGTACCGTTTGGGCGCCAATGCCATGCAATTGCCGATCAACGCTCCTCGTGTCGCGGTAAACAATGGCAACCAGGATGGTGCGATGAATCTGGGCCACACCACCTCGGGTGTGAACTACCAGCCGAGCCGCCTGATGCCGCGTGAAGAGCCGCAAGCCGCGCGCTACAGCGAAATGGCGCTGTCGGGTACTACGCAGCAGGCGAAGATCCAGCGTGAGCAAAACTTCAAGCAGGCCGGTGATCTGTACCGCTCATACAGCAAGAAAGAGCGTCAGGACCTGATTGAAAGCTTCGGCGGCTCGTTGGCGACAACGGACGACGAAAGCAAGCACATCATCCTGTCGTTCCTTTACAAGGCTGATCCCGAATACGGCACTGGCGTAGCCAAAGTGGCCAAAGGCGATCTGGGCCGGGTCAAGGCGCTGGCTGCCAAGCTGGTGGATTAACCTCTGACCCTCGCCACGCCTCTCCCTGCTGGAGAAGCGTGGTGAGGGGCTTTTGATTCAGGTGAGCACCATGCGTATTTTCATTTCCCTGGCCTTGATGTTGGTCAGCGGCCTGAGCCTGGCTGACGGTCCCGATGTCCGGGTCCAGCTTCAGGATTACTATTTCGACGCCGCCCGCCGAGGCGATGTGGCGATGATCGATACCTTTATCGAATCCGGTTACACCCTCGATATTCAAGACAGCAAAGGCTATACCGCGCTGATTCTGGCGGCCTACAACGGCCAGCCCGAAGCGGTGGAGCATTTGCTCAAGGCCGGCGCCAATGCCTGTGTGCAGGACAAACGCGGCAACACAGCCCTGATGGGCGCGATTTTCAAGGGTGAACTCAAGATTGCCCATCGCCTGATGGCGACTGACTGCAACCCCGATCAGCGCAATGGTGCAGGGCAGACGGCGGCCATGTATGCGGGACTGTTCAAGCGGGTTGAGCTGCTCAATGACTTGTCCCGTAAAGGTGCCGACCTGAATACCGAAGACGCGGCAGGCAACAGTGCCGCCCGGCTGGTCAATGGTGAAATCCGCATGCCGGTAGCGCGCTGATCCAGGCTCAGTGGGCTATCATCGCGGTTTTTCCGTGGAGTTCAGATGGCCAAGCCCAAGCGCATTTACGGCTGCACCGAGTGCGGCGCAACGTTTCCCAAGTGGGCCGGGCAGTGCGGCGAGTGCGGCGTCTGGAACACCCTGGTCGAAACCATCGTTGAAAGCGGGGCTGCCGCGCCCCCCAGCGGCCGTACCGGCTGGACCGGCCAACAGGCCCAGCTCAAGACCCTGGCCGAAGTCAGCATTGAAGAGTTGCCGCGCTTTTCCACAGCCTCCGGCGAGCTGGACCGGGTGCTCGGTGGCGGGCTGGTGGATGGCTCGGTGGTATTGATCGGCGGCGACCCTGGGATCGGCAAATCCACCATCCTGCTGCAAACCCTTTGTCAGATGGCCACCCGCATGCCGGCGCTGTACGTCACCGGCGAGGAATCCCAGCAACAAGTGGCCATGCGCGCCCGGCGCCTGGGGTTGCCCCAGGATCAGCTCAAGGTAATGACCGAGACCTGTATCGAAAGCATCATCGCCACCGCCAAGCTCGAAAAGCCCAAGGTCATGGTGATTGACTCGATCCAGACCATCTTTACCGAGCAGCTGCAATCGGCCCCCGGCGGCGTGTCGCAAGTGCGCGAAAGTGCGGCCTTGCTGGTGCGATATGCGAAATCCAGCGGTACGGCGATTTTCCTGGTGGGCCATGTGACCAAAGAAGGCGCACTGGCCGGGCCGCGGGTGCTGGAGCATATGGTGGATACCGTGCTGTATTTCGAGGGCGAGTCCGACGGGCGCCTGCGTTTGTTGCGAGCGGTAAAAAACCGTTTTGGCGCGGTCAACGAGCTGGGTGTGTTCGGCATGACCGATAAGGGCCTCAAAGAAGTCTCCAACCCTTCTGCGATTTTCCTTACCCGTGCTCAGGAAGAAGTCCCGGGCAGCGTGGTGATGGCCACCTGGGAAGGCACCCGTCCGATGCTGGTGGAAGTGCAGGCGTTGGTGGATGACAGTCATATGTCCAACCCGCGCCGCGTTACCTTGGGCCTGGATCAGAATCGTCTGGCCATGTTGCTGGCTGTACTGCATCGCCACGGCGGTATTCCTACCCATGATCAGGATGTGTTCCTCAACGTGGTCGGCGGGGTCAAGGTGCTGGAAACCGCCTCTGACCTGGCGCTGATGGCCGCCGTGATGTCCAGCTTGCGCAACCGTCCGCTGCCTCACGACCTGCTGGTGTTCGGTGAAGTCGGCCTGTCGGGCGAAGTGCGTCCGGTGCCAAGCGGTCAGGAGCGGCTCAAGGAAGCGGCCAAGCACGGCTTCAAGCGCGCCATCGTGCCCAAGGGCAATGCCCCCAAGGAATCGCCGCCGGGCCTGAAGGTGATTGGCGTGACCCGCCTGGAACAGGCGCTGGATGCGTTGTTCGAGTAGATCTGCACCCGGGTTGCGTCGTCTGCCGAATAACCGCAAAAGAAGGCTCTAGACCAACGTTGGGGGCTGGTCTTTAGAGCCAAGAGCGCTAAACTCCGGGGGCAGTCTTTCTTGTCCAACTGGCCGGAATTAAAAAATGAATAATAAAAATAGCCTGCTACGCCACATTCCGTGGCTGGTGTTGGCAATTGTAGGAGCCTGCGCCCTTGGCGTAGTGGCATTACGCCGGGGCGAGGCGATCAACGCCTTGTGGATCGTTGTGGCAGCCGTTGCCATCTATCTGGTTGCTTATCGTTATTACAGTCTGTTTATCGCCACCAAGGTGATGCAACTCGACTCCAGCCGCGCAACGCCTGCGGTGCTCAACAACGACGGTCTGGACTATGTGCCGACCAACAAGCACATTCTCTTTGGCCATCACTTTGCTGCCATCGCTGGCGCTGGCCCTCTGGTCGGGCCGGTATTGGCCGCACAAATGGGCTACCTGCCGGGCACGCTCTGGCTGATCGCCGGGGTGGTGCTGGCAGGTGCGGTGCAGGACTTTATGGTTCTGTTCATGTCCACTCGCCGCAACGGTCGCTCACTGGGTGACATGGTGCGCGAGGAAATGGGCAAGATCCCGGGCACCATCGCGCTGTTTGGCTGCTTCCTGATCATGATCATCATCCTCGCGGTGCTGGCACTGATCGTGGTCAAGGCCCTGGCCGAGAGCCCGTGGGGCATGTTCACGGTGATGGCGACCATCCCGATCGCGATGTTCATGGGCATTTACATGCGCTACATCCGCCCGGGTCGCATCGGTGAAATCTCCGTTGTCGGCGTGCTGCTGCTGCTCGGTTCCATCTGGCTGGGGGGCCAGATTGCGGCGAGCCCTGAGTGGGCCCCGGTGTTCACCTTCACCGGTACGCAAATCACCTGGATGCTGATCGGTTATGGTTTTGTCGCCGCAGTGCTGCCGGTGTGGCTGGTGCTGGCACCGCGTGACTACCTGTCCACATTCCTCAAAATCGGCACCATCGTTGCGCTGGCGATCGGCATTCTGGTCACCATGCCCGAGCTGAAAATGCCTGCGCTGACCCAGTTCACCGATGGCACTGGCCCGGTCTGGAAGGGCGGTCTGTTCCCGTTCCTGTTCATTACCATTGCCTGCGGTGCGGTATCGGGTTTCCACGCGCTGATTTCCTCGGGTACTACGCCCAAACTGCTGGATAACGAAAGCAACGCCCGTTACATCGGTTACGGCGGCATGCTGATGGAGTCCTTTGTGGCCATTATGGCGATGGTTGCCGCTTCGGTGATCGAGCCGGGTGTGTACTTCGCCATGAACAGCCCGGCAGCCATTGTCGGCGGTGACGTGGTCACGGTGGCGCAGAACATCACCAACTGGGGCTTTGCCATTACCCCGGATGCGTTGACCGCGCTGGCCAAGGACATCGGTGAAACCACCGTCCTGGCCCGTGCCGGCGGCGCCCCGACCCTGGCGGTCGGTATCGCGCAGATCCTGCACAACGTGCTGCCGGGCGAAAACACTATGGCGTTCTGGTATCACTTCGCCATTTTGTTTGAGGCCCTGTTTATTCTGACGGCCGTTGACGCCGGTACCCGTGCTGGCCGCTTTATGTTGCAAGACTTGCTGGGCAGCTTTGTGCCTGCGCTCAAGCGCACCGAGTCGTGGGGCGCCAACCTGTTGGCCACCGGCCTGTGTGTGGCGATGTGGGGCTACCTGCTGTATCAGGGCGTGATCGATCCACTGGGCGGCATCAACACCCTGTGGCCACTGTTCGGTATCTCCAACCAGATGCTGGCGGGTATCGCGCTGATGCTGGCTACCGTTGTGCTGATCAAAATGAAGCGCCAGCGCTACATTTGGGTGACCATGCTGCCAGCTGTCTGGCTACTGATCTGCACCACCGTGGCAGGCTTTATCAAGTTGTTCGACGCCAACCCGGCGGTGGGCTTCCTGTCCCTGGCCAACAAATACAGCACTGCGCTGGAAGCCGGCCAGGTGATTGCCCCGGCGAAAAATATCGACCAGATGCAACACGTGATCATCAACGCCTACACCAACGCCGGTCTGACCGTGCTGTTCCTGTTCGTGGTGTTCAGCATTCTGTTCTTTGCGATCAAAGTGGGTGTCGCTGCATGGGGCACCAAGGAACGTACGGATAAAGAGTCGCCGTACCAAGCCATGCCGGATGTTTGATAGAGGGTTGCAAGCATGTTCAATGACCTGAGTCGCCTCGGTAAATACCTCGGTCAGGCCGCCCGCCTGATGGTCGGCATGCCCGACTACGACAACTACGTCGAGCATATGCAAACCAAGCACCCGGACAAGCCGGTGATGAGCTACGAGGCGTTCTTTCGTGAGCGCCAGGAAGCCCGTTACGGCGGCAAGGGTGGGCCCAAATGCTGTTAACCCGTCAGGGTTGAGCTGTATCTGACTGTGGGAGCGGGCTTGCTCGCGATTCAGGCGGCACGGTGTGACTGACACACTGCGCCGTTCTTATCGCGAGCAAGCCCGCTCCCACATTTGTTTTGGCGTTTTGTTTAAGGAGGCACTGCATGACCTCTCCAATCCCCGTCACCATCCTCAGCGGTTTTTTGGGGGCCGGTAAAACCACCTTGTTGCGCTACCTGCTCAAGGCCGAGCACGGCCTGAAAATCGCCGTGATCGAAAATGAGTTCAGCGATGCCGGGATCGACACCCAGTTGCTGGGCGACGAACCGGTGCAAGTCATGACCCTGGCCAATGGTTGCGTGTGCTGCACCATCCACACCGACCTGACCAAAGCGCTGTACCTGCTGCTCGAGCGCCTGGACAGTGGCGAAATCGCCTTCGACCGCTTGGTGATCGAATGCACCGGCCTGGCCGACCCTGCACCGGTGGCGCAAACTTTCTTTATCGATGAAGAACTGCGCGAGCGTTACTTGCTGGACGGCATCATCACCCTGGTGGATGCGGCCCACGCCGATGTGCATTTGAGCCAGACCATCGCCCAGGCGCAGATCGGTTTTGCTGACCGCCTGTTGGTGAGCAAGCGCGACCTGGTGGATGACGCCACCTTTGACGCGTTGTGCGAGCGCTTGACCCGTATCAACCGCCGGGCGCCGATCCGTGTGGTTGAGCACGGCAAGATCGACCTGGCCGAGTTGCTGGATGTGCGCGGGTTCAACCTCAATGCCGACCTTGGCGGTGGCCTGAGTTTGCGCCCGGTGCAACCCGCGGCGTCCGTCGACCGCATTTCCAGCCTGGTGCTGCGCACTGACAAGCCGCTGGATATCGACAGCCTCAGCGCATTCATGAACGAGTTGCTGGAAGATCACGGCAAGCAATTGCTGCGGTACAAGGGCGTGCTGAGCATTGTCGGTGAGGATCGACGCCTGGTGTTTCAGGGTGTGCTGAAGCTTTATGGGTTCGACTGGGACACCGAGTGGGCCGAAGGTGAGGCGCGGGAAAGCGTGATGGTGTTTATTGCCGATGATCTGCCCGAAGCCAAGATCCGCGAGGGTTTTGCGCGGCTTGGGGCCTGAGTGATGGCTGACCCTCTTCCTGCGGGAGAGGGTCAGGGGCTTTTGCTTTTATGTCTTAAGGTGATTAAGGAAGTTTCATACAGCTTTAAGCTGAAATTAATAAGCTACGCTCCTTGCAATAATACTTAAAAGAAATACCGCTTTGTGGTGTTCGGTTGTTTCGCCAAGGTACTGGTGGGGGGAACTCTTGGTTCTTCTGATGCCGATAAACTTGTGGTTGTGCGTTTTAAGTGTGATCAGTGTGTGGGCTTCATTTAAGTTGCTTCCTGTAACTATCCGGTTGTCTTGGTCAAGTAATGTGAAGGTCAGTGGATGCTTGAGTGTCGGACTTCTCGCATGGAGTATATCCATATGGTTTTTCCCCAGCCGATGCCGGTCATACTGGCCCGGGTGTTTGATATGTATTTCATAACCCTTGGGGGTGTGCCGGAAGTATAGCTTGAGCGCCGCCTTGACCCCGCCTGTGGCGTGGGGCTGAAGGCCCATTGTGGCGGAATCGTCCCGTAACTGTGGTTTGCCGGAAAAAACCCCGCCACTGCCGAGCAAGTCAGTCACCATGACCGGCGGGCCAAAAAGTGCCCCTAAAAGATTAAGGTTGTGGTTGGGTACTTGCAGAGTGGCGATAAAGGATTGTTGTGTATCGTTTGCCATTGTCTGAACTCTGTTGTCGATAAAAAGCGATAAGGTTCAGACTAGGTTGTTATTGTTGCGAGGTGATCAGTCATGTGTTTCAAAATAACAGAGGCAATAAAAAAGCCCGGCGTAAACGCCGGGCTTTTTATTCAGCTATTTACACTCAGTTGCCGTATACCGGCAGCTTGGCGCAAATGGTTTTGACTTTCTCGCGAACGGCGTCGATAACGGCTTCGTTGTTGATGTCAGCCAGGATGTCGCAGATCCAGCCTGCCAGTTCACGGCATTCTTCAACCTTGAAGCCGCGAGTGGTCACAGCCGGAGTACCGAAACGCAGACCCGACGTTACGAACGGGGAGCGTGGATCGTTCGGTACGGAGTTCTTGTTCACGGTGATGAACGCTTTGCCCAGAGCGGCGTCAGCGTCTTTACCGGAGATTTCCTGCTTGATCAGCGACAGCAGGAACAGGTGGTTTTCAGTACCGCCCGATACCACGTCAAAGCCACGCTCGATAAATACCGAAGCCATTGCCTGAGCGTTTTTTACCACTTGTTGCTGGTAAGCCTTGAACTCTGGTTGCAGGGCTTCCTTGAAGCACACGGCCTTGGCGGCGATAACGTGCTCCAGCGGGCCACCTTGCGAACCCGGGAATACAGCCGAGTTCAGCTTCTTCTCGATGTCGGCGTTGGCTTTGGCCAGGATCAGGCCGCCACGCGGGCCACGCAGGGTTTTGTGAGTCGTGGTGGTCACCACGTCAGCAAATGGAACCGGGTTCGGGTAAACGCCAGCAGCCACCAGACCAGCTACGTGAGCCATGTCCACGAACAGGTAGGCGCCAACCTTGTCGGCGATTGCGCGGAAACGCGGGAAGTCCAGAACCTGCGAGTAGGCAGAGAAACCGGCCACGATCATTTTCGGCTTGTGCTCAACGGCCAGGCGTTCAACTTCGTCGTAGTCGATCAGGCCATTGGCGTCGATGCCGTACTGGATGGCGTTGTACAGCTTGCCCGAAGACGAAACGCTGGCACCGTGGGTCAGGTGACCGCCGTGAGCCAGGCTCATGCCCAGGATGGTGTCGCCAGCCGACAGCAGGGCCAGGTAAACGGCGCTGTTGGCCTGGGAACCGGCGTGCGGCTGAACGTTGGCGTAATCGGCGCCGAACAGTTCTTTTGCACGGTCGATAGCCAGTTGCTCTACCACGTCTACGTATTCGCAGCCGCCGTAGTAGCGCTTGCCTGGGTAGCCTTCGGCGTATTTGTTGGTCAGAACCGAGCCTTGAGCTTCCATGACCGCTGGGCTGGTGTAGTTTTCCGAAGCGATCAGCTCAATGTGTTCTTCCTGGCGCTGAGCTTCTTGCTCCATGGCGGCAAAAAGGTCGGCGTCGAACTTGGCAAGTGTCAAATCACGGCTGAACATGGCGGTCCTCAAGGATCGGGGGCAGAAAAGGAGGGCATTCTAACCCAATGGGTTTTATCTGGCATATGAATGCGATTCACGGTGTGCATCTGAGTGCTTCAAGCTTGCAGCTGTGAGCTTGCCGCTTGCAGTTGTTCCACCAGTTGCTCGGCTGGCATCGGGCGCCCGAACAGGTAGCCTTGCACTTCGTCGCAGCCGTGTTCGCGCAGGAAATCCAGCTGTTCGTGGGTTTCCACGCCTTCGGCGATCACCGCCAGGTTCAGGCTATGGGCCATCGCAATAATGGCCCGGGCAATCTGCGCGTCTTGCTCGCCGCTGGGCAGGCCGTCGACAAAGGTGCGGTCGATTTTCAGGACATCGATGGGGAATTGCTTGAGGTAGTTGAGCGACGAATAGCCGGTGCCAAAGTCATCCACGGCAATGCTCAGGCCGAGGTTTTTCAGGCTGGCGAGGATATGCAGGGCTTCGCTGACTTCGCGCATCAGGATACTTTCGGTCAGCTCAAGCTCAAGGCAGGCCGGGGACAGGCCGGTTTCCTTGAGGATCGTGGCGATGCGCGTGCCCAGTTGGCCATCGGAGAACTGGCGCGCCGAGATATTCACCGACACCTTGGGCACCCGCACCTTGGCCTGGTGCCAGTGCTTGAGCTGGCGGCAGGCCTCTGCCAGCACCCAGTCGCCGACTTCCACCACCAGGCCCAACTCCTCGAGTACCGGGATAAAGTCGCCAGGTGGCACCAGGCCACGTCTGGAGTGGTTCCAGCGCAACAGCGCCTCGACGCCGGTCAGGCGCTTGCCGTCGCCGCTGAATTGCGGCTGGTAGAACAGGATGAACTCTTGCTGCTCCAGGGCATGGCGCAGGTCGCTTTCCAGTTCCAGGCGCTCCAGGGCGCTGGCGTTCATGTCCGCCTGATAGAACTGGAAGTTGTTTTTGCCGCGCTCCTTGGCGTGGTACATGGCAGTGTCGGCGTTTTTCATCAGCTGGCTGAGTTCGTTGCCGTCTTGCGGGCTCAGGGCAATACCAATACTGGCGGTCACAAAAAACTCGCGGCTTTCGAGCACGAAAGGTTTTACCAGGCTGGCGAGGATCTGCTCGGCCACGTTGATAGCCCGGTTCAAGGCCTGCTGGCGGGTGGTGCGCGGTTGCAGGAGGAGGGTGAACTCGTCACCGCCCATGCGCGCCACGGTATCGTCGTCACCGACGCAGGCCAGCAAGCGGATGGCCATGTCCTTGAGCATGCGGTCGCCAGCGGCGTGGCCCAGGGAGTCGTTGATCGGCTTGAAACGGTCAAGGTCGAGGAACATCAGCACCACCCACGACTTGTTACGCTCTGCCTGTTGCAGCGCGGTGTGCAGGCGGTCCTGGAACAGGGTGCGGTTGGGCAGGTGGGTCAGGGCGTCGTAATAGGCCAGGCGGTGAATGCGCTGTTCACTGGCCTTGCGCTCGCTGATATCACTGAAGAAACACACATAGCTCGCCAGGTCGCCTTCATCATCGAGCACCGCCGTGATGCCGACCCAGGCCGGGTAGTGCTCGCCGTTCAGGCGCTTGAGCCAGACTTCACCCTCCCAGGTGCCATGCACATGCAGTTGCTTGAGCACATAGGTCAGGTGCGCACGCTGCTGGGCATCGACGGTGAGCATGCTTGGCAGCTGGTCGAGCACCTGCGCCACGGCGTAGCCGCTGACCCGGCTGAAGGCTTCGTTGGCCTGCACGATATAGCCAGCGGGGTCAGTAATGAGGATGGCCGAGGTGGAGTGTTCAAACACCGTGGCGGCCATGCGCAGGTCTTTTTCGGCGCGGCGCTGCTGACTCATGTCGCGGCCTACGCCCAGAATCCCCTCAAAACCATCGTTCTCATTCCACACCAGAACCAGGCGCAACTCGATGGGCACCTTGTGGCCGTCGGCGCGCAGGCAGTCGAACAAAAACAGCTGGGTTTGCACCTGGGCGCGCAGGGCCGACAGTTGCTGGGGCTTGTGCAGTGCGGCGCGGATGCGCTCGATCAGGCTGTTGACCCCTTCCAGTTGTTGCGGGGTGGCGATGATCGATTGCCAGCCATTGTCGAACACCCACTGCGCCTCATACCCCAATACGGTTTGTATGGACGGGCTCAGGTAGTTCATGCGCAACGAACTGTCGGTCGAGAAAATCACGTCGCTGATGCTTTCGGCCAGCATCCGGTAGCGTTGCTCGCTGTCACGCAATGACTCGCTGGCTTCGATCTGGTCGGTGATGTCCTTGGCCACCCCGACAATGCGCGTGACCTGGTTGCCCGTGTCACGGGCGAACGCCTGCTCGCGGATGTCGAAGCGCCGCCAGGTGCCTTGCTGATGGCGAAAGCGCAACTGGCATTGCAGCAGTTGCTTGTAGCCGTTTTCCCGTTGCTCTTTGCGCAACTGGTGATAACGCTCGGCGTCTTCGGGGTGCAGCAGCAACTCCCAGAAGTACGCGCCCATTTCCTGCAGCTCGACCGCGCTATAACCCAGGGTATGGCCCAGGTGGTGGTTGCTGAAGATGATCCGCTGGCTGATCACATTTTGTACATAAAGATGGTCGGGCACGGTGCGCACCACATCGGACCAGAAACTCTCGCGCTCTTGCAGGGACAGTTCGATCAGCTTGCGGCTGGTAATGTCGCTGATGCTCAGGATCACCGCGTGGTAATCCTCGTGATCCGCAGGCAGGCGCAGCACCAGCCATAAATGCTGGTCGCGGCCATTGGCATCGGTGAGTTTTATTTCCAGCTCAAGTTGCTGTTGTTGCTCAAGCACGGCCTCGACGATCTGATAGCCAATGGCCGTGCTGGTCGACGGGCAACCGTTGATCAGCTTGTGCCAGGCGCCATCACCGGAGTCGACCTCCAGCAGTTGCATGGCTACCTGATTGACTTCGGTGATGCGCAATTGCTCGAACAATTGACGGCGATGCTCGGGGTGATCGCCCAGCCATTGTTTGAGGGCGTCGCCGTTGTGAAGTTTTTCGCGGTCGAGAAACCCCGGCAGGCTGGACAGGTCGAGCACGCACAGGGCGACGCCGGTGCCTTCGAAAATATCGTGATAGCGCCGCCGGCCTTCATGCAGCTGGCGCTGACGGCGGCGCATGTTCAGCAGGGCAATGATCGGCAGCAATGAAAACAGCAGGCCAAGCAGGCATTTGCCAATCAGCCCGGGCAGCAGGTGCTCGATCGCCTGGCGGTCATTGAACAGCCCGCGCAGTTGCCAGTCGCTGTGGTTGATGGGCGTCAACAGAACGGTGTCTTCTTCATCCTCCGGGTTCAGGGTGGAGGCGGGGGTGACGTTTTTATCCGCCCGGCTGAGGACTTTGCGGGTCTGGCTGTTCTCCACCAGCCATTGCGGCCTTTGGCTGCTGGCATTCTGATGGGTCAGGTTTTGCAGCAAGTCCGGGCTCATGCGCAGCAGCCAGTAGCCATTGATGGTACCACTGGGCTGGCGCAGCAACAGATAGATGACGCTGGCGTCACGGTTATTGCTGAAGTAATAGCCCTCGGTGCGGCTGCGCGACGGGCTGTGCCGGATCCAGTCCGCCAGGTTGGCGGCATCGGGGCTGGTGCCAAGGCTGTCGAGCAGGATTTCGCCTTCAGGGCTGACCAGTGCCAGGCTTTGCAAGGCGGGCAGGGACTGGCTCAGTTGCTTGACCAGGGCCTGTTGCTGGCGCACGGTTTTCGGCGACTTGTCCACAGGCAGCAGATTGAGGGCGGTTTCAGCGCGCAGGGCCATGCTCAGGCCAATGTGGTCGGCCAGGTCGGCACTGTAATTGATGCTGGCCTGGCGCTCTTGCTGCAGGGTTTCCTGGAACTGTTCGATCAACAACCAGAACAGCATGGCCAGCAGCAGTAAAACCAGCGCCGCCAATGCACTTTTCAGCGTTCCGCGCACAGGCGTCCCCAATAATGGGTTGGACGCTTTGACAATAGTGGGCGCGGTGACATTGGGCAACTTGTGATCCTGCAATTTGGCGGCAATGGCGCGAGGCCCCCTAAAGGCGCCAAGCATGCCTTGGGTTGTGGCAAAGTGCCAGTCCTCTGGTCTGCGCTGGTTTGCCCTGCCTCGCGCATTCAGGTAGATTCTGGCGTCTACATTTGTGCTTTTTCTGCGAGCAGGCATTGATCTCGATCAGTCCCTGATTTTCTGCTATGGCCTGATCCGGGCATAGCTCGCGCCTTATTCACCCGTCACTGACCCTAGGTTCTCCATGGCTCAATACGTTTTCACCATGCATCGGCTGGGCAAAGTTGTGCCGCCGAAGCGGGAAATCCTGAAAAACATCTCCCTGTCGTTTTTCCCGGGCGCCAAAATCGGCGTGCTGGGCCTCAACGGTTCGGGTAAATCCACCCTGTTGAAAATCATGGCGGGCGTTGACACCGAGTTCGACGGCGAAGCGCGTCCGATGCCAGACCTGAACATCGGCTACCTGCCGCAGGAACCGCAGCTGGATCCAAACAAGACCGTACGCGAAGTGGTGGAAGAAGCCGTGAGCGTGATCAAGGACGCCCAGGCGCGTCTGGATCAGGTTTACGCCGAATACGCCGACCCGGATGCCGACTTCGACAAGCTGGCCGCTGAACAGGCCAAGCTCGAAGCCATTTTGCAAGCCGGCGACGGCCATAACCTTGAGCGCCAGCTGGAAGTCGCCGCCGATGCGCTGCGCCTGCCGGCATGGGATGCCAAGGTCGAGCACCTGTCGGGTGGCGAGAAGCGCCGTGTGGCCCTGTGCCGCCTGCTGCTGTCGGCCCCGGACATGCTGCTGCTCGACGAACCGACCAACCACCTGGATGCTGATTCGGTGGCCTGGCTGGAGCACTTCCTGCACGACTTCCCGGGTACCGTGGTTGCGATTACGCACGACCGTTACTTCCTGGACAACGTAGCAGGCTGGATCCTGGAACTTGACCGCGGTGCGGGCATTCCTTACGAAGGCAACTACTCGGGCTGGCTGCAAGCCAAGTCCGATCGTCTGGCTGCCGAATCCAAGCAGCAGTCGGCCCATGAAAAGGCCATGAAAGACGAGCTGGAATGGGTGCGTAAAGGCGCCAAGGCGCGTCAGTCCAAGTCCAAGGCCCGTCTGCAGCGTTTCGAAGAACTGCAATCGCAGGAATTCCAGAAGCGCAGCGAAACCAACGAAATCTACATCCCGGCCGGTCCGCGCCTGGGTGACAAGGTGATCGAGTTCAAGAACGTATCCAAGGGTTATGGCGATCGCGTGTTGATCGACAACCTGTCGTTCGCCATGCCTAAAGGCGCCATCGTCGGCGTGATCGGCGGTAACGGTGCCGGTAAGTCGACCCTGTTCCGCATGCTGATGGGCAAGGAACAGCCGGATTCGGGCAGCATCGAAATCGGTGACACTGTGCAACTGGCCTGTGTGGACCAGAGCCGTGACGACCTGGATGGCAGCAAGACCGTATTCCAGGCGATTTCTGACGGTTCCGATGTGATCCGCATCGGTAACTACGAAATCCCGTCGCGTACCTATGTAGGTCGTTTCAACTTCAAGGGTGGCGATCAGCAGAAGTTCGTCAAGGACCTGTCCGGTGGTGAGCGTGGTCGCCTGCACCTGGCACTGACCTTGAAAGAGGGCGCCAACGTGCTGCTGCTCGACGAACCGTCCAACGACCTTGACGTTGAGACCTTGCGTTCGCTTGAAGAAGCCCTGCTGGACTTCCCTGGCGCCGCCATTGTGATCTCTCACGACCGGTGGTTCCTTGACCGCGTCGCGACTCACATCCTGGCGTACGAAGACGACTCGCAGGCGATCTTCTTCGAAGGTAACTACACCGAGTACGAAGCTGACCGTAAAAAGCGCCTCGGCGAAGCGGCTACCCTGCCGCACCGTGTGCGTCACAAAAAACTGGCCCAGTAAGGGCGGTTTGCAAGAAAAGACGGAGCCCCTCGGGGCTCCGTTTTTTTTTAGCAGAGCAAGACTGTCCCTGTGGGAGCGGGCTTGCTCGCGATGGCATCACCTCGGTTTGCCTGGGAGGCCGCGGCGACTGAATCGCGAGCAAGCCCGCTCCCACAATGGGATTTTGGCGTTTATAAGTTGGTGCAAAACTGGGTACAAGAAGTATTTTTTTGGTGCGCAAAACCCCGATAAATCGGTGCGATTTATATAAATGCACCATTTAAATTCATAACTGCGACATTTTGCGCTGTCGCGGTGCCACATGAATTGATAAAGTTCCGGTCAATCTCCGTTTAACGACAATAAATTTGCCGAGACTTACCATGATCGAATCCGTCGACCAGTTCCTTGCCCGCCTGAAAAAACGTGACCCGGACCAGCCTGAATTCCATCAGGCAGTGGAAGAAGTTCTGCGCAGTCTGTGGCCATTTCTTGAAGCCAATCCCCATTACCTGACTTCAGGCATTCTTGAGCGCATTTGCGAACCTGAGCGTGCGATCGTGTTCCGCGTTTCCTGGGTGGATGACGAAGGCAAGGTGCGGGTCAACCGCGGCTTCCGTATCCAGATGAACAGCGCCATTGGCCCGTACAAGGGCGGCTTGCGTTTCCATCCGTCGGTGAACCTGGGCGTGCTCAAGTTCCTGGCCTTTGAACAAACCTTCAAGAACTCCCTGACCTCGCTGCCTATGGGCGGCGGCAAGGGTGGTTCGGACTTCAACCCCAAGGGCAAGAGCGACGCCGAAGTCATGCGTTTCTGCCAGGCCTTTATGAGCGAGCTGTATCGCCATATCGGTTCGGATGTTGATGTGCCAGCAGGCGACATCGGTGTTGGTGCGCGCGAAATCGGCTTTATGTTTGGCCAGTACAAGCGCCTGAGCAACCAGTTCACCTCCGTACTGACCGGCAAGGGCATGAGCTATGGTGGCAGCCTGATCCGCCCTGAAGCCACCGGCTTTGGCTGTGTGTACTTCGCCCAGGAAATGCTCAAGCGCAGCGGCCAGCGTATCGATGGCAAGCGCGTGGCGATTTCCGGTTCGGGTAACGTGGCGCAATACGCGGCGCGCAAGGTCATGGACCTGGGCGGCAAAGTGATCTCGCTGTCGGACTCCGAAGGCACGCTGTACTGCGAAGCCGGTCTGAGCGAGGAGCAGTGGGAAGCACTGATGGAGCTGAAAAACGTCAAGCGCGGCCGTATCAGCGAGTTGGCAGGGCAATTCGGCGTGGAGTTCCTGGCAGGTCAGCACCCGTGGAACCTGGCATGTGATATCGCTCTGCCATGTGCGACCCAGAATGAGCTGGACGCCGAGGCGGCGCGTACATTGCTGAACAATGGCTGCGTTTGTGTGGCTGAAGGCGCGAACATGCCGACTACCCTGGAAGCGGTCGATGTGTTTATCGAGGCCGGTATTTTGTTCGCACCTGGCAAGGCATCCAACGCCGGTGGCGTGGCGGTCAGCGGGCTGGAAATGTCGCAAAACGCCATGCGCTTGCTGTGGACGGCGGGCGAAGTGGACAGCAAGCTGCACAACATCATGCAGTCGATCCACCATGCCTGCGTGCATTACGGCGAAGAAAACGGCCGGATCAACTATGTAAAAGGCGCGAACATTGCCGGTTTCGTCAAAGTCGCCGACGCGATGCTGGCGCAGGGCGTGGTCTAGGCCCTCCCTCCAACCCCCTCTGTGGGAGCGGGCTTGCTCGCGATGCAAACGACGCGGTGTATCTGCTGCATCACGTCGATCCAATCGCGAGCAAGCCCGCTCCCACATGGGGGGCTGTCTATTTTGCAAGCGCCTGATGCTCCGTCAGTTCCTGTTCGATAAAGGCCGCGATCATGGCGCGGTACACGCTCTCAGTGACGTCCGGGTTGGCGCCCAGCTCATCGGCCAGGCCCCGTACCTTGCCAATCACCTGTTCAACCCGCTGCGGCGCCCTGACCGCATCGCTGTCTTTCTTGAAACGTGCCGCTTGCGATACGTAAGCCCCCCGCTCGGCGATCAAGCCGACAATCTGGCGATCCAGCCCGTCGATTTTCTCGCGCACTTGCCCAAGGGAATCACAGTTAACAGCCATGTCGTAAAACCTCCTTTCAGTAGTGATACCACTTCAGTTCCAGCATCACTTCGTTGATGGGTGAACTCAGTTTGCTGAACTCACGCTGTGCGCTCAGGCGCAGACCCAGATTGCGCGAAACTTCCCATTGCTGATTCAGGCTCAGGCTACGACGGATTTCACCGTTGGTGAAGTAGTCGCCCTTGGCTTCCAGGCTCAGGTTGCCCACCGGGTTACGCCACAGTAGCCCCGTATCAAAGCCGGCAGCAGGGGCCACAAACGCCGCGAAGTCGTTGTTGTGCTCGATGCGCACCGTCCCGAGCGCGAAACCGAGCAGGTTGTCCGCCAATTGCCAGGTGCCACCTGCACCGCCGTTGACATGGCTGACCAGGTTTTCGTCGCCGTGTTTGCCTAGCACCCGCTCCAGCCCGCCGCCCACTTGCCATGACCAGGGTTGCAGCAGGTCATTGCGCGGCGTCAGGGAGCGGATATTGGCCAGGTCCAGTTGTTGCACTTGCCACTGGTTGCCTTCGTACTGGCGCAGCTTGAGTTGCAGGATTTCAATCTGCGCGCCCAGGGGGAAGCCCGGGCCGTTATCGTTGAGGTCGTGGTAGGCCATGCGCAAGCCGTATTCGGCAAAGGCCTTGTCGTCACGGCTACCGACACCCAGTTGCCAGGTGCGCGACTCATGGCCGTTTTCGGGCAGCTCGGGTTTTTCCACCTGCAATTCGGGCGCCGGGTTCTGGTTGATCGCCCGCAACAGTTCAAAGCTGCGCTGTGAGCGCGCGGGGTCACGCTCAAGGCCATTGGCCCGGTAACGCTCAAGCCGGTAGGCGGCGTCGATAATCAGTGCCTGGCGCGCTTTGGGCAGCGCCTTGAATGTCGGGTTTTGCAACTGGGCCTGATCGGCGCTGACCTGCAGTACCCATTGCTGTTCTTCGGGGTCGAGGGCTTTGGCCCGGTCCAGCAATTCACGTTCACGGGACGGGCGGTATTCGATGCTTTCCACCAGCCCGGCTTCCTTGACTGCTTTTACCGTGTCGGTAGGGATTGCGGTCAATGGAAACTGCGTGGTCAGTTGCAGGCCGGGGCGGGCCACTTGCAACAGCTCCAGCAGGCGATAGGAGCAGTTTTCGTCGAAGAAGAAATAGTCGAACTGGATCTGCTTGAGTTCCCACACATGCTCAACCATGCGCTGGGTTTCTTCGGGTGTCAGATTGAGCCGGTATTCCCACAGGTCGCGGTTTTCCAGGCTGCGGTATTCCGAGAGCTTTTCCTGGTAGGGCACCAGCGCGAACAGGCCCGGATAGCCACCGGCCAAGCCCTTCCAGGCATACAGGATGCTGTTGTCGGAACCCTCGATATAGGCGCCGAAGTTGATCGCATAGCTGAGCAGGGCGGTCTTGTTGTGTTGCACGTCGGCCTGGTCGATGCGTAGCAGGGTATGGCCGAACATGGAGGACGGGCTGTTGAGGTAGGCCGCCGGAAAAATCATCACCGTACTGTGTGGTGCAACGTCCTTGAACCACTGCGTGAACTCTGCGCACTCGGCCTTGGGCAGATCGTTCAGGTTCAGTTGGGCCTTGAGCCAGCGGGTGCGGGCCGGGTAGACGCATTGCGGGTGCTTGTCGCCCAGGCTCAAGGGCGCATACAACGCCTCGACGGTAGCGCGCAGTTCGGCATCGGGGTGATGGGCGCCGTCGGGGGCGAGAAAGAATTTGTCGTCGCTGACATAGCTTCGCCAGCCGCTCAGCTTGCCGGCTTCGTAATGCCCCAGTGAGATCCAGAACGGGTCGTTGGCCAACTGCTGCACACGTTGATCGTCGATATGGGGTGCGGCATACAGCGGGGCGCAGGCACAGAGCGCCAGGTAGGCAAGGCGTTTGAGCATGTTCGGCAACTGTTGTCAGACGAAGGGAAGTGAAGCAGGAGAATACCCGCTCCGGGAGGAGCGGGCAGGTCTCATTGACTTACGCCGCGGTGGCGTACTTGGCCAGGCGTGCATCGCCCTTGAGGATGGCCAGGGTGTTGGAGTGAACGTCTTCAGCCGTGACATCGGCCTTGCTGAAGATCTGCTGGAAGTGCTCGTGGGTGACGGCGGCGAAGTGCTCGCGGTCTTCAGGGGCGACGCCCAGGACCACCGCGTAAGTGGTCAGTGCTTCGCCATTGCCTTTGGCCATGTCCTCGGACAGCTCGTTCATCATGCCATTCATGGCAATCCACGATTTGCCGCCGTAGGTCAGGGCGTCCTTGGTGGTACAGCCGTTGGTGCCGGAGGTCATGCCGAAGGTGGCGTTGCCGGACGTGCCGTTGGTGGTGGATGCCAGGAAGTGGGCAGGGGTGCCACGCTGGCCCTCGAACAACATGTTGCCCCAACCGCAGTTCGGGCCGCCCGGTGCCTGGGCCATGGCATTGAGGGAAACAACTGTAAAGAGAGTACCGAGAAGAATCCGTTTCATAAGCTGTGTTCTCTATAGGTGTGCAACCAATGGACAAGGGTTTCTGGCCCTGAAGCGCCAGTACGGGCCAGTTATGCCTTCCAGCCGCGTAACAGCTTGGAGTCTAGGCACGATCGGCAGGTTCCGTGATTTTTTGTAAAACAATCTCTGCCGGAACACATTTCCCCCCCGTAAACACTGGGGGGCGAGTTTTCCCGTGTTGTACGCCTTGCCAGTGATGTACAGCCAGCGCCAGAATGCTGCCATCTGCCCCGCCCGATGTAAGGAAGCCCGATGCCTGATTCTGTTGCCACCAGCTTGCGTCTAGCGCCTGATGCGCTAACCCGTCCTTTTTCTGCTGAACAGTTCAGCTTCTCGAACACCAATGATCTGGAACCTTTCCGCGGCATTCTCGGCCAGGAGCGTGCGGTCGAAGCCTTGCAGTTCGGCGTGGCCATGCCTCGCCCGGGTTACAACGTATTTGTCATGGGCGAGCCGGGTACGGGTCGCTTCTCGTTCGTCAAACGCTACCTCAAGGCCGAAGGCAAGCGCCTGAAGTCGCCGAGCGACTGGGTCTACGTCAACAACTTTGACGAACCGCGCGAGCCCCGCGCCCTGGAATTGCCTTCCAGTAGCGCGGGCGCTTTTATTGGCGATATCAACCATTTGATCGACAACCTGCTGGCAACCTTCCCGGCCGTGTTCGAACACCCGACCTATCAACAGCGCAAAAGCGCAATCGACCGCGGTTTCAATCAGCGTTATGACCGCGCGCTGGATGTGATCGAGCGCCTGGCCCTGGAAAAAGGCGTGGCGTTGTATCGCGACAGCAGCAACGTGGCCTTCACGCCGATGAGCGATGGCAAGGCGCTGGACGAAGCTGAATTCTCGCAATTGCCTGAAGCCGATCGCGAACGCTTCCACGAGGATATTTCCGAACTGGAAGAGCGACTGAACGAAGAGCTGGCCAGCCTGCCGCAGTGGAAGCGCGAGTCGAACAACCAGCTGCGCCAGCTGAATGAAGAAACCATTACCCTGGCCCTGCAGCCATTGCTGTCGCCGCTGTCGCAGAAATACGCCGAAAATGCTGCAGTGTGCGGCTATCTGCAGGCGATGCAGGTGTACCTGCTGAAAACCGTGGTCGAGCAGTTGGTCGACGACAGTAAGACCGACGCCCAGGCGCGCAAGCTGCTCGATGAGCAGTACCTGCCGAGCCTGGTGGTGGGCCAGCCGCTCAGTGGCGGCGCACCGGTGGTGTTCGAGCCGCACCCGACCTACGACAACCTGTTTGGCCGTATCGAATACAGCACTGACCAGGGCGCGCTGTACACCACCTATCGCCAGCTGCGCCCCGGCGCCTTGCACCGTGCCAATGGCGGCTTTCTGATTCTTGAAGCCGAGAAAATGCTCAGCGAGCCATTTGTCTGGGATGCCCTCAAGCGCGCCCTGCAATCGCGCAAGCTGAAAATGGAATCGCCGCTGGGCGAGATGGGCCGCCTGGCCACCGTGACCCTCAACCCGCAGGTTATCCCGCTGCAGGTCAAGGTCATCATCATCGGTGCGCGCCAGCTGTATTACACGTTGCAGGACCTGGATCCGGACTTCCAGGAGATGTTCCGCGTACTGGTGGATTTCGACGAAGATATCCCGATGGTCGACGAGAGCCTGGAGCAGTTCGCCCAATTGCTCACCACCCGCACCTCGGAAGAGGGCATGGCGCCATTGACCGCCGGGGCCGTGGCACGCCTGGCCACCTACAGCGCGCGCCTGGCCGAGCACCAGGGACGTTTGTCGGCGCGTATTGGCGATCTGTTCCAATTGGTCAGCGAGGCGGACTTCATCCGTCACCTGGCGAGCGACGAGATGACCGACGCGGGCCATATCGAGCGTGCCCTCAAGGCCAAGGCCACCCGCACCGGGCGTGTGTCGGCGCGCATCCTCGATGACATGCTGGCGGGGATCATCCTGATCGACACCGATGGCGCGGCCGTGGGCAAGTGCAACGGCCTGACCGTGCTGGAAGTCGGCGACTCGGCGTTTGGCGTGCCGGCACGAATTTCCGCCACGGTGTACCCGGGTGGCAGCGGCATTGTCGATATCGAACGCGAGGTTAATCTGGGCCAGCCGATTCACTCCAAGGGGGTGATGATCCTGACCGGGTACCTGGGCAGCCGTTACGCCCAGGAGTTCCCGCTGGCGATTTCGGCCAGTATCGCGCTGGAACAATCCTACGGTTATGTGGATGGCGACAGTGCGTCGTTGGGTGAGGCTTGTACGCTGATCTCGGCACTGTCCAAAACACCGCTCAAGCAATGTTTTGCCATTACCGGTTCGATCAACCAGTTCGGCGAAGTGCAGGCGGTGGGCGGGGTTAACGAGAAGATCGAAGGCTTCTTCCGCCTTTGCGAAGCGCGTGGGCTGACAGGCGAGCAGGGTGCGATTATCCCGCAGGCCAACGTAGCGACCTTGATGCTCGACGAGAAGGTTCTGCAGGCAGTGCGCGAGGGCAAGTTCCATGTGTACGCGGTACGCCAGGCCGATGAGGCTTTGAGCCTGCTGGTGGGCGAGCCTGCCGGTGAACCGGATGCCGAGGGCCAGTTCCCTGAAGGCAGCGTTAACGCCCGAGTGGTCGAGCGGTTGCGGGTGATTGCTGAAATGATCAACGACGATGATCTCAAGGAAGCCGAAAAGGAGTTGTTGGCGGAAGCCTTGGCCGCAAAAAAACCGGCCTGATCCCTTATAGCGAAACCTGTGGGAGCGGCAAGCGCGCGGATTGTGTGAGCTGGCTTGCCTGCGATGCAGGCAGGCACAGTCTGTCAGGGCCATCGCGGCGTTGGCATCGCGGGCAAGCCCGCTCCCACAGTTTTGCGATGCCAATCGACAAAGCCGTTGGTCATTGGCGACTTTTCATACTCAGAATTTCTTCTATTCTGATGGCATGGACACAACTGTCGTCACTGGATCGATGCAGCCCGTAGTCTGCGGCTGAAGACAGGCTCTACCGAGGGTCGCCGTCATGTCGCGCAACCTTTGCCTTACTCGCCAATGCTTGGGCCTGGTGACCCGTATTGAATGCAGCATTCGACCGCTGGCAGGCAATAACGGGATGTGGACGCTGCTCTTCGCCGCTGGCCTGGCAGGCGAACAACCCTCCACGATCAAGGCGCAGGGCCCTTTCCCCGGGCCGTTCGTGGCCGAAACCATTCTTGAATCCATCGTTGAAAGCCTGACCCTGCATGGCTATCAACTGGCTGACGATCCGCAAATCTGGTGCCTGCATGTGCAAGCCCAGCTGCGTCAGATCAATGGCGGGCGTTGTCAGGCCTTGCGCTAGGCAGTGTTTTAGCGTGGTGTGCTGGCTTCCGGGGCCTTGTCGAGTTTGACTTCAAACCCGTACTCGACAGGGATGAGCGCGGTGCGGGCATAGCTTTCCAGTTGGGTCGGCTGACCATAAAAGTAATGCACGTCGAACACCGGCGCGCCATCGGGCTCGGTGCTGTGGCTGACGGCGGCTACTTCCTTCAGATAATTCCCCGTTTCGTCCTTGGCAAAAAAGCGCCAGGCCTCGGCCGGAAACACTTTTTGATCAACGATCAGGGCATTGCCCTTGAGCTCAAGACCTTTGGGCAGACGGGTGATATCCAGCACCTGCTTGTCGATATCAGCGATAAACAGCGGGATTGAGCCAACCGCATAGGCCGGAGTTTCGGGAAACAGGTTCAGGTCGTAGGTGATAACGCCTGCGTGCGGGTCCACATCGAAGGCTTCGGCAGGCAATTCCAGCGGCTCGCTGCGATTGCCCTTGTCGTCTTCGGCAAAGAAGGTGACCGGCGCGTCAGACTTGTCCGGGAGCGCACCGAGCATTTCGCTGTTGAACGTAGCCGGGTGGCTGAACTCCAGGGACGCGGCGCTGGCATCTTCCACTGACTGGCTGATCACTACGCTCTTTTCCAGTTGCTCGGGTGCCAGCGTGGCGCCTTTTAGCGCGTTGGCGGCCTGATCGTCATACACCACGACGTTGAGCGCCAGGGGCTGGATCTCTTTACCCACTACGTTTTTGTCCAGCATGCGCACCGGCAGGTCGAGGGCCTTGCGGGTGACGATAGCGCTTGAGAAATCGAGCACATTGATATCGACATTGGCCACCGTGCCGTTGAAGAACACCTTGCTGTAGTGGTGCGGGTGCAGCTGGTCGAAGGCCTTCTGCTCGTTATCCAGTTGCTGCTCGAACGCGTCACTCCAGGCGGTTTGCTTGAGCATCTCGGCCAGTTGTTGCTGATAAAACGCCAGTTGCTCGGCATTTTCGTTGATCGATCCCGAACGTGTAAGGAACTGCCCGCTTGCGTCGCGGGCCTGGATGATCAGCGGATTGAGCGGGGTGTCGCGCACTTGCTCGGCCAGGGGAGCGCTGTTGACGATGTCCACCTCGGCAAAGTTCTTGCCCAGTGCCAGCAGGGTGACGCTGATTGTGCCGTCGGTCCGGGTTTTACCCACGTCCTTGGCCGTGAGGTTGAAGTTGACCACTTTGCCCGGCGCGATGACTTCGACCTTACCGTGCAGGGTCATGGGCTGGGGCTGTTGCGTATTGGCGGTTTCAATCCCGTCGATATAGGGGTAAGTGACAGTCAGGTCGTCGGGGTTGCTCAGGTTGGCGCTGGAGGGGCTTAGCTGGATACCCGGGTCGCTTTCGGACCACTCCGGCTGGAAGGGCACCACTTGTTTGTTGCTCAGGGTCACCGACTGCCATTCCAGGGCATGGGGGAACGGGAACTCGGCAGCACTGTTGAGCGGAAACGGGAATACCGGTTCCAGGTCCGTCAGGTAATCGGAGCTTGAGGCCTTGCGCAGTACAAACAAGCCGTTGATATAGGTATCGGTCAGCGCCTGGCTGCTGGGGTAGTGCTTGAGCAATGCCAGGTCATCGGCGCCGTATTCGGTCTCGATTGGCTTGTCCTGCAGTTTGAGGCGCGCACGTTCGAGCAACAGCAGGGACCCGCCGAGGTCGGCCACAGCATCTTTGAGTTGCTGATCCTTGATGCCGTCCAGGCTCTGTTCGAACGCTGCACTGCGCTGCTCCAGGCTGGCCTGCTGGTGTTCGTCGTCAGGAGAACAGCCGCCGACCGCGAGCAATGCCATCGAGAACCCAAAACAAGCCAAGGGGAATCGCAGATCCATGGTTCGGTTTTCCTGTCCGTAAACAATGCTGAGGGTGTGGACACTAGCAGAAAATGTTTTTACAGGCTGTTTCCAGCCCTTTAACACGGTGCTTTTCTCACTGATATACTCGCGCCCATTTTGTTACGTCCTGTGAGATTCAATGGAACGCTTTATCGAAAATGCAATGTACGCCTCGCGCTGGATTTTGGCGCCAATTTACTTCGGGCTTTCGCTGGGCCTGCTGGCTTTGGCGTTGAAGTTCTTCCAGGAAGTGTTTCATGTAATCCCCAACGTGTTTGCGCTAACTGAGTCGGATTTGATCCTGGTCATCCTGTCGCTGATCGACATGGCGCTGGTGGGCGGTTTGCTGGTGATGGTGATGATTTCCGGCTACGAGAATTTTGTCTCGCAACTGGATATCGACGAGCACAAGGAGAAGCTCAGCTGGCTGGGCACGATGGACTCCACCTCGTTGAAAATGAAAGTCGCGGCATCGATCGTGGCGATCTCATCGATCCATCTGCTGCGGGTATTTATGGATGCACGCAATATCGAGACCGAGTACCTGATGTGGTATGTGATCATTCACATGACCTTTGTGGTTTCGGCGTTTGCGATGGGCTACCTGGACAAATTGACCAAACACTAAGGGCTGCCCGCAGGTTGCGCACCAACCCGGGCTGCGAAGGCTTTGGGGGCTGTGGTAGTCTGCTGGCCCTTTTTTGGTTCGGGGTGTTCGCCAGCCGCGGCTAGCGCGGTTTTTCCGGGCACCCCCCACAGCGGAGCAGTGTTATGTCCGAAGTAAATCTGTCGACCGACGAAACTCGCGTCAGCTACGGCATTGGCCGTCAGCTGGGTGACCAGCTGCGCGACAACCCGCCACCTGGCATCAGCCTGGACGCCATCCTGGCTGGCCTGACTGACGCTTACGCGGGCAAGGAAAGCCGTGTAGGTCAGGAAGAAATGTCGGCAAGCTTCAAGGTGATCCGCGAGATCATGCAAGCTGAAGCAGCTGCCAAGGCAGAAGCTGCAGCAGGCGAAGGCAAGGCTTTCCTGGCTGAAAACGCCAAGAAAGACGGCATCACCACCCTGGCTTCCGGCTTGCAATTCGAAGTTGTGACTGCCGGTGAAGGCGCCAAGCCATCGCGTGAAGACACCGTGCGTGTTCACTACCACGGTACCCTGATCGACGGCACTGTATTTGACAGCTCCTACGATCGTGGTCAGCCAGCTGAATTCCCGGTTGGCGGCGTGATCGCCGGCTGGACTGAAGCCCTGCAACTGATGAACGCCGGCAGCAAATGGCGCATCTATGTGCCGAGCGAACTGGCTTACGGCGCCCAAGGCGTTGGCAGCATTGCTCCGCACAGCGTGCTGGTATTCGACGTTGAGCTGCTGGACGTTCTGTAAGAACCCCGGGGTTTGACGTTGGCTGCGGGTTTGCTGGCAAACCCGCAGCTACATCGGCGCCGTCATATTTGTAGCTTGGCGTGGTGCGGGTGAGTGTCAGTTGTACCGCACGGGCGCAATGCCCGGGCATAGCAGAACAGGAACAGATTGCGTACCAGTTCCTTGAGCACTACCGGCTCGCTTGAGTTGAGCCCGGTGAAATCCAGGTCGCCCTGATCCTGCAGCTCGTTGAGTGCTTCTTCTTCCAGTACCGCACAGACTTCCCCGGTTTCCCGATGCAGGATTCGCAGGTATGGGTGTGGACGGTCCAGCCAGGCATCAATTAAATAAGTCATGGTCGTCATCTCCTTGATGAATACCAATGAGAATAATTCTTATTCAATTAATAGCAAGTGCCTATTGGCGGATTTCTGATCTTTCTGCGTTAGAACTGCTGCGGATCAAAGTGGCTGGCTTTTTGATATTGCTTGGCGGGGAGGGTGAAGCACCTTCCTGCGCAGGGCGCAGAAAGGCATGCAGCAGAATCAGACTTTACGCACGAACTCGGACTTGAGCTTCATCGGGCCGATGCCGTCGATCTTGCAGTCGATATCGTGGTCGCCGTCGCACAGGCGGATGTTCTTGACCTTGGTGCCCACTTTGACCACCAGGGAAGTCCCCTTGATTTTCAGGTCCTTGATCACGGTGATGGTGTCACCGTCGGTCAGCACAGTGCCTGCGGAGTCCTTGTAGACTTTTTCATCGCTGGCTTCTTCAGCTACGCCATTGGCGGACCACTCATGGGCGCATTCCGGGCAGATCAGCTGGGCGCCGTCTTCGTAGGTGTATTCGGAATTGCATTTTGGGCAGGGTGGCAACGTGCTCACTAAAGCTCCTTAAGAATCAGGCTGGCTAAAAGGCGCGCATTATATAGGGTTTTAGTGCGGGGCGGGGGATGGCAGGGCAGATTGAACGTGTGGGAGCGGGCTTGCCCGCGATTGGAGCGCCGCGGTGTAGCAGATACACCGCGGTGCTTGCATCGCGAGCAAGCCCGCTCCCACAGGTAGTCAGTGTGTACGTGCTACCGCAAATTCGCTCAATTCGACCAGCGCATCGCGGTATTCGCTTGGCGGCAGGGCTTCGAGGCATACAATCGCACGGGCCACATAGTCGCGGGCCAGTTGTGCGGTGTATTCCAGTGAGCCGGAGGCCTCGACAGCCGCGCGGATGCTTTCCAGGTCTTCGATGCCGCCTTTCTGGATGGCCTTGCGCACCAGGGCTGCCTGTTCAGGCGTGCCTTCGCGCATGGTGTAGATCAGCGGCAGGGTCGGCTTGCCTTCGGCCAGATCGTCACCGACGTTCTTGCCCAGGGTTTCAGCATCGCCGCGGTAGTCGAGCAGGTCGTCCACCAGCTGGAACGCCACCCCCAGGTGATCGCCGAAGGTGCGCAGGGCTTCGCTCTGCTCGGGCGTGGCGCCTGCCAGCGCCGCAGCACTGTGGGTCGAAGCCTCGAACAGCATCGCGGTTTTGCCGCGGATGACTTCCATGTAGGTTTCTTCGGTGGTGCTGGCGTCGCGCACCTTGGACAGCTGCAACACTTCGCCTTCAGCAATGATGCGGGTGGCTTGCGACAGGATTTTCATCACTGGCATCGAGCCAAGCTCAACCATCATCTCGAAGGAGCGCGAGTACAGGAAGTCGCCGACCAATACGCTGGGGGCATTGCCCCAGGTGGCGTTGGCGGTCTTGCGGCCACGGCGCATGCCCGACATGTCGACCACGTCGTCGTGCAGCAGGGTCGCGGTATGCAGGAACTCGATGGTTGCGGCCAGCAGGCGCAAGTCGTCGCCTTCGCGACCCAGGGCCTTGCCACACAGCAACACTAATAAAGGACGCAGGCGCTTACCGCCGGCCGAAGTAATGTAGTCGCCGATTTTTGAGACCAGCGGTACGCGTGAAGTCAGCTGCTTCTTGATGATGCCATCGACGGCGCTAAAATCGTCCGCCACCGCGCGGTAGAAAGCTTGGGGTTGCATCAGCGACAGGTGCTCCAGAAGGGTTGCGCGGCATGCTAGGTCGGGGGGCTGGGCCTGTCAAGGCGGATGGACGGCCCCTTGCAAGCCTGACTTGGCTTGCGTACAATCGCGCACCCTGAACTTCCTGGGCAGCACCTGCCTTACGCAATTGCATCTGGGCCGTTCCAGCCCCATGCAGCCATGCCAGCCAATACCTTTACCTATAAAGCGCTGGGTGAGCAGGATTATCGGAGAAATACCATGTCGTACGCAGTAATCGTTACTGGTGGCAAGCAATACAAAGTAGCTCCAGGTGAATACCTGAAGATCGAAAAACTGGAAATCGCTACCGGCGAATCCGTAACTTTTGATCGCGTTCTGTTGGTCGCCAATGGCGACGACGTTAACATCGGCGCTCCAGTTGTACCTGGCGCCACTGTTGTGGCTGAAGTGATCTCCCAAGGTCGTCACGATAAAGTCCGCATCATCAAGTTCCGTCGTCGTAAGCACCACATGAAGCGTATGGGCCACCGCCAGTGGTACACCGAGATCAAAATCACCGGTATTCAGGCTTAATTTCAGCCTAATTCCTCACTAGGAGAATTGACTCATGGCACACAAAAAAGCTGGTGGTAGTACCCGTAACGGTCGCGACTCAGAAGCCAAACGCCTTGGCGTGAAGATGTATGGCGGCCAGGCTATCATTCCGGGCAACATCATCGTGCGTCAGCGCGGCACCCAATTCCACGCTGGCTACGGCGTTGGTATGGGCAAAGATCACACCCTGTTCGCGAAAGTGGAAGGCGTGATCAAGTTCCAGGTTAAAGGCGCCTTCGGTCGTCGCTATGTAAGCATCGTTCCGAAGACTGCAGTCGTCGCGGCGTAATAGCTTGGTAGCTGGAAGAGCCCTGTCTTGCGACGGGGCTTTTTCGTTTGTGGGGTGAGTCTCTTGCAAAACTGTTTGTATGGGCTGCTGGCGCTGGATTTAACGGTCGTTGATTGAGGTCGCTGCGCTCATTTTTGCAAGAGTCTTATGTCTTGGTTTTTAACGGCTCGTCCTAATGACGAGAGGCGCGTTTTGATATGAAGTTTGTTGATGAAGTATCGATCAAAGTAAAAGCAGGCGACGGTGGTAACGGTTGCATGAGTTTCCGTCGTGAGAAATTCATCGAGAACGGTGGCCCAAACGGTGGTGATGGTGGTGATGGCGGCTCGATCTACATGATCGCCGACGAAAACCTCAACACCCTGGTTGACTACCGTTATACCCGTCACTTCGATGCCCAGCGTGGCTCGAACGGCGGCAGTACGGATTGCACCGGTCGCAAGGGTGAAGACCTGGAGCTGCGTGTTCCGGTCGGTACCACGGTGATCGACGCTGGCACCCAGGAAATCATCGGTGACCTGACCAAGGCCGGCCAGCGTTTGCTGGTGGTGCATGGTGGCTGGCACGGGCTGGGCAACACCCGTTTCAAATCCAGTACCAACCGTGCGCCACGCCAGACCACGCCGGGCAAGCCGGGTGAGCAGCGTGACCTGAAACTGGAATTGAAGGTGCTGGCTGACGTTGGCCTGCTGGGCTTGCCGAACGCCGGTAAAAGTACCTTTATCCGTTCGGTGTCTGCAGCCAAGCCGAAAGTGGCGGACTATCCGTTTACTACCCTGGTGCCAAACCTGGGTGTGGTCAGCGTGGATCGCTGGAAGAGCTTTGTGATCGCCGATATTCCTGGCTTGATCGAAGGGGCTTCCGATGGCGCGGGCCTGGGCATTCGCTTCCTCAAGCACCTGGCGCGTACCCGCCTGTTGTTGCACCTCGTCGACATGGCGCCGGTGGAAGGTACTGAAAGTGCTGCTGATACCGCTGAAGTCATCGTCAATGAGCTGACCAAGTTCAGCCCTTCGTTGGCTGAGCGTGATCGCTGGCTGGTGCTGAACAAGTGCGATTCGCTGCCTGAAGACGAGCACGATGCTCGCGTCAAGGAAGTGGTTGATCGTCTTGAGTGGACCGGCCCGGTGTATGTAATCTCGGCGATTGCCAAGATCGGTACCGACAAGCTCTGCCATGACATCATGCGTTATCTTGAGGATCGTGCTGATCGTCTGGCTGCCGACCCTGCTTACAAGCAAGAGTTGGCCGAGCTGGATCAGCGCATCGAAGATGAAGCCCGTGCGCAGTTGCAGGCCCTGGATGACAAGCGTGCCCTGCGCCGCAGCGGCGTGAAGAGCGTCCATGACATCGGTGAAGATGACTGGGACGAAGAAGATGTAGATGATGAAGATGGTCCGGAAATCATTTACGTCCGCGACTGATTCGTTGCAGTAAACTACAGCGCCGCTCAATGAGCGGCGTTTTAGCATCTACGAATTGGTAATCATAAATAATTCCATGGCAGCGCTCGGTCGCGCTGCTCTCAGGCATAGGTTGGATGAAGATGCGGAGCAAGGTGACGGGTGCGCAGCGCTGGGTTGTCAAGATCGGCAGCGCGTTGCTGACAGCGGATGGCAAAGGCCTGGATCGCGCAGCGATGGGCGTTTGGGTGGAGCAGATGGTGGCGTTGCACGAGGCTGGCGTTGAGCTGGTGCTGGTGTCTTCGGGTGCTGTGGCGGCCGGCATGAGCCGTTTGGGCTGGACGGTGCGACCGAGTGCCATGCACGAGCTGCAAGCGGCTGCGGCCATTGGCCAGATGGGCCTGGTACAGGCCTGGGAGTCGAGCTTTGCCGAGCACTCCCGGCATACCGCGCAAATCCTGCTGACCCATGATGACCTGTCTGATCGCAAGCGTTACCTCAATGCTCGCAGCACGTTGCGTGCGCTGGTGGAGCTGGGTGTGATCCCGGTCATCAACGAAAATGACACGGTGGTCACCGACGAAATCCGTTTTGGTGACAACGATACGCTGGCAGCGCTGGTGGCCAATCTGGTCGAGGCTGATCTGCTGGTGATCCTGACCGATCGCGACGGCATGTTTGACGCTGATCCGCGTAATAACCCTGATGCCAGGATGATCTACGAAGCTCGTGCCGATGACCCGGCGCTGGACGCTGTGGCGGGCGGTACCGGTGGCGCGCTGGGGCGTGGTGGCATGCAGACCAAGCTGCGTGCGGCGCGGCTGGCGGCGCGTTCCGGGGCGCACACGATCATCGTGGGTGGGCGTCTGGAGCGGGTGCTGGATCGTCTAAAGGCGGGCGAGCGCCTGGGCACCTTGCTGTCCCCTGAGCGTGGTCTGTTGGCTGCACGCAAACAGTGGCTGGCCGGGCATTTGCAAACCCGTGGCACGCTGGTGCTGGATGAGGGGGCTGTAGCGGCTTTGTCCAAGGGCAATAAAAGCCTGCTGCCGGTTGGGGTCAAGGCGGTGCAGGGCGGTTTCCGTCGTGGCGAGATGGTGGTGTGTGTGGCGCCGGACGGGCGGGAAATTGCCCGTGGCCTGGCCAACTACAGTGCTGCTGAAGCGCAAAAAATCATCGGGCAGCCGTCGGATGCGATTGTCGCTGTGCTGGGGTATATGGCGGAGCCTGAATTGGTGCACCGCGATAACCTGATTCTGGTTTGATTTTGAGGTGTGATATGCGCTTGATTGGCGGTTTGTTGGGGTTGATGCTGGCAATGCCGTTGCTGGCGTCGGCTGAAGAGATTGGTTCGGTATCGACGGTTTTCAAATTTGTCGGGCCCAATGACCGCATTGTGGTCGAAGCATTTGATGATCCGAAGGTGGGCGGTGTGACCTGCTACCTGTCCCGCGCCAAGACGGGCGGCATGAAGGGTGGTCTGGGGCTGGCCGAGGATCGTGCCGAAGCGTCGATTGCGTGTCGTCAGACCGGGCCGATCAGCTTCAAGGGCGACCTGAAGGATGGTGATGAGGTGTTCAAGGAGCGCACTTCGCTGGTGTTCAAGACCATGCAGGTGGTGCGTTTTCTCGATAAAAAGCGCAATACGCTGGTGTATCTGGTGTACAGCGACCGCTTGATCGAAGGCAGTCCGCAGAATGCCGTAACGGCAATCCCGATTTTGCCGTGGCCACACGAGTAGCGTTGTTCAAGAAAAGCCGCGCTTGTCGCGGCTTTTTTTTGCCGATTTTTATTCCGGATCTGTAGCAGCTGCCGAAGGAGCGAGGCTGCGTTCGGCGGCGAAGCCGTCGTAAAACCGGGTTTTGCTGTGTGTCAGACAAGCTTGGGTTTGAATATTTGCGGTCGCTGCGCAACCGAACGCAGCCTCGTTCCTTCGGCAGCTGCTACAAGGGTGTCGCTTAAATCGCAGGCAATAAAAAACCGACCCTAAGGTCGGTTTTTTAACAAGCTTGTCGCTTAAGCGGCAGTCGCAAGGTTCAACGCCTTGACGTGGCCATTCAGGCGGCTCTTATGGCGAGCAGCTTTGTTCTTGTGGATGATGCCTTTATCGGCCATACGGTCGATAACAGGTACAGCCAGAACATAAGCAGCTTGCGCTTTAGCAGCGTCTTTTGCGTCGATGGCTTTAACTACATTCTTGATGTAGGTACGAACCATGGAACGCAGGCTGGCGTTGTGGCTGCGACGCTTCTCAGCCTGTTTTGCACGTTTTTTGGCGGAAGGTGTGTTGGCCACCGTCGAGCTCCTCGAAAGACTTTTGGGAAATAACAAACAAAATAGGCCGCGAATCATGCCGATGACGAGAACTCTTGTCAAGGGCGTTTGATGCGATCCGCTGAGTGGTGGATCGAGGCAGACGGGATATTTATTTCCGGCGCTTGACCTGTAAACTCGCGAGCTTGGCTCTGTGCTGTTGCGGCGCGCAGTATCGCATAAGTGGGCGCTTTGTTCGCCAGCTCTTTCTCTAATAGGCAAAAACTCTTTCAATGAATTTGCTCAAGTCGTTGGCTGCCGTCAGCTCAATCACCATGATTTCCAGGGTTCTGGGCTTCATTCGCGACACCATTATTGCGCGTGCCTTCGGTGCCGGAATGGCCACGGATGCGTTCTTTATTGCCTTCAAGCTGCCCAATCTGCTGCGCAGGATCTTCGCCGAGGGGGCTTTCTCCCAGGCATTTGTGCCCATTCTGGCCGAATACAAAAGCCAGCAAGGTGAGGAGGCGACCCGTACTTTCGTTGCTTATGTCGCCGGGCTTTTGACCCTGGTGCTGGCCATTGTCACCGTGCTGGGCATGGTGGCGGCCCCCTGGGTTATCTGGGCAACGGCTCCAGGGTTCGCCACGACTCCGGAAAAATTCGAGCTGACCAGCGACATGCTGCGGGTCACTTTCCCTTATATATTGCTGATCTCGCTGTCATCCCTGGCCGGGGCGATCCTCAATACCTGGAACCGTTTTGCCGTACCTGCCTTTGTGCCGACCTTGCTGAACGTCAGCATGATTGTGTTTGCATTGTTCCTTACGCCGTATTTCGATCCTCCGGTCATGGCCCTGGGCTGGGCCGTGCTGGTGGGGGGGCTGGCGCAGTTGCTGTTCCAGCTGCCGCATCTGAAAAAAATCGGCATGCTGGTATTGCCGCGCCTCAATCTGCGCGATACCGGTGTGTGGCGCGTGATGAAGCAGATGTTGCCGGCCATTCTGGGTGTGTCGGTCAGTCAGATTTCGCTGATCATCAATACGATTTTTGCTTCTTTCCTTGTCGCCGGTTCGGTGTCATGGATGTACTACGCGGACCGCCTGATGGAGTTGCCGTCGGGGGTTCTAGGGGTGGCGCTGGGCACGATCCTGCTGCCAACCCTGTCCAAGACCTACGCCAATAAAGACCGCCAGGAATATTCGCGGATTCTCGACTGGGGCCTGCGCCTGTGTTTTGTGCTGGTGCTGCCATGCTCGCTGGCGCTGGCCATTTTGTCCGAGCCGCTGACGGTTTCACTGTTTCAGTACGGCCAGTTCACGGCGCTGGATGCGGCCATGACCCAGCGAGCATTGATCGCTTATTCGCTGGGGCTGCTGGGGATCATCATTATCAAGGTGCTGGCCCCAGGCTTTTATGCACAGCAAAATATTCGCACCCCGGTCAAGATCGCGGTATTCACCCTGGTAGTGACGCAGTTGCTAAACCTGGTGTTTATTGTGCCGTTGCAGCATGCGGGCCTGGCACTGGCCATCAGCGTGGGCGCCTGTATCAATGCCGGGTTGCTGTTCTGGCAGTTGCGTCGGCAAAAACTGTTTGTCGCCCAGCCAGGCTGGACTAAATACCTGTTCAAGCTGGTACTGGCCGTGGCCGTGATGTCAGCGGTATTGCTGGGCTTGATGCAGGTGATGCCGGCCTGGGATCACGGCAATATGCTGGAGCGCTTTATTCGCCTGGGCGGCTTGGTTGTCGCGGGCGTGCTGGCGTATTTCGGCATGCTGCTGTTGCTGGGCCTGCGTTTGAAAGATTTCGCGCGCAAGTCACTTATGTAGGCTAATGACGGGTCAGACGTCGATTTTGTCGAAATGACCTGATTTGCCTTGCGCTGTTGCCTGTCGTACTGGGCTGGGTGTGGTTATAATCGACCACTTTATGAGCAAGAAGCGCGTTATGCAGCTGGTTCTAGGCCTTCACAATTTGCGGCCCCAGCATCGGGGCTGTGTCGCCACTATTGGCAACTTTGACGGTGTACACCGTGGTCACCAGGCAATCCTGGGCCGGCTGCGTGAGCGTGCGCTGGAGTTGGGCGTGCCCAGCTGCGTGGTGATTTTCGAGCCGCAGCCGCGCGAGTTCTTTGCCCCGGACACGGCGCCGGCACGTCTGGCCCGGTTGCGCGACAAGCTGCAACTGCTGGCTGACGCCGGTGTCGACCGGGTGCTGTGCCTGGCGTTCAATCAACGCCTGTGCAAGCTCAGCGCCGCCGAATTTGTCGATACCATCCTGGTCGACGGCCTGGGTGTGCAGCACCTGGAGGTCGGTGACGACTTCCGTTTTGGCTGCGACCGCGTCGGCGACTTTGACTTCCTGCAACAGGCCGGGCAGATGCAGGGTTTTACCGTCGAGGCGGCGCAAACCGTCGAGCTTGACGGTGTACGCATCAGCAGCACGAAGGTGCGTGATGCCCTGGCTGGCGGCGATTTCGCCCTTGCAGAACGCTTGCTGGGACGTCCTTTTCAAATCGCTGGCCGGGTATTGCACGGGCAAAAACTGGCGCGCCAACTGGGCACGCCGACCGCCAATATCCAGCTCAAGCGTCGTCGTGTACCGTTGACCGGGGTGTTCCTGGCCAGCGTCGAGATCGATGGCAAGACCTGGCCCGGCGTCGCCAATATCGGCGTGCGGCCAACCGTAGCAGGGGATGGCAGCGCCCATCTTGAAGTACATCTGTTGGATTTCGCCGGCGATCTGTATGGTCGGCGTTTGAACGTGGCATTCCACCACAAGCTGCGTGATGAGCAGCGTTTCGCCTCCCTGGAGGCGCTCAAGACGGCGATCAATGCGGACGTCGCCGCCGCCCGAGCCTATTGGCTGGGTCAACCGCTTAAAAAGAGCCTGAAATGACCGACTACAAAGCCACGCTAAACCTCCCGGACACCGCCTTCCCAATGAAGGCCGGCCTGCCACAGCGCGAACCGCAAATTTTGCAGCGCTGGGACAGCATTGGCCTGTACGGGAAGTTGCGCGAGATTGGCAAGGATCGTCCGAAGTTCGTACTTCACGACGGTCCTCCGTATGCCAACGGCACTATCCATATCGGTCATGCGCTGAACAAGATCCTGAAAGACATGATCATCCGCTCCAAGACCCTGTCGGGTTTTGACGCGCCGTATGTGCCGGGCTGGGATTGCCACGGTTTGCCGATCGAGCACAAGGTTGAAGTGACTCACGGTAAAAACCTGCCTGCGGACAAGACCCGCGAGCTGTGCCGTGCCTACGCCACCGAGCAGATCGAGGGCCAGAAGTCCGAGTTCATCCGTCTGGGTGTGCTGGGTGACTTTGCCAACCCGTACAAAACCATGGACTTCAAAAACGAAGCCGGCGAAATCCGTGCCCTGGCCGAAATCGTCAAGGGCGGTTTCGTGTTCAAGGGTCTCAAGCCGGTGAACTGGTGCTTCGATTGCGGTTCGGCCCTGGCCGAAGCTGAAGTTGAATACCAGGACAAGAAATCCGCGGCCATCGACGTTGCCTTCCCGGTTGCCGACGAGGCCAAACTGGCCGAGGCCTTTGGCCTGGCAGCCCTGAGCAAGCCGACCGCAATCGTTATCTGGACCACCACCCCGTGGACCATTCCGGCCAACCAGGCACTTAACGTCCACCCGGAATTCACCTACGCGCTGGTCGATGTGGGTGACAAACTGCTGGTCCTGGCTGAAGAGCTGGTCGAGTCGTGCCTGGCGCGCTACAACCTGCAAGGTTCGGTGATCGCCACCACCACCGGTTCGGCGCTGGAGCTGATCAACTTCCGTCACCCGTTCTACGACCGCCTGTCGCCGGTTTACCTGGCCGAGTACGTCGAACTGGGCGCCGGCACCGGCGTGGTTCACTCCGCCCCGGCCTACGGCGTAGACGACTTCGTGACCTGCAAAGCCTATGGCATGGTCAACGACGACATCATCAACCCGGTGCAAAGCAATGGCGTGTATGTGCCATCGCTGGAGTTCTTCGGTGGCCAGTTCATCTGGAAGGCCAACCAGAACATCATCGACAAGCTGATCGAAGTCGGCTCGTTGATGTTCACCGAAACCATCAGCCACAGCTACATGCACTGCTGGCGCCACAAGACCCCGCTGATCTACCGCGCTACCGCGCAGTGGTTCATCGGCATGGACAAGCAGCCGACCACAGGCGATACCCTGCGCGCCCGTGCGCTGCAGGCTATCGAAGATACCCAGTTCGTACCGGCCTGGGGCCAGGCCCGCCTGCACTCGATGATCGCCAACCGTCCGGACTGGTGCATCTCGCGTCAACGCAACTGGGGTGTGCCGATCCCGTTTTTCCTGCACAAGGAAAGCGGCGAACTGCACCCGCGCACCGTCGAAATGATGGAAGAAGTGGCCAAGCGCGTTGAGCTTGAAGGTATCGAGGCCTGGTTCAAGCTGGACGCCGCCGAACTGCTGGGCGACGAAGCGCCGCTGTACGACAAGATCAGCGACACCCTGGACGTATGGTTCGATTCGGGCACCACGCACTGGCATGTACTGCGCGGCTCGCACCCTATGGGTCACGAGACCGGCCCGCGTGCCGACCTGTACCTGGAAGGCTCCGACCAGCACCGTGGCTGGTTCCACTCCTCGCTGCTGACCGGTTGCGCCATCGACAACCACGCGCCGTACCGCGAGCTGCTGACCCACGGTTTCACCGTGGACGAGGCTGGTCGCAAGATGTCCAAGTCGTTGGGCAACGTGATTGCACCGCAAAAGGTCAACGACACCCTGGGCGCCGACATCATGCGTCTGTGGGTTGCCTCGACTGACTACTCGGGTGAAATCGCGGTTTCCGACCAGATCCTGCAGCGCAGCGCAGATGCCTACCGGCGTATCCGCAACACCGCACGCTTCCTGCTGTCGAACCTGACCGGCTTCAACCCGGCCACCGACATCCTGCCTGCCGAAGAAATGCTGGCACTGGACCGTTGGGCGGTGGACCGCGCCCTGTTGCTGCAGCGCGAGCTGGAGCTGCATTACGGCGAATACCGCTTCTGGAACGTGTACTCCAAGGTGCACAACTTCTGCGTGCAGGAGCTGGGCGGCTTCTACCTGGACATCATCAAGGACCGTCAGTACACCACTGGTGCTGACAGCAAGGCCCGTCGTTCGTGCCAGACCGCGCTGTTCCACATCTCCGAGGCGCTGGTGCGCTGGATCGCACCGATCCTGGCATTCACTGCCGACGAGCTGTGGCAATACCTGCCGGGCGAGCGCAACGAATCGGTCATGCTCAACACCTGGTATGAAGGTCTGAGCGAGCTGCCGGAAGGCACCGAACTGGATCGCGCCTACTGGGAGCGGATCATGGCGGTCAAGGTTGCGGTCAACAAGGAGATGGAAAACCTGCGTGCAGCCAAGGCCATTGGCGGCAACTTGCAGGCGGAAGTCACCCTGTTCGCCGAAGATGCCCTGGCAGCGGACCTGGCCAAGCTGAGCAACGAACTGCGCTTCGTGCTGATCACCTCCACCGCCAGCGTTGCACCCCTGGTGCAGGCTCCAGCGGATGCCGTGGTGACCGAAGTCGCCGGCCTCAAGCTCAAGGTGGTCAAGTCGGCCCACGCCAAGTGCGCCCGTTGCTGGCACTGCCGTGAAGACGTCGGTGTGAACCCGGAGCACCCGGAAATCTGCGGTCGTTGCGTCGACAACATCAGCGGCGCCGGTGAGGTACGTCACTATGCCTAATACCAGCACTACCGGGCGCTTCGGGCGCCTGGGCTGGCTCTGGTTGACGGTGCTGGTCCTGGTCATCGACCTGACCAGCAAGGTCTACTTCGACAACGCGCTGCAGATGTACCAGCAGATCGTGGTGATCCCGGACCTGTTCAGCTGGACCCTGGCCTACAACACCGGCGCGGCTTTCAGCTTCCTGGCCGACAGTGCTGGCTGGCAGCGCTGGCTGTTTGCATTGATCGCGGTGGTGGTCAGTGCCGTGCTGGTGGTCTGGCTCAAGCGTCTGGGGCGCAATGACACCTGGTTGGCCATTGCCCTTGCCCTGATCCTGGGTGGCGCGCTGGGTAACTTGTATGACCGTATTGTTTACGGCCATGTAGTCGATTTCATTCTGGTGCATTGGCAAAATCGCTGGTACTTCCCTGCGTTCAACTTCGCCGACAGTGCGATTTGCGTAGGTGCCGTGATGCTGGCGCTGGATATGTTCAAAAGTAAAAAGTCCGAGGAAACCGCTCATGACTGAGCAGCGTATTGGTCAGAACACGCAGGTCACGCTGCATTTTGCTTTGCGTCTGGAAAACGGCGACACCGTCGACAGCACCTTCGACAAGTCCCCGGCCACCTTCAAGGTCGGTGATGGCAGCTTGCTGCCAGGGTTTGAAGCGGCGTTGTTCGGTTTCAAGGCGGGTGACAAGCGCACACTGGAGATTCTTCCGGAAAACGCCTTTGGCCAGCCAAACCCGCAAAATGTGCAGATCATTCCGCGTTCGCAGTTCAAGGACATGGAGTTGTCGCAAGGCTTGCTGGTGATCTTCAACGACGCGGCCAACACCGAGCTTCCGGGTGTGGTCAAAGAGTTTGATGACGAGCAGGTCACCATTGATTTCAACCACCCGCTGGCAGGCAAGACCCTGACCTTCGACGTGGAAATCAAAGACGTTCAAGCGCTGTAATTCAGTGCCCGGCTGTGGCCGGGCCTGATTGGCATTATTTTTCTGCGCGTCCCACGAGGCCCAGCATGCATATCAAACTCGCCAACCCCCGTGGCTTCTGCGCCGGGGTGGACCGTGCGATTGAAATCGTCAATCGCGCTCTGGAAGTATTCGGTCCGCCTATCTATGTTCGCCACGAAGTGGTGCACAACAAATTTGTCGTTGAAGACTTGCGCTCCCGCGGCGCAATCTTTGTCGAAGAACTGGATCAGGTGCCGGACGACGTCATCGTCATCTTCAGTGCCCATGGCGTTTCCCAGGCTGTGCGTACAGAGGCTGCGGGTCGCGGCCTTAAAGTTTTTGATGCGACCTGCCCGCTGGTCACCAAGGTGCATATCGAAGTGGCGCGCTACAGCCGTGACGGCCGTGAGTGCATCCTGATTGGCCATGCCGGTCACCCGGAAGTCGAAGGCACCATGGGCCAGTACGACGCCAGCAATGGCGGCGCGATCTACCTGGTCGAAGATGAAAAGGACGTCGCCAACCTGCAGGTCAAAGACCCGGAAAAACTGGCCTTTGTAACCCAGACTACCTTGTCGATGGACGACACCAGCCGAGTGATCGACGCCCTGCGTTCGCGCTTCCCGGCCATTGGCGGGCCGCGCAAGGATGATATCTGCTACGCCACGCAAAACCGTCAGGACGCGGTCAAGCAACTGGCCGACGAGTGCGATGTGGTGTTGGTGGTGGGCAGCCCGAACAGCTCCAACTCCAATCGCCTGCGTGAACTGGCTGAGCGCATGCAGACCCCCGCCTACCTGATCGACGGTGCCGAAGACCTGCAAAAAAGCTGGTTCGACGGTGTGAAGAGCATTGGTATCACAGCAGGTGCTTCGGCCCCTGAGGTGCTGGTGCGTGGCGTGATCCAGCAATTGCATGCATGGGGTGCAACCGGTGCCGATGAGCTGGCCGGCCGTGAAGAGAATGTTACGTTCTCCATGCCCAAAGAGTTGCGCGTTCGCGCCATCACCTAAGCGTGCCAGCATAACGCCTGTGCAGTTTTATCGCTGCGCAGGCTAATGCGCCCGCTCTTTGCCAGCACCACTTGATAGTGGCTCTGTGCAGTCCTTGCCTGACAAACATGCAGTGTGCCTGCTTGAAAAGCGCCCCCAATCAGCTGGGGTTCGCCCAGCGGGTTAAACCGCACATACTGTTTAACCGGTGCATTGCCCGCAATGGGTATGCGTCCGCTGCCCTGTGATTCGACCAGCACCGGGTTGCTCTTGTCCAGGTGGCCTTGCCCGCTCACGTCCAGAATCGTCCGCCAGCCTCGGCCCCAGTTATTTTCGCGTGGATAAACCACTACATATTGCTGTCGCAGTAGTGCTTGGGCGCGGGCGTTGCGCAGGCTGCTGGCCAGTTGTTCGGCAGCGACCTGGCGCTGTTGATGCTCGATAAGGGTGTTATAGGCCGGGCTGGCAAATCGGGCCGTAATCGCCACGATCATCAGCGTCAGCAGCAGTTGGGTCAAACTCATGCCACGTTGATGCACCTTGTCCTCCCTGGACCTTGCAGGTGTGTTTTCTCGGTATAGCTGAGCCTGGCGCTGCAGGTTTCAGGCAATGGTTTCATCATGTTTTCTGACTCTTAATTGCTCACGAAGCCAGGTGAAAAATCGGTTCGGCTTGCTTGGCTTCGTCCTACCTTGCAGCGCCGTGGAGGAGGCTAGGCTTTTATCTGGGCGGCACAGGGCGTGCCGTCGACTTTTCTGATATGGACGATTCGGATGCCTCGATTAGATAAAAGCCGGCAACGCGGGATGAGCTTGATCGAAGTGCTTATCGCGCTGTTGATTCTGTTTATCAGCCTGTTGGGCTCTGCCGGTATGCAACTCAGTGCCTTGAAGCACACGGCCAGCGCGCTGATAACTACCCAGGACAGTTTTATTGCCTACAGCCGGCAGGAGCAGGTCCGCGCGCAGACGGGTTCATCATGAGCAGCCCGCGTTCAGGTTTTGGCCTGATTGAACTGATGGTGGCCCTGGCCCTGGGGATGCTGGTGGTACTGGGCATGACGCAGTTGTTTGCAAGCAGTCGCGAGGCTTATCTGGGCCAGCAGTCGTCGGCCATGCTGCAAGAGGATGCGCGCTTTGTGCTGAGCAAACTGGCTCGGGAGATTCGCATGGCGGGCATGTTGGGCTGTCTGTCGGCCGATCATATTGTTGATGCGCCTGCGGCGTTCAAGACCCCGGTTTCCTGGCAAGGGGGGGTATTGCGCATGATCAGTTCAAGCGCAGGCCTTCAGTCTGCCAAACCGGACTGGACAGTGGTTTCGGACTGTACAACCGTCGCCAGGGCCTACCCCGGGGCAAGGTTGAGCTTGGCGCCGGGTGAAACAGCGTTCCCCCTGCGTGAGTTGTTTTATCGTTTTGAGCAGGGGCAGTTGAAGGTCGGGCCCAATAAAACGGTGCTGCTCGACAACGTGGCGGCATTTGACGTGAGCTTTGGCGTGGCTGATTCGGCAAGTGCGCACTCTGCGCTGCGTTATGAGCGTCACCTGGTCAAGGGGAGCCGGCTGCGCAGCATCCGTATCGGCCTGACATTGCGCGACCGCACGGGGCGGGCCAAAGACCAGGCCTATCAGCTGGAAGTCGCCTTGCGTAACCGCCTGGCTTAGGGGGGCTATGCCTGTGTCATTGAATTATCAGCGCGGCATGGCACTGCTGGTCAGCCTGGTAGGCATGGTACTGCTCGGCCTGATCGGGATGGCGGCGATGGTCAGTGCGACGCAACAGGAAAAAATGGCAGCTGGCGTTCAGCACGCCAACCACTCATTTGAGGCGGCGGAAGCGGCGCTTGGCAGTGGCGAAGCGTGGCTTCACAGCGCATGGGCCAGGCTTTTGCCCTGCGCCTCGCCTGCAAGCTGCAACCCGCCCCTGGAAGCACGCACCCAGGCGGTGGCGGGCATTGATCCTGTATCCAGTGTGCTTTGGGTCAGTGTTGCGGATGGGTTATATGGCGTCCAGAACCTTGGCCCAAGCATTACCCCGGCCCATTTGCCAGCGACCACCACGACGGGTTTGTATCGAGTGACCGGCATTGGCTGGCATGGGCAATCACGCACGGTGCTGGAAAGTATCTATGCGCGTTATCAGGGGTCGGATAACACTTCGCAAGCGAGTGTTGCCCCGGTTTTTCAACGGGTCATGTGGCGGCAGCTGCAATAGGAAGCACCCAATGTATCGACCTGCAGCAGGTTTTACCCTGATCGAACTGATGATCGTTGTGGTGATCATCGGTATCCTTGGTGCATTCGTTTATCCGTTGTACGGCGATTATGTAAAGCGGGCCTATCGCTCTCAAATCATCGTCCTGATGATGGAGCAAGCCCAAAGTCTTGAGCGCTTTTACACCAGGAACGCGGTATACAGCGGTGTGAAAGGCCTCAGTTCAGGTAATCAGCACTACCACATAAGTGCAGAGCTTGCCGATCACGGCTACCGGCTGGAGGCGACTCCCAGGCAAGGTTCGGCAATGGCTGGGGATCCGTGCGGGAGTTTTACGCTGGCCCACACCGGTATGGCAGCAATAACCCAGGCCGCCCCTGGCCTGACACTGCAGCAGTGTTGGGGGCGCTAACGATTGATTTTGAATGACGGGCTGGATTAACAGATGGCTAGGCAGCAACGGGTGGTGATTGTCGGGGGCGGGGTTATTGGCCTGCTGACTGCGTTTAATCTGGCTGCGGATGTAGAGCAGGTGATTGTGCTGGAACGTGGTGGGGCAGGGCAGGAGTCCTCCTGGGCGGGCGGAGGTATTGTTTCGCCGCTTTATCCGTGGCGCTACAACCGTGCCGTTACGGCACTGGCGCATTGGTCACAGGACTTTTACCCGCAATTGGCCAAGCGTTTGTTTGCCTCGACAGGGATTGATCCTGAAGTACACACCACCGGGCTGTACTGGTTGGATCTGGACGATGAGGCCCAGGCGCTGGAGTGGGCTGGGCGCGAAGGGCGACCACTGGCTGCGGTCGATATGTCGGCGGTTCATGATGCGGTGCCCGTCCTGGGCAGCGGCTATGCGCACGCAATTTATATGGCCAATGTGGCCAATGTGCGTAACCCGCGGCTGGTCAAATCACTGAAGGCTGCGTTGCAGGCCATGCCGAATGTCACTGTGCATGAACAGTGCGAGGTGCTCGGGTTTGTGCGCGAGGGCGACAGGGTGTGCGGGGTCAATACGGCCCGGGGTGAGATTCGCGGTGATGAGGTGGTGTTGTCGGCGGGTGCCTGGAGCGGCGAATTGTTGAGCGGGCTGGGGCTGGAGTTGCCTGTGGAACCGGTCAAGGGCCAGATGATCCTGTACAAGTGCGCGGCTGACTTTTTGTCGTGCATGGTGTTGGCAAAAGGGCGTTATGCCATTCCGCGTCGCGACGGTCATATCCTGATCGGCAGCACGCTCGAGCATGAAGGCTTTGATAAAACCCCGACCCTCACGGCCCTTGAGAGCCTCAAGGCTTCGGCAGTGGAATTGATCCCGGCCTTGGCCGATGCGCAAGTGGTTGGGCACTGGGCCGGGCTACGGCCGGGCTCTCCCGAGGGCATTCCGTATATTGGCCGGGTAGCGGGCTTTGACGGCTTGTGGCTTAACTGCGGGCATTACCGCAACGGGCTGGTGCTGGCGCCGGCGTCCTGCCAGTTATTTGCAGACTTACTGCTGGGGCGTGAGCCGATTATCGACCCGACGCCTTATGCGCCAGCGGGGCGGGTCTGATCATTGGTAAACAAAAAATCCATGTAGATACTCTGTTGCAGGTCAAGCCCAGCCAAAAGCCCCTCACCCTAGCCCTCTCCCGGAGGGAGAGGGGACTGACCGCACGTGGCCTCAAAATCTCCACAGATCAGCTCCCTCTCCCTCCGGGAGAGGGTTGGGGTGAGGGGCTTTCAGCCATCACTTTTTCCCCAACTGGTAGCTGCCTCGTTCCTTCGGCACTGCTACGAAGATCTCGTGTAGTTGCGAATTGGGTTTAACCCCTTGGCTTTGGCCCTTGCTCCAGATGCTGTTGGGTGCAATACCATTCCTGCCGCTGGCTGAGGGCGCGGTCACGGGGCAGGTGTACGCCACAGTGGGCGCAGCGCACCATTGGCTGAGCGCCCGGGTCGACCGGCTTTTTACTCTCGGCCATGCCGGCCTTGTATTTGCGCCACAGCCAAACACCCGCAGCAATCAGCGCAGCCCAGATCAGTAAACGAAGCATGGTTATTCGCTATTCGAGAAAAGATGCACCAGTTTAGCCAAGGACCTGGCAGGCGCACAGCGGCAAATCAAACATAAAAAAAGAGCCCCGCAGGGCTCTTTTTTCAGGCGCTGAACAATCAGTCGAACAGGCCCAGGGTCATGTAGCTGAACCACGAACGGCTTTTGCCTGGTGCCTCTGGCTCTTCGATGATGTTGCCATCGGCATCTTTTGGCTTCAGCTCGGCCGGGATTGCATCCTTGGCATCCTGATACTGCTTTTGGATGTCCATGTTTGCACGGGTTTCACCCGGTGGCAGCGGTGTGCTGGATTCGATCAGGCCCAGCGTGGCCTTGCTCAGCCACGAGCGGTTATCCGAGTCGGAAACCTGCGGCACAAACTGGCCGTCTACCAGGCTCGGGTGGTCCGGGTAGTTGGTCTTGAGCACTTCAAGGCTGGTGCTGGCCAGCTGGTCGAGGTGCATGCGCTGGTAAGCCTCGACCATCACCGCCAGGCCGTCGCCGACCGAAGGGGTTTCCTGGAAGTTTTCGACCACATAACGACCACGGTTGGCGGCGGCTACATAAGCCTGACGGGTCAGGTAGTAATCGGCTACGTGGATCTCATACGCGGCCAGCAGGTTGCGCAGATAAATCATGCGCTGCTTGGCGTCGGGTGCGTAGCGGCTGTTGGGGAAGCGGCTGGTGAGCTGGGCGAACTCGTTGTAGGAGTCGCGTGCAGCGCCCGGGTCACGCTTGGTCATGTCCAGCGGCAGGAAGCGCGCCAGCAGGCCCACGTCCTGGTCAAACGAAGTCAGGCCCTTGAGGTAATAGGCGTAATCAACGTTGGGATGCTGTGGATGCAGACGGATAAACCGTTCGGCAGCCGACTTGGCCGCTTCGGGCTCGGAGTTCTTGTAGTAGGCATAAATCAGTTCAAGCTGGGCCTGGTCGGCGTAGCGCCCGAACGGGTAGCGTGACTCCAGGGCCTTGAGTTTGGCGGTAGCACTGGTATAGCTGTGGTTGTCCAGGTCGGCCTGTGCCTGCTGGTACAGCTCGACTTCGCTGAGGTTTTCGTCAACGACTTCTTTAGTCGACGAGCAAGCGGCGGTCAGTGCGAGGATGGCGATCAGCAGCAGGTGTCTCACTTGCATGGCGGCTTGCGTCCCTATGACGGCCGCTGTCTTGGGCGGGTCCGTCCTGTTATGATGAGTGCCCCGTGAAAAGCCTCGGGGCAAAAGACGCCGTATTTAACCACAAGCGCGCAGCCGAAACCAAAGGCTTGGCGCGGTCCTGATGAGCATGTCCGAGAAAATTCAACTTCGCGAAGAGGTGCCGTCCGAACTGGGTGGCCAACGCCTCGATCAAGTCGCCGCACAATTATTCGCTGAGCACTCGCGCTCGCGCCTTTCCGCCTGGATCAAAGACGGCCGCCTGACTGTGGACGGAGCCGTCATACGCCCCCGTGACATCGTGCACGGCGGTGCCATCCTGGAGCTGACTGCAGAGCAGGAAGCCCAGGGTGAGTGGATCGCTGAAGACATCCCCCTGGACATCGTCTACGAAGACGATGACATCCTGGTCATCAACAAGCCTGCGGGCCTGGTGGTGCACCCGGCTGCAGGGCATGCCAGCGGTACTTTGCTCAATGCCTTGCTGCACCACGTACCGGACATTATCAATGTGCCGCGTGCGGGGATCGTGCATCGCCTGGACAAGGACACCACCGGTCTGATGGTGGTCGCCAAGACCATCCAGGCGCAGACGCAACTGGTTACACAGTTGCAGAGCCGCAGTGTCAGCCGTATCTATGAGTGCATCGTTATCGGTGTCGTCACCGCCGGGGGCAAGATCGACGCGCCCATCGGCCGTCACGGCCAGCAGCGCCAGCGCATGGCGGTTATGGAAGGCGGCAAGCAGGCGGTGAGTCATTACCGTGTGCTTGAGCGTTTCCGTTCCCACACCCATGTGCGGGTCAAGCTGGAAACCGGGCGTACGCACCAGATCCGTGTGCATATGTCTCACATCAACTTCCCGTTGGTCGGAGACCCTGCCTACGGCGGTCGCTTCCGTATTCCGCCGTCTGCCAGTGTGACGATGGTCGAGTCCCTGAAAAACTTCCCGCGTCAGGCGCTCCATGCTCGTTTCCTCGAGCTGGATCATCCGACGACCGGTAAGCGCATGAGCTGGGAATCGCCTCTGCCAGACGACTTTGTCTGGTTGCTGACGTTGCTCAAGCAAGACCGTGAGGCATTTATCGGGTGAATACCTTCCTGATTCCTGACTGGCCTGCGCCGGCAGGCATCAGGGCCTGTGTGACCACCCGTGCGGGCGGCGTCAGTGTGGCGCCGTTCGACAGCTTCAACCTGGGCGACCATGTGGGCGACGATCCAGTTGCCGTTGCACACAATCGCCAACGCCTTACCCATATTTTTGACGTACAGCCCGCCTGGCTTAGTCAGGTTCACGGGGTTGTGGTCGCACCTGCCAATCCGCAGCTGATAGTCGAAGCTGACGCCAGCTGGACTGCAACACCTGGAATTGCCTGCACGGCAATGACGGCGGATTGCTTGCCTGCGCTGTTTTGCGACCGTGCCGGTACCCGTGTTGCAGCCGCCCATGCCGGCTGGCGCGGGCTGGCGGCAGGCGTGCTTGAAGCCGCAGCGCAAAGCCTCAATGTAGAGCCCCGGGAGATTCTTGTGTGGCTTGGCCCGGCCATTGGCCCCAAGGCGTTTGAGGTCGGGGGCGAGGTGCGGGAGGTTTTTATCAAAGATCTGCCCCAGGCTGAAGCCGCCTTTGTGCCCAGCATCAATGCCGGGCGTTATATGGCTGATATCTATGAGCTGGCGCGTCTGCGCCTGGCCCGTTTCGGTATCACGGCTGTGTACGGTGGCGGTTTTTGTACCGTGACCGACCCGCGTTTCTTCTCCTATCGGCGCAGCCCCAATACTGGCCGTTTCGCATCACTGGTCTGGATCGAAAGACCGTCCAGCTGATCCAGGTCATTCGACCAACGCTTGAAACTCTCGTAATCGCCCGCATCTACTATGGTATCTGGCAGGTTTCTTCATTCAGGAGTTTCCATCCCTCCGGCCTGCTCATAAGGAAGGTGACGAATGCGTATAGATAGATTAACCAGCAAGTTGCAATTGGCGTTGTCCGATGCCCAGTCATTGGCCGTTGGCCTCGATCATCCGGCGATCGAGCCCGCGCACTTGATGCAGGCATTGCTGGAACAGCAGGGCGGTTCAATCAAGCCGCTGCTGATGCAAGTCGGTTTCGATGTAAACAGCCTGCGTAAAGAGCTGACCAAAGAGCTGGATCAACTGCCAAAAATCCAGAATCCTACTGGCGACGTGAATATGTCGCAGGATCTGGCGCGTCTGTTGAACCAGGCAGACCGCCTGGCGCAGCAAAAGGGCGATCAGTACATCACCAGCGAAGTGGTATTGCTGGCCGCGATGGACGACAACAGCAAGCTGGGCAAGTTGTTGCTGGGCCAGGGTGTGAGCAAGAAAGCCCTGGAAAACGCCATCAACAACCTGCGTGGCGGCGAAGCGGTCAATGACCCCAACGTTGAAGAGTCGCGCCAGGCGCTGGACAAGTACACCATTGACCTGACCAAGCGCGCCGAAGAAGGCAAGCTCGACCCGGTTATCGGTCGTGACGATGAAATTCGTCGCACCATCCAGGTCCTGCAGCGCCGTACCAAAAACAACCCGGTACTGATCGGTGAGCCTGGCGTGGGTAAAACCGCGATTGCCGAAGGTCTGGCACAACGGATCATCAACGGCGAAGTGCCTGACGGTCTTAAAGGCAAACGCCTGCTGTCGCTGGACATCGGTGCGTTGATTGCCGGTGCCAAGTTCCGCGGTGAATTTGAAGAGCGTCTGAAAGCGGTGCTCAACGAGCTGTCGAAACAGGAAGGCCAGGTCATCCTGTTTATCGACGAATTGCACGTCATGGTCGGCGCCGGTAAAGGCGAGGGCGCAATGGATGCGGGCAATATGCTCAAGCCTGCATTGGCTCGCGGTGAGTTGCACTGCGTGGGTGCGACCACGCTCAATGAGTACCGCCAATACATCGAGAAGGACGCAGCACTTGAGCGTCGCTTCCAGAAAGTACTGGTGGACGAGCCGAGCGAAGAAGACACCATCGCGATCCTGCGTGGCCTCAAAGAGCGTTATGAGGTTCACCACAAGGTGGCGATTACCGACGGCGCGATCATTGCCGCGGTCAAGCTCAGCCATCGTTACATCACTGACCGGCAGTTGCCTGACAAGGCGATTGACCTGATGGATGAAGCGGCCAGCCGCATCCGCATGGAGATCGACTCCAAGCCTGAGGTGCTGGACCGTCTTGAGCGTCGCTTGATTCAACTCAAAGTTGAAGCCCAGGCGCTGAAGAAAGAAGAAGACGAGGCAGCGAAAAAACGCCTCGAGAAATTGCAGGAAGAAATCGAGCGTCACGAGCGTGAATACTCGGACCTGGAAGAAATCTGGACCTCGGAAAAAGCCGAAGTGCAGGGTTCTGCCCAGATCCAGCAGAAAATCGAGCAGGCGCGCCAGGAGCTTGAAGTGGCCCGCCGCAGCGGTAACCTCAACCGCATGGCCGAGTTGCAGTACGGGATCATCCCTGATCTGGAACGCAGCCTGCAGATGGTCGACGAGCACAGCGAAAAAACTGAGAACCAGTTGTTGCGCAGCAAGGTGACCGAAGAGGAAATCGCTGAAGTGGTATCGAAGTGGACGGGTATTCCGGTCTCCAAGATGCTCGAAGGCGAACGCGACAAGCTGATGAAAATGGAAAGCCTGTTGCATGAGCGCGTGATCGGTCAGGACGAGGCGGTTGTGGCGGTGTCCAACGCTGTGCGCCGTTCCCGTGCCGGCCTGAGTGATCCGAACCGGCCAAGCGGCTCGTTCATGTTCCTCGGCCCGACCGGTGTGGGTAAAACCGAGCTGTGCAAAGCGCTGGCCGAGTTCCTCTTTGATACTGAAGAGGCGATGGTGCGGATCGATATGTCCGAGTTCATGGAGAAACATTCCGTGGCTCGACTGATTGGTGCGCCACCAGGCTATGTGGGTTACGAGGAAGGCGGTTACCTGACCGAAGCGGTACGGCGCAAGCCTTACTCGGTGATCCTGCTGGATGAGGTCGAGAAGGCCCATCCGGATGTGTTCAACGTGTTGCTGCAAGTGCTGGAAGACGGTCGCCTGACTGACAGCCATGGTCGCACCGTAGATTTCCGCAACACGGTGATCGTGATGACCTCCAACCTGGGTTCTGCACAGATCCAGGAGCTGGTGGGCGATCGCGAAGCGCAACGTGCAGCGGTGATGGATGCGGTCAGCACCCACTTCCGTCCGGAGTTTGTGAACCGGATCGACGAAGTGGTGATCTTCGAGCCTCTGGCCCGTGATCAGATTGCCGGCATCGCCGAGATCCAGTTGGGTCGTCTGCGCAGCCGTCTGGCGGAACGTGACCTCAGCCTTGAGCTGAACCAGGATGCTCTGGACAAGCTGATTGCGGTGGGTTACGACCCGGTTTATGGCGCACGCCCTCTGAAACGGGCGATCCAGCGCTGGATCGAAAACCCGCTGGCGCAACTGATTCTGTCCGGTCAGTTCTTGCCAGGCACCACCGTGACAGCCAGCGTGAAGGACGACGAAATCGTCTTCGCATAAGGTTTGAAGGCGGTGTTTTAAGAGAGGCCTCGCTTTGCGAGGCCTTTTTTTTCTAGGGTGTTGATCTGTAAGGAAAACGCTTGTAATATGCGCCCCGCAGCAAGCAACCCGGAACGGCAACTTGGCCCAAACCGAGACGCCCGCTAGAAGAGCTAAGTAATTGTCTTCTAACGAAAAATAAGGGTTGACAAGGCTTCTAAAGCTTGTAGAATAGCCGACCTCAGAGACGCCAACGCAGCGATGCGTAGAACTCGAAGAGTGTTGCAAAGCAGTAAGGCAACAACGTTACAAATTGAAATATGTAGTTCCGCGATAGCTCAGTTGGTAGAGCAAATGACTGTTAATCATTGGGTCCCTGGTTCGAGTCCAGGTCGTGGAGCCATTTTCAAGCCGGGGTATAGCGCAGTCCGGTAGCGCGCCTGCTTTGGGAGCAGGATGTCAGGAGTTCGAATCCCCTTACCCCGACCATTTTTGGGTCGTTAGCTCAGTTGGTAGAGCAGTTGGCTTTTAACCAATTGGTCGTAGGTTCGAATCCCACACGACCCACCATTTTTGGCTCCAGTTCGCTGGGGTTAGATCTTAAGATCAGAGGCCAAAAGCACTGATCGAAGAAGGCGCCTCTTGAAGGTGCTTTTTTTTACCGGGGTATAGCGCAGTCCGGTAGCGCGCCTGCTTTGGGAGCAGGATGTCAGGAGTTCGAATCCCCTTACCCCGACCATTTTCTGCCCGGCAGTAATGGGTGTAGAAAATAAGGCGCTGATGCCAGTCGCATCAGAGGCCATAAAAGAGCGTCCGCAGGGGCGCTTTTTTATTTACGTTTTAATTGAAGTATGTAGTTCCGCGATAGCTCAGTTGGTAGAGCAAATGACTGTTAATCATTGGGTCCCTGGTTCGAGTCCAGGTCGTGGAGCCATTTTCAATGTACTTTTGGGTCGTTAGCTCAGTTGGTAGAGCAGTTGGCTTTTAACCAATTGGTCGTAGGTTCGAATCCCACACGACCCACCATTTTATAAAAAAAGCGTCCATTGGACGCTTTTTTTATGCCTGCAATAAACGCAGCCCTGTCGCTGCCTTCGAGCCGCAATAACTACACCCGCGCGTAGCAGCTGCCGAGGTTATTGCTTCAGCTTGGGTTTGCAGCCTTGTTGTCCGCGTCCTGAAGATCCTGCAGCGCGGCCGAATACTGATCTGCTTCTGCCTTGGGCACCATCTGCCATGACGGCTTGCGCAATGCATAGAAGATAAACGGCGGCACGCCTGCCACGATCAACCCCAGCAACAAGATCCCCGCATATTCGAAAAACGGCATGCTGCTGAAGCTGTTGGGCGGTATAAAGCCGAAAATCAGTGCTACGCAGGTCGAAAATAACCCCAGATAACACCAGCCGTGCAGGCCCTTGAGCACATAGCCACGTTTTACATTGGGCTGTGTTTTGCGCAACTTCATGGCCGCCATAAACATAAATACGTAAATGATCAGGTACATCAGTGCTGCCATCGCACTGATCATCCAGAAGGCATCAGATACGTTGTCGAGAAAGATGTAAATCGTCGACAGCAAGGTGACGATAATGGCCTGTAAATACAGAATGTTTTTTTGCACGCCTTTTTTGTTCACTTCCTGCATTACCGGAGGCAGCATCCCGGCCTTGCCGACAAACAGCAAGCCGGTAGACGGCCCGGCAGTCCAGGCCAGTACGCCGCCCAGTGCACCGATAATCAGCAAGATGGCCATGATCGGGGTGGCCCACGGCATGTCGAAACCCTGGAAGAACGCCGCGTAAGCCTGGATAACCCCGGCGGTGAGGCTGGTTGAGTCCGCAGGGACCACCAGCGAAATCGCCACGGTAGGCGGGATAAATACCAGCAGGATCATAAAGAAGGCCAGCAGAATCGCCCGTGGCATTTCCTTTTGCGGGTTACGCAATTCGCGCGCGTGAATGGCGTTCATTTCGATACCGGCAAACGCCAGGAAGTTACTCACAATCAGGACCAGCCCGGTGATGGCGCCGGTAAATTCCTGCCAGAAGTCCGGGTGCAGGTTGCGCGAGCCGGATTTGACCGTGGAGTGGGTATCGAAAATGGCCGGGATCAAGGCATCCCAGGTCAGTGGCGTTGCCGATTTATGCCCCAGCACCAGCCAGGCCACGCCCAGCAAAACCAGGAGCGCGGCGGGCAATGCAGTGCCCAGCAGCATGAACCAGGACGTCAGTTTCGACAGTGCGGTCAGCCCGTTCAGTGCCACAAATGTCGATAGCCAGTACAAAACAATGATAACTGCCGCAGTAAATACCCCGCTTTTGGCCAGCTCCGGGTTGATCAGATAGGCCATGGTGCTGGCGCCAAACCCGAGCACGATGGGGTACCAGACCACCACTTGCACCCACATGAACCACATGATGAAAAAGCCCGGACGGTCGCCATAGGCTTGCCGGACCCAGCCATAAATTCCGCCGTTCCAGCCTGTGCCCAGTTCAGAGGCGACCAGGGAGACCGGAATGAAAAACAGCAGTGCCGGGATGACATAGAGAAACACTGAACCCAGGCCATAAACGGCCATGCTGGGCAACGAACGAATACTGGCAACAGCGGCAACCATCATGAAGCAGATGGTCAGCCAGGACATGTAGGTTTTAGCTTTGCTGGTGGTAGCCATAATTAGTCCGCCCCCTTACGCGAATTCGTGCAGCAGGCTCAGGTTGAGCGTGCGGCTAAGGTATTCGGCAGCCAGTTGACCGCGAACGCTGTTACCGGCCACATCCAGCGGCGGGGCAAAGGCGGCGATGGCGCACACGCCCGGAACCACAGCCAGAATCCCGCCGCCGACCCCGCTTTTGCCCGGTAAGCCGACTTTGTAGTACCAGTCCCCCGTGGTGTCATACAGGCCATTTAAGGTCATTTCGGAGAGGATTGGCGCCACGTTCCTGGCCTGCACCGCGCGTTTTCCGGTAATCGGATTGACGCCGCCATTGGCCAGGGTAGCGCCCATGATCACCAGGTCATGGCAGGTGATCGCCACGGAACATTGGCGGGTGTAGACGGCACACACTTCCATCGGGTCGGCGTGCATATAGCCGTAACTCTGCAGCAGCCAGGCAATGCCGCGGTTGTGCTGGTTGGTCTTGGCTTCGGACTGATACACCTCGTCGTTGACTGTCAGCCCGCGCCCGGCGAAGAGGTTGTAGGTCGTCTGGATCTGGTCCCAACGGGCTTGCGCCGTGTCGGCCTCAAGCAAGCTGACGGTGGCCATCGCCCCTGCATTGACGAATGGGTTGAGGGGTCGGCCCTTGTGCAATTCCAGGGCAATCACCGAGTTGAACGGCTCGCCGGTAGGGTCGCAACCGATTTTGCTGCGCAAGGCTTCAGGCCCCACTTCATCGAGCACATGGGCGAGGGTGAAAACCTTGGAAATCGACTCGATGGCGAAGGCATATTCGGTATCGCCCACCTCGGCATGGGTGCCGTCGCAGAACATGATGCTGATGCCGAAAAGATGGGATGGCACTGAGGCCAGGTAAGGAATATAGCTGGCATTCTTGCCGTGCTGATTGCTGGCAAACCGTTGCAGGGCTTGGTCCAGCGCCTGTTTTACCGTGGTGTCGACGGTCGTGGGTCTTTGCTTCATCGTGCTCGCTCCGTGAGTACTTTCAAGATCCGAGACTATAGATCGGAAAATGCACGATGGTCGGAAATCGGACGGCAGACCTCAAATGCTTGTCTATGCTGGCTTGGCCGAAGTTGAGCCAGAGTGACCAGGGCGGGCTCACAGGTTGACCACTACTCAAGGAGAGTTCATATGGCACTGCACCGTATCAAGCGCAACAAGGACGTCGATCCCGTATTTGGTTCTTCTGCGCTGGCTCATGCCGCTGCGATCAAGCTGTTCCCCGAGGCTGAGCAAGCGCCAGGGGAGGTTTATCAACTGGTCCACGATGAGTTGTATCTGGATGGCAACTCCCGGCAGAACCTGGCGACCTTTTGCCAGACCTGGGAAGAGGATGAGGTCCACAAGCTGATGGACCTGTCGATCGACAAGAACATGATCGACAAGGATGAGTACCCCCAGTCTGCGGAACTGGAAAATCGCTGTATTCATATGCTGGCGGACTTATGGCATTCGCCGGCTGCGGCCACCACCATCGGTACTTCCACGGTCGGTTCCAGTGAAGCCTGCATGTTGGGTGGCCTGGCTGCCTTGTGGCGCTGGCGTGCGGTGCGCAAGGCGGCAGGCAAGCCGACCACTGCACCGAATATGGTGTGCGGCCCGGTACAGGTGTGCTGGCACAAGTTTGCCCGTTACTGGGATGTCGAGATTCGTGAAGTGCCAATGTCTGAAGGCCATTGGTTCATGACTCCCGAGGACATGCTGGAGAGGGTCGATGAAAACACCATCGTGGTGGTACCGACCTTTGGCCAGACGTTCACCGGCCTGTATGAAACCGTAAAGCCGTTATCCGATGCCCTGGATGATCTGCAAAAAAGCACCGGGCTGAACGTTGACCTGCACGTCGACGGCGCAAGTGGCGCGATGTTGGCACCCTTTTGTGCGCCGGACATTCTTTGGGATTTCCGCGTGCCGCGGGTCAAGTCCATCAGTACCTCCGGGCACAAGTTCGGCCTGGCGCCACTGGGCGCAGGCTGGGTAGTGTGGCGCGACGAGAAGGAGCTGCCTGAAGGGCTGGTGTTCCATGTGAATTATCTGGGGGGCGATATGCCAACGTTCGCCCTGAATTTTTCACGCCCGGCCGGGCAGATCATCTCGCAGTACTACAACTTCTTGCGCCTTGGGCGTGAAGGTTATGAGCGTATTCATTCCGCCTGCTACCAGACGGCGCAGTTTCTCGCGGCTGAGCTGGTCAAGGTCGGGCCGTTCGAGATGCTCTATAACGGTGACCCGCAGTTGGGGATTCCGGCGTTGACCTGGCGTCTGAAGCCGGGGGCGAAAACTTCTTACTCGCTATATGACCTGGCAGACCGGTTGCGTACCCGTGGTTGGCTGGTGCCCGCGTACAGCTTGCCGGCAAATGTCGAGAACGTCGTGGTGCAGCGGATTTTGGTGAAGCAGGGTATGTCGATCGACATGGCCAAGTTGTTGCTGGAGGATTTTGTGCGCGCGGTGCAATTCTTTGATGAGCATCAGCCCCACGGCTTTAAAGGCCGTGAAGCCGAGGCGGGGAATCACGCAGGGCGTTAACCCGCCCCGCAATTCTATGGTGCGCTGCAAGCCGCTTTCGTAGCAGTTGCCGAGCTTGCGAGGCTACGCCCGATTGCGAAGCAATCGTAAACACTGAGTGCAGGGTGTAACTGACACTCCATAGTGCTTGATTTTACGACTGCTACGCAGCCGGACGCAGGCTCGCAGGCTCGGCAGCGGCTCCAAGCGCCACGGTGTTAATGCAGTTTCAGGCGCGGCTCGGTGCCGCGTCCGATTCTGCTGCCCAGCATCAGCATCAAGGTGCGGAAGGTGCCATACAGTGCCATCTGGTGCATGCGGTACAGCGAGATGTAAAACATCCGCGCCAACCAGCCTTCCAGCATGACCGTACCCATCAGGCTGCCCATCAAGTTACCCACAGCCGAAAAGCTCGACAGGGAAATCAGCGAGCCATAATCGCGGTAGGTGTAGTCCGGCAGCTGAGTTTTACCTTCAAGTCGCAATTTCAGCGACTTGGCCAGCAACGACGCCTGCTGGTGAGCGGCCTGGGCGCGAGGCGGCACCAGCTTGTCGGTGCCTGGTTGCGGGCAGGCAGCGCAATCGCCAAAGGCAAAAATATTGTCGTCACGGGTGGTTTGCAGGGTAGGGCGGACCACCAGCTGGTTGATGCGGTTGGTTTCCAGGCCCGCGATGTCCTTGAGAAACCCTGGCGCACGAATCCCCGCAGCCCAAACCTTCAAACTCGCAGGAATCACCTGACCATCTTTGGTGATCAAGCTGTCAGCTGTGACTTCGCTGACGGCGGAGTTGGTCAGCACTGTGACCCCGAGCTTCTCCAGGGTTTTATGCACAGGCCCGCCAATACGGTCCGGCAGGGCAGGCAGTACCCGTGGGCCCGCTTCGATCAGGGTGATATGCATGTTTTCCGGTTTGATCCGGTCCAGGCCGTAGGCTGCCAGTTCGTGGGCGGCATTGTGCAGTTCGGCTGCCAGTTCGACCCCGGTTGCGCCTGCACCGACAATGGCCACGCTGATCTGTTCGAGCGCATCGCTTTGCCCGGCGTGGGCACGCAGGTAATGATTGAGCAATTGCTGGTGAAATTTTTCGGCCTGCTTGCGGGTATCGAGGAACAGGCAGTGTTCGGCCGCGCCTAGGGTGCCGAAGTCATTGGTGGTACTGCCCACCGCAATCACCAGGGTGTCGTAAGCCAGCTCGCGGGCAGGCACCAGTTCCTCGCCATTTTCGTCGAGGGTTGCCGACAATGAGATCTTTTTCAGTTCGCGATCGAGACCGCTCATGCGGCCCAGCTGGAATTGAAAGTGATTCCATTTGGCCTGGGCGACGTAGTTGAGCTCGTCTTCCGATGAGTTCAGCGAACCGGCAGCGACTTCATGCAGCAGCGGTTTCCAGATATGGGTCAGGTTGGCATCGACCAGCGTGACGCTGGCCTTGCCGCGCTTGCCCAGAGTCTTGCCCAGGCGGGTCGCCAACTCCAGGCCGCCGGCGCCGCCGCCGACGATAACAATACGATGGGTCATGGGTATCACTCACAAGGCTTGAAAAGAATTCTGTGCCTGAGGGTGCCTGGGCGAGCGCAACGCAGCTCATAGCGCCAGGTAACTCAGGAGGCGGCTCAAAAGGCCCATGCCGATGACCGCAACCACCACGATGGCAAGGAGCAGCCAGGGCCTGAAAGGCCGGCGCTCAACCTGATTTTGTGGCAGTTGAAGGTACTCTTCGACACGCTTCAGATCATCGGGGTTCAGACGGCTGGGCATATTTTTGGCCTCGTCAAATAGACGTTGCAGGGTGTGTAAAAGCTACAGCATTGATCAACCGGGATGAAAAGAAGCATAGCCGTGCGGCCCCAGCGGCTCGACCCGCAGTTCGTCGTCTAGACGAATGATCCCGCTTTCGATTACCCGGGCCGTGATTCCGCCGTGGCCGCGTACCGCCTGGAACGTCCCGCGGCCAAGGCGCTGTTCCAGGCGCGCGCAGGGCTGGCACCAGCCGGTGGTTTCGAGGATGGCCTGGCCAACCCTGAAACGCCGGCCCTTGAGGCTGAACAGGTTAATCCCGCTGACCACCAGATTACGCCGCAAGTCCTGCGCCAGGATCGGCTGATCCGCTGTGCGCCCCAGCAGCGAGTTGATAACGGCCAGATGTTCCCATTGTATCAGGGTCACCTGGCGGGCATTACGGGCGCCGGGCCGGGCATGATCGCCGGTCAGTCCGGCTTCGCGGCGGGCTTCTACCGCGTCCAGTTCGAGCATGTCTGCCCGGGACTCGGGGCGCACGCCAATCCAGCGCACGCGGCCGGTTTGCGGGACTTCGGCCATAAGCTCCTGCAGCGGGCTCACAGGCTGATGCCCACATCAAAAATAATGCTGCGCCCCAGGTTGTTGCGCAGAAAGTCCGGTGCGTCCGGCTGGGCAAACAGCACCCGGGCAAAGGTAGGGCCTACCAGCGACAGCGAACGCCAGCCCTGGCGCAAATATTCAGTGGGCGGCGGAAAGTGGCTGTTAAGGTCCAGCACTTCGCGCTTGAGGCTGGAAAACGCAATGATATCCAGCTGACTCAGGTCGATATCGCGCTCTTTGTAGTTGGTGGCTTTTTTATGCAGGGTCGGACCCAGGCGCTGCAACAGCTTGCTCGCCGGAATCCGTTTGGGCCGCGCTTCGCGCCTGACCAGTTGGCTCAGGGAATAGGCACTGCGCCTGCGCTGCAGTTCTGCGCGCCATTCATCGTTCAGGCGTCGGCCTTCATCGAGCACAAAGAACACTTCAAAGCGTGCGTCGCCGAACAGCACGTCAGGAGGTTCCTGGCCTGCCTGCAGGAAATCTTCACTGTGGTAGGGGATATTCAGGCCTTGCAGCAGGCGCTGGCAGACCCAACGCTCACGCTCCCATTTGCGGGCATTGGATAAAAAGGCATTGGCTTGCTCGGCCTGGATGGTGAGCAGGCGTAGATAATCTGAGTCGTCCATGCACGCAGCTTAGCCTTGAAACAGGTGTTACTGAAAGTCCGGGTGTAGACTCAGGCGCATCCACCAGGGAGGGTTGAGCGGTGTGTTTTGAACAGGCAGGGCAAGGCAGATGATCAGTACGCAGGTGTTATCCACACAAACGCTGGTGATCGGCTGGCTGATTTATGTTCCCGTTGTGCTGTGGGCCATCTGGCGCACGCCCTGGGTTGAGCTGTTTAGCGACACACGGCGCCAGCACCTGTTGTTTGGAACGGTGTTCGGGCTGTTTTTGCTGTGGCTGGTACGGCGCGACTTTGAGGGCGGGGTGTCTTATCACTTTATTGGCCTGACAGTGGTCACGTTGCTTCTCGACTGGCCACTGGCGGTTGTCGGTGCGCTTCTGGCGCAAGTGGGGCTGGTGCTGCTGGGGCGTCAGGAACTGGCCGCGATGGGGGTCAATGGCGTGCTGCTGATTCTGTTGCCGATCGCCGTGACCGAAGGCTGTGCGCGCATGGTCGAGCGGGCGCAGCCGCGTAATCCCTTTGTGTATATCTTTTGTTCGGGCTTTTTTGCCGCAGCGTTGGCGGCGTTGCTGTGTATCGGGGCGGTGCTTGGGGTGTTGTGGCTGGACGGGTTGTTCGTGATGCCGTTCTGGCTGGAGGACTTTGTCGGTTATCTGTGGCTGATCATCTTTCCCGAGGCGTTTATCAACGGGATGCTGGTTACCGCACTGGTGGTGTTCTGCCCCGAGTGGCTTGAGACCTTCAATCGAACCCGCTACCTGGCGGCACCGTGGAAGGATGATGGCCCCGAATAAATGGCCTTGCCCTGTGGGAGCCGGGCTGCCCGCGATGGTATCGCTGCGGTTTACCTGACAGGCCGGGTTGCCTGAATCGCGAGCAAGCCTGCTCCCACGTTATTAGTGCAGGCGTTCGCTCAGGTCTTCAGAAAACAGATCATCTTCAGCATCCGGGCTGACCGGGATCTTGTGCTCCTCGCTGGCCCAGGCGCCCAGGTCGATCAGTTTGCAGCGGTCAGAGCAAAACGGGCGAAACGCGTTGGTGGTATCCCATTGCACGGCTGTGCCGCAGGTCGGGCAGTCGATGGTCATAGGTTTGGTCATGGTTGGCCTCCACGCAGAGTTAAATAAAAGTGATGCAGGCGCTCGACCTCAGTCTGCAGCGCCTTCAGATCCTTGTCATTGACCAGCACATCGTCAGCGTGGCGAAGGCGATCTTCGCGGCTGGCCTGTGCCTTGAGAATGGCCTGGACCTGCTGTTCGCTGGTGTTGTCGCGCAATAGCGTGCGTTGTATCTGCAAGGCTTGCGGTGCATCGATCACCAGTACGCGTTGGGTTGTCGTGTATTGGCCGGACTCGATCAACAGCGGTGAAACCAGAATGGCATAAGGCGATTGTGCCTGCGCCAGATTGTCCGCGATCTCTTCACGAATCAGCGGGTGCAGCAGTGCTTCAAGCCAGCGGCGTTGCTCGGGATCGGCAAAGATCAGGTTGCGCAATGCGCCGCGGTTGAGTTGCCCGTCGGCTTGCAGCACCTGCGTGCCAAAGTGTTCGGCAATCCTGGCCAGCGCCGGACGCCCCGGCTCAACGACCCAGCGCGCCGCATGATCAGCGTCCACCACATGTATGCCCATCGCGGCAAAGTGCTCGGCAGCGGCGCTTTTGCCACTACCGATACCGCCGGTAAGCCCGAGAATCCAGGGTTTGGAGGGTGGAGTCATCATGTCAAACCGAAACCTGCCAATAGAAGCCGGTTATTTGACCACCCCAGAGCAATGCAATCCAGCCGGCAATTGCCAGATACGGTGCAAAAGGGATCGGGGTACTGGTCCTGGCCCGGCGCAAGAGCAACAGCCCAACCCCTGCAGCGGCCCCCAGCAGTGAAGACAGCAGGATGGTCAGCGGCAGAACCGCAACCCCGCCCCAGGCGCCGAGCACGGCCAGTAGCTTGAAGTCGCCGTAGCCCATGCCGTCCTTGCCGGTGATCAGTTTGAACATCCAGAACACCGACCACAGGCAGGCATAGCCCAGCGCTGCGCCCCATACGGCCTGCCCCAGTGTGGTGAACAGGGAGAAGCTGTTGAGCAGCAAGCCCAGCCAGAGCAGCGGGAAAACCAGCACGTCGGGCACGATTTGATGCTCGGCATCGATCAGGCAAATGGCGAGTAACCCCCAGGTCAGCACCAGCATCCAGCCTGCCTGGGCGCCAAAACCGAAATGCCAGGCAACAAAAGCCGACAATGCCGCGCAGGCCAGCTCCGTAAGGGGGTAACGCAGGCTGATCGGGGTTTTGCAGTGTGAGCACTTGCCGCGTAAAAACAGGTAGCTCAGCAGCGGAATGTTCTCCCGGGCACGCAGTGAATGCTGGCAATTTGGGCAGTGGGAGCGCGGGCGCAGCAGGTTATACACAGGGCCCCTGGCAGGCTCGGGCAAGCCCAGTATGTCGCGCGCCTGGGCCTGCCAGTCCCGTTCAAGCATCTGGGGCAAGCGCCACACCAGCACATTGATAAAGCTGCCCACCAGCAAGCCGAGAATCAGGGCGCAGGCGATAAACGCGTCGGGGTGATGGCTCAGCAATTCAATCATGCTCAGATTACCTGGCCCAGGTTGAAGATCGGCAAGTACATGGCGATGACCAGCCCGCCAACCATAACTCCAAGTACCACCATGATGATCGGCTCCAGCAACGTTGTGAGGTGGTCGACCTGTGTGTCGACCTCGCTTTCATAATAGGCGGCAACGTGGTCCAGCATGCTGTCTAATGTGCCGGATTCTTCGCCAATTGCTGTCATCTGAATTGCCATGCCCGGGAATACTCCGACTGCAGCCATTGCCACATGGATCGGGCTACCAGTCGCAACCTGTTGTTTGAGCCGCAGCACTGCGTCCTTGTGCAGGTTATTGCGCGTGGCGCTGGCGACACTATTCAGCGCTTCGAGCAATGGCACCCCGGCAGCCAGGGTGGTCGACAGCGTGCGCGCAAAACGGGCGATGGCTGACATGTGCAGCAGATTGCCCAGCACGGGTAAATGCAGCAGCCAGCGATCAATGCGCTGGCGCAAGGCTGGGCAATGTTTGTAGCGATGATGAAGGCCGGCCAGAATGACGCCGCACACACACAGCAGCCACAGGCCATGTGCCTGCAGGCCATCAGACAGGCCGATGACCCACAAGGTCAGCGCCGGCAGTTGCGCATCGAATGAGCGGAACACGCCCTGAAACTGCGGTACCACTGCGATCAGCAAAATACTGCAGACCCCCAGCGCCACCAAGAGCACGGCGCTGGGGTAGGTCATGGCTTTTTTGATTTTCTTTTTCAGGGCTTCGGTTTTCTCCCTGTAGGTCGCTACCCGTTGCAGCATGACGTCCAGCGCCCCGGCCAGTTCCCCCGCTTCTACGAGGCTGCAAAACAGCGGGTCGAAATGTGCCGGTCTTTTGCGCAGTGCTGCCGCCAGGCTGGTGCCTGCGCCGATGTCCTGTTTGAGTTCGGTGACCTGCTGGCGCATGGCCCGGCTCTCGAAACCGTCGGCGATCACCCCCAGGGCTTGCTGCAAGGCAATGCCGGCGCTGATCAGGGTTGCCAACTGGCGGGTGAACAGGGTGATATCCAGCGCCGTGATGGATTTGCCTGCATCGCGATCGCGACTGTAATGGCGGCGGATTTTACTAACGGTAATACCTTGGCGGCGTAGTTGGACCCTGATCATGGCGTGGCTGTCAGCCGAGATCTGGCCACTGGTTTTAACGCCGTTGCCATCTGTGCCTTGCCACCGGTAGAGGGTGTTTTTAACGGCCTGTGTTGCCATGCATCGATCCTTGGAGCGCTGCGCGCCCGGCTGTGTTTTCAGACCAAAGACTAGATGCACTGCGCGTTGGCCCGGCAACTGGAAGGTGAGCAAACGTGTCTGCGATGCAGTTGTGGAGCAACGGCCCACTAACCTTGATAGCCTGTGCGCACTTTTTTGCCTGCACAGCATTGCCTGGCACCCGTGGGTGCCCCTTTTCTGGAGACTTCATGTGAAACAACAACAAGGCTTCACCCTGATCGAACTGATGATTGTGGTTGCCATCATCGGTCTGATTGCTTCGTTCGCATTTCCGGCTTACCACGAGCATGTGATGAAGACCCGTTTTGCCGAGGTGAACACCATCAGCAACACTTACAAGACGGCCGTTGCCCTGTGCTACAGCCAGACCAATGATTTGATGGCCTGTGATGCCGGCACCAACGGTATCCCGGGACCGGCCGAAGCCACGGAAAACCTGGCCGCGGGCATGACAGTGGTCGATGGTGTGATCACCCTGGCAGGGACCCAGGCCGCAGGCGGTTGGGTCAGCGTACTGGTACCGACCCCAGGCAATTCCGGCAGCACCCTGATCTGGACGCAAAACGGTACTTGCCTGGCCAGCGGTGCCTGCAAATAGCCAGTGATTGGCCCACTACCGATGTGCTGGCCTGCTTGCACTGCGGCCCGCATTGCCGTAATTGCCGGGCATTTGCGTCGGTGCTAGCGTTACACATACCGCCGGTGTAGCTCAGTCGGTAGAGCAGCGCACTCGTAACGCGAAGGTCGCAGGTTCGATTCCTGTCTCCGGCACCAGTTAATAGGTTCAGGCGCTGTCAGGCAGTATCATGTAGCTCCAAGAAGCCCGCTTAATGCGGGCTTCCTGTTCAGGCTGGTGCCATCCAGTCCAGTCCGAGCGCTTGTCTTATGAGTGCCCTTGCGAGTACCTTAGGTGGTTCAATAATCTATGGGTACTCAGGATGTCTTTGACGGCTTTGCAAGTAAAGAATGCTGCGCCGCGCGAGAGGGACTATGGCCTTGCCGACGGCGGTGGTCTCTTTCTATGGATTCGCACGGTGGGCGGTAAGTCTTGGCGTTTGCGATTCCGTCTCGATGGCAAGCAGTCGCACATTTCTCTTGGCACTATCGATAAGGTAACCCTCGCACAGGCGCGGCAGCTTGCTTCCGACGCTCGCCAGCTTGTGGCACAAGGGCGGCATCCTGGGGTCGAGCGTAAGGCTACGCGAGCCCAAGCCGCAATCTCTCGCGCAAATACGTTCAAGAGCCTTGCGCTGGAGTGGCATCAACATAAGTCGCCGCGCTGGTCAGCAGGTTATGCCGATGACGTTATAGAAGCCTTTGAGTTAGATATTTTCCCCCAGGTGGGAAGTTTCCCCTTAACCGAAATCAAGCCCATGCAGTGGCTACAGGTTTTTCGCCGCATAGAGTCGCGAGGTGCTTTGGAGAAGCTGCGCAAGGTTCGGCAGCGCTGCCAGGAGGTATACCGCTTCGCGATTGCCACTGGTCGTGCTGAGTACAACCCAATCGCAGATATCGGAGGGGCTCTTCAAACCCCTACATCTCGACATTATCCCTTTTTGCCTATTGCAGAAATTCCGGAGCTCATACGCAGTTTTCAAGCGTGCTCTGGTCATGACGTAGTTAAGATCGCAACCCGCCTGCTAATCCTGACTGGAGTGCGTACGGCAGAGCTCAGGGGCGCTCCTTGGTCGGAATTTGACCTCGACAAGGCACTGTGGCTTATCCCTGCTGTACGCATGAAGATGCGCCGCGCCCATCTGATACCGCTCTGTAAACAGGCAGTAGCTGCACTGCGTGAGTTGGAAAGCATTACTGGTGGTTACACGCTTGCACTACCTGGTCGTAATGATCCGGCAAAACCCATGAGCGAGGCCGCTATCAACCAACTGCTCAAGCGCTCCGGTTACGACGGTCGTGCTACGGGTCATGGATTCCGTCACACGATGTCTACCACTCTGCATGAGCAGGGATACCGCAGTGAGTGGGTCGAAACCCAATTGGCGCATGTGGATAAGAACAGTATTCGCGGTACCTACAACCATGCCCAGTATCTGGAGGGGAGGCGCGAGATGCTTCAGTGGTATGCCGACCATTTAGATATTTTGTCATACAGCGCTACCGGAGCATACGCTGAAAGTGGGGAGAGCGCGTATGAATGATGATTTGATGCGTCTGTCTGATTTAGTTCCAGCGTACGTTCGTTGCTACAAGGTCAGCACCCAAGAAGCTGCATATGCTCTCCATGAACTAATTGAAGAGCTATATGTTGAATACGGTGTTAACCAGTGGCTCCCCAACTCAGTCAATAATTTTTTTTGGGTCGGAAAGTCGGGGAGTGCGAAGCGCTCTCCTAGGTCATACGTGTTCTATTTTCAGTTGCTTAGTAAGTATTTCTACGATTTTTTTGATTCTCCAGCTGAAATCGATAAAAGCCTGGTGAATTGTTACTGTGAGGACGATCAGCAATCTAAGAATATCCCAGCAAGTATTGTATATTTTTCTAAAGCTGCCCTTGGTAAGTGGGCTCTTGATGCAGGAATTGAAGTTCCGAGTTTTCTGCTGAATGGTATTGCAGGTGACGAAAATGAATGCAGTGACGAGCGGAAGGGGTTTCAAACAAAAGAGTTAAACTCAATTAGCCTGATCATCAACGGTTTGATTAGCCTGATAAAGGAGGTTGATAAAGCCCATGCCGAGCAGCCCCTTGATGATGCGGCTAGAAGACGTGCAACTAGTATTAAACATCGTGCTTCAAAGCTTCGCTCGTCTCGTAAGAGTTTTGATTTGGGTTTGGCAGTTTTATCTCTCGCAGATGCAGCAGACATTGACATGCCCAAAACTCAAAAAACCCTTCGAAAATATATGGGGGATGATTTTTCCTATGGTGAAAATGAGTCATAGGAAAAATTGGAATTTCCTCTGAGAAAATAGCAATTGCCACGACTCACCGCCCGAGGTGCCATTAAATCCCTAGCCATCCAATCCGGTTCTAAGGAGACCTGTCCAGATGGCTACTCAATTCGCCTCACCTTTACTGCTTCGCCTTCCTAGTGTCTGTGCCCAAGTGGGGCTGAGCAAATCTCAAATTTATCGGCTGATTCGGGCGGGCGATTTTCCCGCTGGGATTTCGCTCGGGGCGAATTCTGTAGCATGGCCTTCTGAGCAAGTTAATGCCTGGGTTGCTGAAAAAATCACTGCATCCATTCGCTAATGATGGCTACCAATATGCCAATCCCTCGCCGAATTTTTGCCCTTCTAGATGAGAAACAAAGGCGCTCTTGTATAAAACCCCAAGACGTTGAGGGTGAACATGTTCGTAGCCTAATGCCGAACTGGTCAGACTCAGTTCGGCGTGTGCCGAACTTTGTTCTTCGTTCAGCGCTATTTAGTGTGGCGGGCAAAAGGCCACGCCCATACTTGGAGCAAAGTGAAATCCATGCGCTAGGTGGAATTAGCATCCTATACACAGGGGGGCTGCTCGATCAGCTTGAATTGGATGTATGGGAGGCCGTTCTGCACATGACGCGGCTTCAGGAACTCGGTGCAGAGTGCAGGATAACAGCCTATCAACTACTGAAAGCGCTCGGTAAAACTGATTCGGGGAAAAATCGTAAAATCCTTGGTGAGCAACTTAGCCGAATGAGGGCGACCGAACTACAGTTAAGAGTCGGTGACTACTCGTATGAGGGAAGTCTGATTGATGAGATCTATCGCGATCACGGAGCTCGTGTTAAAAGCTATATAATTCGCTTGAATCCAAAGCTCCTTAAATTATTTGAGACTGACCACTTCACTGATGTGGATTGGTCTATTCGTCAGGAACTGCGTGGAAAACCAATTGCGAAGTGGTTGCATGGTTTCTATGCATCCCATGCCAATCCATATCGTTTAAAAATCGAAACTCTGCACCGACTATGTGGGAGTAGAGCCAAATCACTAGATGACTTCAAGACGGATCTGGTTAAAGCGCTCAACTCCTTGGCACGAGCAAGCAACGCCGCAGGTCAGCCCTTCAGCTATGCAATTGAGGGTGCGTTGGTGCGAGTCAAAACTACTCCGAGCTCTTCGCAGCGTCGACACCTGGCCAATAAGTGCTGATGCCGTTCCAGCGCCCGTTAGATACCGTTCTAGCACCCGCGACTACCGTTCCAGCACTCCGACAATACAGTTCTTGCCCCCCTATGGTTACCGTTCCAGCACTCCTGTATCGCGGTGCTGAGATCGGTCCGGAGCCCAGTAGGAATAGGCATTGCACAGATTTTTGCAGGAGGCACTAATCAGTTTTTAATCATTCTTAATCTTCAGTCCCTGATGCGTTATTTCTAACGTCCGAGATAATGCGTGGACACGTCCTCACGAGAGTGTCCCAATTCTTCGACAACCGCCATGCGTGCAAAACGATCCAACTCCCAGTTATGGGATTTGAGGTTTCCTCCTTCAATCGGTGAGCTGCTACCTGAGTAGTGGGTATAACGCTCATTGGCGAAGGCGTGACGCAGGCCATGTGAGGTAACGCCAAGCTGAGCCTTGGTCAGCCCAGCTTTGGCGACAATACGGCTGTAGTGGCCAAGCGCTTGTTTCAACGACTTGCTTGGATCGGAAGTGCTCGCGGTACGGCGATCTGCATAAGCCTTAGCTCTATCAATCAGCTCTCTGCGCTCAGGAGTATCGATGGGTACTGTGCGGTCCCGACCGCCTTTCGTGCCGATGCTGACAGCCAAGTAGCTGCCCTTGTCCGCCAGGTGAGGGCGCAGCATGATTGATTCCTTTACCCTGAGACCAAACCGGAGCTGAAGCTCCACCTGAAGTGCTACACGTTCATCCAGGGCGCGTAGGTCATCCAGTTTCTGCGTCGCACTCACTCCGTTTGCCTCCCAACCCTTGTCCTGAGTATTGATCGAAGTTCTGGCTGCCTCATGGTTCGGAAAATAACGCTCGGTGCTCTCCACCATGCCTTCTTTACCAATCCAGGAGGTGAATGTTCTTAGGGTGGAGAGGCGGTTTTGCAGGGTTGAGGAGGAAAGTTCCCTGCTCAGCCAGTGTCGGGTCAGCGCCTCCACATGACGGCCTTTGAGCTGACTGACACTGTCGAGTTTGTAGCCCATTTCTCTCAGATCGGTGAATGCCTGAAAAAGCACGGTCGAGCGCTTGTGCTGCGTCTCATGACTGGCAACTGTCCCATCCGAGGCCTTGATGCTGTTGTGCTCTTTGAGCACGGATGCCAGTGAGGATTTCCATCCGGCCATAACTGCTCCTGGTGTTTCCAATGAATATGTAGTTGCGCGCAGGGGGATACGTGAAAGCGAACTTGCTGCCAGTAGCACGGTTTCCCGCACACAAAGGCACCCCGGAGGGCGGACAACCCATTTTGGGTTCCGGCCAGCCTGCTGGGCTGGTTTTGCATCGTTGATACGGTCTGCGGTGTGACGAACCCTGTTGCGTCATCGTCGAGCCGCGAGCAATGCTCAAAACGTGCAGCGATGAAAAGCGCGATGGGGATTGCCAGCACCCTAACTTCGCACCTGGATGCGGTTACTGCTATTTACGTAACGTGCGCTCCAGGACTCCAACCGCCCTGGTCGTGACGTGATGTGTGCCAGTGAAGCAAGTACGGTTTGCACCCACGTTCACTGTCTGCCCCCGCTGGCAGACCACACCTTGGGCGGGAAGCGCCAGGCGCTCTCAATGGATCATCACTACTGCATCAAGCTCGAACCGAGATCCCAAGCCAAGCGTTGAGAACCACCTCCTTCGTAGATTGGCACCCGTCCAAACTACGACCCAGGGGCGTTGGTACGGACGCCTTTGGTCTGTAGTTGCAGGTCAGGCTGATGACAGCCTCAACCCACATCGACCTTCGCCCTCACTGCGATGACGCGGTGAGGGCGAAGGCGGTTGTTCCAGAGAATCAAACAACCTGTAGCACGAGACTCGTTGCCACGAGTTTCGCCCTTTGCAGGGCTCATCAGTCGTGCGCGAAAATTTTCTTCACCTGCTGTGATCATTTCTCGCAGACCATCAAACCCAGTGCAACCGAACTCGGTGCAGTTGCTTCACCCCACTCTCTTTTCTGGCTTTCAGCTCAGAAAAGAGAGTGGGGCGCCCACACGACGCGCGATGATGGGGATGAGCACATAGGGGCTCAGTAGAGGCAGACCTGACGCTCGTTATCTCGGCTGGTCAGATCAACAATGATGGGACACCATGAGCAGGTTTTTCTCCCCGCCAAATACGCTGGGTTCTGGATAGACTTCCTCAGCGATTTGGTTGCAGCGCGGGCTAGGCATCAACCGATGCAGGAGAGCATGTGAATACGTTTGACGTAGTGCTCTACAGCTCACACGGCGCGTACTCAGGCAGAGAGTAAAAGAGAATTGAAGGGCGAATAGTTTCAGGGCAGGAGGGGCGGCAGCGACCGCCCTGGTGTCGGCGTTGACGTCAGATAGTTGGGGCTCGCCGGTACGGCCCACCATATCCAGAAACCTCAGAAACCTAACGGCAAACCGCTCGGTAGCATCGAACTGCTTCTGCGCGGCTGCAGAAATGCACTGAGAAATACTGCATTCACACTTCCCTGACGCTGGGAGTGCATCGTGAATCCGCCACAGCATCCTGGCGAAAATTCCCCCAGCCATTGGGAAACCCGCAAAAACCACTGAGAAGTAAGCGGCCTTCGCTGCTTCACTATCAGGGTGCCGTGGTTATTCCCTTCAACCCCGCTGCGGCGCTTTCAGATCCCAGTGCGGGAGCCGACGATTTTTCCCTGCTGCTCGATGACACATAGGGACCACGGGGTAGCGTGGCGACTCATTACGAGCGGAGGTGATCTGTATGGGGCGAATTTTTGTGGGTGTTACCTGCGTAGGCGCGGGCTTCTTGTTGGGCTCCCATCGTCTGGTGCCATTGTGGGCGATCTTGGTGTTGGCCTTCATCGGAGCTGGCCTGTGGTTGCTGGCGAAATGGCTAGAGCGGCGGGAGAGTGACCGATGATGCGGGCTGATCTTGATGAGCTGATGGTCGTTAGCTGTCTGTGTCCAGGTATGAAGTGGTCGTCCTCCGTGACGCGGCCTGTATTCATCTCTAGAGAAGGCAACGTCCTGCGCCTGTACTGGATGCCCTTGTTGCTGTGCCTAGATGAATATCGCGCCGGGATTTTTATCGGGCAGCTCAACCGAAATGGTGATGCGTTAACTGAGTGAGTGATGCCAAAATGACATCAATTCGTAAGTGAAGATCACTGCGCCGAAAAAATTAAAAGTAATGAAGGACGTTATGCATACGCTAATAAAATTTGCCACAGCTGCTGTTACTGGAGCTCTCCTCTCTGGCTGCGGAGCCGAAGACTTCACTGGTGCATACCGATTCAAAGACTCAAGCATGAATGGAACCATGGTTCTCAATATTCATGGCTCTGAAGCAGAAGTCTTCGGGGACTTTGGGAAGGGCGGCATCAAACCGCTCGGTAAAATGAACGTGTCGGTTAAAGATGAAAAACTACTTCTTGATGCTGTTAGTGGCACGACTCGTCTGGTTATGAAGCGTAATGTCGATGAGCGGAATCTTGACTGCCTTAATTGCAAGGTTCTAGGCATGAGTGCGGATGAGCATGTTTGGCAGTATGACCCCAAAGGGCCGTATGACGTGGGTCAGATGCTTGAGGAGCAAGCCCGTAGAAAAGAGGAAGCCCTGAATGTCGAGTTGGAAAAAATGCAGAAGAAAACCCTGGAAAAGATACGCCGGGATTCCGAGGCCCCGAAGCTGACACCATATGAAGGTGATTGGGTATATCAGCGCACTACGAAGCATGATCCTTTAACCATCATGGGCATCTGGCGTGCAAAACAGATAAGAGTCTGGTCGTTCAAATTTGAGAATATGGATCGACTGGGGTATGAGGCTCCTGAATTTGAGGTGACGGATGCTGGCTTGAAGGTCGGAGCTGGTTCTAGCGCTGCCCTGTATACCCTTAGCGCGGACAAAAATGTACTGATCTGCATGGGCTGTAGTAAACCAGTGAGATGGGTCAAGGCTGATCCGAAGAAGGATCTCAGTGATCGTTATTACGCCCGGAAGATAGCTGGAAACCCGTAGCAACACTTCCAAGTGACCGGGGTCGGTGAATGCTTGCGAGAGCTCGCCGACGTCAGATTAACCCAAGGTACGCAGGTAGATTGGGGGCAATTCAACTACTTTGCCCCATCCGCTGCCCATGCCCATTGACCTATCTCTGCCAGTGCCGGTTAGTACTAGATGCTGGTCGAACTGCGGCAATCTGACGCGAGCTCGTGGGTGTGCCGCCGAGTACACGAAACTGCATCAAGTTCGGTGGAGGGCAAGAAGGAAAGTTGATAGGGTTATTTTTACAAATAACTGTGAGGTTTATAATGCTTTTACTACCCATCGATTATGCCGGTTGTATTGAAAATCCTCATTTTTCAAGTATGGATAGACAGTATTATAAAAGAGGTTGGAGTGCTCTTGTTCATAGACAAAATGCAAGAGTAAAGGTTGCAGCATTCCTGCCAAAAGATAAAGAAGGATTAAAAATAAATGTTGTTGGACTTCAGCAAGGTTTGTATGTCGCTTTCGGTGCCACTGATGGTTCGGAAAAGTTACGCTCGTTATATGTCGTGGAAACGGTTGCTGCTACTGAGATTTCACTCAAGCCTGTAGAGGAATGCAATGTGCCAGCTATCTACGAAATAGATGTTGCTGGGCGATACAGCCTGTATTTGTTGGAAGCCAAGCAGGCTATGCTTGAGGCGCAAATTAACGATATTAAGGAGTGGTTATTTGAATGCAAGGGGGGTAAGTAGAGAAAATGGCTTTTTCTGGGCTTTACGTCTAAATTAAATTTGATGTGTAAAGGGGGGCTGCTTTTTATAGAGTGAAGGAGCCAAGGCGAGTAGGACTGCTGATCCAAATTGTACTTAGACTATAAACTCTCGAAGCCAAAATAAGATAGAGTTGAACTCGCCGTCGACAGGCCTAGGCTAAAATCTAAACAGAGCTCGCTATTTGCTCAGCGCTCTATAAAGGGGCGCTTTATGTACTCCCAATAGATGAGCAGCTTCTGTCATTTGACGCTGTTCTTCGGCAATCGATTGTCGCGCATTACTGACCTGTTCCAGTGTTAATACCGGCTTGGGCCCAAGCCGAACGCCGCGAACTTTGGCAGTTGCTCTCTCTGCGCGCGGGCGTTTTTTTGCAAAAAAAGTGTCCAAAAGCATCAGGGCCAAGTGGAGACCTATTTCAGTTGACCCCGACCCTCATGCAGATTGCTCACTCCTACGTTTCCCCACTTATCTTCAACAAGTCTGAAAATGGCACTTTGACAGCATTTTCTTTTCCGCTAGCATGCCGTGAATCCCATTTCGGGCATGGGCACATTCCTTAACCATCGGGTACTCGCGTGAGACAACTGCCGAACAGCGGTGGAACCGTGCGGATAAAGGTTGGGGCGATAGCCTCAAAAACCAGCGTGTCCCGATCCACCGAGCTGTGAAATCAGCTCATGTCGATACGGATCTATTGAGCTTTCCAGTTCCTGGAGTACAGCCCTACTGGCTCCCTGTTTCTGACTGGGTGCAATAAGGATTCGTTGGCAATCACGAGTTATGGATATTTTGAAATGTCTTTTCTGAAAAGGTTATGGCAAGCGATCAGAAGTTTCATGTTGGGCACTGGTAAGCGTGTTGAGGATCAGGATGAGGCGAGCTTTCCTAGAATCGACCCTAACAAGATCAAGGCAGATCTCAAAATCATAGAGACGGCGCGTACCCATGGCGAAAAGGGTGTTCCTGATTACAGAGATACGCGGCTGACTGAAATTGAGCATCAGATCCAAGGAACCGTGGGTAAGCTGCGCCTAGCCACGCTCAAAACCGGTGAGCGATGGCTCACTCAAATCCAGGCTCGGCTCGATGGGATTGATCTCACAAAAGAATTCAATCACACCATTCAACTTGGTGAGGAGTTCGCTCGTAAAGCAGATGCGATTCTTTCAAGCGCAGATGGTGAGCTTCAAGAAGCGATCAGAATTGCTAAAGCTCGAAAGGTGATTCTTGAGCAGTTCCGGGCAGACAATCGTCTGCCAGACACTCCGCCGAAAATGCACGGTTTTAAAGATCATATTTTCAAGTTTAGTGTGCTAGTCATGTTTTGCGCAGTTGAGTCGTTAATCAACGCGAACTTCTTCGCCCAAGGCTTAGCTGGTGGTTTCCTAGGGGGCTTGATGATGGCAGTCATGGCTGCTGGCCTTAACCTAGTGGTGGCATTCTTCTGCGGCAGGGCGCTCATCAACAAAAACCACGTCAATGCCGCGCGCAAGACTGCGGGATGGTTCGCAGGAGTCTTTGGTTTCGCGTGGACAGCTTGCGCCGGTATCGTAGTGGCATACCTCCGCTTTGTTCTACCCCAAATCGATGATGATGGCGCAAACCAGCTAGCTCTCGTATGGCAGAACCTTGTTGCCCACGTCTCACCCTTCACCGACATTGAGGGCGTCGCGCTCTGCGCCATCACGGTGATCTTCGGCATGGTTGCGATGCGCCATGGTTACACTTGGCAAGATCGCTATCCGGACTACGAGAAGGTTTACGGTGAGTACTCGGCGGCGAGTGGGAATGTCATCGAGCTCATCCAAGAGCTGACGGAGAAGCTTGAAGATGAGAAGCAGGGCACGATCAGCCTGATCGAGCTCAAAGCTCAGAAAGCTGAGGAATCTATTCGATATTTTAAATCCAATATGGGTGAGAAGTCCGTAGCCAAGAGGAAAGTGACGGAACATCTAGTCCTCGCTGATAATACTATCAGGGCTCTGATTCAGGCATATCGGTATGAGAATCAACTAGCTAGGCCTGCAGGCAAGCCAAGGCCTGACTACTTCAATGATCCAGTTGAGCTCAGCGATCAGGATTTCCCAGATTTCGGTATCGAGAGCGACGAAAACCGTCTGCGTATTCAAGAGCAAATGCTTCGCCAAATACGCGACATCGTTGAGCCTACTCGATCTAAAGTCCAGTCGTCCTTCACTGCTAGATTCGACCAGCTGAAGCCCCTTGAGAGCCTTGTATAGGACTGAAAGATGTCTGTTTATCGCCGAAAAAAAAGCAGCACCTCGCCGGCGCTTGTTGCCGTTAGTGTTTTGGCAGCCGTAGCTATTATTGCTGGTGGTGGCTTCCTGATGTGGAAGAGCAACACTCAGGATACGTTCGACAAAATCACCTTGTGCCCCTCCAGTGGGCCGAAGGGACAGTTCGTGGTGTTGATCGACAACACGTCGCCATTCCCCTTCACTCAGAAGGCAGCACTCAAGCAGCGACTCAAAGATTTAGTAATGAAAGACCTTCCGGCCGGAGCCATGCTCACAGTTTTTCTGCTGGGAGAGGACTACAAGCATAACGGCGATCCAGTGTTTGAAAGATGCAACCCAGGCCAATGGGTCGAGGGTGAGGGCTTTAACAGGACCAAGAAGTTTGTGGACAAGGATTTCAATGAGAAATTCTTGAAGCCTCTTGAGGCAGTAGTAAACCGAATCCCCCTAGATTCCCGAGGTAAAACGTCTCCAATCTTCGAAATGCTGCAAATGGCTAGCATTAATGGGTTGAATCATCAGAATGCCAATGGCGAAAAACGCCTGATTATCTTCTCAGACATGGCTGCTAATACCGGCGATTTCTCCATGTATCGAAATGCGCAGCTCAACTACAGAGACTTCGCTAAAACGAGCTATTACCAGAAAGCGGTCGCTCCTTCGCTGGCAGATGTTTCGGTAACAATCAACATGATGGCCGCCGAACCCAATGCTACCCCCTTCCTGAAACGGTCGGAGTTCTGGGCTGAGTTCTTCTCGGCCAATGGAGCCAACCTTGAAAGTGTTAACCCCATGGAGGGGCTGTAATGAAGAGTCAAAACGCGCTGATCTATCGCGTCCAGACCTGGTTCGTGATTGCTCTTGTGCTCAAGATAGTGAGCGCTGGCTTAAGCCTAAAGTTCAACGACGCGATATGGTTCGGTTTCATAATCCCAATCACAGTAATGCTTTCTTATTGGGCTGTAGGGTATCGCGTACGCGAGCTCTACGACGTCAAACTGACTCTCGCGAAATTTGCCGATTCGATCTATTACCTCGGTTTCTTATTCACAGTCGTCAGCATAATCATCTGTCTTTTCGACATCCAGAGTATCGGCGACAACTTGACCAACATGGCTACACGCTTTGGCGCTGCTATGGTAAGTACCGCAATCGGCATGGTTGCCCGTACATTGCACGTCGGATTTCGCCCCGATCAAGAGGACGCGGTGCGTAGCGTAGAAGAACGTGCCATTAGCGCGTCTGAGCAGCTTGCCTTCATGTTCGATGAGACACGCGAAAAGCTCACTCGCTTTCGCGACGAAGTGGTGGCGATCTCTAAAGAAACTACGGCCGGCGCCAGAGAGCAAATCGAAGAAATCCAAAAGCATAGCATTGCTGCTATGGATACCTACTTCGCCAATGCAACCCAGCGTAGCAACGAGGCATTCGAGGCCATGCTCAAGGATGCCAAATCTGCTAGTGATGATCTGCTGGTGACAATTAACGGGTTGGCCGAAAAGAGTGGGCATACTCTCGAACGCATGGAGTCCCACGCTCTGGACTTCGGCAACTTGGCGACGAGACGTTTAGAGCAAACTCTCTTTCCGGACGACCTCTTCGCCAACAAACTCCAACCCTCTATTGATGTGCTTTCACAGACGACCGAAGGGGTTAACGAAAGCATCTCTACTCTTGCTGACGACGTTAAGACGGCTGCTCGCACGGTAGGTACCGCCATTCGCGGTCTAAACACGAAGACTCAAACCCTGGAAGAAACTCTGCAATCCCTCAGTGGCATAGTCGATAGCCAGCAGCGTTTGATGGATGCGATGAGCAGCCACGGTACGACGATGATCGAAGGCGTTGATCGCGTACAGAAGGAGTTCCTCGATACTTTGGATGACTATCAAAAGGACTTCCAGGAGGAAATAAAATCAAACCGAGAAGTGATAGAAAAGGTTGTCGACAAGCTACAGGCTCTCCATCAGTACATTGAAGCAGACGATTCAAAGGCCTCCTTAAGTAACGACATCGTCGAGGCCTTCCGAGCCGTCGGCGAAATCAGCCAGCGATCTAACGAAGCGTTCTCGGAATCGATAAAGACTACCTTGACCCCGTTGATCCAATCGATCGCTTCAAATAACGAAACCCATAGGGCGCTGGCGTCGCAAGTCATTCACGGGAATTCCTCTCTTGAAACTGCTTACAATCACCTCGATGAGCTAGTTCGCAAGATTGATTACATTAACCAAATTGAGGTTCGTCAGCCAGCTGCTAATGAATACGTCATACCTAGTGAGGTAGATACCCATGTTACGTCGCATTTGGTGCCGTCGACTTCTGACGTGAGGCCAGTTTAATGAGTCAAAAGAATGACCAGGTGTTCAATCTGTCGATCACAGAAATTTGGATGGTGCTTGCGTTCATCCTTCTCCTCTTGACCGGATGGCAGGTGTGGAAGCTGACAAAAGAGAAGAACTCGCTCGAGCAAAAGGTCGCAGGCCTGAACGACTTGAGTGATCGCGAGAAGGCGATTGATGAAGCTACCGACGCCTTCAAGGTGAAGCTGAAGAATCTCGGTATCAAGAACCCTGACGAGGTCATTGCCAAACTCATGGATGCCTCCAAAACTCGAGACGAGTCGGAGCGACTGAAGGTTCTCCTTACCCAGAAGGACGAACAACTCGCTGCGCTGGTGCCGATCAATAAAGCGCTGGAAGAAAGTGGGAGCAAGGATCAGGGGGATGACGCAAAGCGCTTAGTTTTGGAGACGCTCATGTCCTATGAGCAACTCAAGAAGCTGGTCACTGATCCTTCAAAGGATGTAAAGCCAACCGATGTCGTGAAGCGGGTTGAAGAGCTAAAAGCAACAGAAACAGCGGTCAGAGATGCCCTGAAAACTGACTCTATCCCCACGGCTGAGCAGGTTCAGAAGATAGTTCAGGATGCTACTGCTTACGCCACTGCGGAAAAGTCGGGGCTCAACCCTGTTGCACTGCAGAAGGCAAATAGCGACCTGAAGGGGCAGTTGCAATTTCTCAACAACAAGCTGAGTCGGGGCAAGGGTGGTGATCTGCCGCCTTGCTGGGTTGATAGTGCCGGAAAGCCTGAGATGTTTCTGGCCGTCTTTCTCAAAGACGACAACCTAACCTTTGAGCCGGCCTGGCCAGCTTCGCGTCTGCCAGATGCCCAGGCTTTACCTGGGTTCGACGATTTGATGGCCGATACCTCACGAGGCTACGACGACTTCGTTCGTTCAACGTCAGCCATCAAAGCACTCGGCGAAAAAAATGAGTGTAGATACTTCGTTCGGCTCACAAGCCAGATCCAGAGCGCGCCTGTTTCGGATCGTCGTCGTATTCAGGTTGAAAGAAACTTCTACAAGATCGAGACTAGACGCTGATATCAAGGCACCCATGTAACCGAGCTGGGTCTCCTTGTGTGGTCGTGCCTGAGTTCAAATGATCTAAAAATCCGACTTTATCAACAGAATCGGCCGATTGCTGCCTGTCGTAACGACTAACAACCGCTTGGAGCGAAGCAAGCGCCAAGGTCGATCCGTGGCATTCCGATAAGATACGGAATCGCTAGGATGACGAACACATGCGCAGCCTGACCGTGATGATGGAGCAACAGCACAAGTGCAGCTGCCGGACAAAGCATATGTGCCTCGCCAGTTAAGAGCTGGCGGTAGGCCTTGTTTTTTGCTGAGTGCCTTAATGAGTACCTATTTCGTTTTTATAGCTACAAGTATTCGAGCTTTTACTGGGCTTGGTTAAATTAGTTCGATTCCTGTCTCCGGCACCATTTCAAAAGCCATCCGGTCAATGCCGGGTGGCTTTTTTCGTTCTTGCGCAACGCCTGGCACATTGACGTCCGAAAATGGCGAGAAGCGGCAAAAGCGCGATGCTATTCTGCGGCCCATGACCACAGATAACAGCCTGTCCACGCCCAGCACCGCAGCCTGCGAAATCGCTCGCCTGAGCCGCGATGCGCGATTTGACGGGGTGTTTTTCACTGCCGTGCTCAGTACCCGGATCTACTGCCGCCCCGTGTGCCCGGCCCGTGCGCCAAAAGCTGAAAACGTGGTCTATTACCCCAGCGCAGCAGCGGCTCAGGCCCAAGGCTTTCGCCCTTGTTTACGTTGTCGGCCCGAGCTGGCACCGGGCAATCAGCTTTGGTTGCAGGGCGAGCATTTGGTGGCGCGAGCCTTGAAGCTCATTAATGAGGGTTACCTGGCCGAGCACTCACTGGAGGGGTTGGCCGAGCGCATGAACATCGGCGCGCGGCAATTGCGTCGTCTGTTTGTTCAGTACCTGGGGGCGCCGCCGATGGCCGTGCATGCCACCCAGCGCCTGCTGTTTGCCAAGCAGCTGTTGACCGAAACCGACCTGTCGATCACTGAAGTGGCAATGGCATCCGGTTTTGGTAGCCTGCGTCGTTTCAATGCGGCCTTTGCCGAAGCCAATCATGCCGAGCCGCGTGCCTTCAGGCGCAGCCCAAAGGCAGGGGCAGACAAGGCACTGGTGTTGCGCCTGGGCTATCGCCCGCCTTATGACTTCGCGGCCTTGTTGGGGTTTTTGCAGACCCGCGCTTTGCCCGGTATCGAACAGGTCGATGAGCGCAGCTATCAGCGGGTGTTTGGCCATTCTGACGCCCCCGGCTGGTTGCGGGTCAGTGCCTGGCCGGGTGAACAGCATGCGTTGCAACTGGAACTGCGCAATGTGCCGCCCGGGCAGATGCTGGCGGTCGTCACGCGGATCCGGCGCATGTTCGATCTGGATGCCGACCCGCTGGCTATCGCCCGCACCTTGAATGCCAGCACGCTGCTGGCGCCTGTGATCGGGCGTTATCCGGGGCTGCGCTTGCCAGGTGGCTGGGACGGTTTTGAAGTGGCGGTGCGAGCCGTACTGGGGCAGCAAGTCAGCGTGGCTGCTGCACGCACCCTGGCCAGTCGAATCGTGCAGCGTCATGGCGTTGCCATTGAGGCCGACCAGGGCTCGGGGCTGGATCGGTTGTTCCCCGGCCCCGAGCAGTTGGCGCAGGCTGATCTTGGGCAAATGGGCATTACCCAGGCACGGATCAACACGATTCAGGAGATAGCGCGTGCCCTGATGGAAGGCCGCGTCGACTTTGCCGTGGAGCAACCCCTGGAACGTTTTATCCGGCGCTGGGTGCAACTGCCCGGCATTGGCGAATGGACCGCGCATTACATCGCCATGCGCGTGCTCAAGCATCCTGATGCGTTTCCGGCGGCGGACCTGATTCTGCGCCGCGAAGCCAACCCCCAAGGCGAGCCGTTGAGTACCAAGGGGCTGCAGGCACTAGCTGAAAGCTGGCGCCCGTGGCGAGCTTATTCAGTGATGTATTTATGGCGTGCGGCGACCGATTCGGCCGCTGCCCGCAAGGTGTGAACATGACACAGATTTACTACGAGTACATGCCATCACCGATTGGGCCGTTGTTCTTGGTCGCCGATGATGCAGGTTTGCGCGAAGTGCGTTTTGAGCTGGACCGTCGGCCCCATGCACCGCAGGAAGGCTGGGTGCATTCGCCACAAAAGCTCGCAGAAGTTCGCCGTCAGCTGGAGGAATATTTTGCGGGTGAGCGTCAGACGTTTGACCTGTTTCTCAAACCGCTGGGCACCGACTTTCAGCAGTCGGTCTGGCAGGCGCTGACCACCATTCCTTATGCGCTGACCACCAGTTACGGCCAGATTTCGCAGCAGATCCACCGGCCCAAAGCGTCCCGTGCCGTGGGGGCGGCGAACGGGCGCAATCCGATCCCGATCATCATCCCGTGCCACCGGGTGATTGGCAGCAATGGCACCTTGACCGGTTTTGCCGGTGGTCTGGCAGCCAAACAATGGCTGCTGGAACATGAGATCAAGTGCCGCCGGCACGACTGATACATATGCCATGGTTTTGCCATCGCGAGCAAGCCCGCTCCCACAATGTCGCCGCAAGTCCAGTGGGAGCTGGCTTGCCTGCGATGCAGGTACTGAGGGCTGTCAGGCAAACCGTGGCGATGCTATCGCGAGCAAGCCCGCTCCCACAATGTCGCCGCAAGTCCAGTGGGAGCTGGCTTGCCTGCGATAAAGGTACAGGGGGCTGTCAGGCAAACCGTGGCGATGCCATCGCGAGCAAGCCCGCTCCCACAATGTCGCCGCAAGTCCAGTGGGAGCTGGCTTGCCTGCGATGCAGGTACAGGGGGCTGTCAGGCAAACCGTGGCGATGCCATCGCGAGCAAGCCCGCTCCCACAATGTCGCCGTAAATCCAGTGGGAGCTGGCTTGCCTGCGATGCAGGTACTGGGGGCTGTCAGGCAAACCGTGGCGATACCATCGCGAGCAAGCCCGCTCCCACAATGTCGCCGAAAGTCCAGTGGGAGCTGGCTTGCCTGCGATGCAGGCACAGGGGGCTGTCAGGAAAACCGTGGTGATACCATCGCGAGCAAGCCCGCTCCCACAGGGGGGTTACAGGCTTAGCCGCATCGACAAGTCCACTGCCTTTACATCCTTGGTCATAGCACCAATGGAGATGTAGTCGACACCGGTTTCGGCGATCGGCCGCAAGGTCGTCTCGTTGATGCCGCCGCTGGCTTCCAGCTTGGCCTTGCCCGCGTTCAGGCGGACCGCTTCGCGCATGTCAGCCATGCTCAATTCGTCGAGCATGATGATATCGGCCCCTGCCGCCAGCGCTTCCTTGAGTTCTGCCAGGCTTTCAACTTCGATCTCGACCGGCTTGCCCGGGGCGATCTTGTGCGCAGCGCTGATGGCCTGGGCAATGCCACCGCACGCGGCAATGTGGTTTTCCTTGATCAGGAATGCGTCGTAAAGCCCGATACGGTGATTGTGGCAGCCACCGCAGGTCACTGCGTATTTCTGCGCCATACGCAAACCTGGCAGGGTTTTACGGGTGTCCAGCAGCTTGACCTGAGTGTCCGCCACTTGATCGGCCAGATGCTGTGCATGGGTGGCGACGCCTGACAGCATCTGCAGGAAGTTCAGTGCGCTACGTTCGCCGCTGAGCAGCGAACGGGCCGGGCCTTCCAGGTGAAACAGCACCTGGTTGGGGCTTACGCGCTCGCCATCAGCCACCTGCCAATGCACGGCAACCCGTGGGTCAAGCTGGCGAAACACAGTGTCGACCCAGGCGGTACCGCTGATCACCGCCGCTTCACGGGTAATGATCGTGGCTTTGGCCAGGCGCTCGGCCGGGATCAGCCGTGCAGTGATATCGCCGCTGCCAATGTCTTCGGCTAACGCACGACGCACGTTGGCTTCGATTTCGGCAGTGAGGTCGGCCAGGCGTAAATTCGGCATAACGAGCTCCACAAACAAAGTGCGCCGATTATAGGGGCATGCCACGGGGGAACCCAAGGTGTGCGAAGAGTCACATGCAAATACCTGCAATGTGCTGTTTTCGGCACTTTGAGCATTAATTTGCCCCTGCATTCATTCAAATGAAGAGTCCGCTGGTACAAGCGCCATCTTTTACAAGATAATCCGCCTTGCGATTGGCGCCATAGCTTTGACGTGCTGCCATAGCTCTAAATTTCGATACACCGGCCAGTGCTCGAGCGCCTGCCGGTTTCTGTTTGTGAGCGTCAAAAATGGCTCTGACCACGCGCGTTCACTGGCAAGCGAAGAGACCCTTCAGGGAGGCCAGGATGCAAAATGACGGGAAAGTGGGGCCTGGGCACAGGACCACCACGGAGTTGGCGATGCACTCGCCGCTTGCCCGCCTGCCTGTGATCCTGCTGCAGGTTCATGACAAGGCTGCCCAGCAGCTCAGAAACGACCTGCAGGTGTTGTTTGAAAACGCTGACGCCACGCTCTTCAAAATGGCTGACAAGGCGCAGAACGACACCGAGCAAAGCCTGTTTTTCGAGGCCATGCGCGATGTGCGGCTAAAACGCAAAAGCATTGAGCGCGGGTTTCTTGAGCGTCTGTTCGAGGCCTTTATCCGGCTGACCCAACCCGATGTGAGTGAACCTACCCTGCCGGGCATTGCACCGGCGCAAGCGGTGTTCTCGCTGATGGCCAATGATCTTGAGCGCACGCAAGTGACTCATGCGATGGTGACGCGGGTGCTGACCCGCAGCCAGTTGGCCTTGTGCCAGTTAAGCACGCGTCTCAATACCCTCAGCTGTGTACCTCTGGATGAGCACAACAACCCGCTGGGCCCGGCGATGTTGTGTGAGTATTTTTTGCAGGCCAAGCGCGACCAGGGCATGGACATCAAGGTCAAGCTGATCATGATGCGGCTGTTCGAAAAGTACCTGCTTGACCAGACCGGGCAGTTGTACGCCGATGCCAACCAGCTGTTGATCGCCACGGGCGTGCTGCCTGACCTGTCCGACCGGGCCTCATGCTGCGCCGCCAAGGTGGGGATCCATGCGCAAGCATTGCCCGAGGCCAGCGAAGACGCGAGCAAGCTGGTGGGGCTGATTTTTGAATACATCCACGATGACAGCAATCTGTCGCAACCGTTGCGCAAATTGCTCGCGCTGCTGTGTGAGCCGATGCTGCAGATCGCTCGATGCGATCAGAATTTTTTCAGCTGTGACAGCCATCCGGCCCGACGCCTGTTAAACGTCATGGCCGATGCCGCGATCGGTTGGGATGCCTGCACCGATAGCCGCAACGATCCGCTCTACCGTAAGGTCGAGCATGTGGTACTGCAGTTGGCCCGCTATGCCGGCAATAACCCGGCGTTGCTTGAGTCCTTGTTGCATGACTTTTCGATGTTCACCCGCGGCGAGCGCAGCCGCACGGAGTTGCTTGAGCAGCGCACCCGAGATGCCGAGCAGGCGAGACGCCGTCTGGCGCTGCAACCGGACCCGGTGCAGCCGTGGCCATTGCCGGCTCTCGATGAACAGGGCCATCTGGGTTTGCTGTTGGTCAGCCAGCTGCGTATTGGCAGCTGGATCGAGTTGCAGGAAGAGGGCTGCACACAGTTGCGTTGTAAGTTGATTACGATTCTGGAGCCGGACGGTACGCATATCTTTGTAAACCGTATCGGGGCCAAGGTGCTGGAAAAGAACCGCAACGATTTAATCGTGCAACTGCGCAACGGCAGTATCCTGCTGGTGGATGACCGTCTGTTAGTCGACCGGGCGCTGGAATCGGTGATAGACAGTTTGCGGCAGTCCGGCGCGGAGTAATCACGCCCGGCACAGATTGCTCCCCATCGACGCGCGCATCGCGGCATACTGGGCCTTTGGTTTTGCCTGTCGAAGGAGCCTGTATGCAGATGGACCCCGCGAGCGGCTGGTTTCATGGCGTGCGCCATTGCCCGTCACCCAACTTCAATGCGCGTCCGAGCGACGAAATCTCCCTGTTGGTGATCCACAACATCAGTTTGCCGCCGGGGCAGTTCGGCACCGGCAAGGTGCAGGAGTTCTTCCAGAATCAACTGGACGTCACAGAACATCCTTACTTTGCAGGCATCATTGACCTGAGGGTAAGTGCGCATTTTCTGATTGAACGTGACGGCGCAGTCACCCAGTTTGTCTCCTGTTTTGATCGTGCCTGGCATGCGGGGGTTTCGAGTTTCGAGGGCCGGGAAACCTGCAATGATTTTTCCCTGGGCATTGAGCTTGAAGGCACCGATGATCTGCCCTATACGGATGCGCAATATCAGGCGCTGACGGCCTTGAGCCGACAGTTGCAGGCGGCATTTCCCGCCATTAGCGGGCACCGGGTATGTGGCCACAGCGATGTGGCACCCGGGCGCAAGACCGATCCGGGGCCGGCTTTTGACTGGCAGCGCTTTCGCAGCGCGTTGCAGCACACAGGAGATAAACAATGAGTTTTGTGGTGTTACTGCTGGCGATTCTGGTCGAGAAATTCTCGGGCGTACGTCAGCGCCTGCAGCGTGATGGCGGCTGGTTGCGCGAGCTGCACAAGCTGGAAGCCAGCGCTGGTTTGGGCAACAAGCCCTGGTGGGTGCTGTTTATCCTGATTGCGTTGCCTGCAGCGATATTGGGGTTGCTGCTGGTGGTGTTGCACCCGGTGGCTTATGGCCTGCTGGCGCTGCCAATCCATCTGCTGGTGGTGATTTACAGCTTGGGGCGCGGCGATCTGCTGGGGGGGCTGGGGCCGTTTCGCGACGCCTGGCGCCGGGGTGATCTGCAGGCGGCCGCTCATGTGGCCGAGCGTGACCTGCGGGTAACTGCTGACAGCGGTGAGCAATTGCTGGAGAACGTGCAGAGGCACCTGCTGTGGCAGGCCTATCAAAGCTTCTTTGCAGTGATTTTCTGGTACTTCCTGCTGGGTCCGGTGGCGGTCTTGAGTTATCGCCTGCTGGCCCTGGCGCAGGAACACAGCCAGAACCCGGCGCTGGTCGAACGTGCCGGGCAATTGCGCCATGCCTTTGACTGGTTGCCGGTGCGGCTGCTGGCGGCCAGCTTTGCCCTGGTGGGCAACTTTGCGGCGGTCAGCCGGGTGATGCTGCATGAATTGCTGAGCTGGGACATCAGTGCTGCGCAGCTGATCGACAAGGCCGGTTGTGCCGCCGCCGAAATCCCTGTGCCGCAGCTTGGGCCTGAAGGCGTGAGCAGCCTCGACACCCTGTGGGCCTTGCTGCTGCGTGCGGCGGTGCTGTGGTATGCGTGCTTTGCGGTGTGGGCGTTGTTGCTCTGACAGCACACAACCCCTGTCGATACTCTGTAGTCGCTGACGAGGCACGAGGCTGCGTTCGGCTGCGCAGCAGTCGTAAAACAATGTAACCCGGTGATTCAGGTGTACTGCGGTTACAAGGTTTGCGACCGCTTCGCGCTCGAACGCAGCCTCATACTACTCGTCAGCGACTACAGGGAGCGAGGTCAGGGCTTCCAGCCAAACAGCTCGCAGGCATTGGTGGTACTTGCACTTGCCAGGGCGTCAGGGCTGATGCCCATTACCTCGGCCAGTGCCCGGCAAATATCGGGCAGGTGCTGGGGACTGTTGCGCTGGTTGGGGTACATGGCCGGGGCCATATCGGGCGAATCGGTTTCCAGCACGATGGCGTCCAGCGGCAGGTCGACGATCACCTTGCGCAGGCGCAAGGCCTGTGGCCAGGTCGCAGCGCCGCCCAGGCCCAGCTTGAAGCCCAGCTTTATATACTCGCGGGCTTCTTCGCGACTGCCGGCAAACGCATGCACGATCCCGCCGCGCTGCAGCTTGAAGCGCTTGAGGGTGGCAATCACTTGCGCGTGGCTACGGCGCACATGCAGCAGGGCGGGCAGGGCAAAGTCGGCAGCCAACTGTAATTGGGCTTCAAACAGTTGTTGCTGGCCCTCGCGGTCAAGCTCGGGCAGAAAGTAGTCCAGGCCAATCTCACCCACGGCACACACTTGCGGGTGCCCCGCCAGACGGCTCAGCCATTGCCCCAGTTCAACCACATGCTCGGGGCGATGTTCGTTGAGGTACACCGGGTGCAGGCCAAACGCGGCATACAGCTGACTGTCGGTTTGGACCAAGTCCCACACGCGCTGCCAATTGCTCTGGTAGACCCCCAGTACCACCATTTTCTCAACCCCCAACGCCCGACTGCCTGCCAGTAACTGCGGGCGGTCAGCATCAAAGTCCGGGAAGTCGAGGTGGGTATGGGTGTCGATCAGTTGCATGCTCAGGCCTGGTGGATACGCTGTTTGAAGTTACGCGCAATGGCATGGATACCGGGCACGTAGTTCTGCTCTTCAATTGCAGCCAGCGCCAGGTTCAGGGCTGTTTCGGCAATCAGTTTGTGTTGTTGGCCCATCGCATTGACTGGCAGTGGCAGGAAATCCAGCAGCTGTGTGTCACCAAAGGTGGCCAGGCGCGATGGCGGGCGCTGAGTCGGGTGTTCCAGCAATGCATCGAACATCCCTTGCAGCAGCACATAGGAGGTGGTGATCAGCGCATCGGGGAAGTGCCCCTGGCGTGCCAGCAGATCATCAATGATGCGCCGCCCGCATTCGCGGCTGAACGCGCTGCCGTGTTCGATCAACACTTCGCCCTTGAACCCTTCGACCGCTTGCTTGAAGCCGGCTTCACGCGCCTGGCTCACGCTCAGTTCCGGACGCGCACCGATCAGTACAATCTGGCGCGGCAATGGCTGCAGCAGGCTGCGGGTCAGTTGCAGGCTGGCTTCGCAATCATCGCTGATCACCGAGCAGAAGCGCTCCGGCTCCAGGGTCCGGTCAATGGCAATGATCGGCATGCCCAGGTCTTGCAACTGGCGGTAGCTGTCATCGTCTGCGGGCAAGCAACTGGCCACGAACAGGGCATCGCAGCGACGGGCACGAAACAACTTGAGCAATTGGCGCTCGCTGTCCGGCGCATCGTCGGAGCTGGCGATCAGCAACTGATAGCCACGGGCACGGGCACCTTGCTCAAGCTGCTTGGCCAGGCGCGCATAGCTGGGGTTTTCCAGATCCGGCAGGATAAACCCCAAGGTGCGCGTATGTCGGCTGCGCAGCCCGGCTGCCTGCGGGTTGGGCGTGAAGCCGTGCTCCTCGACCACCGCACGCACGCGCTCGACCGTGCTGCTGCTGATGCGCTGCTGTTCGGCTTTTCCATTGATGACATAGCTGGCAGTCGTTACGGAAACACCTGCCAATTGAGCGATATCACTGAGTTTCACGCCGAATATTCCTTATTTTTTGTAGTACATGTCGACATTCTGGCCAATCCTAACCGATAAAGGCAGCCGACCATCGTCTGCCTTGGGTGCGCTGTATCTATTTGCGACATCTGCCCGCTGCCGCCAGGCAATACGACAAGTTGGACTTCAAGCGCGGGCAATTATGCAGTAACGTGCCGGGTATTCTTGATTAAACGTTTCAGCCGCCGTATTTAAAGGCGCCTGTCCTGGTAGCGATGTGTTTGCCACACATCTGCTGACGCAGCCCGGGACGGGCGACCTAAGCTGACTTAATTCAAAACAATACCGGTTGCCATTGAGTACCGGAAAGGAGAACGCATGCTCGAGCTCACTATAGAGCAGATATCCATGGGCCAGACGGCTGTGGATAAATCTGCGGCGCTGCAATTGCTGGCCGATAAATTGGTTGCCGATGGCCTGGTGGCCGAAGGTTATCTGAGCGGCCTGCAAGCGCGTGAGGCTCAGGGCTCGACCTTTCTGGGCCAGGGCATCGCCATCCCCCACGGCACCCCTGAAACCCGCGAGCTGGTGTTTACCACGGGCGTGCGTTTGCTGCAGTTCCCTGAAGGGGTGGATTGGGGCGATGGTCAGATGGTGTACCTGGCGATTGGTATTGCGGCCAAGTCCGACGAACATTTGCGTTTGCTGCAACTGCTGACCCGTGCTCTGGGCGAAACCGATCTGGGCGAGGCCCTGCGCCGCGCCAGCTCTGCCGAGGCGTTGCTCAAGCTGTTGCAGGGCGCACCGCAAGAGCTGGCGCTGGATGCCCAGATGATTGGCCTGGGCGTTTCTGCTGACGACTTTGAGGAACTGGTATGGCGCGGCGCCCGTCTGTTGCGCCAGGCCGATTGCGTGAGCAATGGCTTTGCTGCCGTCTTGCAACAAGTCGATGCGCTGCCGCTGGGTGATGGCCTGTGGTGGCTGCACAGCGAGCAAACCGTCAAGCGTCCGGGGCTGGCGTTTGTGACCCCCGACAAACCGATGCGCTATCTGGGCCAGCCGTTGAGCGGCCTGTTTTGCCTGGCCAGCCTCGGTGAAGCCCATCAGGCCTTGCTGGAACGCTTGTGTGCGCTGCTGATTGCCGGTCGCGGCCATGAACTGGGCAATGCCACCAGTCGCCGTGCCGTGCTGGAAGTACTGGGCGGTGAGCTGCCGGCCGACTGGCCAAGTGCCCGTATCCCTCTGGCCAACGCCCACGGCCTGCATGCGCGCCCGGCCAAGGTGCTGGCGCAATTGGCAAAAAGCTTTGAAGGCGAAATTCGCGTCAGGATCGTCGATGGTCAGGACTCGGCCGTTTCGGCCAAGAGCCTGAGCAAGCTGCTGAGCCTGGGTGCCCGTCGCGGTCAGGTGCTGGAGTTTGTCGCTGAACCAACTATCGCCAATGATGCACTGCCTGCACTGCTGGCTGCAGTTGAGGCCGGTTTGGGTGAAGAAGTCGAACCGTTGCCGACGGTGGCCGAAGCTGTGCCCGGCGTAGCCGAAATCGCTACGCTGATCACTGCCCCGGCGGCTGGCAGCACGGTGCAGGCCATTGCTGCCTCGCCCGGCATTGCCATTGGCCCGGCCCATATACAGGTGCTGCAAACGTTCGATTACCCGCTGCGTGGCGAGTCCTGCGTGGTCGAGCGAGAGCGTCTGCAAAAAGCCCTGAGTGAAGTGCGCAAGGATATTGAAGGCCTGATTACGCGCAGCCAGTCCAAGGCCATCCGCGAAATCTTCATTACTCACCAGGAAATGCTCGACGACCCGGAGCTGACTGATGAAGTGGATTCGCGCCTCAAGCAGGGCGAAAGCGCTGAAGCGGCGTGGATGTCGGTGATCGAGGCTGCTGCGCGTCAGCAGGAGTCCTTGCAGGATGCCCTGCTCGCCGAGCGGGCAGCCGACCTGCGGGATATTGGCCGTCGTGTGCTGGCCCAGTTGTGTGGTGTTGAAACTCCGGCTGAGCCTGATGAACCGTATGTGCTGGTGATGGATGAGGTCGGGCCTTCGGATGTGGCGCGCCTTGATCCGGCGCGGGTGGCGGGTATTTTGACCGCCCGTGGCGGTGCGACGGCGCACAGCGCGATTGTCGCCCGTGCCCTCGGCATTCCGGCCCTGGTGGGCGCTGGAGAAGCGGTGTTGCTGCTGGCGCCGGGCACTGAGCTGTTGATTGATGGCCAGCGCGGTCGCCTGCATGTATCCCCTGACGCAGACGCCTTGCAGCGCGCCACGCAAGAGCGCGACAGCCGTGAGCAGCGTCTGCTGGCAGCCTCTGCGCGGCGCCACGAACTGGCCGTGACCCAGGACGGGCATGCGGTGGAAGTGTTTGCCAATATCGGCGAAAGCAAAGGCGTCGCCTCTGCGGTGGAGCAGGGTGCCGAAGGCATTGGCCTGCTGCGCACCGAACTGATTTTCATGGCCCATTCGCAAGTGCCGGACGAGGCGACGCAAGAAGCCGAATACCGCCGTGTGCTCGATGGTCTGGCCGGTCGACCGCTGGTGGTGCGCACGCTGGACGTGGGCGGCGACAAACCGCTGCCGTACTGGCCGATCGAGAAAGAAGAAAACCCGTTTTTGGGTGTGCGTGGTATTCGTCTGACCCTGCAACGCCCGCAAGTGATGGAAAGCCAGTTGCGCGCCCTGCTGCGCTCGGCGGACAACCGCCCGCTGCGCATCATGTTCCCGATGGTGGGCAGCGTGGCCGAGTGGCGCGCCGCCCGCGACATGACCGAGCGTCTGCGTCTGGAAATCCCTGTAGCTGACCTGCAACTGGGGATCATGATCGAGGTCCCGTCCGCCGCCTTGCTGGCGCCGGTGCTGGCCAGGGAAGTGGACTTTTTCAGCGTCGGCACCAACGACCTGACCCAGTACACCCTGGCCATCGACCGTGGTCACCCGACCCTGTCGGCCCAGGCCGACGGTCTGCACCCGGCGGTGTTGCAACTGATCGACATCACCGTGCGTGCCGCCCATGCCCACGGCAAATGGGTGGGCGTTTGCGGCGAACTGGCGGCCGACCCGCTGGCCGTGCCAGTACTTGTCGGTCTTGGCGTGGACGAGCTGAGCGTGTCGGCGCGCAGCATCCCCGAGGTTAAGGCGCGGGTGCGCGAGTTGAGCATGGACCGTCTGAAAACCCTGGCCGCCGAGGCATTGAGCGTCGGCAGCCCGGATGAAGTCCGTGCCTTGGTGGAGGCGCTCTGATGGCCCGTATTCTGACCGTTACCCTCAACCCGGCACTGGACTTGACCGTGCGCCTTGCTCAGTTGCAGCCGGGCGAAGTCAACCGCAGCCCGCTGATGCTGACCCATGCCGCCGGCAAAGGCCTGAACGTCGCGCAAGTGCTGGCTGATCTGGGCCACACACTGACCGTGAGCGGTTTTTTGGGCGAAGACAATGCGCAAGCGTTCGATGCCCTGTTCAAGCGTCGCGGTTTTGTCGATGCCTTTATCCGCGTGCCCGGCGAAACCCGCAGCAATATCAAGCTGGCCGAAGACGACGGTCGTGTCACCGACCTTAACGGGCCGGGGCCGCAGGTTGGCGCACAGGCGCAGCAAACGTTGCTCGATACCCTTGAACGCATTGCTCCCGGGCATGACGCGGTCGTGGTGGCTGGCAGTTTGCCCCGGGGCGTCAGCCCGCAGTGGTTGCACGATCTGCTGCTGCGCCTTAAGGGCATGGGGTTGAAAGTGATCCTGGACACCAGCGGCGAAGCCTTGAAGCAAGGGCTGGCGGCAGGCCCGTGGCTGATCAAGCCCAACAGTGAAGAACTCAGCGATGCCCTGGGCAGCGATATCAGCAGCCTTGCAGCGCAGATTGCTGCGGCATCGCGCTTGCAGGCGCAGGGTGTCGAGCATGTAGTCATTTCCCACGGTGCAGAAGGCGTGAACTGGTTCAGCCGCGCACCGGCCTTGCAGGCGTTGCCGCCCACAGTCAGCGTCGCCAGCACGGTAGGCGCAGGCGATTCGCTGCTGGCGGGCATGGTCCACGGTTTGCTCAGCGGCCACAGCCCCGAGCAGACCCTGCGCACCGCCACGGCCATTGCGGCAATGGCCGTTACCCAAATCGGTTTTGGTATCAGCGATGCGGCGCACCTGGCGACGCTCGAAAGCGGCGTTCGCGTTCGCCCCCTGACAGAAGAATAAAAGGAATCCACATGAAATTAGCCATTGTGACGGGCTGCCCCAACGGCATGGTGACCAGCGTGCTGTGTGCCCGCCTGCTTGACGCTGCGGCGCAGCGTCAGGGCTGGAGCACCAGCGTTGAAGTCCACGACCCCAAGCACCCAGAGCGCCAGTTGTCGGCGGCGACCATCGACGAAGCTGAGTGGGTGTTGGTGGTCAGCAGCACACCGCTGGATATGCAGCGTTTTATCGGCAAGCGGGTGTTCCAGAGCACCCCGGCCCAGGCCCTGCAAGATGTAGAAGCGGTATTGCAGCGTGGTGTGCAGGAGGCTGAGGTCTACGTTGCTGCGGCGCCATCGGCTGCGGATAAAAACGCACAGAAAGCCCCGAAAATCGTTGCCGTCACTGCCTGCCCTACGGGCGTGGCGCACACCTTTATGGCGGCGGAAGCCTTGCAGCAAGCGGCCAAGCGCTTGGGCTACGATCTGCAGGTCGAGACCCAGGGGTCGGTAGGTGCGCGCAACCCGTTGAGCGCCGAAGCCATCCGCGATGCCGATGTGGTGCTGTTGGCGGCAGATATCGAGGTACCGACCGAGCGTTTTGCCGGCAAAAAAATCTATCGTTGCGGCACCGGTATCGCCCTCAAGCAGGCCGAAGCCACACTGAACAAGGCGTTGAGCGAGGGGCAGCAAGAGAGCGCTGCGGCGGCTGGCGGAGCGCCTGCCAAGCAAGAAAAGGCCGGCGTCTACAAACACCTGCTGACGGGCGTGTCCTTTATGCTGCCGATGGTGGTGGCGGGCGGTTTGCTGATCGCGCTGTCCTTCGTGTTTGGCATTGAAGCTTATAAAGAACCTGGCACGCTGGCGGCGGCGCTGATGCAGATCGGTGGTGATGCTGCGTTCAAACTGATGGTGCCGTTGTTGGCGGGTTACATCGCCTACTCGATTGCCGACCGCCCGGGCCTGGCGCCGGGGATGATCGGCGGCCTGTTGGCGAGCACCTTGGGGGCCGGGTTTATCGGCGGGATCATTGCCGGGTTTATCGCCGGTTACTGCGCCAAGGCGATCAATCGCTATGCGCGGTTGCCGCAAAGCCTTGAAGCGTTGAAACCGATTTTGATCATTCCGTTGTTCGCCAGCCTGTTTACCGGTCTGGTGATGATTTACGTGGTGGGCAAGCCGGTTGCCGGAATGCTTGAAGGCCTGACCCACTTCCTCGACAGCATGGGCACCACCAACGCCATCCTGCTTGGTGTATTGCTGGGCGGCATGATGTGCGTCGACCTGGGCGGGCCGATCAACAAGGCGGCCTATGCGTTTTCGGTAGGGCTGCTAGCCTCGCAAAGTTATGCACCGATGGCGGCCACAATGGCTGCTGGCATGGTGCCGCCGATTGGCCTGGGCATTGCCACGTTCCTGGCGCGCCGCAAGTTCGCCCAGACTGAGCGCGAGGCTGGCAAGGCTGCGCTGGTACTGGGGCTGTGCTTTATTTCTGAAGGGGCAATCCCGTTTGCTGCCAAGGACCCGCTGCGGGTGATCCCGGCGAGCATTCTGGGTGGGGCACTGACAGGGGCACTGTCGATGTACTTCGGTTGCAAGCTGATGGCACCGCACGGTGGCCTGTTTGTCATGCTGATCCCGAACGCGATCAACCATGCGCTGCTGTACTTGTTGGCGATTGTGGCAGGTAGCTTGCTGACGGCGGTGGTGTACGCAGTGATCAAGCGGCCGGAGCCGGTTGAAATGGCGCTGGAGACGGCCAAAGCATAAAACAATCCCCGCTCCCACAATGTCACCGTAAATCCAGTGGGAGCTGGCTTGCCTGCGATGCAGGCGCTGCGGTCTGTCAGGCAAACCGTGGCGATGCCATCGCGAGCAAGCCCGCTCCTACAAGAGCTGAGCAGCTTGTCCGACTAATACACATCCCGCCGATAGCGCCCTTGCTCGATCAGCAGCTCCACCGCTTCAGCCCCCAGCATGTCGATCAGCGCCTGATCCACACCCGCCGCCATCCCTTGCAAACTGCCACAGATATAAATCGCCGCGCCTTGGTCAAGCCATTGGCGTACTTGTGCGGCAGATTCACGCAAGCGGTCCTGCACATACACTTTCTGTGCCTGATCCCGTGAAAACGCCAGATCCAGCCGCGCCAGGTCACCGCTGGCCAACCAGCCTTTCAGCTCATCGCGGCAATAGAAGTCGTGTGCAGCATTGCGCTCGCCAAAGAACAACCAGTTGCGCTGCTGGCCCTGGGCAATGCGGGCCTTGAGCAAGCTGCGCAGCCCCGCCAGCCCGGTGCCATTACCGAGCAGGATCAGCGGCACCGGTTCGGCGGGCAGGTGGAAGCCACTGTTGCACCGCACGCGCAGGCTGATCGCCGAACCGACGGCGGCATGCTCTGTGAGCCAGCCCGAACCTATCCCCAGGCTGCCATCAGCATGCCGCTCCTGACGCACGATCAACTCCAGCACACCGTCCTGCGGAATCGAGGCAATGGAGTATTCGCGCATGTTCAGCGGGATCAGCGCGTCTACCAATGCCTGGGCATGCATGCCCACCAGATGGCCGCGATTTTCCGGCAACTGGCGCCCCGCCAGGGCCTGGGCCAGGGTTTCTTGCAGACCATCGAGTTGCACCTGGGTGTCAGCCGACAGGCCCAGGCCCTCCAGAAAGTGCTCAACCGCCCAGCTCGATTGTCGCGGCATGACTTCTACCAGGTCACCGGCCTGCCATGAAACATTGGCGTCTGGCGCGTCGAGCCCCAGCAGGTAAACCTCCGAGCCGCTGCTACCGGGGTTGAGCAGCTTGCGCTCAATCAGGGTCCAGTTGTTATAGCTCGGCGCCTGCCAGTGTGTGCCCGGTGCGCCGCCGGTGAGCTGGCTGAGCTGTTGTTGCCAGTGATGCAGGGCCTCGACATCACCACTGTCGACCTGCACCGGGCTAAACAGCGCTTGTGCGCCGCGCTCGCTCAACCATTGCTGGATACGTGTGGCAAAACCGCAAAAGTGCGGGTACTGACGGTCACCCAAAGCCAGTACGGAGTATTTGAGAGCATTCAAGCCCAGGGGCTGGCCGAGGATTTTGCGTTCAAAACCCCGCGCGCTGTCGGGCGCTTCACCATCGCCAAAGGTGCTGACCACGAACAGGGCATGATTGGCTTGCTGCAAATCATCTTCACTGAGCGCACCCAATGGCTGGACCCTTACTGGCAAGCCCGCGGCCTGCAGTTGCCCGGCTGTCTGCCAGGCCAGTTGCTCGGCAAAGCCGCTTTGGCTGGCAAAGCCGATTAGCCATGACGAGGCATCGCTGCCCGTGTCGGCAAAACCTTGACGCGCCTGTTTGATCTGACGCTTTTTGCGGCGACGGTCCAGGTACAGCAACCAGCCGGTAATAAAGAACAGCGGCATGGTCAGGCTGGCGACAGTCACCAGCACGCGCCCGGTGATGCCCCAGTAGCTGCCGGTGTGCAGCGCGTAAATGCTGGTCAGCAATTGCGCCTTGTAGCTCTTGTCGTCATAGCGCTCGACTTTTTTGACCGCACCGGTGGCCGGGTCGAGCACGATCTGGTTGAAGGCGCGCTCGTGGGGTGAGGTGTTCAGCAGGTAGAACACCGTTGCAGGCTGGCCGGCCACTGGCGGCATACGCACGTTGTACAGGGCCAGGTCCGGCCCGGCGGTCTTCTGGATGCTGGCCCAGATGGCGTCGTAATCGGCGACCGGCGCAGGGCCGGCCGGGCCGCCCTGGCCACGGGGGCCGCGACCACCGCCCTGGCGCTGTTCACCGCTCGGGGCATCGGACAGGAGTTTTTGCAGGCCCTGGTTGTACCACTCGTATGACCACGACAGGCCGGTCAGGGCTGCCAGCAGATAAAAGACCATGCACCAGGTTCCGGCCACGGCGTGCAGGTCCCAGTTGAAGCTGCGACCTTTTTTCGCCCAGTCCAGGGTCAGCCAGGCGCGCCAGTTCAGCGCCTGGCGCGGCCAGCGCAGGTACAGGCCCGACAGGCAGAAGAACACCAGCATCAGCGTACAGGCGCCGGTGATCTGGCGACCGCTCTGGCCCATTGCCAGGAAGCGGTGCAGCTGCAGCATCAGGTCGAAAAAGCCCTGGCCATTGGCCTCACCCTGATAGGTGCCGGTGTAGGGGTCGACATAACGCAACTGGCCGCGGCGTTCGCCCGGTGGCGGGGTAAAGAAAACCCGTGCGGCGGTGCCGCTGTCCACGCCCACCCACATCATGGCGACTTGCTTGCCCTCGGTGGCTTCGACCCGGCGCACCAGCTCGGCCGGTGGCAATACGCCGCTGTCGAGTTTTTCGACCTTGAGCACCGAAGGGTTGAGCAAGTTCAGCAACTCGTCCTGAAACGACACCGTGGCACCGGTTATCCCCATCAGGGCCAGAACCAGCCCGGCGGTTATGCCGAAAAACCAGTGCAGCTGAAACAGTGTTTTCTTAAACACGACGACCGCCTTGCTTGCTCAATTGAATTCATCACGGCGCAGTATGCCGTGTACGTCAGTTCTACACGCTTCAGAATCTGTAGCCGCTGACGAGGCACGAGGCTGCGATGGGTTGCGCAGCGGCCCCCGTTGGCGCTCCTGCGGCCCGCATCGCAGCCTCGTGCCTCGTCAGCGGCTACACACAAAAGCCCCGACCATCAGATGGGCGGGGCTTTTGTTCAGCTCAACTTCGAATTAGAAGTGGAAGCTGGTGGTCAACAAGGCGGTACGGCCTGCGGCCTGGCTGGCAAAGTGCGCAGCGTAGGCTTTGTCGTAGTAGGTCTTGTCGGTCAGGTTTTGTACGTTCAGTTGCAGGTCGATGTTTTTGGTCAGCTTGTAGCTGGCCATTGCGTCGTAGCGAGTGTAAGCCGGGACGTAAACGGTGTTGGCCGTGTCGCCGTAGACTTCGTCAACATAGAACGCACCGCCGCCGATGGTCAGCTTTGGCATCACTTCATAGGTTGTCCACAGGCTGAAGCTGTTTTTCGGGGTGTTCGGCATTTCATTGCCTTTGTCCGAAACGGCTGCGGTATTGATAGTGCCATTACGGTTGGCTTTCTGGCCCGGATCAACCAGCTCGCTTTTCAGGTAGCTGTAGCCTGCAAACACTTGCCACTTGTCAGTGATCTTGCCGCTGGCCGACAGTTCCAAGCCGTCAACGCGAGACTCACCGGCGTTTTCGTAGGTGAACGAGTCAGTCAGTACGCGAGTGTTCTTTTTCTCGGTACGGAAGATGGCTGCAGTCAGCGACAGACGATCGTGGAACACGTCCCACTTGGTGCCCAGTTCGTAGTTAACGGTTTCTTCCGGCTTCAGGTCGCTGGTGATGGTGCTGCCTGGAGCAACCAGGCCATTGCCTTCAACGCCTTCACCCACCACGCCGCCTGGCGGAGTAGCCGAGGTCGCGTAGGACAGGTAAACGCTGCCGTTATCCAGTGGCTTCCAGACCAGGCCGGTCTGCCAGTTGAAGAAGTGGCTGTCGTTCGAGGCCTTGGTACGGCCAGTCGCGGCATTGGTGTTGGCGGTGGTGCTGAAGGCGTCGTAACGCAGGCCGGCGTTCAACAGCCACTTCGGATCCAGCTCGATGGTATCGAACACATAGGCGGCTTTGGTCACGCCCACGGTGTTGGTGCCGTAGTAGTTGCGCGCTTCAGTACCGGTCCACACATCGTTCGGGTTCGGGTTGGACAGCGAGGTGCACTGGCCGCCGCTGTTACCGACTTTGTCTGGCGTGCAGTTGGGGTTGCTGTTCGGGGTCACGGTGTAACCGCTGGCACGGGTTTCTTCACGAGTGAATTCAACACCGGTGGAGTAGTTGTTCTTGAAGCCCATAACCTGGAAGTTGCCGAACAGGTCAGTCTGGTTGGTGGTGGTTTCGGTGGTCGAAACACGGGTATTGGCACGACGCCATACGGTGCCGTACTGGTTGACGTTGTGCTGGCTGTCGTCCGGCTGGGTGAGGATGTAGTCCTGGCCGGTGTTGCCGTGGCGGAAGGTGTTTTTCAGGGTCATCGCATCGCTGAAGTCATGCTCGAACGAGATGGTGCTGATATCCACACGGGTCTTGCGGAAGTCACGGTCCTTGAGGCCGTAGAAGTTTTTGCTGTCGCCGCCATCGTCCGGTTTGTCGTGGACGTGAACTGCGGTCTTGGAACTGTTGCTGTAGCCGTATGGAATGCCCGAATCCGGCAGGTCGTTGCTTTCCAGGTGGTAGTAGCTGACGTTCAGACGGTTTTCAGTACCCAGGCCGAAGGTCAGCGATGGTGCTACGCCCCAGCGGTCGTAGTTGACCGATTCGCGGCCTGCGACGTTCTGTTCGTGGCTCATCAGGTTCAGACGGAACGCTGCGGTGTCCAGGAACTGACGGTTTACATCCAGGGTGTAGCGACGGGTCTGGTCGGAGCCGTAGGTGAAGCCGCCATTGAGGAAATCACCTGCCTTGGCGGTCTTGCTCACCATGTTCAGGCTGCCGCCAGCCGAGCCACGACCACCGAAAGTGGAGTTCGGGCCTTTGCTGACTTCGATCGATTCGATGTCGAAGATTTCGCGGGTCTGGCCACCAGCATCGCGCACGCCGTCCAGGTACATGTCGGACTGTGCGTCAAAACCACGGATAAACGGACGGTCGCCCTGTGGGTTGCCGCCTTCGCCTGCGCCGAAGGTGATGCCTGGCACGGTGCGCAGGGCGTCTTGCAGCGAGGTGGCTGCAGTGTCCTGCAGCACTTGCTGCGGGATCACGGTGACAGAGCGCGGCGTATCAACCAGCGGTGCGGTGTACTTCTGGGAGCTGGCTTTCTCGGTCTGATAAGACTTGTCAGTCTGCTCGCCGGTAACCGTGGTCGCGCCAAGGGAAATACTGCTGCCCTGGGCCTTGCTGTCAGTGCTCTCGGCAGCCTGAACCAGATGGCATGCAGAGGTCGCGGTAATCGCGACACCGATGGCCGAAGCCAGTAAACGCGGTGAGCTGACGGGTATTTTTAATTGTTGGCGCGACATTTGAAGATCCCTTCCCCCAGAATTTGAGCCGCGAAATATATGGCAAACAATTCTGACTATCAATTGAGAGGCATTACTATTTGCGCTGAATTTACATTCTTTACAAATTGCCTTTACGGTTTTTTCACACTCGTTCGTCTACAGGCCGCTTAACAAAGTTTTACACAGACAATAAGAATCAATACCATTGCCATCCCTTTGCTATCAGGTATTGCGTCATGTTGCTGCATATCCCCGGCTTGTTCTCCCGTGAAGAGGTGCAGCGCATCCGTGAGGCGCTGCAGCAGACCGAGTGGGCTGACGGCAAGATCACCGCAGGTTTTCAGTCGGCCAAGGCCAAGCACAATCTGCAATTACCCGAAGACCATCCACTGGCCAAGGAAATCGGCGCGGCGATGATTGATCGGCTGTGGAAAAATCCGCTGTATATGTCAGCGGCCTTGCCACACAAGGTGTTTCCGCCGTTGGTGAACTGCTACACCGGGGGCGGCAGTTTCGACTTTCATATCGACAATGCCGTGCGCCAGCCCAAGGGCAGCCCCGAGCGGGTGCGCACCGATCTGTCGGCCACCCTGTTTTTCAGCGACCCCGAGGACTACGACGGCGGCGAGCTGGTGATTCAGGACACTTACGGTGTGCAGCAGGTCAAGCTGCCTGCTGGCGACATGGTCTTGTACCCCGGCACCAGCTTGCACAAGGTCAACGCCGTTACCCGTGGTGCACGCTTTGCGTCATTTTTCTGGACCCAGAGCCTGGTGCGTGAAGACAGCCAGCGCACGCTGCTGTTTGAAATGGATGGCGCGATTCAGCAACTGACCCGCGACGTTCCTGATCACCCCTCGCTGATCCAGCTCACCGGCACCTACCACAACCTGCTGCGTCGCTGGGCCGAGGTGTAAGTCATGAGCTTTCAACTACGTCGTGAAGAAGTGCTCGACGGTGCGCAACTGAGCGCCATGCTGGCTGAAAACCCGGGCAAGGCGGCCCAGGCCATTTTAATCGCCGCCAAGCAGGGCATCGTCGATGGCCAGGCCTTGCTCGGGCAGATTCTGCTCGACGGCCAGGGCATTGAGCGCGATCCGGTGCTGGCCAAGCGCTGGTTTCAGATCGCCGCCAATTCTGGCCACCTGATGGCCCGCAATATGTTGGGGCGCTGCTGGGAACACGGCTGGGGCGGGCCTGTGGACTGCACCCTGGCCAGCCTGGAATACCGCCAAGCCGCCGAGGCGGGGCTGGACTGGGCGCTCTACAACTACGCCAACCTGCTGGCCACCGGCCGTGGCGTGGCGCCAGACCAGGGGGCGGCATTCAAGCTGTACCGGGTCGCGGCGCAGGCGGGCCATGCCAAGTCGATGAACCTGGTGGGGCGCTACCTCGAAGAGGGGGTGTATTGCCCGGGCGACAAGCAAGCGGCCTGGGTCTGGTATGAGCGCTCGGCTCAGGGCGGTGATTTTCGTGGCCAGTTCAGCCATGCCTCGGTCCTGGCCGAGGCTGGGCGTATTGATGAAGCGTTGACCTGGTTTGAGCGCGCCCTGGCCGGCGGCAACCTGAATTTTCTGCGGGTAAGCCTGGCGGCCCTGCTTGAAGCCAGCGACCTGCGTGTCAGGGCCATGAGCGAGGCTTGGCAAGCCCGTATCCATACGTTGCAGAGCAGCCCTGTGCAAAACAGATGACAGCGCGGCGGTTAATACTCGTACGCTGTTGTTTATCGCGTCCGAGTACGCGCTGGTTAGTTGAGGTAACTATTCATTTTTATTTACGCTCTGGTCTTACACAGTTGCAGGCTACCCGGTAATTGTTTGATGCCCTTTAAAACATGATGCTGCACAGCAGGATCATTGTTTAAAGGGAATTAATATGCAGGTTCAAAATGTTGCGCCCCCTGGCGGCGCTGAAGATACCCGCCCGCTTGAAGAGATGAGTGCACTGGAAGCGGCCATCTACTTGCCGTCGCAGTATATTCAAATGCTCGCGGGTGAAAAAACCGCTGCTGTTTCCAGGGACGAGTTGGGCTTTATTGTCCGGCGCAGTGATATCCAGAGTGTCCGTGCGTATGTGCGCGAGTCCAGGGCATTGCCCGTGGAGTACACCAAGGTCGTGGCCTGGCTCGGCGCCGACACGGCGAGTGTCGCGGGGCTGGAGCCGGCCAGTATCCAGTCGTTTCACCAGCGTGTGGTGCAACATGCCGCCAGTTGGGCCGTGCTGGAGCGTGATACCAAGGAACTCAGCCGACAACTCAACCGGTTCTCCGACGGGTTCATCACCACGGCCAACAGCATTATCGAGTTGATCAATAAAGTCGAACTGGACCGATTCCTAAGTGGCACGCTTGACGAACTGACCCAGGCAGAAGAAGCCGAGCTTAAAAAGATTGTGCTCAGCGCAACTGAGCTGAGAGCAGTGGGTATCGTCAGGGACTATGTGCTGCTTATCAAGCAGGATACCGAGGCCTACATCAAAAAAACCCATGCCGTGGGCGCACTGGCGGCCGAGTTTGAGCGTGTGTTGTCGGATGAGCTGATTCACCAGGTAAATGCCAAGCTCGAAGCGTATGCCAAGGCGGGGCTATCGGCTGAGCGCAAGTTGCTGACTGCGCGCATCAAGGAACTGGACAGTGAAATCGAGCAGTTGATCAGGGACTACCGCTCGCATGTGCTGTACGGGCATTCGGGGATCTTTCTGGGGCCTATCGGGCTGGCGATTACCGGCGGAATTTTCGGGGTCAAGGCTGAAAGCATACGCGCGCGGAAAAACAAGCTGATCGCCGAGCGCGATCTTGCCAGGCAAGGCAGTCAGGAGCAGGAACGTCTGGCTGTAGCCCTGGACACCACCCAGCAGCGCTTCACGGATTTGCGCAGCCGCATGCTCGGCGCCGAGCAGGGCGCCAGGCAACTGGCACAGGTCTGGGGGTATATCGCCAAATATCTGGATGAGGCAGCGTTTGAACTCAAAGGGGTCAATACCCTTGCCCGATTACACAAGTTCAAACTTGATTTTGCTCAGTTGTTGAACCCTTGGATGCGTGTCAAGGATTACAGTTTTTATATCGCACTGGTGTTTGATGACATGGTAGATGGGCGTCAGTAAACAAGGAAGTGAATACTTGAACAGGGAGATTGATGTTATGGGTTATGAAAATCCCGATATGCCGGGTGTTATCGAAGGCTTGAAAAAATTCCATGCGGTGGCGGTCAATCATGAATACGATTTTATTCCGTCGCTCCAGGAGCGTTTGGGGCAGGCAGCCAGGTATTTGAGTCAAAGTGTGCGTGCTGTTGCTGATAAGGCCAGCAATCTTGAAGTGATGGTTGAAAGTGCCGGGCTCGACGAACTTCTCCAGCAGTGGATCATTGTTCAGGGGCATACCCGTCTGGCTGCCGGTATACAAGCGTCGGCGATCAATACGTTAAGTGATACTTTTTTTCAGCGGGTCAGCCGTATTGCAAGTGCCGCCAGGGCGGCGAAAGAACAGATCGAAATGCGCGCAGTGGAAGGTGAAGGGTTGAACCTGGAGCATTATTCGGACCCGCTGCTGGCTTATGACGCGGCCAGGCTCGAAGAACTGGAGCAGCAGGCCGTTGACCTGCAGGCCGAAGAAGATCGGCTGCGTGCAGACAAGCAGGTGATTGACGCAGCGGTAACGCTTTTGCAATCACGAACCTGGCTCGACCATGTGCGTGACTTGCTGCCCACACCGGAGCAAATCCAGGGGTTGGTCAGCACCGCCCTGGTGGGAAGGGCGGATGCAGACACCGTGATTGCCGCCCTTGAGCGATTGACTCAGTACCTGGGCGTTTATGACGGCGGGTTCAGGCTGTTTTCGCTGACTGAAGCGCGCAACAAGATAAGCGACAGGTTGGTCGACCTGAGAACCTTGAGCAACAAGAACAAGACGGATGCGCGAGTGCTGCAGGAGCGCGCGCAAAAGATCAGGCGCCACGCGGAGCTGGTTGAGGTGCGTGCCTGCTGGGTTGCCAATATAAGGCTGGTGGCCAAGGGGATGGGGGTGTTCATTGCCCGGGTGCGTGCGACCACTGAAGTCGATGAGCACTTGCTGCGTCAGACGTCGGCAGAGCTGGTCGGGTTTTTGGGCTTTTTGCGGCGCATCAGCCGCTAGACGATATCGACAGCCCCCCGCACGCGAGTGCGGGGGGCATGTGCTTACAGGTAGAACGACTTCAGCGGCGGGAAGCCGTTGAATTCTACGGCGCTGTAGCTGGTGGTGTAGGCACCGGTCGACAGCCAGTAGAGGCGGTCACCGATGGCCAGGTTCAGGGGCAGGCCGTACTTGTAGTTTTCATACATGATATCGGCGCTGTCGCAGGTTGGACCGGCGATCACCACTTCTTCCATTTCGCCTTTTTTCTCGGTCCAGATCGGGAACTTGATGGCTTCATCCATGGTTTCGATCAGGCCCGAGAATTTGCCCACATCGGTGTATACCCAACGCTCAACGGCAGTGCGCGATTTACGCGCAACCAGTACCACTTCGCTGACCAGGATCCCGGCGTTGGCAATCAGCGAGCGACCCGGCTCCAGGATGATTTCCGGCAGGTCGTCACCGAAATCTTCCTTGAGAAAGCGGATGATTTCTTCAGCGTAGGTTTCCAGGCTGTTGGTGCGGGTGATGTAGTTGGCCGGGAAGCCGCCGCCCATGTTGATCAGCTTGAGGACGATGCCGTCTTCTTCTTTAAGACGCTCGAAGATCACCTTGACCTTGGCAATGGCCGCATCCCACACGCTGATATCGCGTTGCTGGGAGCCAACGTGGAACGAAATGCCGTAAGGCACCAGGCCCAGGTCGCGGGCCAGGATCAGCAGGTCCATGGCCATGTCGGTCTGGCAGCCGAATTTGCGCGACAGTGGCCAGTCAGCCGTGGTCGAGCCTTCGGTCAGGATGCGCACATAGATTTTCGAGCCCGGTGCTGCCTTGGCGATGTTACGCAGGTCGGCTTCTGAGTCAGTGGAGAACAGGCGCACGCCTTTCTCGTAGAAGTAACGAATGTCCTTGGATTTCTTGATGGTGTTGCCGTAGCTGATGCGGTCCGGGCCAACGCCTTGGGCCATCACCTTGTCCAGCTCGTAGATCGAGGCGATGTCGAAGTTCGAACCTTTGTCGCGCAGCAAGTCGATGATTTCGACCGCCGGGTTGGCTTTGACGGCGTAGTACACCTTGGCGAATTCGAACCCTGCACGCAGGTCATCGTAGGCCTTGCTGATCATGGCGGTGTCGATCACCACGAACGGGGTTTCCTGGGTGTCAGCGAAGGCCTTCATTTTCTGGAAGGTATCGCGCGCGTAATAGTCTTCGACCTGAATCGACATGCTGGGGGACTCCTGTGGCAAACGTCATAAATAAATGGGTGCAGCTGAACATCCTCCGTATCCCCACTTTGGTTCGCCTACTTCCCAAGGCATGTCCGCCGAAAGCAAAAAAGGTAAATGGACCTTGCTGTCTCGTCGTCAGTACTTGAGCCGGATGGATCGTTTCCAGCATGGATGTTCGGCGCGAACTTTAGGGCGTGAGTGCCCGCAGATCAACAAAAAATGTCGCGTTTTTGCACGAGTTCGTCGTGGGGGGGAGAGACGGCTATTTATGTAACCGACTGTGATGGCAGCGCAGAGTTCACGCAGGAGAAAATCAAAGGCCCCTCACCCCAGCCCTCTCCCGGAGGGAGAGGGGGCTGATTGGCGGCGTTGCGCACATCTGCTTTTGCCTTTAGTCCCCTCTCCCTTTGGGAGAGGGTTAGGGTGAGGGCTGCGATTGATCAGGCCAGCGCGATATCCGCCGGCGACACAATACTGGTCTTGGCCCCCCGGGAACGGCCCGAGCTCAGGTAGGCGGCAATCGATTCCTGGGTCACTTCACCCAGGAACACCCGCTCGGCATCCATCACCGGCAGCCACGAACGGTTGAACTCGTACATGCGCGACAGCAGGATGCGCAAGTGTTCGTCATACGCTGCCGTGGCGTTGAATTCACGCAGGTACTGGCCACAGGTGCCGCTCTGGCGATGCAGGTCGCGACGACGCACATAGCCCAGTGCCTTGTTGTCAGCACAGGTGACCACCACATAGCGGCGGTCCAGTTCGTCCATCAGCTCCAGCGCTTCGGCCACCGGGGTTTCCGGGCTCACCGACGGTGCGTTGTCCGCGGCGTCTTCTGCTTTTACCAGCAGCAGACGTTTCAGGGTGCTGTCCTGGCCGACAAAGTTGCTCACAAAGTCGTCCGCCGGGTGGGCCAGCAGGGTGTCCGGGTGATCCATCTGCAGCAGCTTGCCGCCACGGAAGATGGCGATCTTGTCACCCAGCTTGATGGCTTCGTCGATGTCGTGGCTGACCATGATCACGGTCTTGTTCAGCGCACGTTGCATCTCGAAGAATTCGTTCTGGATCATTTCACGGTTGATCGGGTCGACCGCGCCAAAGGGTTCATCCATCAACAGCAACGGCGCATCGGCGGCCAGGGCGCGAATCACGCCGATACGTTGTTGCTGGCCACCAGACAGCTCGCGCGGGTAGCGATGCAGGTACTGCTTGGGTTCGAGCTTGATCATGCTCATCAGTTCGCGGGCACGTTCATGGCACTTTTGCTTGTCCCAGCCCAACAGGCGCGGCACCACGGTGATGTTCTCCTCGATGGTCATGTTGGGGAACAGACCGATCTGCTGGATCACATAACCGATATTGCGACGCAAGGTCACCGGGTCGAGGTCGGTGGTGTCTTCGCCGTTGATCAGGATCTTGCCCGAGGTGGGTTTGATCAGGCGGTTGATCATTTTCAACGTGGTGCTTTTGCCGCAACCCGAAGGCCCGAGGAACACGCAGATTTCGCCTTCGTTGACGGTCAGGCTTACCGAGTCCACGGCTTTGACGTCTTTACCGTTGCTTTGGAAAGTTTTGCTGAGGTTTTGAAGTTCGATCATTTGAGCAGTCCTTTTGGAGTCAGCGAGCGTTGCAGCCATTGCAGAAGCAGGTCGGCGATGATGGCCAGAACACTGACCAACACGGCGCCGACGATCAGCATCGACATGTCGCTACGGCTGATTGCAGCAAGAATAAGTACACCCAGACCGCCAGCACCGATGGTGGCAGCGATGGTCATTACCCCGATGTTCATCACCACGGCGGTGCGCACACCGGCCAGGATCACCGGTACGGCAATCGGCAGTTCAACCATGCGCAGGCGCTGGCTGAAGGTCATGCCGATGCCGCGGGCCGCTTCGCGAATCCCCGGTTCCACGCCGGTGAGGGCGAGGAAGGTGTTGCGCATGATCGGCAGCAGCGAGTACAGGAACACGGCGGTAATGGCCGGCATCGGGCCCAGGCCCTGGCCGAACTTGGAGTAGAACGGCAGCAGCAGACCGAACAGGGCGATCGACGGAATGGTCAACAGCACCGTGGCGCTGGCCTGCAGCGGGCCGGCCAGTGACGGGAAGCGCGTCATCAGCACGCCCAGCGGCACGCCGATCAGGATCGCGAGGATCACCGCGATGCCGACCAGGCTGATGTGCTGTAGGGTCAGATGCAGGACCTGCGACCAGTCCATGTGGGAAAAGGCGTTTAAAAATTCCATGTCTTCTCCTCTATTCAGTTCAGTGGATGCTGGCGCAGGAAATCTGCGGCGACTTTGGACGGGCTTTCGTGGTCAACGTCGACCCGGGCATTGAGCTGGCGCATGGTTTCGTCGTCAAACAGATCCGCCAGCGGCTTGAGCAGGCCTTCGAGTTCCGGGTGGGCGTCCAGGTACTCTTTGCGTACCACCGGGGCGGCGGTGTAGTCCGGGAAGTAATGCAGGTCGTCGTCGAGCAGCTTCAGGTTGAAGGCGCTCAGGCGACCGTCCGTGGTGTAGACCAGGCCGGCAAACACCTGGCCGTTTTTCAGGGCGGTGTAGACCAGGCCTGCGTCCATCTGACGGATATTGCGACGGGTCAGGTCCAGGTCATACAGCTTGACCATGCCCAGCAAACCGTCGGAGCGGTTGGCAAACTCGGTGTCCAGGGCCACCAGCGCTTTTTTGTTTTCCGGTTCGCGCAGGGCCTTGTTCAGGTCGCTGACGCTGTTGATGCCCGGGAACTCCTCAGCCACCTTTTGCGGCAGAGCCAGGGCATAGGTGTTGCTGAACTTGGACGGGTGCAGCCAGATCAGTCCCTTTTTTGCATCGACCTCTTTTACCCGGTCGTAGGATTGCTGGCTGTCCAGCTTGTCGGTGATGTGGTTGTAGGCCACCAGCGAAACACCAGTGTATTCCCACACCATGTCCAGTTGCCCGGACTCATGGGCCGAGCGCGCCAGGCTGCTGCCCAGCCCGCCAGTCACCTGGGCGTTGTAGCCCTTGCTGTTGAGGTATTGCGAAGTGATTTCCGCGAGCAGGGTTTGCTCGGTAAACACCCGCGCCCCAATGCGAATCAAGGGTTTTTCGGCGGCCTGTGCAATTCCTGCACACAGCAGGATGCAGCCTAGTAAAAAGCTAATTTTTTTCATGGGTATTCCTTTCTCAGCCAGACCTTAAGCAGGTCGCAGACCGCGTTCCAACCACCGGCGGCTGACCAGTATCACCAGGCCGTCGAGCAGCAATGCCAGCAGCGCAGTACAGGCCGCGCCAAGGATCAGTTGCGGCTGATTGTTAAGGGCGATGCCGGGGAAAATCAGGCTGCCCAGGCTGTTGGCGCCGATCAGGAACGCCAGGGGGGCGGTACCGACGTTGATCGCCAGTGCCACGCGCACACCGCCCATGATGATGGGCACGGCATTGGGTAGCTCGACCCGCCACAGCACCTGGCGCGGGGTCATGCCGATGCCGACTGCGGCTTCCTTGAGCGAACCCTGGACGTTTTTCAGGCCTTCATAGGTGTTGCGCACAATGGGCAGCAACGAGGCGAGAAACAGGGCGAAGATGGCAGGCCCGCTGCCGATGCCGAGGAAGCCCAGGGCGATGGCCAGTACGGCCAGAGGAGGCACGGTGTTGCCGATGTTGAAGACTTGCATGAAGCGTTCCGCACGTCCGGCCATTGAAGGTCGGCTGAGGAAAATGCCGGCAGGTATCCCTACAAGGAGGGCCGCGAACATTGAAGCGAGTACCAGGTACAGGTGGGCTTGCAGGTAGAACAACAAATCATCTTGATAGTGTTCGATAGTGCTGATGCCGATCCAGTGGACCAACAGGGCCAGAAGCGCGATAACTACCGCACATCCTATAAGCCCTTTTCCATAGCGATTCGCCATAGACGGACTCCTTTTTTTTCAGTCGGCGAACACATCGTCGTGTGGCAAGGCCATTCCTGGCTGCCGGCAATATGTTCGCGAAGAGCAACAGGTGGTGGCGAAAATGCGCCCTCAGCACCTGTCATTAGCGCAGCCTCGTCAGGCTAACTTGCTGATATTTCAGCCCCTGACGCTTTGTCGTATCAGGAGAGTGGACGCCTCCACTGTTTAAAAGGTTCACATTTTTTACGGCACATTGCCACCCTTGTCCGACGAGCCACGGTTCCAACGGTGGCTGCACAGCCCGTATTTGGGCTATAATCCGCGCCCTTTTTTGAATCAATCGTCAGGCGATTTCCCATGACCAACCAGGCCGCCGAAGTCGCGAAACGCCGCACTTTCGCCATTATTTCCCACCCCGATGCGGGTAAGACCACCATCACCGAAAAGCTCTTGCTGATGGGTAAGGCGATTGCTGTCGCCGGTACGGTGAAATCGCGAAAGTCCGACCGCCATGCCACCTCCGACTGGATGGAAATGGAGAAGCAACGGGGTATTTCGATTACCACGTCGGTCATGCAATTCCCGTATCGCGACAACATGATCAACCTGCTCGACACCCCGGGCCACGAAGACTTCTCCGAAGACACCTACCGCACATTGACGGCGGTCGACTCGGCGCTGATGGTCCTCGACGGCGGTAAGGGCGTTGAGCCTCGTACCATCGCCCTGATGGACGTTTGTCGTCTGCGTGACACGCCTATCGTCAGCTTTATCAACAAACTCGACCGCGACATTCGCGACCCGATCGAGTTGCTGGACGAGATCGAAGCAGTCCTGAAAATCAAGGCAGCGCCGATCACCTGGCCGATCGGCTGCTACCGTGATTTCAAGGGTGTTTACCACCTGGCGGACGACTACATCATTGTCTACACCGCCGGTCACGGTCACGAACGCACCGAAACCAAGATCATCGAAAAACTCGATTCCGACGAAGCCCGCGCGCATCTGGGTGACGAGTACGATCGTTTTGTTGACCAGTTGGAGCTGGTTCAGGGCGCTTGCCATGAATTCAACCAGCAGGAGTTCCTGGATGGTCAGTTGACCCCGGTGTTCTTCGGTACGGCACTGGGCAACTTTGGTGTCGACCACGTACTTGACGCGGTAGTGGACTGGGCGCCGAAGCCGCTGGCCCGTGTTGCCAACGAGCGCACCGTAGAGCCGGTAGAAGAGAAATTCACCGGTTTCGTGTTCAAGATCCAGGCGAACATGGACCCAAAACACCGCGACCGCATCGCCTTTATGCGCATTTGCTCGGGCAAGTACGAAAAGGGCATGAAAATGCGCCATGTGCGCACCGGCAAGGACGTGCGTATCGGCGATGCCCTGACGTTCTTCTCCTCCGAGCGTGAACAGCTCGAAGAGGCCTTTGCCGGCGATATCATCGGTTTGCACAACCACGGCACCATCCAGATCGGTGACACCTTCACCGAGGGTGAGAGCCTGAGCTTTACCGGTATCCCGCACTTTGCCCCGGAACTGTTCCGTCGCGTGCGCCTGCGCGACCCGCTCAAGTCCAAGCAATTGCGCCAGGGCTTGCAGCAACTGGCCGAAGAGGGCGCCACCCAGGTGTTCTTCCCGGAGCGCAGCAACGACATCATCCTGGGCGCCGTGGGTGTGCTGCAGTTCGACGTGGTTGCCAGCCGCTTGAAGGAAGAATACAAAGTGGAATGCTCCTACGAGCCGATCACCGTGTACTCGGCGCGCTGGATTGATTGCGACGATAAGAAGAAGCTTGAAGAGTTCAGCGTCAAGGCGGTGGAAAACCTGGCTGTGGACGGTGGTGGTCACCTGACCTACCTGGCCCCGACGCGCGTTAACCTGGCGTTGATGGAAGAACGCTGGCCGGATGTGAAATTCCGCGCAACCCGCGAGCATCACTAAACACTTCGGTGTCTGGTTGAAAAAAAGCGAAGCCCTTGGGCTTCGCTTTTTTTTTGCGCAAATTTTGTAGTCGCTGCCGCAGGCTGCGATCGCGGCCTGAGTAGCGCGAAGGCCCTGTAGTCCTAATCGCAGCCTGCGGCAGCGGCTACAAAATTATGGGAACTTTCTCTCGTTATTTATAGATACTTGCTTGGCTGTTGAGGTGTATTTCATAAATTAATGTGCGTAACGCGCGTTATTAAATTCATTGGTCGTATCGAGATCGGGTAATGAAAGGAGTGCAGCTCAATGCCTAATGATGTAGACAAGTATTTGGGGCCTCACAGGAAAATTGGTCCTGACTCATATGAGTTGGCGCCATATCCCATTGTAGGGAAATGGGAGTCAGATATTAAGTTTGGTGGCGGATACAACTCATGGGGGCTGAATGAAGGGCCGCGCAGAGGAGAGGGCGGGCCGAGCAATATTCATGAAGTTGCAAAGCCAAATGTTGTTGCGGAATTCATGAATGAACAAATCCACAATCAGGCAGATATTGATGGCGACTATATTGCCCGATTCAAAAATCTCTTGGGTGATATTGGTCGGGAGCTGCAAGAAAGAAAATTGCTTGCCCAGGGCGCCAAGACACACGGAGCTGCGGACTCAGCGGTAATAGATCAACAGGTTGCTTTGGAGCTTATTGAGTCGAAAAGGCAACAGTGCACATCCATTGCGCCTGATATATATGGGCTTTATGGGCAAAGTCCCTATTTTTTGATGACGTTGCTGTCGAGCCAGAAAATAAACGATTTTTTTAACAGGGATAATGGAAGTAATCCTCGCGAAAGTTTTATGGCGTTGTTCGCCCAGTTTGATCATGTGTATAAATCGGCAATGGCTCTCAAGGTGCTTGCTCTTTCCACGGATATGCTTGCGGGCAAGCTTGCCGAATTGGCGCAGCAAGTAGAGCGCATGCAAGGTGCTGCCAATGACGCAGCTGCTTATCAGCGTTTGGGCATTATCAACCAGGAGCAGGCTATACACGCTCAGCAACTGCCGCAGTTCCTCCATACCGAGTTCGTCACTGCGGCGGGTTCAGTGGCAGGTATGACGGCCTCTGAAGCGTTGAGCCACTTCAAGGAGACGCTGACAAGCATGGCCGCGTCTAAAACTGCTGAAATCAAACCTGTTTCCGCGGCCCCGCCGCTCAGCAGGGGCGGGATTACAATCAACTTTCCAGCAGAGAATCCGAAAATCAAGGCTCCTTTGAGCAAGCCTGAGCTGGAGGCGCTCAACGAGTTGGTTTACTTGCAAACTCATACGAACTTGGGAACCAAGTGGTTGAGTTATCACGATGCCTTATTGAAGGCTGAGTCGGCCAGGCATCTTGCGATAACCGGTAATTCATTTGGGGGGCTGGCTGAGCGGGCAAAGCGAATTGAACACACTATTCGTAAAGCCAATACGTTTAGTGCACCGGGTCCATCATCAGCGACAAGCCCCCTGCTTGTCACTTCGGCGGGGACTGTAGCGGTTATTGATGCAGCGGCGGTTACTCTGCAAGCGGCTGTACGTTCTGCCATTAGCGCCTTGTCCGGTTTGGTCGCGGGTACTGCTTCGGGGCTTTTGGTGGGTGTGTCTGCCTTGGTGTATTCGCCCAAGCTGGCAAATGGCGAATTGCCTGAGCGCTATGCATTTAGTACGCCGCTCTCGGATTTGGCGCCTGGGCTCAAGGATGATCTATCAACTATTGCTGCCGCCAATGGCAATGTTGATCTGCCAGTGCGTATCAGTTCTAAGACAGCTGCAGATGGGCAGTCTGAAGTTTTTGTCGCTTTGGCGGATGGCATAACTGTGCCGTCGAAAGTCAGGGTTGTAGCTGCAACGTTCAACGCCCAGCAGAATGTTTACAGCGTAACCACCGAAGATGTACCACCAAGGACGTTGACCTGGACACCCATCGTCGATCCGGGGAGTAGCTCGACTACTTCCCCTGCCGAGCAACCAGTGCCAACGGTCTACACTGGCGCCACTGTCACGCCGGTGACGGGAAGAATTGATGCCTTCCCGGGACTTGCTGAAGCGGGTTTTAATGATTTTATTACGGTATTCCCGGCGAGTTCCGGTTTACCGCCGCTGTATGTGATGTTCAGAGACCCCCGTGAGGATGCAGGGGTTGCAACGGGGATGGGGCAGCCAGTGACAGGCATTTGGTTGGGGACTGCGGCGCAGGGTGAGGGGGCTCCTGTACCGTCACAGATTGCTGATCAGCTTCGGGGGAGGGAGTTCAAGAATTTCAAGGCGTTTCGAGAGGCGTTTTGGGTAGAGGTAACGAAAGATCCGGTGCTGTCACAGCAGTTTATAGCTCCAAATAGAGCTCGAATGAGCATTGGTAAAGCAGCTAAGACCAGAAAAACTGATGCCGTGGGCAAGCGGTCCACATTTGAAATTCATCATGTCCATGAAGTCGCTAAGGGGGGAGATATTTATAATGTTGAGAATATGTTGATCTTGACCCCCAAGCGTCACTTGGATATTCATAAAGGAGCTAAATAATGGAGCTGAAAAGCAGTTTCTCAGAGTATACGGAAGCCGAGTTCTTGGTGTTTATGAAAGAAATATTCCAGGAGAACGTTGCTGAAACTGATGAGCACCTTGACAAACTTCTGGAGCATTTTGAAAAGATCACTGAGCATCCTGAAGGGACAGATCTTATCTACTATGCCGCATCTGATTTGGACAGCACGCCAGAAGCTATAACCAAGAAAGTCAGTGAGTGGCGAGCCGCCAACGGTAAGCCTGGCTTCAAACCGGCTTAATTGTTGCTTGTTCAGCCCAGCCATCCAGTGATCATGAGTGGCTGGGCTTTTTATTGGCTCAACAACTGTGGTTATCAACTCAACTATCTAATGCATATGTTTCCTGTAGGCGCTGCCGAAGGCTGCGATCGTGCCCGATGCAGTTTACGACTGCTACGCAGCCGGACGTAGCCTCGCGCTGCTCGTCAACGGCTACAAGGGCGCGTATGCCCCGCCACACAGTATCGACAAACGCGGCTGTGTTAGTCCGAATGGGTATATCGCAACCTGCGTGTTTCTGGAAAATCTAAAGGGGGCGAACTAGGTTTAAAGGGTGTTTTCCCACAACAGGATGGAAATCTCCATGAAGCTTTTTCAACGCATTGTGCTGTTGCTCAAGGTGCTGGTGTTGCTGACGGTGAGTGCTTCAGCGGCTTGGGCGAGCAACCCGCTGAGCAGTGCCGGGGCAGGGTTCTCGGCTATGGGCGTGCCGGGGCCGACGATTCATGCCATCTACAAGTCGGATTCGGAACCGGGTGATCAGGGCCAGGGCGGCAGTTCGGGGGATGATGACCAGACCGACGGTGACGGCGGCGCAGATGGTGGTGGTAGCGGTGACGGTGGGGATAACGGCGATGAGGGTGACGCGGGGGACGAAGGCGATAGCCAGACGTAGTGGTGTGCACATATGTGTAGCAGCTGCCGAAGGCTGCGTTCGGTTGCGAAGCAATCGTAAAACCTGAGCGTGCGGTGTGTCTGTTACTCCGCGGGCCTCGATTTTACGACGGCTGCGCCGCCGAACGCAGCCTTCGTTCCTCGGCAGCTGCTACGGGTCGTGTTTAGCTCTGCAAAAACTGCTCCGCGTGATGGCACGCAACCTGGCGGTTATCGAGCACCCGCAACGCCGGCTCGACTGTGCTGCACAGCTCCGTGGCATACGGGCAGCGCTTGTGGAAGGCGCAACCCGATGGCGGGTTCAGCGGGTTGGGCAGCTCGCCGACGATCTTGATTTTCGGTTTGAGCGGGTCCGGGTGGATGGTCGGGGTGGCCGACAGCAGTGCCTGGGTATAGGGGTGCAGCGGCCGGGTGTAGATCTCTTCCTTGGGACCCATTTCTACCGGGCGGCCCAGGTACATCACCAGTACCGTGTCAGCCACATGCCGCACCACCGCCAGGTTGTGCGAGATAAACACGTAGGCAGTGTTGAACTCTTGCTGCAGGTCCATAAACAGGTTGAGCACCTGCGCCTGGATCGATACGTCCAGCGCCGAGGTCGGTTCATCCGCCACCAGCACTTTGGGTTGCAACATCATGGCCCGGGCCAGGGCGATACGCTGGCGCTGGCCGCCCGAGAACATATGCGGGTAGCGCTGGTAATGCTCGGGGCGCAAGCCGACCTGTTTCATCATGGCCTGGACTTTTTCGCGACGTTCGCTGGCGCTCAGTTTGGTGTTGATCAATAGCGGTTCAGCCAACTGGTCGCCGATTTTCTGCCGTGGGTTGAGCGAAGCGTAGGGGCTCTGGAACACCATCTGTACATCTTTGCGCAGTTGCTTGCGCTCGGCTTTGTTGGCCCCGGCGACTTCTTGCCCGGCAATTTTCAACGAGCCCGAGGACGGTTCTTCAATCAGGGTCAAGGCGCGGGCCAGGGTGGACTTGCCACAACCGGACTCGCCCACCACGGCCAGGGTTTTGCCGGCTTCCAGTTCAAATGACACGCCGTTAAGTGCGCGCACCAGGGCATGGCCTTTGAACATGCCACGGGACACTTCGTAGTGACGGGTTAGGTCGCGGGCGGTAAGAACAACAGTCATTACGCCACCTCCTGATTCAAGGGGAAGAAGCAGCGCACCTGGCTGTGAGCCTGTTGCTCCAGCGCAGGACGTTGTTGACGGCATTGTTCTTGTACATACGGGCAGCGCGGTGACAGCAGGCAGCCTTTGGGCCGGTCATAGCGGCCGGGCACGATGCCGGGCAAGGTCGACAGACGGGCAGCGCCCATGCTGTGTTCCGGGATCGCGGCCAGCAGCGCCTCGCTGTACGGGTGCGCCGGTACATCAAACAGCCCCGGCACGTTGCCCACTTCCACGGCCTGGCCGGCGTACATCACGCATACCCGCTGGGCGGTTTCGGCTACCACGGCGAGGTCGTGGGTGATCAGCACCAGGCCCATGTTCTGCTCCCGTTGCAGGCTGAGCAGCAGGTCCATGATCTGCGCCTGGATGGTCACGTCCAGGGCGGTGGTCGGTTCGTCGGCAATCAGCAGTTTGGGTTCGCCGGCGATGGCCATGGCAATTGCCACGCGCTGGCTCATACCGCCCGACAGTTGGTGCGGGTAGGCATCCATACGGCTGGCCGCACCCGGGATTTCAACTTTTTCCAGCAGCTCGATCGCACGTTTGCGCGCCGCCTTGCCGGACATTTTCAGGTGCAGGCGCAGCACTTCTTCGATCTGGAAGCCCACGGTGTAGCTGGGGTTCAGCGCGGTCATGGGGTCCTGGAAGACCATCGCCATGTCTTTGCCGACGATCTGCCGACGTTGACGGGCGCTGAGGGTCAGCATGTTCTTGCCATCGAAGGTCAGGGCGTCGGCGGTGACGATACCGGGGTGCTCGATCAGGCCCATCAACGCCATCATGGTCACGGACTTGCCCGACCCCGACTCGCCGACAATCGCCAGGACTTCGCCTTTATCCACAGACAGGCTCAGGCCGTCGACGACCGGCACGGCCGTAGTGTCGCCAAAGCGCACGTTGAGATTCTTGATTTCTAACAGTGACATGGGAATCTCCTCAGGCGGCGTTTTTGAGTTTCGGGTCCAGCGCATCGCGCAGACCGTCGCCCATCAGGTTGATTGCCAGCACGCTGAGCAAAATGGTCAAGCCGGGCAGGCTCACGACCCACCACGCACGTTCGATATAGTCGCGGGCCGAGGCCAGCATGGTGCCCCACTCCGGGGTTGGCGGTTGTACGCCAAGGCCGAGGAAGCCCAGGGCTGCAGCGTCGAGGATCGCCGAGGAGAAACTCAGGGTGGCCTGCACGATCAGCGGTGCCATGCAGTTGGGCAGCACGGTGATAAACATCAGGCGTGGCAGGCTGGCACCGGCCAGGCGGGCAGCGGTTACATAGTCGCGGTTCAGTTCACCCATCACGGCGGCACGGGTCAGACGTACATAGGACGGCAGCGAGACCACGGCAATGGCGATCACGGTGTTGATCAGGCCAGGGCCGAGGATGGCGACAATCGCCACAGCCAGCAGCAGGGACGGCAGGGCCAGCATGATGTCCATCAACCGCATGATGCCCGGGCCCATAAAACGCGGGAAAAACCCGGCAATCAGGCCCAGGATCACGCCCGGAATCAGCGAGATCACTACCGACGACAAACCGATCAGCAGCGACAGGCGCGAGCCTTCGATCAGTCGTGACAGCAGGTCACGACCTAACTCGTCGGTGCCCAGCAAAAATTGCCACTGGCCGCCCTCCAGCCACACCGGCGGGGTCAGCAGGAAGTCGCGGTATTGCTCGCTCGGGCTATGGGGGGCGACCCACGGCGCGAAGATCGCGCAGAACACAATGATGCACATGAAAATCAGGCCCGCGACGGCGCCCTTGTTGCGGGAGAAGGCGTGCCAGAACTCTTTGTAAGGCGATGGATAAAGCAGGCTTTGATCCACTTCGGTCGTGCTTGGGGAGTTACTCATGGTCAGGATCTCAGCGCTGGTGACGGATGCGTGGGTTGGCAAAGCCGTAGAGGATGTCGACTACGAAGTTGACCAGAATCACCAGGCAGGCGATTAGCAGGATGCCGTTTTGCACCACGGGATAGTCCCGGGCGCCGATGGCTTCGATCAGCCATTTGCCGATACCCGGCCACGAAAAGATGGTTTCGGTCAGTACGGCACCGGCCAGCAGGGTGCCCACTTGCAGACCGACCACGGTCAGTACCGGGATCAGGGCGTTGCGCAGGCCATGCACAAACACCACGCGGGCGGGCGACAAGCCCTTGGCGCGGGCAGTACGGATGTAGTCTTCGCGCAGCACTTCGAGCATCGATGAGCGGGTCATCCGCGCGATCACGGCCAGGGGGATGGTGCCCAGCACAATGGCGGGCAGGATCAAGTGGTGCAGCGCGTCCCAGAAGGCTTCGGGCTCGTCGCTGAGCAGGGTGTCGATCAACATGAAGCCGGTCTTTGGTTCGATGTCGTACAACAGGTCGATACGCCCGGACACCGGGGTCCAGCCCAGGCCCACGGAGAAGAACATGATCAGGATCAGGCCCCACCAGAAGATCGGCATCGAATAACCCGCCAGGGAGATACCCATCACCCCGTGGTCAAACAATGAGCCTCGTTTGAGTGCCGCGATCACTCCCGCCAGTAGCCCGAGGATGCCGGCGAACAACAGTGCGGCGCTGGCCAGTTCCAGTGTGGCGGGGAACAGCGCGGCAAATTCGCTCCATACGCTTTCACGGGTACGCAATGACTCGCCCAGATCACCATGTGCCAGCTTGGTGATGTAGTCGATGTACTGCTCGTGCAGCGGCTTGTTCAGACCCAGGCGCTCCATGGCCTGGGCGTGCATTTCGGGGTCGACCCTGCGTTCACCCATCATGACTTCGACCGGATCACCCGGAATCATGCGAATCAGGGCAAAGGTGAGCAAGGTGATGCCGAAGAACGTGGGGATCAACAACCCCACTCGGCGGGCAATAAAACTAAACATCGTTTGGTGTTCCTTATCAGCCGGTCAGGCAGGTCCGCCAGGGTTCAGGTAAACCCCGGCGGGTTTTTATTGTTCTACTTCACCTGGGTTGTGGCGAAGTTGTTGTTGGTCAGGGGGCTAAGGGTATAGCCCTCGACATTTTTACGCATCGCAGTAAACAGCATAGGATGGGTTACGTTGATCCAGGGTTGGTCCTGATTAAAAATCACCTGTGCCTGTTGATAGAGCCCGGCCCGCTGGGAGGGTTCAGTGATACCGCGGGCTTTGGTGATCAGGGCTTCGAAGTCCTTGTTGCACCAGCGCGCGTAGTTCTCGCCGTTTTTCGCCGCCTCGCAGCTGAGCATCGGGGTGAGGAAGTTGTCCGGGTCGCCGTTGTCGCCCCCCCATCCGGTCGACACCAGGTCATGTTCGCCATTTTTGGCGCGCTTGAGCATTTCGCCCCATTCCATGACCCGGATATCCAGCTTGAGGCCGATTTGCGCCAGGTCGGACTGCAGCAATTGCGCACCCAGCATTGGGTTGGGGTTGGTCGGGCCGCCGCCATTACGGGTGAACAGGGTCAGTACTGTGCCTTCGGGCACTCCGGCTTCCTTGAGCAGGGCCCGGGCCTTGTCCAGGTCGCGGGGCGGCCGCGGGATGCTGGTGTTGTAGCCCAGCATGGTCGGCGGGTAAGGGTTAATGGCCAGCAGGGCATTGCCTTCACCGTGTACGGAATTCAGGTAGGTCTGCTTGTCAAAGGCCATGTCGATGGCTTTGCGCACGCGCACATCGCTCAAGTACTTGTGGCTGGTGTTCATGGCGATGTAGCTGGTCATCAGGGCGGCCAGCTCATCGACCTTGAGGTTGGAGTCCTTGCGTATGTTCTTGACGTCATCGGGCTTGGGGTACAGCGCTATCTGGCATTCGTTGGCCTTGAGTTTTTGCAGGCGCACATTGCTGTCGGTGGCGATGGCGAAGATCAGGTTGTCGCTGGGCGGCTTGCCGCGAAAATAATCCGGGTTGGCCTTGAAGCGTACCTGGGCATCCTTGTTGTAGCGCACGAAGATAAACGGGCCGGTGCCGATCGGCTTGTTGTTGAGGTCGGCGGTTTTGCCGGACTTGAGCAACTGGTCGGCGTATTCGGCGGAATAGATGGAGTTGAACGGCATGGCCACGTCGCGCAGGAATGGCGCTTCAGGGTGGTTGAGGGTGATTTTCACCGTCATGTCGTCCACTTTCTCGACGCTTTTGAGCAGATTCTTGAAGCCCATGCTTTCAAAGTAGGGGTAACCGACCAACGACAGTTTGTGCCACGGGTGATTCGGGTCCAGCTGGCGCTGAAAACTCCAGATCACATCGTCGGCGTTCAGGTTTCGGGTCGGTTTGAAATAATCGGTGGTGTGGAACTTCACGCCGGGGCGCAGGTAGAAGGTGTATTCAAGGCCGTCGGGGCTGATGTCCCAGCGCTCGGCCAGGGCCGGTTCCACATCGGTACTGCCGGGGGCGAAGTCGGCCAGGCGGTTGAGGATGGTTTCAGCCGAGGCGTCGGCGGTAACGGCGGTAGTGAACTGGACGATGTCGAACCCTTCAGGGCTGGCTTCAGTGCAGACCACCAGGTTTTTCGCGCTCACACTGACAGCGGTGCTGAGCAGTGCCGCGGCCAGGGCGGTGCGTAGCGGAAGTCTCTTCATAGCAACCCTCTCCAAATCGGGTGAGCCAGCGTAACGACTACGGCTGATTCGTCGAATCAGCCGCGATCTTTGGGTTGTAAGCTTTTTACAAAATGTTGAACGGGATGGTCGTGACCAGGCGGAATTCGTTGATGTTGCCGTCAGACTGGTTTTTGCTGGCACGGTGCGTGGTGTAGGTGGCACGAATCGCGGTGGCTTTCAGCGGGCCACTTTGAATTGCATAGGACGTGCCAACGCTGTACTCGTAATGGGTTTCGCCGTCCATGTTCTTCACGTCGTAGGCGGTGCCTGTGTACTTGGTGCCGTCGATATCCCAGCCACGAGCGTGGTAGGCGTTGAACTTGAGGCCCGGAATGCCGTACTGCGCCATGTTGATGCTGTAGGCCAGTTGCAGGGATTTCTCGTTCGGGCCGTTGAAGTCCGACAGCAGTGAGTTGGCCAGGTAGATGCCGTTGGTTTCGTGCAGGTAGTCGAAGTACTCGTCACCGACGATTTGCTGGAACGACAGGCTGACCGTGTGAGCCTGATGGTTCAGGGCGAAGGCCAGGCTGTAGGCATCGTTGTTGATGTTGCCCAGGGCCTTGCTGCCGGTATCCAGGGTCTTGTAGTAGTTGAAGTTGGTATTCAGGGCCAGTGTGGCGCTGTCGCCCATGTCGTGGACGGCGCCGAAGTAGTACTGGTTCCAGAAGTCTTCAACGTGGGTGGCGTACAGCGTGGTCTTCAGGCTTTTGAGCGGCTGGTAGTTGAGCCCGGCAACGCTGGCGCGATCGGTCTCGATCGTGGAAGGGCCGTATTCGCTGCGAAACTTGCTCAGGCTCGACTCGGTTCGCGGGGATACGCGGTCAAAGGAGCCGGCATCGAACGACAGGTTGTTGAACTCTTCGCTATGCAGGCCCACCCCTTGAAAGCTGGAAGGCAGTGCCCGGTTACCGATCACATCGATGGTCGGGCTGCTGAAGTTCTGTCGGCCGACGGTCAGCGTGGTGTTGGAGATGCGCGCGCTGAGGTTGGCCAGGCCCAGCTTGCTCCACTGGCCGACTGCATCGCCGTCGCTGTGGGTCAGGGTGCGGTTGTTTGGCCCGGCGATGTCCTTGGCGTCGCGGTCCAGTGCTACGGCGTTGTACGCCGCTACCTGAGTGCTGAAACCGACGGTGCCTTCGGTGAAGCCCGAGGTGTAGTTGAGGATGGTGCCCTGCACCCAGTTGATCCGGCGCGGGGTGGACTCACGGGTACCGTGGTTGTTGTAGCTGAAGCGGTCATCGCGACGGCGAAGCTCGTTGGCGTACCAGTTGCGGGTAGTGCCGCCCAGGGTCTGGTCTTCGACAAAGCCCTTGGTCTCGCTTTGAGCGCTGGTGGCTTTCAATTCGGTGGGCATAAATTCATCGGCATTGGCCATCGCCGTGATGCTGCTGATGGACAAGGCCAATAACGCGCTGCTGGTGAGTTTCATGGTTGAGGCTCCTCTTTGGTTTCTTCTTTTTATGGCCGGTCTTTTTTTGTGTTGACTCGGCTGTTGTGAAACGCTTTAAAGCATTGCAAACGTTTGCCAGCTACCCGATAGGCGAAGTTTGAGCGGGCCATCAGAAGAGTGGCCTGCTGATACCGCACTGTTGTTCACTGAACCGGCTTCTGCCTCTGTGGGAGCGGGCTTGCTCGCGATGGTCGTTAACGATGACGCGTATTTACTGAGTAAATGCCGCGCCCTGAAGACCATCGCGAGCAAGCCCGCTCCCACACTTGACCAGCGTCACTGCTGATACCGGGGGTTGTCGGGCGAGTTAGTCCTTGAGGCTCACACCCGAGAAGGCGTTACGCCCAAAGGGGCTGACCGTGAAACCTTCGACCTTGGCGCTCAGCGGCTGGTTGACCGTAGAGTGCGCAATAGGGGTGATCGGCACCTGTTGCTTGAGCAACTGCTGGGCCTGTTTGTAGAGCACCGTGCGCTGGTCGCGATCGGTCACGACCTTGGCGTTCTTGACCAGGGTGTCGTATTCCTTGTTGCACCACATGGAGTAGTTGTTGCCGCCAATCGCGTCGCAGCTGTACAGGGTGCCGAGCCAGTTGTCCGGGTCACCGTTGTCGCCGGTCCAGCCGATCAGGCTGATATCGTGCTCGCCGTTTTTAGTGCGCTTGATGTACTCGCCCCATTCATAGCTGACGATCTTGACCTTGAGGCCGATCTTGGCCCAGTCCGACTGCAGCATCTCGGCCATAAGCTTGGCGTTCGGGTTGTAAGGGCGCTGTACGGGCATGGCCCACAGAGTGATTTCGGTACCGTCCTTGACCCCTGCGGCCTTGAGCAGCTCCTTGGCTTTTTCCGGGTTGTAGGCGGCGTCGGTGATGGTCTCGTCGTAGGACCACTGGGTCGGCGGCATGGCATTGACGGCTTTCTGGCCTGCGCCCTGGTAGACGGCCTTGAGGATCTCGTCCTTGTTGACCGCCATGTCCAGTGCCTGACGCACTTGCAGCTGGTCAAACGGTTTGTGCTGCACGTTGTAGGCGATGTAACCGAGGTTGAAACCGGGTTTTTCGATGACCTGCAGCTTAGGGTCGGCCTTGAGCCCGGCAACGTCGGCAGGGCGTGGGTTAAGCGAGACCTGGCACTCGTTTTTACGCAGCTTTTGCATGCGCGCCGAGGCATCGACACTGATCGAGAAAATCAGGTTGTCGAGTTTGACCTGGCTCGGGTCCCAGTAGTCCTTGTTGGCGGCGTAGCGGATGTTGGAGTCTTTTTGGTAACGCTGGAACACGTACGGGCCGGTGCCCACAGGCTTCTGGTTGATGTCGCTGGGCTTGCCGGACTTGAGCAACTGGTCGGCATACTCGGCCGACAGGATCGCGGCAAAGCTCATGGCCAGGTTCTGGATAAAGGCGGCGTCCACCGTGTTGAGCTTCATGACCACGGTCATCGGGTCGGTTTTCTCGACGCTGGCGATGTTCTTGTCCAGGCTCATCCCGGTGAAGTACGGGAACTCGGTCGGGTAGGCCTTGCGGAACGGATGCTCGGGGTTGAGCATGCGGTTGAAGGTGAAGAGCACGTCATCGGCGTTGAAGTTGCGGGTCGGGGTAAACCACTTGGTGGTGTGGAACTTGACGCCATCACGCAGATGGAACGTCCAGGTCAGGCCGTCTTCGGACACGTCCCAGCTGGTTGCCAGGGCCGGGATCGCGGCGGTGCCGCCCTTTTCAAATTCGGCGAGGCGGTTGTAAATCGGTTCGGCCGCGTCATTGTCGGTGGCGGTGGTGTACTGCGCGGTATCAAAACCGGCCGGGCTGCCTTCGGAGCAAAATACCAGGCTGTTGGCGGCACTGGCGAGCGGGCTGCCGGCAAGTACGCCGGCGCTGATAAGTACAGATAAAACCAGAGGGTTGCGCATGGCGTTCCCTATCCTTCTTCTTGTTTTTGAGTCCTGAGCGCGCCTTGATCGAAGGCGTACGGTTCAGGGCGTCGATTTCATCATCTACGCAACCGCACCCTTGCAATGGACTGGCTGTTTGTCGACGTTAAGCAGTCGGCATTCACCGGTAAATGCATGGGGTCTGACAAAACTGTAGGAATTGTCTCTGCGTCCTATAGCCTCTGATGTAGTCAGAAGTGGCTTTAGGCTGTAGGTGATTTCCACCGTCCTGGTAGATAAGTGAATGCAGCCTTATAGCCGCATTCACCGGTCCTTGTTATTTGCCGACGCTGACTCCGTAGAAGGAGTTCAGGCCAAACGGACTGATCTTGAAGTCCTCTACGTTTTTGCGCATGGGTTGATACACCGTCGAGTGTGCGATAGGTGTCATCGGGACCTGGCTTTTGAGTCGTTGCTGCGCCTGTTGGTACAGTTTTGTGCGCTCTGCAATATCGGTGGTGGCCTTGGCGGCTTTGACCAGTTTGTCGAACTCCGGGTCGCACCATTTGGAGAAGTTGTTGCCTTCCAGCGAGTCGCAGCCAAACAGGGTGCCGAGCCAGTTGTCCGGGTCACCGTTGTCGCCGCTCCAGCCAATCAGCATCGCGCCGTTTTCACCGCCTTTGGAACGTTTGATGTACTCGCCCCATTCGTAGCTGGTGATCTTGGCCTTGATGCCGATTTTGCTCCAGTCCGACTGCAGCATTTCAGCCATCAGCTTGGCATTGGGGTTGTAAGGGCGTTGCACCGGCATGGCCCACAGCACGATCTCGGTGCCCTCCTTGACGCCGGCTTCCTTGAGCAGTTGCTTGGCTTTTTCCGGGTCGAAAGGCGCGTCCTTGATGCTGGTGTCATAGGACCACTGGGTCGGCGGCATGGCGCCAACGGCCAGTTGGCCTGCACCCTGGTACACCGAGTCGATGATCTGCTGCTTGTTCACCGACATGTCCAGGGCCTGGCGAACCTTGAGCTGGGCCATCGGGTTGGGTTCGTTGCTGCCCTTGATCTTGTCCATCACGTTGTAGGCGATGTAACCGAGGTTGAAGCCCGCTTGATGGGGCATCTTCAGATTCGGGTCTTCACTCAGGGCCTTGAGGTCGGCCGGACGCGGGAAAAGCGTGACCTGGCACTCGTTCTTCTTGAGCTTCTGGACGCGTACCGAGGGGTCGGTGGTGATGGCGAAGATCAGGTTGTCGATCTTGACGTCTTCTGGCTTCCAGTAGTCCTTGTTGCCGGTATAGCGGATGTTCGAGTCTTTCTGGTAGCTCTTGAACACAAACGGGCCGGTGCCGATCGGTTTCTGGTTGATGTCGGCAGGCTTGCCTTCCTTGAGCAGCTTGTCGGCGTACTCGGCGGACTGGATGGAGGCAAAGTGCATCGCCATGTTCTGGATAAACGCGGCATCGACCGAGTTCAGGGTGAACTTGACGGTCTTGTCATCGATCTTTTCCACCTTGGCGATGTTTTTATCCATGCCCATGTCGGTGAAATAAGGGAATTCGGTGGGGTAGGCCTTACGGAACGGCATGTCCTTGTCGAGCATGCGGTTGAACGTGAAGAGCACGTCGTCGGCATTGAAATCACGGGTCGGCTTGAAGTACGGCGTGGTGTGGAACTTGACGCCATCGCGCAGGTGGAAGGTCCATGTCAGGTTATCCGGCGAGACATCCCAACTGGTAGCCAGGCCGGGCTCCACCTTGGTGCCGCCACGTTCGAACTGGCTCAGACGGTTAAAGATGGTCTCGGCCGATGCATCGAAGTCAGTACCAGTGGTGTACTGGCCCGGGTCAAAACCTGCCGGGCTGCCTTCAGAGCAAAACACCAGGTTGGAAGCCGCGTGGGCGAAAGGTGCACTTGCCAACAGGCTGGCGCCTACTAAAAACGGAATGACCGCGTGTTTGAACATGGTGGCCTCATGATTTTTATCATTTTTGGTTTGAGGGCGACCTTGTGAGTCGACCCGGCGATACTTATGCACAGCCCATACCCAATGCAATATCCGAAAGCGCTTGCTGATTAAAAACGTGGAACGATCGTACAAGAATGTCGCTTTTATATAAGTTATGACGCATTTGATCGTTTGCGTCGGTGTTTTTGACGCATTTGCTTACACGTTTTGCGACTTCTGCCACGGTGGCTGCACTGTTTCAGGTCAGCGTTGTTACTTATTCAGACTACCGTTCAGGAAAATGCTGATTAGTGACATCGAGCTTGGGGGCGCGTTGTTTAATACTAGGACGGTCTGCCGGGTTTTTCCCGCGGGCATAAAAAAGCCCCTGGCGCGCGGGAGCGTCAGGGGCTTGTGCGGTGGAGCCAGGTTTACTGCATCTGGACTTCGATCACGCCGTCGGCGCTCATGCTGACTTCGCTGGTGCCGGCTTCGACTTCAGGCGTGGGCGCTGAGTCCATTGCCGGGGCGGCGGCTTTCATCATCATTGCGCTACGTAGGTAGGGTTGCGGGTAGCCGTTGGTGTTGAGGTTCAGGTTGACGATCTTGTAACCCTTGCCACCCAGTGCGTCGGTGGCCAGTTGGGCGCGGGCCTTGAACGCATTGACGGCATCCTTGAGCAGCGCATCTTCGCTGGTTTTGCGCGTGGCATTGGCGACAGTGAACTGCATGCTGCCCATTTTCAGGGTTTGCATCAGATCGCCGGTAAGCTTGGACAGGGCTGCAAAGTCGGTGCTTTCCAGGCGCAGTTCAGCGCGTTCACGCCAGCCGGTGATCTTCTGGGTTTTATTGTCGTAAATCGGGTAACTGTTGCGATTGCCCTGGCGCAGGGTGACTTCCTTGACCGATTTGGCCTGGCCGATGGCTTTGTTCATCGCGGTGGTGATTTCTGCGGCCAGCTTGGCGGCGTCGGTGTTTTGCGCTTCGGTGTAGAGCGTCACGATCATCAAGTCGCGAGGCACTTCCTGGCTGGCTTCGGCACGCAGGGAAATCTGGTTGTAATGAATGTCGTCAGCCAGGGCCGGCAGGCTGGCAAGCGCGCCGATGCTCAGGGTCAAAAGGGCAGCGGTGCGTTGGAAATTGGACATGGAAGCTCCTTGAATGAGGACAGTAATGGCCATATGACTCTAATTAACGGCTATCAGTTCGCCCAATTACATTTTTGATACATATGGCGGCTATTTCTTTGTCCACTGTGGGAGCGGGCTTGCTCGCGAAGCAGGCACCGGTGTCTGTCAGCCAGACCGCGTCGAAGCCATCGCGAGCAAGCCCGCTCCCACACAGTTTGCCCAGATGCAGGCCATTAGCCGCTTTTTCATAAAAAACACTGTGGCTCTTTGCCGCACTTTTGCCTGTCAGGCCGCCTGCTTGGTTATACTCCCGGTGATCCGCCTGGAGCGCTCATCAGGAGAGCTCATGCTCGCCCCCGTTCAGTTATTGTCCGCAACTCGCCAGAACCTCTGGCGTCTTACGTTTATCCGCATGTTGGTGCTGGCCGCGCAAGCGGGTTCAGTGGGCTTTGCCTATCTGTTCAACCTGCTGCCGCTGCCGTGGTTCCAGCTGAGTATCACCCTCGGCTTTTCCATGCTGTTGTGCGCGTTTACCGCAATCCGGTTACGCACCACCTGGCCGGTCACCGAGCTGGAATACGCCCTGCAACTGACCTGTGACCTGTTTATCCACAGTGCCCTGCTGTACTTTTCGGGTGGCTCGGCCAACCCGTTTGTATCGTATTACCTGGTGCCGCTGACCATTGCTGCGGTCACGCTGCCGTGGCGCTATTCGTTGGTGTTGACCGGGATTGCGCTGGCGCTCTACACCTTGTTGCTGTCGCAGTCTTTTCCGATAGACACGGTGCCGTTCTTCCGCGAAAAGCTGCAGATTTATGGTATGTGGTTGAGTTTTGCCCTGTCTGCGGCCGTGATTACGTTCTTTGCCGCCAAGATGGGCGAAGAGCTGCGCCGCCAGGAAGAGCTGCGTGCCCTGCGCCGTGAAGAGGGCTTGCGCGACCAGCAATTGCTGGCCGTGGCCACGCAGGCGGCCGGTGCGGCCCATGAACTGGGCACGCCGTTGTCGACCATGAGCGTTCTGCTCAAGGAGATGCGCCGCGATCACCTTGATCCCGAATTGCAGGACGATCTGAGCGTGCTGCAGGATCAGGTCAAGCTGTGCAAGGAAACCCTGCAGCAACTGGTGCGTGCCGCCGAGGCCAACCGTCGGCTGGCGATTGAAGTTCAGGACGTTACGCAATGGCTGGATGAAGCCCTGAACCGCTGGCACTTGATGCGCCCCGAAGCCACCTATCGCTTCCAGTGCCTGGGCCATGCGCCGGTGCCGCGCCTGGCGCCGCCACCGGATTTGACCCAGGCGCTGCTCAACTTGCTCAACAATGCCGCCGATGCGTGCCCGGAAGGGCTGGAAGTGACGGTGGACTGGGATGCGGTTGATCTGACCATCAGTATCCGTGACCACGGTCCGGGTGTACCGTTGGCCATCGCCGAGCAAATCGGCAAACCCTTTTTTACTACCAAGGGCAAAGGCTTCGGTCTGGGCCTATTCTTGAGCAAGGCCAGCGTGACCCGCGCTGGCGGCTCGGTAAAACTCTACAGTCATGAGGATGGCGGTACGCTCACTGAGCTGCGCCTGCCACGTGTCGCCCGAGGAAATGAAAATGAGTGAAGAGATTCAGGTCGAAGGCGAAGAACTGCCGCATTTGTTGTTGGTAGATGACGACGCCACTTTTACCCGCGTGATGGCCCGCGCCATGAGCCGCCGCGGTTTTCGCGTCAGCACCGCCGGCTCCGCCGAAGAAGGGCTGATCCTGGCCCAGCAGGACCTGCCCGATTTCGCGGCGCTGGACCTGAAAATGGACGGTGACTCCGGCCTGGTCCTGCTGCCCAAGCTGCTGGAGCTCGACCCGGAAATGCGCGTGGTGATCCTCACCGGTTATTCGAGCATCGCCACCGCTGTCGAAGCGATCAAGCGCGGGGCCTGCAACTACCTGTGCAAACCTGCCGATGCCGATGACGTGCTCGCCGCCTTGCTGTCCCAGCATGCCGATCTGGAAACCCTGGTGCCGGACAACCCGATGTCGGTGGACCGCCTGCAGTGGGAACATATCCAGCGCGTGCTGGGTGAGCATGAAGGCAATATTTCGGCCACTGCCCGCGCCCTGGGCATGCATCGGCGTACCTTGCAGCGCAAATTGCAGAAGCGTCCGGTGCGACGCTGAACGGGAGCTGTAGGCGCGTGCAATGCACCTTGCATGCTGACGGCTACAGCTTCTAACCTGTAACAAGACGTGTCCCAGCGTCGTGGGCCGGTCGTCCTGACCGGCTTGCAGGTTGCTCTTTACTCCCAACGAGCCTGAACGATGAATCAGAACGCTGAGCCTTCTGTCGTGAATGATGCTGTGCGTGGGAATTTCATCCCTCGGGTCTGGCGCCTCATAACCCCTTACTGGCGCAGTGAAGAACGTACCAAGGCGTGGTTGCTGTTGATCGCCGTGGTGGCCCTGTCGCTGGTCAGCGTGGGCATCTCGGTGTGGATCAACCACTGGTACAAGGACTTCTACAACGCGCTGGAAAACAAGGATGCCAAGGCGTTCTGGAGCTTGATCGGCTACTTCGGGATCATTGCTGCGGCAGGTATTGTCGGTGCGGTGTACAGGCTCTATTTGACCCAGATGCTGACCATTCGCTGGCGTCGCTGGCTGACCGAGCAGCACTTCTCACGCTGGCTGGCGCACAAGAACTACTACCAGCTGGAGCAGGGCGGTTATACCGACAACCCTGACCAGCGCATCAGTGAAGATATCAATTCGTTCACCGACAGCACGCTCACCCTGGGCCTGGGGTTGATCCGCAACGTAGTCAGTCTGGTGTCGTTTTCGATCATCCTGTGGGGTGTATCGGGCAGCATTGAGGTTTTTGGCATCACCATTCCCGGTTACATGTTCTGGTGCGCACTGTTGTACGCCGCCGTGGGCAGCTGGCTGGCGCATCTGATCGGTCGACGGCTGATCGGCCTGAGCAACCAGCAACAGCGCTTCGAAGCTGACTTGCGTTTCTCGATGGTGCGGGTGCGCGAAAATGCCGAAAGCATTGCCTTGTACAACGGCGAGGCCAATGAGCATGAGCGCCTGAGTACCCGTTTCAACAAGGTCTGGAAAAACTTCTGGACGCAAATGAAGGTGCAAAAACGCCTGACGTTTTTCACTGCCGGTTACTCGCAGATCGCCATTATCTTTCCGTTTGTCGTGGCCGCGCCGCGCTACTTTGCCGGCAAGATCGAGCTGGGCGAGCTGATGCAAATCAACTCGGCCTTCAGCAATGTGCAAGAAAACTTCAGCTGGTTTATCGATGCCTATGTGACTCTGGCGGCATGGCGTGCCACCTGCGATCGTCTGCTGAGCTTTCGTCAGGCCATGACCGACAATGAGCAGCGCTTGCCGGCGATTGATGTACAGCACCAGGGCGAAGAGTTGCAGATCAAAGACCTGAGTCTCGATCTGGCCGATGGTCGGCCGCTGTTGCATGGCGCCAGCCTGCAGGTGCAGGACGGTGAGCGGCTGATGCTCAGCGGGCGCTCCGGCAGCGGTAAAAGCACCTTGCTGCGGGCGATGGGCGGGCTGTGGCCGCGGGGTGGCGGGGCAATCCGTTTACCGCGTGAGCGGGCGCTGTTTTTGCCGCAAAAACCCTACTTGCCCATCGGCACCTTGCGCGATGCCCTGAGTTATCCACAGACCGGCGAGACCTACAGCAACGAGTGTTATGAACAGGTGCTGCGCACGTGCCGCCTGGAGCATCTGATCTCCAAGCTCGACGAGGTTAACCACTGGCAGCGGCTGCTGTCGGGTGGTGAGCAGCAGCGCCTGGCCTTTGCCCGGGCGCTGCTGTATCGCCCGCAATGGCTGTATATGGACGAATCGACCTCGGCAATGGATGAGGAGGACGAAGCGATGGTGTACCAGGCCCTGATCGATCAACTGCCGGGCTTGAGCATTGTCAGTGTCGGCCATCGCAGCAGCCTTGCGCGCTTTCATCCACAGCATGTGCGGATCGTCGAAGGGCAACTGGTTGCGCAGTAGAAGGGGCGGGCGGGCAACATGCTAGAGTGCTGCTTCCCGCTTTCTGGATCCTGACATGAGCCTTCTATTTCGCAGTGCGGCCCTGAGCCTGCTGCTGGCCAGCCTGCCTCTGGCGGCGGCACCTGTTGCTACGCCGTTGTTGCATGGGCAGTTTCTGCCTGCCGATGACCTGCAGTTGCGCAGCGAGGTGCCCGAACAGCAACAACTGATGCTGGTTACCTCGTACTCGGTGGTGGTGGGCAGCCAGCGCCAGTCCAACCAACAGCCGATCCCGGTCACTTCGCCCTTGCTGGTGCGCTTGAAGGGCAAGCCCATGAGCCAGGGTGCGACCGTGCGCCAGGTGCTGATTTCGTTCGATGGTGAAAGCAAAAGCCTTAAAAAGCCTGTGTTCGACAGCAAGACCCGAACCCTGAGCCTTTCCTACCCGCAGAGCCAGTACCGCGTGGTGATTGACCTGCTGCGCAACGACACGCTCTATGTACAATTTTTGACCTATGCCAATGGCCATATTTGGGCCGACTTGCACACCGGCAGCGTGCGCGCACGATAAGCCTTGGGTAAACTGCGGGCCCCGTGAAGTATCAGCAGGCTGGAGCCGGATATGCGTAAAGACAAAAAGCAGTTGATTGGTGACGAGATCGGCGACGAGCAGATCAAGTTGTTCCTGGACTTTGAGCCCGTGGACGCCACTTCGCCGTCGCTGCACAAACTGATCAAGGCCTACCGTGGCCTGCGCATCGATGACTTTGGGCGCTTCCTGACTTTCTTCAAGGAAGCCGGCTACGACCTGGATGGCAAAGACGAACAGGGTCAGACGTTCGTGGACATCATCAAGGACCAGCGCAATGCAGACGAGTACATCGAGCTGATCGACCAGGCTCGCGGTTGATCCACACCCTGTAGATACTCTGTTGCAGGCTCGCTCCCACAGTTGCAGTGTTCCTGCAGCTGCTACGGATCTTGTTTCATGTTCTGATTCACGAGTTACCTTGCATTGGGCTTACGCCTTTGCAGCCGCCCGATACAGGGCAACAAAAAAGCCCCTCACCCCAACCCTCTCCCGGAGGGAGAGGGGGCTGATCTGTGGAGGTATTGAGACCGCGTGCGGTCAGTTCCCTCTACCGGCGGGAGAGGGGGCTGATCTGTGGAGATATTGAGGCCGCGGGTGGTCAGTTCCCTCTCCCTCCGGGAGAGGGCTAGGGTGAGGGGCTTTTGATTGGGCTCGACCTTCTACAGAGTATCCACAGAGTAAAGAGTTACACACGCTTTACAGTGCCCCGAATAAGGGCAACAAAAAAGCCCCTCGCCCTGAAACAGGGCGAGGGGCTTTTTTTGACGTGTGAAACGTCAGTGTGGCATTACGCGATGCTGGTATTGGCGCTCTGTGGTGCAACCAGTTCCAGCAACTCGGAGTTGCGGGTGCTGATTTCACGGTACAGGTCGGCGTCGGTTTCGAGGACCTTTTCCCGTGCCGGGAAGATTTCCTTGAGCTTGGCCGCCCACTCGCCGGTGGCTTTTTGCGCAAAGCAGCGTTCGATCAGGTCGAGCATGATCGAAACGGTAACCGAAGCGCCTGGCGAAGCGCCCAGCAGAGCGGCCAGCGAGCCGTCCTTGGCCGCAACCAGTTCGGTACCGAACTGCAGGACGCCGCCCTTTTTCGGGTCTTTCTTGATGATCTGCACCCGTTGCCCGGCAATCTCAAGACGCCAGTCTTCAGCCTTGGCCTGTGGATAGAAACGACGCAGGGACTCCAGGCGTTGTTCCATCGACTGGCGCACTTCGCTGACCAGGTACTTGGTCAGGTCCATGTTATCGCGAGCCACAGCCAGCATTGGCCCGATATTGCCCAGTCGGATCGACATCGGCAGGTCAAGGAACGAACCGTGCTTGAGGAACTTGGTGGTGAAACCGGCATAAGGCCCGAACAGTAGCGACTTTTTGCCATCCACTACACGGGTGTCCAGGTGCGGTACCGACATCGGTGGCGAACCCACTGCGGCCTGGCTGTAAACCTTGGCCTGGTGCAGCTTGACCACTTCCGGGTTGTCGCAACGCAGCCATTGGCCGCTGACCGGGAAGCCGCCATAGCCTTTGCTTTCTTCGATGCCCGAAGCTTGCAACAGCGGCAAGGCCGCGCCACCGGCACCGAGGAACACAAATTTGGCATCAACGTGGCGGGTGTTGCCGCTGTTGGTGTCCTTGATGCTCACCGTCCAGCCGCTGCCGTTGCGCTTGAGGCCGGTGACTTTTTTGCTGTACTTGATCTGGGTGTCCGGTGCGCTGGCCAGATGCTTGAGCAGTTGCTGGGTCAGGGCGCCGAAGTTGACGTCGGTGCCATGCTCCACGCGGGTGGCCGAGATGTGCTGGTCCGCAGGGCGGCCCGGCATCATCAGGGGCATCCACTCGGTCATCCTGGCTTTGTCTTCGGTGTATTCCATGTCGGCAAACGCATGGTGCTTGCTCAGCACTTCAAAGCGTTTTTTCAGGAAGGACACGCCTTTTTCGCCTTCAACGTAGCTCAGGTGAGGAACCGGGCTGATGAAGGACTTGCATGAACCGAAGGTGCCTTTTTGTGCCAGGTAGGCCCAAAACTGTTTCGACACTTCGAACTGGGCATTGATATGCACAGCCTTCTTGATGTCGATCGAACCGTCAGCCGCCTGCGGCGTGTAGTTCAGCTCACAAAGACCAGCGTGACCGGTACCTGCGTTGTTCCACGGGTTGGAACTCTCCGCGGCACCCGAGTCCATCTGCTCAACAACTTCCAGCTTAATGCCGGGGTCGAGCTCTTTGAGCAGTACGGCGAGGGTGGCACTCATGATGCCCGCTCCAACCAGTACTACGTCGACTGCTTCGTTATGCGCCATTAACGCGTCTCCAAAATCTACGGCACCAAATTGACGGCATAGCTGCCAGGTGTCCGGGGCGTGTGTCTGATTAGCCCCGGGCCACTCGTGGCCAGGATCGCCATGTCCGATTCTTCGCAATTTCTTGCAGCTTCAGCGGACGCCACCAACCGGGCCTTCAAGGTTCATATGAACGCATTTCAGTCCCCGGGAGGCAATTCGACTTAATGTCTAGAGCGTCCGTTCGTGCAACCAAATCCGTGAGCGGACAGGCTTCAGTCTTGTGCTGTGGAGCCGACTTCGATCCTGCTTGGTGAAGCAATTTCAGACGCTAATGGTGCATGTTCAGACGCAAAACTTTTCATTTGCTCGCCACACTCTTGTGAAGTTGTGAAACCCGTTTTTTTTTCACGCTCTTTTGGATACGTGAACCTCAAAAAAGGGCTGTCGCAAGCCAGGCACCGAACCAGGGGCCGAGCGTGATGACAGCTCTGGCAGATCATGCAAAAAGTGGGGGTTACGCCATGAAATTCAAGCGCACCAGCTTCACATGATCTGTGTGGGCGGCTCTCTGTGGGCGGTTTTGGGGTGCCAATACAAGCGCATTAGCGATGCTGCGGGGCCCGATCAGGAGACGTCCTTATAATCGGGGGGAGATTGTAGCGAAGAAACGTGGGCAATTGATCCTGTTAAATGAGTTTTATTGGTGCGTCGGTCAGAGGCCCAGCAGCGGTTGCACCGCCGAACGCCGTGCGGGCGAGGCAATACGGGCGTTGGCGGGTAGCACCTGGTGCAACCAGTTAAGGCGGATTTCTTCGATTTCGACCCAGCTGTCGCCGACCGGCGGCTGTTTGCATTGCTTGAAAGCCTGGCAGCGGCCTGCCGGATCAAGGCGGGCGAAGCAGCGGTTGGGGCGGTTGAAGCCGAGCAGGGTCAAGAGCATATTCATGGCGGCACCTGTTGAGTCAGTCGTTGCGACTATGCCCTGAGCAGGTGACATCAGGATGAATTGGGCATGACAGGAGGGTGACAGCTTGCAGCTAGTTCGCAGGCGCCCGGCACCCTATACTGACGGCCTGTTATACCCAGTCCTGGAGAGATGAGCATGTTGCAACGCCTGTTGTTCGGTTTGATTACTGTGACCAGTTTGACCCTCGTCGGCTGCGCCCACAGCCCGCAACAACTCAGCCCGCAACCCAAGCTGACGACTCAGCTTGCGCCCGTGGGTCGTGGCCAGCCGGTGGTGGTGCGGGTGGTGGACGGTCGTCCTTCGCCAACCCTGGGCACCCGCGGTGGCATGTACCCGGAAACCAGCGCCATCAGCGTCAGCAGTGCCGACCTGATTCCCAAGCTGCAAGCCCAGGCTGAAGCGGCCGTGCGCCTGCTGGGTTTCACCCCGACAGCCAATGCGATGAACGCACCCACGCTGACCGTGACCCTGGCCGAACTCAAGTACCAGTCGCCCAAGGACACCATGTACGTGACTGAGGCCACCATCGGCGCGACCTTCCGCTCGGATGTGAAGAACGGTGGTCGTACCTACAGCGGCCGCTATGGTGCGTCCCTGGACCAGCGCTTCGGCATGGCGCCGAATCAGGAAACCAACACCAAACTGGTGAGCGACGTGCTCAGCGACGCCCTGACACGGGTGTTCAAGGACCCGACCATCGGTCGTTTGCTCAGCGAGTAATCGCAGGCAAAACAAAAAGCCCGAACTCGGTGAGTTCGGGCTTTTTTATGTTCGAAGGTTTCAGGCCGCTTCGGCGTACAGCTCCAGGCGGCTGACGCCGGTGAGCAAGTCTGTCTCGGGCAGGTCGGCATGGGCGTGGCCGCTCAGGGCGCAGTAAACCAGCCAGTGGCGGTCTTGTACGTTAAAGGCCAAGCCCTCGATCAATGCCTGCTGTTCGTCGCTGGGGGCGATCAGGTAAAGGCGGTCCTGGTTTTCTGCGTGCAACATGACAAGCTCCGTGTCGGTGTCGAGGGGCCACAGAGTGGCCTCTCTACATGACGATACGGTGACAGCAGAAATTACCCCTGTGGGAGCGGGCTTGCTCGCGATGCTGACGACTCGGTCGTTCTGCTTGACCTTGTTGATGCCATCGCGAGCAAGCCCGCTCCCACAAGGGTGGATGGGGTTACAGGGGCAACCCCGCCTTGATCCGGTACTGGTTACGCACCGGCATCGCATACTGCAGCACCAGATACGGGCGATGCTCGGCCGGGCAGGCGTCCAGGCGGCGTTGCCATTCCTGTTGGGCCTTGGCCAGCTCTTCGGCACCGAATACCTCGGCGGCGGTAGGCACTTGCAGCTCAGCCTCGGCCTCAGCCCACTGTGCATACGCCAGGTAGTGCACCGGAAACAGGCGATAGCCGCTGAGAATATGACGATCCATTTCCGCGGCGAGCAATTTGCTGTCCTCGAAAGGTTCGGTCACCGGGGCGGCAAAGTTCACATGCACGCGGCCTTTATAGCCGGTAATGCCGTTGGCGATGCTGGTGTCGTCTTCGCCAGGGGCCTTGCTGTAGGTGCCCGTGGTGGCGCGTATGTACAGCTCGCGGGCCTTGGCCTGGTCACAGGGGTCGTATTCGTAGCTGATCGACACCGGCGTCAGGTTCAGCGACTGGATGACCTCGGCAAATGGCTCGTCCTTGCGGCTCATATGAAACATTTTCAGGATCGCCGAGTCGGTACGGTCATCACCGTCCTTGGCCCGGCCTTCCGCCTGGGCAATCCAGATCGACTGGCAGTCGTTACGGATCGAGTGGTTGATATAGGCCGACAACAGTTGATAGGCCGCGAGCTTTTCCCTGCGCCCGGTGATCGAACGGTGCACGATAAAGCTTTTGTTCAGGCGCATCAGGTCGCTGACAAACGGCTTTTGCAGCAGGTTGTCGCCAATGGCGATGCGCGGCGTCGGCAGGCCGGCGTGGTACACGGCGTAATTGACGAAGGCCGGGTCCATCACGATATCGCGGTGGTTGGCCAGAAACAGGTAGGCGCTGCCGGATTTCAGTTGCTCGACGCCGGTATAGGTCACGCCGTCGGTGGCATGCTCGATGGTGCGGTCGACGTAAACCTCGACCTTGTCCTGCAAGGACGCAACCGAATTGACGCTGGCGAACTCTTTGCGCAGGCGATGAGCTATAAGTGGTTTTAACAGCCAGCCGAAAGCGCCAGCCAGGCGCGGAAAGCGAAAGTGGGTCAGGATATCCAGAAACGCCTTGTCGCTGAGCAGCCGGGCCAGCACTGCTGGTACTTCGGCGTCGTCGTAAGGTCGGATGCTATCGAATTGGCCCATCATGCTCTCTTGTTGGAAACGGCTAGGGTTGGTACGCAGGGCAGGGCAAAAATAATAGCCCTGCTAATAGACCGGCGATTATACGCACAAGTCACTCTGGAGACCGCGATGCTTGAAACTGAACGCTATGAATGCCCCTATTGTGGCGAGCCGGCAGAAGCGGTACTGGATCTTTCGGGGGGCGATCAAAGCTACATTGAGGATTGCCCGGTGTGTTGCCGACCGATCCTTTTCCATCTTCAGACCGATGGTCATGAATGGATGCTCGATGTGCATACCGAGAATGAGTAGTGAGTGAAGACCATGCAACGCATCTACGAGCCGGAAAACCTGATGGAAGCCGAATTGTTGCTGGGCATGCTGGCCAGTGAAGGCATTGCGGCAACCCTGCAGGGTCGCGATTTGATTGGCGGTACCGGGGAGTTGCCGGCCTTGGGGTTGTTGGGGCTGGCGGTAGCCGATGATCAGGCGCGCTGCGCACGCGCGTTGATCGATGCGTACAATGCGGCCACGCCGGTGGCGGGCGATGAGCCCGAAAGCGTTGCAGATGTACTGATCTGCTGACGCCTGCAGCGGTTTTTTCACTGCCATATAAAAGAAGAGTTGTGCTGCCCCATGTGTGGACGTTTTGCCCTGTTTCGCTGGAACCCCGCGTTTGCAGCCTTGCCCGGTTTTCCGGCGGATCAGCAGGCCCAGTGGAACATTTCGCCCAATGATTCGGTATTGATCCTGCGTGCAGGGGCCGAGCCTGGCCAGCGAGAACTGGCGCGGGCGCGTTGGGGCCTGACTCCGGCGTGGCTTACCGACCTGTCGCGCACCCCGGCTCATGCCCGTGCCGAAACCGTGATCGAGCAGCCCATGTTTCGCGATGCCTTGCGCGAGCGTCGCTGCCTGATTCCGGCCAACGGTTTTTACGAGTGGCGCGGCACGACCCGCAAGCGCCCCTATTGGCTGACCCCGGGGGAGGGCTCCTCGCTGTTTTTTGCCGGTATCTGGGAGGCCTACCCGGTGGCCGGTCATGTGTGGCTCAGTACCGCGGTGATCACACAGGCGGCGGCCAGCCAGCGTCGCCCGCTGATTCTGGATGAGGCCGGCCAACAGGCCTGGCTTGACCCCCAGACCCCGCTGCATGTGCTGCAGGCACTGCTGGCCAGCCCGCAGATGCCGCTGCGTGAGCGTCCTTTGGCCAATCTGGTCAACGATCCAAAACTCAACGCGCCCGAGTGCCTGACGCCGGGTTGAGATACGATGCGCAGCATCTTTATGGAGAGCTTCGATGGGTAAGTTAGCGGTAGTGTGCGCCGTGGGCGCCGGGTTGTTGCTGGGTGGATGCCAGGCGGTGAATACCACCAATGGCGGCGCCGTGGGCGTAGAGCGCAAGCAGTACATGTTCAGCATGCTGTCGAGCCAGCAGGTTGACCAGATGTACGCCCAGTCGTACCAGCAGACTGTCAGCGAGGCCAGTACCAAGGGCGCTCTGGACAAGACCAGCGCCAACGCCAAGCGCCTGCAGGCAATCGCCAACCGGTTGATTGCCCAGGCCCCGGCCTTTCGCCCGGATACCGCGCAATGGAACTGGGAAGTGAACCTGATCAAGAGTGATGAACTTAACGCCAACTGTGGCCCTGGCGGCAAGATCATTTTTTACAGCGGGATCATCGAACAGCTGAAGCTGAGCGACGATGAAATTGCCGCGATCATGGGCCATGAAATTGCCCACGCCTTGCGTGAGCACGGGCGTGAATCCATGTCCAAGGCCTACGGTATCGAGATCGCCAAGCAGGGTGCTGGCGCTTTGTTGGGGCTGGGCCAGGACAGCCTGGGGCTGGCCGACACGGTGGTGAACTACAGCCTGACCTTGCCCAACAGCCGCAGCAATGAAAACGAAGCGGACCTGATCGGCCTGGAGCTGGCAGCCCGTGCGGGCTACAACCCGAATGCGGCGATCACCCTGTGGCAGAAAATGGCCCAGCAATCACAGAATGCGCCACCGGAATTCATGAGCACCCACCCGGCTTCCAGCAGCCGGATCGCAGCGCTGCAAGCGGCCATTCCAAAGGTCATGCCGCTGTATCAGCAAGCGCCGAAAACCCAGTAACGGCCTGGCCCTCACCCCAACCCTCTCCCAAAGGGAGAGGGGGCTTGACCGAGTTGTTTCAAGGTTCAGTACAAGTTTTTCTGCTGTGTATTGCTCTGGAGCATCCCCCAATCGGTTCCCTCTCCCTCTGGGAGAGGGTTAGGGTGAGGGGCTTTTAAACCCAGCCGCTGATCTGCATCGCCTTGTACACCGCCACGACGGCCAGTACCACGAACGCAGTGGCAGCCAGGCGGCGGATCAGGGTCAGCGGCAGTTTGTCGGCGGCAAAGTTGCCCGCCAATACCACCGGCACGTTGGCAATCAACATGCCCAGGGTGGTGCCGATAATCACCAGCCACAAGTCCGGGTACTGCGCGGCGAGCATGACGGTCGCCACCTGGGTCTTGTCCCCGATTTCGGCAATAAAGAAGGTGATCAACGTGGTCACGAACGGTCCGTACTTGCGTGCGGTGCTGGCTTCGTCGTCGTCCATCTTGTCCGGCACCAGAGTCCACAGCGCGGTGGCGGTAAAGCTCGCGGCAAGGATCCAGTGCAGCATGGCATCGCTGAAGAAGGTACTGAACCAGGCGCCTACGGCACCGGCTGCAGCATGGTTGGCCAGGGTCGCGACCACGATACCGGCGATTATCGGCCAGGGTTTGCGAAAGCGTGCGGCCAGAATAAGGGCGAGCAGTTGCGTCTTGTCGCCGATTTCGGCCAAGGCAACGATTGCAGTAGGGACAAGCAGGGAATCGAGCATCATCAGGTGGTTTCCAGGGGCGGGTCGACACGGCTATGACACGTACAGCCTCCCCGCCCCGGGTAAGGTGTTCGTGTCATAGGTCTTGTCAAACCCCGGTCCGTCTGTGCGGACACCTGGGTCGCATACGCCATGGTCTGTTGACCAAGTATGTTGACGTATGCCGGACGAGCTTGACGCTCGTGGGAGACTACTCCCCTAGGACGGAGCGGATTCTGCCTAGGCAAATCCGATCCGGCAAGCTCTTATTTTCCGGCAGGCTCAACGACGCTTGGCGCTGTAAATCCGGAAACCCTGGCCCTCGGCCTTGACCGAACAAGCGCCGAAATGCTCTTCGATCAGCGGCTGGTAGCGCAGGAAGCTGTTGGCGACAATCCGCAGTTCGCCACCTGATTTCAGATGTTTGACTGCTTTTTGCAGCAAGTTCTCGGTGGCGTGGTAATCGGTGTGTACCCCGACATGGAAAGGCGGGTTGCTCAGAATCGTGTTCAAGCCCATGGGCGCGGCGTCGATGCCGTTGCCGGTAATCACTTCGCCTTCCAGGCCGTTGGCGGCCAGGGTCAGGCGGCTGCTGGCAGTGGCGAAGGCATCCACGTCGAGCAAGGTGACGTTGTTGTGCGGGTAGCGACGTTTGACCGCAGCCCCGAGCACGCCCGCACCGCAACCAAAGTCCAGCACATGGCCGCTGGGCAGCTTGTCCAGATGCTCAAGCAGCAGGGCGCTGCCGCGATCCAGGCGGCCGTGGCTGAACACGCCGGGCAGGCTCACGACCTTGAGCGGGCCTTCGGCCATCGGCAGTTCGTAATGTTGCGCCAGCTCATGCAGCACCGGTGCCGCTGGCGCGTTTTCCACGGTCACTTGCCACAGCTGGCAATGCCGCGCGCTGTCGAGCTTGCGCGGTTTGCCAAACGGGATCAGTTGCTTGGAGGCGCCTTCGATGCCGCCCTTTTTTTCACCGACCAGAAACACGTCGGCACCCGGCAGGCGGGCGGCCACGGCCTTGAGCACGTAGTCGCTCAGTTCCTTGGACTTGGGCAGAAACACCACTGCGGTGTCGAACGCCCGCTCAGGGATATCGACACCGAAGTGCACGCGCCCGGTAAAACGGGCGTCGAGCAGGGCCTGGTCACCGGCATGCCAGCACCAGCCGTGGGCATCGGGCAATTCGTTCAGCAACTCGTCAGCCGGCAAGCCGACCAACAGCACCGAGCCTTGAAAGTATTCAGGCTGACGAAGCAGTACTTCACTGCGCGGATCCATAATCTGCTCCTCAAAAAGGGGCGCAGTCTATCAACTGACGACCCGCAGCGCTGTACCTGTGAAGAACGCTTCGGCGTTTTGCGCCAGTTGGCCGACGATCCGCTGCCGGGCTTCACGACTGCCCCAGGCACTGTGCGGGGTGATGATCAGGCGCGGAATGTCGGCGGCCAGCAGCGGGTTGCCGTCGCGGGGCGGTTCGACGCTCAGCACATCGGTGGCGGCGCCGCCCAGGTGACCGCTGCGCAGGGCGTCGGCCAGTGCCTGTTCGTCAATCATGCCGCCGCGTGCGGTGTTGACCACGAAGGCACCGGGCTTGAGCAGGGCCAACTCGCGGGCGCCGATAAAATTGCGCGTGTGCTCGGTAAGCGGGCAGTGAAATGTCAGGGCGTCGACCTGGGGCAGCAGTTCGTCGAGCGCAAGGCGCCCGGCGCGGGCCGGGCGCCCGGGGATCTGGCCGATCAGCACGCGCATGCCGAAGGCTTCGGCCAGTTTCGCCACCGCGCTGCCCAGCTCGCCGTGACCGAACAGGCCCAGGGTCTTGCCTTCCAGCTCGACAATCGGAAAGTCCAGCAGGCAGAACTGTTTCGACTGCTGCCACTGGCCATCGGCCACGGCCTTGTTGTAATCGACCAGGCGCGTGGCCAGTGCCAGCAGCAGGCCCAGGGTGTGTTGCGCCACCGACGGCGTGCCATAGCCCTGGCAGTTGGCCACGGTGATGCCCTGGGCGCGGGCGGCCTCAAGGTCGACGTTGTTGGTGCCGGTGGCCGCCACCAGAATCAGCTTCAGGTCCGGGCAGGCAGCCAGGGTTTGGGCGTTGAGCACGACTTTATTGCTGATGGCCACACGGGCGCCTTGCAGACGCTCGATCACATTGGCTGGCGTGGTGTCTGCGCACAGCTGCACGTCGCCGAAGGCGCGACGCAGCGGGTCGAGGTCGAGATCGCCCAGGTCCAGTGAGGTGTAATCAAGGAATACGGCGCGCTGAGTGTTAGTCATCAACTGTACCTTTTGTGCTGTGAAATGAAGGCGTAATGTGGCGAGCCTAACAGAAGAAACAATTTGTAATGGAGCGGCGCATGTACTGGACAGAATTTTTGACTGTTGCCCTGATTCACCTGCTGGCTGTGGCCAGCCCCGGGCCTGATTTTGCCGTGGTGGTGCGCGAGAGCGTGACCCATGGTCGCCGCGCGGGGATGTTTACCGCCTTTGGTGTGGGCACGGCGATTTTCGTCCATGTCGGTTATTCGTTGCTGGGTATCGGCATTATCGTGTCGCAATCGATTGTGCTGTTTAACGCCCTGAAATGGCTGGCGGCGGCTTACCTGCTGTATATCGGTATCAAGGCCTTGCGGGCCAAGCCGGCCGATCCTGCGGCGCTGGCAGCCAGCTTGCCGGTGGGCGAACGCACGGCGCGCGGTGCTTTCACCTCGGGCTTCGTGACCAACGGCCTGAACCCCAAGGCGACGCTGTTTTTCCTGTCGCTGTTTACCGTGGTGATCAACCCGCATACACCGCTGTCGATCCAGGCCGGTTATGGCGTGTACCTGGCGGTGGCCACCGGGGTGTGGTTCTGCATGGTCGCGATGTTGTTCAGCCATCAGCGCGTGCGTACCGGTTTTGCCCGCATGGGCCACTGGTTTGACCGCACGATGGGCGCGGTGCTGGTGGCGCTGGGCGTGAAACTGGCGTTTACCGAGATGCATTGATCGCCAAATATCCCGTAGCAGCTGCCGAGGAACGAAGGCTGCGTCCGATTGCGAAGCGATCGTAAAACCTTTGTCTGCGGCTTAACAGGTAGGCAGCGAACTCAGGTTTTACGACGACTGCGTCGCCGGACGCAGCCTTCGTTCCTCGGCAGCTGCTACGAGGGTAGGAGTGTTCTTGTCAAAATCCAGATTTGCTTCATCCTTGCGGGCCTATCGCAGTGTGCCCACGGAGAAGTATCGATGTCCTCAGTCCACCGGTCCTGGCGCCACGCCAAGCTGGCGCTGGCAGTCAGCCTCGCGTCGACGTCCGCCTGGGGCGTGAGCTTCAATGTCGGCCCGGTCGAGGGGCAGATCGATTCCGAGTTGTCCATTGGCGCCAACTGGTCCACCGCCAGGGCCGACAGCAAGCTGATCGGCGCCAATAACGGCGGAACGGGCCAGTCGCAGATTTCCGATGATGGCCGTCTCAATTTCAAACGCGGCGAGACCTTCTCGAAAATCTTCACCGGCATGCACGCCCTGGAGCTCAAGTACGGCGACAGCGGCCTGTATGTGCGCGGCAAATACTGGTACGACTTCGAGCTGCAGGACGACAGCCGCCCCTTCAAGGCCATCAGTGACAGTGGTCGCCGGGCCAGTGCGCAATCGGCCGGCGCGCAACTGCTCGATGCATTCGTGTATCACAACTACGCCATTGCCGATCAACCCGGCGCGGTACGTCTGGGCAAGCAGGTGGTCAGTTGGGGCGAGGGTGCTTTTATCGGCGGCGGCATCAATGCCATCAACCCCACCGACCCCGCGGCCTATCGTCGGCCGGGCACGGAATACAAAGACGGTCTGGTGCCGGTCAATCTGTTCTATGTGTCGCAAAACCTCACCGACAACCTCTCGGCCGACGCCTTCTACCAGCTGGACTGGGAACCTTCCGAGGCGGACAACTGCGGCACATTCTTCTCCCAGTCTGACGTGATTGCCGACGGCTGCAGCGGCAACTACCGGGTGATGAGCAAGCGCTCGGCCCTGGATGTTGCCGACCTGGCGGCGCTCACCTCGGCGGGTGCAGAGGTGAACGAGGAGGGCGTGCTGGTGCGCCGTGGCGCCAACCGCAATGCGCGCAACAGCGGGCAATTTGGCGTGGCCATGCACTATATGTTCGAGCCGCTGGACACCGAGTTCGGCGCCTATTTCATGAATTACCACAGCCGCGACCCGATCCTCAGCGCCGGCGCCGCAGCGCAATCGGCCTACAACGCGGCGGCAGGCGCGGGTGGGCTGGCGCCGATGATCGTCGCCGGCAACTCCAGCTATTACGTCGAGTACCCCGAAGATATCCGCCTGTACGGTGTGAGTTTTGCCACCACGTTATCCACAGGCACGGCCTGGAAGGGCGAGTTGAGCTACCGGCCCAATGCCCCGGTACAACTCAACAGCAACGACCTGTTGTACGCCAATGTCACGTTGTTGCCCGGCCTTGCCGATGCATCGCCACTGACCGTTACGCCTGGCGCGGATGTGCAGGGTTATCGGCGCAAGGAAGTCACTCAGTTGCAGACCTCCCTGAGTCATGTGTTCGATAACGCGATGGGTGCCGATCGTCTGACGGTCACCGGCGAAGTGGGGGTGACACATGTGGCTGGCCTGGATAGCCCGTCCGGGCTGCGCTACGGGCGTGACCCGGTGTTTGGCTCCGCAGGCACTGACGGCTTCACCACGGCCACTTCCTGGGGCTACCGTGGCCGGGCGGTGTGGCAATACAACAGCGTGCTGCCCGGGGTGAACCTCAAGCCCAACCTGGGGTGGTCCCATGACGTCAGCGGCTACTCGCCGGGGCCTGACGCCAGCTTCGAGGAGGGCCGCAAGGCCATCAGCCTGGGCCTGGACGGTGAGTACCAGAATACTTACACCGCCAGCCTGTCATACACCAACTTCTTTGGCGGGCGCTACAACACCCTCAGTGATCGCGATTTCATGGCGCTGACGGCGGGGGTGAAGTTCTGAATCGGGATTTGTGGGCAGGCGATCGGGCGACTATTGTTGGTGCAGTGCAAATGTTATCGATCAAAGGAATTTTTACCGTTGGTCGTGTTCCAACGCCTATAAAGGTCTAATGCCTATGGCCTTTGCCCCCAGAAAGATTGATCAGGAGCTTCACCATGTTCATTTCGCGTCGTTTGATTGTTGCTGCAAGTGCGGTTGCCTTGCTGGCCGGCTGCGCTACGCCCAACCCGTATGACAACCAGGGCCAGGCGTCTTCCGGCACGGGCTTGAGCAAGACCGCCACCTACGGTGGCCTGGGGGCTCTGGCTGGTGCTGTGGCGGGTGCTGCCATCGACCATAACAACCGTGGCAAAGGCGCGTTGATCGGCGCTGCTGTAGCGGGCCTGGGGGCTGCGGGTTATGGCTATTACGCTGACAAGCAGGAAGCAGCCCTGCGTGCGAGCATGGCCAACACGGGCGTTGAAGTTCAGCGCCAGGGCGACAACATCACCCTGGTGATGCCGGGCAACATTACCTTCGCCACCAACTCGGCCAACATTGCCCCAAGCTTCTATCAGCCGCTGAACAACCTGGCCAACTCGTTGAAGCAGTTCAACAACCAGAACCTGATCCAGATCGTGGGTTACACCGACAGCACCGGTAACTACAACTACAACATGCAGCTCTCGCAGCAGCGTGCGCAAAGCGTAGCGACCTACCTGACGTCTCAAGGGGTCAGCGGCCAGTACCTGTCGGTCAAAGGCATGGGCCCGGCTGATCCGATTGCCAGCAACGCCACCGCAGATGGCCGCGCACAGAACCGTCGCGTGCAGGTGACCCTGGCACCAATCCCGGGCATGCAGTACCAGCAGCCGGGTCAGGTGCAGCAGTACCCTTGATCAGTACCTCGTAGCAGTTGCCGAAGGCTGCGTCCCGCTGCGAAGCAGTCGCAAACCCTGGGTGCGGGGTTTGCCTGATACACGGTGACGGCTGATCTTGCGACGACTTTGTCGTCGAACGCAGCCTGCGGCAGCTGCTACGGGTGGGCGCAAGACACACAACAAAAAGCCCCGCGATCCTTGCAGATCGCGGGGCTTTTTGTTGTGCGCAGTTTTTACTTCTTCAGGCCGTAATGCTCATCGAGCATGCCCGGGCCGTTGGGGCTCTTTGGCGCGTAGTCCAAAGGCGGCTCGGTGCTGTGCGGCGGGGTGATGCGCTCGCGATGCGGTTGTGGCACATCCGGGTGCAGGGCTGCCAGCAGGCGTTGGCGAGTCTGCTCGTCCAGGGCCAAACGGTTGGCGCCCTCGGCGAGGTGTTCTTGCACGTCCTGATAGCTCTGAGTGAGTTTCTTCACCAGGTTGGCGGTGGTATTGAAGTGGGTAACCACTTCACTTTGGTAACTGTCAAAACGTTCCTGGATGTCGTCCAGCTGACGCTGCGTGCGGTTAGGCACGGCATTGGGCAGCAGACGAGCAACCAGAAAACCAATGGCGACACCGGCAACCAGGGCGAGAGTCGGCAACAACCAAATCAAGAGCGAGTGTTCCACGAGTCCTTCCTCTATAAACGGCTTTGCTTTACGTTAACGGCTCGGACCTGCGCTGTATACCGCGATGCACTCGCAAATATGTCAGACAGAATCTATCAGCTAGACGAGTCGACCCAATCTGAGGTCACGGAGTTCCCTCTTGCTTACCCGCGAAACCCCCGTAGTAATTGCTGGCCCGGTCGGCCAGCTCGAAGCCCTCTACCTTGATTCTGCTGAGCCAAAGGGCCTTGCGCTGCTGTGCCACCCCAATCCGGTACAGGGCGGCACCATGATGAATAAAGTGGTTTCGACCCTGCAGCGCACTGCCCGTGATGCTGGCCTGGTTACCTTGCGATTTAATTACCGTGGCACCGGCGCCAGTGAAGGCAGCCACGACATGGGCAGCGGTGAAGTGGACGATGCGTTGGCCGCAGCTCGCTGGTTGCGGGCCAAACACCCGGACTTGCCGATCACCCTGCTCGGTTTTTCGTTCGGCGGTTTTGTTGCTGCCAGCCTGGGTGGCCGGCTCGAAGCTGAAGGCGAGCAGCTGTCGCGGCTGTTTATGGTGGCGCCGGCAGTGATGCGCTTGCGTGACGAAGACCCTTTGCCCCACAACTGCCCGATCACGGTTATCCAGCCCGAAACCGACGAAGTGATCGACCCGCAGCTGGTCTATAACTGGTCAAACGAGCTGTCGCGCCCCCATGAGCTGCTGAAAGTGGCAGAATGCGGACACTTTTTTCACGGCAAGCTGCCCGAGCTCAAAGAGTTGGTAGCGCCACGCCTTTCGAATTGATTGCAGCCTGATAAGCGATTACCCATGACCTCTCGTACTCGTATCCTCACCGGCATCACCACCACCGGTACGCCGCACCTGGGCAACTACGCCGGGGCCATCCGCCCTGCGATCGTGGCCAGCCGCGACCCCAATGCCGATTCGTTTTACTTCCTGGCTGACTACCATGCCCTGATCAAGTGCGATGACCCGCTGCGCATTCAGCGCTCGCGTCAGGAAATCGCCGCGACCTGGCTGGCCGCCGGCCTGGATGTGGAGCGTGTGACCTTCTACCGCCAGTCTGATATCCCGGAAATCCCCGAACTGACCTGGCTGCTGACCTGCGTGGCGGCCAAGGGCCTGCTTAACCGCGCCCATGCCTACAAGGCTTCGGTGGACAAGAACCTGGAAAACGGCGAAGACCCGGATGCAGGCATCACCATGGGCCTGTACAGCTACCCGGTGCTGATGGCTGCGGACATCCTGATGTTCAACGCCAACAAGGTGCCGGTGGGTCGTGACCAGATCCAGCACGTTGAAATGGCCCGCGACATTGGCCAGCGCTTCAACCACCTGTTCGGCAATGGCAAAGAATTTTTCGCCATGCCCGAAGCGCTGATCGAAGAAAGCGTGGCCACCTTGCCGGGCCTCGACGGTCGCAAGATGTCCAAGAGCTATGACAACACCATCCCGTTGTTCAGCAGCGCCAAGGACATGAAAAGCGCGATTTCGCGCATCGTCACCGACTCCCGTGCGCCGGGCGAAGCCAAAGACCCGGACAACTCGCACCTGTTCACCCTCTATCAGGCGTTCTCGACGCCCGTGCAGGCGGCCGAGTTCCGCAGCGAACTGCTGCAGGGCCTGGGCTGGGGTGAGGCCAAGGAGCGTCTGTTCAAGTTGCTGGACGCCGAACTGGGCGAGTCCCGCGAGCGTTACCATGACTTGATGTCGCGTCCTGACGATATGGAAGACATCCTGCTGGCAGGCGCGCAAAAAGCCCGCAAGATCGCGGCACCTTTCCTTACCCAGTTGCGCGAAGCGGTTGGCCTGCGTTCGTTTGTCAGCGCCGCGCAAACCGCCGCCACCAGCAAGAAAAAAGCCGTGAAGGGCCCGCGTTTTGTCAGCTTCCGTGACGAAGACGGCAGTTTCCGCTTCCGCCTGCTGGCGGCCGATGGTGAGCAATTGCTGTTGTCGCGCAGTTTTGCCGATGGCAAGACGGCGGGGCAGGTGACCAAGCAGCTGCAAGCCGGTGAGCCGCTGGATGTGCGCAGCGACGCGCTGAGCTTCAGCGTCTGGCTGGGCGACGCCTGTGTGGCCGACAGCCCGGCTTTTGCCGACAGTGCGGCGCGTGATGCGGCGATCGAAGCCTTGCGCCTGGCCCTGGTGCCAGCGCAAGACTGAGAAACTGCGACGTTTCGTCTCAGGTTTGATTGCCATTCCCAAGGGTCGTCGCTACAGTGTCGGCCCGTTTTTGTTGCCTTGCTAACGAATTATGACGCCTCTAGAACGATATCAAGCAGATCTGAAACGCCCGGACTTCTTTCACGATGCCGCGCAGGAAAACGCTGTGCGCCATTTGCAGCGTCTGTACGACGACCTGGTCGCTTCCTCGCAGAGCAAGCCCGGCCTGTTTGGCAAGCTGTTCGGCAAAAAGGAGCTGACCCCGGTCAAGGGCCTTTACTTCTGGGGCGGCGTAGGCCGTGGCAAGACTTATCTGGTCGATACGTTCTTTGACGCCCTGCCGTTCAAGGAAAAGGTGCGTACCCACTTCCACCGCTTCATGAAGCGCGTGCACGAAGAAATGCGCACCCTCAATGGCGAAAAGAACCCGCTGACCATCATCGCCAAGCGCTTCTCCGATGAGGCGCGGGTGATCTGCTTTGACGAGTTCTTTGTGTCGGACATTACTGACGCCATGATTCTCGGCACCCTGATGGAAGAGCTGTTCAAAAATGGCGTCACCCTGGTGGCCACGTCGAACATCGTGCCGGACGGTCTGTACAAGGACGGCCTGCAGCGTGCGCGCTTCTTGCCCGCCATTGCCCTGATCAAGCAGAACACCGAAATCGTCAACGTCGACAGCGGCGTCGACTATCGCTTGCGTCACCTCGAGCAGGCCGAACTGTTTCACTTCCCGCTCAACGAAGAGTCCGAGAAGAGCCTGCGTGAGAGCTTCAAGGCGCTGACGCATAACTCCAACAGGGCGATCGAAAACGATGATCTGATCATCGAAAACCGCACCATCCGCGCCTTGCGCACCTGTGATGATGTGGCCTGGTTCGAGTTCCGCGAGTTGTGCGACGGCCCGCGCAGCCAGAATGACTACATTGAGCTTGGCAAGATCTTCAACGCCGTGATCCTTAGCGGTGTCGAGCAGATGGAAGTAAAAACGGACGATATCGCCCGGCGCTTTATCAACATGGTCGATGAGTTTTACGACCGCAACGTCAAGCTGATCATCTCGGCCGAAGTTGAGCTTAAAGACCTGTACAAGGGCGGGCGCCTGAACTTCGAGTTCCAGCGTACCCTCAGCCGTTTGCTGGAAATGCAGTCTCACGAATACCTGACGCGGGCGCACAAGCCCTAGTCGAGAAAAAGGCCTGCACTGCAGGCCTTTTTTTTGCGCGCTCGCTTCTAGGCTTCGGCAGCCTTGAACCCCAGGCGCTGCACATGTTTGGCAACTTCGCGGCCCATGCCTGCGCCGATCAACAGCCATATCAGGATGCGCGCCTTGTACGGGCACAGAAACCCGCACATCACCGCGCCGCGGTCGATCAGGTCCATCTCGCTGCCGATAAACCCGTAGCACGCTTCGGCGGTTGGGCCTGAGCCTGTGCGGCTTGCCACCAGTACCGGAATTTCGGTGGTGATCTGGTCGATCAGGTCCACCCAGTCGACACTGACATGGCCACCGCCGAAAGCGCTGACCACCAGTGCGTCATATCCCAAGGCCAGTATGTGCTCCAGCAACACCGTGTCGGCTGCCAGGGTGGTGGGCAGCAGGGCCACCCGGTGATGAATGGAACGGGGCATGGGCAGAACGGTGCGTGCGCCAGTTTTACGCAGATAGCAGACCCGGTTTTCGATCATCAGCCCCACGGGGCCGAACAGGGGTGAGCTGAAGGCTTCCAGAGCCATCGATGAGGTTTTGCGCACATGCAGGGCCTGGTGAATCTGCTCGTTCATGACCACCAGAACGCCGCGCTTGCGGCTTTGTGTATCCAGGGCCACCCTGGCGGCATCGAGCAGATTGGCGGGGCCGTCAGCACTGGGTCGATCGCTGGGGCGCATGGCCCCGGTCAACACCAGTGGCACATCGACATTCCACAGCAGATCAAGGAAAAACGCGGTTTCCTCCAGGGTATCGGTGCCTTGGGTAATGACGACGCCTTGCACCCCCAGCTTCACTTGCTCCTGGGCCCAGATCAGCACTTCAAGCATCAGGTTGAAGTCCAGGGATGCGCTCGGTATCAGGCACAGGGTGTCGACGCGCACGTCCAGCCCTTCATGCAGTTGCGAAATGCCCTCAAGCAACGCTTCGCCAGTGAGTGCAGGGGTGGCACCTGTGCCGGATTGTGTTGCACGCATACTCACGGTGCCCCCCAGGGCGCCGATGGAGAGTATGGGCAGGGTGTGGTGGTTGAGTTTGTGCGCCATGCTGTGTACCTCCGCCGCAGGGCCGGTAAAGCCTCTTCTTGTGGGGGCCCCCTGTTGAGGGCGTTTTTTATCAGAGGCTTTTCGGGCGAGCGGAGAAATCAGACTGTTCTGCTTGGTGTGTAGTCCATCGCTTAGTTTTTAAGCGACCTGATTTACACCTGCGTGCAGGAACTGTTGACGATACTGGTTTGGCGACAGCTCGGTATGTTGGCGAAACAGTCGCGCGAAGAAGCTGGCGTCGTCATAGCCTACGTCGTAGCTGATGGTCTTGATGCTTTTGCGGGTGGCCGAGAGCAGGCCTTTGGCGGTTTCTATGCGCAGGCGCTGCAGGTAGTGCAGGGGTTTGTCGCCGGTGGCCAGCTGAAAACGGCGCATAAAGTTGCGGATGCTCATGCCGTGATCGCGGGCGACGTCTTCGAAGCGGAACTTGTCGGCGAAGTGCTCTTCGAGCCAGTGCTGGATTTGCAGGATGATCACGTCCTGGTGCAGCTTCTGGCCGCCAAAGCCGATGCGCCCCGGGGTGTAGTTGCGCTGCACCTCGTAAAGGATGTCGCGGGCCACGGCCTGGGCGATGTTGGCGCCGCAAAAACGCTCGATCATGTAGATATAGAGGTCGCAGGCCGAGGTCGGCCCGCCGGCGCAGTAGAGGTTGTCGGCGTCGGTGAGGTGCTTGTCCTGGTTGAGGTGTACCTGGGGGTAGCGACGGGCGAAGGTATCGAAAAAACGCCAGTAGGTAGTGGCTTCCTTGCCGTCGAGCAGCCCGGCTTCGGCGAGCCAGAATACCCCGGTGGCCTCGGCGCACAGCACGGCACCGCGGGCATGTTGTTCGCGCAGCCAGGGCACTACTTGGGGGTAGCGCTGGCAGAGGGTGTCGAAGTCATCACCGAAGGCCGGGAGGATGATGATGTCAGTGTCCTCCAGGGCGCCGTCCACGGGGAGCACCACGTCGCTGAAGCTGGTGGCCGGCTTGCCGTCGGGGCTCACCAGGCGGGTTTCGAAGGTGGGGGTCAGGCCTTGGCCCAGTTGCTTGCCGTGACGCAGGCTGGCGAGGTGAAAGAAGTCCTTGGCATGCATCAGGGTCGAGGCGAACACCCGATCGATGGCCAAAATACTGACACGCCGCAGGGGCGTGGAGAGTTGATTAGACATAGACATATTTTGATTATTCTTATAGGTGAAATTGGTCAACTTGCGGCTGGATCGTCTTATGTTTTTTCCTGTGTGTCCAGAGGTTGCTGCTTTTGTGGGAGCGGGCTTGCTCGCGATGGCATCCAGGGGGTTTGCCTGAAACACCGCAGCGTCTGCATCGCGAGCAAGCCCGCTCCCACAAGGGGGCGGTGGGTCAAGGCGCCGGGTTTGGCTGGTCCTTGTGGATCGCTTCAATGCCCGCCAGCACGTCATCCGACAGCTTCAGGTCGTGGCTGGCAATATTGCTTTTGAGTTGCTCCATCGTCGTGGCGCCAATGATATTGCTGGTAACGAACGGTTGGCGGGTAACGAAAGCCAGGGCCATTTGCGCCGGATCCAGGCCATGTTCGCGGGCCAGGGCCACATAGCGCTCGCTGGCAGCCACGGCCTGCGGGTTTGAATAGCGCGAGAAGCGGCTGTAGAGGCTCAGGCGGCCTTTTGGCGGCTGGGCGCCGCCACTGTACTTGCCAGTGAGCATGCCGAACGCCAGGGGCGAGTAGGCGAGCAGGCCGCACTGTTCGCGAATGGCGATCTCCGCCAGGCCCACTTCAAAGCTGCGGTTGAGCAGGCTGTAGGGGTTCTGGATCGATACGGCGCGTGGCCAGCCGCGGCTTTCGGCCAGTTGCAGGAACTTCATGGTGGCCCACGGCGTTTCGTTGGACAGGCCGATATGGCGGATCTTGCCGGCCCTGACCTGCTCGTCGAGCGCTTCGAGGGTGTCTTCCAGCGGGGTAAAGGCTTCGTCGGCGTTGTGGCTGTAGCCCAATTGGCCGAAGAAGTTGGTGCTGCGCTCCGGCCAGTGCAACTGGTAGAGGTCGATCCAGTCGGTTTGCAGGCGCTTGAGGCTGGCGTCCAGGGCTTGCACGATATGGGTGCGGTTGTGCTTGAGGTTGCCGTCACGGATGTAGTCGATACCGTTGCCGGGGCCGGCGATCTTGCTGGCCAGGATCCAGTCGGCGCGATCACCGCGCTCCTTGAACCAGTTGCCGATATAGCGCTCGGTAGTGGCGTAGGTTTCGGCCTTGGGCGGTACCGGGTACATTTCGGCAGTATCGATAAAATTGATGCCGGCATCTTTGGCGTAAGCGATCTGCTCGAAGGCTTCAGCCTGGGTGTTCTGCTCGCCCCAGGTCATGGTCCCGAGGGCGATTGCGCTTACGTTCAGGTCGGTGCGGCCAAGCTTTCGGTAGTCCATCGGGTGCTCCTTCGGGTAAACAAACATAAAAGCAGGTTGTAATTTTTTGCGCAATCTGGATAATTGCCCACCTCTTTCTGCAGTGGAAGTGATGCGCCGCCTGCCGAAGAATCTTGCCGTTGAACGGACGCGCTGACCCGAGCCCCCGATAGCGTCTGTATCCGGCTGCCTTTGACTTGTCAAAGTACGCACTATTCAGTAAGATCCGCCGTCTAATTTACAGGGCGGCCCCTGAGGCTATAAAGAATGAAAACTTTTACTGCTAAACCAGAAACAGTAAAGCGCGACTGGTTTGTCGTCGACGCTGCTGGTCAGACCCTGGGTCGTCTGGCCACCGAGATCGCGAGCCGTCTGCGTGGCAAGCACAAGCCGGAATACACTCCGCACGTTGACACCGGTGACTACATCGTTGTTATCAACGCTGAGCAAATCCGTGTTACTGGTGCTAAAACCACTGACAAGATGTACTACTCTCACTCCGGTTTCCCGGGCGGGATTAAGTCGATCAACTTCGAAAAGCTGATCGTCAAAGCTCCTGAGCGCGTGATCGAGACCGCGGTTAAAGGCATGCTGCCTAAAAACCCACTGGGTCGCGACATGTACCGTAAGCTGAAAGTCTATGCGGGCGCTGCTCACCCTCATACTGCTCAGCAGCCCCAAGAACTGAAGTTTTAACGGAATAGTTCATTATGTCGGCGACTCAAAACTACGGCACTGGCCGTCGTAAAACCGCAACCGCTCGCGTTTTCCTGCGTCCGGGTACCGGTAACATCTCCATCAACAACCGCACTCTGGAGAATTTCTTCGGTCGCGAAACTGCCCGCATGGTAGTTCGTCAGCCGTTGGAACTGACTGAGACTGTCGAGAAATTCGACATCTACGTCACCGTGATCGGTGGTGGTGTAAGTGGTCAAGCTGGCGCAATCCGCCACGGTATCACTCGCGCACTGATGCAGTATGACGAAACCCTGCGTGGCGCTCTGCGCAAAGCTGGCTTCGTTACTCGCGATGCTCGTGAAGTTGAACGTAAGAAAGTCGGTCTGCGTAAAGCGCGTAAGCGTCCGCAGTACTCGAAGCGTTAATTCGCAGCTTCGTTCAAAAAAGCCCAGTCTCCTTCGGAGCTGGGCTTTTTTTATGGGCGATGATTTAACGGTGTGACAACTTGCCACATCCAGCAAACGCCTATACTACAAGGCCTGTAGCCGCCCCAGAGCGGTAATTACCTTGTAAGACTAGGGGCTTTTCATTACCATTCTGCAAAATTTTTATAAGTAATAGATGCATATTTAGTAGATGCCTGATTTAACAGGCCACAAAGCTGATGGGAGAGGACTGAATGAGCAATGACGGCGTAAATGTCGGCCGGCGTCGCTTCCTCGTAGCAGCCACATCCGTGGTGGGTGCTGCAGGAGCGGTGGGGGCGGCGGTCCCGTTCGTGGGGTCGTGGTTTCCCAGTGCCAAGGCGAAAGCCGCTGGCGCACCGGTGAAAGTGAATATTGCAAAGGTTGAGCCAGGTCAGCAAATGATTGCTGAGTGGCGTGGTCAGCCGGTATTCATCGTACGTCGCACCGAGGAGATCCTGGCAAACCTGAAGAAGATTGAAGGGCAGCTCGCTGACCCGGACTCCAAGCAATCTGATCAGCCTGCTTATGTGAACCCCGAGTTGCGGTCGATCAAGCCAGAGATTCTGTTGTTGATCGGTATTTGCACCCACTTGGGTTGCTCGCCTACATTCCGTCCCGAGGTCGCGCCTGTAGATCTTGGCAAGGACTGGGTCGGTGGCTATTTCTGCCCTTGTCATGGTTCGCACTATGATCTGGCCGGCCGCGTCTACAAGGCCCAGCCAGCCCCGCTGAACCTGCCAGTACCGCCCTACTACTATGAGACGGACAACATTGTTGTCGTTGGCCTCGATGGGGAGAACGCGTAATGAGCAAGTTCATGGATTGGGTAGATGCCCGCTTCCCCGCCACCAAGATGTGGGAAGACCACCTCAGCAAGTACTACGCCCCGAAGAACTTCAACTTCTTCTATTTCTTTGGTTCTCTCGCATTGCTCGTTCTGGTCAACCAGATCGTGACCGGTGTGTGGCTGACCATGAGCTACACGCCGTCGGCTGAAGAAGCCTTTGCTTCTGTCGAATACATCATGCGTGACGTCGAATACGGCTCAATTCTGCGCTTGCTGCACTCTACCGGTGCATCGGCGTTCTTTATCGTCGTTTACCTGCACATGTTCCGTGGCCTGCTCTATGGCTCGTACCAGAAGCCCCGCGAGCTGGTCTGGCTGTTCGGCATGATGATCTACCTGGCCCTGATGGCTGAAGCCTTTATGGGTTACCTGCTGCCTTGGGGGCAAATGTCCTACTGGGGCGCCCAGGTGATCATTTCGCTGTTCGGTGCGATCCCGGTGATCGGTAACGACCTGACCCAGTGGATTCGCGGTGACTACCTGATCTCCGGGATTACCCTGAACCGCTTCTTCGCCCTGCACGTGGTGGCCTTGCCTATCGTGATCCTGGGCCTGGTGGTGCTGCACATCCTGGCCCTGCACGAAGTCGGCTCCAACAACCCCGACGGCGTGGACATCAAGAAGCACAAGGACGAAAACGGCATACCGCTGGACGGCATTCCGTTCCACCCGTACTACACCGTCAAAGACATTGTCGGCGTGGTGGTGTTCCTGTTTATCTTCTGCTCGATTGTGTTCTTCTTCCCGGAAATGGGTGGTTACTTCCTGGAAAAACCGAACTTTGAACAGGCTAACGCCTTCAAGACGCCGGAGCACATTGCCCCTGTCTGGTACTTCACGCCGTTCTACGCGATCCTGCGGGCCATCCCGGACAAGCTGCTTGGCGTCATTGCCATGGGCGCCGCGATTGCCGTGCTGTTCGTGTTGCCGTGGCTTGACCGCAGTCCGGTCAAATCCATGCGCTACAAGGGCTGGATGAGCAAGGTATGGCTGTGGGTGTTCTGCATCTCCTTCGTGATCCTGGGCGTGTTGGGTGTATTGGCACCGACCCCGGGCCGCACGCTGCTGTCGCAGGTGTGTACGTTCCTGTACTTCGCCTACTTCATTCTGATGCCGTTCTACACCAGGCTTGAGAAGACCAAACCGGTTCCGGAAAGGGTGACTGGCTGATGAAAAAGCTATTTGCTGTATTGATGCTCGCGGTAATGCCTGTGTTCTCCTTTGCGGCAGAACAGGGTGTGCAGCTCGACAAGGTCGACATCGATGTTTCTGACAAGGCGGCCCTGCAGGACGGCGCGCGTACATTCGCCAACTACTGCATGGGCTGTCACAGCGCCAAGTTCCAGCGTTACGAGCGCGTAGCCGACGACCTGGGCATCCCCCATGAAGTCATGCTTGATAACCTGGTGTTCACCGGTGCCAAGATTGGCGATCACATGAAGATCGGCATGCAGCCCAACGATGCCAAGGCCTGGTTCGGTGCAGCACCGCCGGACCTGACCCTGGTAGCCCGTGTGCGCGGCACCGACTGGCTGTACAGCTACCTGCGTGCCTTCTACGAAGACCCGTCGCGCCCCTGGGGTGTGAACAACAAGGTCTTCCCGAACGTAGGCATGCCTAACGTGCTGGCACCGTTGCAAGGTCGTCAGGTCATCGGTTGCAAGCAAGTTCAGATCGTCGAAGACGGCAAGAAGCAGTATGATCCGCTCACCGGCACGCCTTTGACCCATGAAGCGTGCGACCAGCTGACAGTGCTGCCAAAAACCGGCGCCCTGACAGAAGAGCAGTTCGATGAGAAGATCAAGAATCTTGTGACCTTCCTGGCCTACTCGGCCAACCCGGTGAAGCTGGAGCATCAGCGCATCGGTACTTACGTGCTGATCTACCTGGCCTTCCTCTTTGTATTCGCTTATCTGCTCAAGCGCGAATACTGGAAAGATGTGCACTGATATAGTTACACGCAATGCTGTTAATCGTGCGCGCCCAAGGGTGTCTCTGAAAAGGTAACAGTGCAGGTCGGGTGGCAGGTGGGGTCAATGACCTTGCCTGCCACCCGGGTTGCGGTTATCAGAGGCGTTCCTTGGGCGCGTTCGTTTTTCTGCTCCCGATAATTTCAACAAGCGAGGAGGACCGCCATGGGCGTGACCAATCGGTTGGCCTGTTACTCCGACCCCGCCGACCACTATTCCCACCGGGTACGCATTGTGCTCGCAGAGAAAGGTGTCAGCGCCGAGATCATCAGTGTGGAGGCGGGCCGTCAGCCGCCGAAGCTGATCGAAGTGAACCCCTACGGCAGCCTGCCAACCCTGGTCGATCGTGACCTGGCGTTGTGGGAGTCGACCGTGGTGATGGAATATCTGGATGAGCGCTACCCGCATCCGCCGTTGTTGCCGGTTTACCCGGTCGCGCGGGCCAATAGCCGCCTGCTGATCCATCGCATCCAGCGCGACTGGTGTGCGCTGGTTGACCTGATCCTTGATTCGCGGACCAAGGAGCCGGCGCGTGTGCAGGCCCGCAAGGAGCTGCGCGAAAGCCTGACGGGTGTTTCTGCATTATTTGCCGACAAACCTTTTTTCCTCAGTGATGAGCAAAGTCTGGTCGACTGCTGCCTATTGCCGATACTCTGGCGCTTGCCTGTTTTGGGTATTGAATTGCCGCGGCCAGCCAAGCCGTTGCTCGACTATATGGAGCGCCAATTTGCGCGTGAGGCTTTCCAGGCGAGTCTGTCTGGTGTCGAACGCGACATGCGCTAAGGCTTAGGAGCCCTCGATGAATTCAAGTCGACCTTATCTGGTGCGTGCGCTCTATGAGTGGATCGTTGATAACGACTGCACTCCGCACATGCTGGTTAACTCTGACTACCCCAAGGTGCAAGTGCCTGCGGGTTTTGCCAGTGACGGGCAGATTGTCCTGAATGTTTCGCCAACCGCCGTGCGTCAATTGCACATGGACAACGAAGCAGTAAGCTTTGAAGGGCGTTTTGGTGGTGTGCCACACACGTTGTACGTGCCTATTGCCGCAATCCTGGGCGTTTACGCTCGTGAGAATGGCCAGGGCATGGTGTTCGACCTGGAAGAGCCTCTGGAGGCTGATGACGAGGTTGAGCCGGATGACGACGGTCCGCCGCCAGGCTCAGAGCCGCCGCGCCCTACAGGCCGACCAAGCCTGAAAGTGGTGAAGTAATAAAAAAGGCGACCTGAAGAGGTCGCCTTTTTTGTGCCTGGCAGTTGGGGGCTGTCAGTCGATGTACTCGAACAGTTTGACGATTTTCTGTACCCCGGAAACGCTCTGTACAAGGCTGGTGGCACGGGCGGCTTCCTGCTTGGTGACCAGGCCGAGCATGTAGACGATGCCGTTCTCGGTGACCACCTTGATGCGCGAGCCGGGAATGGCGCTGTCGGTCAGCATCTGGGTCTTGATCTTGGTGGTCAGCCAGGCATCGTTGTTGCGTGCCAGGATCGACGAGGGTGCCATGACCTGCAGCTCGTTGTTGACCTTCTTCACCCGCTGCACTGCAGCAGCGGCCTGTTCGGCCTGAGCCTTGAGGTCGGCGCGCGGAGTCTGGCCGGCCAGCAGCACGATGCCGTTGTAACTGGTGACAACAATGTGCGAGCCGGTGTCCAGGTCAGGGTTGGCCTTGGCCACGTTCACGGCAACTTTGGTTTCGATCAGGGAGTCATCGATTTTGCTGCCGAAGGTGCGGGTGCCGCGATCATCCTCAATGGGCTTGTCACGGGTGGCGGTCAGTACCGAACTGCAGCCGGCGGTCAGACCAAGACACAGGGTCAGGGCTACCAGGCCTAGGCGATTAAAAGTCATTCTTCACTCCCGAACAGTTGGCTGTCGATCAGATCGCACAAGCAGTGGATCGCCAGCAGGTGGACTTCTTGAATACGTGCAGTGACATTGGACGGAACGCGGATTTCCACATCCTCGGGCAGCAGCAGCGAGGCCATGCCGCCGCCGTCGCGGCCGGTCATTGCGACCACGATCATTTCGCGGTCATGGGCCGCCTGGATCGCCTGGATGATGTTGGCCGAGTTACCGCTGGTGGAAATGGCCAGCAACACGTCGCCGGGCTGGCCGAGGGCGCGGATCTGCTTGGAGAAGATCTCGTTGAAGCTGTAATCGTTGGCGATCGAGGTGATGGTCGACGTGTCGGTGGTCAGTGCGATGGCAGGCAGGCTCGGGCGCTCGCGTTCGAAGCGGTTGAGCAGCTCGGATGAAAAGTGCTGGGCGTCGCCTGCCGACCCGCCATTGCCGCACGAGAGCATCTTGCCTTCGTTGAGCAGGGCGTTAACCATCACCTGGCTGGCTTGCTCGATATGGGGGGCGAGCACTTCCATTGCCTGCTGCTTGGTGTCGATGCTGGCCTGAAAAAGCTGGCGGATCCGGGATTGCATGTCCATCTATGTGACCTTAAGTAGGGCGGCTGGTCGGGCGTGATCCAGGTGTTGCTGGGTGACTTCCCGGCACAAGAATGTGCAGCCCGCAAAGCAAAGCAAAATCGTTAAAAAAGGGTGCTGGAATCGGCCTGGCAGCGCTACTGGCTGTCAAAGGCATTCCGTAGCCAGTTCAATCGGGGTGTTGTGCTGTCCATTGTCACTACGTCAAAGCGGCACGGGTGATTGGCCCAGCGCGCTTGTTGCTGCAAAAAGTGCTGGGCGGCCAGTACCAGCTTTTGACGCTTGCGTGCATCAATACTGGCCAGTGCGCCACCCCATTGCGCATGTTGGCGGTAACGAACTTCGACGAATACTACTGTATCGCCGTCAAGCATGACCAGATCCAGCTCGCCACGCTTGCATGACCAGTTCTGCGCCAGCAGGCGCAAACCCTGTTGCTCAAGATGCCGCAGCGCCAGACGCTCGGCATCCTTGCCAGCTTGCTGGCTTGAGCGTTCGGGCATCAGTTGATCGTAGCCGGCAAGCGTTGGGGCTGGCCATTGGTGAATTCGGCCCACGGTAGCTGGCGTTCCACGCGCTGTGTCGGGCTCATGCTCAGGCTGCCGGACATGCCGTCAATCCGGCTGTCGGGCAGGGCCTTGAGCTGGCCCAGGCTCGGTGCCAGGCGGTAGGCGTCAATGCCCATCGCGTACAGGCGCCCCAGGCTGCCACCGGCTTGTGGCCATTGTGCGGTCACTTGCTGGCGCAGCGGGTTGCTCGGGTCGAGCAGCCAGGGGGTTTCACAGAAGCGGATGCCGTTCATGTCGTTGTACTGGTTCTGGTCGCCGCTGGCGCTGAACACATGGGACGTCGCGTAAACCGGCAGGTCGCCAGCGTACTGGTAGTTCAGGGTCGGTTTGATCTGCTGAGCCTGCTGCGGGGTGGCGGCGAGGAACAGGAACTGCATGTCCTGGCGCCGTGTCGGTTCGGCCGAACCGCCGTTTTTGCGCAGTTGCACCAGATCGGCGACTTGCTGGGCCAGGGCCACAGGCTTGTCGATATGCTCCACGCCGACGAGGGTGCCGCCGTGGGCTTCCCATTCCTGGCGGAAGGCCTTGAGTACGCGGTCGCCCCATTCGCCGACCGGCACCATCGCGCCGGCGCGGGTCAGGCCGTCGGCCCGGGCGCGGCGCGCCACTTCACGGGCTTCGTCTTCAGCCGCCAGACCGAACTGGAACAGTTGCGCCGGGCCTTGTGTGCCTTCGCTGTAGTTCAGGGCCAGGGTGGTGATTGGTAATTGCTGGCGGGTGCTGAGTTGCTTGACCAGGGATTTCTCCAGCGGGCCCACCACCAGCTGCACGCCGTCGGCCTGGGCCTGACGGTAGAAGTCGTCCAGCGAGGTCAGGCGCGAGCTGTCATAGAACTGAATGCTCGGCGGGTTTTGACCTGCTTGCTGGGCCTGATAATGCGCGGCCATGAAGCCATCACGCAGTGCCTTGCTCACCGAGGCCAACTGGCCCTCCTGTGGCAGCAGCAGGGCGATTTTGGTCAGGGGCTGGCTGGCCAGTTCCTTGAGCTTGATCAGCGGTGTCGGCAGCTGGATGGCGGCCGGGTGGGCCGGATTCTGTGCGCGCCATTGGTCAATGGCGTTCTGTTGGTCTTGCAGGGTGCCGGCGCTCTTCACGGCCAGGGCCAGGGACATCCAGCCGCCCAGCACATCATTGCTCTGGCTGTGCAGTTGCTCGACCGGCAAGCTGGCCACCAGCGCCCAGATAGCGTCGTTGTTGCTGTTGGCGGCTTCGCCGGTCAGGTTCGGGCTCAGCGCTGCGCGTTCGCGGGCGGCGGCCAGGGCCTGGCCGTCAGCCTCCAGGGCGCGGGCATGGACAGTGCGGGTGCGCACTTGCAGGTCCACTGGCAGCTCGGCCAGGATCGCCGTGCTTGGATGGTTCAGGGCAGCGACTGCGGCCTTGGGGTCATTGCGGCTCATCGCCAGCTCGGCTGCCAGGGTGTTGGCAAAGACCTGTTGGGCGGGCTTGAGTGAGTCCAGCGGGACCATGGCCAGGATCTGCGCGGCGCGAGCATTGTTTTGCTGGCGCTGGGCAAGATCGGCTGCCGACAGGCGGAGCAGGGCGGCTTTTTCCGGATTGGTGCTCTCGGCGGCCTGCTGGAGCAATTGCTCGAGGCTGGCATCCGGGGTCCGTGGAAGTTCGCCAAGGCTGGACGAGGGCGAGCTGGCGCAAGCCGCCAACAGGGCAGCAAGGCAGAGGGCAGTGAACAGCCGCAGGCAAGCGATCATGTAGTGTTCCTGATACTCGATCAAATGAGTTGGGAAGTGTACCCAAGCACTGGCCGGGGCGCGATGTTAGCGGCAATAAAGCCTGAATTTAGATGCGTTCTGTACGTTGTGGCAGTAAAAGTTTACCCGCTTGGCGTTTTGCGGCCTGCAGGGTGGGTGCGTTCATGAGGGCTCTACGCGCTACAATGGCGCCTTTAACTCTTATGAGGTGTGCGTTTTGACTGCTCCAGGTGATTTGAATTCCGTTCTTGGCTCACTTTATGTGGTGGCCACGCCCATCGGTAACCTGGACGACATCAGTGCGCGTGCGCTCAAGGTATTGCGTGACGTGTCGCTGATTGCGGCCGAAGACACGCGCCACTCCCTGCGTTTGATGCAGCACTTTGGTATTTCCACGCCGCTGGGCGCCTGTCACGAACACAACGAGCGGGATGAGGGCAGCCGTTTTATTCAGCGTTTGCTGGCGGGTGAAGATGTGGCGTTGATCTCTGATGCCGGTACGCCGCTGATTTCCGATCCGGGTTATCACCTTGTGCGCCAGGCGCGGGCGGCCGGGGTCAAGGTTGTGCCCGTGCCGGGTGCCTGTGCCTTGATCGCCGCCTTGTCGGCTGCAGGCCTGCCCTCTGATCGCTTTATCTTTGAGGGGTTCCTGCCGGCCAAGGCCGTCGGGCGTCGTTCGCGCCTGCAGTTACTTAAAGAAGAGCCGCGCACGCTGATTTTTTACGAGGCGCCGCACCGTATTCTTGAGTGCCTGCAAGATCTTGAATTGGTATTTGGGCCTGAGCGTCCGGCATTGCTGGCGCGAGAGCTGACCAAAACCTTCGAGACGCTCAAGGGCTTGCCCTTGTCCGAGTTGCGCGCTTTTGTTGAAAATGACAGTAACCAGCAGCGCGGCGAGTGCGTGGTTCTGGTTGCCGGCTGGACTGCGCCTGAAACAGAAGAGGCGGTCAGCAGTGAAGCGATGCGTATTCTCGACTTGTTGCTTAAAGAGATGCCACTCAAGCGTGCGGCTGCACTTGCTGCTGAAATAACCGGTGAGCGCAAAAACGTCTTGTACCAAGTTGCACTTGAAAAGCAGAAAGCAGAGTAACGATTGATATCAAGTGATGGCTTTTTGATATCTTTGCAGGGCTGACCCCGTGACTAAAGGCCGCAACTCAGGCAAATCAACCTGCCTTGCGGCGTTTAACGCTTGTTCTATACGCTCTGTACAGTTAATCTTCGCGCCGGAGAGTCGATTGGACAGTCGCTGCCCTCTATGAAAATTAGGGGGGGGAGGAAAGTCCGGGCTCCATAGGGCGAAGTGCCAGGTAATGCCTGGGAGGCGTGAGCCTACGGAAAGTGCCACAGAAAATAACCGCCTAAGCGCTTCGGCGCCGGTAAGGGTGAAAAGGTGCGGTAAGAGCGCACCGCACGACTGGCAACAGTTCGTGGCTAGGTAAACCCCACTTGGAGCAAGACCAAATAGGGTCCCAAGGCGTGGCCCGCGCTGGGACCGGGTAGGTTGCTAAAGATGTCCAGTGATGGCCATCGTAGACGAATGACTGTTCACGACAGAACCCGGCTTACAGATCGACTCTCCACCTTTTTCTCTTCTGCTTGCCCTGCAGGCAGATTGCTTTACTCGAAGTCGCTTTATCCCCCGCTATTCAATGTCAGAATATTTCCCGACGTAATGCCGAAAAGTTCTTACTCTTAACAAACTACTTTAAGTTTGAAGTCTAGAGCTTTGAATTGGCAGCACGTCGCTGGTCAAAAAATCCCTCCGCTTACTGCTCCACGTCTGTTTCCCCTCCTAAATCTCCGTTATGTAAGGGTTTTCCTGTAGGCCGCTCCTTGACGGTGGTGTGGGCGCATTCCTATAGTGTGCATAAGTGGCGAAAAGTGGCATGAAGTGGGTTTTTTAGACGTAAAACGCTAATATTTGGAGATGCGACCAGTGTTTCGCGGAGCCAACGCAATCAGTCTCGATGCCAAGGGCCGACTCGCAATGCCGAGCCGGTACCGTGACGAGCTGATTTCGAGGAGCGCCGGGCAACTGATCGTGACCATTGATGCGGTCGATCCCTGCTTGTGTGTGTACCCGCTGGATGAGTGGGAACTGATTGAAACCAAACTTCGGGCGCTGCCTTCATTGCGTGAAGAAAACCGCCGTTTGCAACGTCTGTTGATTGGTAACGCCGTCGACCTTGAGCTCGATGGCAGTGGTCGTTTTCTGGTGCCGCCCCGCTTGCGCGAATATGCCCGACTGGACAAGCGCGCAATGCTGGTGGGCCAGCTGAACAAGTTTCAACTGTGGGACGAGGATGCCTGGGAAGCGGTTTCTGCCGCCGACCTTGCAGCCATTCAACAACCGGGCGCGATGCCTGACGAACTGCGTGATTTAATTCTGTGACTATAGATAGCGGCTTCAACCACATCACCGTACTGCTCGACGAAGCCGTAGAGGCTCTCGCCGTACGCCCTGATGGATGCTATCTGGATGGCACCTTCGGTCGCGGCGGACATAGCCGCCTGATACTCCAGAAGCTCGGCCCTGAGGGGCGTCTGCTCGGGTTTGATAAAGATCCACAAGCGATTGCCACCGGGCAAGCGCTGGCGGCCGAAGACGGCCGCTTTGTCATTGTGCAGCGCAGTTTTGCCGAGATGGGATCCGAAATTGCCGAGCGCGGCCTGGCTGGCAAGGTCGATGGCGTGCTGCTCGACCTGGGCGTGTCTTCGCCGCAGCTGGACGACCCGGAGCGTGGCTTCAGCTTTATGAACGACGGTCCTCTGGACATGCGCATGGACCCGGACCGCGGCATCAGTGCGGCCGAGTTCGTCAACACGGCGTCCCAGGAAGAGATCGCCCGCGTGTTCAAGGAATACGGCGAAGAGCGTTTCTCCGGGCGCATGGCGCGTGCGGTTGTCGAGCGTCGCGACATCAAGCCGTTCGAGCGCACTGGTGATCTGGCAGAAGTCCTGAAAGTGGCCAACCCGGCCTGGGAAAAGGGCAAGCACCCGGCAACCCGTACTTTCCAGGGCCTGCGCATTCATGTGAACAACGAACTGGGTGATCTTGAGGCGGGCCTTGAAGCTGCTCTTGAGTCCCTGGCGATCGGCGGCCGCCTGGTCGTGATCAGCTTCCACTCGCTGGAAGACCGCATCGTCAAACTGTTCATGCGCAAACTGGTCAAGGGCGAACCTGACAACCTGCCACGCGGCTTGCCCGTGCAGCACGTTGCCTTTGTTCCGAAAATCAAGATTCATGGCAAGGCACAGACCGCGTCTGAAGCCGAACTCAAAGCCAATCCGCGCTCGCGCAGCGCTGTCATGCGCGTCGCGGAGAAGCTTCGTTGAACAAGCTCTTCGCCAAACCACTTCCCGGCGGAAGTTTTTTCATGCTGCTGTTGTTTATTGGCGTGCTGGTTTCGGCTGTGGGCGTTTCTTATAGCGCCCACTGGAACCGCCAGTTGCTCAACACCCTGTACGGGGAGCTGAGTGTGCGTGACAAGGCGCAGGCAGAATGGGGCCGGTTGATTCTCGAACAGAGCACCTGGACTGCCCATAGCCGTATCGAAACCCTGGCGAGCGAACAACTGAAAATGCGCATTCCGGGCGCAGCAGAAGTTCGAATGGTGGCGCCATGATCAAACTCGAAGGCGCGCTCTATCCGTGGCGTTTTCGTGTGGTGCTGGCCTTGCTGGCACTGCTGGTAGGCGCAATCGCGTGCCAGATCGTTTATCTGCAAGTGATCGACCATGACTTCCTCAAGGGCCAGGGCGATGCGCGCAGCTTGCGGCATATCCCTATCCCTGCTCACCGAGGCCTGATTACCGACCGTAATGGCGAGCCATTGGCCGTGAGTACGCCGGTGACCACCCTGTGGGCCAATGCCAAGGAAATGCAGGTTGCCAAAGACCGTTGGCCTGCATTGGCGCACGCGCTTGGGCAAGATCCCAAGGTGCTCACTGCGCGCCTGGAGCAGCAAGCCAATAAAGAGTTTATCTACCTGGTCCGGGGCCTGACCCCCGAGCAGGGCCAGGTCGTGCTCGACCTCAAGGTGCCGGGCGTTTATGGCATTGAAGAGTTCCGTCGCTTCTACCCGGCGGGCGAAGTGACCGCGCACATGGTCGGCTTCACCGATATCGACGACAAGGGTCGGGAAGGCGTCGAACTGGCCTATGACGAGTGGCTGGCCGGTGTACCTGGCAAGCGACAGGTCATCAAGGACCGGCGCGGGCGTCTGATCAAGGACGTGCAAGTGACCAAAAACGCCAAGGCCGGCAAGACCTTGGCGTTGTCGATTGACCTGCGCCTGCAATACCTGGCCAACCGCGAGCTGCGCAATGCGCTGGTCGAGAACGGCGCCAAGGCCGGCAGCCTGGTGATCATGGATGTGAAGACCGGCGAGATTCTGGCCATGGTCAACCAGCCCACCTATAACCCCAACAACCGTCGCAACCTGCAACCGGCGATGATGCGCAACCGCGCCATGATCGACGTGTTCGAGCCGGGTTCCACGGTCAAGCCGATCTCCATGAGTGCGGCCCTGGAAACCGGGCGCTGGAAGCCTACCGACAAGGTCGAGGTCTACCCGGGCACCTTGCAGCTGGGCAAGTACACCATTCGTGACGTATCGCGCACCGAAGGTCCGGTCCTCGACCTGACCGGCATCCTGATCAACTCCAGTAACGTGGGCATGAGCAAGGTGGCCTTCGATATCGGTGGCGAAGCGATTTTCCGCCAGATGGCCAAGATGGGCCTGGGCCAGGACACCGGCCTGGGCTTCCCGGGTGAGCGCGTGGGCAACCTGCCCAACTACCGTGAATGGCGCAAGGCGGAAACCGCGACCCTGTCTTACGGCTACGGCGTTTCCGTGACTGCCATCCAACTGGTTCATGCCTTCTCGGCCCTGGCCAACAACGGCAAGCTGGCGCCGCTGACCCTGCTCAAGACGGACAAGGACAAGCCGGTTCAGGCCGCTCAAGTGATGCCCGAGCAAGTCGCCAAAACGGTGCAGGGCATGCTCCAGGAAGTAATTGAAAACCCGCGTGGTGTATGGCGTGCCAAGGTTCCGGCGTATCACGTCGGCGGCAAGTCGGGTACGGCGCGTAAAACCTCTTCCGGTGGCGTCAAGGGCTACGCAGTCAACTCCTACCGTTCGCTGTTTGCCGGCTTTGGCCCCATGAGCGACCCGCGCTACGCGATCGTTGTAGTGATTGATGAGCCGAGCAAGGCGGGCTACTTCGGTGGTCTGGTATCGGCTCCGGTATTTAGCAAAGTCATGTCCGGCACCCTGCGTTTGATGAACGTGATCCCGGATAACCTGCCAACGGCAGCGGAGCAACAAGCAGCGGCAGCCGCTGCAGCAGCCAAAGGAGGGCGCGGCTAATGTCCCTGAGCCTGAACAAGATTTTTCCTCACGCCGGCCACGATCTGCTGATTCGTGAACTGAGCCTCGACAGCCGCACTGTACGCGCAGGTGATTTGTTCCTTGCGGTTCCTGGCGGCAAGCTCGATGGGCGTGAACATATTGCCGATGCGCTCAAGCGCGGTGCGGCTGCCGTGGCGTATGAAGTGGACGGCGCTGATGTGCTGCCCATCTCTGCGGTGCCGCTGATTCCGGTCAAGGGCCTGGCGGCGCAGCTGTCAGATATCGCCGGGCGCTTTTATGGTGAGCCCAGCCGTCATTTGAATCTGGTCGGGGTCACTGGCACCAACGGCAAAACCAGCGTTACCCAACTGGTGGCCCAGGCGCTCGACCTGCTGGGTCAGCACTGCGGCATCGTCGGCACCCTGGGCACCGGGTTCTATGGCGCGCTGCAAAGCGGCCGTCACACCACACCGGACCCGATTGCCGTACAAGCCATGCTGGCCGACCTGAAAAAGGCCGGGGCCAAAGCGGTGGCGATGGAGGTTTCCTCCCACGGTTTGCATCAGGGCCGTGTCAGTGCCCTGGCATTCGACGTTGCCGTGCTGACCAACCTGTCCCGCGATCATCTGGACTACCACGGCACGATGGAGGCTTACGCTGCCGCCAAGGCCAAGCTGTTTGCCTGGCCGGACCTGCGTTGCCGCGTGCTCAACCTTGATGATGAATTCGGTCGTCAACTGGCCGGCGAAAAACACGATTCGCGCCTGATCAGCTACAGCCTTGAAGACGCCAGCGCCACCCTGTATTGCCGTGATGCGACCTTTGACGACGACGGCGTGCGCGCCACCGTGGTCACGGCGCAAGGCGAGCATCTGTTGCGCAGCTCCCTGCTGGGGCGTTTCAACCTGAGCAACGTATTGGCTGCCGTTGGCGCCTTGCTGGGGCTGGACTACCCGCTGGATGAAATTCTCAAAGTGCTGCCCAAACTGGAAGGCCCGGTCGGGCGTATGCAGCGTTTGGGTGGCGGCGACAAGCCGCTGGTGGTGGTCGACTACGCCCACACCCCGGATGCCCTGGAAAAAGTCCTGCTGGCCCTGCGCCCGCATGCCAAAGGTCAGCTGCTGTGCCTGTTCGGCTGTGGCGGCGACCGCGATCGCGGCAAGCGCCCGTTGATGGCGCAAGTGGTTGAACGTTTGGCTGACGGTGTACTGGTCACTGATGACAACCCGCGCAGCGAAGCACCGGGGCAAATTTTCGATGACATCCGTGAAGGTTTTATCGCGCCGCAGGACGTCACGTTTGTTGCGGGCCGTGGCGATGCCATTGCGCAACTGATCGCTGGTGCCAGCGCCGATGACGTGATTGTGCTGGCCGGTAAAGGTCATGAGGACTATCAGGAAATCAATGGCGAGCGCCATGATTTCTCTGATCTGGTCGAAGCCGAAAAAGCCCTGAACGCCTGGGAGGCCGCCCATGCTTAAGCCTCTGTTGCTAAGTGAAGTGGCCGCTGCCCTGCAAGGGCGTGTGGTCGAGGCCGACTGCCGGTTCAATGGCGTCAGCATCGACAGCCGGGCGATCACCAAGGGTCAGCTGTTTATCGCACTGACCGGGCCGCGCTTCGACGGTCACGATTATCTGAATGAAGTGGCCGCCAAGGGCGCCGTTGCCGCCCTGGTCGAGCGCGAAGTGCCGGAATCGGCACTCCCACAGCTGGTGGTTGCGGACACTCGTGAAGCACTGGGCCGGTTGGGTGCGCTCAATCGTGCCGGCTATGACAAACCGGTCGCAGCGATCACTGGCTCCAGCGGCAAGACCACGGTTAAAGAAATGCTCGCCTGCATCCTGCGCACCCGTGGCCCGGTGCTGGCGACCAAAGGCAACCTGAACAACGATCTGGGCGTGCCGTTGACGCTGCTCGAACTGACCGCCGAGCACACGGCTGCGGTCATTGAGCTGGGTGCTTCGCGGGTCGGCGAAATTGCCTATACCGTGGCCATGACCCAGCCCCATGTGGCCGTGCTCAACAATGCCGGCACTGCCCATGTGGGCGAGTTCGGCGGCCCGGATAAAATCGTCGAGGCCAAAGGCGAAATCATCGAAGGGCTGAAGGCCGACGGCATCGCTGTCCTGAATCTGGATGACAAGGCATTCGCCATCTGGAAGAACCGGGCTGCAGGGCGCAAGGTGTTGAGCTTTGCCCTGAACAACCCTCAAGCCGACTTTTATGCCAGCGACCTGAGCCGTGACGCTCGCGGCTGCCCGGGCTTCACCTTGCACAGCCCGTTGGGTAGCGAGCGGGTACAACTTAACCTGCTGGGCACCCATAACGTGGCCAATGCACTGGCCGCAGCGGCCGCTGCTCATGCCCTGGGCGTGTCGCTGTTTGGCATCAAAACCGGCCTTGAGGCGGTGTTGCCGGTCAAGGGCCGTGCCGTTGCGCAAGTGACCGCAAGCGGCCTGCGAATTATTGATGACACTTACAACGCAAACCCCACCTCAATGTGCGCTGCCGTTGATATACTCGCCGCCTTTTCCGGCCGCACCGTCCTGGTGCTCGGAGATATTGGCGAACTGGGTGAGTGGGCGGAGCAAGGACATCGTGAAGTAGGCGCTTATGCCGCCGACAAAGTTTCAGCGCTCTATGCGGTGGGACCCATGATGGCTCATGCCGTCACTGCTTTTGGACACCAGGCTCGTCACTTCGCCAATCAGGCTGACCTGATCAAGGCGCTTCGCGCTGAGCACGAAACAAACACCACTATTTTGATCAAGGGCTCGCGTAGCGCTGCGATGGAAAACGTCGTTGCGGCTCTGTGCGGTTCCAGCGGGGAGAAACATTAATGCTGCTGCTGCTAGCGGAGTATCTGCAACAGTTCTACAAAGGCTTCGCGGTCTTCCAGTACCTGTCCCTGCGCGGGATTCTCGGGGTGCTGACCGCGTTGACCTTGTCGCTGTGCCTGGGGCCGTGGATGATCCGCACCCTGCAAAACCGTCAGATCGGCCAGTCGGTGCGTAATGACGGCCCGCAATCGCACCTGTCCAAATCCGGCACCCCGACCATGGGCGGCGCGCTGATTCTGTCGGCCATCGCCATCAGCACGCTGTTGTGGGCTGACCTGAGCAACCGTTATGTGTGGGTCGTGCTGATCGTGACCCTGCTGTTCGGCGCCATCGGCTGGGTTGACGACTACCGCAAGGTCATCGAGAAAAACTCCCGTGGCCTGCCGAGCCGCTGGAAGTATTTCTGGCAGTCGGTCTTCGGCCTGGGTGCAGCGATCTTCTTGTACGTCACGGCGCCAAGCGCAGTGGAAACCACCCTGATCCTGCCCATCCTCAAGGATGCCAGCATCCCGCTGGGTATCGGCTTTGTGGTACTCACCTACTTTGTGATCGTAGGTTCGAGCAACGCGGTCAACCTGACTGACGGCCTCGATGGCCTGGCGATCATGCCGACCGTGATGGTAGGCGGCGCGCTGGGTATCTTCTGCTACCTGTCGGGCAACGTGAAATTTGCCGATTACCTGCTGATCCCGTATGTCCCGGGCGCGGGTGAGTTGATCGTGTTCTGCGGCGCATTGATTGGCGCCGGCCTGGGCTTTTTGTGGTTCAACACCTACCCCGCGCAAGTGTTTATGGGTGACGTCGGCGCACTGGCGCTAGGTGCAGCCCTGGGCACCATCGCCGTAATCGTGCGTCAGGAAATCGTGCTGTTCATCATGGGCGGTGTGTTCGTGATGGAAACCCTCTCGGTGGTGATCCAGGTAGCGTCCTTCAAGTTGACCGGCAAGCGGGTGTTCCGCATGGCGCCGATTCATCACCACTTTGAACTCAAGGGCTGGCCTGAGCCGCGCGTGATTGTCCGTTTCTGGATTATCACCGTGATCCTCGTGCTGGTTGGCCTTGCCACACTGAAGCTGAGGTAGAACCTGTGTCTCTGATCGCTTCTGACCACTTCCGCATCGTTGTCGGCCTCGGTAAGAGCGGCATGTCCCTGGTGCGCTTCCTGGCGCAGCGGGGCGTGTCGTTTGCCGTGGCAGACACGCGGGAAAACCCGCCGGAGCTGGCCACGCTGCGCCGTGACTACCCGCAAGTGGAAGTGCGTTGTGGCGAGCTGGATGTCGACTTCCTGTGCCGCGCCGACGAGCTTTACGTGAGCCCCGGCCTGGCCCTGGCGACACCGGCCCTGCAAGCCGCAGCGGCGCGTGGCGTGAAGCTGTCGGGCGATATCGACCTGTTCGCGCGTAACGCGAAAGCACCCATCGTGGCAATCAGCGGTTCCAATGCCAAAAGCACCGTGACCACCCTGGTCGGCGAAATGGCTGCTGCAGCCGGCAAGCGCGTGGCCGTCGGTGGCAACCTCGGCACGCCGGCGCTGGACCTGCTCAGCGATGATATCGAGCTGTACGTCATGGAGCTGTCGAGCTTCCAGCTGGAGACCACCAACCAGCTGGGTGCTGAAGTGGCCACTGTGCTCAATGTCAGCGAAGACCACATGGACCGCTACAGCGGCCTGCCTGCGTACCACCTGGCCAAGCACCGGATTTTCCGTGGCGCCCGCCAGGTGGTGGTCAACCGCCAGGATGCCCTGACCCGTCCGCTGATGAGCGAAGGTCAGCCGTGCTGGACCTTCGGCCTGGGCGCGCCGGACTTCAAGGCCTTCGGCCTGCGTGAAGAAAACGGCGAAAAATACCTCGCCTTTGAATTCCAGAACCTGATGCCTGTGCGCGAGCTGAAGGTGCGTGGCGCCCACAACCAGGCCAATGCCCTGGCGGCGCTGGCGCTGGGGCATGCGGTGGGTCTGCCGTTCGACGCCATGCTCAGTAGCCTGCGCAACTTCACCGGCCTTGAGCACCGCTGTCAGTGGGTGCGCGAGCTTGACGGCGTGAGCTACTACAACGATTCAAAAGCCACCAATGTCGGTGCCGCGCTGGCTGCCATTGAAGGCCTGGGCATGGACATGGACGGCAAGCTGATCCTCATCGCCGGCGGTGACGGCAAGGGTGCCGATTTCAGCGGCCTGCATGATTCCGTGGCCAAGTACTGCCGCGCCGTGGTGCTGATGGGCCGTGATGCTGGCCTGATCGCCGACGCCCTGGGCGACGCCGTGCCGCAAGTGCGCGTCGCATCGCTGGACGAAGCCATCGCACAAAGCCGCGCCCTGGCCCAACCAGGTGATGCGGTGTTGCTGTCGCCGGCCTGCGCCAGTTTCGACATGTTCAAGAACTACGAAGAGCGCGGCCAGTTGTTCGCCCGCGCCGTGGAGGTGCTGGCATGATATTCGGCATCCTCAAGCCTTATCCTTCGCCGCTGGTCACGGGTCGTGGCATCGACCTCGACTTCCCGTTGCTGGCCGGTTGCCTGGCCTTGCTCGGCCTGGGTCTGGTGATGATCACCTCAGCATCGTCCGAAGTGGCCGCGCTGCAGTCGGGCAACACCCTGTACCACATGATCCGCCACCTGTTTTACATCGTCCTCGGCCTGGGCGCGTGCATCATGACCATGATGGTGCCGATCGCGACATGGCAACGCATGGGCTTCATGTTGCTGATCGGTGCATTCGGCTTGCTGGTGGCGGTACTGATCCCGGGCATTGGCCGTGAGGTAAACGGCTCGATGCGCTGGATCGGTTTCAGCTTCTTCAACGTGCAGCCTTCAGAAATCGCCAAGGTCTTTGTGGTGATCTACCTCGCGGGGTATCTGGTACGCCAGCAAAAGGAAGTGCGCGAAAGCTGGATGGGCTTTTTCAAGCCATTTATCGTGCTGCTGCCGATGGCCGGCCTGCTGCTGATGGAGCCTGACTTCGGTGCCACCGTGGTAATGATGGGCGCTGCGGCTGCCATGTTGTTCCTCGGCGGTGTGGGCCTGTTCCGCTTCGCCCTGATGGTGGCGCTGGCAGTGGGCGCGGTGTTTGTGCTGGTACAGGCACAACCGTACCGGATGGCGCGTTTGATCACCTTTACCGACCCCTGGTCTGACCAGTTCGGCTCCGGCTACCAGTTGACCCAGGCCCTGATCGCCTTTGGTCGCGGCGAGTGGTTTGGTGTCGGTCTGGGCAACAGCGTGCAGAAGCAGTTCTACCTGCCTGAAGCGCACACCGACTTCGTGTTCTCGGTACTGGCCGAAGAGCTGGGTGTGGTCGGCTCGCTGCTCACCGTGGCGCTGTTCGTGTTCGTATGTGTGCGCGGCATGTATATCGGCATGTGGGCCGAGCGCGCCAAACAATATTTCTCGGCTTATATGGCCTATGGCCTGTCGTTCCTGTGGATCGGCCAGTTCCTGATCAATATCGGGGTGAACGTCGGCCTGCTGCCCACCAAGGGTCTGACCCTGCCGTTCCTCAGTTATGGCGGCAGCTCGCTGGTGATTTGCTGTGTGTGTATGGGCTTGTTGCTGCGCATCGAGTGGGAGAGCCGTACCCACCTGGGCAGTGAAGAGACCGACTTTAAAGAAAGCGACTTCGCAGAGGAGCCGACCCATGGGCGCTAATGTGCTGATCATGGCGGGCGGCACCGGTGGCCACGTGTTCCCGGCGCTGGCCTGCGCACGCGAATTCCAGGCTCGCGGCTACACCGTGCACTGGCTCGGTACGCCCCGAGGCATCGAGAACGAACTGGTCGAGCCGGCCGGTTTCAAGCTGCACCTGATCAACGTGGCGGGCCTGCGTGGCAAGAGCAAGCTGTCGTTGCTCAAAGCGCCGTTCGTGCTGCTCAAGGCGCTGTTTCAGGCGCGCAAGATCATTCGCCAGCTCAAGCCGGTCTGCGTGCTCGGGTTTGGTGGCTACGTGACTGGGCCTGGCGGCCTGGCGGCGAAAACCTGTGGCGTGCCGGTGATCATTCACGAGCAGAACGCGGTCGCCGGTACGGCCAACCGTTTGCTGGTGCCGATGACCAGCCGCGTGTGCGAAGCCTTCCCGGGTACTTTTACGGCCTCGGACACGCTGCGCAGCACCGGTAACCCGGTACGCCCCGAGCTGTTTACCCTGGCACCACGCGCGCCGCTCGAAGGGCGCAAGGCGCGCCTGCTGGTGCTGGGCGGCAGCCTGGGCGCCGAGCCGCTGAACAAGTTGTTGCCTGAAGCCCTGGCCCTGGTGCCGGCGGACATTCGCCCTGAAGTGTTCCATCAGGCCGGCAAGCAACATGACCAGATCACCGCCGAGCGCTATGTCGCGGTCGGCGTCGAGGCTGACGTACAGCCTTTTATCAAGGATATGGCCCATGCCTATGGCTGGGCCGACCTGGTGGTTTGTCGCGCAGGCGCGCTGACCGTCAGTGAACTGGCTGCGGCCGGTCTGCCATCGCTGCTGGTGCCATTGCCCCACGCGATTGATGACCATCAGAGCCGTAACGCCGACTTTTTGGCACGCGAGGGCGCCGCCTTCCTGATGCCACAAGCGACAACTGGCGCAGCCGAACTGGCTGCACGCCTGACAGAGGTTTTGATGCAACCGGAACGACTCAACAGCATGGCGGCCAATGCCCGCCGCCTGGCCAAACCCGATGCGACCCGCAACGTTGTAGATATCTGCCTGGAGGTGGCCAATGGTTGAGAATCAAAAAGCTATGCCACAACCGGAAATGCGCCGCATCCGTCGCATCCACTTCGTCGGTATCGGCGGCGTGGGCATGTGCGGTATCGCCGAAGTGTTGCTCAACCTGGGCTATGAAGTCTCGGGTTCGGACCTGAATGCATCGCCGGTGACCGAGCGCCTTGAATCGTTCGGTGCGCACATCTTTATCGGCCACCGTGCCGAGAACGCCGCCAACGCCGATGTGCTGGTGGTGTCGAGTGCCGTGAACACCTCTAACCCCGAAGTGGCCAATGCCCTGGAACGTCGTATTCCAGTGGTGCCACGCGCCGAGATGTTGGCCGAGCTGATGCGCTACCGCCACGGTATCGCCGTTGCTGGTACCCACGGCAAAACCACCACCACCAGCCTCTTGGCTTCGGTGTTCGCGGCCGGTGGCCTGGACCCGACGTTCGTGATCGGTGGCCGCCTGAATGCAGCCGGTACCAATGCACAGCTGGGCACCAGCCGTTACCTGATTGCCGAAGCAGATGAGAGCGATGCCAGCTTCCTGCACCTGCAGCCGATGGTTGCGGTGGTCACCAACATTGACGCCGACCATATGGCGACCTACGAAGGCGACTTCAACAAACTGAAGAAGACCTTTGTCGAGTTCCTGCACAACCTGCCGTTCTACGGTCTGGCCGTGCTGTGCCTGGATGATCCGGTGGTGCGTGAAATCCTGCCGCTGGTCAAGCGCCCGACCGTGACCTACGGCTTCAGCGAAAACGCTGACGTGCGTGCAATCAATGTGCGCCAGCAGGGCATGCAAACCTTCTTCACCGTGTTGCGCCCGGAGCGCGAGCCGCTGGATGTGTCGGTCAACATGCCGGGCAACCACAACGTCCTCAATGCCCTGGCCACCATCTGCATTGCTTCCGATGAAGGCATCAGCGATGAAGCCATCGTTCAGGGCTTGTCGGGCTTTGAAGGTGTGGGCCGACGCTTCCAGGTTTATGGCGAGCTGCCAGTTGAGGGCGGCAGCGTGATGCTGGTCGACGACTACGGTCACCACCCGACCGAAGTCGCGGCCGTGATCAAGGCCGTGCGCGGTGGCTGGCCGGAGCGCCGCCTGGTGATGGTGTACCAGCCGCACCGTTTCAGCCGTACCCGTGACCTGTACGACGATTTCGTGCAGGTACTGGCCGACGCCAACGTCCTGCTGTTGATGGAAGTCTACCCGGCTGGCGAAGAGCCAATCCCGGGTGCCGACAGCCGCCAGCTGTGCCACAGCATCCGCCAGCGCGGTCAGCTGGACCCGATCTACATCGAGCGCGGCGTTGAGCTGGCGCCGATCGTCAAGCCGCTGCTGCGTGCTGGCGACATTCTGTTGTGCCAAGGGGCGGGCGATATCGGCCGTCTGGCACCACAACTTATCAAGAGCCCGCTGTTCGCCGGCGCTGTTGCCGCTACCAGTGAAGGAACGTTGAAATGACTGCTGCCTACGCCAATCTGTTCTCGACCATTGCCCCTGCCGATTTTGGCCGCGTGGCCGTGCTGTTCGGCGGCAAAAGCGCTGAGCGTGAAGTCTCGCTGAAGTCAGGCAACGCCGTGCTGGGCGCGTTGCAAAGCGCAGGTGTGGATGCGTTCGGCATTGACGTGGGTGATGACTTCATCACCCGCATCACCAGCGAAAAAATCGACCGTGCATTTATCATCCTGCACGGCCGTGGCGGCGAAGACGGCAGCATGCAAGGCCTGCTGGAATGCCTGGGCATCCCCTACACCGGCAGCGGCATCCTCGCTTCGGCGCTGGCCATGGACAAGTTGCGCACCAAACAGGTGTGGCACAGCCTGGGTATTCCAACGCCACGTCACGCGGTGCTGAGCAGCGAAGCCGATTGTATTTCTGCGGCCAAGGAACTGAGCTTCCCTTTGATCGTCAAACCGGCTCATGAAGGTTCAAGTATCGGTATGGCCAAAGTGAGTAACGTGGACGAGTTGATCGTCGCGTGGGCCGATGCCAGCAAGTACGACTCGCAAGTGTTGGTTGAGCAATGGATCACCGGTCCCGAGTTCACCATCGCCACCCTGCGTGACCAGGTATTGCCGCCGATTGCCCTGGGTACGCCCCACAGCTTTTACGACTACGACGCCAAGTACGTGGCCAACGATACCCAGTATCGGATCCCGTGCGGCCTCGACAGTGCCAAGGAACAGGAGCTCATGGACCTCACGGCGAAAGCCTGCGAGGCGATCGGCATTGCCGGTTGGGGCCGTCTGGACGTGATGCAGGACACCGCAGGCCAGTTCTGGCTGCTGGAAGTCAACACCGCGCCGGGCATGACCGATCACAGCCTGGTGCCGATGGCGGCCAAGGCGGCGGGTCTGGATTTCCAACAGCTGGTGCTGTCGATTCTGGCGGCCAGTTTAGAGGCGCGGGGTTAAGTCCATGCAAGGTGCATCGCTTCGTCATCAACCACCTGCTCCCGGCCGCAAGCCGGTGCCGCGTGGCGCCAGCCGGATGGTGGCGAAAGAACCGATGTCGGTGCGTTTGCCAAAAGCCAATTTCGGCTTTTTGAAAGCTCTGTTCTGGCCGGTGCTGTTGGTGGCACTGGGGTATGGCACCTACGAAGGTGCGCAGCGTTTGATGCCGTATGCGGATCGGCCGATCACCAATGTCAATGTGCAGGGTGACTTGACCTATATCAGCCAGCAAGCCGTGCAACAGCGTATTGCTCCTTATGTGGGAGCGAGCTTCTTCACGGTGGACCTGGCTGGCATGCGCACCGAGCTTGAGCAGATGCCCTGGATCGCCCACGCCGAAGTACGCCGTGTGTGGCCCGATCAGGTGGTGATCCGTCTTGAGGAGCAACTGCCGGTGGCGCGCTGGGGTGATGAAGCCCTGCTCAACAACCAGGGCCAGGCGTTCACCCCGCGTGAGCTGGCCAACTACGAACACTTGCCGCAGCTGTTTGGTCCACAACGGGCCCAGCAGCAGGTGATGCAGCAGTATCAGGTGTTGAGCCAGATGCTGCGTCCGATGGGCTTTTCCATAGTCCGGCTGGAATTGCGTGAGCGCGGCAGCTGGTTCCTGACCACCGGAGCCGGCAGTGCAGGGCCTGGGATCGAGCTGCTGTTGGGGCGCGATCACCTGGTAGAAAAAATGCGTCGCTTCATAGCCATCTATGAAAAAACGCTGAAAGAACAGATTACAAACATAGCGCGCATCGATTTGCGTTATGCCAACGGATTGGCCGTCGGCTGGCGGGAACCTGTGGCACCCACGATAGCCCAACCCGCTGTCGCGAAGAATTAAGAAGAGGCAGGACCCATGGCAAACGTGCAAAGCGGAAAAATGATCGTCGGTCTCGATATCGGCACCTCCAAGGTGGTGGCGCTGGTGGGCGAGGTCGGTGAAGACGGTACGATCGAAATCGTCGGTATTGGCACGCATCCGTCCCGGGGCCTGAAGAAAGGCGTGGTGGTGAACATCGAGTCCACCGTGCAATCGATCCAGCGCGCTATCGAAGAAGCGCAGCTGATGGCCGGTTGCCGGATTCACTCGGCGTTTGTCGGCGTGGCCGGCAACCACATCCGCAGCCTGAATTCCCACGGCATCGTGGCGATTCGTGATCGTGAAGTCAGCACCGCCGACCTTGAGCGCGTGCTCGACGCGGCTCAGGCTGTTGCGATCCCGGCTGACCAGCGTGTGCTGCACACCCTGGCCCAGGACTATGTAATCGACAACCAGGAAGGCGTGCGTGAGCCACTGGGCATGTCGGGCGTGCGTCTGGAAGCCAAGGTCCACGTTGTGACCTGCGCCGTGAATGCTGCCCAGAACATCGAGAAGTGCGTGCGCCGCTGTGGCCTTGAGGTGGACGACATCATCCTCGAGCAACTGGCGTCGGCCTACTCGGTGCTGACCGATGACGAAAAAGAACTGGGCGTGTGCCTGGTGGATATCGGCGGCGGTACCACCGACATCGCGATCTTCACCGAAGGCGCGATTCGCCACACGGCGGTGATCCCGATTGCGGGTGACCAGGTGACCAACGACATCGCGATGGCGCTGCGTACACCGACCCAATATGCCGAAGAAATCAAGATTCGTTACGCCTGTGCACTGGCCAAGCTGGCTGGCGCCGGCGAAACCATCAAGGTGCCAAGCGTGGGCGATCGTCCACCACGTGAACTGTCCCGTCAGGCCCTGGCCGAAGTGGTCGAGCCGCGTTACGACGAGCTGTTCACCCTGATTCAGGCCGAGCTGCGTCGCAGCGGTTACGAAGACCTGATCCCGGCGGGCATCGTGTTGACCGGTGGTACTTCAAAGATGGAAGGCGCGGTCGAACTGGCCGAAGAGATCTTCCACATGCCGGTGCGTCTGGGCGTGCCGCACAGCTTCAAGGGCTTGACCGACGTTGTGCGCAATCCGATTTACTCCACCGCTGTGGGCTTGTTGCTGTACGGGCTGCAAAAGCAGTCAGACGGTATCTCCATATCGGGTATCAGCAACCGCGACAACTACAGCAGTGACGAACAAAAAGCCCCTGTGCTTGAGCGCCTCAAGCGCTGGGTGCAGGGCAACTTTTAAAGCTTGAGCTGTAAACAGATTCAAAGCAGTAGAAGTAGGCGAAAAAAACTAGAGAACTGAAAGGAGAGGGACCATGTTCGAACTCGTAGACAACATCCCGCAAAGCCCGGTAATTAAAGTTATCGGTGTTGGTGGTGGCGGTGGCAATGCTGTTAACCACATGGTTAAGAGCAACATCGAAGGCGTGGAATTCATCTGCGCCAACACTGACGCACAAGCGCTCAAAAGCATTGGTGCGCGGACCATCCTGCAACTGGGCACTGGCGTGACCAAGGGCCTGGGTGCCGGCGCGAACCCTGAGGTCGGTCGTCAGGCTGCCCTGGAAGACCGCGAGCGCATCGCTGAAGTGTTGCAGGGCACCAACATGGTGTTCATCACCACGGGCATGGGCGGTGGTACCGGTACCGGTGCTGCGCCGATCATTGCTGAAGTGGCCAAGGAAATGGGCATCCTCACCGTTGCGGTGGTGACCCGTCCGTTCCCGTTCGAAGGTCGCAAGCGCATGCAGATCGCTGACGAAGGTATTCGTCTGCTGTCCGAAAGCGTCGATTCGTTGATCACGATTCCGAACGAAAAACTGCTCACCATCCTGGGTAAAGACGCGAGCCTGCTGTCTGCGTTCGCCAAGGCCGATGACGTACTGGCCGGTGCCGTTCGCGGTATCTCCGACATCATCAAGCGTCCGGGCATGATCAACGTCGACTTTGCCGACGTGCGCACCGTGATGAGCGAAATGGGCATGGCGATGATGGGCACTGGCTGCGCCAGCGGTCCGAACCGTGCTCGCGAAGCGACCGAAGCGGCCATCCGCAACCCGTTGCTCGAAGACGTGAACCTGGAAGGCGCTCGCGGCATCCTGGTGAACATCACCGCCGGCCCTGACCTGTCCCTGGGTGAGTACTCCGACGTGGGTAGCATCATCGAAGCCTTCGCTTCGGAGCACGCGATGGTTAAAGTCGGTACTGTTATCGACCCGGACATGCGCGACGAGCTGCATGTCACCGTGGTTGCTACTGGTCTGGGTGCAAAAATCGAGAAGCCGGTCAAGGTTGTCGACAACACCCTGCAAGCTTCCTACGCAGCTTCTTCGGCACACAGCGCCCCTGTTCGTCAGGAAGCGCGTACCGAGCGTCAGGAACAACCGGTGGTCAACTACCGTGATCTGGACCGCCCGACTGTGATGCGTAATCAGGCCCAGCAAGGCGCGACGACCGCTGCCAAGCTCAACCCGCAAGACGATCTGGATTACCTGGACATCCCGGCTTTCCTGCGTCGTCAGGCTGATTAATGAAATCAATCAGGGGGATTAAGGTGATTGGTATTCAGCAAAGGCTCGGTCTGCTATTATCGCCAGCCTTTGTTGATACCAGTTCGCAATTTGCGCTGAAGCGGCCAATGCCATGATTAAACAACGCACCCTGAAAAATATTATCCGTGCCACAGGTGTCGGCCTGCACTCCGGTGAGAAGGTCTACCTGACCCTCAAGCCTGCGCCTGTGGACACCGGCATCGTGTTTTGTCGTGCAGACCTTGACCCTGTTGTGCAGATCCCTGCGCGCGCGGAAAACGTCGGCGAGACAACGATGTCGACCACGTTGGTCAACGGCGACGTAAAAGTAGACACGGTAGAGCACCTGCTCTCGGCCATGGCTGGCCTGGGGATCGATAACGCCTACGTCGAACTCTCCGCGTCTGAAGTCCCGATTATGGACGGTAGCGCCGGACCTTTCGTGTTCTTGATTCAATCTGCCGGCCTGGAAGAACAGGACGCGCCGAAGAAGTTCATCCGCATCCTGCGTGAAGTGACAGTGGAAGATGGCGACAAGCGCGCCACTTTCGTCCCTTTCGAAGGGTTCAAAGTGAGCTTCGAGATCGATTTCGATCACCCGGTTTTCCGTAACCGCACCCAAAGTGCAACCGTGGATTTTTCCAGCACTTCGTTTGTAAAAGAAGTCAGCCGCGCACGCACCTTTGGTTTTATGAGTGATATCGAGTACCTGCGCAAGCACAACCTCGCACTCGGCGGTAGCGTGGAAAACGCCATCGTGGTCGACGCGGATGGTGTACTGAACGAAGACGGCCTTCGCTATGAAGACGAATTCGTGAAGCACAAGATCCTCGACGCAATTGGCGACCTTTACCTGTTGGGCAATAGCCTGATCGGTGAATTCAAGGGCTTCAAGTCTGGCCATGCTCTGAACAACCAGCTGATTCGCAAGCTGCTTGAAGAGACTGATGCATGGGAAGTCGTGACCTTTGAAGATGCCAGCACTGCACCGATTTCGTACATGCGTCCGGTTGCGGCAGTTTAAGTAAAACTTCTTTCTCTAGTTTTTGAAGGCCACCCTCGGGTGGCCTTTTTTTATGGCGCGGGTTTGGGTATCAGGGCATTGACCCCGGTTTCATTGATGTCCATGACCCGGTTGCGCCCGCGTTTTTTCGCCTGGTAGAGCGCCTTGTCGGCGGTTCTGAGCAGTTGCTCCTGATCGTCACCGGGTTTGGCGTAGCGGGTGCAGGCACCCAGGCTGATGGTCAGTTTCGGGGTGTCGGGGTTGGCGGGCTCCATCTGCTCGACCGCGACGCGAATTTTCTCGGCGAGCAGGCGCGTGCCCGCCGCGTCGGTTTCGGTCAGCACCACTGCAAACTCTTCACCGCCATAGCGCGCCGCCAGGTCTGCCGGGCGGCGCACATTGGCCTTGATGGTCTGTGCAACCTGGCGCAGGGCTTCATCCCCGGCCTGGTGGCCGTAGTTGTCATTGAAGGCCTTGAAGTGGTCGATATCGATCATGATCAGTGACAGCGGCGCCCCCGAGCGCTGTGCGCGGCGCCATTCCAGATCCAGGGTCTTGTCCAGCATGCGTCGGTTGGCCAGCCCGGTCAGCGGGTCGGTGGCGGCCAGGGCGGCGAGTTCGCCTTCGGCGCGCAGGCGCAGGCGCAGTTCGCGCACCAGCAGCCAGGTCAGCCACAGCAAGCCCAGGCACAGCAGCAGGGTTGCGCTGCCGATCAACAGGGCGGTGTGCCGCCAGTTGCTGAAAATATGCTCGGTGGACAAGGCCACCACCACCAGCAGCGGCAGCTCGCTGACCTGGGCAAAGTTGTACAGGCGCTGCAGGTGATAGATGCCGGATACGGCGGTAAAGCTGCCGTAGCGCTCGGTTAAAAAGCGCAGGAAGATCGGCGTGTGCCCCAGGTCCTGGCCGGTATAGAACATGGTGGTGGCCGGGTACTGGACCAGCATGATGCCTTCGGTGCTGACCAGGCTGATATTGCCGGTAGGTCCCAGGTCCAGGCCGCGAAACAGGTTGTGAAAGTAACTCAGCTTCATCAGGGCCACGGCGACGCCGCCAAACTTGCCGTCGGGGGCGGTGATCCTGCGGCTGAGCACCAGGGTCCAGTCATTGGGGGTGTCGCTGGCAGGCAGGGGGCGGCTGATAAAGATGCCTTCGCTTTGCGCCTTGAGGTGAACCTTGAACCAGGGCTGCTGGCGAGCGTTGTCGAGCAGGGGCACGACCGGGCGTGAGCCGGCAATCACCTTGCCTTCGGCATCCAGCACAAAAAAGCCGGCATTGGGCGGCGCCTCGGCGGCTCTGTCGAACAGCAAGGGCTGTTGCGTCTGCGGCGAAAGCGAGGCCAGCGCCTGGCTTTGCACCAGGCTGACCAGGCTGTTGAGCGCTGAATCATAGGTGGACAGGGTATTGCGGATATCACGGCTGATCAGTTGCACGATATTCAACGCAGAGCGCGCCGCATCATCTTCGGTATTGCGATACTCCCTGACCAGCAGGTAGCCGACGATGCTCAGGATCGTGACCACCGACAAGGCGCTGGCCCAGACCAGCATGCGGCGGGTGATAACCGGTGTGCGCAGATGATATTTAATGGCTTGACCCTCTGAAGAAAAAACCATGCACAACGGGCCTTTCATTCAAGGCGGATACTCACTCAAGACAACTCCGGGGCACTGATGACGCAATTGCGCCCGGCCTTCTTGGCTTGATACAGGGCCTGATCGGCGCTGTTGATCAAGCCTGCAAGCTGGTCGCCAGGTTTCACCTGGCGGGTACTGACTCCCATGCTGGTGGTGAGCCGGCGATGGGTGGGCGTCAATGGTTCCAGTTGCTCGACTGCCTGGCGAATACTCTGCGCCAGGTTATACGCGCCACTGGCATCGGTATCGCTCAGCACGACCGCAAACTCTTCGCCACCATAACGGGCCGCCAGATCGGTGGAGCGGTGCATACAGTGCCGGATTGTCTGCGCCACACGCTTCAGGGCCTCGTCCCCGTCCTGATGACCATAGGTGTCGTTGAAGTTCTTGAAGTGGTCAATGTCGAACATGATCAGCGACAGCGGTTTGCCTGAGCGCTGTGCCCGTCGCCATTCCTGTTCCAGGGTCTGGTCCAGCTTGCGTCGGTTGGCCAGCCCGGTCAGCGGGTCGGTGGTTGCCAGCGCCTCGAGCTGGCGTTCGGCACGTTGGCGCAAATGCAATTCACGGCCCAGCAACCAGGTGAGCATCAGCAGGGCGCCACATAACAACAGCGTACCGATACCGACCAAAATTGCGTTGCGCCTCCATGCGCTGAATACATCGTCAGTGGCCAGTGAGACCACCACAATCAAAGGCAGGTCACCGACCTCGGAGAAGTTGTACAGCCGCTCTTCGTCATCAATGCTGGAGAGGGCGATAAAACTGCCCCTGTGTTCCTGCAGGAAGCGGATAAACACGGGGTTGTTGCTCAGGTTGGTGTGCGCGTCGGCGGCGTCCGGTTCGGGGTGCTGGGTCAGTGGTGTGCCATCGGTGCTGATCAACCGGATAAAGCCGTGGGGTTCCAGGACCAGTCGCTGGAACAGGGTCTTGAAATAGTCCAGCTTCATCTGGGCCACCGCCACGCCGAGAAACCTGCCATCGGGGCCGGAGATCCGCCGGCTGAAGCTGATGCAGCACATGCCCTGGTTTTCGGCCGAGTCAAAAGGGTGGGAGATAAACAGGTTGTCGCTGGTGGAGTCACGGTGTTCCACAAAACTTGGCCAGTGGCTGTAGTTGACTTTGGGGGGGGCTAGTGTGCGGGAGTCGGCCACCAGGTCGCCCTGGTCATTGAGCAGGTAAAAACCGCCATTGGCCGGGGTCTGTTCGGCTTTGTCGAACAACAGCATGTGTTGCAGCGGCTGGGAGACACTGCTCAGGTCACTGCGTTTTGATACGTCGATCAGTGTGTTCAGCGCCGAGTCGTAGAGATCGACGGTGTTTTGGACATCACGCCCGACCAGTTGCACGATATTGAGTGAGGTGCGGATGGCGGCCAGTTCGGCGGTGCGGTGTTCGCGCACCAGCAGGAAGCTGACGATGCTCAGAATGGCAATGATTGAAACGGTTGTAGCGCCGATCAGCAGGCGTAGGGTGAGCACGTTATTGCGCAAGATATGCTTGATGGCCATGCTCGCTGTCGCCCTGGGTGCGGCCCCATAAAATGAATGCAATCATATAAAAAGGCCAGCTTAAAAGCTGGCCCTTTGGTCATGGATTAGAACACATCAATAGGATAGTCGACGATTACCCGGTACTCATCAACATCGTTATCCACGCTCTGGTACGCGGTGTTGCCGCGGTTGGTGGCCCAGCGCAGGGTCACAGCCAGGTCCTTGGCCTTGCCTTCCTGAATCACGTATTTGAGCCCCAGGTCACGTTCCCAGTGATGGGCGTTCTTGCCTTCGGGGTTGTACCAGTTGCTGTAGCCGATGCTGTTGGGATCAGCCTTGGTCAGGTCCAGCTCACCGCGTGAGTACGACGCACTGGCTGTGAGGCCGGCGATGCCGAGGCCGGCAAAGTCATACTCGTATTGCAGCTTCCAGGAACGCTCGTTGGGGCCGTTGAAGTCCGAGTACTGCTGCGAGTTGTCCAGGTAAACGCTGTCGCCCTGATAGATATAGTCAAAGGGCGTATTGCCGTTGACCCGCTGGTACACCGCCGTCACCTTGTGGCCGTCGATGCCCAGGGCCAGGTGCAGGCTGAAGGTGTTGTTGTCGATATCGCCCAGCAGCGCCTTGCCGGTGTCCTGGGTGTGATAGAAGTGCAGGCCGGGGTTGAGGGTGACGCCCTCGCTCAGCGTATGGGTGTAGTCGAAGTCGTAGTAGTACTGGTTCCAGATGTCCTGCAACTGGGCTGCGTACAGGTTGCTGGTGATTTCCGGTACGCCGCTCCAGGACGCGCCAGCCCAGGTGATGTGCTTGCTGCTCTGGTCGCCCAGGTCACCGTAGGTGGTGGTCAGGCGACGCATGCCGCTCTGGTTGTAGGGCTTGTCGAAACTGACCTGGCCGCCTTCGAACATCCAGCCCTCGAAGCTGGTGTTGGTCAGGCTGACACCGCGAAAGGTCTGCGGCAGCATGCGGGTTTCACCGCCGGCGATCACGGGGTTGGTGAGGAACATGTCACCGGCTTTAAGCACGGTATCGAAGGCGCGCATTTTCAGTGCGGCACCGGCAGACGAGAAGGCAGTGGGCGCTTTGCCGTTGCCATCGCTGACCGGCAGGATGCTGCTGCCATCGGTGCCGCCGCCGCCATCGAGCTTGAGCCCGAGCAGGCCATAGGCATCCAGGCCGAAGCCAACGGTGCCCTGGGTGAAGCCCGACTCGAACTTGCCGATAAAGCCCTGGCCCCATTCCTTGCTGTCATCGGCATGGGGGCTGCGGATATCGTGGTTCATATAGTAGTTGCGGGCGTGAATCTTGAGGCTGGAACCTTCGACAAAACCGTCTTGGGTAGCGTCGTCATCGGCGTGGGCGAAGGTTGGGATCGTTGCAGCCAGGGCAATGAATAACGGACTGAATTTGAGTGATGTCTTCACCAGTTTGTTGCTCCTTGAGAGTGGCGGCAGTTTTTATTTTCTTTGTAAATTCTGTTCTTGTTTGAAGGCATGCCAGTGCCGGGCATGTTTTTTTAAAACAAAAAAAAGCCGCTATGATAGCGGCTTTTGAAACAATCAGTCACATGTGTAGGCCGTGACTGACTGGGTCGGGAAGTCTGCGGGAGTGCGATCAGCTGTCCTGGACATCATCGCTGACGCTGGCTTTGGCCTGTTCAGGCTGCGGTTTTGCGTCGTTTTGATGACGTGCTGTCAGCTCTGCCTGATGCTGTTCAAATGTGGCTGCGCGGGCCGCATTTTGTGCGACAAAGGCAGGGGATTCTTCCGCCATGGCCAGGGGCGACAACAACAAAGACGACAAAACGAAAACGCTAGCCATACCCATACTGCTGGACATTTCAAAGACCTTCTTGCTTAGCAAGTGCTGTGTGATGGGTTAAATCTATAGCCCCGGGCGGGGGCGAAAAAGCCATGTTTTCGACAAGGACTTTTGCGTTTTGGGTAACAAATGCGAAGGGCGCGAGCTAGAGCGTTGTAGCAGCTGCCGAAGGAACGAGGCTGCGTTCGAGTGCGAAGCGCTCGTAAATCCTGAATGCACGTTTTTTCAGGAAAAACGTGGAGTCTGACCTTACGACGGCTTCGCCGCCGGACGCAGCCTTCGTTCCTCGGCAGCTGCTACAGGGCTACAGGTCACGTCGGCAAATACAACCCGAACGTATTAAATGCGAAGGGCGCGAGCTAGAGCGTTGTAACAGCTGCCGAAGGAACGAGGCTGCGTTCGAGTGCGAAGCGCTCGTAAATCCTGAATGCACGTTTTTTCAGGAAAAACGTGGAGTCTGACCTTACGACGGCTTCGCCGCCGATCGCAGCCTGCGTTCCTCGGCAGCTGCTACAGGGCTACAGGGCTACAGGTCACGTCGGCAAATACAACCCGAACGTATTAAATGCGAAGGGCGCGAGCTAGAGCGTTGTAGCAGCTGCCGAAGGAACGAGGCTGCGTTCGAGTGCGAAGCGCTCGTAAATCCTGAATGCACGTTTTTTCAGGAAAAACGTGGAGTCTGACCTTACGACGGCTTCGCCGCCGGACGCAGCCTGCGTTCCTCGGCAGCTGCTACAGGGCTACAGGGCTACAGGTCACGTCGGCAAATACAACCCGAACGTATTGCGCCCGCCGGCGCTGCGTACAAACACCTCGCCGCCATGCATCTGTGCAATCGCCTTGACGATGGCCAGCCCCAGCCCGTGGTTGGCGCCGCTGTTGCGGCGGGCGGCGTCGACCCGGTAGAAACGCTCGAACAAGCGCGGCAAGTGCTCCCCGGCAATCGGCTGCCCCGGGTTACTGACGCTGATCGCGGCCTGCCCGGCGGTTTGCTCGATCAGGACTTCGATCGTTTCACCGGCCTCGGTGTGCTGCACGGCATTGTTCAGCAGGTTGATCAACGCCCGGCGCAGGTGGGCTTTTTCGATATTGACCCGCGCATCGCCGCTGACCTGCACCACAACCCGGGCGTCCTCAAGAATGAACTCCAGGTATTCCAGGGTCGTCGCCACTTCGTCAGCCAGGGACGCGCTGGTCAGTTTGCTGGCCTTGCTGCCCTGGTCGGCGCTCGCCAGGAACAGCATGTCGTTGATGATGTTGCGTAGCCGTTCCAGCTCTTCAAGGTTGGATTGCAGCACCTCAAAGTAATGCTCGGCCGAACGCCCTCGGGTCAGCGCCACCTGGGTCTGGCCGATGAGGTTGGTCAGTGGTGAGCGCAGTTCATGGGCCACGTCGGCATTGAACGACTCCAGCCGGGTCCAGGCCTGCTCCACGCGGTCCAGGGTCGAGTTGAAGGCGCTGACCAGTTGGTCCAGCTCCGGCGCCAGGGGCGCCAGGTGCAAGCGCCCGGACAAGTGCGGCGGTGCCAGTTTTTGTGCGGCCTCAGACAGCTTGACCAGTGGCTTGAGACCGATGCGCGCCACCCAGTAGCCGAGCAATGAGGCCAGCAGCACGCCGATGCTCGCCAGGCTGACCAGCGCAATCAGCAGGTGATGCTGGGTCTGGCGAAAGGTCTGGGTATCGATGGCAATCAGAAAGCGCAGGGCCGGGCGCTGTTCCCTGGCGGGTATTTCGCTGCTCAGTACCTTGAACGGATAAGCCTCGCCGGGCAGGCGCAAGTCGCGCACGCCCACTGGCCCTTGGGCAAATTTGCGCACGGCGGCCTCGGGGTTACCGTACTCATAAGCCGGGTCTGAACTGATCGCCCAAAAGCGGATGCGTTTGTCTTCCTCGCTGAGCAGTTTGAGCTTGGCGCTCATCTTGGCCCAGTGCTCGGGGTTGCCGTAGCGGTTGATAGATGACTCAAGCACGCTGTAGCGGGCATCCAGCTCCGCTTCAGGCAGGCGGCCGATGCTTTTGTCGACCTGCTGGTACAGCGCCCCGCCGATCAATACAAACACCAGCAACGCCACCAGGGCGAACATCGCACTCAAACGCAGGGCGATGGAGTTCAAGGCCGTGAATCGCTTAAACACTGCGCCGCTCCAGCACATAGCCCATGCCGCGAATGGTGTGCAGCAGCTTGTGCTCGAATGGCCCGTCGAGTTTGGCGCGCAAGCGCTTGATCGCCACTTCGACCACGTTGGCGTCGCTGTCGAAGTTGATATCCCAGACCATCTCGGCAATGGCGGTCTTGGACAGGATTTCACCCTGGCGCCGCGCCAGCACACTTAGCAGCGAGAACTCCTTGGCGGTCAGGTCCAGGCGGGCGCCAGCGCGGGTGGCCTTGCGGCTGATCAAATCTATCCACAGGTCGTCGACGCTCACTTGCACCGGCTCGTGGCCGCCGCTGCGGCGGGTCAGGGCTTGCAGGCGGGCGACCAGTTCGAGAAACGAAAACGGTTTGCCCAGGTAATCGTCGGCACCTTCACGCAGCCCGCGAATACGGTCTTCGACCCGCTCACGGGCGGTGAGCATGATCACCGGGGTTTGCTTGCGCGCCCGCAAGGCCCGCAGCACGCCAAAGCCGTCGAGCCCCGGGAGCATGACATCGAGCACGATCACCGCGTAATCACTCTCCATCGCCAGGTGCAGCCCCTCGATGCCATCGCGGGCCACATCCACCGTATAGCCTTGCTCGGTCAGCCCGCGGTGCAGGTAATCGGCGGTTTTTTCTTCATCTTCAATAATCAGAACGCGCATGACCCGCCTCAGTGATCGGTTTGGAGCGATGGAACAGTCGCTCAAGCCACAAGTATATGACCGGCGTGGTAAACAGCGTCAGCGCCTGGCTCACCAGCAGCCCGCCGACCACGGCAATCCCCAGGGGCTGGCGCAGTTCGGCGCCGGTGCCGTAGCCGAGCATCAGCGGCAAGGCGCCGAGCAGGGCAGCCAGGGTGGTCATGATGATCGGCCGAAACCGTGTAAGGCACGCCTGATAGATGGCCTCTTCGGGACTCAGGCCACGGGTGCGCTGGGCATCGAGGGCAAAGTCGATCATCAGGATGCCGTTTTTCTTGACGATACCGATCAGCAATACCAGCCCGATCAGCGCCATGATCGAAAAGTCCTGGCCACATATCCACAGCATCAGCAGCGCGCCAAGCCCGGCCGAAGGCAGGGTGGAGATGATCGTCAGCGGGTGCACGAAACTCTCGTACAGCACCCCCAGAATGATGTACACCGCCACCAGCGCCGCGAGGATCAGCCACGGCTGGCTGGCCAGCGAACTTTGAAATGCCTGGGCCGCGCCCTGGAAATTGCCGCTGATGGTGCTCGGCATGCCGATATCGTTTTTCGCCTGATCGAGCATCAGCACCGCATCGCCCAGGGCCACGCCGGGCGCGAGGTTGAACGACAGGTTGGCGGCCGGGAACATGCCGTCATGGCTGATCGACAACGGCCCGCTGACGGGCGCATCGACCTTGGCCACGGCTGACAACGGCACCATATCCCCGGTCAGCGGCGAGCGCAGGTAGAAGTAATTGAGGCTCTCGGCCTTGCCGCGCTGCTGCGCGTCGACTTCCAGGATCACGTTGTACTGGTTGGTCTCGGTCTGGAACTCATTGACCTGACGCTGGCCGAAGGCGTCGTACAGCGCCTCGTCGACATCGGTGGCCGTCAGGCCGAAGCGGGCCGCTGCATTACGGTCGATGCTGATATGGGTGATGCTGCCGCCCAGTTGCAGGTCGTTGGAAAGGTCGCGAAAGGCCGGGTTGGCGCGCAGTTTTTCGGTCAGGCGCTGGGTCCAGGTGGTGAGCGTCGGCCCGTCGTTGCTCTTGAGCACATATTGATACTGGCTGCGGCTGGGGCCGGAGCTGAGGTTGATGTCCTGGCCCGCGCGCAGGTACAGAACGATGCCGGGGACCCTGGCCAGTTGCGGGCGGATGCGATCGATAAACTCGCTGGCCGACACATCGCGCTCGCCACGGTCCTTGAGGGCAATCCAGAAGCGGCCGTTGGCGATGGTCTGGTTGCTGCCGGTCACGCCCACGGCATGGGAGAACGCCTGCACGGCCGGGTCGTTGCCGATGATCCCGGCCAGCGCCAGATGCTTTTGCGTCATGTCCGGGAACGAGATATCCGAAGCCGCCTCGGTGGTGCCGAGCACAAAGCCGGTGTCCTGCACCGGAAAGAACCCCTTGGGGATCAGCACATAACCGGCGATGGCCATGCCCAGGGTCACGGCGAAAATCCCCAGCATCAGCCGCTGGTGCGCCAGGGCCCGCTTCAGGCCCTTGTCATACAGGGCCAGCAGACGCTCGCCAAAGCCCGGTTTGGCATCAGGCTGGTGTACCGGTGCGCGCATAAACAGCGCGGCCAGGGTCGGCGCCAGGGTCAGTGATACCACAACCGAAATCATGATGGTCGAGGTTGCCGTCAGGGCGAACTCCTTGAACAGCCGCCCGACCACCCCTCCCATAAACAGCAGCGGGATAAATGCCGCCACCAGCGAGAAGCTGATGGACACCACGGTAAAGCCGATCTCGCTGGCGCCCTTTATCGCCGCGTCGCGCATGCTTTCGCCAGCCTCCAGGTGGCGGTGGATGTTCTCCACCACCACGATGGCATCGTCGACCACAAACCCAACGGCCACCACAATCGCCACCAGCGTCAGGTTATTGAGGCTGAAGCCCAGCACATACATCAGTGCGAAGCTGGCGATCAGCGATACACCAAGCACTGCCGACACGATCAGGGTGGCTGACCACTGGCGCAAGAACAGCGCCATCACCGCAATCACCAGCAGCACGGCGATCAGCAGGGTGATTTCCACTTCATGCAGGGAGGCGCGGATGGTTTTGGTGCGGTCGCTCAGCACCGTGACCTCGACCGAGGCCGGGAGCATCGCCTGCAGGCCTGGCAGGGCGGCCTGGATACGGTCCACGGTGTCGACGATATTGGCCCCCGGCTGGCGCGAAATCACCAGGTTGAGCCCTGGCTGATGGCCCGACCAGGCCTGTACATAGTCGTTCTCGGAGCCGTTGATGACTCGCGCCACGTCGCGCAACTGCACGGGGGCGCCGTCCTTGTACGAGACGATCAACTGGCCGTATTCATCCGCGTCGAACAACTGGTCGTTGGTCGACAGCGTGGAGATGCTCGACGGGCCATACAGCGCGCCCTTGGCCAGGTTGAGGCTGGTTTGCTGAATGGCCAGGCGGATATCGGCGAGGGTCAGGCCGATGGCGGCCAGTTTGTCGGCCGAGGCCTGCACGCGGATCGCCGGGCGCTGCTGGCCGGTGATATTGATCAGGCCCACGCCGTCGATCTGGCTGATTTGCCGGGCCAGCAGGGTTTCAACGTAATCGCTCAGCTCGGTGCCGGGCATTTGCAGCGAGCTGATGCTGAGGATCAGCACCGGGCTGTCGGCCGGGTTGACCTTCTTCCAGGTCGGTAGCGTGGGCATGTCCTTGGGCAGTTTGCCGGACGCGGTGTTGATCGCCGCCTGTACTTCCTGGGCGGCGGTATCGATGCTTTTATTGAGGGTGAATTGCAGGGTCAGGGTGGTCGAGCCCAGGGCGCTGCTGGAGGTCATCTGGGTCATGCCGGGGATGGCGCTGAATTGCACCTCCAGCGGGGTGGCCACCGATGAGGCCATGGTGTCCGGGCTGGCGCCGGGCAATTGCGCCGACACCTGGATGGTCGGGAACTCCGCTTCAGGCAAGGGCGCCACGGGCAGTCGCGGGAAGGCAATCAGCCCCACCAGAACCAGGGCGAAGGTCAGCAGCACGGTGGCCACCGGGTGATCGACACACCAGGCGGACAGCGAGCGGCTGCGGGTCATGGCTGCACCCGGGCGGCCGTTGGCTCGCTCAGGATTTCAACCCGCGAGCCGGGCTTGAGCCGCGACTGGCCATCGCTGACCAGCGCATCGCCGGGGTTTACCCCGGTGATGATGCTCAGCTCGGTGTCCTGAAATGTCAGTTGCACCGGGACGGTTTCGACCTTGTCGCCGCTGACCCGGTAGACGAAGTAATTATCCAGCCCGCGCTGCACCACCTGCGGTGGCACTACCAGCGCGTCGCGCTGCAGGCCGGTCTGGATCTCGACATTGACCAACTGGCCGGGCCACAGGCTTTGCGTGGGGTTATCGAACTGGGCCTTGGCCTTGATCGTACCGGTGGTGGCCGAGACCTGATTGTCGATCAGGCTCAGACGGCCCTCGCCCAGTGGCGTGGCGCTGTTGTCGGCATTGCCGATAAAGGCTTTGACCCGGGCGGGTTGTTCGGCCATAAGCAGTTCGTGGAGCAGGGGCAATTGCTGCTGGGGCAGGGAGAACTCCACGGCAATGGGGTCGATCTGGGTCACGGAAAACAGCCCCTGGGCATCGCTGACCCGCAGGAAGTTGCCTGCATCCACTGCGCGAATGCCCACGCGCCCGCTGACCGGAGACTGTATTTGCGTATAGGACAACTGCACCTGCGCTGCCGCAATGGTTGCCTGGTCACCCTGTGCCGAAGCCTTGAGCTGATTGACCAGGGCTTGTTGCTGGTCGAGGGTTTGCCTGGACACGCCATTGTCCACGCTTAACAACTGGTAGCGCTTGAGGTCGACCAGTGCCACTTGCAGCTGTGCCTGATTCTGCCCCAGTTGGGCCCTGGCCTGATCGAGGCTGGCCTTGATTGAGCGGTCATCGAGTGTCGCCAGCAGATCGCCCGCGTTGACCGTCTGGCCTTCCTTGACCCGTATGTCAGTGAGGATGCCGTCAATCTGCGGGCGAATAATCACGCTGTGCAGCGACAGCACGGCGCCAATCCCGTTGATATAGCGCGGTACATCCTGTTGCTGCACATGGGCAACCCGCACCGGTATGGGTGCACCAGCCACTGATTTTCCGGGAGCAGGGCGGTTCAACCACCAGATACCGCCGCCGATAAGAGCAAGCACCAGTGTGCCCAGCAAGATTTTTTTGGTTTTATTGGGCATGCGGGATAAGCGCCGTGTGCGTGGAGTAAGGGCTTGTATAAGGGTTATAGCGTGCGGACCCGGTCAGTACAGTGACGGCTAACTGACATTACTGACAGTTTTGAGATTCGTAGCAGCTGCCGAAGGAACGAGGCTGCGTTCGGCGGCGCAGCCGTCGTAAAACCTGAGTGTGCGTTTTATCTGTAACTCCACGGTCTATGACTTTACGACGACTCCGTCGCCGAACGCAGCCTCGTTCCTTCGGCAGCTGCTACATCATTGATTTTTTACGACCAGCGAGTGCAACGCATACTGGGTGCGCAGGTATACTGCGCGGCATTGCGCCACTTGGCCTGTTTATTTCCCGTATTTCGGAGCTTTCATGACTTCTCCTACACCAACGACCGCTCCTGATGACGTGAGCGCCGAGAACCTCGATACCCCGGAAAAACCGGTAATCCCTGCGTTCACCTTCCCGTTCAAGCCTTCCGAGTTTGCCAAGGCCAAGTCCCAGGGCAAGGCGTACTACCAGAAAAGCGGCCTCGGCGGTCACGATAAAACCCCGAACGCTCCGCCTCATGGCACTCGTAAAACCATGGGCAAACGCTGATTTTACGCCCCAAAAAGTGGCAATATGCCATTAGTGTTTGTTCAGGCCTGATTAACTCCTTTAGTCATGCGCCAGATCAGTATTTGCTTAATAGGTGCGCTTAGAGTCGACGACCCTGCCGACTCTTCCCTAACACTCCGAGCGCGCCTGACATGAAAATCAATCTACCGATTACCGGCCGATCCGTTGATTTTGCCCCCGACGCCAATATCCTCTCCACCACCGATCTCGACAGTACCATCACCTACGCCAACCCTGACTTTATCCAGGTCAGCGGCTACGAACTGAGCGAGTTGCTGGGCTCCCCGCACAATCTGCTACGCCACCCCGACATGCCCGCCGCCGCCTTCAGCCATATGTGGCAGACCCTCAAGGCCGGGCGTTCGTGGATGGGTATGGTGAAAAACCGCTGTAAAAACGGCGACCATTATTGGGTCAGCGCCTATGTCACGCCGGTCACGCAGAACGGCGAAACCGTCGAGTACCAATCCGTGCGCACCCAGCCTGCACCCGAGCGGGTCGCGGTTGCCGAGGCGCATTACGCCGCCCTGCGTGCCGGGCGCAAGCCGTGGCTGCCGGTGGGGTTGCGCCTGGGGCTGGGTGGCAAGCTGGCGTTGTTTGTGAGTGCTGTCTTTGGTGCCGTCAGCGCCGTGGGCACGCTGTTGCTGGCCAGCGTCGATGCCCGGGCCGGGCTGGTGATCTGGCTGCTGGGCAGTCTGTTGAGTTCGGCAGCCATCGCCTGGATGCTGCGGCCTTTGCATGCCTTGACCCGTCGCGCCAAAGACGTGGGCGACAACCCTTTGAGCCAGCAGATTTATACCGGGCGCCGTGATGAATTCGGCCAGATCGAGTTTGCCCTGCATATGCTGGAGGCGCAGGTCGGCGCGGTGGTGGGGCGAATCGGCGATGCCTCGCAGCGTCTGGCCGGGCATGCCGGCGAGCTGGTTCAGCACCTGCAAAGCAGCCATGCCAGCACCTTGAATCAACAGCTTGAGACCGACCAGGTGGCCACTGCCATCAACGAAATGGCGGCCAGCGTGGCGCAGGTTGCAACCCATGCCCAGCAGGCCTCGCAAACCGCCGACCAGGTGCAGATCGAAACCCGTGAAGGCCACCAACTGGTGATGCAAAGCCGCAGCACGGTGCAGCACCTGGCGTCGGAGCTGGAACGGGCCACCGAGGTGGTGCATCACCTGCAAAGCCACAGCAGCGATATTTCCTCGGTGCTGGAGGTGATCCGCAGTATTGCCGAGCAAACCAACCTGCTGGCGCTCAACGCTGCCATCGAGGCGGCACGGGCGGGCGACCAGGGCCGTGGCTTTGCCGTTGTGGCCGATGAAGTGCGCGGCCTGGCCCAGCGTACGCAGCAATCGACCTGTGAAATCCAGGCCATGATCAGTGCCCTGCAAGAAGGCGCGCAGGCGGCGGTGCAGGTGATGCAGCAAAGCAGTGAGTATGCGCAAAACAGCGTTAACCAAACGCAGATGGCCAGTTGTGCGCTGGACGGGATCAGCCTGCAAGTGCAGAAAATTACCGAGATGAGCGTTCAGATCGCCGCCGCGGTCGAGGAGCAAAGTGTGGTTAGCGAAGACATCAACCGCAATATCGCCGGGATCCGCAGTGCCTGCGAGGTGACGGTGGATGCCGGCCAGCAAAGCCATCGCCATTCGGGGGATGTGGCCGACCTGGCTGCAAGCCTGCGCTCACTGGCGCAGGAGTTCTGGCAGACCCGGCGCTAAAGCGCCTCGCGCCGGATCAGGGCCATGCCGTGCTGTTCATAAAGGCGCCGGGCCCTGTGATTGTGTTCCATGACCTTGAGGTCGACGCAGGCCTCATGGCGCTGGCGGAACACTTCGAACACATGGCTCAGCAGCGCGCTGCCCAGGCCCTGACCCTGATGATGCGGGTGCACCACCAGGTCCTTGAGGTAAGCGCTGGTCCAGGCTTGAGCCACCGCGATCACCTGGCCTTCATGGAGGATGACAAAACACAGCTGCGGGTCGTACTCGGCGTCATGCAGCAGGTCGTGTTGCCAGCTGTGCAAAGGTTCGACGCTGCCCCGGCCGTCGGCGTAACCCAGGCACAGCAGGGCATGCACGGGTTGCATTAACGCCTCGCTAAGTGTCACCAGGCTAAAGCCTTCCGGCCACTGCGCGGCGGGCAATGGCTTGCGCAGGTCCTTGCGCAGTAACAGGCAATATTCGCTCATCGTGCTCAGAAACCTTGCTCGGCCACCGTGCGCGCGGCGAGGATCAGGCACTGGGTCAGCTCCGGCGAAGAGAACTTGGTCAACACCGCATTGGCCCCGGCCAGACGCGCTTTTTCGCTGTTCATCGCGCTGTTCAACGAGGTGTGCAGCAGTACATACAGGTGGGCAAAGTCCGGAGTGTCACGCACGGTGCGGGTAAAGGCGTAGCCGTCCATCTCTGACATTTCGATATCCGACACCAGCACGTTGATCTGATCCGGTGTGCCTTGCAGCTCCAGCAAGCGTTCGATGGCTTCCTTGGCGCTGCGCGCGGTGTGGCAGTGCAGGCCCAGGTTGCGCAGGGTAATTACCGACTGCTGCAGCGCTACCTGGCTGTCATCGACCACCAGAATGCGGGCATTGGCCAGCAACTTTGACTCTTCCTTGCTGAGGGTTTCGCCAGTGCTTTCAACTTTCGCCGGGGCGATGCCGTGGATGACTTTCTCGATATCCAGCACCTGTACCAGTACGCCGTCGACCTGGGTTACGCCGGTGATGTAGGAGCGCTTGCCGGAGCCGTAGGGTGGTGGACGGATATCGGTGCTCAGGCAGTGCACGATTTTGCTGACGGCCTGCACATGCAGCCCCTGCTTGGAACGGCTGACATCGGTGACGATCAGGCAGCCGCCATCGGGATCGAGCAGCGGTTGCTCGCCAATGGCACGGCTCAGGTCGATCACCGACAGTGATGCGCCGCGCAACACCGCGATGCCTTTCACGTTGGGGTGGGATTCGGGCATTTTGGTCAGTGGCGGGCAGGGAATGATTTCGCTGACCTTGAGCAGGTTGATCGCCAACAACTTGCCGCTGCGCAGAGTGAAGAGCAGGAGGGAGAGTGAATCTGCGCGGGCATTGTTCGATGACATAAAAATCTTCTGTGGTGGGAGCGATACAGGGTTATCGGCGTGAATAGGAGGGGCTTTAACCGGCCGGCATAAATCCCCTTGTAGCAGCTGCCGAGCCTGCGAGGCTGCGTTCGGCGTGATGCGGCACCCCGACGTAGCCGTCGTAAACCCTGAGAGTCGGTTTTGACTGGCACACCACAGAGTCTGATTTCACGACGGCTGCGCCGCCGGACGCAGCCTGCGTTCCTCGGCAGCTGCTACGGGATCAGGGTTTCAGGCCCAGGCGCTTGGCCATGCGCCCCAGATTCGCCCGATCCAGCCCCAGCTCCCGTGCCGCACTGGCCCAGTTGTGCTGATGGCGTTCGAGGCAGGCGCTGATCAATTGGCGCTGGTAGTTTTCGGTGGCCTGGCGCAAGTCGCCCATGGCGTCCGGCACGCTCTGGGGCTCGATCACCGCAGCGCTGGCGCTGGAGGTCGGCAAGTCCAGATCCGCCGCCGTCAGGGTCAAAATACGTGGCCGCGTGCTGCAATTGCCCAGCGCTTTAAGGGCGCTGCGGCCAATCAGGTGCTCCAGCTCGCGAACATTGCCCGGCCACGAATACTGCACCAGCGCCGCTTGCGCGTCTGGGCTCAGGCGCAAGCTGCCCAGGCCCATGCGCGAGCGGTTCTGCTCCAGGAAAAAACCGCTCAACAACAGCACATCGCGGCCGCGTTCACGCAAGGCCGGCACCCTGAGCGGGTATACGCTCAAGCGATGGTAGAAGTCGGCCCGGTAACGGCCGCTGCGCACTTCTTCGGCCAGATCGCGGTTGGTGGCCGCGATCAGGCGCACATCAACCCGGTGTTCCTGGTCCGAGCCCAAGCGCTGTAACTGCCCGCTTTGCAGCACCCGCAGCAACTTGGCCTGCACGGTCAGCGACAGCTCGCCCACCTCGTCGAGAAACAGCGTACCGCCATTGGCCAGCTCGAACTTGCCGCGTCGATCCTGGGTGGCGCCGGTAAAGGCGCCGCGCACATGGCCGAACAGCTCGCTCTCCACCAAGGTGTCGGGCAGGGCCGCGCAGTTGAGGCTGATCAGCGGTTTGTCCGCGCGTGGCGAGGCGGCATGAATGGCCTGGGCCACCAGCTCCTTGCCGACCCCGGTTTCGCCGGTAATCAAGACCGTCAGGTCACTGCCACCCACCAGGGCGATTTCTTCAAGCAGGCGTTTATGCACCTTGCTCTGGCCAATCAGCTCCTTGTTGGGCGAATCGTTGGCCTGTCGATAGAGTTCGGCTTTTTGTCGTTCATCCTCAACCCGCAACGCCAGGCGCTCGATCCGCTGGGCCACATTGACCGTGGCCGCGGCCAGGCTGGCAAAGGCCTGCAGGTCGTCCAGCGAGACCGGTTCGAAGCGTTTGGAGTCCAGTGCGTCGAGGGTCAGCAGGCCCCAGGGGCGCTCTTCGACAAACAGCGGGCAGCCCATGCAGTCGTGGACCTCCAGGTGCTCGGCCAGCCCGTCGACCAGGCCATCATAGGGGTCAGGCAGCTCGCAGTTGCTGGGGAAGCGCGTGGGCCCGGGGCTGGCGAGCAACGCCTGAAAGCGCGGGTGCTCGCTGACTTTGAAGCGTCGCCCCAAGGTATCCAGGCTCAAGCCGTCGACGGCCAGCGGCACCAGCCATTCGCCGTCCAGTCGCAGCAGGGCTGCGGCGTCGCAGGGCAGCAGTGTGCGCAAGGCATGCAGCAGGCGCCGATAGCGTTCGCTCTCGGGCAGGTCGCGGGACAGATCGTCCACCAGCGGCAGTAGGGTGGTCAGCAGCAGTTTTGCAGTCATTTTGACCTCGTGTAGTCTTTAAGACTATAAGTCAGCATGAGTCATAATGACTATATATTATTTAAGTACTTGTTTTTAAAGGCTTAAATAGTTGGCACGGAAACTGATATGTAAAAGGTAATTGTTAAAGCCTACGTGCTCAGGAGTCACCCTTATGCTTACTGCTCAGGATCGTGCCATCGTAAAATCCACCGTGCCACTGCTGGAAAGCGGCGGTGAAGGGCTGATCACACACTTCTATCGCATGATGCTCTCGGAATACCCGCAAGTGCGCTCATTGTTCAACCCGGCCAACCAGGCCAGCGGCGACCAGCCGCGGGCACTGGCCACCGGTGTGCTGATGTATGCGCGGCATATCGATCAGCTCGACCAGTTGGGCGACTTGGTAGCCAGGATCATCAACAAGCATGTTGCGCTGCAAATCCTTCCCGAACACTACCCGATTGTCGGCAGCTGCCTGTTGCGGGCCATCGAGGAAGTGCTGGGCAGCGACATCGCCACCCCGCAAGTGCTCAGTGCCTGGGGCGCAGCCTATAACCAGCTGGCCGATATCCTGATTGGTGCCGAAGCGGCCATTTACGACGAAAAAGCGGCGGCTCCGGGTGGCTGGCGTGGCGGGCGTGAATTCAAACTGGCAGCCAAGGTCGAAGAAAGCGCTGAAATCACCTCCTTTTACTTCCGCCCGGTCGACCAGCAGCCGATTCTCGATTTCGCCCCGGGCCAGTATATCGGCCTGAAAATGATGATCGATGGTGAAGAAGTGCGCCGCAACTACTCCCTGTCCGCACTGGCCCAAGTCGGGCGCTACCGGATCAGCGTCAAGCGCGAGAAAGGTGGGGTGGTGTCAAACTTCCTGCATGACCGTTTGAATGTGGGCGACACCCTGGAGCTGTTCCCGCCTGCAGGCGAGTTCACCCTGACTGACAGCGACAAACCGCTGGTGCTGATCAGCGGTGGCGTGGGTATTACCCCGACGCTGGCGATGCTTGAAGCGGCGCTGGCGACAAAGCGCCCGATCCATTTTATCCACTGTGCCCGTAATGCCGATGTACATGCCTTCCGCACCTGGGTCGATGAACTGGCTGCCCAGCACCCACAACTGCAGCGTTTTTACTGCTACGACGAGCAGGGCGAATCTGCAAATCATGTAGGCCTTTTAACAGAGGACGTGCTGGCACAATGGTTGCCGCAAGAGCGTGACCTGGATGCCTACTTCCTGGGGCCAAAAGGCTTTATGGGCGCGGTCAAGCGCCACCTCAAAGCCCTGGGTGTGCCGGAGCAGCAAAGCCGCTACGAGTTCTTTGGCCCGGCGGCAGAGCTGAACTAAGGCTTATTCGCGGGGATAGGTGGGAGCGGGCTTGCTCGCGATGCAGACCACGCGGCCTGTCAGGCAGGCCATGTCGATGCCATCGCGGGCAAGCCCGGCTCCCACAGGTGGTGCATGGCCGAAGTTGTTGCATCGTTTAATCCCCCATTAATCCCCCTGCGACACTTTCCCTGTAACGTTCAGATACATCCAGGCATCCGGTCTGGGTGTAAACTGTACGCCTTACACATAAACAGGCTAAGGGACGCGGGATGACCAATGACATGTTGCAACTGGGTCGGGAGAAGCGCTTCCTGGTCCTGCTCGGGCTGATCTGCCTGGCGCTGATTGGCGGTGCACTCTATATGCAGATCGTGCTCGGTGAAGCACCGTGCCCACTGTGTATCCTGCAACGCTATGCCCTGTTGCTGATCGCCATCTTTGCTTTTATCGGTGCGGCCATGCCGAGCCGGCGCAGCCTTACGGTATGTGAAGTGCTGGTGGTGCTGAGCGCCATTGGCGGCATCATTGCTGCCGCGCGTCATGTGTATATCCTCGCCAATCCGGCAGTAAGCTGCGGTCTTGATGCCTTGCAGCCGATTGTCGACGGCCTGCCGCTGGCGGCGATCTTCCCTTTGGGATTTCAGGTCGACGGCTTTTGCTCAACGCCCTACCCGCCGGTACTCGGCCTGTCGCTGGCGCAGTGGGCGCTGGTGGCCTTTGTGCTGACCGCCGTGCTGGTGCCGCTGGGCATCTATCGCAACCGGAGCAAATCGAGCTGAGCAACGGCTAAATTGTGTTCAGGCGGCCTCGTTCTTCTTCTGGATGTGCGGGGCGTTTTTTTGTCCGTACATAAATGTAAAGAGGGTGTGAGCCGAGCGTCGAAAATGGGTGTGCGACACTGCGACATATTGTCACGGATGGCGTGTCGCAGGCCGTGCCTTTGTCTGACAAGCGGTCTTTTAAAGGTATGACTTTGTGTAACATGCCTGAGGTATTTTGACGCTGGGGGGAGGGTTGAAAAGTGCCTGGAGAGACTCCATGCAAATTGGCTCAAGCCCTTTTTATTTGGGCGTTTAAGCGGGTTCGGGGGGAGGCGGGATGCGCTAAAAAGGGGCGTTCTGATTGAGGGGTTGTGGCGTGCTACAGCCCTGATTTTGAGGGGCGTTTCAACGCGGGGCGTAATAATAGGTGGGGATTGTTACCGTGGCCGAGAAGAATTATTTCCGAATGAGACGTGGTTTATAGAGAGCTACCTAACTACAATCGCCCGCACTGAACGTCCAGCCTGCTCATCCCTGAGCCCAAGCGGGAAGTTGAAGGCCGACTGGGTTGTTCAATACAGGCGTCCCATGCGACTCCCAGGTACTGGCAACCCTTCTAAGTTCCGCACCAAATGGAATTGGTCTGTGACAAGGCCATTGACCACGTATCGAATAAGAAATCACTGCTAACCCGGAATTTGCCCGTTCGCCTGATGGTGATAGAGCAGGCTTTCATTCAATTCCGGAAAAGAGCCAACCCTTGGCAGGGCGAAGTGTTGGCGAAAAAAACCAACTGCATTGTGCAAGCTGTTTTAGAGGTCGTGAGATGACTAAAAAAAGGTACCCCAGACTCCTTGGCTTATTGCCACTTTTCGGCACGTTGTTGCTGGGAGGTTGCAACATGACATTGCTCGATCCGGTGGGGCAGGTCGGGATCGAAGAGCGGAATCTGATCATCACTGCAACACTGCTGATGCTTCTGGTCGTGGTGCCGGTCATCATTATGACCCTGGTATTTGCGTGGAAATATCGCGCGTCGAACACCAGCGCTACCTACACACCAAAGTGGTCGCACTCCACCAAGATCGAAGTCGTGATCTGGACTGTGCCAATTCTGATCATCATCGCCCTGGGCGTGATCACCTACAAGTCGACCCACGCGCTGGACCCGTATCGTCCGCTCGAGTCTGACGTCAAGCCGATTACCATCGAAGTGGTGGCAATGGACTGGAAGTGGATGTTCATCTACCCGGAACAGGGTATCGCCACCGTCAACAAGATCGTGTTCCCGGCCAACACCCCGGTCAATTTCCGTATCACCTCTGACACGGTCATGAACTCGTTCTTCATTCCAGGCCTGGGCGGTCAGATCTACGCCATGGCCGGCATGACGACCAAGCTGCACCTGATTGCCAACCGCAACGCTGAAATGGAAGGCATCTCTGCCAACTACAGCGGTGCCGGTTTCACTGGCATGAAATTCAAAGCGATCGCGACTTCTCAGGCTGACTTTGATGCCTGGGTAAGTGAAGTCAAAGCGTCACCTAAACAGCTTGATGAAGCTGCTTATGCCGCCTTGTCCGTATCCAGTCAGAACAATCCCGTTGAGCTGTTCTCCTCGTACACACCGAACCTGTTTCAGAAAATCGTCGACAAGTACGAAGGTATGACACCAGGCAAACCGGTGAAGCACGAGAAGAAAGAAGTGGCCGGGAACGACGTGGCGGACACGAGTGAGCATTCAGCTGCCGGGGCAGAGGAGTAAACGATGTTTGGTAAATTAAGTTGGGAAGCGGTCCCGTTCCACGAGCCGATCGTGATGGTGACCATCGCCATGATCGCGCTGGGTGGTCTGGCACTGTTTGCAGCAATCACCTACTTCAAGAAGTGGACCTACCTGTGGACCGAATGGCTAACGTCAGTCGACCACAAGAAAATCGGCGTGATGTACATCATCGTCGCCATGATCATGCTGCTGCGCGGCTTTGCCGACGCCGTGATGATGCGTACCCAGCTGGCCATGGCCACCGAGGGTTCGCCTGGCTACCTGCCACCTGAACACTATGACCAGATCTTCACCGCTCACGGTGTGATCATGATCATCTTCATGGCGATGCCATTCTTCACCGGCCTGATGAACCTTGCAGTGCCGCTGCAGATCGGCGCCCGTGACGTGGCCTACCCGTTCCTGAACTCCCTGAGCTTCTGGCTGCTGGTATCCGGCGTTGTGCTGGTCAACCTGTCGCTGGGCGTCGGCGAGTTCGCCAAGACCGGTTGGGTTGCTTATCCGCCGCTGTCGGGCTTGCAGTACAGTCCGGGCGTGGGGATGGATTACTACATCTGGGCTCTACAGCTATCGGGGTTAGGTACGACGTTAACCGGGGTCAACTTCCTGGCGACTGTTCTGAAGATGCGTGCCCCTGGCATGAAACTGATGGACATGCCGATCTTCACCTGGACCTGCACCTGGGCAAACGTCCTGATCGTGGCTTCGTTCCCGATCCTGACCGCTACCCTGGCACTGCTGACACTTGACCGTTACATGGATTTCCACATTTTCACCAATGAACTTGGTGGCAATCCAATGATGTACGTCAACCTGTTCTGGGCGTGGGGTCACCCTGAGGTTTACATCCTCATTCTGCCGGCGTTCGGTATCTTCTCCGAAGTGATCTCCACGTTCACCGGCAAGCGTCTGTTCGGTCACCACTCGATGGTCTACGCCTCCGGCGCGATCTCGGTACTGGGCTTCATGGTTTGGCTGCACCACTTCTTCACCATGGGTTCGGGTGCAAGCGTCAACGCCTTCTTCGGTCTGGCGACGATGCTGATTTCCATCCCGACGGGTGTGAAGCTGTTCAACTGGCTGTTCACCATCTACCAGGGCCGTCTGCGCTTCACCAGCCAGGTTCTGTGGACCCTGGGCTTTATGGTGACCTTCGCCATCGGCGGCATGACTGGCGTACTGCTGGCCATCCCGGGTGCTGACTTCGTACTGCACAACAGCCTGTTCGTTATTGCTCACTTCCATAACGTGATCATCGGCGGCGCAGTATTCGGTTACATCGCAGGCTTCAGCTTCTACTTCCCTAAAGCGTTCGGCTTCAAGTTGAACGAGAAGTGGGGCAAGGCAGCGTTCTGGTTCTGGATCGTCGGCTTCTTCATCGCCTTCATGCCGCTCTATGCACTGGGCTTCATGGGCATGACCCGTCGTCTGAACGCCAGCACCAACCCTGAGTGGGTGCCTTACCTGTACGTTGCCCTGTTCGGCGCAATCCTGATCGCTTGCGGTATCGCCAGCCAGCTGATCCAGCTGTACGTCAGTATCCGTGACCGTAACAAGCCAGAGAACGCCTGCGAATTCGGCGATCCTTGGAATGCACACACGCTGGAATGGTCGACTTCGTCGCCACCACCGTTCTACAACTTCGCTGTACTGCCAAAAGTCGACGGTATCGACCCGTTCACCGAAGCCAAGGAAAACGGTACTGCGTACCAGGCTCCGGCCAAGTACGAGCCGATCCACATGCCGAACAACACGGCAACGGGTGTGTACATGGGTGCACTGCTGACCGTCTTCGGTTTTGCAATGATCTGGCACATCTGGTGGCTGGCCATCGTTGGTCTGGTTGGCACCGTCGTGGTCTTCGTGGCTCACGCTGCACGTGACGACCAGGGCTACATGGTGCCGGTAGAGACTATCGAACGCATCGAGGCCGAGCAGCACAAGCGTCTGGTAGCCGCCAAAGCAATCCCGGCTACTCGTGTTGAAACCAAGTTGGAACAGGCTTAAACCATGTCGAACTTAGCGACCACTGCTGGACACGCTCATGGTCATGACCATGGGCACGACGACCATCACCACGACTCGGGCGAGACTACCGTATTCGGTTTCTGGCTCTACCTGATGACCGACTGCATCTTGTTTGCGTCGATCTTCGCGGTATACGCGGTATTGGTGAACAACGTTGCAGGTGGCCCGTCGGGCCACGACATCTTCGAACTGCCTTATGTACTGGGTGAAACCGCCCTGTTGCTGTTCAGCTCGATCACCTACGGCTTCGCCATGCTGGCGTTGTTCAAGGGCAAGAAACAGCAGGTGCTGTTCTGGCTGGGCATGACGTTCCTGCTTGGTGCAGGCTTCATCGCCATGGAAATCAACGAGTTCCACCTGTTGATCTCCGAGGGCTACGGCCCTAGCCGTTCGGGCTTCCTGTCTGGCTTCTTCACCCTGGTCGGTACCCACGGTCTGCACGTGACCAGCGGTCTGATCTGGATGGCGATCATGATGTACCAGGTGCAGAAAAACGGCCTGACCTCGACCAACAAGACCCGCCTGAGCTGCCTGAGCCTGTTCTGGCACTTCCTGGACGTGGTCTGGATCTGCGTATTCACCGTTGTTTACCTGATGGGGACTTTGTAATGGCTAACGCACATTCCGACGGCGCCAACCACGGCAGCGTGAAGTCCTACGCGATCGGCTTCATCCTGTCGGTGATCCTGACCGTTATTCCGTTCGGGCTGGTGATGTACCCATCGCTGCCCAAATTCACCACCCTGGCGATCGTGCTGTTGTTCGCCGTGGTGCAAGTGGTTGTTCACCTGGTGTACTTCCTGCACCTGGACCGCTCGCCTGCACAACGCAACAACGTCACCGCGCTGGTATTTGCTGCGCTGGTAATTGTGCTGCTGGTGGGCTTGTCCCTGTGGATCATGTTCAGCATCCACACTGAAATGATGGCGAAGTGAGGTAAGACCCGATGTCCTTCAAGCACTTTATCCAAATCACCAAACCGGGGATCATTTTCGGTAACGTGCTTTCTGTGGCAGGCGGGTTCTTCCTGGCCTCGAAGGGGCATTTCGATCTTGCCCTGTTCCTGGCCGCGGTAATCGGCACCTCCCTGGTGGTAGCGTCCGGTTGTGTGTTCAACAACTGCATCGACCGCGACATTGACATCAAGATGGACCGCACCAAGAACCGCGTACTGGTTCAAGGCCTGATCTCCCTCAAGGTGGCACTGGTTTACGCCACCTTGCTGGGGGGCGCCGGCCTGTACCTGCTGTATCGCGTGGCCAACCCGCTGGCGGCACTGTTCGCCGCGATCGGCTTCGTGATCTACGTCGGTCTGTACAGCCTGTACTTCAAGCGCAAGTCGGTTCACGGCACGCTGATTGGCAGTCTGTCGGGTGCGATGCCGCCGGTCATCGGCTATGTAGCTGTGAGCAACAGCTTCGACATGGCCGCTTTGACCCTGCTGGTGATGTTCAGCCTGTGGCAGATGCCGCATTCCTACGCCATCGCGATCTTCCGCTTCAACGATTACCTGGCCGCATCGATTCCGGTGTTGCCAGTGAAGCGCGGGATCAAGGTTGCCAAGAAGCACATCCTGCTCTACATCCTCGCGTTCCTGATCGCGACCCTGATGCTCACCCTCGGCGGTTACGCCGGCATGAGCTACATGGCCGTGGCAGCTGCGATGGGCATGTACTGGCTGTACATGGCGTGGACGGGCTACAAGGCCGTCGACGACAAGGTCTGGGCACGCAAGCTGTTCGTGTTCTCGATCTTCACCATCACCGCCCTGAGCGTCATGATGTCCCTGGATTTCAAAGCGCCTGCCGAGTTGTTGCTGACTTACGCGCATTGATTTAGCCAGACCCGAAAAAAACCCCGCCTTCGAAAGAAGCGCGGGGTTTTTTTTGTTTGTGATTTGTTGTGTGGCAAGTGGAGTGCGTAGTCATTTCCTACATAGTCTGAGGGGATAACCCTGCATTATTTAAAATTTCCCGGTGATCCAATATGCCCGCCGAATTCAATTTATTGAGTATCGGGCAAGTAAAAATCAGGAGCATGTTGTGCAGAAAGTTTTATTAAAAAACGCCCGGTCAACAAGGCGCAAACAAGGCCAAGGTGAACCTGAATGCGGGTAGAGCCCCCAAGTTCGACCGTAAGGACATGGTGTATTCCACAAACAACAAGATTCAGGACGGCCAATGGCACGAACTTGGGCTGAGTCGCACCAATATGGGCATCGGCATCGGCATCGGCAACGCCAAGGCGGAAACGTCATATGAGTTTGTTTTGGACAAAATGGGTGCAGCCCCAACGTGCTGGACTGAAAGGTTGGGGTTCTGAATAGATTGTCTTGAGCATGATGTAGTGTTGGTTTTGCTGATGGGCTCTTTCTTGCTGGACTATTGCCAGCAAGAAAGAGTGTGTCGCAACAAGGTGGGAGTTAATGGCTTCGTGCACGATTTGATCTGTGTCTCACTGAAAGGAGTCAGCAAATATTACCGTCATGAAGGTCAGCCCCATTCCATTATCGCCGGGGTGACCTTTGAGGTTGGCGCAGGGCAAAGCTGCGCCATTATCGGTCAGTCAGGTTCAGGTAAAAGCACACTGCTGAATATTATCGGCCTGCTGGATTTTGCCGATGCCGGGGAATATGTGTTTATGGGGCGCCCGGTTGCGAAAGCCCGGAGTGATGAACTGGCAACACTTCGAAAAATGACAATGGGTTTTGTCTTTCAGCATTTCAATTTGATACCGCGCTTGAATGTTATTGAAAACGTTGCCTTGCCGCTTCGTTACCGTGGTCTCGATCGCGCATGCTCTCTGAAACGCGCCATGTCCGAGTTGCAGCGTGTTGGGATGGCCCACCGCGCCAGTTATAAACCCGCCGAGCTGTCTGGTGGGCAAAAACAACGAGTGGCCATTGCCCGTGCTCTGGTAGGGCAGCCTTCGCTGATTTTGGCGGATGAGCCGACTGGAAGCCTGGATAGCCAGTCGTCAGGCGACATCCTGGACCTGTTGTTGTCGATTCAGAAAGAGCAGGGCGTGACGTTATTGATTGTGACCCACGACATGAGTGTTGCTCAGAGAATGCAGCGCCAGTTTGTAGTGCATAACGGCCTCGTTGAGGAACTGCAAGCGTGATGCGTCTGGCAGGGTCAAGACAAGTGGTGGGGGATGCGATTGACACTTTTCGGACATTGGGCAAGCGCACGGTGTTGGCGTTGCTGGGAATTGTCATTGGCAGTGCCTCGATTGTCGCCATCCTTAATATCGGTTTTAACGCCGGGCAAGAGGCCACTCGGATATTTCATGACATGGGCGTCGATACCCTTGTTGCGAGTCTGAACAACGATCGGGGTGTTGACGATTCCTTGTTATCGACAGAGGTCGAGAAAATACGTTCATTGAACCTGCCCGGCCTGGTGATTTCCCCGGTTGCGCAAGTTTCAGTCAAATTGACTTTCAATCATCACCCGGTTGATGCGCGGGCGGTAGGTGTTGAACCAGCGGTCACTTCAATCCTGAAGTTGCCAATAAGGCGTGGGCGCTTCTTGCATGCTTTGGACACTGCTGAAAATGTTGTCGTGTTGGGGCACGCGGTGGCCACGTCACTGGGTGATCGCGGTATTGCTGTTGAGCCGGGAGAGTGGGTGAGAATCAACACTTATTTATTCAGGGTTGCAGGTGTTTTGCAGCCAGCCGAGGCGTCGATGATCAGCCCCGTCTTGACCGATCACTCGGTATTTATGCCGTTCGCGGCCCTGGCGCGTGTGGCTCAAAGTAGCAATGTCAGCACGGTACTGGCGCGTGTTCTGCCCCCGCTTGACAGTAGCGAAGGCGCTTCCCGGGTATTTGAAGGCTTGAGCCACGCATTTAAAACACGCCGCGTGGAAATGACAGTGCCGCAACAAATGATCGACGCGATGGCGCGACAGAACAAGACGTTTGAATATCTGTTGCTGGCATTGGGCGTCATTACTCTGGTTGGGGCTGGCGTTGCAGTCATGAATGTTATGTACATGAACGTCTGCGAACGGCGCAACGAAATAGGCTTGCGTATGGCCATTGGTGCGCGCGGGCAGGATATACGCAATCTTTTCCTTATTGAGGCACTTGCCTTGAGTGCAATGGGTGCCCTGTCGGGAGCGTGCTTGGGAATAGTGCTGGCCTGGCTTTATGCCGTGATCTCGCAATGGACATTCGAGTTGTCGATGGTGTCCATCCCCTTGGGGGTTGGCAGTACGTTACTGGTAGGGGTTTTGTCAGGATTGAAGCCCGCCCTGGCCGCCTCTCGGTTGACCCCCGTCGAGGCACTGCGTGTTTATTAAATGCTCAGCACTGGTCAGTGGCGCATGTTATGCGGTGTTGATTTCAGACCTCACTATTGCGGCTGTCAGCCAGGTTCAAGGCAGTGCCTCCCGCTTTACAGAGTCACAGGGGGCGTCGTTGAGCCAGCATTCAATGGATATGTCGTTGAATGAAGCTGTGTCGCTGGGCTTGCGGCGTAACTACAACATCAGAAGCCTCAAACTCCAGCGTGCAAGGGAGAAGTTCGATCTGTATGTCACTGAAGGCATGTTCAACCCCAAATTGAAACTCAGTGGTGAACACCGGCTGGCCAGGGGCAGTGCCGACCGTAGTCGCACGACCCGTATTGCGCCTGCGGTGAATCTGTTGGGCGAGTATGGAACCAACGTTGAACTCGGTTGGAACCAGCGGTTCAGTACCACTAAAAAAACGGGCGAGCTAAACAGCGAGGGGCTGGGGCTGACGGTCATTCAACCTTTACTCAGGGGGGCAGGTAAAGAGGTGACTTCGGCGCCCTTGCGGCTCGCCCATTTGACTGAGCAAGTCAACAAACTGAACGTGAAGTCCAGCGTCTCTGAAACCCTGTACCAAATAGTCTCGGCCTATCGTGCCCTGATGAAGTCCCAGAACCAGGTAGTCCTTGCTACGAATGCACATAAACGAGCCGTTTCGCTGCTGGCGGTCAACGGGTTGCTGATCGCGTCAGGCCGCGTCGCCAAATTTGATGCTGTGCAGATTGAGGCTGACATCGCGACACAGGAATTGGCAGTAGAAGAAGCAAAAAACCAGCAGCAGGCCAGTCGATTGCTGTTGCTCAAGTTGCTGGCCCTTGACCTGTCTACGCCGATCCGTGCCAGTGACAGCCTGAAGGTGGTCAGGCTTGAAATCGATCAGGACACCGCGTTAAGGCTGGCCCAAGCCAATCAACCGCAGTTCCTGTCGACGTTGTTGCAGAGTGAACAGGCCGCTCTGAACCTGTTGCTTGCCCAGGACAAGTCTCGCTGGGACTTGTCCCTGGAGGCCGGTGTCAACCAGTTGAATGAACAGCGCGGCAGCACGGGCGCCAACCGCGCATGGGACAGCTACACGGGTTTGAAGCTGGAGATCCCCATTGGTGATCGCAGCAGCAAGCAAGGCGAGGTTCATGCTCAAACGCTGCTTGAGCAGCAAAAGTTGCTTGAGGAACAGGCGCTGCTTGAGTTGAAAACCCGAATCACTGACGCGATCCGAGGTTTGGACACTTTGTGGCGCCAGCTCGAAATTTCGCAGCGCGTCATTGATCTGTCTAAACGAAAGCTGGCCATTGAAACAGAAAAGCTGAATGCCGGGCGATCCACCAATTTTCAAATTATCAGCTTTGAAGCGGACTTGCGGGCGGCTGAAGATTCCAACCTGAATGCGCAGATGTCATATCTGGACGCCAGGGCGCAGCTGGACCAGCTGTTGGGGGTGATGTTGGAACACTGGGAGATTTCCCTTGAACCCTTTTAAAGGCGGCACATGTCTGCGAACACTTGGCGCGCGCTCGGGGCGATGGAAATACCTGGTTGGCGTTGGCCTGGTGGTTGTCGCGCTGTTGTTGTTGTTGTTGTTGTTGTTTTGCCTGCCGAAGGCACCTGACGACGAATCTTCGTGGGTGTCTGTCACCCGCCAGAAGCTGGAGCATGAAATCGGTCTGGTGGGAAAAATAGAACCAATGGACGCCGTCATTATCAATGCGCCTTTTGAAGGTTCTGTTCTGGCCAACGAGTTGACTCCGGGCATGCAAGTCGAGAAAGGACAGGCCTTGTTGTCATTTGATCCTGCGTTGCTTGAAATCAAGATCAGGGATGCACTGGCTAACAAGTTGAAGGCGCAGCAGAACGTTGAGTCTTACCGCCGCTGGGCTACAGGCCCTGATGTGAGGCGAGCGAAGCAGGCGCTCAGGGTTGCCGAGTTGAGCATGCAAAATCTTGAGTTGGAGTATTCGAACGTTGAGGCGTTGTATCAAAAAGGCATCGTCCCCCGTAACGAGCGCGACACCCTGGAGCAGCAACGCTACCTGCAATCACTTGAGCTGGTGGCCGCTCAGGCCGAACTCGAAAATGTGCTGGCTGTCGGTGTTGGAGAGGCCCGCACGATTGCAGATATGGAGTACATGAATGCTTCGGTTATCCACGAGCAACTAAGCCAATTGCTGGAAAAGAAAACGCTCTATGCGCCGTTTTCTGGTGTTGTTCTTTCTGTGGGAACGCCGCAGGCAACGGGAGCAGAAGCCGGGGTGCTGCAACAGGGCGCTTCTTTTACCCAGGGCTTGCAGGTGCTCAAGCTGGCCAATATGGAAGGACTCAAAGTGGTAGCCCAGGTCTCGGAAGTCGATGTGGGCAAGTTCTCCCTGAACCAGCCAGTCATCATCTCCGGTGATGGTTTTTCGGGTCAGCCATTAGGCGGTTTTATAAGCGCCATCAGTCAACTTGCCATTCAGGATGAAAATGCCGGTGCTGCAGCAAGGTTTCCGATCACCGTCACGCTGACCTCAACGTCAGACAATGATCTCCAGAGTGTCAGGTTGGGCATGAGTGTGCATATGACGATTGTGACCTATAGCAACGACAGCAGTTTCATCATCCCCCATGCGGCCATAGTGAAGGACGGTGACACGCTGTTTGTAGAGCACCGCGACGGGCTTGACGCCCCGGTTGTGCGTCGAGCCGTGACCACAGGCCAGTCCACCGTCCAAGGCGTTGAAGTGTTCGGTGTGACTTCGGGGTTTGTTCGTGTCAGGTAGTCACTTGCAGGAGCGGGGTTACCCGCTCCCACCGGCGCATCACGCCGTGCGCAGCTTGCCCGCCGGTAACACTGGCAACACATTGGCCAGCCCGGCCGCCACCCCGTAAGGGCGCAGCACACTGAACAATAACCCGCTCGCCAGCAGGTAACCGCCGGAGCAGATCACCAGTGACCAGCGCAAGGCATTGACGCCCATTAGCGGGGTCAGGTGGTCGCTCAGCACGCCCACGGCCAGCGGCCCGAAACCCGCACCGATGGCCATGATCCCGAAGTTATAGAGGGCGATCATGGTTGCGCGGCGCTCAGGTACTACCAGTTGGGCAATGGCGGTGTAGCTTGGTGCCATCCACCACATGCCGAATACCGACATGCCGAACATGAATACCGTGGCCTGTGGTACTTGCAGCGCACCCAGCGTCCAGGGATGACCGGCCGGGTACAGCGCGAAGGCCATCGACATCGGCAGTGCCAGCAATGCGCCGACAATAGGCACGCCCAATTGCCAGCGGCTGTCGCGCCGGGCCAGATGGGCACTCAGCCAGCCGCTGGACAGTGAACCGATAATGGCCCCCGGGCCAGCCGCCAGGCCCATGATGATGCCCGCATCCTTGAGCGTTAGCCCGTGGCTGCGCACCAGGAACGCCGTGCTCCAGATACTGAACGCATAACTGGCAAACGCCAGCAGCGCGCCGGCTATGGCTATGCGCACAAAGGTCTTCGACTCCCAGGCCACGCGCATCACTTGCATCACGCTTTCATGGGGTACGGCAGGGCGCGCCTCGCGGGCTTTTTCCCATAGACCGCGCAAGGGTTCGGCAGCCGTAAACCGCAGTAACAGCGCGGCAGCGATGCCCGGCAACGCCATCCAGATAAAGGCTTCGCGCCAGCCGTGGTAGTAAGCGATATAGGCGCCCAGGCTCATGCCCAGCAGTGCGCCGATAGGGGCTCCGAGCATAAATACACTGATGGCCTTGGAGCGCTGATGGGGCGGGTAGAGGTCGGCGATCATCGACATCGACGCCGCACCGCTGCCCGATTCCCCCACCGCCACGCCAATACGCGCCAGGGCCAGGGTCCAGAAGTTACTGGCAAAGCCGCAGAGCATGGCCATCACGCTCCAGAATGCGCAGCACCAGCCGATCAGGTTGCGCCGGTGGCCACGGTCGGCAAACCGCCCCAAGGGGATCGCAAACAGGCAGTAGACCAGGGCAAAGGCCAACCCCGTCAGCAGGCCGATCTGGGTGTCGGAAACGTGAAACTCGGCTTTGATCGGCTCAATCACAACGCCCATGACCTGGCGGTCGATCAGGCTGACCGCCGAAATCAGGAACAACACAAACAAGGTGTAATGACGGCGAAATCCAGAGATGTGGGTGTTCATCATTTCAATCCCATCGAGCAATGTTCATTGGTTGCGTGGCTTACAGCGGTGCGCGTCGATCAGCCCAGGGGCTGGCCTGCTCGAGTTGCCCGGCCAATTGGAACAACAGGTCCTCACGGCACCAGCCGGCGCTGAACATCATGCCGATGGGCAGGCCTTCGCGGCTGGTGCCCAGCGGCACCGACATGGACGGTTGGCCGCTGACATTGGCCAGCACGCTGTAGCCGATGCTGCCGACGACGCCCTGGATGTAGTGCGGGTAATCCTGAGCCAGGCTGGCCACTTCCAGCTCGGGGGTGACCTGCGAGGTGACCGGGCTGAGCAGCAGGTCATAGTCGTCGAACAGGTGTTCCATGCGGCTGCCGATCAACTCGAAACTGCGTCGGGCACGGTACAGGTTTTCGGCGGTCGCGGATGCGGCGTTGTTCACCAGATAACGGCTGACGGGCTCCAGTTCGTCGTCATGCAACGGACGGCCCAGGACGGTTTCGCGATCACGCACGGCGGCCAGCAACGCGGCCGCGCCAACGGCCCCGTGAGCGCCGTAGACCTGCTGCGGGTCGACGGGCAGGGTCACGGGGTCGACCCGGTGTCCGAGGCCCAACAGCAGATCAACAGTTGTGTGCAAAACGCTGCGGATATCGGCGTCCAGTTCCACGCCGGTCATGGCTTGCTCGACCACGCCGATGCGCAATGAACCGGGGCTGCGGCGCACCGCCTCGCTGAAGGTCCCGGCCTGTGGCGCGAGCCAGTAGGGGCTGCCTTTTTCATGGCCGTGGCTGACGTCCAGGAGCAAAGCCGAGTCGCGCACGCTGCGTGACACAACATGGCCGCAGCTGGCGCCGAACCAGCCTTCGAAGGTATCCGGGCCTTGCGGGGTGCGATAGCGCGTGGGCTTGAGACCAAACAGGCCGCAATACGACGCCGGAATGCGGATCGAGCCGCCGCCGTCGGTGGCATGGGCCACGGGCACGATACCGGCGGCCACCGCTGCCGCTGCACCACCCGATGAGCCGCCAGCGCTGTGGGCCAGGTTCCACGGGTTGCGCGTCTGGCCCCACAGTGAGGACTCGGTGGTGGTGGTCAGGCCGTATTCGGGGCTGGTGGTCTTGCCGAAAATCAGCATTCCGGCGGCCTCGTAGCGCTGCACGATGGTGCTGTTGCGCGTTGCCGGCGGCGCGTCGGCAAGCATGCGCGAGCCGTTGGTGGTGGTCGTGCCGGTCAGGTAAGTGTTCAAGTCCTTGAGCAGCATCGGCACGCCGGCCAGTGCTCCCAGTTGTTCGCTGCCAGCATGGTGGCGGGCGCGCAGTACGCTGTCGGCATGTTCGTCGTGGCGCATGTTCACGGCATTGATCTGCGGGTTGACCGCATCGCAGCGCGCCTGGGCGGCGCTGAGCAGCATGCGGGTGGTCAGCTCGCCGGTTTTGACCGCATCGGCCATGGCCGTGGCATCCAGCGCCAGGTAGTCATTGGTGGACAGTTGATAACGTTCATCGCTCATGTGTACGACCTCGCATTAGCACCTGGGCTGCGCTGCAAAGGGCCAGGTGACGGCTATAACGGTTGGGGGCTGGCGCTTTAAAACAGGAAGTTCAGCGATTCCTGCAGCAACAGGGCGTCGGAATGGATGGGCGTGAACACCGGATTTTTGGTGTAGGTCAGGCCGCTGATCAAGTACACGCCGGGGATCAGGCGGGCGGCATATGAAGCGGTGACCGCCAGGGTGTAGGGCGCTGCTTCCAGGCCGTAGCTCCTGGTGACGTCACGCAGATCCTTGCTGTAATAACTCTTGGTCAGGCCCACGGCGGCCATGTCGGCCGGGCGGCTGGCAAAGGGGCCGACATTGAAGGCACTGACCTGGAAGGCCTTGTTGATGGCGTTGACCGAGTCCGGCGAGTAATCGAGTTTGCTGTCCAGGTACCAGCCGCGGGCATCGCCGTAGGGCTTGGTTACCTGCACGGTTTCGGCCAGGTACACGCCGTAGTTGTTGTCCGATTTCTCGCCGGTGGTGAATTCGGTGTAGTGGCTGGTGTTGTACATGGCGCCTGCGCGCAGCCACATGGCGTTGGAGTTGGCCGACGGCGCCTGCTTGTAGCCGAACTCGTTGATCAGCATGGCGCGGGCATCGGGCACCTTGAGGCGCAGGCCGCTGGGGTTGAGGTCGACGTCCTTCTGGATGCCTTCGGGGCTGACGCTGCGGGTCAGGGCGGTGCTGTTGTAGAAGCGCAGCGACGGGTCACGCACGATCACGTTGACGGTGGGCGTCGGTTCGGTGGCCGACATGCCGACCTGGAACGGCACCACGCTGCTCGGGCCCAGGGCGGCGGTCGAGGCGCTGCCGCCCAGTGCCATGCCGTAGAACAGGCGCACGCCGGGGATAAAGCCGTATTCCAGTTCCAGCTGGTGATTGAAAAAGGACTGGTTGATGGCGAATACCGACACGGTTTTGACCCGCGGATTGGCCGGGGTGTAGGTCGAGTCCACCCAGTTGCCGGCCAGTGTCAGTTGCGCGTCATTGGCAAAACCGATGCGGGTCAGGTCGTAGGTCAGGTACAGGTTGAGCGAGGTGTTATAGCTGGGGTTCTGGCCGTTATACACCTGCTTTCTGGCGTTGTTGCCCAATACGTCATAGGTGTAGCCGTTATAGGAGGTGGCGGTAAAACCGATGCCATGCTCGGCCAGCTCCTTGCGCAGCCCCCACAGGTCGGGCTTGATCCGCGCGCAAATAGGCACGTTCTTGAAGGCCAGTTCGGCGCGGGTCAGCAGCTTTTCATACTGGGCACATTCGGGGGCAGCGGGCGTGTCGGCTGCCAGCGCATGCTGGGTGAAAGCGAAGGCGGCAAGGCTGACGGCTAACGGATACTTTGCGTAAAACATAGTGAGAGTTTCCCATCCTTAACGTTTTGTTTTCAGGACGACGCCAAGTGCTTTGGTGGTCAGCAGTAGTACTGCATATCCGTGACCAGCGAATGGGGCCAGCGGGGACTATCGATAGGGCCAGGGGCTGGTCGTGCGACTACCGTGTGGGAGCCGGGCTTGTGGGAGCCGGGCTTGCCCGCGATGGGATCACTGCGGTTGGCCAGATGCACCGTGTTGCCTGCATCGCGAGCAAGCCCGCTCCCACAGGGGAATGTGGCGCAGGTGTTGTGGGAGCCGGGCTTGCCCGCGATGGGGTCACTGCGGTTGGCCAGATGCACCGTGTTGCCTGCATCGCGAGCAAGCCCGCTCCCACAGGGGAATGTGGCGCAGGTGTTGTGGGAGCCGGGCTTGCCCGCGATGGGGTCACTGCGGTTTGCCAGATGCACCGTGTTGCCTGCATCGCGAGCAAGCCCGCTCCCACAGGGGAAGGTGGTGCAGGGGTTGTGGGAGCCGGGCTTGCCCGCGATGGGGTCACTGCGGTTTGCCAGATGCACCGTGTTGCCTGCATCGCGAGCAAGCCCGCTCCCACAGGGGAATGTGGTGCAGGGGTTGTGGGAGCCGGGCTTGCCCGCGATGGGGTCACTGCGGTTGGCCAGATGCACCGTGTTGCCTGCATCGCGAGCAAGCCCACTCCCACAGGGGAATGTGGTGCAGGGGCAATGCAGGCGCTGTTGTGGGGCAAATGGCTTAGCCGCGCACAACCGCAGGTCGTTTTGCGTGGGCGTTGATTACCAGCCCCAGCTCGCGAATGCCGGGGGCGATCAGTTCCTGGGCGATGGAGCCAAACCCCAGGCGCAGGCAAGGCCGGGACAGGGTGTCGGGTTCGGCACAAAACGCACTGCTGGGGTCAAACAGCACGCCCTTGGCCAGCCCCGCGTAATACAAGCTCAGCAGGTCGTGTTGGCCCGCCAGTTGTAGCCACAGCGTGGCACCGCCGCTGGGCATGACGAAATCGGCATCCGGCAGTACTTCACGCAAGGCCGTGGCCATTGCTGCTGCACGCAGTTGCAGTTTTTCCCGGGCCTGTTGCAGCAGCCGGTCGTAGTGGCCCTGCTGGATAAACAGCGCGGCGGTGATCTGGTTGTTGCCCGGGATCTGGCGAATCATCAGCCGTTGCAGCTGGCGCAGTTGTTCGATGACCGGCGCCGGGGCGACGATGAAGCCGATGCCCAGCCCCGGCGACAGCAACTTGGACAAACTGCTGAGGTAGATCACCCGCTCCCCCGGATCAGTGGCCTTGAGCGCTGGCAGGGCGCGGCCGTCGTATTCGGTTTCGGGGTCGTCATCGTCCTCGAAAATCACTTGGTCGTGCACTTGCGCATGGTCAAGCAATGCCTGGCGCCGCCCCAGGCTCATGGTCACTCCGGTGGGGCACTGATAACCGGGAGTGCAATACAGGTAATCGCAAGCCGCCAGTGCCGGTGATATCTGTAACCCGTGTTCGTCGACAGGCAACGAGACTATTTGCGCACCGTCGTGGGCAAAGGCATTGCGCGGGTCGCGAAAGCCCGGTTCTTCAACGCCAACCACGCTGCCGGGGCGGGCAAACAGGCGCGCCAACAAGTAAAAACTTTGCTGGCGGCCCAGGGTCAGCAGCACTTGATCGTGGGTGGCCGCAATTCCGCGGCGCGGCAACACACGGCGAATCAGTTGGTCGATCAACTGGCTGGCACCAACGTTTTCGCCTTCCTGCCACCAGCGATCCACGGCTTTCAATTCCAGTGCCTGGCGGCTGCACTGGCGCCATTGCGTGAGGGGGAACTGCCGTGGGTCGAACTGCCCGTAAATAAACGGATAGCGCACTTCGCGCCAGGTGGGCGGGCGGTCCATAAATACCACCGGGTTACGCGGCAGGTGCATGCGCGATGCCCAGTCAGGTGGCTGCGCGGGGTGCTCGGGCAGCGGCCGGGTGTCCTGGGTGGGAGTGATGGCGGCGCCAACAAAAAAGCCGTCACGGGGCCGCGAATCCACATACCCTTCGGCCACCAACCGTTCGTAGACCAGTACCGCGGTGTTGCGCGAAACCCCGGTCAGCATTGCCAGATCACGGCTCGACGGCAGCCGCGTACCGCCGGGCAAACGCCCGTCGAGCATGGCCGTGACAAACGCCGTACACAGTTGCACCTGCAGCGGCTCATCGTGCTTGCGCACTTTGGGCAGCAGCTGGCGCCACATCAAATCGTGCTGGCTGGAGCGCATGGGTTATCCGGGAGTCAGGTCGGGGAGCGCCACCCTAACCCAAGACTCTTTTGCAGGGCTATGTAGTCCTTGATCAACTGACCGTCACTGTGAACCCGGTCCTGTTCGGCGCGGTAGCGGGTGCGTTCGGCATCCAGCCAGTCGAGCACGCTGCTGGTACCGGCGCGGTAGCGTTGTTCGGTCAGGGCCGATGCGCGTACGGCGCTGGTTTCGACCCGGCCCAGGGTGGCTCGGCGCTGGCGCTCATTGCCGTAACGGGCCAGCGCCACATCGGCATCGCGCAGGGCGTTGAGCACGCTGCTGCGGTATTTGGCCAGGGCTTCGTCGCGGCCGGCTTCAGCCTGTTTGACCTGGGCCTGCACACGGCCAAAATCCAGCCAGTTCCATTGCAAGTACGGCACCCCCAGTGCGCTGAAGTTGTCCTTGCGCAACAGGTGGCCCGGAGCGCTGGCGCTGAAACTCAAAGAGCCGAACAGGCTGACCTTGGGGAAGGCGGCTGCCTTGTGTTCGCCAATTTGCGCCGTACTGGAGGCCAGCCGGCGCTCTGCGGCGCGGATGTCGGGGCGCTGTTGCAGCAACTGCGCCGGGTCGCCGATATTGACGGTTGCGGGCAGTGTCGGCAGCGGCGTGTCGCGGCCTAACCGGGTGTCGAGGGCACCGGGTTCCAGGCCACTGAGCAGGGCCAGTTCGTCGAGGGATTCGACCACTTCAAGCTCCAGGGCGATGGACGCGGCGCGGGTGGTTTCGACCTGGGTGGCGATGCGTTCGCGGTCCAGTTCCGAGGCGGTACCCTGGGCCAGTCGTTGCTCGGTAAAGTCCAGCAACTGGCGTTCAAGCTGCTCGGACTGGCGGGCGATGCGCAGGCGTTGTTGCTGGTCGCGCAGACCGATATAGGCCTGGCCCACTTCGGCGGCCAGTTGCACATGGGCATCGGCCATGTCGGCCTGCACCGCGTCGGCTTCGGCATTGGCAGCCTCGACCGCCCGGCGGCTGGCACCGAAAATATCCAGCTCCCAACTGGCGTCAAAGCCGCTCAGGTACAGGTGGGTGGCATCGGTCTGGCTGTCTCCCGAACCGGTGTACAGCGCTGCCGCAGTGGCCGAGCTTTTGGGCAGCAGGTTGCTGCGTTTTTCCGCCAGCCCGGCGCGGGCCTGGCGCAGGCGTGCGGCCGCTGCTTGCAGGTCGGGGCTGTTGCCCAGCGCGCTGTCGATCAGTTGGTCTAGGGCCGGGTCATTCAGGTCGCGCCACCAGTCGGCAACCTGCGGGGTTTGCGCCTGTGTGCCAGCTACCTGACGGGCAAACGCCTTGCCTTGCAGTTGGCTGTCGGGCGCCGCGTTGTAGTCCGGCCCCAGGGTGCAGCCCACCAGCAGCAACGGGCACAACAGGCTCAAGGGTTTGCAAGCGATCATGGTCAGTGTCCTGTGCTCAAGGGCGTACCGGCAGGCGGTTTTTTCAGAAAGAGGGCGAGGGGCAGGCACAGCAGCAAGGCGATACCGAGCACATAGAAGGTTTCGCTGTAGGTCATCACTTGCGCCTGCACCTGAATCTGCCCGGCCAGTTGGCTCAGGGCCTGGAGCTGGGCATGGGCGAGGTCGCCGTGGTCGGCGAAAAAGCCCTGGGCGGACGCGGCCAGATGAGTTTGCGCTTCGACCGATTGCACGCTCACGGCGTCGCGCAGGGTGGCGTCATGAAAGCTACTGCGCCGCTCGATAAACGTGCCCAGCAGCGCCAGCCCCACCGAGCCGCCGAGGTTGCGCGCCATGTTGTAAATACCCGCAGCCTCACCAGCCTCGTGGGCCGGCACGCAGCTCATGGAGGCCTGATTGAGCGGCATCATCGCCATCACCTGACCCAGGCCCAGCAGCAGTTGGGTGCGGGTGAAGTTGTCGCCCACGCTGTCGGCGGTCAGCCCCATTGCCAACAGGCAACTGCTGGCCAGGCAACCGAGGCCAAGCATGACCATGATGCGGGTATCCACGCGGCCGATCAGGCGCGGCAAAACGGGCATCATCAAAAACGCGGGTAAACCTGACATCAGCATCACCGCGCCGGATTGCTGGGCGTTGAAACCGGCAATCTTGCTCAAGAACTGCGGCAGCACAAAGGCCACGCAATACAGCCCGCAGCCCACCACAAAGACGATGGCAATCACGCTGGCAAAGCGCGGATTGAGCAGCAGTTTGAGACGCACAATCGGCGTCTTCGACAGCTTCTGTGCCACCAGCAACAGGGCGATGCCGGCGACCGCCAGCAGGCTCAGCCCGCTGATGTGCGAGGACTCGAACCAGCGTTCGCGATTGCCTTCTTCCAACACCACGGTAAGGGCGCTCAGGCCCACCGTGAGGCCAATGATCCCCAGCCAGTCGGCCTTGATAAACGCCTGCCAGTCGCCCGCGGTTTTGTTCAGGCCCTGGCCGAGCATCAACAGCAGCAGCGCACACACCGGGATGTTCAGGAAGAAGCACCAGCGCCAGCTGAAGTTCTCGGTCAGGGTGCCGCCCAGTACCGGTCCCAGCAGCGGCCCCAGCAGCACAATCAAACCGAACATCGTCATGCCGATGGGCATCTGATGGCGCGGCAAGCGGGTCGCCACCAGCACCTGGGCTGTTGGGATCATGGCGCCCCCGGCAAAACCCTGGCCGAGCCTGCCGATAATCATTTGCGGCAGGGTTTCGCTGATGCCGCAGAGGATCGAAAACAGGCTGAACAGGATTGCATTGCCGATCAAAAAATTGCGCAGGCCGAACACCCGGGTCAGCCAGGCGGTCAGTGGGATCATGACGATTTCGGCCATCAGGTAGCCGGTGGAAATCCATGTGCCCTCGGTGCCCGATGCGCCGATCTGGCCCTGGATCTGCGGCAGGGCCGAGTTGGTAATGGAGATATCCAGCGTGGCCATCAAGGCCCCCAGGGCCCCGGCAAACACCACGATCCAGTCGCTGGTGCTGGCATTGGCCCGGGGCGGCTGCAGCGCTGCGGATGCAGCGGCCGCACTAGCCACGACGGGTGTCGACGTCGACAGTGGCCGACAGCCCCGGCAGCCACTCGATGCCGGTTTCAGGCGAGGCGTTCAGGCGAATGCGCACCGGTACCCGCTGCACGATCTTGGTGAAGTTGCCGGTGGCGTTGTTGGACGGCAGCAACGCAAATTGCGAACCGGTACCCGGGGAGAGGCTTTCGACTACGCCTTCAAACTGGACTCCGGGCCAGGCATCGATATGCACCGCCACGGCCTGCCCGGGGTGCATACGCTCGATCTGGGTTTCCTTGAAATTGGCGGTCAGGTACACCTCATCGAGCGGCACGATAGTCATCAGCCGTGTGCCGGGTTGCAGATATTGGCCAACCCGCACCGAACGGCTGCCGACGCGGCCGGCCAGAGTGCTGTAGACCACGGTGTCCTGTTCATCGAGCTTGCTTTGGCGGGTGCTGGCCTGGGCACTGGCCAGTTGCGCGCGGGCCTGTTCAATGGCTGCGCGTTGGGTTTGCAACTGGCGCTGGGCAACGTTGAGCGCTGCCGCCTGGGCAGCCCGCCGGGCGCTGGCCTGACGCAGGGCGTTACGCAGCTCTGCCATGCGCTCCCGGGTTTCGGCCCCGCTTTTGGCCAGTGGCGCATAACGCTGGACCTGTGCGGCGGCGTATTGCTCGTTGGCGCTTTCGCCTTCCAGTTGCGCCTGTACCTGGGCAATCGAGGCCGAATGCTGGGCCAGTTCCGCCTCGCCCCGGGCAATATCGGCTTCGGCGGCGCGAATGGCTGCTTCGGATTTTTCCCGGGCCGCCTGATAGGGCCGGATATCGAGGCGCACCAGCGGCTGGCCGACGCTGACGGTCTGGTTGTCGCTGACATACACCTCGCTCACCGTGCCCGAGACCTTGGCGGCGACACTCAGGCTGTCGGCCTGCAGGTAGGCATCGTTGGTGCTCTCGATAAAGCGCCCCACGCTCCACCAGTGCGCCCCCCACACAGCCGCGCCCAGCAGCGCCCCCAGGCCAAGCACGCCCAGCGCCAGGGTTTTGCCAGGCCTGCGTTTGGGCCTGGCCTTGATCGATGGGTCTAGCGCCTGATGTGCGGTCATGGTGTTCTCAATTGTTAGCGGTTGTAACAATTATTACGATCGGTAAAATTATGTCAATCGATATAAATTCAGGCACACTCGCGGCTTCATCGATCAAGGAGAAGCCCATGACCACCATTCACCGGCGCCGACCTGCCAGCGAAGGCGGCTATACGTGTGGGGATGAAACCAGTGCGCGGATTATCGAAGCGGCCCTCAACCTGTTTGGCGAGCGCGGCTACGAGGGTGCCTCGACCCGCGATATCGCCGAGCTGGCAGGGGTGAATGCGCCAGCACTGAATTACTACTTCAAGAACAAGGAAGGGGTGTACAGCGCCTGCACCGAGTACATGGTGGAGCGGATCTGGGATTACCTGGCGCCGACCATCGAAGCGGCCCAGGCGTTGCTGGGCACACGGCCGGACACCGAACAATTGATCGACACCTTCTGCGCCATCCAGAGCAAGATTGCCGAGTTCATGCTGGTGTCCAACCGCACCAACAGCTGGCGCAAGTTCTATGCGCGTGAGCAGGCGGGGCTGGGGCCCAGTGGCGGGGAAGAAATGATCAGCCAGCGCATAGGCCAGCGCATCATCGGCGTCACCAGCGGGATTATTTCGCGGCTGATGGGCCCGGATGCCAGCGATGAAGAATGCATCCTGCGCTCCATGACCCTGACCGGGCAGTTGCTGCCGTTCCACCTGACCCGCACCAGCTCGCTCAAGTCACTGGGCTGGGACACACTGACGCCCGAGCGCTACGCCATGCTGATGGGCATTGTGCGTGAGCAGACGGTGACCTTGTTGCGCGGGTTGGGTGGGAGCGGGCTTGCTCGCGATGGTCTCGACGCGGTGTAGCAGGGAAACCCGCGGCGCCCGGATCGCGAGCCAGCCCGCTCCCACAACAGCCGGCTAGCCCCGGCCCTTCCACGGCACCAGTTTGCGTTCCAGCCAGCGCATGCCCAGGTCGAACAGCAGGGCCAGCGCACCGATCACCAGGATGCCCATGATCACCACATCGGTGGCCATGAACTTGGACGCCGTGAGCACCATAAAGCCCAGCCCGGCCGTGGCTGCGACCATCTCGGCGGCCACCAGGGTGGTCCAGCCAAAGCCGATGGCGATGCGCATGCCGGTCAGTATCTCCGGCAGGGCGGCAGGCATGATCACCTGCCTGAGCACTTGCCCGCGGCTGGCCCCCATCGAATAGGCGGCGTGGATCTGTTCAATGGCCACCGACTTGACCCCGGCCCGGGCGCTGAGTGCCAGCGGCGCAAACATCGCCAGGTAAATCAGGAGGATTTTCGAGCCTTCGCCAATGCCCATCCAGATCACCACCAGCGGCAGGTAGGCCAGCGGCGGCAACGGGCGGTAAAACTCCACCAGCGGGTCGAACACGCCCCGGGCGACCCGGTTGACGCCCATCAGAATGCCCACCGGAATCGCCGTTACCACTGCCAAGGCAAAGGCGCCAAACACCCGCAGGGCACTCCAGCCGATATGCGTCCACAGGCTGGCATCGGCAAACCCGTCGCGGCTCACCTCCACGATCTGCGCCCACACCGCCTGGGGCGAGGGCAAAAACAGTGGCTTGATCCAACCACCATTGGTGGCGATGTACCACAGGGCAAATACAACGATGAGGGTGCCCACACTCAGGCCCATGCTGGAGCCATTGCCCGGTGCGCCATATTGCTCGCCAGGTTTTGCCGGTGCGGCGCGGCGCATTTCGTTGAGGGTGCGCAGTACGGCATTGCGTTGTTTTTCGTCCAAAAGGCTCATTATGCCGCCTCCTCGTCACCGTGGATGATGCTCAGGATTTGCTCGCGCAGGGCAATAAAGTCGGGGCTGGACTTGACCGCGCGGGCGTCGCGGCACTTGAGGAAACGCTGGCCGAAATCCACCGCAAATTCGTGGGTGATGCGCCCCGGGCGCGGTGACATGATGATCAGCCGGGTGGCCATGAACAGCGCCTCTTCGACATCATGGGTGATAAAGAACATCATCTTTTGCGTACGCTGCCAGATCTCCAGGATCAGTTCCTGCAGGCGTTCGCGGGTCAGGGCATCCAGCGCGCCCAGCGGTTCGTCGAGCAGCAGCATCTTCGGGTCGTTGGTCAGGGCGCGGGCAATCCCGACGCGTTGCTGCATACCGCCCGACAGTTGGTAGGTGGCGTGATTGCGAAACTCCGCCAGCCCGGTCAACTGCAAGAAATGCAGGGCGCGTTCTTCGCGTTCGGCCTTGGGAATGCCGCGCAACTTGAGGCCGAAGGCTACGTTGTCGATCACGTTGAGCCACGGCAGCAGCGCGTGCTTCTGAAACACCACACCGCGTTCGGCACCGGGGCCGGTGACCTGGTCGCGCAGCTCGGCGCCGTCGATCCGCGCGGGTACCTGACCGTGATAATCGCCCAAGGTAATCACTCCGCTGCTGGGCTGGATAAAGCCGGCCATCAGGTTGAGCAGGGTGGTTTTGCCGCAGCCGGAGGCCCCGAGGGCGACAACAAAGTCTCCGGCGGCAATGTCCAGATTGACCCCGGACAGAGCCCGTACCGGCTGACCCTTCTGCTGCCCGGGGTAGAGCACCGACACATCATGGATTTTAAGGCTGAGGGGCATGGCGTGTTCCTCGTTTCAGCGTTTTGGATTCCGTAGCAGCTGCCGAAGGCTGCGTCCGGCTGCGCAGCAGTCGCAAAACCAAATTTCCGGGTGCGCCTGACACAACGAAGTACCTGACTTTACGTCTGCTTCGCAGCCGGACGCAGCCTGCGGCAGCTGCTACAGGGGTTGTATGCACCTGCGGGTTATTGGGTGTTCTGCACAAACGTCGGGTTGATCGCCGCGCTGTAGTCAGGCAGCAATGCCGGGATTTTCTTTTGCGCTTTCAAAAACTCGGCCGTGGCGGCCAGTGCCTTGGCCGCGCCACCGCCCAGCCACGCCGGACCGGCCTGCTCGCTGGCCAGCGGGAACTGGTACAGCGCCAGTACCGGCGGCACTTCTTCAGGCTTGGCCCCGGACTGTTTGGCCACGTTGATCACCTGCGGCGATTCTGCGGTCCAGGTTTTCGGGGCTGCGACGTAGTTCGCCGTGCTGTCTTGCAGCACCTGGGTAAACGCCTGCATGCCGGGGCCGTTGGCGGCAGCGAACTGCTTGTCCACCACCAGGCCGTCGAAAGTGGCTTTGCCCCAATCAGTCAATTGGCCCGAGGTCAGCAACACATGGCCGCTTTGCTTGAGGCGGCCCAGGGCAGGGTCCCAGATAAACGCTGCATCGATATCCCCGCGCTCCCAGGCTGCCGGAATGTCCGAGGGTTGCAGGTTGATCACCTTGACCTTGCCGGTCAGGCCGAACTGCTCAAGGGCAAACAACGCATGGAAGTGGGTGGTGGAGACAAAGGGCACAGCGAGGGTTTTGCCGGCCAGGTCCTGCGGCGCGACGATGCCGCTGCCATTGCGTACCACCAGCGCCTCGGCGTCGGCGATGTTGTCGAGAATCCAGAACAACTGTGCGTCCACCCCGCGGCTAACGGCGGCAGCAATCGGGCTGCTGCCCGCCACGCCGATCTGCACATCGCCCGAGGCCATGGCCATCATCACGTCGCCGCCGCTGTCGAAGTTGCGCCATTTGATATCCCAGCCGGTGGCTTTCTCGAACTGCTTTTGCGCGATGGCGTCCTTCCAGGGTGCAAACATGCTTTGCACGCCGATGGTGACGGTCTGGGCCTGGGCGTTGGCCACCAGGGCCACGGCGGTCAGTGGCAACAGCACTGCGCGGCGGATCCATTTGTTCAGGGGCTTGAGCATGGTGAGACTCCGAGCTGGGGGGAGGTCTGTTTTTTGTCAGCCCGATCTTAGGCGCTGGCTCGGCGCTTGCTTTAGATCCAGTTGCTGCAAGCTGTGGTGCCAGGGGTCGTTGCAGGCCTTGTGGGACAAGGGCTGTAGCGCATCGGGTGCGCCATGACGGGGCGCCGGGCGAGGAGCTTGAACCATGTTGGAGCGTTATTTTCGGCCCTTCGAAGCTGGGCGGGGTTTGCAGGAGCAACTGCGCGAGAGTTTGCTCAGCGCGATCCTCGACGGGGCCATGCCGCCCAGTGAGCCGATGCCGTCCTCGCGCAAGCTGTGCGAGCTGCTCAAGGTGTCGCGCAATACTGTGGTGCTGGTGTACGAGCAGTTGGTGCAGGACGGTTACCTGATCCCGTCGGACCGGCGCGGTTACTTTATCAACGAGAAGTACCTGCGCCAGCAGCTCAATGTCAGCCTCAAGCCCGCCACGCAAAAAATCTTCGAGCGCCCCGACCATGCACCGGACTGGGAGGCACGCCTGCAAAGCAGTTCGTCGCAGCTGCGGGCTATCGTCAAGCCGCGTAACTGGCGTGAGTACCGCTACCCGTTTATCTACGGTCAGGTCGAGGCCGATGAGCAGACTGCTGCCCGCTGGCGGGACTGTTCGCGCATCGCCAGCACTGGCGCACATATGCGCAGTTGGGTCGATGACCAGGTGATGCTCGACGATCCGCTGTTGATTGAACAGATCGTGCAGCGCGTGCTGCCCAAGCGCGGGATCAGCGTATCGGCGCAGGAAGTGATGATCACCATCGGTACGCAGAACTCGCTGTATATGCTCGCCCGGCTGCTGGGCCGCCCGGGGCTGGTAATGGGGCTTGAAGAGCCGGGTTATGTGGATGCGCGCAACATCTTCGGCCTGAGCGGTTGTGAGCTCAAACCCTTGCGCATCGATCGCCAGGGGTTGGTGGTCAATGAGCAACTGGCGAATTGCGAGATGGTGTTTTGCACACCCAGCCATCAGTCGCCCACTGGCGTGACCATGCCGCTGTACCGACGCCTGGAGTTGATGGCCAGTGCCCGCGAGCGGGACTTCTTGATCATCGAAGACGACTACGAAAACGAGCAGAATTTCCTGGGCAGCAACCATCCTGCATTGAAGAGTTTTGATGACAGCGGGCGGGTGATCTATCTGGGCAGCCTGACCAAAAGCCTGCTGCCGGGTGTGCGGCTGGGGTTTATTGCCGCGGATGCCGAATTGATCCACGAGTTGCGCGCACTGCGCCGGTATATCTACCGGCATCCGCCGTCGAATAACCAGCGCACCCTGGCGCTGTTTTTATCCATGGGGCATTACGATGCCCATGCCCGGCGGTTGCGCGATCGGTTGGCGCGCAAGTGGCGGGTGATCAGTCGGGCAATGGCCGAACACCTGCCGCAGCTCAATGCCAGTGGCATGGCGGGGGGCTCGTCGCTATGGGTCAGTTGCCCGGTGGATGTGGATGCCTGGGTGTTGCAGCGGCTGGTGGCCAGGCGTGGTGTGTTGATTGAGCCGGGGGATATTCATTATTTGAGCGAGCAGCGGCCGTTGAATTGCTTTCGGCTGGGGTTCGGCGCGATTGCCGAGGAATTGATTGAACCGGGGATCATGGCGCTGGGCGAGGCGTGGCGGGAGATGCAGGCAGGATGATGTGGGAAGGGGGGGATGGTGTGGGAGCGGGCTTGCTCGCGATGCAGGCGATGCGGTTGCTCAGTCAAGCCGCGTTGCTGCCTTCGCGAGCAAGCCCGCTCCCACAGAGTGAGTGTGGCTTACAAAACCTCACGCCCCAGCGTGTCTTTCAATATGCCAAACATCCCGTCCAGATCGGCCCGCCCGGTCACCAGCGCCGGGGCAAAGATGATCGCGTCGCCGGTGGTTTTTACATGCAGCCCGGCGTCATACAGCGCCCGTTGCACCCGTGCGCCCTTGGCCCCCGGCGCATCCCCGGGCGTCAGTTGAATCCCGCTGAGCAAACCATAACCGCGCAAGTCGCTGACCTGCGGCAAGCCTTGCAACCCGCTCAGGCACTCCAGAAAATACGGCGCCAGTTGCGCGCCTTTGGCGAACAAGTCCTCGTCACGGTAGATATCCAGCGAAGCCAGCGCCGCCGCACAGGCCACCGGGTGCCCGGAGTAGGTATAACCGTGGAACAGCTCCGGGCCGCCGCCCTTGCTGGCATTGATCACCGTGTCGTAGACCGTCTCGTTCACTGCCACCGCACCCATCGGGATTGCCCCGTTGGTCAGGGCCTTGGCCATGGTGATGAGGTCCGGCTTCACATCAAAGCTCTGCGCTGCAAAGGCCTGGCCGGTGCGGCCAAAACCGGTGATGACTTCATCGAACACCAGCAAGATCCCGTGTTTGTCACAGATATCGCGCAGGCGTTTCAGGTAACCCGCCGGCGGCACATACACGCCGATGGAGCCGGCAATCGGCTCCACAAAACAGGCGGCAATGCTGTCGCCGCCGTGCATGGCGATGATCCGTTCAAGATCGCTGGCCAGGTCGGCGCCTTGCTGCGGTTCGCCCAACTGGTAGCGCTGGTCTTCCTGCCAGGTGTGGCGCATATGGCTGACATGGGGCAGGCCGCCGCTGGCGAAGGCCTGGCGGTTGCGCATCATTCCCGACAGCGCCACGCCGCCAAAATTGACGCCATGATAGGCCCACTCCCGCGACACAAAACGGGTGCGCTGGGCTTCACCGCGGGCACGGTGATAGGCCAGCGCAATCTTCATCGCGCTGTCCACCGACTCGGAGCCGGAGTTGGTGAAAAACAGCTTGTTCAGCCCCTCGGGCAGCAGTTCGCTCAAACGCTCGGCCAACTCGAAGGACAACGGCGAGGCGCGCTGGAAGTGCGGGGTGAAATCCAGGGTCAGCAATTGCTTGCACACCGCTTCGGCGATCTCGGTACGGCCATGCCCGGCGGCGCTGCAGAACAGACCGGAGCTGCCATCGAGCAGCTCGCGGCCTTCGGCATTCCAGTAGCGCACACCCTCGGCGCGGACGAACAACTGCGGTGCGCGCTGGAACTCGCGGTTGTCGGTGAAAGGCATCCATTGGTGGTTCAGATTCGTCGCCATGCGTGTCACTCCTGAGGCTCGGCCCGGTGCGGCCAGTTGCTCGCAGACTAGTCACGACCGGGGCCGATCCTTAGCTCCAGATGGGGTTTTCGATAGGGCCAGTTCTGGCCCCATCGAAAGCCCTCGCTGGATCTAAGTGCCGGGGTGTGCGGCTGACTACAGTGGCGCCATTGAGCACCCCGGAGCTGCGTATGAACCCTGAAGCAAGTTGGGCCCTGAGTGCGCTGTGTGTGCTGGTGGCGGCGGTGGTGCGCGGGCTCACGGGCTTCGGTTTTGCCGCGATTGCCGTGGTCGGGCTGGCGATGCTCGGGTCGTTGCAGCAGGCAGTGCCACTGGTGCTGTTTCTGGAGGTGGCGTCCAGCGTGATGCTGTTGCGCAGCGCCTGGCGTGAGGCGCATTACCCGCTGCTCAAGCGCCTGTTGCTGGCGGCCGCGTGCGGGGTGCCGTGCGGCATCTGGTTGCTGACCGGCATCGACAGCGGCGGGCTGACGGTGGGGGTGTACCTGCTGGTGGGCTTGCTGGCGATTATGGGGCTGGCGCGAATTCGCCTGCCGATGGGCGAGGGCCGCGCCGGTGCCTGGCTGGTGGGCGGCAGCAGCGGGGCGTTGATCGCCGCGTTCAGTATTGGCGGGCCGCTGGTGGTGGCATGGCTCAGCCACTGCGGGCTGCGGGCCCGGGCGTTGCGGGCGACGCTGATCATGTTCTTTTTTGCGGTCGATCTTGCGGCGCTGGCCGGGCTGGCGGCGGCTTCGGCCATCCCCTCCGGCACCGGCTGGCAAGCCTTGCTGATGCTGCCTGCATTGTTGCTGGGCTTGTGGCTTGGGCAACAATTGTTCGTGCGTATTCAGGCCGAACAGGCCGCCCGTTTTACCCAATGGCTATTGCTGGTGCTGGCAGGCGTTGGCCTGTTGGGCCGGGCGTGGCCCTGATCGATCCCGAGGAGCTGTTTATGATGCCGACTGTTTTTATCACCGGTGCCACGTCCGGTTTTGGCGAAGCCTGTGCCCGCCGTTTTGCCGCTGCTGGCTGGTCGCTGGTGCTCACCGGGCGCCGGGCCGAGCGCCTGCATGCGCTGGCCGATGAACTGTGCGCGCAGGCCAGAATCTTGCCGCTGGTAGTGGACGTGCGTGACCGCAGTGCGATGGAGCAGGCCATTGAACAACTGCCTGCAGAGTTCAGCACCCTGCGCGGGTTAATCAACAATGCCGGGCTGGCCTTGGGGACCACGCCAGCCCCCGAATGCTCGCTGGATGACTGGGAGACCATGGTGGATACCAATATCAAGGGCCTGCTGTACAGCACGCGCTTGCTATTGCCACGGCTGATCGCCCACGGCGCCGGGGCGGGCATCGTCAACCTGGGCTCGATTGCCGGTAACTGGCCGTATCCCGGCAGCCATGTGTATGGCGCGAGCAAAGCCTTTGTCCGGCAGTTCTCATTGAACCTGCGCTGTGACCTGCAGGGCACCGGGGTACGCGTCACCAACCTTGAGCCGGGCCTGTGCGAGAGCGAGTTTTCGCTGGTGCGCTTTGCCGGGGACAAGGCCAGATACGACTCGGTCTACGCCGGCGCCCAGGCGATTCAGCCGGCGGATATTGCCGAGACGATCTTCTGGATTCTCAACCAGCCGGCGCACATCAATATCAACAGCCTTGAGTTGATGCCCGTGAGCCAGTCGTGGAGCAACTTTGCGATTGAGCGGGCTTGAGCCCGGCTTTCCAGGGCGTGTACTCGACGCGATGGAAGGCGCTGGTCATGCCCTGGGTATTAGCTACAAAGCCCGGCATGGTGCTCATGTCCAGCTGCTTGCAGCGCTGGACCAGGCCGGCAAGCAAGGCATCGTCCTGCCTGAATTCGGACGGGCGCAAGGAATGCGGGTCCAGGCTGGCGGCACACTCGCGCACCTGCCCGGTGCTGTCCGTCATCATCATCAAAGTGGCGACGCCAATACTGTCGATGGGCAACGGGGCGAGCAGTTGGGTGAATAGAAAATCGTTTTGCGCCTTGTCGTGCAATGCGGCTTCGCGGCGTGCGCGGGTGTCCGGGGACAGCGCCACCAAGGGGTAAACCAGAACTGGCGCCACGACCCTTGCGGTTTTGGTCTCGGGGTCGATCAGCGACGAGGGCAGCTCGGGGAACACCGCTGTCCAGCAGATCGAGCGCAGATCCTCGGCCAGCTTGCGGTTGTAGGGGTAGATCCGGGCATCCACTTTCTTGTTGGGCAGCGTGCCACAGCCAATGATGCGGTTCTTGTCATCGAGGGTCAGCATCAGGTTGAAACTGCCGTCGCGGCCCTGGGTATTGGCCAGATCGCCTTCGCGGGCCAGCACCCTGCTGATCAGCTTTTCATACACATCGCGTTGCAGCGCCTGGTCTTTTTCCTGGGCCGCAGTGAGTTTGGGCGAGCGGTAGGAATCATGGCCGCCAGACTGGCAGCCGGCGAGTAGCAGCGCGGATAAAGCGAAGGTGAATGAGCGTATGAACATGACAATCCTTGTACAAGAGACAGGCCCGTTGCAGTCCTGAGGGCGTTTTGGCGGCGGGGAGTTTATCGTATTTAACGGGGTTGTTGCAGATGGGTTTTATTCGCGTTTGCGAGGCGTAGCACCCGTTAGACCGCGCAGCTACCCTCGCGAGCAAGCCCGCTCCCACAGGAGAGGATGTGGGAGCGGGCTTGCTCGCGATTTGTATTACTCAAAAATCAGCCTTGAGCGACATCACAAAGTTGCGCGGTTCACCGTAGAAGTTGCCGAACCCTTCGGTGCCAACGGTTGCGTAGTAGCGTTTGTCGAACAGGTTGTTGCCGTTCAGGGCCACCGACCAGGTGTCGTCGATTCGGTAGCCAATCCGGCCGTTCCAGATGGCGTAACCCGCCTGGGTAATGTCGTTGCCGCTGATGGGTGAAACCCGGTAGTTGCTGCTTTGTGCATTGACCCCGGCGCCGATCGTGACCCGTTCCAGAGCACCGCTCAGGGCGTAATCACCCCATACGCGCAGCAGATGGCGCGGCACATAGGAGTTGTAGGCCAGCCCGTCCTGGGCTGCATCGGCGTCTTCCAGAACCTTGGTCTGGGTATAGGTATAACCGGCCAGCAATTGCAGGCGCTCGATCACTTCACCGCTGACCTCGGCTTCAAAACCCTGGGCGCGAACCTTGCCGGAGTTCAGCGAGCAGCCACCGTCCGGGCACAGCGGGTCGGTCTGGGCCGCATCTTTCTGGACAGTACGGAACAGGTTGAATGAACTGTTGAGCCGACCGTTGAACCACTCGCCCTTGATCCCCAGCTCGTAGCTTTGCCCGATCAGCGGCTTGAGGGTCGCGCCGCTGATGGTTCGATAGCCGCCCTGGGGGGTGAAGATATCGGTGTAGCTGGCATAGGTGGTCAGGTTGTCGTTGAGGTCGAACAACAAGGCGGCAAACGGCGTGACTTGCCCGCTCTCTTTGGCCTCGGAGTACACCGGGGTGCCTTCGCCGCGCCAGTAGGAGATGGCGTCGTTGGTCGATGAGTACCAACTGACCCGGCTGCCCAGCACGAAGGTCAGCGGATCAGCCAGTTTCAAGCGGGCCAGGGAGTAGGCGCCGTACTGCTTGACGTGGATGTCCACCGGGCCGCCCCGTGAGGCATTGGCCAGGTAGTAGCTTTCATCGGGGCGCGGCAGGTTGTGGTTGGGGTTCAACACATTTTGACGATCTGCCAGCGCGGCCACGGCGTAGAAGTCATCCTTGTGCGAGCGGCTGGCGTTGGCACCCACGATCAGTTCGTGCTGCTGGCCAAAGGCGTCGAATTTACCGTCTACATAGGCATCGAAGCCGTAGTCGGTCTGGTTGTAGTCATAGATGCTGCCGAGCATCAGGGTGTTGCTGCTGATTGCGCCCACGGGCACCGCGCCGCTGGGGAAGGCGTACTCCATGTCCTGGGTATTTTTTGAATAGACCCCGGCCACCTTCAGTGCCCAGTCATCATTGATTTGCTGCTTGAGGTCCGCGAACCAGGTGGTGCGCTTGCTGCGCTGGTTGTTCCACGAGGTGTTCAGGCAGGTGGAGCGCTTGAGTTTCAGATCGCTGCCATCGGCATAGCGCGGCAGGCCGCCCCAGCAGGGTGTGGCGTCGACGTCTTCATAGGCCAGGCCCAGCCCCACGGTGGTGTCGGGGCTGAGGTCGAAGTCCAGTGCGCCGTAGTAGACCTGATCCTTGCGGGCGGCAACGTCATAGAAATACTGGCGGGTTTGTTGGGTCACGACCGCCCGGCCACGCAGGGTGCCGGCATCGTTCAGCGGGCCGCCGGTATCGACTTGCCCGCGGTAGTTGTCCCAGGTGCCGGCCGACAGCGCCAGTTGTGTGTGCGGGGTGGCTTCGCCGCGCTTGCGCACAAAATTCACCCCGCCTGCCGTGCCGCCGGCGCCTTTCATCATCCCGGCTGCGCCGCGCAGAACTTCGACGCGGTCATAGATCGCCATATCGCTGTTGAAGCTGTCGGCCTGTACATAGCTGCTGCCGATGTCCAGTGGCACGCCGTCGTACTGGTACTGGCCGCTCATGCGAAAGCCGCGGGAGTAGAAGTATTTGCCGCCCATGGGCGAGTCGTAGACGGTAATCCCCGGGGTTTTTTCCATCACCTGTTCAATGGTGTTGAGGTTCTGGTCGTCGAGCATTTTGCGGGTGATGACGGTGACCGATTGCGGGGTGTCTTTGAGCGTGTGGGCACCCTTGCCGATGGTGACGGCTTGCGCAGTGTAGGAACCCGAGCCTTCGGTAGTGGCGTCGAGGCTGCGCTCGGTCACATGGGTGGCACCCAGTTGCAGCGCAGCGCCGGTTTGCGGGGCCGGCTCAACGCTGAAATTGCCTTGCCCGGTGATGCGCAATTGCAGGCCGCTGCCGCGCAAAGCCGTGTCCATCGCTTGTTCGGCGGACATCAGGCCAATTACCGCCGGGGCCTGCTTGCCCTGCACCAGCACGGGCTCCAGCGAGACAATCCGGCCGCTCTGGCTGGCAATGGCATTCAGGCTGTTGGCCAGCGGGCCGGCGGGCAGGTTGAAGCTTATGTCCTGGGCCAGGGCAGGGCTGGCCAGGGTTGCCAGGGCAACGGCGACGCTAAGGGTGTGGGGCCACGGGTTGAGCACAGCATTCTCCTGATCGTGTGGAAGTCTCAGGAGATAGGTGGGCCGAGATCTGAAAACCGGACACGAATGCGATCAATTATCAAAAAAACTTTTCACCGGGGGGGCTTATGCGGGCCGAATGACGGTAAGCCAGGGGCTGTAGTGATCCACACGAATGGGCAGCGTTTCGGCCAGTGCCGTGAAGGCGCGTTCGGGGTTGTCCAGCGGGTATACGCCCTGTACCCGCAGGCCGCGCACCTCGGGGGCCAAGCGGACAAAACCGCGGGTATAGGGGCGCAGGGCCGCGACGACGTCTTCCAGCGGGTCATCCAGCACGTTGAGCCTGGCCCGCAGCCAGTCGGCACGATAGCGCTGGTCGCCGCTCATGGGCACGATGCTGCGCGGGTAGAGCATGGCCGCCTGACCTTCTTGCAGGTCGAGGGTCAGGCCGCTGAACAACCGGGCCTGGACGCTGTGCTGCAGCACCACCAGCCGGGTTGCCTGCTCCTGTTGGGCGACCAGAAAGCGCGTGCCCAGGGCACTGATTTCACCTTCGGCACTGCGCACCCGTAACGGGCGCTCGGGGTCGGGTGCCACCTTGATCACCAGTTCGCCGTGGCGCAGGATCACCAGCCGTTGCCGCGCAGTGAAGTGCAGGTCAACGGCGCTACTGGCGTTCAGGCTCAGGCGGCTGCCATCGGCCAGGTTGAAGTCCTGGCGCTGGCCGCGACCGGTGGACAGGTCCGCCAGCAGCGAGTCACCCAGCGGAGTGCTGGCGCCCAGCCATAAACCGCCGCCGAGCAGGCCCAGGCCGGTTATTGCACGCAGTGCGTCGCGGCGTGATGCCGAGGGTTGCAAGAGCAGTTGGCGGGCTTCCCCTGCCTGGCCCGGGAGGCGTTGCTCCAGCGTGCGCAGTGTGTTGAAGGAGCCGCCCAGGCGCCTGTGCAATTGTTCCCAGGCCTGGGCATGGGCCGGGTCCTTGGCCAGCCACTGGTTGAACCGTTCTTGCAGCGCGGCATCGGGCGTAGCGGCGCGCAGCTTGACCATCCAGTCGATGGTCTGCTCGCTCAAGGGGTCCAGACGTTGTTTGCTCACAGGCTGGCCTCGCTCAGGTAGCACTGGCGCAAAGCCTGTTTCATATAACGGCTGACGGTGCGTTCCGACAGCCCAAGCTTTTGCGCGATGGCCACATAGCTCAGGCCATCGAGCTGGCTGTAGAGGAAGGTGGCCTTGACGATCATCGGCAAGCCGTCGATGGCGCGGTCGATGGCCACCAGGGCCTCGATCAGTTGCAGTTGTTCCTCGGGGGACGGCGCTACGGCCTCGGGCAACAAGGCCAGACGATCCAGGTAGGCGGTCTCCAGCTTGCGCCGGCGATGGCGGTCGAACATCAGGCGCCGGGCAATGGTGGACAGGTAGGCACGAGGTTGCTCGATGCTGTCCGGGTCGACCCGTGCCGCCAGCATCTGGCAAAAGGTATCGGCGGCGGTGTCCTCTGCATCTGCGTGATTGCGCAGACGACGCTGAATATGTTGCAGCAACCAGCGGTGATGGTGGCTGAAAAAGAAGCCCAGCTTGTGAGTCGGGAGAGAGGGCACCGGTCGAGCTTCCAGATGTGAGTGCGAATCGTTCCCAATGGTAGCGGCAAGATGATGGCAACTGCAATCCCGGTGCGTAAATCCCTGTAGCCGCTGACGAGGAACGAAGGCTGCGATCGGTTGCGAAGCGACCGCAAAACCTGAGCACGGGATTTACCTGAAGAACCGCAGCGTCTGGTTTTACGACTGCTTCGCCACCGGACGCAGCCTCGTTCCTTCGCCAGTTGCTACGCAGGGAGGAGCTTTATCAATAGGCAAACACCTTGCGGTGCTTCTCTACAAAGTCCTCCCAGCTCACCGGCTGGCGCCCGGTGATCTGGCTGAAGTTGTCGAACGTCTCTTCCACGCCGGGGATCTGCCGTGCAGCCATGCGGGTGAAGTTGTCATGTACGCAGTTCATGTAAGCCATTTCTGCACCAGCCGCGCGCATATTCTCCACAAACACGTCAGGTGACTGTGCGTCATAACGAAATGGCTGGCCCAGCACCCGGCTCATGATCGCGGCGATATCGCCATAGGACTGCACATCGTAGCCCAGCCGATAGGTCTGGCCGGCATGCCTGTCCGGGTGCAGCAATGCTTGCGCAGCCACCCGGGCAACGTCTTCACCGTCGACCCAGCTGAACCGCGCATCGCCGGTGTACTGCTCGATCACTCCGTTGATGACTGCCCGGGTGCCATCGTAGCTGAGCAGGTTTTGCATAAAACACTCCGGGCGCAAATGGGTAAACGAGAACCCCGACCACTCGATGTAGCGCTCCACAAACTGGTGCCAGGCCCAGTGGCCGATGGTGGTGTCGTCCCGCCCGCACGCACCGAGATGCACCATGTGCTGCACGCCGGATTTTTTCGCCTGGTCGATAAATGCCTTGCTCTGGCGCAGCATGTCCACGGTGTAGCCGGTGACCAGCAGGGCGCGGTCGATGCCCTCCAGCGCCGGGGCCAGGGTGTGTTCTTGGTCGAAGTCCATGATCACGGTACGAATGCCCTGTGCTGCAAAGGGCTGCGCCTTGGCGTGGGAGCGCACGGCCGCGACCAGCGTAATGCTCTGGTCGGCTTGCAGGTTGCGCAGGGTGTCGCCGCCGATCTGGCCGGTGGCGCCGGTGATTAAAACGGTGGGTTTGTGCGAAGTCATAAATACGCCTGATGCTTGAGTAAGTTCTTGGTGTAAAAGCTTACTGGGGAACTGATGGCGTATTTACGATGCCTTTTACCTAATAAGATGAACTGAATTCACTAATGAGGGCCGTGCATGTTCGCTTCCGAGCGCCTGAAAGGGATCGATGTATTTGTCTGTGTCGCCGACTCGGGCAGCTTCAGGGCTGCTGCCGAGCGCCTGAACCTGACGGCCTCGGCGATCAGCAAGGGTATCGCCCGGCTGGAAGACAGGCTTGGGGTGCGCCTGTTCCAGCGCACCACGCGGCGCCTGGCATTGACTGATGCCGGTGCGGCTTTTTACCGGACCTGCACTGGGGTTCTGGCCGAACTGGAAGAGGCCGAGCTGGCCATGCAGGCCGACAATGCCGAGCCGCAGGGCAGGCTCCGCATTGATTTGCCAGCGGCCTTCGGGCGTTTGCAGGCGTTGCCGGTGATTTTGCAGTTTGTGCAGAAACACGCGCTGCTGCTGCCGCATATTTCCTTCTCCGACCGCTTTATCGATCCGGTCGAAGAGGGCGTGGATATCGTCGTGCGGGTTGGTGGGCCGGATATCTGGCCTGCGGCGCTGGAGCATCGCTTTCTGGGGCGCGAGCGGCATGTGTTCTGTGCTGCGCCGGCTTATCTGAACATTCACGGCACGCCTGTGACCGACCGCGATCTGGAGCATCACCAGTGTGTGGCCTATGGGCGGGCCGACGGCACCGTCAGCCCCTGGAACTTCGCGGGCAGCCGCCCTGGAGAGATCGAGCGCCGGGTAATGCCCGCCAGGTACATCGTGGGTGATGGGGAAGGGCAAGTGATGACAGTGCTGGCGGGGTGCGGCATCGCCCAACTGCCCACCTGGCTGATCAAGCAGCATCTGGCTGATGGTTCACTGGTGCAGGTGTTGCCGCATCTGGCGAGCGAGGGCCTGGCGATCAACCTGGTGTGGCCAAAAAGCCGCAAGGCCCTGCCCAAGGTCAGCGCCTTGCTTGATGCCCTGACAGCCGGGCTGATGCCGCTGGCTAATTAATTTGCGGGTTGCACCCGCCTTGTGGGAGCGGGCTTGCTCGCGATTGGATCAATGTGGTTTTAACGTGACACCGCATCGCCTGCATCGCAGGCAAGCCAGCCCCCACACGTTTTTATGCAGCCTCACAACGGCAGCATCCGGTCCTGAATAACCCGCTTCATCACCAGTGTGGAGGTCAGGCGTTGCACGTTGGGCAATGAGGTGAGGCGCTCATCGTAGAGCTGCTGGAAGGCCGGCAGGTCGGCGGCGACCACATGCAGCAGGTAGTCGGGGTCGCCGAATAGCCTTTGTGCGTCGACGATTTGCGAGGTCTCGATCACGGCCGCTTCAAAGTCGGCAATGGCCTGGCGCGTCACTTCGCGCAGGGTGACAAACACCATCGCGGAAAAGTTAAGCCCCAGCTCACTCGGCGCCAGCAGGGCGCGATAGCCAAGGATCACGCCGGAGTCTTCCAGCGCCCGCACGCGCCGATGGCAAGGGGAGAGGCTCAAGCCCACCCGATCTGCCAGCTCAGTGAGCGAAAGTCGGCCATCGGCTTGCAGTTGCGCAAGAATATTTCTATCAATGCGATCCATATGGAAGAACCTTCCTCGGCAGTGGCTTTTTATTAGGATAAACGAAAGATAATCCTGGAGGCATTTGCTTATTCTTCTTTTGCCCGCTGACGCCTTTCCAGGTGGCGGCGGCGAGGGGCTTGTGGCCCATCTCTCATTCTTAAAGTTGCAGCGTAGAAAGGAAATGTCCCGTGACTCTCAGCGTCCTGGCCGCGTTTTGGGCGGTATCGTTCTTGTTTATCATCACCCCCGGCGCAGACTGGGCCTATGCGATTTCTGCGGGCATGCGCGGCCGGCTGGTGACGCCGGCGGTGGCGGGCATGCTCTCGGGGCATTTGCTGGCAACGGTGATTGTGGCGGCAGGCGTAGGCGGGCTGGTGGCGCGTAACCCGATGATCCTCAGCGTGCTGACCGTTGCGGGGGCGCTGTATTTGCTCTGGCTGGGGGTGTGCATGCTCAGGGATCCCGCAACGCCGCAGTCCGGGCAGGGGCAGGCATCTGATTCATGGTCGCGCTGGGCGTGGAAGGGGTTGTGTGTCAGCGGCCTGAATCCCAAGGTGCTGCTGTTGTTTCTGGCGCTTTTGCCGCAGTTCACCGACCCGCTGTCGAACTGGTCGATACCGACACAGATCATTGCCCTGGGCGGGCTGCATGCAGTGAGTTGCGCGCTGGTGTATCTGGCGGTCGGCTTCAGTGCCCATGCCGTATTGCGCACCAGGCCAGGGGCGGCGAAAAACGTCAGCCGGGTATCGGGGGCGATAATGATCCTGATTGCGGTGGTGCTGCTGGCGGAGCAGGCCTACAGTTGAGGCTTGGCCAACAACGTGAGGATGAGACTGTGGCAGCGACCGGGAAGGATGAGCAGGTAACACCGCAAGCGGTCATCGAGTTCTGGAAACAGGCAGGCCCCAAGCATTGGTTTGCCAAGGATAAAGCCTTCGATACCTTGTTTCGCGACACTTTTTACAGCGCCCATTTCCTGGCCGCCAGTCGCCAGCTGGAGCGCTGGCTGGCACAACCGGAAGGTGCCCTGGCATTGCTGTTGCTGCTGGACCAATACCCGCGCAATGCCTTCCGTGGAACTGCACATATGTTTGCCACCGACTCCCTGGCGCGCTTTTATGCCCGGCACATGATCGATGGCAGCATGGACAAGGCGCTTGAGGCCGACTTGCGGCTGTTCTGTTATTTGCCGTTCGAGCATTCCGAAGACGCTGCCGACCAGCAGCTGTCGTTGCAACTGCATCTCAGCCTTGGCCCGCAAGCCAGCGTATGGGCGCAAGAGCACGCCGAAATTATTCAGCGATTTGGGCGCTTTCCCCATCGCAATGAGGTGCTGGGGCGCGAGACCACTGAGCAGGAGCGCATGTTTCTGGATCAAGGTGGATTTGCGGGTTAAAGCCGTGTCTTGACCATCAGCAAGGTGCTACTGCAGATGAGCAGGCATAATTGCCGCCTGAGCCTGAACACCCTCACCTGATGGAGTTGCCGATGAAGTCCCCAGCCTTGTTGACCCTGAGCCTGTGTGCCGCGCTGCTGAGTAACAGTGCGATAGCCGCGGGGGATGCTGAAGCGGGGGGCAAGCTGTTCACTAAAACCTGTGGCGGTTGCCACAGCATCGGGGTTAACGCGCGCAATGGTTTTGGCCCGCAGCTCAATGGCGTGATCGGACGCCAGGCGGGCACCAGCGAGGGCTACCTGTACTCCGACGCCATGAAAAATTCAGGCGTGGTGTGGACCAGGGAAAAACTCGCCGCCTACATTGAGGCCCCGAAAAAAGTGGTGAGCGGCACGCGGATGATCTTCTGGGGCATCAGCGACCAGGAGAAGATCGACAACCTGCTGGCCTATATCGAGTCCGTTCAGGGGCAGTGATTACTGCACGTCCTTGAGGTAATCCTTGAGTGTCAGCAGTGCTGGATGCATTTGTTCCAGGGTGTGGGCATTGCGTACATCACCGGACAGCTTCTGCAGCTCGCGGCCCATCGGGCTCTGCTCGCCCCCCAGGGCTGCCAGCGCCAGCGCCAGGCAGCGCTCGATTTTACCCTGGATGGCCGCGATATCGCCCTTGCGCACGTCGAAGGCAAAAACATCGCGCTGATAGTCGCTCATGGCCGGATCGTCGCGCAAAATCGGGCTCGAGCCTTCGCGCTCATACGCCAGCTTGAGTGCATAAAGGGCGACTGTTTCCAGTGGCAATTCCATCTTCAGGTTCCTCTTTTATATCGGGCACTGCATAAGCGGCGTGCAGGGTGCGGCGATTGTACTGGCACTGGGGCGGGCAGGATACAGGCTGCGGAGTAATGGCTGAGTTGCAGGGCTTACAACAGCTGGGGTTTTTAAATCGACTGTTTGATCAATAATATTTAAGTGGCGGGGGGGCGAGTTGGCGAATCGGCATAAGCCACGGGAAAGCCGTTTAAATGGTTCTAAGAATATTTGGTTAGTACACGCCTTGGTGATGTATTTATTGAAGTTGTGTAAAGGGCGAAGGCGGAATTGAACAGCCAGTTAGAGCGGCTGGTGACGGAGTGGCCGAGGTGGCTTAGTTGTGGGTTAACAGGGGTGGCGAAGCGTGCGATAAACGGCATTATTTTTTTATTCCATTCAAAAGCATGGGTTGCAAGGTGGGCGCGCATTTTTATCAATGCATATGCGTGCTTTTAACTGTCAGTTATGACAGTTTTTCAACAGTGGGAAATTGCAAGTCCGCCTGCCTGGCGTCCGTAGGCGTCGAGGAAGTGGGTAAGTTGCTGCTAAAATTAGTTTTAACAATATTATTAAAATCAGCGTCTCGGATGTAAGATGAACAGTCCGGTTATTATGCTGGAAGAGCAGTTGGGCGATATACATTCGAGTCAGATTGCTTACAAGCTAACTGTGCGCAATGCCAGTGCGGAACCCCTGTTGATAATGGCGCTGCAGCCCCATGTGCCTAAAGGTGCGCAACTAATGGATGTGTCGGACAGCGAGTCGGAGACGGGAAACTCTACCCGGTCAGCATTGATTGTTGAACTTAATAACTTGCTCAATGATTTTTTATGGATGGAGCTGCAGGCATTCAGGAAAGACTTTATTGCCGCCCAAGTGGACAGCTACAGGTCGATCTTCAAGTTCAAGGGGGTACTCAAGGCCTATCTGTATATTGCCAATCGGCGAGACGTTTTTGAAAGACATGCGAGAGTGAATATTACCAGTTTTCGCTATGAAATAGCCTCGGGAGACGATGCGCGTCGCGCCTACTCAACCTGGCTGGATGAAAGCGATAGTTCTTTTGCCGGGCCGCATCATGATCAACAAGGCATCAGAGTCTTGTTCAAGGCGAAGCTTGCACAACTGGAGGCGGTCGAGGCCAGGCTATTGGAAATCGTGAGGGAGGGCTCTGACCTCACGTTTATCGAGCCTGAAACCTCTTTTTCGGCAACTTATGTAATGCGGTTTGACAGGGCCCTGCTGGAGCCAAGGAAATACCAGGTGGGTTTTGATGTTCGCTACAAGTTGGCGGGAGCAAAAGTGCCAAAATCGGCCTCCGTGGCCACCAATATACAAATCACCCCCTCGCCGTTGAGCCTGTCGATTGTTGCCATAGTGGCCGCGATACTTGGGGCGACGCTGCGCGGTTCACTGGAGGGGGACGTCAACAAGTTCGAGGAGATCATAAAGTCGGCAACCACGGGGCAAATCATTGTTGGCCCGATCGTCGCGTTGGTGTTCTTCAACATCTACGAGCACACCAGGTTGGGCAAGGAGTTGAATTTTTCTATCAGTTGGAGGAGTGCGCTGTTTGTCGGGGCGCTTTGCGGCCTGGCACAGGATAGGGTGATCGCGGCACTGACAGCGTTGATTGGTGGATGAGGGGGGTAATCGACAGGCACAAAAAAACCGGCGCCAGGGCCGGTTTTTTTGTGTGTTCAAGGTGCATTGAGCGGCACCTTGAATCTATGTTTGGTGCCCGAGGGAGACTCGTGTGATCTATATAGAACGTGGCCTGTAGAGATGTTTTTCGGTTAGGGATACAGGCAGGGATACATGGTTGTGGGTGCTGACGGAATCTTTATCCTCTTAATGTGGTTAGCTGTTGCGCAACGCAGCCGTCCGGATAGGTAATGGAGCCTATTTCTAAATGGCAGGCAGAGGGACATAAGATGGACGTGGTGAAGGTTCAGCAGCAACTACGTGACTTCGCGAAGGAACGGGATTGGGAGCAGTTCCATACCCCAAAGAACCTGGCTTCTGCTCTGGCAGTGGAGGCAGCCGAGTTACTCGAGAATTTTCAGTGGTTAACGGATGAGCAGGGACGCTCGGTCAAGGATGATGCTGAACGCATGCGTAGGATTGAGGAGGAAGTTGCAGACGTGACCTTGTATCTGTTACGTCTTGCTGATGTTCTATCTTTGAACCTCCAGGATGTGGTTGATCGGAAGCTCAAAATCAATGCAGATAAATACCCCGCCGACAAAGCTCGCGGGAATGCCAAAAAATACAATGAGCTCTAAGGACGTCAATTAGGTATGGACATCACTTCTCGGATTATTGAGGAAATTACAAAGGGCGAAGCTCGCAAGGCCAATGGCCCGATTGAGCATTGGCTGACTACTTTGGCAACTGGGTTTTGGGGATTTGATGCAGACAAAGAAAATATCTGGAGTGAGCTGAAAAAGGGGGATGTCCTGGTGTTTCAGTCGATTCCCCCGAACAGCAATTTCGTCAGTAATCACAGTCCAAAAACGAAGACTTCTGGATTTATTGGGGCTGGGATTGTTGAGCGTATTTCGAAGAAAACAGAACCTCGCTGGCTCTCTGAAGTAATTGAAAGCCAAAATTCGAACGTCTCATCCCCAATGATGTGGCCGAATTTAGTGCACTTTTCTGATGTGCTCTGGTTGGGGGATGTGGGCCAAATTCCTGCACAAGCAGTGCAGGCAATGATTGATCAATGCTCGGAAGAGAAGCTTGACCTGGGCGCTCACATTGCACACTTGGCAAGCAATCGCTTGTCCCTCAATGCGATGAAGGATGTTGGCTTTACATATGCCCCAATGGGAACTGGTGGGCGCCTGAAGAAAAACGCTGACAAGCTTGCCGAGCTCTTCAAGATTCAAGCCCAATGGGCAACCCACGTTGCCTACGGTGTAGTGGATCAACCGATTCTTTCCCCACCACCCAAAAATGGCTTTGACTCGTCAACCTCTACCTATGGCGGCACACAAGGCCCGACCAAGCGTAAAGCGAAGCCCCCAACTACTGGTGAGGTCAAAGGCACTTACTCGCGTAAACGGGACTATTTGCAGGAGGCTACGGACAATCAGAACCTTGGCCTTGCAGGTGAGTTGCTAGTGTTTGAGCGAGAAAGGCTGCGCGTGCATGCCGAGCATGGTGAGGAGTACGTCAGTCATGTTGTGCATGTATCCCTGACTGAGGGTGATGGTGCAGGTTATGACATCCGCTCTGTGCGAAACACCGACTCAGGCATCACCCCGTATTACCTAGAGGTTAAAACCACCTCGGGGGACGCTAATACAGCCTTTTTTATCTCTGAAAATGAGGTGAATTTTGCGGCGGCCAACCCCCAAAGTTTTGAGCTTGTGCGGGTTCACTCTCTGGGTAATGGGAAGAGCAAACATTACGATTATAGGCTGTCGGGTTATGAGCTGTTAGGTCTGCCCAGAACTCCGGTGAGTTACCGAGTGGATGTTGGTATAGAGCCTGATCAGTGTGAGTGAGCATGTGAGAGTGCTCGCTTACTGATCCACCTGTTGTGTGCAGCCAGTTAACGACAATCCAATCAAGAGCTTGTCCTAGACGTCCCCAAACTACCGGGGCCCCTGAGGATTTGTTGACCTCACGGGGCAGGAAACCCGCGGGATTATGTTAGCGTCAGGCCCCTCAGCTTATTGAAATTTCAATTGTTGAAATTGAAAGGTGTTGAAGAAAAGTGGAGGGGGGGCTTGGCCCTTAGCAGGGCACTGGATGTGTTGCTGATAGTGAACACCAAGGTGAGTCAACTGGGTCAACCGGTCAAGTGTGGTCAACAAACTTTGGAACCCAGGCACTGACGATTTCCTGCGGGTTTCCTGCCCCGTGTCTCCTCGAAATGCCCAGGGTCCCCAGGGTCCCCAGCGGCTCCTGAGCCATAGTGCAAATGCACTGGTGAACCAGCAGTTCACCCCATTCACCTGCGCACTAAGCTGTGCACTTTTCCTCTAACACAATCAGGCAGGTTTTCTGCCCTGTGCCTTAAAACGGGCAGGGCTCTCAACATTCTTTAGCCGTCTAGAAAAACCTTGATTCCCATCGCTGGAGGAGTCACCGACTAGGGGGCAAGGGGATGTTCTAAAAAACGGTGTTACGAGTGTTGCTGATAATCCTATAGTGTTGTTTTTAAAAGGTTTTTATTTTTTTACACCGCGGGGCATCGTACTTATTTGCAAGTGTTACACGTCCTGCTGGTGTTACATGAGATTTTCTTTTGAGTGGTGTGATCGCCCCAAAGTCTACAGTTGCATGAAGCGGAAGATTTCTCGAAATTCGCTGTCTGACCAATACGATTCTGCAGGTGTTTTTGAAGAAATCTCAGCTCAAAAATTGAGTATAAAATACTACTTGTGGCAGATTGGCATCATGGGATAGATTGGGTTGGATTTTCTTAAATGGATAAACAAGGAAGTATCAATGACTGACAATGCCAGCTCTCCATTTAGTAGCGACTCATCGAACGATCGAGCAGCCTGCAACTCGAGATTTATTTCTAATCAGTATCTGGAAAATTGCAGATATCTGTCTATTTTAAAATTAAAAATATCTGTCGAATGAAATCTATATAATTTTTTGTGAAAAGGAGTGTCCATGTCTAATGCAAAAGCTTGTCTTGTATTTGCTCGGGGTCTTGAAAGTAAAGTGCTGGAAATATCTGCGCAACTTGTTGAAGAAGGCTTCGATGTATGCACTGCGTCTGCTGACAGGGAAGTGGTGGAGGCGGCTAAGCTAGGAAGTATCAACGTCTCCTGAGGATATTAAAGCCTGCATAGATAATGCGTCTATATGTATATTTCTAATATCTGAACAAAACTCTGAACATGTGCAGGCGGCTGCAGGATACGCAGGGATCTCAGGTAAGAAAATTATCGCTGTCATTGAGGATGTCGATTACCTCCCTCAAGTTTTCGATGAATTGGCAACTTCGGTCGTCTGCGTAGATAGTCCGCAGCTCCCTGACGTTCTAAAAGGAAAGTCAGTGTGGGAGAGTTCGAACGGGTCTGCTGATGGAAAGCGCGTAATCCCTAGGATTAGATGCCAATGAATCATCTCCCTCGGATTTACTCCTATAAGTTGTCAAGAGACTATGGGTTCGCTCCAAATCCATTCCATGGTATTTGTACTCTTGCAACATGTAAGCCCCAAATAAGAAAGGGGGCGCAGGTCGGGGATCTCATAGTTGGGTGTGGGAGTAAAGAACTTAAAATGCAGGGGAAAATAATCTTTGTTATGCGAGTGTCCGAGAAAATATCATTTCAGCAGTATTGGGAGGATTCAAGATTTCACGTCAAGAAAGTTGATTTTCAGTCTGGAAAATCAGCAGCATATGGCGATAATATCTACCATCTCGAAAATGGGCTATGGGTTCAAGAAGACTCACATCACAGTTTTGAAGGTGGGGTGGTAAATGCGGATAATTTGAGTAGAGACATTGGTTCGGATAATGTTCTGATAGGAGAGGATTTTGTCTATTGGGGTTCTAATGCCCCAATGATGCCGCCTAACCTGCGAAATATTGATGGTGACGACCTGTTTCCCAATGGCCGAAACTTCAGATCTATTTTTTCAGAGATATTCAGAAATGAGGTGGTAACTTGGTTTTCTGCGCTTCCGGAGAGAGGGAATTTAGCTCGTCCAACCTCTTGGTGAGGTTAATAAAGAAGTGCGGCAAGGGAGCGTGCTTCATTCTGTGACGATAAAATAGATAAGGGAGTCTTCATGTCTAAACCTATACCCCAGCTGGAGCCACTCTCAGTTCTGGATTACAAACTAAAAGCATTTGCAACCAACCAGTTTCAGCAGGATGAAGGTGGGTTTCAGAAAGTTGTTTTTGGTTATTTCGGTGAGATTGGCGGACTACTATCTGCTCTAAAAAAATCTGGCCGAGATAAGCTAGCAGCAACTGAAACAGAATTGGCAGGAGAAGAACTCGGCGATGCATTATGGTATCTGATCAATATTTCAGAATTTCTGGGCGTGGATGCCAATCAGATCGGTGACCAATGTATCAGGTTGCTGCGCGTAAAATATGGTGAGTCCCCGCAGGATCCCATAGACCCCGTCACCTTTCGTCACATAGATAGTATGATGGAGATCCGCAGAACACCAGGATCGGTCAACCGATCTGTGCAACTAGGGAACTTGGCTTACCACGCGGGCATCCTAGCTAAAACTACTTTATCTGAATATAACTCGATGACGGCCCTTGCCCTCGCTGAAAACATGGGGCTGCATTTAGCTGAGCTCGCGATTACATGTGCTAGTTTTGACCTTAGGCTTGAAGATGTAGGTCGTTCGAACCTGGTGAAGATCCATAGCCGCTGGCCCGGAGACGATGGTGTATACCCTACCCCTTTTGACTCAGGTTATGCCGAGCACGAGCAGTTTCCTCAAACTCTCGAAATAACATTTACCGAAAGAGGTACTTGTGAAAACGGCTACGTAGTACAAAGTCTTAATGGTGTCTTCATAGGTGACCGTTTAACAGACAACAGTAACGAGCCTGACGACTATCGTTTTCACGACGTATTTCACCTTGCGTATTTGGCGTTTCTAGGATGGTCCCCAGTACTTCGCGGATTACTTAAACGAAAACGAAAGTCAAATTCCAAAATGGATGAGAATGAAGATGGTGCACGTGCAATGATTATTGAAGAGGGTATTGCAACGTGGATTTTTAACCATGCGAAAGAGCAAAAATTTTATACCGATGAACGGCAGCGGGGCCTTGACTACGGGATACTCAAGCAAATCAGCAGCATGGTGCAGGGTTATGAGGTTGAAAAATGCCAACTGTGGCAGTGGGAAAAAGCTATAGTAGTGGGCTTTGAGGTTTTCCTACAGCTCCAGGAGCATCGAGGGGGAACTGTGAAAGTAGATGCTCTAAACCACAGTATGAGTTTTGTACCCCCCACGAAGAATTGATCTAATGAATCCTACAGCCTTTGTGAATGCACTGTCCGAACTGAAGCTAGACAATGTATTCAACCCTTATGCGGACACCTGCCCGGTACACGACCGAGCCAATGCAGCGTCTGCAAGGCGTAGTAATCTTAGGGGCTACCTAAAGGCAGCATTGGAAATCGGTGTGGATACAATTTGGATGGGGCGCGACTTAGGATACCGAGGTGGCCGTCGAACGGGTCTTGCGCTGACAGATGAATATCATCTGTCAGAAATGACGCAACGTTATCCTGGTTCAAACTTCAAACAGGCTACTTTAGGCCCAGCAGTAGCCGAACGAACCGCGTCGGAGATCTGGTCTGTATTGCGTTCTGTTACGCTCCCACCGCTCTTGTGGAACGTATTCCCACTTCACCCTCACGAACCTGGCAACCCGTTTACAAATCGCAAGTTTACCGCACGTGAGCTTCAACAAGTTGAAATGCTAAATGAGATTCTGATCAAATGGCTTAAAGTTCGCCGAATAGTTGCCATTGGTCAGGACGCTTTAAACTATGCGGGCCGTTTCGGAGTTGAAGTCGTTGCAATACGACATCCCAGTTACGGAGGTATCAAGGATTTTCGTAATGGAATGAGTGCTCTTTACGACATTCCTATTGAGATACTTAGTCATAAACACCAGCAGCAATCACTGTTTTAACTTGGCTGAGAAGTAATGGTGAATTAACTTTCGTAGGTGATTTTGATTTTCGGTAGAGATTCTAATCGCACGGTGTGCTACCAGTAATTAAACAACCTTCAGCTGGCGGTACCCATAGGAATAGGTTGTGCTGCTCAGCGAGATTCAATGGTATGTTAAGCTAATAGTTTGGCGCTGTTGTCAGCGCTGCCATTTCTTGGGTGTGTTAAGAATTACATATGATCCTCTGGCCAGTATCTACCAGCGAAGTCCCGCATAACGACCCTGAAAAAAGTTGGTCTCACAGTTTCCAAGCAACGCACTTTAGGCTGAGGTTGCTGGGGTCGTCATGATGGAAATTACTCAGCGATGTTTAAACTTACCTAAAAGTCTTAGCAGGTTATTAGATCTTTATCTAACAAAATTCTTCTTAATAACTTTCGATTTAGAAGTATCTTTTTTCAGCATGAGTTTGATACACATCAGGTACATAGGGTCTCGGACGGTGTAAGCCCCCGACTGCTCGTTCCTAGTTAATAGAGGGCTATTACCAGCAGCAAGATCGGAAAGGATATTCCCTATTCCCATGTGTTTTACCGCCGTGCTAGGGAATTCGATCCTGATCCGCTTATCGATATCGTTGACATCGAATTGGTGGCTCGAAATCCGGCCTATGCAGTAGATCGCTTGATTTCTACGTGCAACGGTTGTATCGCGGCTGTTAAGGTGCCCTTCGATGGCTGTATAACAAGACCGGAGCCCGCTGAGCAGCCACTCTTCGTCTGCCCTATCAAGCAGTTTGGTGGCATAGGTCCAATTGTTGTCCTCGATTTCATGGGCGAGCGCTTCACAATATTCGTGAACACGCTGTGCGATTCCTAATGTCACCGACCAAATATGATCTGCTACTTCGATGTACTGCGGGCCGGTGAGGAGGATGTCGAGCTGAGTAAAACCCTTTCGGATTACTTCTTGGACTTGCCCCGAATCAAGCCCGTCGACCTTCCTAATCTCGTAAATACGATTGGCTACGGAATCCGAGTTTTTGGTCTCGCGAAAATACTGTAAGACACCGTTCGGCACCCCAACAATTAGGAAATTGATGTTGCACTCTGAATAACGACTATCGTCTAGCAGAATGATCAAATCCGCTAGTTCAGACATCCGTTCAGGCGTATCAAAGATAGACTCTAGGTTGTCGAGAACGATGATTTTCTTCTGCGCTCTGCCGGTAGTGCCGCTATCGGCGAACAGCCGAAATGCCTTGAGTAGCGGATCTTCTTGTGCGACCAAATAGCTATCAGTTTGCTTCAGTCCGCCTTTGAAGAACGCAGCGCTCACTTCTGCGGCTTTCTCTTCACTATACCCAAGCTTTGACGCGGTGCCAGGCTCCGTTATTGCACCGCATATCTCTTCGGTGATGGACTTGTTCCGAGACGCATTTGCACAGTTAGCCACCACGTAAGGCAGCTTGTTCTTGGCAAGTGCGACCTTAAACAACCACGTTTTACCGTTTCCACTCTCGCCGAATAACAGGGTATGACTGTGCCTTCCAAATGCTCGTGCTAGGTCTTTCTCCAGTCTTGGACGCTCAACGTACATTGCCGGATTAAGCTCCCTTGCCCGCGGAGTAAAGACCTGGTTAATAGCTTTCCTGCTCATGTTTTTCCCGCTGTTGGAATGGTGATGGCAATGCGATAGTACCTTTCTTTCAGATAGATGGCGAAAGTAGAACGGTGCCCTTAAGTGATGTATGTAGTAGCTTAATGGAACCGGACACCTATTTAGGCGGCAATGCTCGCCATATAGAGGTGTCAGATGACCAAGTAACCGTTAGGCAGCCCGAGCCTCGCTCTCCCCCATCCCCGGAATCGTCTTGACTATGTAGCAGCGTTGCGTCCCTAGCCCGGGAAGTCGAACGAGGCCGGACGCCTTACCATCGCTTCCTGGCTCGAGCACACCACGACGCAGCAGCTCCTTGTTTACGGCATTGATGTTCATGCCTTTGAATACTTCGGATCGCCAAGCCTCGGGCAGCACGTAGTAGGTGTTGGTGGTATGCAGTTCGTCGCCCAGGCCGTGCTCCAGCGTTTTGCGAAAGCCCAGCCGATCGATAGTGCGCGGGCCGTGCTCGTCGATCTTGGCTGCGGCGGACTCCCAGCGAGTGAAGCGGCTTTCACCAAAGCGCTCGATGACTTGGCGCAGACGAGCCATGATGGCGTCGCCTTCATAGTTACCGGCGCCGCCACGTTCGTTTAGCCATGCGTTGAGGCAGATACGGGCTGCCGTGGTAGCGGTTCCATCTGGCCAGCCTGTGATGCCCAGTGCGGTTGCCAGCTCGCCCGCTGCAGCCGCAAGGCCAAAGCGCAGGGCAGCACGATGGGCCTGACCGCTCGCTGAGGCGGGCAGGGACTTGGCAATAAACCCTTCCAGAGTGCGGCGCAGGATGATCGCCCATCCGTGCATCTTTCCGGGCTCGCATAGCTCGGTTAGAAAGGCTGTCAGCGGTGTGCCGTAGTACTTGGCCACTCGGGCTTTGAGTGCGTCAGAAAGCGCAGCAGCGTCCTCGAAACCATTCAATACGTCGAACATGCCGAGCCCTTTACTGGCATCTGCAGGCACCGCGAGCATGCGTACTTCCATGCCAGCTTTAAGCTCTTTGTTGGTCTCGGCCATGTGTTGCGCCAAGGTTTTTTCGCCTGTGGATAGAAACAGCAGGCGCCACTCTTGAACCTGTCGGCCCGCCTGGCCGCGATCATTAGCGCGGGCTTTTCCGGTGCCGTTGCCGAGCATGTAAACGGTTTCGCCAATGATGCGGGGGTCGCACATGCCGATTTCGTCGAGTACGAGGAGGCCGTCCGAGTGCGCGGCAGCGATGGACTCCAGTGCGTTATCGGTCGAGCGCCATGACCGCACCAAGCGCGGCCCGCCGTAGATTGAGGCCGCGACTTGCAGGTGGGTGGTTTTACCGCCCGAGCTATCGCCGTACAGGTGAAAGCCGCCTGATTCATGACCAAGCATGTGCAGCAGTGGGCCTGCAAACGCCACGCTGGCCACAAATGCCAAGCGATGATTACCAACGCACAAGGCGCCGATTTGCTCTTGCCACTGCTCCAGGGTCCCAGCTTCACTGATAGGCGGCAGTTGAGCGCCTGCTTCGTAGAAGTGCAGGTGCTCAGCGTGGGAACCGACTTGCTGCTCTGGCAGTAGAAAGGCGCTGTCATGCCAGCCCAGTCGTGTGACCAAGCGTGCGCGCTGTGCGCTGTCGAAGCCTTGGAAGTAGCTCTGCAGATCGTTACGCGTATTTCGGCTAGAGCGCGTCCCTGCAAGGCGTAGACCCATATCTACCAGTGGACCAAGAACATCCTTTCCGAAGTCGCCGGTCATGGTGCGTGCAGGTATGTTCCAGCGTTTTTTGGCGCCGTCCGGATCGTCAAACTCGACCAGCAAGCCCCAGTTATGACCTTTTGCATCACGGGTGCGAGCGAGGATTTCCAGTGGTGAGCACACAGGGCGTGACTCGCCATCTTCACCCGAATAAAAAACACCTTCGTGAGTCAGGCGAAAACCACTGGGCAGTGTGTCGGTCTTGGGTTTCGTCGAACGCTTGGCCGGTGTTTTGGCCTTGGGCTCTGTAGTCGGGGCAGGCGCAGCACTAAACAGTTCGCCAGTGCGCTCCAGTTCGGCAAGGTGGCTCGATTTCCAGCCTTTGGTGAGTGCGTCCGCTGCATCATCGCCTTGTTCCCATACGCCGCCCTTGGCGAAGCCGGGTTGGTGATTTTTGAGGGTGGGTTTGCGTTTGAAGTTTTCCAGCGCGATGACGCGAACGGACTCTGCCCCCCACTGCTTCAAGCTTTTTAGCAACTGCTTCCATGCAAAGGGTGCCGCTGGAATCGTTATCAGGCCACAACACGACCTTGCGATTTTTGAGAGGGGACAGGTCGGCTTTGTGCCAAGCATTTGAGCCATTTGGCCAACAGGTGGCTACGTAGCCTGGGAAGAGTTCGGCGGCCGCATCTGCAGCTTTTTCACCTTCGCACAGGACTACTGTGGCATCTGCTTGCAAGCTCAGTTCGTGCAGTCGCAGCAATGGGCGAGGCTCGGGCAAACCTTGCCAGCGCCACTGTATTACTTGGTTGCCAGAGTTCTGGCACCACGTGAGTGGAGCGAAGACTTTCTTGGGTTTGCCGTCTTCGTCCAGGCCAAGGTCAAAGCGATAAAGCGCCATTAGGGGATGGCCCTGAGTATCGCGATAGATCCAGATTTTGGATGGCGTGCCGTGTTGCCGGTGCTTGGCCGGGCACTTGTTCATGGCCTCGATCGGGATCGGCTGAATCGCTACCCACTCAGGTGCAGAGCTTTTAGCAGGTGTCGGTTTTGATTGAGAGTCCTCAGCGCTTAGCCGAAGCAGATCCGCAAGTTTGTTGCAGGCCTCCACGTCCGTGCAGGCATCTAGGTAGCGCACCAAATCAATCAGATCGCCACCTTTATCACCGGTAGCGAAATCAGCCCATGTGCCTTTGCTCAAGTTGATTTTGAGCGATCCCGCACGCTTGTCGTTGCGGGTGGGGTTGGGTGCTGTGTACTCCTTGCCGCCGTCCACACGTTTGCCGTTGGGCAGCCAGTGGCTGAGTACACGATTAATGTTTTGCTGTGCGGTGCGCTTAACTTGGGAAAACGTCGGTCGACGTGAGTGGGGTATTTGGGGGCTCATAGGCCACCGTCTTGGGCGTATTGAAGCCCCAGGGTGACGTCATCAATGAGTGCTTTGGCCATTTCGCTGAGATAGTGCGAAGCCCATCGCATGGCTTCGTTGCCATCATCCATAGCCCCCAGGAACGAGAGTGTGTTCACGCAGTTCATAAGGAGCGAGGCGTGCTGCAGCGCTTCTTCGCCCGAGACTCCGGGATTGACGGTAAACAGGCGTTGGTTTTCGGTGTTGCACTTGGCGAAGGTGGCGCCGCCGACTGTCTGGATCAAGGCTGGAGAGGTCATAGGGCACCTCTTTTTGCAACGAGGGCGCGGGATTTGGCCATGTGGAGGTTGTAGCGGGCGAGGCGGGTGGTGAGGCTGGAGTTGGCGTGTAAGGCGGCGAGAGCCATTGCTCGATGAGCGGCGGCGCGAATTTTGGACGGATTGAGGGTGTACATCTGGCATAGCTCCTTGAATTGAGGAGCTGCCACGTTCGTGACCAAGCGAATGGGTGGCAGCTGTGCGCGGGTTGGTCAACCAGGGATCAAGGAACCCGGCATACCCGAAGGTATCCCGCACACAGCCGCCATAACACTGAGCGACAGACGAAAAAAAAGCGCCTGTTGTCAGAGATGGCGCATTGCGCCTTGATTTTATCGGGTGACCAAACCCGTCCGCTGAATTTGCAGCGACGCGCAAACAATAGCGGCTACACACAAAGACTGCAATGGTGTCTTCACACCACCCTACTGTTTTGCCTACTTGGAAGGCTCGGCTTCTAGGGCGTGAGCAATTGCCATGTGGTAGTTGTAACGGGTTGTACGGACGCTCAAGGAAGAATTTGCGTACAGGGCGGCCATTGCCATTGCTCGATGTGCAGCCGCTCGACCTTTGTTGTTTTTTAGCCTGAGAGTGCGCTGCGTGGACATTAGAGTTCGTACCGTTTTCTTCACCCTGTGCGCTATGTCCGAGCGTTAGAGATAGCGGTAGGGCTTCGATGTGTTTTTGGTTAGGTCCGTTAATAAATGTTGGAGCTAATGCCAGAAAATAGCCTTGTGGTATTAGACGTGCAACCGTAAGCAACTCTTGCGCATGCTCTTTATGACAAATACATTGTTTCGGCATATAGATTCACCTCAACGCCTCCGGTTGCAGCCGGGGGCGTTTTCGTTAGTGCTTGGTATTGCTCGGACGTGTCAGGGTCAACCAGCTCAGATGCTGGCCTTTACGGGACTCGGTGCGCATGTGCTCCAGGGCGACTGGGTTGGCCAGCAAGTTGGGAATAAGCTGCTGTGCATCCTTGATCACCACTCCTGGTGGAACGTCGACGGCGAGCAGCGACCAGTCCAGTGAGGGCCAAACCAGAATCAGAACGTGGGCGCCTTTGGCTATGGCTCGGTCACGCAGTGCGCGCAATCGATTTCGGCCTTTGGCGACCGTGGGCAGGGCATCTTCTAGAAGGCCGATAGCGTCGAGGGTGGTGTGTGGCAGGAAGATTGGAGTCATGCCGCCACCTTGTCGCGAAAGGCGATACGGTCACGTGTCCAGCTCTGGACCTCCTCCAGTACCCAGGCAACAGGTGCGCCTCGGGCGTTGCTGTTACTCAGCTTTACGGGAGAGGGAAAGCGGCTTTCTGGCTGCTGCATGAGTTTGTAGATGGTGGGGCGTGCAAGGCCGACGATGGCCATTACTTCTGAGATTCGGATCAAGGTGGTGGCAGGGTCCCGAGGTGGGAAACGGTTGAGGGTCGAGCTACGAGATTCGGTCATGACGGTGCCTGTTCAGTGAAAGACAGGCACAGACTAGAGAGAGACAGGAAAGCAAACACGGTTTGCTTTTTTGAGTGTTAACGAGGGAGGAAGTGGCCTTTTCGGAGGTATTTTCTGACCGTGGGGGCTGTAGCGATTCCATCTTTTTCAACCAGCGCTTTCACCAGGTCGGCCCCTGAAATCGTGGGGTTCAGTGTGATGTGGCGTTTCGCCGATTGGGTCACTCTTCCGAAAGTCTGTGCCGCATTCAGCTGTTTCTCGGAATTTGGTTTGCTGTTGGCTTTGCCTGCGGATGAGGCTCTTTGAAAGGCCTTCGCAGAAAAAGCGTTACTCAGTAGTTCGTGCAAAAAACTGGAGACGTTGAATGATTTCTTGGCGATGTCCAGGTTCTCAATATCTTTGCACAGGTCAGCCAGCATTAGCGCCTGCTGTGCATCGCCCAGGCATTCACGGAAGAACTCACGGGCTTTGATTTCCACGTCCCTGTCTTTGAGGCGTTCTTCTTGGGCGAGTGCGGCATATTGCTTTGGGGCTTTAGCGTAAAGATGGAGAGCGAGATCCTCGTCCAGGTCATAGATAGAAACTTCGGTCTCAAACAGCCAATTGGCAAGAGCTGTTACACCCTCAAAGGCTCTGATCAGCGCATAAGTAGCTGTAAGTTGTGAGTCGTTGGTCTTTGTATCGACGTCGATAAACAGCCTTATTACATTCGGTAGTGAGGACGGCTTGGCATAGCTGGCATGTTCGTCGATGGGATCGCGAAGCCGATACATCGTTGCGATCACTGATCCTGCATGGGCTGCGTAGCTGAGTTCTTCGAGCCAAAATGAGGTGGCGTAGTTGATCAGGCCAAAAGCTTCTTTGAAGTGCTCATGAAACTGGGGGTATAAAGCTAGCTCTCTTATGGCCTGCTCTATCTCGTCTTGTTCCCAAAGCAGGCTGCTGACGTCGACGCCTGCAATCTCCAAGACGCCATAGGGTATCTTCTCATCGTCCATTCGCTCGGCCCCTCGCCCAGACACTTTTGTATCTAACCAGCGCTTTTTCGTTACTGGTTTTCTCCGCCGGAAGCTTGGCGGTTGCGGGAGTCGTTACATAGGTTGGTCTCGTTACACGCTGTGTACCTGAGTTGCTTTTGGCGTGTTACATGAATTTATTACTTATATTTCAGGTGGTTAGGTTTTATCGATACACGCGTAACACCCGTAACACTGAATTTCAGGAGGATAGGGGCACTTGTTCACACGGCCTTGCCAAAGTCAGCGTGCACCACATTGTCAGCGGCCAGCTTATCCAGGTGGTCGGCATACCACTGCATCATTTTGATGCGGTTATCGAGGTATTGGGCCTTGTTGTAAATCCCGGAGATGCCTTGTTCCTTGTGTGCCAGTTGAGCTTCCACATGCTCTTTTGGCCAGTCATGCTCCCTCAGAAGGGTGCTCGCTGTGTGTCGTGTGCCGTGACCTACAAGACGACCTTTGTAACCAATAGTGGAGAACACTTTGTTGATGGTGTTTTCGCTGATGGTCGGGTTCTTGGCGCCGACTCCGGGGAATAGCCATCGACTACGACCTGTTAGCGCCCGGAGCTCCTTCAGCACCTCTATAGCTTGCGTTGGCAGGGGGCTTACAAAATCCCTGCGCATCTTCATTTTCTCTGCCGGTGTGGTCCACAGGGCTTTCTCAAGGTCTATTTCTTTCCACTCAGCAAAGCGGACCATGCCCGGTCTTGAGGCTGTCCACAGGCAAAGCCATGCCGCTGTGCGTGCGGTGAGTCTGCTGGGGGTGTTTTTGAGTGCCTGAAGAAACTCACCCAGCTCGTGCTCGAGGAGGTGAGGGTGTTGCTGAGTCTCGGGAGCTTTCGCTGCAATATCCCTCAAGCGGCTCCCCGGATCGTTCTCTGTTAGTCCCAAGCCAATGGCCCGGCCAAAGATTTGATTGACCCAGGTGCGGCATTTCTCTGCAACGTTGTGGGCGTCACGGGCCTCAATGCTGGCCTGCAGGTCGGCGCAATCGTTGCGGGTGATGTCGTCGAGAGGTTTGTCGCCAAGTGCCGGGAGTATGTCTTTGTCGAGGTAGGTGCGGATCTTGCTGAGAGTGGAGGGTGCCAGGCCTTTTTCTTCTTTGGCCTTGAGCCATGCGTCAGCGGCTGCGCGAAAGGTGCGGGCTTTGGCGAGGGAGTGTGCAGCTTTGGCTGAGCGTTTTTGTTCCAGTGGGTCGGCACCGCTACTGACTACTTTGCGTAGTTCGGCAGCTTTTTCTCGGGCAACGGCACCACTGACTTCTGGATAACCCCCGAGCCCCATCCATGCCCAATTGCCCGCCGGACGTTTGTAGCGCAATTGCCACGATTTGCCGCCGTCCGGTTTCACTCGGAAGTAGAGGCCGCTTCCATCGAGCTCTCGATATTCTTTCGATTCCGCCTCCAGCCCGGCCAGTGTGGTGTCAGCCAAGGGGCGGCGCTTGATGTCGGCACGTTTCATTATTCTTGTATCCCAAAGTTAGGGCTTTTTCGCAGGATACAAGGAGGGATACAGGGATACAACGGATAGGGGGAGACAAGGGTAGATCGACAGGCACAAAAAAACCGGCTCAGTGGCCGGTTTTCCTGTGCTGCGAGTCTTGTTAGAGACTTGCAGGTACTGCTAGATGGTGCCCCGAGGGAGAATCGAACTCCCACTTCTTTCGAAAACGGATTTTGAATCCGCCGCGTCTACCAATTCCGCCATCAGGGCTCAATGGCGGCGAAGTATAGAGATGAGGTTTAGGTCGGTCAACAACTTATTGGTCTATTTTTGCCAAGTCCGTTAAACTCCCCGGCCCTGCTAGACGAAACCTATCATGCGCGTTGCTGACTTTACTTTCGAGCTCCCTGATTCACTCATCGCACGCCATCCTTTGGCGGAGCGCCGCAACAGTCGCCTGCTGACCCTGGACGGGGAGAGCGGCGTACTGGCACATCGTCAATTTACTGATTTGCTTGAACATTTGCGTCCAGGCGACTTGATGGTGTTTAACAATACCCGGGTGATTCCAGCCCGTCTGTTTGGCCAGAAGGCCTCGGGCGGCAAGCTGGAAATTCTGGTTGAGCGGGTGCTCGACAGTCACCGTGTGCTGGCCCATGTGCGCTCCAGCAAGTCGCCAAAACCGGGTTCGAAGATCCTGATTGATGGCGGTGGCGAAGCCCAGATGCTGGCACGTCACGATGCGTTGTTCGAGCTGGGCTTTGCCGAAGAGGTGTTGCCGCTGCTCGACCGTGTCGGGCATATGCCGCTGCCTCCTTATATTGATCGCCCGGACGAAGGTTCGGACCGCGAGCGCTATCAGACGGTCTACGCCCAGCGCCTTGGCGCCGTGGCGGCACCGACCGCCGGGCTGCATTTCGATGAGCCGCTGATGCAGGCCATCGCCGCCAAAGGCGTCGAGACCGCATTCGTGACCCTGCATGTGGGCGCAGGTACGTTCCAGCCAGTGCGGGTCGAGCGTCTTGAAGATCACCATATGCACACCGAATGGCTGGAAGTGGGCCAGGATGTGGTCGATGCCGTGGCCGCGTGCCGTGCCCGAGGCGGGCGGGTAATCGCCGTGGGCACCACCAGCGTGCGTTCGCTGGAGAGTGCCGCGCGTGATGGCGTGCTCAAGCCGTTCAGTGGCGATACCGATATCTTTATCTTCCCCGGCCGACCGTTTCATGTGGTCGACGCGCTGGTGACCAATTTCCATCTGCCGGAATCCACGCTGCTGATGCTGGTTTCGGCGTTCGCCGGTTATCCCGAAACCATGGCGGCCTACAAGGCTGCGGTTGAGCATGGGTACCGCTTCTTTAGTTACGGTGATGCAATGTTCATCACCCGCAATCCTGCGCCGACGGCTCCTGCCCCGGCCCCAGAGGATCAAGCATGAGCAACTGTCGTATGTCCTTCGAGCTGCTGGCCACTGATGGCAAGGCTCGTCGCGGTCGCCTGACCTTCCCCCGTGGTGTGGTTGAAACCCCTGCGTTCATGCCGGTCGGTACCTACGGTACGGTCAAGGGCATGCTGCCGCGTGATATCGAAGCCATCGGCGCGCAGATGATTCTGGGTAACACCTTCCACCTGTGGCTGCGCCCGGGCACTGAAGTGATCAAGAAGCACGGCGATCTGCACGACTTCATGAAGTGGCAAGGCCCGATCCTCACCGATTCCGGCGGTTTCCAGGTGTTCAGCCTGGGCGCCATGCGCAAGATTAAAGAAGAGGGCGTGACCTTCGCCTCGCCGGTCGATGGCGCCAAGGTGTTCATGGGCCCGGAAGAGTCGATGCAGGTCCAGCGCGACCTGGGCTCTGACGTGGTGATGATTTTCGACGAATGCACCCCGTATCCGGCCGATGAAGACACCGCTCGTGTCTCCATGGAGCTGTCGTTGCGCTGGGCGCAGCGCTCCAAGAATGCCCACGGCGACAACACGGCGGCACTGTTCGGTATTGTTCAGGGCGGCATGCACCAGAACCTGCGCGAGCGCTCCCTCGAAGGCCTGAACAAGATCGGCTTTGATGGCCTGGCCATCGGCGGTTTGTCGGTGGGCGAGCCCAAGCACGAAATGATCAAGGTGCTGGATTACCTGCCGGCGATGATGCCCGCTGACAAACCTCGTTACCTTATGGGGGTTGGCAAGCCGGAAGATCTCGTTGAGGGTGTGCGCCGCGGTGTGGACATGTTCGATTGCGTGATGCCAACCCGCAATGCCCGCAATGGGCATCTGTTTATCGACACGGGTGTGATCAAGATCCGCAATGCGTTCCATCGCCATGATGATTCGCCGCTGGATCCGACCTGCGATTGCTACACCTGCCAGAACTTCTCCCGCGCTTATCTGCATCACCTGGACAAGTGCGGCGAAATGCTGGGTAGCATGCTCAATACCATCCATAATTTGCGCCACTATCAGGTGCTCATGGCTGGTTTGCGCGAGGCTATTCAACAGGGTACATTGGCCACCTTTGTCGACGCCTTCTATGCCAAGCGCGGGCTGCCTGTGCCGCCCTTGGACTGAGTTTCGGACCTTTAAGAAACAACATTGCAACTGGAGTGCTTAATGAGCTTTTTCATCTCTTCCGCTTTCGCGGACGCTGCTGCACCTGCCGCTGCTGGCCCTATGGGCGGCGGTTTTGAATGGATTTTCCTGGTCGGCTTCCTGGTCATCTTCTACCTGATGATCTGGCGTCCACAGGCCAAGCGCGCCAAAGAGCAGAAAGCCCTGTTGGGTAACCTGCAAAAAGGCGACGAGATCGTGACCACTGGCGGTATCGCCGGCAAAATCGTCAAGGTTTCCGATGCTTTTGTAGTGATCGAAGTGTCTGACACTGTCGAGCTGAAAATTCAGAAAGGCTCGGTTGCAGCCACGTTGCCTAAAGGCACGCTGAAAGCGATCTAAGTTTCAACTTTCAACAATCGACGGGGCGCGCAAGGCGCCCCGCGTTTTAAGCGGGCGGCGTGATTGATGCTGAACAAATACCCTCTGTGGAAATACATACTGATCCTGGCAGTGCTGGCGATCGGTTTTATTTATTCCGCTCCCAATCTGTACCCTGATGATCCGGCCATTCAAGTGTCGGGTGCGAGCACGGCCCTGCAGGTCACTCAAGCTGATCTGGATCGCGCAAGCAAGGCGCTGACGGATGCAGGCATTGCGGTAAAGGGCGCCTCTGTGGCCCAGAACGGCAAAGGTGGCCTGTTGCGCCTGGTCAAGAAAGACGACCAGTTGCCAGCCAAGGATGTAGTACGCAAGGCCCTGGGCGACGACTATGTCGTAGCGCTCAACCTGGCACAGACCACGCCACAATGGTTGCGCAGTCTGGGTGCTCACCCGATGAAACTGGGTCTGGACTTGTCGGGCGGTGTGCACTTCCTGCTGGAAGTGGACATGGACAAAGCTGTCGATGCACGCATGAAAGTGTACGAGAGCGACGTCAAAAGCCTGCTGCGCAAAGAAAAAGTGCGTTATCGCAGCCTGCCGCAACTCAACGGTGCCATTCAGTTGGGCTTCACTGATGAAGCAGCCCGTGAGCAAGCGCGCAGCCTGATCCGCAAAAGCTTCAATGACTTCGACATTACCGCTGCAGACCTGAACGGTCAGCCGGTGCTGCGACTGGCGATGACCCCGGCCAAGCTGGCGGAAATCCGTGAATATTCCATCAAGCAAAACCTGACAACCGTCCGTAACCGGGTCAACGAGTTGGGTGTTGCCGAGCCTCTGGTTCAGCGTCAGGGTGCCAACCGCATCGTGGTTGAGCTGCCAGGCGTACAAGACACCGCCGAAGCCAAGCGTATCCTGGGCAAGACGGCCAACCTTGAGTTCCGTCTGGCAGCAGAGCCGGGCGCTTCCAAAGCCACTTCCGAAACTTTCGAGTTCCGTGAAGGCAACCGTCCTTCTGCACAGATCGAGCGCGGCCTGATCATCACCGGTGACCAGGTAACCGACGCCCAGGCAGGTTTTGACGAGCACGGCCGTCCACAGGTGAACATCAAGCTTGATGGTCACGGTGGCGAGTTGATGAGCCGTTCGACCCGCAGCAACGTGGGCCGCAGCATGGCGGTAATCTTCATCGAGCAGAAGCCGGTGACGACTTACACCAAGCAAGTGGTTGACGGTGTCGAGAAGGACGTACCGGTTCAGTCGTTCAAGGAAGAGAAGAAGATCATCAGCCTGGCGACCATCCAGTCGCCGCTGGGTAGCCAGTTCCGCATTACCGGCCTGAATGGCCAGGGTGAGGCTTCCGAGCTGGCCCTGCTGTTGCGTGCCGGTGGTCTGGCCGCGCCAATGTACTTCGCTGAAGAGCGCACCATTGGTCCGAGCCTGGGTGCTGACAACATCACCAAGGGTATCGATGCTTCCTTGTGGGGCATGCTGTTTGTGTCGATCTTCATCATCGCCATCTACCGTATCTTCGGTGTGATCGCGACGGTGGCACTGGCGGGCAACATGGTCTTGCTGCTGGCGCTGATGTCGGTGCTGGGTGCAACCCTGACCCTGCCGGGTATTGCCGGTATCGTGTTGACGATGGGTATGGCGGTCGATGCCAACGTACTGATCTTCTCGCGTATCCGTGAAGAGATTGCCAATGGCATGACACCGCAGCGGGCGATCAATGAAGGTTTCAACCGTGCCTTTACGGCCATTGTTGACTCCAACCTGACAACCCTGCTGGTCGGCGGGATCCTTTTCGCCATGGGTACCGGGCCGGTCAAAGGCTTCGCGGTGACCATGTCGCTGGGTATCTTTACCTCGATGTTCACGGCCATTATGGTCACCCGCGCACTGGTCAACCTGGTGTATGGCGGTCGGGACTTCAAGAAGTTGTGGATTTAAGGGGCTGCCATGTTACGTACAATCAACTTCATGGGCGTTCGCAACGTAGCGTTCGGCGTCACTGTACTGCTTACCGTGCTGGCCTTGTTCAGCATGTTCCACAAGGGCATGAACTACGGCCTGGACTTCACCGGCGGTACGCTGATCGAGCTGACCTACGAGAAGCCGGCTGACCTGACCAAGGTGCGCAACGAGCTGGTTACGGCCGGTTTCCACGATGCCGTGGTGCAGAGCTTTGGTGCGACGACCGACTTGCTGGTGCGCATGCCCGGCGATGATCCGCTGCTGGGCAACAAGGTAGCGGCTGCGCTGGGCCAGGCAGATACCAGCAACCCGGCGGTGATCAAGCGCGTCGAGTTCGTGGGCCCGCAGGTAGGTGAAGAGCTGCGCGACCAGGGCGGCCTCGGCATGCTGATGGCGCTGGGCGGCATCATGCTGTACCTGGCGTTCCGCTTTCAGTGGAAGTTTGCGGTCGGCGCGATCGTGTCCCTGGTTCACGACGTAATCGTGACGATGGGTATCCTGTCGTGGTTCCAGATTACCTTCGACCTGACGGTATTGGCGGCGGTGCTGGCGATCATCGGTTACTCGCTCAACGACACCATCGTGGTCTTTGACCGGGTGCGCGAGAACTTCCGGGTGCTGCGCAAGGCCAGCCTGATCGAGAACATCAACATCTCGACCACGCAAACCCTGCTGCGCACGATGGCGACCTCGATCTCCACCTTGCTGGCCATTGCCGCGCTGCTGATCTTCGGCGGCGACAACCTGTGGGGCTTCTCGATTGCACTGTTCGTGGGTGTATTGGCGGGTACCTACTCGTCGATCTACATCGCCAACGTGGTGTTGATCTGGCTGAATCTCAGTGCAGAGGATCTGATCCCGCCTGCAGCGAGCGAGAAGGAAGTCGACGACCGTCCATAACCCATAGTTATCGACAGGCTGTCACCTAAAAGGCGCGAGTTATTGAACTCGCGCCTTTTTTTATGCTCCAACTCCAGGATTGGTGTGGGACTGTTCCCACTTAAGATGGTCTGGAGGTTCACGTGAACAAGTCATTGCTGGTGGGTGCTGTACTGGGTGCTGTCGGTGTTACAGCCGGTGGTGCTTTTGCCACTTACAGCTTGGTGAAAGGCCCTGAGTCTGCGCAGGTGCTGGCCGTTGTGCCAGTTAACCAGCAGGTCAAAACGCCGCGTGAGGTGTGCAAGGACGTGACAGTGACGCGCCAGGCGCCGGTCAAGGATCAACATCAGATCGTCGGCAGCGTGATTGGCGCAGTGGCTGGCGGTTTGCTGGGTAATCAGGTGGGTGGCGGTAACGGCAAAAAGATTGCCACGGTTGCCGGTGCGGTGGGTGGCGGTTATGCCGGTAACAAGGTGCAGGAAGGCATGCAGGAGCGTGATACCTACACCACGACCCAGACGCGCTGTAACACCGTCAATGACATCAGCAGCAAGGTCGTTGGCTACGACGTGCGCTATTCGTTGAATGGCAAGGAAGGCAAGGTGCGCATGGACCATGAGCCGGGCAATGAAATTGCCGTGGACAAGGAAGGCAAGCTGATCCTGAATTAAGTCTTGTGGGAGCGGGCTTGCCCGCGATGCAGGCAGCGCGGTCTGTCAGGCAAATCGCGGTGATGCTATCGCGGGCAAGCCCGCTCCCACAGTGGGTTGAATTCAAGGCCAAAAAAAAGCACCCCGAAGGGTGCTTTTTTTGTCTGCGGTATTCGCTTAGCGTTTCAGCGAGGTTGGCAGGTGTGGCTGGATTGCAGTCAGAACGGCTTTGAAGCACTTGGTGTTACCGGCAACGATATGACCTTTTTCAAGGAAATCGTGGCTACCGGTAAAGTCGCTGACCAGGCCGCCTGCTTCTTGAATCAGCAGTGCGCCTGCAGCCATGTCCCACTCGGACAGGCCCGACTCCCAGAATGCGTCGAAACGACCTGCAGCCACATAGGCCAGATCCAGGCTGGCAGCGCCTGCACGGCGGATACCGGCAGTCTGGCCAACCAGGCTGCGGAACATGCCCAGGTAGTTGTCCAGGTTGTCCATCTGGTTGTCGCGGAACGGGAAGCCCGTGCCCAGCAGGGCGCCTTCGAGGCTGGTGCGACCGCTTACACGCAGGCGGCGACCGTTCAGTTGTGCGCCACGGCCACGGCTGGCAGTGAATTCTTCCTGGCGAACCGGGTCGAGTACCACTGCGTGCTCAAGACGGCCACGGTATTTGCAAGCGATGCTGACGGCGAAATGTGGAACGCCGCGCAGGAAGTTGGTGGTGCCATCCAGTGGGTCGATGATCCACAGGTAGTCTTCACCTTCACCGCTGCCTGGGTGCATGCCGGTTTCTTCACCGAGGATGCCGTGCGTCGGGTAAGCCTTGCGCAGGGCGTCGATGATTTTCTGTTCAGCAGCACGATCGACTTCAGAGACGTAATCCTTGGCGTCTTTTTCGTCAACCTTGATGGTATCCAGGCGCTCGATGGAGCGGAAAATCAATTCACTGGCGCTGCGGGCGGCGCGCAGCGCGATATTCAGCATGGGCTGCATGGACGTTTCACCTAAGGTTGTTAAAGAAAGCCGAATATTCTATCAGAAAACTTTGGTAGATGAAGGTTTGCGTTAGCTTTCGTAGCTTATGACGTTTTGCTTAGGTAAGATTTGCTCCCTTTTGCTGGTCTGTGAGCGCTTCCATTGCTGCCTAATATTCGTGTCGTTCTGGTCAATACCAGCCATCCCGGGAACATCGGCGGTGCTGCGCGTGCCATGAAGAACATGGGGTTGTCGCGGCTGGTTCTGGTTGAGCCAAGGGTGTTCCCGCACCATGAAGCCGATGCGCGGGCCTCGGGTGCCGGCGATATTCTGGAAAACGCAGAGGTTGTCGCCAGCCTTGAAGATGCCCTGGTGGGCTGCAATCTGGTGCTCGGCACCAGTGCTCGCGACCGCCGTATCCCCTGGCCGCTGCTGGACCCGCGCGAGTGCGGGCAAAAAGTGGTTGCAGAGGCGGCCCAGGGTGCTGAAATCGCGTTGGTGTTCGGTCGTGAAGATTCCGGCCTGACCAATGACGAGTTGCAGCGTTGCCACTTCCATGTGCATATCCCTTCGGATCCCGAGTTTAGTTCCCTGAATCTGGGTGCCGCCGTGCAGGTGCTCAGCTACGAAATCCGCATGGCCTGGCTGGCGGCCCAGGGGCAGCCGAGCAAGATCGAGAAAGAAGAAGTGGCGTCCATCAAGAGTGGCGAGCTGGCGACCATGGATGAGCTGGAGCGCTTTTACGAGCATCTGGAACAAACCTTGGTGGCCATTGAATTCATGGATCCGGAAAAGCCGCGTCACCTGATGGCGCGCCTGCGCCGGCTATATGGACGCAGCGCTGTCAGCCGTGCCGAGATGAATATTCTGCGTGGCATTCTCACCGAAACCCAAAAAGCAGCCCGTGGCGAGCTGCTCAAGCGCAAGGATTAATGATGTTCGAGCGTCTGCGTGAAGATATCCAAAGTGTGTTTCATCGTGATCCGGCTGCGCGCAATGCTTTTGAGGTGCTGACGTGTTATCCGGGGATGCATGCGATCTGGATTCACCGCTTGTCGGCGCTGTTGTGGCATGCCGGCTGGAAGTGGCTGGCGCGCCTGGTGTCCAACTTTGGGCGCTGGCTGACCGGGATTGAGATTCACCCGGGGGCCAAGGTGGGGCGTCGCTTCTTTATCGATCACGGCATGGGTATCGTGATTGGCGAAACCGCTGAAATCGGTGATGACGTGACCTTGTACCAGGGCGTGACCCTGGGCGGCACCAGTTGGAACAAGGGCAAGCGCCATCCCACTCTGGAAAATGGCGTTGTTGTCGGTGCGGGTGCCAAAGTGCTGGGCCCGTTCACGGTGGGGGCGGGGGCCAAGGTCGGCTCCAATGCGGTGGTGACCAAGGCCGTGCCGCCGGGTGCAACCGTGGTCGGTATTCCGGGGCGGATCATTATCAAGAATGACGATGAGATCGAGGCCAAGCGCAAGGCAATGGCCGAGAAGATCGGTTTTGACGCCTACGGTGTCGGCGAAGACATGCCGGACCCGGTCGCGCGGGCTATTGGCCAGTTGCTCGACCATCTGCAGGCCGTGGACGGCAAGCTGGACGGGATGTGTGGTGCACTGAAAGACCTGGGCAGCCCTTACTGTGCGAAAGATCTGCCTGAGCTGCGTGAAGAAGACTTCGCCAGCGTGAAGGACAAGGATGAAAGCAAGGCGGTGTAAGGCTCGTGGGCTGAATTAGCTGTGGGAGCGGGCTTGCTCGCGATGGCATCACGGCGATCCCCCTGAAGGGTTGCGTGGGCCCCATCGCGAGCAAGCCCGCTCCCACAAGATATGTGTCATGTGCCATTACGCCGCAGACCCTGCTACAATGCGCGCGCTCTTTTGCGGGTAATCCCGACTAAAGTACTAGGTCTAATAGTTGACTTAATTAGTCGGGTATAACATACTCGCCCTCATTCCGAATTCCGTGGTACCTGTCCATGAGACTGACTACAAAAGGCCGTTACGCCGTAACTGCAATGCTCGATTTGGCGTTGCACGCACAGCACGGGCCGGTGTCCCTGGCCGATATTTCCGAGCGCCAAGGCATCTCGCTTTCCTACCTTGAGCAACTGTTTGCCAAATTGCGCCGCAGCAGTCTGGTTTCCAGTGTGCGTGGCCCGGGCGGCGGCTATCAGCTGTCGCGCGACATGCAGGGCATCCAGGTAGCTCAGGTGATCGATGCCGTAAACGAGTCGGTCGACGCAACACGTTGCCAGGGCCTTGGCGACTGCCATGCCGGCGACACCTGCCTGACCCACCACCTGTGGTGCGACCTCAGCCTGCAAATCCACGATTTTCTCAGCGGTATCAGCTTGGCTGATCTTGTCACTCGCCGTGAGGTACAAGAAGTAGCCCAGCGTCAGGATCAGCGCCGCTGTAATGGCAAGGCGCCGCACCTGGATAAGATCGAAGCGTCCGCCGTCGAGTGATTGCATAAAAACGACGGTGCGCCAGCCAGCCTGATTTAGGAGATAGTCCATGAAGTTGCCAATTTACCTCGATTACTCAGCCACTACCCCGGTTGATCCGCGCGTTGCTCAAAAAATGAGCGACTGCTTGCTGGTTGACGGAAACTTCGGTAACCCGGCCTCGCGTTCCCACGTATTTGGCTGGAAAGCCGAAGAAGCGGTCGAGAACGGTCGTCGTCAGGTCGCTGACCTGGTCAATGCCGACCCGCGTGAAATTGTCTGGACCTCCGGTGCGACCGAAGCCAACAACCTGGCAATCAAGGGTGCTGCGCATTTCTATGCCACCAAAGGCAAGCACCTGATCACCGACAAGATTGAACACAAGGCCGTTCTCGACACCATGCGCCAGCTGGAGCGTGAAGGCTTTGAAGTGACCTACATCGAGCCGGGCACCGATGGCCTGGTAACACCCGCGATGGTTGAAGCCGCGATGCGCGACGACACCATCCTGGTTTCGATCATGCATGTGAACAACGAAATCGGCACCATCAACGACATCGCTGCCATTGGTGAGCTGACTCGCTCGCGCGGCGTGTTGTTCCATGTTGATGCGGCACAGTCCACCGGCAAGGTGGAAATCGACCTGGCCAAGCTGAAAGTCGACATGATGTCCTTCTCGGCACACAAGACCTACGGCCCTAAAGGGATCGGCGCACTGTATGTAAGCCGCAAGCCTCGCGTGCGCATTGAAGCTGCCATGCACGGCGGTGGTCACGAGCGCGGCATGCGTTCGGGTACGCTGGCCACCCACCAGATCGTGGGCATGGGCGAAGCGTTCCAGATCGCCAAAGAAGAAATGGCCGCTGAAAACATCCGGATCAAGGCGTTGAGCGATCGCTTCTTCAAGCAGGTTGAACACCTTGAAGAACTGTACGTCAACGGCAGCATGATCCACCGCGTACCGCACAACCTGAACCTGAGCTTCAACTACGTTGAAGGCGAGTCGCTGATCATGGCACTCAAGGATCTGGCGGTGTCGTCCGGTTCGGCATGTACTTCGGCCTCCCTGGAGCCGTCCTACGTATTGCGTGCCCTGGGTCGCAATGACGAGCTGGCGCACAGCTCCATCCGCTTCACCTTCGGCCGTTTCACCACCGAAGAAGAAATCGATTACGCCGCGCAGAAGGTTTGCGAGGCTGTTACCAAGCTGCGCGCTCTGTCGCCGCTGTGGGACATGTACAAAGACGGCATCGACATCTCGAAAATCGAATGGGCGGCGCACTAACAATTTAAGTTGCCGTAAGTAGACGCTGTAAGCGCAGCGAACAGCAGCTTTTACAGCGTCTCAAGAGCAACTCTCTGATGAGTGAGGATTAGTACCATGGCTTACAGCGAAAAGGTCATCGACCACTACGAAAACCCGCGCAACGTCGGCAAGATGAACGCGGAAGACCCGGATGTCGGCACCGGCATGGTCGGCGCCCCAGCGTGCGGCGACGTAATGCGCCTGCAGATCAAGGTTAACGAGCAGGGCATCATTGAAGATGCCAAGTTCAAGACCTATGGTTGCGGTTCGGCAATCGCTTCCAGCTCCCTGGCTACCGAGTGGATGAAAGGCAAGACTCTGGATGAAGCAGAGACCATCAAGAACACTCAGTTGGCCGAAGAACTGGCTTTGCCACCGGTAAAAATTCACTGCTCGGTACTCGCTGAAGACGCCATCAAGGCCGCCGTTCGCGATTACAAGCAGAAGAAAGGTTTGATCTGATCCGTGCTGCCTGTGCCCTTGATGGCGCAGGCAAGGTGAAGAAACTGGCAAAAGGTAAGGAGTCACGATGGCTATCAGCATGACAGAAGCGGCTGCGCGACACATTCGCCGCTCCCTTGATGGGCGCGGCAAAGGTGAGGGGATTCGTCTGGGTGTTCGCACCACGGGCTGTTCCGGTCTTGCCTATGTGCTGGAGTTTGTCGATGAAGTGGGCGAAGAAGACCAGGTCTTCGAAACCCATGGCGAAAAAGTGATCATTGATCCAAAAAGCCTGACCTACCTTGACGGCACCGAGCTGGATTTTGTCAAGGAAGGCCTGAACGAAGGCTTCAAGTTCAATAACCCTAACGTGCGCGGTGAATGTGGCTGCGGCGAAAGCTTCAACATCTGAGGCTAGTCGTGGGTACTCCTTGTCATTTTGCTTTGTTTGAGCTGCAACCGGGTTTCAATCTGGACCTCGATCAGCTGGCTGTGCGTTATCGAGAGTTGGCGCGCGGTGTTCACCCGGATCGCTTTGCCGATGCTTCCGAGCGCGAGCAACGTCTGGCGCTGGAACAGTCCGCCAGCCTCAATGAGGCCTACCAGACACTCAAAAGCCCTGCCAAGCGCGCGCGTTATCTGCTGGCATTGAAGGGTGGCGAGTTGCCGCTGGAAGTTACGGTGCACGATCCCGAGTTTCTGATGCAGCAGATGCAGTGGCGCGAAGAACTTGAAGATTTGCATGACAGCGCCGATATGGCCGGTATTGCAGCATTCAAGCGTCGACTGAAAGTCGCTCAGGAACAACTGAACGACAGCTTCGCTGCTTGTTGGGATGACGCTGCGCAACGCGAACAGGCCGAACGCCTGATGCGGCGCATGCAGTTCCTCGACAAGCTCACTTACGAAGTGCGCCAGCTAGAAGAGCGCCTCGACGATTAACTCCGTGCTTCCCTGATGGCACGCCTGATTACAGATAAGTCCTGATTACGATGGCCCTACTGCAGATCGCCGAACCCGGCCAAAGTCCTCAACCGCACCAGCGTCGTCTGGCTGTGGGGATCGACTTGGGCACTACCAATTCGCTGGTCGCTGCGTTGCGCAGCGGCCTTTCCGAGCCTCTGGCCGACGCAAATGGCAATGTCATTTTGCCGTCTGCGGTGCGCTATCACGCTGATCGCGTCGAGGTAGGTGAGTCGGCACGTCTGGCGGCCTCCAGCGATCCTTTCAACACCGTGCTGTCGGTCAAGCGCCTGATGGGTCGTGGTCTGTCCGACGTCAAGCAATTGGGCGAGCAGCTGCCTTACCGCTTTGTGGGTGGTGAGTCGCACATGCCGTTTATCGACACTGTGCAGGGCCCGAAAAGCCCGGTTGAAGTGTCGGCTGAAATCCTCAAGGTACTGCGTGAGCGCGCCGAAAAGACCCTGGGTGGCGAGCTGGTAGGGGCGGTAATTACTGTTCCTGCGTATTTCGACGATGCCCAGCGCCAGGCCACCAAGGACGCTGCCAAACTTGCCGGCCTTAATGTGCTGCGCCTGCTCAATGAGCCGACCGCTGCGGCGGTGGCCTATGGTCTGGATCAGTCTGCTGAAGGCGTTGTCGCCATTTATGACCTGGGCGGGGGCACGTTCGACATTTCGATCCTGCGCCTGACCGGCGGTGTGTTTGAAGTCTTGGCCACCGGCGGCGACAGTGCCCTGGGTGGCGATGACTTCGACCATGCGATCGCCAGCTGGATGGTGGCAGAGGCCGGTTTGTCGGCCGACCTCGATCCGGGCACCCAGCGTACCTTGCTGCAAGCTGCTTGCGCCGCCAAAGAAGCGCTGACCGATGCGTCCTCTGTAACCGTTGCCTTTGGTGACTGGCAGTCAGAGCTGACCCGCGAAGCCTTCGATGCGCTGATCGAACCGATGGTTGCGCGCAGCCTCAAGGCCTGCCGCCGTGCCGTGCGCGACGCCAATATCGAAATTGAAGACGTTCAGGCCGTGGTCATGGTCGGCGGTTCGACCCGTGTACCTCGCGTGCGCGAAGCAGTAGCCGAGATGTTTGGCCGTGAGCCGCTGACCGATATCGACCCTGATCAAGTGGTCGCCATTGGTGCTGCAATCCAGGCTGACACCCTGGCGGGCAACAAGCGTGATGGCGGCGAGCTGCTTCTGCTTGATGTGATTCCCCTGTCGCTGGGTCTTGAGACCATGGGCGGCCTGATGGAAAAGGTCATCCCGCGCAATACCACGATCCCGGTGGCGCGTGCGCAGGACTTCACCACCTATAAAGATGGCCAGACGGCCATGATGATTCATGTGCTGCAGGGCGAGCGCGAGCTGATCAGCGATTGCCGTTCCCTGGCGCGCTTTGAATTACGTGGCATTCCGCCGATGGTGGCCGGTGCCGCGAAAATTCGCGTGACCTTCCAGGTCGATGCCGATGGTCTGCTCAGTGTGTCGGCCCGCGAGCTGGGCTCGGGTGTTGAAGCCAATATCCAGGTCAAGCCGTCCTACGGCTTGACCGACGGCGAAATTGCCAAAATGCTCAAGGATTCGTTCCAGTACGCCAGCGACGACAAAGTTGCCCGCGTATTGCGTGAACAGCAGGTGGATGCCCAGCGTCTGATCGAGGCTGTGCAAGCAGCCCTCGAAGTCGATGGCGAGCGTTTGCTGGATGCCGAAGAGCGCATGGTCATCGAGCTGCAGATGCAGGAACTGTCCGAATTGTTGAAAGGCACCGATGGTTACGCCATCGAGCAGCAGACCAAGCGTCTGTCGCAAGTGACCGATGCCTTTGCTGCCCGGCGCATGGACTTGACCGTCAAGGCCGCCCTGTCGGGTCGCAACCTGAATGAAATCGAGGAATAACTGATGCCGCAGATCATTTTTCTGCCACACGCCGAGCATTGCCCGGACGGTATGGTTGTAGAGGCTGAGACCGGCAAGACCATTCTCGAAGTGGCCCACGACAACCACATCGAAATCGAAAGTGCCTGCGGTGGCGTCTGTGCCTGCACCACTTGTCACTGCGTGATTCGCGAGGGTTTCGACTCGCTGAACGAGGCTGACGAGCTGGAAGAGGACTATCTTGATAGAGCCTGGGGCCTGGAAGCGACTTCGCGCCTGAGCTGTCAGGCCCGCGTTGGCACTGAAGACCTTACTGTCGAGATTCCGAAGTACTCGCTCAACCATGCTGCCGAAGCGCCGCACTGATAAGGAATTGGCATGAGCCTTAAATGGGTTGATGTGCAGGAAATCGCCATCCAGCTGGCTGAAGCTCACCCGGATGTCGATCCGCTCTCGGTGAATTTCGTCACGCTGCGCAATCTGGTCATGGCGTTGCCGGAGTTCGACGATATCCCTGATCGGGGTGGCGAGAAGGTTCTCGAAGCCATCCAGGGTTTGTGGATCGAAGAAGCCGACTAAGCTTGTAAACGACGTAATTATGCAACGCCCAAGAACCCGCGTATAATTCGCGGGTTTAATTTTTCGCTTAAATCACTGTTTCTGGAGTTACACCATGGCTGTTCAACGTACTTTCTCCATCATCAAGCCTGACGCCGTTGCTAAAAACGTTATCGGCAAGATCGTTACCCGTTTCGAAGACGCTGGCCTGAAGGTTGTAGCTTCCAAACTGAAGCAACTGTCCAAAGCTGAAGCTGAAGGCTTCTACGCTGAGCACAGCGAGCGCGGCTTCTTCGGCGACCTGGTTGCTTTCATGATCTCCGGTCCTGTTGTTGTTCAGGTTCTGGAAGGCGAAAACGCTATCGCTCTGAACCGCGAGCTGATGGGCGCTACCAACCCTAAAGAAGCAGCTGCCGGCACTATCCGCGCTGATTTCGCTGAATCCATCGACGCTAACGCTGTTCACGGTTCCGACTCGGAAGCCGCTGCTGCACGCGAAATCTCGTACTTTTTCGCAGCTACTGAAGTAACCACTCGCTAAGTATTGGCTTGTGAGTGAGGGTGAAGACATGATTGCAACGACTGGCAAAACCAACCTGTTGGGTTTGACTCAACCGGAAATGGAGAAATTCTTCGACTCAATCGGGGAGAAGCGTTTCCGTGCCGGTCAGGTCATGAAGTGGATTCACCACTTTGGCGTCGATGATTTCGACGCCATGACTAACGTCAGCAAGGCCTTGCGCGACAAGCTCAAGGCCATTGCTGAGGTTCGTGGGCCTGAAGTCGTCAGCGAGGACATCTCCAGCGATGGCACCCGTAAATGGGTGGTGCGCGTAGAGTCCGGCAGCTGCGTCGAGACCGTTTATATTCCCTCGGGCAAACGTGGCACCTTGTGCGTTTCGTCCCAGGCTGGCTGTGCCCTGGACTGCAGTTTCTGCTCCACCGGCAAGCAAGGCTTCAACAGCAACCTCACCGCCGCCGAAGTGATCGGTCAGGTGTGGATTGCCAACAAATCCTTTGGCAGCGTCCCGGCAACCATCGACCGTGCCATCACCAACGTGGTGATGATGGGCATGGGCGAGCCGCTGCTGAACTTCGACAACGTCATCTCTGCCATGCACTTGATGATGGATGACCTGGGCTATGGCATCTCCAAGCGCCGGGTGACCCTGTCTACCTCCGGCGTGGTGCCGATGATCGATGAGCTGGCCAAGCACATCGACGTCTCCCTGGCGTTGTCGCTGCACGCACCCAATGACGCATTGCGCAGTCAATTGGTGCCGATCAACAAGAAGTACCCGCTGGCCATGCTGCTTGATTCCTGCCGCCGCTACATGGCGACCCTGGGCGAAAAGCGCGTGTTGACCGTGGAATACACCTTGCTCAAGGACGTGAACGATCATGTTGATCACGCCCGCGAAATGATCGAGCTGTTAAAAGACACTCCGTGCAAGATCAACCTGATCCCGTTCAACCCGTTCCCGCATTCCGGCTATGAGCGCCCGAGCAACAACGCCATTCGCCGTTTCCAGGAGCTGTTGCAGCAGGCCGGCTACAACGTGACCGTGCGCACCACCCGTGGTGAAGACATCGACGCGGCGTGCGGGCAGCTTGTAGGGCAGGTCAATGACCGTACCCGCCGCAGTTCGCGCCTGATTGCGGCCCGTGAGCTGAGTGCCGACGCCGATACAGCGCAAAACGCTGCCTCTGCGCCCTGAGAGAGGACATCCATGATCCTGCGCGCTGCGCTTCCGGTCGTTTTGGTCAGCTTTTTGGCTGGCTGCGTGTCATCGGGTGATTCAAGCCCGATGGCTGGCGACAAAGGGCGTAACGAGGCGCGTCAGGCTTATGTTCAACTGGGGCTGGGCTATCTGCAGCAAGGGCTGACCGAACAGGCCAAAGTCCCTTTGCGCAAGGCCCTTGAACTCGACAGGAACGACCCGGACACCAACGCCGCACTGGCCTTGGTGTTTCAGGCCGAAATGGAGTTTGCCCTGGCCGAACAGGCCTTCCGTACCGCGCTCAACGGTCGGCCTGGCGATGCCCGGATCCTCAATAATTACGGCAGTTTCCTGTTTCAGCGTCAGCGCTATCAGGAAGCCAGCGAGCAGTTTCAAAAAGCGGCGGCAGACAACCTTTACCCGGAACGCTCCCGTGTCTACGAAAATCTGGGTATAACGTCCCTTGAGTTGGGGCAGCGTGAAACGGGGCGCCAGCAGCTTGAAAAAGCCCTGCGCCTGAACCCTCGGCAACCCCGTGCACTGCTTGAAATGGCCGAGATGGCCTATCAGGACAAGCAATATGTGACGGCGCGAGACTTTTACGATCGTTTTAGCCTGCTTAGCGGGCAAAATGCACGTAGTCTATTGCTTGGTGCGCGACTGGCGAGTGTTTTCGACGAGCGTACCCCAACTGCCAACCATGGCCAGCAACTACAACGACTCTATCCCGGCACGCCGGAATATCAGCAATACCTGTCGGAGCAATGATGAAAGCGGCGCAACCCGAAGTTCTAGCAGCGACTCGTGTCAATCCCGGTGAGACCCTGCGTCAGGCCCGTGAAAACAATGGCTGGACGCTGGCTGAAGTCGCCTTGAAACTCAATCTCACGGCCAGCTCCCTGAGCAACCTTGAGACGGGCGCGTTCGACAAGCTGCCCGGGCATACCTTTGCCCGTGGCTACATCCGCGCCTATGCCAAATTGCTGGGCATGGACCAGGCAGCCCTGGTGCGTGAGTTTGACCTGTACACCGGCACTGATGCCAACGGCAGCAACGTGCACAGCCTGGGTCGCATAGAAGAGCCAGTGCGTGTGTCGCATACCATCTTGCGTATCGTCAGCCTGTTGCTGCTGATTGCCGTAATCGGTGGCGGCTTTATCTGGTGGCAAGACCAGACGTCGATGCGTGCCAAGGATCTGATTGGCCTGGCCCCGGAACACGTTGAAGTCGAAGGGGCTGACGGCACAACCCGCATTCATCCGCTGGACGAGCCTGAAGATCAGGCAGTCGCCGAGGCCAAGGCCGAAGGCGAAACCCCACCAGCGACCGAAACGCTGCCAGAGCAGGGCGCAACCACCGCACTGGCATTGCCGGGTGCTGCAATCGTTGAACCCCAGGCGCCAGCCGCCGCTGCAGCTCAGCCTGCTCCTGTAGCAGCACCTGCACCTGTTACGCCGGTAGCCGCACCTGTTACGCCAGCCGCACCTGCACCCACGGCTAGCGCCCCGGTTGCCGGTGCTGGCAAGGTAAGCGTGCAATACACCGCTGATTGCTGGACTCAAGTCACCGACGGCACGGGCAAAGTGCTGTTCGGCGGCTTGAAGCGCAAGGGCGAAAATCTAGAAGTGAGCGGCAAGCCTCCACTGAGCCTGCGCCTGGGTTATGCCCGCGGTGCGCAGGTTAGCTACAACGGCCAGCCTGTGGATGTCGCTCCTTTCACCAGTGGCGAGACTGCTCGCCTGAAGTTGGGTCAATAAGTCATGCACGGCGAATCACCAATCAAGCGTCGCGAATCGCGCAAAATCTGGGTCGGCAATGTACCCGTAGGTGGCGATGCCCCTATTGCTGTACAGAGCATGACCAACAGTGACACCAATGACGTCGCTGCAACCGTTGCGCAAATCAACCGTCTGGAAGCTGCTGGCGTCGATATCGTGCGGGTTTCCGTGCCGGATATGGACGCAGCCGAGGCGTTTGGCCGGATCAAGCAACTGGTCAAGGTGCCATTGGTCGCCGATATCCACTTCGATTACCGTATCGCCCTGCGCGTTGCGGAACTGGGTGTGGATTGCCTGCGCATCAACCCGGGCAACATCGGTCGTGAAGACCGCGTGCGCGCCGTGGTGGATGCCGCCCGCGATCGCGGCATCCCGATCCGTATCGGCGTCAACGCCGGTTCCCTGGAAAAAGACCTGCAAAAGAAATACGGCGAACCGACGCCGGCCGCTCTGGTCGAATCGGCACTGCGTCACGTTGAGCACCTTGAGCGCCTGAATTTCAAGGACTTCAAGGTCAGCGTGAAGGCCTCCGACGTGTTTATGGCGGTTGAAGCCTATCGCCTGCTGGCCAAGGAAATTGTCCAGCCGCTGCATTTGGGCATTACTGAAGCCGGTGGTTTGCGCTCAGGCACAGTGAAATCTGCCGTGGGCCTAGGTATGCTGCTCGCCGAGGGGATTGGCGACACCATTCGTATTTCCCTGGCGGCAGACCCGGTTGAGGAAGTAAAGGTCGGTTACGACATCCTCAAGTCCTTGCACCTGCGCTCGCGCGGCATCAATTTTATCGCGTGCCCAAGCTGCTCGCGGCAGAACTTCGACGTGGTGAAAACCATGAACGAACTCGAAGTTCGCCTCGAAGACCTGCTGGTGCCGCTGGATGTTGCCGTGATCGGTTGTGTGGTCAACGGCCCGGGCGAAGCCAAGGAAGCCCATGTGGGGCTCACCGGTGGTACGCCCAACCTGATTTACATCGACGGCAAGCCGTCGCAGAAACTGACGAATGACAACCTGGTGGATGAGCTCGAAAGACTGATCCGGCAGAAGGCGGCCGAAAAGGTCGAAGCTGACGCAGCCGTTATCGCGCGCGGCTAACCAGACGAATAAAGGATTTATTGTGAGCAAGTCTTTGCAAGCCATTCGTGGCATGAACGACATCCTGCCGGAGCAGACGCCTCTGTGGCGTTACTTCGAGAGCAAGGTTTCGCGTTTGCTGGATAACTACGGTTACAAGCAAATCCGTATGCCTATCGTCGAATTCACCGAGTTGTTCAAGCGCTCGATCGGTGAAGTGACCGATATCGTCGAAAAAGAGATGTACACCTTCGAAGACCGCAACGGCGATTCGCTGACGCTGCGCCCTGAAGGTACCGCTGCGTGCGTGCGTGCGGTGCTTGAGCACGGCATCACCGGCGGTGGCCAGGTGCAAAAACTCTGGTACATCGGCCCGATGTTCCGCCACGAGCGCCCGCAAAAAGGCCGTTATCGCCAGTTTCACCAGATCGGTGTCGAGGTGTTCAACCTTGATGGTCCGGATATCGATGCCGAACTGATCGTGCTGACCTGGCGCCTGTGGGGCGAGCTGGGCATCCGCGATGCGGTCAAGCTCGAACTCAACAGCCTGGGCACCAGCGAAGCCCGTGCGCGCTATCGTGCCGCCCTGGTCGAGTATTTGTCCTCGCGTCTGAGCGAGCTTGACGAAGACAGCCAGCGCCGTCTCAAATCCAACCCGCTGCGTGTACTCGACACCAAGAATGCCGATACCCAGGCTGTTCTCGTCGATGCGCCGAAGCTGGTGGACTACCTGGACGAAGAATCCCGCGTGCATTTCGAGGGCCTCAAGGCGCGCCTCGATGCCGCCGGCATCCCGTACACGATCAACCCGAAACTGGTTCGTGGCCTGGATTACTACAGCAAGACCGTATTTGAATGGGTGACCGATAAACTGGGCGCCCAGGGCACCGTGTGCGCGGGCGGCCGTTATGACGGTCTGGTCGAGCAGATGGGCGGCAAGCCCACCGCCGGTGTCGGTTTTGCAATGGGCATCGAGCGTCTGATCCTGCTGCTTGAAACCCTTGAGCAGATCCCGGAAGAAATCGCACGTCAGGTCGATGTTTACCTGTGTGCTTTCGGTGAGGCCGCCGAACTGGCAGCGCTGGCGTTGAGCGAGCGTGTTCGTGACCAGTTGCCGAACCTGCGCCTGCAGATCAATGCCGGTGCGGGCAGCTTTAAAAGCCAGTTCAAAAAGGCTGACAAGAGCGGCGCACTGTATGCGCTGATCCTGGGTGACGACGAATTGGCCCAGCAAGTGGTAGGTGTAAAACCCCTGCGTGGCCAGGGCGAACAACAAACGATTGCCTGGGATGCTCTAGCCGAGCACTTGGCCACCTGCATCGTGCAGGGTTGAAGCTGCAAAACAGCCGATTTAGCGAATAAGGAGTGTTGGGGTGTCGAGTAACGAAGATGATCAGCTGGGCGAGTTGAAAGACTGGTGGCAGCGCAACGGCAAACCCCTGCTGACTGGCGGCTTGCTTGCGCTGGTTGTGGTGTCCGGCTGGCAGCTCTGGCACAAATATCAGACGAATCAGTCGCAAGGTGCGTCGGTTCTCTACCAACAACTGCTGGAAACCACGCTCACCCCTGACGGCAAGCCTGATGTGGCCCGTGTGGCGGATCTGGCCAACAAGCTGAAAAGCGAATACGCAGGCACTGCCTACTCGCAATTTGGCGGCCTGTTCGTGGCCAAGGTGGCGGTGGACAACGGCAAGCTCGATGACGCAGCTGTCGAGTTGAAAGCCATTGTCGACAAGCCGGCCAATGCCACCCTGGGCGAAGTGGCGCGTCAGCGTCTGGCTCAGGTGCTGGCGGCACAGGGCAAGGTTGACGATGCCCTGAAGCTGCTGGAAGGTGATTCGGACAAGGCATTCCAGGCCAGCCGTGAAGAACTCAAGGGTGACCTGCTGGTGCAGCAGGGCCGTACTGACGACGCTCGTGCAGCCTACGAAAAGGCCAAGGCCGGATTGTCGGATGAAGCAGCAGTAGGCGGCTTGCAAATCAAGCTCGATGACCTGGCCAAAGGGGATGCGTGACGTGATGCGATGGAAACATGCGGCATTGCTGGCTCTGGTCGTTTTGGCCGCGGGTTGCAGCAGCAACAGCAAAAAAGAACTGCCACCGGCTGAGCTGACCGACTTCAAAGAAGAAGTCGTGCTGCAGAAGCAGTGGAGCCGCTCGATCGGTGACGGTCAGGGCAAAACCTACAACATGCTGGTGCCAGCGGTTGAAGGTAATAACATCTACGCCGCTGACGTAACGGGTGTAGTGATGTCTCTGGACCGCATGAACGGCGACGTTGAGTGGAAAAAAGACCTCGATCTGCCGGTATCCGGTGCAGTTGGCCTGGGCTATGGCCTGGTCATGCTCGGCACCTTGCAAGGTGACGTGATTGCCCTGGACTCCAGCACCGGCGAAGAAAAATGGCGCGCTCGCGTCAACAGCGAAGTGCTTGCACCTCCTGCGACCAACGGTGATGTGGTGGTGGTACAGACCCAGGACGATCGCCTGATCGGCCTGGATGCTGACACCGGCAATCAGCGCTGGACGTATGACAGCACGCCGGGCGTGCTGACCCTGCGTGGTACAGGGGCGCCACTGGTGACCAATCACCTGGCCATCGGCGGTTTGTCGACTGGTAAAGTGGTCGCCCTGGATACACGCAACGGCGTACCTGTGTGGGAGCAACGTGTTGCCATCCCGCAGGGTCGCTCCGAGCTTGAACGCATTGTCGATATCGACGGTGGCCTGCTGATGTCCGGCGGTACACTGTACGTCGCCAGCTATCAGGGCCGCATGGCGGCACTGGAAATGGAATCGGGTCGCGTGCTCTGGCAACGCGATGCTTCCAGCTATGCCGGTGTCGCTCAAGGTTTTGGCAGCGTCTACGTCAGCCTGGCGTCGGGCACTGTAGAAGGCGTTGACGAGCGTTCGACCACCGCACTGTGGAGCAACGATGCTCTGGCTCGCCGCCAACTGTCGGCACCGGAAGTCTTCTCCAGCTACGTGGCGGTCGGTGACATGGAAGGCTATCTGCACCTGCTGAGCCAGGTCGATGGTCGTTTCGTGGGCCGTACCCGCGTTGACAGTGATGGCCTTCGGGCACGTCCGCTGGTGGTCGGTGACATGATTTACGTGTTTGGTAACAGCGGCAAACTGGAAGCCCTGACCATTCGCTAAGGCGTCTATGCTTGAGGCTTCAGGGCCTCGGGCAGCCTTGCTCTGGCAAGGTTTGCGGCACATTTGTGCTGTTCCGAACTCTGGCCGCTGCCTTGCAGCGGCTTTTGTATTTTCTGAAATAACGAAGTGGAGAGCCGCATGGTTCCCGTAATCGCCCTGGTGGGCCGACCAAACGTCGGCAAGTCCACCTTGTTCAACCGCCTGACCAGGACTCGTGACGCCATCGTTGGCGACTTGTCCGGTCTGACCCGTGATCGCCAATACGGTGAGGCCAAGTGGCAAGGGCGTTCCTACATTCTGGTCGACACTGGTGGTATCTCCGGTGACGAGCACGGTATGGACGAAAAGATGGCCGAGCAGTCGCTGCTGGCCATCGAAGAAGCTGACGTCGTTCTGTTCCTGGTAGATGCAAAGGCAGGCTTCACCGCCGCTGACCAGATGATCGGCGAACACCTTCGCAAACGTAACAAGCGTTCTTACGTGGTGGCCAACAAGGTCGACAACATCGACCCGGACATGGCTCGCGCCGAGTTCGCCCCTCTGGGCATGGGCGACGCGATCCCGATCGCCGGTGCCCACGGCCGTGGTATCACGCAGATGCTGGAAATTGCCCTGAGCAACTTCCCGCGTGACGAAGAAGAGCCGGAAGACGGTGAAGAAGAAGTCGTTCTCGAAGGTGAGGAAGCCAAGCGCATTCCTGGCCCTAGCGAAAAAGACGGCATCAAGATCGCCATTATCGGTCGTCCGAACGTCGGCAAATCGACACTGGTCAACCGCATGCTCGGTGAAGACCGGGTTATCGTGTATGACCAGCCCGGCACTACTCGCGACAGTATCTACATCCCGTTCGAGCGTAACGACGAGAAGTACACGCTGATCGACACCGCTGGTGTGCGCAAGCGCGGCAAGATCCACGAAGAAGTTGAAAAATTCTCCGTGGTCAAAACCCTGCAAGCGATCAAAGACGCCAACGTGGTGATCTTTGTGATGGACGCGCGTGAAGGCGTGGTTGACCACGACCTTAACCTGTTGGGCTTTGCCCTTGAGGCCGGTCGGGCTCTGGTTATCGCGATCAACAAGTGGGACGGCATGACCCCGAGCGAGCGCGAGTTCGTCAAGGTCGAGCTGACCCGTCGCCTGTTCTTCGTCGACTTCGCCGATATCCACTTTATCTCGGCGCTGCACGGCACTGGCGTGGGCAACCTGTACCAGTCGGTGCAGAACTCCTTCAAGTCGGCAGTCACCCGTTGGCCGACCAACCGTCTGACCCAGATTCTGGAAGACGCGGTCAGCGAGCACGCGCCACCGATGGTCAACAGCCGCCGGATCAAGCTGCGTTATGCCCACTTGGGTGGTGCCAACCCGCCGATTATCGTGATCCACGGTAACCAGGTTGAGAAGGTGCCGAAGTCTTACGTCCGTTATCTCGAAAACACCTACCGTCGTGTCTTGAAGCTGGTCGGTACGCCGATTCGCATCGAGTTCAAAGGTGGCGAGAACCCGTACGAAGGCAACAAGAACTCGCTGACCGACCGTCAGGTCAACAAGAAACGCCGCATGATGTCGCACCACAAGAAAGCCGAGAAAAATCGCAAAGACAAGCGCTAACCGCGCAGGCTCAAAGCGTAATGAGAAAGGGTCCGAAAGGACCCTTTTTCGTGTCCGGCGTTTGGGCTATCCTCGGTGGGTCCTGTGCCGCAGTCAGTGCCGGGAACTCAACAGGGAACGGCCATGATCACCAGCAAGTTGCCGAACGTCGGCACCACCATCTTCACGCGCATGTCACAGCTCGCGGCCGAAACCGGCGCAATCAACCTGTCTCAGGGGTTCCCTGACTTCGATGGCCCGCAGGCGTTGCGTGATGCAGTTGGCCAGCACATTGCCAGTGGCCATAACCAATATTCCCCCATGACCGGCCTGCCTGCATTGCGTCAGCAAGTGGCGGCCAAGATCGCCCGCAGTTATGGCGTGCAGGTCGATGCCGATACCGAAGTGACCATCACCCCGGGTGCGACCCAGGCCATTTTCTGTGCGATCCAGGCCGTGATTCATGCAGGCGATGAAGTTATCGTGTTCGACCCGTGCTACGACAGCTACGAGCCTTCGGTCGAGTTGGCGGGCGGTCGCTGCGTGCATGTGCAGCTGGGGCTGGATGACTTTTCGATCGACTGGCAAAAACTTGAAGATGCGCTGAGTCCGCGCACGCGCATGATTATCCTCAACAGCCCGCACAACCCCAGCGGTGCGTTGATCAGCCGTGCCGAGCTGGACCAGTTGGCCCGCCTGATTGCAGATCGTGATATCTACATCATCAGCGATGAGGTGTACGAACATCTGGTGTTCGATGGCGTGCCCCATGTCAGTGTTTTGTCCCATCCCGAACTGTACGATCGTGCCTTCGTTGTCAGCTCATTCGGCAAGACCTACCACGTTACGGGCTGGAAAACCGGTTATGTGGTGGCACCGCCGGCGCTGACCGCCGAATTGCGCAAGGTTCACCAGTACGTCAGTTTTTGCGGGGTGACGCCCCTGCAGTACGCACTGGCTGACTTTATGAGTGCCCACCCGGAGCATGTTGAAGAGTTGCCCGGGTTTTACCAGGCCAAGCGGGACCTGTTTTGTGATTTGCTGAGCCCATCGCGTTTTACCTTCAAACCGGTGGCAGGGACGTATTTCCAGCTGGTGGATTACTCCCGTATTCGTCCGGACCTGAATGATGTCGACATGGCTGTGTGGCTGACCCGCGAGCACGGCGTGGCGACCATTCCGGTATCGGTGTTCTACCAGACCCCGCCCGCAGGGCAGCGGCTGGTTCGCCTGTGTTTTGCCAAACGCGAGGAGACGCTGCGTGAAGCAGCAGAAAAACTATGCGTGATCTAAAGGGATTACCCGATTTAACTGTGGCGCTGGTGCAAACCACGCTGGCCTGGCATGACCGTCAGGCCAACTTCGATCATTTTGACGAACTGCTGGAGCAGGCTCGCGGCGCCGACCTGGTGGTGTTGCCGGAAATGTTCACCACCGGCTTCAGTATGGAATCCAGCACCCTGGCTGAGCCCGAGAGTGGCCCGACGACCGACTGGCTGCGCAAACAGGCCAAAAGGCTGAATGCCGTGGTGACGGGCAGCGTGATTGTGCTCGCCGCGGATGGCAGCCACCGCAACCGCTTGTTGTGGGCGCGTCCAGATGGCGAAGTGCTGCACTACGACAAGCGCCATCTGTTCCGCATGGCTGGCGAGCATGAGCATTTCACTCCGGGCGAGCGCCAGGTGCAGTTTGAGGTCAAGGGCTGGCGTATTCGTCCGCTGATTTGCTACGACCTGCGTTTCCCGGTGTGGAGCTGCGACCCCCATGACACCGATTTGCTGTTGTACACCGCTAACTGGCCGGGGGCGCGGCGGTTGCACTGGAACCGTTTGCTGCCGGCGCGGGCCATCGAAAACCTGTGTTATGTCGCGGCGGTAAACCGGGTGGGCACGGACGGTAAGGGTCTGGTGTATACCGGAGACAGCCATATCCTCGATTTTCAGGGCGAGTCGCTGCTTAGCGCAGGGGAGGCGGATGGCGTGTTTACCATGAGCCTGAACGCGGCCGACCTTGGCGCTTACCGTGAGCGCTTCCCGGCCAACCTGGATGCGGATGATTTTGAGCTGCGCTGATTTGTGGAAGCACTTATCAACGACGTAAAACCTGTGGGAGCGTGGCTTGCCCGCGATGGCATCACCGCGGTCTGCCTGCCAAATCGCGCCGCCTGAATCGCGAGCAAGCCCGCTCCCACAGGGGCTAGTGATTCCCGGTCAGGCAATAAAAAGCCCCCAAGGTTCTCACCTTGGGGGCTTTTGTGTTTCAGGCTGCTTAAGCGGCCTTGGCCTCGGCTTCACTCAGGGAGCGGTTCAGGGCGCTGAACAGGGCCTTGAAGCTTGCCGTAGTGATGTTTTCATCAATGCCCACGCCGTGTACGGCACGGCCGCCATTGACCCGCAGCTCGATGTAGGCAGCGGCCTTGGCGTTGGTGCCCGCGCCAATCGCGTGCTCGTTGTAGTCCATTATTTCGGCATTGACCGGCAGACCGGCCACCAGCGCTTCCAGTGCGCCATTGCCTTTGCCACTCCAGCGCAGGTTGGTCTCGCCATCACCCTTGGCTGATACTTCCACCTCGACGGCACTGTGGCCGTTTTCTTCCTGCAAGCGATGGCTGACCAGCGCGTACGGGGTATTGGCCTGCAAGTATTCGGTGCGCAGCAAACTGTGAATCTGCTGGGCAGTCATTTCCAGGCCCAGGCGGTCGGTTTCGCGCTGTACCACCTGGCTGAATTCGATCTGCATGCGACGCGGCAGGCTGATGCCGTATTCCTGCTCCAGCAGGTAGGCAATCCCGCCTTTTCCGGACTGGCTGTTAACCCGGATCACGGCCTCGTAGCTGCGACCGATATCCGCCGGGTCGATCGGCAAGTACGGCACTTCCCACAGGGCGTCCGGTTTTTGCTGGGCGAAGCCTTTGCGGATGGCGTCCTGGTGCGAGCCGGAGAACGCGGTGTGCACCAGGTCGCCCACATACGGGTGACGCGGGTGAACCGGGATCTGGTTGCACTCTTCGACAACCTTGCGCACGCCATCGATATCCGAGAAGTCCAGCTGCGGGTCCAGGCCCTGGGTGTACATGTTCAGGGCCACGGTCACCAGGTCGACGTTGCCGGTGCGCTCGCCGTTACCGAACAGGCAACCTTCGACGCGGTCGGCGCCGGCCATCAGGCCCAGCTCGGTAGCGGCCACGCCGGTGCCGCGGTCGTTGTGGGTGTGCAGGCTGATCAGCACGCTGTCACGGCGGTTGATATTGCGCCCGAACCACTCGATCTGGTCGGCATAGATGTTCGGTGTTGCGCACTCAACCGTGGCCGGCAGGTTGAGGATCATCTTGTGCTCAGGGGTCGGGTTCCACACCTCGATCACCGCGTCACACACTTCTTTGGCGAACTCCAGCTCGGTGGCGCTGAAGGTCTCTGGCGAGTACTCGAACGTCCACTGGGTTTCCGGCTGCTGGGCGGCGTATTTGACGAACAGCTTGGCCGCGCTGACCGCGATTTCCTTGATGCCGTCCTTGTCCTGGTTGAACACGATGCGGCGGAACGCAGGGCAGGTGGCGTTGTACAGGTGAACGATGGCTTTTTTCGCCCCGCGCAGCGACTCGAAGGTGCGCGCGATCAAGTCTTCACGGCCCTGGGTGAGCACCTGGATGGTGGTGTCGTCCGGGATATGGCCGTCTTCGATCAAGGTGCGCACAAAGTCGAAGTCGGTTTGCGATGCCGCCGGGAACGATGCCTCGATTTCTTTAACGCCCACGCTGACCAGGGTCTTCCAGAAACGTAGCTTCTTCACCGCATCCATCGGCTCGATCAGCGACTGGTTGCCGTCGCGCAGGTCGGAGCTGCACCAGATCGGCGCGCTGGTGATGGTTTTCGACGGCCAGGTACGGTCGGGCAAATCAATGACCGGGAAGGCGCGGTATTTGGAAGACGGGTCTTTGAGCATGGTCATCAGGCAATCCTTAATATGCAGGCCGACGGTTCAAACGCGGCCAGCCGGAAAAATACAAAGCAGAAGGCGAGGCACCGCAACTAGCTTTGCAGTCGTGCGCTGACGAGGCAAAGGCTGCGATGTTGGCGAAGCAGAAAGAGGGTATGTGATGTGTTCATGACCTCAACCCTAACCATTGGTGAGAAGGATGGCAAGCCAACAAAAAAGATTGAGAGGACTGCTCGTATATGGCGCGTATTTGGGTTTTTATTGCGCCTTGCGGCTGGCGACATAGCATTAATTGCGCAGCTAAACAGCTGGGCGTATGTCGGGTGCTGTTGGCTTTATGGCATTTATGCCTGGGCAGGTTCAATCAGCAAGAGCCCCTGGCAGCTCGACAGGGTTTTTCGCCGGTGAAGCTGTGAGCCGCTGCTGTCACAAACCGTGAAAACCTGTGAAAAGCCCTGTTTTAAAGTGCTTGGGCATGAGCACTGATGAGGGTTTTCACTTCACCATACAAACCGTCGTAATACTTGGCCCCGCTTCCACAGCAGCGAAACACGCTCTGTAGAGAACAGTTATCAGCAGCCGGGTATTACGATGCGTATTTATAGCTATCTCTTTCTGATGATGGGTTGCCTTGGGGGGGCAAGCGCTTCACCTGCGATCAATCCAGGGCCGATGTTCGGCTTTCTGGATGACGGCAAAAGCGCGGTCCTCAAGCGTATTTACAATTCTGGAACCAGTACCGCATTTGTCAAAGTGGTGGTTCAGGAAATCACCTATGACGCCAGTGGCCAGCCTGTAGAGCAACCGCCCAAGGCCCTGTCGGCGGCGCCCCTGGCGCAGCAGAACACCTTGCTGGCCAGCCCGGCACGGATGATTATTCCAGCCAACGGTATGCAATCCACCCGGTTGTTGTTTATGGGCAGTCGGGCACAAGAGCGCTATTACCGGGTTCGTTTTATTCCTGTGCTGCCGTCCAGTGCCGACAGTTTTGATCAAAGTGCAGATGATCAGCAGGCCTACAAGAACACCCTGGCGGCGCAAGTCACGTTATTAACCGGCTTTGGCACGCTGTTGTTTGTTCGCCCGGACAAGGTTGTTTTTGATACGCGGTTAAAAGACGAAAAAGATACTTACAGTGTTCACAATGCCGGTAACAGTGTCATTGCACTGGACTTCGTTAAAACCTGCCATGTTGAAATAACCACGCAGTGTTCGGCCATTGCCCAACATTATGTCTTGCCGGGCAGAACTTATACGTTCACTAAAGAGCCTGACAAGGTCCACAGTTTTGTCCTTCAAGAAGGCCGTGCCGAGCGCACGATATCGTTCAGCACGACCTGAGAGTTGATCACCGATAAATGTTTCACCCCTAACTATAAACCTGAAAAAAGGAAGTAAAAATGCAACGCACTTTTATGGCTACTGTGAGTCCATTGGCTCTTGCCTTGCTTGCCACCATGGGCGCTACACATGTTTCGGCGGCTGACCCTGTCGAAGTGCAAGTCCAGTTGGTTGCCAGCGTGCCGTCGACTTCGTTTTATGTGGTGCCGGCCGACACCGGCTGGATCGGCGTGCCGCAGCGCATGGAGTGGACGCCTGATCCGGTTTCGCCGGGTGGCGGCAAGTTGAGCGCCCTGCGTAAAGCCTTTGATGTGAAAAACAGCTCGGGGGCCATTGCCGCCCGGTTGACCGACAGCGCCGGGGCTTATTTGTCTTCCGGTAATGGCATGGTGCCCCTGGAAGTTAGATTCAATAATATGGAACTTAGCACCACCGCTAATCAGGAAGTTGTCAGCGCCACTGAAGCCGCGGCTGGTAAGCGTGTGGATCTGACCATCGCAACGGTTTATACCGGCAGTGCAATCCCGCCCGGCGAATATACCGGTATCGTTAATATGACGTTTGATGCAGTTGCCCCTGCGGCCATTTAAAACGTCTCTGCTCACTGACACGTTCTAACGCTCTCTTTTCAGGCAGTCGACTGGCGCTTGACGCTTGCGCCTGCCTGGAAACAGAGGTGTGCAGTTTTATATAAACGATGTCCGTTCGTTTGGATAACTACAATTGAACTCTGCAATGGCTCGTGCCCTGATAGTGTGCTGCTCGATATTAATGGCGGGCGGCGTTATGGCTGAAGTTAAAGCGCCGTCAACCCTGGGAGTGTTAAGTCAGGCAGAACAGTTGCCGGCCGGCTTTCAGGAACACTTCTTTGATGTGCCTCTGGCGGTGCGTGTCGATGTCAACGCACAGTTGCTCGGGGATGCACTGGTGGTGCTCGGTCGCGATGAAACCATCCGCCTGCTTAGCTTTACCGATACCCAGGCCAGTGCCTTGCCCGAGGCCGATCGTGCCCAGTGGCTGGCGCAATTGTCCACGCCGACGGCTCTGGGCAGTTGCACCGCGAACTGTGGCAATGGCCTGGTGGCCTTGCATTACAACCTGCAGGACTCGCAGTTCTCGATTTTGACCGATGCGGTAGAGCGTGAGCGCGCACCCGCCCAGTACCATGCCCTGCCCGAAGACGGCAGTGATGGCCTGATTTTGCACAATCAGTTGAACATCGCCCGCAGTGGCAGCTCCCAGGCCGGCACGGCAGCACGCTATAACGTCCAGGCCTCGAGCAGCCTCGGCAACTGGACCCAGGTGGCTTCGGCCGAACTGGCGCGAACCGGTGAACCCGGCGCCCCTATCTATCACTCCCTGAACCAGCTTTACGGCCAGCGCGAGTTCGCCGGCAACTTTTTCCGCCTGGGCTATTTCACCCCCGACGCACTGGGTGTGTACCGCCGGCCGCGCAACTTTGGCGCCAGCCCGGACACCACGCTGGGTTTCATGTATGGCACCAGCGACAGCCTGGCGGTCAGCAACGCCAGCCCCAGTACCTACCCCATTTATGTCACGCCAAGCCGGCAGGGCCTGGTCGAGGTGTACCGCGACGGCGTGCTGATTTACAGCCAGGCGGTTGCCAGCGGCTTGCAGACCTTGGACACCCGGCGTTTGCCCGGTGGTATCTACCCGGTGCAGGTGCGTCTGGTCGAGGATGGCCAAGTGACGTCCACGACCGAAGAAATGATCTACAAACCCACCAACTGGCGTAATGCCGATCAACCCTGGCGTTACAGCGTTTTTGCCGGGAAACGCCGCCAGATGTGGAACAACTGGGGTGATGACGTGCAATACGATCAGGGGCTGACTTACGGCGCCCTGATCAATTACCTGCTGCACCCGCGAGTGATTCTGGGGGTTGATGCCCAGCGCGTAGCGCAAAAAATGCAATACGGCAGCTCGCTCGACTGGGGCCTGTCAGACCATTTCAGCCTCTACAGCAATGTGTATCAAACGGCTGGCTACGGCACAGGCATGGACCTGCAGGCGCGTTACCAATATCACGGCGGCAGTGCGATGTTTTCTCACTCGCGGTCCTGGCTGGATACGCGCAACGATATTGATTACCTGGACACCGTCGCTGTTCGCCCCAGGAGCCGCTACAACGGTCGTACGCAAAACACGGCGGTGTCCTTGACCCAGCGCCTGAGCGCGAGCAGCAGCCTGACCGGCCGGGTCAGCCACAGCAGTGGCAACACCAACGGTACCGGCGTTGATCTGAGCTGGATCCGCAGCAGCAAGTTGTTTGGCAGTGATGTGCACTGGCAGGTATCGCTGTTCGACCGCCCGGCCACCCTCAGCACCGGGAACCAGCGTAACCGCGGCATCGACCTGAGCATCAACCTGGCGCTGGGCAAGCCGGCCGGCAGCCTGTCGGCCAGTATCGGCAGCCGTACTGCGCGTGATGGCGCACGCGAACTCAATGGCTCGCTGGGCTACAACAAGACCCTTGAAGGCGACTTCTTCAAAAGCTATTCCACCGGCCTTACCGCCGACAGTTATGGCGTGGGCCTCAATGCCTCGACCCAGTTTGAAACCCCTGTACTCAACGGCGATGCCTACGCGCAGCGGTCGTCCTATGACGGTGAGTTCAGCGGCGGCTTGAACATCAACAGTACCGTGGCCGCTGGCGCGGGCGCCCTGGCAGCCAGCGGCAGTTTTTACGGCGGCGACGGGGCAATGATTGTCGACCTCGACTCGGATATCGACAACCTGGTGTTGCGTGCCGATGACATGGGCGGTAGCTATGGTGCCCAGCTCAAGCCCGGTCGCAACATGGTGCCGGTGGCGGCTTACAAAAGTGGCACGGTGCACTTCGATTTTACGGGCAATGACGCCCATGCAGCGTCCATCCAGCCGCCACAGACGCGTTATCACCTCAATAAAGGCGGTGTGCTGTACCAGCAGGTGCGGGTGCTTAAAACCGTGTCGGTACTTGGCCGGGTGGTCGACCCCCAGGGTCGCCCGATGGCGGGCGCTCATATTCTCAATCACGCCAGCAGCGGGGTCAGCGAGGCCGACGGGTTCTTTGTGCTGGAGATGAGCGAGTCGTCACCCAGCCTGCAAATACATCATCGGGGGCAACCGGCCTGCAATGTTGTGCTGGAACCCGACCGGCACAAGCGGGAAAACAATGTGTTGCTGGTGGCCGATATCGTCTGCCGCGCAGCTTCACTGGGGGTTGCCAAGGGGGCATGAGGGGCGCCACCGGGGGCTGTGTACGAGGGAGGATGCCGGGAACACAAGGAGGGTGTGATTATTATTTTCGAGACGAGTAATCATAATGCGGATGTCACGACTGTTTGAATCAACACGCCTCCTGTACTACGCACTGGCGCTGCTGTTGATGGGCCACGCGTTACAGGCTTCAGGCTACGATAAAACCATCGAGGCGGTGTACAAGCCCGACCCGAACAACCCTGGCCAAAAAACCTTTGTCATCGTCACGCCTGGGGAAGGCCATTGCGGAGGGCGGCCTACGCCTTGCCCTGGAGCCCTGGGCGTGAGTTTACCCATTGTGTTTGAGTCTGCGGCGGGGATTGATGCGTCAACCAACGCGCTCAACCCAAGGCAGGGAGCCTATTTAAAGATCCCCCTGAGTTGGCGCAGCGTCATGCTTACCAACACCCGGACGGGCTCGCAGGCAGAGTTGAAAGTGCGTGCGATGGCATTTGGTGCCCGCTATGTATTGATCAAGCCGGCAGCCGAATTGTCCCCCGGTGGCCCTACCGCGCCTTATCTGGGGCACGGCCTGCTGTGGCAGGGCGGTACCTGGCATGAGTCCGTGCACCCATGCTATTCGTCCCGACTGTGGTATCTGGTTGCCAAAGTGCATGAGTTTTTCTGGCGTTATTCCAGTAATGATACCTGCACTAAAAAAGCGCTGTTCGATATCCCCGGGCCTTTTATTTATAACCGGGCCGAAACCGGTTTTGAGTTTGCAATGCCCAACCCGCTGGAGATGGAGCCCGGTGAGTATACGGCCACCACGCTATACAGCCTGGGGCCGGGCCAGGATTTTGATATGGGCGACCTGATGCTGCCCTCCGACAACCAGATCGCGCTCAACTTCAAGTTTGTGGTGCACAGTGCGTTGACGGTGGACTTCCCCCCGGGTGCGCAACGGGCAGTTCTGCAACCGCGCGAAGGCTGGCAGGGCTGGCTGAACTCGGGGCGACGGCCGCCAGCCTTGAGTGCCTTGCAAGACTTCAGGTTGTCGGCGTCCAGTAACTTCAGGATGTACCTGGACTGTCAGTACTTGATAGGGACCGACTGCGGCATTTACGCCGAATCGGCCACGCAAAATACCAAGGTGGCGGTCAATACCACGGTGAGTTTTCCGGCCGGCATCACCCTGATGCCGGGCAAGCAACCGGCGTTCAAGGTGCCCTTGGCGCAGGGCATCCACAATGCGGTGAGCTTTGCGGTCGATGGCGTGCAAATGTCGCAGCGGGCCATGCTGAACTATGAAATCACACCTGAGGTGACGGCGTTGATGGTTGAAAACCCCGGCAGTACTTACAGCGGCGTCGTCACGATTGTATTTGATGCCAATACCTGAGGCCGCATTGGTCTTGCACGTCGGCCGCTGCAATTGCACCGTTGCAGCGGCCGTGTCGCCCTGGCGTTGAGCGCAGGGCATTTATCGTTATTCGCCATGGGAGAACGCACACCGTGCGAGCGTTGATTTTTTTTAAGTTGCCGGCCTTTTTTTTTACAACGGTTACCAGTGTGTGCGTGCAACTACTGTTTGCGGGTACGCCTTTGGCGGCGGCGGAGCAATTGATTACCGCCGTGTTTAGCCCCGATCATCACAACCCTTCCCACAACCGGTTTATCAACACCACTCCGGTCGCCGGGTATTGCCTTATCTTGCCCGGCCAATGCGCCGCCAATGGTTTTTCCAGTGTCAATTTCCCGGTGGATTTTGATGCCGCGCAAGAACTCGACCCGCAGGAGGCGCTGGCTGACAGGCGTAAAGCGGCTTATATGCGGGTGCCGTCGAACTTTCGCAATGTGACCATCACCCACGATCAAACCGGGCAGAGCGCACAGGTGCAGTGGCGGATTTCCGGGTTTGGCGGGCGGTATATCCTCAGTAGTGGCACCTGGCATGGTCACCTGTGGGGCTCCTCCTGGGTCACGGCGCCCAGCCCCTGCACTTATGGCGGGGTGGGCAGTGGCAACGCCACGTTTTACGACTACTTCTGGAAAGTGCCGCAGAGTGCGACAACGGCCTGCGTAAAACTGCCCAAGGTGCAGATCCCGACACCGTTTCGATACCGCAACATGAACATCAGCTACGAACTGCATACCCCCAACCCCCTGAGCATGGAGATGGGCACCTATTCGGGCAGCATCACCTATGGCATCGGCCCCGGCCAGGACTTTGATTTCGGCGACCGCATGGTGGCCAGCGATGACCGCATCACGTTCACGTTCAAGCTCACGGTCAACCACCTGCTCAGCCTTGATTTTGCCCCCGGTGCGCAGCGAGCCGTGCTGCAACCCGCGCAGGGCTGGCAAGGCTGGCTAGCCAGCGGTCGAACAGCACCTGCGCTGGTTGCCGACCATGATTTCAAGATTTCCAGCTCCGGGCGCTTCAAGGTCTACCTGGAGTGCCAGTACGTCTTTGCGCAGACCTGCGGTATTCGTGCGTCAGCCCAGCAACAGCTGACGGCGGGGGTTGATATTCAATTGTCCCTGCCCGCCGGCATTGCGCTCGAGGCCAGTGGCCAGCCTGCACGGCGGATTCCGCTGCAGGCCGGGGCGCACAACGCCGTGGTGTTCAAGACCCTGAGCAGCCAGTTTGATCGCAAGGCTACCCTGCACTACAGGGTGCAAAGTGCCTCCACCGAACAGATGGTCAAGTACCCCGGCAGTACATTCACGGGCAATGCCACAATCATTTTTGATGCCAATATTTAAGTACTTTGCTTGCGGGGGGTTACCTGCAAGCAAATTTATATTGATCAGGTGATTCCTGCCCGCCATTCACCCGGCATTCTGCACTCCGACAACGCCTGCATTAACGCAACTGTTCAAGGTGTGAAACCGTTGTGCCAGTGTTTAATAATCGTAGGAATACATGTGTTTAAACCGTGCGTCATACGCGGTTATGAGCGCATGCAACCATGACTAAGCGAGGTGCATTGTTTATTTAAATCGGTGTTTGGAATGACGGAAGATGGCACTTCATCTACTCGTTTTATAAGGCTGTAATACGATGGCCCGTTACTTGATAGCTGGCGTGATGTTATTTGATGATGAGTTGTATGAAGTTTCAGGGCTGGACACTGCTGTCGCCCCGGTGGTGCTGGGAGCGGCAGCCAGTCGCTGCTTTTCGACATTGCTTGAAGCCCAGGGTGCCATTGTCACCAAAAAGCAACTATTGCATGCGGGTTGGGAGCGTTATGGGCAGCAAGTATCTGCCAACAGTGTCAATCAATCCATCGCCCAGATCCGTCGTTGCCTGTCTACCGTAGGGCATTGTGACTATGTGGTTACAGTGCCGCGCATTGGCTACAAAATCAGCGATGCCCTGTCGATTGAACGGCTGGGCGACAGTGCCTTGCCGCCAGGAGGCGAGGGTTTGGGAGGAGGGCGAAATGTCGCGCCGTTGCCGATCACGCTCAACGATGACGTTGCACTGGTTTCGACCAAGGTGAGCCGTTGCCGGCGCTATCTGACCGTAATGGCCGGGGTTTTATTGCTCAACGGCTTTCTGGCCTTTGCCTGGCAGGCCGCGCAATTGAGCTCGCCGCTGGCGTCGGCAATAGAACTGCACTACTCGCCGCTGCCCGATACCTATAAACAACATCTGTTTTCGGCGCCGGGTTTAAACATCACGCCTGAGCGAATCAATGCCCATATGTTGAAGTTGAAGAATAAACCGCCTGCGTTTACGGCCCTGGCGAGTTATGCGTATGTGTATTTGAATGGTGCGCTAAGGGATAACGCGTATGGCTACTTCTTATGCCGCGACCCGATTGAAGTCAGTGTCTCGGGATGTATTTCCTATTTTGTCCTGGATGAGTCCGAGTAATGGTGGCGGCAAAATGGAGCGCCCGCGGTCTGATTGTAGCCCTGTTGGTGGTTTTGCCCTGGCTGGCGGCCTCGTGGTTGTACTCGGCTGACCGGGTCGTGTGGGAATGCCATCTGGACTTTGAAATGCTGGCCATTTCAGCGGACCACACGGCTGAGCGCACCCTGGGTTCGTACAGTCAGTTCTTTCGCGGCAATGACCTGGGTTTTTCACGAATCGGCGGCCGCAAGGTGCAGGTAGCGAAGGGCGGCGATACCCATGTGTACAACTTCCACCGCTTTGTCGACTTCAAGTATGTACAGGCTGGGCCCTACCTGAAAAATACCGTCACCAAAATCACGCGCAAGAAGGGCGACACCCTGGATGATGACCAGGACCTGGCCTTTATGAACGCCCCGGGGGAGGACGTTTATGTTCAGGTATTGAAACTGGGCCCAAGTACCTATTCGTTCGGACGGCTGGGCATGCCCTTGCAGATTTGCCAGGGCCGCCAGGGGTGGCTGATGCCGCGTTTGCGCTAGGGCTGGAACGCGCCGATAAAGATCGCCGGGTCAACCCGCGCATCATTGAGGCTGACGTTCCAGTGCATGTGCGGGCCTGTGGCACGGCCCGTCGAGCCAACCTTGCCCACCACATCACCGCGGGCCAGTTGCTGGCCCACTCGGGTGTCGATTTTCGACATATGGCAGAACATGCTGATAAAGCCCTGGCCGTGGTCGACAAACACGGTATTGCCATTGAAGAAGTAATTGCCGACCAGGATCACCTTGCCCGCTGCGGGGGTCTTGATCGGTGTACCAGCAGGCACTGCGAAGTCGAGACCGGCGTGAGGGTTGCGCTCTTCGCCATTGAAGAAGCGGCGCACGCCGAACTTGCTCGACAGCGGCCCGTTGACCGGCTTGTCCAGCAACAGGTTGCTCGGCGTGTTGGGGCTGAAGGTGCGGTAGGCTTTGATCTGGATGGCCAGTTCGTTGTCGATGCGCTTGATATCGGCCGGGTCGGGGTTAACCTGACGCTTGTTTTTCAGGGTGATGCGTTGCTCGGGGTATTTCTTGCTGCCCACGGCGAAGCTCAGGTCGCGCCCACCAGAACTGATCCGTTGGGTGCCCGGCTTGACCGTCAGCGGAATACCGACAATGGCCCGCCAAGTGTCCTGTTCCTTGATGACCATGACCGGCTTGCCGTCATAGCTGGCCTTGGGCGCCTGGGCGCCGGTGCCCAGTTCGATCACGGCGACGCCGCCGGGTACCGGTTTGTTCAGCAGGCGGGTGATATAGCTGTCAGCCGCCTGAGCATTGAGGGTCAGGCACAGCAACAGCGCAGCAGAGAGAAAACGCGGCATCAGTTAATCCAGTAAAGAAAGGGTGACGGGCGTGAGGTGATTGTCCTCGACGCGCACTTGCAGTTCGCCTTCGCCCAGCCTGGCCTTCAAGCGTTGACCGTTTTGAGTTTGCGCGGCGCTGCGGATGGCATTGCCCTTTTCATCGAGCAGAATGCTGTAGCCACGACCCAGGGTGGCCAGCGGGCTGACCACATGCAGGGTCTGCATCTGGCTGTGCAGCTGCATGCGGCGCGCCTTGAGGCCTTCACGCATGGCTCGGGGCAAGCGCTCGGCGAGGCTGTCCAGGCGCTGGCGCAGCATGGCCAGCTGGCGGCCCGGATGCTGTGCGGCCAAGCGGGTTTCCAGGCGGATCAGGCGTTCGCGGCGGGTGTTGAGGCTGCGCTCGAAAGCCCGGCGCATACGCATGTCCAGGTCATCCAGGCGCTGGGCTTGCTGGCGCAGACGTTCGCCGGGGTGGCGCAGGCGTCGCGCCAGGCCGTCGAGGCGCAAGCGGTCGCGCATCAGGCGGTCGCGGATACGCATCACCAGCCGGCGGTGCAGGCTGTCGATACGCCGTTGCAGGTCGCTGGAGTCCGGGGCCAGCAACTCGGCTGCGGCTGACGGGGTAGGGGCGCGTACATCCGCGACAAAGTCGGCGATCGACACGTCGGTTTCATGGCCGACAGCGCTGACGATGGGCGTGACGCAGGCATCGATGGCGCGGGCCACGGCTTCTTCGTTGAAGCACCACAGGTCTTCCAGCGAGCCGCCGCCGCGGGCCAGGATCAGTGCATCAAAGCCCCGTGCATCGGCCAGTTTGAGCGCCCGGACGATCTGCGCCGTGGCTTCGCGGCCTTGTACGGCGGTGGGGATCAGGGTCAGTTCGACTTGCGGCGCCCGGCGGCGGAACACGCTGATGATGTCGCGAATCACGGCCCCGGTGGGCGAGCTGACAATGCCGATGCGCTGCGGGTGAGCGGGCAGGGCGACCTTGCGCTCGGGGCTGAACAGGCCTTCGGCGCTGAGTTTTTCCTTCAGCGCATCGAAGGCCAGGCGCAGCGCGCCGTCGCCAGCGGGTTCCACGGTGTCGAGGATCAACTGGTAATCGCCACGGCCTTCAAATAGCGAGACTTTGCCGCGTACCTTGACCGCCAGGCCGTCCTTGAGTGCCTGACGCACCCGTGCTGCGTTGTTGCGAAATAGTGCGCAACGCACCTGGGCACCGCTGTCCTTGAGGGTGAAGTACACGTGGCCAGAGGCCGGGCGGGCGAGGTTGGAGATTTCGCCTTCTACCCAGATATTGCTGAATACGTCTTCGAGCAGCACCCGCGCCCGGCCATTGAGCTGGCTGACGGTCAGGACTTCCCGGTCGAGATTGAGTCTTGCAAAGGGGTCTTTAATCATGCGGGCCATCATAAGGGCGGATTGTTATCACTGCACCTGTCTGATAGAAGTCTGCGCACTTAAAACAAGGAAGCAGAGCAATGGAGTTGCCGTTCAGTGGTGGTGAGTGGGTGTTGCTGGAACTGGCCATTGCCCTGGCCTATATCGTCTTTGGTGTGGCCGGGTTCGGCACGGCGCTGGTGGCCGGGCCACTGCTGATCCTGTGCCTGCCGCTGTCGAAAATCATCCCGCTGCTGGTGCTGCTGGATTTTGTCGCGGCATTTGGCAACTGGCTGCCGTCGCGTCGGGATGTGGCGCGGCCCGAGTTGCTGCGCTTGCTGCCGTGCATGGCGATTGGTTGTGTGATCGGCGTAGGGTTTTTGCTGAACCTCAAGTCCGACCTGTTGCTGCTGTTGATGGGACTTTTTATCACGGCTTACGCCTTGTACAGCCTGGCCGTTAAGGTGAAACCGACACAGGTCGCTGCTGGCTGGGCCATCCCCACGGGGATCACGGGTGGATTGTTTGGGGCGTTGTTTGGCAGTGGCGGTTTTTTGTATGCGCTTTATCTGAATGCACGCTTGCCCAAGGACGCAGCCCGCGCCACCCAGAGTGCGTTGATCAGTTGCAGCACCATGGTGCGCCTGACGCTGTTTGTACTTGCGGGCGTATATGCCGACGGCGCGTTGCTGTTGCTGGGCGCCTGCCTGTTGCCGGCGATGGCACTGGGGCTGTGGATTGGCCGACGGCTGACGCGCAAATTGTCCCGCGAGGCGTTTGTGCGGCTGGTAACGTGGCTGGTGCTGGCCAGCGGTATTGCGCTGATCGCGCGTTACCTGAGCGCTTGACCTTGCGGGGCGAGGCTTTAAGCTGCGCGCCTGATCCTGCCCGCTCCCACAGATCCAGTGTGTTGCCCTTATCTCACGTACATGTGCCGTCCCCATGAATTCGCAAAGCATCATCGTTCCCAAAATCTCCACCTTGCCGGTGCATGAGCCGCGTGCCCGGGCCATCGTGCGCTGGCTGGTGCGCAAGAACATCATCGAAGAAGAGCTCACCACCTGCGGCCGTACGGGCAATGGCATGGCCTATGCCATCGCGCCCGGTGCCCGTGAGGTGGTGTTGCACCCCGAGGCGCTGCCATTCGGTGAGCCGGTCAATGGCCTGGAGATCATCACCAAGCGTTGCATCTATACGCCGGCCAAAGGCTTTCTTGAAGAAGCCGGTTGCGCCGAGTGCCGCAAGGAAGTGGGCGAGGCGCTGTTCGACAGCCTCGAAGACTGGATGCCGGGGCGTACCGACAATTTCATCTGCCCGTTGTGCGCCCATGAAGACGACATCAACGGTTTTCTGTTTTTGCAGGCGTGTGCGTTCTCCAATTTGGGTTTTATTTTCAACAACTGGGCCGAAGCGGGCTTCAAGCAAAGCTTTCTCGACGAGTTCGCCGACTGGCTCGACCAGCCGGTGGCGTGGGTGAAGGTCGAACTGTGACCGATGGTGTGGGAGCGGGCTTGCTCGCGATGGTCGTTAACGATGACGCGTATTTACTGAGTAAATGCGGTGCTCTGAAGACCATCGCGAGCAAGCCCGCTCCCACACTTGAACTGCGTTCCTCTTAAGTGAACTGTATTGCGCTCCCACAGAGGGTTTTTTGCCCACTTGCTGTCCTGAGAGTCAATAAATCATTGGCCCTTAGCGCAAAACTCTCTAAAGGTTTCCGTTGAGAGAGCCGGGTGTTTTGAGTACAATGGCGCGCTTCCATTTTCCCGCTCGGGAGCCCCAGCGATGCTGCGTATCAGCCAAGAAGCACTCACATTCGATGACATCCTTCTCGTCCCCGGTTATTCCGAGGTTCTCCCGAACGAAGTCAATCTAAAGACTCGTTTGACCCGTGGCATTGAACTGAATATTCCGCTGGTTTCCGCTGCAATGGACACCGTAACTGAAGCCCGTCTGGCAATCGCCATGGCTCAGGAAGGCGGTATCGGTATCATCCACAAGAACATGACCATCGAGCAGCAAGCTCACGAAGTTCGCAAGGTCAAGCGTTTCGAAGCCGGCGTGGTTAAAGAGCCGATCACTATCGAGGCGGATGCCACGGTACGTGAACTGCTTGAACTGACCCGCCAGCACAACATTTCCGGCGTTCCGGTACTGCACAATGGCGACCTGGTCGGCATCGTGACGTCCCGTGACGTACGCTTTGAAAACCGTCTGGAAGCTACCGTTCGTGACGTGATGACGCCAAAAGAGCGTCTGGTCACGGTCAAGGAAGGCGCCGACAAGGAAGAAGCCCGCGAACTGTTGCACAAGCACCGCATCGAGCGCGTGCTGATCGTCGACGACAACTTTGCCCTCAAAGGCATGATGACCGTTAACGACATCGAAAAAGCCAAGGCTTACCCGTTGGCCAGCAAGGACGACCAGGGTCGTCTGCGCGTGGGCGCTGCGGTCGGCACCGGCAAGGACACCGCTGATCGCGTGGCCGCCCTCGTGGCTGCCGGCGTTGACGTGGTAGTAGTCGACACCGCCCACGGTCACTCCAAAGGCGTGATCGACCGCGTACGTTGGGTCAAGCAGAACTTCCCTGAAGTTCAGGTCATTGGCGGCAACATCGCCACTGGCGCTGCTGCCCTGGCCCTGGCTGAAGCCGGCGCTGACGCAGTCAAGGTCGGTATCGGCCCTGGCTCGATCTGCACCACCCGCATCGTTGCCGGTGTTGGCGTTCCGCAAATCAGCGCAATTGCCAATGTGGCCGCTGCCCTTGAAGGCACTGGCGTACCGTTGATCGCCGACGGCGGCATCCGTTTCTCGGGTGACCTGTCCAAGGCCATCGTTGCCGGTGCGTCCTGCGTGATGATGGGGTCGATGTTTGCCGGTACTGAAGAAGCACCAGGCGAAATCGAGCTGTACCAGGGCCGTTCGTACAAGGCTTACCGTGGCATGGGTTCGCTGGGTGCAATGTCGCAGTCCCAGGGCTCCTCTGACCGTTACTTCCAGGACTCCTCCGCGGGTGCCGAGAAGCTGGTGCCGGAAGGTATCGAAGGTCGCGTGGCGTACAAAGGCTCGCTGACGGCGATCATTCACCAACTGATGGGCGGTCTGCGTTCCTCGATGGGTTACACCGGCTGTGCCGACATCGAGCAAATGCGTACCAAGCCTGAGTTCGTGCGTATCACCGGCGCTGGCATGGCTGAATCCCACGTCCACGACGTGCAGATCACCAAGGAAGCACCCAACTATCGCGTAGGTTGATAGTGGTCGCGCCCGGGTTCACGCCCGGGTGCGATACGAATTAAATCACCGGGGCTGTTTGATTCAGCCCCGTGTCGTTTCTGAAATTAATCGAGATTTTGTCATGGCCCTCGACATTCACGCTCACCGCATCCTGATCCTGGACTTCGGTTCCCAGTACACCCAGCTGATCGCCCGCCGCGTGCGCGAAATCGGCGTTTACTGCGAACTGCACCCGTTCGACATGGACGACGCAGCGATCCGCGAATTCGCCCCTAAAGGCATCATCCTGGCCGGTGGCCCGGAGTCGGTACACGAAGCCGGCAGCCCGCGCGCCCCACAAGCTGTATTTGACCTGGGCGTACCGGTTTTCGGTATCTGCTACGGCATGCAGACCATGGCCGAGCAACTGGGCGGCAAGGTTGAAGGTTCCGAGCTGCGCGAGTTCGGTTATGCCCGCGTCGACGTGGTTGGCAAAAGCCGCCTGCTGGACGGCATCGAAGACCATATCGACGCCGACGGCCTGTTCGGCCTGGATGTGTGGATGAGCCACGGTGACAAGGTCACCAAGATGCCGTCCGACTTCCACATTCTGGCCAGCACCCCAAGCTGCCCGATTGCTGGCATGTTCAACGACGAGCGCGGCTACTACGGCGTGCAGTTCCACCCGGAAGTGACCCACACCAAGCAGGGCGGTCGTATCCTGTCGCGCTTTATCCTCGACATCTGCGGCTGTGAAGCCCTGTGGACGCCGTCGAAAATCGCCGAAGACGCCATTGCCAACATCCGTGCCCAGGTCGGTACCGACAACGTACTGCTGGGCTTGTCCGGCGGCGTTGACTCCTCGGTGGTGGCAGCTTTGCTGCACAAGGCCATCGGCGACCAGTTGACCTGCGTATTCGTGGACAACGGCCTGCTGCGCCTGCACGAAGGTGAGCAAGTGATGGCCATGTTCGCTGAGAACATGGGCGTCAAGGTGATCCGCGCCAACGCTGCCGACCAGTTCCTGAACAACCTGGCTGGCGAAAGCGACCCGGAGAAAAAGCGCAAGATCATCGGCCGTACCTTTATCGACGTGTTCGATGCCGAATCCTGCAAGCTGGAAAACATCAAGTACCTGGCCCAGGGCACCATCTACCCGGACGTGATCGAGTCGGCTGGCGCCAAGAGCGGCAAGGCTCACGTCATCAAGTCGCACCACAACGTGGGCGGCCTGCCGGATGAAATGAACCTCAAGCTGGTTGAACCGCTGCGTGAGCTGTTCAAGGACGAAGTCCGTCGTCTGGGTCTGGAACTGGGCCTGCCGTACGACATGGTCTACCGTCACCCGTTCCCGGGCCCGGGCCTGGGCGTGCGCATCCTGGGTGAAGTGAAAAAGGAATACGCCGACATCCTGCGTCGTGCTGACCATATCTTTATCGAAGAACTGCGCAAGGCCGACTGGTATCACAAAGTCAGCCAGGCATTCGTGGTGTTCCAGCCGGTCAAATCGGTTGGTGTTGTAGGCGATGGCCGTCGTTACGCTTGGGTTGTTGCCCTGCGTGCCGTAGAAACCATCGACTTCATGACCGCACGTTGGGCGCACCTGCCTTACGAGCTGCTGGAAACCGTGAGCGGCCGGATCATCAACGAAATCGAAGGCATCTCCCGCGTAACTTATGACGTGTCGAGCAAGCCGCCGGCAACGATCGAGTGGGAATAATCGGGCGTCCGGCATAGTCCGGAATCCGTTAGCAAGAACACCCTGAAGCCCGCTTAATTGCGGGCTTTTGGCTTTTTGGGCCTGGCAAATCCTGGCGACTTTGGGCATCGCCAGGCAGCGTGTTCAGGTGGCTTAGTCATGGAGCCGCGCTGATTACGGGCTAGAAGTTATCCATCGCGTGACACATCGGCACCTTGCCATCAGGCTTCGGCTCGACAGCTACCCATTGCATGCCGTCAGCTGAAAGCTGATCCAGCAGGAATGAACAGTCTGCCGACATCGATGCCTGCACCTGGTAATCCACCCCGGGCCGAGGTACGAAGGTCATGGTCCTGGCGCACTGCCGGGCATATTGCAGGCGCCCCAGGTAATGGAGCGCAATCGGTTTGTTCGCCGGCACTACCAGCTCTGACGAGACTGCACCAGCCAACGAATAGATAGGCCCGGCAATGCCGAGGTTTTCGCCGTTATGGTCGGGGAAACCGGATTTCGCCGACGCCATCACCCCCGCACCCGGCACATTCCAGTCCAGGCAGTCACGCCCCGGCACGGCGCGCACCAGGCCGTCGGTGAGCAGGCGAATACGGGCGGTCTCGCCGCTCTGCGGGGGGATGTAGCCGGTGGACAGCGAACGCACGTTTGCCACTTGGCCGCAGCCGCTGAGCGCCAGCAGAACGGCGGGGATTACAGTGAACAGTCTCATCAGGCAATCGACTCGCAGGGGCAGGTTAAGGCTGGCGGCAGTTCTGGCTGACTGACAGGTGCGGTGCAGGTTCATAGGACACGCGCTGCAAACCATCGCCGTCCTGGAACAGGAAGTACTTGGTGCGACAGTCCTTGAACATTGCCGAGTAACCCTCGGCCCGGAAGCCTTGACCCTCCACCTGCTTGGTCACGGTATTGTTGCGGCTGACCACTTCAAGCACCTTTTGATAGCTGTCCCCCATGTTGACCCCGGGTTCGCCGGTGATCGCGGTCGAGGAGGCGCAGCCGCCCAGTGCTGTTGCCGCCAGGGCCAATGCGGCACCATACAGTCCGTTGCGTAGATTGTTCATTCCCTGTGTCCTTTTGGTGACGGATTAACGGCGGCCGTCGCACACCGGCGATTCTCCAATACGACCGAGCTTGCACATGTCCAAATTATCTTTGCGTTTGTAGCCTGCGTCTTTCATGCAATAGAAGTTCAGTAACCTCACATCGATTGGCGACCTGTCTCCTGCACCATCAACATTGGTATATCCGCACGCCCGCATCGCAGCAATGATCCCGGTCTGCGATACGCCCTCCTTGTACCATTTTGTGTAATCCGGAGCCGGCGGTTGAAAGCCCCTTCCCGTGCAGCCAACCAGTAACAAAGCGCAAAAACTCAACAGCCGGTTCCTGGTAAACATGGCGTCCTCCCTCATGATATGACTGGAACAACCTGTGACACGCCGCAGTCTGACTCTTTTTCTAGAAAGGCCTGCGCATTCCCGCGCGGAGTGTGTGAGCGATCATTACCGGCGGCCTTCGCATACGGGTGATTCGCCAATACGGCCTAGCTTGCACAGGTCGATTTTATCCCTGCGCGAGAACCCTGCATCTTTCATGCAGTAGAACCGGGTCAGTACAACATCAATCGGCGAGGTATCTCCCACGCCATCAAGATTGGTATAACCGCAAGCACGCATGGCGTTGTCGACGCCTGATTGGGTGACCCCCTTTTTGTACCACTGTGTGTAGTCCCCTGGTGGCGGTTGAAAGCCTCTGCCTGTGCAGCCAACCAGTAACACAGCGCAAACACTCAGCAGCAGGCTCTTGGTGTACATGGCGTTATTCCTTGGGATTTGACGCGGGTAGAGAGCGATGCGCCGATATCGTATAGGGAACTTTCGTTCAACCAATGGTTCCATACGATCCCTCTCATAGACTGTTCAAGGATCGAATGAAAACATATCTGGCAGTTCCGTTAGCAATCACGCTCGCCCTTGTGATGACCGGTTGCAGTAGCCGTAAGGCGGGTGATCTCACTTCAACGCCGGTAGTGCCACTGGCCATGAGTGACCATCAAGCCAGCTTGACCTTCCGTACCATCGGCGGGGAGGGTGATCACCCTGTCAGTTACATGTACGGGTATTCCGACGGTCGAATGGATGACGCGGGTGATCGTGTTTATGACACTGCTTACTTCAAACGCATACCGGCCTATCTGAAGAGAATTGGCGGTGGCACTGACAGCATCAGCAAGCTGGTCGATGCAGACAAAGTGGTGCACGTGGAAGGGACGGTCAAGGCCAAGCAGTTCACCTTCAACGGTATTCCAATGCCTACGCCGTTCGACAAAGAGCAGCCTGTTGCGCAGCAATTCACGCCACAAGCCAAGAAGAATTACGTGGTTGAAACCGTGATCGCCGACACTTGGGTCATGAACGTGTATGAAGTCAGCGCAACCGGTGAGCGCAAAACCGTTGGCGTTCAAAAAAATAATGGCGTCGCAAACTGACTCAGCAAAAAAGAGCATGAGTCCGTTTTGATGTGAAAAAGGCGATCAACTCTTGGTGTTGATCGCCTTTTTTGTGGCCGGTGTTCGAAATCATCAAATTTTCGACGCCAATTATTTGAACGTCGCTATTGCTCGAAAAGCAATTGAGCTTAGTTCGATTGATTCATACGCGTTATTAAAACCTCATCCATAAATAATACAGGCTTCAACCAAAACAATTGGTTAGACGTGCTGTTTTTGCTGAAGTCAAAATACTGACAATAAAAGCCAGTTGCATCCTCCCTATAAGTCGGTGATTTATCATGATCAAGATCATGGCCTACTTGTTAATAGGAGTTGTCACTGCAGGATGCAACGGATTCGTGAAGCCAGACATGTCGGCGTCTGTTAATGACTCGTACTTTGCTGTCTTTTCGGGATTTCCCATACCGTTCATGTATATGGCCTCGGCCGTGCAATGGAATGAAGATTACGCCGTCACCACAGGGCACACGCCCTTTATCCCCAACGTTGCGTACCGTTGCAGCACACACTGCGATCTGGTCTTTATCAAGCACAAAGCTAACGGCCGCTATCCGGCATGGCGTGCATCGCGCGTGGGCGAGAGCATTACGGCCGTGGGCGTGAGCCCTTACCTTGTGACCACAACGGGCAAGGGCAAGGTTTATAAAACACCCTTCAGCAATACCGAAGAACGTAGCGGTGACCTGTATGCCATCCATGATGCCCCGCTGGTCAAGGGCATGTCGGGTGGGCCGGTAATCGCCAGTGACGGTTGTGTGGTGGGGATCAATGCCGGTTTTTATTCGACCAGCCTGAACAGTGCGATTACTTTGCCCGAGTTGAAGGGCGCGCAGAGGGTGAGCATCTTTATTCCGTACTCGATCATTGCGCGGGAATGGGGGATGTTGCAGGCACAGCTTGATGGAGGGCGTGGTTCGAAGTTTGTGGCCAAGTAATTCAAGAGCCCCTCACCCCAGCCCTCTCCCGGAGGGAGAGGGGGCTAAAAGCCAAAGCAGATCTGTGCAGCACCACCAGCCGGCGCCCCCTCCCTCCGGGAGAGGGCTGGGGTGCTTTTGATGTCAGCGCCGCGCCACATCCGAAAAGTAAAACTTGTCCAGCGTATGCCGCGACTCGGTGTACTCGAACTGGCGCCCATCCTGCAAGAACGTCTGGTTGCTCACCACTATCACATGGCTCTGACCATCGAGGTCCAGGTGCTGCTGGTCGTCTTTACTGCGCGGCACCGCTTCGATGGTGCGCTGGGCATAGCTGATCTGCAGGTTGAGAGTCTGCTCGATATAGGCATAGATCGAGTGCTCGGCAATGGCTTGATCCAGCCCCGGGATCAGGTCGCTGAGAAAATGGTTGATGTCCAGAATCACGCGCTTGCCATCAATATGGCGTACCCGCTTGATCCGGGTGATCAGGCTGCCCGCTTCAACATCGAACTTTTCGCACAGCGCCCCTTCGAGCGGAAATCGGGTGAATTCCACCACCTCGGTACTGACGTTGCCACCCAGGCGCGGGTAGGTCTCCTGAAAACTGACGATACCGCCCAGCTGGAACTCGATCGGGCTGGATGACAATACAAAGGTGCCCTTGCCGTGGATTTTCTGGGCAAAGCCACGCTCCTGCAGTTGTTCGATGGCCTTGCGCACCGTGCCGCGGCTGGCCCCGTAGCTGGCCATCAATTCGGTTTCGGACGGCAGGCGGGCACCACGGGCCAGGCGTTCAGTGGTAATGCTGGCAAGCAGATCGGTGTAGATCTGATTGTATTTGGTCATGACGAAGGCTCTATGCCGATTGGGCTCGGGGCCCGGAACCTTAAGGGCTGGAGGGAAGGCAGCGCAAGCCCGCGGAAGAAAAATCACTAACTCGTCTGTACCAGTTGTTGCTTTAACTCGTACAGACGAGTATTTTTTTGCTTCGGCGGTGCTGCCACAGCGACGCTCCATAATAAAAATTCAAGCGGAGACCACGCATGAGCCACGACTACTCCCAGATCGCCAGCGAGCTGTTGCACAGCCTTGGTGGTGCCGCCAACGTTGAGCAGGCCGCGCATTGTGTGACGCGTTTGCGCCTGGCGCTCAAAGACCCGAGCCTGGTGGACAGCGCCAGCCTTAACCAGATCGATCTGGTGAAAGGTTCCTTCTTTACCGGCGGCCTGTACCAGGTGGTGATCGGCCCCGGCGAAGTCGAAAAGGTCTACGCTGCCCTGCGCGAGCAGACCGGCCTGGCCGCTGCCACCATCGCCGACGTCAAGCAGCAGGGCGCCGACAAGGCCAACGCCATGCAGCGCCTGGTGCGCGTGTTCTCCGATGTGTTTATGCCCATCCTGCCGGCGCTGATCATTGCCGGCCTGCTGATGGGCGTGAACAACCTGCTCGGCGCCAAGGGCATGTTTATCGATGGCAAAACCCTGCTCGATGCCTATCCGCAACTGGACGGGGTATGGAGCCTGATCAACCTGATGGCCAACACCTCTTTCGTATTCCTGCCTGCCCTGGTGGGCTGGTCGGCGGCCAAGCGCTTTGGTGGCAGCGAAATCCTTGGCATCGTCCTGGGCCTGATGCTGGTTCACCCCGACCTGCTCAATGCCTGGAACTACGGCAAGGCCGTGGCCGGGCTGGAGGGCCAGAGCCTGCCGTACTTCAATATCCTGGGCCTGTTCCAGATCGAGAAAGTGGGCTACCAGGGGCAGATCCTGCCGATCCTGTTGGCCGCCTATGTGATGAGCGTGATCGAAAAATGGCTGCGGGCGCGGGTGCCCAATGCCATTCAACTGCTGGTGGTACCCATCACCACCATCGTCATTACAGGCGTGCTGGCGCTGGCGATCATCGGCCCGGTGACCCGTCACCTTGGCATCCTGATTACCGAGGGCGTGGTGCTGTTGTTTGATGTGGCCCCAGTGCTTGGCGGGATGATTTTCGGGCTGTTGTACGCACCGCTGGTGATCACCGGTATGCACCACATGTTTCTTGCCGTGGACCTGCAGCTGATTGCCAACCACGGCGGCACCTTTATCTGGCCAATGATCGTCATGTCCAACCTGGCCCAGGGCAGCGCGGCGCTCGGCGTGTTCTACATGAGCCGCAATGTGCGTGAGCGCAGCATGGCTTCGACCTCTGCGGTATCGGCGTATTTCGGTATTACGGAACCGGCGATGTTCGGGATTAACCTGCGCTACAAGTTTCCGTTTTATGCAGCGCTGGTCGGTTCGGCGCTGGGCAGCATTTTTCTGTCACTGAACAAGGTGCTGGCCTCGGCCATCGGGGTTGGCGGCCTGCCCGGTTTTATCTCGATCATTCCGCAGTACATCCCGATGTTTGTGATCGGCATGCTGATGGCCATTGTCGTGCCGTTTGTCCTGACCTGTGCCCTGAGCCTGAAAATCATTCGCCCCGGCTATCGCGTGGCGTAGCACATCCATTTTCTGTAGTCGCAGCCTTCGGCAGCGGCTACAACGTCCAAGCAAGGAACACCCCATGCAAGACTGGCAGCGCTCGGTGATCTATCAGATCTACCCCAAAAGTTTTCACAGCCACGCGGGCAACGCCACCGGTGACTTGCTCGGGGTGGTCGACAAGCTTGATTACCTGCAGTGGCTGGGTGTGGACTACCTGTGGCTGACGCCGTTTTTACGCTCGCCCCAGCGTGACAACGGCTATGACATCAGCGATTACTACGCCATCGACCCGAGCTACGGCAGCATGGCCGATTGCGAGTTGCTGATCCGCGAAGCCGGTGCCCGCGGCCTCAAGCTGATGCTCGATATCGTGGTCAACCACACCTCCATCGAGCACGAATGGTTCCAGCAGGCGCGCAGCAGCCTCGACAACCCGTACCGCGACTTCTATATCTGGCGCGACCAGCCAAACAACTGGGAATCCAAGTTCGGTGGCTCGGCCTGGGAATACGAGGCGCAAACCGGCCAGTACTACCTGCACCTGTTTGACCACACCCAGGCCGACCTCAACTGGGACAACCCCAAGGTGCGTGCCGAGGTCTACAAACTGATGTGTTTTTGGCGGGACAAGGGCGTGGGCGGTTTCCGCCTGGACGTGATCAACCTGATCTCGAAACCGGCGCACTTCCCCCAGGACGACAGCGACGGCCGCCGCTTCTATACCGACGGCCCCAACGTGCATGAGTACTTGCAGGAAATGCACCGCGAAGTGTTTGCCGGCCACGATCTGGTCAGCGTCGGCGAGATGTCGTCCACCAGCCTTGAGCACTGCATCCGTTATTCGCGGCCCGACAGCGAGGAGCTGTCGATGACCTTCAACTTTCATCACCTGAAGGTCGATTACCCGAACATGCAAAAGTGGCAGCGGGCTGATTTCGACTTCCTGCAGCTCAAGGGCATCCTGTCGCACTGGCAAACCGGCATGCAGGCGGGTGGCGGCTGGAACGCGCTGTTTTGGTGTAACCACGACCAGCCCCGTGTGGTCTCGCGTTTTGGTGATGACGGCGAACACCGCGTGGTCTCGGCCAAGATGCTGGCCACCGCGTTGCACTTTCTGCAAGGCACGCCCTATGTCTACCAGGGCGAAGAAATCGGCATGACCAATCCGGGGTTCGAACATATCGAGCAGTACCGCGATGTCGAAACCCTGAATATCTATCGCCTCAAGCGTGAAGCAGGTGTGCCTCACGACGAGTGCATGGCCGCGATCAAGCAAAAGTCGCGGGACAACGGCCGCACGCCGATGCAATGGGACCCTCAGCCCAACGCCGGTTTCAGCAGCGCCGAGCCGTGGCTTGGCATCCCCGCCAACGCGGCGTTTATCAACGTTGAAGACCAGCGCAATGACCCGGCTTCGGTGCTGCATCACTACCGTCACTTGATCGCCTTGCGTCGCGCAGAGCCGTTGCTGAAACACGGTGAATACCGTCTGTTGTTGCCCGAGCACAAGCAGGTGTGGGTCTATGTGCGTGAGGGCGCTGGCGAGCGTCTGCTGGTGATCAATAACTTCTACGGCACGCCCTGCGACTTCGAATTGCCTGAAGGGGTGATTGCCGCGGACATGAGCCAGCGGCTGCTGATCAGCAACTACGACGACTGCCCGGTGCGCAGCAACAGGATCTCGCTGCGGCCCTATGAGTCTTTCGTGCTGCACCTGAACACCTGAAGCTGGATTCCTCTGTGGGAGCGGGCTTGCTCGCGATTCAGGCAACTCGACAGGCCTGAATCAACACGGTGTGACTATCGCGGGCAAGCCCGCTCCCACAGAAATATGGCTGTAATCACATAACAATAAAAAAGGTCGTGCAATGAAATCTTCACTCAACCACAGCATTTGTATCGCCAGCCTGTGCCTGCTGGCGCCACTTTCTGTCAACGCCCTGGAGTTTGCCGGGTACCTGCGCAGTGGCGTGGGCAACTCGCTCAACGGCGGCAAGCAATCCTGCTTCAAGCTGCCCGGCGCCGAGGCCAAGTACCGGTTGGGCAACGAGTGCGAACAATACGCCGAGCTGGAACTGCGCCAGGACGTCTACAGCTTCGACGATGGCTCGGTGCTGAGCGTCGATGGCATGGCCTCGCTGTACAACCAGTACGATCGCCAGCTGACGTTTCAGGGGGACAACGGTTCGGCACGCCTGCCGCAGTTGTATGCGCAATGGTCCAATCTGCCGAGCCTCAACGGCGGTTCGCTGTGGGCCGGACGTCGTTACTACAAGCGTAACGATATCCATATTTCCGACTTCTACTACTGGAACCAGAGTGCGACCGGTGCCGGTATCGAGGACGTGTTGATCGGCGGCCTCAAGTACAGCTACGCCCTGTCGCGCAAGGACAACCTCTACCAGGAAAACTACGTCACCCGTCACGACTTCAACGTCGCCGGTTTCAACACCAACCCTGGCGGTCAGCTGGAGTTGGGCCTCAGTTATCTGGACAAGCCCGAGCGCACCGATGCCCACAGTGGCTGGGCCATTACCGCGCAGCATGTGCAAAGCGAGTTCCTGGGGGGCAAGAACAAATTTGCCGTGCAGTACGGCGAAGGGTCGGGCACCGGCCTGGGTTATACCGGCGACTTTCGTCTGGATAACAGCAGCAAGCGCTACCGGATTGTCGAGTTTTTCGACTGGCAAGTGACGCCGCGTTTCGGCGGGCAGGTCGAGGCGGTGTACCAGAAGGATTTTCGCCCCGACGGCGGCAATCAGGAGTGGCTGTCGTTGGGCGTGCGCCCCACCTATGCGATCAGCGAGCAGTTCAAGCTGGTTACCGAGCTGGGCCATGACCAGGTCAAGGCCGCAGATGGTACGCGCAAGCTGAGCAAGTTCACCTTTGCGCCCACCTGGTCCCCCAAGGGCCCGGGTTTCTGGACGCGCCCGGAAGTGCGCCTGTATTACACCTATGCCAGCTGGAACGCTGCCGCGCAACGTGCGGCCAATGAGTTCGACGCCGGCTCGGCGCTGTCCGACAGCGGTGCATTTGGCTCGGCCCGACACGGTTCCAACGCCGGTTTGCAAGTCGAGTACTGGTGGAAGTAAGCGAGCTGTCGGGGCTCGCGCTCCATCGGCATTTAACTGAATCAACTGCAGGTGAAGTCATGGTCACATCCCCACAAGTGGAATTGCTGGCACCGTTGTCCGGTGTGTTGATGGCGCTGGATAACGTGCCCGACCCGGTGTTTGCCAGTCGCCTGATTGGCGACGGCCTGTGTATCGACCCGACATCGCAGGTGCTCTGCGCGCCGCTGGCCGGGGTGGTCAGCAACCTGCAGCACACCGGCCACGCCATCAGCATCACGGCGGCCGACGGTGTGCAGGTGTTGCTGCATATCGGTCTGGATACGGTAAATTTGGGCGGCAAGGGCTTCACGGCGCTGGTCGAGGAGGGCCAGCAGGTGACCGCGGGGCAGGCGTTGATCGAGTTCGATGCAGACTACATCGCCCTGCATGCCCGCAGTTTGTTGACCCTGATGCTGGTGGTGAGCGGCGAACCCTTTGTGGCCCCGTCAGCGGGTAACGTTCTGGTCGAAACCGGCCAGCCGCTGCTGCGCCTGCAACTGCAGCAGGCCCGGGCGCAAGCCGAGGTGCAAACCGGCAGCGCACAGCACTCGCAGCCGCAGCTTCTGCCCAATCCCAACGGCTTGCATGCCCGACCTGCAGCAGTATTGGCCCAGGCGGCGAAAGGCTTTGCGGCCACCATCCAATTGAACAAGCAGGGCGAGAGCGCCAATGCCAAGTCGCTGGTAGCGATCATGGCCCTGCAGACGGTGTGCGGGGACAGCGTTCACCTCAGTGCCACCGGCCCTGATGCCGGGCAAGCACTCAAGGTACTGGGCGAACTGCTGGCGAGCGGCTGCGGTGAGACGGTCACCGTTGTGGCGGTCGAAACCGCGCCGGTGGCAGCGCCTGAACCTGAAGCCAGTGACGAGTTGCGTGGGGTTTGTGCATCACCTGGCTCGGCATTCGGGCATGTGGTGCAACTGACCGCAAGCGCGTTGCAGATCAGCGAGCTGGCAACCGACCAGCCCCGCGAGCGCGAGCAGTTGCAACAGGCGTTGGCAAGTGCCTCGGCGCAGTTGCAAGTGTTGTGTGACAACGCCGCGGGCAAGGCGCAAGGCGAGATTTTCAAGGCCCACCAGGAATTGCTGGAAGACCCGGGCTTGCTGGAACAGGCCTTCGGGTTGATCGCGCAGGGCAAGAGCGCAGCCTTCGCCTGGCAAAGCGCTACCCATGAGACGGCGACCTTGTTCAAGGGCCTGGGCAACCGCCTGTTGGCCGAGCGGGCGCTGGATCTGGAGGATGTTGGCCAGCGTGTGCTCAAACTGATCCTCGGGGTGCAGGACAGCGCGCTGGAGTTGCCGGAACAGGCGATTCTGATAGCCGAACAACTGACCCCGTCACAAACCGCAACGCTGGATACGCGCAAGGTCGCAGGCTTTGCCACGGTCGGTGGCGGTGCCACCAGTCACGTGGCGATTCTGGCCCGGGCGCTGGGCTTGCCGGCGCTTTGCGGTATGTCACCGCAGGTGCTGGCGCTGGCCAACGGTACGGCGGTGTTGCTTGATGCGGATCAGGGGCAGTTGCATCTGCAACCGGATCCGCAACGGGTCCAGCAGCTCACAGCCCGGCGTGCCTTTGAGCACCAGCGCCAGCAGCAGGATTTGCAACAGGCGGCATTGCCGGCCTGTACCCGGGACGGGGTGCGCATCGAAGTCAGCGCCAATATCGCGTCCCTGGCCGAAGCCGAACAAGCGATGAACCTGGGCGCAGAAGGGGTTGGTTTACTGCGCTCCGAGTTTCTCTATCTGGAGCGCAGCAGCGCCCCCGGCCATGCCGAGCAGGTTGCCACCTACAGTGCCATCGCCCGCGCCGTGGGTACCGGGCACAACCTGGTGGTGCGCACCCTGGATGTGGGCGGTGACAAACCCCTGGCCTATGTGCCGATGGAGCATGAGGCCAACCCGTTTTTGGGCCTGCGCGGGATCCGCCTGTGCCTGGATCGCCCGCAACTGTTGCGTGAGCAGTTCAGCGCGATTCTGGCCAGCGCCGACCTGACTCGCCTGCATATCATGTTGCCGATGGTCACGCAGTTGTCCGAGTTGCGCATGGCCCGCCAGTTGCTCGAAGAGCAGACGCTGGTGCTGGGGATCACGACCCTGCCCAAGCTGGGGATCATGATCGAAGTACCGGCAGCGGCGTTGATGGCGGACCTGTTTGCCCCCGAGGTCGACTTTTTCTCCATTGGTACCAACGACCTGACCCAGTACACCCTGGCGATGGACCGTGACCATCCGCGTCTGGCCAGCCAGGCCGATAGCTTGCACCCGGCGGTGTTACGCCTGATCGCCAGCACCGTCAAGGCCGCCCATGCCCACGGCAAATGGGTGGGGGTATGTGGCGCGCTGGCCTCCGAGACGCTGGCGGTGCCAGTGTTGCTGGGGCTGGGGGTGGATGAGTTATCGGTGAGCGTGCCCTTGGTCCCGAGTATCAAGGCGCGGGTTCGGCAGCTGGATTATGCCGAATGCCAGGCCCTGACGCAGCGCGTGCTCGGCCTGGAGTGTGCAGGGCAGGTGCGGGCTGCATTGCAGTCAATGGTGCAACCCATGACCGAGTTGGAGTATTGAACATGTTCGATAAAGTGCTCAAAGCTTTCTGGAAGGCCCTGACCCCCGATCTGGTGGCGGATGAGCCGGGCAAACCGGCGTCGACCCTGGATAAAACAGTGCTGGCCGCGCTGGGCGGTGCCGGCAATATCAAGACCGAACAGCGGGTGGCCTTGACCCGGATCCGTGTGGAGCTGGCCGATATCACCCGTCTGGATCCGCAAGCCCTGCGTGTGGCGGGGGTGCCGGGCATCTTGAGCCTGCCGGGCGGGGTGGTGCATCTGGTGGTGGGGGTGTAGACCCAGTCCAACGGCCCTTGGGTGGGAGCGGGCTTGCTCGCGATAACAGCGCTGCGGTGTACCTGTAACACCGCAGTGATCCCATCGCGAGCAAGCCCGCTCCCACAGGGGGGGTGTTTGCCTGCCGACTGTGACCCTTCGCCACCCCGCCCTTACTGTTTCGCAACTGCAGGTGTATCGTATTCGCCTTTTGCGGGCCCAACGCCCGCGCCGGATACGAGAGGTAGTTGAATCCATGTCCTTTACCCGTCGACAAATACTCGGTGGTCTGGCCGGCCTGGTAGTGGTGGGTGTTGGCGCAGGAGGCGCTTCGCGTTACTGGCTGGGCAAGGTGGCCGCCGAGAACGCCGGCCACGATTACGAGCTGATCAGCGCGCCACTGGACGTCGAGCTGGTGCCTGGTCATATCACCCAGGCCTGGGCCTTTGGCCCTTCGGCGCCCGGCACCGAGCTGCGGGTGCGCCAGGGCGAGTGGCTGCGGGTACGCTTTATCAACCACCTGCCGGTGGCGACCACCATCCACTGGCACGGTATCCGCCTGCCCCTGGAAATGGACGGCGTGCCCTACGTCTCGCAATTGCCGGTATTGCCGGGTGAATACTTCGATTACAAGTTCCGCGTACCCGATGCGGGCAGCTACTGGTATCACCCCCACGTCAACAGCAGCGAAGAACTGGGCCGTGGCCTGGTCGGCCCGCTGATTGTCGAAGAGCGCGAGCCCACCGGTTTCAAGCACGAGCGTACCCTGAGCATCAAGAACTGGCATGTGGACGAAGAGGGTGCCTTCCTGCCGTTCAGCATCACCCGCGAGGCGGCCCGCGGCGGTACGGCGGGGCGGCTGTCGACGATCAATGGCGTGCATGTGCCGACCATTGACCTGCCTGCCGAGCAGATCACCCGCGTGCGCATTCTCAACCTCGACAACACCCTGACCTATCGCCTGAATATCCCCGGCGTGGAAGCGATGATCTACGCCCTGGACGGCAACCCCATCGTGCCACGGCCGCTGGGCAAGGACTACTGGCTGGGCCCGGGCATGCGCATTTGCCTGGGGATCAAGGCCCCGGCTGCAGGCGAGGAGCTGTCGTTGCGTGACGGCCCGGTGCGTCTGGGTACCCTGCGCTCGGTCGCCAGCGCCGATGCGCCAGCTGAGTGGCCACCGGCGTTGCCCGCCAACCCGATTGCCGAGCCTGACGTGGCGAATGCCGAGAAGATCAACTTCAACTTCGAGTGGGTCGGTTCGGTGTCCGAAGACCTGGGCCCCGATCAGCCGCCGAGCCTGTGGCAGATCAACGGCGTGGCCTGGGATATCAAGGACAAGACCTGCGCCGACCGGCCGATTGCCAAACTCAAGCTGGGGCAGAGCTATATCTTCGAGTTGAAGAACATGACCCAGTACCAGCACCCCATCCATTTGCACGGCATGAGCTTCAAGGTGCTGGCGTCCAACCGCAAAAAGATCATCCCGTATTTCACCGACACCTACCTGCTGGGCAAAAACGAACGTGCCCGCGTGGCGCTGGTGGCGGATAATCCCGGCGTGTGGATGTTCCACTGCCATGTGATTGATCACATGGAAACCGGCCTGATGGCCGCTATTGAGGTTTCCTGATGCGACAAGGGCGTCAACCCCGGATCATCGACCGCAGCCGCGATCAAGACTTTATGCGTGAAGCCCTGGCCCTGGCGGCCCAGGGTGCGGCACTGGGCGAAGTGCCGGTGGGCGCGGTGCTGGTGCAGGACGGTGAAATCATTGGCCGTGGCTTCAACTGCCCGATCAGCGGCAGCGACCCCAGCGCCCATGCCGAGATGATGGCCATTCGGGCCGCCGCCACGGCCGTCAACAACTACCGGCTGCCGGGCAGTACCCTGTATGTGACGCTGGAGCCGTGCAGCATGTGTGCGGGGCTGATCGTGCATTCGCGGGTGGCGCGGGTGGTATACGGCGCGCTGGAACCCAAGGCCGGGATTGTACAAAGCCAGGGGCAGTTTTTTACCCAGGGCTTTCTGAATCACCGGGTGCTGTATGAAGGCGGGGTGTTGGCTGACGAGTGCGGGGCGATCCTCAGCGAGTTCTTCAAGGTCAGAAGAGCTCGCTGAACCTGTGGGAGCGGGCTTGCTCGCGATAGCATCACCTCGGTGTATCAGACATATCGAGGCGTCTGCATCGCGAGCAAGCCCGCTCCCACAGGGGTAAAGGGTGTGTGTTACTTCCTCGCCACTATCACCGCCCGCATCGGCGCCGGCAGGCCTTCGATGGTTTTGCTGTGGTCGTTCGGGTCCAGGTAGTCGCTCAGCGACTGGTATTTCATCCACTCGGTGGCACGCTGCTCTTCAACCGTGGTGACGCTCACGTCCACGCAGCGCACATCGCTGAAACCGGCACGGCGCAACCAGCGTTCCAGCGCCGGGATCGAGGGCAGGAACCACACGTTGCGCATCTGCGCGTAGCGGTCTTCCGGTACCAGTACCTGGTTCACGTCGCCTTCGATCACCAAGGTTTCCAGCACCAGTTCGCCGCCCTTGACCAGGCAGTCTTTCAACGCCAGCAGATGCTCGATGGGCGATCGGCGATGGTAGAACACGCCCATGGAAAACACGGTGTCGAAGCCTTCCAGGTTCGGCGGCAGGTCTTCGAACGGGAACGGCAGGTGCCATGCCGCTTCCTGTTGCAAAAAGCGCTGCACGGCCTGGAACTGGCAGAAGAACAGCCAGTTGGGGTCCACGCCAATCACGCTGTGGGCGCCGGCGCCGAGCATGCGCCACATGTAGTAGCCGTTGCCGCAACCCACATCGAGGATGCGCTTGCCCTTGAGGTCGATATGCGGCGCGACCCGTGACCACTTCCAGTCCGAGTGCCATTCGGTGTCGACGTGTACGCCAAACAGGTCGAACGGGCCTTTGCGCCACGGCGACAGGCCCATCAGTGCCTCGCGCATCTGCGCTCGGGTGGCGTCGTCGCAGTCGGTGTCCAGGGTCAGGCCATTCAACAGGTCGATTTCGCTCGGTTTAACGTCGGGCAAGGCATCCAGCGCGCTTTGCCAGCGCTCCAGGTCGCCGTGGCCTTTTTCCATTTTTACGTCGAGCTGGGCTTGCAGGGTATTGGCCCATTCAGCCAGTGGAGTGCCGGCCAGACGCCGGGCAAGAGGGGACAGATCAATCATGGCAAGGCAATCAACGAGGCAAAGTTAAGACACTGGAACCACGGCACGACTTTCGAGAACCCGGCCGCCAGCAGGCGTTCGCGGTGTTCTTCGAGGCTGTCGGGCTTCATGACGTTTTCAATGGCGCTGCGCTTTTGTGCGATTTCCAGCTCGCTATAGCCGTTGGCCCGCTTGAAGGCCACATGCAGGTCGGTGAGCAGACCGTGCTCTTCGGGATCACTGAAACGCAGCTTTTCCGAGAGGATCAGGGCGCCGCCCGGCAGCAACGACTGACGGATACGGCCCAGCAGCGCCAGGCGCTGTTCAGGGGCGATAAATTGCAGGGTGAAATTCAGCGCCACCACCGACGCGGGTTCAAATTCCAGCGCCAGGATATCGCCCTCGATCACCTCGACCGGCAACAGCTCCTGAAACATCGAGTTCTGCCCGTTGAGGTACTCGCGGCAGCGCTCGACCATCGCCGCCGAGTTGTCCACGGCAATCACCTTGCAGCCGTCCGTGCGCACATGGCGGCGCAGGGCCTGGGTCACCGCGCCCAGTGAGCAGCCAAGGTCGTACAGCACGCTGTCGGGCCGGGCGAACTGGGCGGCGAGTACGCCGAGGTTCTCGACGATGGTCGGGTAGCCGGGCACCGAGCGCTTGATCATGTCCGGGAACACCCGCACCACGTCTTCGTTAAAGGCGAAGTCCGGCACCTGGGCCAGGGGCTGGGCGAATATACGGTCAGGTTCTTTGCTCACGACGGTTCCGGCGCTGGAAATTTTAAAAGGGGCGGCATTTTAGCCAAGTTGGCGCCGGGATGCGCGGTCTGTCTGATAAACCGTTCAGCGCCTGCCCTGGCTGAACGTCGAGGCGGCGATACCCCATTGGCCCAGCCAGTAACTGAGGATGATCAGGTAGGGCGCGGCGGCGAACGGCTGCACAAAGCGGTCGATGCCAATCAGGCTGTCCGAGACCACAAATGCCAAGGCGCCTGCCGCGGCCAGCCAGGCCGAACGTTTGGCCACGCTGCTGCCCAGGCGGGCGAGGGCGCGCCAGAGCATGGCGCTGATGGCCAGGGCATAGACACTCACCGGCACCAGCAAATCGCCCAGGCCCTGACTGGCCATGACGCTCAACAAGCTGCCACCGGCAAGCAGTGCCAGGATCAGGGCCGGCACGGCAGGGCGGCGGCAGTCCACAAGGTAGGCCTTGAGATAGGCCAGGTGGGCGAACAAAAACGCCCCAAGGCCAAATACAAACAGATCTTGTGGCCAGGCCAGCAGGATGTCGCCCAGCAGGGAAAATCCCAGGCCAATGCTGATCCAGTGTCGATAGGGGCTGACAGGTCCGCTGTGCAGCCAGCCGAGCAACGCCAGTACCGGTACGGGCTTGGTCAGCAGGCACAGCATTATGGCGTGCGTGCTGACGCCATAGAGGTAGGTGGCAGCGCCCAAGATCGCAAGGATCAGCCACGTCATATCAGTTCACCGTGATCGGGCAGTCGAACACCTGTGCCGGTTCGGCTTCAGGTTCCCACGGTTGCTGAGAGGTCAGGCGCAGGCGGCCGCTGCCAGGGGCAAATACCTGAAAGCGCCAGGTCGATTGGCCGCCGCTGCCCAGTAGCTGGCCGTTGTCGCTGCTGGTGTAGACCTCCGGCCCCAGGCTGCGCAGCACGCCGCCAGCAGAGTCCTGAATAGACCAGCGGTAACCGGTAGTGGGGTTGCTCGGCAGTGACACGATCAGCTGTTGGCCCACATGCAGTTGCTGGGGGCAGTCGCTTTGGTCTTCGAGGGTAACGTTGTGTGCAGGCTGTTGCGCACAGGCCGTCAGCAGGCTGAGGGCGAGCAGGGGGATAAGGCGTACTGGGGGCATTGAAGGCTCCGGTCGGGCAAACACAATGGCGCAGCATACCCCATGACGGGTGCTGTGCCATTTGTCCTCGGCCGGCTAAAAAGACGCGTGGGGCGGGCTGATGCTGAAGTCGCCGCACATCTCCATGCTGTTGCCGTTGTGGTCCAGGCCTTCCATGGTGAACAGGCGGGCGCTGTAGCAACTCTCGACCACGCTCAGGTGCAGGGTGCCGACATCGGCCTGGTTCAAGTGATAGACCTGGCGGCCATCGACTTCAACACATTCGATATAGGACATGGACTGGATGGGGCCGTGCTCGTCTTTTTTGAACAGGTAGATGCCTGACTGGATATTGATATCCAGCGTGAAGGCCACCGCGCGATAAGCGGTTGAGCCAAAGTCATCGAACTCGCCGGTAATGACGATTTTTTTCTGGCTGCTGGCAAAAGTCATTTCCTGCGCGGTAAAAGCAGGACGGTCCAGCAGCTCGGCCTTGAGTTCTCCCCGGGTTCTGGGATTGAAGATTTTTTGTCCTGACTCCTTGAGCCTCAGGACATCCGGGTTCTCATATACAGGATGATGAAGTGCCATATTCTTTTCCTGCATTATTTTTGTGGGAATTGTCTCTATTAAGGATGGGAAATCGGCAATCGTCTACTGTCATAAATGACAGTAGACGTGTCTAGTTGGCGACTTGCACGGTATTTTGGATCCAATGTGCGAGTGCCGAAGCAGGCAGCCCGACTGGCCTGTTGGATCGCGGTGAAGCCATCCCGGGCCAGTCAGGGCCAACAAACAGTTTTAAAACAGCACCTTGGCCACATCGGTAAAGCGCTTGGCAAAGTGTACGGTGATGCCTTCTTTCAGATAATCGGGCAGTTCTTCGAAGTGACCGCGGTTCGGTTCCGGCAGGATCAGTTCGTTGATTTTCTGCCTGCGCGCCGCAATTACTTTTTCGCGCACGCCACCAATTGGCAATACATGCCCGGTCAGGGTCAGTTCGCCGGTCATGGCGATACCCTTTTTCGGTGGCTGATTGCGCGCCAGCGACAGCAGGGCACTGGCCATCGTCACGCCCGCGCTTGGGCCATCTTTCGGCGTAGCGCCTTCAGGCACATGCAGGTGGACAAAGGCTTCATCGAAGAACTTGGGATCGCCGCCAAATTGCTTCAGGTTAGAGCTGATATAGCTGTAGGCGATTTCAGCTGACTCTTTCATAACTTCGCCCAGTTGCCCGGTCAGCTTGAAGCCGCGATTGAGGGTGTGAATGCGGGTTGCCTCGATTGGCAACGTCGCCCCCCCCATGCTGGTCCAGGCCAGGCCGGTTATCACCCCGGTGCCGCTGATCACCTGTTCGTTACGGAACACCGGCATGCCCAGCGAGGCTTCGAGGTCTTTGGGGCCGATCTTGATCACGGCTTTTGGGTCGGCAAGCAACTTGACCACGGCCTTGCGCACCAGTTTGCCCAGCTGTTTTTCCAGCTGGCGCACCCCGGCTTCGCGGGCATAACCGTCAATTACGGCGCGCAGGGCGCTGTCACTGATGCTCAGCTTGTCTTTGGCCACACCGGCTTTTTCGAGCTGTTTTGGCCACAGGTGGCGCTTGGCGATCGCGACTTTCTCTTCGGTGATATAGCCCGAAAGGCGGATCACTTCCATACGGTCGAGCAACGGGCCGGGGATCGAGTCCAGGGTGTTGGCGGTACACACAAACAGCACTTTGGACAGGTCCAGGCGCAGGTCGAGGTAATGGTCGAGGAAGTCGACGTTCTGTTCCGGGTCCAGGGTTTCGAGCAGGGCCGAGGCAGGGTCACCCTGGAAGCTCTGGCCCATCTTGTCGATCTCGTCGAGCATGATTACCGGGTTCATCACTTCGACATCCTTGAGCGCCTGCACCAGCTTGCCCGGCTGGGCGCCAATGTAGGTGCGGCGATGGCCCTTGATCTCGGCCTCGTCGCGCATGCCGCCGACACTGAAGCGATAGAACGGACGGCCCAGCGATTCGGCAATCGACTTGCCGATACTGGTTTTACCCACGCCCGGCGGGCCCACCAGCAGCACGATCGAACCGCTGACCGAGCCTTTGTAGGCACCCACAGCGAGGAATTCGAGGATGCGCTCTTTAATGTCATCGAGCCCCGCGTGGTGGGCGTCGAGCACTTTGCGCGCGTGCTTGAGGTCAAGTTTGTCCTGCCCCAGCACGCCCCACGGCAGCGCCGAAGCCCAGTCCAGATAGTTGCGGGTAACGGCGTATTCCGGCGACCCGGTTTCCAGGATCGACAGTTTGTTGAGCTCGTCATCAATGCGCTTTTGCGCCTGGGCCGGCAGCGTCTTGCCTTCAAGGCGCTGCTTGAACTGCTCGATATCGGCGCTGCGGTCGTCCTTGGTCAGGCCGAGTTCCTGCTGGATCACCTTGAGTTGTTCCTTGAGGAAGAACTCGCGCTGATGTTCGCCGATCTTGAGGTTAACTTCGGCTGAAATCTCTTTTTGCAGGCGCGCAACCTCGACTTCCTTGCGCAGCATGGGCAGGACTTTTTCCATGCGCTTGAGCATCGGCACGCAATCCAGTACCTGTTGCAGCTCGTTACCGGTGGCCGAGGTGAGCGCCGCTGCGAAATCAGTCAGCGGCGACGGGTCATTTGGGCTAAAACGGTTGAGGTAGTTTTTCAGCTCTTCGCTGTACAGCGGGTTGAGCGGCAGCAACTCCTTGATCGCATTGATCAGGGCCATGCCGTAGGCCTTCACCTCGTCGGTGGGCTCCTTGGGTTGCTGCGGGTATTCGACCTCAACCAGATACGGCGGGCGGTGGTGCTTGAGCCACATGCTGATACGCACGCGGCTCAGGCCCTGGGCCACGAACTGCAGTTTGCCGTTTTCGCGGCTGGCGTGATGCACTTTTACCAGCGTGCCGTATTCAGGGAGGCTTTTGGTATCGAAATGCCGGGGGTCATCAGGTGGCGTGTCGACAAAAAACAGCGCCAGGGAGTGATGAGGGGATTTGCTGACCAGTTCCAGGGTTTCGGCCCAGGGTTCTTCATTGACGATGACCGGCAGCACTTGTGCCGGGAAGAACGGCCGATTGTGGATCGGGATGATGTAAACCTTGTCCGGCAGATTCTGCTCCGGCAATGCCAATTCAGTCCCTCCAGAATGGGGTTGGTGTTCGGATTCAGTGTGTTCTACATCGGTGTACTCGGTTGTATTGTCCGGAAACGCTTGCTGGTCGCTCATGGGGCACCTGCGCAATTGGGTATGTGGTTTAGATGGGGCGCGGTGCCAGTGGTTTCAATGGTGAACAGATTTTCATGTGTAAGCAGAATCTGCCTGGTAGCGGCTGCAAGGATTACATGCCCGGCAACCCCCGTGCGCTAGGGGGTTGTCGCCAATATCTTGACTGTAGACGGCCAGCATTTATTAGGTGATCTTCTGTTTTGCAACTGGGCTATAACCAAAAAATAAAAAGATGGAACTGAAAGTCATTTATTTGACTTTTGTCAGGGTGCAGAGGGAATGCTTATGTGGAAGTTGAGCTTCACTCAATGGATTGAGGGCGCAGCATGAAGTTGCGCAACAGTTTTCAGGCGCGTATCAGCCTGTTCCTTGCCTTGCTCCTGTTGCTGGTTATCGGTGCGGTGTACTTCGCCGTTAAAGCCGTGACCATTACCGTGGCCAGCGATCAGGCGCAAGAGCAGCTCAAGACCGGTACCCGGGTGTTCGAACGGTTTATCGATCTGCGCTGGCGGCGTATCCAGTACGGCCTCAACTGGCTGACCAATGACTCGGATTTTCGTGAGGCGACCATCAATGGCAGCCCTTCGCTTATAGAGCGCGCCCTGCAGGAGTTCGAGTCGAGCCTGCATGGCAGTGAGCTGTTTGTGCTGGACCTGGACGGCAATATCATCACCAGCACCCTCAAGGGCCTGCCCCCCGGTCAGGCGTTTCCTTATGCCAAGGCCCTGCGGCTGGCCCGTCGCAATACGCAAACCATGGTCATCGGCATCCTCGCGGGGCGCCCCTACATGCTGGTGCAAGGGGTGGTACTGGCGCCTTTGCCCGTGGTGCGCGTGGTCTCGGGGATGCCGATGGACGACGTGTTTGCCCATGAGTTGAGTTCCCTGAGCAACCTTGAAGTGTCGTTCATGACGGTCAAGCCAGGTGAAAGCGGCATACTGAGCAGCACCCAGCCGGACTTTATGAGCGCCAGCATCATTGAATTCGTGCAGGAGCACACGCCGGGCGCGGCGATCCACTTCAGTGAATTCAACGGCCAGCGCTTTCTGGGCCAGATGCTGCAACTGGCCAACTCCGGCGACCCGGACAACGGCCAGGTCATGGCGGTACTGCAAAGCCCGCTGGATCAGACGATGCAGGCCTTCAACTCGCTGGATCGCAAGTTTCTGTGGATATCCCTGGGGGCCTTGCTGGCTTCATTGTTAGGTGCCTTGTGGCTGGCACGGGCAGTGTCGCGCCCGGTCAGCCTGCTGGCGGAGGCAGCGCAGCGCATTGGTCGGGGCAACTACGAAACACGGGTGGAGCTCACACGCAGGGACGAACTGGGGTTTCTGGCCCGGGCGATCAACGCCATGCAAAGCGGGATTGCCGTACGCGAACAGCAATTGGCGCATAACGCCCTGCACGACCCGCTGACCGGCTTGCCCAACCGTGCCCTGGCCATGGAGCGCCTGGGCAGCGCCATCAGTGCAAGGCGCAGTGTGGTACTGATTTACCTGGGGATCGAAAACTATCGGGTGATCAATGAAGGCTTCGGCCCCGAGGGGGTGGAGCTGATCATGCGCGAATCCGCCCGCGTGATGCTCGACGCCCTGCGTGAACGCGATACCGCGGCACGCATCACCGGCAACGAGTTCTTGTTATTGCTTGAAAGCACCCAGATCGATGTGGGCGTGGCGATGGCTGATCGTTTGTACGCATTGCTCAAGCGTCCGCTGAGCATTGACGGGCATGAGGTGGCGCTGGAGGTCTGCATGGGCATTGCGGTATACCCGCTCAATGGGCAGAGCGCCGAAGAACTGATCAACCGGGCCGCAATTGCCTGCCGCGATGCCGCTGCCTTGCCGGGTTATTTGCAGGTGTACCAGCAGGACCGCGACCTCGCCCATCAGCGGCACATCCAGCTGATCAGGGATTTGCGCAGTGCCGCCAGCGAAGGCCAGTTGCAGTTGCATTACCAGCCCAAACTGGATATCCGCAGTGGCCATGTGCGTCAGGCCGAAGCGTTGTTGCGCTGGCAACACCCGGAACTGGGCATGGTTTCACCGGCGGAATTTATCCCCCTGGCGGAGCGCACGGGCAGCATGTTCCTGCTCACGGGTTGGGTCATCGAGGAAGGTATTCGCCAGTTGGCCGAGTGGAACCGCAAAGGTATGCACCTGCAGCTGTCGCTGAATATTTCGGCGGAGGATTTGCACGGTGAAAACCTGTTGCTGACCGTTGAGCGCGTGCTCAAGCGTTATCAGTTGTCGGCCGAGCAACTGATCTTCGAAATCACCGAAAGCACGGCCATGCGCGACCCCGAACACTCGCTCAGCGTGCTTGAAAAGCTGCGTGACGGGGGGATCAGCTTGTCGGTGGATGACTTCGGCACTGGTTACTCGTCGCTGGCGCACCTCAAGCGCCTGCCGGTGCAGGAGCTGAAAATCGATCAGTCGTTTATCCGCAACCTCGACGAAACCAGCGAAGACGCGGTGATCGTGCGCTCGACCATCGAAATGAGCCACAACCTGGGGCTCAAGGTGGTGGCGGAAGGCGTGGAGTATCAACATACCCTTGAACTGCTGGAGCGCTGGCACTGTGATACGGCTCAGGGCTATCTGATCAGTCGGCCGATGGATGCCGTGGCGTTCGAGGCCTGGGTGTGGGAGTTGCGGGCTACGGTCTGATCGGTTGGTCGCGCGCTGCAAAAAATGGCTGGCCGAGCTGTTCACGGGGTGGGCTTGATGATGTTTAACCCCCGCACTGCAGCGGCCAGCAGCAGGCAGATAATGGCCAGATAGAGCGGGTTGTGCACACCGATCAAGCTGATGATCACGCCAACACAGGCTGCAACCAACTGATGAATCAATCCGCAGAGTGCCATTGAATACGGTCCATCAACAGGGGAGTTGCCGCTGGCTTCTGACAGGCTTACGGGATAGTTGATGGCCTGGCCGAAAACGATAAAGCAGTACGGCAACCACAACAGCCCGGCGAGCGTGGGGTCGCTAATGACCCCCAGCAGCATGACGATACCGGCAAGCACCATAATGCTTGTAGCGATGGCACTCAGTTGAGATTGGCCACGGCTCAACATATAGCGATTGACGCTCAGTGACCCCAATACATAGGCAAGGCTGATCGCCCAGCCTAAAGTGCCGTAATCACTTGTCGACCAGCCATAAGTTGCTTGGAAAACCGAAGGGGCTGCCGTATTGAAGCCGACAATGACCCCGTAGCCCAACCCGCCGGTCAATGCCGGTCGCAGGAACCCTGCGTGACGGACTATCGTCAGGTAGTGCCGCCAGCGGGCCGGGGTATTGTTTGCCGGGTTAAAATCCGGCAAATGACGGTAAACAACCCCAGCATGAATAATTGCGCCAATCGCAAGGCACCAGAAGGTGGTGGGCCAGCCAAAGGCGCTTATTAAAACCGCCCCGAAGAATTGCCCGATCCCGAGCGAAACAACGAAAGCGATGGATAACCACGCGAGTGCTTTGGCGAGTGTGTCGCCCTTGAAGTGTTGGGCTACCAGCGATCGAGCCATTACGGACATGCCGCTGGCGCCGACGCCTTGCACACATCGCAGGGTGAGAAAGCTCTCGAGTTGTGCGCAAAAAGTCAGCAGCAGACTGCATGCGCTGAACAGCAAGAGCGAGGCAATCAAGACCGGCTTGATACCCCAGGCAGCTCCCCACTTGCCCCATAGCAACATCGGCAAAGCCATGCCCAGCAGATACACAGGCAGCGATAAAGACGCCAGGCTCGGGGTGGTGTTCAGTGATTGGGCAATGAGCGGTAGCGCAGGCAAGTACATCATCATGCCCAATTGCGCCAAAAGAACGGCCATGCAGGAGATGCAGGTCAACAAAGGCAGGTGCAGGTTGGGCATCTGTGTTGCTCTTGATGAAGTTTATGGCTGGCGGGTTAGGGCAGAACAGATGGCCTACAACGGTGTCGGGATGCTGTTCGCATGCCAAGGGAGCAACTTTCAGCTTCTTGTGGTCAGCGTGTATGCGGGAGAACGGTTTTTTTTGAGTAGGACATAACTGATTGTTGTTATGACACGCCCTAGGGGGCGGGGCGTCATGTGAGGTTTGTCTTGTTTTGCCGCCCACAAAAAAAGCGGCTATCTCTCGATAGCCGCCTTTTTCACAAACCGCTGTAAAGCTTACTCAGCCAGTTTGAACGCCATGACATAGTCACCTTTTTTGGTGCCCAGGCCGCCGTGACCGCCCGCCATGACCAGCACATATTGAGTGCCGTCCTTGCCGGTGTAGGTCATCGGGGTGGTCTGGCCGCCAGCAGGCAGGCGACCTTCCCACAGTACTTTACCGTTGCTTACGTCGTAAGCACGCAGGTACTGGTCAAGGGTACCACTCAGGAAGGCCACACCACCTGCGGTGGTGAAGGTCCCGCCCAGGCTTGGAACACCCATGGACAACGGGATCGGAACCGGCGAGCTGTCACGCACGGTACCGTTTTTGTGTTTCCAGATCACTTCGTTGTTGGTCAGGTCGACTGCAGCAACATAACCCCACGCCGGTGCCTGGCAAGGCAGGCCCAGTGGCGACAACAGTGGCTCCAGGATCACGCCGTAAGGTGCGCCTTTGTTCGGTTGAACGCCGGAGGTTTCGCCTTTGCGCGGGCCCATTGCAGCCACGTCGGCCTGCGGAACCAGCTTGGAGGTGAACGCCATGTAGCTCGGGTTCAGGAAGGCAATCTGGCGAACCGGGTCAACCGAGATGCCGCCCCAGTCAAACACGCCGAAGTTGCCAGGATAAACGATCGAACCTTGCAGCGATGGCGGGGTGTACATGCCGTCATAACGCAGGGATTTGAAGTTGATCCGGCACAGCATCTGGTCGAATGGAGTCACGCCCCACATGTCACGTTCGGTCAGCACCGGCGGGATCATGTTCAGGTCCGAACGAGGCTGTGTCGGTGCAGTGTGGTCACCTTCTACAGCGCCGCCCGGTGCAGGGATCTCGGTGATCGGCACAATGGCTTCGCCAGTGCGACGGTCCATGACGTAGATGCTGCCTTGTTTGGTGGAAGCCAGCAGGGCCGGTTTCACGCCATCGGCGGTTTTCAGGTCCATCAGGGTTGGTTGACCACCTACGTCCATGTCCCACAGGTCATGGTGAGTAAGCGGACGGTACCAGCGGACTTTACCAGTGTTGATGTCCAGAGCGGTGATGCCAGCGGCATAACGCTCGGAATCTTCGGTACGGTCGCCGCCAAATTGGTCAGGAGTCTGATTGCCCATCGGCAGGTACAGCATGCCGAGGTCTTCGTCGACAGCGAACATCGACCACATGTTTGGCGAGTTACGGGTGTAGGTTTCGCCTTCAGCAATCGGAGTGGTTTTCTCCGGGTTGCCGCTGTCCCAGTTCCAGACCAGCTTGCCGGTACGTACGTCGTACGCACGGATCACGCCCGACGGCTCGTCGTTGGAGATGTTGTCGGTCACGTGGCCGCCAATCACTACCAAGTCTTTGGTCACGGCAGGTGGCGAAGTGGAGTAGTAACCACCTGGAGCAAAGCTGCCGATGTTGTGACGCAGGTCTACCGAACCGTGGTCACCGAAGTCTTCACAAGGTTTGCCGGTGTCGGCGTTCAAGGCGATCAGACGGGTGTCGGCAGTCGGCAGGAACAGGCGACGCGGGCACGAGTTGCTCGAAGTGGCAGCAGCAGGCTCGGCAGCGCTTTGTTCAGTGCTGGCTTTGGCGTAGGCATTTTCGTCGTGATAAGTCACGCCGCGGCAGGTCATGTGTGCCCAGCCTTTGAAGTTTTCAGCGTTCTGCGTGCTGATCTTCGGATCGTAACGCCAGATTTCCTTGCCGGTGTCCGGGTCAAGGGCAATTACCTGGCTGTGTGGGGTACACACATACAGCATGCCGTTGACTTTCAGCGGGGTGTTCTCGGCGGTTGTTTCGCCGGGATCGCCTTCACCTGGCATGTCACCGGTGCGGAATGTCCAGGCTGGAACCAGCTTGTGGGCATTCTCAGGGGTGATTTCTTTCAGCGGCGAGTAACGGTCACCAAAAGCGGTGCGGCCGTAGGACTGCCAGTCGCCATCGGGCATGGCCGGTGCGGCGTTGGTCATGCCGGGTACGGCATCACGATCCAGTTGGCCTTTGATTTCGCCCGGGCTGGTGAATTGGCTGGCCAGTGCAGCAGCACCTGCCAGAACCACGGCAACGCTCAGTGCGCCGGTAGCCAAAGGTGCCGACTGACCGCGCAGAACCGGACGACGGAACCATGGCAGCAGCAGAACGATACCGATGGCGAACCACATGGCCAGGCGCGGCACCAATTGCCACCAGTCCAGACCCACTTCCATCAGTGCCCATACGGTGCTGGCGAACAGCGTCAGCGCGTATAGAGCCAGTGCAGCGCGGCGCCCGGCAATCAGCAGTGCGCCCGACAAGCCAAAACCGATCCCGGCCAGCAGGTAGTACCACGACCCGCCCAGCGTGACCAGCTTGATACCCCCGGCCAACATGGCCAGGCCCATTAGCAGCAGCAAGATACCGAGAAGGCTCGGTAGCAGGCGGCTTCGACTGAAAGCACCTTCAGTGCTCATAGTGTGGTTCTCCGTTACGTTAGAGGTGTTCCCGCGAGAGTGGGTCTTTAAGGGACGAACTGGCACGGGAGTGAATCAGCTAAATAGGTGCTTGATAGCAACCTTCAAGGTTGCCGTTGCAGTCCGTTTGTCAGAACGCACTTTGAATTTTCAGACCGCCAATCAGCGCGTCATCCAGTTGGCTAACACCGCCCGGGTGACGGATGTATTGCAGGTTCGGTCGAACGGTCAGCCAGTTGGTCACATGGACGCCGTAGTACAGCTCGGCGCTGTATTCAGTGTCCTGGGGTGGCAGGTAGTCAGGGTTGTCGAAATCGTAGATGGCCCGGGCCTGGTTGCTGGCCTGGGCGTTTTTGCGGTAAGCCGGGTTGACGTGCACGCGGGCCATGGCAAAGCCGATGTCGTCTTTTGGTCGTGCATCGAACACGCCTTTATAGACGACGCCCGCCTGGACATAGTTGTCCACGGCATTGGTTTTCTTGTCGTGCATAGTGGCATTGGCGAACACACTCAAGCCCCTCGACTGATCGCTGGCGCGGGTTGTGAGCTGCTGTTGCACACCCAGCCACATTCCGTGTTTGCTTGAACTGCTGCGATACGCTTCACCCGTCAGCGCGGCGGGCTGGCCATTGGCATCTTTGTAAACATCTGTTGCCTTGGCATTACTGTAGTAGTAACCCGCGCGGTATTCCCCTGGCAGGCCATTAATTTTTGGCGTCCACACCAGTTCGATCGGCAGCACCGCGCCCTGGGTGCCGCTGCCGCTGAGCTTGAAGCCGTTGCCGCGATCCAGGTTGGACGGATTTTGCTCATAGGCGCCGACCTGTGCGTACAGCTCGGGGGTCAGGTGATACTTGACCCGCAGGGCCCACTGGCTGACGGGCCAGTTGTACCAGATGCTGCCCGCCCAGTTACCGACCTGCGAGCCGCAGAACGCCAGGTTCTGGAAGTCGCAAGGGAAGGTGTTGAAATCCTCGCCCTGGCCAAAGCGGCCGACCTTGATGTCGAGCTTCTGGTCGAAGAACTTCTGCTGGTACCACATTTGCGTCAGGCGCGTGGTCTGGCCGCGGCCCCAGACTTCCTGGGCCGATGTGAAACCGCCCACCCGCGGATCGTTGATGCGATCGTTGCTGATGTTGTTACCGCTGCGGTGGGTAATGGTCAGCTGAAATTCAGCGTCGTCCCAACCCAGGATCTTTTGCAGATCCAGGTGCGTGCCCAGGCCGAACTGGTCGCTGTAGCGCGCCGTACGATCATGGTCATAGCCGCCGTGCAGGTTGGAGCCGACTTCGCCTACGTAGTCGAGGGAAAAGGAGTAACCCTGCTTTTCCAGTTCACTACGGGTACCGCCCCAATCGCCGAGCATCCATTTGGAGTCGGCGTCAAAAGCGGGGGCCGCCTGCACGCAAGTAGCCAGGCCCAGAGCGGTAATGCCGCCGATCAGCGCCAGGGCTTTTTGCCCGGCAACAGGAAGCATCGCGCTGTGTTTGCGCATATTCAGGAATGTGGACATAGGTCGAGATGCAAGTCTTTATAGGTATGGCTGTGGCAGTGGGTAGCGCTGTCTTGAGAGGCAGGACTAACCCTTCAGGATAAGGGCAGAATGAATCGTTTCAGCCCTTTATGCGGAAATGATAAAGCCCCGAAACGTTTAGAAACAGCACTTTAAGTGACATGGATCATTTCTGATTCCGTAACAGTGTGCTGCGACGGTTCGTCCCAGGGCTCTTTTGTCGCGCCCCACCTTGGTTGCAGGCCGCGTATTTACTGCTGTGCAGCTTAGAACGTGGTGCGCAGGCCGACCTCAATACCGCGTCCTGGTGCGGGGGCGATGTCGCGCAAAATAGAACTGGCATATCGCACGGTCTGGTTGGTCAGGTTGTCGCCTTTGACAAACGCCAGCCACTGGCTGCTGCCCACATCGAAGTGATAGCCGGCGCTGGCGCCCAGGGTTGTGTAGCCATCGGTGCCCGATTCGTTGGCCGGAACACGGCCCTGATTACTGGCGTGCTCGACATCAATGCGCGCCTGCCAGCGCTCTAATTCCCACAGCAGGCCGCTGCTCAGTCGCAGGGGGGCAATGCGGGGCAAGGCTTCGCCGGTGTCGAGGTTGGTGGCGCGGGTGTAATCGCCGGACAACTCCAGGGCAAATTTGCCGTAGGCACTTTCGCCGAGCTTCCAGTGATCCTTGGCTTCAAAGCCGGTGAAGCGTGCCCTAACCCCGGAGTAGGTGTATTCCGGAATACCGTCTGCGTCAGGTTCGCCTTCGTCGTTCAGTGTACGACCTGTGCCCAGCAGGCCGATGTAATTGGAGAAATGGCTGTAGAACACGCCGACGCTGCCTTTGTGGGTACCATTGTCAAAGCGCAGGGCCAGGTCGCTGGACACGGCTTTTTCCTTCGACAGGTTGGCGTTGCCCACTTCATAGGTGCCGGTGGCGACGTGGGCACCATTGGCGTACAGCTCGTAGAACGTCGGGGCGCGCTCGGTGTAGCCCAGGGTGGCGGCCAGCGACCAGATCGGGGTGAGGGTAAATACGGCACCCGAAGACAGGCTGCCCGCGGTGAAGCTTTTGGAGCGGTCGGCCGCGGCAAAGCGTTCGTTGCCCTTGGCATCCGGGTCGACCACGGTGCGTTCAAGACGCCCGCCGAGGCTGAGCTTGAGGCGTTCAGTGGCTTGCAGCTCTTCGAGCACGAACAGGGCGCCGCTGTTGGTGTCGGTCTGCGGCACAAAGGCTTCTTCGCCCAAGGCCGAGAACTCGTTGCGATTGACCTGCGCGCCAATCACCCCCTCAACCGGGCCAATCGGCACATGGCGCGCCTCGACGCGGGCTTCGTAGCCTTTGTTCTTGAACGTGGTGCCAACTTCGCCACCCTCGATTTCACGGTGTTCGTAATCTGTGTAGCCGGCGTCTATTTTCAGCGAGCTGAACGGGCCTTGCAGGTTGCGGATTTCGGAGGCAAAGGCGTAGTGATCCTGCTTCATGCGGATGCGTACATCCTGCTCCGCCGGTGAACCGTAGTTGGCGTCGTAAGTGCTGTACGACAAGCCTGCGTAACCATCCTCCCATGTGTAGGAACCGCCCACGGCACCGCCGTCCTGACGACCATTACTGTTGCCCAAACGGCCTTTTTTCTCGTCAGCGTCTTCGCTTTCAGGCGCATGACGGCTACGCGCATAACCCGGGATTTTCAGGTCATTGAACTCGCGGGCGTTGGCATCCAGATGCAGGGCGAAGGTGCCATCACCGGCTTCCAGTTTGCCAGCGCTGCTGCGCGTGGTGTCGGCGCCGCCGTAGCGCAGTTCACCTGCACCGTGAATGCCGTCGATGGCGGCAGTGGGGATGCGGTTGTCAAAGGTATTGACCACGCCGCCGATGGCGTTGCCGCCGTACAGCAGGGCGGCCGGGCCACGGACGATTTCGATGCGCTCAACGTTGACCGGGTCCAGCGGCACGGCGTGATCGTAAGACAGCGACGAGGCATCCAGCGCCCCGACGCCGTTGCGCAGGATGCGAATGCGGTCGCCATCCAGGCCGCGAATGATCGGTCGGCTGGCGCCCGGGCCGAAGTAGGACGAAGACACGCCCGGTTGTTTATTGAGGGTTTCGCCCAGGCTGCCTTGCTGGTGCAGGGTCAGGTCGTCGCCTTCCAGTACGGTGGTGGGCGACGCCAGTTGGGTGTTGCCCAAGGGGTTGCCGGTAATAACTTGCTCCGGCAGGTCGAGGGCGTAGGCCGGGGAGGCGAGCAGCAGTGCGGTGGCGAGCGGCGTTAGACGAAGGCGTCGCAAGTGACGCGGGAAGGCAGGGGAGGACATTGCAAGTTCCTTGGCAAGGTGACGAAAGAAAGTGGCGCTGAGCGCTCTTCGATTGGACAGTAATAGTTACAATATAACATCACTTTAATCTGGCAAAGCGGAACTTTCATTTCGACCCCGGGTCACGGCTAGACTTGCTGGATTGCAAATGCACTTCCCCCTGAGCAGGTGCTCGGCTAAGGTGCGCGGCTTTCTCTCTTTTGCTTTAAAGGCCCGTCATGACTGAACCCAACAACAACCCATTGCACGGCGTGACGCTGGAACAGATCCTCACTGCGCTGGTGGCGCATTACGAGTGGCAGGGGCTGGCCGAGCGCATTGATATTCGTTGCTTCAAAAGCGACCCGAGCATCAAGTCGAGTTTGACGTTCCTGCGCAAAACCCCCTGGGCGCGGGAAAAGGTCGAAAAACTCTATGTGAAATACGCGCGTACCAAACGCGAGCTGTGATCGGCCGATGAGTGCTTTGTCAAAGCACCGGCTTTGCTTGCTGTTGGCGATCCTGGGCTGGACTGGCCTGGCGATTCAGCTTGAGCTGGTGCTGCTGGCCCGTTGGGAAAGCGGGGCGAGTGTGGTGGGCGGGCTGCTGAGTTACTTCAGCTTTTTCACCATTTTGACCAATACCCTGGCTGCCTGCGTGCTGACTTATGCGGCAGATAACCGCCCGTCAAAAGGCAGGGCGTTTTTCTTGCAGCCGTGGGTCAGTAGCGGTATTGCCGTGAGCATTATCGTGGTGGGCGCGGCGTACAGCCTGTTGTTGCGTCAACTCTGGCAACCCGAAGGCCTGCAGTGGCTGGCCAATGAAATACTGCATGACGTGATGCCAGTGCTGTTTGCGTTTTACTGGTGGTTTTGCGTGCCCAAGGGGCTGTTGCGCCTGAGTCATATCGGGCTTTGGGTGCTGTATCCGTTGCTGTATTTCGCCTACATCCTGCTGCGCGGGCACCTGCTGGGTGTGTACCCGTATCCGTTTGTCGATGTCGAAAAGCTGGGTTATGGGCAGACGTTTATCAATGCGGGCGGGATTCTGGCGGGGTTTGTGGCGGTGGCAGTGGCGGTGGTGGCGGTGGATCGCTGGCGGGGGGCGCGATCTTGATGCTTCCAGCTTTTGTGGGAGCGGGCTTGCTCGCGAAAGCATCCCCCCGGCGCATCAGGCAATCCGGGTTGTTGCCATCGCGAGCAAGCCCGCTCCCACGGGATTTAGCGGTGTGTCTTACTCTTCGGTACTGTCATCCAGGCGCCAATAGCCCACAGCCTTGACGAACTCTTCATTCAAACCATGAGTGTCGAGCAATACCCGGCGCACCTTGCGCGACAGTGCGCTTTCGGTGGCTACCCAGGCGTACAGTTCACCCTCAGGAATGCTCAGCAGTTCGACGGTCTTGAGCAGGTCCTCGCCCGGCACATCACGATGTACCCAGATCACTTCGACCGACGCGGCACTGTGCAGGGGCTGCTCCTCAAGAGCGTTTTCCACCTCTACCACCACTAAAGCGCGGCGATTGGCGGACAGCTCTTCCAGTCGACGGGCGATGGCCGGCAGCGCGGTCTCATCGCCGATCAGCAGGTAGCTGTCGAAGATGTCCGGTACGACCATCGAGCCCCGCGGCCCGCCGATATGCAGGTATTGCCCGGGCGTGGCCTGGGCGGCCCAGGTGGCGGCAGGGCCGTCACCGTGCAATACGAAATCGATATCCAGTTCAAGAGTGTCCAGGTCAATGCGGCGCGGGGTGTAGTCGCGCATCGGTGGCATGTTGCCCTTTTGCCCGGCACCCAGTTCCAGGGTTTCCAGCGCGGTTTGCTCTTCGGCAGTCTGGGGGAAAAACAGTTTCACATGGTCATCGCTGCCCAGGCTGACAAACCCCGCCAATTGCGGGCCACCCACGGTTATGCGGCGCATGCGCGGGGTCAGGTCGACCACGCGCAGCACTTCAAGTTTACGACGTTTGATTTCATGCATGACCCGATGGATGACCTGGGGGTTGGCAGCATTCATTGCGCGTTCTCCTGGGCGGCAGCGGGGCCGTCGACGATGGCTTTGGCGGTGTTGTTGAGCAAGTCGCGCACCCGCAGGATTTCGGCCGGGTTCCAGCGGCCGTGGTGCATTTGCAGGGCGTGACGCAGGTTGTGGATGGCTTCGTGGATCTCGGCCGGGCGGTCATGGCCGCGCAGGGAGCGCTTGCTCACATCGATGCGCATCCGCACGCCGTCCAGCGCCACGGCCTGATCGCTGAGGAACTGGCGACCGGCGTCGGTCACGGTGTAGCGTTTTTTCCCGCCTTCGGCGTCGCCCTGGATCAGCTCGCTCTCTTCAAGGAAGGTCAGTGTGGGGTAGATCACACCGGGGCTGGGGCTGTAGGCGCCGTCGAACAGGCCTTCGATCTGGCGGATCAGGTCGTAGCCGTGGCAGGGCTGCTCGGCGATCAACGCCAGCAGCAGCAATTTCAAATCACCCGGGGCAAAGACCCGGGGCCCGCGGCCACCGCGTTCGCGACCGGGGCGTTTCTCGAAGCCGTCTTGACCCGCGCCATGTTCGCGGTGATGGGGATGATGGTCTCTCATTGTCTTTTCGCTCTCTCATTAAGTTAGACATAACTTAAGATATATCTTAAGAAATGTAAAAACCCAATCGACGAACGGTAATGATTCTCATCAGGCGCTAAAAACTGTGGGAGCGGGCTTGCTCGCGATGGCATCGACGCGGTTTAACTGAAATACCGCGCTGCCTGGATCGCGAGCAAGCCAGCTGCCACAGGTTGGCTATTTTGCTGCGGTTTTTACCGGCGCTGGCGCCTGGCACAAGGTGTTGGTACCCGGTTGCAGGTAGGGTGTGAGGATCGGGGCCATGCCCTTGAGCACTTGCACCGGCAGGGCAGAAGTGAATTTGAAGGCCTCGGCCGAGCGCCCCGGGACGAACGCGGTCAAGGTGCCGAAGTGATGCTCGCCGATATAAAACACGAATGTGGCTGTGCGATTGATCGATTTGGAGCTGAGGATACGTCCGCCAGCGCCCATGCTTTCGATACGGTTGTCGCCGGTGCCGGTTTTGCCGCCCATGGCCAGCGGTGTGCCGTCATCGAGTTTGAAACTGCCCGACACCCGCCGCGCCGTACCGGCATCCACCACTTGTGACAGGGCCTCGCGCAGGGCTGTGGCCACTTCGCTGGGCATTACCCGCACGCCAGCGTCGGGGTCGTTGATCAAGCGGGTTTCGTAGGGGGTATCGGCGGCGAAATGCAGGGTATCAATGCGCAATACCGGCAAACGCACGCCATCGTTGAGGATGATGCCCATCAGTTCGGATAGCGCCGCCGGACGGTCTCCCGAGCTGCCCAGTGCCGTTGCAAGGGAAGGTACCAGGTGGTCAAAGGGGTAGCCGACCTTTTGCCAGCGCTGGTGGATATCCAGGAAGGCTTCGATTTCCAGCATGGTGCGGATGCGGCTGTCGCGGGCGCTCTTGTGCCGGCTTTTAAACAGCCAGCTGTAAACTTCCTGACGTTCATGTTCGCTGGCGCTTACGGCTTGCTGGAAAGTGGCCTGCGGGTTATTGAGCAAATACCCCAGCAGCCACAGATCCAGCGGATGGACCTTGGCGATATAGCCCTGGTCAGGCAGGTTGTAGGCGCCGGGGCCATAGCCTTGGTACAGCTTGGTCAGGCGCTCGTCGGTAATTTTGTCGCTGGTCAAATGCGAGCGAACAAAGCGGTTGAAGGTGGCCTGGTCGGCATGGGGGAAGAGGTAGCGATGCACTGCCGACATGCGGATGGCGGTGGGGTGCATGCTGTCCAGGAATGTGTCGAGGCGGGCCTTGGAGTCCTTGCCGCGGTATTTCTTCCAGAACTTGAGCATGAATGTGGTGCCTTCGCGGTCAGCGAATCGGCTCAGGTATTCCTGGCGCAGCGGGTTGCGGTCGTCGCTGAGCAGGTCGGCGTTGTTGCTCGGTGATTGATAACTGGCGTAGCGCACCACGTCGCGCATCAGGCGCACAAACGGCAGGTTGATCGATTCGCGGATGGCATCGCGCAACGTGGCAACGCGGTTGTTGTCCTGGCTGCGGAAGTTGTGGAAGTGATGCATGCCACCACCGGTAAAAAAACCTTCGCCGGGGTTGGCGGAATACTGGCGGTTGAGCGCGGCATCCAGCATGGGGGCCAGTTGTACCTTGGGGTTTTCGAGCAGGTACGCCAGCGCCCAGCGGGTGATCGGGTCCTGGTTGGTGGCGGTGATTTTTTTCAGCGAGGCACTGGATTGGCCGCCATAGCGGTCATGCAGTTCGGCAATGATCTGCAGATAGGTGGTCAGCACCCGCAGCTTGGCAGTGGAGCCCAGCTCCAGTTTGCTGCCTTCATTGATATCGAAGGGCTGGTCGGTGCTGTCGGTCTGCACCCGGGCCCTTGCGCCGTCCGGGGTCAGCTCGAACAGGGTGAAGCTGTAGCGTACCTGTGCTGTGCTGGTGGGGGTCAGGAGGTAGGGGCCGAGCAGGCCGATTTTCCCGGCAAAAGCGGGATCTGCCAGCTGTCGCAGATAGTCGCTGACCTGGCTTTGCAAGTCGCCCTGCAAGGTGCTGGTGGCTGACAGGTCAAGGCGGTCAAGGTCATACAGGGGGCGTTTGAGGAGCACCGAAAGACGGCTGCGGGCCACACTGATGCCCTTGTTGGTTTCATTGGGTTGAAGGGTGGGCGCTTGCGCCCAGTCACGGTAAGTCACGCGGCTGGCCAGCGCGGCGGCGGTCAGTGGCGGGTCGATCACATTGTTTTGTGCCAGCAGGCGGATATGGCTGTCGGTCAGTTGCGCCAGTTCCTCGCGGCCCTTGGCCAGATAGTGTGACGGCCTGCGCTGGGCGATCATCAGCGACAGCACCTCGCGCAGGGCCAGGCCTCTTGACGCCAGGCTTTTGGCATCCGTGGCGGTGCTGCTCAACTGTTCATTGACCTGATTGAAGTCGGCGCCGTACCACACCCGCAACCCTTCGGCCATGCCGTGGACTTCGCCGTGGCCGGGCACAGCCGACAGCGGCACGCTGTTGAGGTAATCACGCACCACCTTTTGCCGGGCGGGCAGGGTTTGCGGGCCGCCCTGATAGGCGCGCACGCTGGCCGAAATCATCTGGCGCAATTTTTCACCGCCCGACAGGGTCAGGCCATCGGGGGAGTGCCGGTACTTTTCCAGTTGGGTGGCCAGGGTGCTGCCGCCCGCAGATTGCCCCGGCAGGTGCAGCAGTTTTGCCGCCTGGGAGTAGGCTGCTACTGCAAAGCGCGGCCAGTCCACGGCAGGGTTGGCCTGCGGTTGCTGGGGGTCGAGCAGGTCGCGGTTTTCAATAAACAGCAAGCTGTGCACCACCAGCGGGGGGATGCTGGCAAAGCTCGAATAAAGCTGCTGCGGGTAGTTGTACTGATACAGCGCGCTGCCTGCGCAGTCGGTGATCGATAGTCCGGTCTGAATTTTTTCTGGATAGGGTACGAAAAAGCCTTTCTCGCTATAGCTCATCAGCGCTGGTGAAAAGCGGTTTTGTTCGGTGATGACGTAGTCACGTTTTTGCAGGCGCGGCAGAAAGTCGCCCAGAGCGCTGTAACCCAAGCGTTTATCGAAGGGGCCTTCGCCCGGGTAAAACATCGCATCGCTGGGCCCTGCATGCATCGAGTAGCTCAGGGACGCGGCAAAGCGGCTGAACTCGCGGGCTTGCAGTCTGGAGCTGCGCACCTCCTGGGCAATCACAAACCCCAGCACAACCAGTGCGCCGAGCACGATCATGCCGAACACAAACCAGCCATAACGCCTGGGTTTTGGCACGTTGGGCGTCGGTACAGAATCGTCCTTGGTTGCTGATGCTGCCCTTGTCTTGCTGGTGCCGGAATTCCACTGTACGCCCATAGTCGACAGATCCACGTACGCATATTGGTTGCGCTTGATAGAAGCGTAGACGCTGGCGGATGCAGGCGAAAAATTTGTGGGGCTTATCTGATAATTCTGTAAGCAAGGTCTATTGAGTAAGGCTCAAACCTGCAAAACCGAGGTACAGGTCTCGCGGGGCATTTGCGTGTAAGTGCAGGAATAGAGCCCTTACGGTGGGTAAATAGGTCCTAGGTAGGGGCATGACTGTGCACCAACCCTGTGCAATACTCGCCGCCGATCTCAGCAGGGCATTTCTCTTTTGATCCAACGGCCTACAAAGCCAGGGCTGATCAAAAGGCAGGACGGGTGATCCGCCGGTCTTTTCGAACGCTTTGTTGATGTATACCCAATAACAATACGAGGTTGTACATTTATGCCAGTCGGCAACCACCAGCCCCACGCAGACAGCGTGCAAGGCGGCCCACTCAAGCGTGAACTGGGCGAGCGCCATATTCGCCTGATGGCACTTGGCGCCTGTATCGGCGTAGGCCTGTTCCTGGGCTCGGCCAAGGCTATTGAAATGGCCGGCCCGGCCATCATGCTGTCCTATATCATCGGTGGCCTGGCCATTTTGGTGATCATGCGCGCACTGGGCGAAATGGCCGTGCACAACCCTGTGGCCGGCTCGTTCAGCCGCTACGCCCAGGATTACCTCGGCCCGTTGGCCGGGTTTTTGACCGGCTGGAACTACTGGTTCCTGTGGCTGGTGACCTGCGTCGCAGAAATTACCGCCGTGGCGGTGTACATGGGCATCTGGTTCCCCGATGTACCGCGCTGGATCTGGGCCCTGGCGGCGCTGATCAGCATGGGCTCGATCAACCTGATCGCGGTCAAGGCATTTGGCGAGTTCGAGTTCTGGTTTGCCCTGATCAAGATCGTCACCATCATTGCGATGGTGTTCGGCGGTATCGGCATTATCGCGTTCGGCTTCGGCAATGACGGCGTCGCGCTGGGTATTTCCAACCTCTGGACCCACGGCGGGTTCTTGCCCAATGGCATCCAGGGCGTGTTGATGTCCCTGCAGATGGTGATGTTCGCCTACCTGGGCGTGGAGATGATCGGCCTGACTGCAGGCGAAGCCAAGAACCCGCAAAAGACCATCCCGAGTGCGATTGGCTCGGTGTTCTGGCGCATTCTGCTGTTCTACGTCGGCGCATTGTTCGTGATTCTGTCCATCTACCCGTGGAACGAGATCGGCACTTCGGGCAGCCCGTTTGTGATGACCTTCGAGCGTCTGGGCATCAAGACCGCGGCCGGCATCATCAACTTTGTGGTGATTACGGCGGCCCTGTCGTCGTGCAACGGCGGTATTTTCAGCACCGGGCGCATGCTTTACAGCCTGGCGCAAAACGGCCAGGCCCCGGCCAACTTCGCCACCACCGCGAAAAACGGGGTGCCGCGTCAGGCCTTGCTGCTGTCGATCGCCGTGCTGTTGCTGGGCGTAGTGCTCAACTATATGGCACCGGAGAAGGTGTTTGTGTGGGTGACGGCCATTGCCACTTTCGGCGCGATCTGGACCTGGCTGATGATCCTGCTGGCGCAACTGCGCTTTCGCAAGAACCTGAGCCCGCAGGAAGCCGCAGCCCTGAAGTACCGCATGTGGTTGTACCCGTATAGTTCCTACGCGGCTCTGGGGTTCTTGCTGATGGTGGTAGGTCTGATGGCCTACTTCGAGGAAACCCGAATCGCCTTGTTCGTCGGCCCGGCCTTTTTGATTCTGCTGACCGTGCTGTTCTATGTGTTCAAGTTGCAACCGACTCAGCGCACACAGACCAACTGATCAGGTGGGAGCGGGCTTGCTCGCGATAAAGACACCGCGGTGGGGCAGACCCACCTCGGCGTTCCTATCGCGAGCAAGCCCGCTCCCACAACAGCTATCGCTATTTGCGGTTCAGGCGCTTGTTCCAGTCCAGCCAGGCCGCCAGTACGGCCATGATCCCGACGCCCATCAGGGCGCTGAACACTTGCATCACCAACCTGTCACCGCCCAGTGCATTGAGCATGTCGGCCAGCGGTGCCAGGATCACCCCCAGGCAGAACACTTCCAGCGAATACCGACCCATGCGGCAAGCCTGGCGGGCAAACCAGTTGTTTAGCCAGTCGCCGTGGGGCACCACCTTGGCCACGACATAGGCCAGCGCCAGAAAATGCAGCAAGCGCACCGGGGACAGGTTGGTCTTGCTGATCGGGTACAGGTGTTCGCCCAGCCATAGCGGCATGATGGCATCGTGAAGTTGCGGCCATCGCCATGACAACGCCAGCAATCCGGTGATCAGTAGATAAACCGTGGCCCCCACAAACAGCGGCTGGCGCCATAACGGCCGGCTTGCAGGCGCATTGCTCCGCTGCGCATGGAGCGCCGCCGCTCCGCCCAGAATAAACAGGAACTGCCAGGCCATCGGGTTGAAAAACCACACCCCGCCTTCCTGCGCGGCCAGGTTCCACACCGGCGCCAGCAAGTACAGGGCCAGGGACACGGCAACCACATAGCCCGCCTTGCGCAGCAGCATTGGCAGCACCAGCGGCAGGCCGAGCAACAGCACTATATAGAGCGGCAGCGGGTCCATCAGGTTGGGTTTGAAGCGCAGCAGCAGTTCGTCGGTGAGCGCCTGTTGCGGGTTGCTCAGGAAGTACTGCAAGCCCATTTCCTGCACCAAGTCACGGGTTTCGACGTGGCTGTTGGCAAAAAACACGATGCCCATCAGCACCGCGAGCAGGAAGATATGCACCACATACAGCACCCAGGCGCGGCGCAGGATTTTTACGCTGGCGAGCAGGAAACCGTCGCGCCGGGCGATTTTGCCGTAGGCCAGCACGGCGGCATAACCGGCCAGAAACACAAAGATCTCCGCCGCATCACTGAGGCCGAAATTGCGCACGGTCAATTCGGCCAGCGGGTTGTGCGGGATGTGGTCCCAGAGAATAAAAATCAGCGCCAGCCCGCGAAAAAAATCAATGCGCTGGTCGCGTCCGGTCTGCATCACGGCGAGTACTCAAACAAGAGGTTTAATTAAGACCGAATGGCGCAGCAGAGGTTGCGCGCCGGGTATCGGCGGCGCGCAGGGTGCGGGTATTGCGGAGCAAATGCAAAGGTTGGCTATTACATAATGTCTCAACTACTGCCCGGGGCTGCCCGGCAGGGCCTTGCGCTCCAGAATCCGCTGGGTGATCAGCTCCAGGGTGCGCCTTTTCATGCGTTCTATCTGGACAAGTTCTTGCTGGTAGGTGGCTTCGGTCATGGGCTGGCCGGTGAAGATTTGTTGCTCATCGATATCCAGCGTGCGGGCCAGGGCCTGAAGCTCGCCCTGCAGGCGCTCGCGGGCCAGGGTATCGGTGCTGTCGTGGGTGTCAGCCCAGGCTTGCTGTTTTTCCTGCAGGGTCTCGATGTTTTCGTAGCGTTGCGTGTAGGGCGCGTTATCACGCTGGATCTCGTCGTTGTAGGCTGATTCCAGATAGTCGCGCCAGGTGCCTTCCTGCACCAGTTTATTGGCCAGGTAGCCGGGCCGGGATTCATTGTTGAGCACAATCTGGCAGGCCGCTTCGACCTGTTGCGCCGAGGTCATGGCCTGGGCACGGAACTGCATATGGGTCGGCTGCCAGGGCAGCTCAAGGCGTTGCCCCAGGTCGACTTGATAGATCAGTTGCACTTCGAGCAGGTCGGGCTTGAGCCGCGAGCGCTGCGCCTGTGTCAGCTCGGGGTTGGCCAGGGCTTCGTGGTAGGCCAGGGTCTGCAGATCGAACTGGCTGCGGGCGATGTCATCCAGCTCCAGCAGGCGCACCCGGCCTTTCATGAGTTTCAACAATGCAGCCTCCCTGGCTGCGCCCTGCAATGATTCGGCTTCTCGCAGCAGCAGCTTGAAACCGAAGCGGCTGAATACCGTGGACGCGCGGTCAACGCAGTTGTCATGCTGGGTGGCGCCGACAAACAGCTCTTCGCGAAATTCCTCGTCCCGGGCGGCTTCGAGGATGCGCCAGACCTTGTCGGTCAGTACCTGGCGGTCGTGGACAAAATCGGCACTGGCCACCAGATCATTGATCACCCTGAAAAACGGCGTGTGGCCGGGGCTGGCTTGCAGTGCATGCCACAGTTGCGTCCTGGCTGCGCGCTGGGGTGCAGGCAAATCGATGCTCAGCCAGTTGTTCACCGGTTGTGCCACAGGCGCGCCGTGGTCGCGTATCTCCCGGGGCAGGCCCAGGCGCTCGCGCAGTTCGTCCACCCGCTCGGCGCTGCTGGCCTGCAGCGGATTATCGTGCAGCCGGGTACCTGCCAGGCGCTCGCGGGGCATTGTGTAAAAGCCGTCGGGCAGCGCGACAATGGCGTTGTCGCGCAGGTCCAGCGAGTTGAGTTGCGCCAGTTGCTCAAGCCCCGCAGGCCATTGCGTGAGCCCGGTATCGCGCAAGTTGAGGTTGCGCAGTTGGGCGAAACGGGTGAAGTCCGGAACCGCGGTCAGGGTGTTGCGGCTCAGGTCGATCACATTAAGCTGGGTCATTTCACCCAGCCTGGCAGCGACCCGGGGCGTCAGGCGCAAACGGTTGTTGCCCAGATGCAGTTGCTGCAGGTGTTCCAGGTCGAACAGGGTTTCGGGGAGCTGGCGCAGGTACGCCGACTCAAGGCGCAACACTTTCAGGTTCGGGAAGTGGCTGAGGAATGCGCCAATGCTGGCGTCCAGATATACGTTGCTGATGTGCAGCGAGGTGACATGGCTGAAATCGGCGCTCAGGGCGGGCAGCCGGCCCAGATTGAAACCGCTGAGGTTGAGTGCGTAATCCACGGATAACTGGCCGCCCTCGACAGAGCGCCGCCAGCATTTCATCAGTTTTTGTGCCACCCGCTCCTTGTCGCGAATATGCACGGGGCGCGAGTGGCCCTCGGAAACCCGGATCAGCTCCAGGGGCTCGGCGATCCATTGCCTGAGCAGGCCAATCTGGGTTTTGTACTCAAGGTTGAGTGCTTCTAGGCGCGCGATGCCAGCGCGGCTGTTGAGGTTTTCAAGGCCCAGAAAGTCCTCCACCACCTGGGGGTGGTGCATGGGAAACAGTTTTTGCAGCAGGTAGCGGATCCTGCGCGGCTTCGATTGCAGGCAGCCGATGGGCGCGCGGGCACACAGCCGGGCTTCGCGGGCAAAGGGCGGATAACCCGGGCGGCCCTGGGCCAGGCGCAAAGGCGAGGGGCCACGGGGTTCGGGCATGCCCAGCAGGGCTCGGAGCGCCTGGCGATTGGCGGGCCGTTGCAACAGCGCATCCTTGAGCGCCCGGCCCTGGCCGGTATGGGGGAAGCCCAGCGCTGCCCGTTCCGGGTCCGGCAAGGCATGCAGCACCGAGGCGTAGATATCGTCCAGCCCGTGCAGCATCTGCTCGTGGCCGTTGTAGGTCTGGTAGTGGCTGCCCTGCTTAACCAGCACTTTGCGGATCGGTGCATCCTGCGCACCGATGTGATCCAGCAAGAGGCCGCCCGGGGTGTGCTCGCGGATCTCGATCCGGGTGTTTGCCGGCCACCCGGGCATGCGCTCCAGACTGTGCATGATCAGCTTCTGGGTATCCGGGCTGATGCCGTAATCAAAAAACCAGCCGTCATAGGCGTGGGCCAGGCGGGCCTGGTCGACCAGGCGCCGGGCTTCCTCGGCCAGCCGCAACGGAATGCCGACGCCCTCCTGTAAGGCTTCGCGCTCGGCCGAGGTGGCGGCATCGATTATTTCCCTGGCTGCAGGGGCGGGCAGGTTCGGCCAGGCCGTGGTCAGTTGCCTGACCAGCGGGTCGTGGCTGCGGTTGGCCCTGGCATAGTGGGCACCGAACAGTTGCTCGCGCTGCTGCCGGGCACGCCGGGCAATTTTGCTGCCGAGTTTTTGCGCCTTCTGCGCCAGGGTATCGGCAAAATCACGGCCAATCAGTGCCTCTACCTCGTGTTCGTCCAGGGCCTGGAGCACGGTCTGCAGCAGCTCGCCGCGCTGGACCTGGCTGTCGAGCACCTGAATCACCGGCACCTTGGCGGTGCCGCCATTAACGTATTCGATGATGGTCCGGCCCTCGCTGTCCAGGCAGCGCAAGGCCTTGGACGCGGGCCAGAACTCGACATCCACCAGCACTTGCAGTTGCAGCAACGGGTCGGCGGAGCCATCGTGGGCCTGCATTTTGTCGATAAAGATGTCCAGGTCGCGGTTGACCCTGAAGCGGTTGATTCCGTCGGCCAGCAAGCCGGGCGGCGGTTCCAGTTCGCTGTGGGTGCGGCGCAGGTGCGACAGGTCAGTGTCGCTGGCAAACAGCAGGGCATGTGCCTGTTCGTCGCTCAGGCCGTGCAGAGCCGGGTCCAGGCGACGGACAAAGCTGGTGTCGGGCCATTGTGCGAGTTCTTCGGCTTCATGGATCCAGGCTCCGTGGCCGTTGGTAGCGATATGCGGCGCATAGTGGCCTGGGTCGGTAGGGTGTGGCAGGCGCCAGCGGCTGTCTGCGCTCTTTTGCACCTTGTAGTGCTTGCCTTCGAGCGCCAGCCAGGATTCGCCGTTGCGGGTCAGCAGGCCCATTGCATCGGCACTGGCTGATGGTTCGAAGTGGATGGCGCTTTCAAAAGGCCCGAGGTCGGGCTTCCACAAATGTTTACGGCCATCCGCCAACTCGATTAGCTGCAGTTCCTCGACAAATGGCGACACCGCCACCGGCGCCGGCCGGGGCACACCGCTGGCCAGCTTGCCCGCTGCTGCGGTAAAGGCCAGGTTCAACAGCACGTCCTTTGTGTAGCCCCAGGCCAGGCCTTTTTCCGATTGTTCCCAGGCTTCGATGCCGTGATAAATCTCGGTCATCATTTGCGCCGCAAAAACCACCATCATCACCTCGCCTAGCCCTGGCACAAACAACGCCTCGACATTGAGGATGGTGAGGGCGGCATCCAGATAGTGCTCCAGCCGGTCGAGCAGCGTCAGGCGATTGATCTGCGCGGTGGGCACGGCGAGAAATTGCGCATCGGCCAGCAACTGGCGGCACCTGCGCTCATGCAGGTGCTGGAACAGGCTGCCCTGGATCGGCGAGGGTTGCATATAGAACGGGTCAGCGGCCAGTTCCCGGAACCCTGCATCAAGGCGTTTTTTCAACGCCAGTTTTTGCGCCTGGGGCGCCAGATGGAGAAAGAACTGCCGATAACCGTCCAGTTGCATTTTTGCCTTCAGATCGGCGCCGGCGGCACGCAGGGACGCGTATTGCTTGACGCAACTGACGGGATCGCCGGGGATATACACCACACAGCGCGGATCCTCTTCAAGTGCAGGGGCGTGCAGAATGACCAGGGCGTTCAATTCAATGGCGTCCAGGGTCATGGACTCAAAGGCCAGCGCCCGGCCATTGAACAGTGCGCCTTCATTGCCCCGGCAATAATCAACCAATGTGGCGTGGGTGCTGGCAGTTATATGGTTTTTCATTAGTGCAATATCGGCCTGCACCCGCAGCGTATTGCGTTCATGTTGAATGAATAGTTGGTCCAGCCGGTACTTATCCACGACTCTGGGCGGGCTGAAGATGGATTCCAGGTGCTGCTGGTAGCGCCCGCCGATATCCAGCCTGCGGCACAGGCTGGCAAAGGCCGTGGGCTCGATGGCCAGGGTTCTGGGCAGCGGGTCGCGAAAGCTGTTGGATTGATGGCTCCACAGGTACGAACCCCGGGGGATGCCGCCGGGGCTGGCCTGCTCCTGCGCAAAGTTGTGCAAGGCCGCCTGCAGCAGGGTCAGGGTATCTGTGCGCTCTACCTCGTCGGTAAAGGCATTGAGGGTGGTAAGGCCGATGACGTTCTGCCTGACGTTGCAGGCGATGCCGAACTCCTTGAGCAGTGCCTGCTCCAGCAAGGGCACGGCAAATGACTCGACCGAACCGATCTGCTCCAGCACCTTTTGCACCGCTTGCAGGGACTGCTGGCTGAGGGCGCGGGAGGCATGCAACGCCTGGCGCTGCGCCAGTGGTGCGTCGGTATACCAGTCCGGCAGTTGCAACTGATGGCTGCTCAAGCGCCGGGCGAAGTCTGCAGACAGCGCCGGTAATGTTGCGCTGGAACGGCTGGTTATAAAGTCATGATGAATGCCGAGTTCATGCAAGTTCGCAGCAGACTCGGCCAGTGAGGGTGTGGGCATGGAATAACATCCTTGAGTTGAATACCAGACTCAGTCTAGAAAGGATGAAGTTGCGCTGAAAGTTCAAAAACTTGATCTAGAAAGAGCAGAAGCAACGGTTATTCAAGTGCAAGTATTAGTTATGTAGTGTTGTTGGATCAGTTTAAGGGTGTAAGGCGTTGGCAGGTTGCCTGGCAGCACCGTAGTGCAGCGCTGCCAGGGGCGGTTTGTCAGGCGGCGGCGATTTCGTTGGCTTCGAAACTGTCCGCCCTGGCCATTTGCCACATGCGCGAATAGAACTCGCCATTCACCTCGCCGGTCAGCAGTTCACCGGGCTTGAGGAACACATGCAACTGCGAGAACAGTTTGATCTCGGTGGCCGACATGCGTCGCACCAGATGCTTGGCCTTGAGCTGCGCCGGGTGCTCCAGGCCTGCCGCCGCGAGCATTTCGGCCAGGGCCTTGAGGGTGTTGCGGTGGAACTGGAACACTCGCTGGGCCTTGTCCGGTACTACCAGGGCGCGCTGGCGCAAGGTGTCCTGGGTGGCCACGCCGGTGGGGCATTTATTGGTATGGCAACTCTGCGACTGGATGCAGCCAATGGCGAACATAAAACCGCGGGCCGAATTGGCCCAGTCCGCACCAATGGCCAGTACGCTGGCGATATCGAAGGCACTGACAATCTTGCCGCTGGCGCCGAGTTTGATCTTGTCCCGCAGGTTCAGGCCCACCAGGGTGTTGTGCACGAACAGCAAACCTTCGCGCAGCGGTGCGCCGATATGGTCGGTGAACTCTACGGGCGCGGCGCCGGTGCCGCCTTCCTTGCCATCAATGACGATAAAATCCGGCAGGATGCCCGTCTCCAGCATGGCCTTGGCAATGCCCATGAACTCCCACGGATGGCCCAGGCAAAACTTGAAGCCTACGGGTTTGCCACCCGACAGTTCACGCAACTGTGCGATAAATTGCATCAGTTCGATGGGGGTCGAAAATGCGCTGTGGCGCGAAGGCGAAATGCAGTCTTCGCCCATCGGTACACCGCGGGTTTCGGCGATTTCCTGGGTGACCTTGTGCTTGGGCAAGATGCCACCGTGGCCCGGTTTGGCACCCTGGCTCATCTTGATTTCGATCATGCGCACTTGCGGGGTGCGGGCCTGGGCGGCAAAGCGCTCAGGGTCGAAACGCCCGTCAGAGGTGCGGCAGCCGAAATAGCCACTGCCCAGTTCCCAGGTCAGGTCGCCGCCATGTTCGCGGTGATAGGAACTGATACTGCCTTCACCCGTGTCGTGGGCAAAATTACCGAGTTTTGCACCCTGATTCAGGGCGCGGATCGCGTTGGCACTCAATGAACCAAAGCTCATGGCCGAAATATTGAAAATCGACGCCGAATACGGCTGGCTGCATTGCGGGCCACCGACCACCACGCGAAAGCTGGCGGGGTCGGTCAAGGGGGCCGGGCGCATGGAGTGGCCGATAAATTCGAAACCCGGCTGGTACACGTCAACCAGAGTGCCAAAAGGCTTGTCGGCGCTTTCGTTTTTGGCGCGGGAGTACACCAGCGAGCGTTGTGCCCGTGAGAAGGGCAGCGCGTCGCTGTCAGACTCCAGCAGGTATTGGCGAATTTCCGGGCGGACGGCCTCCACCAGATAGCGAATGTTGCCCAGGATCGGGTAGTTGCGGCGTACCGCATGGGGACTTTGCAGCAGGTCGAAAATCCCTAGCAGGCTCAAGGCCAGAGTGATGGCGGTAAAGGGCCATAACCACTCGTGGTGCATAAAGGGCAGGCTGGCGAGGGTGAAGATGACGCAGAATGCAAAAAACGCATAACGGCTTAGCAGTGACAGGCTCATACGGTTTCCTGTTTCAGGCGGGTCTGTTCCGTCAGGCGGCGATGCCTGACGTGGTCAAGAACAGAAAAAGGACATTGGCACCCTCTCTTCAGGTCGGAGGTTTGCAGGGGGAGTGTTGGTCATCTATCACGCAAATGCCAACTCCCTGTCAGATTATTCATTGAACGGGATTTCATCTGTGGTGGCATCCCGACCAAAGTCGGGCACTTCATACAGATGGCTCGGGTAAAAGTGACATCTGTGTATTTTCAGGGGGCTCGGGTCATGCAATCCTTCCAGGCCTTCCTGTTCTGTTGGCCGACATCCGTGACTTCTTTTGAACCTGTAACCTGCAACATCATCCGTATTGCCGCTGCCGTATTGATCGGCCCCGATGGCCGAACCCTGCTGGTGCGTAAACGCGGCACCCGGGCCTTTATGCAGCCCGGCGGCAAGATCGATGCCGGTGAGCAGCCGGTTGAAGCCTTGGCCCGCGAGCTGGAAGAGGAACTGGCGCTGGTGATCGACCCTGCCAGCGCCACCTGGCTGGGCCATTTCGCCGCGCCAGCGGTCAATGAGCCAGGTTTTGAAGTGCAGGCCGAGCTGTTTCTGGTGCATATCAGTCAGCCAGTAGTGGCCACGGCAGAAATTGAAGAGGTGCAGTGGATTGATCCTCAAGGCGATGGCGGCCTGGTTCTGGCGCCCTTGACCCGGGATCTGGTCCTGCCGTTCTATCGCCAAACCTTGCAAACCCGGACGGCCTGATGATTCCAGCCCATGATCTGCTGATTTTTGCTGCGGCCTGCCTGCTGCTGGTGCTGACGCCGGGGCCGAACATGATTTATCTGATTTCGCGTTCGATCTGTCAGGGCCGCAGGGCCGGGGTCACGTCGTTGATCGGTGTGGTTACGGGTTTTTTCGTGCACATGTTTGCCGCCGCTGCGGGGCTGACGGCTGTATTTATGGCTGTACCTATGGCCTATGAGGCGCTCAAGTGGGCCGGCGCCCTGTACCTGTTGTGGATGGCCTGGCAAGCGGTGCGTCCGGGAGCCCGGTCGCCGTTTCAGGCTCAGGAGCTGGCGCCCGATTCCACCTCGAAATTGATGATGATGGGTTTTATGACCAGCGTATTGAACCCCAAGGTGGCGGTGTTCTATCTATCGGTTTTCCCGCAATTCATCACCCCGGAACACGGTTCGATGTTTACCCAGAGTATTGTGTTGGGCCTGACCCAAATCAGCGTCAGCTTCACGGTCAACCTGCTGATCGCCCTGTTCGCCTCCGGTATCGCCGTGTGGTTCGTGCGCAACCCGCTATGGCTGGCCGTGCAGCGTTATGTGATGGGCGCAGTGCTGGCTGCACTGGCCGTGAGGCTGATGCTGGAACAACGTAAAATCGTATGACCTGGACCCGTAATGGCTATAGAACTGCTTGACCCCTCACACGCCAAGGCATATCGCCACCTGATGCTTGAGGCTTATGCGCTGCACCCTGAAGCATTTGTGTCGACCATTGCCCGACGCGAGCAATTACCCCTGAGCTGGTGGGAAGCCAAACTGGATGATGAACTCAGCGCCCTGTTTGGTGCTTTTGTCGATTCGCAACTGGTGGGCATGGTCGGATTGGCCTTCGAACCCTGGGAAGATGCCCGGCACAAGGCCACGTTGTTTGGCCTGTATGTGACCCGAGCTTTTCGCGGCCAGGGGCTGGGCGAGGATCTGGTGCAGGCGGTGCTGTCATTGGCTGAGCAAGAGCCTGAAATCAAGGTGATCGAACTGACCGTCAGTGCCGGCAGCGATGCGGCGCTGGCGTTGTACCAGCGCTGCGGGTTTGAGCAGTCGGGTCTGGAAGACAGTGCGATCCGGGTGGGGGAGGCGTACTACGACCGCGTGCATATGCGTCGGTTGGTTAATGTAGAAGAGAACTGACCGAGGCTTATGGTGGGAGCGGGCTTGCCCGCGATGGCCAGACTTGGACGTACCTGTTGCACCGCGGCGCTCTTATCGCGAGCAAGCCCGCTCCCACAGGGGGTTGGGCTTGGTAGAGCATTGAGTGGGCGCCCCTTAATCGGTGGGAGCGGGCTTGCCTGCGATGGCCAGACCTGGGCGCACCTGTTGCTCCGCGGCGCTCTTATCGCGAGCAAGCCCGCTCCCACAGGGGGTTGGGCTTGGCAGAGGATTGAGTGGGCGCACCATAATCGGTGGGAGCGGGCTTGCTCGCGATGTCCAGAACTGGACGTACCTGTTGCACCGCGGCGCTCTTATGCGAGCAAGCCCGCTCCCACAGGGGGTTGGGCTTGGTAGAGCATTGAGTGGGCGCCCCTTAATCGGTGGGAGCGGGCTTGCCTGCGATGGCCAGACCTGGGGGCACCTGTTGCTCCGCGGCGCTCTTATCGCGAGCAAGCCCGCTCCCACAGGGGATTGGGCTTGGCAGAGGATTGAGTGGGCGCCCCTTAATCGGTGGGAGCGGGCTTGCCCGCGATGCAGGGGCTTCGGTCAGGTCTGGTTAACGCACCGCACTCACCCCATCCAGCGTCGAGAACGAGGTGTCCTTGGCGGTCAGCAAGAAGTCGCGCATGTACGGGGCATCCAGCATATCGGCGCGGATTGCGGCGTATAGCGTCGCAAACAGGCCTTTCTCGCCCAGGCGCTTGGCTTTCACATAACCGCGCGAGCTGTATTCATGCAGCGCCCAGTGCGGCATCCCGCATACCCCTCGGCCGCTGGCTACGAGCTGCATCATCATCACCGTCAGCTCCGAGGTACGAACCTGGGCCGGTTCCACATCGGCCGGTTCCAGGAATCGGGTAAAGATATCCAGGCGATCGCGCTCCACCGGGTAGGTGATCAGGATTTCAGTGCTCAGGTCTTCAGGCACGATAAACGGCTTGCTGGCCAACGGATGCTGATTGGCCACTGCCAGCATGGCTTCGTAGGTAAATAGCGGCACATAGGTCAGCCCGGCGATTTCCTGCGGGTCGGACGTCACCACCAGGTCCAGATCACCCCGGGCCAGTGCCGGCAACGGGGCGAAGGCGAAGCCGGACGCCAGATCCAGCTCCACCTCAGGCCAGGCATCACGGAACTGGTCGATGGTCGGCATCAACCACTGAAAGCAACTGTGGCATTCAATCGCCATATGCAGACGCCCGGCCGTACCGCCCACCAAGCGGGCGATATCACGCTCGGCCCCGCGCAGCAACGGCAGCATGGCATCGGCCAGTTGCAGCAGGCGCAAGCCGCCGCTGGTGAAGCGTACCGGTTTGGTCTTGCGCACAAACAGGGGCATGCCCATGCGCTCTTCAAGCTCTTTGAACTGGTGGGACAACGCGGACTGGGTCAGATGCAGGCGCTCGGCTGCTTCCACCAGGCTGTCTGATTCGCGCAACGCGTGCAGGGTTTTGAGGTGACGAATTTCCAGCACAGTGGCTCCATGAGTAATTTTGATGATCAACACGAAAACGTTGAGTTTGTCTCATGTTGCTGTGGCTGTCGATAATTGCGTCATTACTTACACGAAGGAATGTCGTTATGGCCCTGGCACACAATCTTGGTTTCCCCCGCATCGGCGCAGACCGCGAGCTGAAAAAAGCCCTCGAAGCCTACTGGAAAGGCGATATCGACCAGGCCGCGCTGAAAGACGTTGGCCGCCAATTGCGTGCCACACACTGGCAACTGCAAAAAGACGCCGGTATCGACTTGCTGCCGGTGGGGGACTTCGCCTGGTACGACCAGGTGCTGACCCACTCGTTGACCTTCGGCGTGATCCCTCCGCGTTTCGTCGCCACCCTCGACGAGCAGCGCCGCCCGACCCTGGACACCCTGTTCGGCATGGCCCGCGGTGCCAGCCATAGCTGCTGTGGTGAGCACGGCAAAGGCCAGCACGCCCAGGAGCTGACCAAGTGGTTCGATACCAACTACCACTACCTGGTACCTGAATTCAGCCTCGACCAGCGCTTTGAACTGAGCTGGCACGAGCTGTTCGAAGAAACCGCCGAAGCCCTGGCCCTGGGCCACAAGGTCAAGCCCGTGATCATCGGCCCGCTCACCTACCTGTGGCTGGGCAAGGCCAAGGGCAATGCATTCGACAAGCTTGAGCTGCTGGAAAACCTGCTGCCGGTGTACGCGGACATCCTCTCCCGTCTGGCGGAGCAGGGCGTGGAATGGGTACAGCTGGACGAGCCGATCCTGTCGCTTGACCTGCCCCAGGAGTGGAAAAACGCCTTCGAGCGTGCGTATCACATCCTTCAGTACTCGCCACTGAAGAAACTGGTAGCCACGTATTTCAGCGGCCTGGAAGACAACCTCGGCCTGGCCGTGGGCCTGCCGGTCGATGGCCTGCATGTAGACCTGGTGCGGGCTCCCGACCAGTTGCATGCCATTCTAGATCGTCTGCCTACTTACAAAGTGCTGTCCCTGGGCCTGGTCAATGGTCGCAACGTATGGCGCTGCGACCTGGAAAACGCCCTGGCGCAACTGCAGGAAGCCGAAGAGCGGTTTGGCGACAACCTGTGGGTGGCGGGCTCTTGTTCGCTGTTGCACAGCCCGGTGGATCTGGATCGCGAAACCAAACTGGATGCCGAGCTGATTAGCTGGCTGGCCTTTGCCAAACAGAAGTGTGCGGAAATCGCCGTGCTGCGTGATGCCCTGAATATCCCGCAAGCCCCGAACGTGCAAGTGGCCCTGGCCCAAAGCCGCGCCGTACAGCAAAGCAGGGCCAACTCGCCGCGCATTCACAAGGCAGCCGTGCAGGCCCGGCTTGACGCCATCACCGAGGCCGACAGCCAGCGCCAGTCGCCGTTTGCCACGCGCATTGAATTGCAGCGTGCCCGTCTGAATTTGCCGGCTTTTCCGACTACCACTATTGGTTCATTCCCGCAGACTGCTTCGATTCGTCTGGCGCGTCAGTCCTACAAACAAGGCAAATTGTCGACCAGCGAATACACCGACGCGATGCACAGCGAAATCCGCAATGCCGTCCAGGTACAGGAGCGTCTGGGCCTGGATGTACTGGTACACGGCGAGGCCGAACGCAATGACATGGTCGAGTACTTCGCCGAGCAGCTGGACGGCTATGTATTTACCCAATACGGCTGGGTACAGAGCTACGGTTCGCGTTGCGTTAAACCGGCGATCATCTTCGGCGACCTGAGCCGCCCGCAGGCCATGACCGTGGAGTGGATCAAATACGCCCAAGGCCTGACCGACAAGGTGATGAAGGGCATGCTGACCGGCCCGGTGACCATGCTGATGTGGTCCTTCCCCCGCGAAGACGTGTCACGCAAGGTGCAGGCGCAACAACTGGCGCTGGCCATCCGCGATGAAGTGGTGGACCTGGAACAAGCCGGCATCAAGATTGTGCAGATCGACGAAGCTGCGTTCCGCGAAGGTTTGCCGCTGCGTCGAGCACAATGGCAGGAATACCTGGACTGGGCGGTAGAGGCCTTCCGCCTGTGCGCATCAGGTGTAAGTGACGAAACCCAGATCCACACCCACATGTGCTACAGCGAGTTCAACGACGTGATCAAATCGATTGCCGAAATGGACGCCGACGTCATCACCATCGAAACCTCCCGTTCGAACATGGAACTGCTGGAGGCCTTTGAAGCGTTCGACTACCCCAATGACATCGGCCCGGGTGTGTATGACATCCACTCACCGCGGGTGCCGGACACGGCTGAAATGGTCAAGTTGCTGAGCAAGGCTGCCCGGCGCATTCCGGCCGAACGCTTGTGGGTCAACCCCGACTGCGGCCTTAAAACCCGCGCCTGGGCCGAGACGGAAGCAGCGCTGGTCAACATGGTCGCGGCGGCACGGCAGTTACGCACGCAAGCAGCCTGAACGGCGATTTAAGTTAACCCTCTACAAGCTGCACGCTGCAGGTATTGACCTGCGGCTTGCAGCTTTTTTTCGTGCCCTTCCTCCTTTTTTCATTGCCATAAATGCCTACTAGTTCGCCGGTGTTTTCTGATAAGCGGACTTCATCTCTGTCAGTTATGACAGTAGGCAACCTCCCTTTCCAAGCGCGTAATTGACCTCAACAGAGCCAGTCCCTGGCTCAATAAACCCCGGAAATCTGCCCACTGCCGTGGCGGATGGCTGGATTGGTTCCTGGTACAGCGAATCAGCAATTAGCTTGAGGTTATGGTCATGGCAATCAACAAATCTTCCGATACAACTGATAGCCCCCCAGGCGCGGACGACACAAGTAACGTCCCCAAATCGCCCGAGGAGGAAATTGTGCCAGAGGTCATCGTGATCGGCGATGAACCACCTGTCGACGACAAGCCTCCCGTGGGCGATGAGCCGCCTGAAGACCTGGAAAATGAAAGCGATATCGCCGCGCGCGAGGCCTTGCTTACGCTGCATCAACAGCTGGCAAGTTTCGGTTTCAGCTCCGTGTTCGATGTCGTCCGAGATGGCCCATCAGGGTTGAATGCTCGAATACAAGAGCAGACGGGGCTGACAATAACGGAGGAAGAGGCAAACACTTTCTTTAATCAGGCAGAGGCTCGTGCCGCGGGCCTGACCCGGCTTTATACGCAACTGTGCGCGCGCAGCGATCCTGCCGTATGCTCGGTGGCCAAACTTGAAGCCCCCGTGGATGACACCCTCCCGGTAGCACGCTCCCTGGGCAGTGGCGGCAGTTATGAGCAGTGGTTTAGCAGAACCAGCCCCGACGGCTTTTCCCATCCGGCTTCGGCGGGCTCCTTGTTTTCCCCGGCCAGTTATCTGACCGATCTGTATCGCGCTGCCAAGCCGCTGCACCCGTCTTCTAACGGCTTGCAACTGAACCAGCGACGCCCGGATCTGGGCGCGCTGGTGCTCAGTGATGCCAATCTGAATGAAGAAATCAGCACACTGGAATTGACCCTTGAAGTGTTGAAAGCCGGTGTCACGGGCAACGTTGACGAGTTGCTGCGCACGTCTGTATATCCGATGGGCTTACCTTACAACCATGTAAGCGAACAAATCCGCCAAGGGTTGCAAGCTCGCAAAAGCAGCTCTGCTGAACTGTGGTCGGTGCTGGGTGATTTCGAGGGGCAGGCACTAAGGCAGGATAATAACCTGAACCGTTGGGCAGACTTAATGCCCGCTGTTTATGCGCAGAATGCGCTGGGGATGTCGCCAGAGTTGTTCCTAATCCTCTATGGGCCATTCTATGGTAGTTACGAAAGTGTCGGTCGTTACTATGGAAAATCCAAAACTGAATTCATGTTAAGAGAAGCAGATCTGCGTGATGCCGTTAAGCTACCGACGGATACCATTCTGAAAGTGTTGGGGGCAGGGCCTTACTATGATGTCTCTAATCAGTCTGGGGCTTCACCGGAGATTGTTTCACCCCAGGTTTATGGCGCTCGTTATATCAACGGTTGGGTTGGTGGCGATCAAACGATAAAACCATTGTACTGGTATATAGGCGCCACGTTGGGGCATCCAGTACCGCGTCCGGTCAATAACCCTGCGGACAGTCATTTGTTCAACCGCACCAATGCGGCCTATGATCGTCTTAATCGTATCCTGCGCCTGCACCGTCATGTGAATGTGCTGTCTTTCGAGGAGCTGGACTGGCTGATCGCTCAAGCCTGTACCGATATCAGTCAATACTCGCTGACAAAACCCCTGCAAGCTCTGGCGGTTTACCTGCCTCTGCGCCAGCGCTATGGCATGACAGTTGACAATTTCGGCGCCTGCCTGGGCGTGCTTAACACCTTTCACAGCGCTGGCAAAGCCTCGTTCTATACCTCCTTGTTTGGTAGCAGTGACCTGATCGGCCAGACCGATGTCGACTTCCATCAAACCACACAAAGCCCGGCATCACTGCACGTACGGGCACAGCTGTGCCAAGGATTGAAGATTGACGATGGCACACTGATCGTACTGGCGCAGTTCCTGCCAGGCATGAACGCCAACAGGGTGCTGGCAATGTTGGGGCTGGAGCAGATTTCGGCGTTGTACCGGATAGTAGCCATCCCTCGCCTGTTCGGCTTGAGTGTGGCCGAGGCCCTGCATTTCTGGGATTTGTTCGCCGCACCCGATGCGATTGTCCGCGCGCTGGCCGAGCCGCGACCAAACCAGATCGCCCTGGGTGTGTTGATCCGCACCGGTTATCTGGTGGACTGGATGCACACAGCCAAGCTGGAACCGGGGCAACTGGTCGCCCTGACCAGCCGTCGCTACCCGGTGCAGGGCACACCTGAACTCAAAGTGTTTATCGAAAATATCTACAGCACCCTGACCGGCCGCGCGCCAGTGGATGCGGCGCGCCAGGCCAGCGAGATCGCCGAACTGCGGGCGCTTATGGCGCGCCATATCGGTGCCGAGTTTAACCTCAAGGCCAATATCGCCGCTGCTGCCCTGCTTTGGGTCGATGCGGTTGCCAAGGACATGGCCCCAACCCTTGAGGGTTATGACTTGATGAGCTTCTGGGCAGATATTGAACGTATCTGCCAAGGGGAGACGACACTGGACGGCCAGCCCCGGGCCGTCCAGTACGCCTACCTGATGCGCCAATTGGCTCAGGTGTGCCACTGGGCACAGTTGGCTGAGCAGGATCTGGGCGTGTTGCTGCCCGTGAGCTCTGCCATTCCTTCTGCGCTGACGGGCGAACAGAAATCCCCTCCCTTGACCCTGGCGTTGTTGCTGTTGCTGTCGCGCTATAGCAAGTGGTTGCGCACGCAGGTCGCAGACACCGCCGAGGCCCGCAGTTATCTGCAGCGCGCCGCGGCCCTGGACCCGACGCTGACCCTGGACGTCGCTGCACAACAGATCAGCGATCTGCATGGCTGGGATGTGGCGCAAACCCTTGTGTTGATGAATGGCAACGTACCGCGCAGCTTTGCGGCGCTATTGCCCTTGCTGCAAAAAATGCAACTAGGCCAGCGCCTTGGCCTGTCCCCGAGCGATTTGTCCTGGGTCGGCAAACTCACTGAATCTGCCACTGTTGATCAGGCCACGCTCACCTTGATCGCCGCCAAAGTCATGGCCGCCGCACACGGCTAACCCGGGAGAAACCGCTATGAACAAGAAATTACTGGCCGGTCTTAACGAAGCCCAACGTGATGCTTTGATGCCTTATTACCTTCATCATGTGATCCCCGGGCGTGGCCTGGGCGCTCAGGCGAGCAAAATCAAGACTGCCGAGGACTTATACGAATACCTGTTGCTCGACCCCAAGGTGTCTGGCCAGATCAAGACCAGCCGCATTGCTGAAGCCGTGGCCAGTACCCAACTGTATTTGCACCGTTGCCGCGAGCAACTGGAGCCCGAAACGGTTCAGTCAGCGATGGAGAACGCTTCACGGGAAAACGGTTATTTCAGTCGCTGGAATGCCTATAACAAGCGTTATTCAACATGGGCCGGTTTGCAGCGGTTGTTGTACTACCCGGCAAGTTATATCGATCCCGAGCTGCGCTACAGCAAAACCCAGTTGTTTGAAGAGCTTGAGACTGCCATCAATCAAGGCCGGATCACCGAGGAACGAGTCGAGCAAGCGTTCAGCCAATATGTCAGCGGCCTGCGCAAAGTGCTGGATATCCGCTATGACGCGGGCTATCAAGTTGAGCCTGCCGGTGAGCAGGGCGTGGCGTATTTCCTGGGCAGTATTCCTGGCATCCCCGGTGAATATTATTGGCGGCGTGTTGATAAAACCGATTACGGCAACAATTCAAGGGTTCGAAATCCGGCCTCGTGGAGCCAATGGCTGAAGATTGATGCGCCGCTGCAACCGATGAAAGGCACCGTGCCGTCGATTGTGTACTTTGCCAATCGCTTGCATGTTTTGTGCATCCATGAATATCCCAGTGACGCCATTAACGTCGGCTCCGAGCTTGGGACTCTGGCTCAGGCGAAAAATATACGGGAGCTGCAGATCGCTACACTTAGGCCCAATGGTCAGTGGGATATCCGGAATTGGCCAGTTGGAATTAATGTGGACAGGGTTATTGCGGCCGAACTGCGCAATAACCTTCAAGACCCTGACCCCAGGTTAGGTGTTTTTACTCGTACATCAGAGGGCATAAATTTAATTCGTTTCAGCAAAATCTTGCAAGTAATAGATTCACCTAAAAATATAACCATTTCGGGTGTTTCCTATGATAATAAAAATTTTGGTAATTATTATGATATTCCTGTATTGCAACCGTTAGTTTGGCAACCTCCGGTACCCCCCGGTGTATTTGCTGTGACGAGTACATTTTCCTTTGAGTCGTCGACTGGTAATTCTTTTGTTAAACTTAAAAATGTGCGTTTTATCAGTAACAACGGAAAAGTTACTGTTAAGGTGCTGGCGGCTCAAAGTGGAAGTGTTTACCCGCCCATTGCGATTGGCTTTTACATATCTGGCTTTAGGATTTATAGCCGCTATGTCAATGCAGCCTCAAGCGAAAACGACTATGAAATTCACTCTCCCTTTTTGTTTGCTGATTTTGTGACAAATACTCAATACAGTGTACGTTATATTTTAGCCGCATTTTCAGATGATATTCCTCTGCTAAGGAGCAGTCCTGGCACTCCTGCAGCAGTTACCAGCTTCGACGCCACCCGTAACTTGTGGATACCTACTTCTTATAACAGTGTCGGCCGCACCCAAATGCTATATACGAAACCTGCCAATGCTAAGGAGTACGTGCTCACCACACTGGCCGGTCCAATGCTCGAACAAAAAATGCTCAATGGTGTGGATTCACTGTTGTCATGGGATGTGCAGCAGGTGCTGATCGATCCGAACGGGTACGCAGGAGGGACAACAGATCGTGCTATCAGCTTTGAGGGCGGTGTGGGGCTCTATACCTGGGAGCTGTTCTTCCATGCGCCGTTTCTGATTGCCAACCGCCTGTTGGCCGAGCAACGCTTCGCCGAGGCCGATCTCTGGTTCAAGCGTATTTTCGACCCGGCGGGTTATCGAAATGCTGACGGTGTATTGCAAAAAGTTGGCAGTAACACGCGCTATTGGAATGTAAAACCGTTGCAGAACGACGTGGCCTGGGGCTCGTCATCCCCGATCGATACCGATGACCCGGACGCGATCGCTACGGCCGACCCGATGAATTACAAATTGGCGGTGTTCCTGCGCGGACTGGAGCTGTTGGCAGCACGCGGTGACCAGCTGTATCGCCAGCAAACCCGTGACAGCCTGAGCGAGGCGAAAATGTGGTACGTGCAGGCCCTGCAATTGCTCGGGGTACGCCCTGAACTTCCGTTAGCGCAGGGATGGAACGCACCGACACTGCAGGCAGCAAGCACTACGTCCAATGTGCGACTGCTTGATCTGGAAGGCGTGGCCGAAGAGCAACTGGCTGTGCTTGCCCCCGCTTCCCCCCGGCAGATAGCCATTACCAACGGGCCATTTCGTCCACCGGTCGATACTGCGGTGCTGGCCTACTGGGATCGTTTTGAAGGGCGGCTCTACAACCTGCGACATCATCTGTCCATTGATGGTCAACCGCTGGCGCTGGAGTTATTCGAGGCCCCTGCGGACCCCAAAGCGCTGCAACTGGCACGTCAGGCCGGAGATGGCGCAGGTGGCATGCAGGCAGACGGTACACAGGCCCTGTGGCCGCAACGCTTTATGGTGTTGCTCGAGCGCGCGCGTAATGCGGTGCAGCAGGTGATCCAGTTTGGCTCCAATTTGCAGGGTGTACTTGAGCGCCGCGACGCCGATGCCTTGAGCGTGCTTCAACAAACCCAGCAGGGCGGATTGCTGGCCTTGATGGGCGAAGCTCATTCGGCCAATGTGGCCTCGCTGCAACACACCCTGAGCGGGTTGCAAAACACCCGAGCCACGACCCTTGCGCGTCAGCAACATTATGATGCGCTGTACCTGGAAAATATTTCCGTGCAAGAGCAACTGGCAATGGATTTGCGCAGTGAGGCGACATTCCTCGAGGACTCGGCGGGCGTCTTGCGGGTGGTCGCCGGGAGCCTGAATCTGCTGCCTAATGTGGCCGGGGTGGCTGTCGGATGGGGTGAAGTAGGTGGCCTTGTCGATGCCTGCAGCGATGTGTTGCGTGTAAAGGCAGGCATGAACCAGGGCCAGGCGGCCAAGATAGATACGTCCGAGATGTACCGGCGCCGGCGCCAGGAATGGGACTTGCAGCGCGACCAGGCGCGGCGTGAAGGTGAAGTCATCAGCACTCAGATCGACTCGCTCAACGAGCAGATCGCGATGGCAGATAAACAACGCCAGCAAACCGAGATGGAACAGGCCTACAGCGATGCGGTGCTTGAAGTAATGACCACCCGCTTCACCGGTCAGGCGCTGTTCAACTGGCAGGCCGGGCGCATGTCCACGCTGTATTACCAGCTTTACGACACGGTGTCCTCGCTGTGCTCTCAGGCCCAAAAAAGTTATGGCTGGGAAACCGGTGACAACCGTAAATACCTGCGCCCCGGCAACTGGAGCGACCTGTATCAAGGCTTGCTGGCAGGTGAGAGCCTGTTGCTTAGCCTGCAACAGATGGAAGTGGCATACCTGAATTGGGATCAGCGTGCACTGCAAGTGCGTAAAACGGCTTCGCTGCGAACCCTGGAGCCCACGCTGATCGATACCATCAAACAATTGCTGACGTCGGATAGTGTGGCCTTCATGGCCGCTGAAAAAACCGCTCAGTTTGTGGTGGTTGAACGGGACAGCACCAATAACCTGGTGCTGACCTTCAGGCTTGATGACCTGAACATCCAGGCTGACTACCCATTGAGCCTCAACTTGGGCAATAGCCGTTTGATCAAGAGCATCAGTGTGTCCCTGCCAGCACTGCTGGGCCCTTATGAAAACGTGCAGGCGCTGTTGCGTTACAACAGCAGCACAGAGTTGGCAAACGGCTGCAAGGCGGTGGCGTTGTCCCATGGTCTGGATGACAGCGGGCAGTTTCAGCTGGACTTCAACGATGGGCAGTACCTGCCGTTTGAAGGCTTACCGATCAATACCGGCACGTTTTCTCTGATATTTCCAAATGCTCACAGTAGCCAGAATGCGATGTTGCTCAGTTTGAACGACATTATTCTGCACATTAATTACACGATTCGTTAACCGCAAATACAGGAGGGCAAAGGTTGTAAACGCTGTTCATGTGGGAGCGTGCTTGCTCGCGACGGGAACACCGCGGTTCAACCAGATAACCGCGGCGAGCTTTTCGCCAGCAGGTTCGCTCCCACTCTTTTTGGGTTTAGCGCACGATTTTATCGACATGAATGTCGAGCTTTTTCAGGCGATACCAGAAGCTGCGTTCTGAAATCCCGATCAGTTGCGCTGCCGCCGCCTGTACGCCATTGGCTTGTTGCAGGGCGCTTAAAATGTAGGCTTTTTCGACTTCGGCCAGGGCTGCCTCCAGATCGGGGGGAACGCCCGGCCCCGGGGCGAGCAGGGCACTGCCCTGGCCAGGTTGTGCGCTGAACAGGTAGGGCGGCAGATCGCTGTCCTGGATGGTGCTGCTGGTGGCTACGATGATGGCGCGTTCGACGCAGTTTTGCAGTTCGCGAATATTGCCCGGCCAGTGGTATCGGGCCATCGCCTGCAGGGCGCTGGGGCTGAAGCCGCTGATGCGCTTGCCCGCAGTCGCCCCCAGGTTGTGGGCAAAGTGCCGCGCCAGCGGGGTGATGTCTTCGACCCGCTCGCGCAAGGCGGGCAGGGGGATGGGGAATACGTTCAGGCGGTAGTACAAGTCTTCACGAAACTCTTTGTTGGCCACCGCCTGCAGCAGGTTTTTGTTGGTGGCCGCGATAACCCGCACATCCACCTTGCGCTCACGCGGGTCGCCCACGGGTTCGATCACCCGCTCTTGCAGCGCCCGCAGGATCTTGGCCTGCAACGCAAGGGGCATATCGCCGACCTCATCGAGAAACAGCGTGCCCTTGTCGGCCTGCATAAAGCGCCCGACGCGGTCCGCCACCGCTCCGGTAAACGCGCCTTTGCGATGGCCGAACATCTCGCTTTCCAGCAGCCCTTCAGGAATCGCCGCACAGTTGACCGCGACAAAAGGTTTGTCGGCGCGGCTGCCGTGTTTGTGGATAGCGCGGGCGACCATCTCTTTGCCGGTGCCGCTTTCGCCGGTCAGCAGGATGGTGGCATTGCTCTCGCGCACCGAGTCGATGGCCTGCAGCACCCGACGAAAGCTGGCGCTGTCGCCCACCAGGCTGTCGATGTGCTGGTGTTCGTCCAGTTCGGCGCGCATGCGCGCGTTGTCGCACAGGATGTCGCGAAACTGCAGGGCCTTGCTGACGGTGATATCCAGTTCGTCGATATCAAAGGGTTTGGATATGTAGTCGTAGGCACCGTTCCGCATGGACTGCACGGCATTTTTTACCGTGCTGTAGGCCGTCATTACGATCACTGGCACATGGGGGTAACGCAGCTTGACCTCGGCCAGCAGCTGCGGGCCATCCATGCCGGGCATGCGCCAGTCGCTGATCACCAGGTCGATAGCTTCCTGCTCCAGAATGGCCAGTGCCTGTAAACCGTTGCCTGCGGTATAAACCTCGATCTCGTTCTGGCTCAGTGCCGAGCTGAGCAGGTCGCAGAGTTTCGGTTCGTCGTCGACCACCAGCACGTTATGACTCATGTCTGATCCCCTCCGTGGGCCGGGATATACAGGTTGAAGGTAGCGCCGGCGCCTTTTTCGCTGATGCATTCGATACGGCCATCATGGCTGTCCATGATGGAAAAGACCTTGGCCAGCCCCAGGCCTGTGCCTGAGGCCTTGGTGGTTACAAAGGGGGTGAAAATACGTTCAAGCATATCGGCTGCGATCCCTTCTCCGGTGTCGGCAATACCAATGATCGTGTAGTCATCTTCGCGGTTGATGCGTACGGTCAGGTGCCCGCCGTCGGGCATGGCGTCGATGGCATTCAGGATCAGATTCAGGCACGCCTGTTTCAACTGGCCAGCATCGGCATACAGGGTGGCACCGGGTGCCTGATCGTCGATATGGGCCTCGATGCTGTGGCTTTCCAGCTCCGGTTTGCAGAAGCCCAGGATGTCTTCCACCAGAGGCCGTGCGGCCTGCTGCGCACGCACTGGGGCGCTGGGTTTGGCGAAGTCGAGAAACTCGGTAATCAGGTCGTTGATACGGGTCACTTCGCTGACCACATATTCCAGATGGCGCTTGTCAGTTTCGCCCAGGTCGGCACGACGGTGCAGCAGTTGGGTCGCGGTTTTGATAATGCCCAGCGGATTGCGGATTTCATGGGCCAGGCCCATAGCCACTTCGCCCAGGGCATGCAGGCGGTCGCGGCGGCGCAGTTGGGCTTCAAGATGATGCAGTTGGCCCAGACGCGCCGTCATATGGTTGAAGGTGCTGCTCAGTTCGGCCAACTCGTCGTTGCCCGACACTGCCACGCGCTGGTTGTAGTCCCCGGCAATCACCGCGCGCACGCCTTCGGACAGACCGCGCAACGGCCGGGTAAGGCGCTCGGAGACCAGCCAGCCAACAGTCAGGGACAGCACCGAGCCGAGCAGGAAGATCAGCGCGAACAGGTTGGTCTGGTTGACCAGCCCCACCAGGCTGGTATGGCGTAGCAAACCGCTGTAGATCACGCCTTGCAGCTCGCCGGTGTCGTTGAGGATCGGCCAGTACAAGCCGCTGTAGCGGCTGGTGAACTGCTCGCTGGGCTGGCGCGTGGTGCGCAGGATTTGTTCGATGGCATGGGGCACCACGGGCTGGCGGTCTTCGAAGCGCTGGCTGGAGAATATTTCGGCAAAGCCCTTGGGGTTGGACAGGTACAGGCGCAAGTCGAGGGAATGCACGTCAGCCACGCTGGTCAGGAAGCTGCTGTCCATGTAGGTGGCGACCAGCAGTTGATAGTCCTCGCCATCCTGGCGGGTGGCAAAGGTTGATACCACCGTGCCGGTAGGTACGCCGTCCACATCGATGGTTTGCAGCACAGCGTTGGGTGCAAGGCTGATCTGCCCGACGATATTGTCGCTGACGGTGCTGTACACCACCTTGTGGTCGCTGTCGCGAATCAGTGCCACCACGTCGATGCCCATGGCGTCGGCAATATCTGTGCTCAGCCGGTCATGGCGCACGGCTTTGCTTGAGGAAGGCGGGTGGGTGTATTGCAGAAACAACTTGGCGGCACGGGCGTTGTCCGCAAGGGTCTCGCTGATCTCGTCCTTGACGATTTTGGTCGACTCCTGCAGCCAGACCCGCACGTTGCTGTCGAAAATCTGCGACAGGGTGGTCGCCGCCAGTTCGGCGGCGATCATGGTCGGGATCACGCTGACCAGCCAGAACGCCAGCACCAGTTTGCGCTGTACGGTCCAGCGCGACACTTTGAAGGGCTGGCGTGATGGGTCTGGGGTATTGGGCATCAATGATCTCTGGGTGCAGCCGCAAGGGCGGATCAACAGTGTGTATTGATCCGCAGGTGCCCGTCGAGTCTAGACCGCATGCGCAACCTCCGGGAGACGGGCAGTGGCCACGCTGCTGTTGTTCTTGATAAAGGCATCGCTCAATTCGATCACGCGGCGGTATTGCAGGTCGACGGTGATCATGTGGTAGCAGTTGTCGAGCAGCACTTTGGTTACTGGCCCGCCCAGATGGCGTTCGACGTAATCAGCGTTCCAGCGGCTGGTGATGTCATCCTCGATGGAGTGCACAACCAGTGCCGGGGTGGTGATGGACGGCATGCGTTTTTTCACCACCGCGTTCATCCGGTGCAATTCGCGCACGGTGATGCCTTCCATCGTCAACAACCCGGCATTGCTGCTTTCACCGGCTTTCATCTGGCGTTCGACAATGGCTCTTAATCGCTGGTTTTTAATGCCGTACGGCGGTTTTTCCGCAAAACTGCACAGGTGCACACCAAAGGGGATCTTCATCAGCAGTGGGGTCATAAAGGCCAGTTTGTTGATGCTCCAGCCGTCGTAACGCAAGGTGGTGGAGTACATCAGCAACCCGGTGACCTGGCCCTGGTGTTCGGATGCCAGATACATCGACATTACAGCGCCCATCGACAGCCCGCCGACGAACACCTGCCGGTGGCGCTGGCGGATCCCGGCAAAGGTTTTGCGCACCCCCTCGTACCAGTCCCGCCAGCCGGTGGCTTGCAGGTCGCTGTTGTCACCGCAGTGCCCGGCCAGGGTGGGGACGTACACCGTACATGTCCCGTCCCTGGCCAGGCCCTGGGCCACCCGGCGCAATTCCGTCGGGGTGCCGGTGAGGCCGTGGATCAACAGGACCCCGACCTCACCCGTGCCGAGAACGAAACCGGCGTCGCCTTCGCCCAGATCGATCTCGGCGCTGTTCATCGTTTCATGGCCCGGGCCAGCAGGCGATCGAGCAGGGCGATGCCCAGGTCGATTTCGGCGTAGCTGATTTCCAGCGACGGTGCCAGGGTGATCACGTTTTTGTAATAGCCGCCCACGTCAAGAATCAGGCCCAGGCGCTTGCCGTCGATTTCGATGTCGCCCTTCATGCCTTCTTCAACCATAAAGTCGAGGGTCGCCTTGTCCGGGGTGAAACCGTCCGGGCCGCAGATTTCGCAGCGCAGGGCCAGGCCCAGACCGTCGACGTCGCCAATGATCGGGTAACGTTTCTGCAGGTCTTGCAGGCCGTCGAGGAAGTATTTGCCCTTGGCCATGACCATCGCGCCATAGTCGACTTCGCTGGTCATCTTGAACATTTCCAGGCCCACAGCGGTACCCAGCGGGTTGGAGGCGAACGTGGAGTGGGTCGAGCCTGGCGGGAATACTTTCGGGTTGATCAGCTCTTCACGCGCCCAGATGCCGCCCAGCGGGTTGAGGCCGTTGGTCAGCGCCTTGCCGAACACGATCACGTCGGGCTTGACGTCGAAGTGCTCGATCGACCACAGCTTGCCGGTGCGCCAGAAGCCCATCTGGATTTCATCGACCACCATCAGGATGCCGTGCTGATCCAGCACGTGCTTGAGTTCGCTGTAGAAGTTCATCGGCGGAATCACATAGCCGCCGGTGCCCTGGATCGGTTCGACGTAGAACGCTGCGTATTCGCTCTGGCCGACTTTCGGGTCCCACACACCGTTGTATTCGGTCTCGAACAGGCGGGCGAATTGCTGCACACAGTGGCTGCCGTATTCTTCCTTGGTCATGCCTTTTGGCCCACGGAAGTGGTACGGGAACGGGATGAAATTGGCGCGCTCGCCAAAGTGGCCGTAGCGCCGACGGTAGCGGTAGCTGGAGGTGATCGACGAGGCGCCGAGGGTACGGCCGTGGTAGCCGCCTTCGAAGGCGAACATCAGGCTTTTACCGTTGCTGGCGTTACGCACCACCTTGAGCGAGTCTTCGATGGACTGCGAGCCGCCGACGTTGAAATGCACGCGACCGTCGAGGCCGAACTTGTTCTTGGCGTCGACCGCGATGCGCTCCGACAGCTCGATCTTGCCCTTGTGCAGGTACTGGCTGGCGATCTGCGGCAGGGTGTCGATCTGTTGTTTCAGGGCGTTGTTCAGGCGCGGGTTGGAATAGCCGAAGTTGACCGCCGAGTACCACATTTGCAGGTCGAGGTAGGCCTGGTCTTCGGTGTCCCAGACGTAGGAACCTTCGCAGCGGCTGAAAATACGTGGCGGTTCGATGTAGTGAACGGTGTCGCCGTAGGAGCAATACTTGGCTTCTTTTTCCAGAAGAATCTGGTCTTCAGGGGTAGCGATTCGAATATCAGACATGATTGAAGAGTTCCTGCTGTTCACGAGAATAGTGGGGAGCGTTGGCGGCGTGGCTCGGCAATTTGGCGAGCAGGGCCGGGAGTTCGGCGAATGAGTCGAAGCGCGCGTAAGGGATGCCATTGCGCTCGCAGTGCTCGGCCAGGCTGTCCTTGGCAAAGACGAAATCGGCGCTGGCGGCCACGCACATGTCGGAGCGGCCATCGCCGATAACCAGTACGCGTTTGCCGCCGGGGGTGGACTTGCATTTGCAGTTGCCCGAGGCCGCGCGGCAGGCGTCGCTGGAATAGGGGAAGTCGATGCGCCAGCTGTTGTGGTCGACCTGGCGCAGGCGATTGGCCAGGATCGGCAGCAGGCTCACATAGTTGCGAGCCAGGATGCGGGCGATACCTTGCTCGATGCCGTCGCTGACCACTTCGAGGGAGGCGCCCAGGCCAATCACGTGGTCGACGAAATCCGGGAAGTCGGGGTCAATCTCGACCGTGTCGAAATAGGCCAGCAGCTCGGCCGGCGTAGCCTTGACCAGCGACAGCTGGCGACTGAGGCATTCCCGCGAGCCGATTTCACCCTGCAGCCATTGTTCTTCAATCGCTTCCCAGTCGGGGGCGGCGAAGCGTTGAAGAATGTTGTCGATGACGTCGGTGCGGGTAATGGTCCCGTCGAAATCACACACGATATGCCATTGCATCATCTGCATTGTCCTGTCGAAAAGACGCGCCTTTTTGCGCTTGCGACAGGTCATTGCATTGACTGTGCCAATCGGCCAGGCCCCCTGTTTACGGGCTTTCACGAATATTTCGGCGGGTGAAGCTACAAAATTTGTAGCTTGCTACAAACAACATCAGTGCTTGCGCAAAGCGTATGAAAAAGGGATTGATGCGCGCATGAATCCCTGTGGAACCCTGGCCATGAAAACCTCTGTCTGTGCTTTTTTGTTGCTCGCAGTGTTGGGGGCCGGTGCCCATGCTGCGGACGGCCCGCGTGGTGAGGCGGGGGTTGGGCTTGGCTATCAGCCCTACGATCCCAGTGGCAGTCGCTATCAGACAGTGCCGCTGCCGTACTTCGATGTGGACTGGGGGGATGTCAGCCTCGATACCGATGATGGCCTGACCTGGAGCGCCCTGAAGGTTGATGGCTGGAGCGCGGGGCCGTTTCTCAACTACCTGTCGGGCCGCAATGCCAATGGTTCGTTGCGCGGGTTGCGTGATGTGCCGGACATGGCGCAGGTCGGCGGCTTTGTGCAGTACAGCCCTGCCGAGTATTGGCGTGTGTACGCGCAGCTTGGCCAGGCAGTGGGTGGTGCAGGCGGTCAGGGCGGGTTGTTGGGGCAGGTGGGCGGGGAGTTGGGCTACCCGTTGGGGCGGGGCATTGTCGGCAGCAGCCAGTTGGCAGCGCACTTTGCGGATGGGCGGCAGATGTCGACATTCTTTGCTGTGAGTGACAGTGAGGCGCAAGCGTCGGGTATTTCAGCCTGCAAGGCGGGGGGTGGCTTTCAGAGTTTGACCCTGACCCAGAACGTTAATATCCCGTTGGCGCCACACTGGTCATTGGTGGCCAGCGCCGGCTTGACCCATCTGCTGGGTTCGGCGGCGCAGAGCAGCATTGTCAAAGAGGTCGGGGAGGTGAATCAGGGAGCAGTACAAACGGCAGTGAGTTACAAGTTCTAACGCTGCCCCGCAGGTGATGGGGTGGCTGTCAGTGCAAGCGCACCCACACACTGACCAGTACCGTCGCCGCCATCAGCCAGGCCACCGCGGCCAGCGCCAATGACGCTTCAAGGCGCATGCGGTCGACCAGTACATACAGCGCGGCAAGGTAAACAAAGTAGGGAATGATCGACCACATGCCGAAGACAATGGTGGTTTTCAGGTCGTCCACCGATCGGCCTTTGCCGACAATGTAGTGGGCAATCAGGGCAAAGGTCGGGAACAGCGGCACAAGGCCGGCAATGTAGTAGTTTTTGGTCTTGGCCAGCATCGCCAGAATGATCACCACGCCAGCGCCCAGGGCCGCTTTGAGTATCAGGTCCATTAGTGTGTCAGCCCGTATTTTTTGACTTTGTCGAAAAGGGTGGTCTTGGCCATGCCCAGCTCCTGGCTGGCCTGGGTCAGGTTGCCGCCGCTGCGTTGCAGGGCATCGGTGAGCAGGTTGCGTTCAAAGGCCTCCACCGCCTCGGAAAACCCCAGGCCCTGGGCAGCGTTACTGCCCGGTTTTTTGAAAGCAGGCAGGCCCAGGGCGAAGCGCTCGGCCACGTTGCGCAGTTCGCGCACATTGCCCGGCCAGTCGTGGCTCATCAGGCTGGAGACCGTCTGGTTGTCCAGCTCAGGGGCGGTGCGGTCGAATCGCAGGGACGATTGCTGCAGGAAGTACTCGAACAGTTGCAGGATGTCTTCGCGACGTTCGCGCAACGGTGGCAGCTCCAGTGTGACCACGTTCAGGCGGTAATACAGGTCGCTGCGAAACTGGCTGGCCTTGCTCAGTTGGTCGAGGTCGGACTTGGTCGCCGCGATCACCCGGCAGTCAACGTCGATGCTCTGGTTGGAGCCCAGGCGCTCCAGGGTGCGCTCCTGCAATACCCGCAGCAGTTTGATCTGCAGGTTGAGGGGCATGCTTTCGACTTCGTCGAGAAACAGCGTACCGCCATGGGCGTGTTCGATCTTGCCGATACGGCGTTTACCAGCGCCGGTAAAGGCATTGGCTTCGTGGCCGAAAATTTCGCTTTCAAACAGGTTTTCTGGCAGGCCGCCGCAGTTCAGGGCGACAAACTGCTGGGGCTGGCGGCGGCTGAAGTCGTGCAGGCAGCGGGCAACCAGCTCCTTGCCGGTGCCGGTTTCGCCTTCAATCAGCACGTTGGCCGAGGTATCGGCGACGTTGGCGATCAATTCGCGCAATTGTTGCATGGCTGGCGAGCGACCGATTATGCGTCCCTCCAGGGAGTCGCGCTCGGCCAGCTGACGGCGCAGCGACCAGACTTCCCGCGCCAGGCTGCGTTGCTCCAGCGCACGTCTGGCCACGTCCACCAGGCGCTCGGGCGAAAACGGTTTTTCCATGAAGTCATAGGCGCCATCACGCATGGCCCCAACGGCCATGGAAATGTCGCCGTGCCCGGTAATCAGTACCACCGGCAGGGTGCGGTCGCGGCCCTTGAGCTGCTTGAGCAGCTCAAGACCGTCCATCCCGGGCAAGCGAATGTCACTGATAACGATGCCGGGAAAGTTATCGCCCACCAGCGCCAGGGCCTGTTCGGCACTGCCGACGCCTTCGCTGCGAATATCTTCGAGTGCCAGCGCCTGCTGGCAGCCGAGCAGAACATGGGGATCGTCTTCAACAATCAGGACGGTCAGGTCGTTATTCATATCGGCTCGGCCTTGGCGGGTTGCACCAGCGGTAAAAGAAGGACAAATGCGACACCACCAATGACCGGGAACTCGACGCTCAGGCTGCCGCCGGCAGCAGCGGCCAGGCTGGCCGACAAGGTCAGGCCAAGGCCAAGGCCCTGTTCGCCGGGTTTGGTGGTGAAAAAGGGTTCGAAAAGATGCTTGCGTGCTTGCGGCTCGATGCCGGGGCCGTTATCGCGCACACGCAGGCGGTATTTGGCGTCGCTGAATTCTCCCGTCAGCCACAGTTGCGGCGGCGTAGCCTGGCCCTGCATGGCGTCCAGGGCATTGCCAATCAGGTTGACCAGGATCTGCTCAAGCCGGGTCTGATCAATTTTGAGCTGCACATCAGTAAAGTCGCGATGCAGTTGCACTCCCGACTCTTCCAGGCGACTGGCAAGCAGTTGAAGGGCGGCGTCGACAGCCTTGCCCAGGCTGGCCTGGCCTTGATCGTCGCCACGGCGGGCAAATGAACGCAGGTTGGCGGTGATACGCCCCATGCGGTCGACCAGATTGTTGATGGTGCTGAGGTTGTCTGCGGCAACCTTGAGATCGCCCCGTTCAAGAAAGCGTACGGTATTGCCTGACAGCGTGCGCAAGGCTGCCAGCGGCTGGTTCAGTTCATGGGCAATGCTGGTGGACATTTGCCCGATGGCGGCCAGTTTGCCTGCCTGCACCAGTTCATCCTGGGCACGGCGCAGCGTGTCTTCAGCCTGGCGCCGTTCGCGAATCTGCCCCTTGAGCCGTTCGTTGCTGGCGCGCAGGTGGGTAGTGCGTTCGGTGATCTTGCGTTCCAGCTGGTTGTTGGCCTCTTGCAGGGCTTCGCGTGCGGCCAGGCGGGTGGCGATCACTTTGCGCCGCTCGTTCCAGGCAATCAGCAAAAAGGCCAGCAAGGCAAAGGCCACCGCCACCAGGGTTCCCTGATTCGCCGCTTCACGGCGCAGGTCCTGCAGGGGGGTGAGCAGGGTGATGTCCCAGGGGGTGTCGTTAAGCCTGCGGTTTTGCGCCAGGTAGCTGACTTCCTGGTGGTCAGTCACCACTTCGCTGCTGCTGGCGAAGGTGACTTTTTCGACACCGTCGGCCAGGTTTTCCCGCTCCAGCGGCTCCAGCTCGTTAAGTGGCCACCAGTAATACTGCAGGCTGCGGGCCAGGCGCTCCTTGGTGTCGGCGCTGAGCGGGCGGATTGACTTGAGCCGCCGGGTCGGGTCGCTGGACAGAATGATGATGCCGTTCTCGTCGCTGACGTAGGCTTCGAGACGGGCGCGTTGCCAGCGTTCTTCAAGGGCCTCGAGGCGCACCTTGATCACGGCCACGCCAATGATCTTGCCCTGCTCTTCAAGGCCGTGGGCCAGGTAGTAGCCGGGTTCGCCCGAGGTACTGCCGATGCCATAGAAACGTCCGGGCTGGCCGCGCACGGCATCCTGGAAGTAGGCGCGAAATGACAGGTCTTCACCCAGGTAACTGTCGGTATCCCGCCAGTTGCTGGTGGCCATTACGCGGCCAGTGGTGTCGAGCACATAGATGGCCCGGCTGCGGCTGCGGCGGTTGAGGCCTTCGAGGTATTGATTGACGGTGACCCGGTTCTGCACGGAGGGGTCGGCCAGCAAGCGCGAGACGCTGGATTCCAGCTCCAGCAGGCTGGGCAGGTAGGTGTATTTGCCCAGTTCACTCTCGACGGTGCGGGCATGCAGTTCCAACTGGCGTTCGCCGGTTTCGCTCAGGGTGCGAATACCGAAGTGTTCACTGATGCGATAGCCCGCGTAACCCAGGCCGATCGTCAGCAGGATGATCAGCAGCGGCAGCAGGAAATGACGGAGCAGACGGGGTTTCACGGCAAGTGAGGGCGGAGCACCGCGATAAAGAGTGGGGTCGCATTTCATCACAGATGCCTTGAGTCAACCACTGTGCAGTGGTTGACCGTTCACGGAGATCCACTGGGAGCAGGCTTGCTCGCGATGGGAGCGGCGCGGTTGATCAGTTAAACAGGATCGCTGCCATCGCGAGCAAGCCCGCTCCCACCCAAGCCGGTGGGAGCTGAGCGGGTGTTTAGTGTTGCAGGATCTTGGCGAGGAAGTGCTGGGCACGCTCGGAGCGGGCCGATACATCACCGAAGAACTCTTCTTTCTCACAGTCTTCGACGATTTTGCCCTGGTCCATAAAGATCACCCGGTTGGCCACCTTGCGCGCAAACCCCATTTCGTGGGTCACGCACATCATGGTCATGCCTTCGTTGGCCAGTTGCACCATCACGTCGAGCACTTCGTTGACCATTTCCGGGTCGAGGGCCGAGGTAGGTTCGTCAAACAGCATGACGATCGGGTCCATGGCCAGGGCGCGGGCAATCGCTACTCGCTGCTGCTGACCACCGGAAAGCTGGCCTGGGTGCTTGTGGGCGTGTGCCGACAGCCCGACGCGTTCCAGCAGCTCGAGGCCTTTTTTGGTGGCTTCGGCCTTGCTGCGGCCCAATACCTTGACCTGGGCAATGGTCAGGTTTTCGGTGATGGTCATGTGCGGGAACAGCTCGAAGTGCTGGAACACCATGCCAACCCGCGAGCGCAGCTTTGGCAGGTTGGTCTTCGGGTCGGCAATGGATGTGCCGTCAACCACGATGTCGCCTTTCTGGAACGGTTCAAGGGCGTTGACGCACTTGATCAGGGTCGATTTGCCCGAGCCGGACGGCCCGCAGACTACAACCACTTCGCCTTTTTTGACTTCGGTACTGCAATCGGTCAGTACCTGGAAGTCCCCGTACCACTTGTTGATGTTCTTGATCGAGATCATACGGCAAACCTTTTTTGCAGACGCTTGACCAGCAGCGAGGCGGAAAAGCTGATGATGAAATACACCAGACCGGCGAAGATCAGGAACTCATTGGAGCGGCCGATGATGTCGCCACTGGAACGCGAGGCATTGAGGAAATCCACCAGGCCTACGGTGTACACCAGCGAGGTGTCCTGGAACAGGATGATGCTCTGTTGCAGCAGCAACGGGGTCATTTTGCGAAAGGCCTGGGGCAGGATGATCAGGCGCATGGCCTGGCCGTAACTCATGCCCAGGGCCTTGGCGGCACCCATCTGGCCTTTCGGGATGGCCTGTACGCCAGCACGAACGATTTCGCAGAAGTACGCCGCTTCGAACATCACGAATGCGACCAGGCACGACTCGAAAGCCCCGATCGGGGTGTCCTTGCCGGTGATCCAGCGCAGCACGAACGGTACCGCCAGGTAGAACCAGGTAATCACCAGCAGCAGCGGAATCGAACGGAAATAGTTCACATAAGCGCCGGCCAGGTTGGCCATCCACTTGCTTGACGACAAGCGCATCAGGGCCAGTACGGTACCCAGCGCCACGCCACCGACTACGCCCATGACCATCAGCTTGAGGGTCATGACCATGCCGTTCCACAGGCCAGGCAGGGCAGGGACAATCCCGCTGAAATCGAAGAAGTCCATTATTTGCCCCCCAGAGACATAAGGCCGGGTACGGCTACTTTTTTCTCGATCAGGCGCATCAGCAACATCAGGCTCATGTTCAAGGTGAAGTAGATCAGTGTGGCCAGGGTGAAGGCTTCAAACAGGTTGGCGGAGAACTCGGCGGTCTGCTTGGTTTGTGCCAGCAGTTCCATCAAACCGATCAGCGAGGCCACGGACGAGTTCTTGAACACGTTGAGGAACTCTGAGGTGAGCGGCGGGATGATGATCCGGTAGGCCTGGGGCAGCAGCACGTTCCAGTAGATCTGCGCCATGCTGAAACCCATGGCGCGGGCCGCAGCTTCCTGGCCGCGCGGCAGCGCCTCGATACCGGTGCGTACCTGCTCGCAAACCCGTGCGGCGGTGAACAGGCCCAGGCACACGACAACGCTCAGGTAGGCCGAGGTGGTCGGGTTGAGGTCCTGTTTGTACCATTCCTGCAGGTTGGGCGGCAGCAGATCGGGCACCAGGAAGTACCAGATAAACAGCTGCACCAGCAGCGGAACGTTACGGAAAATTTCGACATAAACCGTGGCAATGCCCGCGATAAAGCGGTTCGGCAGGGTGCGCATCACGCCCAGCAGCGAACCCAGGATCAGCGCGACAATCCAGGCGACAACAGCAATAGCGATGGTCCAGCCCAGGCCGGAAATAAACCAGTCGAGATACGTCTCGCTGCCTACGCCGGTGGACTTGAAGAACACGCTCCAGTCCCAGTTGTAATTCATGCAGGGTCTCCCCTCAGGTGGGTCTATAAACAAGCACTTGCTGCAGGGAATCCGTTCTCACCCGGCAGGGTCGCCGGGCACACAAAACCCGCTCGATAACCAGCGGTTCGAGTGCTCTCTAATGCAATAAGAAGCTTAGTCCAAAGGTGGTCGACACCCCCGGGCGCAATGGCTCGCGCCCGGGAGTTTCAGACGGCTGAAATCAGGATTTCTTTTCTTCAGCCGGCTTGTCGTCTGCTGCCTTGTCGGTAGGGTTGGCAATCAACGCCTTGAGCTCATCGCTCATGGGGAACATCAGGTTCAGGCCCTTTGGCGGGATTGGCGACTCGAACCAGGTTTTGTAGGTGTCGTTGATCTTGCCCGACTTGTAATAGGCAACGATGGCGTCATCCACGGCCTTTTTGAAGTCCGGGTCGCCCTTGCGCAGCATGCAACCATAGATTTCGTAAGACTGTGGAGTGCCGGTCACGGCCCAGTCGGTTGGCTTCTTGGCCTTGGCCATTTCACCTGCCAGCAGGGCGTCGTCCATCATGAACGCGACAGCACGGCCCGACTCCAGCATGTTGAAGGCTTCACCGTGGTCTTTTGCCGAGATCACGTTCATGCCCATCTGCTTGTCGGCGTTCATCGCCTTGAGGATGCGCTCGGAGGTGGTGCCGGCGGTGGTCACGACGTTCTTGCCTTTCAGGTCAGCGAAGTCCTTGTAAGGCGAGTCCTTTTTGGACAGCAGGCGTGTGCCGATCTCGAAGATGCCGACCGAGAAGTCGACTTGTTGCTGGCGTTCAACGTTGTTGGTGGTGGAGCCGCACTCAACGTCAACGGTGCCGTTCTGCACGAGCGGGATGCGGGTCTGGGAGGTAACCAGGTTGTACTTGATTTTCAGGTCCGGCATGTCGAGCTGTTTTTTCAGCCCTTCAACGATTGCCAGCTGTACATCGTGGGAGTAGCCAACCGGCTTGCCGGATGCGTCCGCGATGTAGGAGAACGGAATGGAGGAGTCACGATGCCCAAGGGTGATGGTGCCGGATTCTTTGATTTTCTTCAGTGTGCCGGTCAATTCGGCTGCAAAAACTGGAGTGCTAATCAGAGCTGCAGCAATTGCTGCGCCCAAAAGTTGCGGAACGATGCGCATCGATGTTTCCTCGACATTGTTTTTTTTATTGAACCCGTTTGTGGGCCCTTTTGTACTCAGAACGTCTCAACAGGCTAAACGCTCTGTTTAAGCATTCGGCTCTGAGTGTAGAGCATGAGTCGTGCCAGACCCGAAACTTAAGTCTAAGTTTATGATTTTAAAAGAGTTATATTTTTTAATCAGGGTCGGGCCGACATGCTCGGGCCGGAAAGCCGAATCATTGAGGGGTAGTGCGTTCGGAAAACCGAATGAAATGCGGGGGGGAGCCATGAAGGCCTGCAGGAGCGGGTGCACGCCTGCAGGCCATGTAAACGCGGCTTAAGCGGCCTGTACCTTGCGGTGTTTCAGGTCAAGGGTGGCCATGTACTGGCTCAAATGCGCCTGCTCTTCTGCGGTGGTGAACAGGCCCAGCTTGGTGCGGCGCCACAGGATGTCCTGTGCATCCAGCGCCCATTCCTGGTTGCACAGGTAGTCGACTTCACGGCTGTAGAGACCACTGCCGATGTGCTCACCCAGATCGCTCAGGCTTTGCGCGCCCTCCAGCAAGCTCCAGGAGCGATTGCCATAGGTGATTGCCCAGCGTTTGGCAATCGCGGCATCCAGCCAGCTGTACTTGCTGACAAGGGCCTCGCCCAGGGCTTTTGGCGTGGTCATGTTCTCGCCGCCCGGCAGGGTGGCGCTGGCGGTCCAGCTTGGCTTGATCTGGGTAAAGTACGGCGTCAGTTGGGCCATGGCCGACTCGGCCAGCTTGCGGTAGGTGGTCAGCTTGCCACCAAACACCGACAGCAGCGGGGCTTCGCCCTGTGCGCCAGACAATGCGAGGGTGTAGTCGCGGGTCACGGCCGAAGGGTTGTCGGACTCGTCATTGCACAGCGGGCGCACACCGGAGTAGGTGCGCAAAATGTCGCTGCGACTCACTTGCTGCTTGAAGTGGGCATTGACCACATTGAGCAGGTAGTCGGTTTCTTCCTCGGTGATGCTGACCTTGGCTGGGTCGCCGGTGTACTCGCGGTCGGTCGTGCCGATGATGGTGAACTGATCCATATACGGAATGGTGAACACAATCCGCTGGTCTTCGTTCTGCAGGATAAAGGCATTGGGTGCGTCATACAGTTTGGGCACGATCAGGTGGCTGCCCTGGATCAGGCGGATACCGTACGGTGAATCCAGCTTCAGGTCGTCCTTGATGAACTTGGCGACCCAAGGGCCGGCAGCATTGACCAGGGCTTTGCTGCGAATGGAAAACAGGCTGCCATCAGCGCGCTCCAGATTCAATTCCCACAGCCCTTTGTTACGACGCGCACCGACGCAGCGCGTCTGGGTGTGAACATGGGCGCCTTTTTCTCGCGCAGCCATTGCGTTGAGTACTACCAGGCGTGCGTCATCTACCCAGCAATCGGAGTATTCAAAGCCTTTGGTGATTTCTGCTTTCAACGGGCTGTCGGCGCCGAACTTGAGGCTGGTGGAACCTGCGAGTTTTTCGCGCTTGCCCAGGTGGTCATAAAGGAACAACCCGGCACGGATCATCCACGCCGGGCGCAGGTGCGGGCGGTGCGGCAGGACAAAACGCATCGGCTTGACGATATGCGGGGCCTTGGCCAGCAGCACTTCGCGTTCGGCCAGGGCTTCGCGCACCAGGCGAAATTCGTAATGCTCAAGGTAACGCAGGCCACCGTGGATCAGCTTGCTGCTGGCCGAGGAAGTGTGGCTGGCCAGGTCGTCCTTTTCGCAAAGGAACACAGACAGGCCGCGACCGGCTGCGTCTGCCGCAATCCCGACGCCATTGATTCCGCCGCCAATAACGGCAACGTCGTAGACCTCAGCGAGGGGAGTGGCAGGCAAGGTGGTCAGGGGCATGGAGTGGCCTCGCGTTCTTTACGCATATTTGAATGTGAACATTAATGTTCATTTTCGAAAATATTAGCGGATTAAGGCGCGCACAGCCAGCACCCTTCGATTGAAAAAACTCATCGAAGGGGGGTTAAAGGAAGAATTTCGAACATTTTAGTGCGAAAGCATTGATTGTGTGGGAGCGGGCTTGCTCGCGATGCAGGCGCTGCGATTCACCTGTCAGATTGCGCTGATGCCATCTCGAGCAAGCCCGCTCCCACAGGGGCAGGCGCGGGAGGCTTACACCACTTCCAGGCGGATCTTGTTTTGGGCCAGCAGTTGCACTAGTTCCGGCACGGGCGGCTGGTCAGTGACCAGGCAATCGATCAGGGTGATCGGGCCAAGGCGAACCATCGCATTGCGGCCAAACTTGCTGGAGTCCGCTGCCAGGATGGTTTGTCGGGCATTGGCGATAATCGCCTGGGAAACCCGTACTTCCTGGTAGTCAAAGTCCAGCAGGCTGCCGTCGGAATCGATACCGCTAATACCCACCAGGGCGAAATCGAACTTGAACTGGTTGATAAAGTCGACGCTGGCCTGACCCACGATACCGCCATCGCGGCGTACATTGCCGCCGGCGATCAGCACTTCGAAATCGTCTTTTGCGCTCAGGATCGACGCAACATGCAGGTTGTTGGTGATGATTTTCAGGTGGCTGTGGTTGAGCAGCGCCCGGGCAATCGACTCGGTGGTGGTGCCGATATTGATGAAGATCGAGGCGTGGTCAGGAATCTGGGCGGCGATGGCTTCGCCGATGCGACGTTTTTCATCGCGCATCTGGTCGGCGCGCATGGCGTAGGCAGTGTTTTCAACGCTGGAGTCATAGGCCGCCCCGCCGTGGTAACGGCGCAACAGGTCGGCTTCTGCCAGTTGGTTGATGTCTCGGCGAATGGTCTGCGGCGTGACAACGAACAACTGGGCCATTTCCTCGATGCTGACATAACCGCGCTCGCGAACGAGTTCGAGGATCTGCTGTTGGCGTGGAGGCAGATTCATGGAGTTTCCTTTGGGCGGCGAAGCAAATTCACCCATGATGCCGCAGGAATGCGCCGCCTGCTACTCGCAGGTGCCTCAAGCAACTGCGGGCGCCCAGGGCGCCCGCAGTTGTCATTGCACGTACTTAGTTGCTTTCTTCGTGGGGTTCCCAGTCGCGGGTACGGCTCACGGCCTTTTTCCAGCCGGCATAGAGCTTCTCTTTGCTGGCTTCGTCGAGTGCAGGTTCGAATTCGCGCTCAACAACCGCCTTGCCGCGCAATTCATCCAGGCTGCCCCAGAAACCGCAGGCCAGACCGGCCAGGTACGCAGCACCCAATGCTGTGGTTTCACGCATTTGTGGGCGCTCAACCTGAGTGCCGAGGATGTCGGCCTGGAATTGCATCAGGAAGTTGTTGGCCACGGCGCCACCGTCCACACGCAGGGCTTTGAGGCGTTCACCGGAATCCTGTTGCATGGCGTCCAGAACGTCGCGGGTCTGGTAGGCAATCGACTCCAGTGCTGCACGAATAATGTGATCAACGCGTACGCCGCGAGTCAGGCCGAACAGCGCGCCACGGGCATACGGGTCCCAGTAGGGAGCGCCGAGGCCGGTGAAGGCAGGTACCAGATACACGCCGTTACTGTCTTTGACTTTGTTGGCGAAGTACTCGGTGTCGTGGGCGTCGTTGATGATCTTCAGTTCGTCACGCAGCCATTGCACGGTGGAACCGCCGTTGAACACGGCGCCTTCCAGGGCGTAGGCAACTTCGCCGCGTGGGCCGCAGGCGATGGTGGTCAGCATGCCGTGGGTCGATTTGACAGCATTGGCGCCGGTGTTCATCAGCAGGAAGCAGCCAGTGCCGTAGGTATTTTTGGCCTGGCCCGGCTCGACGCACATCTGGCCAAACAGTGCAGCCTGCTGGTCGCCGGCAATACCGCCAATGGCGATACCGCTTTTGGTGCGGCCGTAGATTTCGGAAGACGACTTCACTTCCGGCAGCATTTCGCGCGGGATATCCAGCACCTCCAGCATCTTGGCATCCCACTCCAGGGTATGGATGTTGAAGAGCATGGTGCGTGAGGCGTTGGTGTAGTCGGTAACGTGGGTTTTGCCGCCGGTAAATTTCCAGATCAGCCAGCTGTCGACGGTGCCGAACAGCAATTCGCCCTTGCGTGCGCGCTCGCGGCTGCCTTCGACGTTGTCGAGGATCCACTTCAGTTTGGTGCCGGAGAAGTACGGGTCGGTTACCAGGCCAGTGGTGTCGCTGATGTATTGCTCGTGGCCGTCGCGCTTGAGCTGTTCGCAAATTTCGGTACTGCGACGGCACTGCCAGACGATGGCGTTGTAGATCGGGCGACCGCTTTCCTTGTCCCAGACCACAGTGGTCTCACGCTGGTTGGTAATGCCGATGGCGGCAACCTGGTCGTGATGCAGGCCGGCCTGGGCCAGGGCCTCGACCATGACCGCGCTTTGGGTGGCGAAGATTTCCATCGGGTCGTGTTCGACCCAGCCCGGTTGCGGGTAGTGCTGCTGGAATTCGCGTTGCGCCGTACACACCACGTTGGCGTCACGATCAAAGATGATCGCTCGCGAACTGGTGGTGCCTTGGTCCAGCGCAATAATGTAGTTCTTATTCTGAATATCGGTCATTTGGAAGTGCCTTGCAGAATGAGGGAGGTTGCGGGCGCCCGACAAGTAACGGGCAGTAGGTCTTGGGCGCCCCGTTTCATGATCGGGTGTCAGGATGCCTGGGTTTTCACCTGTGCTGCAGTCTCGGTGGCTGCAGCCGCAGGGGCTACATCAGGCAAGTGGCGGGCAATCAGCCCGCGATAGATCGCTGCGCCCAGGCAGGCGCCAACAATCGGTGCAAAAATCGGAATCAGGAAATAAGGAATATCGCGCCCGCCGGTGAACGAAACTTGACCCCAGCCAGCGAAGAAAGTCATCAGCTTTGGTCCGAAATCACGCGCAGGGTTCATCGCAAAACCGGTCAGTGGCCCCATCGAGCTGCCGATGACCGCGATCAGCAAGCCGATCAGCAACGGCGCCAGGGCACCGCGCGGCAAGCCGTTCTTGTCATCGGTCAGGGCCATGATGACGCCCATAAGGATAGCGGTAATCACGACCTCGACGAGGAAGGCCTGCAGGGTTGTCAGCGATGGGTGAGGGTAGGTGGAGAATACCGACGCCAATTCTAGGCTTTCCTGACTGCCGCGAACCATTTGGTGGGCTTGTTCGTAATCGAAGAACAGGTTGCTGTAGAGCGTGTAAACCAACGCCGCAGCGCAGAAGGCTCCCGCGACCTGGGCAAGGATGTAGAAAGGCAGTTTGCGTTTTTCAAAGTCGGTGAACAGGCACAGCGCGATGCTGACTGCCGGGTTCAGGTGTGCCCCGGAAACGCCTGCCGTCAGGTAAATCGCCATGCTGACGCCAATGCCCCAGATGATGCTGATTTCCCATAAGCCAAAACTTGCGCCCGCGACCTTGAGGGCTGCAACGCAACCGGTACCGAAGAAGATCAAAAGTGCGGTGCCGAGAAACTCGGCCAGGCACTGGCCTGAAAGTGTGGGGTGCTGCGATGCAGTCGACATGTAAAACCTCGTTATTGTTGTTTTTTGACGTCATCAATCAGGGTGGCAGTGCGTCTGAGCCAGGACCGTACGTTGCGTTTTGGCATTTTATGCGGTCAGGCAAAGTCGTGTGAGTATATTCAGATTCGAAAAAATATAGACAAGAAACACTGCTGTCAAAGGTCGAAAGTGAACGGGCATTCATATTCTGACTACAGAAGCGTGATTTGGTATTGGTTTTTATGTAAGAAAACACTACAAATTGGTAGGCGTGCTTGCAACGTTTCAGCTAAAAATACGCCGCAAAGCCCCGTGCCAGCGCCTTTTTACCGGTTAATAGCCTAAAATTGACCATCGGTTTTCCTACACTCATTCAAGACTGGAGCTGCCATGACGCCTGCGCTGGATCTGCTGAAAAAAGTTCGCGCCGAACATCGGGTACATAGCTATGAACATGACCCCAAGGCGGCTTCCTATGGCCTTGAGGCTGCAGAGAAGCTCGGGCTGGAGCCGGCACACGTGTTCAAGACGCTGTTGGCCAGCAGTGAAAAGGGCGAGTTGCTGGTGGCTGTTGTACCGGTCGTCGGAAGTCTTGATCTGAAAGCGCTGGCCCATGCTGCCGGGGTGAAGAAAGTCGAAATGGCCGACCCTGCGGCTGCTCAGCGAGCAACCGGGTATCTGCTGGGCGGGATCAGCCCGCTGGGGCAAAAGAAGCGCCTGCGTACTTTTATTGATAAAAGTGCCGAGGGCTTTTCGACTATTTATGTCAGCGCCGGACGACGCGGGCTTGAGGTGGAACTGGCGCCTGCGGTGCTGGCAGAGCACACGCAGGCAACGTTCGCAGAAGTAGGCAGGGCGTAAGCGCTACCACTGGTTTTTAATGCGCTGCGCTGAAACGCCTTACACCTGATTCGGATTGAGGAATTTGCGCCGCGATGCTGCCGCTGGTTTGAAACATGACCAGGTGCTCGGCGGCCACGCGAATGCCTACGTCCGTTCCCGGCAAGTGGTCGGCATGGCTCGGGAAAATCGACTCCAGCTGGCTGCCTGTGGGCAGTTGCAGGCGATACAGGGTCGACGCGCCGAGGAAGGTCTTGCCGATGATCCGCGCTTTCAAATCGCTGTCGGGTGCGTAGACGATATCGTCCGGGCGCAGCAATACATCCACTGCACCGCCCGTTGGCCAGGTGTAGGCACGGTTGCCACGCAAGACCCCCAGTTCAGTTTGTACCGACTCGGGTGTGAGCAACTGACCGCGAATAAAGTAGCCTTGGCCGATAAAGCTCGCCACAAAGGGCGTCTGAGGTTCATGGTAGAGGTTGTAGGGCGTATCCCACTGCTCAAGACGGCCTTCCTTGAACACGCCAACATGGTCGCTGACAGCGAAGGCTTCTTCCTGATCGTGGGTCACCAAAATGGCACTGGTGCCACGGGCTTTCAGGATATCGCGCACTTCGTGGCTGAGCTTGCGGCGCAGCTCGCCATCCAGGTTGGAGAACGGCTCATCCAGCAACAACAGTTGCGGCTCGGGCGCCAGGGCGCGGGCGAGGGCAACGCGTTGTTGCTGGCCACCGGATAACTCGTGGGGGAAGCGCTTGCCGAGGTTTTTGAGGTTGACCAGCTCAAGCAGCTCTTCGGTCACCCGGTCTTTGTTCGGATGCTTGCGAATGCCGAAGGCAATGTTGTCAGCCACGCTCAGGTGCGGGAACAGGGCGTAGTCCTGAAACACCATACCGATACGGCGCTTCTCGGGTGCCAAGGTGAAGCCGGCGCTGGAGATCACTTCGCCTGCCAGGCTGATTTCGCCCTGGTGTACGGGTTCAAAACCGGCAATAGCGCGCAAGGTAGTGGTTTTGCCACAGCCCGACGAGCCCAGCAGACAGCCAATATCGCCGGCATTGAGGTGCAGGTTGAGGTTCTGCACCACGCTCTGGCCCTGATAACCACAGGCCAGATCACGAAGGTTAAGCAATAGCGGCTGACTCATGCGGGTTGGTACGCCGGTTGGACAAGGAATTCGAGCAGCGCTTTCTGCGCATGCAGGCGGTTTTCGGCCTGGTCCCAAGCCACGGAGCGTGGGTCGTCCAGCAGGTCGAGGCTGATCTCTTCGCCACGGTGCGCCGGCAGGCAGTGCATGAACAGCACATCGTCGGCCGCCAGGTCGAGCAGGGCGCGGTTGACCTGGTAGGGAGCGAACAACTCAAGGCGCTTGGCGGTTTCTTCTTCCTGGCCCATCGATGTCCACACGTCAGTGCTGACCAGATGAGCGCCAATCACGGCATCACGCGGGTCGCGCACAATGGTTACGCGCTCGCCTGCCAGGGCCACGAATTCGGGGTTGGGCTCATAGCCTTCGGGGCAGGCCACACGCAGGTTGAAGTCAAACTGGATGGCGGCCTCTATATAGCTGTTGCACATGTTGTTGCCGTCGCCGATCCAGGCAACGGTTTTGCCTTTGATCGATCCGCGGTGCTCAAGGAAGGTTTGCATGTCGGCCAGTAACTGGCATGGGTGCAGATCATCCGACAGACCATTGATAACCGGTACGCGGGAATTGGCCGCAAACTCGGTCAGGGTGCTGTGGGCGAAGGTGCGGATCATGACGGCGTCGAGCATGCGCGACATCACGATGGCGCAATCGCCGATCGGCTCGCCGCGGCCAAGCTGGGTATCGCGAGGCGAGAGGAAAATGGCCTGGCCACCGAGCTGGATCATGCCGGCTTCAAATGACAGGCGGGTACGGGTTGATGACTTTTCGAAAATCATGCCCAGTACGCGACCTTTCAGAGGTTCGAACAGCACGCTGCGCTGGCGCAGGTCCTTCAGCTCGATACCGCGACGAATCACGCTGACTAGCTCTTCGGGAGTGCAATCCATCAGGGAGAGAAAGTGCCTTGCGCTCATCATTAACTACCTTTTATTGCAACGATCGCAGATGCTCAAAGCCGGAGTTTTCGGAAAAACGGGCGAGATCTGCGGCGAAAGCCGCACGCGGCGACGAAATAGGGGAAGGCGCGATCTTATAAGGAAATGTCGCGTCTTGCCAACAAGGGTCATGTGTTGAGAGGTGTGAGCGGGTCTTGCGCTGCATCAGCCACATCAGGCAGTTTGCCTTACCTCAGCTGCCCATTTGTACACTGCCGCAGCGCTGCTTGGCAATTGCGAGGGGGGATTTGTAGAGTGATGAGGGGCAGACTATTGTCTGTCGGGGAGACCGAGCGTGACGCTCGGCTTTCCGTTACAATGCGCCACCGTGCCGACATCTGCGTCGGAAAGTTCAGCCGAGGTGCTCCATGGATATCATCGAAACTATTAAAGACCAGATTGCCAACAACACCATTCTGCTCTACATGAAAGGCTCCCCGAATGCCCCGCAGTGCGGCTTTTCGGCCAAGGCTGCTCAGGCAGTGATGGGCTGTGGCGAGAAGTTCGCTTACGTGGACATCCTGCAGAACCCGGAAATCCGCGCCAACCTGCCAAAGTACGCCAACTGGCCGACGTTCCCGCAACTGTGGGTAGGTGGTGAGTTGGTTGGCGGTAGCGACATCATGGCTGAAATGGCCGCCGATGGTTCTTTGCAGGCTCTGATCAAAGAAGCTGTCGAGAAAGCCGCTGCAAACAAGACTGAAGCTTGATATCAGTCGCGTAGTTACAGTCTTTATGTAACACGCATAAAAAAGCCCCGCCTCTGTGATAAACAGGGCGGGGCTTTTTAATGGGGATTAGTTACTCACCCATTTGCGATTGCAGGTAATTCTCAATACCCACTTTGTCGATCAGGCCCAACTGGGTTTCCAGCCAGTCGATATGTTCTTCTTCCGACTCAAGAATATCTTCGAGCATTTCGCGGCTGCCAAAGTCACCGACAACTTCACAATGGGCAATGGCGGCCTTGAGGTCGGCATGGCCGGTCTTCTCGATGCGCAGGTCACACTCCAGCATTTCCTTGGTGTGCTCGCCGATATGCAGCTTGCCCAGGTCCTGTACGTTTGGCAGGCCTTCCAGGAACAGGATGCGTTTGATCAGCTTGTCCGCGTGTTTCATCTCGTCGATGGACTCGTGGTACTCATGCGCGCCCAACTTCTCCAGGCCCCAATCCTGATACATGCGGGCATGCAGGAAGTATTGGTTGATTGCCACCAGTTCGTTGCCGAGAATTTTGTTGAGGTGCTGAATAACTGAAATGTCGCCTTTCATGGCTGGGGCCTGCCTTAATTAACTGTATATAGGGCAGAGTTTGATCCGCACCTGGCAGACTGTCAAACCTAAGTATTTGAATAATAAATGAAAATTAATCGGAATAAGAATGTTTGTGTTCCGCGTCTTGAAGCTAAGCACTTGAATTTTGGGCATAAAAAAACCGGACGCTATGTCCGGTTCTTTGGAATTCGTTAATCAGGCGACTGAAAATTCTGCCGGGAAACTCATCACGGCCTGGCTGGCTTGCAGCGAGGAGAGGGTTTCACGAACCACTTGCTTGGCCAGGCAGGCACATTTGCCGCATTGGCTGGCAACACCTGTCGCTTCGCGCACTTCCCGGTAGCTGCAGCAACCGTCGTAGATTGCGTCGCGGATTTTTCCATCGGTGACGCCAGTGCAAAGGCAAACGTACATAAATAAGAACCATCGCTGGTTGGGATTCAATGAGCAGATCTTAATGTTAACGAGAATGATTGTCAAAGTACCTTGAGTCTCAATTGAAGGTCTTGCGCACTGTGCTGACGAACGGTCTGGAGTGTCGGGTTTTTGGACCCTGAAAAAGGGTTAAGGCCCGATCCGACGAGCGGTGTATGATGGCCGGTCATTTTCATGCAGCACACCAGGAGATATCCAATGAGCGTACTCGTAGGCAAACAAGCCCCAGACTTCACCGTCGCCGCCGTACTTGGCAATGGCGAAATCGTTGACGGCTTCACGCTGTCCACCGCCATCAAAGGCAAATATGGCCTGGTGTTCTTCTACCCGCTGGACTTCACTTTCGTTTGCCCGTCCGAGCTGATCGCTCTGGATCACCGCATCCCTGATTTCCAGGCGCGTAACGTTGAAGTGGTTGCCGTGTCGATCGACTCCCATTTCACTCACAACGCATGGCGCAACACCCCGGTGAACAATGGCGGCATCGGCCAGGTGAAATACACCATGGCTGCCGACATCAACCACGCCATCTGCAAGGCTTACGACGTTGAAACCGAAGGCGGCGTTGCACTGCGCGGCGCGTTCCTGATCGACGACAAGGGCGTTGTACGCTCACAGATCGTCAATGACCTGCCACTGGGCCGCAACATGGACGAACTGCTGCGTCTGGTTGATGCCCTGCAATTCCACGAAGAGCACGGCGAAGTTTGCCCGGCCAACTGGAAAAAAGGTGACAAGGGCATGACTGCTTCGACTGCAGGCGTTGCTGCTTACCTGACCGAGAATGCTGACCAGCTGTAATCGTCAGTTTCAGGCATAAAAAAACCGGACCCAGTGTCCGGTTTTTTTATGCTGCGCTGTAAGCCTTTACGACAGGATCAGTCGTTGAAGTCTTTCCAGCCGCCCATTTGTTTCCAGCTGTTGACGATGCCACAGAACAGCTCGGCGGTTTTCTCGGTGTCGTAACGTGCCGAGTGTGCCTCACGTCCATCAAAATCGATGTCGGCGGCCTGGCAGGCTTTTGCCAGGACGGTCTGGCCATAGGCCAGGCCAGCCAGGGTCGCGGTGTCGAAGCTGGAGAACGGGTGGAACGGGTTGCGCTTCATGTCCAGGCGCGCGACAGCGGCATTCAGGAAGCCCAGGTCGAAGCTGCTGTTATGGCCCACCAGGATGGCGCGTTTGCAGCCATTGGCTTTCAGGGCCTTGCGTACACCGCGGAAGATATCGGTCAGGGCGGTCTCTTCACTGACGGCCATGCGCAGCGGGTGATCGAGCTTGATCCCGGTGAACTCCAGGGCGGCGGCTTCGATATTGGCGCCTTCAAACGGCTCTACACGGTGGAAGTAGGTGTGCTCGGGGAACACGAAGCCTCTTTCGTCCATGCCGATCGTGACGGCAGCAATTTCCAGCAAGGCATCGGTAGCGCTGTTGAAACCGCCGGTTTCAACATCGATTACGACCGGCAGATAACCGCGAAAGCGCTCTGCCATCGGGTGGCGTGGTCCGCCGCCGTGGCCGCCTTCGTGTTCGTCATCATAATGGTCGTCACTCACAGCTGTTCCTCCAGCAGGCGCCAGCGCAGTGTTTCACCGGCGCGCAGCGGAATTACGGTCAGCGCGCCGAAAGGCAGGCTGGTTGGGGCAGTCCACTCCTGGCGAACCAGGGTGATGTGTTCGGTGCTGACGGGCAGACCGTAGAAGCGCGGGCCATTCAAGCTGGCAAAGGCTTCCAGTTTGTCCAGCGCATTGCGCTGTTCGAAAGCTTCGGCATACATCTCGATGGCGGCGTAGGCGGTATAGCAACCGGCGCAACCGCACGCGGCTTCCTTGGCATGCTGGGCGTGAGGTGCCGAGTCGGTGCCCAGGAAGAACTTCGCGCTGCCGCTGGTGGCCGCATCCAGCAGGGCTTCCTGATGGGTGTTGCGCTTGAGGATCGGCAGGCAGTAGAAGTGCGGACGAATGCCGCCAACCAGCATGTGATTGCGGTTGTACAGCAGGTGATGAGCGGTAATGGTTGCGCCGACGTTGGCCGAAGCCTCGTTGACGAACTGCACCGCGTCCGCGGTGGTGATGTGCTCAAACACGACTTTCAGTGTTGGGAAACGCTCTACAACGCGGCGCATATGCTCGTCGATGAAGATCTTTTCGCGGTCAAAGACGTCTACGCCGGCGCGGGTGACTTCACCGTGGATCAGCAAAGGCATGCCGACTTCAGCCATGACCTCCAGAACCGGGAAGATCGCATCGATGCTGGTTACACCGGAGTCGGAGTTGGTCGTTGCCCCTGCCGGATACAGCTTGGCAGCATGGACGAATCCGCTGGCCTTGGCCGTGCGAATGTCTTCTGGCTGGGTACGGTCGGTGAGGTACAGCACCATCAGCGGCTCGAAGCTGCTGCCGGCGGGGCGAGCAGCGAGGATGCGCTGGCGATAAGCGTCGGCCTCGGCAGCATTACGCACCGGAGGTACCAGGTTTGGCATGATGATGGCGCGGCCAAAAGTGCGCGCTACATCCGCGACAGTGTGAGGCAACACGGCACCATCGCGAAGATGTATATGCCAGTCGTCGGGACGCAGCAGGGTCAGGCGGTCAGACATTGGGGATTCCAGGCGGGTCGAACTGAAGTGAATGCTACCGGAAAAGACTCTGTCAGGCACTCGCTATCAAGTTTTGTGATTGCTGACCGATAGCTGATGAGTATGCCGTAAATCTGTGGCCTGTTTTTTTGCAGTACAAGCCTGTGGAGCCTCCCGTGCGCCAGTGTTATCTCATCCTGCTCAGTATGTTTGCCAGCCTGCCGGCCACGGCCCTGACTTTTCAGACGCGGTTGGAGAATATCGAATGGAAAGTGGAAGGTGACAAGTTCGAGTGCCGTCTGATTCAGCCCATCACCGATTTTGGTTCTGGCGCTTTTGTAAGACGTGCAGGCGAGCAGGCTGTGTTTCGTCTTAATACCTACAACGGCATGTTGGGCGAGGGCTCTGCCAAGCTCTTGGCCGCCGCCGCGCCGTGGCAGCCGGGCCGTGGCGATATTGACCTGGGCTCGGTGCGCATTGGTCGTGGGCAAGTGCTTTTCAACAGTTCACAGGCCCAGGCCGCCAATTTGTTTCGCGGTTTGATTGAGGGGCGCAGCCCTTTGGTCAGGCATTACTCCCGTGAGGGTAATGTCTCGGAAGTACGCCTGCTGCCTGCCAGGTTTCGCCAGGCTTACGGCGATTACGAGGCCTGTACCGCCAAACTGTTACCAAAAAACTTTGAGCAGGTCAGACAAAGCCAGATCGGTTTCCCCGGAGGCGGGACCGAACTGGACGCGCAGGCCCGGGCCAACTTGCAGGTCATGGTCGACTATTTGAAGGCAGACCCTGGCGTCAACCATGTCATTCTCGACGGGTATTCCGATAACCAGGGCAATCGCCTGACCAATCGTGAACTGTCACGACGCCGGGCATTGGCGGTTATGGAGTATTTCAGGCAGAACGGCCTGCAGGAATCGCAGATCACGGTGCGCTTCCACGGTGAGCAATACCCCTTGGCGGCGAATACCAGCCGGGCAAACCGTGCGAAAAATCGCCGGGTTAGCGTCCGGCTGGAGCGGTTACCAGTGCCTGAAAAAGCTGCGCCTTCTGTAGGCGTCAGTAACCCTGCGGCCATTTCCTGAGGCAGCGGCCTCGTCGCGTCTTTGATATAAACTGTCGCTTTGTCGTCTTAAGCTGTCGCGCCTCTGTAAATTCATGGATATGGGCGGTAGACTGTTCGGCTTTTCGAACAACCCGTGGAGTGATGGCATGGCGGACGTAAACAAGGTCGTTCTGGCTTATTCGGGCGGCCTGGACACTTCGGTGATCCTGAAGTGGCTGCAGGATACTTATAACTGTGAAGTCGTAACCTTTACTGCTGACCTGGGTCAGGGTGAAGAGGTCGAACCTGCACGCGCCAAGGCGCAAGCCATGGGCGTCAAGGAAATCTACATTGATGACCTGCGCGAAGAGTTTGTTCGTGACTTCGTTTTCCCGATGTTCCGCGCCAACACCGTTTACGAAGGCGAGTACCTGCTGGGTACTTCCATTGCACGTCCGCTGATTGCCAAGCGCCTGATTGAAATCGCCAACGAAACAGGCGCAGATGCCATTTCCCACGGTGCAACGGGTAAAGGTAATGACCAGGTTCGTTTCGAACTGGGCGCTTATGCATTGAAACCAGGGGTGAAGGTGATTGCTCCTTGGCGTGAGTGGGACTTGCTCTCGCGTGAAAAGCTGATGGATTACGCTGAAAAGCATGCAATCCCGATCGAGCGTCACGGCAAGAAAAAATCCCCGTACTCGATGGATGCCAACTTGCTGCACATCTCCTACGAGGGCGGTGTGCTGGAAGACACCTGGACCGAGCACGAAGAAGACATGTGGAAGTGGACCGTCTCTCCAGAGAACGCTCCTGACAAGCCGCAGTACCTGGAACTGACCTACCGTAACGGCGACATCGTTGCGCTGGACGGTGTTGAGATGACACCTGCGACTGTTTTGGCAACGTTGAACCGCATTGGTGGCGAACACGGCATCGGCCGCCTCGACATCGTTGAGAACCGTTATGTCGGCATGAAGTCCCGTGGTTGCTACGAAACCCCGGGCGGCACCATCATGCTGCGTGCTCACCGCGCCATTGAGTCGATTACTCTGGACCGTGAAGTGGCTCACTTGAAAGACGAGTTGATGCCCAAGTACGCCAGCCTGATCTACACCGGCTACTGGTGGAGCCCTGAGCGCATCATGCTGCAGCAGATGATTGATGCTTCCCAGGTTCACGTTAACGGTGTTGTTCGCCTCAAGTTGTACAAAGGTAATGTGATTGTTACCGGTCGCAAGTCTGATGAGTCGTTGTTTGATGCCAACATCGCAACCTTTGAAGAGGACGGCGGCGCTTACAACCAGGCTGACGCAGCCGGCTTTATCAAGTTGAATGCATTGCGCATGCGCATTGCTGCAAACAAAGGCCGCAAGTTGTTCTGATTCGCGCCCGTACAGAAAAACCCCGGCCAATTGGCCGGGGTTTTTTTTGCCTGGAATTGCGGCACTGAGGAGCGTCTCAGGCAGGGTTGAGTATGGCCAGCCTGTGGGCGTCGGTGTTGTAGCTGATAATGGTTGTATGGGCAATGACTGACGTATATTTGAAGTTGTCGATGGCCAGTTTAAAGGCCTGTGGTGCGATGTGGGAGTGCTGGTTGGTGAGCAGTAGCAGTACGTCATGCTTGTGGTTGTGTTTGTCCTTGCGGGTGGCTTTGTAATAAATGTGCAGCACCTGTTCGGGGGTGCTTTGCTGAGGGGCGCGCAAGTGGGGATGATTCAGGTCAATAAGATGAAGTTTCTTAAACTCTGTTCCTTCCATGACCGCATGACTTTTTGCAGCGAGCGTTGCACCGGGTTTCTCGGGGCCAGGGAGTGTGGGTGGGTCGCTGTCATAAACTCTGTGGCCTTGGGGGAGAAATAACAAGTTTGGCGGGCTATATGCGTTATACGGGATGCCTGAAAAGTGGAGGGGGGGAGAAAATTGTGCGGCTATTGCTGTGCCCCCAGGCAAGCGGGTTTGTTCCGCAGGGGGACTGCAAGAGCGTGTCGCTCCCCCATGAGTGTGGTCGGCCTTGGACAGGTCAGCAGGGGTGTAAAGCGTTTTGTTGTTGAAGTTCAGCGTCAGGAAAAACAAGATGATAAGCAATGTTGGAAAAACTATAAGAAACCAGACATATATTTTTTGATGTTCACTGTCGATATAGGGCAACGATACTGCCGCAGAAGCCTCCGTTAACATTGAGAAAATCGCGATAACGGTGAGTGGGTTATTGGCTTTTATGCTGTTTTTGATCATGGGCGTACCTGCAAGTGAAAGGTGACGTGGGCAGGAAAAAGACGTGGGTGGTGGTATAGGGCAATCGAGGAATCCACTGCTGGCAATACGCAAGCCTGGCGATTGAACCGGTAGTGTGGTGAGTGTCGGGTAATATTTTTCAAATTAGCCCTGTTTTTTTGAACTCGCAAATCAATGGCAGGCGCTTGAAGGTTGCCCGATGAACAGCGTTGACGATTGCTTGGTTAATAATGCTTTGTGTGTAGGAAAGATGTCGCCATTTCAGAGGGTTTTATGAAGGGTTAAGTTTTTTCTGTAGGTATATGTAAGTTTTTTAGTCGGGTGAGTCAATAAAGCGCTCGAGTGTGGCGAGTTGCGGGTTGTGGCTGCCCCTGTCGACTTATTATTTTGGCTGGTGTGTATTGCACTTGGCTGGAGAATACCGGGTTTTGTTTGGATATGATTTTATGTTTGGGGATTTTCCTAATGATTTGTAGTCCTATTCTGTAAGTATGAAATTGTAATATTTTCCCGTCGAAAAATAGTAGATTTCAGTTTGGGCAACTATTGGTGTGTGACTCCGTGGTTTTATGTGTTTTATGATGGTTGATAGATCTTTGTAGTATTTTTTGCTAATTGGAGGTGAGTGGTGTAGTTGGGTCAGTCTGTTTTCGGCGAGTTATGGGTTCGCGTTATATCTTTACTTTGGTTTTGTTTTTGCGCGCTTTTTACAGGTCGGGTGAACACAGTGCTAGTGTATGCCGGGGTTTGTTTTTGTGGTCCAGAAGCAGCCTTGAATGCAGCGGCTCAACTGCGGAGCAAGTATGAATCTTTAATTTATATGGGTGATTTCTGTAGGTTGAATCTTCAATATTTGTAGGAATTGTCTTTGGTTATTAATGCTTGGGGGGGGTGCTATGCCCAGTCTGTTACGACTAGGCTATGGTGCTGGTTCAGATAATTCGAATAGCTATAAATTGGAATGGCCCATGAATAAAGTGCTGATCGTGGATGATCATCCTGTAATTCGTCTTGCTGTACGTATGCTCATGGAACGACATGGCTACGAGGTCATTGCCGAGACGGATAATGGAGTGGATGCTTTGCAACTAGCGCGTGAATATGCGCCTGATATTGTAATTCTGGATATAGGGATACCAAAGCTTGACGGGCTTGAAGTTATAGCACGGTTGTCTACGCCGGCAGTGCCTATCAAGGTGCTGGTATTGACCTCGCAAGCACCCGGTCATTTTTCCATGCGGTGCATGCAGGCGGGTGCAGCTGGTTATGTCTGCAAGCAGCAGGACCTGACCGAGCTGTTGAGTGCAATCAAGGCAGTGCTGTCTGGTTACAGTTATTTCCCCAATCAAGCCTTGCACTCGGTGCGTTCAAGCTTGGGGAATGCCAGTGAAGCCGATATGGTCAATCGCCTTTCTGGGCGAGAAATGATGGTGTTGCAGCAGTTGGCGCGAGGCAAGAGTAACAAGGAAATTGCGGATGGCATGTTTCTGAGCAATAAAACGGTAAGCACCTACAAAACGCGACTTTTACTGAAACTCAATGCCCGTTCACTTGTGGATTTGATTGAGCTGGCACAGCGCAATGGGCTGGTGTGAAGAGAGGGGCATGAAGATGTGATACCCAAAGCCCCCAGAATAAAAAGCCTCCGCTACAGGAGGCTTTTATAGTCGTGTCTGCGGGTTACAGGTCGTAGCCATAATCTTCCAGCTCTTTTCTGAGCCGTTTTTCTTCCAGCAGTGCGTCAATGGTGCGGCGTTTGGCCAAATTGGTTTTGGCAACCTCGACAACAGGTTCTACGACTTCGTCCGAATCGACGACTGCAAAATCTTCCTCTACTTCCAGTTCTTCTTTGCCAGTGCTCATTCAGTTCACTCCAGGCTAAGACAGTCAATGGCGCCCCTTATAGCGATAATCGCGACGCGGGTAAAAAAGATTTTCTCAATCGATCAGTCCATAAAATCTCTATCGCTCAATCATCAGAGGTTTTTTCTTTGAAATCGCACAAGTCCTCTATGCGGCAGCTGCCGCAGCGTGGCTTGCGCGCCTGGCACACATAACGCCCGTGCAGGATGAGCCAGTGATGGGCGTCCAGCAGGTAAGGTTTTGGAACGAATTTCATGAGGTTTTTTTCGACCTCCACTACGTTTTTACCGGGGGCAATACCGGTTCTGTTACTGACCCTGAAAATATGGGTGTCTACGGCCATTGCCAGTTGCCGGAACGCGGTATTGAGCACAACGTTTGCTGTTTTACGCCCTACTCCGGGTAAGGCTTCAAGCTCTTCACGGGTCTGTGGGACCTGGCTGTGATGGCGCTCAATCAATAAGCGACAGGTTTCAATGACGTTCCTGGCCTTGCTGTTATACAGGCCGATGGTCTTGATGTACTGCGACAGCCCATCTACTCCCAGAGCGTAGATGGCTTCTGGGGTATTGGCGACCGGAAACAGTTTGGCCATTGCCTTGTTGACGCTGACGTCAGTGGCCTGTGCCGACAGGATCACGGCGATAAGCAGTTCAAAAGGCGATGTGTAGGCCAGTTCGGTTTTAGGTTCAGGATTGTCTTCGTGAAACCGGCGAAATATTTCAAGGCGCTTTGCGGCGTTCATGGTTAAAAACGTTCCTGAAGAGCTGTCTGTTAAACGGTGGGGCGCTTATATGAATTTTTCAAGCCTTGCCAGGATCCAGCGCATTGAGCCTGGACTCTGCCTGAGTAACAGCGTCAGTCAAAAGGCTCAGCTCGGTGCTGGAAAGCGCTTGGTTAATGGCTTTTTTGAGTTCGGCGCGGCGCATGGCCAGCTGGATTTTGGCGCGCTTGAGTTCAGCTGTATTGACGAGCGGCGCGGGTGCCAAGGCTGGCGGGGTTGACTCCAGTTGCGCCAGTGCCTGCTGCGCAGACTCAAACTGCTGTTGCAGTATCACCAGTTGGGATTGCTGCTGGGCGGTCGGGGGATGCCCGAATGCCTTGAGCGATTTGTTCAGTTGCGCGCGGGCCATAGCCAGGGTGACCTTGGCCTTTTTTAGCGCGGCGTCATGGGGGGGATCACTGGCTGCCCCGCCGACTTCGGCTTGCATGCCGCTGATGGCCTCTGCAGGTGGGCGCTGGGCACGGGCAAGGCGTTCGGCTTGCCGGTGTTGCTCTTCGCGGCGCAGGCGTTCGTCGCGCCGCTCATAGCGCTTGCGGGCATGCTCGCGTTTCTGGTTGCGGGCGCTGAACTGCTCTGCAGTTTGAGCGAGGCCACCGACAATCGGGATGACATTGGCAGGCAGCGGGCGCATTTCAATGCAGTCCACCGGGCAGGGCGCTACGCAGAGGTCGCAGCCGGTGCATTCATCGACAATCACGGTGTGCATCAGCTTGGCGGCGCCAAGAATGGCATCGACCGGGCAGGCCTGAATGCATTTGGTGCAGCCGATGCATTCGGCCTCGCGAATATAGGCCACTTGCGCCGGGGCCTGGCCGCGCTCAGTGTCCAGTTGCAGCACGGGAACCCTGAGCAATCTGGCCAGTGCAGCGATGGTCTCGGCCCCGCCAGGCGGGCACTTGTTGATGGCTTCGCCTTGGGCAATGCCTTGCGCATAGGGTTTGCAGCCAGGGTGGCCGCATTTTCCGCATTGAGTTTGCGGCAATAATGCATCAATACGTTGAATCAGGCTCATGGTGTGATCAGTCCAGTTACAGCGGGTCGCAACCGGGCGACGCTCAACATGCGCAGAGATAAATAGGGGGCGTTACGGTCAAGCATGCGTGCAGGATCGTTCAGCTTGGCAAATGCTGCTGATTATCCGGCATGACGGGAAGGGCGGCTACTGATCAACAGCGTCTGGTGGCCTGCAGGCCACCAGACGGTGCAAAGGGGCGGTGTTACTTGATGCGTTGACCAGGCTTGGCGCCGCTGTCCGGGCTGAGCAGGTAAATTTCTTCACCGCCAGGGCCGGCAGCCATCACCATGCCTTCAGACATGCCGAAGCGCATTTTACGCGGCTTCAGGTTGGCGATCATCATGGTCAGGCGACCTTCGAGCTCGGCCGGGTTCGGGTAGGCACTCTTGATTCCCGAAAACACGTTGCGTTGCTCGTCGCCAATATCCAGGGTCAGGCGCAGCAGCTTGTCGGCGCCTTCAACCGCTTCAGCCTTGAGGATCAGCGCTACGCGCAAATCCACGGCAGCAAAGGTATCAAACTCGATCTCTGCGGCCAGCGGCTCCTTGACCAGCTCGCCATTACCTTGTGGCGCAGCGCTGCCGGTGTCGGTTTGGCTGGCGACCAGGTCTTCTTTGGAAGCGTCGGTCATGGCCTGGACCTTGACCGGGTCGATACGGGTCAGCAGCGGCTTGAAGGCGTTCAGCGAGTGATTGGCCAGCAGCGTCTTGTGGTCGTCCCAAATCAGTGGTTCAACATTCAGGAACGCTTCTGCATCGGTTGCCAGTACGGGCAGGACCGGCTTGAGGAAGATGATCAACTGGCGGAACAGGTTGATGCCCAGGGCGCATACCGCCTGGACTTCCGCTTGCTTGCCTTCGACCTTGGCCATTGCCCACGGCGCCTTGTCGGCGATCCAGGCGTTGGCGCGGTCGGCCAGGGCCATGATTTCGCGCATGGCACGGGCAAAGTCACGGGCTTCATACGCTTCGGCAATGCTGGGTGCAGCGGCCAGGAAGGCTTCGGTCAGTTCGGGAGCCGCATTGCCCTCGACCATGACCCCGGCGTTGCCCTTGTGGATAAAGCCTGCGCAACGGCTGGCAATGTTAACCACTTTGCCCACCAGGTCCGAGTTGACCTTCTGAACGAAGTCTTCCAGGTTCAGGTCCAGGTCATCGACGCCACGACCCAGTTTGGAGGCGTAGTAGTAGCGCAGGTATTCCGGGGCCAAATGGTCCAGGTAGGTGCGGGCCTTGATGAACGTGCCGCGGGACTTGGACATTTTCTGGCCGTTAACGGTCAGGTAGCCGTGAACGTTGATGGCGGTCGGCTTGCGATAGCCCGCGCCTTCGAGCATGGCTGGCCAGAACAGGGCGTGGAAGTTGACGATGTCCTTGCCGATAAAGTGGTACAGCTCGGCGGTGGAGTCCTTGGCCCAGTACGCGTCAAAGTCCAGTTCAGGACGGCGTGCGCAAAGGTTCTTGAAGCTGGCCATGTAGCCGATTGGCGCGTCCAGCCATACGTAGAAGTATTTGCCGGGTGCGTCCGGAATCTCGAAGCCGAAGTACGGCGCATCACGGGAGATGTCCCACTGTTGCAGGCCGGTATCCAGCCATTCGGCGATCTTGTTGGCGACGGCATCTTGCAGGGCACCGCTGCGCGTCCAGCTTTTGAGCATGGCGTCGAAGTCGGGCAGCTTGAAGAAGAAGTGTTCGGAATCCTTGAGCACCGGGGTGGCGCCGGAAATCGCCGACTTCGGGTTCTTCAGGTCGGTTGGCGCGTAGGTGGCGCCGCATTTTTCGCAGTTGTCGCCGTACTGATCCTCAGTGCCGCATTTCGGGCAGGTGCCCTTGATGAAGCGGTCGGCCAGGAACATTTTCTTTTCCGGGTCGAAATACTGGGTGATCGAACGGGTGGCAATGTGTCCGGCTTCGCGCAACTTGATGTAGATCGCACTCGACAGCTCACGGTTTTCTTCGGCGTGGGTCGAATGGAAGTTGTCGAAGTCGACCAGGAAATCGGCAAAGTCGGCACTGTGTTCAGCCTTGACGTTGGCGATCAGCTGTTCAGGGGTGATGCCTTCTTTCTCGGCGCGCAGCATGATGGCCGAGCCGTGGGCGTCGTCTGCGCAGACATAGGTGCACTGATTGCCGCGAAGTTTCTGGAAGCGCACCCACATATCAGTCTGGATGTACTCAAGCATATGGCCAAGGTGAATGGAACCATTGGCATAGGGCAGGGCGCTGGTGACTAAGATATTGCGTGGCTCGGACATGGGGCTCGGCTACTTGATGAGACGGTGGTCGGCCACTATAAAGCGCCGGGCAATATATTTCACCCCGTGGCGGTGTATCTGATTGTTTGTGCTGTTTTTGACCGACTCAAAAGCCTGCTGCGGGTGGTTTATTACAGGTACGATAGCGGCCTGTTTTACTCAGTCTTTACGGGAGTTGCTCATGAGCGCAGTCAATCGCGCAGCGGTGGAGGCCGTCCTTCGCCAATACACCGACCCTTACATGAACCAGGATCCGGTCAGTGCCGGGTGCGTGCGCGCCATTGAGGTTCAGGGCGAGCGCGTCAGTGTTCAGCTTGAGCTGGGTTATGCCGCCGGTTTGTTCAAGAGCGGTTGGGCGCAAGTGTTGCAAATGGCCATTGAAAACATGGATGGCGTGACCTCGGCAAAGGTCGAGATCAGCTGCGTGATTGCCGCGCACAAGGCGCAGGCGCAAATTCCGGGCCTGGCCAATGTGAAAAACATCGTCGCCGTTGCCTCTGGCAAGGGTGGGGTCGGTAAATCCACCACTGCCGCCAACCTTGCGCTGGCACTGGCGCGTGAAGGCGCGCGGGTGGGGATCCTGGATGCGGACATCTACGGGCCAAGCCAGGGGGTGATGTTCGGTATTGCCGAAGGTACGCGGCCGAAGATCCGTGATCAGAAGTGGTTTGTGCCGATTGAGGCCCACGGTGTTGAAGTGATGTCGATGGCCTTTTTGACTGACGACAACACGCCGATGGTCTGGCGCGGCCCGATGGTCTCGGGTGCATTGTTGCAGCTGGTTACGCAGACGGCCTGGAATGATCTCGATTACCTGGTCATCGACATGCCGCCGGGCACAGGCGATATCCAGCTGACCCTGGCGCAAAAAGTCCCGGTGACCGGTTCGGTGATTGTCACCACGCCGCAGGACCTGGCCTTGCTGGATGCGCGCAAGGGTGTCGAGATGTTCCGCAAGGTGAACATTCCGGTGCTGGGCGTGGTGGAGAACATGGCAGTACATATTTGTTCGAACTGCGGTCATGCCGAGCATCTGTTTGGCGAGGGCGGTGGCGAGAAGCTGGCGACGCAGTATGGCGTTGAGGTATTGGCCTCGTTGCCGCTGTCGATGGAAATCCGCGAGCAGGCCGATAATGGCAAGCCGACGGCGGTTGCCGATCCGAACAGCCCGATTGCCTTGATCTATCAGGAGCTGGCCCGTCAGGTGGGGGCGCGTATTGTCCTGCAGGAGGCTGCTTCGCAGGCGATGCCAACCATTACGACCAGCGATGATTGATATTTAACAGGGCGCAAGGCCTCGTAGCAGCTGACGAGCTCTGCGAGGCTGCGTTCGGCTGCGCAGCAGTCGTTAATCCGATGCATGGGATATGGCTGAAACACCGAGGCTGAATGGTTTTGCGAGCGCTTCGCACTCGGACGTAGCCTCGCACTGCTCGTCAACTGCTACAAATGTGCAGGCATAAAAAAACCCCGCTTTTGAGGGCGGGGTTTTTTACTGGATCAGTACAAGTTAGATAACTTGAACTTCCTCAGCTTGCATGCCTTTCTGACCGCGAGTAGCGATGAAAGAAACCTGTTGGCCTTCTTTCAGGCTTTTGAAGCCGTCGGATTGGATTGCTTTGAAGTGAACAAACAGGTCGTCACCGGATTGTGGAGTGATGAAGCCGAAGCCTTTTTCATCGTTGAACCACTTAACGGTACCAGTTTGGCGATTAGACATGGTGTAACTCCTTGAACAAAGATAACTGCGACGCAGGAAAAGCCCTGGCCGAGACTGAGTGCAAAGAGCAGGAAAAATTCTTGGAGATGGTTGGATCGAAATTCAACATATCGTGTAGAGATTCTCAGTGACACAAGCAACACAGTGGCGCCACCTTAACGCTTTTTTCAGAACGTGCAAAGGGTCTTTGCGAAGGTTTCTCTAAAAACGTGACTGACGGTTACCCTCACACCCTGTATTCAGGGGATCCAACGCTATTTTCGATATTTTTTCCGCAGATTTTTGAACCGGGCCTTGGGGGGCGGTAAGATGCCCAACAGAATTTTCTACCTCGCTATTCAGGACACCCGCCATGAGCATCAAACCAGACAAGTGGATTCGCCGCATGGCGCAAGAGCACGGCATGATCGAACCTTTCGTCGAGCGTCAGGTGCGTGAAGAAGGCGAGAACCGTCTGATTTCCTACGGCGTATCGAGCTACGGCTATGACGTTCGTTGCGCAAACGAGTTCAAGGTCTTCACCAATATCAACTCGGCGACCGTTGATCCGAAGAATTTCGATGCGGGCAGCTTTGTCGATGTCACCAGCGACGTATGCATCATTCCGCCCAACTCCTTCGCCCTGGCGCGTACCGTTGAATACTTCCGTATTCCTCGTAACGTGCTGACCATCTGCCTGGGTAAAAGCACCTACGCACGTTGCGGCATCATCGTTAACGTGACGCCGCTTGAGCCTGAGTGGGAAGGTCATGTGACCCTGGAGTTTTCCAACACCACTACATTGCCGGCCAAGATCTACGCCAATGAAGGTGTGGCACAAATGCTGTTCTTCGAATCTGACGAAGAGTGTGAAGTGTCGTACAAGGACCGTGGCGGCAAGTATCAGGGCCAGCGCGGCGTGACCTTGCCTCGCACCTGACGAACAGCGGGAATTCTTGAGCGAAAATGCACTCTATGGAGTGTATTTCCGGTTACGCATCCAGCGAGCCGGATCATCGCTCAGGAGTGCCTCATGAAGATTGATCCGAGTATCCGCGCCCAACTGGCAAACCTTGAGCCCAATCAGGTAGGGCTGCTGGCGTGGTCTCTGCTGGCCTTTCCCCAGTTGCATGCAGGTGGCATCCCCGGCCAGCCTGACCCCGATACCCCACAACCGATCGAACCCGAACCGGGCGTGCCGACGCTGCCTGATGAGCCGCCACCTGCCCCGGTGGCCTGAGCCTGTCATGGCATCAAGGCGATAGCAGATAGCCGCTACGGTAGGCCTCACGGCCTGCCACATGGGCAATCACCATGCCGGCGGTGGCCATTCGCCTTTGAGAACGGGCGTATAGCAACCCTGCGCTGGAGCAATAAACCGGCGTGAGCTTGTCGCTGATCGGGTCAATGATTTCGGCTATGAGCTGACCTGCGCAGAGATATTCCCCGGGCTTGGCATTGAATACCAGCAGTCCGCCCACAGGCGTGGCCACCGGTTCTACACCGGCCAGGGGCGTCGCAGGGTAGAGGAGGGGCGGCAATGGCCTGGACTCTGCGTCAATCGCGCCAAAATCAATCAGGTAATCGATCAGCGCCTCACAATCGTGGTGCGCATGGCTGTGGTTGACGTCTGCCAGGCCGCGCAACTCGACGGTGACGGAAAAACTGCCCTGGGGAATAGGGTAACAATGGCCGAAACGTTGCTGTAATTGCCACCACAGCAGGGTGAAACACTCATCAAACGACAGCCCGCCGGAATCCGTGGCCAGCAGGCTGGCCTGGGCGCCCAGGTGGCGCGCCAACGGTTCGACCTGCAACCAGGCTTGCGGCGTGGTGTACAGGTGGACGACGGCTTCGTAGTCGCAATGCAGGTCCAGCACCATATCGGCATCGCAGGCCAGTGTTTGCAGGGTCAGGCGTTGCGAGTGCAGCTGTGTGCCCGGCACTTGTGCGCTGAGCAATTCTCGCAACTGGCGGCGAATCAACTGCAGGTTTTGTGCGGGATCGTCGCTGAGCTGGCTTTCAAGGGCGTCACCAATCTGCGTGCTCAGGTCCAGGAAGTTGCGGTTGAAGTTCTGCCCGCTTTGCAGTTCGTAGCGACCCAGCGGGATATCCATCACTATCTGCTCGAGGCCAGCCGGGTTGGCCACTGGCACGACGACGATCTCACTGAGCAAGCGCCCGGCCGCCTCCAGTTCTGAAAGGCGCTGCTTGAGGTGCCAGGCAACCAGCATTCCGGGCAACTCGTCCGCATGCAGTGAGGCCTGGATATAGATCTTGCCGCGTGGCCGGGCTGGCCCGTAATGAAAGCTGTGAATCAGCCGCTCAGTGCCTGGAACCGGTGCCAGCAAGGGATGAATTTGATGTCGCTGCATGGGAACGTCCTTGTGAGCCAGGGGGCTGGCCAGGCAGTGGTGCGCGAGCCCATCGCCCCAATCCAGGCACATGATGGGTGTCATGCAACTAAAGAATTACGCCGTATCAGCAAGCATAATCCCTCTCCCGATTTTGTGCAGGAGAGGGCTGCCAGTGGTTGGCGGTTACTTGCCTGGAACCAGGGTCAGGCGGGTTTTGCCGTAGGTTTTGTCGAAGTTTTGTGGCTGCATCGGGAAGCTGATGTACTGCCCTTTAAGCCACGGGTCAATGCCGTCGGTGTAGTGCGGGCTGGCCGGGTTGCTTGATTGGCCGGTGCTGTTTTGCCCGATCATCGGTTCGACCTGGCCAAAGTCGATGATCATGCGCATGGCCGGGATCTGCGTGACGGCGAAGTTTGTGCCGGCGAGGTTGTAGGCCGCCGTGTTGAGGGTGGTGTGATCGCCGCCGGCCATGACCGGGCCTCGCACGGGTTGGCCACTGGCGTTGCGCCACAGGTACTGATGCAGCTTGCCCCACTGCCAGGCCTTGTGATCGCTACCCATCAGGCTGTCACCGGTACTGATGGCAGCGGCGAGGGTGCGAGCGAGAATCGCTGGCTTGTCTTCTTTGGGGGCGGTGCGGGTGTCGTCCCAGAAAGGGCTGTCTTCGCGGCCCAGCAAATGATCGGCCACGGCCGGGTAAGACAGGTTGCTGTTGGCCACAAAGGCCTGCCAGCTGGCGCTGTTCTCAGGGCCGAGTTCATCAAGGAAAATCTGCCGGGTGCTTTCCTGCAAAAACAGTTCATAGAGCGCAGCATCCGCTGAGCCGGGGCTGAGCTTGCCATCAAAGCCCAGCAGTCGGCCGAGGGCTTCGCGGGCCTTGGCCTGGTCTGCTGCGGGCAAGGCAGCGATGGCCTGCTTGAGCGGCTGGGCCATGCCGGGGGCGGTGAACATGGTTTTCAGCTTGGCCGCGAACAGGGTGGTCTGGTCGTACTGCATGGCAATCATGCTGCGGGCGTCCTGCTTGCCGCTGCCTGCCAGTTGCGCAAGGCGTTCGCTGCGCTCAGGGGACAGCCACGAGTTGGACAGTTGCATACCGTAGCCATAAGCGGCTGTACGTTGGTTGGCGGCACCCAGCCAGCCCTGGACCGGGTCCTGGTCGTAGGGATGCAGCATCGGGTCGGCGTAACCTTCCCAATCGTAGCGGCCCTCCCAGCCCGGTGACGGGAACAGACCAAGGCCTTCGCGGCGGTTGGGGTACAGTCCGGTCACTTGCCAGCCGATATGGTTGGCGTCGGCGTACAGCAGGTTCAGTGCCACGGCGCGGATTTCGCGGCTGGCATCCGAGGCTTTTTCGCTGTTCTGCGCACGGGACAGGTCAAAAAACGCGTCGAGGGTTTTGTCGCCTTGCAGGTCCGGGGTTTGCAGGGCAAGCCCCAGGCTGCTGTTCAGGGCATTGGGGCTGCCCAGGGCGCTGTTGAGCAATGGCCCGTGGCGGGTTTCGTATACGACTTCGCGAATCGGCCGCTGGCCTTTGACGAAAAAGGTTTCGTTGCGCACTGTCGCTGGCAGCCACTTGCCGTTCGCCATGTAGTACAGGCTGCTGCCCTGGCGTTTGAGCTTCTCCAGGAACACATCCTGGTTATCGCCCATCGCCAGGCTCATGCCCCATGCCACCTTGCCGTTAAAGCCGGCAAACAGCGTCGGCAAGCCCGCAATGGTTGCCCCGGCAGCCTGGTATTTAGGGGCGCGAATCTGCACATAGCTCCATGCCGAAGGCACGCCTATGGGCTGATGGATATCGTTGGTCAGCAGGCTCTTGCCGCTGCGGCTGCGCTGTGGGCCAATGGCCCAGTCGCTGGATGCCGTAACGCCTGGCAGGCTCAGTTGTTTGACCTGCTCAAGGGCCTGGGTCACGCCGCTCAAGCCTTGCAGCTGGCTGCCCAGGGCCAGGCCCTTGAGCTTGTCGGCTTCGCTGGCGGGCAAGGCTTCGTTGGGGTAGGTGGGCATCAGCCAGGGCAGTTTGTCGGTGCCGACTTTTTGCGCCAGCGCCAGGGCGTTGAGCTCTTCTTGCAGGTTGGCTGACATGCCGAAGTTCAACAGGCTGAAAATCAGCGCCGAATCCTCGGGTTTCCAGTACTCGACCTTGTAGCTGGCCTGCGCCAGATCGGCCGGCAGTTTGTCGCGGTAGCGGAACAGGTAGGCGTTGACCCCGCGGGCGTAGACTTCGAAAAACTTTTTCAGGCGCGGTGATGCGCTTTTATAAAGCTCATCAGCGCTCTTTTTCAGATTGATGGTGCGCATCAACCGGTCGCTTTCCAGGGCGTCGACGCCGTTGAGTTCGGCCAGGCGGCCCTGGGCCAGCAAGCGCAAGCGCACCATCTGGCTGATACGGTCACCGGCATGCACATAACCCAGGGTGAACAGGGCGTCATGGAAGCTGCTGCTTTCGATCAGCGGCATGCCCTGGCTATTGCGGCGTACCGATACATTTTGCGCCAGGCCCTTGAGCGGTTGCACGCCGGAGGCTGGCACCAGGCTTTCAGAAGCAGGGTTGTTTATCTGGCAACCGGTCAGGCCCAGCAGGCTGACCACTGCCGCGGCAACGCCGAACCGGGGTAGATAGTGAATAAGGGCTGGCGAGGCCATGGCAAAGCTCCTGCGGGGGTGGTGTCATCGAAAGCCGCTACGTTAGTGAGGCCGATGACACCGTGCAAGCGCTATCTGTAGGCGTTGTCGCGGGCTGCGACAAGGTCTGCGGGGGCTTTAAAATCCCGGGGCCGCTGCGCGACCCATCGCAGCCTGCGGCAGCGGCTACATAGGGTTGATTTTATCCACCAGTGCGTAGGCACGTTGTGTAGCCGGGCGTGCCTTGACCCGCTGGAACCACGCCTTGAGCGCCGGGAAGTCATCCAGGTTCTGACCCTGCCATTCATGGGGCACGATCCACGGGTATATTGCCATGTCGGCGATGCTGTATTCGGCGCCTGCAACAAACTCGCGGCCTTCCAGCTGTTTGTTCAACACGCGATACAAACGGGCTGTTTCTTCGGTGTAGCGCTTGATCGCATACGGGATTTTTTCCGGCGCGAAGCGGTTGAAGTGATGGTTCTGCCCGGCCATTGGCCCCAGGCCGCCCATCTGCCAGAACAGCCATTGCAGGGCCATTTGCCGACCGCGCAGGTCCTTGGGCAGGAATTGCCCGGTTTTTTCCGCGAGGTAGAGCAAGATCGCCCCGGATTCGAACAAGGACAGCGGCTCGCCGCCGTCGGCAGGGGCCTGGTCGACAATGGCCGGGATGCGGTTGTTGGGGGCTATTTTCAAAAAGTCCGGAGCAAACTGTTCGTTCTTGCCGATATTGATCGGATGAACCTTGTAGGGCAGGCCAGCTTCTTCAAGAAACAATGAGACTTTGTGGCCGTTGGGCGTGGTCCAGTAATAAAGATCGATCATGAAGGGCTCCAGAAGGGAATGTTCACCCAGCGACTGACGGCCAACAGTGGCGCTTGTCGACTGTGGGCTGTCAGTTTTACTCCCAAAAGCGCGTCGGATGAAAGCCGCTCATGGCCTGTGAAGCGGATTTTTCATAAAGCAAAAACACAAACGCCGCACTGGCTCAAGGCAAGTGCGGCGTTTGCACAGCGTCCCGAGGGATCAGGCGCCGTGGCACTTCTTGAATTTCTTGCTGCTGCCGCACGGGCAAGGATCGTTGCGGCCAACGTCTTTCAGCTCGTTGCGCACTGGCTCCTGAGGCGCATGGCCGCAATGCGGGCCATGTACATGACCGTGATCGTGGTCATGGGTGTGGCCATGATCATGATCGTGGTTGCAGTCGGGGCCATGGACGTGGGGTTGTTGGGTCATTGCTTAATCACTCTGGAATAAAATCGCCGGGGATTATCTCGCCTTTGCGCGTCAGGTGCACGTCGTAACCGTAGAACAGGCCGGTTTGCAGTGTGCCTTCGAGCCGGTAGGGGATGGGCTGGTCGGGTGTTTCAAGCAATTTGACCAGCGGGCGCACCTGCGGCCAGAGGTTGGTGCGCACCGGGATCACATAGTCGGCGCTGCTTTTGGGTTGCACGCTGAACCAGTGCTCATTCTCGCCTTCAGTCAGCTTGATGCTACCCAGATACAGGGTATAGCTCAGGCCGCGCACGGTGAGTGTCGAGTCATTGGGGTTGTCGACCCGCATGTGCAGCTTGAAGCGCTGCTCCAGCAGTTTGGCCTGCACCAGCTCGACCTTGACCAGGTGTACGTCCGGGTCCTTGTCGGCCGAGTCGAACCAGGAGGTGCATCCCGACACCGTCAGCAGCATGGCCAGGGCGATGGTTTTTATTGTTCGAGCCCGCACGTCCATTGTTTAACCCTCAGAGTCCAGCCTATTGGCCGAAAAAGCCGGCACAGCATTTTTTGAATTTCAGCCCGCTGGCGCATGGGCAAGCATCGTTGCGTCCGACCTTGAGCGGCACGGTGGGGTCGATGAAGTACCAGCGCCCGGCGCTTTGCACAAAGGATGAGCGCTCGCGGTGGCTGTGCTCGCCATTGGCGTCGTGCCAGCGTGCAGTAAAGGTCACAAAGGCGTGTTCCGGCTGGCCGCCGAACACTTCGCTGCTTTCAACAGTCAAGCCCAGCCAGGTGCTTTGCGCACTCCAGTCAGCCATAGCCTGGCGATCCAGCCCGGCTTGCTGCACAGGCAGGGTGGTGGTCACCAGGTAGTCGACAAGCCCCAGTACATAGGCGCTGTAGCGTGAGCGCATGAGGGTTTCTGCGCTGGGGGCCGGGTGCCCTGCATGGTAGTGGCCGCAACAGGCGTCCAGCAGATTACCGCTGGCGCAGGGGCAAATGGATGTGCTCATCGGGTTACCACCAATACTTGCCAAAGTTTTCCGGGTTGGCCCAAAACCTGGCATTGAGCCAGTCGGGTACTTGTTTGTACTCGCGCAAGTCATAAGTAAAGAGTGTCAGTACTTGGTCGTCACGCTGAAAACGCTCATTACTTTGTAGGGCTAGGGCGAAAAAGTCGGTTTCTTTCCAATTGCAGGCTGTGAGATCCGCCAGCACGGCAAGGCGGCTGGCATTCAGGTTGCGAATGCCGCCCAGCAATTGCAGCCCGCTGTTTTTGGGCAAGTGTTCCAGGCAGTCGATCACCAGTGCCAGGTCAAAGCGCTGTGCTGCAAGATCGGCGGGCAACGGGCCGGGCGCGGCGCGGGCCACCTTCGCCTCGGGGTGTGCTGCCTCAAAGGCGGCCAGGGCCGGAAAGCTGCCGGCGCCGACCACGAGCAGGCGCTGTGGCGCATAACGGTCAAGCAATGCCGCCAGTGCTTGCTGGGGCGTGCGTGTAGAAATACCGGGGGTCATTGAAGGTCCTCACTTGGAGCGTCCAAGACTAGCCTGCGCAAGCCGCGCGGCCTAGTGGGCAGTTGCCGCTACGGTCACTTTGCTGGCGCATACCCTGAGCGCAGTCTTTACTTTGCGTTGCATCGGCCAAACGCCGACCCTCAGGAGAGACCCCTTTATGAGCATCATCAGAACAGCAGTACCTCTGGTTGTTCTCACCAGTGTATTAACGGGCTGTGCCGGGTTGCAAAAAACCGACTGGCCCACCTGTGCCGCAGTCGGCGGCGTGGGCGGGGCGGCGTTGGGCGCGATAAACAGCTCGGCCTGGGCCGGGGGCGGGGCCTTGTTTGGTGCAGGCATGGCGGCGGCGTACTGCTGGGTTCACGGTGATGGCGATGCGGATGGCGATGGCGTCATGGACAGTCGCGACAAATGCCCCGACACCCCTAAAGGCGTGGCAGTCGACGCGACGGGTTGTCCGATAGTGGCGGTGGTCGTGGTTGAAAAGGTAGTGATCAAGGAAGAACTCATCGTCGTGCGTGATGTGAATTTCGAGTTCAACTCCGCTCGCTTGACGGCTGCCGACAAGGACAAACTCAATGCCCTGGCCGCCCGCCTGAAAAAGGACGCTGCCAATGCCCGCCTCAAGGTCACCGGCTACACCGACAGCGTGGGCAACGAAGCCTACAACCTGAAGCTGTCCAAAGAACGCGCTCACTCAGTGGTCGAGTACCTGATCGACAGCGGTGTGCCGCGCAGCCAGTTTATTGCCGTAGAGGGTGGCGGTGAGTCGAACCCTGTGGCCAGCAACCAGACCCCTGAGGGCCGCGCCCAGAACCGGCGTACCGAGATTCTGATCATTCGTTGAGCCTGGCGCGCCGCGGTTTTGTCCTGGCATGGCGAAATCGCGGCGAATCTTTTTATAACGGTCTATGGCGCCTTGCTTGTACAAGCCGTTAATGTGCGCTCAAAGAACAGGCTAAAGGCGGATATATGAAGGTGCTCTGGGGGCTGGGTAAGGCATTGACCCTGATTTTTTGGGCTGTAGTGCTGAGCAATCTGTACCAGCCGTTGATCAACCCGTTCGATGTGTTGGTCAACCTGGTTGCCAGCCTGTTGCTGCTGACCCATGTGCTTGAGGTGCTGTTCTACACGACCCGCCTGCAAGGCCGTCGCCATCCCTGGCGTGACCGTCTGTTGATTCTTGTGTTTGGTTTTTTTCACGCTCACAGCCTTTCTGCCTCCCACGAACGAGATGCCAGCCATGCGTAAGTTATGTTTGTTGGCTGCCTTGTGCAGCCCTTTTGCTCACGCCGAGGTGGTCTCGGTTGAAGCCAACTCGATGATGCGCCTGCCCGCGAACGCCAGTGCATTGCGCCTGGAAAAACTCGATGTGGCCGACTACGGCACGTTATTGATTCCGGCCGGCATTACCCGGGTCGAGATCGACCAGTTGCATCTGGGCCGTGAAGCCCGTATCACCATTGTTCCTGCCGAGCGCGGCATCGAGCTGCGGGTGGCGCGTGCCGATCTGGGCGAAGGCAGCCAGATCAATGCGCGCGGCGCCAGCGGAACCTTCGAGAAGCCTGCGCGGCCAGCGCGGGATCTGAACCTGCGCATCGAGTCACTGCAAGCGCCGCAATTGTCCATCGATGCGCGTGGCGGTACGGGCGCGCCGGGGTTTGCCGGGCTTGATGGCGGCAATGGCGAAGAGCCAGGCTGCACCTGGGGCGCGGCGGGCTCCGGAGCCAATGGCGACAATGGTGGCAACGGACAACCCGGTGCTGCGGGCGGGCAGGTGCGGGTTGAACTGCCTCGCGACTACCCGGCCGAGCAGGTCAGTGTGCGGGTTGACGGCGGTGCCGGTGGTAAACCGGGCGAGGCCGGACGCGCAGGTGCAGGCGGCAAGGCCAAGGGCTGTGTGGTGTATCGCACCGATGGTGGCAAGTCCGGCAAGCCGGGCCTGGCCGGGCAGGCCGGTGACGTGGGTACAGCGGGCGCGGTGACTATCCAGCGGTTGTAACCTGTGCAGAACACACGACATCCGTAGCAGCTGCCGAAGGAACGAGGCTGCGTCCGGCTGCGAAGCAGTCGCTAAATCAGGTATTAAGGTATTTCAGTTAAAGCCGGTTCTCAGGGCTTACGACCGCTTCGCGCTCGAACGCAGCCTCGTTCCTTCGGCAGCTGCTACGACTATTCGTTATTTAAAAACTCGGCCGTGCCGCCGCAATTGCCACCAGCGCCAGCCCCACAATAAGGTTGCACCCCACCAGCCGGCGAATCCGCCCCATCACCGCTGCACCCGCCGCCCATTCCTGGGCATCGACGGCCTTGCGCAACTCAGGCAACTGCAGCGATTGAATGCGGATAAACAGCGCCACCATCACGATGTACAAGCCCATCATGATCTGCACATAGCGTGGCGCCGTTTCAAAACCGTTGAAGCGCATTTGCAGAAGACCCACACCGCTGATCGGTAAAACCGCTACCGCGATCCACACCCACACAAAAAAACGCTGAAACACTTCTACCCACAGTTTTAACCGTGCCGGGCCTTCAAGGGCCGTGACAGCCGCCGGGCGCAGGATCATCCAGGCGAAAAACATGCCGCCTACCCAAATCAGGGCAGCCAATACATGCAGACTGTAGGCAAGGGCAAAGGCGGTCATTGAGGTACTCCGTTCGGCGCGGGATGAATTAGCGGGGTATGATAGCGGTCATTCGAACCACTGAAAATTTATCCAGCGTTTCTTGCGCCCGAAGAACCATGATTAGTACCGAACTCAAAACCCAGATCCAGGGCGCATACTCGCGTTTTCTCGAATCCAAGAGCCTCAAGCCCCGTTACGGTCAGCGTTTGATGATCGCTGAAGTGGCCAAGGTGCTGGGCGATATCGACACCGACGAAGAAAACCACCGCAGTGGCGACCCGGCTGTGGTCGCTGTAGAAGCGGGCACTGGCACCGGCAAGACCGTGGCTTACTGCCTGGCCGCCATTCCGGTGGCCAAGGCCGCAGGCAAGCGGTTGGTGGTAGCCACCGCGACAGTCGCCCTGCAGGAGCAGATCGTCTACAAGGACCTGCCCGACCTGATGCGCAACAGCGGGCTGAACTTCAGCTTTGCCCTGGCCAAGGGGCGCGGGCGCTACATGTGCCTGTCCAAGCTCGACATGCTGCTGCAAGAGGGCCACGCGCAAACCGCGACGGCGCAGCTGTTCGAGGAAGAAGGCTTCAAGATCGAAGTCGATGAAGCCAGCCAGAAGCTGTTTACCAGCATGATCGAAAAGCTGGCCGGCAATAAGTGGGACGGCGACCGCGACAGTTGGCCCCAGGCCCTTGAGGATCAGGACTGGGCGCGCCTGACCACCGATCACAGCCAGTGCACCAACCGCCATTGCCCCAACTTTGGCCAGTGCGCCTTCTACAAGGCCCGCGAAGGCATGAGCAAGGTCGATGTGATCGTCACCAACCACGACATGGTCCTGGCTGACCTTGCCTTGGGCGGCGGAGCGGTATTGCCCGATCCGCGTGACACGGTCTATGTGTTCGACGAAGGCCATCACCTGCCAGACAAGGCCATTGGCCATTTTGCCCATTACACCCGCTTGCGCTCCACCGCCGACTGGCTGGAGCAAACCGCCAAGAACCTCACCAAACTGCTGGCCCAGCACCCGTTGCCGGGCGACCTGGGGCGTTTGCTGGAGCAAGTACCGGAGTTGGCCAAGGAGATCAAGGCCCAGCAACAGTTCATGTTCAGTGCCTGCGAGCAAATTGCCGACTTCAAAGTCGGTGAGGAGCCCGAAGGCCGCGAGCGTCCGCGCCACCGCTTTATTGGTGGCTTGATTCCCGATCACTTGCGTGAAATGGGCATCGAGCTGAAAAAAGGCTTTTCGCGCCTGACCGACCTGTTCACCCGCCTGACCGAAATTCTCAAGGACGGCATGGACGGTGAGGTGAATATCGGCATCACCAGCAACCAGGCTGAGGAGTGGTATCCGCTGTTTGGCAGTTTGCTGTCCCGTGCCCAGGGCAACTGGGAGTTATGGACCGCCTTTACCGTTGAAGACCCGGAAGATAACCCGCCCATGGCGCGCTGGCTGACCCTGGCTGAAAGCGGTTCGTTGTTCGATATCGAGGTCAACGCCAGCCCTATCCTGGCCGCCGAGATGCTGCGTCGCAATTTGTGGAACGTAGCCTACGGCGTGCTTGTCACCTCGGCCACCCTGACGGCACTGGGCACCTTTGACCGCTTCCGCATGCGCGCGGGCCTGCCCAAGGCCGCCGTGACGGCCGTGGTGCCAAGCCCGTTCCATCACGCTGATGCAGGTGTGCTGCGGGTGCCGGACCTCAAGGCCGACCCCCGTGACGCCACCGCCCACACGGCGGCGATCATTCGTGAGTTGCCCGCCCTGGTCGAAGGCTCGCGGGGCACGCTGGTGCTGTTTTCATCGCGCAAGCAAATGCAGGATGTGTTCGACGGCCTGGAGCGCGACTGGCGCAAGCAAGTGTTTATCCAGGGCAACCTGTCCAAGCAGGAAACCCTCAACAAACACAAGGCGCGGGTCGATGGCGGGGAGTCCAGTGTGTTGTTTGGCCTGGCCAGTTTTGCCGAAGGCGTGGATTTGCCCGGTGCCTACTGCGAGCATGTGGTGATAGCCAAGATCCCGTTCTCGGTGCCCGATGATCCGGTTGAAGCGGCACTGGCCGAGTGGATCGAAGCCCGGGGCGGCAACCCTTTCATGGAGATCTCGGTGCCCGATGCCTCGCTCAAGCTGGTACAGGCATGCGGGCGTCTGCTGCGTACCGAACAGGATCGCGGCACCATTACCTTGCTGGACCGGCGCCTGGTCACCCAGCGCTATGGCAAGGCGATCCTGAATGCACTGCCGCCGTTTCGGCGCGAAATTTCTTAAGTGCGAGTCGGCGTTATCGCCGGCTTTGCTGTCTATGCTTTGACTTTCACCACCTCACAGGCCGTTTTTCGGCCGTTTGGGAGAACCAGATCCATATGATTCGCCGTTCGCTGTCTGCTGTTTTTGCGTTGCTGGTCACGACTCCGCTGTTGGCGGCGCCGGCTGGCCAACAAACCCTGTTCAATTTCGTTCGCCCCGCCGATGTGGTGCAAGTGGCGACCACGGATGCGAGCCTGCCGCAATACAATGCGGAGCAAACGGCCGAAGGCGAAGTGCTGCGTCGCGTCACCTTCAACCCGGCGGCTGCGCCCAGCCTGCGCCTGACGCCGCAAACCGGGGTGTGGGACTGGTCGCAGTCGGGGATGATGACCCTGCGTATTCAGAACGCCATGAACTGGGCGCTGACGCTCGATGTGACCGTGCAAAGCAGCAACGGCAAAACCCTGACCAGCCGGGTCGACCTGCCTGCCGGCCCGGCGCAAACCCTGTTGTTGCCATTGAAAGCCAACTCGCCCCACAGCCAGGGCATGCGCGCCGGGCCACCGATGCCGATGACGCTTGATGGCCAGCGCATCCTGCTGGCCAGCAGCCAGGGTGAAATCGACCTGAGCCAGGTGGTCTCGGTGAGCCTGTCGATACCGCAACCGAATGCTGCGCAGAGCATTCTGCTGGAGCGCTTTGGCGTGCAGGACGGTGAAGGTGTCATCAAGGCTGTGTACGGTGCGATCGTCGACGGCTATGGCCAATCGACCCGCGCCAGGTGGCCGGAGCGTGTTGCCAATGACGAACAGCTCAAGGCCGCGGCCGCCAAAGAACAGCAGCAACTCAAGGGCTGGCTGGCCGGGCGTGCGGACCAGGACAAGTACGGCGGCTGGCTCAAGGGTGCCGGGTTCGAGGCGACCGGGTTTTTCCGCACGGAAAAGCGTAATGGCCGCTGGAACCTGATTACCCCCGAAGGCCACCCGTTCTACTCCCTGGGCCTGAATGCCGTGACGGCCAATGACAGCCAGACCTATGTGGCTGGCCGCGAATGGATGTTCACCGATTTGCCCCATGACGGCGCCCCGCTGGCCAGTTATTACGGCAAGGCGAACAACAACAGCGGCAATGCCTCGACCCAGGGGCGTGGCTTTGATGCCGGGCGCTGGTATGACTTCTATGGCGCCAACCTGCAACGGATTTACGGCGAACCCTGTGCCGATGCGCCAGCCGGGGCGGCCACTCAACCTGCCAGCCCGTGTGCGGCGCAAGCCTTTGATGCCAAGCGTTGGCAAACCCGTACCCTGGACCGTCTACAGGCCTGGGGCTTCAATACCATCGGCAACTGGAGCGACCCCGAACTGGGCCTCAATGACCGCGTGCCTTACACCCTGCCGCTGTCGATTGTCGGTGACTACACCAGCATCAGCACCGGCACCGACTGGTGGGGTGGCATGCCCGACCCGTTTGATCCGCGCTTTGCCATGGCTACCGAGCGTGCCGTGGCCATTGCCGCCCGCGACCACCGCGATGATCCCTGGCTGATTGGTTACTTTGCCGACAACGAACTGGCCTGGGCCGGCCCCGGTAATGATGCAAAATCGCGCTATGCGTTGGCCCTGGGCACTTTGCGCATGACCACCGATGTACCTGCCAAGCGTGCCTTTCTCAAGCAACTGCGCGACAAGTATCGCAACCAGCAGGGCCTGTCCAAGGCCTGGGGTGTTGAAATCCCGGCGTGGGAACTGATGGAAGACCCTGGTTTCGAAGGGCCTTTGCCCAACGCCGAGCACCCTGAAATCGAAGCGGATTACCAGTACTTCCAGAAAGTCTTCGCCGATACCTACTTCAAGACCATTGCCGACTCGCTGAAGTGGCATGCGCCCAACCACTTGTTGCTGGGCGGGCGCTTTGCCGTCAGTACCCCGGAGGCCGTGGCCTCCTGTGCCAAATACTGCGATGTACTGAGCTTCAACTTCTACACCCTGCAACCGCAGGACGGTTATGACTTCGCCAAACTGCGCGAGCTGGACAAACCGGTGATGATTACCGAGTTCAACTTCGGCTCCCGTGACCGTGGCCCGTTCTGGGGCGGTGTTACTGAGGTGGCCAATGAAGAGGCGCGTGGTCCGGCCTACAGCAAGTTCCTCAAGCAGGCAGTGGCAGAACCGTCGATTGTCGGCGTGCACTGGTTCCAGTACCTGGACCAGCCGGTCACCGGGCGCTTGCTCGATGGTGAAAATGGCCATTTCGGCATGATCGGCATCACCGATTTACCGTTTACCGGTTTTGTCGACAGCGTGCGCAAGGCCAACCTGCAGGCCCTCGACCAACTGGGCCAGGAGGCCGCCAAGGCCCAGGCCGAAGCCGAGAAGTCGGTTAAAGCCCCTGTGCATGCAACCGACGACGGCAGCGGCGGGCGCTCTGGCGCAGGGCATGCAGGCGGTCACTCCGGTAAGGGGCACTGATTTTCCGACCCGATAGGCGGCGGTGTATTTCGTCGCCCATCGGGGCGTTCTTCCTGTTCAATTCCCACTTTAAAACTAAGGTCTTCCATTCCTACTGAAGGGAGTCTTCGAGATGGAAGCGAAAGGAAAGTGTGCAAGTGGGTTCGAAGCCGTTCAGCAAGCCTTTGAGGCGATCTTTGATGATCCTCAGGAGCGTGGAGCCGGGGTATGTGTGCAGGTCGGCGGCGAAACGGTTGTCGATTTATGGGCGGGCGTGGCGGATCTTGAGGGCAACAAGCCCTGGCATCATGACACGCTGGTTAACACCTATTGCTGCATCAAACCCTTCACCGCCATCGCGGCGCTGATGCTGGTGGAAGAGGGCAAGCTGGAGCTGGACCAGACCGTTGCCCATTATTGGCCGGAATTTGCCCAGGGCGGCAAGCAGCACATCACCTTGCGCCAGGTGCTGTGCCATACCTCTGGTATCCCGGCGCTGCGATTGCCCAGTCGCACGCCCATCATGTACGACTGGGATGCAATGGCCGACGTCGTAGCGGCCGAGCCCTTGTGGTGGGAACCGGGTACCGACGTCGGTTACGGCGCTACGACCTATGGCTGGATTATTGGCGAGCTGATTCGCCGGGCCGACGGCCGCGACCCCTGCACCTTTATTCGCCAGCGCATTTCCGAGCCCAACAACCTTGAGGTGCATATGGGCGTTGATGCCGAGCACTTCCACCGTATTGCCTGTTTCGAGCGTGCAGACGGGCGGGTAGGCGACCAGTACGCCCAGGACTTGCGCACTGTAATGGTCGACGAGCCCGAGCATGTGGCGACCCTTGCCTTTACCAACCCTTCTATTTCTTCACGACTAACCGCCGTCCCGCGCTGGTGGGCATATCGCCAGCCAGGGGTAAATGGCCACGGCACCGCCCATGGTCTGGCCGGGTTCTACAGCGCGCTGATGGGCGGGCGCCTGGTGGGGCCTGAGCTGCTCGCGGAATTCACCCGCGAGCACAGTAACGATATGGACCGCACGCTGCTGCGGCCCATGCGCTATGGCCTGGGCTGCATGATGGAGCAACCGGCGGACCCGGGAGCATCCCATCGCATGGGGCCAAAAGCATTTGGCCATGTAGGGCTGGGCGGGCCGATTTCCTTTGCCGACCCTGAGCGTGACGTGAGCTTTGGCTTCGTCACCACCACCATGGGCAGTCATGTGCTGATGGACCCACGGGTGCAGAAACTGGCGCCTTTGGTCTACGCGGCGCTGTAGGTACTATCTTTGTAGCCGCTGGCGAAGGAACGAGGCTGCGTTCGGCGGCGAAGCCGTCGCGAAATCAGACCCTGTGGTATGTCAGTTATACCCGCAAGTCAGGTTTTACGACGGCTTCGCCGCCGAACGCAGCCTCGCTTCGCGAGTCAGCTGCTACGAGATTGTTGCGATGCTTTTTTGCCTTTTTTCACAAAAAAACCACTCCCGTACTGATACTTTGCCCGCCGACTCCGCAGCGCACAAAAATTGTGCGCCCAGAGCGCGTTGCTCTGTTTCAAAATCCTACTGGTGCTGGAACAATGCACGCCTTGTAGAGCCATGCTTTAACCAGGAGGTGCGGGTGCAGATTCAGGGTTTTCACGACCTCAAGTTCGAAACAGTGCGCGAGGCATTTGCCGATCTTTTCAATGATCCGCAAGAGCGCGGCGCGGCGCTGTGCATCCAGATCGGTGGCGAAACCGTACTCGACCTGTGGGCGGGTACGGCAGACAAGGACGGCGAACAGCCGTGGCATACAGACACCATTGTCAATCTGTTTTCATGCACCAAACCCTTTACCGCCGTCACCGCGCTGCAACTGGTGGAAGAGGGCAAGCTGGAACTCGATGCCCCCGTGGCTCGCTACTGGCCCGAGTTTGCTGCTGCGGGCAAGGAAACTGTGACCCTGCGCCAGTTGCTGAGCCATCGCGCAGGCTTGCCGGCACTGCGTGAGCTGATGCCGGCCGAAGCCTTGTATGAATGGCAGACCATGGTCAATGCCCTGGCCGCCGAAGCTCCCTGGTGGACGCCGGGCGAAGGTCATGGCTATGCCGCGATCACCTATGGCTGGCTGGTGGGCGAGTTGATTCGCCGCGCCGACGGTCGCAGTGCGGGCCAGTCGATCATGGCGCGCACCGCCAGGCCGCTGGGGCTGGACTTTCATGTCGGCCTGGCTGATGAAGAGTTTTACCGGGTGGCCCATATCGCTCGCACCAAGGGCACGATGGGCGATGAGTCGGCCCAGCGGTTGTTGAAAACCATGATGAACGAGCCCTCCTCCATGAGTACTCGGGCATTCACCAATCCGCCGTCTATCATGACCAGTACCAATAAACCTGAGTGGCGTCGTATGGAGCAGCCTGCAGCCAATGGGCACGGCAATGCCCGCAGCCTTGCCGGGTTCTACAGCGGTTTGCTCGACGGCCACCTGCTGGAGGCTGAAATGCTCGAGCAGTTGACCCGCGAGCACAGCGTTGGCGAGGATAAAACCTTGCTCACGCAAACCCGGTTTGGACTGGGCTGCATGCTGGATCAGCCGACCGTGGCCAACGCGACATTCGGCCTGGGGCCAAAAGCCTTCGGTCATCCGGGGGCAGGTGGTTCGATTGGCTTTGCCGACCCGGATCGTGAGGTGGCCTTTGGTTTTGTCACCAACTCCCTGGGGCCTTATATTCTGATGGATCCGCGGGCGCAAAAGCTGGTCGCAGCGCTGGCTGAGTGCTTATAAAAGGGGATTTGTAGGCCGTAGGTCGGAACTCTGTAGCTTTTCTGTATCCAATACGTTTTTTTATGGGCTTAGTGCCTCTTTATTCTTAATTCATTGTGTGGATATTCAATGTCATCTAATAAGACCCTCGCCCTGGCTCTGTGCCTGGCTATTACCGGTTGCGCACAAACTCCACAGAATGACGCCGAAGGTGGCCACAAATGGTGGCAGTTGGGCTCGTCTGATCAAGCATCGACTCCGGCGGATAAAAACGTCACTGCTGCGGCCAAGCCTGCAGATGCCAAGGCCACGCCGCCGGTTGCCAAAACTGCCGCGGCTCCAGCCCCTGCTGGCGCAGCAGCCAAAGACAGCGGCTCCAGCTGGTGGCCTTTTGGCTCTGATACTGCGAAAAAAGACACCCCGGTCGAGAAAGAAAAAGTGGCCGTTGTTGCCGCGCCAGCCGCTGCTTCTTCGGGCAAAAACTGGTGGTGGCCATTTGGCGGCGATGCCAAGGACTCCAAGGCCGTGCCGGTCGGTGTGATCCCGATGCCGGACCCAAAAATCACCCAGGCTTGGCTGGACGAATACGAGCCACGCCTGCGCGTTGCGATCAAAGACACCAACCTGCAACTGGAGCGTCGCGAGAACCTGCTGATTATCGTGGCTGCGGCTGACAGTTCGTTCAAGGCAACCCGCCCGGACTTGCTGATGCCGTCCATGCTGGGCCCGTTCACCCGGGTGGCCAAGGTGGTGGAAGGCGATCCAAAAACCGCCGTGCTGGTACTGGGCCATGCTGACTCGTCGGGCGCAATGGCAGCCAATACCCGCCTGAGTCTGGACCGTGCCAAATCGGTGGCGGCGATCTTCCGCATGAGCGGTTTGCAAGGTAACCGCCTGACCCTGCGTGGCATGGGCTCGGTGATGCCGCGCGCAGCCAACGACAGCAACGAAGGTCGTGCCTTGAACCGTCGGGTTGAAATTCTGATGACCCCGCAAGCCACCATGGTGGCCCTGGTCAGCAAATACAGCCAGCCAGCCCTGACCCCGGCCGAACTGGTTGCGGTGCAACCTGCCGTTGCCCCTTCCGTTGCCAAAAAGAACGCAGCAGCACCCGCCAAGAAAGGCGTTGTGGCCAAAAAAGCTGCACCAGCCAAAAAAGCCGCCAAGCCTGCGCCTGCCAAAAAGCCGGTAGTGGCTAAAGCCAAGGCCGCTGCAGACAAGAAAGTTGCCGCCAACGATCAGGCCAAGAACTGACAGACGCAAGGAAGGATTGGGGCATGACTCAAGCACTGGCGGATATGCGGCGTGACTACACCCGTGACGGGCTGGCCGAGGCTCAGGCCCCGGCCGAGCCTTTCGCGTTGTTTCATCAGTGGTTCGGCGACGCGGTCAAGACCGAGCAACCTCCGGTCGAGGCCAATGCCATGACCCTGGCCACGGTGGATGCCCAAGGGCGCCCGCATTGCCGGGTGCTGCTGCTCAAGGGGCTGGATGAACAGGGTTTTACCTTTTTCACCAATTACACCAGCGCCAAGGGCCAGCAATTAAGCGAGCGCCCGTTTGCGGCCATGACCTTTTTCTGGCCTACCCTGGAGCGTCAGGTACGCATTGAAGGGCAGGTGGTCAAGGTCACGGCGCAAGAGTCCGATGCCTACTATCAGGTGCGCCCCCTGGGCAGCCGGATCGGGGCCTGGGCTTCGCCGCAAAGCCAGGTGATTGCTGATCGTGATGAGCTGGTCGAGCTGCTCAAGGCCACCGAAGCGCGCTTCAGTGACAGCCAGCCCCATTGCCCCGAACACTGGGGTGGCTACCGTTTGTTGCCGGAACGTATCGAGTTTTGGCAGGGGCGACCCAGCCGTTTGCACGACCGCCTCAATTATCGGCGCCAAGGTGCTGACTGGGTGCGTGAGCGCCTGGCACCCTGAGCGCTCTCTCGGCACCAGGGCGCGTCATGCAAAATGGCTATTACGCGCTACGCTTTGCTAAGTTTTGAAATGGCCTGCAGCGTTGTTTTTACTGTACAGATGCTGAATAAAGGCCTTTTATCCGCGCTGTACCGTGACAGGTTTGCGGCGGCGGAGTTTAATGAATCCCTGATATTTTGGAGTTGATCCTATGCGTAAGTCCGTACTGTTGGTTGCTGCTTTTTCTACCATGACCGTCTTGTTGGGCGGCTGCACCTCCAACTTGACCGGCGACAGCTATTCGCGTGATGAAGCCCGACGTGTGCAGACCGTTCGTATGGGCACCATCGTTGCCCTGCGCCCTGTACAGATCGAAGGCACCAAGACCCCAATCGGCGCGGCAACCGGTGCGGTCATCGGCGGCGTGGGTGGCAGCGCCATCGGTGGCGGCCGTGGCAGCATCGTTACCGCCGTTATCGGCGCAGTGGCGGGTGGCCTGCTGGGTTCGGCAGCCGAGTCGGGCCTGACCAAGACCCAGGGTGTAGAAATCACCGTGCGTGAAGACGACGGCAGCACCCGCGCCTATGTGCAGCAGGTTGAGCCGAACCAGGTGTTCCGTACCGGTGAGCGCGTGCGCATCATGACCGTTGACGGCACCAGCCGCGTTACCCAGTAAAACCGGGACAGCGCACAAACAAAACCCCGGCCAGTGCGAACTGGCCGGGGTTTTTTATGCCTGCAAAACAGCTCAGGACGAGTGCCTGAAGGCCTGTGGTGCCCCTGACAGGGTGATGGCGATATGGTCCAGCAAGCGCTCTGCCGTGTACTTGGGCATGCAACTGAACGCAATGACCACGGCCAGCCCCAGTGTCAGAGCGGGCCTCGGCACCTGGCTGACGTTGTATGGCTTGAGGCACAACACAAACACGCAAGCGGCGACCGAGCCTATCAGGGCGCCGGCGATGGCTTCCGGCAACGGGTGGATGGTGTGGGCGACGTAGTGGATGGCGAACCACCAGGTCGCCAGCAACCCGACCCCGAGCGCAGGCCAGCGCAAGCGCGGATCCAGCTGCTGGCACAGCAGGTTGAGCAGCACGGTGAAGACCAGGCTAGCGTTCATGGCGTGACCGCTGAACACGGCAATACCCAGTTCATGCAGGCCAATGCCCCAGCCCTTGAACAGGATCTTGCTGGCCCCCACCACCAGGTAGGCCGTTACCAGCACGCCCATCCACAACAAGGCGATTTTTCGTGAGGCACCCAGCCACAGCCAGGCCGCAATCACCAGCGCTGCCGGGAACATCACCGTGATGCCGGCGTATTGCACAATCTGCATTTTATCGACCACGTTTATCTCTTCTGGCGCCTTGCACGCACCGGGAGCAACGCCGTTGCCCTCGGTGCCAGTGACTAAGGCAGGATCACGCGAGCGGCTGTTTACGGCTGAAGAACAGCGTAACGCCATAGCCGATCAGTGCTGCGAGGATAGAGCCGGTGAGGATGCCCATGCGGTCCATGCCCACATAATCGCTCCCTGCGACGAACGCCAGTGAGCCGACAAACAGGCTCATGGTGAAGCCGATACCGCACAAGATGGCGACGCCAAATACCTGGCCCCAATTGGCGCCTGCGGGCAGGGCGGCCATGCCGGTCTTGATGGCGATCCAGGTCAGGCCGAACACGCCAAGGGTTTTGCCGATCAGCAAGCCTGCCGCAATGCCCATCGGCACGTGGCTGACAAAACTGTGCATGCTGACCCCTGCCAGTGATACGCCGGCATTGGCGAAGGCAAACAACGGCAGGATCGCGTAAGCCACCCAGGGATGCAGGGCGTGCTCAATGCTCATCAACGGTGAAGTTTCGGAGTTTTTGGTGCGCAGCGGGATGCAGAATGCCAGCGTCACCCCTGCCAGCGTGGCATGCACACCACTTTTGAGCACACACACCCAGAGGATCAGGCCGACGATCATGTAAGGCGCGACCTTGATCACCCCCATGCGGTTCATGGCAATCAGCACGATCAGGCAGGCTGCCGCCAGCAGCAGGGACACGCCCGACAGCTCGCTGGAGTAGAACACCGCAATCACGATGATCGCCCCCAGGTCGTCGATAATCGCCAGGGTCATCAGAAACAGCTTGAGCGACACCGGCACACGCTTGCCCAGCAGAGCCAGCACGCCGAGAGCGAAAGCAATATCCGTGGCCATCGGGATGGCCCAGCCGCCGAGTGCGTCCGGGTAATCCTTGTTGATAAACCAGTAGATTAGTGCCGGTACCACCATGCCGCCAATGGCTGCCGCGCCGGGCAGCACCACCTGCGAGGGCTTGGACAGCTGGCCTTCGAGCAGTTCGCGCTTGACCTCCAGGCCGATCAGCAGAAAGAACAAGGCCATCAGGCCATCGTTGATCCACAGCAGCGAAGGCTTGGCAATTTGCAGGGCACCGATTTGCACCGCTACCGGCACGTCCAGAAAGGCCGTGTAGTAATGGGAAAGCGGTGAGTTATTGACGATCAGAGCCAGAGCGGCCGCGGCAATCAACAGCAGACCGCTGGCAGCTTCCAACTGAAAGAAACGAGTGAAAGTGCTACGCAGAGGCAAGGTCGCTCTCCATCAATTAGGTAAAAGGTGCGACACCCTAACCCGTGGGGTTAGTGGTTAAAACAAAAACTATATTCTTTTTTGTTATAAGCACGGGCGTGCTCACACACCGCTCAAGAGCCTAGCAGTTGTGTGTCAAATTGAGTCTGTTTTGTGCCTGATAAGGCTATCGGGAATAGGCTGGTTTTTGCCGGTTTTTGAGCAAGGATCCAGTCTGAAGAAGGACAAGTCGGTGACAGTGTGGGAGCGGGCTTGCTCGCGATACAAGCGCTGCGGTCTGTCAGGCAAACCGTAGGTATGCATCGCGAGCAAGCCCGCTCCCACATCTCAGGGGTACAGCCCCTGCCGGGTCAAAGCCTAGGCTTCGATACCCAGAATGTCGCGAGCCACGGCTTCGGCAATGCGGATGCCGTCAACACCAGCCGAGAGAATCCCGCCAGCGTAGCCAGCACCTTCACCCGCCGGGAACAGGCCCTTGACGTTGAGGCTCTGCATCGACGCATCACGGGTCATGCGCAGCGGCGACGAGGTACGGGTTTCGATGCCGGTGAGAATGGCGTCGTGCATCGAGAAGCCCTTGATCTGCTTCTCGAAGGCCGGCAAGGCTTCACGGATGGCTTCAATGGCGAAGTCCGGCAAAGCCAGGGCCAAATCACCCAAGGACACGCCCGGCTTGTAGGACGGCTCGACGCTGCCCAGGGCCGTGGACGGCTTGCCCGCAATAAAGTCACCCACCAGTTGCGCCGGTGCTTCGTAGTTGCTGCCACCCAGCACATAGGCGTGGGATTCGAGGCGCTCTTGCAGCTCGATGCCGGCCAATGGCCCGCCCGGGTAGTCTTCCGGCGTAATGCCGACCACGATGCCCGAGTTGGCATTGCGCTCGTTACGCGAATACTGGCTCATGCCGTTGGTCACAACACGGCCTGGCTCGCTGGTGGCCGCAACCACGGTGCCACCCGGGCACATGCAGAAGCTGTAGACCGAGCGGCCGTTTTTGGCGTGGTGCACCAGCTTGTAATCGGCAGCGCCCAGTTTCGGGTGGCCGGCGTACTTGCCCAGGCGTGCGCTGTCGATCAACGACTGCGGGTGTTCGATACGGAAACCTACCGAGAACGGCTTGGCTTCCATATAAACGCCGCGATCGTGGAGCATGCGGAACGTGTCGCGAGCGCTATGGCCCAGCGCCATGATGACGTGGCGAGAGTTCAGTTGCTCACCGTCGGCCAGCACCACGCCGGTCAGTTGACCGTTATCGATCAGCACATCGGTGACCCGTTGCTGGAAGCGCACTTCGCCGCCCAGGGCGATGATTTGCTGGCGCATGTTTTCCACGACGCCGGTCAGGCGGAAGGTGCCAATATGCGGCTTGCTGACGTAGAGGATTTCGTCCGGCGCACCGGCCTTGACGAACTCGTGCAGCACCTTGCGACCGTGGTGCTTGGGGTCCTTGATCTGGCTGTAGAGCTTGCCGTCGGAGAACGTGCCCGCGCCACCTTCGCCGAATTGCACGTTGGACTCGGGGTTGAGCACGTTTTTACGCCACAGGCCCCAGGTGTCCTTGGTGCGCTGGCGCACTTCGGTGCCGCGCTCAAGAATGATCGGTTTGAAGCCCATCTGGGCCAGCAACAGCCCGGCGAAAATACCGCAAGGGCCAAAACCGACCACAATCGGGCGTTCGCTCAGATCCTGCGGCGCCTGGCCTACCACTTTGTAGCTGACGTCCGGTGCTGGATTGACGTTACGATCGTCGGCGAACTTGAGCAGCAACGGCGCTTCATCGCGCACGCTCAGGTCAATGGTGTAGATAAAGCACAGTTCCGACGATTTTTTACGCGCATCGTAGCTGCGCTTGAACAAGGTGAAATCGACCAGGTCATCACTTTCGATGCCCAGGCGCTGCAGGATGGCAGGGCGCAGGTCTTCATCGGGATGGTCGATCGGCAGCTTGAGTTCGGTGATTCGTAACATTGACAGTGTCCAGTATCGGGGGGCCAGGTAAACCCTGGCAGAACCGGCAATTGTAAGCTGCTTTGGGGAAATTTGCGGTAACAGTTATCGATCAGTCGTTACGCGCGCCACCAAAATAACCGCAGCCGCGCTGTACTTGCCCGTTGATCCGTAGCTCGGCGCCCAGGTGCTGCACGCTGCCATTGGCACTGTCGGTACAACGTTGCGGCGCCACCCATAGCTCGATTCGCTGGTTGTTGGCTTCGGTGGACAGGGAGAAGCGGCCATCTCCAACCTGTTCTTCAACGTAGGGCAGGGCCAGGTCCGGCTGGCCTTCGCGCTTGAGCACCATGCCCTTGCCGCCGGCTTGCACTTCCCAGGCCGGGCCATTGCCGTTGGCGTGTACGGTCAGTTGCTTGAAATTGGGGTCCTGGCAGCCGCTGCTGTTGCGCTCCAGGCGGTAGAGCTGTTGCACCAGCACTTCGCCCTCGGCGCCAGTTGTTTTGCTGGCCACAAAGTTGCCGCGCAGATCGGCGAACAATTTGCCCGGTTTATTGGGCATGTAAGACGCGTCCTGCACCAGGGTGGTGTTGGCGCTGTCACGCACCACATAACGCTGTTGGCCGACACACGGCTGGAACACCAACTGGTCATTGGCCGTTACCAGCTCGCCCTGCAGGCGGGTTTGGCCGGCGGTGGTGTCGACGGGTTTGCTGCTGAACATCTGGCAACCGGCAAACACGGGCAGCAAGGCGAACAAAACTAAGGGACGGGCAACACGCATCATGGGCACTCCTGAAGGGTGCCGCCACGTTACTCAGCCTGGCGATGCATCACAAGGGGGCTGGCCCGATTGATGTGGGAGCGGGCTTGCTCGCGATGCAGGCGGCGCAGTTTGTCAGCCGGACCGCATCGAGACTATCGCGAGCAAGCCCGCTCCCACAGGTTTTGCTCAGCCCACGATATAGGTTTGCCCGGTTTGCAGGCCTTCGACACTTTTGGCGTAGGCCAGGGCTACATCGGCACCGGCCACAGGTTTGAACCCACGGAAGTAGGGCGCGTATTTGTCCATCGCCTCTTCCAGCACCGTCGGGCTCACCGAGTTGACCCGCAACCCGCGTGGCAACTCAATGGCCGCCGCTTTGACAAAACCGTCCAGTGCCGCGTTGACCAGTGCCGCCGAACTGCCGGTGCGAATCGGTTCGCGGTTGATCACGCCACTGGTGAAGGTGAACGAGGCGCCATCGTTGGCATATTCGCGGCCGATCAACAGCAAGTTGACCTGGCCCATCAACTTGTCCTGCAGGCCCAGGGCAAAGTCGTTCTCGCTCATTTCAGCCAGGGCAGCGAACTTGACGTTGCCCGCAGCACAGATCAACGCATCGAAGCTCCCGGTTTGTTCAAAGAGCTGGCGTATGGAGGCACTGTCGCTGATATCGACCTGATAATCGCCGCTTTTTCGCCCAATTTCGACGATCTCATGGCGTGGCGACAATTCGCGGTGAATGGCTGAACCGATGGTGCCGTGAGCGCCGATCAACAGGATTTTCATGGTGCGTGCCTATTTGGATAAGAGAAGCACTCAGTCTAGTAGTGGTTTTTTGCTGCGATAAGCGCACTAATAGGCAACCTTTGGTTTTCATATGGAAACAATCCATGAGCGAAATGGATGACCTGGCGGCGTTTGCGGTGCTGATTGACGCCGGCAGCTTTACCCTGGCCGCCCAGCAACTGGGGTGTAGCAAAGGGCAGCTGTCCAAGCGCATCAGCCTGTTGGAAGCGCAGTTTTCAGTGGTGTTGTTGCACCGCACCACCCGGCGTTTGAGCCTGACTGCCGCAGGCGCGGCGTTATTGCCGCAAGCCCGGGCGCTGGTGGTGCAAGTGGAGAGGGCACGTCAGGCATTGGCCCGGTTGAAAGAAGATATGGTCGGCCCGGTGCGCATGACGGTGCCGGTATCCTTGGGCGAAACCTTCTTTGATTCGCTGCTGATGGAGTTCTCCAGTGAATACCCGCAGGTGCAGATCGAGCTGGAACTCAACAACAGCTATCGTGATATGGCGCGGGAAGGTTTTGATCTGGCGATCCGTTCGCAGGTGGCCAACCACGAGCGGCTGGTGGCCAAACAGGTGCTCAACTGGCACGAAATCACCTGTGCCAGCCCTGAGTATCTGCTGCAATACGGCGAGCCGACTGCACCGCAACAACTGGCCGAGCACCGTTGCCTGCTCAACAGCCACTACAGCGGCCGCGAAGAATGACAGTACCACCGTCAGCATGAGCTGCACCGGGTACGGGTCTCGGGGCCGTTTGCCAGCAACCATTACAGCCTGCTGAAAAAGGCCGCAGTGATCGGTGCCGGTATCGCCCGCTTGCCGTCGTATATGCTCAGCAGTGAATTGGCCGATGGGCGCTTGCGCGGGTTACTGCGTGACTATCAAACCCGCAGCAACCCCATGTACCTGGTGCATCCCTATCAGGGTGGGTTGCCCAAGCGCACGCAGGTTTTGGCAGATTACCTGGTAGGCTGGTTCCAGCGCAGTGGTGAGGCCATCGACCAGCTTTAACCCGAACTCCCGGCACAAAAAAACGGCCCCTAAGGGCCGTTTTGTTATACAGGCAGCTTTAGCCGCCTAGGTAAGCGTCACGCACTTTCGGGTCGTTGAGCAATTGCTCACCGGTGCCTTGCATCACCACCCGGCCGTTTTCCAGCACATAGGCGCGGTCGGCAATTTTCAGTGCCTGGTTGGCGTTTTGCTCCACCAGGAACACCGTTACACCCTCTTTACGCAGTTGCTCGATGATGTCGAAGATCTGCTGGATGATGATCGGTGCCAACCCCAGGGATGGCTCATCAAGCAACAGCAGCTTGGGCTTGCTCATCAGCGCCCGGCCAATGGCGAGCATTTGCTGCTCGCCACCGGACATGGTGCCGCCGCGCTGGGTAAAGCGCTCCTTCAGGCGTGGGAACAAGTGCAGGACCTTGTCCATTTGCTCCTCATATTCCCGTTTTTCGGTAAAGAACCCGCCCATGGCGAGGTTCTCTTCCACGGTCAAACGAGCAAACACCCGACGCCCTTCGGGTACAACGGCGATGCTTTTGCGCATGATCTGCGCCGAACTCAACCCCACCAGCTCTTCGCCCAGGTAACGGATGCTGCCGCTATGGGCTTGTGGCGAGCCGCACAGGGTCATCATCAGGGTCGATTTGCCCGCACCGTTGGCGCCGATCAGGGTGACGATTTCGCCCTGACGTACTTCCACATTGACACTGTGCAGGGCCTGGATCTTGCCGTAAAAGGTCGAAACGTTTTCAAATTGCAGCATTTACGCTTCCCCCAAATAGGCTTTGATCACTTCAGGGTTGTCGCGGATCTGTTCCGGCGTCCCGTCTGCCAAAGGCGTGCCCTGGTTGATCACCACGATATGGTCGGAAATGCTCATGACCAGTTTCATGTCGTGCTCAATCAGCAGCACGGTGGCGTTGTGTTCGTTGCGCAAGACGCTGATCAGGGCCTTGAGGTCTTCGGTTTCCTTGGGGTTCAGACCTGCCGCCGGTTCATCGAGCATCAGGATCCGTGGGCGGGTCATCATGCAACGGGCGATTTCCAGGCGGCGTTGCTGGCCGTAGGCCAGGGTGCCCGCCGGGCGGTTGGCGAATTCGGTCAGGTTGACCTTGTCCAGCCAGTACGCGGCGTAGTCCAGGGCGTCACGTTCGCTTTTGCGAAATGACGGGGTCTTGAACAGGCCCGACAGGAAGTTGGTGTTGAGGTGGCGATGCTGGGCAATCAGCAGGTTTTCCACCGCCGTCATGTCCTTGAACAGGCGTACGTTCTGGAAGGTACGCACCACGCCCTTGCGCGCAATTTCATGGCCCGGCAAGCCTTCGATGGACTCGCCAGCGAGCACTATGCTGCCGGCTGACGGCTTGTAGAAGCCGGTCAGGCAGTTGAATACGGTGGTCTTGCCGGCGCCGTTAGGGCCGATCATCGACACCACCTGTTTTTCCTTGACGGTCAGGGCTACGCCGTTCACCGCCAACAAGCCGCCAAAGCGCATGCTCAGGCCGCTGACTTTGAGTAACTCGCGGCTCATTTTCGCAGCTCCAGGTGAGGACGTTGCATAGGCAGCAAACCTTGTGGACGCCAGATCATCATCAGCACCATCAGGGCTCCGAACAGCAGCATCCGGTATTCGCTGAATTCACGCATCATTTCCGGCAGCAGGATCATCACCACGGCGGCCAGGATGACCCCCAGTTGCGAGCCCATGCCGCCCAGTACCACGATGGCCAGAATGATCGCCGACTCAAGGAAGGTGAACGATTCCGGTGTCACCAGGCCCTGGCGTGCAGCAAAGAAGCTACCGGCGAAACCTGCGAAGGTCGCGCCCAGGGTGAAGGCCGAGAGTTTGATCACGGTCGGGTTCAGGCCCAGGGCACGGCAGGCAATTTCGTCTTCACGCAGCGCTTCCCAGGCGCGGCCGATAGGCATGCGCAGCAGGCGGTTGATCACGAACAGCACCAGCAACACCAGCACCAGCGCGATCAGGTACAGGAAGATGACCTTGTTGATCGAGTTGTAGGCGATGCCAAAGTATTCGTGGAACGTTTGCATGCCCTCGGCGGCGGTCCTGTCGAAGCTCAGGCCGAACAGGGTGGGTTTGGGAATGTTGCTGATGCCGTTTGGCCCGCCGGTGATATCGGTCAGGTTACGCAGGAACAGGCGGATGATTTCACCGAAGCCCAGGGTCACGATGGCCAGGTAGTCACCGCGCAGACGCAGCACCGGAAAGCCCAGCAGCAGGCCGAAGGTGGCGGTCATCATCCCGGCCAACGGCAGGCAGACCCAGAAGCTCCAGCCGAAGTAATGCGAGAGCAGCGCGTAGGTGTAGGCACCCACGGCATAGAAGCCCACATAACCCAGGTCGAGCAGGCCCGCCAGGCCGACCACGATGTTCAGGCCCAGGCCGAGCATCACATAGATCAGGATCAGCGTGGCGATGTCCACCGCGCCGCGCGAGCCGTAGAACGGCCAGACCAGTGCCACCACGACCAGGCCGAGAATGATCCAGCGCTGGGTGCTGGGCAGGGTCAGGAAGTTGGTGGCCTTGGCAGGCACTTTTGGCAGGCTGGGGGAGTTTTTCCAGGCCGTGCTCAGTTGCTGGTTGAAGAACACGCGCACAAACATCAGCAGGGAGCAGATCGCGATCACGCTCAGGATCAACGGGCTGGTGTTGTGAACTTCGATGTTGATCCCGACAATCGTCAGTTTCAGACCGAGTACCGGGTAGGCGACGGCCCAGACCAACAGGGCGCTGAAGAGCGCCGACTTAAGATTCCTAGTCATACTTTTTCAATCTCCGGACGCCCCAGAATGCCGGTCGGACGGAACAGCAACACCAGCACCAGCAAGCCAAAAGCCACAACGTCTTTGTACTGGTCGCCGAAAATATCGGCACCAAAGGCTTCCGCTACACCCAGTACCAGGCCACCGAGCATCGCCCCGGGAATACTGCCAATGCCGCCCAGTACCGCAGCGGTAAAGGCTTTGAGGCCTACCAGGAACCCCGCGTTGGGGTTGATCACGCCGTATTGCACGCTGATCAGTACCGCGGCAACAGCTGCCAGGGCCGCACCGATCACGAAGGTCAGCGCAATCACGTTGTTGGTGTTGATGCCCAGCAGGTTGGCCATCTTCATGTCTTCAGCGCAGGCGCGGCAGGCGCGACCCATGCGCGAGCGAGAGATGAACAGGGTGAGGCCGAGCATGGCCAGGAACGTGACGACGAAGACCACGATTTGCATGTAGGAAACGATAACTTCGCTGGCGCCTCCAGGACCAAAGGTGAAGCCGCCGGGGATCAGGTTGGGGATCGATTTGTCTTTGGAGTCTTGTGCCAGTAGCACGGTGTTTTGCAGGAAGATCGACATGCCGATCGCGGAGATCAGCGGGATCAGGCGATTACTGCCGCGCAGGGGACGGTAGGCAACCCGTTCGATGCTGTAGCCGTAGGCACTGGTGACCACGATGCTGGCGATAAACGCGGCAGTCAGCAGCAGTGGCACGCTGTCCAGACCCATCATGGTCAGGCCGGCGATGGCGATAAACGCAATATAGGAACCAATCATGTACACCTCGCCGTGGGCGAAGTTGATCATTCCAATAATGCCGTAAACCATCGTATAGCCGATGGCGATCAGGGCATAGGTGCTGCCAACGTTGAGGCCGTTAACCAGCATTTGGAAGAAGTGATAGATGTCAGGCATTACAAAGCTCCTAAAAACCTGAGACGCATTTCACTGGTGGAGTCATTTTCCGGCCCGGGCCGTATGGGTTTTCACCCACTTGGAGCACAGGTCTTCTGCCAGCGAACCGCTGGTGACGGTTTTAAAGATTTTCAGGTGGGCAGGCTTTCGGATCACGAAAGCGCGGCCCCATTTCCATGAACCGCAGGCCTGTAAAACAAAACCCACCGCTTGAGCAGTGGGCTTGTTTTCAGGTCAGGAACCGACCCTTACTGAGGGCTTACTTCAGTTTTCGGCTTGCCGAAGTGCCATTCGTAGACCACGAACTTGAAGTCTTCCACGTCACCTTTGGCGTCAAACTTCAGGTTACCGGTAGGCGTCTTGAACGTACCTTTGTGGATGGCTTCAGCGACTTTGGCCGGGTCTTCGCTTTTCGCCTGCTCGATACCGCCGGCAATCACTTCAACTGCGGCGTAGGCCGGGAACACGAATGGACCGGTAGGGTCCTGCTTTTTGGCGGCGAAGGCGTCAACCAGTGCCTTGTTTTCCGGATCGGCGTCGAAGGCTTTTGGCAGGGTAACCAGCAGGCCTTCGGAAGCGCCCTGGGCGATTTGCGAGATGGACTCGTTGCCCACACCTTCAGGGCCCATGAACTTGGCGTTCAGGCCTTTCTCTTTGGCTTGACGCAGGATCAGACCCAGCTCAGGGTGGTAGCCGCCGTAGTAGACGAAGTCGACGTTGGCTTGCTTGAGCTTGGCGATGACCGAGGAATAGTCTTTTTCACCCGCGTTGACGCCTTCAAAGACAGCAACCTTGATGCCTTTGTCTTCGAGGGTCTTTTTAACGGCGCTGGCGATGCCTTCACCGTATTGCTGTTTGTCGTGCAATACCGCAACGACTTTAGGCTTGATGTGATCCGCGATGTAGTTGCCAGCGGCAGGGCCCTGGGCGCTGTCCAGACCGATGGTGCGGAAGATCATCTTGTAGCCACGAGCGGTGATTTCCGGGCCGGTGGCGGCCGGGGTAATCATGATGATGCCTTCGTCTTCGTAAATGTCCGAAGCAGGCTGAGTGGAGCTGGAGCACAGGTGCCCGACAACATACTTGATACCGTCATTGACCACTTTGTTGGCCACGGCAACCGCTTGTTTCGGGTCGCAGGCGTCATCGTAGTCAACGGCTTCAAGTTTTTTGCCATCAACGCCGCCCTTGGCGTTGATTTGTTCGATGGCCATTTTTGCGCCTGCGAACTGCATGTCGCCGTACTGAGTCAGAGGCCCGGTTTTAGGGCCGGCAATACCGATCTTGATGGTGTCTGCGGCAAATGAATGGCTGGCAAACCCGGCCAAAACCATAGCGGCAAACAGTTTAGTAATCTGCTTCGTAGCCATCTTTATTGGTGCTCCACTCTTCTGTTGTAATTTTTATAGTCCTGGAAGCCAAGGCAGCCGGACCGGGTCTTCTTGTTGCGAAATTCCCGGTCAATCCCCCCTGCAACTGTACCGGTACAGTGTAGAGCGCCGATTCAGCGCTTGAATAGCTGGCTGGCGGGGGAAAAAACAGGAAATGTCGCTATAACGAAAGAAAAAGACATAAAAGCGGCGCGTTTGGCGGTTGATAGTTATCAGAATGTTGCCACATCAACACTGCAGCCTCGGGCCCTCTGCTCTTTCCTCGCGACTTACCTGAAAAGCCGGGTTTTTCAACCGGGTGTGCAGCGTTATCATGACGCCGATTTTTTTACCCGGTGAAACCCATGAATCAAGAACCTAGCACCCTCTATGCCAAGCTGCTTGGCGAGACCTCAACTATTGAATGGAAAGCCCTGCAGCCCTTCTTTGCCAAAGGTGATTTGCTGTGGGTCGAACCCGGGCTGGACTTGATCGAGGCGGCGCAGGCCGTGACTCAGGATGATGCAGAGAAAGTCTCGGCCTGGATGGCGTCCGGCTTGCTTGGCAAGATGACTGAAGCTCAGGCGCTAGACGTTCTTGAACGTGACCCGCAGCTGTGGGCTGTGGTGGTTTCGCCTTGGGTGATGGTCCAGGAAAGGGCGCAAAAATAACCCTGCGCACCAAACCGGCGCATTTGTTTGCACTGCTGTGAAGAGCCCGGAGTGTGTAGCTCAGTAACCCGCCTTCGCGTAGTGGCAATATGCCGTAGAGAAACGCCACAGTTACCCCTGTGGCGTTTTTTTGTGCCTGTGTTCCGGCGGTATCGCTATTGGCTGGTCAGCACAAAGGTGGCGTGGTCGGGTGCGGGTATCGGGCGTTTGTCGAGCTGTAGAAGAATCTCTGGCAGCGCCTCGCAAGGTACGGGGCGGCTGAGCAGGTAGCCCTGGATGAAGTCGCAGCCCAGTTGGTTGAGAAACTCGAACTGGCGGGTGGTTTCGACGCCTTCGGTGACCACCTGCAGGTGCAGGGTATGGGCCATGAGGATAATGGCCTGGACGATTTCCATGTCCTGGCTGGATGCCGGGATGTCCTGAATAAAAGAACGGTCGATTTTCAGGGTATTGAGCGGCAGGCGCTTGAGGTAAGCCAGGGACGAATAGCCGGTGCCGAAATCGTCGATGGACAGTGACACGCCCAGCGCGCGGATCTGGCGCAGCAACTGCGAGGTGCTGTTCAAATTGCACATCAGGGCATTTTCCGTGACTTCCAGCTCCAGTCGTTGGGCACTAATGCCGGATGTGCGCAGGGCGTTTTCGATTTCGTCGGCCAACTCAATGCGTGCCAGGCTCAGCGCCGAGCAATTAACGGCAATGCCCAGGTGCTGCCAGCCCAGGCGGGAGAGGGCGGCGAGATCATGGCAGGCTCTGCGCAACACCCAATGGTCGAGCCTGGCGATCAGCCCGTTGGCCTCGGCGATGCTGATAAAACGCTCCGGGCCCAGCAAACCGTGTTCAGGGTGCTGCCAGCGCACCAGGGCCTCCAGCTTGGCGACCCGGCCACTCTTGAGGTCGAAGATGGGCTGGTAATGCAGGAGCAGCCCCTTGTCCTCATTCAGCGCATTGCGCAGCTCCTCTTCAATTTGCAGCTCCAGGTAAGCCCGGGTTTTCAGGTTGGAGCTGAAAAAATTCAGGGTGTTACGCCCGCTGCCCTTGGACTGATACAGCGCCAGATCGGCGTGCTTGAGCAGTTCTGCACTGCTTGTGCCGTCTTCAGGGAATACGCTGATGCCGATGCTGGTGGTCATTACCATCTGGCGTCCTGACAGCTCGATGGGCTCTTTGAGTTTGAGCATGATGCGCTGGGCCATGCTTTGCGCTTCATCGCGCTGGCTGAGGTTGATCAGAATGCAGAACTCGTCACCGCCGAACCGTGCAACCACGTCATCGTGGCTGCGGATGGCGTGCTTGATGCGCGTGGCTATGGTCTTGAGCAGTTCATCCCCGGCGTCATGCCCCAGGCTGTCATTGATGCGTTTGAAGTGGTCAATGTCGAGGAACATCACGGCGAGCCTGGTGTTCCTGGCGGCGCAGTCGATGAGTTTTTCAGCAAACAGCTGATTGAAACCACGACGGTTGATCAGGTTGGTCAGCGGGTCGAAATGCGCCACTTGCTGCAAGGACGCGCGAGCCTGGTCGAGCTGACTGAGCAAGGCGTTGACGCGCCTCAGATCGTGCTCCTTGAGTTGCAGCTTCTTGTCGACAATCGTGGCGCTGATGCAACTGCCAATCAGCAGCAGGGCGATGACGCCTACCACAAGGGCCAGTTGCCAGTTGTTGCTGGCTGCATCCGGACTGCCCGCCAGTGTGTCGCCAATGATGAAGTGAGTGCCGAGCAGGCCGCCTGCAGCAAGCATGCACAGGGCATATTTATAAAATTGATGGAGCAGGCCGCCGGTGGAGCGCCAGGCGGTGGTGCTGTTGAGCGTTTGCACAATGATCAGGGCAATCAGTAATGAGCCCAACGCGATAACAGCGTTGTAGCGCGCATCGAGCGGGGAGTAAAAAGCCAGCATGCAGATGCTGTGCATGGTCCAGATACCGATGGTCAGGCAACAGACACCTATCCATCGCCAAACGGTTTTGGCCGCTGCTTTTTCTGCATTGGCAGCGCGGTCGAGCAGATTCAGCGTGGCCACGCAGGCGGTGCAGGCAACCAGCCAGGCCAGAAACAGCAAATAGGGGTTATAGCCGCCGATCAACAGCAGTTGGTTGTCTGCGGGTTCAGCCAAAAGTTGCAACCCCGAACTGTCCATTGCACGCCTCGGCGATCCAGATGCGCTAGTCGTAGGGTGCTAGCTTGGGGTCGAGTATAGAAGCTGGATTGGCAGTGACAGGGGTGATGGCAAAATGATGGTTATCATTTTGTTATTAGGGCGGGGGTTTATAGTCTAAAAACAATCCGTAGCAGCTGACGAGCGGAGCGAGGCTGCGTCCGACGGCAAAGCCGTCGTAAAGCCTGAAAGCACAGTTTTACCTGACATACCGCAGGCCTGAATTTACGACGACTGCGTCGCCGGACGCAGCCTCGCTCCGCTCGTCAGCTGCTACGGAGCTTTTGGTCGCTCCATAGCAACTGCGATTGCGTTAACCCGCTACCAGCACCCGAATGGCTTCCAGGCGCAGGGCAGCTTTTTCAAGCATGGCCAGGCTCTGTTCGCGCTGCTTGCGCAAGGCAATCAGTTCGCTGTCACGCACGCTCGGGTTGACGGCCTGCAGGGCGGTCAGACGTGCCAGTTCTTCTTCGGTGTCGGCTGCCAGACGGCGCTGGGCTTCGGCCACACGCTCGGCGTGACGTGGCGCAATCTTGGCTTCACCGGCGTTGATCTTCGGCGTCAGCTGGTCGCGCTGGGCCTGGACGAACTTGTTGGCGCTGGCGCGGGGTACGCTTTCCAGCTGTTCGTTCAAGGTGTCGAAGGCCACGCGCGACGACAAGTCGTTGCCATTGGCATCGAGCAGGCAGCGCAGGGCGGCAGGCGGCAGGTAGCGGCCCAGTTGCAGGGAGCGCGGGGCAACCACTTCACTGACGTAAATCAGCTCAAGCAGGACGGTACCCGGCTTGAGGGCCTTGTTCTTGATCAGGGCGACGGCAGTATTGCCCATCGAACCCGACAGCACGAGGTCCATGCCGCCTTGCACCATCGGGTGTTCCCAGGTGATGAACTGCATGTCTTCGCGCGACAGCGCCTGGTCGCGATCGTAGGTGATGGTTACACCTTCGTCGTCGCCCAGGGGGAAGCTGGCGTCGAGCATTTTTTCGCTCGGTTTGAGGATCAGCGCGTTCTCCGAATGGTCTTCGCTGTCGATGCCAAAGGCGTTGAACAGGGTTTCCATATAGATCGGCAGGGTGAACTGATCGTCTTGCTCAAGAATCGCCTCAACCAGCGCTTCACCTTCACCCGAACCACCGGAGTTAAGCTCCAGCAGACGGTCGCGGCCAGTGTGCAGCTCTTGCTCCAGACGCTCGCGCTCAACCCGGGCTTCGTCGATCAGTGCTTGCCACTCTTGATCGTCCGCCGCTTCAAGCAACGGCAGCAGGCGTGGGCCGAACTGATGTTGCAGGGCGTTGCCGGTCGGGCAGGTGTTGAGGAACGCGTTCAGCGCTTCGTGGTACCACTGGAACAGGCGCTGTTGCGGGCTGGTCTCAAGGTACGGCACATGCAGTTCGATCACGTGCTTCTGGCCGATCCGGTCCAGACGGCCGATACGCTGTTCCAGCAAGTCCGGGTGGGCCGGCAGGTCGAACAGCACCAGGTGATGGGCAAACTGGAAGTTGCGACCTTCACTGCCGATTTCAGAACAGATCAGTACCTGGGCGCCGAATTCTTCGTCTGCGAAGTAGGCCGCAGCACGGTCGCGCTCAAGAATGTTCATGCCTTCGTGGAACACCGTCGCAGGAATACCGGAACGCACGCGCAGGGCGTCTTCCAGGTCCATCGCGGTTTCAGCGTGGGCGCAGATCACCAGCACTTTGGTGCGCTTGAGCATTTTCAGGGTGTCGATCAGCCATTCGACGCGCGGGTCGAAGTTCCACCAGCGTTCTTCATCGCTGGCGTCCGGCTGGGCCTGGAAGCTGACTTCAGGGTACAGCTCGGCGTGTTCGCCCAGCGGCAGCTCAAGATATTCGGCCGGGCACGGCAGTGGGTAGGCGTGCAGCTTGCGTTCCGGGAAGCCCTGGATCGCGGCGCGGGTGTTACGGAACAGCACGCGGCCGGTGCCGTGGCGGTCCAGCAGCTCACGCACCAGGCGGGCGCTGGCCTCGGCATCGCCATCATTGACGGCGGCCAGCAGGGCATCGCCTTCGGCACCGAGGAAACCGTGGATGGTTTTGTGGGCTTCAGGGGACAGGCTGCCTTTATCCAGCAGCTCCTGTACGGCCTGGGCCACCGGGCGATAGTTTTCGCTTTCGGCGCGGAAGGCGGCCAGGTCGTGGAAACGGTTCGGGTCCAGCAGGCGCAGGCGCGCAAAGTGGCTGTCCTGGCCCAGTTGTTCCGGGGTGGCAGTGAGCAGCAACACGCCGGGGATTACGCCAGCCAGTTGTTCTACCAAGCCGTACTCGGGGCTGACGTTGTCTTCGTGCCACACCAGGTGGTGCGCTTCGTCGACCACCAGCAGGTCCCAGTCGGCATCAAACAGCGCGGCCTGGGCCTTGGGATCGTCCACCAGCCATTCCAGGGCAACCAGGGCCAGCTGGCAGTCTTCGAACGGGTTGCTGGCGTCGCTTTCGATAAAGCGCTCTTCGTCGAACAGCGCCACTTCCAGGTTGAAGCGGCGACGCATCTCGACCAGCCATTGGTGCTGCAGGTTTTCCGGGACTACGATCAGTACACGGTTGGCACGGCCACTGAGCAACTGGCGATGGATCACCAGGCCGGCTTCGATGGTTTTGCCCAGGCCCACTTCGTCGGCCAGCAGAACGCGCGGGGCGATACGGTCGGCGACTTCACGGGCGATATGCAGTTGGTGCGCGATAGGCTGCGCACGCACGCCACCCAGGCCCCACAGCGGCGATTGCAGCTGACGGCTGGTGTGTTCGAGGGTGTGGTAGCGCAGCGAGAACCAGGACAGCGGGTCGATTTGCCCGGCAAACAGGCGGTCACTGGCCAGACGGAACTGGATAAAGTTCGACAGTTGGGTTTCTGGCAGGGTAACGGCTTCGTTTCGCTCGTTGAGGCCGTGGTAGACCATCAGACCGTCGACGTCCTCGACTTCGCGCACGGTCATCTTCCAGCCTTCGAAGTGGATGATGGTGTCACCCGGCGAGAACCGTACACGCGTGAGCGGTGCGTTGCGCAGCGAATATTGGCGGGTTTCGCCAGTGGCCGGATAGAGCACGGTCAGCAAGCGACCGTCCTGTGCCAGAACGGTGCCCAAACCTAGCTCTGCTTCGCTGTCACTAATCCAGCGTTGCCCCGGTTGATACTGCTGCGCCATGCTGCCTGACTCCCGCTTTGAAAAAGCCGAGTATATTAACGGATCAAAGGCCCCAGTCCAAAGGACTCTCACAAAAAGCTGTGCGGTTTGCCAGGATGCCAGCGCAGTTATCGACCAGTGGCCAGTGACCACTGGCTGGCACCGACAGTCTGCCGACAGGAGAACAATAACGATGCTGCCGTCCATTTTGCCGCTTGGCGTTGTCCCTGTGACCTCAGGGCAGGACCCGGTTCGCCCGCGACCGGACATCCCTCCTGTTGCGTCTACACAGGCCACTTCCAGCGAGAGTGCGATTGACCTCAAACACAGCGATGCCGATCAGGCCACGTTGTTATTGCGCGAAGAGCAGCAGCGCCAGCACGATAAGCGCCGTCGTGAGGCTCTGGAGCAGGGCGATGAGGCAGCGTCGGGCAGTGATGACATTGCGCCAGACAAGCCCCAGGTTGATGGCACGCAGCGCCAGGGTGTGTGGGTCGATATCAAGGTCTAGGTGGTTTTTTCTGGTCAGGGCCGGATGTGCGTCGCATTATTGGCGTACTGAAACATACTGACAGTGGTCTGATTTGCTTATGAGCCAAGACACCAAGCTGGTTGACCTGGGTGCCGAGCGCGCCAAACGGGTACATGATCTCAATGAAAAACGCCTGAACGAAGTGCGCAAGGCATTCGAACAGGCAATGCCGTTGGCAAAAGCGGCGAAAAAGCCGAAGAAAAAACCGAAAAAGCGCTGAACTGCCGCGTTTTCGATGATCTGCGTCAACTAATTCCCTCAACTGCGAACTGGCCGTGGATCACTATTGATCCCGGTCAAGTTGTGCGCCTGCGCCAGTGGTTAATCTAGCTTCAACAGACAAACAAACAGAGCGCAGGAGGCCGTCATGTTTCTCGATAATGTGGTTATCGCCGGAGTACTAACGGTCGGCCTTATGGTGTTGTTCTTCGCTGGTCTGGGCATTTTTATCTGGAAAGACTCGCAGAAGCGCAAATAGCGCTAGGTCTTTTTATGGCATGAGCACGCAAGGCATTTTGGGCGACTTCGGTCGCCTATTTTTTTGCCTGTGAAAAACGAGTGTTACGCAAATGCTGTGGGAGCGGGCTTGCTCGCGATGCAGGCGGCGCGATCTGTCAGGTACTTTGAGTCGATGCCATCGCGGGCAAGCCCGCTCCCACAATTTTTTGCATATAAGCTGCGGGCATAAAAAAAGGTACGACCCGTGAGGGTCGTACCTTTTTTGTGCAGCGCAGCTATCAGGCAAGCACTTTGGAAGCCAGCCAGAACAGCGTCGCAGACAGTGCGATGGTGGCCGGCAAGGTCAGCACCCACGCCATCAGGATGGTCTTGATCGTACCGCCCTGCAGGCCGCTCTTGTTGGCGACCATGGTGCCCGCCACGCCCGACGACAGAATGTGCGTCGTCGATACCGGCAGGGAGAACACGTTGGCCATGCCGATGGCAAAGGCTGTGGTGATCTGTGCGGCCATGCCCTGGGCATAAGTCATGCCCTGCTTGCCGATCTTCTCGCCGATGGTTTTAACCACCCGCTTCCAGCCCACCATGGTGCCCAGGCCCAGGGCCAGGGCAACCGCCAGAATTACCCAGAACGGGGCGTATTCGGTGGTGGCAGTCAGGTCTTTGCGCAGTTTTTCGAGGTCCGCTTTTTCGCGGGAATCAAGCACTGGCAATTTGCTGACTTTCTTTGCAGTGTCGTCCAGGCACAGCAGGTAGCGACGGATCTCGATACGCTTTTCAGCCGGGATCGAGTGGTAGTCCGCCACGCCCTTGAGCGAGCTCAGCAGGGCGGCGATGGTCGGTTCGGTCTGCTGCGGGTTGCAGCTGAACTGATCCGGCAGGTCGCCTTTGACACTTTTGCCCAGGGCCAGGAACTCGGTCAGCGAGGCGTTGTTGCGCTCGTAGAACTGGCTCAGGTGCAGGGTAGCGTCACGGGTACGCTCGATCTGATAAGTGGTGCTGTTCAGATCCAGAACGAACGCGCTTGGCACGATGCCGATCAAGACCAGCATGATCAGGCCAATGCCTTTCTGGCCATCGTTGGAACCGTGCACAAAGCTGACCGCCATGGCCGAGATCACCAGAACCAGACGGTTCCAGAACGGCGGGTGCTTCTTGTCATCCAGCTTGCGGCGCTGCTCGGGGGTCTTGTGCATCTTGGACCCCGGGCGCCACCACTTCAGGCCGACCAGCACCAGGCCCGCAACCACGAAACCGGCGATTGGCGAGAACACCAGCGAGGCACCGATATCGATAGCCTTCTGCCAGTTCACCCCGTCACTGACCGGGATGCCGCTGATCAGGGCATTGGCCAGGCCCACGCCCAGGATCGAACCGATCAGGGTGTGCGAGCTTGACGCCGGAATGCCGAAGTACCAGGTGCCGAGGTTCCAGGTGATGGCGGCTGCAAGCAACGAGAACACCATGGCCAGGCCATGTCCGGTGTTGACATTGACCAGCAGCTCTACCGGCAGCAGGTGAACGATGGCATAAGCCACGCCGACCCCGCCCAGCAGAACGCCGAGGAAGTTGAACACACCGGAAAAGAACACCGCCAGGTGAGGCGGCATGGCTTTGGTGTAGATGACAGTCGCTACCGCGTTTGCGGTGTCATGAAAGCCGTTGATGAACTCAAACGCGAGAACAAAGGCTAGGGCGAAGAAGAGGCTGATAAGAACCCAGGCGTCCAATCCGCTTAATAGATCGATCATGAAGGTTTTCTGACACGGTCATAAAGGGGGGCGGATTATGCCAGAAAACCCCGCTAATCAATGCACTAGCTGCCCGTTGGTAACATCTATAAATGAAAAAACCTGTAAGAATCCTCCGCTAGCTAGCGTAGGGAATCCCCTTCAAGCCACTGATAGCAAAGGCTATAGGGCTTTTTCAGAGGCGCACGCAGGCCGTGGCGCAGGTCTGATTTAGATAGATGAAATTTCTTAAATCAGAGGGCGCAACGGTGCAGCTTCAGGTTCAGGCATAGCAAACAGCCATATCGGCTCATGCAAATGGCGAGCACGCAAGGGGCCGCAGGGGCAGTGCTGGCAGATTTTCAGGTGCAGGTCAGGGCTCTTCGGCCTTGAGCTCTTTTTCGATCTTCTGGATTTCTTGAGTGAACGCCTGGTCGAGCAAACTGGCCCGTTTGCGCCAGGGTTTGCGCCCGGGTTCGGGTTTGGCAGCGTAGGTGGTCACTTCACCACCGTAAACATCCTTGAATCGTTGTTCCTGTCGCTCAAGTTCTGCGCGCAGTTCGTCTTTTGTCACTGTCTTACCTAATTGAGTTGAGTTTGAACCGGGTGAATCACCGTGCGTGGAGGTTGATTCATTTGACGAATGACAGGCAATAAGACAAAGGCCTACAACTAACGTCATGCTTACATACACCACACAATGCACTCGGCCACGTCATGGATACAAACATGGACGTCGCCGTTTCAAGTGTCCACCCCCGGGGTAAACAACACGCGATGCACTTGCCGGGCAAGCTGCGAGTGCTCATTGAACGCAACACCATGGTTGGATCCAATCTGCTGCACAGGCTTGACCTTGTGCTCTCAATAACTTGGGCATTCTCAATAGTCGAGAAGTGCAGCTACTATCGCCGAATAACTTCACACGCGTCAACTTCCTGATGTGTGATCTGTTATGAATAATGGTGAATTAGCCTGCGCCTTGCCCCGGGCAATTGCACCCACTGAGTCTATTAGTGCTGCCCCTTCGGTTATTGATCCTCAAGTTATTTAAGGCTGAAGCTGAACTTGGCCTGAATACATATAAAACAGACGTTTTCTATCATTTATCGCAGGCGTCTGATTGTAATAAACCCCAAGTGAAAGAATTGTCACCCAACTAGAATGATTCAAGATCGTACAAAAGCATGTGCACATCGCCCGGTGCGCGACGCATTGCGATTATCGGCCAGCAGTTCGATAATCGGCCGACAAGGCATAACTATAAATAGCTGAAGCTGGGGGTTGGGAATGAATGATCGATTGCACAATGCCGTTGCCAGTATCGCGCCACCGATTGTGGCGTCGCCGGCCAAGCGCATTCAGGCGTTTACCGGTGATCCTGACTTCATGTCATCACTGGCCCGTGGCCTGGCGGTGGTGCAGGCGTTTCAGGAGCGCAAGCGGCATCTGACCATCGCACAGATCAGCCATCGCACCGAAATCCCCCGGGCAGCCGTTCGACGCTGTTTGTACACCCTGATCAAATTGGGTTATGCGACCACTGACGGGCGTACCTATTCGCTGCTGCCCAAAGTACTGACCCTGGGCCATGCCTACCTCTCATCCACGCCGCTGGCGGTCTCGGCCCAGCCCTATCTGGACCGCATGAGCGAGCAATTGCACGAGGCGTGCAACATGGCCACCCTCGAAGGCGATGACATTCTTTATATCGCCCGCTCGGCCACCACCCAGCGCCTGATTTCGGTTGATCTGTCGGTCGGCGGCCGCTTGCCGGCGTATTGCACGTCAATGGGCCGCATCCTGCTGGCGGCGCTGGACGATGTGACCCTGCACGAGTATCTGGCCCACGGCGAATTCCAGGCCAAGACCAGCCGCACCTTGCACGCTCCCGAAGCGTTGCTTGAGTGTTTGCAGCAGGTTCGCGAGCAAGGCTGGTGTGTGGTCGATCAGGAGCTGGAACAAGGCCTGCGCTCTATTGCCGTGCCGGTCTACGACGCTTCGGGGCAAGTGCTGGCCGCCCTTAACGTCAGCACCCACGCCGGGCGGGTTACGCGCACGGAGCTGGAGCAGCGTTTTTTGCCGATCATGCTTAACGCCAGCCGCGAGCTGAGCACCCAGCTGTTTAGTTGATGAGGGAAAACTAAGCGTTCGATAAACGCACAGTTAAGCGTTTATCGAATTGCATGGCGGCAGTGGGCTGATTAATGTCGCCTCAGCGCCGCCTTGCAAGTCCGCTCAAGCGTCCTTGCCGGGCAGGCCAAATAATAATGAGAAGAGGCAACATGCCATGACTGTTCCCCTGACGCTGCCATTGCGCAGTCGCCCACCGACTTTCTGATCCCCCGATAGCTATTAATGTGAGCCGCTGGCCCCCGGCCGGTTTTCGTTCGCCCTGGTTTTTTACCCGGTATAAAAATAATGAATTCACCCCAGTCTTCTGTCGGCAACTGCCTCGATGTGCAGGCCTTTATCAATGCCCAACCCCTGTCGCGTTACCAATGGCGGGTGGTGATCCTGTGTTTTCTGATTGTCTTCCTCGATGGTCTGGACACAGCGGCAATGGGCTTTATCGCGCCTGCCCTGTCCCAGGACTGGGGGATTGACCGCGCCAGCCTGGGCCCGGTGATGAGCGCCGCGCTGATCGGCATGGTGTTTGGCGCCCTGGGCTCCGGGCCATTGGCGGATCGCTTTGGTCGCAAAGTGGTGCTGGTGTCGGCTGTGGTGGTGTTTGGCGGCTTCAGCCTGGCCTCGGCCTACGCCAGCAACGTCGATCAGTTGCTGGTACTGCGCTTTTTGACCGGGTTGGGGCTGGGCGCCGGCATGCCCAATGCCACCACCTTGCTCTCGGAATACACCCCCGAGCGCCACAAGTCGTTGCTGGTGACCAGCATGTTTTGCGGCTTCAACCTTGGCATGGCGGGCGGCGGGTTTGTCTCGGCCAAGTTGATCCCGATGTTCGGCTGGCACAGCCTGCTGCTGATTGGCGGGGTACTGCCGCTGATACTTGCCGTGGTGTTGCTGTTCTGGTTGCCGGAGTCGGCGCGCTACCTGGTAGTGCGCAACCGCAGCGTCGAACGTATCCGCAAGACCCTGGCCCCGATCGACCCTGCACAGGTGGCCCGGGCGTCGAGCTTCAGCGTGCCGGAGCAGAAAACCGTGAAGGCGCGCAACGTGTTTGCGGTGATTTTTTCCGGTACCTACAGCACCGGCACCCTGTTGCTCTGGCTTACCTATTTTATGGGGCTGGTGATTGTTTACCTGTTGACCAGCTGGCTGCCGACGCTGATGCGTGACAGCGGCGCGAGCATGGAGCAGGCGGCGTTTATCGGTGCCTTGTTCCAGTTCGGCGGGGTATTGAGTGCGGTAGGGGTGGGCTGGGCAATGGACCGGTTCAACCCGCACAAGGTGATCGGCATTTTCTACCTGCTGGCCGGGGTGTTTGCCTACGCAGTGGGCCAGAGCCTGGGCAATATCACCGTGCTAGCCACCCTGGTGCTGGTGGCGGGTATGTGTGTCAACGGGGCGCAATCGGCCATGCCGTCACTGGCGGCACGCTTTTACCCCACTCAGGGGCGTGCCACCGGTGTGTCGTGGATGCTCGGCATCGGCCGCTTCGGCGCCATTCTGGGGGCCTGGATGGGCGCAACCCTGCTCGGCCTAGGCTGGAACTTCGAGCAAGTGCTGACCGCGCTGGTGATTCCGGCCGCCCTGGCGACTGCTGCTGTGTTGATCAAAGGCATGGTCAGCCATGCCGATGCAACCTGATAGGCAGCAGGCTAACTATGTGTTCGATTAGCGAACACATAGTCGATTATCGGATTGTTTGGGCCAAGGCTGCGGCTTAATCTGCTGAACATCCGGTGCCGCTCTGGCACACCTTCTTCAACCGCAGTGGCCTACAAGAAACGGGAGCTACCCCAGATGGCAGACATCATTTCGTTACACGACGCGGTGAAACAATTTGTGAGCGATGGTGACACCGTTGCTCTTGAAGGTTTCACTCACCTGATTCCGACTGCAGCGGGTCATGAAATCATCCGCCAGGGCAAGAAAGACCTGACCCTGGTGCGGATGACGCCTGACCTGGTTTATGACCAGTTGATCGGTGCCGGTTGTGCGCGCAAATTGATTTTCTCCTGGGGCGGCAATCCGGGCGTGGGTTCCCTGCACCGTCTTCGCGATGCCGTGGAAAAACAGTGGCCGCAAGCGCTGGAAATTGAAGAACACAGCCACGCCGACCTGGCTAATGCCTACGTTGCGGGAGCTTCGGGCCTGCCGTTTGCCGTACTGCGTGCCTACGCAGGGTCTGATTTGCCCAAGGTCAACCCGCTGATCAAGACCGTCACTTGCCCGTTTACTGGCGAAGTACTGGCCGCAGTACCGGCGGTGCGCCCGGATGTCACGGTGATTCACGCGCAAAAGGCCGACCGCAAGGGCAACGTGCTGCTGTGGGGCATCCTGGGGGTGCAGAAAGAAGCGGCCCTGGCGGCCAAGCGCTGCATCGTCACCGTTGAAGAAATCGTCGACGACCTGCAAGCGCCCATGAATGCCTGCGTGCTGCCAACCTGGGCCTTGAGCGCAGTGTGTCATGTGCCGGGTGGGGCGCATCCTTCCTACGCTCATGGTTATACCGAGCGCGATAACCGCTTCTATCAAGCGTGGGACCCGATTGCCCGCGACCGTGAGACCTTTACTGCCTGGATCAATGAATACATCCACGGCACTGCGAATTTCAGTGAGTTCCAGGCCAAGCTGGCCCGCGCTTCGGAGGCTAAATAATGACCTACACCACCAATGAAATGATGACCGTTGCGGCGGCCCGCCGTTTGAAAAACGGTTCGGTGTGTTTTGTCGGCATTGGCTTGCCTTCCAAGGCGGCCAACCTGGCGCGTCTGACCTCGTCTCCGGATGTGGTGCTGATCTACGAGTCCGGCCCGATTGGGGCCAAGCCTGATGTATTGCCGCTGTCGATTGGCGACGGTGAACTGGCCGAAACGGCTGACACCGTGGTCTCCACCAGTGAAATCTTCCGTTACTGGCTGCAGGGCGGCCGGGTCGATGTCGGCTTTCTGGGCGCCGCCCAGGTCGACCGCTTCGGCAATATCAACACCACGGTCGTGGGTGATTATCACCAGCCCAAAGTGCGTCTGCCAGGGGCGGGTGGGGCGCCGGAGATCGCCGGTTCCGCAAAAAGCGTGCTGATTATCCTCAAGCAGTCGGCCCGTTCATTTGTCGACAAGCTGGACTTCATTACCTCGGTGGGCCACGGCGAGGGCGGCGACTCACGCAAACGTCTGGGGCTGCCGGGTGCGGGGCCGGTGGGCATCATTACCGACCTGTGTACGATGGAACCTGAAGAACAGACCAACGAATTTGTAGTCACCGCACTGCACCCGGGCGTGACCCGTGAGCAGGTCATTGCTGCCACCGGCTGGGCCATTCGCTTCGCCGATAACGTGCTGGAAAACGCTGCCCCGACTGACGTCGAACTCGGCGCCTTGCGTGACCTCGAAGCGCGCACTGCGCTGGCCCACGGTCAGGCTCCGGGAGAAGCATGATGCGTGACGTCTATATCTGCGACGCGATTCGTACCCCCATCGGCCGTTTTGGCGGTGGCCTGGCCGCCGTTCGTGCTGACGATCTGGCTGCCGCGCCAATCAAGGCGCTGATCGAACGCAACCCGGGAGTGAACTGGAACGAAGTCGACGAAGTGTTTTTCGGCTGCGCCAACCAGGCCGGTGAAGACAACCGCAACGTGGCACGCATGGCCGCGCTGCTGGCGGGGCTGCCGGACACCATTCCCGGCGTGACCCTAAACCGCCTGTGTGCCTCGGGCATGGACGCCATCGGCACGGCGTTCCGCGCCATTGCCAGCGGTGAAATGGAACTGGCGATTGCCGGTGGCGTCGAGTCTATGTCCCGTGCGCCGTTTGTGATGGGCAAGGCCGATGCGGCGTTCTCGCGCAATATGAAGCTGGAAGACACCACCATTGGCTGGCGCTTTATCAACCCGCTGATGAAAGCCCAATACGGTGTCGACCCGATGCCGCAAACGGCAGACAACGTGGCGGACGATTACAACATTTCCCGCGCCGATCAGGACGCTTTCGCCTTGCGCAGCCAGCAACGGACTGCTGCTGCCCAGGCCGCAGGCTACTTTGCCGAAGAAATCGTGCCGGTGCGTATCGCCCATAAGAAAGGCGAGACCGTGGTTGAACAGGATGAACACCCGCGTGCCGACACCAGCCTGGAAACCCTGGGCAAGCTCAAGCCGGTCAACGGCCCGGACAAGACCGTCACTGCCGGCAATGCGTCAGGGGTGAATGACGGCGCCGCGGCGATGATCCTGGCCTCGGCCGAGGCGGTCAAACGTCATGGCCTGACTGCCCGCGGCCGTGTACTGGGCATGGCCAGCGCCGGTGTGGCACCGCGAGTGATGGGTATCGGCCCGGTGCCGGCGGTGCGCAAGCTGGTGGAGCGCTTGGGTTTGGCCGTGAGCGATTTTGATGTGATCGAACTCAACGAAGCCTTCGCCAGCCAGGGTCTGGCGGTTATGCGCGAGCTGGGGCTGGCAGATGACGCGCCGCAGGTGAACCCCAATGGCGGGGCAATAGCCTTGGGCCATCCACTGGGCATGAGCGGCGCACGTATCGTCATGACGGCTTTGCATCAGCTGGAAAAAACCGGCGGCAAGAAAGGTCTGGCAACCATGTGCGTGGGCGTTGGGCAAGGTCTGGCATTGGCTATCGAACGGGTCTGATAGAGCTACAGTTAAAGCTGAACGACTGCTGCCTCAGTCGTTCGGCTTATTGCGGTTGCGGCGTTACATGTTGCAAGGTGTGTCTGATTGCAACTAAAACCTGATGAGTAAATAAAGATGACAACAGCAACTCACTACACGGGAGAGGAACGCAAAAAAAGGATTTTTGCGATTGTCGGTGCGTCCTCCGGCAACCTGGTCGAATGGTTCGACTTCTACGTTTACGCCTTCTGTGCAATCTACTTTGCACCGGCGTTTTTCCCTTCCGATGACCCGACTGTGCAGTTGCTGAACACTGCCGGGGTCTTTGCTGCCGGCTTTTTAATGCGCCCCATCGGTGGCTGGCTGTTTGGCCGGGTGGCCGACAAGCATGGGCGAAAGAATTCCATGATGATCTCGGTGCTGATGATGTGCGCCGGCTCACTGGTGATTGCCTTTTTGCCGACCTACGCCTCGATCGGCGCCTGGGCTCCGGCCTTGCTGTTGATGGCGCGGCTGTTTCAGGGCCTGTCAGTGGGTGGCGAATACGGCACCACTGCGACCTATATGAGTGAAGTGGCACTCAAGGGCCAGCGCGGCTTCTTTGCCTCCTTCCAGTATGTGACGCTGATCGGCGGGCAACTGCTGGCGGTGCTGGTGGTGGTGATCCTTCAACAGTTCCTGTCAGAAGATGAACTGCGGGCCTGGGGCTGGCGCATCCCCTTTGTGATCGGTGCCATTGCGGCGCTGATTTCGTTGTTGCTGCGTCGCACCCTGAAAGAAACCACCAGCGCCGAAACCCGTCAGGACAAGGACGCCGGCAGTGTGAGGGCGTTGTTTCGTGACCATAAAGCGGCGTTTATTACCGTGCTGGGTTACACCGCAGGCGGCTCGCTGATTTTCTACACCTTTACCACCTATATGCAGAAATACCTGGTGAACACCGCCGGTATGCACGCCAAGACGGCCAGTTACATCATGACCGGCGCGCTGTTCCTTTATATGTGCATGCAGCCGTTGTTCGGCATGCTGGCGGACAAGATCGGCCGGCGTAACAACATGCTCTGGTTTGGCGCGCTGGGTACGCTGTGTACGGTGCCGATCCTGCTGACCCTGAAAACCATCAGCAGTCCGTTCCTGGCCTTTGTCCTGATTACCCTGGCGCTGGCGATTGTCAGCTTCTACACCTCGATCAGCGGCCTGGTCAAAGCCGAGATGTTCCCGCCCCAGGTGCGTGCGCTGGGTGTGGGCCTGGCCTATGCCGTGGCCAACGCGATCTTTGGTGGTTCGGCTGAGTACGTGGCGCTGGGGCTTAAATCGATGGGCATGGAAAACAGCTTCTACTGGTATGTGACGGTGATGATGGCCATCGCGTTCCTGTTCAGCTTCCGTCTGCCCAAGCAGCCCAAGTACCTGCACCACGATTTGTGATGTTGCCGCGCGCGCCAGTGGCGCGTGCCTTCCAAGGAAGTTTTATGAGTGATCAGCTGTTCGATGCGTACTTTACGGCCGAGGCCATGGGGCAAGTGTTTTGCGATCATGGCCGGGTACAGGCCATGCTCGACGTCGAAGCGGCACTGGCCCGGGCGCAAGCCCGGGTCGGGGTGATTCCTCTCTCTGCGCTTGCCCCGATTGCAGCGGCGTGTCGCGCAGAACTCTACGATTTCGAAGCGCTGGGCATGGCGATCGCCAGTGCCGGCAACTCTGCGATCCCGTTGGTCAAGGCGCTGGGCAAGCAGATTGCCAGCAGCGCCCCCGAAGCTGAGCGCTATGTGCATTTGGGTGCCACCAGCCAGGATGTGATGGACAGCGGTCTGGTCCTGCAATTGCGCGCCGCCCTGGGGTTGATCGAGCGTGACATGACGCAGCTGGCGGATGTGCTCGCCGCGCAGGCCCAGCGCTATGCCACGACGCCTTTGGCCGGGCGCACCTGGCTGCAGCAGGCTACTCCATTGACCTTGGGCATGAAAATCGCCAGCTGGCTGGGGGCCGTGACCCGTAGCCGCCAGCGTCTGCACGAGCTCAAACCGCGTTTACTGTGCCTGCAGTTTGGCGGTGCTTCCGGCACCCTGGCCGCCCTTGGCGATCAGGCCATGCCGGTGGCACAGGCACTGGCTGATGAACTGGGCCTGAGTCTGCCTGAGCAGCCCTGGCATACCCAGCGTGATCGTCTGGTGGAATTTGCCGCAGTTCTGGGCCTGATCGCCGGTGGCCTGGGCAAGATTGGCCGGGATATCAGCCTGCTGATGCAGACCGAGGTGGCGGAAGTATTCGAGCCGTCGGCGCCGGGCAAGGGCGGCTCCTCGACCATGCCGCACAAGCGCAATCCGGTGGGTTCGGCGGTCTTGATCAGCGCCGCGACGCGAGTACCGGGGTTGCTGAGCATTCTGTTCAGTGCCATGCCTCAGGAGCACGAACGCAGCCTGGGCTTGTGGCATGCCGAATGGGAAACCCTGCCCGAGATTTGCTGTGTGGTGTCCGGTGCGCTGGCTCAGGCATTGAGCATTGCCCGCGGCCTGGAAGTGGATTCCGCACGCATGGCGCGCAACCTCGACCTGACCCACGGCCTGGTGCTGGCTGAAGCGGTGAGCATTGTGCTGGCGCAGCGGGTAGGGCGTGAGACTGCGCACCATTTGCTGGAGCAGTGCTGCAAACGCGCGGTAGCCGAACAGCGCCATTTGCGTGCCGTGCTGGGCGATGAGCCGCAGATCACCGCGCACTTGAGTGCGCACGAGCTGGATCGTCTGCTTGATCCGGCCCATTACCTTGGTCAGGCGACGACGTGGGTCGAGCGTGCGCGGGCCGAACATTTTGCGTTGGTCCTCTAAAGGAGAAGCTCGTGGGACGTGTACAACTTGCTGAAGGTGAACTCAACTACCGCCTGGATGGCCCGCAAGGCGCGCCGGTACTGGTGCTGTCCAACTCGCTGGGCACCGATCTGGGAATGTGGGACACCCAGGTGGCGGCGTTCGCCGAGCATTTTCAGGTGCTGCGTTATGACACCCGCGGGCATGGCCAGTCGCTGGTCACCGAGGGGCCTTACAGCATTGAACAGCTAGGTGGCGACGTACTGGCGCTGCTCGATGCACTGCATATAGAACGGGCGCATTTTTGCGGGCTGTCGATGGGTGGGCTGATTGGCCAGTGGCTGGGTATCCATGCCGGTTCGCGGCTGCACAAGCTGGTGGTGTGCAACACCGCCGCCAAAATTGGCGAGCCTGCGGTGTGGAACCCGCGCATCGAGATGGTCCTGCGTGACGGTGCTGCGGCGATGGCCGGGTTGCGCGACGCCTCCATTGCCCGCTGGTTTACCCCTGATTTTGCCCAGGCCAATCCTGACCAGGCCAAGCGGATTACCGACATGCTTGCCGCGACTTCGCCGCAAGGGTACGCCGCCAACTGTGCTGCCGTGCGTGATGCGGATTTTCGCGACCAGTTGGGTTCCATAGAGGTGCCCACGCTGGTGATTGCGGGTACTGAAGATGCCGTCACGCCGCCTGCGGGCAGCCACTTTATCCAGGAACATGTGCGTGGCGCGCAGTACGCCGAGTTTTACGCCGCGCACCTGTCCAACGTGCAGGCAGGCGATGCCTTCAGCCAGCGCGTAGTGCAATTCCTGTTAACGGCCTGAGGATTTTTTGTGGACGAGAAACAACGTTATGACGAAGGCATGCAGGTACGCCGTGCGGTACTGGGTGATGCCCATGTCGACCGCAGCCTCAATGCCCTGACCGAGTTCAACAGTGAGTTCCAGGAAATGATCACCCGCCACGCCTGGGGTGATATCTGGACCCGCCCAGGTTTGCCGCGCCATACCCGCAGCCTGATTACCATCGCGATGCTGATTGGCATGAACCGCAATGAAGAACTCAAGCTGCATTTGCGCGCCGCGGCCAACAATGGCGTGAGCCGGGCCGAGATCAAGGAAGTGATCATGCAAAGTGCTATCTATTGCGGGATTCCGGCGGCCAATGCCACTTTTCACCTGGCTGAATCGGTGTGGGATGAGTTGGGGGTTGAGTCGCGGGAGTAACAGCCGCAACCCTGTAGCCGCTGCCGAGGCACGAGGCTGCGATCGGCGACGAAGTCGTCGTAAAGTCAGGTTGTGCGGTGTGCCAGCTAACAACCTGACACAGGATCTGCGATCGCTTCGCAATCGATCGCAGCCTCGTACCTCGGCAGCGGCTACAGATCAATCTGCATCCCTGGCCTGAAACAACAAACCCGCCATAAGGCGGGTTTGTTGTTTAACCGATACGCATCAGGCCTTCGGCGGCTGATCCGAAACCGGGCGGTTTTGCCCGGTCTGCTCATACCAGCCACCACCCAACGCCTTGTACAGCGTGACTTCACTGGTCAACTGCGAGAGACGGTCGGTGATCAACGATTGCTGCGCGCTGAACAACGAGCGCTGGGCATCGAGGAAGGTCAGGTTGCTGTCGATGCCAATCCGATAGCGACGCTCGGCCAACCGGTAGTAATCCTGGTTGGCGTTGACGAAGTCGGTCTGGGCCTGCAACTGCTGGTTGTAGGTTTGACGTGCTGCCAGGCCGTCAGAAACTTCCTGGAAGGCGGTCTGGATCGTTTTCTCATACTGAGAAACGGTGATTTCTTTCTGGATCTTCGCGTAGTCCAGGCTGGCGCGCAAAGCCCCTGCGTTGAAAATCGGCAGGTTGATTTGCGGCGAGAACAGCCAGGTGCCCGAGCCACCCTTGAACAGGCCCGACAGGTCGGGGCTCAAGGTCCCGGCATTGGCCGTGAGGCTGATGCTCGGGAAGAACGCTGCCCGCGCCGCGCCAATGTTGGCGTTGGCGGCCAGCAACTTGTGCTCGGCTTCGAGAATGTCCGGGCGACGTTGCAGCAAGTCCGATGGCAAGCCCGCCGGTACTTCGCTCAACAGGTCGGCTGCCAGCGGTTGAGCCGCCGGCAGGTTGTCCGGGATGGTGCTGCCCAGTAGCAGCGCGAGGCTGTTCTGGTCTTGCGCCACCTGACGTGTGTAGCGGGCCAGCTGGACCTTGGCGTTTTCCACCGAGGTACGCGACTGGCTGACTTCCAGGGCCGAAGCCACACCCACTTCATTGCTGCGCAGGGTGAGCTTGTAGCTCTCGTCAAACGCCTTGAGGGTGTCTTCGGTGAGCTTGAGCAGTTCCTTGTCAGCCTGCCAGGTCAGGTAGGCATTGGCGACACTGGCCACCAGACTGATCTGGGTGCTGCGTCGGGCTTCTTCGGTTGCAAAGTAGTTCTGCAACGCCTGATCGCTCAGGCTGCGAACCCGGCCAAACAGGTCCAGTTCATACGCGCTGACCCCAAGGGTCGCCGAATAAGAGCTGGTGATGCTCGACTCGCCGGTTTGCGACATGTTGGCTGGCGTACGTTGACGGCTACCGCTGCCAGAGGCCGAAACCGCCGGGAACAGATCAGCGCGCTGGATACGGTACTGCGCGGCATAGGCGTCAATGTTCAGCGCCGCGACCCGCAGGTCGCGGTTGTTGACCAGCGCGGTCTGGATCAGCTGTTGCAGTGCCGGATCATGGAAAAACTGGCGCCAGCCCTGTTCCGCGGCGGCCTTGCTGGCCGCCTCGGTTGGCGAGTAGGCCGGGCCTTGCGGGTACTGCGCCGCTACCGGCGCTTCAGGGCGCTGGTAGTCGGGGATCAGCGAGCAGCCGCCGAGCGTAAACGCCGCAACAGCTACTGCGAGAAGCGACTTGCTCATTGGCCAGCCTCTTGGTTTGGAGTTTTAGTCAGATCCACTTTCTTTTCCGTGTCTTTATTCTTGCCGCCGCCAATGGACGATACGGCCACAAAGAACAGCGGTACCCAGAACACGGCCAGTACGGTGGCGGTGATCATGCCACCGATAACACCGGTACCAATAGCGTGCTGGCTGCCCGAACCTGCGCCCGTGGAGATGGCCAGTGGAACCACACCCAGTACGAACGCCAGGGAGGTCATGATGATCGGACGCAGACGCATGCGGCACGCCTCGATCGCAGCATCCACCAGGCTTCGTCCCTGCTCATGCAGTTCCTTGGCAAATTCGACGATCAGAATGGCGTTTTTCGAGGCCAGACCGATGGTCGTAAGCAAGCCCACCTGGAAGTACACGTCGTTGGACAACCCGCGCAGGCTGGTGGCCATAAGCGCACCGATGATCCCCAGTGGTACGACCAGCATTACCGCAATCGGGATCGACCAGCTTTCGTACAGTGCTGCAAGGCACAGGAACACCATCAGCAAGGAAATAGCGTACAGGGCAGGCGCTTGCGAACCTGACAGACGTTCCTCGTAAGACAACCCCGTCCAGGAAATACCGACACCTGCTGGCAGCTTCTTGGCCAGGGCTTCGACTTCAGCCATGGCTTGACCGCTGGTATAGCCCGGTGCCGGAGCGCCGAGAATTTCCATCGCTTCTACGCCGTTGTAGCGCGACAGCTTGGGTGGGCCGTAGATCCACTCGCCCTTGGCGAAGGCCGAGAACGGCACCATGGTTCCCTGATCGTTGCGCACATACCACTTCTTCAGGTCTTCGGGGTTCATCCGCGAGTCAGCTTCGCCTTGCAGGAAAACCTTTTTGACCCGGCCGTGGTCGATGAAGTCGTTGACATAACTGGCACCCAGACCAATGGACAGGGTGTTGTTGATGTCCGAAATGCTCAGGCCCAGGGCGCGAGCAGCCTCATCGTCGATCAGCAGCTTGTATTGCGGTTCATCGTTCAGACCGTTCGGACGTACGCCCGCCAGGATCTTGCTCTGAGCCGCCATCCCCAGGAACTGATTGCGCGCAGCCATCAGTTTCTCGTGGCCAATGCCGGAGCGGTCTTGCAGGTATACGTCGAAACCGGTGGCGTTACCCAGTTCCATTACAGCAGGCGGGGCAAAGGCGAACACCATTGCATCGCGGTAGCTGGAGAACACCTTCTGCGCCCGTGCAGCCAGTGCAAATACACTGTTGTCCGAATCGCGCTCGCCCCACGGCTTGAGCATGATGAACGCCAGGCCAGAGCTCTGGCCACGGCCGGCGAAGTTGAAGCCGTTCACGGTAAACACCGAAGACACAGCGCCCGACTCATCGGCCAGCAGGTATTCACGCATCCGGTCGATCACTTGCTGTGTGCGTTCTGCAGTGGTGCCCGCAGGTGTTTGAACCTGTGCAAACAGTACGCCCTGGTCTTCTTCCGGGAGGAAGGAGGTAGGGATACGGGTGAACAGGAACACCATGCCAACCACAATCAGCACATAAGCCAGCAGGTACGGAGCCTTGTGACGCAGAATGCTGCCGACACCTTTTTCATAGCGCTTTACGCCATTGTCGAAGGTGCGGTTGAACCAGCCGAAGAAACCGCGCTTGTTCTCGCCGTGATCACCCTTCTGGATCGGCTTGAGCATGGTGGCGCACAGGGCCGGGGTGAAGATCAGGGCAACCAGTACCGACAGGCCCATCGCCGAAACGATAGTGATCGAGAACTGGCGATAGATCACACCCGTGGAGCCGCTGAAGAAGGCCATCGGCAGCAATACCGCCGACAGTACCAGGGCAATACCCACCAGGGCACCCTGGATCTGCTCCATGGATTTCTTGGTGGCTTCCTTGGGCGGCAGTCCCTCTTCGGACATGACCCGCTCAACGTTTTCAACCACCACGATCGCATCGTCCACCAGCAAGCCGATGGCCAGTACCATACCGAACATGGTCAGGGTGTTGATGCTGAAGCCTGCAGCGGCCAGGATCCCGAAGGTACCCAGCAGTACAACCGGAACTGTCATCGTGGTGATGATGGTGGCGCGGAAGTTTTGCAGGAACAGGAACATCACCAGGAACACCAGGACAACAGCTTCGACCAGGGTGTGCACCACACCTTCGATCGAGGCCGAAACCACAGGCGTGGTGTCGTACGGGTAAACGACTTTCATGCCTTCCGGGAAGAAGGGCTCCAGGCCGTTGATGGTTTCACGCAATGCCTTTGCCGTGTCCAGGGCGTTCGAGCCCGGGGCCAGCTTGATCGCGATACCCGATGCCGGTTTACCGTTGAATTGCGCGCTGACGCTGTAGTTTTCACCACCCAGGGCAACATCTGCGACATCGCTCAGGCGTACCTGGGAGCCGTCGGTGTTGACCTTGAGCAGGATCTTCTTGAACTCTTCAGCCGTTTGCAGACGGGTTTTGCCGATGATGGTCGCGTTCAGCTCCTGACCCTTGACGGCAGGCAGGCCGCCCAGCTGCCCGGAGGACACCTGCACGTTCTGTGCGCTGATGGCCGACTTAACGTCCACCGGCGTCAGGTTGTACTTGTTCAGCTTGACCGGATCGAGCCAGATACGCATGGCGTACTGGGCGCCGAACACCTGGAAGTCGCCCACACCTTCGGTACGGGAGATCGGGTCCTGCATGTTGGAAACGATGTAGTTGGACAGGTCGTCCTTGTTCATGCTGCCGTTTTCAGACACCACGCCAATAACCATCAGGAAGTTTTTCACTGCCTTGGTTACACGGATACCTTGCTGCTGTACCTCTTGCGGTAGCAGGGGGGTCGCCAGGTTGAGCTTGTTCTGTACCTGGACCTGTGCGGTGTCAGGGTCAGTGCCTTGCTCGAATGTGGCGGTGATGCTCATGCTGCCGTCGGAGTTACTTTCCGATGACACATAACGCAGGTGGTCGATACCGTTGAGCTGTTGCTCGATCACCTGGACCACGGTGTCCTGCACGGTTTGCGCCGAAGCGCCCGGGTAGGTCACGGAGATCGAGATGGCCGGCGGTGCGATGCTCGGGTACTGGTTGATCGGCAACTTGAGGATCGATAGAGCCCCGACCAGCATGATCACCAGGGCTATAACCCAGGCGAAAATCGGACGGTCGATAAAAAATTTCGACATGGTTTACTCCCCTTTACTGCCTGCAGCTTTTTCTGTTGCCGGGGCAGATGCCGGGGTTTCGCCTTGTGGCTTGTCCATGATCTTGACTTCAATGCCAGGCTTGATGAATTGCAGGCCATCAGTAATCAGGCGGTCGCCAGGGTTCAGGCCTTTCTCAACCAGCCAGTTGCTGCCAACGGTGCGCGAGGCTTGCAGCACACGCAGTTCAACCTTGTTGTCCGGCCCGACGATCATCGCGGTCGGTTGGCCCTTGAGGTTGTGGGTCACGCCGATTTGCGGTGCCAGGATCGCATTGCTGTCGATGCCCGCTTCCAGCTGTGCGTGGACAAACATGCCCGGCAACAGGGTTTCATCCGGGTTCGGGAACACGGCACGCAGGGTTACGGAGCCGGTGGTCTCGTCAACCGAGACTTCGGCGAACTCAAGGCGACCTTCCTGGCCGTACTCGCTGCCGTCCGGCAGGGTCAGCTTGACCTTGGCGGCATTTTCTCCGGCCTTCTTCAAGCGGCCACTGGCCAGATCGCGGCGCAGTTCGAGCATTTCTACCGAGGACTGGGTCACGTCAACGTAGATCGGGTCCAGTTGGGTGATCACGGCCAATGCGTTGGCCTGGCCACTGGTGACCAGTGCACCTTCGGTGTACAGCGAGCGACCGATACGACCGGTCAGCGGTGCCAGCACCTTGGTGTAGCGCAGGTTGACCTGGGCGGTGTTCAGTGCAGCTTCAGCTTCAAGGCGGGCGGCTTGAGCGTTGTCGTATTCCTGGCGGCTTACGGCTTGCTCTGCGACCAATTGCTTGTAGCGCTCAGCCAGGGATTTGGCCGATTGTAAGGTTGCGCGGGCGCTGAGTACGGCGCTTTCATAGATGGCCGGATCGATTTGATACAGCTGCTGGCCGATCTTGACGTCACTGCCTTCTTTAAAGAAGCGCTTGAGGATGATGCCGTTTACCTGCGGGCGCACTTCTGCCGAACGATAGGACGCGGTACGACCTGGCAGATCAGTGGTCAAGGTAAAGGGTTGGGTTTTCAGCGTGACAACGCCGACCTGAGGGATTTGCGGGGCAGGTGCTGCCTCTTCCTTTTTGCATCCGCTGAGCAGCGAAGCAAGGGCGATGGCAGCAACCAGAGCGGTAACAGCTGGCTTGAATTGCATGAAGATCCTCGGGTCAGGCACGCGAAAGCGCACAAGAATAGTGGAAAGGTATAGAAAGCTGTTCCGGGTGGATAAATAGCTTGCTAAGGAATATACTTACATTCATGGCTGTTTGTAAATAGCGGGAGCGACTCTCGCCAGTGACTTCAGCGCCATTTTTCAAGCGTGTAGCAGACCGGGATAAGGCACAACAAACGCCACCCGATGTTGGTTCGGACGTGTGATTGAAACCGCCCGAATCCTCCTGATTGAGGTTTTTATTGCCATGGTGCGTCGTACCAAAGAAGAAGCTCTTGAGACCCGGAGCAAAATCCTCGCCGCGGCCGAGCAGGCCTTTTACGAGCGAGGGGTTGCGCGCACGACGCTGGCCGATATCGCCACGTTGGCAGGTGTCACCCGTGGTGCGATTTACTGGCACTTCAGCAACAAGGCCGAACTGGTGCAGGCCATGCTCGACAGCCTGCATGAACCCCTGGATGAGCTGGCCAAGGCCAGTGAAAATCAGAACGAGATTGATCCGCTCGGCTGCACGCGCCAATTGCTGATCCATTTGTTTCGCCAGGTTGCCATCGATCCAAAAACCCGGCGTATCAATGAAATTCTGTTTCATAAGTGCGAATTCACAGACGAAATGTGTGATTTTCGGGCTCAGCGCCAGGTCGCGATGGTCGATTGCAACAGCAGGATCGAGTTGGCCCTGAGCAATGCCATTCACCGTCAACAACTCCCTGAAACGCTGGATGTGCGCCGCGCTGCTATCAGTCTGCATGCCTATATCGACGGAATTCTCGGACAATGGCTCCTGGTTCCCGACAGTTTCGATCTCTACCAGGGGGCTGAGTCCTGGGTCGATACTGCCCTGGATATGCTGCGTTTAAGCCCGTCCTTGCGAATCTGCGGCAATATCCGAGAGGGAGTCTAGTAGGCTCAAGCAATAAGGCGAGTGAAGATTTTGCCTTCTGGGCCAATTAATGGCACTCGGCATTTATATACGTCTGGCCCGCGGGTTTAAAGTTAGCGAGCTAAGTATTTTGTAGCTAAATTGTGATCGTTTAGTGAATGGCCCTGCAGACCGCGGTAAATAAGCTATTGGCACAGCGGTTGAAAGGCCGCAAGGCTTCTACATCTTTCCCTGTAACTCACTTCCCAATTCCTCCTTCCTGCGTCGTCATCCCCTACACTTGAGCAGTGCTTTGGCCACTCGCCAGAGCTGCCAGAGTCGGGTAGAGGGTGGCTGCCAAGGTGTAAGCCTCCTTCCGACTGAAGCAAACCGACCGCGATGGTGTGGTGTGTCGTGGGCAATTCGAGGAATAACAGGTGAACAAGATTTACTCGAGTGCTGAATCCGCGTTGCAGGGGCTGGTTGAGGATGGCATGACCCTGGCTGTGGGTGGCTTTGGCTTGTGCGGTATTCCGGAGGCGCTGATCGGTGCCTTGCGCGACACCGGCAAGCGTGAATTGACGGTGATCAGCAACAACGCCGGGGTCGACGGTTTTGGCCTGGGGCAACTGCTGGAAACGCGCCAGATCCGCAAAATGATTTCTTCCTATGTAGGCGAGAACAAAGAGTTCGAGCGTCAGTACCTGGCCGGCGAACTTGAACTGGAGTTCACCCCCCAGGGTACCCTCGCCGAGAAGCTGCGGGCAGGCGGGGCGGGTATCCCGGCATTCTTCACCAAGACCGGCTACGGCACCCTGGTGGCCGAAGGCAAGGAAACCCGTGAGTTCGATGGCGAGTGGTATGTCATGGAGCGCTCGCTGCGCGCCGACGTGGCCCTGGTCAAGGCCTGGAAAGCCGACAAGTCCGGCAACCTGCTGTTCAACAAGACCGCGCGCAACTTCAACCCGCTGGCGGCGATGGCGGCCAGGGTCTGTGTGGTGGAAGTGGAAGAGATTGTTGAAATCGGCCAGATCGAGCCTGATCAGGTGCATTTGCCCGGGATCTACGTGCAACGGCTGGTGCTCAACGCCACGCCGCAAAAACGTATCGAACATCGCACTGTGCGGAGCGCCTGACCATGGCCTGGACTCGTGAAGAAATGGCGCAGCGCGCCGCTCAAGAACTGCAGGACGGTTTCTACGTCAACCTCGGTATCGGTTTACCTACCCTGGTGGCCAACTACATTCCTGAAGGCATGGATGTGTGGCTGCAAAGTGAAAATGGCCTGTTGGGTATTGGCCCGTTTCCCACAGAGGATGAGGTGGATGCCGACCTGATCAACGCCGGTAAGCAAACCATCACCACCTTGCCGGGCAGTAGTTTTTTCAATAGTGCCGACTCGTTCGCGATGATTCGCGGCGGTCATATCAACTTGTCGATTCTGGGGGCGATGCAGGTGTCCGAGAAGGGCGACCTGGCCAACTGGATGATCCCCGGCAAGATGGTCAAGGGCATGGGCGGGGCGATGGACCTGGTGGCCGGGGTCAAGCGCGTGGTGGTGCTGATGGAGCACACGGCCAAGGGCGGCGTTCATAAACTGCTCAGGCAGTGCGACTTGCCGCTGACCGGCGTGGGCGTGGTTGACCGCATCATTACCGACCTGGCGGTGCTGGATGTCACCGGGCAGGGGCTCAAGCTGGTTGAACTGGCGGCGGGCGTAACCCGCGAGCAGCTTCAAGAGGCTACAGGCTGCGCAATCAACGACTGAATATTAACTGGGCCTTTGGTGGGAGCGGGCTTGCTCGCGACGGCATCGCCGCGGTTGGTCTGGCAGACCGAAGCGCCTGCATCGCAGGCAAGCCAGCTCCCACAGGTTTTGTGGCGCTTTAAAACGCAAAAAGCCCCGGCTCGCAGGAGACGGGGCTTTTTGCTTAAACGTGAATCAGCGTTCCAGGTCGACGATCTTGCCTGGTTTGCCATCCCACTCGGCCGCGTCCGGCAGAGGGTCTTTGCGTTCAGTGATGTTTGGCCAGATTTCAGCCAGCTCGACGTTCAACTGAATGAAGTTCTCCATGCCGGCAGGTACTTCATCTTCAGAGAAGATCGCCTGTGCAGGGCATTCAGGCTCACAAAGCGCGCAATCAATGCACTCATCCGGGTGAATCACCAGGAAGTTCGGGCCTTCGTAAAAGCAGTCCACCGGACAGACTTCTACGCAGTCGGTGTACTTGCACTTGATGCAGTTGTCGGTGACGACGAAGGTCATTTCTAATTCTCTCCTCAGGCGGCGGCAGCGAAGCCCTTCCAGAACGGGTTCGCCGGGTTCGGGAGTGATATCTAAAGACCAGGCTAAAAGGTCAGTAGCATCCCGAACCGCGCGCGATTCTAGCAGCTTTTAAAGGCGTGTCTTTAATGTGTAGAGCAAATCAAGCGCTTTACGTGGCGTCATGTTGTCCAGATCCAGCCTGGAAAGGTCGTCCAGCACCGGGTGCGGCAGGCTGGCAAACAGGTCGCTTTGCTGCGGCGCAGGCTTTTTGCCGGGCTTGGCAGGTGGCATTTCATGGGGCAGGCTGGTGGTCTCCAGGCGGCTCAAATGCTCGCGGGCGCGGCGGATAACTTCACTCGGTACGCCCGCCAGTTGCGCCACGGCCAGGCCATAGCTCTGGCTGGCCGGGCCTGGCAGCACATGGTGCAGGAACACGATGCGTTCGTTGTGCTCGGTCGCGCTCAAATGCACGTTGGCGACCAGCGGCTCGTTCTCGGGCAGTACCGTCAGCTCGAAGTAGTGCGTGGCAAACAGGGTGTAGGCGCGCAATTGGGCGAGACGTTCTGCCGCAGCCCAGGCCAGCGACAAACCGTCGAATGTGCTGGTGCCGCGGCCCACTTCGTCCATCAGCACCAGGCTGCGTTCGGTGGCATTGTGCAAGATATTGGCGGTTTCGCTCATCTCGACCATAAAGGTCGAACGGCCACCAGCCAGGTCATCGCTGGAGCCGATCCGGGTGAAGATGCGGTCCACCAGCGACAGTTCACAGCTGGCCGCCGGTACAAAACTGCCGATATGGGCCAGCAGCACGATCAATGCGGTTTGGCGCATGTAGGTCGATTTACCGCCCATGTTAGGACCGGTGATCACCAGCATGCGGGTGTTGTCGTCCAGCCCCAGGTCGTTGGCCACAAACGGCGTGGTCAGTACCTGCTCGACCACCGGGTGGCGACCCTGGCTGATACGCATGCACGGCTCTTCAACAAAGCGCGGGCAGTTCAGGTCCAGGTTCAGCGCCCGCTCGGCCAGGTTGCTCAACACATCCAGCTCGGCCAGTGCGGCAGCGGTGTCTTGCAGCGGGGCAAGGTGGCCGATCATTTCTTCGAGCAGGGCCTCATACAGCATCTTCTCGCGGGCCAGGGCACGGCTTTTCGCTGAAAGGGCTTTGTCTTCGAAGGCTTTGAGTTCCGGGGTGATAAAGCGCTCGGCGCCCTTGAGCGTCTGGCGCCGGATGTAATCGGCCGGTGCCTGCTCGGCCTGTTTGCTTGGCAGCTCGATAAAGTAACCGTGGACGCGGTTGTAACCGACCTTGAGGTTGGACAACCCGGTGCGGGCCTTTTCCCGAGCCTCGAGGTCAATCAGGAACTGGCCGGCGTTTTCGCTCAGGGCTTGCAGCTCATCCAGCTCGGCGTCATAGCCGGTTTTCAGTACACCGCCATCACGGATCACCGCTGGCGGGTTGTCATTGATGGCTTTTTCCAGCAGGGCGCCCAGCTCGGGATAAGTGCTGGTGATGATAGCCAGTTGCTGCAAATGCGGCGCTTCCAGGCCGAGCATGGCGTCTTGCAGTTCCGGCAATGCGTTCAGGGCATCGCGCAGCCGTGCCAGGTCGCGCGGGCGGGCATTGCGCAGGCCGATACGGGCGAGAATCCGCTCCAGATCGCCGATTTCCTTGAGCTGAGGCTGCAGCTTTTCAAAGCGATAGCCATCGAGCAGGCAAGTGATCGACGACTGGCGTGCCAGCAGCACGCTCAAATCGCGCAGCGGGCGGTTCAACCAGCGGGTCAGCAAGCGGCTGCCCATCGAGGTCTGGCAGCGGTCGACCACCGATTGCAGGGTGTTGTCGCGGCCACCGGCCAGGTTGGTGTCCAGTTCCAGATTGCGGCGGCTGGCACCGTCGAGCACCACGGTGTCGTCCAGGCGCTCATGGCGCAGGCTGCGCAAATGGGGCAGAGCAGTGCGCTGGGTTTCCTTGGCGTAGCTGAGCAGGCAACCGGCCGCGCCAATGGCCAGGGTCAGGTTTTCGCAGCCAAAGCCCTTGAGGTCCTGGGTCGAGAATTGCTGGCACAGGCTTTTGAGCGCAGAGTCGCGCTCAAAGTCCCACGGCGCACGGCGACGAACGCCACGACGTTTTTCCGCAGGCAAGCCTTGCGGCCAGTCATCCGGGATCATCAGCTCGACCGGGTTGATGCGCTCAAGCTCGGCCAGCAGGTTTTCCCAGCCCTTGATCTCCAGCACCGAGAAATTGCCGCTGGTGATATCCAGCACGGCGAGGCCAAACAGGCGCTCATCGCCCAGTACGGCGGCAATCAGGTTGTCGCGACGCTCATCCATCAGCGCCTCGTCACTCACGGTGCCCGGGGTGATGATACGAACTACCTGACGCTCAACCGGGCCTTTACTGGTGGCCGGGTCGCCGACCTGCTCGCAGATCACCACCGACTCGCCCAGCTTGACCAGCTTGGCCAGATAGCCTTCGGCCGCATGATAAGGGATCCCGCACATCGGAATCGCCTGGCCGGCAGACTGGCCGCGTGCCGTGAGGGTGATATCCAGCAACTTGGCGGCTTTCTTCGCGTCTTCGTAGAAGATCTCGTAGAAATCGCCCATGCGATAGAACATCAGCTGGTCAGGGTGCTGGTTCTTCAGGCGCCAGTACTGCTGCATCATCGGCGTGTGGCTGGACAGGTCGGAGGTATTTTTACTCATCAGGGCTTGGGCGGATTCGTTCAGAAGTGGGGGAAAGGCAGGCGCGTGGCCTGAGGTTTTCGCAATGGGCGCAAGGTTAACATGCCAGCCCCCTGCATCTACAGGTGCGCACCGGGCGCACTGACACGTTGCTATAAATAGAAGAAATAGCATTTGCCATCAATAAACACGGCCAGCACTATTGCCGCCATGTCCAAACGAACTGTTTCAACCGTCCTTAAAGAGCTGCTGGCCCGGCACGGCATCAGTGCGATGACGCTGCACCGCAGCACCGGGGTGCCGCAACCTACGTTGTCGCGGATTTTGAGCGGCAAGATTGCCGATCCTTCCGACAGGCATATCTCCAAAATCGCCGAGTACTTCCACATCAGTACCGATCGCCTGCGCGGGCGGGACGATGTGCGTGTGTCAGAAATCGAGCTATGTCACCCAGAGCTGCGTGATATTTGCCTGTGGGATGACGACACCCCAGTGGCGGACGATGAAGTGTCCATTCCGTTTCTGCGTCAGGTTGAACTGGCCGCCGGCTCAGGGCGCTTTGCCATTGAAGAGAGCGAACGCGCCAAGTTGCGTTTCGGCAAGCGCAGCCTGCGCCATAACGGTGTGGAGTTCGATCATGCCAAGTGCGTGACCGTACGCGGCGACAGTATGCTGCCAGTGCTGCGCGATGGCGCAACGGTGGGGGTCAATGCGGGCAAGCGCACGCTGGACGAAGTCATTGATGGCGACCTGTATGCGGTCAATCATAACGGCCAGCTACGGGTCAAACAGTTGTATCGCCTGGCGGGCGGCATTCGTTTGCGCAGCTTCAACCGCGACGAGTTCCCGGATGAGGATTACGCCTACAACGATCTGGAGGATGAACAGCTGGTCATTCTCGGTCATGTCTTCTGGTGGGGCATGTACGCCCGCTAGCCACAAGATTCTGAAAATCCTGCGGGAGCCAGCCTGCTCGCGAACAATCCTTCGTGAGCAGGCTCGCTCCCGCAGCAGTATTGGCTACGCCATCAAGCAGACAATTCCCACCGTATTTGCAGGTCCTGGCCGGCTTGTTGAAATTGTGCGAATAAATATATGCACTGGTGCATTGACTGTATATCCATACATGCATAGTCTTTGTTCCATTGCCGCCAACGATGGATCTCGGGCAGGGGTATGACGTTTCAGTCAGGCCGGAAATTGGCGCTTATCAATAAGGACACAGGAGTGATCACATGATGAATGAACCGCAAGTCTTGCTGGAAATGCCGGTTTTACTGGTCATCCTCCTTGCGTTGGTGGGCGGCGTTTTTGGCGAGATGTGGCGGGCAGACAAGGATGGCGCCAGCGGCTGGCCGCTGATGCGGCGCCTGGCGTTGCGGTCGGGAGCCTGCATGGTGTGCGGCGTATCGACCTTTATGTTGCTGTACTCGGCCGGGATGTCGGTTTTGGCGGCCGGTGCCCTGGGTTGCCTGACCGCCCTGGCAGGTGCGGATGCAGCCATCAGCCTGTACCAGCGCTGGGCTGCGAAGCGGCTGGGGGTCGACGGTTCGCCCGGCGACTCGCGGATCGAGCCGTAGAACCCGGCTTTTTGGTGTAGGTTATGACCCGGACCCGCGATCAGGAGAGGACAGTGGATCAGATTTCTCAACGTGCAGCTGAACTCGGGCTGCTGTTAAAGGCTCTTAATGCCCAGGTGACGACCGCCGAGTCCTGTACCGGTGGCGGCATTGCCGAAGCCATCACCCGTATTGCCGGCAGCTCCGCCTGGTTCGAGGCGGGGTTTGTGACCTACTCCAACCAGCAAAAGACCCGCCAACTGCAGGTTCCCGAGGCCTTGTTCATACAAGTGGGGGCCGTCAGTCGCGAGGTGGTCGAAGCGATGGTGCGCGGTGCGCAGGCGCAAAGCGGGGCGCAGTTTGCCGTGGCGGTGAGCGGTGTGGCCGGGCCGGGTGGTGGTTCGCCCGAGAAGCCGGTCGGTACCGTGTGGCTGGCCTGGGGCGCTGGCGATGAGGTGTCCAGCGAGCGCAGGCACTTTGCGGGCAACCGCGATGAAGTCCGCCAGCAAACCGTGATTGCGGCCCTGGAAGGCTTAATACGCCGAACGGTACGAGAAATAAAAAATCAGGGGTAGGCGATCTTCTAACCCTGTGGAATAATACTGGCTACTTATACAGTTATCGGCCGTCGGGCCTTATTGATTACGAGAGGACTTTAATGGACGACAACAAGAAGAAAGCCTTGGCTGCGGCCCTGGGTCAGATCGAACGTCAATTCGGCAAGGGTGCCGTGATGCTGATGGGCGACCAGGAGCGCCAGGCCGTACCGGCAATCTCCACCGGTTCGCTGGGTCTGGACATCGCGCTGGGCATTGGCGGCCTGCCAAAAGGCCGTATTGTTGAAATCTACGGTCCTGAGTCGTCGGGTAAAACCACCCTGACCCTGTCCGTGATTGCCCAGGCACAAAAGGCCGGTGCTACCTGCGCCTTCGTCGATGCCGAGCACGCCCTTGACCCTGAATACGCCGCCAAGCTGGGCGTAAACGTCGATGACCTGCTGGTTTCCCAGCCGGACACCGGCGAACAGGCCCTGGAAATCACCGACATGCTGGTGCGCTCCAACGCGGTTGACGTGATCATCATCGACTCCGTGGCCGCCCTGACGCCAAAGGCTGAAATCGAAGGCGACATGGGTGATACCCACGTTGGCCTGCAAGCCCGTCTGATGTCGCAAGCACTGCGTAAAATCACCGGTAACATCAAGAACGCCAACTGCCTGGTTATCTTCATCAACCAGATCCGCATGAAGATCGGCGTGATGTTCGGCAGCCCGGAAACCACCACCGGTGGTAACGCCCTGAAGTTCTACGCGTCGGTACGTCTGGATATCCGCCGCACTGGCGCCGTGAAAGAAGGCGATGTGGTGGTAGGTAGCGAAACCCGCGTCAAAGTGGTCAAGAACAAGGTGGCACCGCCGTTCCGTCAGGCTGAATTCCAGATCCTGTACGGCAAGGGCATCTACCTGAATGGCGAGATGATCGACCTGGGTGTGTTGCATGGCTTTGTTGAAAAAGCAGGCGCCTGGTACAGCTACAACGGCAGCAAGATCGGTCAGGGCAAGGCCAACTCCGCCAAGTTCCTGGACGATAACCCGGACATCAAGGACGCGCTGGAAAAGCAGCTGCGTGAAAAACTGCTGGGGCCAAAAACTGACGCTGAACTGGCAGAACTCAAAGTCATGCCAAAAATGAGCAAGGCTGCCAAAGAAGCTGCAGCACTGGCTGAAGCCGAAGAAATGGAAAACGCTACCGACGGCGATAACTGATAGCCATCATGATTGCCGTCCTGGATACTCCCGTCGCGGTGCGACGGACTGCAATGGACCTGCTCGCGCGACGCGAGCACGGTCGGGTCGAGCTGACGCGCAAGTTGCGTCAGCGCGGCGCTTGCCCCGACATGATCGACGCTGCCCTTGACCGTCTCACGGAAGAGGGGCTGTTGTCCGAGTCCCGTTATCTCGAAAGCTATATCAACTACCGTGCCGGTTCCGGTTATGGCCCTTTGCGTATTCGCGAAGAGCTTAGCCAGCGAGGCCTTGCGCGCGGCGATATTGAAGAGGCGTTACGCGAATGTGACTTCAACTGGCAAGAACGGTTGGAGGAAACCTGGCGTCGCAAGTTTTCCGGGCAGGTGCCTGTGGATGCCAAGGAGCGTGCCCGCCAGGGGCGCTTCTTGAGCTATCGCGGCTATCCGCTTGAAATGATCGGCCGCCTGTTAAGCGGCCGAGAGTTTGACGACTGAAACGGTTGGCGGTGACTGTTCAATCTTCGAGTTGGCAGCCTTTGTAGCAGCTGCCGAAGGGACGAGGCTGCGTCCGACGGCAGAGCCGTCGTAAGGTCAGGCCGCGCATTTTTACAGAAAAACCGCGTACTCCGTATTTACGATCGCTTCGCAATCGAACGTAGCCTCGTCCCTTCGGCAACTGCTACGAAATGCTGCTGCCTTTATTCCGGCAAAGACTCGCGCACCTGCGCATTGGACACGCTGTCAGCTGTCGCCCAGTTGTGCGGCAGGTTGATAAAGTCGACCAGTTCGCGCAGCCGTCCCTGATTACGCCCGCTGAATGCAAAGCCCAGGCAGGTGAGGTGGTTGAGCTTCGGGTCGTCATGCTCAAAGCTGCAATAAGCCTGTTGGTGGAAGCCATCGTTAAGGCAAATGTCCGCAAAATCCTGTTGTATCTGCTTGAGAGCCAGCGCACTGACGGGTTTCTTCATGCGGATCACAAAAGTTTTGTTCAGCCAGCGGCTTGAATGGAAGTTGCTGTAGAACTGGTTGATTTCAGCCAGTGCCTCTTCGGCGCTGTGAACCAGGCGCATCAGCTTCAAGTCGTTGGGCAGAATGTAGTGGTTGGCTTCCAGTTGGTTATGGATAAAGTCCAGTGCGCCTTGCCAAAACGATCCGCCGGGCACATCGAGCAAAACCACCGGTACCAGCGGGGTTTTACCGGTCTGCATCAATGTCAGCACTTCCAGCACTTCATCCAGCGTGCCAAACCCGCCCGGGCACATCACCAATGCATCGGCTTCCTTGGTGAAGAACAGTTTGCGGGTAAAGAAAAAGTGAAACGCCAGCACATTGGGCGTGCCATTGATGGTGGGGTTGGCCCGTTGCTCAAATGGCAGGGTGATATTGAACCCCAGGCTGTGGGCCAGGCCCGCGCCTTCATGGGCCGCGGCCATGATGCCTGCGCCGCCGCCGGTGATGACCATCATGTCGTCTTTTGCCAGCACGGCCCCCATTTCCCGGGCTAGGGCATACAGCGGGTGCTCAATCGGGGTTCTTGCCGAGCCGAAGACCGTGACTTTGCGTCGGCCCTTGAACTGCTCCAGCGTGCGAAAGGTCTTTTCCAGTTCGCGAATGGCCTGCAGGGTGATCTTGGCATTCCAGCGATCAAGGTCGTCATGGGCCATGCGCAGCACGGTCAGCAACATCTCGCGATAGAGTGCGCGGTTCGGGCTGTCGGGGGCTACCCGTTGCAGTTGTTCGTCGACCTCATGAGCAAGATCCAGCCCCTGCTCCTGCAAATGCAGCGCCAGGGAATCATTGGATTGGTCAGGCATGTACTTCTCCTTCTGCACAACATCCTTGAAGGCGCCGCAACCTGGGCTGGCGCCGAGACACAGAGTGTCCAACACGATGCCTTGATGATGGTCCCGGGATGTCGTGGCTGGCAACAGCTAATTGCCTGACGTACATGAAGTTTGGCGAGGGTGGCGCAAGTTGCAGGCATGATCTGCGCCGTACCGGGTACGGCGCGGCAGGGGTGTTACTGTTTACGCTGGCAGTTTTCGGCACGGAAATCCTGGGTCAGGACCGGGCTGTTGGTTTTGTACTCGCGAAAGCTGTAGCGCAACGTCGCGCCTTGAGCCATCAGGGTGCGGAAACCTGCGTTGCTGCACACGCTGCGCCCCAGTTGCGGCACGGTTAGTTCCGGGTTGGAGCGTATTTGGGCCGCCAGTGTCGGGCTGGCCTCCAGGTTGTTGATCAGGACAGTGCCGTCTACGGTGAAACCTTTATCCAAAAGGTCCGCATTGATTGCGCGCGGTTTGCCTTCGTTGCTTTTTTCGGCAACCTTGAGCAGGGTTTTGTTCAACTCAAAATCTTTGAGAGAAGCCGCTTGTGCCGCCAGTGGCAGTGCAAGCATTAGAGCGACGGTCGGAATGATATGGCGCAGCATGAATCTCTCCTGATTTCAGTGACCCAGGCCTGGACCGGCCACATATGTGTGCGTTCAGTGATGCAGCCTTGGACAAGCCGGCTATCTGTGCGTTCAGTGGCGCGGGAGTATAGGTCAGCATGACCGCACAGGAAATGCCAAAGGCTATGGTTTCGCGCCTCTGGTAAACTGGCCGCCTTTCTATTGTGAATCCGTTTATGCGCCAATTCTGGCGAATGGACGCTTGGCGCCTTTTAAGTAAAAAATCATGACCCTGACGACCTTTTCCCCGAATGCTGTAGCCCGTTTACGAGACGAGCGTGAGGAGGAGAGCACCAAGCCCTACCTGGCCCGCGGTTCCCGTGCTCCGCGTTGCCATACTTGCCGCGTGATCGAGAGTCACTGCCTGTGCAACTGGCGGCCCAGGGTGACGACGCGTTCGGGTGTGTGCCTGGTCATGACCAAAAAGGAAGTGTTCAAGCCCAGCAACACCGGCTGGTTGATCGCTGATGTGGTGAGTGACAACTTTGCCTTTATCTGGTCGCGTACCGAAACCGACGATGCACTGCTGGCGTTGCTGGCCGACCCGCAGTGGCAGCCGTATCTGGTATTTCCTGGCGAATACGTGGCGCCGGAGCGGGTAACGCACACGGTGGATCTGGACAGCAGCAAGCGCCCGCTGTTTATCCTGCTGGACGCCACCTGGACCGAGGCGCGCAAGATTTTTCGCAAAAGCCCGTACTTCGATTCCCTGCCCATTTTGAGCCTGCTGCCTGAAAGGCTTTCGCGCTACCGCTTGCGCCGTTCCACCCGCAGTGAGCATCTGTGTACCGCTGAAGTGGCCAGCCTGTGCCTTGAGCTGGCTGGTGACTCCCAGGCCTCCAGTGCGCTGGATGCCTATTTCGATGTCTTCAGCCAGCATTATCTGGATGCGAAAAATCAGCTGCCCATGAACGAATCCAGTGTGGCGCACCAGGAACTGGGCGTTTTTGTAAAAGACCTTCCCCAGAATCGGGCTCAATAGACTAAAGAAGTAGCGCTACAATTTTCGAACAGATGCAAGTGCGCAGCATTGCCGTTTTTTCGATGATGGCGCTGTAATGGCTAGCACATGGACCCGGGCGTCAGGTTTTCGACTTGACCACCCTTGCTTCGCTGGGCATGCTTGGCGCCGATTCGGCTATGCAGCTGTCAAAACACTTATATTTGCCGACGTTTCGCGTAAATCGCGCCCTTTGACGCACAGTCTTTGAGCTTTTGCTCGAGTTGCCTTAGCGAGTGCTGGAATTGATCAGTGCTCGCCTGAAAAACGGGATCATTTAAACAATGGCCACATACGAAATCCTGATTGCCGACGACCATCCACTGTTTCGCAGTGCCCTGCACCAGGCCGTAAGCCTTGGCCTGGGGTCTGATGTTCGCCTGGTAGAGGTCGCCAGTATTGCCGAGCTTGAAACACAGCTGGCAGTAAAGGCTGATTGGGATCTGGTGCTGCTCGATTTGAACATGCCGGGTGCTTACGGTTTCTCCGGGCTGGTGTTGCTGCGTGGTCAATACCCGCAAATCCCGGTGGTGATGGTATCGGCCCAGGAAGAAGCCTCGATCATGGTGCGCTCCCGCGAGTTCGGTGCCAGCGGCTTTATCCCCAAATCCAGCTCGCTGGAAGAGATTCAGAAGGCCGTGCGTGCCGTACTGGATGGCGATGTCTCCTGGCCGCCCCAGGCGTTTGAGGATGTTCAGGTGTCGGCCGAGGCCAAGGCCGCCAGCGAAGGCCTGGCCAGCCTCACACCCCAGCAGTTCCGGGTGTTGACCATGGTCTGCGAAGGCTTGCTGAACAAACAGATCGCCTACGAGCTGAGTGTTTCGGAAGCGACCATCAAGGCCCATGTGACGGCGATTTTCCGCAAGCTGGGGGTTCGCACGCGCACCCAGGCCGCGCTACTCTTGCAGCAACTTGAATCAATTTCGAGTCATTAATCTGCGAACCTTCACGCTTTTTTGACGAAGCGTGAACTAGCGTTCCCCTCTCATTTTTTGCGCAGTTGCCTATCTATGTCGCCTTTCAAGGGTAAAACCGGTTTTAAACGGATTTTGAATGCTGGCGGTTACTCGCTGGACGGTTTGCGCGCAGCCTTTACGGGCGAGGCGGCTTTTCGGCAGCTGGTGCTGCTTAACGTGATCCTGATCCCGCTGAGCTTCCTGCTCAATGTGAGCCGGGTCGAGCGCGCCTTGCTGATCGCCGTGTGCCTGCTGGCCTTGATTGTCGAGTTGCTGAACTCGGCGATTGAAGCGGTGGTTGACCGTATTTCCCTCGACCTGCACCCCTTATCGAAAAACGCCAAGGACATGGGCAGCGCCGCCCAGTTTGTGGTGCTGACCATGATTGCCGTGGTGTGGGCGGTAATCCTGCTTTAAGCGATTGTCGGCAGTACGATCTCGTCGCTGCGCTGCACCCCGGCGGTGAAGGCGCGGCACAGCTCCAGAAATTCGCGCATGGCGGATGTCTGATACTTCTTTTTGTGCCAGATAAAGAAGAACTGCCGGGCCAGATCCAGCTCGGGGGTCTCTACCGCTACCAGGCTGCCGCGCCGAAAGGCGTCGCGCAACGCCAGGCGTGAGATGCAGCCAATGCCCAAGCCCGATTCCACGGCGCGCTTGATCGCCTCGGTATGTTCCAGCTCCAGGCGGATATTGAGCGACGTTTGATGATGGCGCATGGCCTGATCAAAGGTCAGGCGCGTTCCCGAGCCCTGTTCACGCAGGATCCAGGCTTCACGGGTGAGCTCTTCCAGTGTGGCGTGACCACGGGCTGCCAGTGGATGTTGTGGGGCGCAAAACACCACCAGTTCATCCTCGACCCAGCTCTGCACCTCGATATCGGGGTGAGCGCAATCGCCTTCGATCAGACCCAGATCAATTTCGTAGTGGGCGACTTGTTGCACGATATGAGCCGTGTTCTGAACCACCAGCTTGACCTGACTTTCCGGGTGCTGCTGCATAAAGCTGCCGATCAGCAGGGTCGCCAGGTAGTTGCCGATGGTCAGCGTCGCGCCTACGGTCAATGAGCCGAAGCCGGACTTGCCGTTGAGCAGGTCTTCGATCTCCTTGGCCTGGTCCAGCAGCGCGACAGCCTGGGGCAACAGTTGCCGGCCCAGGGCGTTGAGGCTCAGGCGCTTGCCGGCACGGTCGAACAGCTGGCAACTGGTCTGGCGCTCCAGCTCGGTGATCGAGGTACTGGCCGCAGATTGTGAAAGGGCCAACAAGCCGGCAGCGCGAGACACGCTCTCTTGTTGGGCGACGGCGACGAAAACCTGGAGTTGTCTGAGAGTAAATCGCATATCGATATAACCGATAACCCTTATCTTGATAATTCAGTTAACAGATATTGTCGCCGCCATTAGAATGCTGTGCAATCGCGCCCATAGTCAGCGCAGGCGAATTTAGGAGCCCCGTACATGAGCAACATGAACCACGAACGTGTCCTCAGTGTTCATCACTGGAATGACACCCTGTTCAGCTTCAAGTGCACCCGTGACCCGGGTCTGCGCTTCGAGAACGGTCAGTTCGTGATGATCGGCCTGCAACAGCCCAATGGCCGTCCGCTTATGCGTGCCTACTCGATTGCCAGCCCGAACTGGGAAGAGCATCTGGAGTTCTTCAGCATCAAGGTGCCAGACGGCCCGCTGACCTCCCAGTTGCAGCACTTGAAGGAAGGCGACGAGATCATCATCAGCAAAAAACCTACGGGTACGCTGGTGCTGGACGACTTGAAGCCGGGCAAGCATCTGTACTTGCTCAGCACCGGTACCGGTCTGGCGCCCTTTATGAGCATCATCCAGGATCCGGAAACCTACGAGCGTTTCGAAAAAGTGATCCTGTGCCACGGCGTGCGTTACGTCAATGAAGTCGCCTACCGCGAATTCATCACCGAGCACCTGCCGCAGAACGAGTTCTTCGGCGAAGCGCTGCGTGAAAAGCTGATCTACTACCCAACCGTGACCCGCGAGCCGTTCGAGAACGAAGGCCGCCTGACCGACCTGATGCGCAGCGGCAAGCTGTTCAGCGACATCGGCCTGCCACCGATCAACCCGCAGGACGACCGTGCCATGTTGTGCGGCAGCCCGAGCATGCTCGACGAGACCAGCGAAGTGCTGAACAGCTTCGGCCTGACAGTTTCGCCGCGTATGCGTGAGCCGGGTGATTACCTGATCGAGCGTGCCTTCGTCGAGAAGTAAACCGCACCGATCAAAAAATGTGGGAGCGGGCTTGCCCGCGATTGAGGAGTGTCAGCCACCGTATGGGTGACTGACACGCTGTAATCGCGAGCAAGCCCGCTCCCACATTGCGTTTCAAGTCACTGCTTGGGAATCACCTCAAGCACACGGATCAAACCAGGCTCGGGGTAGTGCCAGCGTACGTCCAGATCCCAGAACTGCGCGCCGTATTCTCGTTCGGCGGTGGGCGTCTGGTAAGCAGGGCGTGGATCTTGCGCCAGGCATTGCTCAATCAGCTCCACCAGCGGTTCCTGAAGGCGCAGGGCTTCCCTGTGCGCCTGTTGCAGGGCACTGTCGGCCCATTGCACAGGGATCAATACCGGTGCGGCGCTGGCCATGCCATTGCTGGCATCGCTGATGATATCGGCGTAGGGCACATAGGGCTTGATATCGAGAATCGGCGTGCCATCGAGCAGGTCGATACCGGAAATCCACAGGCGATTGCCCTCGACCTTGTCCAGCTTGACCACTGACTGGCCGATGCCGTTCGGGCGATGGGTGGCGCGGGTGGCAAACACGCCCATCGACTTGTTGCCGCCCAGGCGTGGCGGACGCACCTTGAGGCGGGGCTTGTCTTCCAGTGCCTGATGGAACACAAACAGCAGCCACACATGGCTAACCTGCTCCAGGCCTTGCACCGCATCGCCCTGATCGAACGGCGCGACCAGCTCCAGCACGCCACGGGCGGCCGGTGCCAGTTGCGGCTGGCGGGGGATGGCGAATTTCTCCTTGAAGCAGGAGCGGACAAAGCCGATGGGCGAGACGGTGTAGGTCATGGGAGTATCGTACTGGTGGGGCCGATCAGACTCTTGTGGGAGCGGGCTTGCTCGCGATAGCAGCGCCGCGGTGATTCAGATTGACCGAGTCGTCTGAATCGCGAGCAAGCCCGCTCCCACAGGAGGTGTTTTTTCAGTCGCGAACGCGCAGGGTCAGGCCCTTGAGGAAGTTGCGCAGCAACTGGTCGCCACAGGTGCGGTAGTTGGTGTGGCCAAACTTGCGGAACAGGGCGCTCAGCTCAGGCTTGGACACCGGGAAGCCGGCCGCCTTGAGGATGGCGTGCATGTCGTCTTCCTTCAGTTCGAAGGCTACGCGCAGTTTTTTCAGGATGATGTTGTTGGTCACCGGCAGCTCGACAGGCATCGGCGCACGGCTTTCGTCCTTGCCGCGCTTGAAGATCACCAGGCCATCGAGGAAATGCGCCATCACTTCGTCCGGGCAACGTACAAATCCTTCTTCCTCGTCCTTTTTCAGGTAGGTCAGTACGTCTTCCTTGGTGACGTCGAGGCCGCCAAGCTTGATGATTTCGACAACCTTGTTGTCGCTGATGTCGAGCATGTAGCGCACGCTGCGCAGTACGTCGTTATGAATCATATGGGTAATCCTGATATTCAGCAGTGAGCACCGCAGGCATTGCTGCGGTGTCGAAATGTTCGGGGCAGGGCTGCAGTTAGAACTTTTCTTTGGCGCTCATGTAGCGCCACTGGCCAACAGGCAACTTGCCCATCGACACGCCGCCAATACGAATCCGGCGCATGGAAATCACGGTCAGGCCTACTGCCTGGCAGAACAGGGCGATTACACCCGGTTGCGGGTTTTTCATCGCAAAGCGCAGACGGTTTTCACTCTGCCAGCTGGCCTTGACCGCAGGCAGCTCGCGACCCTTGTAGGTCATGCCGTGGTTGAGCCGGTTCAAACCGTGGGGTGCCATCTCGCCAGAGACTTCAACCACGTATTCCTGTTCGATCTTGCTGGCGTCGGCCGTCAGCTTGCGCACGATCTTCCAGTCCTGGGTAAACACCAGCAGGCCGCTGGCGTTGGCCTGCAGCTCGTTGCCAACGCTCAGGCGCAGGAAATGGCCCTTGAGCGGGCGTTTGCCAAAGCGGTGCTCTTCGCTCAGGGTGTCCGGGCCGATCAACGCCAGGGCGCTGTCGGTGTCCAGGCCCGCCGGGGCATTGAGCAGAATGGTCACGGGCTCGGGTGCAGTAGCCTTGGCTTGCGGGTCCAGCTCGACTTTCTGGTTGTCGACCTTGAACTGTGGCTCGTCGATGACTTCGCCATCTACCGTGACCCAGCCACCTTCAATGAACAGTTCGGCCTCACGGCGGGAGCAGCCGACGAGTTCGATGAGGCGTTTGGAGAGACGTATCGGTTCAGACATGACAGGGGCCGTAAAGGAATTGGGCGAACATTGTACCCGCCTGGCGCCGGTTAAGCCCGGCTACATTTGCCTTATGCGCGTGCTGGGCGTTTATACCGCAGGTGCAGCAGCGGGTAAGGCTGGCCCATGCCGTCCTTTTCGCAGCGTCCCACAGCCACAAAGCCCTGCTTGAGGTAAAAACCGACGGCTTGCAGGTTTTGCTCATTGACGTCGAGGCGCTCGGCATTCAGCTCATTGATGGCGAACATCAACAGGCACTTGCCGATGCCCAGCCCGCGGTAATCGGGGTGAATAAACAGCATCTCGACCTTGCCGGCCGCGACCCCGGCAAAACCGGTAATGCGCTTGCTGGTCGGGTCCTTGCAGCAGATCAGCATCACGGTATCCAGGTACTGCTCCAGGACCAGGCCGCGCAACAGCTCGATATAGCTGTCCGGCAAAAAGTCATGGGTGGCACGCACCGATGCTTCCCATACGTTGGTCAGTTCTGCAAAGTCCGTGAGGCGTGGCGTATGGATGGCCCATGTGTGTTGCATCGTGCGTGTCTCCTGACACTGATGATGGAAGCAATGCCATAACGATAGCCGTAAAAAAAGCCCTGACGCCAGAGCGGCAGGGCTTTTTGCGCAGCAGTCGCGATTTAGATCACTTCAGCCCACAGGTCATACTCGTCGGCGTCGGTGACGCGGCACATGATCTTGTCGCCCGGCTTGATGTCTTTCTCGGTGGCGATAAATACATTGCCGTCGATTTCCGGGGCGTCGAAGAAGCAACGGCCTACTGCGCCTTGCTCGTCGACTTCGTCGATCAGCACTTCGATTTCCTTGCCGATTTTCATCTGCAGGCGGGCAGCGCTGATGGCCTGCTGGTGGGCCATGAAGCGGTCCCAGCGATCCTGCTTGACGTCGTCCGGCACGATGGCCGCATCCAGCAGGTTGGCCGGTGCGCCTTCTACCGGCGAGTACTGGAAGCAGCCTACGCGGTCCAGTTGGGCTTCGGTCAGCCAGTCGAGCAGGTACTGGAAGTCTTCTTCGGTTTCACCCGGGAAGCCGACGATAAAGGTCGAACGGATGATCAGTTCCGGGCAGATTTCGCGCCAGTTCTTGATCCGGGCCAGGGTCTTGTCTTCAAACGCAGGGCGTTTCATGGCCTTGAGCACTTTCGGGCTGGCGTGCTGGAACGGGATGTCCAGGTACGGCAGGATCTTGCCGGCGGCCATCAGCGGGATCAGCTCGTCAACGTGCGGGTACGGGTAGACGTAGTGCAGGCGCACCCATACGCCCAGCGAGCTCAAGGCTTCGCACAGTTCGGTCATGCGCGTCTTGACCGGCGCGCCGTTCCAGAAACCGGTACGGTATTTGACGTCAACGCCATAGGCGCTGGTGTCCTGGGAAATCACCAGCAGCTCTTTTACGCCGGCCTTGACCAGGCGCTGGGCTTCGTCGAGCACGTCACCCACCGGGCGGCTGACCAGCTTGCCGCGCATCGACGGGATGATGCAGAAGCTGCAGCTATGGTTGCAGCCTTCGGAAATCTTCAGGTAGGCGTAGTGGCGTGGTGTCAGCTTGACACCTTGTGGCGGTACCAGGTCGATCAGCGGGTTGTGATCCTGGCGCGGCGGCACCACCTGGTGCACGGCGTTGACCACCTGCTCGTACTGCTGCGGGCCGGTCACGGCCAGTACGCTCGGGTGGACGTCGCGGATATTGCCTTCTTCGACGCCCATGCAGCCGGTCACGATGACCTTGCCGTTTTCCTTGATGGCTTCGCCGATCACTTCCAGGGATTCTGCCTTGGCGCTGTCGATGAAACCGCAGGTGTTGACCACTACGACGTCAGCGTCCTGATAGGTCGAGACGACGTCATAGCCTTCCATGCGCAGTTGGGTAAGGATGCGCTCGGAGTCGACCAGTGCTTTCGGGCAACCCAGGGAAACAAAGCCAACCTTTGGGTTGGCTGGCTTGGTGGTAACGGTGGACATGGCGAACCTCGGTATGTAGTGACGTTACATGCCCGTAAAGGCTGCACGACGAACGGGCGCTTATTGCGCCTCTGATCAAAAAAAGTGCGCAATTTTAGCTATGGTCAACGCACTTGACCAGCGTTATACGGGGATTTGCGACGAGTGCTGCGCTATGCTGCGCGCCGTTGCGAAAGCAGGGTTTTTAACTAACGTGATTTTGTAGGCAGGAGCCGTAGCTAACACTCGGGAAATCAGCGCATGCTGCTGATCAAATGTAGCGCAAGCCATTAAGAAACGCGGTCAATGGTCGTAGGAGTGGTTGATGGGGCAGGCAAGCAGTCAGGCGGCAGAAGACGGTCACTCCAAGGCAAAGCCCATTGGGATGCTGGTTGCAGCAGTGGGTGTGGTGTACGGCGATATCGGTACCAGCCCGTTGTACACCCTTAAAGAGGTGTTTTCCGGCGGGTATGGTGTTCAGGTCAATCACGACGGTGTGTTCGGGATATTGGCGCTGATCCTGTGGTCGCTGATCTGGGTGGTTTCGATCAAGTATGTGCTGTTTATTCTGCGGGCCGACAACGAAGGCGAGGGCGGCATCATGGCCCTCACCGCACTGGCCAGGCGGGCGGCGTCGCCTTATCCGCGGTTGCGTTCGGTGCTGGTGATCCTGGGGTTGATCGGCGCGGCGCTGTTTTACGGCGACAGCATGATTACCCCGGCGATCTCGGTGCTTTCCGCCGTAGAAGGGCTTGAGCTGGCATTTGACGGCCTGGAGCATTGGGTCGTGCCGCTGGCCTTGATTGTGCTGGTGCTGCTGTTTCTGATTCAACGCCATGGCACGGCCAGTATCGGCAAGCTGTTCGGGCCGGTGATGGTGGTGTGGTTTGTGGTGTTGGGCGGGCTGGGGATCCACGGCATCGTGCAGCACCCTGAAGTGCTCAATGCGCTGAACCCGATATGGGGTGTGCGCTTCTTTGTGTCTCACCCGGGCATGGGCGTGGCCATTTTGGGCGCCGTGGTGCTGGCGCTGACCGGTGCCGAGGCGCTGTATGCCGACATGGGCCACTTTGGCCGCAAGCCGATTGCTCGGGCCTGGTTCATTTTGGTGTTGCCGGCGCTGGTGCTGAACTATTTCGGCCAGGGTGCCTTGCTGCTGGAAAACCCGGAGGCGGCGCGCAACCCGTTCTACCTGCTGGCACCGGCCTGGGCGCTGATTCCCTTGGTGGGGCTGGCCACGCTGGCGACGGTGATTGCCTCCCAGGCAGTGATTTCCGGGGCTTTCTCCCTGACCCACCAGGCCATTCAACTGGGCTATATCCCGCGTATGCATATCCAGCACACGTCCAGCGCCGAGCAGGGACAGATTTACATTGGCGCGGTGAACTGGTCGCTGATGGTCGGGGTGATCTTGCTGGTGCTGGGCTTTGAGTCTTCTGGCGCCCTGGCTTCGGCCTACGGGGTGGCGGTGACCGGGACCATGCTGATTACCAGTATTCTGGTGTCGGCAGTGATGCTGCTGCTGTGGAAGTGGCCACCTGTTCTGGCCGTGCCAGTGTTGATCGGCTTTCTGCTGGTGGATGGCCTGTTCTTTATCGCCAACGTGCCGAAAATCTTCCAGGGCGGGGCATTCCCAGTACTGGCGGGGATTGTGCTGTTTGCCCTGATGACCACCTGGCGGCGCGGCAAGCAACTGCTGGTGGACCGTCTGGATGAAAGCGCGCTGCCACTGCCACTGTTTATCAGCAGCATCCGGGTGCAGCCGCCCCATCGCGTCAAGGGTACCGCCGTGTTTCTGACCGCACGCCCGGATGCCGTGCCCCATGCGCTGTTGCACAACCTGCTGCATAACCAGGTGCTGCACGAGCAGGTGGTATTGCTGACGGTGGTCAACGAAGATTCGCCACGGGTACCGGCTTCACGGCGCTTTGAGGTGGATGCCTATGGTGACGGGTTTTTCCGGGTGATCCTGCACTTCGGCTTTATGGACGAGCCGGATGTGCCTGAGGCGCTGAAGCTGTGCCATCTCGATGAGCTGGATTTCAGCCCGATGCGCACCACTTACTTCCTGAGCCGGGAGACCGTGATTGCCTCCAAGCTTGTGGGTATGGCCCGTTGGCGTGAGGGGTTGTTCGCCTTTATGCTCAAGAATGCCAACAGCAATCTGCGCTTCTTCAAGCTGCCGCTGAACCGGGTGATTGAACTGGGGACGCAGGTCGAGATGTAGCCCCATCCAGGTACCATGAAAAAGCCCCGGCTCGCGAGAGTCGGGGCTTTTTTGCTGATAGCGGGGCGTATGACTGTGGGAGCGGGCTTGCTCGCGATGCAGGCGGCTCGGTGCATCTGACACACCGAGTAGAGGCTATCGCGAGCAAGCCCGCTCCCACAAAGGCTGGCTTATTGGGCAGTCACCTGATGCTTCTTGATCAGGTCCACCAGGCGCTGGGCCAGGGCCGGGTAGTTCTCGTCGAAGTGATGGCCGCCAGGCAGCTTGAGGCTTTCGCCGACTGCTGTCTTGGCAGTACAGCCACTTTCATCGACCTCTTCTGCACCATAGATGCACACCACTTTGCTGGCCGGCAGTTTGGACATTTCTTCGCCGGTATCCGCTTCTGCGCCGGCCTTGCCCAGCCAGCCATCAACATGGATCTCAAAACTGCCACTGCGGGCAAAGGCCAGCAACATGATCGAGTCGACGCGCTTTTGCTCGGCCTCAGGCAGGCGGTTATAGGTGGCTGGCAACACATCGGCGCCAAACGAATAACCCACCAGCACAAAGCGCTGGGTGCCCCATTTCTGCCGGTAGTGCTGCATCAGCTCAGTGAGGTCGGTGGCGCTTTGCTCGGGTGACTTGTGCTGCCAGTAGTAGCGCAGCATGTCGATGCCCACCACCGGGTAGCCGATCTTGGCCATTTCGCCCGCCACGTCGCGGTCCAGGTCGCGCCAGCCGCCATCACCGGAGAGGAACAGGGTCACGGTGCTGTTTTGCTGGCCGGCAGGCACTTCGACCACCGGCATGCTCAGCCCGCCGTTCTCATCGCCCACCAGGATCTTGCGCAACTCGTTGCTCAGCACTTGTGGGTAGTGAATGTCGTAGTCGCTGATGCTGGTCTGCGCGTTCGGCTGATCGCGAACGAAAGCGGCGCTCGGGTCGTCAGGGTTGTCGTTCCAGGCCACCAGCCAGTTACCGTGAGTCGCGGTTTTCGGAACGGGCAGGGCGCAGCCGGGTTCTTCCAGCTTGAAACCGACCGACACGGCCTGGGCCTTGTCATTGGTTTGCTCGGCCAGCCAGCGCCAGGCCAGGGTCGCCCCGGGGCCGATACCGCTGACCAGGGTAGCCGGGCCCTTGAGTTGTTGCAGCGCAGTTTGCAGGGCTTGCTGTTGCAGGGTGCAGTCGTCCTTGGGCAGGATCACCTGGACGACCTGCGCCTTGCCGCCACGGCTCAGGGCCATCAGTTGCTTGTCGTTGAGGGCTTCTTCGGCCGGGGTGGCAATAACCACCCGGGCCTGGGCTTTCTGGCCGGGAATGACATTGGTCAGGGTCGAGCCATCAGTTTGGCTCAGGTGTTCAACCGTTGGCTGCGGTGCGGGGCGATTCCACCACCAATAGCCGCCTGCAGCAAGCGCGACCAGAACTATCAAGGCAAGCAACAAAAACCGCCAGGAACGATGTTTCATTAACGTTTCACCAATCCAGTCAAGCCGCCTGCAATCAGGGCGGCGGTATCAGCCAGTGCCACCAGCGGATCAAGTCCGGCGGGCACGGCCATGTAACGAGGTTCCCAGTCGGGCTGGAATTTGTCTTTAAAGCGGCGCAAACCCTGGAAGTTGTACAGGTGCTCGCCGCGCTGGAACAACATCGAGCCCAAACGTTGGGTCAAGGGTGCGCCGCGACGCGGTTGCAGGCCGGACAGAGGTACCATCCCCAGGCTGAAACGGGCGTATCCATGCTTTTTATAATGCTGAATCAGGCCGACCATCATAAATTCCATGGTCAGTTTCGGCGCGTCCGGGTGGGCACGCATCAAGTCCAGGCTCGACAGCTCATGGCTGTGGGTCTCAAGCAGGTTGGCAAAGGCCACCGGTTTGCCTTCAAAGCGAATAATGGCCACGCGAAAGTGCTTGATGTAGTCCTCGCTGAAACGTCCCAGGGAGAAGCCTTTTTCGCGCACGTTCTTGCCGGTGAGCCAGGCGTCGGAAATGACCTTGAGCTCATCCATCGGCGCTTCGCCCGGCTCGTGGATTTCCAGTGACAGGCCGTCACGGGTGCCACGGTTCCAGGTGTAGCGCAGGTCTTTCATCTCTTTGCCCTTGGCTTCGAGATCAAAGCGGTGCAAATCGACGCGGGCTTCTTCGCCCAGCTTGATCGCGGTGAGGCCGATGTCCATGTAGAACGGCAGGTTCTCGGCGCGTACCTGGTAGAACACAGGGCGGGCATGGACGGTGTCGCACAGGTCGCGAAATTGCCAGATCAATTCGGCACGTTGCTGGGGCGGACCGATCGGGTCGTACAGCGCCACCAGGCTGCGCCCGCGACGGGCGTACATCAGGAAGGCATTGTCGTCGGGGTGGAACAGCAGGGCCTTGTCGCCGGTGAGTGCGAGGCCGCCGTCGGGCTGGTCGGAGGCGAGGATGATCTTGCTGGCCTTTTCCAGTTCAGCGGCATCTGGCAGGTGGATCACCGGGCGGGCGGTGCGCAGCAGCCAGGTCAGGGACACGACCACCAGCAGCACGGCCGCACCCAGCAGCGAGCGCAGGCCCCGTGGCGCGTCCGAGTCGAGGGTGAACTGCCACCACAGTTGATGGCTGTAAGGAACATCCTGATAGGCGAGCAGCAGCAGCCAGATCGAGGCACCCAGTACGCAGATGCTGGCGACCAGATACAACGGCGAAAATGGCAGCTCGGTCAAGCGGCTCGGGCGGTAGAAAGAACGGCGGAACAAGCCCAGCAGGCTGGCGGTCAGGACCAGGACGGTTGCCTCTTCCCAGTCGAAGCCTTTAAGCAGGGACAGCACGGCGCCGACCAGCAGCAGGATCGTGGTCAGCATCCAGGCGGCAGACAGGCGCCGGCGCAAGCCCTGGGCCAGCAGCAGGCAGAGCACGCCGATCAGGCTGGCGCCAAAGTGCGAGGCGTCGACCAGGCGGTGGGGGATCAGGAAGCCGATGTGTTCAAGGCGCGTGTCAATCTCGGGTGTGGCGCCGGAAAACAGCAGGACCACGCCAGACATGAATACCAGCACGGCCAGCACCGGAGCGGCCAGACCGGAGGCTACCCGCAGGCTTTGCCGGGTCTGGATCAGGCGCTGGGCTTCGTTCATCAGCAGCATCAGGCAGGCAATCAGCAGCGGCAGAATCACATAGATCATGCGATACAGCAGCAGGGCGGCGGCCAGTGGCGCGGCCCCGAGCTTGTCGGCGAAGGCGGCCAGCAATATTGCCTCGAACACCCCGACACCGCCGGGTACATGGCTGAGCACGCCGGCCGCCAGGGCCAGCAGGTAAACCAGCATAAATGCGCCAAAGGGCGGTGCTTCAGGCAGCAGCAGATACAGCACGGTGGCGGCGGCTGCGACGTCCAGCGCGGTAATGACCAGTTGCAGCAAGGTCAGGCGCGGGCTGGGCAGGCGCAGGGTTCGGCGTCCGGCTTTGACCAGCAGGTTGTCGGGGATCGGTTGCTCGGGCAGGCGCCGGCGGTAGATGCCCAGCGCCAGCAAGGCAAACAGCGCCAGCACCGCGAAAGCAATAGCACCTAATATCCAGGCCGGCATATGCAGGGCGGCGGAAGCTGCTGGCAGGTTGCTTAGAGTGGCCAGTGCCGCCAGGGGTGGCAAGGCGCAGCCCAGCGACAGGCTGGCAAACAGCGTCATATGGGCGACTTCGGAAGCCCCCGCGCCGTATCGTGCGTACAAGCGATAGCGCACGGAGCCGCCAGACAGCAGCGACAGGCCGATGGCATTGCCAATGGCAAAGGCGGTGAAGCCGCCCAGTGCCAGGGTTTTGGGTGGCAGTTTTACCCCCGCATAGCGGCTGGCAGACCACTCGTAACCGAGCAGAATCACAAAGCCCACGGCTGTAGCTGCCACTGCACCGAAGAGGGCGGGCTTGGGGACTTCCAGGATCGAGTCGTGCAGGGCGTAGAGGTCAAGCTCGCTTAACAGATGGCGACAGGCAATCAACGCTATGGCAAACAGCAGCAGCGTCAGTGCGAGGCCAATCGGTTGGCGGTACTTGCTCAGCAAATCCAGCCAGCGCAAACGGGTCGCGGCAATGGGGTGGGCTGCTGTAACGGCTTCTTTGGGTTCTGGCGAGTTATCGGGCATCAATCACCTCGTGGATCGTGCGCGATAGGATGGAGGCATAGGCTCAAGTTACCAATCCTTTTGGTCAAAATATTTCTAAATGTGTTCAGCCGTTTGCCTGAGGTTCAGGATTGGTCTGAGAAAAAAGGGTAATTGCTGGGGGACAGCATAGACGAGGGGACTTTCAGAAATATGACGTTTAATGTCAATAAACGCCTGATAGAGACTTTTCGAGCACGCACAAAAAAGGCCACTCTTTCGAGTAGCCTTTTTTGATGTTTGGTTGCGGGAGCCGGATTTGAACCGACGACCTTCGGGTTATGAGCCCGACGAGCTACCAGACTGCTCCATCCCGCGTCTGTGTGGTGGATTCTACAGCGGATCGTGCAGGTGTCAACCTTTAAATCACGTAAGCGCTTGAAATACCCGGTTTTAATCCATTTCCTGCAATTGCCAGGAGGAGGGCAAAAACACTCGGGCACAAAAAAGGCCACTCTTTCGAGTAGCCTTTTAATGTTTGGTTGCGGGAGCCGGATTTGAACCGACGACCTTCGGGTTATGAGCCCGACGAGCTACCAGACTGCTCCATCCCGCGTCTGTGGGGCGCACTCTACAGTGATGAGCGGGGGTGTCAACCTTTAATGCGTAAATGAGCTAAATAAGATCAAAACAGGCATGATTTTTGGATATGGCAGTTGGGTCTGTAGCCGCTGCCGAGGTACGAGGCTGCGTTCGGCGGCGAAGCCGTCGTAAGTCAGGCGCTATGGAGTGTCAGGTTTGTTGAGTGCCCGGGCTTGGCGACGACTGCGTCGCCGATCGCAGCCTTCGTTCCTCGGCAGCGGCTACAGGTTGGGTGGCAGCACAAAACACGCGTGCACAAAAAAGGCCACTCTTTCGAGTAGCCTTTTTCGATGTTTGGTTGCGGGAGCCGGATTTGAACCGACGACCTTCGGGTTATGAGCCCGACGAGCTACCAGACTGCTCCATCCCGCGTCTGTGGGGTGGATTCTACAGCGATACGCTGGGCTGTCAAACGTTAATTTAGAAAAATTCGTTATGCGTCAATTGCTTAGCTAGAGAATACAGCTATAAAAAGCCCTGCAGGCCCTGTTCTGTATGGGGTGTGGCTCTATTGAGGCTAGAGATTCGATTGAAAAAAACAATTCAGCGGCGTTTTTCCCGCGTCTGTCGGGGAGAATCAAGACTACTGGTGCTATATACAGTTCGCGGTGACATACTTGCGCGGTGTATTGCCTACTCCATTGAAGAACACCGCCCTACATGACGCAGCGCAAAATCATCCACGTCGACTGTGACTGTTTCTACGCCGCTATTGAGATGCGCGATGACCCGAGCCTGGCAAACAAGCCGATGGCGGTCGGGGGCTCTTCTGATCGACGTGGGGTGATCGCCACCTGCAATTACGAAGCGCGCGCCTATGGTGTGCGCTCGGCAATGTCATCCCGGCATGCCCTCAAGCTGTGTCCGGACCTGGTCATCGTCAGCGGCAGGATGGATGCCTATAAAGAAGCGTCCAGAGAAATCCACGGCATCCTGCGTGATTACACCGAGCTGATCGAGCCGCTGTCCCTGGATGAGGCTTACCTGGACGTGTCCGACAGCCCGCACTTTGCCGGCAGTGCCACGCGCATCGCCCAGGATATCCGCCGGCGCGTGTCCAATCAGTTGCATATCACCGTGTCGGCCGGGGTGGCACCCAACAAGTTTCTGGCCAAGATCGCAAGTGACTGGCGCAAGCCCAACGGTTTGTTCGTGATTACCCCGGACCAGGTCGATGATTTTGTCTCGGCGTTGCCGGTCAATAAACTGCATGGCGTGGGCAAGGTCACGGCCGACAAGCTTGGGCGCCTGGGCATCGAGACCTGCCTGCAGCTGCGGGACTGGAACAAACTGGCGCTGGTGCGCGAATTTGGCAGTTTTGGTGAGCGGTTATGGGGGTTGGCGCGGGGGATTGATGAGCGGCTGGTGCAAAGTGACAGTCGGCGTCAGTCAGTCAGTGTGGAAAACACTTACGATACGGATTTGCCTGATCTGGCCAGTTGCCTGGAGAAGCTCCCGGAGCTGCTCGAGACCCTGAACCGGCGTATTGACCGTATCGACAGCAGTTATCGTCCCGGCAAGCCGTTCGTTAAAGTGAAATTCCACGACTTTACCCAGACTACGCTGGAGCAGTCCGGTGCAGGGCGCGATCTTGAGAGTTATCAGGGGTTGTTGAGCCAGGCGTTTGCACGAGGCGCCAGGCCCGTGCGATTGCTCGGGCTTGGCGTGCGTTTGCATGATTTGAACAATGGGTTCGAGCAGCTGGAGCTGTTCAAGGGGTAGGTCGGTTTGCTTGTTGTGGGAGCGGGCTTGCTCGCGATGCAGGCACTGCGGTCTGTCAGGAAAACCACAGCGATATCATCGCGGGCAAGCCCGCTCCCACACGTCAGCTGACGCCCGGGTCCGCCACCAGTCGCCCGGCATTTTTGGTCAAGGACTGCACGAATTCACGTTGTAGCTCCGGGTCGTTGCGCGTGAGTTCGATCAGGCTTTGTTCCAGTTCGCTGGCTTCTTCTTCCAGCCCCAGCTCCGACAAGCGCTTGACCCGATGCACCCACTGGTTCACGTCGTCACCTTCCAGGTCGTCGTAGATCAGGTTGTGTGCTTCAAGCAACTTGCCGCGCAGGTTGCTGCTGATCGACAGGGTCGAGTCCGAATGGGTTTCGTCCTGGGCGTCTTCCACCATGATGGTCAGCTTGCCGATGTGATTGAGGTCCTGCTCGGCAAACGGGCTGTCCAGCAGGTTGAGGCGCAACACGCCATTACGGTCTGTGGTCAGCTCGTGGGCCTGCTTGCCCGCCTTGACCACCACCGGCCGCTCAGCCCAGGGCAGGCTTGAATATTCCAGGCGCTTGTCGCGCTGAACGTCATCAATGCCCGCCAGGTTCTGCTCGGCGCGGCCGTGGGACTGCACGTTCATTGCCGGGTTAATGCCGGCAAAGCCGTAGTTGATCCAGTCCTTGGTCACGCTGTCCGGTAGTTGCCCGAACATGAACACGTTCAGCACATTGGCGCCCACCCCCGCGACGATAGCCACCGCGCCCAGCGGAATCTCATAGACTTCGCGCCAGGGCTGGTAGGGGGTATAGCGGTCGTAATGGCGGGTGACATCGAACTCGGTGACCTCGAAGGTCTTTTGTTCATTGATGCGCACACGCCGCTGCGGCAACTCAAGCACGGCTGGCGAGCCCACATCGATCTGCAGGCTGTGGGCGAGCAGTTTGCGCTCGATGCGTTCCTCGTGCTCGCTGCGTTGCGACATGTGATTGGCACAGCCGCTCAGCAGCAGGGCGCCGCACATGGCGGCGCCCCCGAGGGTCAAGGTGTTTCGAGTGAACATGGCGTCTCTATCTGGGTTCAGCGAGCGATACGGGCCTGAAGGAAGGCAAGCACATCAGCAACGGGCAGGGCTTGCGGCTCTGCTTCGGTGCGGCTCTTGTATTCCAGATTGCCTTCAGCCAGGCCGCGGTCGCTGACCACGATCCGGTGCGGGATGCCGATCAGTTCCATGTCAGCGAACTTGATGCCGGGGCTGGTTTTCTTGTCGCGATCGTCCAGCAGCACTTCAAAACCTGCTGCCGTCAGTTCGGCATACAGTTTGTCGGTGGCTTCGCGCACGGCTTCGGTTTCGTAGCGCAGCGGTACCAGGGCAATCTGGAACGGTGCCAGGGCATCGCTCCAGATAATTCCGCGCTCGTCGTTGTTCTGCTCGATGGCTGCAGCCACCACGCGGGAAACACCAATACCGTAGCAGCCCATTGCCAGGGTGACCGGCTTGCCGTTTTCGCCCAGCACCTGGCACTTCATGGCTTCGCTGTACTTGGTGCCCAGCTGGAAGATGTGACCCACTTCGATGCCGCGCTTGATTTCCAGGGTGCCCTTGCCGTCCGGGCTAGGGTCGCCGGCAACCACGTTACGCAGGTCGGCAACGGTCGGTACTGGCAGATCGCGCTCCCAGTTCACGCCGAAGTAGTGTTTGTCGTCGATATTGGCGCCCACGCCGAAGTCGCTCATCAGCTCGACCGAGCGATCGATGATGCAGGGCAGAGGCAGGTTCAGCGGGCCCAGGGAGCCAGCACCGGCGCCGATGGCGTCACGCAGTTCTGCGTCGGATGCCATGACCAGCGGGCTGTGTACCAACGGATGGTTGGCAGCCTTGATTTCGTTGAGTTCGTGATCGCCACGGATCACCAGGGCGATCAGCTTGCCGGCTTCGGCAGCGTGAACGATCAGGGTCTTGACGGTCTTTTCGATCGGCAGGTCATAGCCGTCGACCAGTTGCGCGATGGTCTTGGCGTCCGGCGTATCGATCAGGCGCAGTTCCTGGGTGGCCGCTGGGCGCGAGGTTTCAGCGGGCACGGCTTCGGCTTTTTCGATGTTGGCCGCGTAGTCGGAACCATTGCTGAACACGATATCGTCTTCACCGGATTCAGCCAGCACATGGAACTCGTGGGAGCCGGCACCGCCGATGGAGCCGTTGTCGGCTTCAACCGGGCGGAAGTTCAGGCCCAGGCGGGTGAATACGTTGCAGTAGGCCTGGTGCATGCGGTCATAAGTGACCTGCAGCGAAGCGTTGTCGGCGTGGAACGAATAGGCGTCCTTCATGATGAATTCGCGGCCGCGCATCAAGCCGAAGCGCGGGCGGATCTCGTCACGGAATTTGGTCTGGATCTGGTACAGGTTGATTGGCAGCTGTTTGTAGCTGTTCAACTCATTGCGGCACAGGTCGGTGATCACTTCTTCGTGGGTCGGGCCCACGCAGAACTCACGACCGTGGCGGTCTTTAAGGCGCAGCAGCTCCGGGCCGTATTCTTCCCAGCGCCCCGATTCCTGCCACAGTTCGGCTGGCTGGATGCTCGGCATCAGCACTTCCAGAGCGCCTGCAGCGTTCATTTCTTCACGAACAATGGCTTCGGCCTTGCGCATGATCCGCAGGCCCATGGGCAGCCAGGTGTACAGGCCCGAAGCAAGTTTGCGAATCATGCCGGCGCGCAGCATCAGCTGATGGCTGATAACGACCGCATCGGAAGGCGTTTCTTTCTGTGTGGCGAGCAAATATTGACTGGTGCGCATGGTTAGCCGTTGCCGTGCTGGTGACTAGATATGACTGAGCATTGTACGGGCGAGACGTGCCTGCGTACAGGGTGGGCGGGGGAGAGGGGCTCCCCCCCGTGTTTACGGGTGTTTTTCCAGGTCTACCGCTGGCTTGTGGCGGGCCCGGCGGCTCTCCTGATACCAGTGCAGGCTGATCAGCAGCAGTGTGGGGATGCCCATCACGGCGGTGATGATAAAGAAGTTGTGATAACCGAACTTCTCCACCATGACCCCCGAGTATCCGCCCATCAAACGCGGCAGCAGTAGCATGATCGAACTGAGCAGGGCGTACTGGGTGGCGGAAAACTTGAGGTTGGTCAGGCTGGACAGGTAGGCCACGAACGCCGAAGTGGCGAGGCCGGAGCTGAAGTTGTCGAGGGAAATGGTGACAATCAGCATCTGCAGATTCGGCCCCATATCGGCGAGCAACATGAACAGCAGGTTGGTGCCTGCCGATGCTGCGCCGCCGATAAGCAGGATCGGCAGAATGCCGAAGCGCACAATCAGCAAGCCGCCCATGCCCGCGCCGACAAGGGTCATGATCAGGCCGAAAATCTTGCTGACCCCGGCAATCTGGTCCTTGGTAAAGCCCTGGTCGATATAAAACACGTTGGCCATGACGCCCATGACCGTGTCCGACATCCGGTAGGTGGCAATCAACCCCAGCAGCAGCAGGGCTTGCCAGCGATAGCGCACAATAAAGTCGTTTACCGGCGTTAGCACCGGCGCCAGGCCGCGTCGGCCAATGGATGACAGGCACAACACCGTCAGCAGGGTGTACAGGATGGCACGCAGAAAGGCCCGGTCTTCCAGCACCAGGGTGATCGGGCTGACGCCTTCGAATAACACGCCGGCAAAATCGGTGTTGTAGAGCTGGGTGAACATGGCCGGCACGGATACCAGCAATACGATCAGGACGAAAACCGACGCCAGCTGGTGGCCGAAACTGTAGCGCCCGGCTGACAGCTGGGTACGCAACGGCACGGGTGGTTCGCGCATAAACAGGGTGGTGAGCAGCGCGGGCACCATCAACAGGCCGAACAGCACGTAGGTGCCGGTCCAGGCCGAGTGCTTGTAGTTGAAGCCCGTCGAACCAAAGCCCTCGGCAAAGAACAGGGCGCCCGCCGTGGCCAGCAGGGCGGCCACGCGATAGCCGGACATGTAACTGGCGGCGAGCGCGGCCTGACGGTTGTCTTCGGCGATTTCCAGGCGATAGGCATCGACGGCAATGTCCTGGGTGGCCGAAGCGAAGGACACCACAACCGCAATGGCAATCAGCCAGGACAAGTGTTTTTGCGGGTCACAAAAGCCCATGCCGATCAGGCCCAGAATGACCAGCGATTGCGACAGCACCAGCCATGAGCGACGCCGGCCCAGTTTGCCGAGCAATGGCAGGCGCCACTGGTCCAGCAGCGGCGACCACACCCACTTGAAGGCATAGGCCAGCCCGATCAGGCTGGCATAACCAATGGTTTCGCGGGCCACACCGGCTTCGCGCAACCATACGGAGAGCGTTGAAAACACCAGCATGTACGGCAAACCGGCGGCAAAACCGAGCAGCAACAGCACGAGGGTCGAGGGGCTGGAATACGCAGCTAGCGCTTCGCGCCAGGTTTTACGGGGCATGGACTGGAGTCTGCCTCTGGTTGCGGAAACAAAGGGCGCACTCTAACCGCAGTGCTCTATCTGGCGCCAGCCATGACGGTGCATATCCACGCGATTATTCATGATGCTCACCCCTTCTGCGCGCAAACGCGCCCGTTGTTCATCACCCGAGGGGCTACCTGCTGGCAAACTGATACGCCCGCCAGCAGCGAGAACCCGGTGCCAGGGCAGGCGCGTACCTTCCGGGAGCTGGCTCAGGGTGCGCCCGACCCAACGCGCTGCGCGCCCCAGGCCGGCCGCTTCGGCAAGTTGACCGTAAGTAACCACATGACCTGCGGGCACCATCATCAAGGTTGAGTACAGCGCCGTGCGCCGAATCTCGGCAGGGGTTTGAAGGATGTCTGGCGGTGTATTCAAGGTGCACTTCTGGGTAAGAGGGGGGTTACAGAACTATAGAATGAACTCCGGCACAATGAGCCGGTCTTTCTTCCTCAAGGGCGTGTCCATCGGGATAATGCCGGCATTCTTTCGCTTTTCTGAGTCTCGCACCTGCTTATGTTGTCCAGAACCCTGCTATGCCTTGTTGCCATGTGCCTTGCCACACCTGTGTTTGCCGATACGGTGTGGTTGAAAAACGGCGACCGCCTGAGCGGCAAGATCAAAGTCTTTGATGGCGGCAAGCTGCTGATCCAGACCGACTATGCCGGTGCCGTGCCGATTGACTGGAAACAGGTCAAGACCCTGGAAAGCGATCAGGAGCTGCTGGTCAAGCAGGATGCCTGGACCGGTGAAAAGGCCAAGTCGTTGCAGGCGGCCGAAGACGGCAGCGTCACCCTGGCCAACGGCGAAGCACCAAAAACCGTAGCACTGGCCAGTATCCAGCAAATCATCAAGCCCAAGCCGCTGGTTGAAGACATGGTCTGGAAAGGCAATGTTGACGTGGCGATGGACTACAAGCGGGCGGACAAGGATACCGACGACTACGATCTCGATTTCAAGACCACTGCCCGCCACGGCGCCTGGCGTCATCACGCAGAGGGTGAATACAACCGCGAGTTTCAGAACGATGTGGTCACCACGGACAACTGGACTGCCGAGTACGCGCTCGACTACTTCATCGATGAAAAGTGGTACTGGCAAGGTCGCCTGACCTACAACCGCGATCGGGTCGAAGACATCTCCCGCCAGCGCACGGTCGGTACTGGCCCTGGCTATCAGTTTTGGGATGACGAACTGGGCGCGTTCTCGCTCGGCTCACTGCTCAATCGCACCGACTACGAATACTCTGACGGCAAGAAAGACAACTTCTACTCGCTAGCCATGAAATGGGACTACAACCGCTACCTGATGGGCAAAACGGTCTCATTCTTTACCAATGGTGAATTGGGCAAGTCGCTGGAAGGGGAGTCGGACTACAGCCTCGATTCCGAAATCGGTTTGCGCTACAAGGTGACGGAATGGGCATCGCTGAACCTCAAGGCCGAGAAAGACTTGATCGGCAGTTCGACCGGTTCCGATAACTCCCTTAACAAAACCCGCTATACCGTAGGGTTTGGCGTGGTCTGGTGATCACTCACGCCGTAGCAGCTGCCGAAGGAACGAGGCTGCGTTCGGCGGCGAAGCCGTCGTAAAACCTGTGAACTCAATAAATCTGGCACACCGAGTTGCCTGATTCACGACGACTGCGTCGCCGAACGCAGCCTCGTTCCTCCGGCAGCTGCTACAGGTTGCTCTAGATCCGCAGCCCGCCATCGAGCTCCAGAATTCGCCCGGTGTAGTAGTCGTTTTCAAAAATATACGCCGCCGAATGGGCGATTTCTTCAACCTTGCCCATGCGCTTGAGCGGGATGCCCGAGGTCATTTTTTCCAGGGCTTCGGGCTTCATGCCCAGGGTCATTTCGGTTTCGATAAAGCCAGGTGCAATCCCGGCTACCCGAATGCCGTAGCGCGACAGCTCCTTGGCCCAGGTCACGGTTGCCGCCGCAACCCCGGCCTTGGCCGCCGAGTAGTTGGTCTGGCCGACATTGCCGGCACGGGAGATCGACGAAATATTGATGATCGCGCCCTGGCTGTTGAGCTCGATCATTTTCGCAGCCACTTCACGGGTGCACAGGAACACCCCGGTCAGGTTGACGTCGATCACTGCCTGCCATTGCGCCAGGCTCATCTTGGTCATGACGCCATCCTTGACCTTGAGCAGCAGCCCGTCACGCAAGATTCCGGCGTTGTTGACAAGACCATTGATCGCGCGAAAATCTTCTGCAATCTGGGCCACGGTTTGCGTAACCTGTTCTTCGTCAGCGACATTGCACAGGTAAGCGCGAGCCTCGACACCGTGTGCCTGACAGGCCGCAACGGCCAACTCGAGCTTTTCCGGGTTGAGGTCGACCAGTGCCAGTTTGGCGCCCTTGGCCGCCAGGTACTCGGCCATTGCACGGCCCAGGCCCTGGCAGCCGCCAGTGATAATGATTACTTTGTCTTTTAGTTGCATGAGTGCCCTGATCTCGACCGTTAAATGCGGATTTTTATTAAGGAGTCATAAGTTGAGCGTTGAAGCTGCCAAGCATGCCCGAGAATTATTGCTCAAGGAATACCGTGGCGCCCTGGCTACCCAGTCCAAGGCCATGCCCGGTTTCCCGTTTGGCTCCGTGGTGCCGTACTGCCTGGACGAGCAGGGGCGGCCGCTGATCCTGATCAGCCGCATTGCCCAGCACACCCATAACCTGCGCAAGGACCCCAAGTGCTCCCTGATGGTGGGCGAGCGTGGCGCTGAAGATGTCCAGGCGGTCGGCCGCCTGACTGTGCTGGCCGAAGCCGAACAACTGACTGATGCCACGGCCATTGAAGCGGCGGCCGAGCGTTATTACCGCTATTTCCCTGAGGCCAGGGGCTATGACACCGCCCATGATTTCGACTTCTGGGTGCTCAACCCTGTGCGTCACCGTTATATCGGCGGCTTTGGTGCCATTCACTGGCTGGACCAGGTCACGCTGGCCAACCCCTTTGCCGGGCAGGTCGAGGTGCGCATGGTCGAGCACATGAACAGCGACCACGCCAATGCCATCGAACACTATGTCGAAATGACCGGGCTGCCCCGCACAGCGCCAGCTACGCTGGTGGGCATCGACAGCGAAGGCATGCACTTGCGCATCGGCGAAGGGTTGCACTGGCTGGCCTTTCCTGAGCCTTGCAATACTTCGACACAGGTGCGCGAAGCTCTGGTTTTGCTGGCCCGAGCCAGTGAATGGCCGAAAAAACAGACGGTCTGACCTTGAATTTGTACAGGCGCGCCGTCATCTAGTCTTGGTTGGAAGATATTCTTCCGGAGAGGAATCATTTGATGCGCGCTTTTCTATTGCTCTTTCTGTTGTTTCCAGTGCTAGAGCTGTACGTCTTTTTCAAGGTCAGCACCGCTATCGGGTTTTTCCCCGCGTTGTTGCTGATCATTGCCGGCTCCATGCTCGGTGTACTGGTTGTTCGCGTCGCAGGCCTGGCCACGGCGCTCAAGGCGCGTGAAAGCCTTAACCGCGGCGAACTGCCTGCCCAGCAAATGCTTGAAGGCCTGATGCTGGCGCTGGGTAGTGGCCTGTTGGTTCTACCTGGTTTTATCAGCGATGCGGCCGGTCTGCTGTTGCTGTTCCCGCCAGTTCGCCGGTTTCTGGTCAACCGCCTGCGCAAACGTGCTGAAGAACAGGCGATCCGCCAGCGTGCGTTTGCCGAAGATTTCGAAGCCGCACGACCACGCTCCCATCAGCCTTTGGGGCGTGAGCCCAATGTGATCGAAGGCGAGTTCGAACACCGCGACAAATAAGGCTTTGGCATGAACAACACGGCACCCAGGGTGCCGTGTTTGTTTTTGGCGAGGCGCCAGGTTAAAAAATTCCTGGGCGTGCCCTTGTAATAAGTGGATGCGCCCTTATGTAACGGACACCGCAGGGTTTTACTGGCAACAGCAAAACTCCAACCGCGAATCGCCCCCGGCATTTCCGGACTCGTAAACCCAGCCGGTATTGACACCGGCCGATGAACACCTCAATTAGGAGAGATCGACAATGAAGCTTCGTCCTCTGCATGACCGCGTCGTAATCCGTCGCAGCGAAGAAGAAAAGAAAACCGCTGGTGGTATCGTTCTGCCGGGTTCTGCTGCTGAAAAAGCTAACAGCGGTGAAGTGATCGCCGTTGGTACGGGTCGCGTTCTGGACAACGGTGAAGTGCGTGCACTGGCCGTTAAAGTGGGTGACAAGGTTGTGTTCGGCCCTTACTCCGGCAGCAACACTGTAAAAGTCGACGGCGAAGACCTGCTGGTTATGGCTGAGAACGAGATTCTCGCTGTAATCGAAGGCTGATTTCCCGCTCCTTTTCCCGTTACTACAAAGTATTTAAGGAAGAACGAACATGGCTGCTAAAGAAGTTAAATTCGGCGACTCCGCCCGTAAAAAAATGCTGGCCGGTGTAAACGTCCTGGCTGACGCAGTAAAAGCGACCTTGGGCCCTAAAGGCCGTAACGTGATCATCGAGAAGAGCTTCGGCGCTCCGACCATCACCAAGGACGGCGTGTCCGTTGCCAAAGAAATCGAGCTGAAAGATCGCTTCGAAAACATGGGCGCGCAGCTGGTTAAAGACGTTGCCTCCCGTGCCAACGATGACGCTGGTGACGGTACTACCACTGCAACCGTTCTGGCTCAGTCGATCGTCAACGAAGGCCTGAAAGCCGTCGCTGCCGGCATGAACCCGATGGACCTGAAGCGCGGTATCGACAAAGCGACCATCGCTATCGTCAAAGAACTGCGTCAACTGGCCAAGCCCTGCGCTGACGGCAAGGCAATCGCTCAGGTAGGTACCATCTCTGCCAACTCCGACAGCTCCATCGGCGAAATCATTGCCGAAGCCATGGAAAAAGTCGGTAAAGAAGGCGTGATCACCGTTGAAGAAGGCTCGGGCCTGGAAAACGAACTGTCTGTTGTTGAAGGCATGCAGTTCGACCGTGGCTACCTGTCCCCTTACTTCGTCAACAAGCCAGACACCATGGTGGCTGAGCTGGACGGCCCGCTGATCCTGTTGGTAGACAAAAAGATCTCCAACATCCGCGAAATGCTGCCAGTTCTGGAAGCCGTTGCAAAAGCCGGCCGTCCACTGCTGATCGTGGCTGAAGACGTTGAAGGCGAAGCCCTGGCGACTCTGGTTGTGAACAACATGCGCGGTATCGTTAAAGTCGCTGCTGTTAAAGCACCAGGCTTCGGCGACCGTCGCAAAGCAATGCTGCAGGACATCGCTGTTCTGACTGGCGGTACCGTTATCTCCGAAGAGATCGGCCTGAGCCTGGAAAGCACTACCCTGGAGCACCTGGGTAACGCCAAGCGCGTGATCCTGTCCAAAGAAAACACCACCATCATCGATGGTGCTGGTAACGACGCGGACATCCAGGCACGTGTTACCCAGATCCGTGCTCAAGTGGCTGACACCACTTCGGACTACGACCGTGAAAAACTGCAAGAGCGTCTGGCCAAGCTGTCTGGCGGCGTTGCAGTGATCAAGGTTGGCGCTGGTTCTGAAGTAGAAATGAAAGAGAAGAAAGCCCGCGTTGAAGACGCCCTGCACGCAACCCGTGCAGCCGTTGAAGAAGGCGTGGTACCTGGCGGTGGCGTGGCACTGGTTCGCGCTCTGCAAGCCATCTCCGAACTGAAAGGCGACAACGCTGATCAGAACGTGGGTATTGCTCTGCTGCGCCGTGCTGTTGAAGCACCTCTGCGCCAGATCGTTGCCAACTCCGGCGACGAGCCAAGCGTAGTTGTCGACAAAGTGAAGCAGGGTTCGGGTAACTACGGTTACAACGCTGCTACTGGCGAATACGGCGACATGATCGAAATGGGTATCCTTGACCCGGCCAAAGTGACTCGTTCGGCTCTGCAAGCGGCTTCGTCGATTGCCAGCCTGATGATCACCACTGAGGCGATGATCGCTGAGATCCAGGAAGACAAACCAGCTGGCGGCATGCCAGACATGGGCGGCATGGGTGGTATGGGCGGCATGATGTAAGCCAGCCTTACCCCGATACGCAAAAGCCCCGCCTGAGTGATCAGGCGGGGCTTTGTTGTGGGGCTATTAAAAGCCCCTCACCCTGGCCCTCTCCCAGAGGGAGAGGGGATTGACCGAGCCGATGCAGGATTCAACTCAATGCATTCAGGCTGCAGAGATTCTGCAATATCCCCCAATCAGCTCCCTCTCCCTTTGGGAGAGGGTTGGGGTGAGGGTCGCAAGGCAATTACCGTTGCGAAACCTGCCCCGCTTCGACCTGCACCGGCTTCCAGCCCAGCAACTGCTGCTTGAAGCCATGACTGGCGCCCTGATAGTAGGCAATCGCCCGCTCAATCAACGGATCAGTCGCCGGTACTCGCGATTCAATACTGGTGCTCAGCGCATCATCATGGCGGCGCAGCCCTTGGCGCGGGCTGAGAATGGCCAGGTCTTGGCCGTCAAACAACCCCAGGTGCTGGTAGTTGCCCACCACCACTCGCGGTGGCAACGGGTTGTCCTGCAACAGGTTGCGGCCAAAGAAGGTTGACTGGTAATCCAGGTTCAACAAGCCGAGCAAGGTGGGCGCCAGGTCGATCTGGCTGGCCAGTTGCGAGTTTTCACGGGCTTCGATCAACTTGGGCGCATAGATAAACAGTGGGATCTGATAATTGGTGATCGGCAAGTCTTCCTTGCCGGCACTGCCTGCCGTGTGGTCGGCCACGAAGACGAAGATCGTGTTATCGAACCAGGGTTTTTTACGCGCATCGTTAAGGAATTGGCCGATGGCGTAGTCGGTGTATTTCACTGCGCCGTCGCGACCATTGCCCGACTTGATGTCGATCCGGCCTTCAGGGTAGGTGTAAGGACGGTGGTTGGAGGTGGTCATCAACTGCAGCAAAAACGGCTTTTGTTGCGCGTAATTGGCGTCGGCCAGTTTCAGGGTTTCGCGGTACAGGTCTTCGTCAGCCATGCCCCAGGCATTTTTGAAGTGGATATCGGCTTCATTCACGCTGCTTTGGTCGACAACGCGGTAACCGTTGCCACTGAAAAAGGCGTTCATGTTGTCGAAGTAACCGCGCCCGCCATACACGAACACGCTGTCATAGCCCACGCCATTGAGCTGCTGGCCGAGGCTGGCAAAGCCGCTTTCACGGCCGATACGCTTGACGATGGAGCGCCCCGGTGTCGGCGGAATGGCCAGGGTAATGGCTTCCAGGCCCCGGTCGGTACGGGTGCCGGTGGCATAGAAGTTGTTGAAGTACAGGCTCTCCTTGCGCAGTTGGTCCAGGTTCGGCGTCAGGTTGCGGCCGTCACCGTTGCTGCCCAGGTACTTGGCACTGAGGCTTTCGATGGTCACCAGCACGATGTTGGGTTGGCGCGCAGTGCCGGGGTTGTCGATATTGCGGCGGATATCCAGCGGGTCCTGGCCAACGAAGGTGGCGTTGGGTTCGGTCAGTTCTGCGCGCAGCTGTTTGGCCACTACGTCGGTGGGCAGGCTGGCGTAAAACTGCTGGTAATCCAGTTCATTGTTACGGAACGCAGCGAAGAACTGGTACGGGCCATTGCTCGCCAGTTCATGTTGGTAGGCGTTGCCGCCCTGGCCGCGCGGGCCGTCCTGGTCCAGCAGTTGCAGGCTCAGGCCGGCAACCAGCAACAGGCCAGTAAAGGTCGCCAGACGACCGCCAAAAGAGGGTAGCGGTGCGTTCATCGCAGCTTTGAACAGCTTGCGCAGCACCAGGCTCAACACTATGGCCGCCAGGGCGATGGCGCTGAGCAGGATGCCGATCGGGTAGGATTCCAGTACGTTGTTCAGTACTTCGTCGGAGTAGACCAGGTAGTCCACCGCGATAAAGTTGAAGCGCACCCCAAACTCATCCCAGAACAGCCACTCGGCGACGGCGGTGAACAGCATGGCAAACAGGCTGACGGTCAGCAGGCCTTGCAGGAACCACTGATGGCCACGGCGGCGCCATAGCGCAGGCGGACAGAGCAGCAGGTAAAGGCCCAGCGGCAGGGCGGCATAGGTCAAAAAGCCAAGGTCGTAAAGCAGGCCAATCCCGAACACCGGCAGCCAGTTGTTGCCAGCCTCACCCAGATGGGTGACCAGCAGGACGCCTCGGGTGATCAAAAAAGTCGCCAGCCAGCAGCCAGTCAACAACAGGAGGTAGCGCATAGGCGCGGTGTGCAGCAGACGCATGGGTTGTTTTTCCTTAAACGCGGGAGGCTTTAACGCGGGGGGAGCGGGAGTGTGCGCGCGCCACTGTATTGAGTTTGTGAACCGATAGTAAAAAAAATGTCATTTCTGTGAGAGCTATAACTAAATTGTCTGAGCGCCCTGTGGTGCTGGCCCTGCGCGGTTGTTGGCCTTAAGCTGCGCGGGCCAAGACGGCCGTAACTGTGAACGGAGAGAGTGCCCATGCGAATTCTATTGGTTGAAGACAACCGCGATATCCTCGCCAACCTTGCCGACTACCTGGGCCTGAAGGGCTACACCGTTGACTGCGCGCAAGATGGTTTGTCGGGCCTGCACCTGGCGGCCACCGAGCATTACGACCTGATTGTGCTCGATATCATGTTGCCCGGTATCGACGGCTATACCCTGTGCAAGCGCCTGCGTGAAGATGCCCGGCGCGATACGCCGGTAATCATGCTGACTGCCCGCGATCAGCTGGACGACCGCCTGCAAGGGTTCAAGTCAGGTGCCGATGACTATTTGCTAAAACCCTTTGCCCTCTCGGAACTGGCCGCCCGGATCGAAGCGGTTTTGCGTCGCGCCCAGGGCGGCGGGCGACGTGAGCTGCAGGTCGGCGAGTTGCGCTATGACCTCGATACCCTGGAAGTCACCCGTGAAGGCCGTCTGCTCAAGCTCAACCCGGTGGGCTTGAAACTGCTGGCGGTACTGATGCAGAAAAGCCCCCATGTGTTACGCCGCGAAGTGCTGGAAGAAGCCTTGTGGGGCGATGATTGCCCGGACAGCGACAGCCTGCGCAGCCACGTCCACCAATTGCGTCAGGTGATCGACAAACCATTCGACAAGCCTCTGTTGCATACCGTACATGGCGTGGGCTATCGCCTCGCCGAGGTTCGTGATGGAGTTTAGGCAAAGTCTTTCCCAGCGGATCATCATCGCTTTTGCCTTGATGAGCGCGCTGGTGGCAGGGACATTCGCTGTGGGCATTATTGCCACCGTGCATCTGGTCGAAGAGAAACTCATCTCGGCAGGGCTGGGCGGGGATTTGCAGCGCCTGCTGCTGATGGACAACGGCGCAGAGTGGAATCATCGTCCCAAGCCAAGCCAGCTGTTTTATTTCAGTGGCGGGCGTGGCGACTTTGCCCTGCCCAAGGACCTGCGTCACCTGGACCCGGGCTTTCATGAGGTGTTTCGCGATCAGCTGTCTTATCACGCAATGGTGGAAGTGGTCGATGGCCGGCGCTACGTCCTGTTGCAAGACCAGAGCGATTTTGAAGAGCGCGAGCGCGTACTGTTTGCCGTGGTTGCCGTCGGTTTCGTTCTCGCGCTGGCACTGGCGGTATTTTTGGGCTGGACCCTGGCCCGGCGGGTGATGGCACCGGTGATCCGCCTGGCCCGTCAGGTTCGTCATCGCGATCAGTTGCTGGGGCTGGCGCCGCCATTGGCCCCGGATTATGCGGCCGATGAAGTGGGCGAACTGGCAGTGGCGTTCGATGCCACTCTGGGGCGCTTGCGCGACACCCTGACGCGCGAACGTTTGTTCACCAGTGATGTAAGTCACGAGTTACGTACTCCGCTTATGGTGCTGGCCAGTTCCTGCGAGTTGTTGCTGGAAAGCCCGTCACTGGATCAGCGCAGTCGCTCGCAGGTCGAGCGTATTTCCCGCGCCTGTGAGGAAATGCGCGAACTGGTGCAAACCTTCCTGATGCTGGCCCGTGCCCAGCATGAGGATGCCAGCATGTCGCCAACGGTGACCCTGAGCACCGTGGCCGAAGGCCTGATCAGCCTGTGGCGCGAACCCATCGAGGCCAAAGGCCTCAAGCTGATCTATGACCCCGGCAACCCGCTGGACACACGGTACAACGCCACCTTCCTGCACGCCGTCATGGGCAACTTGCTGCGCAATGCCTTGCACTACACCGACACCGGCTTTATCCGCTTGACCCTTGAGGCCAGCGGTTTTGTGGTGGAAGACAGCGGCGTGGGGATCCCGGAAGAAAAACGCCAGGCCATGTTCCAACCCTTTGTCCGTGGCAGCGAAAAACGTGGCGAAGGGCTGGGCCTGGGCCTGTCCCTGGTACAACGCATTTGCGATAGCCAGGGTTGGCGCGTGACCCTGACCACGATGGAACCCAACGGCTGTCGTTTTCGCGTCGAACTGGCTCCGGCCGACGTCTGATCCCCTCCCGTGGCCTGCGCTCTGCAGGCCGCTCTCCCTGCGCATTAGTCGATACATGGCCCTGCGCCAGTATTTTCGCCCTGTAAAACCTTGCAATGTTTATGTGGAATGCCCTGACAGAATTTTCACCTGTTGATGACCTGATGCAAACGTTCGGCTGATTAAGGTAGTGCTCATTAGCTTCAGGAGCACTGATATGAGCCCGATCATCAAACTCAAATTTTCTGAAAAGTACGATCAGCAGCACGCTACGCAATACCTGATCAAGCATCAGGACGGCCTGGCCCGGCGTTTGTCGCACAAACGCGATGAACAATTGGCGCGCCGTGCATTGCAGTTGGCTGGCGAGCCTCAGGTTGTCCTCGATTTGCCTTGTGGTGCGGGCCGTTTCTGGCCGTTGCTGGCGCAAATGCCAAGCCGCGAAATCATCGGTGCGGACAACTCGGCGTCGATGCTGGAGGTGGCTTCGTTGGCGCAACCGGCCGATGTGGTTAAACGGGTACGGCGTTTGCAGATGTCAGCTTTCGAAATAGATTTGCCTGACAACTCGGTTGACAGTGTTTTCTGCATGCGCTTGCTGCACCACATTGGCGATGCAAGTCACCGGATGGCTCTATTGCGGGAGCTTCATCGCGTTAGCCGGGACAGTGTGATTATTTCATTGTGGGTTGATGGCAATTTCAAGGCCTGGAAACGCAAGCGTCTTGAGCGTCAACGCGCTGCAGAGGCAGAGCAATTCGGTTACCAAAATCGTTTTGTGTTACCTGCTGCTACAGTGGAGGCGGAATTCAAAAAGGCAGGCTTCACCGTTCAGGACCATTTGGACTTTATTCCGCTCTACGCGATGTGGCGGGTTTACGTATTACGAAAGAGATAACTCATGACCGTTGATTTTGTACAGCAAGCTCCCTCTGCGACTGACGACCCATTCGAGTTCTACTGGAATCGGCAAGGCGAATGGGTTGAAGAGCCCAACCAGCGTCGCGGTGGGGAGAGCGGTGTACAACGGATACATGACGCCGATGGGCGCTTGCTCTACGTCAAGCGACAGGTCGGGCATACCTACCGCAGCTGGCGTTACCCGCTGGGCCGCCCGACGGTTTTGCGGGAGCAGGATGCGTTACTGGCCTTGAGCCGTTTGGCGGTGGGTGTGCCTGAGCTGGTGTACTGCGGGGCGCAGCAAGCGGCAGATAAACAATGGCGTGCATTGCTGGTGACCGTGGGCCTGGAAGGCTTTGTCGAGATCGACAACTGGTACGCCGCAGGTGAGCGCGAGCGTCACGGTGAAGCGGTACATGACCGCGTACTTGAAGCGATCGGTCAGACCTTGGCCCGCATGCATCTGGGCCGTTGGCAGCACGGCTGCCTGTACGCCAAGCATGTGTTTGTGCGGGTGACGGGGCAGGGCGAAGGGGCAGTGATTGATGTGGCTTTGCTGGACCTGGAAAAAAGCCGGCAACGCCTGACGGCCCAAAAAGCCGCTTCCCACGATCTTAAACAATTGCGCCGCCATTCGTCGTGGAGTGCCACAGAGTGGGACAGACTGATCTACTTTTATAAGACAGTGTTTGGCAGCGCTATCAAAGGTTTACGGTGATGAAGCGAGAAATAGCACGAAGTTTGTTTCTGCTGGGCGCCTTGGTCATTGCTGGCGTGGCGTTTGCCGCTTGGGAACAACCGGTGACACAAGTGTTGAGCGGGCCCCAAATGGGGGCTCATTGCCCGTTGCCGCGGGTGGTTAAAGCGGCGGTAGCGACCCGGCCCGATCATGATTTGTTGCTGTTTATGTTTGGCATGAGCCAGGGGCTGAAGAAGTAGGGCGCAGAGCAAAAAACCTGTAGTCGTTGACGAGCCGCGCGAGGCTACGTTCGGCTGCGCAGCAGTCGTAAACCTGGGCTTCGCGGTGGATCTGAAACACCGATGCAGATTGGTTTTACGACTGCTGCGCAGCCGGACGTAGCCTCGCATGGCTCGTCAACGACTACAGGGATTTGTGTCACCTGCTACATGATATGCAGATGGTTGTCCCAAAGCCCCGACGGCAAATCCAGAGGCTTGGCAATCAGGTCGTTCTGACGGCAATCGTAGAAACGGCAGCGGCCCTGGCCGGACGTGACCACAAACCCATCCTTCACCGCACCCACCCCCGCACAATCCGGCAACGGCGCATCCAGGCGCAAGGCGCCGCTGTCCAGGTCCCAGACGAAAAAACGGTTGCCCCGTGGCGCCGTCAGCGCGACCAGGCGCAACTCGCTGTGGACCGCGACACTGGCCGTGTAATGGCCCATTGCTCGCAGTTGTGGCTCGGCCACCGGGAAGGGCTCAAATGGCTGGCCGGGACGTTTGATGGCCAGCAATTCGGACAACTCATGGGCATCGCCCATAAATTGCTGGCAGGCGACAATGGTGCCGTCACTGGCAATGCCCAAGTGGCGCACGCTGTTCATTTGCTGGCTCAGGGTTTCCTTGCTGAGCAGGGTGCCATCACGCTGCATCAGCACCAGGCTGGGTTCCATCGCGTTGAGGTTCATCTCGACCCGGCTTTCGGCTTCGGTACGAATTCCGCCGTTGGCCACCACCAGTGTTTCACCGTCAGGCATCCACGACACCTGATGCGGGCCGACGCCGTGGGTGGGGATTTCGCCGCTGTGAACCAGGCGCTCGCCCTCAAAGCGATAAACCCCCAGCAGGCCACGGCCCGGATCAGTGGTGTCGTTTTCAGTGGTGTACAGCCACTCACCGTCTTTATGGATCACGGCGTGACCATAAAAATGCCGGTTGGGCAGGGAGGTCAGGGTTTGCAGCAGCTGCCCGTCGGTCAGGCTGACCAGGTAGCTTTCGGTACCGGGGCGGCGGGCCACGAACAAGGCGATGGGCAGTGTCGGGTGGTTGATGATGTCATGGCAGCGCTGGCCGACCTGGGTGCTGAACACCTGAGTGCCATCGAGTCGATAGCCCACGGCAAAGTGATTACCATCTGCATCGTCGCGGGCACTCAGCAGCAGCGGGCTTTGGCCTTTTTGTTTAAACAGCGACCAACCGCCCAGCGTGATTGCACTGAGCAGTAAACCACCAAGCTTGAGTGCTTGCCTGCGCATCATCGAACCTTCCTTTATCAATCGCCGTCGTTGGCGTTAAAGCCCAGCTGGATACCCAGGGCCTTGGCCAGTTCGCCTTCGTGCAGGCGGTGAACCACGTTGAGGCTGTCGTAGATGGCGTTCAGCTGGGCGCGCCCGGCATCGTCTGCCAGCAGCTCATTGAGCGTGCGCTGGTTGTCGTTGAACAACTTGAGCGAGGTGGCATAGGCCGCGTCGATCTTGTCAGCCAGTGGCTTTTGTTCGGCAGGCAACAGGCTGCGCAAGCCCTTGTTGTCGACACCGGCCCATACGGTCTGGGCAGCGGCCAGGCTGGCGGCCAGGCTCTTGAGTGACGACTCGCTGCGCCAGGCATCGGCCTGGAACGGTTGCGGGATGCCCTTGCTCTGGCGGCCCATTGGCGTGCCGAGTTTTTTCTTCAGGGTATCCAGCGCAGTCACCTGCACACGCAGCACGTCAGCGATGGCTTCGTGGGAGTCGGCATAACGCTGGTTGGGGAACTTGCTCATTTGCGCGAGCATGCCGTCGGTGCTGTTCCAGCTGGCCAGAATCTCTTCGGCCAGTTGCTTCTGACGTTCGCCGATGGCGGTCAGCAGCGGGCAGTAACGGGCTTTTTGCGCATCGTCAGCCAGGTTGATGTTGCTGTCGAACAAAATGTATTCGTAAGCCGACAGGCCTTGCACCACAACGCTGGACTTGGCCAGGGCGGCGGCATCGATCTGCGGCTGGGCAACCACCAACTGCTCGACCTGACGGCCGACCAGGTTCTTTTTGTCCGGCCAGAACTGTACCTGCCACGAACGATTGCCTTCAGCCAAAGGCCCGATCAGCAGCGGTTGCAGCTCGGCCCAGGCCTTTTGCGCGTGCAGGAAGTCGGCACGGGCAGTTTCCAGGGTTTCCTTGCCCTGGCAGTAGGCCAGGGCGCTGACCGCCAGCTGGCGGTCAGCTTCAACCCAGCGGCTGTAGGTAGGCAGGATCACTTGTTTGGCGATGGCTGCCGAAGTGACGGCCTGCGGGTCTTGAGGCGAGCAGGCAGCCAGGGCGATGGCGGCAAGGCTGGTGAACAGAAGCTTGGGTCGAAACATGTCGGGGTCCCCGATCTTGTAAGGCGTTAAAGAGAGTTCAGGAACGCCAGCAACGCAGCGCGCTGCTCGGCATTAAAACGTAAAACCTGCTGCCTGGCCGGTTCGGCCTCGCCGCCATGCCACAGCACGGCTTCAAGCAGGTTGCGGGCACGTCCATCGTGCAAAAACTGGGTGTGGCCACTCACCGCCTGGGTCAAACCAATCCCCCACAGCGGTGGCGTGCGCCAGTCGCGGCCGCTGGCGGCGAACTCGGTGCGGTTGTCGGCAAGGCCCGGGCCCATGTCATGCAGCAGCAGGTCGCTGTAGGGGTGGATGACCTGGTTGGCCAGTTCGGGCTCGGCAGCGCTGGCCGATGTCGTGAAAGTCGGTGTGTGACAGGCGCTGCAGCCTGCCTGATAGAACAGGTTTTTACCGGCCAGCACCTGGGGCGCGCCGACATCACGGCGGGCGGGCACAGCCAGGTTGCGGGTGTAGAACTCCACCAGGCGCAGAATATTGTCGCTGACCTCGGGTTCGCCATCCGGGCCATTGCCGTTGGGCGCCTCGAGGCAGGCAGTTTGGGCCTTGGTGCAGTCATCGAAGGGTCTCAGGGAAGTCGTGAGGCCCATATCACCAGAAAAGGCGTGAACATTTTGTTGATTGAGGTTCGGTTGTCCGGCTTTCCAGCCAAAACGGCCCAAAACCGTCTTTTGTTGCGCGTCATCCCACACCCAGTTCGGACGCCCGGCCACGCCGCCAGCGGTTTTGCGCTGGGCATCGGCATTGGCCAGGATCGCCTCGTTGGGGATGGCTTCGAGCAGCCCCAGGCCAATCATCGGCGGCGCGATGCGGGCTGACATGCGGGTATCGGGATGCATCGGGCCATAGCCCAACTGGGTGATTTGCAGCGTGGGCTTGCGCAGCTCGACTTCAGTGCCGTCCTTGAAACGCACGGTCACGGGTTCGTAATCGACTCGCACCTTGCCCTCGGGGACTACACCGGGAACCGACATATCCTGCAACTGGCCGCCATAGACCGGCTCGGGCACGATGCCAGCCTGTTCGATCAGCGTGGCATAAGTCGGGTCGTTGGGGATCGACAGGCGTACCAGCATCGACACCGAATTTTTGGCGCCGGGGGCGGGCGGGTGGCCGCGACCATCCTTGATATGGCAGTTCTGGCAGGCGTTGGTGTTGAACAGCGGGCCCAGGCCGTCACGCGCGGTGGTGGTTGACGGAGCGATGACCCAGGGGCTGCGAAAAAAACTGTTGCCGACACTGAAATCCAGACGCCGGGTGGGCGAAAGGTTGGCTGACGGCATGGAAAAGGCGTTGTGATCGCTTTTACGCACCGTAGTCGCGCCGCCGGAGCGGGCTTCGCCGGGCTCGGGTTTGGTAAAGCGCGGGGCATCATCACAGCCGCCAAGGCCCAGGGCCACTAGCAACAGAGACAGGCGAAGAGGCAACGAAGGCATCAAGCGTCCAGATCAGTGAGCAAAATCGAGGGCGTAAAGTCTAGCAGGGAAGGTGAATTGAAATAAGAGGGATTAGCGTTTGCTGTGACTTGGGGCAGACAAATGGCCCTTCTGCTTTTGATCTGTTTTTTGATTTTGATCTACCAGCCCCATCGGGAGGCCGAGAGGAGGTTCTGCGCAGTGGGTCTCCCGGCATGGATGCCGGGAGAGCCGCGATGGGCCATGGATGGCCCGTGGCGGCGTGCCCACGGAGCGGGACCGGAACGAGGGAACCTGAGCGCAGCGAAGGCCGTACGCCAGGGGCAAGCCTTTTTGGTTACTTTTTCGGCGTTTGGAAAAAGTGACTCGCTGTAAGAGCGAAACCATAATTTCGGTAAGACACAAATGCCGGATATGTACCCCGAACACCCGTTAAAAACCACCCAGTACATATCCATTATATGTGTCACGGCTCTCTACGGGTTCCGCCCTCACTCCGGCACTGTTATGGGGGCACGCCGCTACGGGCCATCCATGGCCCATCGCGGCTGGCGCGGCGTCCTGCCGCAAAAAAAGGCGACCCGAAGGTCGCCTCATTACTCAGTCACTCAGCGCCGCAGATCAAAAATCGTGATCGGCGTTGTCCGGGTTCAGGTCGCTGATGCCCAGCTTGCCGGCGGCTTGCTCGATGGCACCGGTCTGCTTGACCAGCGCTGCAATGGCATCACGTACCACCTGGTTGCCCGCAGCGTTGTCTGCAGCGATCAACTGGTCGTAGTGCTCGCCCTTGTTGGCGCGATCAACCATGACCTGGATCTTGGCTTCGGTGTCAGCCAGGTCGGACTTGAGCGTGGCGTCGGTAGCCGGGTCGATGACCACCACCAGCGACGACAGGCTTGGGCCGGTCATTTTTGTGCCGTCGGCACGTACGTACTCGCCCAGGTATACGTTGCGGATGCCCTTGGCATCGTAGAAGTGCGAGTTGTGGGTGTTGTCGCTGAAGCAGTCCTGCTCGTCTTCAGGCGAGTTGGCTTCCAGGGACACTTTCATGCGCTCGCCGGCCAGTTCGCCCAGCGACAGGCTGCCCATGCCGAACAGCATCTTGCGCAGGCCGTTTTGTACCGGCTCGGCTTCCAGCGTGGCGCGGTAGTTGTCGGCCACGTTCGGTGCCCAGTTGCCGACCATTTCATTGAGGTCGTTAACCAGCAGCTGGGTTACGGCTTTCAGGTAAGCGCGACGGCGATCGTTATGACCACCGGTGGCGCCTTCGCCTTCCAGGTAGTCCGAAGCAGGACGGTTGCCTGCGCCCGGGCCGGTGCCGTTGAGGTCCTGGCCCCACAGGAGGAATTCGATGGCGTGGTAGCCGGTGGCTACGTTGGCTTCGGAACCGCCCAGCTCGTTGAGGCTGGCCAGGGTTTCCGGGGTGATTTCGGTGACGTCGACCTTGTCTTCGCCGACCTGGATCTGGGTGTTGGCAATGATGTTGGCATTGGCACCTGGGTTGCCCAGTGCGCCGGCGTAGTTGGCGTCAACGTAGTCGATCAGGCCTTCGTCCAGCGGCCATGCGTTCACCTGGCCTTCCCAGTCGTCGATGATGGTGTTGCCGAAGCGGAACACTTCGCTCTGCAGGTATGGCACGCGGGCTTCAACCCAGGCGGCGCGAGCGGCCTTGAGGGTGTCGTCGTTCGGTTTGGCCAGGAACGCATCGATAGCGGTCTGCAGTTTTTTGGCGGTGCTTTCGGCATCGCTGTACACGGCATGAACCATGTCGGCGTAATGGGCCACGACAGCCTTGGCAGCAGCTTCGTCGACTTTTGCCGCGGTGACGTCAGTGGCTGGCGTCGCAGTGCTGGTGGCGGCTGCCGGGGTCGGCGCCGCAGCGGTTTTTTCCTTGTCCTTGTCGCCACAGCCGGCGAGTGAGATAGCAATGGCCAGCAGACTGGCGGTAGCCAGGGGCATACGAATCATGGCGAAAATCCTGCTTCGAGAGGTGGGACAAGCGTGCGGCTGCACGCAAAACTGCCACATGATGCGAAAGATATGCATTTTCTGTAAAGGGCTACGGTTGGAAATATTTCTTGTTTACTTGCGCTCTGCACCGGGGCTTTAGTGAATCTCGAAATATGGACTTACAGAATGACTGCCTTGTTACGCTTCGCCTGCTTCAGATAAGCGACCAACTCCCGTGCGCCAAGGGGTTTGCTGTACAGGTAGCCCTGGCCTTCATGGCAGCCTTCGGCAATGACATAGGCTTCCTGTTCGGCGGTTTCGACGCCTTCGGCGATCACCTGCATGCCCAGGCTTTTACCGAGCTGGATGATGGCGCGCACGATGGTGGCGTCGTCACCGTCATCGATCAGGTCCTGGACAAAGCTTTTATCGATCTTGATCTTGTCCAGTGGCAGGCTCTTGAGATAGCTCAAGGATGAGTAGCCGGTGCCGAAGTCATCAATGGCAATCAGCGCACCGGAGCGGCGCAGGCTGAGCAGGTGCTGGGCGGCCGTGCTGATGTCTTGCATCAGGCTGGTTTCGGTGACTTCCAGCTCCAGGCTGCGCGGCGGCAAGCGGTAGCGCTGCAACAGATTGTTGACCACCCGCGGCAGTTCGACGTGGTGCAATTGCACAGTGGACAGGTTGACCGCCATGCGCAGCTCGCTGAAGCCCTGGTCGTGCCATTCGCGCAGTTGGCGGCAGGCCTGGTCCAGTGCCCATTCGCCGATGGCAATGATGCTGCCGTTTTTTTCCGCCAGCGGGATAAACAGATCGGGCGGGACCATGCCGTGCTGCGGGTGCTGCCAGCGCAACAGGGCCTCGACGCCGACTACGCGGTGGTCGCTGTAGCGGATTTGCGGCTGGTAGACCAGGTGCAGCTGGTTGCACAAGAGGGCTTCGCGCAGGTCTTTTTCCAGCTCGCGCATGCGCCGCATCTCGCGGTCGACGCTGGCGATATAAAACTGGTAGCGGCTGCGCGAATAGCTTTTGGCCAGGGTCATGGTCTGCTCTGCCTTTTGCAGCAATTGCTCGGTAGTGTCGCCATCTTCGGGGAACAGGGTGATGCCGATGGTGGCGCGCAGGCGGATGCTTTGCTGATCGAGGCTGAACGGTGATTCGAGGTCATCGAGAATGCTCTGGGCCAGCTCGGCTGCCTCGTAAGGCTGCTCGATATGGGCCTGCACCAGGGCAAACTGATCGCCGCCCAGACGACCAAGCGCACCGAGGCTGCCGCTATGGGCGCGCAAGCGGTCGGCCAGGGCCTGGAGCAACTGGTCGCCGGTTTGATAGCCGAACTGTTCGTTGATGCCCTTGAAGTCGTCCAGGCCCACGCACAGCACGGCGACCCGGCGCTGCAAGCGGCCTGCATCGGTGAGGATCTTGCCCAGTTGCCCCTGCAATTGCTGGCGGTTGGGCAGCCCGGTCAAAAAGTCGTACTGGGCCATGCGCAGCAACGAGCTTTCGGCTTCGTGGCGCAAGCGGTTGTTGCGCTCGATCGAAGCCAGCAACTGATTGGATGTATTGACCCACACCCCCAGTTCGTTGTGCTCATGGCCCTTGAGCAAGGGGATCACATGCTCGCTGGGGCGGTCGGGGTTGATGCTGGTCAGGTGGCCGATGATGTTGGACAGCGGTTTGGTCAACAGCCAGTGATAGACCAGATACAACACCAGCCCCATCAGCAGGGCGCGTAACAGGCCGGAAAACAGCATGACGGCGGAGTCGGTCAACAGGCCCTGGCCGTAAGTGGCAGTATCGAGGGTAATGCTCAGGTCGCCGTAGTACTCGCTGTAGGGCCCCTGGCCCACCAGCGGGATACTGAACGTGTGCACGCGACCCAAAATCATGTCGGTCACCCAGCGGCTTGATGAACTGTGCAATGCCCGGGCTTTTTCGGCGAGGGCCGCTTCGTTGGGGTGGCCGATGGAGGCCTTGCGCACAGCCGGGTCCTGGAACAGGCCTTCGATGACTTGCATGGCCATGTCACGGTCCAGGCTATACAGCGCCTGGGTCGAGGGGTCGCGAAACATGTCGAGGATGCGCCCGGCATCGGTCGTGACGGCCTGTCGGACTTTGTAGGCATCGAACACGATTTGTGCGCAACTCAGCACTCCTCCGACAACCAGTGCCGACAGCAGCACGATCCGGAGCAACTTGAGTGACAAGCTGTTTTTGAACTGCAGCTTCAAAGCGCTATTCCTTGTTTCTCGCCGTTAATGCCTGTTGGGGGGACAAGTATGCAAGCCGTCAGCACACGCTGTTCACGATCGCCACTGTGTCGGTATTCTGACTTCGAACTTGAGGCGCGCAATAAAAAAAACCAACGCTTTCATACTAGCTGGCCCGGATTGTGCGCAAGGATCTTTTGGCACTTTTCACGCGGCCAAAAAAAACCCGGCAATGCCGGGTTTTTTATCTGGAGCTAGGCTTAGGCAGTGAAGGTCTTGCCTTCGAACTGCTCAGCCACGAACTTCCAGTTAACGAGGTTCCAGAACGCTTCTACATACTTCGGACGCACGTTGCGGTAGTCGATGTAGTAAGCGTGTTCCCAAACGTCGCAGGTCAGCAGCGGGGTGTCGCCGCTGGTCAGCGGGTTGCCGGCGCCGATGGTGCTGGCCAGGGCCAGGGAACCGTCAGCTTTCTTCACCAGCCAGCCCCAGCCGGAGCCGAAGGTGCCGATGGAAGTCTTGCTGAATTCTTCCTTGAACTTGTCGAACGAACCGAAGGCCGCGTTGATGGCATCAGCCAGTGCGCCAGTCGGTTGGCCGCCGGCGTTTGGCGCCAGGCAGTTCCAGTAGAAAGTGTGGTTCCAGACCTGAGCGGCGTTGTTGAAGATACCGCCCGAAGAGGTTTTAACGATCTCTTCCAGGGTTTTGCCTTCGAACTCGGTGCCTGGCACCAGGTTGTTCAGGTTCACGACGTAGGTGTTGTGGTGCTTGTCGTGGTGAAACTCCAGGGTTTCTTTGGAGATGTGCGGCTGCAGGGCATCGTGTGCGTACGGCAGCGGCGGCAATTCGAAAGCCATGATGATTCTCCTAATCAGGTCAGTTGCGATGAGCGCAAGGCCGATCACGGGCGGCCAAACACGCGCCGATGAGTTTTTACTCTTTGCGGCGCAGGGTCAGGATCATAGCACCGGGGTGACCGCTTAACCACGCGACAACTGTGTGGGATAGACGTTTCAGCAGGTGCGGGACTCTTTTTTTTAGCTGTGGGAGCGGGCTTTGCGCTCAGCCCGAAACTATCAGCTGCACCGCCACCGCATACATCATCACCGCCACCAGCAAATCGAGGATGCGCCAGGTGTTGGGCCGTGCCAGCCACGGCGCAAGCCAGGCAGCGCCCAGGGCCAGGGTGAAAAACCACATCAGCGAAGCACTGGCCGCGCCCACTACATAGGCGCCGGGCACGCTTTGTTGAGCACCAAGGGAGCCGATCAGCAACACTGTATCGAGATAGACATGGGGGTTGAGCAGGGTCACGGCCAGCGCACTGAGCATCACTGCCTTGAGCGAGCGCGCCGTCTGCCCGGCAGATTGTTCAAGGCTCGACTGGGAAAACGCCCGACGCAGTGCCTGGGTGCCGTACCACAACAAAAACACCGCGCCGCCCCAGCGTGCCACGCTGAGCAATAACGGGTTTTGTGCCAGAAGGGTGGCCAGGCCGAACACCCCGGCGGCCACCAGCAAGGCATCGCTCACCACGCAAAATGCGGCCACGGGCAGGTGGTGTTCACGGCGCAGGCTTTGTGCCAGGACGAAGGCATTCTGGGTGCCGATGGCCATGATCAGGCCGAACGCGACCAACAGGCCATTAAGGTAGCTTTGCCACATAAGGATTACTCGTTGTACTGCAGGCGGGGTTGCTGCTGGCTATTCTCCTGCCCTTGGCTGTATAAGAAAAACCAATATTGCTGATCGCTCATTAGGAAAACTGATGTTCGACTATAAATTACTCTCGGCCCTCGCTGCAGTCGTGGAACAAGCCGGATTTGAGCGGGCGGCGCAGGTGCTTGGGCTGTCACAATCGGCCATCTCCCAGCGCATCAAATTGCTTGAGGCCCGTATCGGCCAGCCGGTGCTGGTGCGCGCCACGCCACCGACCCCGACCGAGATCGGCCGGCGCCTGCTCAACCATGTCCAGCAAGTGCGTTTGCTGGAGCGTGACTTGCAAAGTGCGGTGCCGGCGCTGGACGAAGACGGTTTGCCGGAGCGGTTGCGGATCGCCTTGAATGCCGACAGCCTGGCCACCTGGTGGGCGCAGGCCGTGGGCGATTTTTGTGCCGAGCAACACCTGCTGCTGGATATGGTGGTTGAGGATCAGACCGTTGGCCTCAAACGCATGCGTGCCGGTGAAGTGGCAGCCTGCCTGTGCGCCAGTGAGCGCCCGGTTGCCGGGGCTCGCAGCGTGCTGCTGGGGGCCATGCGATACCGTGCGCTGGCCAGCCCGGCCTTTATTGCGCGGCATTTTCCCCATGGGGTGAGTGCCGTGCAGTTGTCAAAAACGCCGGCCCTGGTGTTCGGCCCGGATGATTTTCTGCAGCACCGCTACCTTGCCGCACTGGGCGTCGAAGAGGGTTTCGAGCACCATTTGTGCCCGTCCTCAGAGGGCTTTATCCGCCTCACCGAGGCCGGCCTGGGATGGGGGCTGGTGCCTGAACTGCAAGTGCGCGAACAATTGGCAAATGGCAGCCTGGTGGAGCTTTTGCCAGATAAACCCATCGACGTGCCACTGTACTGGCATCATTGGCGCAATGGCGGACAACTGCTGGGGCAACTGACCGAACATTTATCGCGTTCGGCAGCCCGCTGGTTAGTGCCTTTGGCCTGATAACCGGCGTTTAAAGAGCAAGCAGCACGAATTACAGCATTTGGAGTGATTGATGAAGATTCTGGTCACCGGCGCAAGCGGCTTTATTGGCGGACGCTTTGCGCGTTTTGCCCTGGAGCAGGGCTTTGACGTACGGGTCAGCGGGCGTCGGGCCGACGGTGTCGAACACCTGGTGCGACGCGGGGCTGAATTTATCCCGGGGGATTTGACCGATGGCTTGCTGGTGCGCGACTTGTGCGTCGATGTCGATGCGGTGGTGCATTGTGCGGGGCATGTGGGCGCTTGGGGGCGTTATCAGGACTTCCACCGTGACAACGTGCTGGTGACCGAAAACGTGGTTGAAGCCTGCCTCAAGCAGCGGGTGCGGCGTCTGGTGCACTTGTCTTCGGCAGCGTTGTACTTCGATGGCCGCGACCACACCGACCTCACCGAGGAGCAGGTGCCCAAGCGCTTCAGGCACCCCTATGCCGCCACTAAAAACCTGGCAGAGCAGAAGGTGTTTGGTGCCCAGGAGTTTGGTCTTGAAGTGATTGCCCTGCGCCCCAGTCTGGTTACCGGGGCAGGGGACATGAGCCTCTTCCCGCGATTGCTCAAGCAGCAGCGCAAGGGCCGGCTGGCCATTGTCGGCAACGGTCTGAACAAGGTCGACTTCACCAGCATGCAAAACCTCAACGAGGCGCTGATGAGCAGCTTGGTGAGCAGCGCTGCGGCGTTGGGCAGGGCCTACAATATAAGCAATGGCACGCCGATACCTTATTGGGATGTGGTCAATTATGTGATGCGCCAAATGAACGTGGCGCAAGTGACCCGTTACCGGGGCTACACCCTGGCCTACTGCCGAGGAGCGCTTAACGAAGCGGCCTGCAAGCTGTGGCCGGGGCAGCCTGAGCCGTCACTCTCGCGTTTGGGCGTGCAGATCATGAACAAAGACTTTACCCTCGACATCGGCCGCGCCCGGCATTACCTCGATTACGATCCCAAGGTGAGTCTGTGGGCCGCGCTTGATGAATTCTGCGGCTGGTGGAAAGCTCAGGAATCCCCTTACCGCTAACCGCTGCCGCCATTTTTAAAGGTTTACGATGCGTAACGATGCCCGCGACGACTTTGACAATGTGCCGACCCTGCGCGCCGATGCCCATGACCATGATGAGCCGCAGGCCAGCCCTGGTGCCCGTGAGCGCACCACGGTGTACTCGCGTAACACACCGGTGATCAAGGTCAAGGGCCCGAGCACCGGGCCTTTGTGGACCTTGATCTGTGCCTTGCTGGTGGCCGTTGGCGGGTTGGCCTGGTGGAGCTTTCAGCAGATTTCGCTGATGGAGCAACAGTTGGTGGCCACCCAGGAGAGTTTTGCCCGTATCAGCGAAGAAGCTGCCGGGCGCCTGCAGGCCATTTCCGGCAAGGTGGTTGCCAGTGAGTCGACGATCAATACCGGCAGCGAAGCCTTGAAGATGCAGATCAAGCAGCTTGAAGAACAGTTGCTTGAGCAGAGCAAGCGCCAGCAAGGGTTGGTGGCGGGGCAGCAGGGGGATCTGGATCAGCGCTTTGAGCAAATCAATGCGGCCATGTTGCTGCAAGTGACGGCGCAGAAAGAAAACCAGGCCAAGCTCGAAACCGAGATCAAGAACCTGAGTACTGAGCTGGCCACGCTCAAGGCGGGGGTCGCCCAGCAGGCCACGGATGTGGCGGCCTTGAAGAAACAGGGCAACCCGAGCGCGGCAGTGGAGCGCCTGGAGCAGGACATGATCGTGCTCAAAAGCGAGCTCGAGAATCGTCCGGCTCCGGCTCAAGGCGCCAATGCGGCCGAGTTTGACGTGTTCCGTGCGCAGATGACGCGCAACATCAACACCCTGCAAAGCCAGATTCAGAACCTGCAAAAGCAGATCAGCGCTCGACCTTGACGGTTTTCCCCTCACCCCAACCCTCTCCCGCAGGGAGAGGGGGCTGATGTCTGGCGTCAGGCAGATCTGCATTTGCCTGTCGGCGGATTTCCGCTTATTCCTGCGCTGAAAGTCAGCGGATTCCCGCTTATCCATCTCCCGCAAGCCATGTAAACCGTGGCCTCAAGCGTTGGCACAAGTCCTGCTATAGCCCTGCAAGCTCGCGTTTTGACGCGCTATAAAAAAACAAATAAAAGAAGGATCCATTCAATGGATAACTCCAGCACCCTGCCTGCCGGGGCCGTGTCTGCGGCGCCTAAAGAAAAGACCACCTCCAGCCGCATCAAATCGATTTTCAGTGGTTCCGTCGGCAATATGGTCGAGTGGTACGACTGGTACGTTTACGCCGCGTTCTCGCTGTATTTCGCCAAGGCCTTTTTCCCCAAGGGCGATACCACCGCACAACTGCTCAATACCGCTGCGATCTTCGCCGTGGGCTTTTTGATGCGCCCCATCGGCGGCTGGCTCATGGGCCTGTACGCTGACCGCAAAGGCCGTAAAGCAGCACTGATGGCCTCGGTATTGCTGATGTGCTTCGGCTCGCTGGTGATCGCGCTATCGCCAGGTTACGAAACCATCGGCGTCTGGGCACCGATCCTGCTGGTCTTCGCCCGCTTGCTGCAAGGCTTGTCGGTGGGCGGTGAATACGGCACTTCGGCCACTTATCTGAGTGAAATGGCGACCAAGGAACGTCGCGGCTTCTTCTCCAGTTTCCAGTACGTGACCTTGATCTCGGGCCAGCTTATCGCCCTGGGCGTGCTGATCGTGCTGCAACAGACCCTCACCGAAGAACAGCTGTACAGCTGGGGCTGGCGCGTACCCTTCGTGATCGGCGCCCTGTGTGCCGTGGTCGCGCTGTATCTGCGTCGTGGCATGGAAGAAACCGAGTCGTTCAAAAAGACCAAGGTCAAGCCTAAAGAAAGCGCCATGCGCACCTTGCTGCGTCATCCCAAGGAGCTGATGACCGTCGTCGGCCTGACGATGGGCGGCACCCTGGCGTTCTACACCTACACCACCTATATGCAGAAGTATCTGGTGAACACGGTGGGCATGAGCATCTCGGACTCCACCACCATTTCGGCCGCTACATTGTTCCTGTTCATGTGCATCCAGCCGCTGGTGGGCGGGCTTTCGGACAAGATCGGCCGTCGTCCGATCCTGATCGCCTTCGGTGTACTGGGGACCCTGTTTACCGTGCCGATCCTCACCACCCTGCACACCATCACCACCTGGTGGGGCGCGTTCTTCCTGATCATGGCCGCACTGATCATCGTCAGCGGCTACACCTCGATCAACGCCGTGGTCAAAGCGGAACTGTTCCCCACGGAAATCCGCGCACTGGGCGTAGGTTTGCCTTACGCACTGACCGTGTCGATTTTTGGTGGTACGGCTGAATATATCGCGCTGTGGTTCAAGAGCGCAGGTATGGAAACCGGTTACTACTGGTACGTTACGGCTTGTATTGCCTGCTCGCTGGCGGTGTACGCAACCATGAAAGACACCCGCAAGCACTCGCGCATCGAGACTGACTGACGGCCCACCCAGTGGTGTGGGAGCGGGCTTGCTCGCGATTGAATCGCTGCGCTGCAACTGAAACACCACAGCGTCTGCATCGCGAGCAAGCCCGCTCCCACAGGGGTTAGCCGATGCTGCTACCCGACAGGCTGGCCGATTGGCCGGCCTGTTTGTTTTTCAGATACGTCGCCCCGCCAATCATGACCACCAATATCCCCGCCAGCACCAGCGATGAGCCGATGGTGCCGAAGTCCAGCCCGCCCTTGTCCAGGGGTTTGGTCAGGAAGTCGCCCAGGGTTGCGCCGAACGGGCGCGTGAGCACGAATGCGACCCAGAACAACACCACCGGCGAGATTTTGCTGAAGTAGCGCGCCAGCACCACCACCCCGATAGTCGCCCCGATAAACAGCGCGCCACCCGCAAAACCCAGCCCCGAATCATCCGCCAGGTAGTCACCCAGGGCAGTGCCCAGAGTGTTGGAAAACAGAATCGCCATCCAGTAGAACATCTCGCCGCGTCGGCTCTGCACCTGGTTGACGTTGAGTGACTCGCCGCTCCATTTCCACAGCGCGAATATCGCCACCAGTATCGACACCAGAATCAGCGAGCCCGTGGCATAACCCAGGCCGAGGGTGCGGTCCATAAAGTCAGACAGGGTGGTGCCGGCGGTGCTGGTGGAGAGAATCACCAGCCAATACAGCACGGGGTTGTAGGTTTTGGAGGACAGCTGAGTCAGCAAGGTCAGCACAAACACGCTGATAAGCAGCATTGAGCTGACGGCATAGCCGACATTGAGGGTCATCGACAGCAAGTCGCCCGCGGTTTCGCCCAGGGTCGTGGCGCAGATTTTCATCACCCAAAACGCAAGGGTAATTTGAGGAAGTTTGTTCATTCGGTCGAGGCTCCAGTGTTTATGGGGGCAAAGCCGTTTTTGGGATCGGCTTTTTTGCCCGCGGAAGACTGGTGCTCGGGGGGTGAAAAATAGGTAATGGACAGATGAAAAGCCTGTCTGTGAATACGATTTTTCCCAATTAATTGTCAGTTAATACTGTTAGCCCACTATCAATCTCAGCAACGTCTGTGGGCCGGCTGAAGTGCTCAGCCACCCTGCGCAACGATGGACAGCCTGTACGACCTGTTTTTGTGTGGGCCTATACATCGAATTAACTGATTTATTTGTGCTGTTTTTTGCGCTTTTTAATCAAATTAATCGGCGTAGTCTTAAGCCCATAGCCACTCAACATCCCAAACACGAAACAAGGAACTTGATCATGAAAACCAAACTTATCCTCGCTGCTGCCTTCTCTGTCCTGGCCTTCAATGCTGTTGCCGCCGACGGTTTCGATAAAACCCATTCGTCGAGCTTTGCTGAAGATGGCTACAGCCGCACAGGTTCTGCTGCCGTGGCTGCCGACGGTTACGACCGCACAAATTCCGCGACTTTCGCAGAAGACGGCTACGACAAAACCGGTTCCGCCACCTTTGCAGAAGACGGTTTCAGCCGTACCAAATCGGATAGCTTCGCCGCTGACGGTTACGATCGCACCGAAGGCGCCCGGTTCAGCTAACCGCTGAAACAGGCACTCCAGCCCGGCCTTGGCCGGGCTTAGTTGTTTTTGGGGGGGAGGAAATGGCGTTCTACTTGTAGCAGCTGCCGAAGGAGCGAGGCTGCGTTCGGCGGCGAAGCCGTCGCAAAATCAGACAATGGGGTGCGCCAGTTAAAACCGGTACTCAGGATTTACGACGACTACGTCCCCGAACGCAGCCTCGTTCCTTCGGCAGCTGCTACGAAAGCCTCGCAATTCGCCATGGAAGCTTTTGTAATCAACCCAAATGCCTTGCACTATATGGGCCCTCTATCTCAGCCGTTTGCGGACTCTTCCCATGTATGACGATATCCATTTCTATGAACCATCCCAGGGCCACGGCCTGCCCCATGATCCGTTCAATGCCATCGTCGGTCCGCGCCCCATCGGCTGGATTTCGTCACAGGACGCCCAGGGCCGCTTGAACCTTGCGCCCTACAGCTTTTTCAACGCATTCAACTACATCCCGCCGATCATCGGGTTTTGCAGTGTAGGCCGCAAAGACAGCCTCAATAACATCGAACAAACCGGCGAGTTCGTCTGGAACCTCGCCACCCGGCCGCTGGCCGAGGCCATGAACCAAAGCTGTGCCATGGTCGCGCCCGAGGTCAATGAGTTCGAGCTGGCCGGGCTGACCACCGTACCGTCACGGGTGATCAGTGTGCCGCGGGTGGCCGAAACGCCGGTGTCGTTTGAATGCAAGGTCACCCAGATCATCCAGCTGCAACGGGCAGACCAGGAGCTGGTGCCAAGCTGGCTGATTCTGGGGGAGGTGGTGGCGGTGCATATTGCCAGGCACCTGCTCAAGGACGGAATTTACGATACCGCCGCCGCCGAGCCGATCTTGCGCGGCGGCGGCCCGGCGGATTACTTCCAGCTGGGCCCCGAAGCATTGTTCAAGATGCATCGCCCACGCTGATTACCACACCAGCTCGGCGTCCTCGGTGACGCCTTGCAGGGCTTCAAGTTGCTCGGCTGCAGCGGCATCGGCGGCGGTCGCAGTCTTGAAGGTCTGCTCGATGAGAATTTTGTGAAAGCGCGGGGTTCCACCTTCGTACAAGGCTTTGACCGCAATTGCTGCGTGATAAACACCCGGTTCTACCGGGACTACAGCGGATACCGCTTCAAACTGTGCAAATTCCTTACGCGCCATGCGCCAACTCCCGGCAGTGAAAAACCGCCATTCTACCTCTTCGGCCCGCCTGCATCGCTGAAGGTCTGAAAATCGAGGCTGTCCACCACCTGCTGGTGTACCAGGGTGCCGTAGATATCCATCAGTGCTGAGTTGAAGTAGGCCAGCATCGAGGGTTCATCCTGCCAGTAGCCTGCCACCTGCCACAGCAGCGGATCGTTATCGCAATGCTGCAAGGCAAAGTGCAGGCAGCCGGGGGTTTGCAGGCTCGGTTCGATCAGTTGGCTCAGGCAGGCCTCGACCTGGGCCGAGCACCCGGCGCGGGCGCGAACCACGGTCATATGACTGACGGCATTGGGCTGGGGCATGCTGGCCTCCACAAAGGAAAGTGGTGTTGGGGGGAGGTTCAAAGCTTAAGGGGCGTAGCAACTGACCGTTAGTCGATTCCTGCCCGAGGCTTGCACGATCCTGCAAACCCCCGCCTGCCAGCCGCCCGCCCGGATAATCGGGCAAACGGCCTGGCTATCAGGGTTTCGAGCAAGGTTGTGCGTCTGCGCCGGGTTCGGCGGAGGGCTGCTCCCGGGCTTTGACAGGATCAGGCAAGACAACGGCAGAAATTAGCTACCCCTTGGCCTTGCACAAACTTAAGCTGTGCCATCACTGCAAGAAGGATGCGCCCCATGTCCCTGCTGGAACCGCCGCGGCCCGCGCTCGACCCCGCCTTTGAAACGCAGCGGGTGGAATTGGCCGACCTGATTTTTCGTCACGCCCCGCAAGACGGCTCGTTCACCACCGGCGTCGAGGCGCTGTTCGTGTCGCGCTACAGCCAGCCCAGCGATTTCTCTCCGAGCCTGCCCAAACCCGCTTTGTGCATCATGGCCCAGGGGCGCAAAGAGGTACGCCTGGCAGATGAATACTTCGCCTACGACCCGCTCAATTACCTGGTGGTTTCGGTGTCGATGCCCATCAGTGGCCGGGTGCTGGAAATATCCCCCGAGCACCCGGTACTGGCTTTGCGCCTGGACATTGACCCGGCCGAGATCGCCACGCTGATCAGCGAGGCTGGCCCCATGGGTGTGCCATCACGACCTACCGGGCGCGGGCTGTATGTCGAACCCATCGACCCGTTGATGCTCGATGCATTGCTGCGCCTGACACGTCTGCTCGATACGCCCAAGGACATCGCCATGCTCGCGCCATTAATTCGCCGCGAGATTCTCTACCGGCTGCTACGCAGCCCGCAGGGCCATCGGCTATATCAGATCGCCAGCGAGAACAGCCAGAACCACCGCGTCAGCCGGGCGATTTCCTGGCTTAACGGTAACTTTGAGCAGCCGTTGCGCATCGACAGCCTGGCACGCGAAGCCAATCTCAGCGTGTCGACCCTGCACCACCGGTTCAAGGCCATGACTGCCATGAGCCCGCTGCAATATCAAAAGCAGCTGCGCCTTAACGAAGCCCGCCGGTTGATGCTCAGCGAAGGCCTGGATGCGTCGGCCGCAGGCTATCGCGTGGGCTATGAAAGCCCGTCGCAATTTAGCCGTGAGTACAGCCGCCAGTTTGGCGCACCACCGGTGCGGGATCTGGCGCGCCTGCGCATGAGCTTATAGGCCCAGAGATTGCTGCCAGCACAGCTCATCGATTTCAATCACGCTGGGCCCCTGGTGGTCGGCGGCGCTGGCCAGTGCTGCGCGCAATTGCGCTTCATCCCCGACCGCCTGCGCGGCACAGCCCAGGGCCTTGGCCACCCCGATAAAGTCCGGGGTGTAGATGTCCACGCCAACCGGCTCGATGGCGCGATTGAGCATGTACTTCTTGATTTCGCCATAGCCCTGGTTGTTCCACAGCAGCACGATGATCGGCGTTTGCGCCTCCACTGCGCTGGCCAGTTCGGCCAGGGTAAATTGCAGGCCGCCATCACCGATCAGGCACAGCACCGGGCCGCCGGGCTTGCCCTCGGCACGACGCCCCAGCCAGGCCCCCACTGCCGCGGGCAGGGCGTAGCCGAGCGTGCCATAGCCCGTGGATGAGTTGAACCAGCGCCGCGGCTGTTCGGGGTTGAAGGTCAGGTTGCCGGTGTACACCGGCTGGGTCGAATCGCCGACGCACACGGCATCCGGCAGCACCTCGAAAACCGTCTGCAAAAAAACCGTCTGGGCACGGGTCGGGGCATCCCACTCGGTGGACAACTGCGCCTGCAGACGGCTGACCCGCACAGCTCCCCATTGCGGATCCCGTGATGGCAACAGCGCAAGGTTTGCCAGTAGAGCCTCGCTCGCCAGATTAGCATCGGCTACCAGCGCCAGTGTCGGCGGGTAATTGCGTACGGTCTGGTCGGGGTCGATATCAATACGCAGCAGTGCGCCGGGGATCTCGAAGCCGCCGGCAAACGTCACGTCGTAATCGGTCTCGGCCAACTCTGTGCCGATTGCCAGCACCACATCGGCCTCGGCCACCAGCGCCCGTGTGGCGACCAGGCTTTGGGTCGAGCCGATCAACAGAGGGTGAGAGGAGGGCAGCATGCCCTTGGCATTGATGGTCAGGGCCACCGGCGCGCCGAGGCGCTCGGCCAGTTGCGTCAGTGCCGGCGCCGCATCGATCGCACCGCCGCCAGCCAGAATCAGCGGTCGCTTGGCCTGGGCCAGACGCTGGCTCATCTGCTCAATCGCAGCAGGCGCGGGGCCGGGGCGGGCAATGCTGACGGGCAGGCTGGCAAGCAGCGCATCGGCGTTTTCCACCAGCACGTCCAGGGGGATTTCGATATGCACCGGGCGTGGGCGCCCGGCCTGAAATAGCGCAAAGGCCCGCGCCAGCACGGCCGGCAACTCAGCTGCCGACATCAGGGTATGGGAAAACGCCGCGACGCCAGCGACCAGTGCGCTTTGGTTGGGCAGCTCGTGCAACTTGCCGCGCCCGCCGCCCAACTGGCTGCGTGACTGCACACTGGAGATCACCAGCATCGGGATCGAGTCGCCGTAGGCCTGGCCCATCGCCGTGGTGATATTGGTCATGCCCGGCCCGGTGATGATAAAACACACCCCCGGTTTGCCACTGGTGCGGGCATAGCCGTCGGCCATAAAGCCTGCGCCCTGCTCATGACGCGGGGTGATGTGGTTGATCGTCGAACCGGCCAGCCCGCGATACAGCTCAACGGTATGCACCCCCGGAATGCCGAACACCTGCTCGACCCCGTAGGCCTCCAGCAACTTGACCAATACCTCGCCGCACGTCGCCATGTGTCCCGTTCCTTTTTTGTTCTGGAAAAGACCATTGAAGCGGTCGGATGTGGTGCGCACAACGCAAACGTGCTCATACTAGCCATGTCCTGGACTCATGGCTGACCACTGATGAAACGCCTCCCGCCACTTCCCGCCCTGCATACTTTTCTGATCACGGCCCAATGCTGCAACTTCACCCGTGCCGGTGAGCAATTGCATATCACCCAGGGGGCGGTCAGCAGGCAAATTGCCGGGCTGGAAGAGCACCTGGGTTACCCGCTGTTCCATCGTCAGGCCCGTGGTCTGAGCCTGACCGAGCAGGGCCAGGCGCTGTACCCGCGTATCGAGCAGGTGTTTGACTTGATCGGCGAGGCTGTCGAGCATGCGAGCGTTCGCCGCAGCCCGCTGCAAATCAAGGCCCCTACCTGCATGCTGCGCTGGCTGTTGCCCAAGTTGCTGCACTGGCAAGAACTGCGCCCGGACGTGCCGGTTGAGCTGACCAGCAGTGTGCAGCACGGGGTGGATTTTCGCCGCGAGGCATTTGATGCTGCGGTGGTCTACAGCCCGCAACCGGGGCCCAAGCGTCAGGGCCGCCACCTGTTCGACGAACAGCTGACACCGGTCTGCGCCCCGCATCTGCTGGATGGCAGCGGCGCTATCAACCAGCTGGGCGATCTGGCACAACACACCCTGCTGCACCCCAGTCGCGACCAGCAGGACTGGACCCACTGGCTGAGTGCGGCGGGGGGCGATGTATCGGCCATCCGCAAAAGCCAGTACTTCGACACCCTGGACCTGGCCATGACCGTGGCCGCCCAGGGCAACGGCGTTGCCATAGGCGACTGGTCACTGATAGCCGATGACCTGAAGGCTGGCCGCCTGGCCATGCCCTTTGACTTCAAGGTGCGTACCGGCGGCGCGTACCTGCTGGTGTGTTCACCACGCCACGAGGCATCGGCGCCGTTGCTTGAGTTGCTGGACTGGTTGGTGGCGCAGGCACATGGCGCAGATTAACTGCGGACCGATAACCCCCCCCCGATTTTCCTGATGCGACAAAAAGCGCTGTAACAGTTTTAATGGGGTAATTCTTCCTTAAATGGGGTAAAAACAACCAATAAAACCCTATTTGATCTTTTGAATTACCCTATTTAAAGGACGCTTATGCACTCGCTCACCGTCGAACTACTGGCCCAACTCCGTTATGACGGTTTGCAGCTTTCAACCTTGAGGGCGTTGGGCGAGTACAGGGGCAAGCAAAAGCTGTTTGTCGCGCAATCGGCAGAAGCACTGGCAGACCTGAAGCAGCAGGCCGTGATCGAGTCCGCCGAATCATCCAGCCGCCTGGAGGGCGTCGTCGTTTCGCCCTCCCGTCTGAAGTCCTTGATGGTCAAAAATGCCCAGCCTAAAAGTCGCTGCGAACAGGAAGTTGCCGGCTATCGGGATGCCCTGTCGCTGATCCACGAAGCCTGCGATGCCATGCCCGTCTGCGAAGGCACGGTGCGCCAGTTACATACGATTCTCTATCGTTACTTGCCACAAGAGGGTGGCAACTGGAAATCAACCAATAACGACATCATTGAACGCCATCCTGATGGCAGTCTCAGGGTGAGATTCACACCTACTCCCGCTCATCTGACGCCGATGGCCATGAGCGATCTGCTAACCCGCTACCACAACGCCAATCAGCAAAAACTTGCCGACCCACTGGTGCTGGTTCCGCTGTGTATTCTGGACTTTTTGTGTATCCACCCCTTTGCCGACGGGAACGGCCGTGTTGCCCGCTTGCTGACTTTGTTGCTGCTCTATCAGTTTGATTACGCCGTAGGCCGTTTCATCAGCCTTGAGCGGATTTTTGAAGACAGCAAAGAGAGCTATTACGAAACCCTGGAGGCCAGCTCTGTTAATTGGCATTCAGGCACCCACGATGTGGGGCCCTGGCTCAATTATTTTTGGGGCGCACTGATCAAGGCTTACAAAGAGTTTGAAGCACGGGTTGGAACCATCGAGAAAAAACACGGTAACAAGAGCAGCCGTGTCCGGATTGCCGTGCTGAACCGCTCGCTACCCTTTTCAATCAGCGAGATCGAACTGGCATGCCCCGGCACGAGCCGGGACACGGTGCGCCTGGTGTTACGAACGTTGAAGTCCGAAGGCGTGATTGAGTCCACAGGCAAGGGGCGAAGTGCGAAATGGCGCAATTGCCCCTTACCCTGAACTCAATACCCCACGGTAAACCGCTGGCGGGAATGCTGGGGCTGTTCGACTTCATCGAGCATGGCGATGGCAAAGTCGGCAAAGCTGATCCAGCTTTTGCCTTCGCTGTTGATCAGCAGGCGGTCTGTGCCCAAGCGGAACTTGCCCGTGCGCTCGCCTTCGACAAACTCGGCTGAAGGTGACAGAAAGGTCCAGTCCAGCTCTTTTTCGGCGCGCAAGGTATCGAGGTACACGCCGCCTGCCGTGGCTTCTGGCCGGTATTCGTCAGGGAAGCCCGGGCTGTCGATGACTTTGGTGTCGCCTGGTAGCAACAGTGAGCCTGCACCGCCCACAAACAGCAGGCGTTTGACCCCGGCCTTTTTCACCGGCTCGATAATGGCCGAGGCCGGCAGGGTCGAGAAATGCGCGGCGCTGAGCACCACGTCATGGCCGGTCACGGCGTCTTGCAGGGCCTGGGCATCGTTGACGTCAACGTCCTTGACCACCACGCCCGCTCGCTCGCCCAGTTTTTTCGAGGCATTGCGGGCAATGGCCGTGACACTGTGGCCACGACGCAGGGCTTCTTCCAGCAGTTGGCTGCCAGCACGGCCGGTAGCCCCGATAATTGCGATCTTGCTCATGATGTTCTCCAGTGAGTAGGTAGTAACGTCAATCATTCAGTCTGGGTTCTGCATTCACCACTTCATTTCGCCCTTGGCCACCTTGGCGCTCAGTTCCAGCGAAGACTCTTCGCCCAGATCCGGGTAGCGTTTTTTCATGGCTGCAATCAGTTCGCCCGAGTTGCTGGCCTTTAGCGCCTCTTCATCGAACGCCTTGATGTAGTCGCGGGTGAAATACACCGCTTTCATCGATCGGTCGCTGTCACCCAGGTAATGGCCCGGTACCACGATTTTCGGTTGCAGGCTGTCGATACGTTTAAGGGTGGCCAGCCATTGCTTGTGCGATTGCGGTGTCTGGGTGTCGGCCATCCATACATGCAGGTTGTCAGCCACGACCACGCCACCGACCACCGCCTTGATCGAAGGGATCCACACAAAGGTACGGTCCGGCTGGCGCCCGCTCAGGCCGACGATATCCAGCTCATGCCCTTCCAGGTCCAGGGTGTTGCCCTTGAGCACCTGCGGCACGATCAGCTTTTGCGGCATGTCGGCGCCCATTTGCGGGCCCCAGAATGCCAGCTTGGCGTCTTTGGTCTGGTTGATGTGCTCGACCACCGGCCCCGGGGCCATCACTTTGGCATCCGGGAACGCCTGGGTCAGGGTCTCCAGGCCGAAATAGTAGTCCGGGTCGCCGTGGCTGATGTAGATGGTAGTCAGGTGCTTGCCGCTGGCGCGAATCTTGTCGACCACTTGCTGGGCCTGGGCCTTGCCAAATTGGGCGTCGACCAAGATGGCGTCCTTGTCGCCACTGACCAGCACTGAAGACACCGGGAAAATCGCCGCCGCCCCCGGGTTGTAAACGTCCAGGGTCAAGGGCGCCGGAGCCGCCGCAGCATGGGCGGCAAAGCCCAGCATCACAGCGCTGAGAACAAAACGGCGAAGGGTGGAAAATCCGCTCATGGGTGATTCCTGAGTCAATGGCCAAAATCGGCGATGGACAGAGCTTAGTTGCCCGATCAAGAACTAAAAATGCGATGCTTGAACATAGTTTGTTTCAGATATCGGGCAGATCATGGATCGTCTTATTGCAATGCGGGTGTTTGTCACCGTCGTCGACCTTGGCAGCCAGTCAGCCGCTGCTGATCACCTGGACCTGTCGCGCCCGGTGGTTTCGCGTTATCTGGCGGAGCTTGAAGAATGGGTGGGGGCACGCTTGATGCACCGCACCACGCGCAAGCTGAGCCTGACCGCCGCCGGCAATGAAACCCTGCCGCGCTGCCGGCAGTTGCTGGAGCTGGCCGACGACATGCAGGCCGCCGTGGATGTGCCCAGTGATGCACCACGGGGGTTGTTGCGCATCAGCGTCAGCACCTCGTTCGGCCAGGCGCAACTGGCGGCGGCCGTCACCGACTATGTCCGGCTTTACCCGCAGGTCAGTATCGACCTGCAGATGCTCGATCGCACGGTCAATCTGGTGGATGAACGCATTGATCTGGCGATTCGCACCAGCAATGATCTGGACCCGAGCCTGATCGCCCGCAAGCTGACCGTTTGTCGCTCAGTGCTTTGCGCATCCCCGGCCTATTTGCGCGAACACCCGGCGCCGCAACAGGTCGATGACCTCAGTGGGCACAACTGCCTGACCCATTCCTACTATGGCAAAAGCCTGTGGCATTTCACCTGCGCGGGTGAGGAGGTGTCGGTACCGGTGCAGGGCAATATCAGCGCCAACGAAGCCAGCACCCTGTTAAGCGCTACATTGGCCGGTGCCGGGGTTGCGCTGCTGCCCAGCTATCAGGCGGGGGTTTTTGTGCAACGCGGTGAACTGGTGCGCCTGCTGCCGGACGCCGAGCCGCGGCTGATGAATATCTATGCGGTATACGCCTCGCGCAAGCATATGCCGGCCACGCTGCGCAGCATGCTCGACTTCCTCGCCGAGCGCTTTACCGACGAACCGGTGTGGGATAAATACCTGTAGCCGCTGAGGAGCGCAGCGAGGCTGCGATCGGTTGCGGAGCAAACGTAAAGTCGGGTTGTACGATGTTTCAGGTAAATCGTGGATTCAGGTTTCACGACGGCTACGCCGCCGATCGCAGCCTCGCTGCGCTCCTCAGCGGCTAAAGGATTTACATGCATAGTCCATTTGAAGGATGAAATCGGGCGCTACCACTCGTACAACTGATATGGCAAGAACCTGTGTCTGAACTAGCCTCAAAGCTGTGACGTCAAGGGAGCCAATGCCATGACTACCAAAACAAAAACAACATGTATGACTGTTTTTATCGTTTTCGCTGCCGCTGTCCTGTTTGCAAGCGCTTGCTACCGCGCCGAGCAAACCCGCCAGGCAGCCGGATTGACCGCCAGTTGCAATGGCGCGCACTGCACTGCCATGTTCAGCGCTCTGAGGTAGCAAACACCAGAGTGTCAGGGCGGGCTGATCATGTCAGTCCGCCCTTCTCGAAACGCACTGGGCGATGTCCCGCTCAAGCGTCGGAAAAACCGCGCAAAATACGCCGGGTCTGCAAACCCCAGGCTGTCAGCCACTTCGCTGATGGTTAGCGGTGTATAGATCAAATGTCGCTTGGCCTCCAATAACAGCCGCTGATGGATGATCTGCAAGGCCGACTGCCCCGCCAGTTCGCGGCAGATGCTGTTCAAGTGCGCCACTGAAATACCCACCTGATGTGCCAACTGCTCAACACCGGGTTGCTGGCGGAACTGCGCCTCGACCTGCTGATTGAACAGGCCCAGATACTCGCGCCCCCTTGGTAACAACTGCCGCGCCTCACGACGCTGGATCACCTGGCGCGCCACCCATACCAGCAGCACACTGATCAACGATTGCAAGAGCATGTCGCGGGCAGGCTGTGCGCCGACATATTCGCGTTGCACCTCACTGAACAGGTTGTTGAGGTAATCACTGTCCTTGCCTGCGGGGTAACTGGCGACCCGCTGCAACAGACTGATGTTGCCGCCCAGCTGGGCTTGCAACTGCGCCACCAGCGGCGCGGCCAGGGTCAGGACAAAGCCTTCCACGTTCGGCGAAAACTGAAACCCGTGGACGCACAGAGGCGGGATGACCTGAATCGCCGATTGCTCCAGAACATGGCGCTGGCCCTCGACTTCAATCTGCGCTCGGCCCTTGTGCACATAGAGCAACTGGCACAGGTCGGCATGCCGATGGGGGCGGATCTCCCAATCGTGGACGCGGCTGCGCAGCGAGATGGTTTCGCAGTGCAACAGGTCAGGGCTGAGCCAGTCCTGCTGCTCACCGTAAAGCTTGAACACCGGGATTGAAGGAATCATTGGCGCCGTACCTGTTGTCGGGTTGTAAGCCGATAATCGCACCGATTGGCGAAAAGTACCGGTAATGCCGTGGTTATCACCTTCATTTGCTGCGCTCGCAAGCGAAAAATACAGGCACAAACCTATAAGAACCTGCTCGCCCCACGGGGTCGAGGCTACGCGAGACAACAACAATGAGAACTCAAGTCGCCATTATTGGAGCGGGTCCTGCGGGGCTGTTGCTCGGTCAACTGCTGCACAACGCCGGGATTGATAACGTGATCCTCGAACGCCAGAGCGGCGACTATGTGCTCGGGCGGATTCGCGCCGGAGTGCTGGAGCAGGGCATGGTCGATCTGTTGCGCCAGGCCGGTGTCAGCCAGCGCATGGACGCCGAAGGGTTGGTGCATACCGGCTTTGAGCTGGCCCTGGATGATCGCCGGGTGCATATCGACCTCAAGGGCCTGACCGGCGGCAAGACTGTGATGGTCTATGGCCAGACCGAAGTCACCCGCGACCTTATGGCGGCCCGCGAAGCTGTCGGTGCCCACACCCTGTACAGCGTCAGCAACGTCCAGCCCCACGGCATGAAAACCGATGCGCCTTATGTCACCTTCGATAAAGAAGGCGAAAGCGTGCGCCTGGACTGCGATTACATTGCGGGTTGTGATGGTTTTCACGGCGTCGCACGTCAGTCGATTCCGAGTGATGTACTGAAAATTTTCGAACGGGTGTATCCCTTTGGTTGGCTCGGCGTACTGGCCGACACCCCTCCGGTGCATGACGAACTGGTGTATGCCCGCCACGAGCGCGGTTTTGCCCTGTGCAGCCAGCGCTCGGCCAGCCGTAGCCGCTATTACTTGCAGGTGCCGGCAGAAGAGAACGTCGAGGACTGGTCTGATCAGCGCTTCTGGGCCGAACTGAAAACCCGGCTGCCAAAGGCGTTGGCCGAGCAGTTGGTGACGGGGCCCTCCATCGAAAAAAGCATCGCGCCCTTGCGCAGTTTTGTCGTTGAACCGATGCAGTACGGGCGCCTGTTTCTGCTGGGGGATGCCGCCCATATCGTACCGCCGACCGGGGCCAAGGGCCTGAACCTGGCCGCCAGCGATGTCAGCACCTTGTTCAATATGTTGCGCAAGGTCTACACCGAGGGGCGCACCGACTTGCTGGAACGCTATTCCGAGGTGTGCCTGCGACGAATCTGGAAGGCCGAGCGCTTTTCGTGGTGGATGACCTCGATGCTGCACCGCTTCCCGGACAGCGACGGCTTCAGCCAGCGCATTGCCGATAGCGAACTGGCGTATTTCGTCGACTCTGCGGCGGGCCGTACCACCATTGCAGAAAATTACGTCGGGCTCCCTTACGAAGCTATCGAATAGGATCCTATCGAGTACACTGAGGGCCATCCGATACATGCTCTGCGCCTACAGGTGTCCCCGTGACCAGTCTGAACCAGCCTCCCCAGGCCAAACCGGCCATTCGCAGCATTCTGATCGCCCTGATGCTGGCGATTTTTCTGGGGGCGCTGGATCAGACCATTGTCGCCGTCTCCATGCCCGCCATTTCTGCCCAGTTCAAGGATGTCAGCCAGCTGGCGTGGGTGATTTCCGGTTATATGGTGGCCATGACCGTCGCGGTGCCGATCTACGGCAAGCTCGGTGACCTGTACGGACGCCGGCGCCTGATGCTGTTCGGCATGGGCCTGTTTACCCTGGCCTCGCTGTTTTGCGGGCTGGCGCAAAACATGGAGCAGCTGGTACTGGCGCGGATCATTCAGGGCATTGGCGCCGGCGGGATGATTTCAGTCAGCCAGGCGATCATTGGCGATATCGTCCCGCCCCGAGAACGCGGCCGTTACCAGGGTTACTTCAGCAGCATGTATGCCCTGGCCAGCGTTGCCGGGCCGGTGCTGGGTGGTTATATGACCGAGTACCTGTCATGGCGCTGGGTGTTCCTGATCAACCTGCCACTGGGGCTGGCGGCCTGGTGGATTTCCCACCGTACCCTGGTCGGCCTGCCCGTGCCGCAGCGCAAACCCATTATTGATTACCTGGGCACGATGCTGATGATCGTCGGCCTGACATCACTGCTGCTGAGTATCACGTTTATCGGTCAGGGCCAAAGCTGGCGTGACCCGCAAGTGGCAGGTTTTCTGGTGGTGGCGCTGATCGCCCTGGCGCTGTTTGTCCGGCATGAACGGCGCACGCCAGAGCCGCTGCTGCCTATGCATCTGTTTGCCAACCGCAATGCGGTGCTGTGCTGGTGTACGGTATTTTTCACCAGCTTCCAGGCCATTTCCCTGATTGTGCTGATGCCGCTGCGCTATCAGAGCATCACCGGCGCCGGTGCCGACAGTGCGGCCCTGCACTTGTTGCCGCTGGCCATCGGGTTGCCGATGGGGGCCTACTTCGCCGGGCGCATGACTTCGGTGACCGGGCGTTACAAGCCGATGATCCTGAGCGGGGCGGTGCTGATGCCCCTGTCCATTCTGGGCATGGCCTTCAGCCCGCCCGGCGCCGAATGGTTGAGTGGCGTGTTTATGCTGTTCAGCGGGATTGCCAGCGGCATGCAGTTTCCGACGTCGCTGGTGGGCGCGCAGAATTCGGTGCAACAGCACGATATTGGCGTGGCGACCAGCACCACCAACCTGTTCCGTGCGTTGGGCGGGGCGATGGGGGTGGCGTTGATGTCGGCCCTGTTGCTGGCGCTGCTGCACGGTTCATTGCCGGCGCCGGTCATGGGCCAGCCGCTGATTGGCGAAGGCAGCTCGGGCAATGTGCTGCTCGACAGCCTCAGCCAGGTTCAGGGCCCGGCCCTGCAAAGCCTGCGGGCAGAGCTGCTGCTGACTTTCCGTCAGTTGTTGAGCATCAGCGCGGCGGTGTCGTTGCTGGGGCTGGCGGCGGCACTGGCGATGCCCAACCAGGTACTGCGCGGGCGTGAGGACAAGGCACGCTAGGGCTGATCAAAAGTCCCTGAATACGCTGAGGGGCTTATTCGGCATTTAAAAACGCTTCACGCACCAGGCCGTGGCGCTGCATTTTTTCATTCAGGGTACGCCGCGGCAGTTGTAGCTCATGGAGTACGGCCTTGATATCGCCCTTGTGCCGGGTCAGTGCCGCGCGCAGGCATTGCGCCTCAAAGGCTTCCTGTTGTGCCACCAGCGATTGCCCCACGTCGGTGTCGGGCAGTTGCGGTTCGCCCAACCCCAGTACATCCCGCTCGGCCACGTTGGCCAGTTCGCGCACGTTGCCTGGCCAGGCGTGGCAGAGCAAACGCGACAGCTGCGGGCCGCTCAGCACTTGTAGGCTGCGCCCCAGGCGTTCAGCGGCTTGGCGGGAAAAGGCGTCGTACAACAAGGCAATGTCCTCGCGCCGCTCCCGCAGCGGTGCCAGGCGTAACTCGGCCACAGTCAGGCGATAGGCCAGGTCTTCACGAAAGCGTCCGGCGCGGGCTTCGTCGAGGAGGTCGGGTTTGGTCGCGGCAACCACCCGCAAATTCACGCTGATGCTCTGGTTGGAACCCAGGCGCTCGAGCTTCTGCTCCTGCAGCACCCGCAGCAATTTGGCTTGCTGGGCCAGCGGCATGCTTTCGATTTCATCCAGAAACAAGGTGCCACCATCGGCGTATTCCAGCTTGCCGATGCGCTTGCCCTGGGCGCCGGTAAAGGCGCCACTTTCGTGGCCAAACAACTCGGCTTCAAACAACTGCTCGGGGATGGCCGAGCAGTTGAGGGCGACAAAGGGCTTGTCGGCCCGTGGACCAAAATCATGCAGGCAGCGGGCGACCAGCTCCTTGCCGCTGCCGGTCTCGCCGCGAATCAGCACATTGACCGGCAGCGGCGCCAGCTCCAGCACCTGGCGGCGCAAGGTCTGCAAGCTGCGCGAGACCCCCAGCAGGCGCCCGTCGATCTGCTCACGCAGGTCGGCCTGTTCGTGCAAGCGACGGTTTTCCAGGATCAACTGACGTTTTTCCAGCGCGCGGCGCAGGCTGCCAAGCAATGCTTCGGGGCTGAAGGGCTTTTCCAGAAAGTCGTAGGCACCTGCGCGCATGGCCTCCACTGCCATCGGCACATCGCCGTGGCCGGTCAGCAGGATCACCGGCAAGTCTGCATCCAGTTGCTGCAAGCGGTTGAGCAGGGCCAGGCCACCCATGCCCGGCATGCGCACATCGCTGACAATCACCCCGGCAAAGTGCGCAGGCAACTGGCCAAGACAGTCTTCGGCGCAGGTGAACAACTGCACGTCAAAGCCGCTCAGGCTCAGCCACTGCTCCACTGCATTGCGAATACTGGCCTCGTCATCGACCACGATCACCGAATTGAGCATGTTTCAAGATTCCTGTGCGATGGGCAGCGTCAGCGTGAATTGCGCACCATCCGCGTGGTTGCAAGCAGTCAGGCGACCGCCGATTTCGTGAACAATGGCGTAAGACACCGCCAGCCCCAAGCCCAATCCGTCGCCCACGGGCTTGGTGGTGAAGAACGGGTCGAAGATTTTACCCAAGTGCTGCTCGTCAATCCCGCCGCCGCTGTCGGTCACGGTCAGGCACCACAGTTGCTGGTCGGCTTCGATGCGGATCTCAAGGTGCTTGCGCGGTTTGTCGCGCATGGCGTCCAGGGCATTGCGCAGCAGGTTGATCAGCACCTGCTCCAGGCGGATGGCATCGCCGCGTACCCAGGCCGGGCGTTGCAGGTTGACCTGCAGGTCGATCTGCTCGTCCTTCAGACGCGGCTCCAGCAGTTGCAAGGCTTGATCCACCACAGTGGCCAGATCCAGCTTTTCGCGCAGGCCGCTGGGGCTTTGCCTGGCGTAGGTTTTCAGGTGGCCGGTGAGGGCCGCCATGCGCGTAAGCATCTGCTCCAGGGGCGCCAGGGCTTTATAAGCATCGTCGATGCGGCCGTGGTCGAGCAACAGGCGCAAGGTCGCCAGTTGCATGCGCTGGGCGGTAAGGGGCTGGTTGATTTCGTGGGCCAGCGCCGCCGACATTTGCCCCAGTGCCGCGAGTTTCGCTGATTGCACCAGGCCATCTTGGGCGGTTCGCAAGTCCCGGGTACGGGCCTCGACCAGTTGTTCAAGTTCTTCACGATTACGCTGGCGCAAACGTGCCAGGCGCCAACGCTGAAGTAAAAACAGGCCCAGAAAAACCACGGTCAGCCACAGACCTGCCCCCGCCAGAGCTGCATTGCGGATGTCTTCTGCGACGTTTGCCGGGCGCCGCAACAGGTGCAGGGTCCAGCCTTCGGGGCTCAGTGGCAGAGAGCCCCACAAATAATCCGCCGGCCCGTCCGGGCCCTCGACGCGGGTCAGTGAGCTGTTTTCAGCGAAGCTGCGCAAGGTGTGGGTGTTCATCAAGGTCAGCGGTTGATTGTGGTATTGGCGGGTAACGCTGATTTCGTTGCGGTCGCTGTCATCCAGCGGCCGCAACAGGCGATAGCGCCAGCCGGGCTGATTGGCAATAAACACGATGCCCCGCGCATCGCTGACCAGCAGGATATCGTTGCCGTGGCTCCATTCGCGTTCAAGCTGGGGGAACTCGAGTTTGACCACCATCGCCCCGAGGAAGCGGCCGTCCGCATCGAGCACAGCGCTGGACAGAAAATACCCCGGGATGCCACTGGTCACGCCCACCGCGTAAAAGCTGCCGCTGCCCTGGCTGCGGGTCTGGCTGAAGTAGGGCCTGAAGCCGTAGTTGTGGCCCACATAGCTGTTGGAGGTGTTCCAGTTGCTGGCGGCCACTGCCAGCCCGCTGCTGTCGAGCAGCTCCAGGGTTGAGGACTGCGCCGCGCCGTTGATGCGTTCCAGTTTGCGGTTGAGGGCGGCCTGTACCTCGGGCGTGACCGGGTTGCTCAGGGCGCTGACCAGTTCGGCGTCCAGCGCCAGCACGGCCGGCAGGGCGCGATAGCGCTCGATCAGGGTGTGCAGTGAGTTGGCATACAGGCTCAGTTGCTCAGGCCCGCGCCTAGCGCTTTCTTCCAGGGCATGGCGCTCGGCCTGACGCATCGCCCAGCCGCCAGCCAGAGCCGCGCCGGCCAGGATCAACAGGCAATACAGCGCCATACGCAGGGCGCGAGATGTCACAGGCATGCTGGCAAACCGCTCAAACAGGGGGGCGAACGATAGCATGGCAGGCGTATCCAGCGGCCAACGGCCAGCAGGGGTCAGGCTTTTATCGCCACCACGCTGAGCAATTGCCCGTCAACCAGAGCAAACTGCGCATCCAGTTCGCTGCCGTGTTGCCAGTCTGTAGACAGGTCGGTGAGCAGGCGCAGGCGCACATGACCTTCGGGCGTCCAGTTGAGCACTTCGGCGTGTTCAAAGTAGAAGCGTTTTTGCACCAGCGGGTAGAGGGCCTTGAACAGGCTTTCCTTGACTGAAAAGGTCAGGGTGACCAGCAGCGCTATCTGCTCGGCAGGCCCGGCGAGCATGCGCGCAAGCTCATCCGGGGTGAGGATTTCCTTGGCCAGGCGCTGGGCGCGTTCGGGGCTGAGCAGGGTTTCCAGATCGATGCCCAGGCCTTGCCAGTCGCGCCGCAATGCTACCAGGGCCGCGGCGCGGCCTTTGCTGTGGGTAATGGCGCCGCAGATATGGGCGGGCCAAACGGGGGCGCGGTCTTCGCCCATGCCGGGGGTGGCCAGAGTGCCATCCAGTTGCAGCATGGCTGCACGGGCACACAGGCGCCCGGCCAGAAATTCGGCCTGGCGTTTGGCCACCGAGCGTTGAATACTCGCTGGCATGTCGATGTTGCTGCGGGCAAAGTCATCGTCTTCCAGCTGGGCAGGGATAAAGTCGGTGCTTAGCCAGGTACTGGCAGGCAGCGTGGCTGGCAAGGGCCAGTCGGCGCGCAGCGGCGTGCAGCAGGCAGGCAGAGCGGGGAGTCGGTTCATGGCGGCATTGTGCCGGGGCTTGGCCCGGCTGTGCAATTGTTCAGAGTCTGTTCAGGGCACACGACTTACTGTGTAGCTAGGCTGTATAGGACACACGTCCTTAGAGACGCGGATTGGCTTGGGAGAGCGCGATGAAATTGCTGGTGGTTGAAGATGAGGCGTTGCTGCGCCATCACTTGCAAACCCGTCTGACAGAAAGTGGCCATGTGGTCGAAGCGGTGGCCAATGCCGAAGAGGCGTTGTACCAGACCGAGCAGTTCAACCATGATCTGGCGATGATTGACCTGGGCCTGCCGGGGCTTGGCGGCCTGGAACTGATTCGCCAGTTGCGCGCCCGGGGCAAGACGTTTCCGATCCTGATCCTCACTGCGCGTGGCAATTGGCAGGACAAGGTTGAAGGGTTGGCCGCAGGCGCGGACGATTATGTGGTCAAGCCGTTCCAGTTCGAAGAGCTGGATGCGCGGCTCAATGCGTTGCTGCGCCGCTCCAGTGGCTTTACCCAACCGACGATAGTGGCCGGTGCGCTGGTGCTGGACATCAACCGCAAACAGGCGGTGCTCGATGGTGAGCCGCTGGCGCTGACCGCCTATGAATACCGGATTCTTGAATACCTGATGCGCCATCACCAGCAAGTGGTGGCCAAGGACCGACTGATGGAACAGCTGTACCCGGATGACGAGGAACGTGATCCGAATGTGATCGAGGTGCTGGTCGGGCGCCTGCGACGCAAGCTGGAGGGGGCAAACGGTTTTAAGCCAATCGATACAGTGCGCGGCCTGGGGTACTTGTTTACTGAGCGCTGCCGATGATTCGTTCGCTTCGCGTTCGATTGATGCTGGCGGCAACCCTGTTGGCCGTGTTGTTTATGCTGGCGTTGCTGCCGGCGATGCAGGGAGCGTTCAGTCTGGCGCTCAAGGACGCCATCGAGCAGCGCCTGGCGTCAGATGTCACCACGCTGATTTCAGCGGCAAAGATGGAAAAGAACCGGCTCAAGATGCCGGCGCTGCTGCCTGATGAGCAGTTCGACCTGCCGGACAGTCGCCTGCTGGGCTACATCTATGACCGTGACGGGCAACTGGTGTGGCGCTCACGCGCCACCCAGGAAGAAACCATCAACTACAAGCCGCGCTATGACGGGCGCGGCAACGAATTTGCGAGCATTCGCGAGGCCAACGGCGAAGAGTTCTTTGTCTACGACGTGGAGGTCAAGCTGCTAGGCGGCAAAAGTGCGGCCTTCAGCTTTGTCGCCCTGCAACCGATGCGCGAATACAACCGCACGCTGGAAGGCCTGCGGGAAAATCTTTATCTGGGGTTCGGCGCAGCTTTGATTGTGCTGCTGGCATTGCTATGGATTGGTCTGACGTGGGGGTTACGCGCCTTGCGACGTTTGAGTCAGGAACTGGATGAAATCGAAACGGGCACTCGCCAGAGCCTCAGCGAGCAACACCCGCGCGAGCTGCTGCGCCTGACCGGCTCGTTGAACCGCTTGCTGCAAAGCGAGCGCGAGCAGCGCACGCGCTATCGTGATTCCCTCGACGACCTGGCCCATAGCCTGAAAACCCCGCTGGCGGTGTTGCAGGGGGTAAGCGAAAGCATGGCCCAGCGCCCGGCCGACCGTGAACAGGCCTGGGTGCTGCAAAGTCAGATCGAGCGCATGAACCAGCAGATCGGCTATCAGTTGCAGCGTGCCAGCTTGCGCAAGAGCGGCCTGGTGCGTCATCAGGTCGAAGTGCTGCCCGTGGTACAGAGTCTGTGCAACACGCTGGACAAGGTGTACCGCGACAAGGGCGTCAAGGTCAGCTACGACATCCCGGAACTGAGCCATCTGCCGATCGAGCAAAATGCCTTGCTGGAGTTGCTCGGCAACCTGCTGGAAAACGCCTATCGGCTGTGCCTGAGCCAGGTACGCATCAGCCTGCACCGCAATGCCCACGGCATAGAAGTCTGCGTGGAGGACGACGGCCCGGGCGTGCCGCCGGATCAGCGTGCGCGCATCTTGCAGCGCGGCGAGCGCCTCGACCGCCAGCATCCGGGGCAGGGCATAGGCCTGGCGGTGGTCAAGGACATCATTGAGAGTTATGACGCCACCTTGACCCTGGATGATTCGTCATTGGGCGGGGCAGCCTTCAGGATTCATTTCCCGGCGGGGTGAGCGATGCCCCCCCTGTAGCAGCTGCCGAAGGAACGAGGCTGCGTTCGGCGGCGCAGCCGTCGTAAACCTGAGTCCCGGGTTTTCCTGACACAACCATGTACCTGACTTCACGACGGCTGCGCCGCCGAACGCAGCCTCGCTCCGCTCGTCAGCTGCTACAGGTATATGGGGGGACGGTGGCGTTTAGGCGGATATCCGCCACCTCCTGCACTTCAACACGCCTGATGGGCGGAATCCCGCCAAGTCCAGTCCTACAAAATTGATCAATAAATTCCTACAAGCCTAGGCTCCACAGGCCATTGCGCAGCTTTTGCTCAATGTGGCCCACGGCTTGCAATAAGTGCGAGAGGTCTGCCGTAAGAGCAGCCCCAAAAACAAATCCCTCCAAGTACAGGAGGGTTCGCGCTTTAGGTGTCACCAGTCTCAGACGGAATGATGATTGAGTGATGCACTTGAGGAACTTTGCAATGACGACTCGTCAGCCACTGTACAAATCCCTGTATGTGCAAGTAATCGTAGCCATCGCTATCGGTATCTTGCTGGGCCATTACTACCCGGAAACCGGTGTCGCTCTCAAGCCGCTGGGTGATGGCTTTATCAAACTGATCAAGATGGTCATCGCGCCCATTATTTTCTGTACGGTGGTCAGCGGTATTGCCGGCATGCAGAGCATGAAATCGGTCGGCAAGACCGGCGGTTATGCCTTGCTCTACTTCGAAGTCGTGTCGACTATCGCGCTGTTGATCGGCCTGATCGTGGTTAACGTGGTTCAGCCTGGCGCTGGCATGCATATTGACGTGTCGACCCTGGATGCCAGCAAAATTGCCGGTTACGTGTCGGCAGGCGCAGACCAGAGCATCGTAGGCTTTATCCTCAATGTGATCCCGTCGACCATTGTTGGTGCCTTCGCCAATGGCGATATCCTGCAAGTGCTGATGTTCTCGGTGATCTTCGGTTTCGCCCTGCATCGCCTGGGTGCCTACGGCAAGCCGGTACTGGACTTCATCGACCGTTTCGCCCACGTGATGTTCAACATCATCAACATGATCATGAAGCTGGCGCCACTCGGTGCGCTGGGTGCAATGGCCTTCACCATCGGCGCTTACGGCGTAGGCTCGCTGGTGCAGCTGGGTCAGTTGATGATCTGCTTCTACATCACTTGCGTGCTGTTCGTGCTGATCGTGCTGGGCGGTATTGCCCGCGCTCACGGTTTCAGCGTGTTGAAGCTGATCCGCTACATTCGTGAAGAGCTGCTGATCGTACTGGGTACGTCCTCGTCGGAATCGGCGCTGCCACGCATGCTGGTGAAAATGGAGCGCCTGGGCGCGAAGAAATCGGTAGTGGGCCTGGTGATCCCGACCGGTTACTCGTTCAACCTCGACGGTACTTCGATCTACCTGACCATGGCCGCCGTGTTTATCGCCCAAGCGACTGACACCCATATGGACATCACCCATCAGATCACCCTGTTGCTGGTGCTGTTGCTGTCGTCCAAAGGTGCTGCGGGCGTAACCGGTAGCGGCTTTATCGTGCTGGCGGCCACCCTTTCGGCTGTAGGCCACTTGCCGGTAGCCGGTCTGGCGCTGATCCTGGGTATCGACCGCTTCATGTCTGAAGCCCGTGCCCTGACCAACCTGATCGGTAACGCCGTGGCAACCCTGGTGGTGGCCAAGTGGGTTAAGGAGCTGGACACCGACACCCTGCAGACCGAGCTGAACTCCGGCGGTCGCCCGCTAGAAGATACCCGCCCGCAAGATGACCTGGGCGTGGCTGAAGGCCCGGCCCCGGTGCTGCTCAAGTAAGTCTGAGCGCATAAAAAACCCATCTTCGGATGGGTTTTTTTATGCCTGTTTATTCGACCCGCGTCAGGCCGCTGAACACCAGCGCGTTACGGCAGCGTCGGCACAGATAGCCGCGGCCTTGCTTGACCAGGGCGTGGCGCTGGGCGGAAAAGGCAAAGTCGCTGTCCGGGCACGGGCAACGGTAGATATAGCGCGTGGCGCTGCGCCGTTTGATGGCGTAGGTATGGCAGCGATTGGGCGGCAGTTCGTACACCCCGCGCATGATCAATTGCCATTCTTCGCCGTGGGGCGCGATACGTTCGCCAAACAACTGATGGGCAACCAGGTGCGCCACTTCGTGGGGGACGGTCTGCCTGAGGAAGTCTTCGCTGTTTTCACGGTACAGCTGGGGGTTGAAGCGCAGCAGGTTTTCATGCAAATGGGCGACCCCGGCTTTTTGCCCGCGCAGTTTGAAACTGACGACGGGGCGCTTGAAAGGGCGTTTGAAAAACACTTCGGCCTGTTGGAAACAGTCTTCGACGCGGGTATTGAGCAACTCGGGCATGCGGTTCGGTTCTCCAGAGCCGAGGATTATGCCGCAAGCGGTGGGGGTTCCGAAGTATCGAGGTGCCGAGCGGTCACGATGCGAACGCTGTAGCCGCTGCCGCAGGCTGCGATGGGTTGCGTAGCGACCCGCTCTTGAAGGTCCTGCGCCCCTTATCGCAGCCTGCGGCAGCGACTACAGGTAGTGCCGGTTAATTGGTATACACCGGCCCGACACCCAGGCCCCAGACGATCACGGTAAAGGCCATGATCGCCACCAGCACCACCAGGCCCACTGCCAGCACCGAGCTGGAAAACAGGAAGCCTTCATCCGGGTCTATGTTCATAAAGGTAGGCAGGCCCACATACAGTAGATACACCGTGTAGCAAATGGCGGCGGTACCCACCATCATGCCCAGCCACATATGCGGGTACAGCGCCGCCAGCCCGCCAATAAACAGCGGTGTAGCGGTGTAGGTGGCAAAGGCCACGCAACGCTGCAGGCTGGGTTGTGCATCGTAGGTACGCGCCATCCAGTGGATAAATGCGCCCATTACGCCCACGCCCACCAGCATGGCGGCGTAGGACAACAGGGTCATCCACAAGGCACTGTCCAGGGTCAGCATCACCGGTGCGCGGTTACCGATCACCCAGCCCACCTGGGTTGTACCGATAAACGCAGAAACGGCCGGAATCGCTGCCAGAATTAACGTATGCGTGAAATACATATGACCGATGCTTTCTTCGGCATCTCCACGGATTTCGCGCCATTCTTTATCGGGGTGGGTGAAAAGGCCCACAACGTGATGGATCATGGCTGTCGCTCCTGTATAAGACGCATCGCCTCCAGTGGGACGCGTGCCGGTCGCGCAGCCAGAACATATTGGGAAGAAAAGAGGCGTGCGGCCTTGGTGACAAGTATAGGAAACCTGTCGGCCCTTATATCCGGCTCCTTAGAGCTTATTGTGCTGTCAGCTGCGGGCTTATTGCATTGGCGTCTTTAGGCGGACAAGGGGTTCGTCGGCCGGGTTTTTTTCGGTAAAATCACCGGCTTTTGGTCTTAACTCGCGGAATTGAAGCGCTATGGGCACTCACTCGGTCTCTCAAATCAAACTCCAGAAACGCCTGCGTCGATTGACCGGTGAGGCAATTGCCGACTTCAACATGATTGAGCATGGCGACAAGGTGATGGTGTGCCTGTCGGGCGGCAAGGACAGCTACACCCTGCTCGATGTGTTGCTGCACCTGCAAAAAGTGGCGCCGATCCAGTTCGAGATCGTGGCGGTGAACATGGACCAGAAGCAGCCGGGTTTCCCCGAGGACGTGCTGCCGGCCTACCTCAAGTCGCTGGGCGTGGAATATCACATCGTTGAAAAAGACACTTACTCGGTGGTCAAGGAACTGATCCCTGAAGGCAAAACCACCTGCTCGCTGTGTTCGCGCCTGCGCCGTGGCACCTTGTACACCTTTGCCGATGAGATCGGCGCGACCAAGATGGCCCTGGGGCATCATCGCGATGACATCGTTGAAACCTTCTTCCTCAACATGTTCTTCAACGGCACACTCAAGGCGATGCCGCCCAAGCTGCGCTCCGATGACGGGCGCAACGTGGTGATCCGCCCGCTGGCGTACTGCAACGAGAAGGACATCCAGGCCTACTCCGACTGGCAGCAGTTTCCGATCATTCCGTGCAACCTCTGTGGTTCCCAGGAAAACCTGCAACGCCAGGTGGTCAAGGACATGCTCCAGGAGTGGGACCGCAAGACGCCAGGCCGCACCGAGAGTATCTTTCGCAGCCTGCAGAACGTGATCCCGTCGCAATTGGCGGACCGTAACCTGTTTGATTTTGCGAGCCTGAAGATCGACGAAAGCGCCACGCCGCGCTTCGTCAACCTGCTCAACCTGTAATTGCCAAGAGGAGAGGGCATGCGCGACTACAAATGGCTGCACGAATACTGTTTGAACCGCTTTGGTTCGTCAGCCGCACTTGAAGCCCAATTGCCCGTCCCGAAAACCGCGGAACAATTGCGCCGGATCAGCGACGATCGCTACCTGTCGACCCTGGCCCTGCGCGTCTTCCGTGCCGGGCTCAAGCACAGCGTGGTCGATGCCAAGTGGCCAGTATTTGAAGAAGTGTTCTTTGGTTTTGACCCGGAAAAAGTGGTGCTGATGGGCGCCGAGCACCTGGAGCGGTTGATGCAGGATGCGCGGATCATCCGCCATCTGGGCAAGCTTAAAAGCGTGCCGCGCAATGCCCAGATGGTGCTCGATATCGCCCACGAGCACGGCAGTTTCGGCGCGTTTATCGCCGACTGGCCAGTGACCGATATCGTCGGGTTGTGGAAGTACCTGGCCAAGCATGGGCATCAGTTGGGTGGTTTGTCGGCCCCGCGTTTTTTGCGCATGGTCGGCAAGGACACTTTTGTGCCCAGCTATGACGTGGTGGCCGCGCTGAACGCGCAGAAGCTGGTGGACAAGGCGCCGACCAGCCTGCGCGACCTGGCGATTGTGCAGAACGCCTTCAACCAGTGGCACGCCGAGAGTGGCCGGCCAATGTGCCAGCTGTCACAGATGCTGGCGTTTACGGTGAATCACTAACCAGGCTTTGTGAGCGGCCAAAAGCCTGTGGGAGCGAGGCTTGCCCGCGATGGCAGCGCCTCGATGTACCTGATACACCGAGTCGTCTGCCTCGCGAGCAAGCCCGCTCCCACAACAGCTGCATCACTCGCCGCTCAGGCGCCGATCCAGCTGGTAGCGCCAGCGCACAAACAACAAGGCACTGACAAACACCGCCACGCTGGCGGCGATTTCCAGCAGGCCGAAGACCTGGCGGTTGGGGTCGAATGCCGCCAGCGCTCCCTTGATCAGGTACAGGTTGACCACATAGCAGGTGAACGAGTGCCCGCGTGGGCTGCCCATCAGCATGCCGGGCACCACAAACATCAACGGCACCAGTTCGATCAACAGGATCACCCACGGCCGGGCGCCGTGCAGGTCGGCAAAGATCAGGTAGTAAGCACACAGCAAGCCGATCAGGCCAAAAAAGCACACCAGGCTTATTACGCGCATCAGCCGCACCCGCGGCTCCAGCCATTCGATGGGCGGTAGCACTTTGGGCTTTTTAGCCACGGTTGCTCTCCAGTTTCAGCGCAATAGTGGCCAAACGCTGACCCAAGGCCCGGCACAGGGCGATTTCGTGCTCGTCCAGGCCGCGCTTGCCGTCGGCACCGGCATGATGGCTCGGCCCATAAGGCGTGCCACCCGCGGTGGTATGGAGCAGGGCCGATTCGCTGTAGGGCAGGCCGGTGACCAGCATGCCGTGGTGCATCAGCGGCAGCAGCATCGACAGCAGGGTGCTTTCCTGGCCGCCGTGCAGGCTGGCGGTGGAGGTGAACACACCCGCCGGTTTGCCGACCAGTGCGCCGGTCAGCCACAGGTTGCTGGTGCCATCGAGAAAGTACTTGAGCGGCGCGGCCATGTTGCCGAAACGCGTCGGGCTGCCCAGGGCCAGCCCCGAGCAGTTTTTAAGGTCGTCGAGGCTGGCGTACATCGCGCCTTCGTCGGGAATGGCCGGGGCCACGGCTTCGCATTCGGCAGAGATGGCCGGCACGGTGCGCAGGCGCGCCTCAAGGCCACCTTGCTCGATGCCACGGGCAATTTGCCGGGCCATTTCGCTGGTCGAACCGTTGCGGCTGTAAAACAGAACCAGAATATAAGGCGCGCTCACGGCAGGATCTCCAGGATTTTTTCCGGCGGGCGGCCAATCACGGCCTTGTTGCCTGCGACCAGGATCGGCCGCTCGATCAACTTGGGGTTGGCCGCCATCGCGTCGATCAGTTGTGCTTCGCTGAGGCTGCTGTCGCCCAGGTTAAGGGCCTTGTACTCGTCTTCACCGCTGCGTAGCAGCTGGCGGGCGCTGAGGTTCAGCCTGGCCAGCAGGTCGCGCAGTTGCGCGGCGCTCAGCGGCGTTTCGAGGTAGCGCACCACGGTGGGGGTCAGGCCGCGGGCTTCGAGGAGTTCGAGCGCACCGCGGGATTTCGAGCAGCGCGGGTTGTGATAAAGCGTCAGATCGGTCATGTGCGGGTCGCATCTTGCGTAAGGTGGCGGCTATTCTACCCGCCTGACGGGCGCGCCTGAACCGTATGCGGTAAATGGCCGCTCGCTAATGGCTTTTTGTTTGTATTTACCGGGAAGGATCAACGCATGTTAAAGCGACTCATGGCAGTAGCTGCCGTTTCCGCCACGTTATTGCTGGCTGGTTGCGGAAATGATTATGGGGTCGATCAGCACGGACAGAAGATCGCGTCGGAGCGTCTGGACAAGCAGTGGAAGATTATCAACTACTGGGCCGAGTGGTGTGGCCCGTGCCGCATCGAGATTCCTGAACTCAACTCCCTGGAAAAACAGCTGCAGGGGCAGTCGGTGGGGGTGTTCGGGGTCAATTTCGATGGCTTGCAGGGCAAGGAGCTGAGCGACGCGAGTGCTGCGCTGGGCATCACCTTCACCGTGCTGGCGCAGGATCCGGCGGAAGTGTTCGATTTACCGCGCAGTGAAGCGCTGCCGGTGACCTATATCCTTGATGAGAAGGGCAAGGTACGGGCGACCTTGATGGGCGAGCAGACTGCGGCCGGGCTGCTGGCCAAGATCAAGGAACTCAGGGGGGCCTGAGTCGCAGCCATCGCGAGCAAGCCCGCTCCCACAGGTTGGCGCCAACCTTGTGGGAGCGGGCTTGCTCGCGATTCAAACGCCGCGCTGTATCAGCCTTCTTCCGGCCAAAGCCGCAGCGGCTTGCCTTCGGCAGGCCAGAAGCGCACCTGCTCGATCGGCGAAATGTCCCAGCGCTGGACGGTTTGCAGGGCTTCGAAGAATCGATGCTCCTGCTCCATCAGCGCCGGTGCACAGGCTTTGCGGGTGCTGCCCACGCCACCAAAGGTCAGCTTGTCGCCTTCCAGGGTGTAAGGCGCGAACCAGTGATTGCAACCGCCACTGCCATAGGCCCGGCCAGCATCGTCCAGGGTGACGGTCAGGTGGCTGTTGTCGATCAGCGGTCGCTCGCCGATCCACTCCAGTACATAGGTGTGGTTCTGCTGCAGCTTCACCGGGTCACCCGCGCAACCCGCCAGGCTTGCGCCCAGAACGGCCAGCAGGATCAAGCGTTTCATTGCGCAGCCTTTTGGCATTGCGGGCACACATGCTTGCTGCCTTCAGTGCTCCAGCCCAGCTCGGCAATGCGCGCCGTAGCTGCAGGCTTTTGGGCCTTGGTGCCGAGTTTGGCGTCGACCGCGAACTCGAATTTCAGCTCCTTGGCGCAAGCATCGCAGTTGACCTGCCATTCATGTATCGCCAATTCGCCGAAAACCGGCCCCTTGGTTACGGCAACCCATTGGCCGCGCGGGTTGATCAGGTGACGGACCTTGTCGACGCTCAAGCGCATGGACAAGGTCTTGCTGCCCTTGAGGGACACAATCAGCACGTCACCGGCTTGAATCGAGCCACCGTTGCCGGTGACTTGATACAGGCCCGGCGCCAGAGCGCGGCATTCAATCAGGGTGTGCTGCGGGTTAAGCAGGCTGTAGCGAAAATCGTGTTCGACCATGGGTCCTCCAAGTAAGTCGCTATGCTAGCACGCAGGCATCAAAGTCCAGACTCAACCTTCGATCAGGTTTTGCGCCACGCCGTTTTTCCAGGCCGCGATATTGCTCAGGGTAGTGGCTGCAATCGCATTCAACGCCTCGCGGGTCAGAAACGCCTGATGGGCAGTAATGATCACATTGGGGAAGGTCAGCAGCCGCGCCAGCACATCATCCTGCAAGGGCAGGTCGGAGCGGTCCTCGAAGAACAGCTGGGCCTCTTCCTCGTACACATCCAGCCCCAGATAGCCCAACTGGCCGCTCTTGAGTGCCTCGATCAGTGCCGGGGTGTTGACCAGTGCACCACGCCCGGTGTTGATCAGCATGGCGCCATGTTTGAGGGTCGCCAGGCTGGTGGCGTTGATCAGGTGCTTGTTGTCAGCGGTCAGCGGGCAGTGCAGGGAGATGATGTGCGAACCGGCCAGCAGCTCGGGCAGGGTGACGTATTGCGCGCCCAGTGCCAGCAGTTCGGCGTTGGGGTAAGGGTCGAAACACAGCAGCTTGCAGCCGAAACCGGCCATGATCTTGCCGAACGTGGCGCCGATCTGGCCGGTGCCCACCACGCCCACGGTTTTGCCCACCAGGTCGAAACCGGTCAGCCCGTGCAGGGTGAAGTCACCTTCGCGGGTGCGGTTATAGGCGCGGTGCAGGCGACGGTTGAGAGCCAGGATCAGGGCCACGGCATGTTCGGCCACGGCATGGGGCGAGTAGGCGGGTACGCGCACCACACTCAGGCCCAGGCGCTTGGCGGCGGGCAGGTCGACATGGTTGTAGCCGGCCGAGCGCAAGGCGATCAGGCGGGTACGGCCAGCGGCCAGTTGCTCCAGCACGGGGGCACTGAGGTCGTCATTGATAAACGGGCAGACCACTTCGTAGTCATGGGCCAGCGCCGCGGTGTCCAGGGTCAGGCGCGCTGGCTGGAAGTGCAGCTCGTTGCCGTCGTCTTGTGCGGCCGCGGTAAAGCTGTCGCGGTCGTAGGTCTGGCTGCTGAAAAGAATCGTGCGCATGGGGTCTTCCTTAGTGTGTAACCACAAATCGGCATGTGTGGGGGCGGGCTTGCCCGCGATTCAGGCGGCGCTGTGTGCCGGGTAAACCGGGGCGATGCCCTCGCGAGCAAGCCCGCTCCCACGCAATGATGTTGCTATGCGGTACTGCGTGCTTCTTTGGCCAGGCGTGTGATGGCTAGATCCAGCTCGTCCAGGGCGGTAGCAGCGTTGGGGCTGGTTTGCTTGAGCAGGGTCTCGCTGCGCTGGCAGGCCGCGCGCAGTTGCGGCACGCCGCAGTAACGCGTGGCGCCGTGCAGGCGGTGGACGCGTTCGATCAGCGCGTTGTTGTCTTTGGCGTCGCGCGCCTGGCGAATGGCGTCGCGGTCGGCTTCCAGCGAGGCCAGCAGCATGGCCAGCATGTCGATGGCCAGGTCGGCCTTGCCTGCGGCCAGACGCAGGCCTTCTTCGTGATCCAGAACCGGCAATTGCGCGTTATGGCGCTGCGGTTCGTGATGGTTGTCGCTGGTCTGATTGCGCAAGGCCAGCCCTGTCCACTTCAACACCACCTGGGCCAATTGGCGTTCACTGATGGGTTTGGTCAGGTAGTCATCCATGCCGCTTTGCAGCAGGGCACGTTTTTCGTTGGCCATGGCGTGGGCCGTCAGTGCGACCACCGGCAGCGGCGTGCATTGGCGCTCGCTTTCCCATTGGCGTAACACCTCCGTGGTTTCACGCCCGTCCATGCCGGGCATTTGCACATCCATCAGCACCAGGTCGAAGTCTTGTGTCTTGACCGCATCAAGGGCGGCATAACCGCTGTCCGCTGCAGCCACTTTGGCCCCCATGCCTTCCAGCAAGGTTTGCACCAACAGCAGGTTGGCCGGGTTGTCATCCACGCACAGGATGCGCGGCGCACGGCTGGCCAGCGGTTCGCCAGGCTCGCTGCGGGGCTGGCGCGGGTTGATCAGGTCGGCCAGGGCGCGGCGCAATTTACGGGTGCAGGCGGGCTTGGCCAGCAGTTGGCTGTGCGGGTTGGTCACCACAGGATTGAACAGCCCCTGCTCGGTGGTTGGGCACAGCACCAGCACCTTGCAGCCCAGGTGCTCAAGGTCCCAGATATGCTGGTTGAGGCGCTCGGGGGGCATGTCGTTGGCCGTCACCCCGAGCACCGCCAGGTCAATCGCCTGCGCGGTCTGGTGGGCGCCGGTGACGCAGTTGGTGAGGTTTTCCAGGGTGGTGCAGGGCGTGACTTCCAGGCCGCAGTCTTCCAACTGGTGGTGCAGGGCCTGGCGGGCCAGGTCGTGTTTTTCCAGAATGGCGACACGCCGGCCCAGCAGCGGGGCGCCGGGCAAGTCTTCGACATCATCGCGGGCCTTGGGCAGCTTGACGCTGATCCAGAACACCGAACCTTCGCCGGGGGTGCTTTCCACGCCGATTTCGCCGCCCATCTGCTCCACCAGTCGCTTGGAAATCACCAGGCCCAACCCGGTGCCTCCGGGCTGACGGGACAGCGAGTTATCGGCCTGGCTGAAGGCCTGGAACAGGGCGCGGATATCCTGAGCGGTGAGGCCGATGCCGGTGTCTTGCACGCTGATGCGCAATTGCACGCTGCCATCGGTTTCGTTTTCGTCCTGGTCTTCGAGCATGGCGCGCACGGCAATGGTGCCTTCACGGGTGAACTTGATGGCGTTGTTGACCAGGTTGGTGAGGATTTGCTTGAGCCGCAGCGGGTCACCCACCAGCGACAGCGGGGTGTCGCGATAGACCAGGCTGACCAGTTCCAGGCCTTTGTCGTGGGCCGAGGGCGCGAGAATGGTCAGGGTGTCCTGCAGCAGGTCGCGCAAATTGAAGGGAATGTTGTCCAGCACCAGCTTGCCGGCTTCGATTTTTGAAAAGTCGAGAATCTCGTTGATGATGCCCAGCAGGCTGTCAGCTGATTTTTCGATGGTATTCAGGTAGTCGAACTGGCGCGGCGTCAGCTCACTTTTTTGCAGCAGGTGGGTAAAGCCGAGGATGCCATTGAGCGGCGTGCGGATTTCATGGCTCATGTTGGCCAGGAATTCGGACTTGATGCGGCTGGCCTCCAGTGCTTCCTTGCGGGCCAGGTCAAGTTCCAGGTTCTGGATTTCGATGGTTTCGAGGTTCTGGCGCACGTCTTCGGTGGCCTGGTCGACGCTGTGTTGCAGTTCTTCCTGGGCATTGTGCAGGGTTTCGGCCATGCGATTGATGCCCGAGGCCAGTTCGTCCAGCTCGTGGCTGCCCAAGGGCGGCAGACGGGTTTCCAGGTGGCCGTCCTTGAGCTGGGCCACGGCTTGCTTGATCTGACCCAGCGGTGCGTTGATGGTGCGGCTCATGCGCAAGGCCAGCAGGGTGGTCAGTACCAGCCCGGTGGCGATCAACAGCAGGCTGGCAAACAGGTTGCGATAGCTGCGCAGCAGCATGCCGTTGTGTGACAGTTCCAGCTCGACCCAGCCCAGCAGGCGATGGGCTTCGTTAGGGATCACATCCCCGGCCAGGTTGCGGTGGCGGCCGAACACCGGCAACAGGTAACGCGTGGCATCGTTGTCGGTACGCTGTTGCAGTTGGGTGCTGCTGCCCAGCGGGGCCCGGTTGAGCATGATCGGCCCGGCATGGGCGAGGGGCTCGTGGTTGGCGTTGAGGAACGCCACGGCGCGCACGTCCTGCTGCTCAAGGGACTCGGTGGCGATGCGGGCCAGCAGGGCGGTGTCGTGCCGGCCCATCGCCGGGGCCACCAGCGGCGCGAGCTGCTCGGCGATCATTTCGCCGCGCTGCAGCAACTGCGATTGCAGTTCGGACTGTTGCAACCAGGTGAAGTAGCCGCCCAGCACCGTTGCCATCAGGCTGACGGGTAAAAGCGTCAGCAGCAATACGCGGCCTTTGATACCGAGGTTTTTAAGCACGCAACTCTCCAGCCCTGCATTTTTAAGAATGGCCCGGGCATCCCGCCCGGCCCAGGTGGCAGTGTAGCCATATGGTGACCGGCAAATCTTTGAAAATTTGCCATCAGTTTCTGATTATCAGACCGGGTAAAGGCCATGCCGGTTGCCCGCAGTGGCTCAATCTTGAATAATCGCCGATTGAGAATTACTTGCAGACGCTAATGAATCCCGTAGCTGTTAGCCCTTCGCGCCTTCTGACCATTGAAGACGACCCCGTTCTGGGTGCCTACCTGCACGAGCAGTTGGGGCGCTGCGGGTTTGACGTTATCTGGTGCCAGAACGGCCAGGAGGGTCTGGCCCGCGCCCGGCAGGAGCATTTTGACGTGGTGCTGATGGATATCCTGCTGCCCGGTATGAATGGGCTGCAGGTGCTTACGCAACTGCGCCAGACCCACGCCTTGCCGGTGATCCTGATGTCTGCGCTGGGCGCCGAGGCCGACCGCATCAGCGGGTTCCAGCTGGGCGCCGACGACTACCTGCCCAAGCCGTTCAGCATGGCCGAGCTGCGGGTGCGCATCCAGGCCATCCTGCGCCGCGTGGCCCTGGACCGCATGCCCGGTGTGGCGCAACCGCCAGCCCCTGAACATGGCCTGTGGTTCGATGAACAGGCCAGTGACGTGCGCTGTGGCGAGCAATGGGCCGGGTTGACCCGCAGCGAGTTCCGCTTGCTCGACACCTTGCAGCGCAATGCCGACGAGGTACTGAGCAAGGCGTTCCTCTATCAGCAGGTGTTGCAGCGCGGCTATGCCGCCCACGACCGTAGCCTGGACATGCATATCAGCCAGATCCGGCGCAAACTCAAGACCATCGGCTACCACCAGCGCGAAGTGCGCACGGTATGGGGCAAGGGCTATGTGTTGAGCGCCAGTGATGCCCTGTAAGGTGCCCGGCAAAAACTCGGTGTTCTGGAAGCTGGCCTGTTTGCTGGTGGTGTTCTGCTTGCTGATGATCTGGCTCAGTTGGTCCTGGGGCCGCTACATGGACAAACGCACCGGGTTTTTGTCCGAGCAGGCCCACGGCACTCTGGTGCGCTATGCCGGTGAGGCCGAGCGCGCCTGGGAGACCGGCCAGCAAACCGGCGTCGATCAGTGGCTGCAAGGCATGGGGCGCCGGGAACCCGGCTGGGTCGGGGTGATTGGCCAGGACCTGCAATCGCTGAGCAGCTACCCGCTGAGCGAACGAGAAAGCGAGCGCCTGACCTTTTTGCGCGGCCTGGACTGGCCCATCAGCCATATGAAAACGGCACGGCCGTGGATCAAGGTGCCCTTTCCCCGGGACCCGTCCTTGGGCAGCCTGGTTATCGAGTTACCGCAGCGCTTTATGCCCGGACGCTCCCAGGTGGTCTGGCGGATTGTGACCAATGGTGTGATTCCGGGTTTGCTTACGCTGCTGCTGTGCGTGGGCCTGTACCGCGTGCTTATTGTGCCGCTCAACCATCTGCGCGAGCAGGCCAACGCCTGGCGGGCTGACCAGTTGGGGGCAAGGCTGTCGAGCCAGACCACCAGCCGTCAGGACGAACTGGGCGAGCTGGCGCGGGCGTTCGATCAAATGTCCGAGCGTTTGCAGAGCACGGTGTCGCAACAGCAGCAATTGCTCCGTGACCTGTCCCATGAACTGCGCACGCCCTTGAGCCGTTTGCGGGTGGCCTGTGACAGCGAGCAGGGGGTTGAGGCCTTGCGCGAGCGTTTGAGTCGCGAAGTGGACGGCATGCAGCGGCTGGTCGAGGACACCCTGCAACTGGCCTGGCTGGACGCCGAGCGCGGGCCGCTGCCGGTGGAAGACATCCAGGTGCAGGCGTTGTGGGAAATGCTCACCGAAAATGCCCGCTTTGAAAGTGGCTGGCCGCAATCGCGGCTGCCTTGCCGGGTGGATGAGCAGTGCTGGGTGCGCGGGCACCTCAACAGCCTGGCCCAGGCGCTGGAGAATATCCTGCGCAATGCCATCCGCCATTCACCGCCAGACGGCATCGTCAGCCTCAGCGGCCAGCGCGAAGGCGACATGTGGCATCTGTGGCTCGACGATCAGGGCGGCGGGGTGGCGCCTGAAGAACTGGAGCGGATTTTTGCGCCCTTTACCCGCCTCGACGGGTCGCGCCCTGGGGATGGCGGCTTTGGCCTGGGCCTGAGCATTGCGCGCAATGCGCTGCGCCTGCAGGGCGGCAGTTTGTGGGCCGAGAACCATGCTGGAGGGTTGCGGGTGCATGTTCGTTTGCCGGCAGGGCATGTGGTGTAAACGCTCTGGCCGCCGGTATGCATACATCCCTGTGGGAGCGAGCTTGCCCGCGAGGGTATCAGCCCGTTTTAACTGACAGAGCGCGGTGTCAGCATCGCGGGCAAGCCCGGCTCCCACAGGAATTATTGTGAAGGGCTTGCGGCGCTTATAGCCTTTAACCATAAGCACCACACTTTGCGTGATATGGGCTCCGGGCGTTTGTCGGTATGATGTGCGGCCCCGCGGTCTGGATTGCGAATACGCCATGACATTGCAGTACCCAACTATCGCCGATTGCGTCGGCAACACCCCTCTGGTGCGCTTGCAGCGCCTGGCCGGGAACACCTCCAACACCTTGTTGCTCAAGCTCGAAGGGAATAACCCTGCAGGCTCGGTCAAGGACCGTCCGGCTCTGTCGATGATTGCCCGCGCCGAAGCGCGCGGCCAGATCCAGCCCGGCGATACCCTGATCGAAGCCACTTCGGGCAATACCGGCATTGCCCTGGCGATGGCGGCGGCGATCAAGGGCTACAAGATGATCCTGATCATGCCCGACAACTCCAGCGCTGAGCGCAAGGCGGCCATGACCGCCTATGGTGCCGAACTGATCCTGGTCAGCCAGGAAGAGGGCATGGAAGGTGCCCGCGACCTGGCCGACCAGATGCAGGCCAAGGGCCTGGGTAAAGTGCTCGACCAGTTCGCCAACGGTGACAACCCCGAGGCGCACTACACCGGCACCGGCCCGGAAATCTGGCGCCAGACCAACGGTACCATCACCCACTTCATCAGTTCGATGGGCACCACAGGCACCATCATGGGCGTGTCGCGCTACCTCAAGGAGCAAAACCCGGGCGTGCAGATCGTCGGTTTGCAGCCGATGGAAGGCGCTGCCATCCCGGGTATCCGCCGCTGGCCGACCGAATACCTGCCAAAAATCTATCAGGCCGACCGCGTTGATCGCATCGTCGACATGGCCCAGCGCGAAGCCGAAGACGTCACCCGTCGCCTGGCCCGCGAAGAAGGCATTTTCTGTGGCGTGTCCTCGGGCGGGGCGGTGGCGGCAATGTTGCGCCTGAACCAGGAAGTCGAAAACGCGGTGATGGTCGCGATCATTTGTGACCGGGGCGACCGTTACTTGTCGACCGGCATCTACGACGCACCCAACTGATGGCCAAGCAAGAGAGAGGCCTGCGCTTCCAGCCTGCTGGCGGCACCAAGGCTGCGCAAGTGCCCACGGGCAAGAAACAGCGTTTGAATATCGAGCGCCTGGCTAACGACGGTCGCGGTATTGCCTTTATTGAAGGGCGTACCTGGTTTGTCGCGGGTGCGCTGGCCGGTGAAGAAGTTGAAGCGCGGGTGCTGGGCGCCCACGGCAAAGTCGTTGAGGCGCGTACCGAGCGTGTTTTCAAGGCCAGCGAGATCCGTCGCGAGGCACCCTGTGTCCATGCAAGCAAGTGCGGCGGTTGCAGCGTGCAGCATTTGCCCCATGAAGAGCAGCTTGCACTGAAACAGCGCATGCTGGCCGAGCAACTGTCCCGCGTGGCTGGTGTCGAACCTCAAGAGTGGGCAGCACCTTTGACCGGCCCCGAGTTCGGCTATCGCCGCCGGGCGCGCATCGCGGTGCGTTGGGATGCGCGGGCCAAGCATCTGGAAGTGGGTTTTCGGGCTGCAGGTAGCCAGGATATCGTCGCCATTGATCACTGTTTGGTTCTGGTACAGGCCTTGCAACCTATCATGACGGGGCTGCCTGCCATGTTGCGTCAACTGGGCAACCCCAAGGCCCTGGGCCATGTGGAGTTGTTCAGCGGCTCGGCGATTGCCGTGCTGTTGCGGCACATGGCGCCGCTCAGTGATGCCGACATGAACGTATTGCAGAATTTTTGCATCACCCATAACGCCCAATTGTGGCTGCAGGGTGAAGACGGGCCGCAACCGGTCGATCTGACCCGTGCGCTGGGCTATCGTCTGGAACAGTGGGACCTGGAGCTGGCGTATCGTCCCGGGGACTTTGTCCAGGTCAATGCCGGCGTCAATGAAGCAATGGTGGCCCAGGCCATAAAGTGGCTTGCACCACAAGCTGACGAACGGATTCTTGACTTGTTCTGTGGGCTGGGTAACTTCGCATTACCACTGGCTAAACAGGTCCGCGAAGTGGTGGCTGTAGAAGGTGTTGCGACCATGGTCGAACGCGCAGCGCAAAACGCGGTCAGTAACAGCCTGCATAATGCAGTGTTTTTTCAGGCCGACCTGTCGCAGCCGCTGGTGGATGCAGGCTGGGCCAAGAAGGGGTTCAGTGCGGTGCTGCTTGACCCGCCCCGCGACGGTGCCTATGAGGTGGTACGCAAGCTGTCTGGCCTGGGCGCCAAACGTTTGGTGTATGTGTCGTGCAACCCGGCCACGCTGGCGCGCGACACGGTTGAATTGATGAAACAGGGTTACCGGTTAAAACGTGCCGCAATCCTCGACATGTTCCCGCAAACAGCTCATGTCGAGGCGATGGCGTTATTTGAAGCAGACTAGGATGTCTGTCTATTTCAACGGGCCCGCAACCCGCGCAGTGATGCCCTGTAGCGCGGGTTGGGATTAGGGCCTGTGATTTCGGCGCACCAGACGTGCGCTGTAGGGAAGGTAAGCAAGATGGTACAGGTCAGAGCACACCAGCCGATCAACACCGACGGCAGTCTCAACCTCGAGGCATGGCTCGATCATGCGGTGAGTGTCGATGTGGCGCTGGACCGTGAAGCCTTGAAAGAAGCGTGCGAGTTTGCACGCGAGGCCGAGCAGCAAGCCAATGCCGCGAAAAACCTGTGGACTGAAGGCACATCGAGCTTTCGTACCGGGTTGGAAATTGCCGAGATCCTGGCCGATCTGAAACTGGATCAGGACTCCCTGGTAGCGGCAATTTTGTATCGCGGCGTGCGTGAAGGTCAGATTCAGCTCCCGGCGGTCAGTCAGCGCTTCGGTCCGGTAGTGGCCAAGCTGATTGACGGTGTACTGCGCATGGCGGCCATCAGTGCCAGCCTCAGCCCGCGTCAGTCAATGGTGCTGGGCTCCCAGGGCCAGGTCGAAAACCTGCGCAAGATGCTGGTAGCGATGGTTGATGACGTTCGCGTGGCACTGATCAAGCTGGCTGAACGTACCTGCGCGATTCGCGCTGTCAAAAACGCCCCGGACGAAAAGCGCAACCGCGTCGCCCGAGAGGTGTTCGATATTTATGCGCCACTGGCGCACCGCCTGGGCATCGGCCATATCAAGTGGGAACTGGAGGATTTGTCCTTCCGTTACCTGGAACCCGAGCAGTACAAACAAATTGCCACCTTGTTGCATGAGCGCCGCCTCGACCGCGAGCGCTTTATCAGCGATGTGATGAACCAGCTGCGTACCGAGCTGGAAGCCACCGGGGTGACCGACGCCGACATCAGCGGCCGAGCCAAGCATATCTACTCGATCTGGCGCAAAATGCAGCGCAAGGGCCTGGCCTTCAGCCAGATCTATGACGTGCGTGCGGTGCGGGTTCTGGTGCCGGAAATGCGCGACTGCTACACCGCGCTGGGCATCGTTCATACCCTGTGGCGGCATATCCCCAAAGAATTCGACGACTATATCGCCAACCCCAAGGAGAACGGCTACCGCTCGCTGCACACTGCCGTGATCGGGCCTGAAGGCAAGGTGCTGGAGGTGCAGATCCGCACCCACGCCATGCACGAAGAGGCCGAGCTGGGGGTTTGCGCGCACTGGCGCTACAAGGGCACCGACGTCAAGGCCGGGTCTAACCAGTACGAAGAGAAAATCTCGTGGTTGCGCCAGGTGCTGGAATGGCACGAAGAGCTGGGTGATATCGGCGGGCTGGCCGATCAGCTGCGGGTCGATATCGAGCCGGACCGGGTATACATCTTTACCCCGGACGGGCATGCCATCGACTTGCCCAAAGGGGCGACGCCGCTGGACTTTGCCTACCGGGTGCACACCGAAATCGGCCACAACTGCCGTGGTGCCAAGATCAACGGGCGCATCGTGCCGCTCAACTACAGCCTGCAGACCGGTGAGCAGGTCGAGATCATCACCAGCAAGCACGGTACGCCGAGCCGCGACTGGCTGAACCCGAACCTGGGCTATGTCACCACCTCGCGGGCGCGGGCCAAGATCGTCCACTGGTTCAAGCTGCAGGCCCGCGACCAGAACGTCGCGGCCGGCAAGACCATGCTCGAGCGCGAACTCGGCCGTTTGGGCCTGCCGGCGGTGGACTACGAGAAGCTCGCCGACAAGGCCAACATGCGCACCGCCGAGGACATGTACGCGGCGCTTGGCGCGGGCGACTTGCGCCTGGCGCAGTTGATCAACCTGGCCCAGCAACAGGTCGAGCCCGAGCGCGGCAGCGAACAGATGGAGCTGATCCCGCGCAAGGCCACGGGCTACAAGCCGGGCAAGCGCGGCGATATCCAGATCGAAGGCGTCGGCAACCTGCTGACCCAGATGGCCGGCTGCTGCCAGCCGTTGCCGGGGGATGCGATCGTCGGTTACATCACCCAGGGCCGTGGCGTCAGCATCCACCGCCAGGACTGCGCCTCGGTGCTGCAACTGGGCAGCCGTGAGCCTGAGCGGATGATCCAGGTCAACTGGGGGCCGATCCCGGTTTCGACGTATCCGGTGGATATCGAGATCCGCGCCTATGACCGTTCCGGTTTGCTGCGTGACGTTTCCCAGGTGCTGCTCAACGAGCGGATCAACGTGCTGGCGGTCAACACCCGCTCGAACAAGGAAAACAACACGGCGTTGATGACCCTGACCATCGAGATTCCGGGGCTGGACGCGCTGGGGCGCTTGCTGGGGCGTATCTCGCAACTGCCGAACATCATTGAAACCCGCCGGATCGGGCGCAGCGAGCCGCGCTGATCCTTTGTGGGAGCGGGCTTGCTCGCGATTGCATCACCTCGGTGAGTCGGGGGTGTTCACATCGCGAGCAAGCCCGCTCCCACAGGGTGTGGTTAGCGTGTGCCAAAGGATTACAGATGTATAACCTCGACGACCTGCTTCACCTTATGGCCCGCCTGCGCGATCCGCAATATGGCTGCCCGTGGGATATCAAGCAGACGTATGCCTCCCTCGTGCCCTACACCCTTGAAGAAGCCTACGAGGTTGCTGACGCGATCGAGCAGGGCGACTTCGAGCACCTGCAGGGTGAACTCGGCGATTTGCTGTTCCAGGTGGTGTATTACAGCCAGCTGGCCCGCGAAGAAGGCCGTTTCGAATTTGCCGCGGTGATCGACAGCATCACCCGCAAGCTGATCCGCCGTCACCCCCATGTGTTTCCAACTGGCGACCTGTATGCGCCGCTGGATGTGCCGCGCCTGAGCGAAGAACAGGTCAAGGTACGCTGGGATGAGATCAAGGCCGAGGAGCGCGCAGAAAAATCTGCAACCCCCGAGCAGTTGTCCTTGCTGGATGATGTGCCAGTAGCCCTGCCGGCGTTGTCCCGTGCCGCCAAGCTGCAAAAGCGCGCCGCCCAGGTCGGTTTTGACTGGCCAGCAGCCTTGCCGGTGCTGGACAAGGTACGAGAGGAGCTGGACGAAGTGCTGGAGGCCATGGCTGGCAACGATTCGTCGGCCATTCATGAGGAAATAGGCGACCTGCTGTTTTCCGTGGTCAACCTGGCCCGTCATCTTAAAGTGGACCCCGAAACCGCCTTGCGTGGCGCCAATACAAAATTTGATCGACGTTTCCGGTTTATCGAGCAGGCATTGCGCGATACCCTGCGTCCCATTGAAAGTTGCACCCTTGAAGACCTGGACGCCCTGTGGGGCGAAGCCAAGCGCCAGGAAAAGAATTTGCCCAGCTGCGGCTGAGTTTGCCTAAGTGAGTAAGTAGATGAGCATTTCCCTACGCGACCAGTTGCTCAAAGCCGGACTGGTCAACGAGAAGCAGGCCAAGCAGGCCGGCAAAGAAAAACAGAAGCAGCAGCGCCTGGCCCACAAGGGCCAGATCGAGCTGGACGACACCCAGCAGCGCCTGGCTGCCGAGGCCAAGGCCGAGAAGGTCAAGCGCGACCAGGAACTGAACCGCCAGCAGCAGGAAAAGGTCGAGCAAAAGGCCCGTGCTGCGCAGATCAAGCAATTGATCGAAGTGTCGCGCTTGCCCAAGCTGAACACCGAGGACTACTACAACTTCGTTGACGACAAGAAGGTCAAGCGCCTGTCGGTAAACACCCTGATGCGCAACAAACTGGCCAATGGCTCGCTGGCGATCGTGCAGCACCAGGGCGGCTATGAAGTCATCCCCCGTGAGGCGGCGTTGAAGATCCAGGAGCGCGACCCGCGCCGGATCGTGCAGCTGAACATCCTGGTTGAGCCGAAAACCCCGGAAGAAGACGATCCGTACGCGGCATACCAGATTCCTGATGACCTGATGTGGTAACCGAAAAATTCTGACAGCAACGAAAAACGCCGTAGCAGCTGCCGAAGGAACGAGGCTGCGTCCGGCGGCGTAGCCGTCGTAAAGCCTGAAGCCTCGGTTATTTCAGTTAAACAGCGGGTGCAGGTTTTACGAGCGCTACGCACTCGGACGCAGCCTCGTTCCTACGGCAGCTGCTACAAGAATATCTTGAGCCCGCATACAACAAACCCCGCTTCGGCGGGGTTTGTTGTATCAGCATGTACATTTATTGTCTGAGCGCAGTTAAGGTTTTTTTGTAGTTGCCAGGGAACGTTGATTCAGAAGCCCTAAAGATTGCAAGTCTGTTAGATACTTGTGAATAAGTGTTTTGGACAGGTGTGGGACTGTAACCATGTCTGAGCTCACAGCTTGAAAAGTCTCCTGCAAACGCTTTGACGAAATTTTTGAACCCGAAATGACTTCAGCGGGTTCGCTGAGGCTATGAATCAAAGGCAGTGAGGTATGTTGCTGCAGGCTTTTGGGTAGGGCGAGAAGTTTTCTTTCGAATTGTTGATGCCAGTCTGCATATTCAGAGATTTTTCTGATATTAATGCCCAATTCGCTCAGCCAGTCGACAACGGTGTCCAATGAAATGCCATCATTATGACTGTTCACCAAGTTAATTGAACGATACGAATTCTTCTGCTGATCCAGCCCAATGCGGACGATTGCGTTGGCTGTAAAATCGACAGGCAGACCGTCGTAATGAGGTTTCTGCTCATTTTCAACCTGGCGATAAAATGACTGCGGGGCAACACCTGTCTTTACCAAACTTAGTAGAAGGCGGGTAAACATATCCGGGATGTTTAATTGCTCTGGATAAGAACTGTGAGCGAGAATCATACTTGAGCGGAATGTGGTTACAGGTAGACCGTAGTGACTGTTTGCTTCCCTAAGTAAGACCTCACAAGCCCACTTGCTGAGCCCATACCCGACGGCATATGTATCGCGAGCCTCAACGACAGGGGCTGCAAGCCGAATGTCCATATCCTCATCTAATGTCGGCTGGGCACCTACTAAGGAAGCTACAGCGATGCTTGAAAGAAACACGATAGGTTTGAGGTGGTGCGAGAGAGCCAGACTAATAATCTCACTCGTTCCATTTACATTGGCATTAAAGAGGCTGCTATAGGGGAGGAGGTGATTGACCAGTGCAGCGGCATGAAAGATAGAATCAACTTCACTGCTCAGCCTTTCCCAAGTGGCTTCATCCAGCCCGAATTTTGGTTCGCCAATATCACCCGCCAGTACTTCCAAATGCAATTTGGATAACGCCCTTACTTTTCGAGATATTACCGAGTCACCTCGACCGAAAGACTCTTGGAATCGCCTGCTTGCAGTCTGTATATCCTTTGCGCGGACGACACAAATTAACGTGCCACCTTGCTCGCCAAGTGTTTTTAGCAGTTGCAGGGCCAAGAATCTGCCTAAATAGCCGGATGAGCCTGTTAATAAGATGGTCTTGGCTGGATGGGGCGATGTGTTTAACGTGTGAGCCTTATGTAAAATATCCGGATTGATAAAATGTTCAAGCTGAAGGTCTTTTGCATGGTACGTGAAGGGGGTCAGACTATGAGTTGATTCGCAAGAAGGGCGAGATTGGTGAGTTTGCAAAGCCTTCTCAATGTACTCGCTAATATACTTCAGGTCGTAACCGGGACTGATCAAAAGATCAACAGGGACGTTGATGGCATAAATGTCAGACAGCAGAGTAGCTAGATTGACGGCCGATATGGAGTCTCCTCCAAGGTCTCTGAATTGTGCTTCGGGGCTTATCGTTTCAACCGTTCCGCCCACAAGACTGCACACCGCATTTTTCAACGTTTCGAGTACAGGTAGCATGTCAACTTGCTGATGCAGGTTACGAAGCTTGACTCGTTCTTGTGAAATTAGCTGGCTGTTCAGATTTTCAAAATGCAGCGCATATTTCTGTCGAAGCTTGGGCCACATGGGTTTTCCATGATCAGAGAGTAGCCCATTCAGTTGAGTGAAGGGCGTCTAGTCAATCAACACGTCTCGCGGGATTTCATAGCTGCGAAGTTTGTTTGTTTTTGCGTGCTGACGAATGGCGTTCATGAAAAACTGTTTGATTACTTCGGTTTTTTCATCGAGGTGCTCTGTCAGGTCGTTGTAAGGAATAATAACGGCTAAGAAATAAGACCACTCACCTTTTCCATAAATGTAAATGTTTTGAATTTCTGGAATTGCAGAATACAGAGTTTCCAGTTGCGAAGTTGCTATAAATTCACCTTGGGATAGTTTTAAGATATTTTTACGTCGGTCCACGAATTCCAGTCGATGTGAGCCGGTCTGCGCTACAATGTCTCCTGTTTTGTAATACCCTTGTTCATCAAAAAGTTCATTTGCCAGATCGGGCCGTTTGTAATAGCCAGGAATTATCGATAGCGTTTTCAGTAAAAGCTCGCCGCGTGGAAATGGCAGGTCAGTGGTGAAGTAACCAAGTTCAGGCGCGTCAATCAGCTTGAAATTCAAAACTGGAGGGTTTAGAAGTTCATTATCTATCCAGATAGCACCAGCTTCTGTTGAGCCGTAAACATTATGGATAGGGATATTCAATAATGTTTCCATGAATTTTTTCAATGTCTCGGGCAGCGGAGCTGAGCTGCAACTGGCCCATGCAACTCTTCCGCCCAAAGTGTTGGTGCGTATATGCTCTAAAATAGAAGAAGCTTTGGGATCTCCCTGTGCGACATTATGTTTGATGAGTGCCAGTTGATATGTCTGGCTTATGAGTTCGCATATCCGTGGTACTAACGATAATTCAGTCGGTCTGCACAGCGAGATGTCTTCAAGCAAGGTTGAAAGATTGCTTTTAGCAGTGAAGTAGCACGTTCCTCCTCTCGCTAGGGTACTTTTTAGTGAGGAGTGCCCAGCAACGTGGCTCATCGGCATATAGTGAAAGCTGATAGGGGGTTCTTTAGAGAAAATAGTGGCCCATGATCCGCCCCACATTCCTGATGCCAGCTTTTGCGTGTACATCGCTCCTTTGGGTGTGCCAGTGCTGCCAGAAGTGTAGATCAACATTGACAGCTCGTCATCTGCGTCAGGACTGTTGTATAAAGGGGCATCAGGTAGGGATTTACCTGCGGTTATCATTTCGTTTAGGCAATCAATAGATACAGTGCTGGAGTGTTCGCTCAGACGACGGCGAGCAGTTGAAAGTTTGGCGGCATGTTCGGAAACAGCCGGGTAATAATTTAAAAGCACTATTCTACTAATTGAGGAGGTATTTAGTGCTGCATCGATAGCCGCGTCCAAGTGGTCAATGCTGACTGCAATGATCAGTGGTGCACTTTCATTTAGTATTGAATTTATATAATCCCCAGAAGCATTGGTTTGAAGCGAAACAGTGACTGCGCCTAGATAAATGCACGCTAGATCAAGTGTTACGTAGTCTCCGCTGGTAAAGGCGAGAAATGCGACCGAACAACCCGCGGTTATAGGGGCATAGGGGCGATGGTATAGTTCTGCAGCCAAGAAGCTTACCCGCTGCCAGAGTTCAGAGTAAGTGACAGTTGTATAGCTGAGTGATAATTGTGAATGTACTTCTTTGGTAATGTTGTTCGTAATGAAGCTGTAGTGCCGTTCTCCAAGGGCAGGGCTGTCTGCATAGTGGGTCATAGTAGTTGCTACGATGCTTGCCAAACTCATGAATTCGTTTCCTGAATAGTTTTTTTATAGGAGTTATATGAGTTTTTAGATTTACTGTTCAGAGAGTGATTTTGGGAGCCAGAAAGCAGCAAGTAGAGCTGCTGCCAAAGTAAGAGAGCCCGCAACAGCTACCACGATGTGCATGCCTGTCAAGAACGCGTTTTGTGCTTGAACTATGGTTTCTATAGTCAGCCCGGATGTGTCGAGTGTTTCGTTTAAAGTGCCTGCAATGTCAGGTCCCTCTAGGCGGAACCAAAGTGCTGCGAGTGATCCAAGAACGGAAATTCCAATAGCATTGCCTATCTCGTTACTGGTCTCTGCAATAGCTGCGGCAGCGCCTGCTCTTTCCTGTGGGGCTGCAGAAATTGCAATCTCTGCAACCAAACTAAAGGACAGGCCATATCCGATACCCGCAATCATCGTGGAAGCTATGTAAAGACCGGCGCCACGTTGGATGTCTGTCAGAAGCAACAATATCATTCCACAACTGATCAGCAAGTGAGTCATGATAAGCGCCCATTTTTTCCCGATTATTTCAACTATTTTGCTTGTCCAGATACAGCTGGCAGTGAGGACCAGTGCCCCGGGTAATGTGAGCAGTGCAGTGGCAAAAACATTAAGCCCTAGCACTGACTGTATATAGACACCTGCCAAATATCCGCTCACAGACCAGACAACTAGAGACAAAAAACCCGTCAATATTGCGACAGTGAACACCCTGTCAGTAAACAGACTGACATCAATCAATGGGTGAACGATACGCCGCTGTCTACGGATGAATAAAACGAGACCAAAGATGCCTATCAGGCCAGAAAGAAGTTGATGGGTCGATATTCCGTAAGCTGCTGCTGTTTTGAGTGAATATGTGGATAACAAAAACCCAGTAAACGAGAGCGCAAGGCTTGGTACATCAATTGTGTACGTTGATTGAGCGCGAACTTCATTCAATAACACAGGCGCAGACAGCAAGAAAATCAGAACGACGGGCACGTTGATAAGGAATACTGCACCCCAATTAAAATTATTTAATAGCACACCGCCGATCAGTGGACCGACAGCAAAACCTCCTGCGAAAGTGGCCGCAAATATTCCGATTGCGTGTGCGCGCTGCTTGGGGTTGGGAAACAGATTGCTAATAATAGCCAGCCCAGAAGGCAGCAGCGTAGCCCCGCCGACCCCCATCAGTGCTCTGAAGGCGATCAGGCCCTCAGGCGTGGTTGAAAGTGCTGCACCGATGGATGCAATGCCAAAGATCATTGCCCCCCCCATGATAAGTTTTAACCTACCATAACGGTCGCCAATATTGCCGAATACCACCAAAAGTGAGCCTACGATAAAACCATAAATGTCTAGAATCCATAGTGTTTGATCCGCGCTGGGCGCCAATGCAGATGTAATTTTGGGCATCGCTAAATACAAAACTGAGCCATCCATTGCGACCAATGCAACGAGACCTAAAATAGTAATTAATCCTAGCCATGCTTGTCTGTTCGCTCGCTGCACGATGGGTGTCTGACACATTGTTTATAACCTTTTTAGGGGGGAGTAACAGGGCGGTGTTATTTAAGTATCCTGCACAGGGCCTTGCTCAATATCTGAGTGCCGTGTTGAGTTAAAATGGATTCTGGATGGAACTGAAAGGATGAAAAAAAGGGTGCGCGTAACGCGTGTATCTCCCCCGTATTAATGTCACGGCTTAGCTGAAGGTTTAACCCCGCAGCGAGATGTATTTTTGAGCGATAGGTCATCGCCGTGAATGTGTTGTAAAATCCAGCTTTAGTTTGTGAGGCAAACAGATTGATTTCTTTTTGCGTTCCTTGATTTGGAATTTCCTTGCGTATTATTTCCAAACCTAGATGCGTGCACAATATCTGGTGACTTAGACAAATGGCCAAAAACGGGTGCTGTTTATCAATGAGTGTGTTAACGATAGTGTGGAGATTATTTATCCTAGGGTCATGCCTATCTCTGGGGTCGCCTGGGCCAGGGCCGAGTACGAACACGTCGTGATCAAGGTAAGTAATAGAGTGTCTTGCATTGGTTACGGATACTGAAAAGCCAAGTGAAGTTAGCTGGTGACAAATCATGGATGTGAACATGTCTTCAGCATCTATAACTAAAGCTTTAAGTCCTTTGAAGTGTTTTTTAGGGCGGGCGCGCTTGTGGGTAGATGTTTGCCAAAAAACCGATAGGTATTCATTTCGTTTCTTTAGTGCTGAAAGTATGCTGGGGTGAGTAGAGAGTTTTTGGTAGTCATGGAGTGATTTATTCGTTGCTTCTGCTGTTATGCCTTGTAGTGCATAAATTAAAGCTGATGCTTTGGTCCGAGTTTCGATGGCTTCTGAATAGGGGTTAGAGTTTCTGACTAGTGTGGCACCTGCAGAGACTTGTACTCGTCCTTGCATATTGATGTCTGCAGTACGAATCAGTATTGATGAGTCCATGGAGTCACCACCGTCTTTGTCTTGGCTTAGTAGTGCAATTATTCCACTGTAGTAAGCTCGACCTTGGGGCTCGTATTTTTTAATGACACGGCATGCGTTTTCGAGGGGGCTGCCTGTAATCGTTGGTGCAAATAAGGTTTTTTGTAGTATCTCCCATAATGGTAACTTAGAGTGTCCCCTGATGAAGTATTCGGTGTGGGCTAGATGAGTCATCGGCTTCAGGTAGGGGCCCTGCAGTGTGCCACCGTCAGTACAGACGCTGCCCATCATCTTCAGTTCTTCATCCACAACCATATACAGCTCTTCGGCTTCCTTGTGATCGGCCAAAAAATCCAGTATGCCCTCAACGTTCGGCCCCGAAGCAGGGTATCTATGGGTCCCACTGATGGGGTTCATGGTGACCGTATTATTCTCCATTGTGATATGGCGCTCAGGCGTTGCACCAACAAAAATTCGGTCACCTGTGTATACAATGAACGTCCAATACGTCCCTACTTCCTGTTGTAGCAGGCGGCGGAAAAGTGTGAGACCTTTTCGAACAGTAAAATCTGCAATGGATGCCATAAATGAACGTTTTAATACAAAATTAGAGCCTGCGCCCATCCCGATTTCATCTTTAATTATTTTTAATGCTGTCTTTGCATAAGTGTCATCGTCAACATCGTAGTGCTCGTCGCTCAGCGTAAAATCTGTATCGGGAATTGTTTTCAGAATGTGATGTTTTGTCCGCGTGTCTGTATTTTCTATTTTAAGTGCAATCAAGGGTTGCTTATCATCGATGCACTCAAAGCCTCTTTCTGTTATTTGACGATACGGAATGATCGTCAGTACTTTATGTGTGCTGCCGTGAGAGGCTTCTGCACAATGGAATCTGGAAAGCTCGGAGAGCCCTTGCAGGTGTTCAATGGTTCCCGTAAATATGTCGACCCTGTCGCCGCTCGTTGATGCCGGACGATAGATCAGAGCAAATGCAGGGGGGTGTGATGAAAGTATATGTGTCAGTAATGGGGCGTTTGAGATTTCATGGTTTGTCATGTAAATAGCTCCGCAGTTGTGCAAACCATGGCGCATCGCTGTGCTGCATACTCTAGGGCTTGAAGGTGGTGCTTTTGAGAGAAGTCGGCAACGGCATCAGCGACAAGAAATGTCTGAATATCATTGGTAAAAGCCTCCACGGCGGTAAACAAAACACCAATGTGCGCATAGACTCCGCAAATTATTAATTGATCGCGACCAGCTTCTTGCATACGGTTTAGCAAGTTTGAGCGAAAGAATGCACTGTAACGCCATTTAGTTGAAATCCAGTCATCGGGTGTGGGGGTCAATTCCTTTACTATGTTGCGATCCTCTGGAGTTACCTTCATCCCAGGTCCCCAGAAATCGATTAGTAAACCTCTTTGTTCAGGGGTCATGTCTCCGGGTTGTGCTGTATACGCGATAGGGATGCCCAGCTCTCTGCCTCTCAAGCAGAGAGTAGTAATGTTGTGTATAAGTTGGTCGCGATGTTTTTCTTTGAATGGCTGGACAAAGTATTGTTGCATATCATGAATAAGCAGAATTGCTCGCTCCGGATTGACTGTCCAATGAGCAGTATTTTTAGGGAGTTCCGATGTGGTTGGCATTGTGTAAGGTGCAATGGACGGTATTCCGGTCAAGATTATTTCCTTTTGCTTTTTAGAAGTGCTACAAATAATTTGGTTGTGATTTAAGTGTAAGGTTGTTACAGGGTATATGGCGGGTCGCATCATTTGGCTCTGCGGCCGAATCTTGGCTTTTTCTTGTGTTTAGTGTCAAATGGTAGAGTTTTGAAGTTGTAACATTTATCTAGTAATATTGTTTGCAGGCTTTTATTCTTTGCGAAATATGATCGGTGCTTTGAAGTAGGGATAAACAACACTGGGCGTCGAGCTTTGTTGGTTTGCAGTGGAAAGGCAGTTATATTTGACGCTCTTTTTTGGGGGGGTGATATATGTTTGTTATTGGTATGAAGATTGTCGTTGGTAAATATTTTATACTTTATGCCGTAGGCAGTTTCGCTTGAGTGTCGAGGTTTTGATAGCAGATACAACAAACCCCGCTTCGGCGGGGTTTGTGTTTTTCAAGACTGTAATTGCCGTGGTTCAGGCCTGGCGTTTCTGCGCTTCCAGCTTTTCCAGCTCAGCCTTGTAGCTGTGAGCGTCGCTCTCGCGGTGGAACATGCCTACCAGTATGTCTTCTTGATGCACATCCCACAGGTGGACTCCGTGGGCTACCAGTTGGTGGAACATACGTGAATCGTCGCGCTCAGTTACTTTGATAGTCATCTGCTTGCTCCAAATTCTGATGAGGGCCTGCGGCAAGGCGTCGCAGGACTTCTTTATAGAATTTGTTAGCTTCCTAAGTAAATAGCTGATTGTCGCACTGTCATCTTGTTAAACAGAGCTAAACGCTGCAGCCCTTGTAAACCGGGCTGTTTACGGATTTGGCCGATAGTTTTATGACAAAAGTTTCATGTTTCAGGGGGCTCCAAACCAAAAAAAACCTCGCCGAAGCGAGGTTTTTGAGGCGTGCAGCTAAAGGCGTGTCGCTTAGTTGCCCTTGACCGGTTTGCCGTTCACCGTGCCGTCCAGCAGCATGATGTTGTATTCCTTGCCGTCTTTTTCGACCTGACGCAGTTTGACCAGCAGCGAATCCCAGTTCTTGGCGAACCACATTTCGGTGATGCGCTTGTTCTGTGTCGGGTCGCGTACGCGCTCAACCTTGATGGCGTCGACCTTGCCTGCCTTGGTTTCAACCACTTCAGGGCCGATCACGCGGAAGTCATAGGTGTCCACGTCATTACCGTCAACCACCTGGTAGCTCATGGACTTCTTGCCGGCTTCTACGTCACGCTGCAGCGCCAGCTGGTAGGTGGACTTGTCGAGCATGCCGCTGAGCAAAGGCACTTTGACTGCGTCGCCCTGATCGGTGCCGGTGACCATTTTGGTCGCCCAGTCGAAATCCAGATCGATCTTTTTCGCTTTACCCAGGCCACCACGTTCAAAGTGGTAGGTGAGCGGGATCAGCGCGTTTTTCTCGATCTTGAGCGTGCTTTCTTCGTTCAGGCTGGCCACCAGCATCGATGCCTTGAAGTTCAAGGTCCAGATACCGTTGTCGCTCTTGGTCAGGCTGCGCTCGGCAGAACCGCTCATGGGCAGCTGTTTCCAGTCTGCGGTGTAGCTGGCCTTGAAAGGCTGAAGATCGGCCGCTTGGACTGCTGGAATAGCCAGCAGGCTAAGGGCGAGAAGCAGGGCACGACGCATAAGTTCTCCTAGGTTCGTATCAAGTGGCCGCTGGCCGCAAGTAATTGACCGTCCAATAATGCGCCTTGCTCGTCAAGAGACAAGCGACCTTCGGCAAACCAGCGCACTGCAAGCGGATAAATCCGGTGTTCCTGGGCGTGAACCCGTTGCGCCAGACTGTGTGGCGAGTCATCGGACTCTACCGGTATCACTGCCTGTACGACCAGAGGCCCGCCGTCGAGTTCCTCGGTCACAAAGTGCACGCTGCAGCCGTGCTCGCCATCACCCGCTTCCAGCGCCCGCTGATGGGTGTGCAAGCCTTTGTACTTGGGCAGCAGGGAGGGGTGGATATTGAGCAGGCGCCCCTGATAGTGACGCACGAAATCTGCGCTGAGAATGCGCATGAACCCGGCCAGAACCACCAGTTGCGGTTTGAATTCGTCGATGACTTCGATCAGTGCAGCATCGAAGGCCTCGCGGCCCTCGAATGCCTTGTGATCCAGTACGCGGGTATCGATACCCGCGTCTTTGGCGCGTTGCAGGCCGTAGGCGTCTGCGCGGTTGGAGATCACCGCGCGGATGTTTGCCGGGCTGGCCTTGACGTCATCGCTGTCGATCAAGGCCTGCAAGTTGCTGCCGGTGCCGGAAAGCAGCACCACTACATCACAGGTATCAGGCATTAGTGCGCCTTGATGTTTTGCAGCTCAACTTGCGCAGCGCCTTCAGCGGCGGTTGCGATCTGGCCGATGACCCAAGGCTGCTCGCCCGCTTCACGCAGTACGTTCAGCGCGGTTTCAACGTCGGCCTGGGCCACGCAGATCACCATGCCCACACCGCAGTTCAGCACGCGGTGCATTTCGTGCTCGTCCACGTTGCCTTTTTCCTGCAGCCAGTCGAAAACGGCAGGGCGCTGCCAGCTGGCAACGTCAACCACGGCCTGGGCGCCTTTTGGCAGGACGCGCGGGATGTTGTCGAGCAGGCCACCACCAGTGATGTGGGCCATGGCCTTGACCACGCCGGTTTCCTTGATCAGCTTGAGCAGCGGCTTGACGTAGATGCGGGTCGGCGCCATCAGCAGGTCGGTCAGCGGCTTGCCGTCGAGCTGGATGTTTTCGATGTCGGCACCCGACACTTCGATGATCTTGCGGATCAGCGAGTAGCCGTTGGAGTGCGGGCCCGAGGACGGCAGGGCGAGCAGGGCGTCGCCGGCCGCTACTTTGGAACCGTCGATGATCTCGGATTTTTCGACAACGCCAACGCAGAAGCCGGCCAGGTCGTAGTCTTCGCCTTCGTACATGCCTGGCATTTCAGCGGTTTCGCCGCCCACCAGGGAGCAACCCGACAGTTCGCAGCCAGCGCCGATACCGGTAACCACCTGGGTTGCGGTTTCAACGTTGAGCTTGCCGGTAGCGTAGTAGTCAAGGAAGAACAGAGGCTCGGCGCCGCATACGATCAGGTCGTTGACGCACATGGCAACCAGGTCGATACCGATGCTGTCGTGCTTGTTCAGGTTCAGCGCCAGGCGCAGCTTGGTGCCGACGCCGTCAGTGCCGGAAACCAGAACAGGCTGCTTGTAGCCAGCCGGAATTTCGCAGAGGGCGCCAAAACCGCCGAGGCCGCCCATCACTTCCGGGCGTGCAGTGCGCTTGGCCACGCTCTTGATGCGTTCGACCAATGCTTCACCGGCGTCGATGTCTACACCGGCGTCTTTGTAGCTCAGGGATGGTTGCTTGCTCATAATCCAGGCCTTTAGGGGGGATTCGGGGGTATCGACCGAGTTCAGGGGGCAGGCTTGCCAGTGCTCTTTGAGTGCTGCAGAGCATTTGCACGGTGCCCGGCTGTTGCCGGTCTGCGAAGGCGCGCGATTTTATCAGGCTTGAAGGGCAGCGGCCATCCTCGGGCCGACAGGCAGGGTTATATCTGGCGAAAAAAACCTTTTTTAGTCGTACTTGGGTCTGCGCGCGGGCCTGTATAAGGTATAGAGAAGTTTTGTTACCGCGTGAAAACGCGAAGCGGGCGTGAATGATTTGGCTGTGGCCGTGTCTGAAGTCTGTTCGAGTGTTTTTATGGCGTCCTTATCAGGCTGCTTTTTGTCATCGGGAATCTTTCATGCGTCTTAGCCAATTTTTAGCTGTCGGCTGTTTATCTTTTTTTAGCCTGGCCAGTCATGCCGAAATTCTGACGGGGCTGTATCAGGTCCGCGAGCCGGTCGCCAGCCAGTCACCAGATGAGCGTATCCAGGCCACGCAAAAAGCCCTGGAGACCCTGGTGTTGCGTTTGACCGGGGATGCCAAGGCGCTTCAAAGCCCCGGGCTTGAGGCGATTCGCAAGGACCCGCAGCAAATCATCAGCCGGTTTGGCTATGACGCCGGCCCGCCGGAAAGCCTGCAGGTCGATTTCGACCCGGTCAGCACTGATCGTGCTTTACGCCAGGCTGGTTTGTCGCTGTGGGGCAGCAACCGTCCGGCATTGCTCGGCTGGTGGCTGAACGACTCGGTCGAGGGTTCGAGTCTGGTCGGTGACGGTCAGTCCGTGGCCGAGCCGTTGCGTCGCGCCGCGCAGCATCGTGGCTTGCCATTGCGCTTGCCGCTGGCAGACTTGAGTGAGCAGCTGGTGGGTACCGCAGAAAACCTTGAGGGCAGCAACCCTGCCCCGTTGAAGGACGCTTCCGAGCGTTACGGGGCTGATGCCCTGCTGGCCGTGCATGCCCGTGAAGACGATGGCAAGTGGACAGCCAAGTGGCGCCTGTGGGTCGGTGACCAGCAGGAGCAGGGCAGTGCTCAGGCAGCGGATCAGGCCGCCCTGGCGGATGCCGTGATGCTGGCGGTGAGCGAGCGTCTGGCCCCGCGTTATGCCGTCAAGCCGGGGGTGTCCTCGGAGCAGTTGCTGGAGGTGCAGGGCATGACGTTGCAGCGCTACGCCCAGTTGGGGCATTTGCTTGAGCCGTTTGGCGCGCAACTTAAGCGTGTCGACGGTGATCGTATTGTGTATCTGGTCAACGGCAGTGCCGAGCAATTGCGCTCGCAACTGGGGCTGGCGCAGTTGCAGGAAGTGCCGGCAGGGCAGGTATCTGCAGTGACGGATGCTGGGCAGGCGCCAGGCCTGGCTGCGGCGCCGGCAGCGCAGTTGCGATTTCGCTGGTAGGTTTTTGTCTTCTTTATATAAGGATGGGGTGGCTCATGGCTGATTCGCGACGGTGGGTGTGGTGGGGTGTGGCGCTGGGGTTCGCCCTTTTTGTGTATTTCCTGCATCCGATACTCACGCCATTTCTGGTCGCGATCGTCCTGGCCTATATGTTCGATCCTGTGGTTGACCGGCTGGAAAGGTTCGGGCTTTCAAGAACCTGGGGCGTGGTGGCGGTCTTTACCGTGTTCACTGTCATTTTGATGACATTGTTGCTGGTACTGGTGCCGCTGCTGGCCAAGCAGCTGTTGAAGCTCTATCAGCTGGCGCCGCAGATCCTCGACTGGTTGCAGCACACGGCAATGCCGTGGGTGCAGGCCAAGTTCGGTTTGAGTGACAGCTTCTGGAAGTTCGACAAGATCAAGGCCGCGATCACCGAGCATATGGGGCAGGCCACTGACATTGTTGGCATCGTCTTGTCCCAGGCCACGGCTTCCAGCCTGGCGCTGATCGGCTTTTTGGCCAATCTGGTGCTGATTCCGGTGGTGGCGTTCTACCTGTTGCGTGACTGGAACATCATGATGGCCAGGATTCGTGGCTTGTTGCCGCGCGCCCGGGCCGAGCAGATTGTGTCGCTGGCCAAGGAGTGTCACGACGTGCTTGGCGCATTTGTGCGCGGGCAGTTGCTGGTGATGCTGGCGCTGGGGGTGATTTACTCGGCAGGCCTGATGCTGGTCGGCCTCGAGTTGGGCCTGCTGATCGGCTTGATGGCAGGGGTAGCGGCCATCGTGCCGTATATGGGCTTTATTGTCGGTATCGGTGCGGCGTTGGTCGCCGGTTTGTTCCAGTTTGGCGGGGATCTGTACCCGATGCTCGGCATCGTGGCGGTGTTTATGGTCGGTCAGGCGCTGGAGGGCACGGTTCTTACGCCACTGCTGGTGGGCGACAAGATTGGCATGCACCCGGTGGCGGTGATCTTCGCGATTCTGGCGGGCGGCGAGCTGTTCGGTTTTACCGGGGTCTTGCTGGCCTTGCCGGTCGCGGCCGTGATCATGGTGCTGGTGCGTCATGTGCAGGATCTGTACAAGGACTCCCAGGTCTATAAAGGCAGTGAAGACCCGCAGTTGTAAGCCGGGGCACTGTGTCGGGGCGGGGGCATCGCGAGGTGCCCCCGCTTTTTTATGCGCGCAAGGCGGTTCTCGGTCGTCAGAAAAAGCCCAATCAATCCAAGACCTTAACGCAAACCTTTGATTTTGCTCGTGGTCTGTTACATTGTGTGCCCAGCGACACGGGTATAAACTTTTCAAACCTTACACAGAGGCCACTAACGGTTCGTTTGAACTGTTCAGTCAGCATGAAACCGATTCAGCTGCCCCTAGGTGTGCGTCTGCGTGATGACGCTACCTTCATAAATTACTATCCAGGCGCCAATGCCGCTGCACTCGGCTATGTCGAACGTCTGTGCGAAGCCGACGCCGGCTGGACAGAAAGCCTGATTTACCTGTGGGGCAAGCATGGCGTGGGGCGTACGCACCTGCTGCAGGCCGCTTGCCTGCGTTTTGAGCAGATGGGTGAGCCGGCGGTTTACCTGCCTCTGGCCGAGTTGCTGGACCGCGGCATAGAAATCCTCGACAACCTTGAGCAGTACGAACTGGTTTGCCTGGATGACCTGCAGGCGGTGGCCGGGCGTGCTGACTGGGAAGAGGCGCTGTTTCATCTGTTCAACCGGTTGCGTGACAGCGGTCGGCGCCTGTTGATTGCAGCGTCCACCTCGCCCCGTGAACTGCCGATCAAGCTGGCGGACCTCAAGTCCCGGCTAACCATGGCGCTGGTGTTTCAGATGCGCCCCCTGTCTGATGAAGACAAGCTGCGGGCCTTGCAGCTGCGCGCATCGCGCCGTGGCCTGCACCTGACCGACGAAGTCGGGCATTTTATTCTGACCCGCGGCACCCGCAGCATGAGTGCCCTGTTCGATTTGCTCGAGCGGCTCGATCAGGCGTCCTTGCAAGCGCAGCGCAAGCTGACCATTCCCTTCCTCAAAGAAACCCTGGGCTGGTAGTTCAGCCCTTTAAAACTGCGGTCTGCAGCCAATTTTGGCAGTTTTCAGGCGCCAGAAATCCTGCGCGGCCCAAGGGCTGTTTGCGCAAAATCTATCGTCAGGGGTGTAAAGCCTTAGATGTCGCGACAAAACCATCAAGTCACATTTAGATCGATTGAATTTGCAAATGAGGATCATAGAAGGCATAGTCGCGGCTACTTTTTCTAATAAGCCACGGTCGTGCCCATGCTAAAGCGCTTCGCACCCCTCGTGCCCCTCGCACTCGTCACCCTGTTGTTTGGTTGCGCTGCCCACACGCCAGTGTCGCAGCAAGTGGTCCAGGCTCAGGTTCAAAAGTCATCTTCGGTCTCGCAAACTTCCGCTCTTTATCAGGAAGAACTGGCAACCGAAAAAGAACTGGCTGAATTTTCCTCCAACAGCAAGCCTTACGAACTGCCGGCCCTGGCTGACAGCATTCTTGAGCGCGGCATGTCCTTGATCGGTACCCGTTACCGGTTTGGCGGCACCTCTGAAGCGGGCTTCGATTGCAGCGGCTTTATTGGCTACCTGTTCAAGGAAGAAGCCGGTATGCAATTACCGCGTTCGACCCGCGAAATGATCAACGTAAAAGCACCGTTGGTCGCGCGAAACAATCTGAAACCAGGTGATTTGCTGTTCTTCAGCACCAATGGTCGTGGCCGTGTGAGCCATGCCGGGATTTACTTGGGCGATGACCAGTTTATCCACTCCAGCAGCCGTCGCAGCGGGGGTGTACGGATTGACAACCTGGGTGACAGCTACTGGAGCAAGACCTTTATTGAGGCCAAACGCGCCCTGGCGATGGCCCCTGCGAGCGTAGTCGCCCGCAAGTAAAGTTAATGTCTTACTTGAAGTTCGGCCGCTAAGGGCTAGAATTCAGAGACATTGTTAAATTCCTGAAGCCGCGAGGGTCCTTCCTGTCGCGGCTTCGGGTTTCGCGGCCTGAGTTGCCGTATCCAGAATCAGGAACATTCTGTTTATGTCGACCATGGCCCGAGCTCTACTTTTGACTCTAGCAGCACTGCTCAGTGCCTGCGCAAACCGCCCGGCCCCGGTTGCGGTACCCACCAAGCCCGTCGTATTCATCAACCCTGCCGATGAGACTTCACCCATAGCCGCAGACGTATTGTTTCGCGCCTTGGGTCTGGTGGGCACGCCTTATCGCTGGGGTGGCAATACACCGGATTCGGGCTTTGATTGCAGCGGCCTGATCAAGTATGTGTACAACGATGCCGCAGGTATTTCGCTGCCGCGCACCACTCGCGAGATGATCGTGATGCAGGCGCAGAACATCGGCCAGGACAAGCTGCAAACCGGTGACCTGCTGTTCTTTGCCACCAATGGCGGCTCCCAGGTCAGTCATGCCGGGATCTATGTGGGCGAAGGCCGTTTTGTACACGCACCGGCCACGGGCGGTACGGTCAAGCTGGATAGCCTGAACAAAGCCTACTGGCAAAAAGCCTATCTGAATGCCAAGCGAGTGTTGCCGACCGAGCAGCATCTGGCGCGGTTGCCGTAAGGCAAGAGCCCCTCATCCCAACCCTCTCCCGGAGGGAGAGGGCGTAGATTGGTGCTGGTCTTGAGGCCGCGTGCGGTCAGTTCCCTCTCCCTTTGGGAGAGGGCTAGGGTGAGGGTCGTTCTGCCAGTTACTTACTGGCCCGACACCCGCCAAACCTTGTTGCCTACATCATCGGCCACCAACAAATCCCCCTGCTTGTCGATTACCACGCCCACTGGCCGGCCCATGGCTTTTTCGTCTTTGTTGAGAAATCCGCTCAGCACATCGATCGGCATGCCTGTCGGTTTACCTTGGGCAAAGGGCACGAAAATCACTTTGTAACCACTGTGCGGCTTGCGATTCCAGGAGCCGTGCTGGCCAATAAAGACGCCTTCAGTAAAGCCAGGCAATTTACTGCCTTCGGCAAAGCTCAGGCCCAGCGACGCTGTGTGCGGGCCCACGGCGTAATCCGGGGCAATGGCCTTGGCCACCAGTTCGGGGTTTTGCGGGTTGACCCGCGCATCCACATGCTGGCCGTAATAGCTGTAGGGCCAGCCATAGAAGCCGCCATCCTGCACTGACGTGATGTAGTCGGGCACCAGGTCGCTGCCGATTTCGTCACGTTCGTTAACCGCAGTCCACAGCTTGCCGGTGACAGGTTCCCAGGCCATGCCGTTGGGGTTGCGCAGGCCGGAGGCAAAAATGCGCTGGCTGCCTGTGGCCGGGTCGACTTCCCAGATTGCGGCGCGACCTTGCTCCTGATCCATCCCGTTCTCGCCCACGTTGCTGTTGGAGCCGACGGTTACATACAGTTTTTTGCCGTCGGGGCTGGCGATCACATTTTTGGTCCAGTGATGATTCAGCGGCCCGCCGGGCAAGTCGGCGACCTTGACGGGTTGGGCGCTGATGCGGTCTTCGCCGGGTTGATAAGGGAAGCGCAGCAGCTTGTCGGTGTCTGCGACATACAAATCGTTGCCCACCAGCGTCATGCCAAAGGGCGAATTCAGATTCTCGATAAATACGGTACGGGTTTCGGCCACGCCGTCGTGATCCGCATCGCGCAGCAAGGTAATCCGGTTCGCGCTCGGCACACCGGCCCCGGCGCGGGCCATGACCTTGTCCGCGATCCAGCCCTTGATGCCCTTGCTGTCATCCGGTTTGGCCGGCGAGTTGGTTTCGGCTACCAGCACATCGCCATTGGGCAGCACATAGAGCCAGCGCGGGTGGTCGAGGTGCTCGGCGAAGGCGGCTACCTTCAGGCCCGCAGCGGCGGTGGGTGTGGCGCCATTGGCCCAGCCGATCGCCGGGGCGATATTGACGGTGGGGATCAGGGTCTTGTTGGGTTCGGGCAGTTTCGGCGATGGGCCGGTGCCATCCGCCACTTGCAGGGTCGAACTCTCACCGCAGGCAGCCAGCCCGACCGCAAGTACGATGACAACAGCGTGCTGGGGCTTGAGCATATGAATCTCCATGAGGTTTTGGTCTTGTCAGTCATAGAGAAGCGTAGCGGGTTAAAGGTTCAGTACGAACCTCCATGACCTCCAGGCTTGTGCAGTATTGGTTTTGGACATTCGCAGGATGATCAAAACTCGTTGGGCATAAACGCCTGCATAGTTCATAAAACCTCAAAACCTAGTAGCAGGCAGAGGTAGTCATGTTCCAGGCAAACAGTGGGAAAGTGATTGATAAAACCCTGTTCAAAAAGGTAGGGCAGTCAGTATCTGAAAGAGCCTTGCACCACGACCGCGAAGGGACACTGGATGAATTCAGTTGGCGAATGTTGGCTGATATGGACCTTTGGAGAATCCCCGTGCGCTCTGAGTTGGGTGGTTTGGGTGGGACTTGGCTTGAGTGCGTGGAATGCCTGGAAGAAGTGGCCAGGGAGTGTGAAGATCTGGGTTTCCTGATCACGAGCCTGGGTCATATTGGTTCCTTGCGATTGCTCTGTGATTACGGTGGCGAGGAACAAAAACGCCGCTGGATACCCGGGTTATTGAAAGGGGATATTGCAGTAACCGCAATGACGGAGGAATGCGGCGGGTCAGATTTATCGAAAATGCAACTGGCCGCAGTCAAAATCGCAGGTCAGTACTTATTGAACGGGAAGAAAACCCATATAACCAATGCTCCCGTTGCAACGATGGGCCTGCTGGCGGGGCGTATTCCAGCCTTGGGTGTGAAAAAAGACATCACCTTGTTCTTTTTGGATCTGAATGTGCCAGGTATCAGTATCGGCCCTGTGGAGATGAATCTAGGGCTTCGTACAAGCCCGACAGCTGATATCGATCTCGAGAATGTAAGCATTACAGAGTGCAATATTATTGGCGCTCAAGGCGGCGGTTTGAATATTTTGCACGACATCATTTCATTCGAGCGTGCGCTGTATGGGGTTATTGCCGCTGGTCTTATTGAACGCATGGCTCAATTGGGCATGCAGCGCAGCCTTTCCAGGCAGGCATTCGGGAAAAATATCGGTGAGTTTCAATATGTGCAGGACAAGCTGGTGGGGATGAAGATGTCTTCGACCATCTGTCGAAGCTTGACCTACGAAGCGTTACGGATGCTGGAAGAAAAACACCCTGAGTCTTCGTTGGTGTGCTCGTCGGTTAAGTATCAGGCCGCACTGCGCCTGGTGGAGTCGGCGGGTCATCTGATGCAGATTTATGGTCATCAGGGGTATTCAGATCCGAAAATAGGCAAGTTTGTGCGTGATGCAGCCGGTATGAAGATAGCGGGTGGAACCAATGACATTCAAAAGGTGAATATCTTCAAGCAAATGCTTGGCACTCGTTAGACCTCGCTTGGGCGTGATAAGCGTCTGCGAGGGTCGAGGCCAGTTGCAATACTCGCATATCGGCATGCTCCGGCAGTTTTATAAACAGTCTGGCAATTGGCAGGGGCGGTAGTCGCTCATCAACGATGATGTGCAGCTCTTCAGGGACTGCATGGCTCGGCATTACGCCAACCCCCTTGCCTGCACTCATCACGTCTGTGAGGGTGTTGCGCTCACTGGCTGAGCAGATGATCGTTGAGGGCAGGGCGGGCTCACTCAGGGCCTGTTGCGCGATCAGGCGAATGAAGCTGCCTTCAGGGGGGAGCACCAGGGCAATGGCGTTGCCCTGATAAATGGCTGACCCGGTAGCGGACACCCAACTTAACGGGATTTTGACAATCTCGATCCCTCCCGGCAGCTCGGTATGAAGAATAAAGGCCATGTCCAGCTGATGTTGGCCGATCAGTTTCGCCGCCTGATCGGAATAGAGGCTCAAAAAATCAAAGTGGGTGGACGTAACCCTGTGGTTACCCAGCAGGGTTTTGATCAGGTGCGGGTCGTGATATTCGGGCAGGCTGATTTTAAGTTCGTAAAGTGAGGTGTCAAAATTGAATAAACGAACCAGGTCATCATTGAGGTCGAGTATTTTGACGGCGTACTCGTAGACCTTTAACCCGGCAGGCGTTAAGCGGATAACCTTGCCGCGCTCCAATAGTTGAGCGTTGGTAAACTGCTCAAGCTTCTTGATTTGCAGGCTGATTGCAGATTGGGTGCGAAATAGCTGCTGCGCCGCTTTGGTGAAGCCTTGTGCATTGCTGACAAATACCAAAGTTCTCAATAAGTCTATGTCGATATTTGTGAATTTCATAGTTGTTATTTTCAGAGGAGGGCAAGTCTCTAGGTTTTATGCAGTTGGGCGTATTTGCAACGCGGAGTGTTCTTCTTTTCTTGTCAGCTCATTCCTGTCTCAATTTTTAAATTTATTTGAGGGTGTGTTGTGTCAATAGAAGAGAGGTAGCAAGAGCAGCGTTCTCTGATGGTTATGGCGGACATGGTTAGCCAGAGCGGTGAGATCAATTTAATTGGCGTGACGATCGGCAAGCGTTCCATCAAACAAGGGGGGCCGGATTCAAGGTGTTGATGCGTGCTTGTTGAAATCCAGCGAGCTTGCAGCGATAGCCAGTAGTACGATTGTCATGCCTGTTAGCTCAGTACTTGTTAATACCTCACCGAGTAAAAGCCATGAGAGTACAGTGGCTATGATGGGTTGCAGGAGCAGTACGATTGAACTGAAAGAGGCAGACAGGCTTTTGAGTGATAAAGTGACAAGCAATTGGCCAAAGACCTGGCCGCACAGTACCAGTATCAAGAGCAGCCCCCAGGTTTTCAGCGTGGCGGGCAAGGGCGCGCCAGACAAGATAAAGACTGGCAGCAGGACAAGACTGCATCCGGCGGTGATGTACAGCATTATTACGGATGGAGAGCAATTATAAGTGCGGACCTTTTTGATGGTGACTATATAGGCGGCATAAAATAACGCTGCCAGCAAGGATAGCGCTTCGCCCCAATAATCATGGCGAGTAGATTTCCCCATCAGGCATAGTACATACATGCCGCTTATTGCCAACAACAGACATGCCACTTCCTGGCGCTTGGGTTTTTCTACGATACCGCTCAAACCCATGATCACTACAAAAAATGGCGCGCAGTTGGTGAGCAACGTGGCAATAGCTACATCCGTGTACTGGATTGCGAAGTGCATGGTGGTGAGGTCTGCGCAGAAGAATATGACTGCCAGCAGGGTGAGCCAATAAAAATGCCTGTCCTTGGGGAGGGCGCTGATCTGTTCGCGTTTGAGCAAGCAGATCATTGCCATAAACGGTACTGCGAGTATCACTCGATAGAATGCAGAACTTCGGCGTCAAAGGGCAGGGCTTTGACAGTAACCGGTGCCAACCCCAATAACGAAGCTCCCGCTAGCAGCGGTATGAGCAAAGAGCTTTTTTCGGACAGTGTCGGCAGACGGATCATGCTTGTCGACCGGCAATCTTGTGATTGATCCGGGTCTCAAAGCTGTTGCGATCAACAATGGCTCTTGTATGCGTACCCTCCAGAATGCGGTCAGTACCATCCGTCGCTTCAACATCGAACACGATCTGTTTTGCTGTTGCGCTGACCACTGTGGCGTGGATTCGCAGTGTGAACCCTACTGGGGTGGGGGCCAGGTGCCGGTTGTGATGCCCTATGCCAACGGTCATGGAGTCAGGTGCAAGCGCGCCCTCCACAGCCTTAATGGTCGCCAGTTCTGCAAGCCACAGGAGAATGGGGGTAGCCAGTACAGGCAGTTGATTTTTCCATTGCGTGGCTAAATCAGTTGGCATCACCGTATGCACGAGCACACCGGACTTGCCGATCAGATCAGGCATGGATCGACTCCTTCCTTAAAAAGTCAGGCGCGCTGTAAATAACCTCTCTCAGTAATGACAGCATTTCATCGAGGATATCCGTGCAGGTATTGAGCGGTGCAGCAAATATCAAGGCGTCACCGTGCTCAAAGGCAGCGAATCCGGCGCTTGGGTAAAGATTCAGTCCTTTTGAAAGGGCATGCCTGACGAGCTTTCCAGAAACCGCCGAATCGCTTGCAAAGGTCCGCTTCGCGGCCTTCTCTCTGACAATTTCCATCCCCCAGAACATGCCCTTGCCGCGGATGTCGCCGATCAAGGGTGATGTTTGCAGGAGGTTGCGCAAGTGCGACTCGATCAGTAATTCACGCTCCGCGGTAAGCGATACCAAATCTTCAGTTTCAATTACATCCAGTACCGCATTGGCCGCTGCAGCACCAATAGGGTGGTTTGAGTGGGTATGGCCATGGGGGAAAATCCCGGAGCCCGATTCAATGGCCTCTTTAATGGAACCACAGACGAGGACGCCGCTTATTGGGAAATAACCTGCATTCAAACCTTTGCCCAAAATGCTGATATCTGCCTGAACGTTGCCATGCTCAATGGCCAGCCACTTGCCGGTTCTACCCATCGCCGTGAGCACTTCATCAGCAATAAGCAAAATGTTGTGCCGGTCACAGATTGCGCGGATTGTTTCCAGATAGCCCGCCGGCGGGACAATGGCCGCACCCGATGCGCCTGTGATGGGCTCAATCAGCACGGCGGTAACATGCTCGCTGCCTATCTCGCCCAATTGGGTGGTCAGGGCATGGGCGCAGGCGAGCTGGCAGGTATCAGGGGTTTTCCCATAAGGGCATCGATAACAATAAGGTGTCGGCAGTGTCGGGCGCTCTGCCGGGCTGCAAACTCCCCGGCGACGGGGCCAGTGGCCTGAAAGGCTCAGGGTTGCCTTGGTTGAACCGTGGTAACTGATATTCCTGCTCAGAATATGTTTTTTCGGCGACAGGCCTTTTTCGTTCCAGTATTGCACTGCCATGCGGCAAGCGGTTTCCACTGCTTCTGAGCCGCTATTGACGAAGAAGGCCCCGGCATAGCCCAGTTTGCAGCAGAGCCTCTCGGCCAACTGCTGTGCCGGGTCATTGAGAAACTGCGTGCGATAGGCCGCACTTAGCAGGCATGCCTGTTCGAGCATTTTATCGATCACATGGCCGTGGCCGTAACCCAGTGAGCAGGCTATAGCCCCTGAGCAGCCATCAAGTATCCGTTTGCCATCATCGGTGTAGATCACGCTGCCACTGGCGCTCCGTGCCGTTAGCAGCGCGTGATGCACATCAGGTGTGATCAGATGCATGGCTATAGCCTGTTTTTGTTGGATCTATGGAGTATTCACGACCATACCAAGCTGTAAAATGAGTTTTTCTTGTAGGAGGATTGGCACAGTTTATGGCGTGTGGCTGTAAGAACTCGGACTGGCTTTAATTGACGCTCCACCCCCAACCCTCTAACCTTCGCGGCTTGTTTCAGGTGCTCTGTGGCCATTGGCCGACAGGGTGAAACAGGGAAGCCGGTGAGGGCGTGTTTGACCCACACAACCGCCACGATCCCGGCGCTGCCCCCGCAACGGTAAACGAGTCAATACCACGCTCAGTGCCACTGTGTTTTTTTGCACGGGAAGGCGCGTGGACAAGGGCTGCTCTCGCCGAGCCGCCCGCTTGTGAGCCCGGAGACCGGCCTGATCCATCCACCACTCTCGCGGCGGGCGATGCAGTGTGTTGTTCAAGAATCCCCCCGCCTCCCGTTTGCATTATCAAGCCCCAACGGAGAGCTGCCATGAACGAATCCCCCGAACGCGACGAACGTCACCAGGCGCGCATGCTGCGCAAAAAAGCCGTTATGGACGAGCGTATTGCCAGCTCGCCCAACGAGTGCGGGCTGCTGCTGGTATTGACCGGCAACGGCAAAGGCAAAAGCAGCTCCGCCTTTGGCATGCTGGCCCGGGCCATGGGCCACGGCATGCAGTGTGGCGTGGTGCAATTTATCAAGGGGCGCAACAGTACCGGCGAGGAGATTTTCTTCCGCCGCTTCCCCGAGCAGGTGCGTTATCACGTCATGGGCGAAGGCTTTACCTGGGAAACCCAGGATCGCCAGCGCGATATCGCCGCCGCTGAAGCAGCGTGGGAAGTGTCCCGCGAGATGCTGCGCGACCCGTCCATTGGCCTGGTAGTGCTCGATGAGCTGAATATCGCGCTCAAGCACGGTTACCTCGACCTGGAGCAGGTGCTCGCCGACCTGCAAGCCCGCCCGCCCATGCAGCATGTGCTGGTCACCGGCCGTGGCGCCAAACCTGAACTGATTGATCTGGCCGATACCGTGACTGAAATGGGTGTGGTCAAACACGCTTTTCAGGCCGGGATCAAAGCCCAGAAAGGCATCGAATTGTGAGTGTTGAAGTATGAGAGCGTCACGTCATTGCCCGGCGGTGTTGATCGCCGCGCCGGCTTCCGGTCAGGGCAAGACCACGGTTACCGCTGCTTTGGCCCGGTTGCATCGCAATCAGGGGCGCAAGGTGCGGGTGTTCAAGTGCGGCCCTGACTTTCTTGACCCCATGATCCTGGAGCGCGCCAGCGGTGCGCCGGTGTATCAGGTGGATTTGTGGATGGTGGGAGCCGAGGAAAGCCGTCGCCTGCTGTGGGACGCTGCCGGTGAGGCGGACCTGATCCTGATTGAAGGCGTGATGGGGCTGTTCGACGGCACCCCTTCCAGCGCCGATCTGGCGCGGCATTTTGGCGTGCCGGTGCTGGGCGTGATTGATGGCACCGCAATGGCTCAGACCTTTGGTGCGCTGGCCCTGGGCCTGGCGCGTTATCAGCCGGACTTGCCGTTTGCCGGGGTGCTGGCCAACCGCGTCGGCACCGTGCGCCACGCTCAACTGCTTGAAGGCAGCCTGACCGAAGGCTTGCGCTGGTATGGCGCGCTGTCCCGCGAAACCGGGATCGAGCTGCCCAGCCGTCACCTGGGGCTGGTGCAGGCCAGTGAACTGAATGATCTGGATGCTCGCCTCGACGCGGCGGCCAATGCCTTGGCCAGCACCTGTGAGGTAGCGCTGCCACCGCCGGTCGAGTTCGCCGCGCCTGAGCCGGTGGCTGTCGAGCCGCTGCTGGCCGGGGTGCGGATTGCCGTGGCCCGCGACGAAGCCTTTGCCTTTACCTACGGCGCCAGCCTGGCGTTGTTGCGTGACATGGGCGCCGAGTTGGTGTTCTTCTCGCCGATCCGCGATACCGCCTTGCCTGAGGCGCACAGCCTGTATTTACCCGGTGGTTATCCCGAATTGCATCACCTTGAGCTGTCGCGCAATACGCCGATGCTGGAGGCGATTCGCGCCCATCACGGCGCCGGCAAGCCATTGCTGGCCGAGTGCGGCGGCATGCTTTACCTGCTCGATGCCCTGACCGATGTTGACGGTCAGCGCGCCGAACTGGTGGGCTTGCTGGCAGGGGAGGCGACCATGCAAAAGCGCCTGGCTGCCCTGGCGTTGCAAGCCGTGGACATGCCCGAAGGGCTGTTGCGCGGCCACACCTACCATCACTCGCTGACCAGCACCGCGCTCGAACCCATTGCTCGCGGCCTGAGCCCCAATGGCGGGCGTGGCGCCGAAGCGGTGTATCGCGAAGGGCGGATGACCGCTTCTTATGTGCACTTTTACTTCCCGTCCAATCCTCAGGCCATTGCCGCGTTGTTCGCGCCATGTGCCGTGAAGGTGCCATGAGCGATAACGCCTTTAGCCCGCAAGAACGCGCCGCCGTTTACCGCGCCATCGCCGAGCGCCGTGATATGCGCCACTTCAGTGGTGGCAGTGTGGCACCCGAGTTGTTGTCGCGTTTGCTGGAAGCGGCGCATCAAGCCCCAAGCGTGGGGCTGATGCAGCCGTGGCGGTTTATCCGTATCACTGACCGCGAGTTGCGGGGCAAGATCCAGGGCCTGGTGGAAGAGGAGCGGGTACGCACCGCAGATGCCCTGGGCCAGCGCTCCGATGAATTCATGACGCTCAAGGTCGAAGGCATCAACGATTGCGCCGAGGTGCTGGTGGCCGCCTTGATGGATGACCGCGAAAAGCACATTTTCGGTCGGCGGACGCTGCCGGAAATGGACATGGCGTCGTTGTCCTGTGCCATCCAGAACCTGTGGCTGGCCGCCCGCGTCGAAGGTTTGGGCATGGGCTGGGTGTCGTTGTTCGAACCGCAGGCCCTGGCTGATCTGCTGGGGTTGCCCACAGGGGCAAAACCGCTGGCGGTGTTGTGCCTGGGGCCGGTTGAAGCGTTTTACCCGGCACCGATGCTGGTGCTGGAAGGGTGGGCGCAAGCGCGTCCGCTCAGTGAACTGGTGTATGAGAATTATTGGGGGGTGAGTCCATGAGTGTGGCGTTGCTGTGCGTCGCCGGGGTGGCGCTGGATGCGTTGCTCGGCGAGCCCAAGCGCTGGCATCCGCTGGTTGCCTTTGGCCGTATGGCCGAGCGTATTGAGCAGCGTTTCAATTCCGGCGGCCGTGGCTGGCGCAGTCATGGCGTTACGGCCTGGGTGCTGGCGGTGTTGCCGCTGACGATCCTGGCCACCGCCCTGTCCTGGCTGCCCTATGTCGGTTGGCTGGTGGAAATCCTGGCGCTGTATTGCGCGTTGGGCATGCGCAGCCTGGGCGAGCATGTGCAACCGGTGGCCGAGGCGTTGCGTGCCAATAATCTGGATGAGGCACGCACGCGGGTCGGGTACCTGGTCAGCCGCCAGACCAGTGAACTGGATGAGACTGAAGTGGCCCGCGCTGCCACCGAGTCGGTGCTGGAAAACGGCAGCGATGCAGTATTTGCCGCGATTTTCTGGTTTGTGGTGGCCGGTGCGCCGGGCGTGGTGCTCTATCGTTTGAGTAACACCCTGGACGCGATGTGGGGCTATCGCAATGAGCGTTTTGAGCGCTTTGGCTGGGCCGCAGCGCGGATTGACGATGTTCTTAACTATATTCCTGCAAGGTTGGTGGCGTTGACCTACGCCGTATTGGGTAAAACCCGGCTGGCCTTGAAGTGCTGGCGCAAACAGGCGCCGCAGTGGGACAGCCCCAATGCTGGCCCGGTGATGGCGGCTGGCGCGGGGGCGCTGGGTGTGGAACTGGGCGGCCCGGCGATTTATCACGGCGAACTGCATGAGCGCCCGCAACTGGGTGAAGGCACGCCAGCGGATGCCGACTCGATCGGCCGTGGCTGGCAACTGGTGCAGCGTGGTGTGTGGCTGTGGTTGCTGATTCTGTGTGTGTGGAGTGAATTCTATGCTTGAGCACGGCGGACGTTTACGCAAGGCGGCGTTGCACTACGGCATTGCCGAGGCCGACTGGCTGGACCTGTCCACCGGTTTGGCGCCCTGGCCTTTTGCGATTCCTCAAGTGCCCGAGCGTGCCTGGGCGCGCTTGCCTGAGACCGACGATGGCCTTGAACAGGCCGCCTGTGCCTATTACGGGGCGCAGCAGGTGCTGCCGGTGCCGGGGTCGCAATGTGCCATCCAGTTGCTGCCGCGCCTGCGCCGCAGTGGCAAGGTTGGCGTGCTGTCGCCGTGTTACGCCGAGCATGCCCATGCCTGGCGGCACAGCGGGCATATCGTGCGCGAAATCATGGAACAGGAGGTGGATTTCTACCTCGACACACTGGATGTGCTGGTGGTGGTCAACCCCAACAACCCCACGGGTTTGCGCCTGTCGGCAGAGCGTTTGCTGGAATGGCATGCGCGGCTGGTACAGCGCGGTGGCTGGCTGGTGGTGGACGAAGCCTTTATGGACAACACCCCCGAGCTGAGCCTGGCGGCCCATACCCAGCGTACCGGGCTGATCGTGTTGCGCTCGTTCGGCAAGTTCTTTGGCCTGGCGGGCGTGCGCCTGGGCTTTGTGCTGGCGGAGCCAAAGTTGCTCAAGTTGCTGGCCGAGCAAGTCGGCCCCTGGGCTGTCAGCGGGCCGACGCGAATTGTCGGGCAGGCTTGCCTGCTCGACACCGAAGGCCATAGCCGCCAGCGCGAGCGCAGTGACTTGGCCAGCGGGCGCCTGGAGCGTTTGCTGGGCTTGCACGATTTGCCGCCGCAAGGGGGCTGTGCGCTGTTCCAGTGGCTGATCACGCCCCACGCCGAGCGTCTTTACGAATTTATGGCCCATCGCGGCATTTTGCTGCGCCTGTTTACCCACAACAGCAGTGTGCGTTTTGGCCTGCCCGCCGATGAGGCCGACTGGCAGCGCCTGGAGATGGCGCTGGCGGCGTACACCAAGGAAACCACATGAGTACGTTGATGGTGCAGGGCACCACATCCGATGCCGGTAAAAGCACCCTGGTGACGGCCCTGTGCCGCTGGCTGACCCGTCAGGGCGTGGCCGTGGTGCCGTTTAAACCGCAGAACATGGCGCTCAACAGTGCTGTCACCGCCGAAGGCGGCGAGATCGGTCGCGCCCAGGCGGTACAGGCCCAGGCGGCCGGGCTGGCGCCGCACACAGACATGAACCCGGTGCTGCTCAAGCCCAACAGCGACACCGGTGCCCAGGTGATTATCCACGGCCGTGCCGTGACCAGCATGAATGCAGTGGCGTATCACGATTACAAGGCCATCGCCATGCAGGCGGTCCTGGCCTCGCACCAACGCCTGAGTGCGGCGTACCCGGTGGTGATGGTCGAGGGCGCAGGTTCGCCGGCCGAGATCAACCTGCGTGCCGGCGATATCGCCAATATGGGCTTTGCCGAAGCGGTGGACTGCCCGGTGGTGCTGATCGCTGACATCAACCGTGGCGGGGTGTTTGCCCATCTGGTCGGCACTCTGGAGTTGCTGTCCGAGACCGAGCAGGCACGGGTCAAGGGCTTTATCATCAACCGCTTTCGCGGTGACATTGCCTTGCTCCAGCCGGGGCTCGACTGGCTTGAGCAGCGCACCGGCAAACCGGTGATCGGCGTGCTGCCATATGTGATGGACTTGCATCTGGAGGCCGAGGATGGCATCGACCAGCGCCAGACCGACAAGGTCGAGCAGGTGCTCAAGGTCGTGGTGCCTGTGTTACCGCGCATCAGCAACCACACCGACTTCGACCCGCTGCGCCTGCACCCGCAGGTCGACTTGCAGTTCGTTGGCCCGGGGCAGGCGATCCCGCCCGCCGATCTGATCATCCTGCCCGGCTCCAAAAGCGTGCGCAGCGATCTGGCCTATCTGCGCGCCAATGGCTGGGACACGGCCATCAGCCGTCACCTGCGCTATGGCGGCAAGTTGCTGGGGATTTGCGGCGGTCTGCAGATGCTTGGCGAACAGGTTCACGACCCGTTGGGCCTTGAAGGCACTGCGGGCAGCAGCGCCGGGTTGGGCTTGCTGGCCTTCAGCACCGAGCTGGCTGCCGAAAAGCAGTTGCGCAACGTGCGTGGGCATCTGGCGTTGGAAAGCGCCGCTGTCATGGGCTACGAAATCCACGCGGGCGTCACCACTGGCGCGGCGCTGGAGCAGCCGGCGGTGTATCTGGATGACGGCCGCTGCGACGGTGCGCAAAGCGCCGACGGGCAGATTTTTGGCACCTACCTGCATGGCCTGTTCGAATCGCCCGCCGCATGCAGCGCGATGCTGCGCTGGGCCGGATTGCAGGATGTGCAGGCGGTGGACTACCACGCCCTGCGCGAGCGGGATATCGAGCGGCTGGCCGATCTGGTGGAAAACCATCTGGATACGGCTTATTTGCGCGAACTGTGCGCAATTTGACAGGCCTGTCGCCTGATCCGGCATCCACCAGGATTGCGCTGAACCGGTGGGAGCCGGGCTTGCCCGCGATGGCATCAGCGGCCTTTAGAGGTATACCAACATGCTGCAATTGATTTTGGGCGGTGCCCGCTCGGGCAAGAGCCGCCTCGCTGAAAAACTGGCGGCCGAATCCGGCTGTGCCGTGACTTACATCGCCACCAGCCAGCCGCTGGATGGCGAGATGAATGAACGCGTGCGCCATCATCGTGAACGCAGGCCCGGGCATTGGGCGCTGATTGAAGAACCCATTGAGCTGGCCCGCATACTGCGTGACAACGCGCGCGCCGATACCTGCCTGCTGGTCGATTGCCTGACCCTGTGGCTGACCAACCTGCTGATGCTGGAAGACCCGCAGCGCCTGAGCGCCGAACGCGATGCGCTGCTGCAATGCCTGGCCGAGCTGCCGGGTGAAATTGTGTTTGTCAGCAACGAAACCGGAATGGGTGTCGTACCGCTGGGCGAATTGACTCGCCGCTATGTCGATGAAGCCGGTTGGTTGCATCAAGCCCTGGCCGAGCGTTGTCAGCGAGTCGTGCTGACAGTGGCGGGCCTGCCCCTGACGTTGAAAGGAACTGCACTATGAGCACCCCCTGGTGGCTGAAACCCTGCAAACCGGTTGATCGTGACCAGCAAAAGGCGGCTGGCGAGCGTCAGCAGCAGTTGACCAAGCCTGCCGGCTCCCTGGGCCAGTTGGAAGCACTGGCGGTGCAACTGGCCGGGCTACAAGGGCGGCTCAAGCCCCGTGTCGATCAGGTGTGGATCGGCATTTTCGCCGGTGATCACGGCATCGTCGCCGAAGGTGTCTCGGCCTATCCGCAGGCAGTCACCGGGCAAATGCTGCACAACTTTGTCAGCGGCGGCGCAGCGATCAGCGTGCTGGCCCGGCAGTTGGGCGCGCAGCTGGATGTGGTGGACCTGGGCACTGTCACGCCGATGCTGGAGCTGGCCGGTGTGCGGCACCTGCAGTTGGGAGCGGGCACGGCCAACTTTGCCCAGGGCGCGGCGATGTCTGACAGTCAGGGTTTGAAAGCCCTGCAGGCCGGGCGCGACAGTGTGCTGCGGGCGCAGGCGGCAGGCAGCGAGCTGTTTATTGGCGGTGAAATGGGTATTGGCAACACGGCGTCCGCCAGTGCGGTGGCCAGTGCATTGCTTGGGTGCCCGGCTTCATTGTTGACCGGCCCGGGCACCGGCCTGGATGCCGCAGGCGTCAGCCATAAGGCGCGGGTGATTGACCGGGCACTGGCGTTTCATGACGGATATCTCGACGATCCGCTGCAAACACTGTTTCGTCTCGGCGGTTTTGAAATTGCCGCGCTGGTCGGTGCCTATGTGGCCTGCGCCCAGGAAGGCATCGTGGCAGTGGTGGACGGGTTTATCTGCACTGTCGCGGCCATGGTTGCCGTGCGCCTGAACCCGCAGTGCCGCGAGTGGCTGGTGTTCAGCCATCGCGGAGCAGAGCAGGGCCATCGCCATGTGCTCGAAAGCCTGCAGGCCGAACCCTTGCTTGAACTGGGCCTGCGCCTGGGCGAAGGCAGCGGTGCTGCGTTGGCGGTGCCGTTGATGCGTCTGGCTTGTGATCTGCACGGGCAGATGGCGACGTTTGCTGAAGCCGCAGTGGCAGATCGCCCGGCATGAGCGTGCAGCTGGATTTGCTGCGCCACGGTGAGACCGAGCTGGGCGGCGGCTTGCGCGGCAGCTTGGACGACGCCTTGACGCCATTGGGCTGGGCGCAGATGCGCGATGCGGTCAAGGGTGGCGGGCCGTGGGACCGTATTGTCAGTTCGCCACTGCAGCGTTGCGCCTTATTTGCCCGGGAGTTGAGCGTGCAGCTCGATATTCCCCTGTCCTTCGACAAGAACCTGCAAGAACTGCATTTTGGCGCCTGGGAAGGGCAGAGCGCCGCAGCGCTGATGCAAACCGATGAGCAGGCCCTGGGCCAGTTCTGGGCTGATCCCTATGCCTTTACTCCACCGGACGGTGAGCCGGTGCTTGAGTTTTCGGCGCGGGTGCTGTCGGCAGTGGGCCGTTTGCAGCAGGATTTCGCCGGTGAGCGGGTGCTGGTGGTGTGCCACGGCGGGGTGATGAAACTGCTACTGGCCCGGGCTCGCGGTTTGCCCCGCGAGCAACTGTTGCAAGTACCCGTGCTGCACGGTGCCATGTTTGGCTTGCAGGTCGGCGCGGATGGCGAGTTGATCGAGGTTGGCGGGTGATGCTGCCATTCTGGATTGCCCTGCAGTTTTTGAGCAGCTTGCCGATTCGCTTGCCCGGGATGCCGCAGCCTCAGGAACTGGGGCGCTCGTTGCTGTTTTATCCGCTGGTGGGGTTGTTGTTCGGTCTGCTGCTGTACGCGGTTAACGGTCTGCTGGCCGATACGCCGTTGATGTTGCACGCCGCCTTGTTGCTGACCCTTTGGGTGTTGCTCAGTGGCGGCTTGCATCTGGACGGTCTGGCGGACAGTGCCGACGCCTGGCTGGGCGGTTTTGGCGACCGTGAACGCACGCTGACCATCATGAAAGACCCGCGCAGCGGGCCGATTGCGGTGGTTGTGCTGGTGCTGGTGCTGTTGCTCAAGTTTTGTGCGCTGCTGGCGTTGCTGGAACAGGGCAATGGCGTCGCCTTGTTGATCGTGCCACTGATCGGGCGCAGTGCCTTGCTGGCAGTGTTTCTGACCACCCCTTATGTGCGGGCCGGTGGTTTGGGTCAGGCGCTGGCCGATCACTTGCCGCGCAAGTCGGGCTGGTGGGTGCTGGGGTTCAGTGCCCTGGGCTGCGTGGTGCTGGCCGGGCATGCCGGGTTGTGGGCTCTGGGCCTGGCGGCGCTGGGGTTTGTGTGGCTACGCCGGGTGATGATGCGCCGCTTGGGCGGCACCACCGGTGATACCGCCGGGGCGCTGCTGGAATTGCTCGAAGTGCTGGCGCTGGCAGGGTTGGCGCTGATCTGAAGTTGCATGTGCTCTTGTGGGAGCGGGCTTGCTCGCGATGGTATCAACTCGATAAACCTGACACACCGAGCTGCCTGCATCGCGAGCAAGCCCGCTCCCACAAAAAAACCGGGCAGGGGGCACTGCATAAATCTTGATTCTCTTTTATTGCGGGTATATACATACAAAATGTTACCAACCCAGTGTTTATGTACCAACCTGCGGCGTGCGGCACGTGGCGTGAGCAGGCATTACGACGGCGCTCTCGATGGCTTCGGGATCAACGTTGCCCAGTATTCCTTGCTGTGCAATCTCAAGCGGCTCGATCAACCCAGCATTTCCACCTTGGCCGAAGCGATGGGGCTCGATCGCAGTACGTTGGGCCGTAACGTGCGGGTGCTGGAGGGGGCCGGGTTGCTGAAGATGACCGAGGGCGCAGACCAGCGTAACCGGCTGGTGTGCCTGACCCAGGCAGGCGAGGATTGCCTCAAGGCCGCCTTGCCGGCCTGGGAGGCTGCACAGCAGCGTTTGATGGACCGCTTGGGTGAAGCCAAGCGCGCGCAGTTGCTACAACTATTGGATGAGTTGGCGGGTTCTGACTGAAGGTCAGTCCCTCGATTATAAAAGGGTATATACCCGCTCCCGGAGAACAACAATGACATCGGTGTGGCGCAACAGTGGTTGGGTACTGCTTGGCAGTGCGCTTATTTTGGCGCTGTCGTTGGGTGTAAGGCATGGGTTCGGGCTGTTTCTGCCGCCCATGAGTGCGCAGTTTGGCTGGGGGCGTGAGGTGTTTGCGTTTGCCATCGCCCTGCAAAACCTGATCTGGGGCCTGGCCCAGCCCTTTACCGGGGCGCTGGCGGACCGCTTTGGCGCTGCCAGGGTGGTGATCGTCGGTGGCGTCTTGTATGCGGTGGGGCTGTTGCTGATGGGGTTGTCGGATTCGCCGCTGTCGCTGTCATTGAGCGCCGGACTGCTGATTGGTATCGGGTTGTCGGGCACTTCGTTCTCGGTGATTTTGGGCGTGGTGGGCCGTGCCTTGCCAGCAGAAAAGCGCAGCATGGGCATGGGGATCGCCAGTGCGGCGGGGTCCTTCGGTCAATTTGCCATGTTGCCCGGCACCCTGGGCTTGATTGGCTGGCTCGGTTGGTCGACGGCGCTTCTGGTGCTGGGCGTGCTGGTGGCGATGATCGTACCGCTGGTCGGCATGCTCAAGGATCGCCCGCTACCCAATCTGGGCGGCGAGCAAACCCTCAAGGAAGCGCTGCGTGAGGCCTGCTCGCACTCGGGCTTCTGGTTGCTGGCGTTCGGCTTTTTTGTCTGCGGCTTTCAGGTGGTGTTTATCGGTATCCACCTGCCGGCGTATCTGGTGGATCAGCATCTGCCTGCGACGGTGGGCACCACGGTGCTGGCGCTGATCGGCCTGTTCAATATTTTCGGTACCTACACCGCCGGCTGGCTGGGCGGGCGCATGTCCAAGCCGCGCCTGCTGACTGCGCTGTACCTGGCGCGCGCTGTGGTGATTGTGTTGTTCCTGTGGGCACCTGTAACGCACTTCAGTGCTTACCTGTTCGGCATGGCGATGGGCTTTTTATGGCTGTCGACCGTACCGCTGACCAATGGCACGGTGGCGACCCTGTTTGGCGTGCGTAACCTGTCAATGCTGGGCGGCATTGTGTTCCTGTTCCATCAACTGGGTGCATTTTTGGGCGGCTGGCTGGGTGGCGTGGTCTATGATCAGACCGGTAGCTATGACCTGATCTGGCAGGTCTCGATTGTGTTAAGTCTGCTGGCAGCCGCCTTGAACTGGCCGGTGCGCGAGCGTCCGGTGGCCCGCTTGCAGGCGCAGGGGAGTTTGGGGTGAATACAGCGTGGATGTGGCTGGGGGCAGCGAGTGGCGGTGCCTTGTTGCTGGCCCTGGTCTGGTGGGGCTGGCATCAGGGCGGCTTGGCCATGATGCAATTGGGCATGGGTGCTTGCTAGTGCGGCGGCGGGTGAGTAAGTTCTGAGCTTGCCTCTTATTCAAGGACACTGATGATGCTCAAGCGCTGGATTGCGATGCCTGTACTGCTGTTGGCCTGCGCCGGGTCGGTGTGGGCAGCGGATTGCCCGCCCTTGCTGGAGGGCTCGCTGCCCAAATTGCGGGCCAAGGAATCGATCGATCTGTGCCAGCGCTTTGCCGGCAAACCGCTGTTGATCGTCAATACCGCGAGCTTTTGCGGCTTCGCCCCGCAGTTCAAGGGGCTTGAGGCGTTGAACCAGCGCTACAAGGGCCAGGGGCTGGAGTTGATCGGTGTGCCCTCGGATGACTTCAAGCAAGAGGCCAAGGATGGTGAGGAGACGGCCAAGGTGTGTTACGTCAACTATGGCGTGACCTTCACCATGATCGACCCGCAGCATGTGCGCGGGCCGGATGCGACTCACCTGTTCAAGATCCTGGCCGAGCAAAGCAGTGCGCCGAAATGGAACTTCTACAAATATGTGGTGGATCGCCAGGGCAATGTGATTGCCAGCTTCTCCAGTTTGACCAAGCCTGACAGTCCTGAATTGATTGAGGCCATCGACAAGGCCATTGCTTCTAGGCCCTGAATCGCAGCCATTAAAAATCCCCGCCTCGGTAACGAGAGCGGGGATTTTTTTGATTCAGCAGGCGAGGGGGTTAGCCTCGCGGTGAATCAGAACTTGTAGGTTGCACCTACTGCAAAACCGTTGGCGCTGTTTTCGTACTTGGAGCTGTAGTAGCTGCCGAGAGCTGCTTTCTGGTCATCAACCTTGACCGACTCTTCCTTCAGGTAGGAATAGGCAGCATCGATTGTCAGGTTCTCGTTGACGGCATAACCGGCACCCAGGCTGAAAATCGTACGGTCGCCAGTAGGGATGCGAGGCGAGCGATTTTCATTGTTGGTAGGCGACTGGTCCCAGGTCAGACCGGTACGCAGTACCCACTGCTTGTTCAACTGATACGAAGTACCGATAGCGTAGGCCCAGGTATCGTGCCAGTTTTGCTCTTCCTTGATCGTGGTGAAAAGTGCAGGGGCTGCACCGCCGCCGGCCGCAGCAGTAACGCCTTCGTTCTGTACGGTGATGTCTTTCAGGCGGCTCCAGCGAGTCCAGGTGGAACCTGCATAGACCTTCCACGCGTCATTGATCTCTTGAGTAACCGACAGATCCCAGGATTCAGGCGTGTCGATTTTCAGAGTGGCGTCATAGCGGTTGCTTTTCAGGCGAGCGGCAGTGAACGGATCGCTGCTGGCTGTTACGTTGGTGTGACCTTCAAGCTTGTACTTAACCTTTGAGTGGTAAGTCAAACCTACCCGCGTGGTGTCGGTAGCTTGTACCAGGATACCGGCGTTGAAGCCCAGGGCGGTATCGTCACCCTTGATTTTTACATTGCTGTCGCCTGCCCCGGCCAGCGGGTTGGGGGTCAGTCGAAGCTCGGATTCAAGAGTACCGGCAATGCGGTTGATGGTCGGGCCAAAACCAATCGACACGCGATCATTGAAGGCATAGCTGACGGTTGGTTGCAGGGTAACAACCTTCACTTCGCTTTTGCTGCCAAAGCCACGGCCCTGGAAGCTGCTTTCGTAGTCGGTCACAAGGCCGAACGGGGCATAAACGCCGAAGCCGACTGCCCACTGGTCATTCAGCTTGTTGGTGTAAAAGCCCATCGGAACGCCTGTGAACGGCACCATGTCACCTTTGTTGGTGCCCTTGATGCTGCCATTGGCATCCTTGATATCGGTCGAAGCATCAATAACAGCGATACCGCCTGTTACTTGCTGGCCGCTGAGGCGGGACATACCGGCAGGGTTACCAAAAACGGTACTGGCATCGTCGGCAGAAGATGAACGACCTGCGAAACCGGTCCCCATACCGCTGACGCTTTGTTCGTTGAGTGCGAAGCCGCTAGCGAAAATCTGGCTGGAAGCCAAAGTGACGGCGAGGCCAAGTGTGGTCTTGAGCATTACTTTTTTCATTATTAGAACTCCTTATGATCACCGGACGAAAACTACCAACATTTTTGTTGAAGCGCTATAGGCTAAATCGCAGAAGATAGCGATGTTTTGTAGGACAATCCGACCGGATTTCAGGCTGTTTGAAGATCATTACAGTTGTTTGAAATTTCAAGCAACTTGGTTGAGAGGTGAAACGCAGGTGCGCCAGGCATGGGCGAAATCACGTAAACGCCCATGTGGTTCAAAGGCTTGGCGCCAGATCCTGGCCATGCCGAGCAGGTCGTCGGCGGCAGGAATGGCTATTTTTTGTTGCTCGACCAAAAACCAGGCAATGGCCGTGGCGTAACGCAAATTGACCGTCAGCTCCAGATGAGGGCTGCACAGGAACGCATGCTGGCTGGCCAGCCCGCGAACCAGGCTCGCCAAATCCGGGTCGTGGGCCAGGTACTGATCCCACAGGGCGGCATGGCGTAACTCGCGGATGCAATACAGGCCGTGACCATGACGATCATGCAGTGCCGAGCCCAGGTGCGACTGGCTGGCTGCAATACCTAGCAACAAAGCTTCTGCATCCGGGTTGTCTTGCCCCAGATACAGAAGCGTTGGCCGGATCACGAATTGGCTCAACTCCCTGGCAGCGATACCCATATAGCCCTCGAAGCCTGAAAATGACCAGCGATACCCCGGCGCTTGGCAGCGGTGAATCGAAAGGGTTCGCTGGAAGCGGAGCAGGCCGCTTGAGTTGAAGTGTAGTGTCAAATTCTTGCTGTAACGGCCTGTTTTTAAAACATTTAAAGCATCGGCCCGCGGGCTATATATCCGCAAGTAATTAAACAATGCCGGATATTTCTTAAAGTGCAGGCAATAAAAAGCCCTGCTAATCAGGCAGGGCTTGATGTGTAACGCTCAAGCTGTCAGGCAATCAGGGCCTGACGAGTACGCTCGATCACAGCTTGCAGAGGTTCTGCGCTGGAGTACTGGTCGGGGTACAGGCGTTCGCTGTGACGGGCGATACCGTGTTCGTTGACCAGGGTGAAGCTGAAGCATCCTTTGCGAGCGGCCATAATCAGGCAGTTCATTGGAGCAAAGGCGTTGGTTAGGGTGCGAATGGCATCCTGAGTATGGATTTGAGTAGACATAGTTATTAGGTGTTCCTACAAAAGACACGGATTCGATCCGTGCTGCATTAAAACGTTCCAGTGACGTCGAGCCATTCTTTGGCTGGACGAAGAACCTGACTGGAACAAAGCCGCCAGTTGGAGCGCATTAAGTATGTGGCGCTTGGGCTGGCAGGTAGGTACTTAGGAGGGCAGGCAGTCACAACAGGAGCTAAGGTTCCGTGCTCCGGGTGAAGATCCTGATCAATTTGCAGGTTGGTTCGGTCAGAGTAAAAGAACTTCGCGATACCCTGTGCGTTTGTGCAAAGGCCGTATCGTCGCAAGATTTACCTGGAAACCATCGAGGGGGTCGATCCCGTTTATTCAGCGTGCTTTCGCTTTTTTTAGCGAGGTGCTGGAGGGATTTGTTCGGCCCGAATTGACTTTCAGCTTGGTACTAACGCTGCGGATACTAACGGGTTGAATTTTCAAACGCAAGTATGCTAGCAAAAATACTTTATGTGCTTGCACCGCCGCCGCAGGTTGTCGTGTGGCACTGGCTAGTCGATTTTCGTCGATTCGCCAGTGGGGCAGGGGGTGCATTCTGTCGGTAAAGCTCCCCTTGAGCGACGCGCCGCCGCGGTGCACCAGCCTACAAGCGGTGCCCGGTAAAGGCCCGGTGCGTTGCTGTTAATGTGAACTTGTGCACATTAACAGTGCTGCCGGAAAAAACAGTGCAGATACCCGGGTTTTGCGCTTCCTAGCCTGCCTGGTAAATTTAAGTCAATGAAAAACATCGTTTTTTTTAATTGGTGAAAAAATCGACAGTTTGACCCGAGGCCCCGCAGGGTGGGCGTTTGCGGAGGTTAAAGCAGGGTTGTCCACTGACTTATCCACAGGATCTGTGGATTGTCCCATGCGCTTGCTCTAGATCAAGGGTGTCGACTTTTTTGGACTTTACCCAGACGAAAAAAGGAGTAGAGTGGCGCGCCTTCTGTTCTGCCCTACAGTGTCGTATGAAGTTCCGCACAGCTACTTCCTCTGTTGCTCGCCCCAATACACCAACTGAAGCTCCCAAGCGCTTTTCTTTGCGGGTCGCTATCTGGCTGCTGGACAACCCGCGCCTGAGTGCCAGCCCCAGCGTCAAGCATGTGGCCGGGCACCTGCTCAAACAACCCGCCCGCCAGGGTGTGGTGTTGGCCCAGAGCCGTTTGGGGCAGTTGATGTGCCGTGAATGCGGCAGCGCCCGCGATCAGCGTATCGGCCACGAACTGTTGCGCCAGGCCGCTCGCGCCGGTGACCGTCTGGCGCAGCAGGAACTGAACAAGACCGAAGACTGAACTGTCTTCGGCGCTGACTGTTGGTTAACCTTGTTCTTTTACCTCGTGCGGAGGGGTTATGGCCCTGGATCTGAGCAGCCTGTTGCTTGGCCTGGCAGCAGCGGGCGTGCCGTTGCTGGCGTTAATCTGGCAGTTGCAACGCAAGCTCGGCGGCCAGCCCGCTGAGCTTGCACTGCTCAACGAGCGCCTGAGTACGGCGCAACTGGCCCAGGAGGGCCTGAGTGCCCAGCTGGACGCCTGTCGCGACGAAGTCAGTGATCTGGGCCAGGCCAATGCCGCCAAGCAGGCAGAGCTGGCCGCACTGGGCCGCGAAGTCGAGCTATTGCAGGTGGAACGCGACAACGGGCGCGACGCCGCCCATGCCTGGAACCTGGAGCGCAATCAGAAAGAAGTCGAGCTGCGGCGCCTGGATGCCCATGCGTCTGCGCTGGCTGCCGAATTGCGTGAGCAGCAGGATAGCCATCAGCAACGGCTCAACGACCTGCAGGGTTCCCGGGACGAATTGCGGGCGCAGTTTGCCGAGCTGGCGGGCAAGATTTTCGATGAGCGCGAGCAGCGTTTCGCCGAAACCAGCAATGAGCGTCTTGGCCAGTTGCTTGACCCCCTCAAGGAACGCATCCAGTCGTTTGAGAAACGGGTCGAGGAGAGTTATCAGCAGGAATCGCGGGAGCGGTTTTCCCTGGGCAAAGAGCTGGAGCGCTTGCAGCAACTGAACCTGCGCCTCAGTGATGAGGCCACCAACCTGACCCGCGCCCTCAAGGGCCAGAAAACCCAGGGCAACTGGGGCGAGTTGATTCTGGAGCGGGTGCTGGAGCATGCGGGGCTTGAGAAAGGCCGTGAATACCAGACCCAGGTCAGCCTCAAGGGCCCTGACGGCGAGCGCTTCCAGCCTGACGTGCTGATCATGTTGCCGGGTGACAAGCAGGTGGTGGTCGACTCCAAGGTCAGCCTCACCGCGTATCAGCAATATGTAGGGGCCGATGACGATGTGATCGGGCAAGCGGCGCTCAAGCAGCATGTACTGTCGCTGCGCAATCATGTGAAGGGCTTGGCCAGCAAGGACTACAAGCGCCTGGAGGGGCTGCACAGCCTGGACTTTGTGCTGTTGTTCGTACCGATCGAGGCGGCTTTTTCGGCGGCGTTGCAAGCCGAGCCTAATTTGTTTCAAGAGGCGTTTGACCGGCATATCGTGATCGTCAGCCCGACCACGCTGCTGGCCACTTTGCGGGTGATCGACAGCCTGTGGAAGCAGGAGCGCCAGGGGCAGAATGCGCGTGAAATCGCCGAGCGCGCCGGCTGGCTGTACGACAAGTTCGTGCTGTTTATTCAGGACCTGGATGAGGTGGGCAATCGCCTGCAGCAACTGGACAAGGCCTACAGCTCAGCGCGTAACAAACTGACGGAAGGCCGCGGCAATCTGGTCAGCCGCAGCGAGCAGCTCAAATTGCTCGGCGCCCGGGCCAGTAAAAGCCTGCCGGCCGACCTGCTGGAGCGGGCCATGACCGACGTTGACGGCGTGGCGCACCCGGCGGAGTAGCACCGATAGGTGGTTTTGTGGGAGCGGGCTTGCCCGCGATGCAGGCAACGCGGTTTTCTATAGCTGCGAGGTGATGCCATCGCGGGCAAGCCCGCTCCCACAAGGGTGCTCAGCTACAGCGGCACATGCCTGCTCAGCAGCGCCCGCAGTACAGCAGGCTTGACCGGCTTGGGCAGGTACTCAAGGCCCGCCGCATGCACCTCGGCAATCATCTCCGGGCGGCCATCGGCGCTGATGACCACGCCCGGTACCGGTTCACCCAGTTGCGTGCGCAGCCAGCCCATCAGTTCTGTCCCCACCTCGCCGTCGTCCAGATGGTAGTCAACCAGCACCAGCTGCGGACGCACGCCTTCATTGAGCAACGCTGCGCATTCTTCGCGGTTGCGGGCCGTCCACACCTGGCAACCCCAGCGCGTGAGCAGGCTTTGCATGCCGATCAGAATGCTGTCTTCATTATCAATACACAGCACCCGTGCCCCTGTCAGAGGCTGGCCGTTCTGCTCGGCGACCACCGGCTGCGGTGCGGCCTGGCTCCTGGCCATCGGCACGCGCACACTGAACACGCTGCCAAACCCTTGCCATGAGCGCACCTGCAGGCTGTGCCCGAGCACATGGCACAAGCCGTCGGCGATCGCCAGGCCCAGGCCCAGGCCTTTTTCGGCGCGGGTTTGATGGCTGTCGAGGCGTTTGAATTCTTCAAAAATCACCTTCAGCTTGTCTTCGGGAATGCCCGGCCCGCGGTCCCACACCTCAAGGCACAGCTCACCGCCACGGCGACGCACGCCCAGCAGTACCGGGCCTTTGGCGTAGCGAAAGGCGTTGGTAAGGAAGTTTTGCAGGATCCGACGCAGCAATTTGATATCACTGTTGACCCGCACCCGGCTGCCGCGAACCCTGAAGTTCAGGCCCTGCTCCTGGGCCTGGGCGGTAAATTCATTGCCCAGGGTTTCGAACAGATCGTTAATGGCAAAGGGCTTGATATCAGGGGTGATCTTGCCGTTTTCCAGGCGGGAAATATCCAGCAGGTCGCTGATCAGGTCTTCGGCCGAGCGCAGGGAGCTGTCCAGATGCTGCACCAGTTTCTGCGCTTCGGCGCTCAAGCCTTCTTCCTGGTGGGAGAGGGCAGAGGAGAACAGGCGCGCGGCGTTCATCGGCTGCATAAGGTCATGGCTGACGGCGGCCAAAAACCGGGTTTTCGACTGGCTGGCGGTTTCGGCCACGCCCTTGGCCTCGGTCAGTGCCTGGTTGAGTTGTGACAGTTCATGGGTGCGCTCGGCAACCCTTTGCTCCAGGCCTTCATTGGCCTCGGTCAGGGCCTGCTCGGCTTCACGGAAGGCGGTAATGTCGGTGAAACTCATGACAAAACCACCTCCCGGCATCGGGTTGCCGATCAGCTCGATCACCCGACCATTGGGGAACAGTCGTTCCGAGGTATGCGCCCGGCCCTGGCGCATCCAGTGCAGGCGGCGGGCCACATGCACTTCGGCTTCGCCGGGGCCGCACAGGCCGCGCTCGGCATTGTGGCGGATGATGTCGGCAATCGGGCGGCCGACGCTGATCAGCCCCTCCGGGTAGTCAAACAGTTCCAGATAACGGCGATTCCAGGCCACCAGCTTGAGTGACTGGTCGACCACGCTGATGCCCTGGGTGATGTTCTCAATGGCGCCCTGGAGCAAGGCGCGGTTGAACTGCAGTACTTCCGACGCCTCATCGGCAATGCGTACCACGTCTTCGAGCTGCATTTCCCGGCCTTCAATAGCAGCTTTTACTACAGCGCGGGTGGAGGATGCGCCGAGCACGCCCGCCAGTAGCCGTTCGGTGTGGGCGATCCACTCGCCATTGGCGTTCTGGTTGGGGTTAAACCCCTTGCCCTGACGGTAAGCGAAGCGAATAAAGCTCTGATGGGCGCGCTCTTCCCCGACAAAGCGCGCGGCGAGGGCCAGCAGGTCATTGATCTGTACCGACAGCATCGAACGGCCGCTGGGATGGCTGCTTAGTTCCTGGCCAATAAAACGCCCGGCCTGCCAGTGTTCTGATACGCGGGTGCGCGACAGCACCGAGACCCAGGCAAACAGGGTGAAGTTGCCTGCCAGCGACAGCACCACGCCCTGGGTCAGCGGGGTGATCGACAGGCCCAGCGGGTTGCTGTGCAGCCACGCCAACCCCGGGAAGTGGCTCAAGTGCCAGCCAAAGCTGTGGGCGATGAGCGGCAGTACCAGGGTGTAGAACCAGATAAAGGTGCCCGTAGCCAACCCGGCAAACACGCCGCGACGGTTGGCTTGTTTCCAGTACAGGGCGCCGAGCATGGCGGGCGCCAGTTGGGTGACGGCCGCGAAGGCAATCTGGCCAATGGTCGCCAGGCTGGCGGTCGAGCCCAGCAGACGGTAGCTGACATAAGCCAGCAGCAGGATCACCACGATCGATACGCGCCGTACCGAGAGCATCCAGTGACGGAACACCTCGAACGGGCGCTCGGCGTTTTTATGGCGCAGCAGCCACGGCAGCAGCATGTCGTTGGAGACCATGGTCGACAGCGCAACGCTGGCCACGATCACCATGCCGGTGGCCGCCGATGCACCACCGATAAAGGCCAGTAATGCCAGGGCCGGATGGGCCTGGGCCAGTGGCAGGCTGATCACGAAGGAGTCCGGCAGTACCGAGCTGGGCAGCAACATTTGCCCGGCCAGGGCAATCGGCACCACAAACAGCCCGGCCAGAATCAGATAAGCCGGGAACACCCACTTGGCCAGTTGCAGGTCTTGCGGGTCGATGTTTTCCACCACGGTGACGTGGAACTGGCGGGGCAGGCAGATGATTGCCATCATCGCCACGCCGGTTTGCACGATCATCGATGGCCAGTTGACGGTTTCTTTCCAGTACTCCTCAAGGCGCGGTGCGAGCATGGCCTGGTTGAACAGGTCGTCGAAGCCGTCATACAGCCCGAAGGTCACGAAGGCGCCGACGGCGAGGAAAGCGAACAGCTTGACCAGCGATTCAAAGGCAATGGCCAGCACCATGCCGCGGTGGTGTTCGGTGGCATCGAGGTTGCGCGTGCCGAAGAGGATGGTAAACAGGGCCAGCACCAGCGTCACAATCAGCGCCGTGTCCTCGACCCGCGAGCCGGTCGCGTCGGCCCCGGCCCCGATCAGCAGGTTGACCCCCAGCACGATGCCCTTGAGCTGCAGGGCTATATAAGGCAGCACGCCCACCAGGCAGATCAGCGCCACCACAATGGCCAGCGACTGCGATTTGCCGTAGCGGGCGGCGATAAAGTCAGCAATCGAGGTGATGTTTTCCTGTTTGCTGATCATCACCATCTTTTGCAGCACCCAGGGTGCGCATACCAGCAGCAGCACCGGGCCCAGGTAAATCGGCAGAAATGCCCAGAGTTGTTCGGCGGCCTGACCAACGGCGCCGAAGAACGTCCAGCTGGTGCAGTACACCGCCAGCGACAGGCTATAGACCCACGCGCGAACCCGCGGCGGCAGCGGTTTGCTGCGCCGGTCACCATAAAAGGCAATGGCGAACATAATGGCCATATAGGCCAGGGCAACGGCGGCAATCAGCCCGCTGGACAACGACATGGACACTCCTGAAGGTATAAGGCCGCTGCAATCCGGCAGCGGCAGGCTAGTCTCGCATGATGTTCGGGGCGCGTCAGTGTCGACCATGGTCTGAGCGCGGCCTGGTGTCGCAGCGGTTGAAGGATGACAAAAAAACCATATATAGGCAAAACAGATAACAGTTAGAGAAATTACCCGTTATATAGATATTCGATTTGGTTCTACTCTATTTGCACCTCATACGAGGAACAGGAGGAACCCATGACTTGCCCAAACAATGCCAAAGCCGGTTTTCGGCCATTCAGTCACTTGCAGCACCCGCGTGAAGTGATCCGCCAGTTCACCCCGAACTGGTTTGCCGCGACCATGGGCACCGGTGTACTGGCCCTGGCCCTGGCTCAATTGCCGGTCCATATCCCGGGTGTGCATGCCTTTGCCGAGGGTTTGTGGCTGTTCAATATCGGTTTGTTCATTCTGTTCAGCGTGCTCTATGGCGCGCGCTGGGTGCTGTATTTCGATGAGGCACGGCGTATTTTCGGGCACTCCACCGTGTCGATGTTCTTTGGCACCATCCCTATGGGCCTGGCCACCATCATCAACGGTTTTCTGGTGTTTGGCGTGCCGCGCTGGGGTGAAGGCATGGTCCAGGTGGCCGAGGTGCTGTGGTGGATCGATGTGGCCATGGCACTGGGCTGCGGCGTGCTGATCCCCTACCTGATGTTTACCCGTCAGGATCACAGTATCGACCAGATGACGGCTGTCTGGCTGCTGCCGGTGGTGGCCGCCGAGGTTGCAGCGGCCAGTGGCGGTCTGTTGGCGCCGTATCTGAGCGATACCGCCATGCAGTTCCATGTGCTGATTACCAGCTATGTGCTGTGGGCGTTTTCGGTGCCGGTGGCCTTCAGCATCCTGACCATTCTGATCCTGCGTATGGCACTGCACAAACTGCCCCACGAGAGCATGGCTGCCTCCAGCTGGCTGGCGTTGGGCCCTATTGGCACCGGTGCCCTGGGCCTGCTGTTGCTGGGCGCTGATGCCCCGGCGATCTTTGCGGCCAATGGCCTGGCCCGGATTGGTGAGATTGTCGAAGGCCTGGGCCTGATCAGCGGGGTGATTCTGTGGGGTGTGGGCTTGTGGTGGATTGTGATGGCGGCGCTGATCACCATTCGCTACTTCCGCTCGGGCATCCCGTTCAACCTGGGCTGGTGGGGCTTTACCTTCCCGCTGGGGGTGTACTCGCTGGCAACCTTGCGCCTGGGCAGCATGCTGCACCTGAGCTTCTTTGATGTGGCCGGTTGTGTCCTGGTGCTGGCGCTGGCGCTGATGTGGCTGCTGGTGGGCACCCGCACCGTGCAAGGGGCCTATCGCGGCGAGCTGTTTGTATCGCCTTGTATTGCCGGGTTGAAGAAGTAAGTCATTGGCTCGGGTTCTGTGCGCTCACACACAGAACCCGAGCAAGGTTGTGCCCTGAGTGTTACAACGGCCCTCCAAAGAGAAAGCCCATCAGCGCAACGTGAGTACATGGATGATGAGTCACCCCTCGCAATTCAGCTTGCTCGGCAAGCGCCGCTTCCTGCCCTTTTTCGTGACCCAGGCCCTGGGCGCGCTCAATGACAACCTGTTCAAGCAATCGCTGATTCTGGCCATCCTTTATAAGCTCACTCTCGAAGGTGACCGGGGTATCTGGGTCAATCTGTGTGCGTTGCTGTTTATCGTGCCTTTTTTTCTGTTCTCGGCGCTGGCCGGGCAGTTTGGCGAAAAATACGACAAGGACCGTCTGATTCGGCTGATCAAGCTGGGTGAAATCGCCATCATGGTGGTCGCAGCCATTGGCTTTGCCTTTGATCATCTGGCGTTGATGCTGGTGGCGCTGTTTGCGATGGGCACCCATTCGGCGCTGTTCGGGCCGGTGAAGTACTCGATCCTGCCGCAAACCCTGCGGCCAGAGGAACTGGTCGGTGGCAATGGCCTAGTGGAGATGGGCACCTTTCTGGCGATTCTGGCGGGTACCATTGGCGCCGGGATCATGCTGTCGTCCGGCAATTACACGGTTATTGTCTCGGCGGTGATTATCGCGGTCGCCGTGCTGGGGTACCTGGCCAGCCGCGCCATTCCGCCTGCGCCAGCGGATACGCCAGAGCTGCGGTTGAACTGGAATATTTTCAGCGAGTCCTGGGCCACCTTGCGCATGGGGCTTAATCAGACACCAGCAGTGTCCCGTTCCGTAGTAGGCAACTCGTGGTTCTGGTTTGTCGGTGCGATTTACCTGACGCAAATCCCGGCCTATGCCAAGGACTGGCTCTACGGTGACGAGACCGTGGTCACCCTGATTCTCACCGTGTTCTCGGTGGGCATCGCTTTGGGTTCGCTGCTGTGCGAGAAGCTCTCGGGGCGCAAGGTCGAAATTGGCCTGGTGCCTTTTGGCTCGTTTGGCCTGACCGTATTTGGCCTGTTGCTGTGGTGGCATTCGGGGCAAATGCCGCAAAACCTCCAGGCCAACGACTGGCTGGGTGTGCTGGGCTTCAGCCAGGCCTGGTGGGTGCTGCTGGATATTCTCGGGCTAGGCGTGTTTGGCGGCTTCTATATAGTGCCGCTGTATGCGCTGATCCAGTCGCGCACCTCGGAAAGCGAGCGGGCGCGGGTGATCGCGGCCAACAATATCCTCAATGCGTTGTTCATGGTGGTGTCGGCGCTCGTCACTATCCTGCTGCTCAGTGTGGCCAAGCTGACAATTCCGGAGTTGTTTCTGGTGGTGTCGCTGATGAATATCGCAGTCAACGCCTACATCTTCAAAATCGTGCCTGAATTCAGCATGCGCTTCATGATCTGGCTGTTGAGCCATTCCATGTACCGCGTGCAGCACAAGCATCTGGAGCTGATCCCCGATGAGGGGGCGGCGTTGCTGGTGTGCAACCATGTGTCTTTTGTGGATGCCCTGCTGATAGGCGGGGCAGTGCGTCGCCCGATTCGATTTGTCATGTATTACAAAATCTACAATCTGCCGGTGCTCAACTTTATCTTCCGCACCGCAGGTACGATTCCTATTGCCGGGCGTGCTGAAGACGAGGCGATCTACGAGCAGGCATTCGACAGGATTGCCCGGTATCTGAACGATGGTGAGCTGGTGTGCATCTTCCCTGAAGGCAAACTCACCACGAACGGGCAGATTGACGAGTTCAAGGCGGGAGTGACGCGGATTTTGGAGCGCACGCCGGTGCCGGTGATTCCGATGGCGTTGCAGGGGTTGTGGGGCAGCTTTTTCAGCCGTGATCCAAACAAGGGTTTTTTGCGGCGCTTGTGGTCGCGGGTAACCCTGGTGGCAGGTGCGCCGATAGCGCCCGAGGATGCCACGCAAAAGCTGTTGCGTGAGCGGGTGATGGAATTGCGCGGGGCGGTCAGATAGGCAAGGCAAAAGTGGGAGCGGGCTTGTTGTGGGAGCGGGCTTGCTCGCGATGCAGGCACTGCGGTTCTTCAGAAAACCGCGGTGATGCTATCGCGAGCAAGCCCGCTCCCACAGCCGAGCGTGTTAAGCGCTGATCTTCAGGCCCACCAGGCCGGCAATGATCAGTGCAACACTGGCCAGGCGGAACAATGCCATCGACTCGCCAAACAGGATGATCCCGGCGATGACCGTGCCTACTGCGCCCACGCCGGTCCAGATTGCGTAGGCTGTGCCCAGTGGCAGTTCTTTCATGGCCAGGCCCAGCAGGCCGAGGCTGATCACCATGGCGCCGACGGTCAGGGCCGTCGGTAGCGGGCGGCTGAAGCCGTCGGTGTATTTCAGGCCGACAGCCCAGCCAACTTCAAACAGACCGGCGAAAAACAGAATGATCCAGGACATCTTCATCTCCATCAATTGATGGGGTCGTCCCCGGATTAATCACTCGATGAGTCGCGAGGTCGTCCTCGCTGTGCGCAGTATATTGCACACGATTAATCCGGCAGGCAAGCCCGAAATTTCACTCAGTTGCCGCCTTGGCAGCCGCCAGGCGGTCTTCTTTCTCGCTCATGCGCCTGAAGTACGTCGACAGCAGCGCACCCGAAATATTGTGCCAGACGCTGAAGAGCGCACTGGGTACGGCTGCCAGCGGCGAGAAGTGGGCGCTGGCCAGCGCTGCGCCCAGCCCCGAGTTCTGCATGCCGACTTCCAGGGCCAGGGATTTGCGCTGGGCCAGCGGCAGCTTGAACAGACGACCGGTAAAGTAACCGAGCAAATAGCCGAAGCTGTTATGCAAAATCACCACGGCCATGATCAGCAGGCCGGACTTGGCGATTTGCGCCTGACTGGCCGCCACCACCGCGGCGACGATGATGACGATACTGACCACCGACACCAGCGGCAGTACGTCGACGGCGAAACGCACCCGTGCGCCAAGCAGGCGCTGGGCCAGTACGCCGAGGACAATCGGCAGCAGCACCACTTGCAGGATTGACCAGAACAGCTCCATAAACGAAACCGGCAGCCAGGCCGACGCCAGCAACCAGATCAGGGCCGGGGTCAGCAAGGGAGCGAGGAGGGTGGTCACGGCGGCGATGGCCACCGACAGCGCCAGGTCGCCACGAGCCAGCCAGGTCATCACATTGGACGAGGTGCCACTTGGGCAGCAGCCAACCAGGATCACCCCTACGGCGATTTCGGGCGGCAGGTGGAACACCTGGCAGAGCAACCACGCCACGCCGGGCATGATCACGAAATGAGCAACCACGCCCAGTGCCACGCGCCAGGGATGGCGGGCGACTTCGGCGAAGTCATCGAGTTTGAGGGTCAGGCCCATGCCGAACATCACCACGCCCAGAAGCGGCACGATGTAGCCTTTGAGGCCGACAAACCAGCCGGGCTCCAGAAACGCCAGTACGGCGAAAATCAGCACCCAGTAGGCAAAGGTATTACCGACAAAGCGGCTTAAGGCGGCGAGTGCGCGCATGGTGGTCCTTATTATGGTTATTGTTCGATCCGTAGCAGCTGCCGAAGGCTGCGTTCGGCGGCGTAGCCGTCGTAAAAAGTGAATGCACAGTTTGACTTTAAAACCGCGCATTCAGAATTTACGAGCGCTTCGCACTCGAACGCAGCCTTCGTTCCTCGGCAGCTGCTACGGGTGGGTGGTTTTTAGATACCCTGCGGGGTTTCTTCGCCGCCCAGTGCTTCAAACAGTTGCGGCAAGAACTCGCCGAAGGTCAGCATCATCAGGGTGAAGCTGGCGTCCTGCTGGCCCAGATCGTCGTCGCCGCCGTCCTGTTCCGCCTGGTCTTGCAGCAAGTCTTCGAACTTCAGGCGCTTGACCACCAGTTTGTCGTCCAGCACGAACGACAGCTTGTCCTGCCATGCCAGTGACAGCTGGGTCACGACTTTGCCCGTGCTCAGGTGCAGCTGGATTTCGTCGCTGGTCAGGTCCTGGCGTTTGCAGCGGATGATGCCACCGTCTTCATGAGTGTCGCGCAGCTCGCATTCGTCGAGAACGAAGAAGTTGTCAGCGGCTTTCTGGGTCTTGACCCATTCGGTCATCACGGCGCTAGGCGCAACTTTTACGGCCAGCGGGCGAACCGGCAGCGAGCCGATCACTTCACGCAGGGTGGACAGCAGGTCTTCGGCGCGTTTAGGGCTGGAGGCGTTAACCAGGATCAGGCCCTGTTTTGGCGCGATGGCGGCAAAGGTCGCCGAGCGGCGGATAAAGGCACGCGGCAGGAAGGCCTGGATGATTTCATCCTTGAGCTGATCGCGTTCCTTTTTGTAGACCTTGCGCATTTGCTCGGCCTCGATCTCTTCGACCTTCTCCTTCAATGCATCGCGCACAACGCTGCTTGGCAGGATGCGCTCTTCCTTGCGGGCGGCAATCAGCAGGAAGTCCTGGCTGACGTGAACCAGCGGGGCGTCTTCGCCTTTGCCGAACGGGGCAACGAAACCGTAGGTGGCTACTTCCTGGCTTGAACACGGGCGGGCCAGTTTGGTGGCCAGTGCAGTTTCCAGCACCTGTGCATCAAAAGGCAGATCTTGGGTCAGGCGATAGATAAGCAGGTTTTTGAACCACATGGGGTGAATCACTCCTATATACAAAGGCGCATTATTCGCCTGATAACCTTAATAGGCCAACCCTGCGCTAAGCCTTTGTCATCGTTAGGAAAATTATTTTAAAAAGTGCTTGCCAGACTATAGGTCGCTCCGTAGAATGCGCGCCACACCGAGAGTGAAAGGGTGATTAGCTCAGCTGGGAGAGCATCTGCCTTACAAGCAGAGGGTCGGCGGTTCGATCCCGTCATCACCCACCATTCGCTCACAGTGTTACGCGCAGCGGTAGTTCAGTCGGTTAGAATACCGGCCTGTCACGCCGGGGGTCGCGGGTTCGAGTCCCGTCCGCTGCGCCATTTTTAATACCATAAGCCCCTTGAACGCTTGTGGTTGGGATAAGCCCGCTAAATGCTGGTTTGCCCGAAAGGCTTCGGTTTGGCAGTTCGCTGCGAAATCAAAGATGCAGGGTGCTGGAAACGGCTGTTTTTACCAGGTTTTGAAAAAAACCAAAATAAAAACAACCACTTACACAAATAGTGTGAGAGAATGCGCCCCGCAACGAAAGTGAAGTAAATGGGTGATTAGCTCAGCTGGGAGAGCATCTGCCTTACAAGCAGAGGGTCGGCGGTTCGATCCCGTCATCACCCACCACTTACTTTCAATGTTACGCGCAGCGGTAGTTCAGTCGGTTAGAATACCGGCCTGTCACGCCGGGGGTCGCGGGTTCGAGTCCCGTCCGCTGCGCCATATTCTGAACACAAGCCCCTTGAACGCTTGTGATCAACAAAAAGCCTGCCTTGTGCAGGCTTTTTTGTGTGCGCAGGTTTTGTTTAATTAACAAAAACCTTAAATAAAACAAACACTTACATAAAAATTGTGAGACAATGCGCCCCGCAATGAGAGTGAAGTAAAAGGGTGATTAGCTCAGCTGGGAGAGCATCTGCCTTACAAGCAGAGGGTCGGCGGTTCGATCCCGTCATCACCCACCACTTACTCACAGTGTTACGCGCAGCGGTAGTTCAGTCGGTTAGAATACCGGCCTGTCACGCCGGGGGTCGCGGGTTCGAGTCCCGTCCGCTGCGCCATATTCCGATCACAGGCCCCTTGAACGTCTGTGATAAACAAAAAAGCCTGCCATGTGCAGGCTTTTTTGTGCGCGGGTGTTTTGTGGCGGGTGGGAGCGGGCTTGCTCGCGATAGCATCGACGCGTGCTTACTCAAGAGCCGCAGCGTTTGCATCGCGAGCAAGCCCGCTCCCACAGGTATTTTGCGTGGGTTTAGAAATCCCAGCGCGTGGTCACCATCACATTGCGCGGGTCGCCGTAGTACGACGAGTTATAGAAACCGATATTGGTGTAGTACGACTTGTCGAACACGTTGTTCAGGTTGACCGTGGCCGACAGGTTTTTCGAGATCTGATAGCGCGCCATCAGATCAACCAGCCAGTACGGGTCCTGGGAGAATTTTTCCACGGTGCCGCCCTTGTTCCAGTTGGTCAGCATCTGCCAGCCGGTGCTCTGCCAGCGCACGCCACCGCCCAGGGTCAGTTTGTCCAGATCACCGGTCAGCTTGTAGCTGGTGTAGAGGTTGATCTGGTCTTCCGGCTCCCAGGTCGAAACCTTGGTGCCGCCCTGGTCACGGCTGACCTTGTGGGTGTAGCCCGCCTGCAATTGCCAGCCCGGCATCAGCTCACCGGAAATTTCCGCCTCGTAACCCTTGGTCGTGGCCTTGATACCTTTGTAGGCGTAGTCGATTTCCGGGTTGGTTGGATTGCCGTTGTAGGCCATGTCCGCTTCAGGGCGGTTGTCCTGATGCACTTCGAAGTACGCCAGGCTTGAGTTCAGACGACCGTCATAGAACTCGCCTTTCAGGCCCAGCTCATAGTTGGTGCCTTCGTCCGGTTCAAGCATCTTGTTGTTACGATCGCGGTAATACGTCTGCGGCAAAAAGATCTGCGTGTAGCTGGTATAGGCCGAGATATTGGGGGTGATGTCGTAGATCAGGGCGGCGTAGGGCAGCACTTTGCCGGTGTCCTTGGCCTGGCTGGTGCCGGTCACGTTGTAGTCGGCCACTCGGGTGCCCAGCATCAGCTTCAGGTCATCGGTCAGGCTGAAACGACCGGTCATGTAGGTGCCGACCTGGCGCGTGGTTTCATCGTTGTAGGAGGTGACATTGCGCCAGTCCGGCTCCAGCGCTTCACCTTTCCAGTTGTAGTAGTCGTAGGCGTTGTTGACCATGTCGGCGTTGGTGTAGTCCTTGCCGGTCCAGTGCGACCTGGAGATCGAGCCGCCAACGACCAGTTCGTGTTCGCGCCCCAACAGGCTGAAAGGCCCGGTGGCAAACAGGTCGCCGCTGTCGCTGACGTATTCGCCGGTGTACTTGCGCGCCAGGATCGGCGCCAGGCCGGTGGTCACGTTCGGGTCGAGGAGTGCGCCCAGTGGAGCGTTATAGCCGTTGATCTGGTGGTTGTACTGGCCTTTGACTACCCAGCCATTGTCGAAGTTGTGCTCCAGGGTCGAAAACACGGTGCGCGTGTACTGCTTCCAGCTGCTCCATTTGGTGCCGTTGTTGAACGAGCGCGGAGTGCTGATGCGCTCACCGGCGGAGTTGAACAGCGAGGCGCTGCCCGACCAGCTTGAGCCTGTGGGGTTGTTATCCTGGTAGTCGGCACCCAGGGTGAGCAGGGTGTCGGGCGTCAGGTCCACTTCAAGGATGCCGTAATAGACCTCGCTGTCGCGCTTGTAATGGTCCATGAACGAATGCTTGTCCTGATAGGCCGCCACGGCCCGGCCACGCACGTTGCCACTTTCGGTTAATGGTCCGCTGACATCGATTTCGGAGCGGTAGTTCTCCCAGGAGCCTGCGCCCACATCGATATGGGCCTTGAATTCACGGGTCGGCTTTTTGCGCACCATGTTGATGGTGCCGCCCGGGCCGCCTGCGCCGGTGAGCAATCCGGTTGCTCCCTTGAGGATCTCGACTCGGTCGTAAATCGCCGTGTCGGTCAGGGTGTGGCCGGCCGAGTACTGCGGGTCCTGCAGGATGGGGATGCCGTCGTACTGGAAGTTCTTGATCGCAAAGCCGCGCGAGTAATAGCTGGTGCGGTCACTGTCGTAGGTGGCCACGGTGATGCCGGGGGTATGGCGCATCACATCGTCAATGGAGTTCATGCCGAAATCGTCCATCGCCTGGCGGGTCACCACGGAGATGGACTGCGGGGTTTCCTTGGGCGTCAGCACCATACGTGTTGCGGTGGCGATGGAGCCTGGGGTGTAGGACCCGCTACCTTCGGTGATCGTCCCCAGTTGGTTGGCGCTGACCTGGGTGGCGCCCAATTCCAGGGCGCCGCCTGCTGCCGGCAGCGCGTCCAGCCTGTAGCCGTTAGCGCTTTTGACCACCGTGTAACCGCTGCCGCGCAACAAGGCGTCGAATCCGCCTTGTTCGTTGTAGGCACCATGCAGGCCGGGAGTCGACAAACCCTCCAGGTTGCTCGACTGGAAAATGATGGCTACGCCAGCCTGTTGTGCGAAGCGGTTGAGTGCGCTGCTCAACGGGCCTGCCGGGATATCGTAGGTCTGCACGGCCGCTGTTTGCGCCTGGGCGGTAGCGGCGCAGGCCACGCCAGCCGCTGAAGCAACGATCAAGTGAATCGCCAGCGTGAGCGGTTTGTAGGAGGTCAGCATGGAAGACGTAGTCCTTTATGAGTCGTTGTTACCTACCTTGACGGTTGACTCGAAAAAAGCGGAACGAATGGGAATTATTATTTTTTGGCTGGTTGCAGCTGACTGATGACGATCAGCCACGGTGTGTACGTGTTGATCTGCAGGGGTAGGGTGTCAGCGATCAGTTGCAGCGCCCGGTCGGTGTCGTCCAGGGGCAGCACGGCCGAGACGCGCAAGTGGGCCAGGGCAGTGCGATCAAACTGCAGGTGGCCGCGTCGATGGCGGGAAATTTCATCAAGAACTTCAGGCAATGGCTGGTTCTCAACCACCAGTTGATGACGCTCCCAGGCCTGGTTGATGCTGGCCGGTGAGACGCTGCCAGCGAGTTCCACCGAGTCGCGGTGGATCAATGCCCGCGAGCCTGCAGCCACTTCTAGGGTTTGCTGCTCGTTGGCGCTTTGCGCCGCGACACGGGATTGCAGCATGCTCAAGACCGTCGTGTCGCCCTGGCGCTTGACCACGAAACGGGTGCCCAGGGCGCGCATACTGCCTTGCGCGGTTTGCACAAAGAAAGGTCTGGTGCTGTCGTGGGCAACTTCAACCAGCACTTCGCCCTGGAGCAATTCGATGCGGCGTTCCTGAGCGTCAAAATGCACGTTAAGTGCGCTGGTACCGCTGAGGGTGATGGTCGAGTTGTCGGCCAGGCGCTGCGTTTTCCAGTCGTTGGGGCCGGTACTGATATCGGCCATCCATTGCGCGGGGTAATGGCTTTTGAGAAGCAGGGTAACCGGCAGGGCCAGACAGCCTGCAATCAGCAGTGCGCGCAGGGCCTGTTTGCGTCGGGTTACGGCTTTACGCCCGGCGAATGCGGCGTTGAGCGCCGCTTTGGCCGGCACCGATTGCTGGCGCAAGGCCTGCAGGCGATTGATGACATCCTGCATGCGCAGGGCGGCGGCGGCGTGTTGCGGGCTTTGTTGCTTCCAGCGCTCGAACTCCAGGCGCAAGCCCTCGCTGAAGCCTTCTTCGTGCAGGCGAAGGATCCATTCAGCGGCTTGTTCGTCTATTGATTCGGGCTGTTCGGGCATGCGGGCTCAGGTGTTCAGGCTATGGCTGCAATGCAGCAGGGCCTGGATCAGGTACTTGCGCACGGTGCGGTCAGACAGGCCCAGTTGCCGGGCGATTTCGCACTGGGTCAGGCCGTCCAGGTAATACAGCACAAAGGCCTGGCGTGCCTTTTCCTGCATGCCTTCGAGAATAAAGGCGATCTGCTCCAGGGCTTCCAGGGTGGTGAGAATCTGCTCCGGCGACTGAAAACCTTCGAGGGCTTCGGCGGTCAGGGCCAGTTCTTGCAGATAAGCGTTTTCTATCTGTTTGCGGCGCACCTGATCGATGATGAGCCTGCGTGCTGTAGTGCTCAAAAAGGCCCGGGGCTCGCGCAGGGTGGCGACCGACTCGCGGGCATTGAGGATTCGGGCGAAGGTGTCCTGGGCCAGATCGGCGGCATTGTGCGCGCAACCGAGTTTTCTGCGCAGCCAGCCAAATAGCCAGCCATGATGCTCGCAGTACAGTTCAGTAATAGCGCTCTGGTAGGACGGTTCACCCGAAGCCATAGGACTTTGCCTAAACGTTATTGAGAATAATTACCAATTCTCAACGAAAGTCCGGGGTAAACGCAAGGCGGGCGATGAAATGCTACGGTCACTTGCAACTGTAGGAGCGGGCTTGCTCGCGATGGGGCGCATCGGTGTGGCAGGTACACCGCGTTGTATCCATCGCGAGCAAGCCCGCTCCCACAGGGTTTGGAGGCGGTCGTTTTAGTTCTTCGCGATCAAATTGCCGGCATGCAGGCCGCATTCTTTTTGCGTGGCTTCTTCCCACCACCAGCGGCCTTCGCGCTCGTGCTGGTTGGGCAGTACCGGGCGGGTGCAGGGCTCGCAGCCGATGCTGATAAAGCCGCGTTCATGCAGGCTGTTGTAAGGCAGCTCCAGCATGCGGATATAGCCCCACACTTCCTCGCTGGTCATCTGTGCCAGCGGGTTGAACTTGTACAGCGTGCGCTCGGGTGTGGAGAACGCGCCGTCGATTTCCACAGCGGCTACTTGGCTGCGGGTGCCGGGGCTCTGGTCGCGGCGCTGGCCGGTGGCCCAGGCCTTGACCGTCGACAGCTTGCGTCGCAACGGTTCGATCTTGCGGATGCCGCAGCATTCGCCGTGGCCGTCCTTGTAGAAGCTGAACAGGCCTTTTTCCTTGACGAACGGTTCGAGCTTGCTTTGATCCGGCGAGATCAGTTCGATCTGGATCTTGTAGTGCTCGCGTACCTGTTCGATAAACCGGTAGGTCTCGGGGTGCAGGCGGCCGGTGTCGAGGCTGAACACCTTGACGTTCTTGTTGAGCTTCCAGGCCATGTCCACCAGCACCACATCTTCGGCGCCGCTGAAGGAGATCCAGAGTTCGTCGCCAAAGTGTTCAAAGGCGAGTTTGAGTATGTCTTGCGGGGACTTGCTGGCGTATGTCGCGGCGAGTTCAGCGACGTCAAACGGATGGCTCATCAGGCGGCTTCCTGCAGTGAATGGCGCTGGGCGCTCTCTAGTCTCGTGATCTTAGCAAAAAGCGCGGGCTACAGGGTTTGCAGCGTATCGAGCAGTACCTTCACTTTGGTGATCGATTCCTGGTATTCGTCCTGCCAGTCGGAGTCGGCCACAATGCCGCCACCGCCCCAGCAACTGACGCGCCCGTCCTTGACCAGCAGGCTGCGGATGGCGATGGAACTGTCCATTTCGCCGCGAACGTCGAGGTACAGCAACGAGCCGCAGTAGAGGCTGCGGCGTGTGGGTTCCAGTTCGTCGATGATCTGCATGGCGCGGATCTTGGGAGCCCCGGTAATCGAGCCGCCGGGAAAGCTGTCGCCAATCAGGTCCAGGGCGTCCTTGCCGTCAGCCAGTTCGCCGACAACGCTGCTTACCAGGTGATGAACGTTGGGGTAGCTTTCGAGGGTGAACAGTTGCGGTACGCGCACCGAGCCGGTGCGGCAGGTGCGGCCCAGGTCATTGCGCAACAAGTCGACGATCATCAGGTTCTCTGCGCGATCCTTGGCGCTGGCCAGCAGTTCGGCGGCGTTGGCTGCGTCTTCGGCGCTGTTCTTGCCCCGTGGCCGGGTGCCTTTAATCGGCCGGGTTTCTACCTGATGGTGGCTGACCCGAACAAAGCGCTCGGGGGACAGGCTCAAAATGGCGTTGTCGTCCGCCAGGCTCATAAACCCGGAAAAAGGCGTCGGGCAGGCCTGGCGCAGGGCGCAATAGGCGGTCCAGGCATCACCTTCGCACTGCGCGCTAAAGCGCTGGGTGTAGTTGACCTGATAACAGTCGCCCGCCTGGATGTAGTCGTGGATCTTGCTCAAAGCCTGTTGGTACTGGCTGGAGCTGATATCCGGCTGCATCGGCTGCTTGAGGGAGAACGGCCCATTGAGCTGCGGTGCGGGCTGGCTAAACAGCTGGATCAGGCGATCGCGTTGCGCGGGTTCAAGGCTTGGGTGAAACACCAGTTGGCTGGTGGCTGCCTGGTGGTCCGTGATCAGTGCCCAGGCATACAGACCCAGTCGCGCATCCGGCAGGTGCAGGTCATCCAGGGCGTGGGCTGGTAGCTGTTCGAGTTGTCGGCCAAAGTCATAACTCAGGTAGCCGATCAGGCCGCCCGCGAAGGGTAATTCGTAAGCGTCGGGCAGGGCGGCGTTGCTCAGTTGCTTGAGGCTGTTACGCAGGCGCTGCAGAAAATCGCGCCCCGACTCGTCTGGTTGCAAGGTCAGTTCTGCCTCAGGCCAGGCACTCAGCAGGTCGTAGCGGCCACGGTCTGCGGTGGGGCGACCACTGTCGAGCAGCACGGCGCCGGGTGCATGGCGAATGGCCGCAAAATAGTCGGCAGGGTTGGCGAGGTAAGGCAGCGGGTGTACGGAGCAGGTCAACATGCGCAGCAAATCAGCCATCGGAGCGGGGGGCTGATTGTAGTCCTGTGCAGGACGGCAACGCTAATCCCGTAGCAGCTGCCGAAGGCTGCGTTCGATTGCGAAGCGATCGTAAAACCTGAGATCAGGGTTTAACTGATACGCCGCAGTCGCTGATTTTGCGACGACTGCGTCGTCGGACGCAGCCTTCGGCAGCTGCTACGGTTTTTGTATCACTCTTTCGGGTGAATATGCCCAAAAAGCTCCTGGGCAAAGCGCACGCGCTCTTCCGGGGTTTCGGTGATGCCTTTGGCGGCCAGTTCTTCAAGGTGTGCTTCGACTGCGTGGGTGCGCAGGGTCAGGCCGCAATCGTTGGCAATCTGGATATTCAGCCCCGGACGGGCGTTGAGTTCCAGGATCAGCGGGCCCTTGTCCTGGTCGAGGACCATGTCCACGCCGATATAGCCCAGGCCGCACAACTCGTAGCAACCGGCCGCCAGCTTCATGAAACCGTCCCAGTTGGGCAGTTGCACGCCGTCCACCGCATTGGTGGTGTCGGGGTGTTTGCTGATGATGTTGTTCAGCCAGGTGCCGCGCAGGGTCAAGCCGGTGGCCAGGTCGACGCCAACACCGATGGCACCCTGGTGCAGGTTGGCCTTGCCGCCCGATTGACGGGTCGGCAAGCGCAGCATGGCCATTACCGGGTAGCCCATCAGCACGATAATGCGGATATCCGGCACACCTTCGTAGCTGATGCTTTTGAAGATCTGGTCCGGGGTAACCCGGTACTCGATCAGCGCGCGGTCACGGTGGCCGCCCAGGGAATACAGGCCGGTGAGGATGCTGGAAATCTGATGCTCGATCTCTTCGTGGCTGATGATCTTGCCCGAGACCGTGCGAAACCGGTCTTCGAAGCGATCCGCAATCACCAGGATGCCGTCACCGCCCGCACCTTGCGCGGGCTTGATCACGAAGTCGCTGCGACCACCGATGATTTCATCGAGCTTGTCGATTTCCTTTTCGGTGGAAATCACCCCGTACATTTCCGGCACATGAATGCCGGCCTTGATCGCGCGTTCCTTGGTGATGATCTTGTCATCCACAATCGGATACAGGCTGCGTTTGTTGTACTTGAGTACGTAGTCCGCATTGCGCCGATTGATGCCCATGATGCCCCTGGCTTCCAGGGCCTTCCAGGTCTTCCAGAAGCCAAACATCAGGAATCAGCCTTCAGGAACGCTTTGAAACGTACCAGCTCGGTCAGGCGATAGCCGCGATAGCGACCCATTGCCAGCATGAAGCCGACCATGATCAGCAGGACTGCCGGGAAGGTGAATACGAAGTACACCAGCTCCGGCACGCTCATCACCAGATACGCCAGGGTAGCGGCGAACAGGGTGCCGATCGCGACTTTCATGGCATGCCCGCCACCGCGCTCTTCCCAGGTGATCGACAGGCGTTCGATGGTCATGGTCAGAATCACCATCGGGAACAAGGCCACGGACAAACCGCGCTCCAGGCCCAGTTTATGGCTGAACAGACTGATGGCCGCGATCAGGATGACCACAAAGGTCAGCACCACAGACAGGCGCGGCAGCATCTGCAGCTTCAAGTGTTCAAGGTAGGAACGTAGCGTCAGCCCCAGTGCGGTAATCACCGTAAACAGGATGATGCCAAAGCCCAGCTGGGTCTCGCGGAACGCCAGGGCAATCAGAACCGGGGTGAATGTACCCAGGGTCTGCAGGCCGATCAGGTTGCGCAGGATCAGGATCACCAGCACGCCGATCGGGATCATGACCATGATCATGAAGGTTTGCTGGGTCTGCAGCGGCAAGCCGTACAGCGAGTATTCAAGGAAGTTGGCGTCAGTGTTTTCGTCAGTCAGCTTGGCCAGGCGAATGGCGTTCATTTCGCTGTTGTTCAGGCTGAAAGTAACGTTGGCTTTTTTACCGCCATCCACCGTGACCATTGGCTCGTCGCCGATCCACCACAACAGGCGGTCAGACGGCAGGCCCTGTTCGCCGGTTTCCGGGTTGAAGTACAGCCAGTCGTTGCCGTTGAAGCTGCGCAGCCACAGCTCCGGGGTTTGGGGTTGTTCGGCCACCAGGCGGATGGTGTGGACTTTTTCCATCGGCACGTGGGCAATCGACAGCAGTAGCTCGATGACTTGTGCTTTGTGCGCGGTCGACGGATCGCCGGCCAGCAGTAGCTTCACATTGTCATCGTTGGCGTTGCTAACGCGCTTGATGGTCTCGCTGATAAAGGTCTCAACGTCGGCCGAATGCTGGCGGATAGGCGCGAGCAAGGCTTCGGCAGCGATTTTTTCCGGGCCTTCGACGGCGATGCTGTCACGGAAAACCGGGCCCTTGACCTTGGTCTTTTCACCCGAATAGCGCTTGGTCAGCACCAGGCGGTAGTAGAGGGTTTGTTTGCCACTGACCCGGCGTGCCGACCAGGTGACCTTGCGGTTACCGTCGACCCGATTGACGCTCACCCCGTAGTTATTGGAGATAAAGCTCTCGTTCAAACTGACGTAGTCGCGGTTGAGCGGTGGCACGAACATCTGGATCTTGACCGGATCCTTGGAGCTGGCGACGAATTCGACCTTGGCGTCGATATTCCACAAGTCGTCCGTGGCATCTTCGGTTACCGGAATGCCGAGAACGAAAATCTGGTAGGCAGTAATCGAAATACCGAGCACCACCAGGATGGTGATCAGGATTTTCAGGTGAAGGGTAAGCGCGCGCATTTCAATTACTCTGCGGTTTGAGCGTTGGCGACACAGGCAGGTTTGCCAGCAGCGTATTTAAGACTTGGATCAACCAGCGCATCAAAGCGTTTCAGCGCTTCGGAGCCGATCAACAGCGGGTATTGGAACGCACTTCTATCGGTCAAGTTCACTTCGATGGTGCGTAAAGCCTTGCCCATGCAGATTTCCAGGGAAATGACCGGGCGTGAGGTGTAGTTCTTGTCAGCCTGCGGGTCGTAGTCACCCGAGCGACGCTTGATCTTGCTGACACGGGCCAGCGGGCGTTCGATGGGGTGGGAGTGGGCATCATCGATGGCCAGGTAAAAGCGCACCCAGCTCTCGCCATCACGCTTGAAACGCTTGATATCGCGGGCGCTGAGCGAGGCGGTCTTGGCGCCGGTGTCGAGTTTGGCCGCTACCTGCAAGTCAATGCCTGCCAGTTCTGCGTATTCATTAAGGCCATACACGGTTTTTTCGCCAGCCAGGCTCAGGCCGGGTACGCAAAGCAGGCAGGCGAGGATAGAGAGGGGGAAACATTTCATAAATCGAAGCACGTCTCTTGCAATCTTCAGATCAAGGCGACTGGCAGGAGCGCAAGTTTCCTCGTGCGGCTGCCCTATGGATGAGGGCAGGGCGGATGCGGTCGGCATTCTAACATGATGGTTTTATGGCGCCAGCGCCGAGGCGCTCCACCTGGGCCAGCAAGGCTGTCGATACAACCAAGGTCGTATTAGACGATTGTCGACAATATCTATTTATTCTTTGACTCTGCACCTGTAAATAGCTAGTTTTGGCGCTATTGATTTTCAAGGTGTCGACAATATGCTGCAAGCACTGGAACCCGCCACTATCCCCCAGGATGACTCGGAAACCCTTTCCGAGAACGTCTTCCGGCGTATTCAGGCGGCCATTGTCAAAGGCGAAATCGCCCCGGGCAGCAAGATCTCCGAGCCCGAACTGGCGCGCACTTACGGCATCAGCCGCGGGCCGCTGCGTGAAGCCATTCACCGTCTTGAAGGCCAGCGTTTGCTGGTGCGCGTGCCTCATGTGGGCGCGCGGGTCGTGTCGTTGAGCCATGCCGAGCTGATTGAACTCTACGAAATTCGCGAGTCCCTGGAAGGCATGGCCTGTCGCCTGGCCGCCGAGCGCATGAGTGATGAAGACATTGCTGAGTTGCGCCGGGTACTCGAAACCCATGAGCGCGACGAGGCGTTTCAGGCGGGCGTTGGCTACTACCAACAGGAGGGCGACTTCGATTTTCATTACAAGATTATTCAGGGCAGCGGTAACCGCACCCTGACGCAGATGCTCTGTGGCGAGCTGTACCAGTTGGTGCGCATGTACCGCATCCAATTCTCTGCCACGCCCAATCGCCCGCACCAGGCGTTTGCCGAGCACCACCGCATTCTCGATGCCATTGCCGACCGCGACGGCGAACTGGCCGAGTTGTTGATGCGCCGACATATCGGCGCTTCGAAACGCAATATTGCGCGTCATTACCAAGACAGCGCCCAGCAGACAGCCACTCCACGAGGTGAGTCATGAGCAATAAGAACAGTCCAGGCCAGCGTTTCCGTGATGCAGTTGCAAGCGAGCACCCTTTGCAAGTGGTGGGCGCGATCAACGCCAACCACGCGCTGCTGGCCCAGCGTGCGGGTTTCAAGGCCATCTACCTGTCGGGTGGCGGCGTTGCAGCCGGGTCGCTGGGCGTGCCGGATCTGGGTATTACCGGTCTGGACGATGTACTGACTGATGTACGACGCATTACCGATGTATGTGATCTGCCGCTGCTGGTGGACGTGGACACTGGCTTCGGCTCCTCGTTTTTCAACGTGTCGCGCACCGTCAAGTCGATGATCAAGTTCGGCGCTGCAGCGATTCACATTGAGGATCAGGTCGGCGCCAAGCGTTGCGGCCATCGCCCGAACAAGGAAATCGTTTCGCTGCAGGAAATGGTCGACCGCATCAAGGCCGCCGTCGATGCGCGCACCGATGACAGTTTCGTGATCATGGCGCGTACCGATGCGCTGGCGGTAGAAGGTCTGGAGTCGGCCCTGGAGCGTGCAGCGGCTTGCGTTGAAGCCGGTGCGGACATGGTCTTCCCGGAAGCCATTACTGAGCTTGAGATGTACAAACTGTTCGCCAACCGGGTGAAAGCGCCGATCCTGGCCAACATCACCGAGTTTGGTGCCACGCCGCTCTACACCACCGAGCAACTGGCCGGTGCTGACGTATCGCTGGTGCTGTACCCGCTGTCGGCGTTCCGCGCAATGAACAAGGCGGCTGAAAACGTGTACACCGCCATCCGCCGCGACGGTACCCAGCAAAACGTGATCGACACCATGCAAACCCGCATGGAGCTTTACGATGCCATCAACTACCACGAGTTCGAGCAGAAACTCGATGCGTTGTTTGCCGCGAAGAAGTAACAGAACACTGTGAATCTGTGGGAGCGGGCTTGCCCGCGATAGGGTCACCACAGTGATTCAGGCAAACCGTGTTGCCTGAATCGCGAGCAAGCCCGCTCCCACCTGTACATTGAATCAAGTAGTTGCCGAATCCCTAACAAATTCAAGATTGGAGAAGCGCAATGGCCGAAGCAAAAGTATTGAGTGGTGCCGGTTTACGCGGCCAGGTGGCCGGGCAAACGGCCCTGTCCACCGTAGGCCAGGAAGGCGCGGGCCTCACTTATCGTGGTTATGACGTACGTGAACTGGCGGCCGAAGCCCGCTTCGAAGAAGTGGCTTACCTGCTGCTGTATGGCGAACTGCCGACTAAAACCGAGCTGGCTGCCTACACGGCCAAGCTGCAAAAGCTGCGCGATCTGCCCCAGGCATTGAAAGAAGTGCTGGAGCGCATCCCCGCCGACGCCCACCCGATGGACGTGATGCGCACCGGTTGCTCGTTCCTGGGCAACCTTGAGCCGGAGAAAGACTTCTCAGAGCAACAGGACAAGACCGACCGCCTGCTGGCCGCTTTCCCGGCAATCATGTGCTACTGGTATCGCTTCAGCCATGACGGCAAGCGCATCAATTGCGTAACCGACGAAGAGTCGATCGGCGGCCACTTCCTGCACTTGCTGCACGACAAAAAACCGAGCGAGTTGCACGTCAAGGTGATGAACGTGTCGCTGATCCTCTATGCCGAGCACGAGTTCAACGCTTCGACCTTTACTGCCCGTGTTTGTGCCTCGACCTTGTCCGATCTGTATTCGTGCATCACCGCGGCCATCGGCTCGCTGCGCGGTCCGCTGCATGGCGGCGCCAACGAAGCGGCGATGGAAATGATCGAACGCTTCGGCTCGGCAGAAGAAGCAGTGCAGGGCACCCTCGGCATGCTGGCGCGCAAGGACAAGATCATGGGCTTTGGCCACGCGATCTACAAAGACAGCGACCCGCGTAACGAGGTGATCAAGGGCTGGTCGAAAAAACTTGCCGACGAAGTGGGCGACACCGTGCTGTTTCCGGTTTCCGAAGCCATCGACAAGACCATGTGGGAACAAAAGAAGCTGTTCCCCAACGCCGATTTCTACCATGCCTCGGCGTATCACTTCATGGGCATCCCGACCAAGCTGTTCACCCCGATCTTTGTCTGCTCGCGCCTGACCGGCTGGGCTGCACACGTGTTCGAGCAGCGGGCCAACAACCGCATCATCCGTCCGAGCGCCGAGTACATCGGCGTAGAACAGCGCAAGTTCGTGCCAATCGAACGTCGCTGAGTGAGCAGGCCCAGAGCCGATTAAAAGGTGGGAGCGGGCTGGCCCGCGATGGCATCAACGCGGTCTGCCAGAACGACCGCAGCGCTTGCATCGCGAGCAAGCCCGCTCCCACATGAGTTCCTGGCCTGTTTGCCCTTTTGTACCTACCGTGATCGAGTCCTGCGCCAATGAATACTGAATTTCGCAAAACACTACCGGGCACCCGGCTGGATTATTTCGACACCCGTGCGGCGGTCGATGCGATCAAGCCCGGTGCGTATGACACGCTGCCTTATACCTCCCGCGTACTGGCCGAAAACCTGGTCCGGCGCTGTGATCCGGCCACCCTGAAGGCATCGCTGAGCCAGTTGATCGAGCGCAAGCGCGATCTCGACTTTCCATGGTTCCCGGCGCGTGTGGTGTGCCACGATATTCTCGGCCAGACCGCACTGGTCGACCTCGCCGGCCTGCGTGACGCCATCGCCCAGCAAGGCGGAGACCCGGCCCAGGTCAACCCGGTGGTGCCGACCCAACTGATCGTCGACCACTCGCTGGCGGTGGAATGCGGCGGTTATGACCCCGAGGCGTTTGAAAAGAACCGCGCCATCGAAGACCGTCGTAACGAAGACCGCTTCCACTTTATCGAGTGGACCAAAAAAGCCTTCAAGAACGTCGATGTGATCCCGCCAGGCAACGGCATCATGCACCAGATCAACCTGGAGAAAATGTCCCCGGTGATCCAGGTGCGCGACGGCGTGGCCTTTCCCGATACCTGCGTGGGTACAGACAGCCATACCCCCCACGTCGATTCCCTGGGGGTGATCGCCATTGGCGTCGGCGGCCTTGAAGCCGAAAGCGTCATGCTGGGCCGGGCCTCGTGGATGCGCCTGCCGGAAATCGTCGGCGTCGAGCTGACCGGCAAGCTGCAACCGGGCATTACCGCCACCGATATGGTGCTGGCGCTCACCGAGTTCCTGCGCAAGCAGAAAGTGGTCGGTGCCTGGTTGGAGTTCTTCGGCGAAGGCGCTGCGGCGCTGACCCTGGGCGACCGTGCCACCATCTCCAACATGGCCCCGGAATACGGCGCCACGGCTGCGATGTTCTATATCGACCAGCAAACCATCGACTACCTCAAGCTCACCGGTCGCGAAGACCAGCAAGTGCAACTGGTGGAGAACTACGCCAGGGTCAGCGGCCTGTGGGGCGACAGCCTCAAGGGCGCGCAATACGAGCGCAGCCTGAGTTTTGACCTGTCATCGGTGGTGCGCAACATGGCCGGGCCGAGCAACCCGCATGCGCGCGTGGCCACCACTGATCTGGCGGCCAAGGGCATCGCCGGTCAATGGGACGAAGTGCCGGGGCAAATGCCCGACGGCGCGGTCATCATCGCCGCCATCACCAGTTGCACCAATACCAGTAACCCGCGCAACGTGATCGCCGCGGGCTTGATGGCGCGCAATGCCAACAAGCTGGGCCTGAGCCGCAAACCGTGGGTCAAAACCTCGCTGGCGCCGGGCTCCAAAACCGTGGCCCTGTATCTGGATGAAGCCGGTTTGACCCATGAACTGGAGAAGCTGGGCTTTGGCGTCGTGGCATTTGCCTGCACCACCTGCAACGGCATGTCTGGCGCGCTGGACCCGGCGATCCAGCAGGAAATCATCGACCGCGACCTGTACGCCACGGCCGTACTGTCGGGCAACCGTAACTTCGACGGGCGAATTCATCCTTACGCCAAGCAGGCATTTCTCGCCTCGCCGCCGCTGGTGGTGGCCTACGCGATTGCCGGCACCATCCGCTTCGATATTGAGAAAGATGTATTGGGCCTGGACGCCAACGGCAAGGAAATCCGCCTGAAAGACATCTGGCCGAGCGATGAAGAAATCGACGCCGTGGTCAAGGCTGCGGTCAAGCCCGAGCAGTTTCGCCAGGTCTACATCCCGATGTTCGCCATCCATGAAGACACCGGCCCGAAAGTCGAGCCGCTGTATGACTGGCGCCCGCAAAGTACCTACATCCGCCGTCCGCCGTATTGGGAAGGGGCACTGGCCGGGGCTCGTCCACTCAAGGGCATGCGCCCGTTGGCAGTGCTGCCGGACAACATCACCACGGACCACTTGTCACCATCCAACGCCATCATGCTCGACAGCGCCGCAGGCGAGTATCTGGCCAAAATGGGCTTGCCGGAAGTCGACTTCAACTCTTACGCCACTCACCGTGGTGACCACCTGACGGCCCAGCGCGCGACATTCGCCAACCCGAAGCTGTTCAACGAAATGGTGATCGAGGACGGCAAGGTCAAACAGGGTTCCCTGACTCGCCTTGAGCCGGAAGGCAAGGTGATGCGTATGTGGGAAGCCATCGAAACCTACATGGAGCGCAAGCAGCCGCTGATCATCATCGCCGGTGCGGACTATGGTCAGGGCTCGTCACGGGACTGGGCGGCCAAGGGCGTGCGCCTGGCAGGTGTCGAGGCCATCGCGGCCGAAGGCTTTGAGCGTATTCACCGCACCAACCTGGTCGGCATGGGCGTATTGCCGCTGGAATTCTTGCCGGGTACCAACCGCAAGACCCTGCAGATCGACGGCAGTGAAACCTACGACGTGATCGGCGAGCGCACCCCGCGTGCCACGCTGACCTTGGTGATCACCCGCAAAAATGGCGAGCGTGTTGAAGTGCCGGTGACCTGCCGCCTGGACACCGCCGAAGAAGTCTCGATCTACGAAGCGGGCGGCGTGTTGCAGCGTTTTGCCCAGGACTTCCTGGAATCGGCGACCGCCTAACCCCAGCGCCGGGGCCTGGAGCCCCGGCTACTACAGGACTCAGTGTGATGGCCTACCCAGCGCAAATCAGAATTCCCGCAACGTATATGCGTGGCGGCACTAGCAAAGGGGTGTTTTTCAGCCTGCTGGACTTGCCCGCCGTGGCTCAGGTACCGGGCGCGGCCCGTGATGCCCTGTTGCTGCGCGTGATTGGTAGCCCCGACCCGTACGAAAAACAGATCGACGGCATGGGCGCGGCTACCTCCAGCACCAGCAAAACCGTGATCGTCAGCAAAAGCCTGCGCGCGGATCATGATGTCGATTACCTGTTCGGTCAGGTCGCTATCGATAAGCCATTTGTCGACTGGAGCGGCAACTGCGGCAACCTGTCGGCGGCCGTGGGTTCGTTCGCGATCAGCAGCGGTTTGCTGGATGCCGGGCGCATTCCGCAAAACGGCACGGCGGTGGTGCGTATCTGGCAGGCCAATATTGGCAAGACCATCATTGCCCATGTGCCGATCACCGAGGGTGAGGTGCAGGAAACCGGTGATTTCGAGCTCGATGGCGTGACCTTCCCGGCGGCCGAAGTGCAACTGGAGTTTCTTGACCCGGCGGCGGATGAAGAGGGTGCAGGCGGTTCGATGTTCCCCACCGGCAACCTGGTCGATGACCTTGAGGTGCCGGGCGTCGGTACCTTGAACGTGACCCTGATCAATGCCGGGATCCCGACGATTTTCGTCAATGCCCGGGATATCGGTTATAGCGGTGCAGAGCTGCAAAACGACATTAATAGCGACCCGAAAGCCCTGGCCATGTTCGAAACCATCCGCGCCCACGGTGCGCTGCGCATGGGGCTGATCGACAAGCTGGAAGACGCGGCCAGGCGCCAGCACACACCCAAGGTGGCCTTTGTTGCGCCGCCAGCGGCGTATGTGTCGTCCAGTGGCAAACCGGTCAGTGCCCAGAGCGTGGATTTGCTGGTGCGGGCCTTGTCGATGGGCAAGTTGCACCACGCCATGATGGGCACTGCAGCGGTGGCCATCGGCACGGCTGCAGCGATCCCGGGCACGCTGGTCAATCTGGCCGCGGGTGGCGAATTGCGTAGCGCCGTGCGTTTCGGTCATCCCTCGGGCACCTTGCGCGTGGGGGCCGAGGCCCGTCAGGTGGACGGCCAGTGGACCGTCACCAAGGCCATCATGAGCCGCAGCGCGCGGGTGCTGATGGAAGGCTGGGTGCGGGTGCCGGGGGATTCTTTTTGATCGGGTGAACCCTTTTTCCCTCACCCCAACCCTCTCCCGAAGGGAGAGGGGGCTGTTCTGCGGTGTGACGCAAAACTGTTTTTACCTTTAGTCCCCTCTCCCTCCGGGAGAGGGCTAGGGTGAGGGGCTTTTGATTTTGATCCATCAAGCGGGCATTTCAGACCCGCAAAGTCACGATGAACCTGAGGATGGAACACGACCCTTACCCATACTTTGGAGACTGCCCCATGAGCGCCAACGTCGACCTCAATAACCGCCCCGATTACGACCAGGTTTTGCAGGACATTGCCGATTATGTCCTGACTTACACCATCACCTCCCCCGAAGCCCTCGATACTGCCCGCAACTGCCTGATGGATACCTTGGGCTGTGGCCTCCTGGCGCTGCGATTTCCGGAATGCACCAAGCACCTGGGGCCGATTGTCGAAGGCACGGTGGTGCCGTTTGGTGCCCGGGTGCCGGGCACTTCGTATCGTCTGGATCCGGTCAAGGCCGCATGGGACATCGGCTGCATCGTGCGTTGGCTCGATTACAACGACACCTGGCTGGCCGCAGAGTGGGGCCATCCTTCAGACAATCTGGGCGGCATTCTGGCGGTAGCCGACCATCTGTCGCAAAAGCGCGTAGCCAATGGCGAAGCGCCGTTGACGATGCGGGCGGTGCTCGACGCAATGATCATGGCCCACGAGATTCAGGGCGTGATGGCCCTGGAAAATTCCTTCAACCGTGTCGGCCTTGATCACGTGTTGCTGGTCAAGGTCGCCTCGACGGCGGTGTGCGCCAAGCTGATGGGCGCCAATCGCGAGCAGTTGTTGTCGGCACTGTCCCATGCCTTTGTGGATGGCCAGGCGTTGCGCACCTATCGTCATGCGCCGAACGCCGGGTCACGCAAGTCCTGGGCGGCGGGGGATGCGTCGAGCCGTGGCGTGCGCCTTGCCGATATCGCCTTGCGCGGTGAAATGGGTATTCCCGGGGTGCTGACAGCGCCGCAATGGGGTTTTTATGATGTGCTGTTCAGCCATACCAACAAGGACCTGGCGCTCAAGCCCGAAGGTCAGCGTCAGTTCAGCCTGAGCCAGCCCTACGGCACCTATGTGATGGAGAACGTGCTGTTCAAGATCAGCTTCCCGGCCGAATTCCATGCGCAAACGGCCTGTGAAGCGGCGGTGACCCTGCACCCGCAGGTCAAGGATCGCTTGCACGACATCGAAAAAATCGTGATTACAACCCACGAATCAGCGATTCGGATCATTTCCAAGCAAGGCAAATTGGCCAACGCGGCGGACCGTGATCACTGCATTCAGTACATGACCGCCGTGCCCCTGGCCTTTGGCAATTTGATCGCCGAGCAGTACGAGGACGATTTTCACGCGGCCCATCCGATCATCGACCAACTGCGGGACAAAATGGTAGTGGTCGAAAACCCGCGCTACACCCGCGAATACCTGGAGGCGGACAAGCGCTCGATTGCCAATGCCATCGAGGTGTTTTTCACCGATGGCACCCGCACCGGGCAAGTGGAGGTGGAGTACCCGATTGGCCATCGCCGGCGCCGGGCAGAGGGGATTCCATTGCTGGAGGACAAGTTCAAGGCCAACCTGGCGACCCGTTTTGTGGGCCAGCGCTGTGCGCAGGTATTTGCCCTGTGCAAGGATCAGGCAGCGCTGGAAGCCACGCCGGTTAACCGGTTTGTGGACTTGTTGGTGATTTGAGACGGTGTGGGAGCGGGCTTGCTCGCGATGCAGGCGCTGCGGTCTTGGCGTATGACCGCGTTGATGCGATCGCGGGCAATCCCGCTCCCACAGGCCCTCAGGGCTGTTACTTGAAACGCCGCTCTACGCCTTTTTCCACCAGGATCTTGGCCGAGATTTCTTCAACCGAGAAATGCGTGGAGTTGATATGCGGGATGTTTTCGCGCTGGAACAGGCGTTCAACCTCACGCACTTCAAACTCACACTGGGCAAAGCTGGAGTAGCGGCTGTTGGGCTTGCGTTCGTTGCGAATGGCGGTCAGGCGGTCCGGGTCGATGGTCAAGCCGAACAGCTTGTGTTTGTGCTCACGCAGTGCGGCCGGCAACTTGAGGCTTTCCATGTCGTCATCGGTCAGCGGGTAGTTTGCCGCACGGATGCCGAATTGCATGGCCATGTACAGGCAGGTCGGGGTTTTGCCGCAACGGGACACGCCCACCAGGATCAGGTCGGCCTTGTCGTACTTGTGTGTACGGGCGCCGTCGTCGTTGTCGAGGGCAAAGTTCACCGCCTCGATACGCTCCATATAGTTGGAGTTGTGGCCAATGGAGTGGGACTTGCCCACTGAATAAGAGGAATGTTCGCCCAGAGCCTGCTCCAGCGGAGCAAGAAAGCTGGAGAAGATATCGATCATGAAGCCGTTGGACGTGGCAAGGATCTCGCGAATGTCCTGATTGACGATGGTGTCAAAGATGATCGGGCTGAAACCGTCCTTTTCGGCGGCGTTATCGATTTGTTGCACCATAGCCCGCGCTTTTTCCACGCTGTCTATGTAGGGGCGGGTGAATTTGCTGAAGGTCACATTCTCGAATTGTGCCAGCAAACTCTGGCCCAGGGTTTCGGCTGTAATGCCGGTGCCATCGGATATAAAGAAAGCAGATCGTTTCATTTGCGCCTTGGGCCTTAAGCTGGTGACGATTCTTGGATATGATAGGCGCGCTTTTGTCGCGCTACATGACAGGCAGTGTCACTTATTTTCCAGGTCCAGGCCACAATCGCTGCGATGACTCATGATGAGCATCCAGCGCCCTGAGCTTTTCCCAACACCGTTAGTGGAGAGATCACCTTGGTAGAGTACGTAGTTTCCCTCGATAAGCTCGGCGCCCATGACGTGGAGCATGTGGGGGGCAAGAACGCATCCCTCGGCGAGATGATCAGTAATCTTGCAGGCGCTGGTGTTTCAGTTCCCGGTGGCTTCGCCACGACTTCTCAGGCCTATCGTGATTTTCTCGAACTGAGCGGTTTGAACGACCAGATCCATGCTGCGCTGGATGCGCTCGATGTAGATGACGTCAATGCCCTGGCCAAAACCGGTGCCCAGATCCGTCAATGGATCATGGAAGCCGAGTTCCCGGAGAAGCTCAACGCCGAAATTCGTACCGCCTTTGCTGCGCTGTCCCAGGGCAACCCGGACATGGCCGTTGCCGTGCGTTCCTCGGCCACCGCCGAAGACTTGCCGGACGCCTCCTTTGCCGGTCAGCAGGAAACCTTCCTGAACATCCGTGGCGTTGAAAACGTCATTCGTGCGGCCAAGGAGGTATTTGCCTCCCTGTTCAACGACCGCGCCATTTCTTACCGCGTGCACCAGGGCTTTGACCACAAACTGGTCGCCTTGTCGGCAGGCGTGCAGCGCATGGTGCGCTCCGAAACCGGTACCGCGGGCGTGATGTTTACCCTGGACACCGAGTCGGGCTTCCGTGATGTAGTGTTCATCACCGGCGCCTACGGCCTGGGTGAAACCGTCGTACAAGGTGCGGTAAACCCGGACGAGTTCTACGTCCACAAACAAACCCTGGAAGCTGGCCGCCCTGCGATTCTGCGTCGCAACCTGGGCAGCAAAGCCATCAAGATGATCTACGGCGACGAAGCCAAGGCTGGCAAATCGGTCAAGGTGATCGACGTTGAAAAAGCCGATCGCGCGCGCTTCTGCCTGACCGACGCTGAAGTCAGCGAACTGGCCAAGCAAGCCATGATCATCGAGAAGCACTACAAGTGCCCGATGGACATCGAGTGGGCCAAGGACGGTGATGACGGTAAGCTGTACATCGTTCAGGCGCGCCCGGAAACCGTGAAAAGCCGCAGCGCCGGCAATGTCATGGAACGCTACCTGCTCAAGGAAACCGGTACGGTACTGGCTGAAGGCCGTGCCATTGGCCAGCGCATCGGCGCAGGCAAGGTACGCATCATCAAGGACGTCTCGGAAATGGACAAAGTCCAGCCGGGTGACGTGCTGGTTTCCGACATGACCGACCCTGACTGGGAACCGGTGATGAAGCGCGCCAGCGCCATCGTTACCAACCGTGGCGGTCGTACTTGCCATGCGGCGATCATCGCCCGCGAGCTGGGCATCCCGGCCGTGGTGGGTTGCGGCAACGCCACCCAGCTATTGAAGGACGGCCAGGGCGTTACCGTTTCCTGTGCTGAAGGCGATACCGGGTTTATCTTCGAAGGCGAACTGGGCTTCGATATCAAGAAGAACTCCGTGGACGCCATGCCGGACCTGCCGTTCAAGATCATGATGAACGTCGGCAACCCGGACCGTGCCTTTGACTTCGCACAGTTGCCGAACGCCGGTGTGGGCCTGGCCCGCCTGGAGTTCATCATCAACCGCATGATCGGCGTACACCCCAAGGCGCTGTTGAACTACGATGGCCTGCCACAGGAAATCAAGGACAGCGTCGACAAGCGCATTGCCGGTTACAGCGATCCGGTGGGTTTCTACGTTGAGAAACTGGTTGAAGGCATCAGCACCCTGGCTGGCGCATTTACCCCGAAGAAAGTCATCGTGCGTCTGTCGGACTTCAAGTCCAACGAATATGCGAACCTGATCGGCGGCAAGTTGTACGAGCCGGAAGAAGAAAACCCGATGCTTGGCTTCCGCGGTGCTTCGCGTTACATCAGCGAAAACTTCCGTGACTGCTTCGAACTCGAGTGCCGTGCGCTCAAGCGTGTACGCAACGAGATGGGCTTTACCAACGTCGAAATCATGGTGCCGTTCGTGCGTACCCTGGGCGAAGCGAGCCAGGTGATCGACCTGCTGGCCAAAAATGGCCTCAAGCGTGGCGAAAACGGCCTGCGCATCATCATGATGTGCGAGTTGCCTTCCAACGCGATCCTGGCTGAAGAGTTCCTTGAGTACTTCGACGGCTTCTCCATCGGTTCCAACGACCTGACCCAGCTGACCCTGGGCCTGGACCGTGACTCCGGTGTGATCGCGCACCTGTTTGACGAACGCAACCCGGCGGTGAAAAAGCTGCTGTCCAACGCCATCCAGGCGTGCAACAAGGCTGGCAAATACATCGGTATTTGCGGTCAGGGCCCGTCCGATCACCCGGATCTGGCGCTGTGGCTGATGGAACAGGGCATCGAAAGCGTTTCCCTGAACCCGGACAGCGTGCTGGAAACCTGGTTCTTCCTGGCAGAAGGTCAAGCCAAGGCTTGAGTCGTTGAGAGAAGAGCAGGGCAGCCATGAGGCTGCCCTGCTCTTTATAGGCAGTGGTAGGGCGAGTTCTTTATGAGCGTCGCCCTTTTTTGTGCAAGAGCATTATGCAAAGCAGCAGTCTCCTTTTTCCCGTTGCCCTGATCAGCGCTGAGCGTCGGGGCGACCTGAGCGAAGATGTCTATCGCTTGAAACCCGCCAACAGCCCGGATATCTCCGTTGAGCTGGTGGTTACCCGGCTGGGCATGGCCGACGATAGTCAGGTACGCGGCGTGCCGGTCATTCTGTTGCATGGCAGTTTTTCCAACCGGCGCTTCTGGTACTCGCCCAAGGGCGTGGGGCTGGGCGCTTATCTGGCGCGTGCCGGGTTTGATGTGTGGCTGGCGGAAATGCGCGGCCACGGCCTGTCGTCGCGCAATGTCTGCTGGAGCAAGAACCGCGTGGCGGACTATGCCCGGTACGATTTGCCGGCCATAGCGGCCTTTGTTCGTGAGCAAAGCGGGCAGGTTCCCCACTGGATCGGCCACTCCCAGGGGGCTATCAGCCTGGCAGCGGCCTTGGGCGGCAAGTACCTGAGCGAAATGGACGTGGCCTCGGCGGCATTTTTTGGCTGTCAGATCAATCGCCGCTACTGGTCGTTGAAAATCCCTCCTGTGCAGTGGGGTGCATATTTATTGTTGCGGCGTTTTGCACAGTTGTCGGGGACGCGACTCAAGCGTGGCCCGGAAGATGAACCGGTCAGCATCGCCCTTGAAACCCTGCGCTGGAATGGTTTTATGGGGCGTTTCAAGGATGCCGAGCGTGACTGGTGGTCGGGTTTGGCCGAGGTTCAGGTGCCGGCTCTGGTGGTGGCTGCGGCAGGGGATCGGCAAACACCGGAGTGGGCATGCCGCAAGCTGTTCGACCAACTGGGGTCTGAGCGGCGTACATTCGTGGTACTGGGCCGTGAGCAGGGTTTCAGCTCTGATTTCAGTCACGTCGAAATGCTGGTCAGCCAGCCCGCACAGCAGGAAGTGTGGCCGTTGGTGCGTGATTGGCTACTAAAAGGCACTACGAAATCGTTGTAGATACTCTGTTGCAGGCTCGCTCCCACAGTTGAAATTTCTTTCAGACTTTGTAGCCGCTGACGAGCGGAGCGAGGCTGCGTCCGGTTGCGAAGCGACCGTAAAACCTGAGCCCGGGATTTACCTGAACGAGCGCAGTGTCCGGTTTTACGAGCGCTGCGTCGCAGTGGCGCACCAACTCGATCGCAGCCTCGCTCCGCTCGTCAGCGACTACAGGAAAACAGTTAATTCGCGTACATATCCGGCATTTGCATATAACTGGAATATTGGTTTCGCCCTTACGGCGAGTCCCTTTTGTCAAACAGCCACAAAAGGAACCAAAAAGGCCTTGCCCCTGGCGTACGGCCTTCGCTGCGCTCAGGTTCCCTCACTCCGGTCCCGCTCCGTGGGCCCGCCGCCACGGGCCATCCATGGCCCATCGCGGCTCTCCCGGCATCCATGCCGGTCGACCCACTCCACAGAACCTCCTCTCGGCCTCCCGATGGGGCGGTAGATCAAAAGCAGATCAAAAGCCGCCGAGGCGGCCGACCGGCCGGCCTGTTGGCGTCAGTGTGTGCTGCTACGGATAGCGTGTGACCCGACGTCGCGAGGTGGTCATAACTTGTTCTTTTGTGTGATATTGGTTGCCACTAGTGGCCTGGACGACTTTTAAAGCCAGCCATCACCAAAGCGTCTATAACCATAGTGCTAACGCTGTTTTCACTGATGTGCCCACCCCCGAACAGGAGCTTTCCCGTGAATCACTACATCACCCCCGATCTGTGCGATGCCTACCCTGAACTGGTGCAGGTGCTTGAGCCGATGTTCAGCAATTTCGGCGGGCGCGACTCCTTTGGTGGCGAGATCGTGACCATCAAGTGTTTCGAAGACAATTCGCGGGTCAAGGAGCAGGCTGAACTCAACGGTGAAGGCAAAGTGCTGGTGGTTGACGGTGGCGGTTCTCTGCGCCATGCCTTGCTGGGCGACATGATTGCCGATCGGGCCGCGAAAAACGGCTGGGAAGGTATCGTTATCTACGGCTGTATTCGCGATGTCGATGTGCTCGCTCAAACCGACCTTGGCGTCCAGGCTTTGGCCAGTCACCCGCTCAAGAGCAACCGCCGCGGAGTGGGTGATGTTAACGTGCCGGTCACGTTTGCAGGTGTCACGTTTCGCCCCGGAGAATTCATTTATGCCGACAACAACGGCGTTATCATCTCGCCAACTGCTCTGAAAATGCCGGGCTAAACGCATTACCATTAAGGATCACGGATGTTCGAAGAAGAAAACGCTCAATGGGGGCTGGTGCACGCGCTGGTGCTGGATGGTGAAGGTGGTGCGCGTTCGATTGCGCGCACCGAGCTGAACGATCTTCAGTTAAAAGCCCACGAAAGCCTCTGGCTGCACTGGGATCGCAGCCATCCGCAAACCCAGAGCTGGTTGCGTGACTCCAGCGGCTTGAGTGATTTCAACTGTGACCTGCTGCTTGAAGAAAATACCCGCCCGCGCCTGGTTCCCGCCCCCAACAATGAGCTGTTGCTGTTTATGCGCGGGGTCAATCTGAACCCGGGCGCAGAGCCGGAAGACATGGTATCGCTGCGTATTTTCGGCAGCGCGCAGCGCTTGATTTCGCTGCGCATGCGACCGCTGCGGGCGACCGATGAGTTGCTCAATGAGTTTTCCCAGGGCGAAGGCCCGAAAAACCCCTCTGAATTGATCCTGTATCTGGCACAGCACCTGACACTGAAGGTGCAGGACTTGATCGGCGAGCTGTCAGAAATCGTCGATGACGAGGAAGACAAAATAGATGCCGACGAACGGTATACCCCTGATCACAACGCGCTGTTGCAGGTGCGTCGAAGGGCGGCCGCCTTGCGTCGATTCCTCGCCCCGCAGCGGGATATTTTCGGTCAGCTCACGCGTATCAAATTACCCTGGTTCAGCGCCGATGATGCCGATTACTGGAACGAACTGAACAACAGCCTGACCCGCTATCTCGAAGAGCTTGAACTGACCCGCGAGCGCGTGGGGCTGGTGCTCGAGTCGGAAGACCGGCGCCTGAACGTGCGCATGAGCCGCATCATGTACCGCTTTGGCGTGCTCACGGGGATCTTTCTGCCGATCACCTTTATTACCGGTTTGCTGGGCATTAATGTGGGCGGCGTGCCGTTCTCCGATGATTCCTATGGCTTTGCGATAACCTGCGCTGTAATGCTGGTGATCGGGGCGGGGCAATGGTGGTTTTACCGCCGTTTGCAGTGGCTGTGATCGGGGTGGATGTGACCCCGGCAAATGTCCCTTCGTCTTTTACTGACTTACCGAGAGGTGCATATGCACGATCCGTTTGAACAGTCGTTGCGTGAAATGCTCAAGGCCGAGCCGTCCAACCGGGACGACGACGCTTGCCTGGGCCGCGTGCTGAAAACCGCCAACCGCCAGGTCGGTGCGGGAGACCTTTTCAGCTTGTTGGGCCGCTGGATGCAAGCACTGATGATTGCTTTGAACAGCGGTTCGGCTCATATTGCGCCCGTTTCGCGACGCAAACCTGCTGCTCGCCCTGTTGATAAGGCTGATTGAACATGGAATTGAATGTCTGGACCCAAAGCCTGGTCGCGGCGATGACTGCCTTGTGGACCAAGATTGCGAACTTTATTCCCAACCTCTTCGGTGCGTTGGTGGTGGTACTGCTGGGCTTCGTGGTTGCCAAACTGCTTGACGCCCTGCTGTCCAAGCTACTCGCCAAACTGGGCCTTGATCGCCTGATGGGTGGCACAGGGCTGACCAAGATTCTGGCCCGGGTCGGCATCCAGGTCCCTATTTCGACGCTGATTGGCAAGATTGTTTACTGGTTTGTGTTGCTGGTGTTCCTGGTTTCGGCGGCGCAGTCGCTGGGCCTGGACCGAGTATCATCTGCGCTGGACCTGTTGACGGTCTATTTGCCCAAGGTCTTTGGTGCGCTGCTGGTTCTGCTGGCAGGTGTGTTGCTGGCCCAGGTGCTCAATGGCCTGGTGCGTGGTGCTGCCGAGAGCGTGGGTTTTGATTACGCCAGCGGCCTGGGGCGGGTAACCCAGGGTCTGGTCATTATCATCAGTATTTCCGTGGCCATCAGCCAGCTTGAGGTCAAAACCGACCTGCTGAACCATGTGATTGTGATTGTATTGATTACCGTTGGTCTGGCGATTGCACTGGCAATGGGGCTGGGCAGCCGCGAAATCGCGGGTCAGATACTGGCGGGGATCTATGTGCGTGAGTTGTATCAGGTAGGGCAGGAAGTGCGTGTGGGTGAGGTCGAAGGGCAGATCGAGGAAATTGGCACGGTTAAAACCACGTTGCTGACCGATGAGGGTGAGCTAGTCTCCATCTCGAACCGGATCTTGTTGGAGCAGCATGTAACCAGCCGCTAAGGCGGTAAACCCTGCTAATGTACGCCGCCGCAAAAATAGCCATGATTCAAAGGCTGCGGCGGACATTGACCTGACTGTTGGCACAACTCGTTTTGAATAAAGCCCAATCGCTATCCATGCGCTATGACCCCCGCGAGCTCTCTGATGAGGAGCTGGTGGCGCGCTCGCATGATGAGTTGTTTCACGTCACGCGCGCCTATGAAGAGCTGATGCGCCGCTATCAACGTACTTTGTTCAACGTTTGTTCAAGGTATTTAGGGAACGATAGAGACGCTGATGATGTCTGTCAGGAAGTCATGCTGAAAGTGCTGTACGGTTTGAAGAATTTCGAAGGCAAGTCGAAATTCAAGACATGGCTATATAGCATCACCTACAACGAATGCATTACGCAGTATCGCAAGGAACGGCGAAAGCGTCGCTTGATGGACGCATTAAGCATTGACCCCCTCGAGGAAGCGTCCGAAGAAAAGGCGCCGAAACCTGAGGAAAAGGGCGGGCTTGATCGCTGGCTGGTGCATGTGAATCCGATTGATCGGGAGATTTTGGTGCTGCGATTTGTCGCAGAACTGGAATTTCAGGAAATCGCAGACATAATGCATATGGGTTTGAGCGCGACAAAGATGCGTTACAAGCGTGCTCTTGATAAATTGCGTGAGAAATTTGCAGGCATTGCTGAAACTTAGTTCAGCGCAAATGGCTCTACGTGTAGGCAAGGTCTGATAGACTTGCCGCCGAGTTGTCCCCCGGTTGTGGGACTGCTTTACAATCACCAGATGGGGATTTAACGGATGAAACTGAAAAACACCTTGGGCATTGCCATTGGTTCCTTTGTAGCCGCAACTTCGTTCGGTGCCCTGGCACAAGGCCAAGGCGCGGTCGAGGGTGAACTGTTCTACAAAAAACAGTACAACGACAGCGTCAAGCACGTAGAAGACGGCTACAACCCAGGCGCATCGATCGGTTACTTCCTGACCGACGACGTTTCGTTGAACCTGACCTACGACACCACCAACCACACCCGTTCGAATGACGGCACTGGCCACCAGAAAATCAAAGGCGACAACTTTGGTCTGAACGCTCAGTACCACTTCGGCACCGTAGGCGACGCTCTGCGTCCATACGTTTCCGGCGGTGTTGCTCACAAGAGCATGACCAACGTTGAGGCTGACGGCCACAGCGGTCGCGACAAGTCGACTTTCCTGACTGCAGGCGCTGGTGTTAAGTGGTACATCACTGACAACCTGTTCGCCCGTGCTGGCGTTGAAGCTGACTACAAACTGGACAACGGCAAGTGGGACTACGCTCCTACCGTTGGTCTGGGTGTGAACTTCGGCGGCAACGGCGGTAAAGTCGCTCCTGCTCCAGTTCCAGCTCCAGCACCAGTTGAAGCAGAACCAGAAGCTCCGATCGCTGAAGTTGTTCGCGTTGAACTTGACGTGAAATTCGACTTCGACAAGTCGGTTGTTAAATCGCAGTACATGCCTGACATCAACAACGTTGCTGATTTCATGAAGCAGTACCCTGCGACCACCACTACTGTTGCTGGTTACACTGACAGCATCGGTCCAGACGCCTACAACCAGAAACTGTCGCAGCGTCGTGCTGACGCTGTTCGTGCAGCCCTGGTTAACCAAGGCGTTGCAGCCAACCGTGTAGACGCAGTTGGCCACGGCGAAGCCAACCCAGTTGCAAGCAACGCAACTGAAGAAGGCCGTGCTCTGAACCGTCGCGTAGAAGCTACCGTTCAAGCAGAAGCTAAGTAATTTTTAGCTAGGCTGTTCAGAAAAACCCGGCTCCGGCCGGGTTTTTCTTTGCCTGTGATTTAGCGAAGCGCGCAGCTATAATCGCGCTCTCTTCAAGTAACCCTTTGAGTCCAATCAGCCCATGTATAACCTGGCCCGCCAGTTGCTCTTCAAACTTTCCCCTGAAACCTCCCACGACCTGTCCCTGGACTTGATCGGCGCAGGTGGCCGTCTTGGGCTTAACGGTTTGTTGTGCAAGGCGCCGGCAAGGCTGCCAGTGAAGGTGATGGGGCTGGAATTTCCGAACCCGGTCGGTCTGGCCGCGGGGCTGGACAAAAATGGTGCGGCCATTGATGGCTTTGCACAGCTGGGTTTTGGCTTCGTTGAGATCGGCACCGTGACGCCGCGTCCTCAGCCGGGCAACCCCAAGCCACGTATTTTCCGACTGCCTGAAGCACAAGCGATCATCAACCGCATGGGGTTCAACAACCTTGGCGTTGATCATTTGCTGACGCGGGTTCAGGCAGCCAGGTACAGCGGTATCCTGGGTATCAATATCGGCAAGAACTTCGACACGCCGGTTGAGCGTGCGGTCGATGACTACCTGATTTGCCTGGACAAGGTGTATGAGCACGCCAGTTATGTGACTGTAAACGTCAGCTCGCCCAACACCCCAGGTTTGCGCAGCCTGCAATTCGGTGATTCGCTCAAGCAATTGCTCGAAGCCCTACAGGTGCGTCAGAACGAACTGACGCAGCGCCACGGCAAGCGCGTACCGCTGGCGATCAAGATCGCCCCTGACATGACCGACGAAGAAACCGTGCTCGTGGCTCAGGCGCTGCTTGAGACGGGTATGGACGCGGTTATCGCCACCAACACAACACTGAGCCGGGTGGGTGTGGAAGGGATGGAGCATGGCGACGAGGCGGGTGGGCTGTCCGGTGCCCCGGTACGCGAGAAAAGCACTCACACCGTCAAGGTCCTGGCTGGCGAGCTGGCGGGTCGCATGCCGATCATCGCTGCAGGCGGGATTACCGAAGGCAAGCACGCGGCTGAGAAGATCGCTGCGGGTGCCAGCCTGGTACAGATCTACTCGGGCTTTATCTACAAGGGCCCGGCCTTGATTCGTGAGTCGGTCGACGCCATTTCTGCCTTGCCACGTTGATTGGCAGGCAATAAAAAGGGCTCCCCTAAGGAGCCCTTGGGCCGAAGCCCGCCGCCTGGATAGGACGGCAAGGTTGAGTCGGTACAGCTTCAAGGTGATGTCGGATCTTGCCCAGAGTTAGCCGACGGCGTGAAGTTCGTTGAGTCTGTGGATGCCCGCAGTGCCAGTCATACCGTCCCAGTTGTCGCCGCGTCCTTCGCGCCAGCCGTTAATCCAGGCTTGGCGTACCGACGGTAGAGTAAAAGGGCAAAGCTCGCGGGATTTTCCAGTAACACCGTATTGATATCCGCGTAGGAACGCTTTTTCCAACGGATCACGCTTAAGTCTTCTCATAGGGTATTGCCCTCACTTGTTGACTGTTTTATTTAGCGTCGACCTTCCTGAGGTCGGGGCAGAGTGTTCTGCCGTTGGTGTGCTCGCTGCCGGCGTGGCGAGCATTTCGTCAGGGCCTGTGCGGCCATAACCTGTGTTGAGTTCTAACCAATGCGCCAAGGCGTGTGAATGATCGTTTTGTCATAAGGACGTAACGATAATGGTGTTAAGGCCATAAGTAAGGTCGCTTTTTCGCTGCGAATTACGACCAAAGCCTGATAGGGCGAGTGTTTGCAAAGCTGATGAGTTTCATTCTCTGCCGTGAATAACCGCCCGTTTCAATGGGGCACTATTCGACGAAGGGTCTGAATATGACCAGTTGTTTCTCGATAAATGACCTGCCTCTGCGTCTAAACTCTTCGTGCCTCAAGGCATGAATGACGCTTCGGTGGAACGGCACAGTTTCGTGCCATGCGAGCGCTCTTCAAGAAAAGCGCTTGATTGAAAACGGAGCAGGCAATGCGTTGCCTCTTCACAGATAGCTTAAAGCTCAGGAATCCCATGTCGGATCGTTACGAACTCTTCCTTACCTGCCCCAAAGGCCTTGAAGGCCTGCTCCTCGACGAGGCCACTGGCCTAGGCCTGGAGGAAGCCCGCGAGCATACCTCGGCCATTCGAGGCATGGCAGATATGGAAACTGCCTACCGCCTGTGTCTGTGGTCGCGTCTTGCCAACCGTGTGCTGCTGGTGCTCAAGCGTTTCCCGATGAAGGACGCTGAAGACCTGTACCACGGTGTGCTGGACGTTGACTGGCAAGACCATATGGTCCCGGATGGCACCCTGGCCGTTGAGTTCAGTGGTCACGGTTCGGGTATCGACAACACCCACTTCGGTGCGTTGAAGGTAAAGGACGCCATCGTCGACAAACTGCGCACGCCAAGCGGCGAGCGTCCTTCGATCGACAAGATCAGCCCGGACATGCGCATCCACCTGCGCCTGGACCGTGGCGAAGCCATTCTGTCGCTGGACCTGTCGGGCAGCAGCCTGCACCAGCGTGGCTACCGTCTGCAGCAGGGTGCAGCCCCGCTGAAGGAAAACCTCGCGGCAGCCATCCTGATTCGTGCGGGCTGGCCACGTATGGCCGCCGAAGGCGCTGCCCTGGCTGACCCGATGTGCGGTGTGGGTACGTTCCTCGTCGAAGGTGCAATGATTGCCGCCGATATGGCACCGAACCTCAATCGTATCCATTGGGGTTTCGATGCCTGGCTCGGTCACATTCCGGCCATCTGGAAAAAACTCCACGACGAAGCCACCGAGCGCGCCGAAATCGGCATGGCCAAGCCACCGCTGTGGATTCGTGGTTATGAAGCCGATCCGCGCCTGATCCAGCCAGCGCGCAACAATATCGAGCGTGCAGGCCTGAGCCACTGGATCAAGATTTACCAGGGCGAAGTCGCGACTTTCGAGCCGCGCCCGGACCAGAACCAGAAAGGCCTGGTGATCTGTAACCCGCCCTACGGCGAGCGTCTGGGTGATGAGGCGAGCCTGCTCTACCTCTACCAGAACCTCGGCGAACGCCTGCGTCAAGCCTGTCTGAACTGGGAGGCGGCGGTATTTACCGGTGCTCCGGACCTGGGCAAGCGCATGGGTATCCGTAGCCACAAGCAGTATTCGTTCTGGAACGGCGCCTTGCCGTGCAAGCTGTTGTTGATCAAGGTGGTGCCGGATCAGTTCGTGACTGGCGAGCGTCGTACTCCCGAGCAGCGTCAGGCTGAGCGCGAGCAGGCTGAGTCCGATCTGCCTTCCAACATCGAAGCGCCGACCAAGTACGAGAAGTTCAACAAGAACGGCAACCCGATCAAGCCGGCCCCGGTGGTGATCGAGCAGCCGCGCTTGAGCGAAGGCGGGCAGATGTTTGCCAATCGCCTGCAAAAGAACCTCAAGGCCCTGGGCAAGTGGGTCAAGCGCGAAGGCATCGATTGCTACCGTGTCTACGACGCCGACATGCCTGAGTACTCGATGGCAATCGACCTGTATCACGACTGGGTTCACGTCCAGGAGTACGCGGCACCCAAGTCCATCGATCCGGTGAAAGCTTCGGAGCGTATGTTCGATGCATTGGCGGCCATCCCGCAGGCACTGAACGTCGACAAGAGCCGGGTGATCGTCAAGCGCCGCGAGCGTCAGAGCGGCACCAAGCAGTACGAGCGTCAGAGTGCCCAGGGCAAGTTCACCGAGGTCAATGAAGGCGGCGTCAAGCTGCTGGTCAACCTCACCGACTACCTGGACACCGGTCTGTTCCTGGACCACCGCCCGATGCGCATGCGCATCCAGAAAGAAGCCGCGGGCAAGCGCTTCCTCAATCTGTACTGCTACACCGCAACGGCCAGTGTGCATGCAGCCAAGGGCGGCGCGCGCAGCACCACCAGTGTTGACCTGTCGAAAACCTATCTGGACTGGGCGCGTCGCAACCTGTCCCTGAACGGTTTCTCGGACAAGAACCGTCTGGAGCAGAGTGATGTGATGGTGTGGCTGGATGCCTGCCGCGAAGAGTACGACCTGATCTTTATCGATCCGCCGACTTTCTCCAACTCCAAGCGCATGGAAGGTATCTTCGATGTGCAGCGCGATCACGTGCAATTGCTGGATCTGGCCATGGCCCGTCTGGCGCCGGGTGGCGTGCTGTACTTCTCGAACAACTTCCGCAAGTTCATTCTTGATGAGCATCTGGAAGCGCGTTATTCGGTCGAAGAAATCACTGCCAGCACCATCGACCCGGACTTTGCCCGCAACAGCAAAATCCACCGTGCCTGGAAAATCATGGCGCGCTGAGAGTCGTTGGCGTGATTGTGGGAGCGGGCTTGCTCGCGATGGTGTCGCCGCGGTTTGCCTGATTAACCGTGTCGCCTGCATCGCGGGCAAGCCCGCTCCCACAGGGCAGAGCTGCTCTCAAGGCAATTGCGCCCACAAAAAAAACGCCCCTGATCGGCAAGATCAGGGGCGTTTTTTATTGCCTGGCCAATGCCCTACTGAGCGATGGATACCGCACTGTTAGGGACTTGCGGCTGGCGATACAGGTCGAGCAGCACCTGGTCGAGAATTGCCGAGGCACCCCACGGGCGAGGGTCGTTGAGGATGGCGACCACTGCCCAGGTGTTGCCGTTGCTGTCGCGGCTAAAACCGGAAATGGCCCGCACGGTATTCAGCGTGCCGGTCTTGATATGCGCCTGGCCGTTCATGGCCGTGGTTTTCAGGCGTTTGCGCATGGTGCCGTCCTTGCCGGCAATGGGCATGGAGCTGATGAACTCGGCAGCGTAGGGGCTTTTCCAGGCTGCCTGGAGCATTTGCGCCATTTCCCGTGCGCTGACACGCTCAGCCCGCGACAGTCCGGAGCCGTTTTCCATGACCAGGTGCGGCGCAGTGATGCCTTTTTTCGCCAGCCACTGGCGCACTACGCGCTGTGCGGCTTTGGCGTCGTCACCGTCGGCGTCATTGCGAAACTGCGCGCCCAGGCTCAGGAACAACTGCTGGGCCATGGTGTTGTTACTGTACTTGTTGATGTCGCGAATGATCTCGGCCAGGTCAGGCGAGAACGCGCGTGCCAGCAACTTGGCACCTTTTGGCACGCTGGCCTGGCGGTCCTGGCCCTGGATGCTGCCACCCAGCTCTTTCCAGATGGCGCGCACGGCACCTGCGGTGTAGGTCGCGTGATCAAGCAGGGACAGATAAGTCTGCGAGTTGCAGCCATCAGCCAGTTGCCCGCTGACGGTGACAATCACCGAGCCGTCTGCTTGTGTGACCGGGTTATAGCGCACATCGCCGGTGCATTGCTTGGCGTTGACGGCTTTGACCTGGTTATCGATCTTGATGCTGGCAATCGGTGGTTCAACCGAGATCAGGACTTTGCCGCCATCGTTGCGGGCCACGAAGCGCAGGGCCTTGAGGTTGACCATCAACGAGTCGGGCTTGACCAGGAAGGGCTTGTTCTTGTCATTGCCGTCATCGTTGAACACCGGCAGTTGCGGCTGATCGAAGAAGTTGCGGTCAAGCACCAGGTCGCCGGTCACCTGCTGCACGCCATTGGCGCGCAGGTCGCGCATCAATAGCCAGAGTTTTTCCATGTTGAGCTTGGGGTCGCCGCCGCCCTTGAGGTACAGGTTGCCTTGCAGGATGCCGTTGTTGAGCGTGCCGTCAGTGTAGAACTCGGTTTTCCACTGATGGGTCGGGCCGAGCATTTCCAGGGCCGCGTAGGTGGTCACCAGTTTCATGGTGGAGGCCGGGTTCATGGACACGTCGGCGTTGTACACGGTTGGAATGCCGGGGCCGCTGAGGGGCAGCAGCACCAGCGACAAGGCGTCGTCGCCCAGCTTGTTGGTTTTGAGCGCTTGCTGAACTTTTGATGTGAGGGTGGTATTGACGGGGGCGGCGTTGGCGCCGAAAGCCAGTGGCAGGAAAAAGCTGGCGAGAAGCAGTGGCCGTAAAGATTTGATCATATGAAGTAAAACCCTGCAGGCGAGGGGGAAAAATACGAGGGCATGATGAAAAGTTCCCTCAATGGTCATAAAAGTGTTGGCATTATGCCCCAAGGTTGTCGGGCTTGTGCATCCACCTGTTACAGGGTTTGGTGGATAAAGTATAGAAAACGATGAACCGTTCACACGGAACCGGGCGCCGGGCGGCCGAAGCTGCTAAAGTGCCGCCCGTTATTACTTAAGAGGATTGTTCAATGGCTACTAATCGTTCCCAGCGTCTGCGCAAAAAACTGTGCGTTGATGAATTTCAGGAGTTGGGTTTTGAGCTGAACCTGGATTTCAAAGAAGACCTGTCGGAAGAGGCTATCGATGCATTCCTGGCAGCTTTCCTGGCAGAAGCCATGGAAGCCAACGGTCTGGGTTATGTTGGCGGCGACGACTACGGTCTGGTTTGCCTGCAGAAGCGCGGCTCGGTCAGCGAAGAACAGCGTGCAGCTGTTGAAGCCTGGCTCAAGGCGCGTCCAGAGCTGACCACCGTTGAAGTCAGCCCGCTGCTGGACGTGTGGTACCCGGAAAAAGAAATCAATCCGGTAGCCTGACGTCAAACGCAAAGGCAGCCCGCGCGGCTGCCTTTGTGTGTTACGCCCTCTGACCCGTCCCGGGTCTTGATTCGAATTTCTAAGTCTCAGTGCCGCGTATGTTCGTGCGATTTGCCGTGGGCGTCATGTTGTGGGAGCGGGCTTGCTCGCGATGCAGGCAGCGCGGTCTCCAGGGAGTGCCCGGTGATGCCATCGCGAGCAAGCCCGCTCCCACCTCTTGATATGAGGGGCTCAGTCGTAAATCGACTTCTTTTTCCAGTCCGCATCGGCTTCGTCGGTTTTCAAGCCTTCAGTCAGCTCGTTCACTTCGCCCGTATTCGGCGCGAGTGCGCTTTGCACCTGGGCGTCGGCGCGGGCCAGCTGTGCTTCAAAGTCCTTCAGGGGGGCGTTGTACATGGCCGGCACCGGCTGTTTGCGCAAATACTGCACGGCGCGTTCGAAAGCCAGGCGGGCCTGGGCCGGCTGGTTTTTCTGTAAGGCGAGCTTGCCCAGGTTGTTGAAGAACTCGATATGCACCACCACCAACAAGTGGCGAATCTCTTTAAGCCATTGCTTGGCTTCATTGGTAGGCAGAAAACCATCCTGCGCAGCACGGGTAATCTGGCCGTGCAGGGTTTCCAGCAAGAAGCGCACGTCCTTGGCCTTGGCCTCGCTCATGATGGGGTTGGGCGGGTTGTTGACCGGGATCGACTCGCCTTTGCCAATCAAGCCCGTGAGTTCGGCCACTTGCGCCTTCAAGTCGGCGCTGGATTTGTGCAGCAGTAACAGACGCTGCAGGGCGTTGAGTTCCAGGCGCGTGATCAGCAGTTTGAGGGCAGGGGACATCAGTTGCCCGGGAAACGTTTCGTTGACCTCGCTGCAGCGGCGCACGCGGTCATTGAGTTCGACCTTGAGGCGGGCCTTCTCCAGTTTGTTGTTTTCCACTACATGGTTGATGTAGACGATGGCGATCAATAGTGCGATCCCGGCGACGACAAGCAGGGCGATCATGGAGGGCGTCAACGTTAAAACCTCTTCTGGTTGTGGGTGCGCTGTCTCGGTGAGGTCGGGTCGCCTGGGTATATAGAGAGGCTGAAGATCGACGGGCAGCAAACTGCCATCACTGAGGTTGGGCAATCATAACCCCTTGTAGGGTGCCGGAATATAGGCGCCAGGAGCTTGGCTTGAGACTCCGTAGGAAAACGCCTTAATAGGGGGGAAGTCATTGATTTCAATATATTTTCATATTGGGGTTGACGACCTTCCAATCCATCCCTAGAATGCGCGCCAATTGCAGCGTAAAGCAAACAGCCAAACGCTTGTAACCAGTGAAGTTGTAGTGTGTCCCCTTCGTCTAGTGGCCTAGGACACCGCCCTTTCACGGCGGTAACAGGGGTTCGAGTCCCCTAGGGGACGCCATTGCGGGAATAGCTCAGTTGGTAGAGCACGACCTTGCCAAGGTCGGGGTCGCGAGTTCGAGTCTCGTTTCCCGCTCCATTTTTAAGCAGCTTTGCTTTCGGGCGAAGTTGAGTGAAAGCCAAGAGACTAACATTTGTTAGTGATCTGGCACTGAAATGTACGTGTGCATTTCGGGCAACGTCCCCTTCGTCTAGTGGCCTAGGACACCGCCCTTTCACGGCGGTAACAGGGGTTCGAGTCCCCTAGGGGACGCCATTATTGCGGGAATAGCTCAGTTGGTAGAGCACGACCTTGCCAAGGTCGGGGTCGCGAGTTCGAGTCTCGTTTCCCGCTCCATTTTTAAGCAGCTTTGCTTTCGGGCGAAGTTGAGTGAAAGCCAAGAGACTAACGTTTGTTAGTGATCTGGCACTGAAATGTACGTGTACATTTCGGGCAACGTCCCCTTCGTCTAGTGGCCTAGGACACCGCCCTTTCACGGCGGTAACAGGGGTTCGAGTCCCCTAGGGGACGCCATTATTGCGGGAATAGCTCAGTTGGTAGAGCACGACCTTGCCAAGGTCGGGGTCGCGAGTTCGAGTCTCGTTTCCCGCTCCAAATTTTGTTTTTTGGAGCTACGCAGTTGCAAAAAACACTCAGAAAGCAGCCTTAGGGCTGCTTTTTGCGTTTCCGGGTTTTGCTTTTCTTGCTCCGCGTAAACGCTTCTAAGCTGATAACCAATCGATCTGCAAGAAAACCCCGGCTGGCGCCACACAAGAATTCAAACCTGATTTGAGTTCTTCAGATGTCGTATTACTTCGATAGCGCCCAGCAACGGGACATCCAGGCCTTGTCCCTTACCTTCACCGGTCGAACCCAGTGGCCTACCTGGTTTTTGCTGCTTGCCGTACCCGCTGCCTGGTTCGCCTTGCTGCTGGGCAGCCCGCTGCTCGGTGCGGGCTGGACAATTGTGCTGCTGATTCCGGTGGTGGTGCTGTGGATGTCGGTGCAGCACGAACTGCTGCACGGCCATCCCACCCGTTTCAATGGCCTTAACAAAGTGCTGGGCTACGCCCCTTTTGCCCTGTGGTACCCCTATACCCTGTATCGCGACAGCCATTTGCAGCATCACCGCGATCATGACCTGACCCTTCCCGGGATCGACCCCGAAAGCCGCTATATGACTCAGGCTCACTGGCAAGGCAGTTCGAAACTGTTGCGCGGTCTGCTCTGGCTGAACAAAACGGTGCCCGGCCGCTTGCTGGTGGGGCCACCCCTGGCGTTGTACGGTATGGCCCAAGAAGAGCTGCGGCGCCTGCGCCGTGGCGACCGGCAAGCCTGGTGTATGTGGCTGACCCACGGTTTTTTTACCCTGCTGATGTTTGCCTTTATTGCGTACTGCAGCGAACTGGCCGTTTGGCAGTATGTGTTTCTGGTCACCGTACCGGTTTTGTCAGTGGGCATGGTCCGTTCCTTTTATGAGCACCGCCCCGCAGTCCGGCCGGAACAGCGAACGGTACTCAATGAAGCCGGTTGGCCCTGGACCTGGCTGTTCCTGAACCTCAATTTGCATCTGGTGCACCATGATTTACCGAGTTTGCCGTGGTTTTACCTGCCCAGGGTCTACCGGGCGCGGCGCGCGCAGTGGCAGCAACGCAGTGGTGGTTTCCTGGTGCAAGGCTACGGTGAGCTGATTCGTCGTCACGCGGTGCAGGCGATTGATAGCCCGCAGCATCCGTTCAGTTAATTACTAAAGGTGCCTTCCATGTCTGGCCGTTATGCCGAATTGGCAATGTATGTAGCCCCCCAGCAAGTCAGCCAGGCCAATGAGCAGTGGTTGACCCGCATTCTCGAGCTGTTGCAGCAACCGCGTGGTGATGCCCGGGGCCTGGATTCACTGGCGCTGTGGCGGTCTGCGCACCTGTTGCTCAGCCAGACCTGCGGCTACCCGCTGTTGACCCAGTTGCGCGGGCAGGTGCAAGTGATCGGTCGCCCGCAGTACGAATGGCCTGACAGCAGTGGCGGTGAGCATTGCAGTGTGATTGTCAGCCGTGATGCAGACCCGCGCCGCGATCTGGGCGCTTTTGCGGGCAGCCGCGGGGTGATCAATGATCTGCACTCCAACAGCGGCATGAATCTGTTGCGCCATCGCCTTGCGCCCCTGCAGCGCGGCGGGCGCTTTTTTGCCTCAGTGGCCGTTAGCGGGGCGCACCGGCAAAGCCTGCGCTGGGTGCGTGAAGGCTGGGCAGACCTGGCCGCCATCGACAGCGTGACCTTTGCCTACCTGGCCCGTTATGCCCCGGCAGAAGTTGCCGGGCTGCGGGTTGTGGCGCGTACGGCCTCCAGCCCGACCCTGCCTTACATCACTGCCCTCAATGCCGGACCTGACGGCGCTGAGCGGATTCGCCAGGCAATGAATACTGCCTTGCTGCAATTACCCGAGGTCGCTGCAACCCTGGGGCTGCGGGCAGTTTTACCCGCCAGCGAAGCAGACTATCTGAAGGTTCTCGATTATCGGCAGGAGGCGACTGAATTCGGGTATGGGGTGTTGCAGTAATGGCGTGAACATTAATAGCTTAAACGAATAACCAAATGTTTTTTTAGTATTTAAATTGCATAAAACCTTTTGCTAGCATCGCCGCACCGGATCACCGGACATACCGTTCTACTTACTTTATGGAGCCTCTATGTCCGGCGCCGACTTCGCTCACCGCGACCATGTGAGCCAGCTTTATCGCACCCACTATTTGTGGCTGCATGCACGATTGTGCCGTTACCTCGATTCCAGCAGCTACGCTGAAGACATTGCAGCCGATACGTTTGCCCAGCTTTTAAGTGCCCCTCAAAGCCTGGTCATTCGTGAACCGCGTGCGCTGTTGACGACTATCGCCCGGCGTTTGATCTTTCAACTGTGGCGTCGCCGGGATGTGGAGCGGGCCTATCTGATGAGCGTGCAACAGCAAGAACCCCTTCATTCGCCCTCGCCAGAAACACTGGCCCAGGCACTCCAGGCCCTGCAAGTGATTGACGCCCGGCTTGATGGTTTGCCCGACAAGGTCAAGGAAACCTTCGTGCTGTCACGGTTCAATGGCCTGACATACCCCGAAATTGCCCAACAACTGGGAATTTCCCGGCGCAGCGTCAGTCACTACATGGTTCGTGCACTCAAGCGCTGCGCCATCGCGCAATCACCCTACCGCCCCTCCATAACAAGAGAATCCCCATGAATAACTTGAAAAAATGGCTCGGTGGTCCGCTGTTGGCCGTGGCCCTTGTCGCTCAGCCAGTACTGGCCGAGCAGAAAACCCCGGTTCACTTCGGTGACATCACCTGGGAAAGCGGCAGCCTGATTACCGAAGTGCTGCGCCTGATTACCGAAAAAGGCTACGACGTGGCTACGGACACACTGCCGGGCAGCACGGTCAGCCTGGAAGCCGCACTGGCCAAAAACGATATCCAGGTGATTGGAGAAGAGTGGGCAGGGCGTAGCCCGGTGTGGATCAAGGCCGAAGCCGAGGGCAAGGTGCAGGGCCTGGGCGATATCGTCAAGAACGCCAGTGAAGGCTGGTGGGTGCCGGAATATGTGATCAAAGGCGACCCGGAAAAAGGCATCAAGCCAGTGGCGCCGGACTTGAAGTCTGTCAACGATCTGGCGCGCTACAAAGATGTTTTCCGTGATCAGGAAGACCCGTCTCGCGGTCGCTTTCTGAACAGTCCTACTGGCTGGACCTCTGAAATCGTCAATAGCCAGAAGCTCAAGGCCTACGGCCTGGACAAGGACTTCGTGAACTTCCGTACCGGCTCCGGCGCGGCGCTGGATGCCGAGGTCAGTTCATCAATCAAGCGTGGCAAACCGGTGTTGTTCTACTACTGGTCGCCCACCCCGCTTATTGGCCGTTACAAGCTGATCAAGCTCGAAGAGCCTGCCTTTGATGCCGAAGCCTGGAAAACCCTGGCCGACGTCAATAACCCAAACCCCAAGGGCACTCGTTCGTTGCCGGCGAAACTGGCCATCGGCGTGTCGACGCCGTTCAGCCAGCAATACCCGCAACTGGTCGAGTTCTACCAGAAGGTCGATTTCCCCATCGATCTGCTGAACACCACCCTGGCGCAGATGAGCGAAAAACGCACCGAGCCGCGCAAGGCCGCGCAGGCCTTTTTGCGTGAGCAACCGCAGATCTGGCACGCCTGGGTCACTCCTGAAGCAGCGGCCAAGGTCGATGCGGCGCTTAAAGCGAATTAACCTCTTGAACGCGAGCACTGCATGTTTCCTGACAATCTGACGTTTTCCATCGCAGGATGGGTCAACGACGGGGTTGATGCGCTGGTCAGCAACTACGGCGATGTGTTTCGGCACATCTCCGACACGTTGCTGTGGGCTATCGTCAACCTTGAAAACCTGCTGCGCCTGACCCCTTGGTGGCTGATGCTGGCCATCGTCGGGGTGATTGCCTGGCATGCCACGCGCAAAGTCCTCAGCACCTTGCTGATCGTCGGCCTGCTGTTCCTGGTCGGGGCTGTCGGCCTGTGGGACAAGCTGATGCAGACCCTGGCGCTGATGCTGGTGGCCACGGTCATTTCGGTGCTGCTGGGCATCCCCCTGGGGATCCTCGCCGCCCGCAACAACCGCCTGCGCTCGCTGCTGATGCCGCTGCTGGACATCATGCAGACCATGCCCAGCTTCGTGTACCTGATCCCGGTGCTGATGCTGTTTGGCCTGGGCAAGGTGCCAGCAATTTTTGCCACTGTGATCTATGCGGTGCCGCCGCTGATCCGCCTGACCGACCTGGGCCTGCGCCAGGTTGACCGCGAGGTCATGGAGGCCATCAACGCCTTTGGAGCCACACCTTGGCAGCAGTTGTTCGGCGTGCAATTGCCGTTGGCCATGCCGAGCATCATGGCCGGGATCAACCAGACCACCATGATGGCGCTGTCGATGGTGGTGATTGCCTCGATGATCGGCGCCCGAGGCCTGGGCGAGGATGTGCTGGTGGGCATCCAGACCCTCAACGTGGGCAAGGGCCTGGAGGCCGGGCTGGCGATCGTGATTCTGGCGGTGGTCATCGACCGTATTACCCAGGCCTATGGCCGCCCGCGGCACGGGGATCAGAAATGAGCGTCAACAAAATAGAAGTGCGCAACGTGTTCAAGGTGTTCGGCAATCGTGAGAAAGACGTGCTGGCCATGATCCGCGCAGGCAAGAGCAAGGAGCAGGTACTGGCCGAAACCGGCTGCGTGGTGGGCATCAACGATTTGTCGCTATCGATCGCGGCCGGGGAGGTGTTCGTCATCATGGGCTTGTCCGGTTCGGGCAAGTCCACGCTGGTACGTCACCTCAATCGCTTGATCGACCCCAGCAGCGGGCAGATCCTGGTGGATGGCGAAGATATCCTGGAATACGACATGCCGGCCCTGCGCCATTTTCGCCGGCACAAGATCAGCATGGTGTTTCAGAACTTTGGCCTGTTGCCGCACCGCAACGTGCTGGATAACGTCGCCTATGGTTTGAAAGTGCGCGGCGAGAGCACGGCGCAATGCCAGGCGCGGGCCCGCCACTGGATTACAGTGGTAGGCCTGCAGGGGTACGAGCAGGCCTTTATTCATCAGCTGTCGGGCGGCATGCGCCAACGTGTCGGCCTGGCGCGGGCATTGGCCACCGACACCGATATTATCCTGATGGATGAGGCTTTCAGCGCCCTCGACCCGTTGATCCGCGCCGAGATGCAGGACCAGTTGCTCGAACTGCAGCGTACCCTGCAAAAAACCATCGTGTTTATCACCCATGACCTGGACGAGGCATTGCGTATCGGCAATCGCATCGCCGTGCTCAAGGATGGCCAGTTGATCCAGGTGGGTACCCCCCACGAGATCCTGCATGCGCCGGCGGATGATTACGTCGACCGCTTTGTCCAGCGTCGGCGTACCAGCGCCTAGCGATATCCTGATACCGCACGCAGTGCGGGTTTGTTGCGTTCAATCAGGCAATCCGGTTCTGCCCCGCACGGGCAGGGCCCTGTCTGCCATCCAACGCGATGAACTGCCATGCCAACACTTTCGACCACACCCGACTCACTGGTTCGTCACGCGGTTCTGGGCAATTTTGCGGCCCCCGATTTTGCCCGGCGCCCGACCTTTCAAAATGTTGCGGCGCTCTGCTTCAAACAGGCCCTGCTGGAGAAGTATCCGGCCCTGAGCGTGGACTTTACTCAACTGGCCATTGCCGAACCCGTGGAAAGCACCGATAGCTCCGGCACGCCCCGGGGTTATCGTTTTGGGCACCCTGTGGATGCGATGATCCGCAGTTTTATCAACTCGACGCCGGTTACCCTGATCCAGGGCGTGCATCGCCTGACGGTCGATCCCAACCGGCTGGCCCCCCATCCGTTGGCCGTGGGCATGGCCGAGCTGCAGGCCATTATCAACGACCATGCGCCGCTGCTGATCAAGGCCTACCAGCAGGCGCTGGCCGAATTCTGGAGTGACAGCCCTGACCGTTCGCTGCCGCCCCTGCAGTGGTTGCGGCGGGTGTTGCAGACGGCGCTGAAAAGCGCCGCCCTGGCTCAGGGCCGTACGCCCTCGTTGCCTGCCGAGCAGTCGGTGGCGCTGGCGGTGGTGGCGGCGTTCCCCGACAGGCAGGACCGGGCCCGAGGGACCGTGGAAACCCCGCTGAAAGCCTGGCTGGTGAATATTGACGGTAGCCATAACGATGCGCGGCAACGCTTCCAGTTGCCGGGCGTGATGCTGGTGACCCGGCAAATGCCCGATCGCCTGATTGTGCTGGGTTACTCCCTGGAACATGGCGTCGAGCTGTTCGCTTCGGTGCAAGCGTTTGCAACCTGTATGGTTACCCGCGTATTGCAAGACACGGCCCTGCGCTCCCTGAGCTGGAGCCTGCATGAGCCTGAAGGGGATTTTTTCACCGGGCTTGGCATCACCCTGCTCGATGAGCAGTTGCGTGACATTGCCCGCATAGGGGCTGATGCCCAAGCCGAAAAATACACGGTCGCGCGCCTGGAGCAGGCGCTGGATGAGGCGGGCAGGATGTTCCCGTTTTTCAGCCCCCGGGAGCGCCCCGAACTGCAGCGGGTGATGGCGGTATTGCCCGACTGGCTGAGGCAGGCCAGCCCGGCAGACCAGTTGGCCTGCAGCAAGCTGATTGGCGCCGAGGTTGCCTGGCAGCGCCAGACCCGGGGCCAGACGTTTCTCGAGGGTATCGTGGCCATGCCGGAGTATGCCGAGGGGCTTATCCGCCAGCGCATCGAGCAAGACCACCCGCAATCAGGGCTCGATATCGCCCAGATCGAGATCCATGACATCGGCGTCGAGAGTTTGCAGCTGCCCATCTTCACCGACGATGTGCTGCCCTTCGCCGAGTTTGTCCTGACCTACCGGGGTGGTTGGCCCGTGGGCCTGATCGGGGCCAGGCAGCGCTCGGGCGAAGCCGTACCCGACTGGCTGAATGGTGCCTATGTAAAAAATCTGGTGGATGAACTGGATGTGGGCAGCCGCTATATCGCGCTGCTGAAAAACCTGCTGGTGGACAACGAGGCCGAGGTGACGCGGCGCAAGGGGTTGTTCGCCTCACAATTGCAGGTGCAATTGCCGTTGTTTGCCCTGGAGCGAAAAATTAGGGGGCAGGCCGGTTTTACCCAGCAGGGCGTGGACATCTTGAACCGGTTGATGGCCCCCGGCGGGCAGCACCCGGCCAGCGCTGCCGATGTGTGCGTGCGCCCCCTGGGGTTTCATGCCTATGAAGGAGCGGGCGTTGATACGGTGGCGAATATGTTTGTGTTTGGGGCCCGGCAGACTGGCACCGGCCCCTTTATTCTCTATCAGCCTTTCTCGCCCGAACCGTTGCTGGAGTTCGCCAGCTGGGCCGCGCTGCTGGCGGCGATCAAACAGCCCGGCGACCTGCAGGAAAGCATACTGACCTGGCTGGACGATGATGCGCGCGGCTATTACGCCGACGGCGGCTTTGAGCGCCCGCATCTGGAAAGTGTGCTGCTTGAAGGCATTTTGGCCATGTTGCCGCGCAGCCCGGCGACCCTCGGCACCCAGAGGGTGGTGGGGGATTATTTCGAGGCCATGTTCGATGCCAATGCCAGGGCCTTGATGACCTTGGCCGACAAGCAGACCGTCTCGACCGCCGAGCGGCGCTGGATCTTGCTCAAGCGCTATGGCTGGAGCCTGTTCAACGGACTGACATTTTTCCTCAGCGGGCCCTTGCAGAAAGCCGCCTGGCTGTTCCAGACCCTGCTGAGCCTGGACAACGGCCTGCAGGCGCGAATCAATGGCGACAAGCAAGGGGTGCAACAAACCCTGATCGACCTGCTGTTTAATATCAGCCAGGCCCTTCTGCATGCCGGCCTGAACTTCAAGGCCCAGGCCAATGAGCGCCAGCGCCTGCAAGCGCCGCTCGACGAGCCCCTGTTCAGCATCGCTAAACCACAGCCCCCACGGGTGGTAGAGCCCCATATTGCCTCGGTGCTTGCGCAAAAAAAACTGCCAGACCTCGATGGCCGTGCTGCCCGGGATTATTCCGCGCTGGATTTCTCCTGGTTCGGTGCGCAACAACGCCTGAACCAGACGCAGCAGGCGAGCTTGAACACGTTCGCCCTCGCCATCGACTTGAGCCAGGGCACACCCATCGAAGTGGGCCCGTTACAAGGGGTGATCAACCATGAAGGCAAGTCGTATGTGCAGGTCGACGGCCACACCTACCGCGTTGCCCGCGATGCCGATGGCTTGGTGATTCAGGACGACAACCAGCCAACCAGGTTCGGCCCGCGCCTGCGCAGCGATGAGGCCGGGCAGTGGCGCCTGGACCTGCGTCTGGGGTTGCGCGGCGGGGGGCCGAAAAAGGCGATCCAGGCATTGCGCGAAAAAAAGGCGCAGAAACTCGCCGCCCTTGAGCAACAGGCCGGGGAGCTGGATGTTGAACTGCACAGACGTGAGCGTGTGCTCAGGCTTACGGAGGAGCTGCTGGGTAAATACCCGGAGCGACACACGGCGCTGGTTGATCGTTACGAGGCCGAGATCGATGCATGGCGCACTACAGTGCTGGAACTGATCGCGGTGAAAACCCGTTCCCACGACATCACTCCCGTGGAGGGTTTTGCCATGAAAACCCAGGAAACCTGGGTACAACTGACCTTGCGCCTGTTCAAGTTGCAGAACTACCTGGAAGAAACGCTCAATCTCCTGCCGGTCTGCAACTCCAGGCCTTCTTACATTCCGGATCTGCTGGAGATGATGGCCGAGATATCCCGTGGCTCAACGCTGCCTTATGCGCGCTGGATCGAGGATTTGAAGCAGGCCGAGCAGGTAGAGGCCCGGCTGTATAAAAACTCCTTGCGCGAGAGCCAGGCCCTGACTGAGGTCAAGCGTCGGCCGTTGCCCAAGGAAAGCTCGTTGCTGGAAGTAGCGAGCCAACCCGACGGCGACTATTTTGATCGCCACTGGGCGGCGGCCTACCTGGAAACCCTCTGCGAACTGGTTATCCGCCGTGATGCATTCAACCTGACCCCTGAAGAGCAGCACGCGTTTAACCTCTTCGGCCAAGGGACACTGATAGATACCGCCTGGTCGCAATTGAGCCTGCGCCGCGAAGGGACGCTGTATACCGGCGATCATCTGGATTTTTTTGACCGCACCATTGGCCAGTACGATGCTGCCGAAGGGGTATGCCGAAACATCATAAGCCTTGGCTCAGAGCATTTTCGCAATGAGTACCTGCCGGAAATCATCCGTGTGCTGGATGAACTACGAAACTTTGCAGAAGCCCAGATGCAGAACGTTATTCATGACTCGGAAAGCTCATCCTCCGAAGCCGAAGAGCCTGTGCCCGGGCCCAGCCGTGTCTTCAATCTGCCGAAGGCCAGTAACTCCTCGGCCCAGGGCTCCCAGCAAATCATCAAGACTACCCGCAACGTGACCCTGGTGGGGCAGCGCCGGCCTCCTTCCACCACTTCCGAAGGTTCGGATGAAGAGATTGTCGATGTGGCCGAAGGTATCGACCGCATGAAAATCCGCTCGTACCGCAAAACCCAGGCCGGGGACTGGGAAGAAATCGGCAGCAGCCGGCCATCAACCCAGCAGGCTTCCCAGGCCAGGCCACTGGCCGGGCTGCAGGTGGAGGCGCGCAAATTGCTGGAGCGGCTGTCGGAAGTCATCGCGCAGAACAGGGTCAGTGCCAATACGTCGAAGATCCCGGTGGAAATCGAGGAAATCCTCGACTTCAAGGCTCGCGCGCTGGACGAAGTCGCGCAGCAGATCGAAAAAATCGTGCTGGCTTCCAACCATAATGTCGAGGTTCTGGACCCGCAGCGCAAAACAGCCGCCCTGGCGCAAATTGCCGAACTCAAGGCGGCGGCTGGCAGATTGCGTACGGAGGGTCGCAGCCTGCGTATCAATATCATCAAGCGGCTGCCACCCACCGGGGCCAATGTGGAGTACTTGCTGGCCCAGGGGGAGGTGAGCATTGCCCGTGTGGGGCAACGCCGGCATTTGTCCCGGGGCCAGCGCAAGGACTACCTGGATGAATATGTCATCAAGACCCGGGAGGGTACCGAGCTGTGGTTTGCCCATTTTCATTACAAGGCCAAGGACACCCCCGTTGCCGAGTTCGAAGTGGCCCATTTGAAAACCGCCCAGCAGCGCACCTTGAGTGAGCAGGCGCTGTACGCCCGGGCGCAAAGCTCCCATGAGTATATCGAGGTGTATCGGGCCAAGCTGGACCGGGCAATGGCGCAACGGCTGTTTCTACCGACCCCTGAGGGGGCTCAGTCCAACGTGTAGCGAACAGACAGCACGCCCTTTTTCTGGCTGACGGACAGCACGTTGACGGCACCCAGCTCGGCCAGGGAGCGCACATGGGTGCCGCCGCACGGGTAACCCGGCAATTCGCCGAAACTGACGGCGCGTTGTTGAGTGGCAAGGTGCACCTGCCTTGGCAGGTCGGCGCTGATCCACTGTGCCAGCGCGTGCTGCACGGCTTCTGCTTCAAGGGGTTGCGGCTGGTCGCCGGGTACAAAGCTCACCCGGCACTCGCCTGGCCAGTGGTGCGCCCTGGTTGGCACCCAGCCCAGTTGTTCGCCGTAAACACCAATCAAATGCCCGGCCGAATGCAGGCGGGCATTGAGCCGGCGGCGCACTTCGTCGACCCGGGCCTGCGCCTTGCCTGTGGTCACAGGGTGGGTGGTGTAGTGCACGATGGATTCCTGCTCCTGCATGACCCGAGTGACCTGGCTGTCGCCGATCCAGCCAGTGTCGCTGGGTTGCCCGCCGCCCTGGGGGTGAAAGGGGGTGGCGGCCAGGGTGACGGCGAACCCGTCTTCATGGGGTACACAGTGGGTAACGTCAACGTCGCAGTTCAGCGCATCGTCGGTAAAAAAAAGGCGTTGGGTCATGGCTGTGTTCCTGAACGGGTTTCTTTTTTCAGTATAAGGGTGCGCTTGTGGTGTGATAATCCTCTCAACTATCAATGGACCTGTGCGCTGTGAGCATAAATCTGCCTGTGACGTTGCTGACTGAGATGGTGGTGTTTGTGAAGGTGGTCGAGGCCGGCAGCTTTTCCGCAGCTGCGCGCCAGCTGGGTAGCTCACCCTCGGCTGTGAGCCGCAGCATTGCCCGGCTGGAAAAGGCCCTGGCGATTCGCCTGTTGCAACGCACCACGCGCAAACTGCGCCTGAGCGATGCAGGTGAAGAAGTCTTCAGGCGTTGCCGCGAGATGGCGGGCGCGGCCCAGGCAGTGATGGACCTGAGCGGGCGATTCACCCGGGAAGCTGAAGGCTTGATTCGCGTCAGCGTGCCCAAGGCGGTGGGGCGCTATGTGATTCATCCGCATATGCCTGAATTCTTGCGTCGGTATCCCAAGGTCGATGTGCAATTGATTTTGGAAGACCGCTATGTCGACCTGATCGATGACAACGTTGACCTGAGCATTCGTATCACCGACGAACCGCCGCCGGGGCTGGTGGGGCGTGAACTGTTCCCGATCGAGCATTTGCTCTGTGCCACGCCGCAGTATCTGGCTGAGCAGGGGGTGCCGCAGCAGCCCGAGGACCTGCGCGCGCACAGTTGCATTGTGCTGGGGGAAACTCCGGCCGATGCGCGCTGGAAATTCAGGCAGGGGAGCAAATCGGTGACCGTGGGCGTGCGCGGGCGTTATGCGGCCAACCACACCGGGGTGCGACTGGACGCGGTGTTGCAGGATATCGGTATTGGCAGCTTGCCGTATTTCACTGCCCGGCAGGCGCTGGAAGAAGGGAGGGTGATTCAGGTGCTGCCCGAGTGGGATTTTATTGCGTCCTACCACGGCGGCGTATGGTTGCTTCAGACCCCGACGCGCTACCTGCAGCCCAAATTGCGGGTGTTTATCGACTTTCTGGTGGAGCGGCTGGCGCAGGAACCGACGCTGGGGATGTTGCGTAATCCGTAGCAGCTGCCGAAGGCTGCGTTCGGCGGCGCAGCCGTCGTAAAGTCAGACACTGCGGTGCGCCCGACAAACAAGGCTCTAAAAATTTGCGACGACTACGTCGCCGAACGCAGCCTTCGGCAGCTGCTACAGAGCTTTGTGTTTGCATAAAAAAGCCCGCCAGGCAAAACCGGGCGGGCTTTTGGGTCGGAGCGGTATCAGTGCTGCGGGCTGTCTTGGGTGGTCGGCAGCGCCATCAGTTGTTTTTCCTGATTCCAGTCGAACGGCTCATCGTTCAGTTCGGCTTCATGGCGGCGCTCTTCCAGAGCCTGGTACATGTCCAGTTCTTCATCCGAAAGGAAGTTGAAGCATGCACCGCCGAAGTACCACAGCAGGTCACGCGGCACCAGGTGGGCGATCTGTGGGTAGCGTTCGATCACCTGGCACATGATGTCCTGGCCCAGGTACTGGCTGTTGATCGGGTCAACCGGCAGCGAGCTGCGCATGTCGTCAAAACGCTCCAGGAACAGCGCGTGGCTTTCCTCGGGGATCTGCTCAGCGTCACCGACAGCAACCAGAATGCTGCGCAGAATGTCGAGCAACACTAGGTTGTGGTTCAGGTCATTGGTGGCCATTGCGGGTGTCCTCTTGGGCAAAACGGGCGCGAGAGTATAAAGCTCATCGCGCTCGCTGTCCTGCTATCGAATCTTTCCGTCTGTGTGGCTGAGTTCTTCCTTGCTGAAGTCATCCACGTCGATCACTTTGCGCCGTGCCGCTTCGGCATCGCGCAGGGTTTGAGCTTCGGCCGGTTGCAGGACGCCAGCCTGCAATGCGGCCTCGATGGCCGGTTCGCCCGCAGCCGGTTTGACCTGGCCGCTTTTCAGCGCTTCGTGGAGCTTTTTGTGCAGTGGTCGCGCCTCGGCCAGCAGGTCGCAGGCCTGTTGCAGGGCGCCTACGGCATCGTCTGCCGATTGCGGACGATAGCAACCGGCAAGTACTGCTTCGAGGGTCGGATCACCCTTGGCGCGGCCCAGTACGGCGGCCACTTCGGCATCCAGCCGGTCCGATGGCCCGGTATGACGACGGCCGAACGGGAACACCACGACCCGTAGCAGGCAGCCCAGGGTACGGTTGGGGAAGTTTTTCAGCAGTTCATCCAGAGCACGCTCGGCCTGGCCGAGACTTTCTTCCATGGCCCATTTGAACAGCGGGTCAAGGTGCGCAGGTGAGTCCAGGTCGTGATAGCGCTTGAGCGCGGCGCTGGCCAGGTACATATGGCTCAGTACGTCACCCAGGCGCGCCGACAGACGCTCACGGCGTTTGAGTTCGCCACCCAGCAGCATCATGCTCAGATCGGCCAGCAGGGCAAAGGCTGCGGCCTGACGGTTCAGGGCGCGGAAGTAACCCTGGCTCAAGGCGTTGCCAGGTGCATGCTCGAAACGCCCAAGACCCAGGTTCAGGACGAACGTGCTGGCCATGTTGCTGATCGCAAAACCGATGTGCTTGAGCAGCAGGTCGTCAAACTCGATCAGCGCCTGATCCTTGTCTTCACGGCTGGCGAGGGCCATTTCCTTGAGGACAAAAGGATGGCAGCGAATGGCGCCCTGGCCGAAGATCATCAGGTTGCGCGAGAGGATATTCGCGCCCTCCACGGTGATGAAGATCGGCGCACCTTGCCAGTTGCGGCCCAGGTAGTTGTTGGGCCCCATGATAATGCCCTTGCCGCCATGCACGTCCATTGCGTGGCTGATGCACTCGCGGCCGCGTTCGGTAAGGTGGTACTTGAGAATCGCCGACAGCACCGAGGGTTTTTCCCCCAGATCCACCGCGTTGGCGGTGAGCATGCGCGCGCTGTCCATCAGCCAGGCATTGCCGCCGATACGTGCCAGTGCCTCCTGAATGCCTTCGAAGGCCGCCAGTGGCACATTGAACTGTTCGCGCACCTGAGCATACTGGCCGGTCACCAGGCTGGTGAACTTGGCGGCGCCGGTGCCTACTGCAGGCAAGGAAATCGAACGCCCGACAGACAGGCAGTTCATCAGCATCATCCAGCCCTTGCCGAGCATCTCCTGGCCGCCGATCAGGTAGTCGAGCGGGATAAACACGTCTTTGCCCGAGTTCGGGCCGTTCATAAAGGCTGCGCCCAGTGGCAGGTGGCGACGGCCGATCTCGACGCCGGGGGTGTCGGTGGGGATCAACGCCAGGCTGATGCCCAGGTCTTCGTTGTCACCCAGCAGGTGGTCCGGGTCATGGGCCTTGAACGCCAGCCCCAGCAGGGTGGCGACAGGGCCGAGGGTGATGTAGCGCTTTTCCCAGTTCAGGCGCAGGCCAAGTACTTCTTCGCCTTGCCACTGGCCCTTGCAGATAATCCCGGTATCGGGCATTGCGCCGGCATCGGAGCCGGCCAGCGGCCCGGTCAAGGCAAAGCAGGGGATGTCATCGCCACGGGCCAAACGGGGCAGATAGTGGTCGCGTTGTTCGTCGGTGCCGTAGTGCAGCAGCAATTCTGCCGGGCCGAGGGAGTTGGGCACCATCACGGTAGAGGCAAGGTCGCCGCTGCGGGTGGCCAGTTTCATCGCGACCTGGGAGTGGGCGTAGGCCGAGAAACCCTTGCCGCCGTAGGCCTTGGGGATGATCAGGGCGAAGAAACCATGTTCCTTGATATGCGCCCAGGCTTGTGGCGGCAAATCCATCGCCTGGCCGATTTCCCAGTCGCTGACCATCGCGCACAGTTCTTCGGTGGGGCCATCGATAAAGGCCTGCTCTTCTTCGGTCAGGTGGACCTTGGGGTAAGCCAGCAGCTGATTCCAGTCGGGGCGGCCGCTGAACAGCTGGCCATCCCACCAGACCGTGCCGGCATCGATTGCATCGCGTTCGGTGTGCGACATCGGTGGCAGGGTCTTTTGAAACCAGCTGAACAGTGGCGCAGTGAACAGTTTGCGCCGCAGCTCAGGCAACAGCAGCAGGGCGGTGGGCGCGGCCAGCAGTAGCCAGAGGATTGCCAGCAGCCAGCCGGGGACATGGCCGATGACCCCCATCGCCAGCAGATAAACCGCCGTCACGGCAATGATCGTCAGCGGGGCGATGCGCCGGTGAGCCATATAGGCGAGGCCAACAATCAGAACCAGTATCCACAGCAACAGCATATTCAATCCTCCATGAAACCTAGGGGCAGGCACCCTTGTGAGCTTAGTCGCAACTTTCGCCAAGGGTTACAAGGATAGTGACCTTGTGTTGCAGACGGAGTTCGACAACCCGGCGTAGACTGCCCCGGCGTCTATCAATCAGGAGCCAGATCATGCTGAAAGTGTGGGGTCGCAAGAATTCGTCAAACGTGCGCAAGGCGTTGTGGTGTGTTGAAGAGCTGGCGTTGCCGTATAGCCGCGTAGAAGCGGGAGGCGCCTTTGGGGTGGTCAACAGCCCGGAGTATCGGGCGTTGAACCCTAATGGCCAGGTGCCTGTGATTGAAGAGGACGACGGCTTCGTGCTGTGGGAATCAAACACTATCGTGCGTTACCTCACTGCCAGATACGGTTCGGATACGTCCTGGTACCCGACCGATGCCCGTGTACGGGCGCAGGCAGACAAGTGGATGGACTGGACCAGTACCTCCTTTGCCGGGGTGTTTCGCACCGTCTTCTGGGGTGTCTTGCGTACATCTGCCGAGCAGCAGGACTGGGTGGCAATCAATGCTGCGATCAAGGCCAGCGGCGAATTGCTGGCCATTGCCGATCGGGCGCTGGCGGAAAAACCCTACTTGTCCGGTGATGAAATCGGCATGGGTGATATCCCCCTGGGATCCTTTATTTACGCCTGGTTTGAAATGCCCATCGAACGCCCGCCCCTGCCGCATTTGAGTGCCTGGTATGAGCGCCTGAAGCAGCGTCCGGCTTACCGAAATGCAGTAATGACCGCGTTGACTTAATAGCCACTATTAATACGGGCGACTGTACTTGTGCGGCGAGGCCAAGCACCATAGGTCCTTGTCGGACTTGCCCTAGAGGCAGTTCGCCCCTATTTACACCTCTTCTTTCCCCCATCTTGGTGCGTAATCCGATATGAGTTCCGCTCTGTCCATACGGCAGCTAACCAAAACCTACGGCAACGGTTTCCAGGCCCTGAGTGGTATCGATCTGGATGTAGCCGAAGGTGACTTTTTTGCCTTGCTGGGCCCTAACGGCGCCGGCAAATCCACCACCATCGGTATTCTCTCGACCCTGGTCAACAAGACCAGCGGCACGGTGAATATCTTTGGCCATGACCTTGATACCAACCCGGCAGCCCTCAAGCGCTCGATTGGCGTGGTACCGCAGGAATTCAACTTTAACCAGTTTGAAAAGACCTTCGATATCGTCGTCACCCAGGCGGGGTACTACGGCATCCCGGCGAAAATTGCCAAGGAACGTGCCGAAAAGTACCTGACGCAGCTGGGGCTTTGGGACAAGCGCGATACGCCTTCGCGTTCGTTGTCAGGGGGCATGAAGCGTCGCCTGATGATTGCCCGTGCCCTGGTGCACGAGCCGCGCCTGCTGATTCTCGACGAGCCGACTGCCGGTGTCGACATTGAGCTGCGCCGCTCGATGTGGACCTTCCTCACCGGGCTGAACGAGCAGGGCACCACCATCATTCTCACCACCCATTATCTGGAAGAGGCCGAGCAGCTGTGCCGCAATATCGGCATCATCGATCACGGCACCATTGTGGAAAACACCAGCATGCGCCAGTTGCTTGGCCAGCTGCATGTCGAGACCTTCCTGCTCGACTTGAAGCACCCGTTGCAGACTGCCCCGCAGTTGATCGGTTATCCCAGTCAGTTGCTCGATGCCACAACCCTGGAAGTGCAAGTGGACAAGGTGGTGGGCATTACCGGCCTGTTCACTCAACTGGCCGCGCAAAACATCGAAGTGGTGAGCCTGCGCAACAAAACCAATCGCCTTGAGGAGTTGTTCGTGTCGTTGGTCGAGAAAAATCTGGCAAAGGTGGCGGTATGAGCTCGGAGCTGCGTCCCAACCTGGTTGCGTTGAACACCATTATTTACCGTGAAGTTCGCCGCTTTATGCGGATCTGGCCGCAAACGCTGCTGCCGCCTGCGATCACCATGGTCTTGTACTTTGTGATCTTCGGTAACCTGATCGGTCGGCAAATCGGCGATATGGGTGGTTTCACCTATATGGAGTACATCGTGCCGGGCTTGATCATGATGTCGGTGATCACCAACTCCTACGGCAACGTGGTATCGAGCTTCTTTGGTGCCAAGTTCCAGCGTTCGATCGAAGAGCTGATGGTGTCCCCGGTCTCGCCGCATACCATCCTGATCGGTTTTACCGTGGGCGGGATTTTGCGTGGCTTGATCGTGGGCCTGATCGTGACCCTGCTGTCGCTGTTCTTTACCCACTTGCAGGTGCATCACCTGGGCCTGACCATTGTGGTGGTGGTACTGACCGCGACGATCTTCTCGCTGCTGGGGTTTATCAACGCCGTTTTTGCGCGCAACTTCGATGATATTTCGATTATCCCGACCTTTGTGCTGACGCCGCTGACCTACCTGGGCGGGGTGTTCTACTCGATCACGCTGTTGCCGCCGTTCTGGCAGAGCGTGTCGCTGGCCAACCCGGTGCTGCATATGGTCAACGCCTTTCGCTACGGCATCCTCGGGGTTTCGGACATCAAGATCAGCGTAGCGCTGACCTTTATGGTGGTGGCGACCATCGTCCTGTACTTTGGCTGCGCCAGGCTGCTGGTCAGCGGGCGCGGGATGCGCCAGTAGTCACGATACCCGTTGCATGAAAAGGCCCCGACAAGGGGCCTTTTTCATGGGTGCCGGTTTTTCCGGGCCTTCCATTTATGGCTGACCCACCAGCGCCAGTAGAGCATGGTCAGGCAATAGGCCAATGCGCCAAGCACCACGCCGCAAACCACCGAGCCCAACAGGAATGGCTGCCATACCGTAGACAGCTGGCCGCTGATCCATTCCCAGGTCAGCTCGTCGGGCAGGGTGCGTGCAGGTACGTTCATCAGCCAGGCGCCGAGCTGGTAGGTGCAATAAAACACCGGCGGCATGGTGATGGGGTTGGTCAGCCATACCAGGCCCACGGATATCGGCATATTGCTGCGCACGTTTATCGCCAGAAAGGCCGCCAGCAGCATTTGAAAGGGCATGGGGATAAAGGCCGCGAAAATGCCTACAGCCATCGCCCGCGCCACCGAGTGACGATTGAGGTGCCAGAGGTTCGGGTCGTGGAGCAAGGTGCCCAAAAATCGTAAGGACTTGTGTTCCCTGATAAGGGCCGGATCTGGCATGAAACGTTTGATCAAACGCCTTGGCATGGGCCTCTCCCTGGGGCAAGGGGGCAGTATGCCCAAATTCGACAGGATGCCTATTCAGACTTTGTGACATTTTTTTAATCGCAGAACGCCTGAGACCAACTAATCCGAGTCAAAAGGGTTAGTTGAGTATAGGCATGTACACAGGGATGTTGGCGCTGGCAGCGGGCCTGATGACGCTGCGCTTTTTACCGGTTTTACCGTCTGTCGGGTGGTTGCTGCTGATGCTGGTGGCGGGGCTGTTGCTGTTGGCCTGCAGGGCCTGGCCGCTGGGGCTTTTTGTGCTTGGGTTGAGCTGGGCCTGCGTGCAGGGGCAAAGGGCGCTGGATGATCGTCTGGCGGATTCATTCGACGGGCGTACCCTCTGGGTTGAGGGGCGTGTTATCGGGTTGCCGCAGCAGTCCGGCAAGTCCGTTCGTTTTGAGTTGCAAGGGGCAAAGTCGCGGCACGGCGCGCTGCCCGCGACCATCAGGCTGAGCTGGTATGGCGGGCCCTCCGTGAACAGCGGCGAGCGCTGGCGGCTGGCGGTCAAACTCAAGAAGCCCAAGGGCTTGCTCAACCCTCAGGGGTTTGATTTTGAAGCCTGGTTACTGGCGCAGCGCATCGGAGCCACCGGCACGGTCAAGCAGGGGCAACTGCAGCAAGCCGCCAGCCACGCCTGGCGTGACGGCTTGCGCCAACGCCTGTCAGGGGTTGATGCCCAAGGCCGGGGCGCCTGGCTGGCAGCGCTGGTCCTGGGTGACGGGTCGGGCCTGAGCCGGGATGACTGGGCGCTGCTGCAGGCGACCGGCACGGTGCATTTGCTGGTGATCTCGGGGCAGCATATCGGCCTGTTTGCCGGCTTGATCTACGGGTTGGTCGCCCTGCTGGCGCGTTATGGGCTGTGGCCGGGCTTTTTGCCGTGGCTGCCCTGGGCGTGTGCCCTGGCGTTTATCGGCGCCACAGGCTATGGCCTGCTGGCCGGCTTTGAAGTGCCAGTACAGCGGGCATGCGCGATGCTCGGTCTGGTGCTGGCATGGCGTTTGTGGTTTCGCCAGCTGGGGGTGTGGCTGCCTTTTTTGCTGGCGCTCAATGCGGTGTTGATCATCGAACCGCTGGCGAGTTTGCGGGCGGGGTTGTGGTTGTCATTCGGTGCCGTGGCGGTGCTGCTTTTCACCTTCAGCGGCCGTTTGGGGGCGTGGGGGTGGCGGGCCATGTGGCTGCGCCCTCAGGGCCTGATAGCCCTGGGCTTGTTCCCGGTGCTGTGGATCCTCGATTTGCCCATCAGCCTGACCGGGCCGCTGGCCAATCTGCTGGCGGTGCCCTGGATCAGCCTGGCGGTGTTGCCCACGGCACTGCTGGGGACCTTGCTGCTGCCTGTGCTCTGGCTGGGGGAAAACCTGCTGTGGTTATCGGGTGGCCTGATTGATGTGCTGGTGCAGGGGTTGAGTCTGCTGGCCGATGTGTTCAAGCCTTGGTTGCCCGCATCGGTGCCGGTTTACCTTTGGTTGTTGAGTGTTGGTGGAGTGCTGATCCTGTTGTTGCCAGCGGGGTTGGTGTTGCGGCCGTTGGGCTGGCCGCTGGTGCTGCTGGCGCTGTTCGCGCCCCGGGAGCCAATCCCCCACGGTCAGGTCGAGGTGCTGCAGCTGGATGTCGGCCAGGGCCTGGCCATTGCTTTGCGTACCCGCAATCACACGCTGTTGTATGACGCTGGCCCCAAGTTCGGCGATCTGGATCAGGGGGAGCGGGTGGTGGTGCCGGTTTTGCGCTCTCTGGGCGTTGGTGCGCTGGATTTGATGCTGCTCAGCCATGCTGACGCCGATCATGCGGGTGGCGCGCTGGCAGTGCAGCGCGCGATCAACGTGGCGCGGGTGGTCAGCGGTGATGTACCTGGGCTGGCGCCGCAGTTGCGGGCGCAACCCTGTGTCAGTGGCCACAGCTGGGAGTGGGACGGGGTGCGGTTTGCACTCTGGCAGTGGGCGGGGGCGAGCGACAGTAATCAAAAGTCCTGCGTGCTACAGGTGCAGGCCGGCGATGAACGGTTGCTGCTGACCGGGGATATCGACGCCAGGGCCGAGCGTGAGTTGCTGAAAAGCCCGTTGGCCGTGCCCACCCGTTGGTTGCAGGCCCCGCACCACGGCAGCAAGACTTCGTCGTCGATGGTGTTTCTCAAGGCGCTGGCGCCTGAAATCGTGCTGATATCCCGGGGGCATGGTAATAGCTTCGGTCATCCCCATCCGCAGGTGATGGCCCGGTATCAGGCGCTGGGGGTGCAGGTACTGGACAGCGCCGAGCAGGGTGCGGTGAAATTTCGTCTCGGGGTGTCGGGCAAGGCTGAAAGCATGCGTGACCAACGCCGCTTCTGGCGCGATTGACGCTGCCCCTGTGGTAGAGTGGCGCACTTTTTCGAGGGGATTGTCACTGTGTGGGAACTGGTCAAATCCGGCGGCTGGATGATGCTGCCGATCATTCTGAGCTCTGTTGCCGCGCTGGGCATTATTGTCGAGCGCCTGTGGACCCTGCGTGCCAGTCGCGTGACCCCGGAGCATCTGCTCGGCCAGGTCTGGGTCTGGATCAAAGACAAACAGATGGACAAGGAAAAACTCAAGCAGCTGCGCGCCGACTCCCCCCTGGGGGAGATTCTCGCTGCCGGCCTGGCCAACTCCCGTCATGGTCGCGAGATCATGAAGGAGTGCATCGAAGAAGCCGCCGCGCGGGTCATTCACGAGCTTGAGCGCTACCTCAATACCCTGGGCACCATCGCGGCAATGGCGCCGTTGCTGGGCCTGCTGGGCACCGTGCTGGGCATGATCGATATTTTCAGTTCGTTCATGGGCTCGGGCATGACCACCAATGCTGCCATCCTGGCGGGCGGTATTTCCAAGGCGCTGATCACCACGGCTGCAGGCCTGATGGTGGGTATCCCGGCGGTATTCTTCCATCGTTTCCTGCAGCGTCGCGTTGACGACTTGGTGGTCGGCATGGAGCAGGAAGCAATCAAGCTGGTGGAAGTGGTGCAGGGCGACCGTGAAGTCGACATGGTCGGGAGCAAAGCGTGAAATTTCGCCGCAAGCCACGGGAAACGGTCGATATCAACCTCGCGTCATTGATTGACGTGGTGTTTATCCTGTTGCTGTTTTTTGTCGTGACCACCACGTTTACCCGCGAAACCCAGTTGCGCGTCGATCTGCCCGAGGCCGTGAGCGGCTCGCCCAACGACGAGCAGAACGGCAAGCAGCTGGATATCGCCATCAGCGCGGACGGGGTATTTTCGCTGAATAACCAGCTGTTGCCCAAGAATGACCTGGCCAGCCTGATGGACGCCTTGCAAAAAGAGTCCGGCGGCGATACTCGCTTGCCCCTGTCCATCAGCGCCGATGGCAAAACGCAACATCAGGCGGTCATCACCGCGATGGACGCAGCCGGCAAACTGGGCTTCACGCATTTGCGCATGACCACCGTTGAAGCGCAGACGACGCCCTGATGGCCATGTCCGATCGGTTACTGCGCGCCTGGTACAGCGGGCACCCGCTGCTGACCCTGTTGCGACCGCTTGAGTGCCTCTATCGACGGGTCGTGGAGCGCAAGCGCGCACGTTTTGTTGCCGGTGAGGGCCAGATCTACCGCCCACCGGTGCCGTTGGTGGTTGTGGGCAATATCACGGTCGGCGGCACTGGCAAGACGCCTTTGATCCTGTGGCTGATCGAGCATTGCCAGCGCAAGGGGCTGCGAGTGGGTGTGGTCAGTCGTGGTTATGGCGCGACCCCGCCTCAATTGCCGTGGCGCGTACGCGCCGAGCAAAGCGCCGCGCAGGCAGGGGATGAACCCTTGCTGATCGTGCAGCGCACCGGTGTGCCGTTGATGATCGACCCCGACCGTAGCCGGGCAGTCAAGGCGTTGCTGGCCAGCGAGGCGCTGGACCTGATCCTGTCCGATGACGGTATGCAGCATTACCGTCTGGCGCGGGACCTGGAACTGGTGCTGATCGACAATGCCAGGGGCCTGGGCAATGGCCGCTGCCTGCCGGCGGGGCCGCTGCGCGAACCGAAGGAGCGTCTGCAGAGTGTTGACGCGGTGTTGTATAACGGCGCTGTCAGCGACCCGCAGGGCGGTTTTGCCTTTGCGTTGCAACCCACTGCACTGGTCAATCTGCTGAGCGGGGAGCGCAAGGCGCTGGACTTTTTTCCTGCGCAGCAGGCCCTGCATGCGGTCGCCGGTATCGGCAACCCCCAGCGTTTCTTCACCACCCTTGAAACGCTACACTGGCGGCCAATTGCCCATGCTTTTGCCGATCACGCGCCCTATAGCGCCGACATATTGAATTTCTCGCCGGCATTGCCAGTGGTCATGACCGAAAAAGACGCGGTGAAGTGCCGCGACTTTGCGTCGCCCGACTGGTGGTATCTGGCTGTTGACGCAGTGCCTTCCCAGGCCTTTGTACTGTGGTTTGACCAACAATTGCTGCGTCTTTTACCTGATCGTCTTTTACCCTAACTCATCTCAAGGGGAACATTTATGGACACCAAGCTGCTCGATATCCTCGCCTGCCCTGTTTGCAAAGGCCCGCTCAAGCTCAGCGCCGATAAAACCGAACTGATCAGCAAGGGTGCAGGCCTGGCTTACCCGATCCGTGATGGCATCCCGGTAATGCTCGAAACCGAGGCCCGCACCCTCACCGCCGAAGAGCGTCTGGATAAATGATCCCGGTTTTTACCGTCGTTATCCCGTCGCGCTTCGCCTCGACCCGTTTGCCGGGCAAGCCGTTGCAGATGATCGCCGGCAAGCCGATGGTCCAGCATGTCTGGGAGCAGGCCTGTAAAAGCAGCGCACAGCGGGTGGTAGTTGCCACCGACGATGTGCGTATTGTCGAGGCCTGCAAGGCGTTCGGCGCCGAGGTGCTGCTGACCCGTGCCGACCACGAATCGGGCACCGATCGCCTGGCCGAAGTGGCCACGCAACTGGGCCTGGCCAGCGATGCCATCGTGGTCAACGTGCAGGGCGACGAGCCCATGATTCCGCCACAGGTGATAGATCAGGTTGCCGTCAACCTGGCGGCCCACAGTGAAGCAAGCATGGCGACCCTGGCCGAGCCGATCGACGACGTTGAGACCCTGTTCAACCCCAATGTGGTCAAGGTGGTCAGTGACATCAACGGGCTGGCGCTGACCTTCAGCCGCGCTACATTGCCCTGGGCGCGGGATGACTTCGCCCGGCAACCGGATGCACTGCCAGCGGGCGTGCCTTACCGTCGACATATCGGTATCTACGCTTATCGTGCAGGCTTCCTGCATGATTTCGTCAGTTGGGGCCCTTGCTGGCTGGAAAACACCGAACGCCTTGAGCAGCTTCGAGCGCTGTGGCACGGCGTACGTATTCATGTGGCTGACGTGCTTGAAGCCCCGCCTGCCGGTGTGGATACCGCAGAAGACCTTGAGCGCGTGCGGCGGTTGCTGGAGTCATGAGTCTGGACATGCAGGTCAATGCCTCGCTCAAGCCGTTCAACAGCTTTGGCGTGGATGTAAAGGCGAGCCTGTTGGCGCAGGCGCACAACGATGATGATGTGCGTCAGGCCTTGCTGTGCGCCGAGGAGCAAAAATTACCGCTGCTGGTGATTGGCGGGGGCAGCAACCTGCTGTTGACCGGCGATGTGCCAGCGCTGGTTTTGCGCATGGCCAGTCGCGGTATCCGCTTGCTGGAAGATGACGGCGAGCAGGTGGTGGTCGAAGCCGAGGCCGGGGAAGTCTGGCATGCCTTTGTGTTGTGGACCCTGGAGCAGGGGTTGTCGGGGCTGGAAAACCTCAGCCTGATCCCTGGCACCGTGGGCGCTGCGCCGATGCAAAATATCGGAGCCTACGGGGTTGAGATCAAGGACGTCTTTGCAGGCCTGACGGCGCTCGACCGGCACACGGGCGAGCTGCGCGAGTTCAGCCTGGCCGAGTGCAACTTTGCCTATCGTGACAGCCTGTTCAAGCAGCAGGCCGGGCGCTGGTTGATCTTGCGGGTGCGCTTTGCCCTGAGCCGGGCCATGCACTTGCATCTGGAGTATGGGCCGGTGCGCCAGCGCCTGGCCGAACAGGGCATTGAACAACCCACGGCCAGTGATGTGAGCCGCGCCATCTGCAGTATCCGCAGCGAAAAACTGCCGGACCCTGCGGTGCTGGGTAATGCTGGCAGCTTCTTCAAGAATCCATTGGTGTCGGCTGTGCTGGCTGCTGAGTTGCAACTGGCCCATCCTGGCCTGATCGGCTATCCGCAAGCGGATGGCCAGGTAAAGCTGGCCGCGGGCTGGTTGATCGAAGCTGCGGGCTGGAAGGGCTTTCGCGAGGCCGATGCCGGAGTGCATCGCTTGCAGTCGCTGGTGCTGGTCAACTATGGGTCGGCCACCGGTCTGCAGTTGTTGGCCCTGGCGCAACGCATTCAGGCGGATATCGAGCAGCGCTTTGCGGTGCAGCTGGAGATGGAGCCCAACCTGTATTAGTGGTCTGGACAATCAATGAAGCCTATACCGGCAGCGGCGCTGGCGTTGGCCCTGGTGACGTTGACCGGGTGTGTCACTGCTCCGCCCAAAGATCAAAACAACCTGTGCAGCATTTATCGCCAATACCCGGCCTGGTACAAGGACTCGGTCGCGATGCAGGAGCGCTGGGGCACCCCTGTGCATGTTGCGATGGCAATCATGAAGCAGGAAAGCAGCTTCGTCGCCGACGCGCTGCCGCCTCGCGCTTATCTTCTGTGGGTCATTCCGTGGGGCAGGGTCAGCCCGTCTTACGGTTATGCGCAGGCCCAGCCCCCCGCGTGGCGTGACTTTGAAGCCAGCATGGGCAGTTCCGGCTCGCGCGACAATTTCGCGGACGCCATCATGTTTATCGGTTGGTACACCGCCGGAACCCAGCGGCAATTGGGGATCTCCAAGTGGGATGCCTACAACCAGTACCTGGCATATCACGAGGGCAGGGGGGGATACAGTCGCAATACCTATCGCGCCAAGCCCTGGTTGATGCAGGTGGCGCGCAAGGTCGAGCAACAGTCCAAAACCTATGGTGCGCAGCTTGGCCAGTGTCGTGGCGAGCTGGAGAAGGGGCGCCGCTCGTTCTGGCCATTCTGATTGCCCACAAGCCATTACTTGGGAGAATAAAAAAAGCCCCGCCAGTTCAGAACTGGCGGGGCTTTTTATTGGCCTTTGGAATTAGGCGAGGGGTTTATCCTCGTGCTCCTTTTCCTGGGCTACGCCTTCGTGCGCAGTTGCCTGGGCGGCAGCTGCCGCTGCAGCAGCGGCCTCTTCACGCTTGCGACGACGGACTTCACGCGGGTCGTTAGGTGCACGACCATTGCTTGGGGCGCTGACCGCCGGGGCGGCAACCACGACCTCAACCACTTCAGTTGCCACAACAGCTTCGACTGGAGCCGGCTCTGCGGCAACCACCGCTTCAACCACGGCTTCGACGGCGACGACTGCAGGTGCGGCCGGTTCTTCGACAGCCACGCGCTCTGCGGCGGCTTCAGCAACGGCAGGCTCTGCAACGGGCTCGCGTACTACGCGGGCTTCGCGGGCAGGCTGTGGTGCCTTCTCGATCACCGCAGTCTCGACCACAGGTGCTTGCACCTCGGTTTCGACTACAGGCTCTGGTGCTGCTGCAACTGGTTCGGCAGCGGCCTGAACTTCAGGCTGTGCTTGCTGATCCGGAGCTACTTCAACTTCAGGTGCCTTGACCGCTTCGATCGGTGTCACGGCTTCCACGACAGGGGCTTCAACAACCGGCGTTTCAACAACCGGTGCTTCAACGGCGGGTGCCTGGGCAGCGACTGCTTCTACCGTGGTTGCTTCTTCAGCAGCGGCTTCAACAGCCGGCGCCTGGGCAGCAGCTGCTTCAACAACCAGCACTTCCTTGTCGGCTTCAACAACCGCTACGGTTTCAGCCGGGGCCGATTCCTGGGCTGCTTCGGTGGCGCGTTCTGCCTGCTGGTGCGCCTGGGCTTCAGCTGGAGCGCTGATGGCCTGGGTGGCAACCACTTCAGTCACGGCTACAGCGGCGGCGACTTCAGGTGCATTGGCAGGAGCGTTTTGGGCAGTGCCTTCTTCGCTGTTCTCTTCCGAGCCTTCAATCACATTGCCGTTGGCGTCACGCTGACGTTCACGACGGTTGCTGCGACGACGCTGGCCGCGGGAGCGACGACGTGGGCGATCGCCTTCGGCGTTGTCCTGGGTCTCGTCCTGGGACTGCTCTTCAGCGGTCAGCACTTCTTCGTCTTCAGCAGCGGCGACAACCTGCTCTTCGCGTGGTGCGCGTTCTTCGCGAGGGGCGCGCGGCTGGCGTTCTTCACGCGGTGGGCGTGGTGCGCGCTCTTCAGCTACGGCTGCGGTGGCAGCGGCAACAGCAGGTGCTGCATCCAGAGGTTCGCGCAGTTCACGTACGCGTTCTTCGCGTTCGCCGCGAGGCTTGCGGTCTTCACGCGGTGCGCGTGGTGCACGCTCTTCACGAGGTGGGCGCGGTGCGCGCTCTTCGCGAGGTGCCTGGGCAACCACCGGGGTTTCTTCGCGGACAGTACGCTCTTCACGAGGTTCGCGGGCAGCACGTTCTTCACGTGGAGCACGCTCTTCGCGCGGTTTGCGTTCTTCGTCACGGCGACCGTTGCGGTTACGGCTTTGCTGACGGCCGTTGCGACGCTCTTCGTTGCGCGCAGGGCGCTCAGGGGTTGCCGGCTTCTCGACTACGGTCGGAGCAGCAGGCTCTTCCTTGGAGGCGAACAGGCTGACCAGCGACTTGACCAGGCCCTTGAACAGGCTTGGCTCGGCGATGGTGGCAGCAGGTGCAGGAGCGACCGGTGCAGCAGCGGCTTCGGTTGGGACCGGTGCCGAAGTGCGTGGCGGAGCAGTCTTGACCGCGGCTTCCTGGCGAACCAGGGTGCGGGTAGCTGCAGCCGGTTGAACTTCTTCCACTTCAGCAGCAGCGGCAGCGATTTCATAGCTGGACTGGTTGGTGTGGGCTTCCGGGCTGTCATCACGCAGACGCTGAACTTCGAAATGCGGCGTTTCGAGGTGATCGTTCGGCAGGATGACGATGCGGGCACGGGTGCGCAGTTCGATCTTGGTGATCGAGTTGCGTTTTTCGTTGAGCAGGAACGCTGCAACCGGGATCGGCACCTGGGCGCGGACTTCGGCAGTGCGGTCTTTCAGGGCTTCTTCTTCGATCAGGCGCAGGATCGCCAGCGACAGCGATTCAACATCACGGATGATGCCGGTACCGTTGCAGCGCGGGCAAACGATGCCGCTGCTCTCGCCCAGGGATGGACGCAGGCGCTGACGGGACATTTCCAGCAGGCCGAAGCGCGAGATACGACCCACTTGTACGCGGGCACGGTCGGCTTCCAGGCATTCGCGGACTTTTTCTTCCACGGCGCGCTGGTTCTTGGCCGGTGTCATGTCGATGAAGTCGATGACGATCAGGCCGCCGATGTCGCGCAGGCGCAACTGACGGGCGATTTCTTCTGCCGCTTCAAGGTTGGTCTGCAGGGCGGTTTCTTCGATATCGCTGCCTTTGGTGGCGCGCGCCGAGTTGATGTCGATGGACACCAGGGCTTCGGTCGGGTCGATAACGATGGAGCCGCCGGAAGGCAGTTCAACGACGCGCTGGAAGGCGGTCTCGATCTGGCTTTCGATCTGGAAACGATTGAACAGCGGAACGCTGTCTTCGTAGAGTTTGATCTTGCTGGCGTACTGCGGCATCACCTGGCGGATGAAGGTCAGGGCTTCGTCCTGGGCTTCAACGCTGTCGATCAGCACTTCGCCGATGTCCTGGCGCAGGTAATCGCGGATGGCGCGGATGATCACGTTGCTTTCCTGGTAGATCAGGAATGGCGCGGCGCGATCCAGCGAGGCTTCTTTAATGGCGGTCCACAGCTGCAGCAGGTAGTCGAGGTCCCACTGCATTTCTTCGCTGCTGCGGCCAAGGCCGGCAGTGCGCACGATCAGGCCCATGTCGGCAGGAGCGATCAGGCCGTTCAGCGCTTCACGCAGTTCGTTGCGCTCTTCGCCTTCGATGCGACGGGAGATGCCGCCGGCACGCGGGTTGTTCGGCATCAGGACCAGGTAGCGGCCCGCCAGGCTGATAAACGTGGTCAGGGCTGCGCCCTTGTTGCCGCGTTCTTCTTTTTCGACCTGCACGATAACTTCCTGGCCTTCGCTCAGGACGTCCTTGATGTTGACGCGGCCTTCAGGGGCTTTCTTGAAGTACTCGCGGGAGATTTCCTTGAGGGGCAGGAAGCCGTGGCGCTCGGAGCCGAAATCGACAAAGGCAGCCTCAAGGCTTGGTTCGATGCGAGTAATACGGCCTTTGTAGATATTGGCTTTCTTCTGCTCGCGAGCACCCGACTCGATGTCCAGGTCGTAGAGGCGTTGGCCATCTACCAGTGCAACGCGCAACTCTTCAGGTTGAGTTGCGTTAATCAGCATTCTTTTCATGTTGTACCGTCGGTTTCCGGGCTACCGGAAACGGCGTTCGGCACACACGACTTCTCATGGTCGGTGTCAGGTGCGTCAGGAGTTGTTGGCCACTCCTGTGTACAACGAGGTTCGACCCTTGGGGGCGAAGTCGCGACTTACGCTTCCTGCTTGCTGTGGTGCTAAAGCACCTCTTAAGCAAAAGTCTGGTCAGGAGGAGGAATCAACCGGCGGCTGTGGACGAGATGAAGCGTCTTGATAAAGCCTATTGCTACACAGTCCGGCGGTTGTGCATCTCCACCCTACACGTATCCCTGATAATTCGGGTGCTGCCGCGCGCAGAATCCGCAGCGGGTTGGCATTTACCGTGTTCTCCAAAAGGGGAGTTCACGCATCATGGCTAATAAAGGCGTTGTTTCCGAAGCATTCGCTCGAAATTCCCGAGGCTGACTGCACTTTGTGAACTGGCCGTGAATATCGGCGTAAAAGGCGAGTTTGCACTCTGCTTTCCAGGCTCGCTTCAGGCCTCATGTCACCTGCGCTTGTTACAACTCCAGGTCTTGCGTATCCAGCAAAAGCCCCGTAGGACGGCCTCGCGTCCTGATCAAGAGCGTTGGTCAGGGCCGGTTGTTCACCGTTAATCCGCTGTCCAGGCCGCTTTTGGCGGCGTTCGCGACTATAGCAGCAATGATTAAGTGCTTCAATTCCATAAAAAATTGTTATCATTCGCGGCATGACGACGACTACCCCCCCGACCCCCAGCGTCCAGCTGCTTGAGGTCTCGCCGGAATATGCCGGCCAACGCATCGACAACTTTCTTCTTGCTCGGCTCAAGGGCGTTCCCAAGACCTTGATTTACCGCATTTTGCGTAAAGGCGAAGTGCGCGTGAACAAGGGCCGGATCAAGCCCGAGTACAAGCTGCAGGCTGGCGATATCGTGCGCGTGCCGCCGGTTCGCGTGCCTGAGCGTGACGAGCCGGTGCCGGTGGCGCAAGGTTTGCTGCTGCGTCTTGAGGCGGCGATTGTCTATGAAGACAAAGCGCTGATTGTATTGAACAAGCCCGCGGGTATCGCCGTGCATGGCGGCAGCGGCCTGACCTTTGGCGTGATTGAAGCCTTTCGTCAGATGCGCCCGGACGCCAAGGAACTGGAACTGGTTCACCGCCTCGACCGTGACACGTCCGGCCTGCTGATGATCGCGAAAAAACGCAGCATGTTGCGTCACCTGCACGAAGCCCTGCGTGGCGATGGTATCGACAAGCGCTATATGGCCCTGGTGCGCGGCAACTGGGCGGCCTCCATCAAGCAGGTGCGTGCGCCGCTGATGAAGAGCAACTTGCGTTCGGGTGAGCGCATGGTTGAAGTCAACGAAGACGAAGGCAAAGAGTCGGTGACCGTGTTCAAGGTGCTGCGCCGCTTCGGCGACTTTGCCACCATGGTCGAAGCGCGGCCGATTACCGGGCGTACCCACCAGATCCGCGTGCATACCCTGCATGCCGGGCATTGCATTGCCGGCGACAGCAAGTACGGCGATGAAGGGTTCTCCAAGGAGATCCGCGACCTGGGCGGCAAGCGTCTGTTTCTGCATGCCTATATGCTGACCGTGCCGATGCCCGATGGCACTGAAATGAAATTCCAGGCCCCGGTTGATGAAATGTGGGCCAAAACCGTGGAGCGTCTGAGTGCCCCTTACTGAGTACAAGCTGCTCATTTTTGACTGGGATGGCACGCTGGCCGATTCCATTGGTCGGATTGTCACGGCGATGCAGGGCGCGGCGCAGCGTGCGGGGCGCCCTGAGCGTGATGCGCCTGCTGTAAAAGGGATTATCGGCTTGGGGTTGCCCGAGGCGATCCTGACCCTTTACCCCGACATGACGCCTGAAGAGGTCATTGCCTTCCGTCAGCACTATGCCGACCTCTATATCGCTATGGATGCCGAGCCCTCGCCGTTGTTTGCGGGGGTGCGGGAATCGCTGGAAGCCTTCCGTGCCCAGGGCTATCGTCTGGCGGTGGCCACGGGCAAGGCGCGTCGCGGCCTTGATCGTGTGCTCAAGGCTCACGGCTGGGAGGACTTCTTTGATATCACCCGTGCCGCAGACGAGACCGCTAGCAAGCCCGACCCGTTGATGCTTAATCAGATCCTGGCTCATTGTGCTGTGCGCCCGGAGCAGGCGTTGATGGTGGGGGATGCGTCCTTTGATTTGCTGATGGCACGCAATGCGGGTATCGACTCGGTTGCGGTAGGCTATGGTGCTCAATCAATGGAGCGCTTGCTGACGTTCGAGCCCCGGTTGGCGATTGACAGTTTTCCCGAGTTGCGTGCCTGGCTTGAGCGTCAGGCTAATTAAGATCTTTGCTGGGGTAATGCATGGTCGATCAATGGAAAGCGCCCTCTGCGGCTGAAAACACTGTTGGTGATGATAAAAGCTGGCGGTTGCTGGAAAAAACCTTGTTGGCAGGTATTCAGGAACAGCGCCGCTCGCGACGCTGGGGTATTTTCTTCAAGGTCTTGATGTTCTGCTACCTGATTGCGGTGTTGTTGCTGTTCACTCCGCTGGTGAGCATGGAGCGCAGCGCGGTCGGCGGCTCCAGCTATACCGCGCTGATCGATGTGCGCGGGCCGATTGCCGATAAAGAGCCGGCCAGTGCCGACAATCTGGTCACCAGCCTGCAGGCAGCGTTTGACGACCCGCGGGTCAAGGGCGTGGTGCTGCGCATCAACAGCCCGGGCGGCAGCCCTGTGCAGTCGGGTTATGTCTACGATGAGATCCGTCGTCTGCGCGGCTTGCATCCCGATACCAAGGTGTATGCGGTGATTTCCGATCTGGGCGCTTCCGGGGCTTACTACATTGCCAGTGCCGCTGACGAAATCTACGCCGACAAGGCCAGCCTCGTCGGGTCGATTGGTGTGACGGCGGCAGGTTTCGGCTTTGTCGGTGCGATGGACAAGCTGGGGATCCAGCGTCGTGCCTATACCTCGGGTGACCACAAGGCGTTCCTGGATCCTTTTGAGCCGGAGAAGCCGGACGAGACCAAGTTCTGGCAGGGCGTGTTGAATGTGACGCACCAGCAGTTTATTGACAGCGTCAAGCAGGGGCGTGGTGATCGCCTGAAAGACAAGGAGCACCCGGAGCTGTTCTCGGGCCTGGTCTGGACTGGTCAGCAGGCACTGCCGTTGGGCTTGATCGACGGGCTGGGCAATACCAGTTCGGTGGCGCGTGACGTGATCGGTGCCAAGGAGCTGGTGGATTTCACGGTGCAGGAATCGGCGTTCGATCGCTTCTCGAAAAAGCTCGGTGCCAGCGTGGCTGAGCAATTGGCCATGTGGATGGGCTTTCAGGGGCCGACGCTGCGCTGATTACTTTGTTGTTGTGGGAGCTGGCTTGCCTGCGATGCGGTCTGTCAGATGCACCGTGTTGATGCCATCGCGAGCAAGCCCGCTCCCACAGGCATGTTGCAAACAAAAAACCGGCATGGCGATGCCGGTTTTTTTGTGGGTCAGGGAATCTCGACGCCCTCAGCAAGCAGCATATCCACCAGGCGGATCAGTGGCAGGCCGACCAGGCTGGTGGCATCATCGCCTTCAGTGCGCTGGAACAGGCTCACACCAAGCCCTTCGGCTTTAAAGCTGCCTGCGCAGTCGTAGGGTTGCTCGGCGCGCAGGTAGCGCTCGATCTGCTCTGCGCTCAGGCTGCGCATATGCACGGTAAATGGCACGCAGTCGGTCTGATAATGGCCGGTCTGGCTGTTGAGCAGGGTCAGGCCCGTCAGGAAGCTGACGCTGGCGCCACTTGCCCTGGTCAGTTGCTGGTGTGCTTTTTCGTGGGTGTGGGGTTTGCCGATGATCTGTCCGTCGAGAACGGCGACCTGATCCGAGCCGATAATCAGATGATCCGGATGGCGGGCGGCGAGTGCGCGGGCTTTTTCCAGTGACAGGCGCTTGACCAGTTCGGTGGCAGTTTCGCCTTGATGGTGGCTTTCGTCGATATCCGGCGAGCTGCAAGTGAAGGGCAGGCGCAGGCGAGACAATAAATCACGGCGATAAACCGAGCTTGAAGCGAGTAATAAAGGTAGCATGCGCGACTCCTGTAGGCAGTTGACGATTCTAATGCTCGTACGCAATGTCGCACAGACACAATTTCCTTTGACACGTGAAGGGGTCCTCCCTAGAATGCTGCGCCTATGTTGAATGACCCGATTCCACCTCACGTTGACCCGCGCAAATTGGCTGATCGTGGCACTACCCTTCAAGGTGAAGTGTTGCTGGCTGATTTGGAGAGACTCTGCGATCCGCTTTCCGACGATGTTGGAACGGTCCAGGCTAAATTTGTTTTTGAGCGCGACGAACGTAGATCTGTGGTAATACACAGCTCCATTGACGTCGAGGTCAAGATGGTTTGCCAGCGTTGTCTTGAGCTGGTCACCCTGCCGATCCACAGCGAATGCAGTTATGCCGTGGTGAAAGAGGGTGCGAATACCCAGTCGTTACCGAAAGGTTATGACGTGCTGGAACTGGGCGAAGATCCATTGGATCTGCATGCACTGATCGAGGAGGAGCTTTTGCTCGCCTTGCCCATTGTGCCTGCTCATCATCCGGAAGAATGCCAGCAGCCGGCGGGTCTCGATGAGCCCGAACCAGGCGAGGACGAGGTAACGCGGTCCAACCCGTTCAGTGTATTGGCGCAGTTAAAGCGTGACCCAAACGTTTAGGAGTTAATCAATTATGGCTGTTCAGCAGAACAAAAAATCCCGCTCTGCCCGTGACATGCGTCGTTCGCACGATGCTCTTTCGGCTAGCACTCTGTCTGTAGAAAAAACCACCGGTGAAATTCACCTGCGTCACCACGTATCGCCAGAAGGCGTATACCGTGGTCGTAAAGTGATCGACAAGGGCGCTGACGAGTAATCACTTGTCCGCTCAGGTCATCGCGATCGACGCAATGGGCGGGGACTTCGGTCCCCGCAGCATTGTTCAGGCCTGTATTGCCTGCCTGTCTGCTACTCCCTCGCTGCATCTGACCCTCGTCGGTCAACCCTCCATACTTGAATCCCTGATTGCCGGCCATTCGGCTGTGGATCGCTCGCGCCTGTCGATTGCTCCCGCTTCTGAAGTGATTGCCATGAATGAGCGGCCGTCCCATGCCTTGCGCAGCAAGCCGGACTCGTCCATGCGCGTTGCTCTGGAGTTGCTCCGTGATGGCAAGGTGCAAGCTTGTGTCAGTTCCGGCAACACCGGTGCGCTGATGGCCTTGTCCCGGCATGTGCTCAAGACCTTGCCGGGTATCGACCGTCCGGCGATGGTGGCGGCGGTGCCGACCCAGACCGGCTACTGTCAGTTGCTGGACCTTGGGGCGAATGTTGATTGCACGGCCAGCCAGTTGTTCCAGTTTGCGGTGATGGGCTCGGTGGCCGCGCAGGCGCTGGGCGTGCCCCGTCCGCGGGTTGCCTTGCTCAACGTCGGCACCGAGGACGTCAAGGGCAACCAGCAGGTCAAGGAGGCGGCGGCGTTGTTGCAGGCGGCACCAGGGCTGCATTACATCGGCTTTGTCGAGGGTGACGGGGTGTATCGCGGTGAGGCCGATGTGGTGGTGTGCGACGGATTTGTCGGCAATATCATGCTCAAGTCCAGCGAAGGCCTGGCGACCATGATTTCGAGCCGGCTTGAAGCGGTGTTCCGGCGCAACCTGTTCAGTCGCTGCGTAGGTATGCTGGCATTGCCGTTGATGCGGCGCCTGCAGGCCGATCTGGCACCGGCGCGGCACAACGGCGCGAGTTTTCTCGGTTTGCAGGGCATTGTGGTCAAGAGTCACGGTTCGGCAGGTGCTCAGGGCTTTCAAAGTGCAATTGAACGCGCACTGATTGAAATCCATGAAGACCTGCCAAAGCGTTTGTATGGGCGCCTTGAAGGGTTGTTGCCGTAGGCGTTTTGCCGGGTGGATGCTTAAATGTGACCGCCCGGTCCAATCAGCCATCCAACTGTCAGTTTCTTGCGTCCGCCACGGCAGGACGTCAATTCTCCGACGACAAGATCATTAGGGGCTTGTTACATGTCTACATCCCTCGCATTCGTCTTTCCAGGGCAGGGTTCGCAGTCCCTCGGCATGTTGGCCGAGCTGGGCGCGGAACACCCGCTGGTCCTGGAAACATTCAAAGAAGCTTCTGCTGCCCTGGGTTACGACCTGTGGGCGCTGGTCCAGGAAGGCCCTGCAGAGAAGCTGAACCAGACTGATATTACCCAGCCTGCCATTCTCACCGCCTCGATTGCCCTGTGGCGTCTGTGGCTGGCTGAAGGCGGCAAGCGTCCGGACTTCGTGGCTGGCCACAGCCTGGGCGAGTACAGCGCGCTGGTGGCTGCCGAATGCCTGACCCTGGCCGAGGCGGTCAAGCTGGTTGAGCGTCGCGGTCAGCTGATGCAAGAGGCCGTACCGGCCGGGCAGGGCGCCATGGCGGCGATCCTGGGCCTGGAAGATGCCGATGTACTGGCGGCCTGCGCAGAAGCGGCGCAAGGTGAGGTGGTCAGTGCGGTCAACTTCAACTCGCCGGGTCAGGTCGTGATTGCCGGGGCCAAGGCTGCTGTCGAGCGTGCCATGGAGCTGTGCAAGGCCAAGGGCGCCAAGCGTGCCTTGCCGTTGCCGGTGAGCGTGCCGTCGCACTGCGAGCTGATGCGCCCTGCTGCCGAGCGTTTTGCCGAGTCCATCGAAGCGATCGACTGGAAAATGCCGGGCATTGCCCTGGTGCAGAACGTCAGCGCCGCCGTGGCGGCCGATCTGCCGACCCTCAAGCGCGATCTGCTCGAGCAGCTGTACAAGCCTGTGCGTTGGGTTGAATCGGTGCAGGCCCTGGCGGCCAACGGCCCGGTTGACCTGGTTGAATGCGGCCCGGGCAAAGTCCTGGTGGGCATCAGCAAGCGTTGCGCCGAAGGCGTTACCACTCACAATTTGAATACCCCGGATGCCTTCGCCGCTGCGCGCTTGGCTCTGGTCTGAATCAGGAGAAGCCTGCATGAGCTTGCAAGGTAAAGTTGCACTGGTAACAGGCGCAAGCCGTGGCATTGGCCAGGCGATCGCATTGGAATTGGGTCGTCAGGGCGCCATTGTCATTGGCACGGCGACTTCTGCGTCGGGTGCCGAGCGCATCGCTGCCACCCTGAAAGAAAACGGTGTTCAGGGCACTGGCATGGAGCTCAACGTGACCAGCAACGAATCGGTTGCTGCGGTACTGGCAAGCATTCAGGAACAGTTCGGCGCGCCGGCAATCCTGGTCAATAATGCCGGTATCACCCGCGATAACCTGATGATGCGCATGAAAGATGACGAATGGCATGATGTCATCGACACCAACCTGAACAGTCTGTATCGCCTGTCCAAGGGTGTTTTGCGCGGCATGACCAAGGCCCGTTGGGGACGAATTATCAATATTGGCTCTGTTGTGGGTGCCATGGGCAACGCAGGCCAAGTAAACTACGCCGCCGCCAAGGCAGGCCTTGAAGGTTTCGGCCGTGCACTGGCACGTGAAGTGGGCTCGCGCTCGATCACTGTCAACTCGGTTGCTCCGGGCTTTATCGACACCGATATGACCCGTGAACTGCCAGAAGCACAGCGCGAAGCCTTGCAGACGCAGATTCCGCTGGGCCGTCTGGGCCAGGCTCAAGAGATCGCTAACGTGGTCGCTTTCCTGGCATCCGACGGTGCAGCCTACGTGACCGGGGCTACAATTCCGGTCAACGGCGGGATGTACATGAGTTAAATGTGACGGATTGCTTCAAAAAAATGTCATACGAGCTGTCTAAAATCCGTTATAAAGCTGCAATCTTTTTATAGGCAGCCGGCTGTTGCGGAGTGAGTGCAAAGCTTTCAGTTGAAAAACCGAAAAGGCTTTCGATACACTTGCCCACTGGCCAGCTGCCTGAATTTGTCCATTAGGAGTGAAAACAAGGTATGAGCACCATCGAAGAGCGCGTCAAGAAAATCGTTGCCGAGCAACTGGGCGTTAAAGAAGAAGAAGTGACCAATGCCGCTTCCTTCGTTGAAGACCTGGGTGCCGACTCCCTTGACACCGTTGAGCTTGTGATGGCTCTGGAAGAGGAATTCGAGACTGAGATTCCTGACGAAGAAGCTGAAAAGATCACTACTGTACAAGCAGCAATCGACTACGTTACTAGCCACCAGGCGTAATAGTTTGTAATCGTTGCTCGCTGTCATGGAAAAACCGCACTGCCGCTCTGGCGTGCGGTTTTTTCTTTAGGTGTGATGCAAAGTGTCGTCAATAGAATAAAGGAGAGTGCTGTGTCGCGTAGACGCGTCGTAGTCACCGGTATGGGGATGTTGTCGCCACTGGGTGCGGATGTTCCGAGCACCTGGCAAGGCATTCTGGCAGGCCGTAGTGGCATTGGTCTGATCGAACACACGGATCTTTCTGCCTATTCCACCCGTTTTGGCGGCTCGGTACAGGGCTTTAACGTTGAGGATTACCTCTCCGTCAAAGAAGCCCGAAAACTTGACCTGTTTATTCAATACGGTCTGGCAGCCGGGTTTCAGGCTGTGCGCAATTCCGGCCTGGAAGTTACCGACGCCAATCGTGAGCGCATCGGTGTGGCAATGGGTTCGGGTATTGGCGGTCTGACCAATATCGAAGAAACCAGCCGTACCCTGCACGAGCAAGGCCCGCGACGGATTTCTCCGTTCTTTGTGCCTGGCTCGATCATCAACATGATTTCCGGCTTTCTGTCTATCCACCTGGGTACACAGGGGCCTAACTACGCCATCGCCACAGCCTGTACCACCGGTACGCACTGTATTGGCATGGCGGCGCGCAACATTGCCTACGGCGAAGCAGATGTGATGATTGCAGGTGGCGCAGAAATGGCTGCTTGCGGTCTGGGCATGGGCGGCTTTGGTGCTTCGCGTGCGCTGTCGACCCGCAACGACGACCCGACCCGGGCCAGCCGTCCGTGGGACAAGGGCCGTGACGGCTTTGTGCTGTCCGACGGTGCCGGCGCGCTGGTGCTTGAAGAGCTTGAGCATGCCAAGGCGCGTGGCGCGACCATCTACGCCGAGCTGATCGGTTTTGGCATGAGCGGCGACGCCTTCCACATGACCTCGCCTCCGGCTGACGGTGCGGGTGCTGCACGCTGTATCACCAATGCCTTGCGTGATGCCCGGGTCAACCCTGACCAGGTGCAGTACATCAACGCCCACGGCACCTCGACGCCTGCCGGTGACCTGGCGGAAGTTTCGGCGATCAAGTCGGTGTTCGGCGATCACGCCTACAACCTGGCCGTGAGTTCGACCAAGTCCATGACCGGTCACCTGTTGGGTGCCGCCGGCGCGGTCGAGGCGATCTTCAGCGTGCTGGCCATCAACAGCCAGATTGCCCCGCCGACCATCAACCTCGACGAGCCCGATGAAGGCTGCGACCTCGACTTCGTGCCGCATACCCCGCGCGAAATGCCGATTGACGTGGTGTTGTCCAACTCGTTCGGCTTTGGTGGCACCAACGGCTCGCTGGTATTCCGCCGGTACGCCGAGTAATGCAAAGCTGGGTCGACGGTCAGCCGGCGAGCGCCTTGGCGTCGCTTAAAGACCGTGGGCTGGCTTATGGCGATGGGCTGTTCGAGACCATTGCCGTCAAGGCTGGCACGCCGTTGCTGCTGGAGCTGCATCTGCAGCGCCTGGCACTCGGTTGTTCCCGGTTGGCGATTGTTGCGGATCAAGCACTGATCCGCAGCGAATTGCTGGCTTACGCCCGCGCAATGGGCGAAGGCGTGCTCAAGCTGATCCTGACCCGCGGCGACAGCCAGCGCGGTTATGGCGCATCTCCCGGGGCCTTGCCTCGAAGAATTCTGCAGGCCAGCCCGACGGCTGCTTACCCTGAAGCCAATGCGTTGCAGGGTATACAGTTGTTCGACTGTGCCACACGTCTGGCCGAGCAACCGCTATTGGCCGGGCTCAAACACCTCAATCGACTTGAACAGGTCATTGCGCGCTCCGAATGGCAAGACCCGGCCTGTGCCGAGGGCTTGATGCGCGATACCTCGGGGCGGGTGATTGAAGGTGTGTTCAGTAATCTGTTTATAGTGCGTGACGGGGTTTTGCTGACCGCCGACCTGAGCCGCTGTGGCGTGGCCGGCGTGATGCGCGCGGCACTGCTGGCTGAGGCCGGGCGCCTGGGTATCCCGTGTCATGTCACCGACATCAGCCTTGCGCAACTGCAGCAGGCCGATGAACTCTTCCTCTGCAACAGTGTGTATGGCATTTGGCCCGTGCGCGCTTTTGCAGACCTGAGCTGGCCGGTGGGGCCACTCACCCGTAAACTGCAAGGCATTGCTCGCACCCTACTGGATGTCTGATTCGTGAAACGTAAAATCTTGGTGCTGCTGCAGATGGGTCTGGTGCTGGCGGGCTTGGTGCTGGGCGCAAGCGCCTGGAAGCTCAATTCGGCGCTGGAGCAACCGCTCAACCTGACGCAAGAACAAATGCTCGATGTGCCCGCCGGCGCCACGCCCACCGGTACGTTCAATCGCCTGGAAGCAGACGGCACGCTGGACGACGCTTTCTGGCTGCGCCTGTACTGGCGCTTCAACCTTGAAGGCCAGCCCCTGCACAGCGGCGAATACCGCATGACGCCGGGCATGACCGCTCAGGACCTGATCGGTGTGTGGCAGCGGGGTGAGGTGGTGCAATACAGCCTGACCCTGGTTGAAGGCTGGAACTTTCGCCAGGTGCGTAGCGCCCTGGCCAAACACGAAAAAATCGAACAGACCCTCGACGGCCTGAGCGACAGCGAAGTCATGGCCAAACTCGGGCACGAAGGCGTATTCCCGGAAGGGCGGTTTTTCCCGGACACCTACCGTTTTGTGCGCGGCATGACCGATGCCCAGCTGCTGGAAAAAGCCTACGATCGTCTGGATAAAGTACTCGCCCAGGAATGGGAGCAGCGTGACCCTGCTGTGCCCTATGCCACGCCGTATCAGGCGCTGATCATGGCCTCCCTGGTGGAAAAAGAAACCGGTGTGCCGCAAGAGCGTGGGCAGATTGCCGGGGTTTTTGTACGCCGGATGAAAATCGGCATGCCGCTGCAAACCGATCCTACGGTGATCTACGGTCTGGGTGAGCGCTACACCGGCAAACTGACCCGCGCCCATTTACGCGAGCCTACGCCCTACAATACCTACACCATCCCCGGCTTGCCGCCGACGCCGATTGCGATGGTGGGGCGCGAGGCCATTCACGCCGCGCTGCACCCGGCAGATGGCACCAGCCTGTATTTTGTGGCCAAGGGCGATGGCAGCCACACGTTTTCCGATGATCTGGATGCGCACAATTCCGCTGTGCGCGAATTCCAGATCAAGCGCCGTGCCGATTACCGTTCGAGCCCCGCGCCGGCCCCGGCGGCTGAACCGCAGACTTCCCCGGTCGAGCCGCAAGGCCCGACAGACACTGATTAAGGATTGCTGCCTGTGACTGGCTTGTTTATTACCCTGGAAGGCCCCGAAGGCGCGGGCAAAAGCACCAACCGCGAATACCTGGCAGAGCGCTTGCGCGCCGAAGGCATTGACGTGGTGCTGACCCGCGAACCCGGCGGCACGCCGTTGGCCGAGCGTATCCGCGAGCTGCTGCTCACGCCCAGCGATGACGCCATGTGTGCCGACACCGAACTGCTGCTGGTCTTCGCCGCCCGCGCCCAGCATCTGGCCGAAGTCATTCGCCCGGCACTGGCCCGTGGCGCGGTGGTGCTGTGTGATCGCTTTACCGATGCCACCTATGCCTATCAGGGCGGCGGCCGGGGCTTGTCCCATGAGCGTATCGCCACCCTTGAGACCTTTGTTCAGGGCGCGTTGCGCCCAGACCTGACCCTGGTATTCGACCTGCCGATTGAAGTCGGCATGGCCCGTGCCAGCGCTCGCGGTCGACTGGACCGCTTTGAGCAGGAAGGCCGCACATTTTTCGATGCCGTGCGCAGCACCTACCTTGATCGCGCCAGGGCCGAGCCCGGGCGCTATCGCCTGATCGATGCAGGGCAAACCCTGGATCAGGTGCAAGGCCAGCTCGACGCGCTGTTGCCGCAATTGCTGGGCATGCACCGTGGCTGAGGCCTATCCGTGGCAAGACAACCTGTGGCAGCAGATGGCCGGGCGCGCACAGCATGCCCACGCCTACCTGCTGCACGGCCCGGCGGGCATCGGCAAGCGGGCGCTGGCCGAGCGCTTGATGGCCAGCCTGCTGTGCAAGCAGCCGGTGGGGCTTGAGGCGTGCGGTGTGTGCAAGTCTTGTTCGCTGCTGGCGGCGGGCAGCCACCCCGACAACTACATTCTTGAGCCGGAAGAGGCCGACAAGGCGATCAAGGTCGACCAGGTGCGCGAGCTGGTCAGCTTTGTGGTGCAGACCGCCCAGCTGGGCGGGCGCAAGGTGGTGCTGGTCGAGCCGGTGGAAGCGATGAATATCAACGCCGCCAACGCCTTGCTCAAAAGCCTTGAAGAACCGTCGGGCAACACCATCTTGCTGTTGGTCAGCCATCAATCGAGCCGGTTGCTACCGACCATTCGCAGCCGTTGCGTGCAGCAGGCCTGCCCGCTGCCCAGTGAAGCGCTGAGCCTGGAGTGGCTGGCCAGTGCGCTGCCCGACCTCGCCGAAGCCGAGCGCGTCGAGTTGCTGACCCTGGCCGCAGGTTCGCCCCTGGTGGCGGTCAAGCTGCAGGCCCAGGGTGTGCGCGAGCAGCGCGCAGCGGTGGTGGAGGGCGTCAAGAAGTTGCTCAAGCGTGAGCTGTCGGCCAGTCAGTTGGCTGAAAGCTGGAAAGCCACTCCGCTGTTGCTGCTGTTTGACTGGTTCTGCGACTGGTCGAGCCTGATCCTGCGCTATCAATTGACCCAGGACGAAGCCGGCCTTGGCCTGGAAGACATGCGCAAAGTCCTGCAATACCTGGCACAAAAGACACCCCAGGACAAAGTGCTGACTATCCAGGACTGGATTCTTGCCCAGCGCCAGAAGGTCTTGAGCAAGGCCAACCTTAATCGTGACTTGTTGCTCGAAGCGCTGCTGGTGCAGTGGGCTGGCCTGCCCGGCCAGCGCTGATTTGACTGAATTGATAAACAGGTAATTTTTGTATGCTGGTTGACTCCCATTGCCATCTCGATCGTCTTGATCTGAGCGCCCATGACGGCTCGCTGGATGCCGCCCTTGAGGCAGCGCGTCAGCGCGGCGTCGGGCATTTTCTGTGTATTGGTGTCAGCGCCGACAATGCGGCGGATGTCAAAGCCCTGACCGAGCGCTATGCCGATGTCGACTGTTCGGTGGGCGTCCACCCGCTGGACGTGCAGCCTGGTGCAGCGCCGGCGCTGGACTGGTTGTTGGGCGAATTGAATCACCCGCAGGTAGTGGCCATTGGCGAAACCGGCCTGGACTACCACTACGAGCCTGAAGCCGCCGACCTGCAGCAGCTGTCGTTTCGGGTGCATCTGGAAGCGGCACAACAGACCGGCAAGCCGGTGGTGATCCACACCCGCGGGGCTCGCGCCGATACCCTGGCGATGCTGCGCGAGGCGGCCTTGCCCCAGGCTGGCGTGCTGCATTGCTTTACCGAAGACTGGGACATGGCCAGGGCGGCCCTGGACATGGGCTATTACATTTCGCTCTCGGGTATCGTGACCTTCCGTAATGCTGACGCGCTGCGCGATGTAGCCCGCCAGGTGCCTGCCGACCGCTTGCTGGTCGAGACTGACTCGCCTTACCTCGCCCCGATCCCTCATCGCGGCAAGCCGAACCTGCCGCAATATGTGCGGGAAGTGGCGGAATTCCTGGCCATGTTGCGCGGTGAGTCCTACGAGCGCTTCGCCGAGCAAACTACTGAAAACTTCAAGCGGCTGTTCCCGCTGGCCCGGGTCAGATAATTGCGTGGCTTTGTGGGAGCGGGCTTGCTCGCGATGGGATCGCTACGGTGTGTCTGTTAAACCGGGTTGCCTGTATCGCGAGCAAGCCCGCTGCCACAGGTTTCGCGTTTTACTGAACAGCAGGCAAAAAAAACCCGAACTCTGGGGAATTCGGGTTAAGACCATTAGGAGTAAAACAAAGGCGCACATTCCATTGCGGCCAATATCGGCGCCACACTTTGGGGGGGATGTCGCACCGACATGTTAAGTATTGGTCAGCTTTGTCGAACGTCCAGCCGTGGTTGATCGTTTTTTAAACAGATTTGGAATACCCCAGCTTCGCTTGAGTGCTCATCGAATCGCGGGTAAATCGTTTGACCCCATCGATATGCAGGATGATCCGTGCAATTTAGCGTGACTAATGCATAATACTCCGCTTCGATTTTGACCCGAACAGACCTTTTCTTATGCACAAAGAACCCCGTAAGGTCCGTGAGTTTCGTCGCCGCGAGCAAGAAATTCTCGATACCGCGCTCAAGCTGTTCCTCGACCTGGGTGAAGACAGTGTCACCGTCGAGATGATTGCTGATGCCGTGGGTATCGGCAAAGGCACGATCTACAAGCACTTCAAGTCCAAGGCCGAGATCTACCTGCGCCTGATGCTCGACTACGAGCGCGATTTGAACGAGCTACTGCACTCTGCTGACGTGGACAAGGACAAGGAGGCGCTGTCGCGTGCCTACTTTGAGTTCCGCATGCGCGACCCGCAGCGCTACCGGCTGTTCGACCGCCTCGAAGAGAAGGTGGTCAAGGGCAACCAGGTGCCGGAACTGGTCGAAGAACTGCACAAGATCCGCGCTTCCAACTTTGAGCGCCTGACCCTGCTGATCAAGGGGCGCATCAGTGAAGGCAAGCTCGAAGACGTACCGCCATACTTCCATTACTGCGCGGCCTGGGCCCTGGTACATGGCGCGGTAGCGCTGTACCACTCGCCGTTCTGGAGCAATGTGCTGGAAGATCAGGAAGGCTTCTTCCAGTTCCTGATGGACATCGGCGTGCGCATGGGCAACAAGCGCAAGCGTGACAGCGACACCCCGGCGGTAGAGTAATCACGGACCGTATTTGCCTTCATGGCAGATGGCCTTGAGGCTTATACTCAGGCTTGGGTCTTGCCAAAACCTGATTTATGAGTCAGGTTTTGCAGCGGCCCTTTTCCCCCGCGCCGGAGTCATCCATGATCGTTGATCGCCAAGGCAGACGTTTTCGCAATTTGCGTATCAGTCTGACGTCTGCCTGTAACTACGCCTGCACTTACTGTGTGCCCAACGGCAAACGGCTGGTGGCGGCGCAGAATGAGCTGTCGGCTGAAGCGATGGTGCGCGGGGTGGCTTACCTGATCGAAGCGGCAGGCATCGAGCGCCTGCGCATTACCGGCGGCGAGCCGCTGATCAGCCCCAAGCTCGAAACGTTCATGGGTGAGGTCGGTCAGCTCGGTCTGAACGATATCAGCCTGACGACCAATGGCCAGTTGCTTGCGCGCAAACTGCCGCTGTTGCTGGGCGCGGGCATCGCTCGCATCAACGTTTCCCTGGATACCCTCGACCCTGAAGCATTCCGCCGCATTGCCCGTGGCGGCGACCTGGCGACCGTGCTCGACGGCATGCAGCGGGCGCGCGAGGCCGGGATCAAGATCAAGGTCAATATGGTGCCGCTGCGCGGGCAGAACTTGGACCAGGTCATGCCGTTGCTGGAGTATTGCCTGGAGCGTGGCTACGAGCTGCGTTTTATCGAGCTTATGCGCATGGGGCATCTGGCCAGTGACGGTAATGCCTTTCTTCAGCAGTTCGTCAGTTTGCAACAGCTGTTGGCGCTGATTGGCGAGCGTCATGAGTACTTGCAGGCCGATGCGCCCATCGACGCCACGGCGGTGCGTTACCAGATTCCCGGGCACGGCTATTTCGGGGTCATTGCCAACGAAAGCGTGCCGTTTTGCCGGACCTGCTCGCGGTTGCGGCTGTCTTCGACGGGGTGGCTGCATGGTTGTCTGTCGTCGAGTAACCGGCACTATGTGGGCGACCTGTTGAACAAGCCGCGGCACGAGGCGTTGCCAGCGCTGCAAGGCCTGCTGATGAAAGCTCTGGGCGACAAGCAGGACATTGCCTTCTCGGGCGGCGCTACCGTGATGAAAATCATCGGCGGCTAATCTGTAGCAGCTGCCGAGGAACGAAGGCTGCGTCCGGCGGCGAAGCCGTCGTAATTCAGGCGCCTCGGTGCGTCAGTTTTATTGAGTGCTTAGGTATTACGACGGCTTCGCCGCCGAACGCAGCCTCGTTCCTCGGCAGCTGCTACGCAATTGATATGTTGCGCAAACTGGCGCGCAATCTGCATCCCGGGGCTATTCGCCGGTTTTTTGTCATCGGCTTTGGGAGAACGGGATGCGCAGTCTGTGGGTATTGCTGGCTTTTTTGACACTGGGCGGCTGCATGACCGTCAGCGATCTGGGTGAAGGCGCACGCTATCAAATGAGCGACGCCGGTCTGCTCGATCACAGCAATACGCGACGCAGCAATTCGCTGCGCATTCAACCGGATTCCTTTATCTATATCGCCCAAGGCCCGTTTGCACCGATCGGCGACCCCTATGTGCGGCCCAATATCGTTGCCGAGGAAGCCTTCAACGGCTTTGTCGAATACTTCCCTATGGTGCGCCGCGCCAAAGCGCCGGTCGGGCTCGACCAGGCGATGACCGAAGCGCGTAATTTTGGCGCTCACTATTTACTGTACACCCGCTTTGCCCGGGCCGATGACCGCATCAGCAACAGCGACGAATGGCTCGATCAGGAAGAAATCAGCCGCCTGGGCATCGACAGCGGCGTGATCCAGGTGATGTTGATCGAAACCAGCACCCAGTACCTGATCGACACCGCCACTATCCGCAGCCGCGGCGGTTTGCTGACGTTCCATGACAACAAGCCTGCCGACCTGATCGGTCCGCCGCTGGCTAAATACGCCCGCAGCTTGATAGGCTTGAGCGATCAATAAGTCGAGGAGTGCACCATGAGCGAGCCGGTAGACGTCAGCAACCTGCTGGCGCAAATCCCCAGGGCCGACAAGGGCCTGCCGCCCGTTCACTTGTGGGATACGGCGTTTTGCGGTGACATCGATATGCGCATCGCCCGTGATGGCACCTGGTACTACATGGGCACGCCGATCGGCCGCAAACCGATGGTCAAATTGTTCTCCACCATCATCCGCCGCGATGGCGATGATTATTTCCTGATCACCCCGGTTGAAAAGGTCGGTATCAAGGTCGATGACGCGCCTTTTGTCGCCGTAACGCTGGACGTGGAAGGGGCGGGCGAGCAGCAAGTGCTGCGCTTTACTACCAATGTCGACGAGTCGATCAGTGCCGGTCGCGAGCATCCGCTGCGTTTCGTCATTGATCCCCAGACCCAGGAGCCTGCGCCATACCTGCATGTGCGGCGCAATCTTGAAGCGCTGATCCACCGCAATGTGTTCTATCAGTTGATAGAGCTGGCGGTAGTGCGTGAAATCGATGGGCAAAACTGGCTGGGTGTGTGGAGTGCGGGAGTGTTCTTCCCGATAGGGCTTGAACCCTGAGAGGGGGTTGTGGGAGCGGGCAATCCGCTCCCACAAAGACGCTTTTAGGCTTTCAAGGTTTTCATGTCGATCACAAAGCGGTATTTCACATCGCCTTTGACCACGCGCTCAAAGGCTTCGTTGATGTTTTTGATGTCGAGCATTTCGATATCGCAGGTAATCCCGTGCTCGGCGCTGAAATCGAGCATTTCCTGGGTTTCGGCAATGCCACCGATCAGCGAACCGGCCAGTACGCGGCGCTTGAACACCAGGTTGAAGGCATTCAGTGCTGGCTCAACCGGCTCGATCAGGCCCACCAGAATGTGTACGCCGTCAAAGGTCAGGGTTTCCAGGTACGGGTTCAGGTCGTGCGGCACCGGAATGGTGTCCAGCAGGAAGTCGAAGTGTCCGGCAGCGGCTTTCATCTGCTCGGGATCGGTGGACACGATCACATGGTCGGCGCCCTGGCGACGGGCTTCTTCAGCCTTGGCTTCGGAGCGGGTGAACAGGGTCACTTCAGCGCCCAGGGCCTTGGCGAACTTGATACCCATGTGGCCCAGGCCGCCCATGCCCAGAATCCCGACCTTGTCGCCCGCTTCCACGCCGTAGTGAACCAGTGGCGAGTAGGTGGTGATACCGGCGCACAGCAGAGGTGCGGCGCTGGCCGGGTCGAGGTTTTTCGGGATGCTCAGCACGAAGTGTTCGCTGACGACCATCTTGTCCGAGTAACCGCCCATGGTCAGGGTGCCGTCGATGCGGTCCGGGCTGGCGTAGGTCTGGGTCATGCCTTCCAGGCAGTATTGCTCCAGGTCTTCCTTGCACGCTGAGCAGGTGCGGCACGAATCGACCATGCAGCCCACGCCGACCAGATCGCCGACCTTGTGCTTGGTGACTTTGTCGCCAATGGCCGTGACCTTGCCGATGATTTCGTGGCCCGGCATCAGCGGGTAAGTGGCGAAGCCCCAGTCATTGCGCGCCTGGTGGATGTCGGAGTGGCAAACGCCGCAGTACAGCACTTCGATGGCAACGTCGTCCGGTCGTGGGGCGCGACGGTTGAACTGCATGGGCGCCAGAGGTGCCTTGGCATTCTGGGCGGCATAACCGATAGCGTTGTAAGTGACTGTGGACATGTGAACCTCGCGAAACGTTAACTGTGGAAAGGGGGCGATTTTGCGCCTGGTAGCTTTGCAGGACTATGACGATTCCTCCGCCTGTCATGCCTATTACTCCGGAGTGTCGGGCCGGCTGTCGCTTTATTGACCAATTCTGCGAAGATGCGGCTGTCTATTCCTCCTGTGAACCTTTATCCATGTTTTTGACCCGTCATCGCGACGAGAATGCCGCGCTGGTGTCTCTGATCGAACCCTTGGCAACACAGACCGGTTTTGTGTCGACCCTTTTGCCTGAAGTTCGGGTGGTTTCTGCGTGCCGGGTGGTGGCCCGGATGCCGCAGATCTATGAGCCTAGCCTGATGGTGATCGCCCAGGGCAGTAAATTGGCCTATCTGGGCCAGCGCACCCTGGAATACGGCGCCGGGCATTATCTGGTGCAGGCGCTGGCGGTGCCGTTCGAGTGCGAAACCTTCGCCAGTGAAGACATGCCGCTGCTGGGGGTGGCCATCAGTATTGATCGTGCGGTACTGGGTGAGTTGGTGCTGGCAATGGGCCTGACAGCGGATCGCAATGCCGTGGCGCAGACACCGGAGTCCATGACCTCGGCGGTACTGGATGACGACATGCGCGAGGCGGTGGAGCGCTTGCTGCGTTGCCTGCATGATCCGCTGGAGTGCCGGATCATGGGTCAGGCGCGTTTGCGCGAGGTGTTGTTTGCCGCGCTGCGCGGGCCGCAGGCGGGGGTGTTGCGGGCTTTGGTTGAGCAGCAAGGGCAGTTTGCCCGGGTTGCGGCGTCGTTAAGCTATTTGCACGAGCACTTTGCCCGGCCGCTGAATGTCGAGACCCTGGCCCGTTGCGCAAACATGAGCGCGTCCACTTTTCATGAGCATTTCAAGCGCAGCACGTTGTTGTCGCCGGTGCAGTACCTCAAGCGGTTGCGATTGTTGCGCGCGCAGCAGTTGCTGCTGAGCGAGGGCTTGGGAGTGGCGCAGGTGGCGGAGCGGGTGGGTTATCAAAGTACTTCGCAGTTCAGTCGCGAGTACAAGCGTTACTTCGAACGCAGCCCGGGGCATGAAGGGGTGGGGTGCTAGTCAATCGGTGTGACAGGCGTGTTGTGGGAGCGGGCTTGCTCGCGATGCGGGCAGCGCAGGCTGTCAGGCAAGGCTGGGCGATCCCATCGCGAGCAAGCCCGCTCCCACAAAAAAGCCGGGGGGCAATAAAAAGGCTCCCGAAGGAGCCTTTTGACTTACATGTTCGGGTAAGTCGGCCCGCCGCCACCTTCCGGGGTGACCCAGGTGATGTTCTGCGAAGGGTCCTTGATGTCACAGGTCTTGCAGTGCACGCAGTTTTGCGCGTTGATCTGGAAGCGCTTCTCGCCGCTTTCCTGGGTGATCACTTCGTACACACCCGCCGGGCAATAACGCTGCGCAGGCTCGTCGTAGAGCGGCAGGTTAACGCTGATCGGGATGCTCGCGTCACGCAGCTTGAGGTGGCACGGCTGCTCTTCTTCATGGTTGGTGCTGGAGATAAACACCGAGCTGAGCTTGTCGAAGCTGAGCTTGCCGTCGGGTTTCGGGTACTCGATCTTCTTGCAGTCCTTGGCCTGTTTCAGACACGCGTAGTCCGGCTTGGTGTCGTGCAGGGTAAACGGCATCTTGCCGCCAAAGATGTTCTGGTCGAGCCAGTTGAAACCACCGCCTACGATTGGGCCGAACTTGTGCAGTGCCGGGCCGAAGTTGCGGCTGGCGAACAGCTCGTCGAACAGCCAGCTGGCCTTGAAGGCCTCAACGTAGGTGTTGAGTGCATCACCCCCTTCGGAGTCGGCGAGCAACGAGTCAGCCACGGCCTCAGCTGCGAGCATGCCGGACTTCATGGCGGTGTGGCTGCCTTTGATCTTGGAGAAGTTCAGGGTGCCCAGGTCGCAACCGATCAATGCACCGCCGTTGAAGATCATTTTCGGCAGCGAGTTCAGGCCGCCCTTGCAAATGGCGCGGGCGCCGTAGCTGATGCGCTTGCCGCCTTCCAGGTACTGCTTGAGCACCGGGTGATGCTTGAGGCGCTGGAATTCGTCGAATGGCGACAGGAAGGTGTTGCTGTAGGACAGGTCAACGATCAGGCCGACAACCACCTGGTTGTTTTCCAGGTGATACAGGAACGAACCCCCGGTGTTTTCGCTGCTGACGATGTCCAGCGGCCAGCCTGCAGTGTGCACCACCAAGCCTGGCTGGTGCTTGGCCGGATCGATTTCCCAGATTTCCTTCAAGCCGATGCCGTAGTGCTGGGCGTCGGCTTCGCTGTCGAGCTTGAAGCGCTCGATCAGTTGCTTGCCCAGGTGGCCACGGCAGCCTTCGGCAAACAGGGTGTACTTGCCGCGCAGTTCCATGCCCGGGGTGTACAGGCCTTCCTTGGGGTTGCCTTCGCGGTCAACGCCCAGGTCGCCGGTGATGATCCCGCGCACCACATTGTTTTCGTCGAACAGCACTTCTTGAGCAGCAAAGCCCGGGTAGATTTCTACGCCCAGGTTTTCGGCCTGCTGTGCCAGCCAGCGGCACAGGTTGCCCAGGGAGATGATGTAGTTGCCTTCGTTGTGCATGGTTTTGGGCACAAACAGGTCTGGCACCTTGGTCGCGGTGCTGTCGCTGCGCAGTACATAGATATCGTCGCGGGTGACCGGAGTATTGAGCGGAGCGCCAAGCTCTTTCCAGTCCGGGAACAATTCGTTCAGGGCGCGGGGTTCGAATACCGCACCGGACAGGATGTGAGCACCGACTTCGGAGCCTTTTTCAACCACGCAGACGCTGATTTCTTTACCGGCTTCGGCGGCCTTCTGCTTCAGGCGGCAGGCGGCGGACAAACCGGCAGGGCCGGCGCCGACGATGACCACGTCGAATTCCATGTATTCGCGTTCCACAGGTTCTCTCCTACTCAAGGCTCAACGGTATTTTTCTAATTGGAGGTTTGGCGTTTCATCCATTATTCCCTCGGCGCAGGCCAAGGACGCAATGGATGAGGCGCCGCTCTCTCTATAAGGCCGGGCATTATATCTACACCACTGGCAGGGTCCAATACAAACGTTTGTTTGAATTCACTGCAAGCCAGACAAATCAAAGACGCGCGGCTTGAAACTGGCCCATTTGCTGTATTGACCGCAAATGGTGTTCCGGTCAAGATACGGGCGGTTTTGCGCTCGCCGTAGGCTGATTGTCGGTTTCAAGAGCACCTCTAAAGACAGGGCACAGGCACACGCCAGTGGGAGCCTGCCATTTTTGCAGCGGAGTTTACACGTCCTTTTGGTGGATGACTTGTTAGTCACATCGGACAGACGGTCGCAGGGGCAGTCGCTGGTACCCGTCTATTAATAAGGCAACGATCTTTGGAGGTGCCCTTGTGCTGACGAGCATCAACCGCCAGGTTCGCCTAGGCGACTTTCTTTTCACCGGAGAGTAACGAGGAATCCATGAAGGTTCTTGTAGCTGTCAAACGAGTGGTCGATTACAACGTTAAAGTGCGCGTCAAGGCGGACAACTCCGGCGTTGACCTCGCCAACGTCAAGATGTCGATGAACCCCTTCTGCGAAATCGCCGTGGAAGAAGCCGTACGCCTGAAAGAAAAAGGTGTTGCGACTGAAATCGTCGTCGTCTCCATCGGCCCGACCACTGCTCAGGAACAGCTGCGTACCGCGCTGGCTCTGGGTGCAGATCGCGCCATTCTCGTCGAGTCCGCCGAAGACCTGACCTCGCTGGCCGTGGCCAAGCTGCTCAAGGCCGTTGTCGACAAGGAACAGCCTCAGCTGGTGATCCTGGGCAAACAGGCCATCGACAGCGACAACAACCAGACTGGCCAGATGCTGGCTGCGCTGACAGGTTTCGGCCAGGGTACGTTCGCGTCCAAGGTTGAAGTGGCAGGTGACAAGGTTGCCGTCACGCGTGAAGTCGACGGCGGCGCGCAAACTGTTTCGCTGAGCTTGCCGGCGATCATCACCACCGACCTGCGTTTGAACGAGCCGCGTTATGCGTCCCTGCCAAACATCATGAAAGCCAAGAAAAAGCCGCTTGAAGTGCTGACGCCAGACGCGTTGGGTGTTTCGACTGTTTCGACCAACAAGACCCTGAAAGTTGAAGCCCCGGCTGCACGCAGCGCGGGTATCAAGGTCAAGTCGGTGGCTGAACTGGTCGAGAAACTGAAAAACGAAGCGAAGGTAATCTAATCATGACTATCTTGGTAATCGCAGAACACGACGGCAAGGCACTGGCTCCGGCCACGCTGAACACCGTAGCCGCCGCCGCTAAAATCGGTGGCGACATCCACGTTCTGGTTGCAGGCCAGGGCATTGGCGCAGTCGCTGAAGCCGCTGCACAGATCGCTGGAGTGGCCAAAGTCCTGGTTGCTGATAACGCGGCTTACGCCCATCAGTTGCCGGAAAACGTTGCCCCGCTGGTTGCAGAGCTGGGTGCCGGCTACAGCCACATCCTGGCCGCCGCGACCTCCAACGGCAAAAACATCCTGCCGCGTGTTGCTGCACAGCTGGACGTAGACCAGATCTCCGAGATCATCTCGGTGGTCAGCGCCGACACCTTCACCCGTCCGATCTACGCCGGCAACGCCATTGCCACCGTGCAGTCCACTGCGCCGGTGAAAGTGATCACCGTGCGTGCCACCGGTTTCGACCCGGTTGCCGCCCAAGGTGGTTCGGCAGCGGTTGAAGCGGTTGCAGCGGTTCACGATGCTGGCACTTCCTCGTTCGTGGGTGAAGAACTGGCCAAGTCGGACCGTCCTGAGCTGACCGCAGCCAAAGTCGTGGTTTCCGGCGGTCGTGGCATGCAGAACGGCGACAACTTCAAACTGCTTTACACCCTGGCCGACAAGCTGGGTGCTGCGGTTGGCGCATCGCGTGCCGCTGTGGACGCAGGCTTTGTCCCCAACGACATGCAGGTCGGTCAGACCGGTAAAATCGTTGCGCCACAGCTGTACATCGCGGTGGGCATTTCCGGCGCGATCCAGCATCTGGCCGGCATGAAAGACTCTAAGGTGATCGTTGCGATCAACAAGGACGAAGAAGCGCCGATCTTCCAGGTGGCTGATTACGGCCTGGTAGCGGACTTGTTCGAAGCAGTACCTGAGCTGGAGAAGCTGGTTTAATCCAGTCGCTTCACTTATAAAGAGCCCGGTGACCGGGGCGTGGGGAAGGGCAGGGCACTCAGTGTTTTGCCTGCTTTCACCGCCCGGGTAACCGGGCTTTTTTATGCCTGTCAATTGTGGAGGGAGCGTGAGGGGTATGGATATGCGTCAGATCAGCAGGCTGCTGGCGGGGCTGGCATTGTTGCCATTGCTGGCCGAGGCGGCGGGCAAGTGCGAACGCCTGATTGTCACCGGCAGCCCCGATGCGCCGCCTTACCTGTGGCGCGACCCGGCCGACCCGGCGCATTTGATCGGTGCCAGCGCCGACCTGATCCAGCAGGCGGGGCAGGAGCTGGGGATCAAGGTTGAAGTGCTGTATGGCGGCAAGCGCGCCCAGGCCCAGGACGAAGTGCGCACCGGACGCATGGACATGCTGCTCGATGCGCCGCTGACGGTAGCCGGGCTTTCGTCTTTTGATTACATCCACCCGCCGCTGGTACGCAACGATTACCTGGTGTGGACGCGCAAGGACTCGCCCCTGATCTACGAAACGCCCGCAGATTTGCATGGGCACAAGGGGGCTGTCTCGCAAAAGGCCCGTTTAAGCGAGACCTTTAACGAGTTTGCCCAGCATCAACTGACACTCGAGCTCCAGCCCGGGTTGACCCAGGCTTTTCAGAAGCTGCTGCTGGGGCAGGCCGAATACGTATTGGCCGGGCGCTACGCCGGTATGGCTACAGCACAGACCCTGGGTATTGCCGACGACTTGCTGGCGCACCCGCAACCGGTCGATCAGCCAGGGCTGTTTTTGGCGGTTTCCCACGACTCTGCCTGCAATGAGCCGTGGTTGCGCGGACAGCTCGCCAAAAAGATGACAGAATTGCCCGCCTCCGGCCTGACCGAGGCGGTAGTGCAACGCAACCTGGAGCGGTGGAAAACCCAGCTGCAACAACCGCTCAGCGCCCCAAAACAGTAGGAATCCCTAGTGACAATTCGACCTCTTTTCGCTGCCCTGGCCGTTGTGGCTCTGGCGGGTTGTGCAGCCGATCCTGCGCCGAATGAACAATTGCGTTTGACCGAACAGGCCCTGGAACAAGCCAGGGCGGTGGGTGCCAAGGCCGATGATCTGGCTGAGCTAAAACAAGCCGAAGACAAGCTGGCCCAAGCGCTGGCCGATATGGCTGATGAATCCTACAAAGACGCCCGTATGCACGCCGAGCAGGCCGAGCTTGACGCCCGGTTGGCCGAAGCGCGTGTGCTGACGCAAAAAAGCCAGGAACAATTGAACGTGCTCAATACCCGTATCGCGCGCTTGCGCAAACAACTGGCGGAGGCGCAATGAGCCTCAAACCCTTAGCTTGCATGGGTGCGCTGGTGGTCGGCCTGAGCGGTTGCGCCGGTCATCACAACAGCGAACAAGCCTTGCAGCAGGCCAGCACGGACTTCCAGGCCGTCAAGGAAGATACCAATGTGCTGCGCATCGCTCCCAAGGATGTGATCCGTTCCGGTGAGTCCCTGGCGCGAGCCGACCGGTTGTCCAGCTACTGGGGCAGCGGCGAAGATGTAGCGCATTACGCTTACTTGAGTCAGCGCTACAGCGAAATCGCCCGTGAGCATACCCAGCAAGTGCTGAATGAAGAACGTGCTGCCAAGCTCGAACTGGAGCGTCAGCGCCTGCAACTGGCCTTGCGCGAAGCCAAGCTGTTGAGTGTTCAGCAGCAGGGCCAATGGTTGGAAGAGCAAATCATCAGCCTGGCCACGACCCAGACCGATCGAGGCCTGGTCATGACCCTGGGCGACGTGCTGTTTGATACCGGCGAAGCCGACTTGAAGAATTCGGCCAACCGCACGGTGCTCAAGCTGGTGCAGTTTCTGCAACTCAATCCCAAGCGCATAGTGCGAATCGAGGGTTACACCGACAGCACCGGCGGCACGGAGGATAACCTCAAGTTGTCCCTGGCCCGTGCCCAGGCCGTGGCGGATGTGCTGATTGATCTGGGAATCGATGAAAAACGCATCCAGGTGGAAGGTTATGGCGACCAGTACCCGGTGGATGTAAACGCAAGTGAACGCGGGCGGGCCCAGAACCGTCGTGTTGAAATCGTCTTTTCTGACGAAAAAGGCCAGTTGGGCGCTGCGCGCTAAACGTTTTACCCGAACCCTGTAGATACTCTGTTGCAGGTCAAGCCCAACCAAAAGCCCCTCACCCTAGCCCTCTCCCGGAGGGAGAGGGGACTGACCGCACGCGGCCTCAAAATCTCCACAGATCAACCCCCTCTCCCTCTGGGAGAGGGTTGGAGTGAGGGGCTTTCAGCCATCACTTTTCCCCCAGCGTGTAGCAGCAGTCTCGTCCCTTCGGCAGCTGCAGGGGAAGTTCCGATCCGCACCCATACAGTTTGCCCCGCACTCGGGCTGTACGGCTGAGATAAGTGACAACTGTGCCCGTACACTTCTAAACTGTTCCGGTATTGTTCCCACAAAAATAAAGCCTGAACATCGAGTGCGGCGCCATGACCAACCTTTTGCTTTACCAACGTATCGCTCAGCAGCTGGCTGAAGATATCCGGCGTGGCGTTTATCAGCCCGGCGAGCGCGTGCCTTCGGTGCGCAAGATGAGCTCGCAGCTCAACGTCAGCCATGCCACGGTGTTGCAGGCTTACGCCAATCTTGAAGACCAGGGGCTGATCCGGGCGCGGCCACAGTCCGGCTACTACGTTCACCAGACCCCGGCCCTCACCGCGCCCACTCCGGATATCGCCCGTGTCGAGCGCCCGGGGCTGGTCACCCGCAGCAGCATAATCCAGCAAGTTTTGGTCGAGTCCCGCCGCGAAGGCGTATTCCCGCTGGGCGCGGCAGTGCCCAGTGTCGATTACCTGCCTGTGCGGGCGCTGCACCAGCAATTGGCCAAGGTCACGCGCTTTCACAGCCCGCGGGCGTTCAGCTATATGTTCAGCCCCGGCTTCGAACCCCTGCGCCGACAGGTGGCCATCCGCATGCGCGACGCCGGGGTGGTGGTTGATCCGTCCGAGGTCATCATCACCCACGGCTGTGTCGATGCCCTGCAAATGTCACTACGGGTGCTGACCCGCCCCGGTGACCTGATTGCGGCAGAGTCGCCGACTTACTACGGCTTGTTGCAACTGGCCGATCTGCTGGGTTTGAAAGTCATTGAAATCCCCAGTGACCCAGCCACCGGCATGAGCCTTGAGGCCCTGCAGCTGGCCGCCAACCAATGGTCGATCAAGGCCCTGGTACTGACCACGCGCCTGAGCAACCCGCTGGGCGGGACCATGCCTGAAGAGCGGCAAAAGCAACTGCTGCGCCTGGCTTCAGACTTTGATATCCAGATCGTCGAAGATGACATCTACGGCGAATTGATGTTCGAGGTCGGGCGCACCAAGGCCCTGAAAGCCTATGACCGCCTGGATCGGGTGATCTACTGTTCGAGCTTTTCCAAAACCCTGTCACCCGGTGTGCGTATCGGCTGGATGATTGCGGGTAAATTTCAGCAGGAAATCCAGCGTCTGCAAACCTTTACCACCCATTCGGCGTGCAGCGTGACCCAAATGGGCGTGGCGGCTTACCTTGAAAATGGTGGTTACGACCGCCATTTACGTTACATCCGCCAGGAATACAGAAAAAACCTCAGTGCATTCCAGTTGGCCGTACAGCAGCATTTCCCGGAAGGCACACAGATGTCACGCCCCAGCGGCGGTTTTATCCTGTGGGTCAGTTTGCCGGGCCGGGTCAATACCCAGGAGCTGCATGTGCGGGCGCTGCAGCAGGGCATCAGTATCGCGCCGGGGCTGATTTTCAGTAATACCGAGCAGTTCAATCATTGCATCCGGCTAAACTGCGGCACGCCCTGGAATCGGGAAGCCGAACGGGCCCTGATGACACTTGGCATGCTTGCCAAGCAGCTCTGCCAGGAAGCGGCAGGTCTGTATGGCGGCTCGGCAACAGCCGGGATGGCATTTTGACTATAATTACCTTGTTCGCCTGTGCGTAAAGCGCGAGCATACGCACCTGAACCGTTAAAGCTGTGGAGTTATGAAAGCGACATATTGTGCAAGTCTTGTGTTGATGGGTGTTTTGGGTGCGCTCAATGCAGTCGTTGCAACAGCAGACCCGGTGCAGCCTGCATCCACTTCTGCGCAGACGCCATCTGTCCATTCAGCGGCCCAACCTGCCGCCAGCGAGAAAAAAGCGCCCGTCAAAAAGCGTGAGCCGATTGCCTCCAAATCCAGGTCGGCCCATGACATCGCCAAAAAGCGTTTGCCTTCTGCCAAGCTGGACTTGCACCTGCCGCCCGAAATGGTCAGGCAATTGCGCCCCCTGGGTACGGTCCCCATGCCTGCCCATAAGCCGCTGTTGCCCAACATGTTTGGCGAAAAGTCGGTCGAAGAAAGTCCGTTTCAACTCAATGGGCGTTTGCTCAGCAATGAAATGGACCTGCAATTGCGCAATGAATATCGGCGCAATGAAATCGAAGGTGCGGCGCTGGATTTCGAGTTCAAGCAATAAGTGCCGAACGTTGAAAAACAGGCTTCTAAACTGACTAATCAGTCACCGTCAGTTATCGGCACATTCTGCTGAACGGTCAATTTCAAACACCTGTTCCAGCGAGTACTATCCCTTGTCATCTACACACTTTGCCCCGAACGAGGAGCTGACGTCATGAATTGCCGTGAAGGCTGTGGCGCTTGCTGCATAGCCCCTTCCATCAGTACACCGCTGCCCGGCATGCCCAATGGCAAGCCGGCCGGGGAACGCTGCCTGCATCTGTCTGTCGACTACCTGTGTGGTTTGTTTGGCCAGCCGCAACGCCCTGCGGTGTGCGGTGATTTCAAGGCCGATATCGAGGTGTGCGGCAGCAATCGGGAAGAAGCCATCAACCTGATCGGCTGGTGGGAGCAGGTGACTGCGGCGTAGTGTGTTGGTGTCCAGTGAACAAACCTTCAACAATAAGGAACAAGACAATGGGTTCGTTGCATAGAGTGGCATTGGTATGTGGTTTGAGCGCGCTGCTGGTGGGTGTGGCCCAGGCTGAAGACTGGAAGGTTGCCAAGGATCAGGACGGCATCAAGGTGTCGCTGAGTGAGGTCGCCGGTTCCCAGTACAAGGCGTACCAGGGCGTGACCACCATCAAGGCGCCACTGGCCAAAATCAGCAAGCTGCAGGAAGACGTGGCCAGCGCTTGCGCCTGGATCCATGAGTGTCAGTCGCAAAAATTGCTCAAGCATGAAGGCGACCAGAGCTGGACTTACACCCAGTTCAAGACCCCGTGGCCGGTCACCCCGCGTGATTCGGTGCTGCAGGTGACCACGGCCCAGGGTGCCGATGGCAGTCTGACCCGCACGCTCAAGGGCATGCCGACCTACATCCCGGAAGAAAAGGGCTTTGTACGGGTTGCCCAGGTCAACGGCTTCTGGAAACTGGTGCCCAAAGGCGACAACCTGACCGAAGTGACTTACCAGGTGCACACCGAGCCGGGCGGCAGCGTGCCTTCGTGGCTGGCCAACAAGTTTGTGGTCGATGCTCCGTTCAATACCCTCAAGGGGCTGAAAGAACGCGCTGAAAAGCCGTAACCCACAGCTGTGCAAGCCGGGTCCTGGACAGCGCATCTGTCCGGGTACCGGGCGAGGTTTACCCGGAGTGGGGTAAAAAACTGTTGAAATTCATGGCTTGCCCCCTTGGCAGAGGCCGCCCCCCGGGTCTACTCTGGATCCAGACCAGCGAAGTAATCGACTGGCTCTGATCTTGTTCGCTACATGCTTATTTCTTCCCCTGTCACGGCCCGAATGCGGCCAGAGGGAAGCGCTGAATGTCTATCCATTGCGAGGAGGACGTTTCATGAGCACAGCCCATCAAGAAGACCTCAGCAGCTATGTGCTGCGCCGCATGAAAGAAGGCGGTTTTGATTTTTCACGCATCCATCCCATCGAGTTTTACGCAATCTTCCCGGACGAGGAGCGGGCGCGCAGGGCTGCACAAAAATTTTGCGGTGAATCCCTCAATGCGCAGATCAATGTGCGTGATGACGGGGCCTGGCATCTGGAATTGAGCAAGGTGATGTATGCCACCTATGGTGGTATCGGTGATTTCGAGCAGGACTTTGAAGCTGTTGTGGTGCCGCTGGGCGGGATTATCGAAGGCTGGGGCGTCAAGCAGGAGGTGCGTGGCCTGCTCAATTGAACGGCGTTTGATGGATAAGCGGCTGGCCTCAGGGCTGGCCGTTCTGCTTTTTGCGCCGGGTACCCAGGCCCGCGAAGACGCGCAGGGGCTGCACGTCTTCGGCACAGTGGCGTGTCTTTAACCGATAACCTTGGTCAGGTTCGGCAAGATCAGCAGCAAGGTGGTAGCAAAGAGGATAAGACCGGCTTGACGTACTTTCGTATGTTTGAACATGGCTATCTGCCTTTTTTTGTTTTTTCCGAACGACAATGCCTGCGCCAAGGGCACCATGCCTTGGAAAGAAAGCGGCCCCGGCGACAGGCTTAACAGTAGAGCCCTCATAAGACATGGCTTAGAACCCTTTCACATCATTCAAGTGCAGTAAGTTTCTAAAACGCTATTAGGTTTATTGCGCCTGACCTGCCGCCCCGCAGCTAGACGCAACGGGCTTGTGGGCAGGGCATATTCTTAGCCACCTACCGTTCGTCAGTGCGTCCGGTTCCTGTTTGTTTTGTCCTACAAAAGCCCACGATTTTCAGGGGCTGGAGGGCAATCACCCGCTTCAGTGCTTGCCATGAAATACCCTTTCAAGGCAGGCTCTGGCGAGCAGTCATCATTACTTTCGCCTTTATCGTGCCAGGTACTTTTATGTCGCTACACATCTGCATTCTGGAAACCGACATTTTGCGTCCAGAGTTTGTTGACCAATATCAGGGTTACGGGCAAATGTTCGTGCGCCTGTTCTCCACGCAGCCTATTGCGGCACAGTTCAGTGTTTTTAACGTGATGCAAGGCGAGTACCCGTCTGATGACCAGGCTTTTGATGCTTACCTGGTTACCGGCAGCAAGGCGGATTCATTTGGCACCGATCCGTGGATTGAAACCCTCAAAACCTACTTGCTGAGCCGCTACGAGCGCGGCGACAAGTTGCTGGGTGTGTGCTTTGGCCATCAATTGCTGGCGCTGCTGCTCGGTGGCAAGAGCGAGCGCGCCACCCAGGGTTGGGGCGTGGGCACCCATCAGTACAAACTGGCGGCCAGGGCGCCGTGGATGAGCCCCGTGGTCGAGGACCTGACCCTGCTGATCAGTCATCAGGATCAGGTCACAGCCCTGCCGCAGAACGCCACGGTCATTGCCTCCAGCGATTTCTGCCCGTATGCCGCCTACCATATCAATGATCAGGTGCTGTGCTTCCAGGGCCACCCCGAGTTTATCCACGATTATTCGCGGGCCTTGCTCGACCTGCGTCAGGAGCATCTGGGCGAGCAGGTCTACAGCACCGGTGTTGCCAGCCTGGGCCAGGACCATCATGGTCGCACCGTTGCCGAGTGGATGATGCGCTTCGTTTCGCACAAGCCGCAGACCGCCTGATATCCGGCTCGATACCTGTGGGAGCGAGCAAGCCCGCTCCCACAGGGTGGGGGGTTATAGCCAGCCAGAGCGCTTGAAGCTGGTCCACAGGCCGGTCACGCCCAGCGCAATAAACCCCAGCACGCCGAAATAGCCGTAATGCCAGGTCAATTCCGGCATGTTCTGGAAGTTCATCCCGTAAATACCCGCCACGGCAGTGGGGAAGGCGAGGATGGCGGCCCAGGCGGCGAATTTGCGCTGCACGTTGCTCTGGCGTGAAGATTCCAGCAACACCACGATCTCAATGGTCTGGGTGGCGGCATCGCGCAGGTTGGTGAGGTCTTCCATCTGCCGGGTGACGTGAATCTGCACATCGCGAAAGTACGGGCGCATGTTTTTGTCGATAAAGGGAAAGGTCAGGCGCTGCAGTTCTTCGCTGATCTCGACCATCGGCGCCACATAACGGCGCAGGCGCAGTACATCGCGGCGCAGGCCATGCAGGTGGACAATGTCGGCCTCATTCAGGGCGTTGCCCATGATGCTTTGCTCGAGCTGTTCGATTTCGGCGTGGATGGCCTCGCTGACCGGCTGATAGCTCTCGGTGACGAAGTCGAGCAGGGCATACAGCACAAAGTCTTCGCCATGCTCCAGCAGCAGCGGCCGAGCTTCGCAACGCTGGCGCACGGCCTTGTACGAGGCCGAATGGCCGTTGCGGCTGGTGATGATGTACCCGTTGCCGGCAAAGATATGGGTTTCGACAAACTCCAATTTGCCTTCATGGCGAATCGGCGAATAGATCACGATAAACAGCGCATCGCCGAAGGTTTCGAGCTTGGGCCGGCTGTGCTGCTCAAGGGCGTCCTCGATGGCCAGTTCATGCAGGTTGAACTGGCGTTGCAAGTTGGCCAGCTCTTGCGCGTCAGGTTGCTCCAGACCGATCCAGACGAAGTGACCGGGCTTTTTCGCCCACTCAATGCCTTCGTCCAGCGTGATATTGGTGACCTTCTTGCCTGCGTTGTAAACCGCAGCAGCAACAACTCTCCCCATAGTTCTAATCGCTTCTTCTTCAAAGGGTTATGGCACGAAGATGCAGCTTAGCGCGCTATTGACCACTTTGAGTCGCCAAAGGCTCAGAGGTTCGGGTTGGACACTGTCGAATTGCCCTTGGCCAGGGGCGGCAAGTGACGGTTTTGCGGGCTCAGCAGCTCGCGATCCATAGACTCGATGCATTCGCGCATCTGCGTATGGCACAGCTCCATCAGGTGCGGGATGTCATCCAGGGTCAGGCCGGCGGTCGGGATGGCCGGTAACGAGCGGATCAGGATATCGGCACTGTGCCAGCGGTTGAGCTGCAGATGCCGGCTATAAGTGCTGACACACACCGGCACAATCGGCACCCCGGCAGTGATTGCCATCTGAAATGCCCCTTTCTTGAAGGGCAGCAGGGTTTTGCCCAGGTTGCGCGTGCCCTCCGGGAACACCCAGATCGATGTGTCCTTCTCTTGCAGGGTGCGCGTTGTCGTCAACATCGACTTGCGCGCTTTCTGGGCATTGCCGCGATCGATCAGCACATTACCCGCCAACCAGAACAGCTGGCCGAACAAAGGCACCCACTTGAGGCTTTTTTTGCCGATGCACACCGTGCGGCGCGGCACTACGTTGCCGAATACAAACAGGTCGTAGTTGGACTGATGATTGGCAATCACCACACAGCTTTGCGGCTTGTCCATCAGTGGTCCGACTTCGGCCTTGAGCCGGTAGCCCAGGATCCAGCGCGATGGCCAGGCATACAGGCGCGCGCACAGGCGGCTGTTGTCCGGATTGAAGGGGCGGCACATGCCCAGTAAGACACCCAGTACGCCTGCGAGCATAAAATGCAAAAACATCAACAACATACGCATCGAAAGTAGCATTTACAGGCTCGCCAAAACAAAAGTCGGCGCAGTGTACGGATGTGCACTGTCTTCAGCAATTACCCCGATACAAGTAGGAGATAGCTGAAGTTTTAGCATTTGTTTCAGCAAGCGCTGTAAGAAGCGGGCCAGAGGTGTTCAAGAATGTCAGGTGGGGGGGTGTTGCGCAGGCACAATCCCGACCGCAGGTTGCGGTCGGAACCGGGTTTGCGGAGGGAGGAGGGTCAGAGCGGGTGGTGCTGATCTTCTTCGATGGCCTTGTCCAGGGTCTCCAGCAGCTCCTTGCGCACTTTGAGCTTGGTGTTCCTGTGAGCCTTCATATTGATCTTCTTCAACTGGCGGGCCACTTCCAGGGCTGCGGCGTGCAGCTCTTCAGGCTTGACCACCTTGTCGAGAAAGCCTGCATCTACGGCGGTGAGCGGGTTGAACATCTCGCCGTTGATCACCGAACGATGGAATGCCGATTTGCGCAGACGGTCGCGGGCCAGCTCGATGCCGGCGTGGTGCATGGTCATGCCGATCTGCACCTCGTTCAGACCGATACTGAACGGGCCTTCCACACCGATGCGGTAATCCACCGACAGCAACAGGAAGGCACCCTTGGCCACCGCATGGCCGGAGCAGGCGATCACCACCGGGAAAGGGTGTGCAAGCATGCGCCGGGCCAGGGTTGAGCCCTGCCTGACCAGCTCAATGGCTTGCTCGGGGCTGGCGGTCATCACCTTCAAGTCATAGCCACCAGAGAGAATACCCGGTTGCCCGGTAATAATGACCACCGCGCGATCCTGCTCGGCCTGGTCCAGCGCGGCATTGAACGCAGAGATCACATCCGGGGAGATGGCATTGACCTTGCCATTGCTCAAGGTCAGCGTGGCGATACCGTCTTCCAGGTGGTAGGCAATCAAGTCACTCATGGCGCAAATCCTTGTTATGAAGTGGGTCAGACGTTACCCAGCCCTGTGGCGCAGGTAAAGGGCCATGACTGACTGGTGAGTCATGCAATTGGCCTTCGCCTTCTATATAGAGGGCAGCGCAGCAGGGGTTGCGCTGGAGCGAGCAACGTTGCGGTGCCGGAATTTGGCAGAAACACCCCCCTGGGGCCTACGCCCAAAAGGACTATTTTCGTAAGCACATGAAAATTCTGAAAAAAACATTTGTCATATCGAAAGCTTTCGACTACATTAGCGCGCCTCGACAGACAGAACTTGTTTGAAGAGATACGGTGAAGTGTCCGAGTGGCTTAAGGAGCACGCCTGGAAAGTGTGTATACAAGAAATTGTATCGAGAGTTCGAATCTCTCCTTCACCGCCACATTAAGTAAACACAAACCCCTGATTTTCCTAGAGAAAGTCGGGGGTTTGTGGTTTCTGGCGTCTGGAAAAGGGCGGTATGGGAACAATATGGGAGCACGACCGCTGAACTGCCGGTGTTCTGCTTGAATGCTCTTCTTCGAACCTAAATGGATTTAGACTGTTATGAAAGTGCTCCCCGTTGGTGTGCTGTTGTTGCTGACTGCAGGTTGCGTCCAGGTCCAGCAGTACACGCCCCCTCCTGGTGTACCCTAGGCGCAGATTCGCAGCGAAATGGACGCCTTGAGCAATTATCGCAACTACCTGACCCTGACCCTGACCCTGATCCTGACCGAGGCGCCGATTGTGGGCTGCAAGTACGGCAGAACAGTGCCGGTGAAACCGGGTCGACAATTGTTCGCCGTGCGGGACAAGACATCCTGGCCAGCAGGCGTCATCCCGGTAGAAGCGGAAAAACCCGTCCATTTGGTAGTGGATGGCGCGGCTAATGCCGGCCGCAGATGCAAGATCGAGTTTGTCAGCGTGTTCGCCACGGGTGCCCTTTATGTCATTAAGGGAGGCATTGTCGAGGACCCCGAGACTTACGATTCTTGCCAGGTCAAAATCTTTAACGAGGACACCGGAGCCCCTCTGCTGATGCTCGAACCGTCAACGCTCAAGAACGACTGTGCTTTGGACAAGTTGCCGTTTAAGGCGCGTTGATTGTTGCAGGCAAGGACCTGTAGTCGCTGACAAGCGGCGTGAGGCTGCGTCCGCCGACGCAGTCGTCGCACAATTCGCTGCTGCAAGGCACCCGATAAACCCGAATGACTGGATATGTGATCGCCGCGCCAGCGGGTCAGGGTAATGATGCAAACAGTCTCATATTTAATAGTGAGCGTTATCGGTAACTTAGAAGAGTATGAGTGGTGTCATATTTAACGAGTCGGGTTTATTTGTGCTAAGGCGCCTTGCATGTTTTTAGTTCTGATCTAATATTTGTTCGCACTAAGCAGCACGACACGATTCCATGACCGGTTTTCTTTCGCGCTTGCTATCCAATTGTTTGACGTAGAAGGAACTACGATGAATGTTGACTGGCAAGGTGCGGGTGATATTCAGGCTATTTTTGGCACGCTGATCGACAAGGAGCTTAATTGCACCGTCGAAGAACGTGATCGTCTCTCTATTCCTATCTCCAATGCGCTGATAGAAAAGTTTGCACGACTGGGGTTGTATAAATACAACTTGCCCGCCGTGTGGGGCGGTCAGGAAGTTGGTTATGCCCAGTGGGGCCGTGTGCTGGAAAAGCTCGGGTATTTATCTACGGACTTATCGTTTCCCTTTTTGATATCCGTAAGGATGTCATTTATTTCATTTCTGATTGCAGTGGGGCGGGAAGATATAAATAACGAATACCTGGTTCACCTGATTGAGGGTAAAACAGGTGGTGCATTTGCTTATACAGAAGATGCCGATGCTTTTTCTTTTGTCTCCCGTGCAGTGCCCACTGCGGACGGAAAAGCCTATACGGTGAATGCCGTGAAAAAGATCGTCACCGGCGGTGAGACAGCGAATTATTTTTTGCTGTTTGTCCATGGTGATACCGCTGATATGCAAGTCTTTCTTGTGCACGCCGACGATCCGGGTGTTGTGGTGACACCTAGCGTGATGCATGGCTGTCGTTCTACAGGGATTGCCTGTTTAACATTGACAGATGTGCGCCTGGATAAACACCGCTTGTTGCTGGCCACGGACGGTCTGAGTTTTGCGCAGCGTTATTTCCTTAATTGCAGGCGCTCATTGCAAACCACCTTGTTTTTAGGGCGCGCCCGCGCCGTGATTGAAACCACTGTGGCGTATTTGCAAAACACTGTGCGCTACGATCAGCAATTGATCGATATGCAGCATGTGCAGGCCTGTATTGGTGAAATGTATATGGCGCTTGAGTCATCCCGCACCTTGGTCCATTACTCACTGGAGCGTCAGGTCAGGCAAGAGTCTGACCTGTACTGGGATGCAGTCGCTTCAATGGCCAAGTACCAGGCGGTGGAGGATGTCAACAAAATCGCCTTCAAAGCCCTGAACCTGACGGGTAGCTGGGGCTATACCGAAAGCAGCGGTATCGGTCGGGCGCAGCGCGACTTTGCGGCGCTGGTGGCAGGGGCTGATCCGCAGGAGAAGCTCAAGGTTGATATGGGCATTCGGATGGTGCACGACCTGGACATGATGTCCCGACGTTCTTCAAAAAAGGAGAGTTGAATATGAAGATCAAGTTGTCAGGCAATTTGGCACGTTTTGTTAACTATAAAAAAGAGTTGAAACTGGAGGGCGATGGTATTCAGACCGTAGGCGATGCGTTGCACGCGTTGGTGGTGAATTATCCGGTATTGAAAGATATTATTTTTGATAAGGATCACAGCGTTAAAAAAGGCTATTTGATTTCTTTGAATGGCGAAAAAGTTGACGCAGCAGTTAAAGTAAGTGCAAGCGGTGAGGGTGACTGTCTTGATATTTTTACTGCGATAGCCGGGGGTTGAGGCTATGCAAAGCAGAACAATAAGGGTTACGCATCCGATAGAGCCAACGCTGTTTGGTCCTTTCCAGTTTCATGCGCGCTCGCTGATGTTGATGAGTTACAGTTTGATGTGGTCCTGGTGTAGTACCTATCTGTCAGTGTCCTTTCCGGGGATGATCAAAGAGCATCACCAAAGCATGGTGGCCGTGGGTGCCGAAGTTGAATATGTCGAACCTTTTGAGATGTTCTCGGTCGATGAGTTTTCGGTGTCGGTCGATGAGTTCAAGGTGCGCCAGGGCAACTCTGTGTTTCAAGTGCTGCACCTGGTTCGTGCCCAGGGCATTGTGGTTGCCAGGGTCAAGGTTCGCTGGAAACTGCTGGAGCTGGATGGTGATGAAGCACTGTCCGCAACGCCTGGGGTTATTCGGCCTGCTTTACTGCAGAAGTTTCTTCCCGAAGAAGTTGACTTTTCACGGGTTGAGCGGCCTTTGCTGGCGCAACTGGATAGCTTGAAAGAGCATGGGCAGCTCGGTGCCGAGTTTGAATATGACTTCACCCTGTTTCGGCATCGTTGTGAAGTGGCCGATCAATGGGTGTTCTTTGAATTACCCACACTGGCTGCGGAAAGCAGGCAGTCATTAATTGATGCCTTGCAAGATGATCCTGACGAACTTTCCAGTTCGCTGGGCCTGGCCCTGAATGATATTTACATGGAGTGGCGTTGCCCTTTTTATCTTTTCGAAAAGGGCCGTATTAAAACGCAGGCTTATCGGCTGCAGGGCAAGCTGTATTTCGCTCATCATGTTTTCAACCTGACGCGCGCCAATACATTGGCAGCGATCGTGATTGAAGCGTTTTAAATTCGACTCAGGTTTTTTATCTGTCTCGTCAATCCGATCCTAGAAAAGTGAAGGGAGCAACGCCATGAGCAGGGAGGGTGATGCGATCGAGCATGAGCAACTTACCGCGGGTGAGATGGGGATGTACTCCCGTCATTTGCTGATCCCCGCGATCGGCATCAAAGGTCAACTGGCATTGAAAAATGCCAGTGTTTTAATGATTGGTGCTGGCGGCCTGGGGTGCCCGGCGCTGCTTTATCTGGCGGCTGCCGGGGTGGGGCGGCTGGGAATTATCGATGCCGACCAGATCAATGTGTCCAATGTGCACCGCCAGGTGCTGTTTCGCATCACCGATAAAGGTCAGAACAAGGTCGATGTCGCCAAGCGGCGTTTGCAAAAACTCAATCCCTATATCGAGATCGAAACCTGGATTGAGCGCTTCAACCTCGACAATGCCCAGGCGCTTGTGGCTGATTACGACATCATTGTCGATGGCACTGACAACTTTACCGCCAAGTACTTGATCAACGATGCCTGTTTCTATGGCGGCAAGCCGCTGGTGTATGGCGCCATCATGCAGTTCGAGGGGCACGTCACGGTGTTTAACGCGCTGGATGAGCAAGGCCGTCGTGGCGCCAATTATCGTGATCTCTACGATGGTCCGCCTGATGCTGCGTTGGCGCCCAACTGCGCGGAAGCCGGGGTGCTGGGGGTGCTGCCTGGCATGATCGGCTGCTTTCAGGCCAATGAAGTGATCAAACTGATTACCGGGATCGGGCGGCCGCTGGTCAACCGCCTGATGGTCTACGACGCCCTTGAGGCCACGAGCCGGGAGATCGTTTTTTCGCCTGTCGGCGATAACCCCCTCAGGGACCCGCTGCGCCAGCCAGTGCTGGAAGAAATGGCGCAAGTCTGTAGCGCGCCAGGTGTCACCGATGACTTTATGCTGAGCATTGAAGACTTTGCCGAGCTGATCAGTGAGACATCGATCCATCTGATTGATGTGCGTGAAGGGCATGAGCGCGAACAGGTTTCGATCGGTGGCGAACATGTCCCGTTGGAGCAGGTGGGCGAGCGGGTCGCACAGTGCCTGAGCGACAGGCCAATCGTGCTTTACTGCCAGTCGGGTGTGCGCAGCCATAAGGTGGCGAGAATCCTCGCGCAGCAAGCACTCCGGTCACCGATTTTCAGTTTGAAAGGCGGCTTGAGCGCGTTTTTGGGCGCAGATACCTATGCGCAGATAATGGCTGAACTGGTGTTCTGCAAATGTCCCATGAGCCATCAGGCTCGCGTGTAAAGAACCTGTGGGTCAGGCTTGTTTGCGATGCAGATGAAGTGGATGTTCTGGCATTCAGTCTCGAGGCAATCGTGAGCTAGCCTGCTCCCACAGGGTCGTTTTCAGAGCGATGAGGAATGCGGGCCATTGATATCCAGATCCCTGGAAACAGCTTGCTCTGCCTCGATGAATGCTGGCGTATTGCAAGTATCGGCATAAATCTCCTCGCCTTCTTCAATCCGGATGACCTCAGAACCCTTTACATAGGGCATGGCTTGTTCTGCCTGTTCAAGGGCGCAACTTTCCGCTGGCCGTGCTGCAGACGTGCATGGTCGATAGCTGGGTGGAGTGGGCCGAGGACTCCAAGCCCTTTGCCTCACGGCCATTCGGTGACCGGCAGGAGTGGATCGGCTACGACCCGGCCGAGACGGGGGACTGCTCTGGGTTGGTGGTGTGCGCACCGCCATTGGTACCGGGCGGCAAATTCCGCGTATTGGAGCGCCATCAGTTCCGAGGCATGGACTTCGCAGCGCAGGCAGCCTTTATCAAAAGTGTCTGCGACCGCTACTGGGTGACCTACATCGGCATCGATGTCACCGGTTTGGGCAGCGGCGTGGCGCAGCTGGTGCGCCAGTTCTTCCCCAACGTGACTACCTTCAGCTATTCGCCGGAAGTCAAAACCCGCCTGGTACTCAAAGCCTACGACGTGATCCACAACGGCCGGCTGGAGTTCGACGCCGGTTGGACCGACATGGCCCAGTCGCTAATGGCCATCCGAAAAACCGTCACTGCAGGCGGTCGCCAATACACCTACACCGCAGGGCGCAACGACACCACCGGCCACGCCGACCTGGCCTGGGCGCTCTTCCACGCATTGCACAACGAACCGCTTGAGGGGCAGACCGCTGCCAACACCGGGCGGATGGAGATATTTTGATGAATGATCAGCAGGTAGAGGGCAGAGTTAATCAGTCCATTCAGGCGTTCAGCTTTGGTGAGCCAACCCCGGTACTGGGCGGTCGGGCGGTGTTTGATTATCTGGAGTGCTGGTTTAACGGGCGTTGGTATGAGCCGCCGTTGTCGCTGGACGGGTTGTCGCGCTCGGTGGGTTCCAGCGTGCATTTGCACTCGGGCCTGACCTTCAAGCGTAACTTGCTGAGCAAGACTTTTATCCCGCACCGGCTGCTGTCGCGGGCTGCGTTTGAGCAGTTTGCGCTGGATTTTCTCAGTTTGGGCAACGGCTATATCGAGGCGCGGCGCTCGATGTTGGGGTCGACCTTTCAACTGAAACCGGCGCTGGCCAAGTACATGCGGGCAGGGCAGGACGGTCGCTATTTTCTGGTTCAGGGGTGGAAGGAAGAGCACGAATTCGACGTGGGCAGCATCTTTCATCTGCGCGAAGCTGACCTGCACCAGGAGGTGTACGGCCTGCCGGACTGGATCAGTGCGCTGCAGTCGGCGTTGCTCAACGAGTCGGCGACTTTGTTTCGTCGCAAGTACTACGAAAACGGCAGTCATGCGGGTTTCATCCTCTACATGACCGACCCCGCGCAGAACGAATCCGACGTCGATGCCTTGCGCAAAGCTCTGAAGGACTCCAAGGGGCCGGGCAACTTTCGCAACCTGTTTGTGTACTCGCCCAATGGCAAAAAGGACGGCATTCAGCTGATCCCGGTCAGTGAGGTCGCTGCCAAGGATGAGTTCAGTTCGATCAAAAATCAGACCCGAGATGACGTGTTAGCGAGCCTGCGGATACCGCCGCAGTTGATGGGGATCGTGCCGCAGAACGCGGGTGGGTTTGGCTCGATTCGGGAGGCTGCCGAGATTTATGTAGCGAATGAGTTGGAGCCGGTTCAGGCGCGGATAGCGCAGTTGAATGAGTGGGTGGGGGAAGAGGTCGTGAGGTTCAAGCCGTATGACATCGCCGGGGGGGAATAAAGCCCCGCGCAGTAAACGAGGCGACGATCCGGTGCGCTAACACCGGGCTCGACGCCGAAACACTCGATCTAGCCGAGTGCTCCAACCAAGGCCTCGCCCCACTGCGCAGGGGGGACGAAGCCTAAGCGAATCCAATTGTCTAAACAAGGATCACTTATGAGCACCCCAATAATCCCGTGGATGGGCGGCAAGCGCCGCCTGGCAGATCGCCTGATTCCACTATTGCCACCGCACGAATGTTACGTCGAGGTCTTTGCCGGCGGCGCCGCACTGTACTTTATGCGGCCCCAGGCTGCGCCGGTTGAAGTCCTCAATGATATCAACGGTGATCTGGTGACGCTGTACCGCGTGGTGCAGAACCACCTGGAAGAATTCGTGCGTCAATTCAAGTGGGCGCTCAGCTCGCGGCAGATATTTGAATGGCAGAAAATGACCCGGCCCGAAACCCTGACGGATATTCAGCGGGCGGCCCGGTTTTTCTATCTGCAGCACCATGCCTTTGCCGGCAAGGTTACTGGGCAGTCATTTGGCACGGCGACCACTGGGCCAGCCATCAACCTGCTGCGGATTGAGGAAAACCTGTCAGCGGCTTGGCAACGCCTGTCGGGCACTTATGTGGAGAACTTGCCCTGGCTTGAGTGTGCTGAACGGTATGACCGGCCACACACATTCCACTATATGGACCCGCCGTATTGGCAGACGGCAGGGTATGGGGTGGACTTTGCGTTTGAGAACTACGAACGGATGGCCGATTTCATGCGCCGCTGCAAAGGGAAGGTGATGGTCAGCATCAACGATCATCCGGATCTCAGGCGGGTGTTTGAGGGCTTTCACTTTGAGACGGTGGATATTCGGTATAGCACTGCAAATCAGCGGCAGGGGAAGGCTGAGGTCAGTGGGGAGTTGGTGATTATGAATTGGGTGCCGGAGGCTTTGGGAATGTTATTTTAATTTTATGGCGAGTATGTTATTTCGGAATAATCGTGTGGGTAGGCGCTAGTAAGTCGTGAAAAAACCTAACCTGGATAAGATTAAATCGGTGCTTCAGTATCAGATCCTTAGAGAGGATGAAGCTTTTAATTTTGTTAGGCGTATGCTTAAGTCATAGTATTTGGTTGTGTATTTTTTCTACGGGGGGGGTAGCCCCGTAGATTTTTTTGCCTCTATCTGGAGTTGGGCTTATTTTTTTTGATACCTTCAAAAAAATATCCTAATATATAAATATCGAAAAAAGTTAAATTTTCAGTTTGTCGTTTGATATTATTTAATCCAATGCTGTTGAATTTATCTATTGCTTGATGGATGGTGAGTTCTTGAGTTTCGAAATTTATAACGTTACTTTTGTGTAGTTTTTTGGAGATCATTCTTGGAAGACCGTATTCTTCCAGTTGATAAACGATAGAAGGCAAAAATGCATGCGCAACCTTAGTTGCGAAAGGCGAGATGTCTAGACTTGTTTTTCTAAAGATGACTTTTTGCAGGGTGTTGACGTCTTTGAGCAATGAAGAGAGCTTGAATGTTGTGTTCTTTTCTAGTTTGAAGAAGGTGTTGACATCGATTTCGTGTTTTTTTAACTCGGATAAAAGTTCTGGTACGCTCTTGCTCCAATTGTTCGAAAGGATTTTTACAAACGCAACAAAGCGACTGTATTCTATATCCCAGGCGCCGCGTTGAAATTTTATTATTTTGTATAAATAGGTTTCCCAATGTTGTGTGTCATTTGAATTTAAATAGGATAGTCCTCTCCAGTATTCAGGGTTTTCTTGGAGTTCAGTTGCTATTGCTTTTACTACAGCACCATCACATTGCAGAGAGTTTTCTTTTTGAAATTTATCAAAGTTGGATATTCCGATTATTTCGGAAAGTTCTTCTCGATAAGCAATTATTTTCCCGATTTGCTCTTTTGAAAGCTCGCCTTTATAGTCTTGCTCGTTAATGTCGCTGAGTAAAGCGTCCGGCAAGATTAAGTTCAAAGAGGTGTCTGTAGATTCTGGTGGTTTCTCAAGGATATACACGTGCCCAATGAAATGTTTAAACATTCGTCCGCTACGACCAATGATGTTTTTGTAAGTAAAATCATTTAGTTTTGATCTTCCATTTTTGTTTCTCCAAATCACTACGTTTTCTGCCGATGTATTTACACCTTCGATAATTGATGACGTGGAAATTATGTTTTTCAAGCCGGAAGGTTCTTCGAATAACTTTATCTGGATTTGACTCAGCGATCTATGCAGTTGGCCATTGTGGATGCCGGTTGATTTATTGATAAGATTTACGAGCGGCCAAGTGCTTGAGTAGTTTTTTGAAACCCATTTTGAGAATTGTTGAAGTAAAAAGCTTTCTGTGTTATCCAAGACTCTTGTTGCAAGATTGGATACTCTATCTATGTCTGCATAAGTTCCAGCATATATAAGAGTTTTGCCACTAGTCTCAGTCAGTATTTTAGTGAGAGCTGTATTTTTCTGCTCTTCATTTTCGATTTTCTCATATAGGCTATGTTTTTCTAGAAAAACAGTATTGAAGTCTAAAGAAATGAAACGCATGCCTTTTGTAAATGGGTTTTCATTCAGTTTAGATATATTGGGCGCTAAAAAATATCGTTGTTTCGACATTGCTCCGAGCTTTATTATTGATTTTATTAGTGCGCTTGATCTCTCTTTGTCAAAGGCTTCGCTTGCTTTATAAAACTCATCTACAACAAGGATGTCAATTTCTTTTAATTTTGGGATGTAAGTGATCGCTCGCTCTTGAGGGAAAATGAATATGTTTTTTTTGCCTGGTACAGCTTCAGTCGTAGTTATTATTTTATAAGTGTCTGAGAATTTCGGATAAAGGCGGCGGCGAGTTTCATCAGTAAGAGCAATTGTTGGAACAATAATTACCACGTTGTTAGGTTTTTTTATTGAAATAAAGGAGTCGATAACAAAACTCTTTCCAAAGCTGGTCGGAGCACTAATGGCTAGGCTTTCTCCTTCTAATAGAGCCTTTAACAGAATTGATTGTTCTCTATGCAAAGTCAGCGGTTCAGTAGCGCCAGTGTCGACTTTAAATGCTTCATGTACGAAGCGATCCTGCCAGTCTGCAGTGTCTTGTTGTATGTATGGATACAGTCCAGCAGACCTTATCAAATGGTTGACTAACGGGGTGTAATTGATGTTGTTGGATTCGTGGTGCGCTAAAAGCTTTATCAATACGTTGCGAGCTTCGTTATCGCGCTTTAAGTTTAGCAGATCATTTATTTTGGAGCAGCTAGCAAAGATGTCCATTTTTATTGCTCCTTATAATGTTTTACATTGGATAAAAACTTGTCAAAAATGGTCTTTTTGCAGGGTACGGGAAATAAGATTATGTGAAATTTTATTTCATTATACTTGTGAAGTTGATTTATTTTTTTTAACTGTTTTTTGAAGTATGAAGTTGCTCTTTCGGTATGGTAGTTGGATATATCATCTTTATAGTCCTGGCTCATTTCACTTTGAGATTTAGTGATGGCGCATTCGTGAAGTAGCAGAATCGGAATGTTGATTTTGTGTTTTATTGTGTCAATGGATTCTTGGGGCGATAGTGCTTTCTTTATGTTGGATCGCATAACTTCGTCAGGGATTATAAGATCTATGTCGTTCACGTTTATTATTATTGCGTTTTCTTTTTTAAGCTTGTCTGTTTTTATAGAATTTGCAACTGATTCTACAATTTTCCCCAAGCTTACGTCTTCAATGCTTGTGTAGAATTTCGCTTCGCCAAACCAGATTGTGAAGTCGTTGTCTGAAACTACGATGTGTACACTGTCAGCCCCTTTTGCATTGTCTTGGGGGTTTTGTTTGTAAAATATTTTTGGGACTACAGGAAGTGCTGAAAAGTGGTGTTTCATTATCCCATATAGAACTATCTCGGCTAGCTCGCTTCCTGCACCTATTTTATCTTTCTTGTCAGTAAGTCTAAGGTTTTTTGCTGATGAGGTTAGGAGTGAGTGATTAACTAAGCTGTCGCGTTCACTTTTTGAAAGTGCTGTTTCTGCAATGTTGTCCCATATAAAACTCTGGAATTTTGAGAAGCGCCATTTGCCATCTTCAAAATTGTTTAAGAGGCTGAGGATTTTTTTGTTGTGGATTGGGGCTAGACCTTTGTCTAGATTAACTTTTTCAAAAAGGTCGTCAATGATTACTTCAAAACTAAGTTTTGTATTGTTTCGAGTCATATTGCGCTCATTCTTGGCGAATCTTTTGAAGAGATTATTGTGTCGGCCAATATTAATTGTATCGGTGTTCGGTTTTTATTGGAGCTGGTTTTCTGGTATGAGATATTTATATTCATCCAGTTGAACTGTAATGGCAGAGTGTGAAGGTCACTATTGGCTCGAATGTGATTTTTGTTTTTTTCTTCAAGGCTCTTTTTTTTGAGTCCACTCACATTCAAATCCCCAATCAATCCGTGATGTCGTAATGCTATGATTCTATAGCATCATAGCCTCGTAACGTTTCCACATCACTAGACAAATCGTCGTATGTGCTGATGCATGATTAGAATTCATTTCATGCCCTGGCGCGCGCCGTCGTCCCCCCACCTCGCCTGCGGGCTATATAGGTCTTTTTTTCCGCACTTCTGCACCAGGCTGACAGCGTGCTGGGCTGTGGGCTGGCCTGAGGATGTTGGGGTGTGAAAGGCCTGCGAATCCCTGCACGGGGAGTGCTTTTATGGCAAAGGTCTTCTGGAGCGACGGTGATGGGGGCAGAACGTTTCGGTACGGATTCTCAGGGACGTTGCCGGAAACAGGTAATTCGTTCGGCCAGTGCCTCGAAACGGTACTGAAAGCCCCATATTTATTGGCTTTGGCGTATTACACAGAGAAGTTATTTTAAGTGATGCGCAAGGTAATTTTATCGTAAGTCATTGATTTGTAAGGATCTGATGCTTATAGGTAATTACTTAATAAAAGAGTAATTAGATTACTTATAAGTTACTCAGACATTACCTGCACCGTATCTGCTGTAGCCCTTTGGATCCGTGCGTTACAGACGTTTTTCCCAAGCGCTTACCGTTCTTACCTTTTTCCGATGGCGTTCCCCAAAAAAATACACATTCCCTATTAGGTGGCAGATTCACAGGTTGACGTACAAATTCATGGGGCTGTCATGGGGCCGCTCGTTCGCAAGCAGATCCTCTACAGCCCTTATAAACCGGGGGCCGTGATTTGAAAAAGCGGGGACGGGCGGTTTCGAATCTCTCCTTCACCGCCACATTAAGTAAACACAAACCCCTGATTTTCCTAGAGAAAGTCGGGGGTTTGTGGTTTCTGGCGTCTGGAAAAGGGCGGTATGGGAGCATTCGTGGGAATACGGCTGCAGGCCAGTTCGCGATCCGCCCCAATCCAGCTTGCGGTACAGTGATGCACTGATGCAGCACGCGCCTGATTTACCTCAGGCGCGTTATTGCTTGTTGTGTGTGCAGGCATCCTGCTGATCCGTGCAGCTTTAAATCACCGCGTAGGCAAGCGCCGCAAGGTTCTGGGCGCGTGGATCGATCATCATGTGGCGACCTGATGTGGTTGTCACAAAGCTGAAGCTCACGTCACGCTCTGCATCGGCAAAGGCAATTGGGCCACCAAGCCCTATATGGCCGAAAGTGTTGGGCCCCATGCAGTGTGAAAGCGTCCGGATCGGCTTTTTGCTCCATCATGCAGCCCAGGCCATAGCGCATTGGTCTTTTCCAGATTCGATCCAGGCCGTTGCTGTGCTCTTTGGTGAACTCATTGAGCATCTCTGTGCCGATCAAGCGCCCGGCCAGCAGGGCGCTGTAGAAACCGGCCAACCCGGCTGCCGTACTGTGCGAGCATGCTCCGGGCTGTTGAAAAGCCCACCATTTACGATCGGATGTACGCCCGGGGGATATTCCCGGGTTAGTAAATGCAAGCGTCGAAATGTCTTCTGAATGACCAGTAACCACATCACGCAAGTGCTTAGAGTAGGGGTCGCCCACTCGCCCTCTGGCCGAGTCATAACGGGCGATGCGGTAAAATTCCTGCTCTTCTACGCCAAGATGAACCTCTAGCCCGTTGGGTCGGGTTATTTCCTCGTGGATAAAGGTGCAAGGGTTGCGCCCGTCCGTTCGCCTGATCAGCTCGCCGATTATCCAGCCGTATGTTGTGGTGCCATACCCCAGCGCAGTTCCTGGTTGCCACCATAATGGCTCGGCAGCCAGTGTCTTGACCATCTGCTCCCAGTCATACATCGCAGGGTTGCGGTCCGGGAGTCTTAATGCCGGAATGCCAGAGGTATGGCTCATGACATGGCGCAAGGTCACCTGGCATTTACCGCCCTGCGCGAACTCAGGCCAGTAATCAGCCACCGGGATATCCAGCTCCAGTTTTCCTTTCTCGACCAGCATTAATGCAGCCACCGCAGCGAACGGTTTTACCGTGCAAAATGTATTCGCCAATGTGTGTTTGTTCCAGGGTATGTTTCCGTCGAGGTCCGACGAACCTGCCCATAGGTCCACAACCGTCGTGCCGCCAACGTTAATGCATAGCCCTGCGCCTCGTTCTTGCGGGTCATTAAAGATGGCTTCAAAAGCGCTTTTGACGGCTTCGAATTCGGGGGTACATAGTCCTTTTGCTTCCATGCGTAATGCTCCATGCAGTAAACCAGTATTTATTAACGGCATATATAGAGGGCAGGGTCGATGCCCTGCACTAAAAGATGCCGTTGAAAAAGGCGTAACGCGCTCTGAAGGTCACTGGATGTGGTGGAGTTCAGTGGCGCTGTTTTAGGGTGAGGTGATTTAAATAAAAGAGTGTGGCCTGATCAAACTTCGGGTTGCGAAAAGTTGTAACGGTTTGAGCGCTTGTAAGTGCCAAAGTCATTGAATCTGACACCGGCGTCCGCTAAAACTTTATGGGCGAAGGGTGCGGTCATTTGGCGCAGGTAGAACGGGTCCTTCACCACAAAGTGATGAATGCAGTGGGTACTTCCGAAGTTGAAGCAAAACAACTGGAATGGCCACAGCCACCACCGGTTCATCACCTGGGTTTGTTGTAAGGGGTTACGCGGCATGACGTCGCCGAAGTAGTGAATGTTGGAGCTGATAAAAAACAGGCAGAACTGGCGGATGATATTGGGCGCGACGATAATCACCACTGCAGCATTGACCACCTGCATCAGCAGTGCTGCGCCAGCCGAGAGCTCAACGGTGTGGCCCATCAACGAGTTCACCCATGTGTACAGGTGGTAACCCAGGAATATATACCAGCAGCCCCAGTACAGAAGCCCCATGGGCGCATTCAAGCGAAGCACCTTGACGGTCAGCCTGATTTTTTCTTTCCATGTAGATGCGAACAAGGCATTTACAATGCCAAAGACAAAGCCGTCGATGAGTTTTAAAAAGCGCTTGGCGCCCCACTGGCTGCCGCTGGTGGTAATCCAGGCTTCAACATCGGTTTGGGTGCCAGACTCTTTATGATGATGAAAGTGCAGTTCACGGCGCAGCCAGGGGCTGGGCATGCCGGGGCGGGCTATCCAGCACAACAGCATCATCAGGTTGTGCGCCACGGGTTGTTTGCGGAAATACAGGCGATGAATCAAGTCGTGCTCAAGTTCATGAATAAATGACGTCAATAACGCATTGATTAAAATACACAGCCAGCCGGGAATAAGACCTTTTATATACAGTGTGCCTGTGGCGATCATGCCAATAATTGAAACGGCCATCACGCTGGCGCCGAGGGTGTTCTGGAAAGCCAGTATGCGATAGCGTTTACGCAGCTCATTACTGTGCTGGGTGATTTTTTGAGTAACGTCGTTAATTAAATCCTGCTCGGTTTTTGGCAGGGGTGTGCGGGGTGCTTGATTAGCAGTATTCATCACTTCATCCTTTGAAGACGATGGGTCGGGAATGCTCCTCTAGAAAAGCACATTTATTTTATTGGGCAAGTTTTAAAGTTTTTATGGCGAGTTGGTCGGACGAGTGGATATATATCGTTGTATTGTCTGACAATAACTTTGCAGTTTTGGACTAACTATTGCGCCGGATTAAATACCGCCCGGCCAACTAATGGCGTATGCCATATAACTGCCTGAACCGCATTGTTGTGCATGCTCCACCGGGTTGCCGGGATTGAAGGGTTACTCTGCGGGCCTGGCAATCATCAGGGACGACCGGGCGCAGCGCTGCCCGGTCACTGCCTAAGGCTAGCTTGAGGAAGACGGACTGTTTACCTCCAGCGCCCTGGAGATTGCTTGTTCTGCTTTCACGAATGCTGGTGTCTTGCCAGCATCGGCATAAATCTCCTCGCCTTCTTCAACCCGGATGACTTCAGAACCCTTTACATAGGGCATGGCCTGTTCTGCTTGTTCAAGGGCGCAATGAATCAGGCTTTGGGTAATGGTGGCCTCATCCAGGCCGTAGGCTTGGGCGAAAGCCTTGATTTTGACCAGATCACGCTTGTGCAGTGAAAGGCTGTATTCAACCCGCTCACTGGACTCCTGAGATCTGGATTCCCAGTTGTCGAGCATGGCCCTGAAGGCGTCCATATGGCTTCTCCTGTTTGGCGGCAAGTGCTGCTGGACAGTATGGCTCACGGTTCGCTGACGTGCTTTTAGTTGCCACCCGTCAGAAAAAACAGCTTTGATCTAAACCTTTGCCATCACCTGCCTTCAGATTCTGTGCAGGGAATAAACCTGCCTTTTTCTGGAGGACGTTATGAAACACCTGATTGGCCCCAAACGCTTCGTGGCAGGTTGTGCCCTGGTCTGTTCCCTGATCGTGGCCGCCACAGCCGTCGCAGCCAGTCCGGCAGACTTTGTTGATGAGGCCCACGCAGCAGGGATTGCGGAGATCGAAACCAGCCGTATGGCGATCAGTAAAACGTCATCCACCGATATAGAAAGCTATGCCGTGGAGGCCATCAAGGACCATACCAACGCCAACCGGGACTTGAAGGATCTTGCCAGCCGACTGGGCCTGCAGGTGTCCAGCGACGAGCAGATACTCGACAAGGCGAAAAAACTGATGCTGCAAGTGCAGGAGGGGGGCTCGTTTGATGCGGCTTATGCGGCCAATCAGGTCAAGGCCCATGAGCAGGCCATCAAGTTGTACAAGGAGCAGGCGCAAAACCCCGAGTCACCGGAGTTGCAGGCGTTTGCCGAAAAGTATCTGCCCAAGCTGGAAATGCATCTGCTGATGGCGCAAAAACTGGTGGATGCTCACCACAAGTCCTGAGCTTTTGAGATGCAAAAACGCCCGGTGAGTGATCGACCGGGCGTGTTGTGCAGCGGGGCGTGGTTCAGACCGCGATTTCGTTGAAACCGCAATACTCTTCCCAGCTCATGTCCAGGGCTTCGGCGACTTCCTGATGCACTTCAAGGCGCATGCTCTTGAGTTCTTCAGGGGAGCGCGCGATCAGCTCCAGAGCCAGTTCCCAGGCTTCCAGGCCGCGGCTTTCGGCTTCGTCTTCAAAGGCCCACAAAATCTGTTGCTGGCGGTCCTCGGCGCTCAGCTCTTTCATTTCTTCGATCAGTTCAGGGTGCGCCTTGATAAAAGTATCCAGGGCCAGTTCGTTACGGGATTCTTTAGGGATCATATGGCGTCTCGGATGGTCAGGGCTTTTTTCGCATGCTAGCGAGTTCGCATTACGATGAAAAGCGCCGTATAGCTGCCTAGCCGACCGGTTGCAGCTTGCTTTCACGCTGCAGGCTATAAGCCCACACCGCCAGGGCCAGTGTCGCGACCACTGCGCCGACCACGACAATGCCGTCCCAGCCATAGGCCGGGTAGGTTTGCGCACCTACCAGCGAGCCCAAAGCGCCGCCAATAAAATAGCAGGTGATATAACCGGCATTCAGGCGGTTGCGTGCGGCCGGGCGGACTTTGAATACCGCGTTCTGGTTGCTCACATGGACCAGCTGCACGGCAAAATCCAGGGCCAGTACGCCGATCAGCAAAGCGATCAATGAGTGCCCGGCAAATGCCATCGGCAGCCAGCACGCCAGCAGCACCAGCAGGCCGGCGGTGGTCGCCTGTTGCCCCTTGCCACGATCAGCCATGCGCCCGGCCCAGTTGGCTGCCACCGCACCCACTGCACCGGCCAGGCCGAACAGGCCGATCACGGCGTCCGAGAAACTGTAGGGCGGTACGGCCAGCAAAAAGGCCAGGGGTGTCCAGAACAGGGCGAACAGCGAGAACGTCAGCAGGCCCAGCAGGGCGCGCAGGCGCAGTACTGGCTCTTCGACAAACAGGGTAAATACCGACTTCAGCAGTTTCGGGTAGCTCAGGCCTGCGCTCTGGTGATGGTTGGGCAGGGCACGGAACAGGGCGATGGCACTGACCAGCATCAGCGCGGCGGCCACCAGATAAATGGTGCGCCAGTCACCTGCCGACGACAGTGCGCCCGCCACGGTGCGCGCCAGCAATATGCCCAGTAACAGCCCGCTCATCAGGGTGCCGACTACTCGACCACGGCTTTGCGGGTCGGTCAGGCTGGCCGCCATCGGCACCAGCACCTGGGCCGATACCGAAAACAGCCCGGTCATTGCCGTGCCGATCAACAGCCAGGTCAACGAAGGGGCGAACGCGCTGAGCAGAAGACCCAGGGCGCTGAGCACGGTCATGGTGACGATCAGGCGGCGTTGTTCAAACAGATCACCCAGCGGCACCAGCAGCAACAGGCCAGCGCCATAGCTGAGTTGGGCCGTGATGACCACGGTGCCGGCGCTGCCCATGCTCAAGCCCAGTTCCTGGGCGATGGTGTGCAGCAAGGGCTGGGCATAATAGTTGCTGGCAACAGCCAGGCCGGTGGCGGTGGCCATCAGCAGGATCAGGGCAGTGCTAAGAGGCTTTGTTGCAGTAGTAGACGCGGACATTGGCTGTCTCGTTGGCATGGGGTATGCGACGAAGTATTGGAATGCCAGCGAAGAATGTCACTGAATATGTCGGTAATTTTAATTTATAAACCACAAAGCCCCTGGCGATAAACACCAGGGGCTTTGCTTGCAGCCGTTGCCGCCAATTTTTAGTTGCGACGGCCCAGCAGCAGGCCTACGACCAGACCAAAACCGGCCGAGATAGCCACGGTCTGCCACGGATGGCCGCCGATGTAGCTTTCAGTGGCGTCGACCACCGGTTTGGTGCGCTCACGCACATTAGTCACTGAGTCCAGTGCCTGCTTGAGCTTGAGGCTGACCTGCGCACGCAGGGTTTCGCCTTCTTCACCGATCAGGGACGCGCTGTCCTTGAGCAGCTTTTCAGATTCGGCAATCAGGTCTTGCAGCTCGCTGAACGCTTGATCCTTGATTTGATCTTCAGCTTGTACGGCATTTTTTCGAGCCATTGCGGTACTCCTTGCAGGTTAAAGGGGTGATAAGTAATGGAGTCAACCCAATGCTAAAAAGTTGCATCTGATTTGCGCCTGAGCTGACAGAGTAGTCAAAAACCAGACTGAGACACTTCTTTGTAGGGTGTAAGATGTCACCTAATTTACGCCGCAGGAAATTCCCATGAGCTTCAACCTCGCCAACAAGCCTCTCGCAGAGCGTGCAGCGCTTGAAGATGAAAAATCCCGTTTGTATGACCTCTGGCAGAGCAACCTGGGCAAGGCCAAAGGCGATGCGGCGCGTTTGTTCGGTGAGCGCGCCAAGCGCAAGGGCAAGTGGGCTGAATGGGTACGTTCGGAACTGGACGCCATGTCGCCGCCCGAATACGCCAACATGGTGCGCAGCGAAGTGAACCGCATGATGGCTGCGGCCAAGTAATTCATACGCAAAAACTACTGTCTGTGGGAGCGGGCTTGCTCGCGATTCAGGCGCCGCGATTTATCTGAGTAACCGGGGCGATGCTATCGCGAGCAAGCCCGCTCCCACAGTTGCCTAGAGCGTTTCGCAAACGCTGGACACCTGCACCGCGCCGCCCACATTGATCTGCACTTCGTCATCGAGCTGCTTGCCCAGCAAGGCAGCGCCCAGCGGTGAGCGCGGGGTGATCACAGTGACCGTCTGTCCGCCGTGTTCGAGCTTGAGCCCGGCGGCATCGGGGGCGAGAAACAGCCACTGCGCACTGCCGTTGTCAGCCTCCAGTTGAATCAGCGCCCCGATCTGTATGCCGCTTGCCGCGTCGTATGGCGCCAGGGGCATGGCCCGGCAGTTTTTCAGCGCCTGGCGGATTTCTTCAACCCGGCGTGCCTGCCCCGTGGCCAGATACGAGGCTTCAAGGCCAAGGGTGTCGTATTTGTTTTCGGCGATATTTTCCGCGTGGGTCGCCGCTTCATAGGCGGTTTGCGCTGCCCGCTGGAGCACGTCGAGGTCGATGGCGAGCTTTTCCAGCATCAGCAAGTGGACTGCGGTCTTGTTCATGGCTCATGGCTTGCAGGAAACGAGCAGCGATTGTCGCACGAGTGCTGCGCAGATTAATCCGCATCAAGCCTTCTGTACGCGTGAAATTATGCGGACAATCACCCCTTTGAATGTTGGAGCCCGGAATGAAAGCCTCCTGGGATATTTTTTGCAGTGTGGTCGATAACTACGGCGACATTGGTGTGACCTGGCGCCTGGCCCGGCAGTTGGTGGCCGAGCATCAGCAGGGTGTGCGGTTGTGGGTCGATGATCTGCGGGCCTTTGTGCCGTTGTGCCCCGAGGCGGATGTGCAGGCGGCTCGGCAATGGCAGCAGGGGGTCGAAGTTTGCCAGTGGCCTCAACAGTGGCAACCGGCCGATGTCGCTGATGTGGTGGTCGAGGCATTTGGCTGCAAGTTGCCTGAAGGTTACTTGCAGGCGATGAAAGCGCGCCCGGCTCCGGCGCTGTGGATCAATCTGGAGTACCTGAGCGCGGAAGACTGGGTCAGTGGCTGTCATGGTTTGCCCTCCTTGCGCCCCGACGGCCTGAAGCGGATGTTTTTCTTTCCAGGGTTTACCCCGGATACCGGCGGGTTGCTGCGTGAGGCCGACCTGTTGCAGCGTCGCCGTGCCTTTGAGCAGGATCCGCAAGCCAAACAGGCTTTTTTGCAGGGGCTGGGGGTTACACCGGCAAGCGATGCGCGGTTGATTTCATTGTTTGCCTATGAAAATACCGGGCTTGCCAGCTGGCTGGACGCAATGGCAGCGGGCAGTGTGCCGACCCATCTGCTGGTGCCTCAGGGACGGATTATGGGTGATCTGCTGCGCTGGCTTGGGGTTGAACAACTGGCGGTGGGGCAGGTGCAGCAACGCGGGGCCTTGACCGTGCAGACCTTACCGTTCGTCCGTCAGCAGGACTACGACCTGTTGTTATGGAGCTGTGATTTCAACGCGGTACGCGGTGAAGACTCGTTTGTGCGGGCGCAATGGGCGGGGCGCCCCCTGCTGTGGCACATCTATGAGCAGGAAGAAGACGCGCACTGGGTCAAGCTCAATGCCTTCCTTGATTTGTACGTCAAAGGCCTTTCGCCGCCGGCTGCCCAGGCATTTGCCGGGCTTTGGCATGCCTGGAATGCGGGTGCCGATATGGCGCAAAGCTGGAATTCGCTGCTGGAACACTGGCCCGAGATCACCGTGCACGCCGAGCGTTGGTGTCTGGAACAGTCATTACAGGCCGATCTTGCGCAAGCGCTAGTACTGTTTTATAGAAATTGGATATGATACGCGACCTAGATTTTTGTAAATCTCAATCCAAATTCGGATATTCGTAATGAAAACTGGTAAAGAGCTTAAACCCGGTACAGTCATCAAGCTCGAAAACGACCCTTGGTTGGTTCAGAAAGCTGAATTCACCAAGTCCGGTCGTAACAGCGCGATCATGAAGACCAAGCTGAAAAACCTGCTGACTGGCTACAAGACCGAAATCGTATACAGCGCTGACGACAAGCTGGAAGACGTGATCCTGGATCGCAAAGAAGCGACCCTGTCCTTCATCAGCGGCGACACCTACACGTTCATGGACACCACTGACTACACCATGTACGAGCTGAACGCTGAAGATATCGAAGCCGTTCTGCCATTCGTTGAAGAAGGCATGACCGACGTTTGCGAAGCCATCTTCTTCGAAGACCGTCTGGTTTCCGTAGAGCTGCCGACCACTATCGTGCGTCAGGTTGACTACACCGAAGGTTCCGCTCGCGGCGACACTTCGGGCAAGGTGATGAAGCCTGCCAAACTGAAAAACGGTACCGAGCTGAGCGTTGCTGATTTCGTTGAAATCGGCGACTGGATCGAAATCGATACCCGTGACGGTGGTTCCTACAAGGGCCGCGCCAAGGTTTAAACCTTGCGTTAACCGTACGATAAAAAGCCCGGCCTGTTGGTCGGGCTTTTTTTTGCCCGGCAAAAGCCCCGGCCTGGTGCTTTGCCCGGGGCCGGGGACTGGGTAGCATGGGCGCTTACCAAGAGGGGCGGTAATGCTGATCGATTTTTTAATGTATGCAGCCTTGGGCGTCGCAATGGGCGCGCTGGGCGGGTTGTTCGGGATTGGTGGGGGCTTGATCGCCATTCCGGTGCTGGGGTTGTGGTTCGGTCTGGATCAGCAATTGGCGCAAGGCACGGCCCTGGCCATGTCGGTGCCCAATGTGTTTTTGGCGCTGTACCGCTATCAGCAGCGCAACCGGATCAATCTGCGTCAGGCATTGCCGCTGGTGCTGATGAGTTTTTGCTTCGCCTGGCTGGGGGCAATGTTCGCGGTCGGGGTGGATGCAGGGGTTATTCGCTGGGGCTTTATCGCCTTTTTACTGGCGATCACCCTCTACAACCTGATCAAAATGTACACTTCGGCGCCCCCCTCAATAACCGGTTCACGCTACGGCTGGCCGTGGTTCGGGGTGCTGGGGGCCGTAGCGGGCACGACCGGCGGGTTGTTTGGGGTGGGCGGGGCCGTGGTGGCGGCCCCTGTGCTGACCAGCGTGTTCGGCACCACACAGGTGGTGGCTCAGGGCCTGTCGCTGGCCCTGGCTGCGCCAAGTACTGCGGTTACCCTGCTGACGTATGCGGTGCATGACGAGGTCAACTGGGTCATGGGCGTGCCGATGGCCATTGGCGGCCTGTTGAGCATCAGCTGGGGCGTCAGGCTGGCCCACGCCCTGCCGGAGCGCATGCTGCGCGGCTTGTATTGCGCCTTTTTGCTGCTGTGCGCGGGGTTGCTGGCAATCAAGGCTTGAAGCCTTCAACGATGTACTCGGCAAAGCACTCGATAATGGGCGACGAAGCGCTGTTGGCTTTGCGCAGCAGCACGATACTGGCGGAGGGCAGCACGGGCAGGTTCTCGGCCTCGCCGATAATGCGCAGGTCGGGCGTCAGCAGGCTTTGCAGCTGTGCGGTCACGGCCAGCCCGGTGCTCACCACGGCGTTGATCGCCGCCAGGCTGGCGCTGGTGTAGGCCACCCGGTATTCACGTTGCTGAATATCCAGCGCATTGCAGGCCCAGGTTCGGCAAAAACAGTCGGTATTGAACATTGCCAGCGGCAGGGGCGTTTGCTCGTGGGGCGAGAAGCCCTGGGCCACCATCCAGACAAAACGCTCCTGGCGCAGGATCTGGCCCATTTCGGTGCCGGGTTTGCGGGTGACGATGGTCAGGTCCAGGTCGTTGCGCTGCAACAGCTGCGATGACGGCTCGCAATGCACCTCGACATTGATCAGCGGGTAGTCCTGGGCAAAACGCGACAGCACCCCGGGTAAAAAGCGCATCACATAATCATCCGGCGAGCCGATCTTTACCGTGCCCACCATCTGTGGCTGGCGCAGGGTGTTGAACACCTCGCTGTGCAACTTGAGGATGCGCCGCGCATAGCCGAGCAGCACGATGCCTTCCTGGGTCAGGCTGACATTGCGCCCCTCGCGCTGGAATAGCGCACATTTCAGTACGTCTTCTTCCAGGCGTTTCATTTGCATGCTGACCGCCGACTGGGTGCGATTGACCACTTCGGCCGCCCGGGTAAAACCGCCGTGATCGGCGATTGCGGCAAAGGTACGCAGCAGGTCGGTGTCGATGCTGGGGAATTCAGCCATTGATCAATCTCGCAGATGTGTCGCATAAGAAACATTCGTTGGATTGATCTTATGCCCGCGCCGACACTTGAGCCATACCCCAGGAGGCTCAAGTGATGAAAGGTCAAATAGGCAGGGTGTGGATGGCCCGGATTTCGCGCTGGTATCAATTGTCGCGGGAGAGGGCCTGCTTGCGGCAGATCAGCGATGCGGCGCTCAAGGACCTTGGGTTGAGCAGGGCGGATATCGAAACCGAAAGCCACCGGGCTTTTTGGGATGATCCGTTTAACAAGTGAGGCGAGCTTGCCTCAACCCCTCTGTGGGAGCGGGCTTGCTCGCGATGGTATCCCCCGGCTTTGCCTGAGACACCGGGGTGTCCGCATCGCGAGCAAGCCCGCTCCCACAAGATCGGCATGCACACAGTGTGTGGGTCAGCGCTTGACCTGCTTGAGCGTCTCGGCAATCAAAAATGCCAGTTCCAGCGACTGATCGGCGTTCATGCGCGGGTCGCAGTGGGTGTGATAGCGGTCCGACAGGCCGTCTTCGGTAATCGGGTTGGCGCCACCGATGCATTCGGTGACGTTTTGCCCGGTCATCTCGATATGAATGCCGCCGGCATAGCTGCCTTCTGCCTCATGCACCTGGAAGAACTGCTTCACCTCACCCAGGATCTGCGCAAAGTCGCGGGTCTTGTAGCCGCTGCTGGCCTTGATCGTGTTGGCGTGCATCGGGTCGCAGCTCCATAGCACTTGCTTGCCTTCACCTTCCACGGCGCGGATCAGTTGCGGCAGGTGATCGCCGACCTTGTCGGCACCCATGCGTACGATCAGGTTGAGACGGCCCGGGTCGTTGTCCGGGTTGAGGATATCGATCAGGCGGATCAGGTCTTCGTTGTTCATGCTCGGGCCAACCTTGACCCCGATCGGGTTGTTGACCCCGCGCAGGAACTCGACATGGGCGCCGTCCAGCTGGCGCGTGCGGTCGCCGATCCACAGCATATGTGCCGAGCAATCGTAGTAATCGTTGGTCAGGCTGTCGCGCCGTACAAAGGCTTCTTCGTAGTTGAGCAGCAGCGCTTCGTGGGCGGTAAAGAAGCTGGTTTCACGCAGTTGCGGCGAGCTGTCCATGCCGCAGGCGCGCATAAACGCCAGGGTCTCGTCGATGCGGTCGGCCAGTTGGCTGTATTTTGCCGCCAGCGCCGAGTTGGCGATAAAGTCCAGGTTCCACTTGTGCACCTGATGCAGGTCGGCAAAACCGCCCTGGGCAAAGGCGCGCAGCAGGTTCAGGGTGGCGGTGGACTGGTGATAGGACTGCAGCAGGCGCTCCGGGTCCGGCACGCGGCTTTTTTCATCAAAGCCGATGCCGTTGACGATATCGCCACGGTAGGCGGGCAGGGTCACGCCGTTGATGGTTTCATCATTGGCCGAGCGCGGCTTGGCGAATTGCCCGGCCATGCGACCGACCTTGACCACCGGGCAACCTGCCGCGAAGGTCATGACAATGGCCATTTGCAGCAACACCTTGAAGGTGTCGCGAATCTTCGCCGCCGAAAATTCGGCAAAACTTTCAGCGCAATCGCCGCCCTGAAGCAGAAACGCCCGACCTTGAGTGACTTCGGCAAACTGGCGGCGCAGCTCGCGGGCTTCCCCGGCAAACACCAGCGGCGGGTAACTGGCCAGGCTTTGCTCGACGCGCAGCAGGTGTGCAGCGTCCGGGTAGTGGGGTTGTTGCTGGATCGGCAGGGCGCGCCAGCTGTCAGGGGTCCAGATTGGGCTCATCGCAGACTCTAGTATTTGTTGGGGGTGGCCCATGTTAGCAGCAATTAGTGCGTGACCTGTTGCGCTGCAATGGCCGACAATCGCGCCTTTGCGCTCGCTATCGAGTGGCTGTTTTTTCAGCGTTGCGGGTAGTGCCGGAGCGCGGCAAGGAGTGGAAATGTCTGAGGAGCGCGTAGAGCGTCTGCTCGCCGAAGTTCACGATGACTTCGGCATGATTCGGGTACTGGAGGTGGCTGACTACCGTTTCCTCGAATTTGGCGATGCAATCGAGCAAAGTTGCGTGTTCACCGCTGACCCCAGCTGGCTGGAGTACGATTACACCCGTGCCATGCTGATCGGTGCGCTGTGCCATGACGCCCCGGAAAGCGCGTTGTTCCTGGGGCTGGGCGCCGGAACCCTGACCCAGGCCTGCCTGAAATTCTTGCCCCTGGAAGATGTCGAAGCCATCGAGCTGCGCCCTGATGTGCCACGCCTGGCCATTGAATACCTGGGCCTGGACGATGATCCGCGGTTATTTATACGCATTGGCGATGCGCTTGAACTTTTGGACAGTGCCGAGCCGGCGGACCTGATTTTTGTCGATCTGTACAACGACCTGGGTCCGGCTGCGGGGCACCTGGCCTGGACCTTCCTTGAAAGCTGCCAGAAAAAACTGGCCCCCAACGGCTGGCTGATCATCAACCAGTGGGCCACCGATGATGGCAAGCCGCTAGGTGCTGCCCTGTTGCGCGGCCTGTATCACCGCCATTATTGGGAGCTGCCGGTCAAGGAGGGTAACGTGATCCTGATGGTGCCTGCCGATCTGGAACAGACCCTGGACATCGACGCGCTGACCGTTCGTGCGCAAGCCCTGGCACCGCGTCTGGGCTATTCGCTGGAGTCGCTGATCAAGGCAATTCGCCCGGCAACCTGATGCCCGACGGTGAAACGTTTTAGCGTTTGCCCCAGGGTGGCCCGGCACGAAACGCTTTTTCAGGGACGAAAAAATCGTTAAAGCCCGGTCTACAGAGGGGTACAGGCGTTTTTACAGTAAAAAACCCCTTCTTTTTTTTGATAAATCCGGTATAGTGCGCGCCGGCCTTTAGCCGGGCCACGTTTAGGTGTCGCATTTCCCGAAGCACGCTTCGGCTGCTCGTCCGTTTCGCGGACAACCCCTGAACGCTCCATTCATTTAACGTTTTCGCAAATCCCCGCCGACAAAGCAGCCAGGGCGACTCTTGAGTCTTACACGGCATGCGCAGCTTTGGAGCATGGGTCTTTGCGGATGCACTTAGAGGCAGACCCATGACCCAGGAAACCGGCGGCTTCGCCGCTTTTAATCTTAACCCGAACATTCTTTCTGCTGTCATTGCGACTGGCTACGAAGAACCTTCGGCTATTCAGCAGCAATCGATCCCGATCATCATGGCCGGTCACGACATGATTGGTCAGGCGCAAACCGGTACGGGTAAAACCGCCGCGTTCGCCCTGCCGATCCTGCACCGCATCGATCCTGCTAAGCGCGAGCCGCAAGCCCTGATCCTGGCGCCAACCCGTGAGTTGGCGCTGCAAGTAGCAACCGCTTTCGAAACCTACGCCAAGCAAATGCCGGGCGTTACCGTTGTGGCCGTTTACGGCGGCGCCCCTATGGGTCCACAACTGAAAGCAATCCGTAATGGCGCACAGATCGTTGTCGCCACTCCGGGCCGTCTGTGCGACCACCTGCGTCGTGACGAAAAAGTGCTGTCGACCGTGAACCACCTGGTTCTGGACGAAGCTGACGAAATGTTGAAACTGGGTTTCATGGACGATCTTGAAGTTATCTTCAAGGCACTTCCGCCAACCCGTCAGACCGTATTGTTCTCGGCAACCTTGCCGCAGTCGATCCGTGCCATTGCCGAACGCCATCTGCGCGATCCGCAACACGTGAAGATCCAGACCAAGACTCAGACCGTTACCGCGATCGAACAGGCTCACCTGTTGGTTCACGCTGACCAGAAGACCTCGGCTGTATTGAGCCTGCTGGAAGTTGAAGATTTCGACGCCCTGATCATGTTCGTTCGCACCAAGCAAGCGACCCTGGACCTGGCCAGCGCCCTTGAAGCCAAAGGCTACAAGGCTGCTGCACTGAACGGCGACATCGCCCAGAACCAGCGTGAGCGCGTGATCGACTCCCTCAAGGATGGCCGTCTGGACATCGTTGTGGCGACCGACGTTGCTGCTCGTGGTCTCGATGTTCCACGTATCACTCACGTGTTCAACGTTGACATGCCTTACGATCCAGAGTCCTACGTTCACCGTATCGGCCGTACTGGCCGTGCCGGTCGCGAAGGTCGCGCACTGCTGCTGGTGACTCCGCGTGAGCGCCGCATGCTGCAAGTGATCGAGCGTGTAACTGGTCAGAAGGTTGCGGAAGTCCGCCTGCCGGATGCCCAGGCTGTTCTGGATGCTCGCATCAAGAAGTTGACCAACAGCCTGACGCCGCTGGTTGCTGACGCTGAAGCCACTCACGGTGATCTGCTGGATCGCCTGATTGCTGATATCGGTTGCAGCCCGCGTGCCTTGGCCGCAGCTCTGCTGCGCAAGGCCACCAACGGTCAGGCCCTGACCCTGGCTGCCATCGAGCGTGAGCGTCCACTGGTGCCGAACAGCGCACCGCGTGAGCGTTCCGAGCGTTCGGGTGACCGTCCGGATCGTGGTGATCGTGAGCGTCGTGCTCCGGTTCCATTGGCCGAAGGCCGTGCTCGTTGCCGTACCGCGCTGGGTGCGCGTGACGGTATCGCTGCCAAGAACCTGCTGGGCGCTATCCTCAACGAGGGTGGCCTGGCGCGTGAAGCGATCGGTCGCATCCAGGTGCGTGACAGCTTCAGCCTGGTAGAACTGCCGGAAGCCGGTCTGGAAGGTTTGCTGGCCAAACTGAAAGACACCCGCGTTGCTGGCAAGCAGTTGAAACTGCGTCGCTACCGCGAAGATTAATCACTGTTGCAGTGATTGATCGCTAAAAAAATCCCCGCCTGGTGCGGGGATTTTTTTTGTCCGTCATTTGTACTGGCTGGCCTTTGTGGGAGCGGGCTTGCTCGCGATGGCATCGACGCCCTTCAACTGCACTGCCGCGCCGCCATCATCGCGAGCAAGCCCGCTCCCACAGGATATGGGGCGCTAGCCAAACCGGTAGATATCCATGCCCAGCGCGCCCAGCGTCCAGCCCTGGTGGGCAATGCTGAACGGGCCGCCTGCGGCGCGGGCAAAATACAACGGCAGCAGGTGCTCGTCGCTGGGGTGGTTTTTGGCGGCGAAAGGCGCGTGTGTGCGATAAGCATGCAGTGCGGTTTCGTCATCAGCAGCCAGTTTGTCGATCATCCAGTCACGGAAAGCCTTGGCCCAGGGCTCGATGCTCTCAGGGCCTGCGTGCCAGTCCAGTTCGCGCAGGTTGTGGGTGATGCTGCCCGAGCCGATGATCAGCACGCCCTCGCTGCGCAGGGCCGCCAGTGCATGCCCGACTCTGGTCTGGCCGGCCGGGCCAAGCTGGCTGGGCAGCGACACCTGCACCACCGGAATATCTGCGTCCGGGTACATTAATGACAGTGGCACCCAGGCACCGTGGTCAAAAGGCCGTCTGGCGTCCAGTCGGGCCGGCAGGCCGTTGTCTGCCAGCAACGCGGCAATCCGCGCCGCCAGCGCCGGCTCGCCGGGCGCCGGGTATTGCACGGCAAACAAGGCTGGCGGGAAGCCGCCGAAGTCGTGCCAGGTCTCGGGCGCCGGGTTGCTGGCGACCCGCAGGTCGGGGCTTTCCCAATGCGCGGACACCAGCACGATGGCTGTTGGTCGTGGCAGTTCGGCCGCCAGGCGTTTGAGCGCCGGGCCACTGGCGCCCGGTTCCAGTGCTAGCATGGGGGAGCCGTGGGAAATAAACAGGCTGGGGAGCATGAACGATGTCCTCAAAGTTAAGATGCGTCATCTTCATCCCGATCATTGATCTAAATCCAATATAAGTTTTAGTACTTATCTATCGAATTTAAAGGTGAATCATGCAGCCCGAATTTTGGCACGACCGCTGGGATCGCAATCAGATCGGCTTTCACCTGCAGCAGGTCAACCCTTACCTGCCGCGCCTTTGGCCCACTCTGGGCCTTGAGCAGGGCGGGTGTGTGCTGGTGCCGCTGTGTGGCAAGAGCCTGGATATGAGCTGGTTGGCGGCCAACGGCCATGAAGTGCTGGGGGTGGAGCTGACGCAGACGGCCGTGGAGCAGTTTTTCAGCGAGCAGCAGGTCGAACCACAGATTCGCCAGCAGGGCGCCTTCAAGGTGTACGAGGCAGGCCCGGTGACGATCCTGTGCGGTGATGTGTTCGCCCTGACTGAGGCCGATGTGGCCTCCTGTGTGGGGCTGTATGACCGCGCTGCGACTATCGCATTGCCTGCCGAAATGCGCGCAGCCTACGCTCAGCACCTGAACCGGATTCTGCCGAGGGGTTGCCGTGGCCTGTTGATAACCCTCGATTACGATCAGTCACAAATGAACGGCCCGCCGTTTTCGGTGCCGGACGCCGAGGTGCAGAGCCTGCTGGCACCTGCCTGGACGCTGGAAATCATTGAGCAACCCGATGTGCTCGATCAGGAATGGAAGTTCCTCAAGAGCGGTGTGACGCGGCTGGTGGAGCGGGTGTATCGCCTGGAAAAAACCGCCTGAGCGAAATCGCAGGCACAAAAAAGGGCGACCGCAGTCGCCCTTTTTTGTGTTCGCCGTGGGTTAGCCGCGGCGACGCAGAGCATCGATACGTTCTTCCAGTGGCGGGTGGCTCATGAACATCCGCGCCAGGCCTTGCTTGAGGCCGCCGTTGATGCCGAAAGCCGCCATGGTGTCCGGCATGTGAACCGGCAGGCCCTGTTCGGAGCGCAAGCGCTGCAAGGCGCTGATCATGGCCGTGGTGCCGGCAAGCTGCGCACCGGCTTCGTCAGCCCGGAACTCACGCTTGCGCGAGAACCACATGACGATGGCGCTGGCCAGGAAGCCCAGGACCAGTTCGGCGAAGATGGTCGCGACGTAGTAGGCAATGCCGCGGCCCTCATCGTTCTTGAACACCACCTTGTCGACAAAGTTGCCGATGATCCGTGCGAAGAACATCACGAAGGTGTTCACCACGCCCTGCACCAGTGCCAGGGTGACCATGTCACCGTTGGCAACGTGGCCGATCTCGTGGGCCAGTACCGCTTTGACTTCATCGGGCGAAAAACGCTCGAGCAAACCCTGGCTGACCGCGACCAGGGCATCATTTTTGTTCCAGCCTGTGGCAAAGGCATTCGCCTCATAGGCAGGGAAAATCCCCACTTCAGGCATTTTGATTCCCGCCTCGCGGGACAATTGCTCAACGGTTTGCATCAACCATTGTTCATGACGAGTACGAGGTTGAGTGATCACCTGGGTGCTGGTGCTCATCTTCGCCATCCATTTGGAGATGAACAGCGAGAACAAAGACCCTGCAAAACCAAAGACCGCACAGAACACCAACAGCTGACTGAGGTTCAGATCAACCCCGTTGGCCGCCATGAACCCGTCGAAGCCGAACAGGCTCAAGGTGATGCTGGCAATCAGCACGACCGCCAGGTTAGTGGCCAAAAACAGCAGAATGCGCATCATGGTTGTAAGAATCTCCTCGTCTTAAAGGTGTTGCCGTATGCGGGTATATAAGGTGCTGCCCCGGGCTATTCAACCAAGTGACTATTTCAAACTGTGTCCTTCAGCCTGATTCTAGTTGCATGCGGGGCATTTCCTAATATGAAGGAACGTTTTTCTGCGCCAGAAGTTCCACCTCAAGCCAATAAACACGGGACTTTGTCGTTTGCAGGGGGTTTTTGAGGGGGGAAGAGGGCGGCAGCAGGCAGTGCGTGAAGAATGTTTCATCTGACACATGCTGTGCGACTTTTGATTGGTCGCACAGCATGCTCAGAAATTACTGACGGTAGGTCTTCAGGAAGTTACCGATCCGGCCGATGGCCATATCCAGCTCGTCGACACGCGGCAGGGTCACTACGCGGAAGTGGTCAGGCCACGGCCAGTTGAATGCCGTGCCTTGAACCACCAGCAGTTTTTCCGAGAGCAGCAGGTCCAGCACGAATTTTTCGTCGTTAAGGATCGGGCACACTTTCGGGTCGATACGCGGGAACGCATACAGTGCCCCCATCGGTTTCACGCAGCTGACCCCGGGGATGTCGTTGAGCAGTTCCCAGGTGCGGTTGCGCTGCTCCAGCAAGCGGCCGTTGGGCAGGACCAGGTCATTGATGCTCTGATAGCCGCCCAGTGCAGTCTGGATGGCGTGCTGGCTGGGCACGTTGGCGCACAGGCGCATGTTGGCCAGCATATCGATGCCTTCGATATAGCCCTGGGCGTTTTGCTTGGGCCCGGAGATGGCAATCCAGCCTGAGCGGAAACCGGCCACCCGGTACGACTTGGACAGGCCGTTGAAGGTCAGGCACAGCACGTCCGGGGCCAGGGACGCGGTGCAGATATGCACGGCGTCGTCGTAGAGGATCTTGTCGTAAATTTCGTCCGAGAACACCACCAGGTTGTGTTGGCGGGCAATTTCCAGCATGCCCAGCAGCACTTCCTTGGAATACACCGCACCGGTAGGGTTGTTCGGGTTGATGATGACCATCGCCTTGGTGTTGGGGGTGATCTTGGCTTTTATATCCTCAAGATCAGGCCACCAGTTGGCTTGCTCGTCACACAGGTAGTGTACCGGGTGGCCGCCGGCCAGGGTCACGGCTGCAGTCCACAGCGGGTAATCGGGTGCAGGTACCAGCACTTCGTCGCCATTGTTGAGCAGCGCTTGCAGCGACATCACGATCAGCTCGGACACACCGTTGCCCAGGTAGATGTCTTCGATGCCGACCCCTTCCACCTGTTTTTGCTGGTAGTACTGCATCACGGCCTTGCGGGCGCTGAACAGGCCCTTGGAGTCGCTGTAGCCCTGGGCAGTCGGCAGGTTGCGGATCACGTCCTGGAGGATTTCGTCCGGCGCTTCAAATCCAAAGGGTGCGGGGTTGCCGATATTCAGCTTGAGGATGCGCTGGCCTTCCTCCTCCAGACGCTTGGCGTGCTTGAGCACCGGGCCGCGAATGTCATAACAGACGTTGGCGAGCTTGTTTGATTTGCTGACCTGCATGGCGATGTGATCCCGAAAATGAACGATCCAGGCGCTGTGATGACCACGGCACTGGGAAATTCTGTGTTTGCACACAGTGGCTAACACCGCTTTGCTTCAAGAATCCGTTTGAATGCAGTTGGGGCGGGTGCCAGACTGGTGTTTAACGAGGCGCAATCATACGTGCCACCCGACCCCTGGAAAAGCCACTGGTCGGGGTTTTTCAGTTGCAGAGGCATAAGCATGGAAAAGTTGAACAAAACCCTGGACGAATGGAAGGCCATGCTCGATCCGGAGCAATACAACGTGTGCCGGCTCAAAGGCACCGAACGGCCGTTTTCGGGCAAATACAACGGCACCAAAACCGACGGCGTTTATCACTGCATTTGCTGCAACGCGCCATTGTTCGATTCCAGCGCCAAATTTGATTCCGGCTGTGGCTGGCCGAGCTTTTACCAGCCCATTGGCGACAGTGCGATGGTCGAGATCCGTGACGTGAGCCACGGCATGGTGCGTACCGAAGTGGTCTGCGCCAAATGTGATGCGCACCTGGGCCATGTGTTCCCTGACGGTCCGCCACCCACCGGGTTGCGCTACTGCATCAACTCGGTGTGCCTGGACCTGGTTCCCCGCAACTGACCTTTTGAGGCGCCGTCATGAACGACAACCTGTTCGATATCCCATGCACCACTCTTGGCGGCGAGCCGAAAACCCTGGCGGATTTCCAGGGCAAAGCCGTGTTGGTGGTCAATACGGCCAGCAAGTGTGGTTTTACCCCGCAGTACAAGGGGCTAGAGGCGCTGTGGCAGCAGTATCGCGACCAGGGGTTGGTGATCCTGGGGTTTCCATGCAACCAGTTTGGCCAGCAGGAGCCGGGTGACGAAGCGGCCATTTCCGAGTTTTGCGAGCTGAACTTTGGCGTAAGCTTCCCGCTGTTCAAGAAGGTTGACGTCAATGGCACCAAGGCCCACCCCTTGTTTGTCCAGCTCAAGAAGCGTGCGCCGGGGTTGCTGGGGTCGCAGGGAATCAAGTGGAACTTCACCAAGTTCCTGGTCAGTGGCGATGGCCAGAGCGTCAAGCGTTATGCCCCGACTACCAAGCCCGAGGCGCTCAAGGCCGATATCGAGGCGCTGCTGCGATCGATTAAATGGTAAGACGATTTATCTGTAGCCGCTGACGAGTAGAACGAGGCTGCGAACGGCGGCGCAGACGTCGCAAATCCTGAGTCCGGATCTGACTGGCGCACCGTTGCGTGTGATTTAGCGACCGCTTCGCGCTCGATCGCAGCCTCGTTCTACTCGTCAGCGGCTACACAAACCTGCCTCTTTCAGGCTTTTTGCGGCACCCACACGTCAATCAGCGTCGCCAGCTCTTCACGTCGAAACGGTTTGGCCAGGTAGTCGTTCATGCCCGCCGAGCGACAGCGCTCGCGCTCTTCGGGCATGGCATTGGCCGTCAGGGCCACGATGGGCAGTTTTGGCCAGCGCCCGCGCTGGCGAATTTGCCGGGTGGCCTCGTAGCCATCCATCACCGGCATATTGCAGTCCATCAACACCAGATCAAAGGTCTTCTGTTCCAGCAGGCTCAGGGCTTCGCCACCATGCGCCGCCACCCTCACATCACAGCCCAGTTTGCTCAGCATGCCCTTGGCCACCAACTGGTTGACCGGGTTGTCTTCAACCAGAAGAATCCGTGCCCGGCGCTGGGCAGGGGCGCTGTCGCGGCGCGCGCCAGGGTTTACGTCGTCATCTTTGAGCAGCAGATGCTGCAAGGTTTTATACAGCGCATAACGCGAAAGCGGCCGGGCTTTTTGTTGCAGGGGGGCCAATGCATTGACTTGATCGCCGGGCATGAAGTTGCCATAGGCGGTCACCAACAGAATGGGCGCGTTGATGGCAGGCCGCAGGCCAAACAGGCACTCGGGGCAGTCGGTGATCAGCAGGTCAGGATCGGTACCCGCCAGGGAGTCGTTCAGGGAATAGCGTTTGTAGTCCAGCCCCCAAAGTGGCAAATAGCTGCTGAGCAGTTCGCTCAAGCCACTGCTCGCCGCGCTGACGCCAATCACCCGCCCGCACAGCGTCTTTTGCTTGATCGCCGGGGTATGGCAGGGCAGTGGGAGTTCGGCGCAAAACTGGCTGCCAAAGCCGACTTCCGAGCTGATGGTCAGCCGCCCGTGCATCACTTCACACAGGCTGTTGGTCAGTGCCAGGCCTAACCCGGTGCCGCCAAACTGGCGGGTGATGCCTGCCCCTGCCTGGGTAAAGGGGCGGAAAATTCTCGCTTGTGCTTCCTGGGCGATGCCGATACCGGTGTCGCACACTTCGATACGCACTTGGTCGCTTTGCGCACTGAGGCGCACATCCACCCGGCCGAAGCGGGTGAATTTCAGGGCGTTGGACAGCAGGTTGCTGACAATCTGGCGGACCCGGGTCGGGTCGCCGAGTACCAATGCCGGGAAATCCGGGTCGATCAGGCACGTCAGCTCCACACTGGGCGCGGCGTTTTGTGACAACAGGTTGGCGGTGTCTTCGATCAACGTACCCAGATCGAAAGCAATATGCTCCAGCTCCAGTTGGCCTGCATCGAATTTGGACAGGTCGAGAATGTCGTTGAGCAGTTCGACCAGGACCTTGCCCGAGTCGTGGGCAATAGACAGTTGCTGGTATTGCTCGGCATTCAGCGGGCTGTCCAGGCACAGCGCCAGCATGCCCAGCAGGCCATTGAGCGGGGTGCGGATTTCGTGGCTCATATTGGCCAGGAATGCCGCGCGGGCCTGGGCCATTTCCAGTGCCGTGCTGCGCGCAGCTTCCAGCTCTTCATTGGAGTGACGCAGTTGCTCGTTGATTGTTTCCAGCTCTTGGGTGCGCTGTGAAACGATGGTTTCCAGCCGGGCCAGGTAGTCGGTGAGGCTGTTTTCGGCACGGCGGCGGTGTTCCATCTCCAGGGTCATGGCTTCGAACTGCTGGTTGGCAGCGTTGACCAATACGCCAATTTCGTCGTCTTCGTGACCGGGAGGGCAGTGCATCCGTGATTGACCAGGGTGGCCGGGCTTGCGCTGGCTGAGTTCGCGAATCACCCGCACCAGCGGCTTGGTCAGCATCACATAAAACAGCCCCATCAGGATAAACGTCAGGATGAAGCTGCGGATAAAGCCGCTGAGCAAGGTAACTTCTGCACGCTGCAAAAATCGTTTGCCGAAAGGGTAGGTGTCCACTTCCAGGTGCAGCATGCCCATGCTCATTTCAGGCAGGTGGTTGAAGTACAGGCGCTCGTCAAACGAGCGGTTGGCACCAAACAGAAAGTCGCTAAGGGCCCGGTAGCGCCCGCTTTCGGGTTGATCCTGCACCGCCGAAAGGACTACGCCGTCGCTATCGACCAGTTGCGCACCGATGATCGCCGGTGAGCGCAACAGGCCCTGCAACAGTTCCTGGGCCAGCTCGGCGTCAAGGTTGTAGGCGATGCGCGATGCCGGGTTGTGGCTGATCTCAAGCAGTGACTGGATTTCGCGATTGATGGCGGCGTTTTCACTGGCATAATCGATGCCGATTTGCAGCAGGCTCAGCATGGCCCCGAGCACCAGCCCAACCAGCACAGTCAGCTTGGCTTGCTTGAAAGACAGGCGATGGGTGAGTTTTGTATCCATTGGGGTGCAGCACCTGTTTCCATTTCTTGCGGGGTGCAAGAGTAGTCGATTAGTAGGTCAATCGGCAGCCTGATTGAGCTGCCTGCGGTTAGCCGAGCGAGTCATTTTGCGGATGGCTGTCGAATTCTGGCAATGGCAATGTGCCATCATTGTGTATCAGTCCGAGGAAATGTTGTGAATTCTAAACTGGATGCCTTTCTGGAACGGGCCGAAGCGGTCCTTGCACGTCTTGAACCTTTGCTGCCGGCGCAGCGCGAATCGATCGAGTGGGACCAGTGCCTGGCAGCCAGGTGGCAGCGTGAAGGTCGCTCAGGCTATCTGATGCCGTTGCAAGTCAGCCTTGAAATGCGCCTTTCGGACTTGATCGGGGTGGATAACCAGCGTGACCAGCTGGGGCGCAACACCAAACAGTTTCTCGACGGCTTGCCTGCCAACCATGCCCTGCTCTGGGGCTCACGGGGCACCGGCAAGTCTTCAATCATTCGGGCCTTGCTGGCCGAGTATGGCCATGCGGGGCTGCGTCTGATCGAGATCGAACGCGATCACCTGGCCGACCTGCCGCGCGTGGTTGAGCAGTTGCAGGGCTTGCCCCAGCGCTTTGTGCTGTTTTGCGATGACCTGTCGTTTGAAGCTGGCGAGAGTGATTACCGGGTGCTGAAAAGTGTGCTGGACGGCTCGCTGGAGCAAGCGCCGGATAACGTGCTGCTATATGCCACTTCGAACCGTCGCCACCTGGTGCCGGAAAAGGAAAGCGACAACGAGAACTGGAAGAACGTTGACGGTGAGTTGCACCCCAATGAGGCCGTGGAAGACAAGATCGCCTTGTCTGACCGCTTTGGCCTGTGGCTGTCATTCTATCCCTTTACCCAGGATCATTTTTTGAGTGTGGTCGAGCACTGGATCGAGGTATTGGCCCGCAAAGCCGGTTTGCAGTGGCAACGCGACGAGGCACTGGATATTCTGGCCGTGCGCTGGGCGACCGGGCGTGGCAACCGCAACGGCCGTTGCGCCTATCAGTTCGCGCGTTATTGGGTGGGTTTGAAATTGTTGGAGCAAGTGAATGATTGATTTGAACGCCACAGGTGCAGGCCTGAACGGCTACACCCTGTTGCAGGCTCAGTTGGAGTCGTTGTTGGCAGATGAGCGTGACTTTATTGCCAATGCTGCACAGTTCTCGGCGTTTTTGTATCACCAGCTTGATGATCTGAACTGGGCCGGTTTTTACCTCAACCGCAATGAAGAACTGGTACTGGGCCCGTTTCAGGGGCAGATTGCCTGTGTTCGTATCCCGTTCGGGCGGGGCGTGTGCGGGGCTGCGGCGGCGAGCCGGCAGACCCAGCGGGTTGAAGATGTGCATGCATTTGCCGGGCATATTGCGTGTGACAGTGCTTCCAACAGTGAGTTGGTGGTGCCCTTGATCAAGGATGGCCGCCTGATTGGCGTGCTGGATCTGGACAGCCCGAGCATCGGGCGCTTCAGCGAGCAGGACCAGCAGGGCATTGAAGCCCTGGCTGCGATCTTCTTGCGTTTGAGCGAGTGCTGAGGCCGCTAGCCGCTTAGCCCGGCCTTGAGCATCAGGGCGTCGATATCGACCGGGTCGATTTGCTCCGGGTCGAGAAACTGCCGGGCATACTGCATAAACACCTGTTCGCGCATAAAAAGCGCGAACAGTTGTGGGTCAATATGCGCATCGTGGCACATGGTGGCCATGATGCTCAGGGCTTCGCTTAACGTCTTGCTGCGTTTATAGGGGCGGTCCGAGGCGGTCAACGCCTCGAAAATATCGGCAATAGCCATCATCCGTGACTCCAGGCTCATCTCTTCGCGTTTCAGGCGTTTTGGATAGCCGGTTCCGTCCATTTTTTCGTGATGCCCGCCGGCGATTTCGGCAATGTTGCTCAAGTAGGCGGGCAGGGGCAGGCTGCTGAGCATCAGGATGGTCTGCACGATGTGGTTGTTGATGATGTAGCGTTCCTCGTTGGTCAAGGTGCCGCGCCGGGTGCTCAGGTTGTACAGTTCACCCCGGTTGAACTTGTACTGTGGCACCTCGAGCTTGAAGCCCCAGGGGTTTTCAGGGTCAATCAGGTCGGCTTCAGGGCGAATGAACAGGTGCTCGGGCTTGTCGGCCAGCAGCTGTTCGGTTACCGGCAAGTCGTGCTCCTCACGGGTTGACTGGCGCTTGTTCTCCTCCCAGGACACCCCCAACCGATCATCCAGGGTTCGCCTCCAGGTACGCCGGGCGATGGCGTTCAAGCGCTCAAGGTCGGCCTCCTGCATGGCCTCGCCGCCCAGGTTGCATTGCGCGACAAAGGCGAAGTCCTGGTCCAGCGCCGCCAGGCTGGCTTCGCGTCGTTCACTCAATTGCGCGTCATCGCCACCCAGGGCCCGGGCTTGCCAGTAGTCGACCCAGGTATCGCGCTTGAGCACTTCAAAGCGGGTGCGGATTTCGTGGATGCGGTCGTACAGGGTTTCAAGCTTGGTGGCCTTGTCGACCACATACTCGGGGGTTGTGACCTTGCCGCAGTCATGTAGCCAGGCCGCGATGCGCAGGGCTTCCCACTGTTCTTGCGAGGGGTTGTACTGCTCGAATTCGGGCTGCTGGCTGGCGGCCGCTGCCTGGGCCAGCATCAGGGTGAGGGTCGGCACCCGTTGGCAATGGCTGGCGGTATACGGGCTTTTGGCGTCGATGGCGCCCGCCAGCAGTTGTATCAAGGCATCCAGCAGCTGCTTCTGACGTGCTTGCAGGCGCTGGCTTTCGATCGACACGGCCGCGGTGCCGGAGACGGCCTGGATAAAGGCGATGCGATCAGCCCGCAAGTGGTCCTGGTCGTCACTGGAACCACTGTCGTTCAACACCAGCAGCAAAATGCCCACGGTTTCGCCGTGGCGGTTGTGCAGGCGAATACCGATCAGGTGGATACTCTGGCTGCCCAGTTGCGCCATGATTGGCTGCAAATCCCCCGCCTGCTCAAGGCTGAGCGAATGGGCGACGCTGTCATGGCCCTGGAACAGCCCTTGTAGCCACGGCGGATTGTCATTGCTGTCAGGGTCTATATCCGGCTGTGGTTGGGTAGTCAGGTCCTGGGGCTGGCCATTGATGATCAGTCCCTTCAACTCCAGTTGACGGCTGTCGTTTTGCGTCAGGTAGATCAGGCCGGCCTGTGCCTGGGCAATCTTGATCGTTTCCAGCAAAACCGACTGCAGCAATGGCTCAAAACGGGTGTGGGCCGAGAGGCTGGAGGTGATTTCAAAAAAACTGGCGAGGGTTTCTTTCATGCGTGACATCGACCCCTCCAGCTGGTCGATTTCAAGCACGATCGATTTCTGCTTCAGGGGGTAGTTGAAATCGAACCGCCGAATGGCATCGGCTTCGCGGACCAGCGCCTGCAAGGGCTTGACCAGCAAGCGTGAGGTCACCCAGCCCATCGGCAGGCAAAGCAGCAGGGCCGCCAGTGTCACCAGGGCTCCCTGCCATCTGAGCCGATAGGCATCGGCCAGCAATTCGTCTTCCGGCACCATCATGGCTAATTGCAAGCCATTGGCTCCGCCATCCTCTACGTTGAACCGTGTCACGACCCATTGGCGCTGGCCGTCGTACAGGCGCCGCTGGGCGTCCGGGCCCTGGCTGACCAGGTAGCCCAGGGCCGGGTTCAATTCCGCGATTTTTGGCAGCTTTTCCGGGTCCTGAGCGGTGAGCAGCTTGCTGAAGTCCGGGTAGGCGATGGCGCGGCCATCGGCGCCGTACAACACGATTTGCGTGCCGGGTGTTACCTGATGCGCCGCCAGGGTGGCGGACAGTTGCGACAGGGTCACGTCGGCACCCAGCACCGTGTTGCCAGCGCTGCGTTTGGCCAGTGTTGTGCCAACTTCGTGGGTGGAAAAAAACAGGTAAGGGTTGGTGGTGGTTTGATCGTGCTCGGCATGTGCCGGGATAAACCATTTTCGGCTGCGGGGGTCATAGGTTTCATTGGCAATAGTTCGCTGTGCCAGCTCGGCCAGGGATGCATCCAGGTATATTTTTTTCGACTCAACGCCACCTTGTCGTGCCGAGCGGGTTATCGACCAGACTTCGTAGCGGGCTTGGGCTGGGGCCTGGAGCTGGAGCCTGATGGCCTCGTTGCGCAACGGCCTGACGAGAAACAGATTGCCGTTGTCATCCCCCAGATACAGTGCTGACAAACTGTGGTTGTCTTCGAGTGTTTGCACGAAAGGCAGCAGCAACCCCGTTCGCCGCTCGGGCCGGTCGGTCACGGCGTCAGGGTTGAGGGTCAACAGGTTCAGGGCATGCCTGATGGGTTGGTAGGCGTCGAGCAGGTCGCGTTGAACATCCTGCTCCAGGTAACCGAACAGTTTCTGGCTGCTGCCGAGAATGATCTGGGTGGTTTGCTGGTAGTTGAACACACCCAGCACCAGGCCCAGCAGGAGCAGCAAACATGTAAACATCGCACTAATGTGAACATGCAGCGGCAGTTGGCGCTTCCGGGATTGCGCAACATTGCGCATGTGCAGTTACTCCGCGATTGGTTCACCTGCCGATGCCTTTAAGCATAGTGAAACCGGGCCAACCTGCTCAGCCATTGGCCGGTTTTGCGGTTGGCGCTCAGGTGCCGCTGGCCAACTTTTGAAGTTGACGGGCCAGTACCTGCTCCAGGGCCTGCATGGAGGCTTGTACGTCATTGCGCGCCTGGATGAGGTTGGACGGGCTGGCGTGCTCCAGTATTTCGCAGTGTTTGATCAGCTGCGCGGCGCCGACGATGCGGGCCGCGCCTTTGATCCGGTGAGCAATGTCGGCAAATGGCTTCAAGTCCCCGTTGTCGGGCAGGTGCATCAGGGCCTTGAGATCCTGGCCATTGCTGCGCAGCAGCTCCTCCAGCAAGCGTTGTTTGCGTTCGTTATCACCGCCCGAAAGCGCGTTGAGGGATTCCAGGTTGAAGGCCTCGTTGCCAGTGTCGAGCGGTACCAGGGCTGCCAGGTGCTGGCTGAGCAGGGTCAGGCTGATGGGTTTGAACAGGCAGTCGTCCATCCCGGCCATTGCGCAGCGCTGGCGCTCCTCAGGCTGGGCGTTGGCAGTAAAGCCCAGCACGGTGCATGGCCGTTGCTGCGACGCCTGCTCGTACTGGCGTATGGCCCTGGTGAGGTCATAACCGTTCATGACGGGCATGTTGCAGTCGGCAATGACCAGGTCGAATGTGCCTTCTTTCCAGGTTTTGAAGCCGGCCGCGCCATCGTGCTCAGTGGTAAAACGATGCCCCAGGTACCCCAGTTGCTGGCACATCAGCAGTCGATTGGCAGGATGATCGTCCACCACCAGCACGTTCAAACGGTGCGCCGCAGGGTTGATTACCGGTTCATGCGCGGCGCTGCTCAGGCAGGGCGGCAAGGTGGGCAGCCTGAGCTTTATCTCAACCAGGGTGCCCACGTTTACCTGGCTGCTCAGTTCCAGCGTGCCCCCCATCATTTCGCACAGGCTGCGGCAGATCAGCAGGCCAAGGCCTGCACCGTTGAGGGCCAGTTGCCCGCTGTTTTCGGCCTGGGCGAAGGGTTCGAACAGACGGGCCTGATCGCGATCACTGATACCGATACCTGTGTCCTGGACACTCAGTTGCAGTTCGGTATGGTCGGGGGGGCTGGCAGGCAGCAGGTTGATCGCCAGGGTGACCTGGCCCTGGCGGGTGAACTTGATCGCATTGCTGACCAGGTTGGTCAGGATTTGCTTGAAACGCAGCGGGTCGATCAGCACATCGGGCGCATCGCTCCGGGGATGGAACTGCAGGGAGAGCGTGAGGTTTTTTTGCCTGGCCAGGCCGTCAAACACCCTGATCACCGAATGGGCGAGGTTGCGCAGGTTGACGCGCTCCGGGGACAGGTTCAGGCGGCCTGATTCGATCCGGGCAATATCGAGAATATCGCCGATCAACTCCAGCAGGTCCTTGGCCGAGTGGTAGGCCACCTCAATGGAAGGGCGGTCGAGATGCCCCTGATCGGCGCGTTTTAGGGTGAGTTCCAGCAAACCGATCACGGCATTCATCGGTGTACGGATTTCATGGCTCATGGTGGCCAGAAAGGTGCTTTTGGCACGGTTGGCGTCGTCGGCCAGTTCTTTGGCTGCGCGCAGCTCATCCATAAGGTGGCGCCGTTCACTGATGTCGATCCAGCCTCCGATAATGCCCTGGACCTCGCCCAGAGAGTCGCGGAAGGGCAGGATCCAGTGATAGATGGTGAAGGTTTTACCGCCGATATTGAGCGGGCGATCCAGGACCAGCGGGGTGCCCTCAGCCATGACGCGCAAGTAGTCGGCCTGATAATCGTGGGCTTCGCACTCATTGCTCAGCAAGCCGCAGGCCTGCATCACCGTTTTGCCAATGACGTCTTCACGCCGGGCTGAAAAGGCCTGCAGGTAGCTGTCATTGCAGGTTTTCAGAATGCCTTCGCGATCGCGGACATAAATGGGATGAGGCGTGCCATTGACCATTGCCCGCATGAATTCAAATTGATCGCTGAGGGCTCGCTCGGCCATTTTTCGATGACGGATCTGGCGGCGCATGTAGGCATTCCATACCAGGGACAGCAACAGCAACAGGCTGGTGCCAATGATGATCTGGTAAATCAGGCGATGATAGTTGCGCCAGTAGCTATCGGATGCCGGGGCATAGCCGCGCCAGCGGCTGTTGATGATGCCCAGTTCATCCGGCGCAATGCTCAGCAGGGCCTTGTTGAGGATTGAGTGCAACTGGGTGGCATCCCGGGCAGTGGCGAGGGTAAAGGTTGCAGGCTGGGTGCCGAGGGTGGCGCTGATTTGCAAACGATCCCGAAACATTTGCGAGGCGAGCAGGTAGTTGGCAATCACCAGGGTATTGACGGCGCCTTGTACTTCACCCTCTGCCAGTAACTCTGTTGCTCGGTAAATACTCTCTGTTTCGACCAGTGTTATCCGCGGGTACTGGCTGCGCAGGTAGTCGGTCAGGGGGTTGCCCTGGCTCAAGGCCAGTTTCTTGCCCGCCAGTTGTTCGAGGCTTGCAGGTGCCTGGCGCCCCTTGGCCGTGAGCAGGACAAACGAGTTGACCAGGTAAGGGCGAGTGAACTTCAGGGTGCTTTCTCGCGAAGCGGTCGGACTGATGGCCGAGATAATGTCGGTTTCGCCCTGCTTGACCCTCTGTATCATGGTATTGAGGCCGTGGGCGCGCTGTATCTCGAAGCGCAGGCCGGTACTCAGGCGGATCATTTCCAGCAGGTCCGCGGTGATGCCCCTGAAGTTGCCGTGGGCGTCAAAGAAGGTCAGCGGTGCCAGGGTTTCACTGACCACGACTCTGACCACCGGGTGCTGGGCCAGCCATTGTTCTTCGCGCCCGGTCAATTGCAGCTTGTTATCGGAGAGCAATATGTCACTGCCCGCGCTCCAGCGCTTGGCGATGCGCTCCTGCTCGCTGTCGGGTACGGCCTTGAGCGTGGCGTTGATGATAGCGAGCAGTTGCGCATTGTCATGGCGTACTGCAAAGCTGAACCCTTGGGCTTCGTGCCTGCCAAAGTTGGCCATCTTGATGTTCTTCAGATAGCCCTTGTTGATCATGTAATGGGTTGAGACCGTGTCCCCCAGGAATACATCCGCCTGATCGAAAGCCACGGCATTGAGTGCGTTTTGATAAGACGGATATGACTGGATGATGGCCTTGGGGTAGAGCGCCTTGATCTCATCCAGGGGCAGGTAGTGGTAAACCATGCTCAGGCGCAAGCCTTCAAGGCCTTGTGAAAGCGACCGCGTTTCGCCCTCGCGGGTCACCAGTACGGGCTGGTCGATGGCGTATGGCGCAGAAAGCAGCAGGTTGCGGTTGGCGGCTTCAAAACCATTGGACGTACCGAGCAGGTCGATCTGGCCCTCTTCAAGGGCCTTGATGGCAGCGTCTCTGGATGCAAAGCGCTCAACTTTTATTGATACATCGAGGGTTTTGGCCAGGATGCCGACGTAATCGGCGGTGAGCCCTTCGTAGTCCTGACCGCTGTCGGTCATGTCGAAGGGCGGGTAATCGGTAGTTGAAGTACCCACCCGAAGCTCGCGCTTGTGCTCCAGCCAGGAACGCTGCGCGTTATCCAGCGCAACTTCCACGCCAGAGGTGGCCGAGCGGCTGAGCAATGAAAGGGTTTCAGTGCGGGCGGGTTCGGCGGACACGCAGGTGCACAGCACTAAAGCAGTGAGCAGTGATAAATACTTGTTTAACCGCGTGGGCATTCTGTTTCTCACACCAGGCCGTTACGTTTGGCCATTTCGATAAGTTCAACCAATGAGTGGGCTTTTAGTTTTTGCATGAGCCGTTTTTTGTAAGTGCTCACGGTCTTGTTGCTCAGAAACATGCCGGCAGCAATTTCCTTGTTTGTTTTGCCTTGCGCGAAGAGCTTGAGAACCATGAGCTCCCGGTCATTAACTTGCTTGAATAGCTCGATTTCGGAAAAGTTGTCGTTTTCATTTTTGTCAGGCGTCAATGCCTGGCTGGGGAAGTAATTGTAGCCAGAAAATACAGCTTTTATTGCACTCACAAGTTCGCTGAGTTCTTCCTGTTTGCACACATAGCCGGCAGCACCTGACTGCATGCAGCGCATGGCGAAGAGCTTGGGCGACTGGGCGGTTAGGACCAGGGTTTTGAGGGTTGAATTCATCGAATTGAAGCGCGACAGGACTTCCAGGCCATCGAGTTTTGGAATGCTGATATCGAGAATGATCAAATCGGGCACGCATTCACGGATCATTTGCATGGCATCGACGCCGTTGTCAGTTTCCCCGACTATTTCATAGCCTTCATGTTCTAACAACATGCGAATTGCCAGGCGGATAACCGGGTGATCATCGACAATAAAAACGCTGTTCATATTGGCTCCCCATAATGTGCTGTATAGAAAGAGCGCACCTTAGCTCAGATATAAGTGCGGGGGCACGAATCAGGTCGCCTACAAACGTAGTATGGGAATATTCCTACGTTAAATAAGGCGTGAACTTACGAATTATTTGAGTGGTATGTCCGGACTTGTCGGGTAATTGAACGGATGTTTAATGCAAAGAGTCGTTTTGGTTTGTTGTTGTCGATTATATTGAGAATGGTCCTACAGTTTTGTTCTTTTTTTCTACTTTGCGTGTGGCTTTTTACGGTGTGTATGTTGCTCGACAGGCATGCTTGAAAAAGCGGCTTGGGGTGCAATGCCAAATAGGGCACCCGGGCCTGTGCCCGCCCTTTTGTGCAAGGGCGGGCCGGGGCTATCAAATGGGGGTGGAGTGCCCGGTCATGGCTTTTGCCATTTCCGTGGCATAGCTGTCGGTCATGCCGGCGATAAAGTCGATAATGCGCATAAACGAGCGATGCAATGGCCAGTCCGGATCCGGGGCATTGTTGCCCAGCAAGTCGAGGATACGGCGGTTCTTGAACGATGGGGTGCGCCCACCGTGTTGCTCCAGCGCTGCGCCACAAAAGGCATTGAGGAGGATTTCCAGGGACGTATAGGCCCCTATTTCATGCAGGGTTTTGCGCTTGTCCTGAAAGATCCTCTTGCGTGCCATGTCCTTGGCGTCAAGCACGCAGCGTTTGGCCGGGCCGTGCATATGTTCGACCAGATCACCCGGCAATGTGCCTGCCAGCAGGGCATCCTGTTGCTCCACAAAGGCCCTGGCCGCCGCATTGGTCAGGTGCTCGATGGCCTTGCCACGCAGTATGGCCAGTTTGCGCCGCCGGGAGTCATTGGGGCCCAGCAGGCGATACGTCTCGGGCAAGTCATCGCCCACCAGGTTCAACAGCAACGACTCGACCTCGCTGTACTGCAGCAGGTCCATTTCCAGGCCGTCTTCCAGGTCGATCAGGGCGTAGCAAATGTCATCGGCCGCCTCCATCAGGTAGACCAGCGGGTGGCGTGCCCAGCGCTGCTCTTCCAGCTGCGGCAGGCCCAGTTTGTGGGCGATGCCTTCAAGCAGGTGCAATTCGCTCTGGTAACAGCCGAACTTGTGCTTCTTGTAACCCAGCGAGTCGGCATGCCGCGCGGTCCACGGGTATTTGAGAAAGGTGCCCAGGGTGGCGTGGGTCAGGCGCGTGCCACCGTCGAACTGGTGGTATTCCAGCTGCGTCAGCACCCGAAAGCCCTGTGCATTGCCTTCAAAGCTCAAGAAGTCGTTACGCTCGACATCGCTCATGTCATCCAGCCAGCCGCGCTTGGCGGCCTGCTCGAACCAGTTGCGAATGGCGTCTTCACCGGAGTGACCAAACGGCGGATTGCCAATGTCGTGGGCCAGGCAGGCCGATTGCACCACCATGCCCAGATCGGCGGGATCGCACCATTCGGGCAGGGCACTGCGGATCGTTTCGCCCACGCGCATGCCCAGGGAGCGGCCGACGCAGCTAACTTCGAGCGAGTGGGTGAGGCGGGTATGGATATGATCGTTGCTGTTGACCGGATGGACCTGGGTCTTGCGCCCCAGGCGGCGAAACGCGCCCGAGAAGATGATGCGGTCGTGGTCTTTGTGAAAAGGGCTGCGCCCGAGCTCTTCCGGGCTGTGGTGAGGTTTGCCGAGGCGTTCGCGGTTAAGCAGGGTTTGCCAATCCAAGGCGCAATGCTCCGTTAGTGACTGATTACCCAGCTTCTCGCTTCATGGCGGATGACGCAAGTGGCGCCATGATCAGGAACGCCGCATTGTGGGAGCGGGCTTGCTCGCGATAGCGTCGACGCGGTTCGACTGAAACACCGCGCCGCCTGCATCGCGAGCAAGCCCGCTCCCACAGATGGGGGGGGCTGCTCAGGGCTTGCGCGTGGCCTGGATGACCATCTTGATCAGCGGTATCAGCCCGGTGGTCAGTCCGATCCAGCGGGACGTACCCTCGGTATTCTTGCTTTTGGCGCCTCTGCCCGTCAGGAACCCGAGCAGGGTAACAATCCCCACGCCCCACAACGGCGCGTGCTTGATCCCCAGGGTTTCTTGCCAGTTGCTGGTCATCCCGCGCATTTTTTGCAGGGGTTGCAGCAACTGTTGCGATTCATGACGAATCTCCTGGCGGTGCATTTCCATGCGCAGGCGAATCAGGGTTTTGCGCAACTCCTGGCGTGATGCGTTTTGCGGCAGTTCAGGCAGGCTCATGGCAACAAACGCTCGCGGTCTTTGGCCAGCTCTTCAAGCGTGGCGTTGAAAGGTGAGGACTCATCGAAGATCGCGGCCTTGAGACGCAGCCCGCAGAACACGGCGGCCAGCGTATAAAACACACACAGCCCGATAAGGCCCGGGATGCGGTAGCTGTCCCAGAGCAGGATCATCACCAGCGCCGACAGGCCGATCAGCAGCAACAGGGCGAACACCAGTGCCAGCCCGGCAAACAACAACAGGCTGACGGTGCGCGCCTTCTGCTCTTGCAGTTCGATGCCCAGCAATTCGACATGGCTGTGCAACAGACCCAGGAACGCGGCACCCAGGCGCCGCGGTGAGGAACGGGGGGAGCCGGATTCGTCTGTCATATCAGCGCCGCGTTGCCAGCAGGCCCAGAACAAAGCCGACACCCGCCGCGATGCCCACGGACTGCCAGGGGTTTGCCTGCACATAATCTTCGGTGGCCACTACGGCGGCCTGGCTGCGGTCCTTCAACGACTCCTTGGTTTCTTCCAGGGTTGCGCGGGCTTTGAACAGGCTGTCCTTGATCTGGGCGCGCAGTTCTTCAGCCTGGTCGCCGGCCAGGGACGCGGTGTGTTCCAGCAGTTTTTCGGCGTCGAGTACCAGCGTCTGGAAATCGGCCATCAGAATTTCTTGAGCATTCTTTGCTGTTTTACGGGCCATGATTCACTCCATTAGTGGCTTGATGATCGTTCGAGTGTAGGCCTTCGGCGAAGGTTCACTCGTTTCCCTGGCATTGCTCACGCTTTTAGTCAGGCAATGCCAGAGCTATCTTAGGTTTACCAAGGCAAAACCTTACCTTAAATCAGTCGTTTTCGCGGGTGATTGCAGCTTCCAGCGCGTCTTCGCTTTCAAAACAGCCTTCGAGCAAGTGATAGCGGTCATGACGTACCTGATCGACCCGGCGCTGTACGGTTTTTTCGGACAGGCCCAGCAAGATCAAGGCATGGGAGGCTAGCATAAGGCTCGACTCGAGTAATTCCGGCACCACCTCGGTGGCGCCTGCGGCCTTGAGCTCGGTGAGCTGGCTGTCATCGCGGGTCCTGACCAGAATGGGCACTTCGAGGGTGATCAGGCGGGCTTCCTTGAGCACGCTCATGGCCACCTCGGTGTTGTCCACGGCAATCACCAGCAGTTGCGCACGATCCAGGCCTACAGCACGCAGCAGATCGCCGCGGCGGGCGTCGCCGTAGTGTACGCAGCTGTCCGCTTTTGCGGCTTCCTCAATGCGGTCGGGGTCGTAGTCCAGCGCGACAAAGTCCTTGTGTTCGCTGCGCAGGAAGCGGCCGATGGACTGGCCCACGCGGCCATAGCCGCACATCACCACATGCCCCTGGAGTTCCGCGTTTTGAGTGGCGATTTCTTCCAGCTCTGCCTCTTCATAGGATTGGCGGTGCAGGCTGGCGGCGATCAGTGGCGCGGCGCGCAGCAGCAGGGGGGTCAGCAGCATCGAGCAGAACGTGGCGGCCAGCAGGTAGGCAGCCATATCCGCCGGGATCAGCGAATTGCTCTGCATCTGCGCCATCAGGGCAAAGCAGAACTCACCGCCCTGGGCCAGGGCCAGGCCGCTGCGCCAGGCGGTTTCTCCGTCGCTGCCACGCAACTTGACCAGTAGTGCGACCACGGCGCCCTTGATCAGCATCAGGGCCAGGGTCAGGCCCAGGATCAGGAAGCCGTGGTGAACGAAAAGCTGCAGGTCGATCAGCATGCCAATGCTGACGAAAAACAGCCCCAGCAGGATGTCCCGGAAGGGGCGGATATCGGCTTCAATCTGATGCCGATAGTGGCTTTCACCCAGCAGCATGCCGGCCAGGAAGGCCCCCAGCGCGGGGGACAGGCCCAGCAGGTGGGTGAGCCAGGCGGTGAGCAGTACGATCACCAGCGCCAGCAACACGAACAGTTCGGCCGAACGCGACGCGGCGACTTCGTGGAACAGGCGCGGCAGCAGGAAGCGGCTGGCAAACAGCAGCCCCAAGAACAGGATCACAGTCTTGCCCAAGGTCACCGGCAAGGCCCAATACCAGGCCTGGTCGCTGCTGCCGGCGAATACCGGCACCAGGGTCAGCAGCAGTACCGCGACCACGTCCTGAAACAGCAGTACGCCGATAGCATTCTGACCATGACGACTGAAGATTTCCCCCAGGCTGGTCAGCTCTTTACTCACGATCGCCGTGGATGACAGGGCGAGCCCGGCACCCAGCAGGAAGGCGCCGTTAAGGCTCATGCCAAAAGCATATAACAGGCCGCCCAGGGCCACGGCTGAACACAGCACTTGCAGGCTGCCCAGGCCAAATACCACCCGGCGCAGCTTGAGCATCTTGGGCAGCGAGAATTCCAGCCCCAGGGAAAACAGCAAAAATACCACCCCAAGCTCGGCCAGGTCCGGCAGGTCGGGGCTGTCGTTGATCCAGTCCAGGGCGGTGGGGCCAACGAACAGGCCGACACACAGATAACCCAGCACCGGCGGCAGCTTCAGGCGCCGGAACAGGGCGATGACCACCAGTGACGAGGCAAGGATGATTAACAGGTTGGCAAACACAAAAGGCTTCCTTGGCAGGTCGAGAAAAAAGTCGCGAGCATCCGGCAAATGCGAAAGGCTGTCGCTGATGTGGGTCAAGCGTAGTCGCAAGCAGCGCAATAGAGCGATGGTAGTGGCAAATCATTCGTCCGGCTGCGGGTCGACGGCAGCGGGCCAGGCTCTTAAAATAAACGCTTTAGTTCTCAGGTCGTAATTTATGCCTCCCGAATGCCAATTGTTCGGCACCCTGGGGTGTCACCTGTGTGAGTTGGCCGAAGCGATGCTGATGCCTTTGGTGGAACACGGGCTGATGGTCGAACTGGTCGATATTGCCGACAGCGATGGGTTGTTTGAGCGCTACGGTTTGCTTATTCCGGTGCTGCGCAGGGTCGACACAGGCCAGGAACTGGGCTGGCCGTTTGATACTGCGCAGGTGGTCAATTTTCTCGGATAAACCTGCATAATCACCGGCTGCATATTCCGCTCGAGTTCCCTTATGTCGTCCCAGCCTTTCATCGCCGCCGAGCATCAAGCCAGTACCTTGCACCTGCCGCCAGGCAAGTGGCCGACGGTGCTCGACTGTCTGACTGAACACTTCAGTGCCATCAGCCGCGAGCAGTGGCTTGACCGTATCGCCCGTGGCCGGGTGCTGGACGCCGACGGCGCGCCGATCAGCGTGCAGCTGGCGTACAGGGAAGGCCTGCGCATTCATTACTTTCGCGAAGTGCCCAATGAAACGCCCATCCCGGTGCAGGAAACCATCCTGTATGCCGATGAGCATCTGGTGGTGGCGGACAAGCCGCACTTCCTGCCAGTGACCCCGGGCGGTGAGTATGTCGAGCAAACACTGTTGCGCCGCCTGATCCGCACCCTGGGCAACCCCCATCTGGTGCCCCTGCACCGTATCGACCGGCACACGGCGGGCCTGGTGCTGTTTTCTGCCAATCCGGACACTCGCTCGGCGTATCAGTCGCTGTTTCCCACGCGCAAGATCGAAAAGCGCTACGAGGCTATCGCTCGTGCCCTGCCTGAGCTTGAGCTGCCGCGGGTGCATAAAAGCCGGCTGGTGGAAGGCGAGCCGTTTTTCCGCATGAAAGAAGGGCAGGGCGCCAGCAATACCGAAACGCTGGTCGACGTGTGCGAGAAAAACGGGGAGTTGTGGCGTTATGCGCTGTACCCCGTTACCGGGAAAAAGCATCAGCTGCGGGTACATATGGCAGCGTTGGGGGCAGGGATATGCAATGACCCGTTCTACCCTGAGGTGATCAGGGACGCCGTGGATGACTATGCCAACCCGCTGAAGCTGCTGGCCCAGAGCTTGCGTTTTGTGGATCCGGTGACGGGGCAAGAACGCTGCTTCGAGAGTCGGATTCAGCTCGACTGGTAGTGGCCGTATTCTTCATCGGACCAGGCAGTCAAATTCGGGTTTCAGGGTCGGGTTTGGTGTCGAAAACAAGGCTAAGGTCGGAGAAAATACAAGTAACGTCGGACAAGATCGAAGGTGAAAAACTCTTCACAAACAGCCGGCTCGAACATTGATAGCTTTCTTGGCGCTGTCCAATAATTCGAGTCCTAATAATGAATAAAAAACTGCTCAAAAGCACGCTGGCGCTGTCCGTTACCTTTGTTTCCACGCAACTGTTCGCCGGTGGTTTTGCCCTCAACGAACAAAGTGTCAGCAGTATGGGTACCGGTTTTGCCGGCCGGTCCTCTTCTGCCGACGATGCCAGCACGGTGTATGGCAACCCCGCCGGCATGTCCCGCCTCAAGCACAACGAAGTCAGCTTCGGCGCCACCTACCTCGATGCCAAATCCACTATCAAGGACGCCAGTTCTACGCAGTTTGGTGCCGATAACCCGGGCACCAACAAGGGCGACATGGTGCCCGGGATTGGCGTGCCGTTTGGCTACCTGGTGACCCCGATCGACGAACACTGGGCGTTCGGCCTGGGCGTTTATGCCCCGTTTGGTCTGGTCACCGACTATGAACACAGCTTCCAGGGCAACGGCTTTGGCAATAAAAGCAAGGTTCAAGTCATCACGGTCCAGCCGACGGTCAGCTATGCGTTCAACGACAAGGTTTCGGCAGGTTTCGGTCCGACGTTCAACCGTATCAGCGGCGAGCTGGGTTCTAAAGTGCCGGCGTTTGGCCTGGGCACGGAAAACGTCAAGATCAAGGGTGACGACACGGCCACCGGTTTCAACGCCGGCCTGTTGGTGCAGGCGCTGGCCAGCACTCGCCTTGGCGTGACCTACCACTCGCAAGTGGTTTATCACCTCAGTGGTGACACCAGCGCCTCGGGTTTTCTTACCGATCTGGTGGATGGTGGGCCGCAGCGTTATGACGCCAAGCTGAATATCACCACGCCGTCGTCGGTGGATTTCTCCGTCACCCACCAGCTCAACGATGACTGGACGCTATACGCGGGCAGTACCTACACGCGCTGGAGCCAGTTGAAGAAAATCACGGTCAACAACGCGGGGGTGTCTGACGCTGCTGTCGCGCTGGCCGGCCTGAATGCCATCACCGAAGAACAGCACTGGCATGACACCTGGTCGCACGCGATCGGCGCGTCGTACCGGGTCAACCAGCAACTGGTTTTACGCACCGGCTTCTCGGTGGACGAAACGCCCACCAACAATACGGATCGTTCGGTTCGTATTCCTACAGGGGATCGCACGGTCTTCAGCCTGGGTGCCGGGTGGACGCCAGTCGATAACCTGACCCTGGACGTTGCCTATTCCTATCTTAAGGAGGAGCCGATCAAGGTCCGTGATAACCAGCCAGCATTGGGTCTGACCTACGATGCCAAGTATGAAAACAGCGCCAACGGCTTTGGTGGTTCGGTAACGTACCGCTTTTGATCGCGTGTGTTTACCGGGTTGGTTCGCAGGCAGCAGCGTCTTGACGCCGTTGCCATCGCGCTACAAGCGTTATCGCATCCTGAAACAACAAAACCCGCACAAGGCGGGTTTTGTTTTAAGGCCAGAGAGCGGTATTACAGCTCTTTAACGGTACGAATCTGGTCTTTGTTGATGCGGGTTTCTTTACCGTCCAGTTGCTTGAACTGGTAGAAGCCTGAGTTGTCATCGTATTTAGGCGCGTCAACAGTCTGGATTTCGCGACCGTCGTTGAGTGTGATCACCGAAGGCGAGGAGCAGCCGGCAAGGGCGGCCATGCCAGCAGCGAGCATCAGGGCGGCGAGAGTCCGGTGAGTCATGGTGTATCTCCAACTAGTGAATGTACTGTTAATGATTACTGTCCCTGAGACGTATACATCGGCTGCAAGTTCCATTGCTAGTCCCGGGCAGGCACTGGCGCGGATTATTTCAGCAAATCCGCCGTATTGAAATTGGTCAGTCGCACGTCATTCTCGGCGCATTGCCAGGCCTGTGCATTGAGCTGGAGCATGATCTTGCGCGGGCTGCGTTCGCCGGCCTGCCAGGCGGTGTCGAAGGCCTCCTGCAAGGCGCAGGGGATAACACATAGCAAGGGCTCCCAGTGCTCGCCGTGGCGCACCATCAGCGGTCGCTCAGGGTGTTCGGCGGCGGTGCCCAGCAGGGCGAGGAGCAGGTCGCGGTCAATATTGGGCACGTCGCAGGGCAACACCAGCAGGTGTGCATGGCGGGCCGCAGCCAGCCCTGCGCGGATCCCCGCCAGCGGCCCGGCAAAGTCATCATTGCCATCGCTGACCAGTTGATCGGCGAAGCGGGCGTACTGATCGGGGTTGCGATTACAGGAAATGATCAGGTCATCGGTCAGCGGGCGGGCAACGCGCTGCACATAGGCTATCAGCGGCTGGCCCTGCCAGGTCACCAGACCCTTGTCCTGTCCGCCCATGCGTTGGCCGCGGCCGCCCGCCAGCAACAAGATGGAGCATTGAATCAGGCTCATGAGGCACTCCGTGCAACCAGGCAAAAGAAGCGCTGTGATATAACACCGGGCTGTTTCTCCGACAACTGGACCTCGCCTATGAAAGCCAAGGTTGATGCACCTTTCGTACCTCTGAATATCGCCGTTCTTACCGTCAGTGATACCCGAACCCTGGAAACCGATACCTCGGGCCAGGTCTTTGTCGACCGTCTGCGTGATGCCGGGCACACCCTGGCGGCACGGGTGTTGCTCAAGGATGACCTGTATAAAATCCGCGCCCAGGTTGCCAACTGGATCGCCGACGATACGGTGCAAGTGGTGCTGATTACCGGCGGCACCGGCTTTACCGCACGCGACAGCACACCTGAAGCGGTGAGCTGCCTGCTGGACAAGCAGGTGGATGGCTTTGGCGAACTGTTCCGCCAGATATCAGTGGCTGATATTGGTACCTCGACCGTGCAGTCCCGTGCCCTGGCCGGCCTGGCCAACGGTACGCTGGTGTGCTGCCTGCCGGGTTCGACCAACGCGGTACGCACCGGTTGGGACGGGATTTTGGCCGAGCAACTGGATTCTCGCCATCGCCCGTGCAACTTCGTCGCCCATTTGAAGCAGGCAGCGGCCTGTGACAGCCGTGGGTAAGCCGGGCCGCAGTGGCGCGCTGATGCCGGTTGAAGAGGCCCTGGAGCGTCTGCTGGACCTGGCTGACGCAGCGCCGATCCTTGACAGCGAATCGGTGCTGGTGGGCGCAAGTGATGGCCGTGTACTGGCCCATGATCTGGTTTCCAGCCTTGATCTGCCGCCCTGGCCCAACAGCGCAATGGACGGTTACGCCCTAAATCTGGCCGATTGGTCGGGGGAGCCGTTAACGGTCAGCCAGCGTATTTTCGCTGGCACGGCCCCCGAGCCGCTGGCACCGGGTACCTGTGCCAGAATTTTTACCGGCGCCCCCGTCCCTGCCGGGGCGGACTGCGTAGAAATGCAGGAAAACGCCGAGGTGCAGGCCGACGGGCGTGTGGTGTTTAGCCACCCCCTGCACGCAGGTCAGAATATTCGTCCTCAAGGGCAGGAAACCACCGTTGGTGAGGTTGTCTTGCCTGCGGGCACGCGCCTGGGGCCGATTGAGCAAGGGCTGGCTGCGTCCTTGGGCTGTGCCGAACTGCAGGTGGTTCGGCGGATCAAGGTGGCAGTATTGTCGACCGGCGATGAGTTGATCGAACCCGGACAACCACTGGGGCCGGGGCAAATCTACAACAGCAACCGTGTCGTGTTGTGCAGCTGGCTGACGCGCATGGGCTGTGAGGTGGTTGATGGGGGGATTTTGCCTGATGATCTGCCGGCCACCCGTCAACGCCTGGGTGAGTTGGGGGCGGTTGACCTGATTTTGTCCACGGGGGGCGTGTCGGTGGGCGAGGCAGACTTTTTGGGCATCGCGCTGCGCGAAGAAGGCGAGCTGGCGCTATGGAAACTCGCCATCAAGCCGGGCAAGCCGCTGACCTGCGGGCACTTTCGCGGTGTGCCGGTGATCGGCTTGCCGGGTAACCCGGCGTCGACCCTGGTGACGTTCGCGCTGCTGGCGCGGCCATACCTGCTGCGCCGTCAGGGCGTGCAAGCGGTGGCGCCGCTGAAGTTCCAGGTGCCTGCGGGATTTGTCTGGCCCAAGCCGGGCAATCGCCGCGAGTACTTGCGCGGGCGCCTGGAGCAGGGGCGGGCGGTGATCTACAAAAACCAGAGTTCGGGCGTGCTGCGCAGCGCGGCCTGGGCCGAAGGGCTGGTGGAAGTGCTGGAAGAGCGCACCCTGGTTGAAGGCGACTGGGTGGGGTTTATTCCCTTGAGTGAAGTACTGGTTTAGCACTGTTGCTCCATCTGTGGGAGCTGGCTTGCCTGCGATGCAGGCGACCCGCTCTTTCAGTTCAATCGCGGTGATCCCATCGCGAGCAAGCCCGCTCCCACCACAATGAACTCAAACAGGCACGCGCCCATAGATATCAGTCAGGCGCACGATGTCGTCTTCGCCCACATACTCGCCGCTTTGCACTTCGATCATGACCAGCTCGGCTTCCCCGGTGTTGCCCAGCCGGTGGGGAGTGCCGGGCTGGATAAAGGTCGATTCGTTGGTGTCGAGCCGCAAATCACGGTCGCCATTGGTGACCTGTGCAGCGCCGCTGACCACGATCCAGTGCTCGCTGCGCCGCTGGTGTACCTGCAGAGACAGCGCGGCCCCGGGCTTGACCACGATGCGCTTGATCTTGAACCCGGGGCCTTCCTCCAGCACGGTGTAAGTGCCCCACGGGCGGGTGACGGTGCGGTGCAGGCGGTAGGCATCGTGGCCCTGGCGCTTGAGCGCTTGGGCGATGTGCCTGACGTCCTGGCTGCGCCGGGCGTCTGCCACAAGCAGTGCATCCGGCGTGTCGATAATGATCAGGTCGTTGAGTCCGACCGCGCCCACAAGGCGTTTCGGCGAATCGATGTAGCAGTTATGCACATCGTGCAGTACGTTTTCGCCCGTACACTGGTTGCCATTCTCGTCAGCCCGGGTCAGTTCGCGCACCGCCTGCCATGAGCCGATATCACTCCAGCCCAGTTGGCAAGGCACCACGGCCACGTGTTGCGAGCGCTCCATCACGGCGTAGTCGATGGAGATATCAGGCACCCGGGCGAAGCTTGCGCTATCCAGTTCGAGATGACGTTGTTGCTGGCCCTCAAATATCTGACTGTGCTCCAGGCAGTGACTCACCGCATCCAGCACCTGGGGCGCATGGGCCTTGAGTTCTCGCAGCACACTGTCGGCGCGCATGCAGAACATGCCGCTGTTCCACAGATGCAGGCCACCGTCCAGGTAGCCTTGGGCCGTCAGGGCGTCAGGCTTTTCTACAAATTGCGCCACTTTAAAGCTGTCAGCGTTAAGTGCCGGGCCTTTTTCGATGTAGCCAAAACCGGTTTCGGCCCGGGTCGGCAGGATGCCGAAGGTCACCAGCCAGCCCTGTTCGGCCAGTTGCCGGGCGCTGTCGACGGCCTGAGCGAAGGCGGCAATATCGGTGATCAGGTGGTCGGCGGGCAGCACCAACAGCTGCGCATCGCCGCCGTAGCGCTGCGCCACCTGCAAGGCAGCTGCGGCAATCGCCGGGGCGGTGTTGCGGCCAAAAGGTTCGAGGATAAAGCCCAGTTCGGTGGCGGCAGTGTTCAGTGCACGGTAATCATCCAGCGTGCGAAAAAACACCTCCCGGTTGGTCACGGTCAGCAATTGCGCCACATCAGGCAGGTTCGCGGCGCGGGTAAAGGTCTTTTGCAGCAGGCTCTGGCCGTCGGGCAGGCGCATGAAGGGCTTGGGCATGGCCTCGCGCGACACGGGCCACAGCCGGGTACCCGCGCCACCGGCGATGATGCAGGGGACCAGTGTGCTCATGGAAAACGCCTCTAGAATCATGGGACTGCTGTCAGGGGCTGAAGTCTGACGGGTTCTGCGGTTTTGATCGACCCGCGAAGGTTAAATCATCCGTGCATGGGTCTTTCTGGCCTGGCTGTTGTCCAAGCAGTCAGACCGATTATGTTGAGGGATGGAACATGAGTGCAGGCAAGGCGTTTTTGATTTTGCACGGCAAGCAGGCGCTTAACGAAGACGTGCGCGCCGCCGTCGAGCAACAGCGTGCGGCGGGCCGGGAACTGGCGGTGCGCCTGACTTGGGAGGCCGGCGATGCCCAGCGCCTGGTGCGCGAGGCCCTGGAGGGCGGTTACAGCCAACTGATTGCCGGCGGTGGTGATGGCACCTTGCGCGATATTTGCGAGGCGATGGCCCTGGCCGATACCGAGGCCAGCCTGGTCTTGTTGCCGCTGGGCACCGCCAATGACTTTGCGCGGGCCGCGGGGGTTCCCCTTGAACCCGGCCCGGCCCTGGCCCTGCTGGACGCGCCAGCCCGGGCCATCGACCTGGGTGAAGCTGACGGCAAGTTGTTTTTGAATATGGCCACGGGCGGTTTTGGCAGCCAGGTCACCGCCAATACCTCCGAAGACCTGAAGAAGGTGCTGGGCGGCGCGGCTTACCTGTTTACCGGATTGTCCCGCTTCAGCGAACTGCATGCCGCCTACGCCGAATTGCAGGGGCCGGACTTCCACTGGAAAGGCGAGCTGCTGGCGCTGGGCATCGGCAACGGTCGCCAGGCCGGGGGCGGGCAAGTGCTGTGCCCCGAGGCGCTGGTGGATGATGGTTTGCTGGATATCAGTATTTTGCCTGCGCCCCAGGAAATCGTCGGCACCCTCAAAAGCCTGATGGCCGAAGGCTGGGGGCTGGATAACCTGTTTGTCCGCGCGCGATTGCCCTGGGTTGAAATCAAGACTGCCGAAGGGCTGGCAATCAACCTCGATGGCGAACCCCTTGCCGGCGATGCCGTGCGTTTTGCCGTGCGCAAGGGCGCGCTGAAGGTTCACTTGCCGCCGGGCTCGCCTTTGCTGGGCCAGTAATCGCGGGCGGGTTAATTGATGGCTAACCGATATCAAGCTCCGGGAAAACCGGCCGATAAGGTCAGGCATCAAGCACCTACGCTCAGGAGTTACTTATGGCCGGCATTCTCGACACGGTAGACCAGCGCACCCAACTGGTCGGTGAAAACCGACTGGAACTTCTTATGTTTCGCCTGGCCGGTCGGCAGCTGTTTGCGATCAACGTGTTCAAGGTGCAAGAAGTCCTGCAACTGCCAAAACTGACCCTGATGCCACACCGCCATCCCCATGTGTGTGGCGTGGTCAACCTGCGCGGCAAGACCCTGCCGGTGATCGACCTGTCCCAGGCCATCGGCATGCGTGCGCTGGTGCCTGGGCCTGACAGCACCATTATCGTCACCGAGTACAACCGCTCGGTGCAGGCCTTTCTAGTGGGCGGGGTGGATCGCATCGTCAACATGAACTGGGAGGCCATCCTGCCGCCACCTGCCAGTGCCGGGCGCAGCCATTACCTGACTGCCATCAGCAAGGTCGAGGAACAACTGGTCGAGATCATCGACGTGGAAAAAGTCCTGGCTGAAATTGTGCCGTACAACGCCAAGGTCTCGCGCGAGAAGCTGGCCGACCCGATCTTTGAGCAAGTGCGCGGGCGGGAAGTGCTGCTGGTCGACGACTCCAGCGTGGCCCTGGCACAACTGCGTGAAACCCTTTCCCAGTTGGGGATCAAGATGCACATCGCCAGCGATGGCCTAAAGGCGCTAAACATGCTCAAGGCCTGGGCCGATACCGGTCAGGTCATGACCGACAAGCTGCTGATGATCTTCACTGATGCTGAAATGCCGGAAATGGACGGCTACCGGTTGACCACGGAAATCCGCAATGACCCGCGCCTGCGCAGCCTGTATGTGGTGCTGCACACCTCGTTGTCCGGCAGCTTCAACGAATCAATGGTGAAAAAGGTCGGTTGCGACAATTTCCTGTCCAAGTTTCAGCCGGACAAGCTGGTGGATGTCGTACGTCAGCGTTTGATACTCGACCAGGTACCTGCCTGAGGTCTCCCATCTTTGCATCCGTGATCGGCTCGTATACTGTGGCTTTTTTACCTCGCAGGGAGCCAGAGTCATGCTGCATCTAAGTGCGCTTTATCGTTTCCCACTCAAGTCCGGCAAGGGTGAAAGCCTGCCCCAGGCCCGGCTGGACAAGCTGGGGCTGGAAGGTGATCGCCGCTGGATGTTGGTGGACGAAGCCAGCGGGCGTTTTCTGACCCAGCGTGCCGACCCCAAAATGAGCCAGTTGTCGGCCTTGTGGAATGCCACCGGTGGCTTGACCTTGAGCGCCCAAGGCTTCGAGGCACTGGACGTGGCGGTGCCTGATCCTGACACGGACCTGCGTGGCGTAACGATCTGGCGTGACACCCTGCGTGTGCCGGATGCAGGCGATGCCGCTGCCGACTGGCTGAGCCGTTTTGTCGAAAAACCGGTGCGCCTGGTGCATGTGCCACTCCCCAGGGCGCGCACCACTGAAGCGGGCTACGGTCGGGATGATGATCAGGTGGCGTTCGCCGATGGTTACCCGCTTTTGCTGATTGGTCAGGCTTCTCTGGATGACATTTCGCATAAGGTCGGGCGACCTCTGGATATGCTGCGCTTTCGTCCCAACCTGGTGATCGAAGGCAGCGAAGCCTTTGCCGAAGACGGCTGGAAGCGTATCCGCATTGGCGACGTGGAGTTTCGTGTGGTCAAGTCCTGCTCGCGCTGCATCCTCACCACAGTCGATCCGCATACCGGCATACGCGATGAGCAGCGTGAGCCGCTGGCAACCTTGATGACCTATCGCAAGCAGGAAAACGGCACCATGTTCGGTCAGAACCTGGTGAATGATGGTAACGGCGTACTGGAAGTTGGCATGCCGGTAACCATCCTGGAGTAATACCGTCTCTGTGGGAGCGGGCTTGCTCGCGATGTGGGCAACGGGGTCTGGCAGGCAAACCGCGTCAATGCTATCGCAGGCAAGCCAGCTCCCACAGGGAGCAGGCATCTTCAGCTGTCACTGATCATCAAAATAGCGCTCATGCCAGTCCACCACAGGCTGTGGTGCATTGAGCTTCTGGCCGTAGATCACCGAATAAGACAGCACGTTCTGCACGTATTGGCGGGTTTCGTCGAACGGGATGCTCTCGATCCATACGTCGAAGCCCAGGTGGTTGGCGCCCTTGAGCCATTGGCGTACGCGCCCTGGCCCGGCGTTGTAAGCCGCCGAAGCCAGCACCCGGTTGCCATTGAACTGGCCATGCACCTGGCTCAGATAGGCTGCGCCCAACTGAATGTTTTTGTCGGGGTTCAACACTTGCTGCGGTGAGGCCAGCGGAATGCTGAATTTTCGTGCGGTCTCTTTGGCCGTGGCTGGCATCAACTGCATCAGGCCGCTGGCACCAACGCCGGAGCGGGCATCATCCATAAAGGCGCTTTCCTGACGGGTAATAGCGAATACCCAGCTGGAATGCAGGCCGCGCAGTTTGGCTTCACGCACCAGGGTGTCGCGGTGGGCCATCGGGAAGCGAATGTCCAGGTCATCCCAGTACTGGGCCTGACTGATGGTACGAATAGCCGGGAAATACCACTTCAGGTCGTAGGCCAGCTTGGCCTGGGCGACCATTTCATCACGGCTGAACAAGCGGCTGACGTAGTACCACTCGCGGCGTCCATCGACCACCTGGCCGCGATCATGGAACTCCAGGGCGCGCTGTACCCCCGGCGTATTGCGTACTTTCTTGATCAGTTGCGGGCTCAGCACCAGCGGCCGGTTGTTCAGTTGGTAAGGCGTCTGGGCCCGGTCGGCGGCGAGGAAGCCATAGAAATCACGCTCATTGGCGACTTTTTTGAACAGTACCTGGGCTTGCGGGTTTTTCGGCTCGGCCAGCTCCAGGCTGCGCGCCTGCCAGTACCGCCAGCGGCTGGTGGTTGCCAGGTCCTGGGGCAGCTTGCGGGTCAGCTGATAAGCGTCTTCCCAGCGGCCCAGGCGCAGCAACAGGCGCAGGCGCCATTCGGTGACGGTGTTGTCGCGCAGCTCGGGATCGTACTGGGTCATGATGGCCAGGCCGCGACTGTCGTAGCGGCGGGCGAACGTCAGGCCGATTTCCCGGGCGATGGCGACTTTTTCATCGCGGGAAAAGTGCATGTTGGTGGCGTAGGTGTCGAGCAGGGATGCGGCTTTTTCCGGGTCCTGGCGCGCCAGGCGGCGCAGGCCCAGGCCTACGGCGTCAGACATGGCTTCGCTGGCCGGGGCAAAGCGCGACGGCTGGCTGAGCATATCGGGCTTTTGCGCCACCTCGATCATCAACCGGGCTTGCGGGCCCAGGGTATTGAGGCCGTTGGCCAGTTGCGTGGCCAGGGCGTAATTGCGTGCTTCAGCAGCCAGCTTGACCCGCTGCCAGCGCTTTTGCTCGGTCAGCTGGCCGGCGGCGGCCCACTGGCTGAACAGGGCGTCGCAGGCGGCAGGTTGCGCTTTGCCGACCATCCACAGTTTTTCTGCGCTGGCATAACCCTCGGCCTTGCGGTTGTGTTGCAGCTCATATTGGCCATTGAGGCAGTCCAGCTCGGTGAAATTGAGCTTGGGGTCGTAGTATTTTTCGAAAGTGGCCCAGTCGCCACGGTCTGCCAGCCAACGCAACCAGCGCAGTTTCATCCAGTTGGCTTGGGGCAGGTCGCCGTGCTCGGCTAAAAACTGTTCAATTTCAGTGTTGCTGGCCGACTTCAGGCGAGCGGTCAGCTCGTCATAGGCCAGGTACGGCGTGAGCGGGTAGCTGCGCAGGGCTGCAGCATTCTGGAAATATGGGCCGGAATCGCCTTTGGCCAGGGCGCGCTTGGCCTGGTCGTACAGTTGGCGTTGTTGAGTCAGGTCTGCGCCGTGGGCGGCTTGCACGGCGCAACTGGTGAGAAGCAGGCAGGATAAAAAGTTGAAGAGACGACTGCGCATGAGGCTTCCGTACTGATAAAAAACGCGACGAGCGCAGACCGGGCCTGCGCTGATTATTTCGTAGCTTAGCCTTTTGCCAGCGACGCGTGAACGTCTTGCCGGCCAAGCGCAGCAACTTGGCACTAAATGAAGGCAAGTCGGCACCGTACACGAAATACCCGGCCGCCCGAGGGGTTAAATCAGGTAGAATGCGCGCCCAGTTTTTGGAGAAGCTCATGACCCTGCTCAAATTCAGCGATGTGTCCCTTGCTTTCGGCTCTATGCCGTTGTTGGACAAGGTGTCCTGGCAGATCGCCCGTGGAGAGCGGGTGTGCATCATCGGCCGCAACGGTACCGGCAAGTCCAGCATGATGAAGCTGGTCAAAGGTGATCAAAAACCCGATGACGGCTCTGTTTGGCGCGCGCCCGGCCTCAAGATTGGCGAATTGCCGCAAGAGTTGCCGGTAGCCGACGAGCGGACCGTATTCGACGTTGTGGCCGAAGGCCTGGACGGTGTTGGCGAACTGCTGGCCCAGTACCATCACCTGAGCCAGAACATCGTCACCGATGCTGACCTGGACAAGCTGATGCACGTTCAGCAAGACCTCGAAGCCCGTGATGGCTGGCGCTTGCAGCAACTGGTAGACAGCACCCTGAGCCGTCTGCAGTTGCCGGCCGACAAAACCCTCGCCGAATTGTCCGGCGGCTGGCGTCGACGCGTCCTGCTGGCCCAAGCACTGGTTTCCGAACCGGACTTGCTGCTGCTCGACGAACCGACCAACCACCTGGACATCGGCGCAATCGCGTGGCTGGAAGAGGCCCTCAAGGACTTCCAGGGCGCGGTTCTGTTTATTACCCACGACCGTTCATTCCTGCAGAACCTGGCCACCCGGATTCTGGAACTGGACCGTGGCGGCCTGATCGACTGGAACGGCGACTACGCCAGCTTCCTGGTTCACAAGGAAGCTACCCTGGCCGCGGAAGAAACCGCCAACGCGCTGTTTGACAAGCGCCTGGCCCAGGAAGAAGTGTGGATCCGCCAGGGCATCAAGGCCCGTCGTACCCGTAACGAAGGCCGTGTACGCGCCTTGAAAGAACTGCGCGTAGAGCGCAGCGAGCGTCGCGAGCGTACCGGCAAGGCGAATATCCAGCTGGATACGGCAGACAAGTCCGGCAAGCAAGTGATGGTGCTGGAAAACGTCAGCTTCGCTCACCCGGGTGGTCCGTTCCTGCTCAAGGACTTCTCGATGGTCCTGCAGCGCGGCGACCGTATCGGCCTGCTGGGTGCCAACGGTACCGGTAAAACCACGCTGCTCAAGCTGATGCTGGGCGGCCTGGTGCCAACCGAAGGTACGGTTGAAGAGGGCACGCGTATCGACGTGGCTTACTTCGATCAGCTGCGCCATCAGCTGGATCTGGAAAAAACCGTGATCGACAACGTGGCCGAAGGCCGCGACTTTATCGATATCGACGGCCAGAGCCGCCACGTGCTCAGCTACCTGGGCGACTTCCTGTTCAGCCCTCAGCGTGCCCGTACGCCAGTCAAGGCACTGTCGGGTGGTGAGCGTGCGCGTCTGTTGCTGGCCAAGCTGTTCAGCAAGCCGGCCAACCTGCTGGTGCTCGATGAGCCAACCAACGACCTGGACGTTGAAACCCTGGAGCTGCTTGAAGAGGTGTTGCTGACCTTCAAGGGCACCGTGTTGATGGTCAGTCACGACCGGGCATTCCTCGACAACGTGGTGACCAGCACTCTGGTTTTCCAGGGCGAAGGCAAGGTTCGCGAGTACGTGGGCGGTTATCAGGACTGGCTGCGTCAGGGCGGCTCGCCGCGCCTGCTGGGCGTGACCGAGAGCAAGTCCGGCAAAGCCGACCTGAACTCTGCGGTGGTCGAGGCTGCCCCGGCGCCTGTGGCTGCACAGCCTGCTCCTGCAGCGAAAAAGAAACTCAGCTACAAGCTGCAGCGTGAGCTGGAAGCCTTGCCTGCTGATATCGACGCCAAAGAACAGGCAATTGCCGCGGTTGAAGCAGAAATGGCTGACGCTGGTTTCTATCAACTGCCTGCGGCCAAAACCGCAGAAGTGATTGCCAAGCTTGAAACATTGCAAGCCGAGCTTGAGCAACTGGTCGAGCGTTGGGCTGAGCTGGATGCCTGATTGATCGCGTGCTGAACTGAAAAGCCCGGCCCTTTAACAAGGTGCCGGGCTTTTTTGTTGTTACATGCAGATAAACTTAATCAGGTTTTTTCAGGCTGACGGCCAGCACGTCGCACGGTGCGCCATGCAGTACGTCGTTGGCGGTGGAACCCAGCAGCAGGGCGAGGCCGTGGCGGCCGTGGCTGCCAACCACGATCAGGTCGCAGTTTTGCGCCTTGGCCAGGGCATGGATTTCCTGGCGCGGCTGGCCGTAGTTGAGGTGGCAGTAGTCCTTGTGCAGTTGCGGGTACTTGGCGATCAGCCGCTCAAGGCGCTCTTTGGCCTGGTCGAACTGTTGCTGCTGCAATTGCGAAAGATCCATCGGCACGTCGCCGCCGAACGCCATCGCCATCGGTTCGACGATGTGTATCAGCGACAATTTGGCGCCGTTGGCCTTGGCGCTTTCACTGGCGCGGTTGATTACGGGGTCGCATTCGTCGGTCAGGTCTACGGCGACCAGGATATGTTCGTAGGGCATGTGGGGTGCTCCTGTAGATGGCGATTAATTATGAGTATGGCCCTTTTCCAGAGCCTTGGTTCAAGTCTGGGTCACGCGTTTATCAAGTAATGAGAGTACAGATATGACGGTATGGATAGTGGTGTCAATCCTGGCACTGGTTCTGAGCCCCCTGGCGTGGTTGCGTCCATCCCGGGGGCAAAGTGGTCGCATGGACCTGCGCATGGAGGCGCGGCGCATGGGTTTGTCCATGCAGCTGGCGCCCCAGGAGTGGCCGCACTGGCTTGAGCCGCAACCCCCCGGTTCCTGCGCGCAGTACCACCGCCCGCGCCGCAGTACTAAGCCTGATATTTGGTGCTATTGGCAATCGGCACCTGGGAAATGGCTCAATCGCTGGCAGGAAGAATGCGAGGACGAGCGCCTGCTGGCGCAGTTTCGCAAGCTGCCGGCCAATGTCTACAAGGTTGAGGCGGATAAACAAATGATCGTGCTGGTCTGGGGCGAGCGGGGCGAGGCCCAGGTACTCAAGGCCATTGACGAGGTGCTCAAGGCCCTGGCTTGACCCTTATGGGAGCGGGCTTGCTCGCGATGGAGTCGGCGGGGTGTGGCAGACAAATCGCGTCGTCTGAATCGCGGGCAAGCCCGCTCCCACACTTTTCGCCTGCAAGGCGCCTCAAAGGTTTCGGGCGCTCATACCGCAGGTGTCTAAACTGACTGCCGGGTCGTTTTGTCATCATTGTTTTGGACAATTGACAATCGATCGCTTTTCCGTGAAGGTGTCGACACCCAAATCAAACGGGCGTATGAATTGAGTGTTTGTCATATAAGACGATGCTTGTTCAATCCCGATTATCGCGTTGGCGGGTGTGCCTGGCGGATTGGCAACAGCATTGACGCAAAGGTCAGTGACAGCCAGACGCTAGCTTCTGACGTGTACTGTTCAGCTTCCATATCCTGGAGATCAGTTGATGATTTACGAAGGTAAAGCCATCACGGTTACGGCTCTTGAAAGTGGCATCGTCGAACTGAAGTTCGACCTCAAGGGTGAGTCCGTCAACAAATTCAACCGTCTAACCCTGAACGAATTGCGTCAGGCGGTAGATGCGATCAAGGCCGACGCTTCGGTCAAGGGTGTCATCGTTTCCAGCGGTAAAGACGTATTTATCGTCGGCGCCGACATCACCGAATTCGTCGAAAACTTCAAGTTGCCGGATGCCGAGCTGATTGCTGGCAACCTCGAAGCCAACAAGATCTTCAGCGATTTTGAAGACCTCAATGTACCCACCGTCGCAGCCATCAATGGCATCGCGTTGGGCGGTGGCCTGGAAATGTGCCTGGCAGCCGACTTCCGGGTCATGGCCGACAGCGCCAAGATCGGCCTGCCGGAAGTCAAACTGGGCATCTACCCGGGCTTTGGCGGCACCGTACGTCTGCCACGCCTGATCGGTGTTGATAACGCGGTTGAGTGGATTGCCTCCGGCAAGGAAAACCGCGCAGAAGACGCTCTGAAAGTCAGCGCCGTTGATGCTGTGGTCACTGCTGACAAGCTGGGCGCAGCTGCCCTGGACCTGATCAAGCGCGCCATCAGTGGCGAATTGGACTACAAGGCCAAGCGTCAGCCGAAGCTGGAAAAACTCAAGCTCAACGCTATCGAACAAATGATGGCTTTCGAAACCGCCAAAGGTTTCGTGGCTGGCCAGGCCGGCCCGAACTACCCGGCCCCGGTTGAAGCGATCAAGACCATCCAGAAAGCCGCGAACTTCGGTCGTGACAAAGCCCTGGAAGTGGAAGCTGCAGGTTTCGCCAAGCTGGCCAAAACCAGCGCCTCGAACTGCCTGATCGGCCTGTTCCTGAACGATCAGGAACTGAAGAAAAAGGCCAAGGTCTACGACAAGATCGCCAAGGACGTGAAGCAGGCGGCCGTTCTGGGCGCAGGCATCATGGGCGGCGGCATTGCCTATCAGTCGGCGTCCAAAGGCACGCCGATCCTGATGAAGGACATCAACGAGCACGGTATCGAGCAGGGCCTGGCTGAAGCCGCCAAGCTGCTGGTAGGTCGCGTTGATAAAGGTCGCATGACCCCGGCAAAAATGGCTGAAGTGCTGAACGGCATTCGTCCTACTCTGTCCTACGGCGATTTCGGCAACGTCGACCTGGTGGTCGAAGCGGTTGTCGAGAACCCGAAGGTCAAGCAAGCCGTGTTGGCGGAAGTGGAAAACCACGTTCGCGAAGACGCCATCCTCGCTTCCAACACCTCGACCATTTCCATCAGCTTGCTGGCCAAGGCCCTCAAGCGTCCGGAAAACTTCGTCGGCATGCACTTCTTCAACCCGGTACACATGATGCCGCTGGTTGAAGTGATCCGTGGCGAGAAGTCCAGCGACCTGGCCGTGGCCACCACCGTTGCCTACGCCAAGAAAATGGGCAAGAACCCGATCGTGGTCAACGACTGCCCGGGCTTCCTGGTCAACCGCGTACTGTTCCCGTACTTCGGCGGTTTCGCCAAGCTGGTCAGCGCCGGTGTCGACTTTGTGCGTATCGACAAAGTGATGGAAAAATTCGGCTGGCCGATGGGCCCGGCGTACCTGATGGACGTGGTCGGTATCGACACTGGCCACCACGGTCGCGACGTGATGGCTGAAGGCTTCCCGGACCGCATGAAAGACGACCGCCGCTCGGCGATCGATGCGCTGTACGAGGCCAAACGCCTGGGTCAGAAGAACGGCAAGGGCTTCTACGCCTACGAGGCTGACAAAAAGGGCAAGCAGAAGAAACTGGTTGATTCGAGCGTGCTTGAAGTGCTCAAGCCAATCGTTTACGAGCAGCGCGACGTGACCGACGAAGACATCATCAACTGGATGATGATCCCGCTGTGCCTGGAAACCGTGCGTTGCCTGGAAGACGGTATCGTTGAAACTGCAGCCGAGGCCGATATGGGCCTGGTCTACGGCATTGGCTTCCCGCTGTTCCGTGGTGGCGCGCTGCGCTACATCGATTCGATCGGTGTTGCAGAGTTCGTCGCCCTGGCCGATCAGTACGCTGAACTGGGCGCGCTGTACCACCCGACTGCGAAGCTGCGTGAGATGGCCAAGAACGGCCAGAGCTTCTTCGGTTAAGCGCCCCATTAGAGTGAGAGTGAAATTATGAGCTTGAATCCTAGAGACGTGGTGATTGTAGACTTCGGTCGCACCCCGATGGGCCGCTCCAAGGGTGGCATGCACCGCAACACCCGTGCTGAAGACATGTCCGCGCACCTGATCAGCAAAGTGCTGGAGCGCAACAGCAAGGTTGACCCTGGCGAAGTGGAAGACGTGATCTGGGGCTGTGTCAACCAGACCCTGGAGCAGGGCTGGAACATCGCGCGCATGGCGTCGTTGATGACCCAGATCCCGCATACCTCGGCCGCACAGACTGTGAGCCGCCTGTGCGGTTCGTCGATGAGCGCCCTGCACACAGCTGCGCAAGCGATCATGACCGGCAACGGTGACGTTTTCGTGGTGGGTGGCGTCGAGCATATGGGTCACGTGAGCATGATGCACGGTGTCGACCCTAACCCGCACATGTCGCTGTACGCGGCGAAAGCCTCGGGCATGATGGGTTTGACCGCAGAAATGCTGGGCAAGATGCACGGCATCAGCCGTGAGCAGCAGGATGCCTTTGCCGTGCGTTCTCACCAGCTCGCCCACAAGGCGACGGTAGAAGGCAAGTTCAAGGACGAAATCATCCCGATGCAGGGGTATGACGAAAACGGCTTCCTGAAAATTTTCGACTACGATGAAACTATTCGTCCAGATACCACCCTGGAAAGCCTGGCGGCGTTGAAACCTGCGTTCAACCCTAAAGGCGGTACCGTGACTGCAGGCACTTCGTCGCAAATCACTGACGGTGCTTCGTGCATGATCGTGATGTCGGCCCAGCGTGCAAAAGACCTGGGTCTTGAGCCGCTGGCCGTGATCCGCTCGATGGCAGTTGCCGGTGTGGATCCTGCGATCATGGGCTATGGTCCAGTACCGGCTACGCAAAAAGCGTTGAAGCGTGCAGGCTTGAATATGGCCGATATCGACTTCATTGAGCTCAACGAAGCTTTCGCTGCACAGGCCCTGCCGGTGCTGAAAGATTTGAAAGTGCTCGACAAGATGAATGAGAAGGTTAACCTGCACGGCGGTGCCATCGCACTGGGTCACCCGTTTGGATGCTCGGGCGCTCGTATCTCTGGCACTTTGCTCAATGTAATGAAGCAAAATGGCGGCACCTTCGGGTTGTCCACCATGTGCATTGGTCTTGGCCAGGGCATTGCCACCGTCTTCGAACGCGTCTAAGCGTTGCGATGATGGAAGCCGGGGCCTTGTGCCCCGGTTTTTGTTTTTAAGCGGATTTATTTTTTTATTTTGCAGAGGGGCCGCAACATGCCGCTACAACCTGGGCTCTATCAACATTACAAAGGTCCGCAATATCGGGTATTCAGTGTGGCACGCCACTCCGAAACCGAAGAGGACGTAGTGTTTTACCAAGCCCTGTATGGCGATTACGGCTTTTGGGTGCGCCCGCTGAGCATGTTCCTGGAATCGGTGGTGGTGGAGGGCGAACAGGTCCCGCGCTTTGCCCTGATTCAGGCCGAACCCAGCGTTTTTTCAAGGCCATAAGGCAAGGTCGCGCAGAACCCTGTGCTTGACCTCACCTTGTAGCCACTATATATAGCGGTGCCGCGTCAGGCGCGAACCGCCTTTCACTTCTAGAATTCAGGAATTTTCTGATCCATGGGCAAATCGCTGGTCATTGTGGAATCCCCGGCTAAGGCCAAGACCATCAACAAGTACTTGGGCAACGAGTACGTGGTGAAGTCGAGTATCGGCCATATCCGAGACCTGCCCACCAGCGGTTCGGCTAGCGCCAGCAAAGAACCGGCTGCCAAGCGTGGCAAGGCAGCGGCGGGCGAAGCGCCGGCCCTGTCGCCGAAAGAGAAGGCTCAAAAGCAGCTGATCTCGCGCATGGGCGTTGATCCCGAACACGGCTGGAAAGCCAAGTACGAGATCCTGCCTGGCAAGGAAAAGGTTATCGAAGAGCTGCGCCGGCTCGCCAAGGATGCTGACACCATCTATCTCGCAACCGACTTGGATCGCGAGGGGGAAGCCATTGCCTGGCACCTGCGCGAAGCCATCGGTGGTGATGACACCCGCTACAAGCGCGTGGTGTTCAACGAAATCACGAAAAAAGCGATTCAGGAAGCCTTCTCCAAACCGGGCGAACTGGATATCAACCGCGTTAACGCCCAGCAGGCTCGCCGCTTTCTCGATCGCGTAGTGGGTTACATGGTTTCGCCCCTGCTGTGGGCCAAGGTCGCCCGTGGCTTGTCGGCAGGCCGCGTGCAATCGGTGGCTGTGAAGCTGGTGGTGGAGCGTGAGCGCGAGATCCGTGCGTTCAACCCTGAAGAATACTGGGAAATCCACGCCGATCTTGGCACCGCCAAGGGTGCGAAGGTGCGTTTCGACGTGGCCCGCGAAAAAGGCGAGGCGTTCAAGCCGCTGAACGAAGCGCAGGCAATGGCTGCGCTGGAGAAGCTCAAGGCTTCGAACTACAGCATCGTCAAGCGTGAAGACAAACCGACCAGCAGCAAGCCGTCGGCGCCTTTCATTACCTCCACCCTGCAACAGGCCGCGAGCAATCGCCTGGGCTACGGGGTGAAGAAAACCATGATGATGGCCCAGCGTTTGTATGAAGCGGGCTACATCACGTATATGCGTACCGACTCCACCAACCTGTCGGCCGATGCGGTCGAGATGGCGCGCACCTACATTGAAGGCGAATTTGGCGCGGACTACCTGCCGCCGGCGCCGAACGTGTACAGCAGCAAGGAGGGCGCACAAGAGGCTCACGAAGCGATTCGTCCTTCTGACGTAAACATGCACCCGAGCAAGCTGACGGGCATGGAGCGCGACGCTGAGCGCCTCTACGAGCTGATCTGGCGTCAATTCGTGGCGTGCCAGATGCTGCCGGCCAAATACCTGTCGACCACCGTCACGGTGGCGGCCGGTGATTTTGAGCTGCGTGCCAAGGGCCGCATCCTCAAATTCGACGGTTACACTCGTGTCATGCCGCAAATTGCCAAGCCGGGCGACGACGATGTGCTGCCGGACATGGCCCAGGGCGATGCCCTGAAGCTGATCGAGCTCGACCCGAGCCAGCACTTTACCAAGCCGCCTGCGCGTTACTCCGAAGCCAGCCTGGTAAAAGAGATGGAAAAACGTGGCATCGGTCGTCCTTCGACCTATGCGGCGATTATCTCGACCATTCAGGATCGTGGTTACGTGGCGCTGCATAACCGCCGTTTCTACTCCGAAAAAATGGGCGATATCGTCACCGAGCGCCTGTCCGAGAGCTTCTCCGACCTGATGGACTACGGCTTCACGGCCGGCATGGAAGAGAACCTCGATGACGTGGCGCAGGGTGAGCGCGACTGGAAAAACGTGCTGGACGAGTTCTACGGCGACTTCAAGAAGAAGCTCGAAGTAGCGGCGGCGCCGGAAGGCGGCATGCGCGCCAACCAGCCGGTAATGACTGACATCCCGTGTAAGGAATGCGGTCGTCCGATGCAGATTCGTACTGCCTCGACCGGTGTTTTCCTGGGTTGCTCGGGCTATAGCCTGCCGCCTAAAGAACGCTGCAAGGCCACGGTCAACCTGGTGCCGGGTGATGAAATCGCCGCGGACGATGAAGGCGAGTCCGAGTCGCTGGTACTGTTGGGCAAGCACCGTTGCCCGATCTGCAGTACGGCGATGGACGCCTACCTGCTGGACGAGAAGCACAAGCTGCACATCTGCGGTAACAACCCGGATTGTGTTGGCTATGAGATCGAAGAAGGCAACTACCGCATCAAGGGCTACGAAGGGCCGAGCCTGGAGTGCGACAAGTGCGGCAGCGAAATGCAGCTCAAAACCGGGCGTTTCGGCAAATTCTTCGGCTGTACCAATGCCGAATGCAAGAACACCCGTAAACTGCTGAAAAGCGGTGAAGCGGCGCCGCCGAAAATGGACCCGGTGAAAATGCCGGAGCTTAAGTGCGAGAAGGTCAACGACACATACATCCTGCGTGATGGTGCTTCGGGGTTGTTCCTGGCTGCCAGCCAGTTCCCGAAAAACCGCGAGACCCGCGCACCGCTGGTGATCGAGATTGTTCCGCACAAGGACGAGATCGATCCCAAGTACCACTTCTTGTGTGAAGCACCGAAGAAAGACCCGGATGGCCGCCCGGCAGTGATCCGCTACAGTCGCAAAACCAAAGAGCAGTACGTGCAGACTGAAGTGGATGGCAAACCGACTGGCTGGCGTGCGTTCTACGACGGCAAGGCCTGGAAGGTTGAAGACAAGCGTAAAGAAAAAGACGCCTGATCCGAGCTGATCGCTGAATAAAAAAACCGCGCAAGGGCTGCATGCCTTGCGCGGTTTTTTGTTTTGGCTAGAAGGTTTGTAGCAGCTGCCGAAGGAACGAGGCTGCGTTCGGCGGCGAAGCCGTCGTAAGTCAGGCGACTCGGTGTGTCAGCAATATTGAGCGCTCTAGTTTTACGACGACTGCGTCGCCGAACGCAGCCTTCGTTCCTCGGCAGCTGCTACGAGACCTATGTGCAACGCTTGCGCCAGCACGCCTTGATCCCTGAGACTGCACCACCTGCCTTTATCCATTCGTTGTGGAGCGCCCCCATGGCTCACGAACTCTATACCCGTACCAATCAGAAGATCTATTTCGCTGGCCTGGCCCTGGAGGCCATGAACAAGGCGAGTGAAGGGCGGGCCATGAATGCTCAGGCGCTGGTTCAGGCTGAACGCGAATCGGCGATTTTCCACCTGTATGGCGCTTTGCTTGGCTTGTGCCATGAGATTGCGGGCTTTTATCGCCTGTCTCAAGCCAGCGCGCCACGGGTCGAGTTGCTGCTCACCCGCCAGGTGCTGGAGGAGAAGGCCATCCCTGAGCTGGCAGAGCTGGTCGAGCTGGCTTGCGCGCCGCAAACCTGGCTGGCGCAGTTGGTGGCCACCCATGCCGCGCTCTATCAGCCCCTGCAGGCGCCGAAAAAGGTCAAGGTGGATGTGTTCCAGCCTTTGATCGATACGGTCAACCTGGAGGACGAGGCGCCGCTGGGGCTAAGCCGCGAAACCCTGGAAGAGTGGCGCCAGAACCTCAAGGCGCTGGCCATTCGGTTCCGTGATGGACTCAACGAGTGCTGAGGGTCAAAAGCGAAACGGTACAGTCATTCATCAGTCTGTAGGCCTAAGCACTACAGATCCTGGGAATTTTCAGCAGGATGGCTGATATACTCCCACGCTTTCGTGGAGAACACATTTATATGCCAACGTCCTTTCTAGAAATTGTCGAGTTGCCAGACGGCCGCATCGAGTTGCGCCGTGCTGAAGACGAAGGGTCTTTGGTCACGCTGAATTTTTCTGAAGATGCCAAGGCTTTTCTTCAGGGGCAGCACGTTGAGGTGGCCAAAGCCATGCTCAGCGTCGGTGTACAAATGGCGGGTCGGCTGGCCGAAGGCGAGCTTGAAAAAGACGATGGGCCGCGCATTCTTCATTAAGCGCTCCCGGATCCGGTGCCACAGTCAGGCAAGTGCGTTCTGCACTGGCCCTGTGGCGGCGTCGGTTGTTTAGCCCAAACGAATATTCAGGCTTTGCCCGTTGCCGGTACGCGCAGCGCTGATCAACTGTTGGCGCGCAGCACTGGCCAGCGGGTTGATCCAGCTGACCACTGTGTGGCTGCGGCCCAGGCGCAGTGCTTCGCAGGTGAGCTGCAAGGCGCTTTTATTGCCGTTGGGCTGCAGCAGCAGAATGCGCTCGCGGTTCAGCCCGGCGTCGCGCAGCCAGCTTTGGGTCAGGCTTGCAGGCGGTGCGATCAGGGTCAGCCAGCGGGCGTTTTGTTGCTCGCTCAGCTCGCGCAACATGGGGGCAAGCAGGTTCAGGCAGTTTCCGGCGGCACCGCGTAGCGACAGTTCACTGAATACTTCAGGTTCGGCGCTCCAGGGTGAGTCGAGCACGCCCTGGATTGCCGGTGTCATGGGTTGTGCCATAAACGCCTCGAACAGGGTGAGTTGTGCTGGCAGCGGTGTGTGGGGAAACTGCATGACGCCTCCTATTAGCGGCGAATAACGCCGACGCTCAGGCCTTCAATAACCAGTTCCTGCTCTTTGAGATTGACTTCAATAGGGGCAAAATCCGGATTTTCAGCGATAAGCCAGACTTTGCTGCCTTCACGCTTGAAGCGTTTTACGGTCACTTCGTCGTCGATGCGTGCCACCACAATCTGGCCGTTGCGCGCTTCGCGGCAGGTGTGTACAGCCAGCAGGTCGCCATCGAAGATGCCGACGTCCTTCATGCTCATGCCCTGTACGCGCAGCAGGTAATCGGCCCGCGGATGGAAGAAGGTCGGGTTGATGTTGCAGGACTCTTCGATATGTTCCTGCGCCAGAATCGGCGCGCCGGCAGCGACACGACCGATGATGGGCAGGGTGGATTCGTCAGCCTTGGCTTCAAAGCCGGGGATGCGAATGCCCCGTGAGGCGCCTGGAGTCATCTCGATGGCGCCCTTGCGGGCCAGGGCCTTGAGATGTTCTTCGGCGGCGTTGGGGGACTTGAAACCCAGTTCCTGTGCGATCTCGGCACGGGTGGGCGGGTATCCGTTGTCATCCAGGCATCGCTTGATGAAAGCCAGGATCTCAGCTTGGCGTGGCGTCAGTTTTAACATGATGATCGCTCTGTCTTTTTATACAGTGACTGGGATTATATACAGTGAAGGCGTATTGGCAATCATCCATTTCCGGCAGTCCGCTGGACGGTCATTGCCAGGTCGCGTGGCCCGCACTTTATCAGGTGGGGCCTGGCTGGCCGAGGCTGTGGTTAAATGCGAAACCGCCCGGTCGCAAAACGAATACGTCATCTTGACTTTTCACAAGCTGAAACGTATGTTTCAAACAAGTGTTTAAATGTTTGTCAGGCGGAGTAGTCATGGCCCAGTCGGAAACCGTTGAACGTATCCTTGATGCTGCCGAGCAGCTGTTCGCGGAAAAAGGGTTTGCTGAAACCTCATTGCGGCTGATTACCAGCAAGGCCGGGGTCAATCTGGCGGCGGTCAATTACCATTTTGGTTCAAAGAAAGCGCTGATCCAGGCGGTGTTCTCACGCTTCCTGGGGCCATTCTGTGCCAACCTGGACCGTGAGCTGGAGCGCCGTCAGGGCAAGCCGGAGAATCGTCCGACGCTTGAGGAGTTGCTGGAGATGCTGGTCGAGCAGGCGCTGGTGATCCAGCCACGCAGCGGCAACGACCTGTCGATCTTCATGCGCTTGCTCGGGCTGGCCTTTAGCCAGAGCCAGGGCCATTTGCGCCGCTACCTTGAAGACATGTACGGCAAGGTGTTCCGTCGCTACATGTTGCTGGTCAACGAAGCGGCCCCGCAGATCCCGCCCATCGAGCTGTTCTGGCGCGTGCATTTCATGCTCGGCGCCGCGGCCTTCAGCATGTCCGGGATCAAGGCGTTGCGTGCCATTGCCGAGACCGATTTTGGCGTCAACACCTCGATCGAGCAGGTCATGCGCCTGATGGTGCCGTTCCTCGCGGCCGGCATGCGTGCCGAGAGCGGCGTCACGGATCCGGCAATGGCCAGTGCCCAGCTTCGCCCGCGCAGTAAAACCGCACCGGTCAGCGCCAAGGTTTGACCTGCTGCGGGTGGGCGCGGCAGCTTTGTTCCGCTAAGCTAGCTGCCATGCCCAGCCCTGTCTTGTTCCCGTCTGTCGATTCGTCGCTGCCTCTCTGGAGTGCGGCGCGCAGGCCCGTGCCCGCGCATCCGGACCGGGCAACAAGCGCTCTCTTTCTTAAGGATTTCCCATGAGTTCTGCCTTGCAAGGCTCCTTGATGGTAGACGTCGCCGGTACCTGGCTGACGGCTGAAGACCGGCAATTGCTGCGCCAGCCTGAAGTGGGTGGGTTGATCATCTTTGCACGCAATATCGAACACCCGCGCCAGGTGCGCGAGCTGAGTGCGTCAATTCGCGCCGTGCGCCCGGACCTGCTGCTGGCGGTGGACCAGGAAGGCGGCCGGGTGCAGCGCCTGCGCCAGGGCTTTGTGCGCCTGCCTGCCATGCGCGCGATTGCCGACAACCCCAATGCCGAGTATCTGGCCGAGCAATGTGGCTGGATCATGGCCACTGAAGTACTGGCGGTGGGGCTGGACTTGAGCTTTGCCCCGGTTCTGGACCTGGACTATCAGCGCAGTGCGGTGGTGGGCAGCCGCTCGTTCGAGGGCGACCCCGAGCGCGCCGCTGTTTTGGCCGGGGCATTTATTCGCGGGATGAACGATGCGGGCATGGCTGCCACCGGTAAGCATTTTCCGGGGCATGGGTGGGCTGAAGCTGATTCTCATGTAGCCATCCCTACTGATGAGCGCAGCCTGGAGCAGATCCGTGCCCATGACCTGGTGCCCTTTGCCCGCTTGAGCAAACAACTGGCAGCCGTCATGCCGGCCCATGTGATCTATCCGCAAGTCGACAGCCAGCCAGCAGGCTTCTCCCGCCGCTGGCTGCAGGATATCTTGCGCGGCGAGCTGCAGTTCGACGGGGTGATTTTCAGTGACGACCTGTCGATGGCAGGTGCCCATGTGGTGGGTGATGCCGCCAGCCGCATCGAGGCGGCCCTGACGGCCGGTTGCGACATGGGGCTGGTGTGCAACGACCGTGCAGCGGCAGAGCTGGCGCTGACTGCGGCCCAGCGCCTGAAGGTAACGCCGTCGCCGCGCATTGCGCGCATGCGCGGTCAGGCCTGGGCCAGCACCGATTATCGGCAGAGCCCGCGCTGGCGGGTAGCGATGGGCGCACTCAAAGATGCTCAATTAATTGATTAAGGGATCTGCCTCAATGACGGTTTACGCAATTATCGGCGGCACGGGGCTTACCCAGCTGGAAGGGCTGACCATCAGCCGCTCCCTGGCGCTGGACACGCCTTACGGGCCGACCTCGGCCGATATCCAGATCGGTGAATTCGGCGGGCGCGAAGTGTTGTTCCTGGCCCGCCACGGCCACCCGCACCGGGTGCCGCCGCATCAGGTCAACTACCGCGCCAACCTGTGGGCGCTGAAGCAGGCCGGGGCCGAGGCGATTCTGGCGGTCAATGCGGTGGGTGGTATCCACATGGCGATGGGTACCGGGCATTTTTGCGTGCCGCACCAGTTGATCGACTACACCAGCGGTCGCGAACACACCTATTTTGCCGGTGATCTGGAGCATGTGACCCATATCGACTTCAGCTATCCCTACACCGAGTCGTTGCGTGAGCAGTTAATTGGCGCGCTGGCAGCCGAGGGGTGTTCCTACAGCAGCCACGGCGTTTATGCCGCGACCCAGGGGCCGCGTCTTGAGACCGTGGCAGAGATTGCTCGTCTTGAGCGTGACGGTTGCGACATTGTGGGCATGACCGGCATGCCGGAAGCTGCTCTGGCCCGCGAGCTGGAACTGGATTACGCGTGCCTGGCGCTGGTGGTCAACCCGGCGGCGGGCAAGTCGACGGCGATTATCACCATGGCTGAAATCGAGCAGGCGCTGCATGACGGCATGGGCAAGGTCAAAGCGACGTTGGCGCGGGTGCTGGCTGGCTAAGACTTGCCGATGAATTGTGGGAGCGGGCTTGCTCGCGATGCAGGCGCCTCGGCCTGTCTGAAACACCGAGGCGATACCATCGCGAGCAAGCCCGCTCCCACAATAGGGGTGTGCAATTTTCAGCGCTTTTCAGTTTTAGGCGGCAGCGGCGCAAACAGTGCGTCGATGTCGTCATCCTGCAGTTTCCAGTCCCCGGCTATTCGCCCGTCCAGTACTCCTGCCGCCAAATCCGATTTCTCCTGCTGCAAGTGCTGGATTTTCTCTTCTACGGTGCCGCGGGCAATCATCTTGTACACAAACACCGGTTTTTCCTGGCCAATGCGGTAGGCACGGTCGGTGGCCTGATTTTCTGCCGCCGGGTTCCACCACGGGTCGTAGTGAATCACCGTGTCGGCTTTGGTCAGGTTCAAGCCAACGCCACCCGCCTTGAGGCTGATCAGGAAGATCTGCAGCTTGCCGCTCTGGAAGTCCTTGACCGGCGTGCGCCGGTCGCGGGTTTGCCCGGTGAGGATGGCGTAGGGCACCTTGCGTTTTTTCAGCTCGGCCTCGATCAGCCCCAGCATCGAGGTGAATTGTGAAAACAGCAGGATGCGTCGGTCTTCGGCAAACAGTTCTTCGAGCATCAGCATCAGGCTGTCGAGCTTGCCTGAGGTGCTGCCTTTTTTCGGCGGGGTGTCGCTGACCAGGCGCAGGTCGCAACACACCTGGCGCAGTTTCAGCAGTGCTTCGAGAATGATGATCTGGCTGCGCCCCACGCCTTTGCGGGTGATTTCGTCGCGCACTTTTTTATCCATCGCCAGACGCATGGTTTCGTATACGTCACGCTGGGCCTCGTTGAGATCGACCCAGTGTATGATTTCGGTCTTGGGCGGCAGTTCGGTGGCGACCTGCTCCTTGGTGCGGCGCAGCAAAAACGGTTTGATCCGTGCATTGAGATGCTGCAGGCGTTCGTCGCTGCCTTGGCGTTCGATAGGCACACGGTAGTCGCGGTTGAAGGTCTTGACGTCGCCCAGCCAGCCCGGCAGCAGGAAGTGGAACAGCGACCACAGCTCGCCCAGATGGTTTTCCAGTGGGGTGCCGCTCAGGCACAGGCGCTGGCGTGCAACCAGCTCGCAGGCCGCCTCGGTGGCCTTGCTGCCGGGGTTCTTGATGTACTGCGCTTCGTCCAGCACCAGCAGGTGCAGCGGCAGTTTTGCCAGATGCTCGATGTCCTTGGGCAGCAAGGCGTAGGTGGTCAGAATCACGTCGTAGTCATTGAGGTGCGCAAAGTGCTTTTTGCGCGTGGCGCCATACAGCGCCAGCACCTTGAGTTGCGGGGTGAAGTGCGCGGCCTCGTCCAGCCAGTTGGGGATCAGGCTGGTGGGCATCACCACCATCGCCGGGCGATCCAGGCGGCCAGCGTTCTTTTCGCACAGAATATGCGCCAATGTTTGCAGGGTTTTGCCCAGGCCCATGTCATCGGCCAGCACGCCGCCCACCTCCAGCTGGCGCAAGGACTGCATCCAGCTCAGGCCTTCGAGCTGATAAGGGCGCAAATTGGCATTGAGCCCTTCGGGGGCTTCGACGCTGAAATCCTTGATGTCACGCAGGCGCTGGGCGAAGCCGCGAATCTGCTCGCCGCCTTCCCAGCGCAGGGGCAGGGCATCCAGTGCGTTGAGGCGCGGTGCATCGGCACTTTTGATCCGCAGCGAAGTGGCGTCCGGCTCGCCCAGATAAAACTCATCCAGAGTCGCCAGTACCGGTTTGAGTCGCCCATACGGCAGCGCAACCTGCAGCGGACCATGGCCGCTGGCCGGGTTGGCCGGGATATTCACCAGGATCAGTTCGTCATCCTTGCGCCGGGCCAGTTTTTCGCGGTTGAGCAGGTCGCTGTGGGAGCGCATCAGGTTGAGCAGGATCGGCAGCAGGCTCAGGTGCTGGCCATTGACGATGATGCCCAGCTCCAGGTCGAACCAGTCGCGTTCCGGGGCTTCATCGACAGTGGCATACCAGTCTTCGACCGGGGTCAGGTCAAAGCCGAAATCTTCATCGATCTGCAACTCCCAGCCCTGATCGCTCAGGCTTTGCAGCTGGTTGAGGGTGAAATTCAGCCAGGCGCTGTCATTGACCAGCTCAAACAGTTCGCCAGCGCTTTCGGGCAGGGCCTTGCTCTGGCGCGTGGCGATTTTGAAGCCCAGGCTGCGCAGTTGCTCGCGGTAGCGGTTTTCGACCTCGGGCTTGCGCTTGATGCGCAGGGTTTGCTGTTCCTGGCGCAGCAGGATGTCAGCGTTCTTTTGCCCGCTGACGTACTGGTCCAGGTAGTTGAACGACAGGGCGGCACGGTGCTGGATATAGCGCTGCATCCTGCCGTTGCGCGGCTCGAAGGCGCTGAATTCGGCACTGGCCAGCCACAGCCGCGGCACGGGTTGCACGTCGTCGACCAGTTGCTCGGGCAGATTGTTGGGGCGACGTGAGTCGAGTACGGCCTGGAGCTTTTCCAGAAGCTCGGCATCCTGAGCAGCGGCGGGGTAGTTCAAGGTTTCTTCAATCTTCAGTAAGACAGCAGCGGTGTGCTTGCAATTGACCCGCACAGGGCAGGTGCAGTGAGCGCTGACCAGCAGCAAGGTGCCTTTGGCCGATTCGCGCAGTTCAATGGTTTGGCGGTAGGTGTTTTCACCCGAGCCCTGACAGCTGGCAGTAATTAGTCTGTCGCCGATCTGGACGATCCTGACCCGATTTTCCTTGGCGTAGCGTCGGCCACGCTCAAGGCTTTGTTCCTTGAAGCGACTGACCCAAGTCGCGGCAAGCGGCTTGGTCAGTCGGGCAGTGGGGCTCAGGGGCATGGGTTTTTCATTCAGGAAGACTTCGGCGTCAGACGCTCGAACAGCGCCTCAATGGTATTGAAGCGTTCTTCCGGGCGCTCCATCGGCACCATGAACTTGAACAGGGTTGCGCCCTCGAACTTGTAGCGGTTGGGCTGGCCCTGGATCAATTTGATCAACACCATCGGGTCGACCGGGGTATCGGCGGCAAACTCGATGCGTCCGCCTTGCGGGCCGGCGTCGACTTTCTTGATGCCCAGTTGCTCGGCCTGCAGCTTGAGCAGGGTGATGCGTACCAGGTTCTTGGTCGGCTCGGGGAGCAGGCCAAAGCGGTCGATCATCTCCACCTGCAAGTCCTTGAGGCCCTCTTCATCGGTGGCCGATGCGATGCGCTTGTAGAGGATCAGTCGCGCATGCACATCCGGCAGGTACGACTCGGGAATCAGCGCGGGTACCCGCAGGTTGATTTCCGGGCCACCGCCCAGCGGCTGGTCGAGGTTGGGCTGCTCGCCCTTGCGGATCGACTTGACCGCACGTTCGAGCATTTCCATGTACAGGGTAAAGCCGACCGCCTGGATCTGGCCGCTTTGACCATCCCCCAGCAATTCGCCAGCACCACGGATTTCCAGGTCATTGGTGGCCAGTACAAAGCCGGCACCCAGGTCCTGGGTATTGGCGATGGCTTCCAGGCGTTTTTGCGCGTCGCCGGTAATCTGCTGGCGCGGCGGCGTCAGCAGGTAAGCATAGGCCTGGTGGTGGCTGCGCCCGACGCGACCGCGCAGCTGGTGCAGTTGCGCCAGGCCGAACTTGTCGGCGCGCTCGATGATGATGGTGTTGGCGCTGGGCACGTCGATCCCGGTCTCGATGATGGTCGAGGCGATCAGCACGTTGAAGCGCTTGTGATAAAAGTCGCTCATCACCTGTTCGAGTTCGCGTTCGCGCATCTGCCCGTGACCGATGCCGATCCGTGCTTCAGGCACCAGCTCGGCCAGTTCGGCGGCGCATTTCTCGATAGTCTTGACGTCGTTGTGCAGGTAGTAGACCTGCCCGCCGCGCAGCAACTCACGCAGCAGCGCCTCTTTGACCGTGCTTTTGTTCTGTTCCATGACGAACGTGCGCACCGACAGCCGGCGCGCCGGTGGCGTGGCGATGATCGACAGATCGCGCATGCCTGACACGGCCATGTTCAGCGTGCGCGGGATGGGCGTGGCGGTGAGGGTCAGGATGTCGACTTCACTGCGCAAGGCCTTGAGCTGTTCTTTCTGGCGAACGCCGAAGCGGTGTTCCTCGTCGATGATCACCAGGCCCAGGTTTTTGATCTTGACGTCGTCCTGCAGCAGCTTGTGGGTGCCGATCACGATATCGATCTTGCCTTCGGCCAAGTCGGCCACCGCCTGGTTGATCTCTTTGGCCGACTTGAAGCGGCTCATCACCTCCACTGTCACCGGCCAGTCGGCAAAACGGTCGCGGAAGCTGTTGTAGTGCTGCTGGGCGAGAAGGGTGGTGGGCACCAGAATGGCCACCTGACGGCCACCGTGGACGGCGATAAATGCCGCGCGCATGGCCACTTCGGTCTTGCCGAAGCCGACGTCGCCGCACACCAGGCGGTCCATCGGCTTGGGCGACAGCATGTCGGCGCGTACGGCTTCGATGGTGGTCTGCTGGTCCGGGGTTTCTTCGAACGGGAAGCCGGCGCTGAACGTGGCGTAATCGGCTTTCGGGTCGGCAAAGGCATAACCTTCGCGGGCGGCACGGCGGGCGTAGATGTCGAGCAGCTCGGCAGCCACGTCGCGCACTTGCTCGGCGGCCTTGCGCTTGGCTTTTTGCCAGGTTTCCGAGCCCAGGCGGTGCAGCGGCGCCAGCTCATCATCGCTGCCGGTGTAGCGGGCGATCAGGTGCAGGTTGGCTACGGGCACATAGAGCTTGGCGCCTTCGGCGTATTCCAGGGTCAGGAACTCGGCCACCTGATTGTCCACTTCCAGGGTCGCCAGGCCCTGATAACGGCCCACACCGTGGTCGATATGCACCACGGGGGCGCCTTCGCGCAGCTCGGTGAGGTTCTTGATCACCGCATCGTTATTGGCGTCGGCGCGCTTTTCCCGGCGCCGGCGCTGCATTACGCGCTGGCCGAACAGCGGGCTTTCGGCAATCAGTGCCAGCGCCGGGTCGTCGAGCAGCAGGCCTTCATCCAGCGGGGCGATGGTGATCGCCAGGCGATGTTTGCTGGCCACGAAGTCGGGCCAGCTGTCGACTGTTTTAGGCCGCAGCTTGAGGCGTTCCAGCAGTTCGAGCAGCACTTCGCGGCGCCCGGCCGATTCGGCGGTAAACAGCACGCGACCATCAAACTGTTCGAGGAAACCGGACAGGGCCGCCAATGGCTGGTTGGCCTTGGCTTCGATGGCCAGGTTGGGCAGCGGTTGTGCCGGGAAGCGTTCACGGCTGCTGCCGGTGTCCACGTCATCCTGGCTGGCAACCACCCGCGGCCAGCTTTTAAGACGGGCGAAGCAGTCTTCAACCGGCAGGAACAATTCGGCCGGCGGTAACAGTGGCCGCGACGGATCGATGCGGCGCTCTTCGTAGCGGTTGCGTACGTCAGACCAGAAGTTCTCGGCGGCCTGTTCAATGCCTGGCAGCGAGAACACTTGCGTGTCAGCCGGCAAATAGTCGAACAGGGTCGAGGTTTCATCGAAAAACAGCGGCAGGTAGTACTCGATACCTGCGGGAGTAATACCGCTGCTCAAGTCCTGAAAGATCGGGCAGCGGCGGAAGTCGACATCAAAACGCTCGCGAAAGCGCGCCTTGAAGCGGGTTACCGCGTCTTTTTGCAACGGGAACTCACGCGCCGGCAGCAGGCGCACCGATTCAACCTTGTCGATCGAGCGCTGGGTCTCGGGGTCGAAGGTGCGCAGGGTCTCGATTTCGTCGTCGAACAGGTCGATCCGGTAAGGCAGTTTGCTGCCCATCGGGAACAGATCGATCAGCGCGCCGCGCACGGCGAATTCGCCATGTTCATACACCGTATCGACGCATCGATAGCCACTGGCCTCAAGGCGGGTGCGCATTTGCTCCACGTCCAGCTTCTGGCCGATATCCAGCACCAGGCTGCTGCCGAGCAGGAACTTGGTCGGGGCCAGGCGATGTAGGGCGGTGGTCACCGGCACTACCAAAACGCCATGACTCAGCTCCGGCAACCGGTAAAGGCTGGCGATACGCTGGGAGATGATGTCCTGGTGCGGCGAGAACAGGTCGTAGGGCAGGGTTTCCCAGTCGGGGAAATGCAGCACCGGCAACTCGGGCGCAAAGAACCTCAGCTCTTGCTCAAGGCGTTCGGCACTTTGGCTGTCGGCGGTCAGGAGCAGGGTGAAGCGCCTGGCGGCGCTGGCGGCCTCGGCAATCGCGAGGCTCAGGGCGGCACCGGGCAGATTGCTCCAGTGCTGTTTACCTGCCGTGGCAGGGAGTTTCGGTAGACGCAGGACGGGCACGGAAGGTTGAGCTCCAAGCGTTGCGACAAAGTCGGCAATTGTAACGGGCCAAGGGGTTGGCTGTCAGTTGCAGTCTGTAACCGCTGCGCAAAACAGCGCGTGGTACTCAACATGGGGGTGCCAGAGGCGCTGTGCAAGGCTTGCAGGCCGGTAAAAAGGCCAGTGTTAAAAAAATATTCGCCTATATTTATTGATGCTTAATCGTTTCAGTAAAGCCGTGTGACAGGCGTGCATTGCCCCTGCAGGGGTGCAGCGGCATAATGTAGCCCCTTTTTTCAGCCCCTACATGTGGAAGGTTCCCGTGACTCAGAAGCCCGACCAGTGTCTTGGTGAATGGATCGACCGTGAAGCACTCGCAGAAGCGATGATTCCGCTTATCGGTCAGCTTTACCGCAATAACAATGTGGTTAGCTCGATCTATGGCCGCAGCCTGATCAACCGTTCAGTCATTGCGATTCTCAAGGCTCACCGCTTTGCTCGCCATCGTCAGTCCGATGACATCGAATTGTCCGTGCACGAAACTTTCCCGCTGCTCAAGGCAATGAGCGAGCTCAAGCTCGGCGCTGCCTCGGTAGACCTGGGCAAGCTGGCCGTGAAATTCAAGGCCGAAGGCAATGGCCGCACGGCTGAGCAGTTTGTACGCGAAGAACTGGCCGATGTAGTGGGTCAGCAAAATGCTTCTGCACGTAAAGGCACTGACGTTGTGCTGTACGGCTTCGGTCGTATCGGTCGTCTGCTGGCGCGCATCCTGATCGAAAAAACCGGTGGTGGCGACGGCCTGCGCCTGCGTGCCATCGTCGTGCGCAAAGGCGCCGACAACGATCTGGTCAAGCGTGCCAGCCTGCTGCGTCGTGACTCGGTACATGGCCCGTTCGATGGCACCATCGTGGTCGATGAAGCCAACAACACCATCACTGCCAACGGCAACCTGATCCAGGTGATCTACGCGAAGAACCCGACCGAGGTGGATTACACCCAGTACGGTATCCAGAACGCCTTGCTGGTGGACAACACCGGTGTATGGCGTGACGCCGACGGCCTGGGCCAGCACTTGCAGTGCCCTGGTATCGACCGCGTGGTCCTGACCGCTCCGGGCAAGGGCAAGCTGAAGAACATCGTTCACGGCATCAACCACGGCGAAATCACCGCAGACGACAAGATCGTATCGGCGGCATCCTGCACCACCAACGCCATCGTGCCGGTGCTCAAGGCTGTCAACGACAAGTTCGGCATCGTTAACGGTCACGTTGAAACGGTTCACTCGTACACCAACGACCAGAACCTGATCGACAACTTCCACAAGGGCGATCGTCGTGGCCGTAGTGCCGCGCTGAACATGGTGATCACCGAGACCGGTGCTGCTACCGCTGCTGCCAAGGCATTGCCTGAGCTGGCCGGCAAGCTGACCGGTAACGCGATCCGTGTTCCGACGCCGAACGTGTCGATGGCCATCCTCAACCTGAACCTTGAGAAGCCGGCTACCCGTGAAGAAATGAACGAGTACCTGCGTCACATGGCGCTGCACTCCGATCTGCACAAGCAAATCGACTTCGTGAGCTCCCAGGAAGTGGTGTCCACTGACTTCGTGGGTTCGCGTCACGCTGGTGTGGTGGATGCTGAAGCGACTATCTGCAATGACAACCGCGTTGTTCTGTACGTTTGGTACGACAACGAATTCGGTTACAGCTGCCAAGTAGTACGCGTGATGGAAGACATGGCCGGGGTTAACCCGCCAGCGTTCCCGCGCTAAGCAACCGCTGCAACTGAAAACGCCCCGACTTGTCGGGGCGTTTTTGTGTGTGCGGGAAACCTGTGGGAGCGGGCTTGCTCGCGATGGGATCAGCGCGGTTGTTCAGGCCGACCGCGTCGCCAGTATCGCGAGCAAGCCCGCTCCCACTGAGGTCAGGCGTTGCTGGCCACTGCCGATTGCTCTGTACGCAACTGATGCTGATTGCCACGGAACAACACCACGGTGGCGATCAGGCCCAGTACCGCCGCGCCGGTCAGCCACAGGCCGGGGGCGGCCTTGTTGTCCAGGGCATGGATCAGGTAGGTGCAGGCCGCCGGGGTAAAGCCACCAAAGGTCGCGGTCGCCAGGCTGTAGGCCAGGGAGAAACCGGTAGTACGCACTTCAACCGGCATGATTTCGGTCAGGGCAACCACCATCGCTCCGTTATACGAGCCGTACAGGAACGACAGCCACAGCTCGACAATCAGCAGATGGCTGAAGCTCGGGTTGGCCACCAGCCAGGACAGAGCCGGGTAAGCGGTCAGGATCGCCAGGATGGTCGCCCCCAGCAGCAGCGGTTTGCGCCCGATCTTGTCCGACAGCGAGCCCATGACCGGCAGCCAGAAAAAGTTCGACAGGCCAATGCACACGGTCACCAGCAAGGCATCGAAATCCGACAGGTGCAGCTCGGCCTTGCCGAAGGTCGGGGTATAGGCGGTGATCAGGTAGAACGACACGGTGGTCATTACCACCAGCGCCATGCCGCCCAGTACCAGGCCAAAGTTCTGGCTGACCGAGCGAAGGATTTCACGCAGGGTAGGGTGATGTTTGCGCGCTTCGAATTCAGGGGTTTCTTCCATCGAGCGGCGGATCACAAAGATCACCGGCACGATCATGCAGCCCAGCAGAAACGGAATGCGCCAGCCCCATTCACCCATTTCTTCAGGGCTTAGCCAGTGGTTGAGGCCAACCCCCAGCAAACCGGCAAACACCACGGCAGCCTGCTGGCTAGCCGATTGCCAACTGACGAAGAAACCCTTGCGCCCCGGTGTGGCGATTTCCGCCAGGTACACCGACACGCCGCCCAGTTCCACGCCTGCCGAAAAGCCTTGCAGCAAGCGTCCGAGCAACACCAGCAGGGGCGCTGCAACACCCAGGGTGGCGTAGCCCGGCACGCAGGCGATCAGCACGGTGCCCATTGCCATCAGGGCCAGGGTAATGATCAGGCCTTTGCGGCGGCCATGCCGGTCGATATAGGCACCGAGAAATATCGCACCCAGCGGGCGCGCAAGAAAGCCGGCACCGAAGGTGGCCAGGGCGAGCATCAGTGAGGCAAAAGCGCTATCGCTTGGGAAGAAGGTTTTGGCAATGGCCGTGGCGTAAAAGCCAAAGACCATAAAGTCGAACATCTCTAGGAAGTTACCGCTGACAACGCGAAAAATCGCCTTGCCTTTGCCCGTACTGGAGGCCATCAGAAATCACCCGCTATTATCTGTTTTTATGCGCAATCCGTGTTTTTACTCGTCCACACTGCAAGGCCATGGCCTGCGCCATGGTGCAAAACAGTTTTGTAACCATATGTGTAACAAAGTATGTAGGCAACATTTGTTGGCGCTACACGGGCGGGCTAGGGCCTTTGTGCAAGCAGGTCCAGGCGCAGTGTGTCGGGCAGGCCTTCGGGAGCCAGCCAGATGCCCAGGTAGATTTTGGCCAGTTGATGATTCTGGCTGGTGAAAATGACCTGGCCGTTGCGCTCCAGCTTCAGCCCGCGTTGCGGGTTGTAGTCCAGGGCGTAGCGATCGCCGCGTTTGATATCGCCGAAGCTGGCTTGCAGTTGTTTTAGCGGGGCGTCGAGGCGGTCCAGGATGGCCGCGGGTTGTTGGCGCTTGAGGATGGTGGCAGAGGCCCGGGTGATATCGCTGTGCTTCAGATCACGCAGGTAGAACAGCTCCAGGCGCAGGTCGTGCTGTTCGTCAAAGGCCTGTTGCGGGTTGATGTCGGGCTGAGTGAAGAGGGCGGCGGCATAAATATCGGCCCAGAGGTAGGTCAGTACGATCTGGCCTTTACGCGCCATGACCTGATTACCGTCGCGCCATTGGGGCGGGAAGTTGGCTTCTTTTAATCGCGCTGACTCGTCGGCCAGGCTGGTGGTGGAGTAGAGCAGCAACAATACGATCAACATCTGGCGCATGGTGGATGGGCTCTGATCGATGGGTTGTGAGAGGTTTTGCCAAGTATGCGGCTTGGCCATGCCGTAGCAGCTGCCGCAGGCTGCGTTCGATTACGCAGCGATCGTAAAACCGGAGAACCAATCTTAGCTGACTTCTCGCCGTGCCCGTATTTACGACGGCTTCGCCGCCGAACGCAGCCTGCGGCAGCTGCTACGCAGGCTTTTGCGCTCTATGTAGATGTAGTGAACACAAAAATAGCCAACGACCAGACCAAGGGTTAATGTTCGCGGCGTTCAGGCTTCTATAGACTGTGCCCCACGTTTTGATCCTTCATGGCGCTGGCCGCGACATGATTTAGCCGTAGGTGCCCAAAGCGGTGCCACGGCCTGTTCTGAGGAGTACGCATGGCTGTCTACAACTACGACGTAGTGGTACTGGGTTCCGGCCCGGCAGGAGAAGGTGCGGCAATGAACGCCGCAAAAGCAGGGCGCAAGGTCGCGATGGTCGACAGCCGGCGCCAGGTCGGTGGCAACTGCACGCACTTGGGCACCATCCCGTCCAAAGCCCTGCGTCACTCGGTTCGCCAGATCATGCAGTTCAACACCAACCCGATGTTCCGGGCCATTGGTGAGCCACGCTGGTTCTCGTTCCCGGACGTTCTCAAGAGCGCCGAAAAAGTCATCTCCAAGCAGGTTGCCTCGCGTACCGGCTACTATGCCCGCAACCGCGTAGACCTGTTCTTCGGCACCGGCAGCTTCACCGACGAGCAAACCATCGAAGTGGTCTGCGCCAATGGCGTGGTTGAAACCCTGATGGCCAAGCAAATCATCGTGGCCACCGGCTCGCGTCCTTATCGCCCGGCCGATATCGATTTCACTCACTCGCGCATCTACGATAGCGACACCATCCTCAGCCTGGGCCACACCCCGCGCAAGCTGATCGTGTACGGCGCCGGCGTGATCGGTTGCGAATATGCATCGATCTTCAGTGGCCTGGGTGTGCTGGTCGAGCTGGTGGACAACCGCGAGCAACTGCTGAGCTTCCTCGATTCCGAGATCTCCCAGGCGCTGAGCTACCACTTCAGCAACAACAACATCACCGTGCGCCACAACGAAGAGTACGAGCGGGTTGAAGGCGTCGAAAACGGCGTGATCCTGCATCTGAAATCGGGCAAGAAGATCAAGGCCGACGCCTTGCTCTGGTGCAATGGCCGTACCGGCAACACTGACCTGCTGGGCCTGGAAAACATCGGCATCAAGGCCAATGGCCGTGGCCAGATCACGGTTGACGAGAACTATCGCACCACGGTGCCGAACATCTACGCCGCAGGCGATGTGATCGGCTGGCCAAGCCTGGCCAGTGCCGCCCACGACCAGGGTCGTTCGGCAGCGGGCAGCATCGTTGATAACGGCAGCTGGCGCTTCGTCAATGACGTGCCGACCGGCATCTACACGATTCCCGAGATCAGCTCGATCGGCAAGAACGAGCAGGAGCTGACCCAGGCCAAGGTGCCGTATGAAGTGGGCAAGGCCTTCTTCAAGAGCATGGCGCGTGCGCAGATTGCCGGTGAGCCCCAGGGCATGCTGAAAATCCTGTTCCACCGTGAAACCCTGGAAGTGCTGGGCGTTCACTGCTTCGGTTATCAGGCGTCGGAGATCGTGCACATCGGCCAGGCGATCATGAACCAGCCGGGCGAACTCAATACCCTGAAATACTTCGTCAACACCACGTTCAACTACCCGACCATGGCCGAAGCCTATCGGGTAGCTGCTTACGATGGTCTCAACCGGCTTTTTTGAGCGGCTCCGGCCGGTGGCCTGAGCCGGCCGGGGAGACCGATTTCAGCCATTCCCGAGGGTGGCAGTGGCCAAACCGGGAAAGTCTGTAATCAGGCTATCTACGCCGAAGTCGGCGAGCCTGCGCATCAGCGCAGGTTCGTTGACTGTCCATACCGACACATGCAAACCCTGACGCTGGGCCTTCTCCAGGCGCTCGGGGGTACAGAGTGTCCAGTTCAACGCCAGCATGTCACAGCCATAGCTCTGGGCGACCTTGATCGGGTCGAGCCAGGCGTATTCGGCCACCAGCCCACGCGACAGGTCGGGGGTCAATTCCACGGCGGCCTTGAGCACTTCCCGCGAACTTGAGGTGACCGTGACCTTGTCCATCAGGCCATGGCGCACTGCCATCTCGCGAATTGCCAGTACGGTGGTTGCCGCACGGGTGCGCGAGGCGCTTTTGACTTCCAGCTGCCAGTGCTCGAAGTCGCACTTTTCAAACAGCTCTTCCAGACGCGGGATCGGGCACGGCTGCAGCCAGCCCGGGCCGCCCTTGCGTGCGTCATAGGTCACCAGGTCGGCGGCAGTGTGCTCGATGACCTTGCCGCGCCGGTCCGTGGTGCGTTTGAGCGTCGGGTCATGGATGACCATCAGCTCACCGTCCTTTGACAGGTGCAGGTCGAGTTCACAGCGACGCACGCCATGCTTGAGGCATTGCTCAAAGCTGGCAAGGGTGTTTTCCGGTGCTTCGCCTTTGGCGCCGCGATGGCCATAAATCAGGGTCACATTTGCTCCTTGTACCTAGTGGTCGCCGGTTCCGGGTTACTCGCCCGCGGACTCTTGCTGCTCGCGGGCCAGGCGTCGGGCCTGGGCCTGTTTTTGCAGAATGTAGCGCGCCAGAAGCTGACGCTGGGTATCGGTGAGGGACTCGAATTCAGTGTTGATCCGGTAACCGCCAGCCTTTGCCTGGCAATCGACTACGCGGGCGCGCAGCAGCAAGCCCAGGGCCTGGGGCATCAGTACCAGTTTTATCGACAGATGGCTGCCTGCCGCGCAGGGCTGCGGGTGCTCAAATTCGATGCCGCCTTCGGAAAGCTGCACCGGCTGCAACTCGCCGATCTTGCCCAATACGGTCTGGGCAACGATCTGGCTGAGCAGTTCGACCCGTTTGTTCAGGGTCTTGAGGTAGCTGGAAAGGGTGCGGTCGCGTTCGCTGATCTGGCGCAGCAGGTGCTGGGACTCGAATTCACTCAGGTGCAGTTCACTGAGCAAATTGAACAGCGGCGACGCATCCTGCAACACTTCGCCGCTCGCGGCTTCGGCGGCTGCCAGCGGGGTTATTTCCAGTGCGATCATATCCTCGATACGGTAGTATTCGCGGCGATCTGCTTCATCTAATGTCGACATGGCGAACCCATGATGGCGGCTGTGGTCTGAGTGTAAAGCTGCTTATCAGGCCCCGCCACAAGGACGTCTTCTTTTCCCTCGAACAAGCCCCGACATGTTCAGACCTCTCTCGTTATTTATTGGCACGCGTTATACCCGTGCAAAGCGTCGCAATCATTTTGTGTCGTTTATTTCCCTGACCTCGATGATCGGGCTCGCCCTTGGCGTGGTCGTGATGATTGTGGTGCTGTCGGTGATGAACGGCTTCGATCATGAGATGCGCACCCGCGTGCTGGGCATGGTGCCCCACGCGACCATCGTCGGCGATCAACCGATCAGTGACTGGCAAAGCCTGGCTGCGAAGGTCAAGCAGAACCCCAAGGTGGAGGCGGTTGCGCCGTTTACCCAGATGCAGGGTTTGCTGACCAATGATGGCAATGTGCAGAAAGTCCTGCTCAATGCCATCGACCCGGCGCAGGAACGCAATGTCTCGATCATTGACCGGTTTATGCAGCAGGGCCAGCTCGACTCGCTGACCCCTGGCAGCTTCGGCATCATCATCGGCGACAAGGCAGCGAAAAAGCTCGGCGTGAGCGTCGGCGACAAGCTGACCTTCGTTGCACCGGAAGTCACGGTGACGCCAGCGGGGATGTTCCCGCGCATGAAGCGCTTTACCGTGCAGGGCATTTTTCATGTCGGCGCCGGTGAAATCGACGGTTACCTGGGCATCACCAACCTGCAGGACCTGGCGCGCTTGCAACGCTGGAAACCTGACCAGGTGCAGGGCCTGCGGCTGAAGTTCGATGACCTGTTCCAGGCTCCGCGTACCGCGTGGGAAATCGCCCAGCAGCTCGGCGAGAGCCAGTATTACGCCCGCGACTGGACACGCACCCACGGCAACCTGTACCAGGCCATCCGCATGGAAAAAGCCATGATCGGCCTGCTGTTGCTGCTGATTGTGGCCGTGGCTGCGTTCAATATCATTTCCACGCTGGTGATGGTGGTCAATGACAAGAAGGGCGATATCGCCATCCTGCGCACCCTGGGTGCGACGCCGGGCACCATCATGGCCACCTTTATGGTGCAGGGCACTGTTATCGGTGTGGTGGGTACGGCCATCGGTGCTGTGGTCGGGATGCTGGCCGCGCTCAATGTCAGCGCCGCGATCTCGGCCCTCGAAGGCCTGATCGGGCACAAGTTTCTCAATGCCGACGTGTATTTCATCGACTACCTGCCCTCGCAACTGCAGGCCCAGGACGTGTTGATGGTGTGCGGTGCGGCATTGGTTCTGAGTTTCCTCGCGACCTTGTACCCGGCCTGGCGTGCTGCGCGCACCCAGCCTGCGCAGGCGCTTCGTTATGAGTGAGTTGGGCATGAAAGAACAAGCAGTGTTGAGTTGCCGTGACCTGGGCAAGTCCTACGAGGAAGGCCCGGAATCGGTGGTGGTACTGTCGGGCCTGCAGCTTGAATTACACCCCGGCGAGCGGGTAGCGATCGTCGGCACTTCGGGGTCGGGCAAAAGTACCTTGCTCAACCTGCTCGGCGGTCTTGATACCCCGACCAGCGGCAGTGTGTGGCTGGCGGGTGAAGAACTGTCGGCCCTGGGCGAAAAGGCCCGTGGCCTGTTGCGTAACCGCTCGCTGGGTTTCGTGTACCAGTTTCACCACTTGCTGCCCGAGTTCACCGCCCTGGAAAACGTCTGCATGCCGCTGTTGATCGGCAAGACCGCGATCCCCGAGGCCCGTGAGCGGGCCACGGCGCTGTTGACCCGTGTCGGCCTGGGCCATCGCCTGGAGCACAAGCCGGCGGAGCTGTCGGGTGGCGAGCGCCAGCGCGTGGCCATTGCCCGGGCGCTGGTCAACAAGCCGGGGCTGGTGATGCTCGACGAACCTACGGGCAACCTCGATTCCCACACCGCGCAAGGCATTCAGGACCTGATGCTCGAACTCAGCACCTCAATGCGCACTGCGTTCCTGGTGGTGACCCATGACATGAGCCTGGCCCGCCAGATGGATCGTGTATTGCACCTTCAGGAAGGTCGCCTGACCGCGATCTGACCGGCCGCAACCCGACGCCTGCAAGCGGGCGTCGGGTCTTCAATTTTTATACGGTGCCCGCGAATGTTCAGACCGTTATCGATTTTTATCGGCACGCGCTATACCCGCGCCAAGCGCCGCAATCGTTTTGTTTCGTTTATCTCCATGACCTCGATGATCGGCCTCGCCCTGGGCGTGCTGGCAATGATCGTGGTGTTGTCGGTGATGAACGGCTTCCAGCGTGAAATGAGCAACCGAATCCTCGGCATGGTGCCCCACGCGACCATCGTTGGCGTCAAGCCCATCGATGACTGGCGCCCGGTGGCCGAGGCGGCGATGAAAAACCCCGAGGTGACGGCAGCCGTACCGTTTACCGAGCTGGACGGCATGCTGTCCTATAAAGGCTCGATGCAGCCGATCCAGATCAGCGGCATCGATCCGGCGCAGGAAGGCAAGGTCTCGATCGTGACCCAGCATATCGTGCAGGGCAGCCTCCAGGACCTTAAGCCCGACGAGTATGGCGTGGTGTTGGGCGATATTGTTGCGCGGCGTTTCCGTCTGGGTGTGGGTGACAAGATCACCCTGATCGTGCCCGAGGCCAGTACTGCACCGGGGGGAATTACCCCGCGCCTGCAGCGCTTGAACGTGGTGGGCATCTTCAAGGTCGGGGCCGAGCTGGACGGCACTATGGGCCTGATCCACATGGCCGATGCCGCGGCGATTCAACACTGGGAACCGAACCAGGTGCAAAGCGTGCGCCTGGCGGTCAAGGACCTGTACGCGGCGCCGCAGGTGTCGCAGCAGGTGGCTGCCGGCCTGGGGGATGGTTACAAGGCTGACGACTGGACCCACACCCAGGGCAGTCTGTTCAGTGCGATGAAAATGGAAAAAACCATGATTGGCCTGTTGCTGCTGATGATCGTGGCCGTGGCTGCTTTCAACATCATCGCCACGCTGATCATGGTGGTGAACGACAAGGGGGCCGACATTGCCATCCTGCGCACCATCGGCGCGACGCCGCGCCAGATCATGGCCATCTTTATGGTGCAGGGTACGGTGATCGGTATTGTCGGCACCTTGATCGGCGGCGTGCTGGGGGTGATTGCGGCGCTCAATGTCAGTGAGCTGGTGGGCTGGATGGAGCGGGTGACCGGCCAGCACATCTTCAGTTCCGATGTGTACTTTGTCAGTAATCTGCCATCAGAGCTGCAGGGCGGCGATGTGGCGTTGATCTGCGGCGCGGGCTTTGTGCTAAGCTTTCTGGCCACGCTGTATCCGGCGTATCGGGCGGCCAAAATCCAGCCGGCCCATGCGTTGCGGTATTCCTGATCAAATTTGCACTGTTCTGTGGGAGCGGGCTTGCTCGCGATGGCATCGACGCGGTGTGACTTAAGCACCGCGCCGCCTGCATCGCGGGCAAGCCCGCTCCCACAGTTGAATAAACCGGTCAGGCTGGCAACTCAATCACAAACCGCGTTACCCCCTCCTGCGACTCACAACGAATCTGCCCGCCATGGGCGCGAATAATCGACTGGGTGATCGCCAACCCCAACCCCGCATGCTCACTGCTGCCTTCGCGCCGAGCCGGGTCTGCCCGGTAAAACCGGTCAAACAGGCGTGGCAGCAGTTCTACAGGAATCCCTGGGCCCGTGTTCTCGATGCTGATGCGTGCGCTGCTCGGCAAAGCCTCAATCAGCACCCTTATCGCGCCACCCGCCGGCGTATAGCGCAATGCATTATCCAGCAGGTTGGATAGGGCGCGGCGCAGCATGCTGCGGTCGCCTGGCATGTGCGCGTTGCCTTCGCCGGTCAGTTCGATGTGCGAGTCTTCAGCCAGCAGCGCATAAAACTCCAGCAGCGCCTCCACTTCGCGACCCAGCTCCAGCGGCTCGCGGCGCGGCGTCAGCAGGCCGTGATCGGCCTTGGCCAGATACAGCATGTCGTTGACCAGTTGCGCCATCCACTGCAGCTCTTCGAGGTTGCTGTGCAGGGCCTCACGGTATTCTTCAATGTCCCGGGGGCGGGTCAGGGTGACCTGGGTATGGGTCAGCAAGTTGGACAGGGGCGTGCGCAGTTCATGCGCAATATCGGCGGAGAACGCCGACAATCGCTGAAATGAATCGTCCAGTCGCGCCAGCATGGCGTTAAAGGCTGCGGCCAGCTCTGCCAGCTCGGCAGGCATTTGTTTCTCGGGCAGGCGTGAGTTGAGCGAGTCGGCCGACACACTGGCCGCAATCGCGCTCATGCGCCGCAAGGGGCGCAGGCCGCTACGGGCAGCCCAGGCGCCGAGAATCGCCGTGGCCAGCGCCGAGAGGCCGACAGTCATCCAGATCAGCCGCTGCATGCGCTGCAAAAAGTGCTGGTGATGGGTGATGTCGAGCAGCAGTGTCAGTTGCGGTGCATCCGGGCTGTCGTTTTGTGGCACCAGCACACGGTAATCGGTGCCGTTGATCTGCAGGCTGCCCAGGCCCGGTTGTGTCTCAAGCTCCAGCGGCAGGCGCGGCGAGCTGTCAAACCACAGGTGCCCGTCCGGGCCGCGTACCCGCACTGCCAGGTCCGGCTGATGGGCCAGATCCTGCAGCAGGGCGGGCAGGCGCAGGGTGAAGCGCTCCAGGGTGTCAGCCCCGTGCAGCGTGCTGCGCAAAACGGCGAGGCGACTTTCCATCAGTTGCTGGTCCAGCTCGACAAAATGCACCTCACTGGCCCGCCCGAACAGCACCCCGGCAAACAGCGACACCACTGCGGTACAGCCGGCAAACAGCAGGGCCAGGCGACTGCTCAGGGACAGGCGGCGCATCAACTGCTGCGCTCCTCAAGCACATAACCCATGCCGCGCACGGTGTGGATCAGCTTTTGCTCATGACTGTCGTCGATTTTCAGGCGCAAGCGGCGAATTGCCACTTCGATGACGTTGGTGTCGCTGTCGAAGTTCATGTCCCAGACCTGCGAGGCGATCAGGGACTTGGGCAGCACTTCGCCCTGACGGCGCAGCAGCAGTTCAAGCAGGGAGAATTCCTTCGCAGTAAGGTCAATGCGCTGGCCGTTGCGCTCGGCGCGGCGACGGATCAGGTCCAGGCGCAGGTCGGCCAGTTGCAGGTTGGTTTCCTGGGGGGTGTTGCTGCCGCGGCGCAGCAGGCTGCGCACCCGCGCCAGCAACTCGGAAAAGGCGAACGGCTTGACCAGATAATCATCGGCGCCCAGTTCCAGGCCGTGGACGCGGTCTTCGACTGCATCGCGTGCGGTCAAAAACAGCACCGGTATGCTCAGCCCTGCGCTGCGCACGGCCTGCAGGATTTGCCAGCCGTCGCGCCCGGGCAACATGACGTCGAGAATCAGCAGCGAATAATCGCCGGTCAATGCCAGGTGTTGCCCGGTAATACCATCGGCCGCCAGTTCGGTGGTGAACCCGGCCTCGCTCAGGCCCTGGCGCAGGTACTGCCCGGTTTTCACCTGGTCTTCGACAATCAGCAGTTTCATGATCGACTCATCGTAAAAATTAACCTCAGCCTTATACCTTGGTGCAGGTTATGCGGGGGCAAGCTGACAAAGTTGTAATCTTGCGGTCAGTTAAATGCCAGTGCCGCTATTTTAAAGTGCTGCCAAGCCTGACATTTTTGTTTCTGGGAGTAAGTATGACCGCACGTATCCGTTTGTCGCTCGCTGGCTGTTTATTGGCCTTGAGCCTGCCGGTCATGGCATCACCGGCGGCTCATTTCGATTTCGGCCAGCCTGCACCTGCCGCCAGCGCGACGCGTACGGTGCAGGTCGAGATGAGCGATATCGCCTTCAGCCCCAAGACGCTGGACGTTAAAGCCGGTGAAACCGTGCGTTTCGTACTGGTCAACAAAGGCCAGTTACTGCACGAATTCAACCTGGGCAATGCGGCGATGCATGCGGCCCATCAGAAGGAAATGCTCGACATGCAACAAAGCGGCATGCTCACCCCGACCGGCATGGGCCACGGCGGCATGGATCACTCGGCGATGGGGCACGGTTCGATGGATATGCCGGGCATGAAGCACGATGACCCCAACAGCGTGCTGGTCGAGCCGGGCAAAACCGCCGAGCTGACCTGGACCTTCACCCGCGCCGACAACCTGGAATTTGCCTGCAATGTGCCCGGTCACTACCAGGCGGGCATGGTCGGCAAGGTCAAGGTTGCACCTTAAAACGCCCTGATCGTCAGTCAACGCTGAAAGCCTGGCTTAAACCCGATAGAATTGCCGGGTTTTTCTAGCCAGGTTTTTGTCATGCATCCCGCCGCCGAACATTCCCCGCTGGGCAAGTCCAGTGAATACATCAGCACCTACACCCCGTCCTTGCTGTTCCCGATCCCGCGCGCGGCGAAATGGGCCGAGCTGGGGCTGAGCGCCGAAACCCTGCCGTATGTCGGCGTGGATTTCTGGACCTGCTTCGAGCTGTCCTGGCTGCTGCCCTCGGGCAAGCCGGTGGTGGCCATCGCCGAATTCTGCTTTGCCGCCGATTCGCCGAATATCGTCGAGTCCAAGTCGTTCAAGCTGTATCTGAACTCGCTGAACCAGACGGTGTTTGCCGATACGCCAAGCCTTGAGGCCACGTTGCGTGCAGATTTGTCAGCCGCTTCCGGCAAGCCTGTCAGCGTGCGCGTACGCAGTCTGGATGAAGTTCAGGCTGATGGTGTAGGCGTTTTGCCGGGTGTGTGCATTGATGGCCTGGATATCACGGTCAGTGATTACGCGCAGCCGCGCCCGGAATTGCTCAAGTGCGACGATTCCCAGGTAGTCGAAGAAAGCGTCTACAGCCATTTGCTCAAATCCAACTGCCCGGTCACCAGCCAGCCGGACTGGGGCACGGTGGTGGTCGAGTACCGTGGGGCGGCACTGGATCACGCCAGTTTGCTGGCCTATCTGGTGAGCTTTCGCCAGCATTCGGACTTTCACGAACAATGCGTGGAGCGGATCTTTCTCGACCTGCAGCGTTTGCTCAAGCCCGAGAAGTTGACCGTGTATGCGCGCTATGTGCGCCGTGGCGGGCTGGATATCAACCCGTACCGCAGCACCGAAGCGGTCGAGTTCCAGAATGTGCGGCTGGTGCGTCAGTAATACGATTCAGCCTTGTGGGAGCGGGCTTGCTCGCGATGGTGTCGACGCGGTTTGCCTGACAAACCACGTCGCCTGAATCGCGATTCAGCCCGCTCCCACAGCGTTCAGGGCATTGCTCAGCTGTTATTCAATGCCTTTGCCCGTTCCAGCACGGCCTCGACATGACCCGGCACTTTTACGCCGCGCCACTCGTGACGCAACACGCCGTCCTTGTCGATCAGGAACGTGCTGCGGTCCACGCCCAGATACTCCTTGCCATACAGCTTTTTCAGCTTGATCACGTCAAACAGCTGGCACAGGGCCTCGTCCTTGTCGCTCAGCAACTCAAACGGGAAGCCCTGCTTGGCCTTGAAGTTCTCATGGGACTTGAGGCTGTCGCGGGACACACCAAACACTTCGGTATTGGCCGCCTGAAACTCCGCGTAATGGTCGCGAAAGCCCTGGCCCTCAGTGGTGCAGCCCGGCGTGCTGTCCTTGGGATAAAAATAGATCACCACCTGCTTGCCCTTGAGCTGCGACAGGCTGACGGTTTTTTCACTCGTTGCCGGGATCTGGAAATCGTCTACGGGTTGGTCAATTACAACGGCCATTGAGTCGGTTTCCTTACATCGGGTTCTGTGGGCGCCACGGTTCGATCAGAGCATCCAGGTTCAGCGCATCGGCGAAGTCCAGGAACTGATCACGCAGCCAGCTGATTTGTACGCCAGCCGGCAAGGTCACGGTAAAGGTGGCGTTAAGCATGGTGCCACCGGTTTGTGGGGCCTGATAGGTGTCGCATGTCAGGTTTTCCAGCTCAACGTTGTGGTCCATGAAGAACTGGCACAGCTCGTTGATGATGTCCGAGCGGTAGGCCGAGCTGACATAGGCCACATACGGCAGCGCCTGCGGGCGGGTTTCCAGGGCAGCGCTGCGTACTACGTTGACGCTGAACGCGTGCTTTTTGGCCAGCGCAGGCAAGCCTGCTTCCAGGCGTGCCAGGGCGTCCCAGCTACCGGTTACTTCCAGAACCAGGGCACTGCATTCGCCGTGGCGGGTCAGGCGCGAGGTCACGACAGCGCAGCGATTTTCATGGCTGGCGCGGCACAGCACGTTAGTCAGCTCCATTGGGTTGGCGCCAAGGGCACTGATGACAAGGAATTGTTCGCGAACTGTGGGGGTGGACATTCAACCTTCCTAAAACGATGAGCGGTCAGTACGGTCGATGCTGGGCAAGTTGCCTGGCAGGCGCAGCTGGAGCGCCACAAGCCCGCCAAGCCAGCGAAACAGGCGGTTTGCAGGCTGTGCAAACCGGGCTTGGCGGCGTTTGGACGGGGCTTTGGACGCCTGCAGAAGGCCTGTGAAACAGACTTGCACGCACATCAGTACCAATCAAAGGCTGAAGGGTAGCGAAAAGCAACGCGAAGGGGAATGCTCATCGGGCGCGCTGTTGCTTGTGCAAGGGTCATGGCGCCAGTACCATTACGGCTCTCTTTTTCCGGCAGGAGCGGTTGCATGATTGCGGGCAGTATGGTGGCACTGGTCACACCTATGGATGCACAAGGTCGTCTTGATTGGGACGCTCTGAGCAAACTGGTGGACTTTCACCTGCAAGAGGGCACCAACGCCATTGTTGCCGTTGGCACTACAGGTGAATCGGCAACTCTGGATGTGAACGAACACATTGAAGTGATTCGTCATGTCGTCAAACAGGTTGCAGGGCGTATTCCGGTGATCGCCGGCACGGGCGCCAACTCGACGCGTGAAGCGATCGAACTGACCACCAATGCAAAGGCCGCTGGCGCCGATGCATGTCTGCTGGTGACGCCGTATTACAACAAGCCGACCCAGGAAGGCCTGTACCAGCACTTCAAGGCGATCGCCGAAGCAGTCGATATCCCGCAGATCCTGTACAACGTTCCGGGTCGTACCGCCTGTGACATGCTGCCGGCCACCGTGATCCGTCTTTCCACCGTGCCGAACATCATCGGCATCAAGGAAGCCACCGGTGACCTGACACGCGTACCCGCCATCCTGGCCGGTGTGAGCAGCGATTTCCTGGTGTACTCCGGTGACGACGCCACCGCAGTCGAGCTGATCCTGCTCGGCGGCAAGGGCAATATCTCGGTAACCGCCAACGTTGCCCCGCGTGACATGAGCGACCTGTGCGCCGCCGCGATGCGTGGCGATGCCGACACGGCCCGTGCGCTGCACGAAAAGCTGATGCCGCTCAATAAAACCCTGTTTATCGAATCCAACCCTATCCCCGTGAAATGGGCGCTGCATGAGATGGGCTTGATGTCGGACGGTATCCGTCTGCCACTCACCTGGCTCAGCGAGCCTTGCCACGAACCACTGCGTCAGGCAATGCGCCAGTCCGGTGTCTTGGTTTAATTGAGGAAGCACTACGCATGAAGCGATTGGCCGGACTTTCCGCACTAGCCGTGATTATTTCCAGCACCAGCGGTTGCGGTTGGCTGTGGGGTCAAGAGGGTTACTTCCGCGACCGCGGCAGCGATTACCTGGAGGCGCGTCAAACCGCCCCGATGCAATTGCCGCCGGGTGTCCAGACTGACAAGCGCCTTGTGCCGCTGTTGCCGATCCCCAGCAACGTGCCCGACGACAACGTCAAGGGCGAGTTTGAAGTACCGCGTCCACAGCCCTTGGCTGTAGCTGCCAGTGCCAGCGATTTCAGCCTGCAAAAAAGCGGCGACAGCCGTTGGGTGATGGCGCAGCGTTCGCCGTCTGAAGTCTGGCCGGTAGCGATGCAGTTCTTCCAGGACAATGGCTTCCGTATCGACGAGCAGCGCCCGCAAACCGGCGAGTTCACCACGAGCTGGCAGCGCGCTGACGAGCTTTCCGCGCCGATTGCCCGCCATGTGGGCAGCAGCGGCCTGGCCTCTGACAGCGAAACCCGCCTGCGGGTACGCATCGAGCCGGGTGTGCAGCGCAACACCAGCGAAATCTATGTGGTCAGTGCCAACCGCCCTGCGGGCAGCAGTGCCAATGTCGACTTCGGCAACCGTTCGGTCAACACCGGCCTGGATGCTGCCCTGGTTGATGAAATGCTGATCAGCATGAGCCGTAACGCCGAAAAGGGCGGATCGGTCTCGTTGCTCGCTGCGCGTGATTTCGACACCCCGGCACGGGTTACCCTCAGTGAAGACGGCAGCGGCAACCCGGTGCTGACCCTGACCGAAGACCTCGACCGTGCCTGGTCAGGTGTCGGCCGTGCGCTTGAACAGGGCGAATGGCGCGTTGAAGACATCAACCGCACCTTGGGCCTGTACTACATCAACCTGGCCGAAAAAGCCGAGAAGAAGGACGAGAAACCTGGTTTCTTCTCCAGTCTCTTTGGCAGCAAGCCGGACAAGGAAGAAGTGGAAGCCCGTGCCCAGCGTTATCAGGTTCGCCTGAGCAAGGTGGGTGACAGCGTGCAGGTTACCGTCGAAGAAAACATCAACACCGTGGCTTCGCCAGAAGTGGCACGCAAGGTGTTGGGCGTGATTCAAGACAACCTGGGCTGATCCTATGCGTTTTGCCGTTCTCGGCAGTGGTAGCCAAGGGAATGGCACGCTGATAGCCAGCGACAGCACTTATGTACTGGTCGATTGCGGTTTCTCGTTGCGAGAAACCGAGCGTCGTTTGGCACGATTGGGCGTCAGCGCCCATCAATTGAGCGCGATTCTGGTCACCCACGAACATGCCGACCATGTGCATGGCGTGGGTTTGCTGTCTCGGCGCTACAATTTGCCGGTGTACATGAGCCGTGGCACCCAGCGCGGGATGCGCAAGCCTCTGGAGGCCGCCGGTTACGTGGCGGGTGGCCAGACGCTGCAAATCGGCGCGTTGACCGTCAGCGTGACCCTGGTTGCCCATGATGCCCAGGAGCCCACCCAGTATGTATTCAGTGACGGCAAGCGGCGTTTTGGCTTGCTCACCGACCTGGGCTCGTATTGCGCCGGGGTACTGGACAGCTACAGCGGTCTGGATGCATTGATGATCGAGGCCAACCACTGTCGCGACCTGCTTGCGCGTGGTCACTACCCGGCTTTTCTCAAGCAGCGGGTAGGAGGCCAGGAAGGACATTTGAACAACCACCAGGCCGCAAGCCTGGTGGCCGAGTTGGGCTGGCAAGACCTGCAACACCTGGTACTGGCCCACCTGAGCAGCAAGAACAACCTGCCGCAGCTGGCCCGGCAATGTTTTGTCGACACCCTCGGGTGCGACCCGGACTGGCTGCAACTGGCCGATCAAGATTCAGGGCTCGACTGGCGCACAATCGCCTAGCCCACCTACTTAGCATGCGGAGCCCATCATGGAAAAACGTGAAGAACTCTATCGCGGTAAAGCGAAATCGGTTTACAAGACCGACGACGAAAACCGCTTGATCCTGCTGTTTCGCAACGACACTTCGGCGTTCGACGGCAAGCGTATCGAACAACTTGATCGCAAGGGCATGGTGAACAACAAGTTCAACGCCTTCATCATGCAGAAACTCGAAGAAGCCGGCGTGCCGACCCAATTCGACAAACTGCTGGGCGACAACGAATGCCTGGTGAAAAAACTCGACATGATCCCGGTCGAGTGCGTTGTGCGTAACTACGCAGCGGGCAGCCTGGTCAAGCGCCTGGGTGTGGAAGAGGGCATGAAGCTCAACCCTTACACCTTCGAACTGTTCCTGAAAGACGACGCCAAGGGCGACCCGTTCATCAACGAATCCCACGTTGTGGCATTCGGTTGGGGCACGGCTGAGCAACTGGTGCGCATGAAAGAACTGTCGCTCAAGGTTAACGACGTACTGAACAAACTGTTCGATGACGCCGGCCTGTTGCTGGTCGACTTCAAACTTGAGTTCGGCGTATTCCACGACGGTTCCATCGTCCTGGGTGACGAATTCAGCCCGGACGGCTGCCGTCTGTGGGACAAGGCGACCGGCAAGAAAATGGACAAGGACCGCTTCCGTCAGGGTCTGGGCGACGTTATCGAAGCCTACGAAGAAGTTGCAAACCGCCTCGGCGTCCCGCTTTAAGCAGTAAAGGCGCGCAAGCAACTGATACAGCGCGGTTTTTTTGAAAAAAGGCTTTGCCAAAATCAAAAACCGCGCTATTATTCGCGCCGTTGGAGAGATGCCAGAGTGGCCGAATGGGACGGATTCGAAATCCGTTGTACTGGCGACAGTACCTAGGGTTCGAATCCCTATCTCTCCGCCATTATTGAACAAGACGAAGCCCCTGAAATGGTTGAACATTTCAGGGGCTTTTTCGTGGGCGTCGATAAATGCGCCGCCAATCTACTCTCAGGCCGACACCACCCGGTTGCGACCGCTTTCCTTGGCGCGGTAAAGGTGTTCGTCGGCCAGTTTAAGTACCTGTTGTGCGGTCATTGGCGCGTTCGCCTTGCTGGCCACCCCTATGGAAATAGTCAGGTTGCCGACTTGCGGTATACGCGCCTCGGCGATGCTTTGGCGTATGCGTTCGGCAATGGCTCCGGCTGTTTCTTGTGTCGTGTCCGGTAGCAGCAGCGAAAATTCCTCACCACCGCTGCGACATGCCAGGTCGTTTGCCCGGGAGTTTTGCTTGAGGATTTCGGCAACCTGCTTGAGTGCCACGTCGCCAGCGTCATGCCCGAATGTGTCATTGACCTTTTTGAAGTGATCGATATCCAGTGCCAGTACCGAGTACGCTTGCTCAGTCTGCTCCAGTACATTGAGCAACTCATCCATGGCCCGGCGATTGGCCAGGCCGGTCAGAGGGTCACTTTGTGCCTCGTGGCTGAGCCGGCCAAGCTTTTGCTGCAGCAGCTGTACGCCCGCCAGCATGGCCTGGCGGATGGCCGAGGCATCGTGGTACCAGGCGTTGATACGTTGCAGTTGCTGTGGGGTTTGCGCTGCCGATAACTGTTGGGCGGCTGCGGACAGCTGGCGCAGCGGTCGGGCGATCAGGGTGGTGCCGGCAAGTACCAGGCCCAGCCCCAAAACACCTGCCGGCACCATGCCCATAAGCATGTCGTGCATCAGTTGCCTTAAGGTGGCCAGGCTCAGCGCCCTGGGCCGTTGCACGACCACCGCCCAGTTCGAGTCCGGCACCTGGGCGTAACCGGCCAGCATGTCGACGTTCCGCGAGTTGGCTACTTCCATTGAGCCGCGTTCGCCGCGCAATGCGGCATCGATCGCCGGGCTCCAGCTCAGCACTTCGGAAATCCGCTTGGGGTCAGGGTGGTAGAGCAGCCGACGATTGCTGTCGGCAACAAATGCAAAAGTGCCTTCGTGATGAAAGTGGCTGCTGATGACGGTGTGCAAGGCGCTTTGCTCAAGCAGGAAAACCGAGCCCACCACCACGCCGAGAAACTCTGCGTCTTTACCGAAAACCGGTTGTGAGATGAACACGACCAGATTGCCCTGCCTGGAAATATGGGTCGAACTGACCAGCGGGCGGCGCTCCTTGAGTGCCTGCTGGATGCCGTCTGCGCTGAAACTGGAGTCGCCAACTTGCGAGGCAGGCGGGTTCGCTGCGAGGACGTTGCCGTTGGCGTCGATGATTTCAATGGCATTGAAGTACAGGTCCTGTGCCTTCAGGCGCAAGGCTTCTTCATGCAGTACCTGCGGATCGTCCCAGTGCTTGCCGAGAATTTTGGCGCTGTAGTTGAGGTTGCTGTGCGCCGCCCGCAAAAACTCACCGATACTGGAGGCGACTTTTGCTGCATAGGCTGCATTGGACTCCAGGGTCGAATGGATCAGGGCGTCGCGCTGTACTCGATAAGCCACGACAAGACTGTTGCACAGCGTCGCCAGGACCGACATCAGAACAATGCAAAGGATCAGGCCGCGCAGGTTTACGGGCAATGGTCGTGATGGTTTGAAACGGTCGGTCATGGGCAGGTTCGATAAGCGTAATAAGCTGCAGTGGAGGATCGGATTCCAGAACCTGGCGGCGCGCAGGTCATTTGCAGAATAGGTACGGGTGAGCGCTCTGTCACACCCGTGAACAAGAAAAATGCTGACCTGCTATTCCCCTGCGGTCATGGGCAAGCTCGGCTGCCGCCCTGGCAACGCGGCCAGTGCACCGATCGTTTGCCAATAGGGCGCCATTTGCTGCGCTAGTCCGCCAGCTCCCGCACAGAATCTCCCGCCCGATGGCGGCATCGGATTTGCTTAAAGGATCTACGCTGAAACTCGATCCCGCAGCTCCCCAGTCCTTTGTGCGCCCAAGGAAACGTGATGAACGCCGATCTGATCCTGTTCAATGGTCAATTCAACACCGTCGACCGCGACAATCCGCAGGCCAGTGCCGTGGCCATCCGTGAAGGCCGTTTTGTCACGGTCGGCACCGATGCCCAGGCGATGGCCCTGCGCGGTCCGGGCACGCAAGTAATCGATCTCAAGGGCCGCTGCGTCATTCCCGGGCTTAATGACTCGCACCTGCACCTGATCCGCGGTGGCCTGAACTACAACCTCGAACTGCGCTGGGAAGGCGTGCCATCGCTGGCCGATGCGTTGCGCATGCTCAAGGCGCAGGCCGCACGCACGCCCACACCGCAGTGGGTGCGCGTAGTGGGTGGCTGGAACGAATTCCAGTTCGCCGAGAAGCGTATGCCGACCCTGGACGAACTCAATCAGGCGGCCCCGGACACCCCGGTGTTTGTGCTGCATTTGTATGACCGCGCCTTGCTCAACCGGGCCGCGCTGCGAGTGGCCGGCTATAGCCGTGACACGCCGAACCCGCCAGGTGGCGAGATCGTGCGTGATGCCAAGGGCAACCCCACCGGCATGCTGGTGGCGCGACCCAATGCGATGATCCTCTATTCGACCCTGGCCAAGGGGCCAGCGCTGGCGCTGGAGTATCAGGTCAATTCGACCCGCCAGTTCATGCGTGAACTCAATCGCCTCGGGCTCACCAGCGCGATTGATGCCGGTGGTGGCTTCCAGAACTACCCCGACGACTACCGGGTCATCGAGCAACTGGCCAAAAACCGACAACTGACCATTCGCATCGCTTACAACCTGTTCACGCAAAAGCCCAAGGAAGAACTCGCTGACTTCAAGAACTGGACCTCCAGCGTCAAGCTGCACCAGGGCGATGACTATTTGCGCCACAACGGTGCCGGGGAAATGCTGGTGTTCTCGGCGGCTGACTTCGAAGACTTCCTCGAACCGCGCCCTGACCTGCCCCAGACCATGGAAGACGAACTGGAGCCGGTGGTGCGCCATCTGGTGGAGCAGCGTTGGCCGTTCCGCCTGCACGCCACCTACAACGAGTCCATCAGCCGCATGCTCGACGTGTTCGAGAAGGTCAATCGGGATATGCCGTTCAATGGCCTGCCATGGTTTTTCGATCATGCCGAGACCATCACCCCTCAGAACATCGAACGGGTCAGGGCGCTGGGCGGCGGTATCGCGATTCAGGATCGCATGGCGTTTCAGGGCGAGTATTTCGTCGAACGTTACGGCGCCAAAGCCGCCGAAGCCACGCCACCGATCCAGCGCATGCTGGCCGAAGGCGTGCCGGTGGGTGCGGGCACCGATGCCACCCGGGTGTCCAGTTACAACCCGTGGACATCGCTGTACTGGATGGTCAGCGGTCGCACCGTGGGCGGGCTCGAGCTGCATGCCGAGGGCCTGCCGCGGCTGACCGCGCTGGAACTGTTTACCCACGGCAGTGCCTGGTTTTCCTCCGAGCAGGGCAAGAAGGGCCAGATCAAGGTCGGCCAGCTGGCGGACGTCGCGGTCCTTAGTGCGGACTTCTTCAGCGTCGATGAAGAGGCTATCAAATGGATCGAGTCGGTGCTGACCGTAGTGGGCGGCGAGGTCGTGTATGCCGCCGACGACTTCGAAAAACTTGGCCCGGCCCGGCTGCCGGTCTTGCCCGACTGGTCGCCGGTGGTGCAAGTCCCTGGTCACTGGCGCCCGGGCGCACCGTCCCTGGCCCACCAGTGCAACGGGCCGTGCGCGGTGCATGCCCACGGCCATGAGAAGGCGCGTTTGTCGACTGCGCCAGTCAGCGATTTTGCCGGTTTCTGGGGCGCCTTCGGCTGCTCCTGTTTTGCGTTTTGATCCCGTTACACCCATCTATCAAGGAGTTCCATATGAGCAACGTTCCATACAAACGCCTGAACAAAGATGATGCTGTGGTGCTGCTGGTTGATCACCAGACCGGTTTGATTTCGCTGGTGCAGGATTTCTCGCCGAACGAATTCAAGAACAACGTGCTGGCGCTCGCTGATGTGGCCAGGTTCTTCAAGTTGCCGACCATCCTCACCACCAGTTTTGAAACCGGCCCCAACGGCCCATTGGTGCCCGAACTCAAGGAGCTGTTCCCCGATGCGCCCTACATCCCGCGCCCCGGTCAGATCAATGCCTGGGACAACGAAGATTTCGTCAAGGCGGTCAAGGCGACCGGGCGCAAGCAACTGATCATTGCGGGCGTGGTGACGGATGTGTGCGTAACCTTTCCGACGCTGTCGGCGCTGGCGGAAGGGTTTGAAGTATTTGTGGTCACCGATGCTTCGGGCACCTTCAACGAAACCGTGCAACAGGCGGCCTGGGCGCGGATGACAGCGGCGGGTGCGCAGTTGGTCAACTGGTTTTCGGTGGCGTGCGAGCTGCAGGTTGACTGGCGCAACGATATGGAAGGCCTGGCCAACTTACTGTCACCACGCATCCCTAACTACCGCAACCTGATGAACAGCTACTCGGCGTTTACCTCCAGATAACCCTCAACCTCCGTATCTGTTGATGAGTGGGACGAGGCTGCGTTCGGTGAGATGCGGCACCCCGAGGCAGCCTTCGTGAAACCCGAGCATGCGGTGTGTGAGATAAACCGCGCGCTCAGGTTTACGATTGCTTCGCAATCGAACGCAGCCTCGTTCCACTCGTCAGCTGCTACGGGGCGCTGGCTGCCCTTGCTCAATGCCGGTGCAGCCAACTCAAAAACCCGCCTTTGCTGATCGGCGCCGGCGCGGTCATCAGCGCCATGCGGCTGCTTTGCTGGCGCACCGCCTGCAATTTGCTCAGGGCCTGGCCAACCTCGGCCCGCTGCACCATGCAGTCCCGGGTCAGGGCCTTGTCGATCTGATAAATGATGCTTGAGGTCAAGGCGGTAAAGGTCGCCAGGGACGGCGAGTCCGTGAGCACGCTTTCTTCACCCATGATCTCCCCCGGCCCCATGCGCCCGGCTTCGACGGGGCCCTTGGGATCCGGCAGGGTGACGCTGATCACGCCGGTGCCGATCACCATCAGGCTGTCGGGTACCTCGTCATGGGCCAACACCACTTCACCAGCCGCGTATTGCCGGGCAACCATCGAGCGGGCGATCTGGTCGCGCTCCTGTTCACTCAACGAGCGGAAGATTTTTACCTCATCGAGCAACGCCCGGGCATGGCTCGCGGATTCGATGACCCTGTCGGGCTGGCGTGAAATGCCCACGGCCTCCAGATGCCGGTGAGCCAGGTCGAACAACTGGTTGCGCACTTCGCTTTTTTTGCCCAGCTCGGCAATAAACCCGCTGGCCACATATTCGGACATGCTCTCGCCGGTTTCCTTGAGCGCCGCCCGGGGCGCCGGGTCGAGCAACAGGCTGCTGCTGCCCTGCAGGGTGCGCTCCAGGGCGTCCAGCACCCGCCGCGGGCGAACATGGTTGGGCACCTGGATACTGATCGACACCCCGTGCAGGTTGGCGGGCCGGCTCAGGTTGACGATTTTTGCCTTGGCTGCCACCGAGTTGGGCACCACCGCCGTGCTGCCTGCGCTGGTCAGCAGGTGGGTGGCGCGCCAGTCGATGTCCAGCACCTTGCCTTCGACCCCGTCGATCACCACCCAGTCATCCACCTGATACGGTTTGGTGGTGTTGAGCACGATGCCGGAAAACACGTCGCTCAAGGTGCTCTGCAACGCCAGGCCGACCACGATGGCCACCACCCCGGAAGTCGCCAGCAGGCCCTTGACCGGCAGTTCCAGGACATAACCGGCCGCGGCGACGATGGCCGCCAGAAACACCAGCGCGCCAATGACATCCTGCAGCAGGCGGCCGCTGTGGCCGATGCGGCGCATCAGCGCCAGGCCGATAAGCTCGGTGAGCACCCGCGCCGCATACAGCCACCACACAATCCCCAGCGCGGTGGCCCCCAACTGGGCGACCCGATCATCGGTAAACAGCGGCGGCTGCAACGGGCTGACCCCGGCGTTGAAAATGATCGCGCTGAATAACGCAAATAGCGCCAGGCGCACCGCGACCCGCGTAATGCGCTGCCTGAAGGGCGCCAGATGCCACAGCACGGCGTCGCTCACCAGCAGCAGGGCACTCCAGGACAACGGATGATCGAGAAAAATGGACATGGGCAAATTCCGGTGAGCAAACAGGCGGGACTGAACACAGGTTAGCCGGATGTTGCGAAGGGGGCGCACGGATGCAAGGGGGGATTTATGCTTACAGGGTATAAGTGCTATCCGGTAAGCGCCGTTTATTAATCAGTCCCCAGTCGCTAAGTTACTTCTATATTGAATACGCGCTCGCCCCCGGTGGCCGTTTCCTGCAGAAGTTTAACTTTGAGAGGGAGATATTTATGACGTTTACAGTACTTAAAGCCACGCTCATGGCTGCAATGGTCGGTATGTCAGCCGCCGAGGCGGGGGACTACAAGGCCAACCCGTTCACCCTGACCTACGCCGATGCAATCACTCGCAACGAACCGGGCAAGGTCAATATCCATCCTGTTACCTACAAGCTCAACGGCCTGGATATCGCCGCCAATGTGTACACACCGGCCAACTACGATGCGGGCAAAAAATACCCGGCCATCGTCGTCGCGCACCCCAACGGCGGGGTCAAGGAACAGGTCGCGGGCCTGTATGCCCAGCGCCTGGCTGACAAGGGCTACATCACCATTACCGCCGACGCCGCCTACCAGGGCGCCAGCGGTGGCCAGCCGCGCAACGTCGACAAACCCGCCAACCGTGTCGAAGACATTCACGGCATGGCCGACTTTATTGCCAATTACCCCGGTGTCGACACCAAACGCATAGGCCTCCTGGGCATCTGCGGCGGCGGTGGTTATGCGCTGAAGGCCGGGCAGAGCGACAAGCGCTTCCAGTCGATTGCCACCGTAAGCATGTTCAACTCCGGGCTGGTGCGCCGTAATGGCTTTATGGACTCGCAACTGGACACCATCCAGGAACGCCTGCAGCAGGCCTCCGATGCCCGTGCCCAGGAAGCGGCAGGCGGCGAAGTGGTGTACACCGGTGATGTCAAACTCACCGACGAACAAATCGCCAAACTGCCTTTTGACCTGTATCGCGAAGGCTTCGAGTACTACGGCAAGACTCACGCCCACCCCAACTCGACCTTCAAATACACCCTCAGCAGCCTGATGGACCTGATGAGCTTTGATGCCACCAACCAGCTTGAACTGCTCAACAAGCCGCTGTTGATGATTGCCGGCAGCAAGGCCGACACCCTGTACATGACCGAGCAGGCGTTCGCCAAGGCCACGGGCACCAAGGACAAGACGCTGTTCAAGATCGATGGCGCAACCCATATTCAGACTTACTGGGTGCCTGAGTATGTCGACGCAGCCATCAGCCAGCTGGCTGATTTCTACGCCAGAACACTCTGATACGAGGAGGTTTGCATGAACCGCACACTATGGACTCTGGCAATGTGTGTAGCGGCGCCCCTGGCGGGCGCCGCCGGCTCGGCAGCCGCTGACGACAAGGCCCGGGCGCAGCAGATTATCCGCAGCGTCGACCAGGTCTCGACTGCCGGTCCCGAGGATTACTTTACCGGGCAGGTGCGGGTCGACCCGCTGTTTGCCGCCAGCGATGAAATCAAGGCATCGGCGGCCTATGTCACCTTCGAGCCGGGCGCACGCTCGGCCTGGCACACCCATCCTGCCGGACAGCGGCTGGTGGTGGTGTCCGGGGTGGGCCTGACCCAGGAGTGGGGCAAACCGGTGCAGCAGATTCACCCCGGCGACGTGGTGGTCTGCCCGCCGGGGATCAAGCACTGGCACGGTGCCGCCCCGGGCGGTGCCATGACCCATCTGGCCGTCACCGGCACTGTGGACGGCAAAAACGTGACCTGGATGGAGAAAGTGACGGATGAACAATACCAGGCCCGTTAAGTTCCAGAGCCCAGCCATGCTGGCTGCGGCCTTCGCCCTGAGCCTGGGGCTGACCATCGATTCAGTGCAGGCGGCCCCGCCCGTCGACGGCTCCCGGGCCGTCAGCGGGGTGGCCGGGCAGGGGCTGACGCCACGCCAGCGGGCCATCCCGCTGATCGCCGCCGCCATGGCCAGCAGCAATATGCCCGCGCTCGATAGCGCCTTGAACCAGGGCCTCGATGCCGGTCTGACGGTCAGCGAGGCCAAGGAAATCCTGGTGCAGTTGTATGCTTACACGGGCTTCCCGCGTAGCCTCAATGCCCTCGGTCAGTTGATGAAGGTGCTCGATGCCCGCCGTCAACGGGGCATTGAAGACGCCCCGGGGCGTGAACCCGAAGCTGCGATCCCTGCGGGTGAAGAGCTGCTGGCTCTGGGCAAGGCCAATCAAACGCGGATTTCCGGGGCGCCGGTGCAGGGCCCGCTGTTTGATTTTGCCCCGGTGATCAACCAGTACCTGCAGGCGCATTTGTTCGGCGATATTTTTGCCCGGGACAATCTGGACTGGCAAAGTCGCGAGCTGGCCACGGTCGGTGCCCTGGCCGCCACCCCAGGCGTGGAGCCGCAACTGCGTTCACATATGGGCGCCAGCCTGCGTGTTGGTCTCAGCGAGGCGCAATTGCGTGAGGTGATCCAGGTGCTCGCCGAAAGTGGCGATGGCGATGCCGCCCGGCGCGCCAGCGAGGCACTGGACGCCCAACTGGCTGCTCGTCAGTCGCGGTAGCGCAAGGCTTCACGCAACAGGGTGAAGGCCGGCGAGGACTGGCGTCGACTCGGGTAGTAGAGGTGGTAGCCGGAATACGGTTCGCACCAGTCCTCCAGCACGCGGATCAGGTGGCCCTGCTCGATATGGGGCCGCACTGCGTCTTCAGGCATATAGGCCAGGCCCAGGCCCTGTAGTGCCGACTCCAGGCGCATGGCAATGTTGTTGAACACCAGTTGGCCTTCGATCCGCACTTTCAGGGCCTGGCCGTTTTTCTCGAACTCCCACATAAACAGGCCGCCGTGGGTAGGCATGCGCAAGGTAATGCAGTTGTGGGCCACCAGATCGGCCGGGATCATCGGCTTGGGGTAGCGGCTGAAGTAAGCGGGGGAGCCGACCACCGCCATGCGCATATCAGGCCCGATGCGCATCGCGATCATGTCCTTGGCCACCTGTTCGCCCAGGCGCACGCCAGCATCGTAACCCTCGGCGACAATATCGGTCAGGCCGTAGTCGACGATGATTTCGATGCTCAAGTCCGGGTGGTCGGGCAGCAGCTGTGCCAGTACCGGTTGCAGGACCGCAATCGCGGCATGCTCACCCGCGGTGATGCGCAATTTACCTGCCGGCCGGTCGCGAAACTCGCTGAGCAGCGCCAGCTCGTTGTTGATCTCGTCGAAGCGTGGTGCAATTACCTGCAGCAGGTGCTCACCCGCTTGTGTGGGGGCAACGCTGCGGGTAGTGCGCGCCAGCAACCTGACCCCCAGGCGCTCCTCGAGCTGGCGCATGGCCCGGCTCAGGGCGGGTTGCGACATGCCCAGGCGAGCGGCGGCGCGGGTAAAGCTGCGCTCCTGGGCAACCACTGCGAAGATCGCCAGCTGGTCGTAGCTTTCAACCGTCATATCGCCATCCCTGTGCAGTGCCCGTCAAACAATGGCGGGGTAGTCGGCCATGGTGTCCGGCCACGGGCTCAGCACCTCGAAGCCGTTGTCAGTCACGGCCACCATATGTTCCCACTGGGCTGATAGCGAGCCGTCCCTGGTGACCACGGTCCAGTGGTCGGGCAGGGTTTTGACATGGCGCTTGCCGGCATTGAGCATAGGTTCGATGGTGAAAATCATGCCGGTCTTGAGCTTCATGCCCTGGCCCGGATAGCCGTAGTGCAGCACTTGCGGCTCGTCGTGGTAGACCTTGCCGATACCGTGGCCGCAGTATTCGCGCACCACACTGAAGCCTTCCTTTTCAGCCAGGCTTTGGATAGCGTGGCCGATGTCGCCCAGGGTCGCGCCGGGGCGCACCATGCGGATCCCGGCGCACATGGCGTCGTAGGTGGTTTTCACCAGATGCCGCGCCGCGGCACTTGGCTCGCCGACGAAGTACATGCGGCTGGTATCGCCGAACCAGCCATCCTTGACCACCGCGATATCGATATTGACGATGTCGCCGTCCTGCAGCACCCGGTTTGACGGAATACCGTGGCACACCACTTCATTGACCGAAGCGCACACGGTTTTGGGAAAGCCGTGGTAGCCCACGTTGCCGGGGATGGCCTTTTGCACGTTGACGATATAGTCATGGCAGATCTTGTCGAGCTGGTCGGTGGTGACCCCGGCCTTGACGTGCTCGCCGATCATGGCCAGCACTTCGGCGGCCAGCTTGCCCGCGACCTTGGACTGGGCGATCTGTGCCGGGGTGTTGATAACGACGCTGGCCTTCATGAATGTGCTCCGGTTGCGAGGGGGGTGTCTTGCAGTGCCACATTCAAGTCCAGGCCGCCCGCCTGCTCGGCCCGCACCAGCAGGCGGCAGATCTGGTTGTGATCAAGGTTGGGGTGCAGTTCGGACAGCATGCCAATACGCATCCAGTGTTCGGCTTGCGCATTGATCGAGCGGCTCAGCGCGTTGCTGGCGACCCGCAGGTTTTCGTGCATTTGCTCGGATATCTTGACGATGCCCATTAGCGTTCCAATATGAAATGTATATGGAACGTATATTAGGCGAGAGCCGCCCGGGATCGCAAGCTGAAGCGTTTTTCAATCATGTAGAGACTCTGTTGCCGGTCAAGGCCTCCCTGTGGGAGCGGGCTTGCTCGCGATGAAATCGACGCGGTTTACCTGACAGACCGCGCCGTATGCATCGCGAGCAAGCCCGCTCCCACAAAGTACTGCGGCTACAGGGAGTTCATTAACGCCACAAATTGACTTTGGCCAGGTCGATCAGCTCCCGTGCGCGGCCGTCCATGACGGTCTTGAGCATAAACAGGCTGAAGCCCTTGGCCTGCTCGAAGGTCTTGGTCGGTGGCATGACCAGTTCCTGGCGTGCGCTGACCACGTCCACCAGTACCGGGCCATCATGGCTGAGGGCTTCGCGCAGGGCGGCTTCGAGTTCGGCCGGGTGCTCGACCCGGATGCCTTTCACGCCCATCGCCTGGGCCATTGCCGCAAAGTTCGGGTTTTTCAGGTCGCAACCCACATCCGGGAACCCCGCGGCTTTCATTTCCATTTCCACAAAACCCAGGGTGCCGTTGTTGAGCACGATGACCTTGATCGGTAAACCCACCTGGTTGAGGGTCAGGAAGTCGCCCATCATCATGGTGAAGCCGCCATCACCCGACATGGAAATGACCTGACGCTCAGGGAATGTTGCCTGGGCGCCAATGGCCTGCAGCATGGCATTGGCCATGGAACCGTGGTTGAACGAGCCGATCAGGCGCCGTTTGCCGTTCATCTTCAAGTAACGTGCAGCCCACGCGGTGGGCGTGCCGACATCGCAGGTGAAAATCGCATCCTCTGCCGCCAGTTCGCTAACCAGGCGATTGAGGTACTGCGGGTGGATGATGGCGCTGTCAGGGCCGCTTTCGGCCAGGGCGTCGAGGTCTTCGCGGGCTTTCTTGTAGTCGTCGAGTGCTTTGTCGAGGTGCTCGCGGTCGGGGTTTTGCATCACCTTGGGCAGCACTGCCTGCAGCGTCAGCTTCACATCACCGAGCAGCCCCAGCTCCAGCGGGCAGCGGTTGCCCAGCGCTTCGGGGCGCAGGTCGATTTGCGCGATGTAACCGTGTTCGGGGTAGAACTGGCGATACGGGAAGTTGGTGCCGAGCATCAGCAAGGTGTCGCAGTTCATCATCGCCTTGTACCCCGAGGCGAAGCCGATCAGGCCGGTCATGCCAACGTCATAGGGGTTATCGTATTCCACGTGTTCCTTGCCGCGCAGGGCATGCACGATGGGCGCGTTGAGGCGTTCGGCCAGGGCGAGGATTTCGCTGTGGGCACCGGCGCAGCCGGCCCCGCAGAGCAGCGTGACTTTCTTGCCATCATTGAGAAATGACGCCAGCCGGTCGATATCGGCAGGGGCCGGGCAAATCTGCGGCGTGGCAGGCTTGAGCCACTGGGGTACCTTGGCCTCGGTGGCTTGCAGCGCCACGTCGCCGGGTATCACCACTACGGCCACCCCGCGTTTGGCGATGGCTGTGCGCATGGCTCGATGCAAAATCTGCGGCAACTGCCCGGCATCAGACACCAGTTCGACGTAGTGGCTGCATTCCTTGAACAGGCTTTCGGGGTGAGTGGCCTGGAAATAATCAATACCGATTTCGCTGCCGGGAATATGCGCGGCCAGGGCCAGCACCGGTACGCCGCTGCGATGGGCGTCGAACAGGCCATTGATCAAATGCAGGTTGCCTGGCCCGCAACTGCCGGCGCATACCGCCAGTTCACCGGTCAGATGGGCTTCGGCACCGGCGGCAAACGCGGCGGACTCTTCGTTGCGCATATGGATCCACTCGATCTGTTCCTGGCGGCGCAGGGCATCGGTAAAGCCGTTGAGGGAATCGCCCACCACGCCAAACACACGCTTTACGCCGGCTTGCTGCAGGGTTTCGGTGATGAAATCGGCAACGGTTCTGGTCATGGTGCGGGCTCCTCGAAGCAGTAGGGTGGATCAAGCAGGATAGACACTGCATGCGACCTTGCCGGGGTTTGAAACGTTCACCAGAGCGCTGGAAGGTGGCTTGTTGTGGGAGCGGGCTTGCTCGCGATTGCATCACCCTGGTTTGCCGGATGATCGCAGCGCCTGCATCGCGGGCAAGCCCGCTCCCACAGAGTGGGGCGTATGTTTAGCGCCGATGTAACCAAAGGTATAAAACCCTGCATTTAAACAACCGACCCGGGCGTGTGAGGCTGGGTTCCCTTTTTGGCAACGGTTGCAGGTATGAGCAGCACTCAGTGCCCCTGGCAGGCCTTTTGGGCCTTGTTTCACTGCCGTCATGCCCGCCCGCCGGATCTTGTCGCCCCGTCAAATCCTGAATGACTGCGCCCCCGTGCGCCTTTCTGATACGAGCCGATGAGTATTGCCATGAGTGCCACAACCGCCTTTGCCCCGTTGCAAGAAGCCCTGGATTTTCTGCAACTGAACCCGGACATCGAGATGTTCGAGCTGTTTATCATCGACAACAACGGTGTGCCCCGAGGCAAGTTGCTGCACCGTGACGAGCTGCTGGCGGTCTATGAAAGCGGGCGGCCGTTGCCCAGCACGATCCTGGGCTTGAGCATCAATGGCGATGATGTGGAGAACACCGGGCTGGTGTGGGATGTGGGCGATATCGACTGCCGCGCCTACCCGATCAGTGGCAGTTTGCAGCGCATGCCGTGGCGCCTGATACCGACAGCGGCGGTGCAGGTCAGTATGCACCCGCAGCAGGGCATGCCCGCCACGGTGGCCGACCCCAGGCACTTGCTGGCCCGGGTGATCGACGATCTCAAGGCCGACGGTTATTACCCGGTGATGGCCGCCGAGCTGGAGTTTTATCTGCTCGACCAGCAGCGTGACAGCAACGGCCGCCCGCAACCGGCCCGCGATGCCGATGGCCAGCGTCCGCGAGCAACCCAGGTCTACGGCCTGCGCGAGCTGGAGCAGATCGAGCCATTCCTTGCCGATCTGTACAGCGCCTGCAAGCTCCAGGGGATACCTGCGCGCACGGCAATTTCCGAATATGCGCCGGGGCAGGTGGAAATCACCCTGGAGCACCGCAGCGATGCCTTGCAGGCGATGGACGAAGCGGTGCGCTACAAGCGTCTGGTCAAGGGCGTGGCGCACAAGCACGGCATGCAGGCCTGTTTCATGGCCAAGCCCTTCGATGATCTGGCTGGCACCGGCATGCATATGCATGTGAGCCTGGCCGACAAGCACGGCAACAACCTGTTTGCCAGCGAAGCACCAGAGGGCACGCCGTTGCTCAAGCAGGCGGTGGGCGGCATGCTCAGCACCTTGCTCGATTCGTTATTGATGTTTTGCCCCAATGCCAACTCCTATCGCCGTTTCCAGAGCAACAGCTATGCGCCGCTGGCTGCAACATGGGGCGTGGACAATCGCACGGTGAGTTTGCGGGTGCCGGGCGGTCCGGCTTTTTCGCGGCATATCGAGCACCGCATCTGTGGCGCCGATGCCAACCCGTATCTGGCTGCAGCGGCCATTCTGGCCGGGATTCATCGCGGCATTCGCCAGCAGATGGACCCGGGTGCGCCGGTTGAAGGCAACGGCTATGCCCAGGCCAGCGAGCGGCTGCCCACCGACTGGCTGACCACCTTGCGGGCGCTCAAGGGGTCAGAGTGGGCAAAGGAAGCGTTTGGGGCGCCATTTTTGAAGGTGTACCTGGCAGTCAAACATTCGGAGTATCGCCAGTTTATGGGCGAGGTGGGGGAGCAGGACTGGCGCTGGTATTTGCAGCAGGCTTGACCTGTGGGAACGGGCTTGCTCGCGATGCGGTGAGGCGATTTGTCTGAGTAAACGGGGCCATTCAATCGCGAGCAAGTCCGCTCCAACCGCGCCATGTCTATTTTCATGGATTTCTGACAATTTTTTCACTGGCGCCCCGTTAATCTCTGTGTCGATCATCATCAAACACAAGAGTTCGCGGACCATGTCGTCGCAGCCACCTTCCACCCCGATTGAGCATGAGTTCGCCGAGCGTTATGACCGCGAGCATGCGAAGGTTTGCCAGCAGGCACAGCCGCAAGGCTTTGTGCGCAGGCTGGCGTTGTGGCGCGAACGGCGCCTGGTGCGCCGGGCGCTCAAGGTCGCGGGCGAGCCCGGCCTTATCCTCGATCTGGCCTGCGGCGCCGGGCGTTACTGGCCGGTGCTGGCCGAGCACGGCAACCGGGTGATCCTGGCCTGCGATTCATCCCGGGACATGCTCAGTCATGCCCAGACCCACCATCCCGCCAGCTTGCTGGCGCGCATCAAGCTGTTCCAGAGCTCGGTGTTTTCCATTGATATTTCGGAAAACGCGGTGGACTGCATTTTTTGCATGCAGCTGTTTCATCATGTGCGTGACATTGATCATCGCCTGGCTATTTTGCGCGAGTTGCACCGGGTGAGCCGTGACAGCCTGATCCTGTCAGTCACCCTTGGTCGCCCCGCGGGGCAACCCCAGGACCCGCAACCCATCGTGGTGAGCAAGGACGAGATTGAAGCCCAGTTTGAGCTGGCCGGCTTCAGCATCCTCAAACAGTATGAGGTGCTGCCCGGCTGTGGCCTGGGCAGCATCTACATCTTGCGCAAAGACACTTAATCTGCGGCTTTGAGGATCTTGTAGGCCAACTCGACCCGTGCGTCGTTGGGGTAGTTCTTGTTGGCCAGGATCACGATCGCTTTTTGCTCCGCCGGCACAAACACAGCGTAGCCACCAAAGCCTGAAGTAGAACCGGTCTTGTTGACCCAAACCGCTTGCTGGGGGGGCAAAGGCGGGTTCAGGGCAATGGCACCATTGTTCTCATAGGCCATCTTGTTCGAGTTGCCCACCAGTAGCGATTTGAGTTCGACCGGATAAGGGTACTGTTCCCATATCAGGTCCTGTGTCATGGGGCCTATGCGGAAGTAACCGGTGTGGGTGTCATTCAGGGCCTTGCGCAGCAACGGGCTGGCTTCACCCCTGCCCAGGTTCAGTTCGGTAAAGTGGATCAGGTCGCGGGCTGTGGTCTTCAAGCCGTAGGCTTCATTGCCCAGTACGCCTGAGTTGAGCCGAACCGGTGCATCCTGCTTGTCGTAACCCTGGGCATACAGCGCCATTTTGCCTTCGGGGACAGTGTAGTAACTGCTTGTGAGGCCCAGTTCCGGAAACAGTTGCTGCTCCATGACCTGGGTAAACGGCAGGTCCAGGCTTTTGGCGGCAATTACGCCGAGCATGCCGATGCTGGGGTTGGCATAGCTGCGCTGGGTGCCGGTCGGGTACACCGGCCTCCAGTCCTTGAGATAATCCATCAGTTGGAGTTCGTTCTGCACGCTGTCCGGGACTTGCAAGGGGAACCCGCCGGCCGTATGGGTGGCCAGGTGAGTCAGTGCTACCTTGCCAAAGGGCGTGCCCTGAAGTTGCGGCTCGTAGTTGCCGACGGTGTCGCTCAGAGACAGCTTGCCTTGGGCCTGGGCATAGGTGGCCAGGGTGGCGGTAAACGCCTTGCTGATGGAGCCGACTTCAAACAGCGTGTCAGGGGTGACGGGGGCGTTGGTGGCCTTTGATGCCACGCCAAAGGTGTAAAACTGTTGCTTGCCGTTAACGCTCACCGCAATGACCAGGCCGGGCACGTTGTAACGTTGCATGACTTGTTTGGCACCGTCTTGCACAACGGCCTCGATGTTGGGGGCGGTCTGTTCAGCCCAGGCGACGTTGGCGAACGCGCTCAGGCCTGCCAGTGAAAGCGCAACAGCTGACAGTTTGCGGGGCATATGCATGGGGTCATCCTCGGTTCTTATAGGGCGTAAATCTACGCGTGTCCTCGCGCGGTGGCCCATCAGGCTTGTCACATAATGTGTTGTAACAAAACCGTTTTGAGGGGAAATCGAGCAGCCTACAACTAAAAACAGTAAGTGGCTGCAGGTTTTAGATTGAAACTTCGTAGGCTTTTTCGCGTACAACGTGTCGAGTCAGTCTCCGGAAATCCCTGGCGGCGATATATACTGCGCGCCATTCTTCAAGGGAGAGCCGTGTGGCCATCGATATTCACTGGATTCGCGACAACGATAGCCTCGGCCAACATTGCGCCGAATGGCAACAATTGCCGTTCGTAGCCCTCGACACCGAATTTATGCGGGTCGATACCTTTTACCCGATTGCCGGCCTGATCCAGATTGGCGACGGCACCCGGGCGTACCTGATCGACCCGTTGACCATCGACGACTGGCAACCCCTGGCCGCCTTGCTGGAAAACCAGGCGGTGGTCAAAGTGCTGCACGCCTGCAGCGAAGACCTTGAGGTGTTGCTGCGCCTGACCGGCAGCCTGCCCGTGCCGTTGTTCGACACCCAGCTTGCCGCAGCCTACCTGAACCTGGGCTTCTCGATGGGCTATTCGCGCCTGGTCAAGGAAGTGCTGGACATCGACCTGCCCAAGGGCGAGACCCGCTCCGACTGGCTGCAGCGCCCGCTGTCGGAAACCCAGATCAGCTACGCCGCCGAAGATGCCGTGCACCTGGCCGAAGTCTACAAGTTGCTGCACCCGCGCCTGTCGGCCGACAAGTACAACTGGGTGCTGGAAGATGGCGCCGAACTGGTCGCCAACCTGCGCCGCGAAACAGACCCCTACGAGGTGTACCGCGACGCCAAGCTGGCCTGGAAACTGTCACGGGCGCAACTGGCGGTACTGCGTGAAATCTGCGCCTGGCGCGAGCACGAAGCCCGTGCCCGGGACCTGCCGCGCAATCGGGTGATTCGTGAACACGCCTTGTGGCCTTTGGCCAAGACCCAACCCGACAACTTGGTGGCGCTGGCGCGTATCGAAGACATGCACCCGCGTACCGTGCGTCAGGACGGCGAGTTTTTGCTTGATCTGATCAAGCGTGCTGGCAGTCTACCGCCGGAGCAATGGCCGCCTGCCGTGCCCGAGCCGTTGCCGGTTGAGGCCGCGCTGCTGATCAAGCGCCTGCGAGCCATCGGCCAGGCCGAGGCCGAGCGCCTGAACATCGCGCCGGAACTGATGCTGCGCAAGAAAACCCTGGAAGCCCTGCTTAAAAGTGGCTTCCCCAATGGCCCTTATCAATTGCCGGACTCACTGCGCGGCTGGCGCCGTGAGCTGATGGGCCAGGCCTTGCTCGATTGCCTGGCCACCGCTGGAGAACCGTCTTGAAACGTATTTGCTCGATCTACCGCAGCACCAAACGCAACGAAATGTACCTGTATGTGCTCAAGGCCGATGCCCTGGAGCGCGTGCCGGAAACCCTGATGCTGGCGTTCGGCAAGGCGATCCATGCCTTTGACCTGGTGCTGACGCCGGAGCGTAAGCTGTCGCGTGAAGACATCACCAAGGTGCTGGAAAACCTGGAGACCCAGGGCTACCACCTGCAAATGCCACCTGCCGAAGACGAATACATCGAGCACTTGCCCGAAGAGCTGTTGCGTCGCAACGACCCGATGTAAGTGCAGCGCCAGGTGCCCGGTTCCGGGCGCCTGTCTGAAACGGACTCATTTTGATTGGCGGTGCCCGAACGCGCCGGGGCAAACCCCGGCGGCGGGCGCTGGCAGTGTTCTGGAAAGGTTGCAAACATGCGCGTCCTGATTGCCGAGAACGATTACCCGCTCTACACCCAACTGCTGCAACGCCTTGCCCCCGATCTTGAGGTGCACTCCAGCGGCGACTCCGAGCAATTGTCACGCATGGCTGGCGAGTGCCCGGTGTGGCTGGGCCAGCCGGACCTGCTGGCTACCTTGATGCGTCAGGGCCACAAGCCTGCGTGGTTGCAGTCGACCTGGGCGGGGATTACGCCGTTGCTGGCCGATGGCCTTAACCGTGATTACCGGCTGACCCGTGCGGTGGGGATTTTTGGTCAGGTGATGGCCGAGTACGTATTGACGTACATGCTGGGCCACGAGCGTGAAGTCATGGCCCGGCTGGTCAGCCAGGTCGAGCGCAAGTGGGATAACCGCATGGGCCAGAGCCTAGTAGGGCGCAAGGTGCTGATTGTCGGGGCCGGGGATATTGGCCAGACCGTGGCGAAGTTTCTGCTGCCTTTTGGCGTCGAGTTGTATGCCATTGCCAATACCCCCCGTGAACTGGCGCCGTTCCAGGAAGTGGGCGTGCTGAGCGATTTGCCGCGCCTGGTCGGGCAGGTGGATTACGTGATCAACCTGCTGCCCAATACCCCGGACACCCATGATGTGTACGATGCCGAGCTGTTTGCGCAGTTCAACCCCAATGCCGTGTTTATCAATGCCGGGCGTGGCGTGGCCGTGGTCGATGCTGACCTGGTCGAGGCCTTGCGCGTGGGGCATCTGGCGGGGGCGGTGATTGACGTATGCCGTCAGGAGCCGTTGCCGGCCAAGCACCCGTTCTGGACCGCCTGGGGCTTGCTGCTGACCGGTCATAGTTCGGCGCCGACTTCGCCGCCGATGATGGTGCAGTTGTTTGTCGACAACCTGCGGGCCTATCAGGCAGGTGAGCCATTGCGTGGCGAAGTGGATTTCGACCGCGGGTATTGAAACCTGTGGGAGCGGGCTTGCTCGCGATGCAGGCGACGCGGTCTATTCGGTAAATCGCGTCGAAGCCATCGCGAGCAAGCTCGCTCCCACAAAGGGCCGGGTTACAGGCTGAAATCACCCTCAGCCACCAGCTTGCTCAGCGGTTCGCGCTGGCTTGGCACTTCCTTGGCTTGCAGGTAGTCCACCAGGCTCGACTTGTCGCCGATCTTGCCGATCGCAACCATCGCCTGGACCTGGTAGCCCTCAGGGATTTTCAGTTCCTGGCGCGCGCGCTCAAAATCCAGCCCGCTCATGCCGTGGGTATGCCAGCCGCTCAAGTGCGCCTGCAGGGCCAGGTGGCCCCAGGCTGCGCCAGTATCAAAGGCATGGGTCGGGGCCGGTTTTTCTTCGGTGGTGCCGGGGGCCGCGAAAGTAGTCTTGGACACAATCACCACCAGGGCCGCCGCATGCTTGGCCCAACCCTGGTTGAACTCCACCAGCAGGCTCAGGTAGCGGTCGAATTCCGGGGTGCCGCGCAGGGCGAACAGAAAACGCCAGGGTTGTGCGTTGTAGGCCGACGGCGCCCAGCGTGCAGCTTCAAAAAAGCTCAGCAGGGTGGCCTTGTCGATGGTCGCGTCGGTAAAGGCGCGGGGCGACCAGCGCTGGGTAAATTGCTCGTGAATGCTGTGATCGGCTTTGCGGCTGCTAGCGGGCATGGCGGTTTCCTGAGGTAAATGTAACGGCTCAATTCAGCGGCTAAAACTACTGGGATGCCGTCAAGCTGACAAGTCTGACGACAAGCCCTTGGCCCGCGGGGCCTTGGGCACTAGACTGGCGGCCTTTTCCACTCCCTGATGTTGATGTTTGAACCATGGCCGCAATCGTTGAACCGTTCTGGATCCGCAAGACCCTCGATCAACTTGATCAAGAGGAATGGGAGTCGCTGTGCGACGGCTGCGGGTTGTGCTGCTTGCAAAAGCTCGAAGATGAAGACGACAACAGCGTCTACTACACGCGCATCGCCTGCAAGCTGCTCGACCTGAAGACGTGCCAGTGCACTGACTACCCCAACCGTCGTGATTCAGTCCCGGACTGCATTCAACTGTCGCCGGGCAAGGCCGAAGAGTTCAAGTGGCTGCCGCCGACCTGCGGTTACCGGCTGGTGAGCGAGCGCAAGGATCTGCCGCTGTGGCATCACCTGGTGTGCGGCGACCCGGATGCTGTGCACCATGAACGCATTTCACAGTCAGGGCGCATGCTGGCCGAAGGCAGCGTGCCGGAAGACGACTGGGAAGATCATCTGATTTTCCGCGCCGGCTAAGTGCCGGAGCGGTTAGCAAGGAGCGTATATGCCGCTGCGTTACACATTGCCCCTGGGTTTGCTGCTGTTGCTGGCGGCGGGCCCGCTGTGGGCGGCGCAAAGAGTTGCGCTCGACTATCACGTACAGTTGCTGCCCAAAAGCGATCAGGCCGAGGTGCGGATCACCCTGGCCGAAGGGGCAGCCGTGCGCAGCCTGGACTTCGACCTGGGCGCGCCGGGCAGTTACAGCGATTTCAAGGCCGACGGGCAATGGCAACTGAGCACTGACCCGGCACATAGCCGTGGCCTATGGCGCCCGGCATCGGGCAGTGCCAGCCTGAGTTACCGCGTGCGCCTGAGCCAGCCGCGCAAGAACGGCGCGTTCGACACCCGCATTACCCCTGACTGGGCGTTGATTCGCGGTGAACAACTGATCCCGCCTGCCAACCTTGACCAGCAGGATGGGGTCGAGCTGGTGTCGCGGCTTGAATTCGAACTGCCCAAAGGCTGGAAAAGCGTTGAAACCGCCTGGCCGCGTATCGGTAAAAATCGCTTTCGTATCGATGATGTGTCGCGTCTGTTTGACCGCCCCACCGGCTGGATGCTCGCGGGCAACCTGGGCAGCCGCCGCACCACCCTGGGCGAAACTGAAGTCACGGTCAGCGCGCCGAAGGGGCAGGGCATGCACCGTATGGATGTGCTGACCCTGCTGACGTTTGTCTGGCCGCAGGTGCAGGCGGTGTTCCCGCGTAACCCGCCCAAACTGTTGATCGTCGGTGCGGGCAGCCCGATGTGGAAAGGCAGCGCGGCAGCGCGCAACTCGATTTACCTCTATAGCGGTTTGCCGCTGGTCAGCGAGAGCGGCAGCAGCCCGCTGTTGCGTGAAGTGGTGCAGTTGTTCAGCGGCATCAATGACGAGCCGGGGCATGACTGGATCGGCGAGGGATTGAGCGAGTATTACGCCATTGAACTGCTGCGCCGCGCTGGCGGCATGAGCGACGAGCGTTACCAGACCCTGCAGCACAAGCTCAACGCTGCCGGTAAAAACGTCACCCGCCTGCGCGGCCAACAGGCCAACGCGGCAATGGTTGCGCGGGCAGTCACGCTGTTACAGGCACTGGACCGTGAAATCCGTTTGCAGACCCACAGCAAGCGCTCGCTGGATGATGTCAGTCAGGCGCTGATGCGCATGGACAAGGTCAACACCGCGAGCTTTATCCAGCTAAGCGAAAGCGTGCTGGGCGGCGCCTCCGAGGTACTGGACAGCCCGCTGTTGCGCTGACAGCCCCTTCCGTTTGTGGGAGCGGGCTTGCTCGCGATCGGATCGCTGCGGTTTGACCGGCACACCTCGTCGCCGCCATCGCGAGCAAGCCCGCTCCCACAGTGTTTGCCTGCTTTTTTACACCTTCTTTACGCCCCCGCATCCCTCTCGATCTCGATCCTTTACGGCCTGTTTACTCACACTCTCTCCATACGCGGCAGGTGCCGCCTGGGGAGAGTTGTCATGGGCATTCTGGATGGGGTGTCGCTGCTGCTGGCAGTGGCGCTGTTCGTTTATCTGCTGGTTGCGCTGTTGCGCGCAGACCGGAACTAGGAGCGGGTATGCACAGTTATGACTATGGGCTGATCCTCGCCTTTTTTGCCCTGGTGCTGTTGCCTGCACCCTGGCTGGGGCGTTTTTACTACAAAGTGATGGAAGGTCAGCGCACCTGGCTGAGCCCGGCTCTGGGGCCGGTCGAAAAAATCTGTTATCGCATCGCCGGGGTCGACCCGGCCACCGAGCAAAGCTGGCAGAAGTACACCCTGGCCCTGCTGGTGTTCAACCTGATGGGCTTTGTGCTGTTGTTCGCCATTTTGCTGTTCCAGCAGTACCTGCCACTCAACCCCCAGCAGTTGCCGGGGCAGGAGTGGACGCAAGCGTTCAACACCGCGGTGAGTTTTGTCACCAACACCAACTGGCAGAGCTACAGCGGTGAAGCGACCCTTAGTTACTTCAGCCAGATGGCCGGGCTGACCGTGCAGAATTTTGTCAGCGCCGCCACCGGCCTGGCCGTGCTGGTTGCCTTGTGCCGTGGTATCAGCCGTCGCTCGGCGCACACGCTGGGTAACTTCTGGGTCGACATGACCCGCGCCACCCTCTACGGCCTGCTGCCGCTGTGTCTGGTGCTGGCGTTGCTGCTGGTGTGGCAGGGCGTGCCGCAAACCTTCGCCCATTACGTCAATGCCTTGACGATGCAGGGCACGGATCAAGTGATCCCGCTGGGCCCGGCTGCCAGCCAGATTGCGATCAAGCAACTGGGCACCAACGGCGGCGGCTTTTTCGGTGTGAACTCGGCGCATCCGTTCGAGAACCCGAGTGCCTGGAGCAACCTGTTCGAGCTGGCCTCGATCATCCTGATCCCGGTGGCACTGGTGTTCACCTTCGGTCATTACGTCAAGGACCTGCGCCAGAGCCGCGCAATCATCGCCTGTATGCTGGCCTTGTTCCTGATCGGCGGCGGTACGGCGCTGTATGCCGAGTACCAGCCGAACCCGGCACTCAACAGCCCGCTGGTTGAACAGAGCGCACCGCTGGAAGGCAAGGAAGCCCGCTTCGGCACCACCGGCAGCGTGTTGTGGACCGAAACCACGACCTCGGCCTCCAATGGCTCGGTCAACGCCATGCACGACAGCCTCAACCCGCTGACCGGGATGGTGGCGCTGGTCAACATGATGGTCGGCGAAGTGATCTTCGGCGGTGTCGGTGCCGGGCTCTACGGCATGTTGCTTAACGTGTTGATCGCGGTGTTTCTCGCCGGCCTGATGATCGGCCGCACCCCTGAATACCTGGGTAAAAAACTCCAGGCCAGGGAAGTCCAGCTGCTGGTGGTGACCTTGCTGGTGATGCCGGTGGGCGTGCTGGTGTTGGGTTCGATTGCCGCCGTGCTGCCCGGTGCCGTGGCCTCGGTGAGCAACCCCGGGCCCCACGGTTTCAGTCAGGTGCTGTACGCCTTTACTTCGGCCAGTGCCAACAACGGGTCGGCGTTTGCCGGGCTTAACGCCAACACACCGTTCTACAACCTGATGCTGGGCCTGGGCATGTTGATCGGGCGCTTCGGTTACATCCTGCCGGTGCTGGCATTGGCGGGCAGCCTGGCAATCAAGAAAAGTGCGCCCATTGGCCAGGACAGTTTCCCCACCCACGGCCCGCTGTTTGTCGCGCTGCTGACGGTGACCATCTTGCTGGTGGGCGGCCTGACCTTTTTGCCGACATTGGCCCTCGGCCCAATCGCCGAACAACTGACCCAGGGCTTCTGAGGAGACGATGATGAACATGCCTGCTCCTGTTTCAAAATTGACGCCCACCCCGCAAGCCAAAGCCGCGAACACCTCGTTCACTGCCATCTGGCGCCCGGCGCTGCTGCAAGCGTTCGTCAAGCTGGACCCGCGCCAGCTCAAGCGTTCGCCGGTAATGCTGGTGGTCGAACTGACCGCGATTTTCACCACCGTGCTGTGCTTTATGCCCGAGCCTGCGGTGTCCACCGGGGTGGCGGTGCAAATCGCCCTGTGGTTGTGGTTTACCGTGCTGTTCGCCAACTTTGCCGAAGCCCTGGCCGAAGGCCGCGGCAAGGCCCGCGCCGATAGCCTCAAGGCCGGCAGCGTGGGCTTGAGTGCCCGTCGGCGCACTGCCACCGGGGGCTTTGAGATCGTCCCTGCGACCCGCCTGCGCAAGGGTGATGTGGTGCGCGTCGAAGCGGGGGAGATGATCCCCGGCGACGGCGAGGTGATTGAAGGGATTGCCGCAGTCAACGAAGCGGCGATTACCGGTGAATCGGCCCCGGTGATCCGTGAGTCGGGCGGTGATCGCTCGGCGGTCACCGGCAACACGCGGCTGGTCAGTGACTGGTTGCTGGTGCAGATCAGCGCCAACCCCGGCGAGTCCACCCTGGACCGTATGATCGCCCTGGTCGAAGGCGCCAAGCGGCAGAAAACCCCCAACGAAATCGCCCTGGATATCCTGCTGATCGGCCTGACCCTGATCTTTCTGATTGTGGTCGTGACCTTGCAGCCGTTCGCATACTTTGCCGGTGGCAGCCTGCCGCTGGTGTTTCTGGTGGCGCTGCTGGTGACGTTAATCCCCACCACCATCGGCGGCTTGCTGTCGGCCATCGGCATTGCCGGCATGGACCGTCTGGTGCGCCTCAACGTCATCGCCAAATCCGGCCGTGCAGTGGAAGCGGCGGGGGATGTGCACGTGCTGATGCTCGACAAGACCGGCACCATCACTTTCGGCAACCGTCGTTGCACGGCGTTGTATGCCGCTCCCGGCGTGACCGCCAAAGAGCTGGCCGAGGGCGCATTGCGCGCCTCGCTGGCGGACGAGACGGCGGAGGGCAAGTCCATCGTCGAGTTTATTCGGGGCCAGTACAGCCTGCCCGAACTGTCTGCGTCCGATTTCACTGCAGTGCCGTTTACCGCTGAAACCCGCCTGTCGGGGATCGACTGCAACGGTCAGGTGTACCGCAAGGGGGCGGTGGATTCAGTACTGGCGTTTGTCGGCCTCAAACGCGGCGAGCTGTTGCCGGCCCTGTCCCGGGAAATCGACAAGATCGCCCAGAGTGGCGGCACGCCGTTGCTGGTGTGTGCCCAGGGCAAGTTGCTGGGGGCGATCCATCTCAAGGACGTGGTCAAGCCCGGTATTCGCGAGCGTTTTGCCGAGCTGCGCAAGCTCGGCATCCGCACCGTGATGGTGACGGGTGATAACCCGTTGACCGCCGCCGCGATTGCCGCTGAAGCCGGGGTGGACGACGTGCTGGCCGAGGCCACGCCGGAGAAAAAATTGGCGCGCATCCGCCATGAGCAGAATGACGGCCGTCTGGTAGCCATGTGCGGTGACGGCGCCAACGACGCCCCGGCCCTGGCCCAGGCCGATGTGGGCATGGCCATGAACGACGGCACCCAGGCTGCACGGGAAGCCGCGAACATGGTCGATCTGGACAGCGACCCTACCAAATTGCTGGACGTGGTGCAGATCGGCAAGGAGTTGCTGGTGACGCGTGGTGCATTGACCACGTTCTCGATTGCCAATGACGTGGCCAAGTACTTCGCGATCCTGCCGGCGCTGTTTGCCTCGATCTACCCACAGTTGGGCGTGCTCAACGTCATGGGCCTGAGCAGCCCGCAAAGCGCCATTTTGTCGGCCATCGTGTTCAACGCGCTGATCATCGTGGTGCTGATCCCGCTGGCGCTGCGTGGCGTACGGGTGCAGGCGGCCAGCGCCGCGCACCTGCTGCGGCGCAACCTGCTGATCTATGGCGTGGGCGGGCTGGTGGTGCCGTTTGTGGGCATCAAGCTGATCGACATGCTGCTGACGGCATTGCATCTGGTTTAAGCATTGGAGGGTTACACCATGACTACTTTTTTACGTCCGGCCCTGAGCCTGATGCTGTTGATGACCGCCGTTACCGGCGTGATCTACCCGCTGACCGTGACCGGCATTGCCCAACTGGCGTTCCCGGAACAGGCCAATGGCAGCCTAGTGCGTGACAGTGCCGGCAAGGTGCTGGGGTCGGCGCTGATTGCGCAGGAGTTCACTGGCGACGGCTGGTTCCACCCGCGGCCTTCGGCGGGGGCGTTTGCCACCGTGGCCAGTTCGGCCAGCAACCTGGCACCGAGCAACCCGGCACTGGCCACACGGGTCAAGGACAGTGCCGCCCAGCTTGCCGTGCCGGGCCAGGGGCCGGTACCCCTGGCGCTGCTGACCACCTCGGGCAGCGGGCTCGACCCGCACTTGCCACCAGAGGCAATACGCTATCAACTGGTACGGGTAGCTGCCGCTCGCAGCCTGCCGGTACAGGCTGTTGAACAACTGGTGGCGGAGCATATCGAGCAGCCGCTGGTGGGGCCGCCGGTGGTTAACGTGTTGCTGTTGAACCGGGCATTGGCGCAGCTCAATAACTGACACCTCCATGAGTGGGAGCGGGCTTGCTCGCGATGGCAGCACTGCGGTGTATCTGGCGGACCGCATCGCTTGCATCGCGAGCAAGCCCGCTCCCACAGGTCGTACTGACACAGGAACATCACATGAATCATTCCGCCCGCGCCGATGCGCTGCTAGCCGATCTACCCCGCGCAGGCCGTGGCCGGCTCAAGGTGTTTCTCGGTGCGGCACCCGGCGTGGGCAAAACCTACGCGATGCTGCAGGCCGCCCACACTCAACTGCGCCAAGGTGTCGAAGTATTGGCGGGGGTGGTCGAAACCCACGGCAGGGCCGAAACTGAAGCCTTGCTCAACGGCCTGTCCCAGCAACCCATGCTTCGCTCGGAATACCGTGGCGTGCAGCTCGAAGAGATGGACCTGGACGGCTTGCTTGCAGCCAGGCCCAAGCTGGTGCTGGTCGATGAACTGGCCCACAGCAACGCCCCCGGCAGCCGGCATGCCAAGCGCTGGCAGGATGTGCAGGAACTGCTGGCCGCCGGTGTCGATGTCTACACCACGGTCAACGTCCAGCATCTGGAAAGCCTCAACGATCAGGTACGCGGGATCACCGGGGTGCAGGTGCGCGAAACCGTGCCCGACTGGGTGGTGCAGGAGGCCTACGAACTGCTGTTGATCGACCTGCCGCCGCGGGAACTGCTGGAGCGTCTGCGCGAGGGCAAGGTCTATGTGCCGGAGCAGGCGCGGGCGGCCATCGATGCGTTTTTCAGCCAGACCAACCTCAATGCCCTGCGCGAACTGGCGATGCAGACGGCTGCGGTGTATGTCGACGATGAACTGGACAAAGGCTACCGCCAGCAAGGCCAGGCTGCTCCGGCACTGCGCGGGCGTTTGCTGGTAGGGGTGGACGGTGACTTGCATGCCGAGCGCCTGGTACGCCACGCCAGCCGGGTGGCCGAGCGCAGGCATCTGCCGTGGAGCCTGGTGCATGTGGACAACGGCACGGTACGCGACGAGCAATCGCGCCTGCGCCTGCAAAGCGCCCAGCAACTGGCCGAGCGCCTGGGCGGGGAGGTGGTCGTACTGCGCGCCGGGGAAGTGGCGAAAACCCTGATCCAGCATGCCGGCGAACGCCGTGCCAGCCTGCTGCTGGTGGGGCAATCGCGGCTGACCTGGCGCCGTCGCCTGTTTGGTGGCGGGCTGGCGACGCGCTTGCTGCGCGATGCCCACGGCCTGGAAATCAACGTGCTCGACAATGAGCAATCGCCGCCCCCCACTGTCAGCCGCAACCCGCACTCGCTGGTGTGGTTCGACTACGGCCTGGCGCTGATTGCCACGGTACTGGCCAGTGCCCTGGCCTGGGGAGTGTCCAGCGTGCTGGCGCTGCCTAATATCTCCCTGGTGTTTCTCGCCGCCGTCTTGCTGGTGGCGGTGCGCAGCAGCCTGGGGCCGGCGCTGGCCTGTGCGGCGCTGTCGTTTCTGGCCTATGACTTTCTGTTTATCCCGCCTAATTTCTCGTTCAGCATCCAGCGCGAAGAAGATGTGCTGACCCTGCTGTTCTTTCTGCTGATGGCAGCGCTCACCGGCAAACTGGCGGCTCGCCAGCGTCGACAATTGCAGGTGTTGCGCGACACCCAGCAAGAGACCACCGAACTGCTCGACCTGTCGCGCAAGCTCACCGCCGCCACCGACCGCAAGGCCGTGGTCAGTGCTGCCGGGCAGCATTTGAGCGGCTGGAAAGAGCTGGATGTGTGCCTGCTCAACCGCGATGGCAATGGCGCATGGAACGTGGAGGCTGGCGGGCCGTTGCAGTTATCCGAAGCCGAGCGCGCCGCTGCGGACTGGGCCTGGAGCCATGATCAGCCCGCCGGCAAGGGCACGGGTACCTTGCCGATGGGGCGCTGGTGGTGGTGGCCGATCAGCGCCGAAGAAGGGCCGCTGGCCTTGCTCGGCGTATGCCCCAAAGCCGGGCAGCCGTTGAGCGGTCAGCGTCGGCGCTTGCTGATGGCCCTGAGCCAACCCCTGGCCCAGGCCCTGGCCCGTGCGCGTCTGGCCCAGGACCTGGAAGCGGCGCGCCTGCACGGTGAAACCGAGCAACTGCGCAGCGCGCTGCTGGCCTCGGTATCCCATGACTTGCGCACGCCGCTGACCAGCATGCGCGGCAGCATCGACACCTTGCTGGCGCTGGGTGAGGCCATCCCGCTGAGCGATCGCCGCGAGTTGCTCGAAGGCACCCGCGATGAGGCCGAGCGCCTGGACCGCTATATCCAGAACCTGCTCGACATGACCCGCCTGGGCCACGGCGCACTGAAACTGGCCCGTGACTGGGTGTCACCCGCCGATATTGCCGGCAGTGCCCTCAACCGCCTGCGTGCGGTGCTGGCGCCCTTGCAGGTGCAGGTGGATGTACCGGCGCAATTGCCGCTGCTGCATGTGCATGGTGCGTTGATCGAGCAGGCGCTGGTCAATGTGCTGGAAAACGCCGCGCGCTTTTCCCCGGCCCACGGCCACTTGCAGTTGACGGCCGGGGCCGATGACAGCGAGTTGTGGTTTGCCGTCAGTGACCAGGGGCCGGGGATTCCCGAGGAGGATCGGGCGAAGATTTTCGACATGTTCTACACCGCCGCCCGGGGTGATCGCGGCGGCCAGGGCACGGGCCTGGGGCTGGCGATCTGCATGGGCATGGTCGGCGCCCACGGCGGCCGCATCACGGTGGGCGAGGGCATCGGCGGGCAGGGCACTTGCATCACCCTGTATCTGCCGTTGAGCGCCCAGCCGGGCATGGACAATGAGGGGCCGGAGCATGAACACTGATATTCTTTGGCCACCCCCTTATTGCGACACGCAGCCATGAGCCAGAGCGCGACCATTTTGGTTATTGACGACGAACCGCAGATCCGCAAATTCCTGCGTATCAGCCTGGTGTCCCAGGGCTATACCGTGCTGGAGGCCGCCACCGGTGCCGACGGCCTGAGCCAGGCGGCGCTCAGGCAGCCCGATTTACTGGTGCTGGACCTGGGGTTACCGGACATGGACGGCCAACACGTGCTGCGCGAGTTTCGCGAGTGGTCCGGGGCACCGGTACTGGTGCTCTCGGTACGCGCCAGCGAAGCGCAAAAAGTCCAGGCGCTGGACGGTGGGGCCAACGATTATGTGACCAAGCCCTTTGGTATCCAGGAGTTTTTGGCGCGAATCAGGGCCTTGCTGCGCCAGGCCCCGGCCGGTGAAACCCGGGAGTCGGCTCTTGTACTTGGGCCGTTGACCGTGGATCTGGCGTTTCGCCGTGTGCTGCTCGATGGCATCGAGGTCGCACTGACCCGCAAGGAGTACGCCGTGTTGGCGCAACTGGCGCGCCATCCCGGGCGGGTCATCACCCAGCAGCAACTGCTCAAGGATATCTGGGGCCCGACCCATATCGAGAACAGCCATTACCTGCGCATCGTGGTTGGCCATCTGCGCCAGAAACTGGCGGATGACCCGACCCGGCCGCGGTTTATCGTGACCGAGGCCGGGGTGGGTTACCGGTTGTTGGACGCCGCGTCCTTTTCGTAGCGGTCCAGGGTATCCCGGGTAATGATCCGCCCCAGCTCGATCAGCTCGGCTGCTTTGTAAAACTCGAAAAACCGGCACACCCGCTTGGGCACGTTGATCAGGATATCGGGCGGGTAACCGGCAATCTTGTATTGCGCCAACGAGGTTTGCATCACCTCGAAACTCTGGTTGATCAAGTCCAGCAGTGAAGCCGGGCCCACGTTGTCGATAATCACCGAGCCGGTGGCTGACTTGGGCGAGCCTTCTTGCGCCCCGGGCCGCGCAGGTTGGGTGGAGTCCAGCCAGGGGTTTCTCTGTGGTTCCTCCAGGGGGCTAAGCATTTCCTGCTCCAGATTGAGCAGTTGCTCGGCGTGTTTGTTGCGAAACGGAATGCGTGAGCCCAGCGAACTCATCAGGTTGTCAAAACGCCCTTTAAAAGCCGCAGGCCGCTGGATAACCGGCAACTGGTAGTGGCTCTGAAGGGTCGAGCTGAGGTTGACGGCGACGATCAGGTCGCAGTGGCTGGACACCACCGGCACGATCGGCAGCGGGTTGAGCAGGCTGCCGTCCACCAGCATGCGATTGCCCTGCATCACTGGGGTAAACAGGCTGGGAATCGCTGCCGAGGCGCGCATGGCCTGGTGCAGGCAGCCTTCCTGGAACCAGATTTCCTGCTGGTGGGTAAGGTCGGTGGCCACGGCGGTGTAGGGGATGCGCAGATCTTCGATATTGATCTCGCCGACGATATTGCGGATCTGGCCGAAGACCTTTTCACCGCGAATTGCCCCCAGGCGAAAGCTGACATCCACAAGCCGCAACACATCGAGGTAGTCCAGGCTTTGAATCCAGTCGCGATACTGGTCAAGCTTGCCGGCGGCGTAAATGCCGCCGACCACCGCGCCCATTGAGCAGCCGGCGATACAGCCAATTTCATAACCCCGGCTTTCGAGTTCTTCAATGACGCCAATATGGGCATAGCCCCGGGCGCCACCGGAGCCCAATACCAATGCAATTGTTTTTTTCATGAGCGGCCCTTCCCCCTGACAGACACTCACAATGCCTTTTTGTTAAGTGTAGTGACAGCTTTGAGGATGAACCCGGATCCACGAGCTAGGCTAGGGCTGGCAAGTGAGGTTTTTTAGATGGGGATGTTGTGGCACTTTTATGCGGGTTGTTCGTCTGAGACTGCACTGAACATTCAATTCTTGAGGAAACACCATGAAAGCATGGATTTGTGTGCCGTTGATTGCCCTGGCATTGGCCGGTTGTGCGGGGACCAAAGCCTACCGTGACACCTGTGCCACCAACCTCGACGCGGCTTGGCACGAGCTGGACCTGGCCAAGGCAGAAGGTTTCGCCGGTACGGTCAGCTACTCCAAGGCCCTGTCCCTGCTGACCGCAGCCAAGACCCAGCAGCAATTCGAAGCCTTTGAGGGCTGCACCAAAAAAGCCGAAAAGGCGCGTTTCTATATTCGTGAATCCCGCGCCGGGCGTTGAGCCGTCGTGGTGAGAGGGGAGGGTGAGGATGTCTGAGCTGGTTGACCGGATAGTGGCCAATATTGCGCGTCTGGAGGTCAAGCTGTGGGCTTGCCAGGCGCGCCTGGAAGCCGATACGGACCCCGAGGCCCTGCACGACCTGCGCACCACGGTGCGCCGCTTGCGCAGCCTGCTGCGGCCCTTGCGCGGGCTGCCGGGGGTGGTGCAACTGGAAATGTCAGCGTCCCAGGTGGGCGTTCTGACCACGCCGTTGCGCGATCTTGAGGTACTGGCTGCCCATCTGCACAAGGCGGGCTACACCGGGCTGGCCCAACGGCGCTTGCAGCAGTTGGCCGGCAGTTATGCCCGGGTGGCGGACAGCGAACAACTGGCCCAGTTGCTGATGATCCTCGATGTGTTTCCACGTTTTTTGCGCGCGGCCGAGCGTGAAGGGCTGCTGCGCGGTTTGCGTCAACGGATCGAAAAGGTGCTGGATAAACAGTGGCAAACCCTGGAAAAAGCCCTTAATGACCCGGGCCATGACCGCCATCGCGTGCGTTTGTTGATCAAGCGCGTGCGCTATGCGGCCGAGGCTTATCCCGAGCTGAACCAGTTGCCGCCGCTGGTGCTGGCACGCCTCAAGGCTGCGCAACAGGCCCTGGGCGAATGGCACGATGCCTGGCAGTGGTTGCTGCAGGCTGGGCAACAGGCCGATCTGCAGCCGTGTGTCGCGCAGTGGCAGGCCACCCTGGAACACGGCGAAAAACGGGCTGACAAGGCACTGATCAAACTGAGTGCGGCGTGCTTTCACTCCTGATCTTTGGCCGATACGGCACTGTGCGGCGGCCCATGGATGGGTAGTATCCCGGCCTGTTTATCTGTTTCGAGGTGCTTATGCAGTTTCGCGAGTTGGTGGCGGCAGTGCGCCAAACCCCGCTGGACGTGACCATCCCGGCCGATTGGGGCCAGGGCCGTGCCAGCTTTGGTGGCCTGGTGGTGGCCCTGCAGTACGAAGCCATGCGCGCCCGCATCGCCCCCGAGCGGGCGTTGCGTTCGCTGGCGGTGAGTTTTGTCGGGCCGGTGGCAGCGGATGTGCCCATCCGTTTTGAGGTCGAGGTGTTGCGCGAGGGCAAGGCAGTTAGCCAGGTGCTGGGCCGTGCCCTGCAGGACGGTCAGGTGGTGACACTGGTGCAAGGCAGTTTTGGTGCATCCCGGCAGTCGGCGGCGAACGTGGAAGGCCTGCCGGCCCCTGAGATGAAGGCCGTCGAGGAGTGCCCGCTGTTACCCTATATCAAGGGCGTCACCCCTGAATTCATGCGGCACATGTCCATGGCCTGGGCTGTGGGGGCGCTGCCGTTTACTGGGCGAGGTACGCGGGAAATGGGCGGCTGGGTGCGTTTTGCCGGTGACGTGCAGGACGAGCCCCTGACCGAGACCCATTTGCTGGCGCTGGTCGATACCTGGCCACCTGCATTGCTGCCGTTGCTGAACAAACCCACAGCAGGCAGCACGCTGACCTGGACCATCGAGTTTGTGCAGCCCCTGCCAACGGTCAGCACCCTTGAGTGGTGCAAGTACCTGGCAGTCATCGAGCATGCGCGGGATGGCTACGGCCATGTGGCCGCCAACCTGTGGGGCCCTGGCGGCGAGTTGATTGCGCTCAGCCGCCAGACCGTAGCCGTGTTCGGCTGATCAGAAGGTCTGGCTGTTGTCGGTCTTGCTGCTGTGTTTGTGGCCCTGGCGTTGCAGGATCAGGGCCGCAAACAGGGCAACCAGACCGATTACCGCGCTGGTAGCGTTTTCACTGAAGACGCCCGACACCAGCAGCAGAAATGCCACCACCATCATCGGCACGGCAATCAGGTTGATTGCCTGATGCCCAGTGTTTTGCTGGCTCTGCGGGTTGGAGCGCCATTGCCAGGCGGGTAAGTTTGGATGACGTTTGCCCATGATTGCTCTCCTTGTTCGAGGGTTCAGCCTGGGCTGAACCGGATAAACAAATCATAGATTCAGGGCCGCCTTGCGGCGAATCAACAATGGCTATTGGCCTTATAGCTTTAGTTGACCGATTGCCCGGTTCAACTCGCCGGCCAGGGTGGCCAGCTCATTGCTGGTGGTGGCCGAATCGACGGTCTGTTGCACGGTGTTTTCGGTCACGTCACGAATGCTCACCACCGCCCGGTTCATCTCTTCGGCCACCTGGCTTTGCTGCTCGGCTGCCACGGCAATCTGGGTGTTGCTTTCGCGCATTTGCGCCACCGCGTGGGTGATCTCGGCCAGTGCCGCGCCGGCTTCCTGGGCCTGCTGCACGCAGTCGTCGGCCTTGAACGAGCTTTCCTGCATAAAGTCCACGGCATCACGGGTACCGGCCTGCAGGGCCGAGACCATGGCGGTGATTTCATCCGTGGAGGTCTGCACGCGCTTGGCCAGGTGCCGCACTTCATCGGCGACCACGGCAAAGCCGCGACCCATTTCCCCTGCGCGGGCGGCTTCAATGGCGGCGTTAAGGGCCAGCAGGTTGGTCTGCTCGGCAATGCTGTGGATCACGCTGACTACGCCGTTGATTTTCTGGCTGTCCTGGGCCAGTTGCTGAATCATCTCGGCGGTGGTTTGCACCCCGGTGGACAGGCTGGCGATTGACTGTTGCACGCGGCTGACCACCTGCTGACCACTGCCAGCCAGGTTGTCTGCGGTTTGCGACAGGTCGCGGGTAGCGCCGGCGTGTTGCGCGATATGGTAAACCGTGGCCGACATTTCATTGATCGCGGTGGCAGCCTGGTCGGTTTCGCTTTGCTGACCGAGCATGCCGTGGCGTACCTCGTCCATGCTGCTGGCCAGGCGGGCGGCACCGGCGTCCAGTTGCGCGGCCGTTTGGGCCACGGTGTTCACGACCCGCTGGTAACCGGCCTGCATGGCATTGAAGGCGCTGGCCATCTGCCCGACTTCATCGGTACAGGCCAGCGGCACCCGGGCGGACAAGTCGCCGGTTTTCTCCACATGCAGCATGACGTCTTTGAGGGTGTTGAGCTGGCTGAGCAAAAAGCGGATCAGCAACTGCGAGGCGCAGAGCATGGCCAGCATCAGTATCAGCACGGCGGCGGCATAGTTGGGCAGCCGCTCGACAAACACCTGGGCCAGGCTGGGTGTTTGGGCCAGCACGGCGATTGTTTGCCCGTCGTCGCGGGTCAGCACATCTGCGCCCAGCAGCAGGTCGCGACCAAACAAGGGCATGGGGTTGATCGATACCCAGCCGTTGGCGTTGCTCAACTGGGGCAGGGGCTGGCCGCTGATCGTGGGGACTTGCCCGGGTTCGAGGCGCAGCAGTTGGCTGGCCTCGGGCAAGGGCTGCCCGGAGGGCCAGGCACTGAGCAATTGCGCCTGGGCCTGGGCGTTGGCCTGCGCAGCACGGCTGCGCGATTGCTGCTCAAGCTGCACGGCGTAGAGCACCAGCAGCAGCGTGGTGACAAACGCCACCGCGTTGACAGCCCAGAATTTGTATTTCAGCGAGATGTTGCTAAGCCAGGTGCCCATGGGAGGTCTTCTCTGAGTTGGCGCAAACAATATTGGCAAGGTGCCATCATTGTGCCGCTATTCAGTGACGATCTTGTTGATGTGGGTCAAAAGAGACACTGTGTGGGAGCGGGCTTGCCCGCGATGCAGGCGACGCGGTCTTTCTGGTAAATCGCGTCGGTGCCATCGCGGGCAAGCCCGCTCCCACAAGGGATGGGGCGTCAGTCTGTCAGTACCGGCAACCCATAAAACGCCCGCGCACACGCGGTGGTGTGTTCGGCCAGGTCCTGCTCGCTTTCGCCACGGTGCACGGCCACTTCACGCAATACGTCGGTCAGGTACGCCGGTTCGTTGCGACCATTTTTCGGTTTTGGTCGCAGGGTCCGCGGCAATAGGTACGGCGCATCGCTTTCGAGCATCAGGCGACCACGCGGGATATCGCGCACCAGTGGGTGCAGGTGAGTGCCGCGGCGTTCGTCGCAAATCCAGCCGGTAATGCCGATATGCAGGTCCAGGTCCAGGTAGCTGAACAGCGCCTTTTTCTCCCCGGTAAAGCAATGCACAACAGCCGCCGGCAAGCGGTCACGGAAGTCGCGCAGAATCTCCAGCAAGCGCTGGTTGGCATCACGTTCATGCAAAAACACCGGCAATTGCAGGTCAACAGCCAGCGCCAGGTGCTCTTCCAGTACTTTCTCCTGCTGGGCGCGGGGCGAGAAGTCGCGGTTGAAATCCAGCCCGCACTCGCCCACGGCACAGACGCCCGGCTCTTTGAGCAGGGCCAGCAATTGGCGGGCGCTGTCGCCGTTCCAGTCACTGGCCGAGTGCGGGTGAATACCGGCCGTAGAGAACAGGCGCTGGCCGCTTTCGTCCAGCTCCCGGCACAGTTGCAAGGCCTGTTCGCTGCCTTCGACGCTGGTGCCGGTCAGTACCAGTTGGCACACCCCAGCTGCGTAAGCGCGATCCAGCACGGCCTGGTGTTTGCCGTCGAAGCTTGGGTTGGTCAGGTTGACGCCGATATCAATGAGTTGCATGGTTTTACCTCAGGCCACAGGCCAAGAAGCATATCAGAGCTGTAGATTTACAAGAAAAACCAAGAACTACAGACAGTTATGGTTGTCTTTGAATGCCGCAACAACGCAATGCCCGGTTTACCAAAGGACGCATTGACTGTTTTGCGCGCTGTTTCCAGCGCTTGAAAGCCTCAATTGGGGCAACCGGTTGTCGGGAAACCGACAAAGTGCTGGGCTGTATTCTTTCCGGAGAACGGATGACAAGACCGACGCTATTGATTGCGCTGTGCCTGCTGCTGTTGCCGCTACCGGCACTGGCACGCCTGGCCGGACCATTACAGGTCGGGCAGCCGAGTCAGGTCCGCGATCTGGCGCAAATTCGCAGCAGTCAGGTGTTGCGGGTGCTGGTCAACCAAAGCCGCAACAGCTCGGGTGAGGTTCAGGGGCAGGCGATTGGCGTTGAGTACCATCGACTGCGCGCGTTTGAACACTACCTCAACAGCCATGCCCGTGATGGCCAGGAAATAACCCTCAAGATCATTCCCAAAGCCAAGGATCAACTGCTTGGCGCCTTGTCCCGCGGTGAAGGCGATGTGGTTGCCCCGGGCGAATTGATCGATTTCAAACCCAGCCGCGCCATCAGTGCCAGTGACCCGATCGTCGACGAAGTGCCGCTGCTGTTGGTGGGGGTCAAGGGCGAGCGCCGTTTTACCCGTATGGAGCAGCTGTCGGGTCGTACCGTGGCGCTGACCACCGGCAGTGCGGCGGGGGCATCGGTCAACCTGATCAATCAAAAACTGGCCCTGCGCAAATTGCCTCCGGTGAAGATCGAATGGGTAGACCCGACCCTGGCAGTCGAAGACGTGCTGGAGATGGTGCAGGCGGGTATTTTTCATCTGACCATCGTGGAGCGCCCGATTGCCGAGCGTTGGGCCACATTGATGCCGAAATTGCGTTTTGACCGCAAGGTGCTGGTCAGCGAACCCGAAGCCATGCACTGGTATGTGCGCCGCGATGCTTCGATGTTGCGGGCCAGCATCGACCGTTTTCTGGATGGCTACAAGGCCCCGGCCGATCAGGATGTCGCCTTTGAACGGGTCTATCGTCGCTTGTACCGGGTGCATTATCCCCTGGCTCGGGCCGACCGCCAGCAGCTGGAGAAATTGCGCCCGGTGTTGCAGAAACATGCACAGCAGCAAGGTATGGACTGGCTGAACCTGGCGGCGCTGGCATTCAAGGAGTCCACCCTTGACCCCAATGCCAAAGGCACCGGTGGCGCGACCGGGCTGCTGCAAATCACGCCTTCTGCCGCGCAGCGGGTGGGGGTCAATAATATTCAGAGCGTCGATAACAATGTCCAGGCCGGGGCCAAGTACCTGGCGATGATCCGTCGCAAGTTCTTCGCCAGCCCCAAACTCAATGAGCGCGAGCGCATGGCCTTCGTGCTGGCGGCGTACAACATGGGGCCGGAGCGGGTGCAAGGGATGCGCGCCGAGGCCAGGCGACGTGGCCTGAACCCCAACCAGTGGTTCTTTCAAGTGGAGCGTATTGCCATGGAGCAGGTGGGAATGGGTGCTGTCAGCTATGTTAATAGTGTGAACAAGTACTATTTGGCGTTTGATCGGGAGCGGGATTCGCTGGAACCCAAAAAGGCTGAACTAGTCACACGTAAGTGATCGAATAAATCGATTGTTATACCCGGTTTATTCGACTTTTAACATTATAAAAACTGATTAATATGGCGAGCATTCCCCCACTGATTTCCTAAAGGATTCCACCATGAGCAAATTGATCCATACCGTACTGGGCAGCCGCGCAGGTTATGGCTTGACGGTTTTGCGTATTTTCGTAGGTATCATTTTCGCCGCCCACGGCTCGCAGAAACTGTTTGGCTGGTTTGGTGGCGGTGGTCTGGCGGGGACCGCGCAATGGATGGAAAGCATTGGCCTGGCGCCGGGTACGCTGATGGCCGCTCTGGCCGGCGGTACCGAGTTCTTCGGTGGCCTGGCGCTGATTGTCGGTCTGCTGGCGCGCCCGGCGGCATTGGGTTTGTCGTTTACCCTGCTGGTGGCGATTTTCTCGGTGCATATCAGCAACGGCCTGTTTATGGCCAACAACGGCTATGAGTTTGCCCTGGCCCTGCTGGGTGGCACCGTCGCGGTATTGATCGAAGGTGCGGGCAAATTGTCGATCGATCGTGCAATCGCTGACTGAAATCCGATGTCAGTGAAAAGGCCCGCCCAGAGCGGGCCTTTTTCGTTTCAGATGGGTGTTGACAGCTGCAAGCAGGTTTATCTAGGATGTTTTCTTGCGCCGATTTAAACAGCTACTTGCGGGGCGCCAGAGGGTCACAGACCGTCTAAGAGGCTTGTAACAGGCCTTGAAATACCGCTAAAGCGCTGGTTCGGTGTTGCCTCTCACCTGCCACGCAGAATCTTGAGGCGGAGAACCGATTCATGAGTCACCCACGTCCCCTTGTACGTCTTGCGCCGATCTCGGCCAGTCCTGCCTTGCGCAATCCAAAAATCCTTCTGGGCGGTAAGCATCAGCCTACGCTGCTGCGCTATCTGGATGGCTGGCCACGGCGCAAAGGCCGGCCTACGGCGTTTCTGATCCAGTTTGTGGAAGAGGGCGACCAGCTGGCGCGCTTTGCCGCTGACAGTTTTGACCTGGCGGTGATCCAGTCTCCCGACGCTGAAAATGCCGAGCGGGTGATTCACAACCTCACCCGAGTCAGCCGGCAGGGGTTGATAACCCTGCGTTGAGCTGCCTTTGTGGGAGCGGGCTTGCCCGCGATGCAGGCGCTGCGGTACTTCAGTTGAACCGCGTCGATGCCATCGCGAGCAAGCCCGCTCCCACAGGTGGTCTGAAACCTGTCTAGCCGGTAAGCCGGCTGTACGGTGCTCCGGATGCCAGTTGCGCAATCATTTCGACCGTCACTGCCGGCAAGGTTGATAGCCCTGCGTTGAGCTGCCTTTGGGAGCTGCTTCTGTGGGAGCGGGCTTTGTGGGAGCGGGCTTGCCCGCGATGCAGGCGCTGCGGTACTTCAGTTGAACCGCGTCGATGCCATCGCGAGCAAGCCCGCTCCCACAGGTGGTCTGAAACCTGTCTAGCCGGTAAGCCGGCTGTACGGTGCTCCGGATGCCAGTTGCGCAATCATTTCGACCGTCACTGCCGGCAAGGTTGATAACCCTGCGTTGAGCTGCCTTTCGGGAGCTGCTTTTGTGGGAGCGAGCTTTGTGGGAGCGGGCTTGCCCGCGATGCAGGCGCTGCGGTACTTCAGTTGCCCCGCGTCGATGCCATCGCGAGCAAGCCCGCTCCCACAGATGATCTAAAACCTGTCTAGCCGGTAAGCCGGCTGTACCGGTGCTCCGGTTGCCAGTTGCGCAATCATTTCGGCCGTCACTGCCGCCTGGGTCAAGCCCAAATGCTGATGGCCGAAGGCAAGCAGCACCTTGTCGTCGGCTACCCGATCGATGATCGGCAGCGAGTCAGGCAACGATGGCCGAAAGCCCATCCACGGCGTTGCCCCCTCAGCGCTCAACTCCTCGCGCAGCAACCCCTTGCTCAGGCGATGCAACTGCCAGGCGCGCTCCATGCTCGGCGGCGCATCCAGGCCGGCAAATTCAACCGTACCCGCCAGCCTCAAGCCATCGCTCATCGGGGTCATGATGAATTTGCGTTCCAGTGAGGTGACGGCAAACGGCAGCCGATCATGCTCGTGGGGCAACATCAGGTGGTAGCCGCGTTCGGTATCCAGCGGCACATGCTTGCCGGTCAGGGCTGCGGTCAGCTTGGCCGAGTGGGCGCCGCAGGCAATCACGACCCGGCGGGCGCTTATTTTGCCCTGACGGGTTTGCAGGCAAACCCCGGTCTCACTCAGTTGCCCGCCCGTTACCTGTCGTTTGAGAAACTGCACGCCGCACTGTTTGGCGGCTTCGACCAGTTCGCAGACCACGCGGTAGGGGTCGATAAAGTGCCCTGTGGCCGGGAAAAACAACCCGCCCTGAATCTGTTCGTTCAGTTGTGGCGCAGTCTCGCGCAAAGCCTTCGCTTCCCAAAGCTCCACCGGTACCTGCTGTTGGCGCATGCGGGCCAGCAGTGCCAGGAGTGCTTGCCGGGACTCGGGGCGCTCGTACACCAGCAACGAACCGTCTTCGCGCATCAGGCCCGGGCAATCAATGCCTTTGAGCAGGCGGTGCCAGGCACCCACGCTGCTTTCGTTAAGGGCACGAATGCCTGCCACGCTGCGCTGGAATGGCGCCGGGCGCAGGTTCAGCAGCAGGCGGGTGAACCACGGCAGGGCGCGGGGCAGGTATTTCCAGTCCAGGCGCAAAGGGCCCATGGGGTCCATCAGCATGGCCGGCAGGCGCTTGAGAATGGACAGGTTAGCAATGGGAAATACCTGTTCGGTGGCCAGATGCCCGGCGTTGCCGAACGAGGCGCCGTGGCCGGGCTCCTGCATGTCGATGACCACCACCCGCTGGCCCTGACGCGCCAGTTGCAGGGCACAGGCGACGCCGATAACCCCGGCGCCGATCACGGCAATGTCTGTTGTATTCGAGTCGAAGTGATCAGGCATTTTCCAGTACTTCTCTGTGGCCATCGACCAGGCGGCGCAGATGCAGCGGGTTGGCCTGCTTGAGTGCCGTCGGCAACAGGCTGTCAGGGAAGTCCTGATAGCACACCGGGCGCAGGAAGCGCAGGATCGCAGCCGTGCCGACCGACGTCGTGCGGGTGTCTGAAGTCGCCGGGAAAGGCCCGCCGTGGACCATTGCGTCACACACCTCAACCCCGGTTGGCCAGCCATTGACCAGCAGACGCCCGGCCTTGCGCTCCAGGGTGGGCAGTACGGCCCTGGCACTGTCGAGGTCGGCATCATCCAGTTGCAGGGTGATGGTCAATTGGCCTTCCAGGTGCTCAAGTACCTGGCGGATCTCCTGGTCGTCGGCGCATTGCACCACCAGCGCCGCAGCACCGAATATTTCGGCCTGTAATGCCGGTTCGGCGAGCAAGTCCCTGGCCCGGGTCACGAACAGGTGGGCCTGGCACTGGTTGGGTGTTTCGCCCTGTAAACCGGCTGCCGCCTGTTTTGCGCTGTCGAGTTCTTGCAGCGCACCCACTCCGGCCTCATAGGCCTGAAAGATCCCCGGAGTGAGCATGGTCTGGGCCGGACTTTGCTGGATCAGCCGCGCACCTGCACTGATAAAGCTCTCCAGCGCCGGGCCCTGGTGGCCGATAACCAGCCCCGGGTTGGTGCAGAACTGCCCTGCACCCTGGGTCAAAGAAGCAACGAAGCCCTGCGCCAGTGATTCGCCGCGAGCCTGCAGGGCAGCGGGGAAGAGCAGGACCGGGTTGATCGAGCTCATCTCCGCATACACCGGGATGGGTTCGGGGCGTGCTGCCGCCACGTTGCACAAAGCCATGCCGCCACTGCGCGAGCCGGTAAAGCCGACCGCCTTGATGCGAGGGTCGCTGACCAGGGCTACACCCACTTCGCGGCCGGAACCAAACAGCAGGGAAAACACCCCTTCATGCAGGCCCGATTTTTTCACCGCGCGGGCAATTGCATGGCCCACCAGTTCGCTGGTACCGGGGTGAGCGCTGTGGGCCTTGACCACCACCGGGCAGCCAGCCGCCAGTGCCGACGCGGTGTCGCCGCCCGCCACCGAGAACGCCAGCGGGAAGTTGCTGGCACCGAACACGGCCACCGGCCCCAGCGGCACATGACGTTGGCGCAGGTCGGCGCGCGGCAGCGGCTGGCGTTCGGGCAGGGCGTTGTCGACCCGCACATCCAGCCATTCACCGGCGCGCACGGTGCGGGCAAAGGTGCGCAGTTGCTGGCAGGTGCGTCCGCGCTCGCCGAGAATGCGCGGACGTGGCAGGCCGGACTCGCTGACAGCGCGATCAATCAGTTCATCGCCAATGGCTTCGATCTCATCGGCGATGGTTTCAAGGAATATGGCGCGAGTTTGCAATGAAGCCTCGCGAAAACCGTCAAAAGCCTCCCATGCCAAAGCGCACGCCTGCTCGACATGTTCGCTGCCGCCGCCAAGGTAGGCCGGTTCGAGCGCAGTGCCGGTGGCGGGATTGATCGCCCGGATCGCTTCGCGGTTACCGGTGATGGCTTGCTGACCGATCAGCATGTTGCCTGTCAGAGTCATGGCGTGTTCCTGAAAAAAGGGGCTGGGCTGGAACAAGGCGGTGCACATGGTGTGCGCCGCTGTTCAGGGATGTTGCGCTGGGGGTCAGGCGACGTTCTGTTCGGCGGACCAGTTTTTGTACCACTGGCGGAACAGGCTGTACTGGTTCTCGGCGTAGTGGCGCTGGGCATCGCTCAGCACATCGCTGTCGTTGAAGTGCAGGCTGTACTCGGTGTCGCCATTGAGCACCATCAGGTGCTTGTAGTAGAGCACCAGGTCAGTCCCTTCATCGAACGATGACAGTACCGCCAGCGCGGCTTCCAGCTCACGGGCCAGGCGGCGTGCCTTGGGGTCGCCTTTGGCAGCTTGCTTGCTCAGGGCCACCAGTTGCAGCACTTCGCGCGGCAGGGCGTTGCCGATACCGGTAATGGCGCCGGTGGCGTTGCAGTTGACGAAACCGTGCACCACCTGGGTATCGACACCCACCATCAGGGTCACATCATCGTCCTTGGAGGTGATGTGTTCGGCGGCGTAACGCATGTCGACAGCACCGCCGAACTCTTTGAAGCCGATCAGGTTCGGGTATTGGCTGCGCAGTTCGAAGAACAGGTCGGCGCGGGTGGCGAAACCGTAGTACGGGCTGTTGTAGATCACGGCCGGCAGTTGCGGAGCGGCTTCCAGGATGGCCGCGAAGTGGGCTTTTTGCGCCGCAGGCGAAGCCGCACGGGACAACAGGCGTGGAATCACCATCAGGCCCTGGGCGCCGACCCTGGCGGCGTGTGCTGCGTGGGATACGGCCTCGCGGCTGTTTACTGCGCCGGTGCCGACGATGGTTGGAATACCGGCAGCCACCAGGCGTGCCACACCTTCCTGACGCTCGGCTTCGCTCAACAATGGCCAGTCACCCATTGACCCGCAGTACACCACGGCACTCATGCCGATATCGATCAGCTCGCGGCCCTTGGCCACCAGTGCGTCGAAGTCCGGCTTGCGCTCGGCGGTGCACGGGGTCATCAGGGCAGGCATGCAACCGGTGAAAATGTTATCGCTCATTGTTCTAACTCCTCGAGTCGTTTATTCGGATGTGTTTACGGCGAAGGGCTTAAATGCCCCACGCGAAAGGATCTTTTTCGTCGATCAGCAGCATGCTGTCGGCGGTCATAAAGGCTTGGCCGGTAATGAACGGGCGAATGCGCTCGCCGTCCCATTGATAACTGCCGACAAACTGGCTGGCGGTGATGCTGGCCTGCACCCAGGGCTGGCCGGGGGCCAGCTTGCCGTCGGCGGCCAGGCACGCCAGTTTGGCGCTGGTGCCGGTGCCACAGGGCGAGCGGTCATAGGCCTTGCCCGGGCACATGACGAAGTTGCGGCTGTCGGCCTGGTCGTCGTCGGCAAACAGTTCGATATGGTCGATCAGGGCGCCGTCTGCACCGTGTATTCCTTGCGCCTCAAGGGCCTTGAGCATGGTCCAGGTGTATTCGGTGAGGGCTTCGACATTGTCCAGTTGCAGTGCCTTGCCGTGGTCGCTGACCAGGAAGAACCAGTTGCCGCCCCAGGCGATATCGCCCTGCACGCGGCCATGCCCGGGTACGTCAACGGCGACCTGCTGGCGGTAACGGTAGGAAGGCACATTGCCCACGGTGACCTTGCCATCTGGATGCAGGGTGGCGGTGACCGGGCCGACCGGGGTGTCGATCTTGTGTTCGCCGGTCTCGATCAGGCCCAGGTGATGCAGGGAGGCGATCAAACCGATGGTGCCGTGCCCGCACATGCCCAGATAACCGGCATTGTTGAAGAAGATCACGCCGCAGGTGGCATCTGCCGACACCGGCTCGCAGTACAGCGCGCCGACCAGTACATCGTTGCCACGGGGCTCCAGCAGGCAGGCCCGGCGCCATTGGTCATGCTGGTCACGCAAGGCGTCGCGCTGCTCGGCAATGGTGCGGCCGGCCAGGTGCGGAAAGCCTTTGAGCACCAGGCGGGTGGGTTCGCCGCCGGTATGTGAATCAATGATATGGACTTGCTTCATGAACGTATCCCTTGGAAGAGAACAACGGCTGGGAGGACGGTGGCAAACGGTGTGTCAGGACGAAGTCGGCACAAAGCCTCCGCTGGCATGGCGCGGTGACATCTGGCTGGCAGGTTGCGGGGCGTCTTCGCTGTCCTCGTCGTCTTCCAGGCGGACCAGGTGCGCCGGCACGCCGGTGGCGGCGCCCCAGTAATAGATCGCGGTGGCGCAGGCGGCGACGACCAAGGTGTCGAACGGGTGAGCCAGCACGCCCAGGCCACCAAAGGTGCCGAGCTTGGACAGCACGATGGTTACGGCGTAGAAGCCGATCAGCCACAAAGATGAACGTACTTGCTGACCCAGACTCAAGTGATTGGTCGGGACAAAGCGCGAGCACAGCAGGTACACCACGAACATCACGATTTGCAGGCCGAGCAGCCAGGACACGGTGTTCCAGCCCGACCAGTAAACAATCAGCGCCGCCACGATAAATGACAGCGGGCCCAGTACCGCCATCCACTTGACCCGGAACGGGCGCGGCATGTCGGGGGCATTGCGGCGCAGGGCGGCCACGGATACCGGGGCTACGGCGTAGCTCAATACCAGCGCGGCGGAAACCACGTTGATCAGGGCTTCCCAGGACGGGAACGGCAGGGTCCAGAACACCGACAGACCAAAGGTCAGCCACAGCGCCGGGCGCGGGATGCCGGACTTTTCATCGATGCGGGTGAACACTTTGAAGAAGGTGCCGGTTTGTGCCCAGCCATAGATCACCCGTGGCGTGGCGTTCATGTAGATGTTGCCGCAGCCGCTGGGCGAGATCACTGCATCGGCCACCACCAGATAAGCCAGCCAGCCCACACCCAGGGCCAGGGCGATATCGCGATAGGGCAGGGCCAGTTCCTTGGTCACACCGGCCCAGCCGTTGGCCAGCATCTCGGTGGGCACGCCGCCGAGGAAGGCGACTTGTAACAGCACATAAATAACCGTCGACAGCAGGACCGACAGGATCAGGGCAATCGGGATGGTGCGTTGCGGGTTCTTGACTTCACTGGCCACCGAAATGATCGGGGTCAGGCCCAGGTAGGCGAAAATGATGCCGCCTGCGGAAACGGCCATCTGCACGCCCGACAGGCCAAAGGGAGCGAAGCCCTGGGCGTAGAGGTTTTGTGGTTTGAAGAAGGTGAACAGCACGCCGATCACCAGCAGCGGCACGATGAACTTGAATACGCTGACCAGGTTGTTGGCCAGGGCGAACGTCTTCACGCTGCGATAGTTGAGCATAAAGAACAGGCATAACAGGCCGAACTGCAGGAGCCAGCCCAGGATCGAAGGGTCACTGGAACCGGCCTTGGTCAGCTCGGGGAACCATGCCGCGGCGTATTGGCGAGCGGCGACCACTTCAATTGCCACCAGGCTGGAGAACGCGATCAGGGTGATAAAGCCCATCAAATACCCGAGCAACGGGCCATGGGAGTAAACCGGGTAACGAATGACGCCACCGGCGCGGGGCAGGGCAGCACCCAGTTCGCAGTAAACGATGCCCAGCAACAGCACGGAAAAACCGCCCAGCAGCCAGGAAAAAATCCCCGCCGGGCCTGCGATTGCCGACACATGACTGGCTGCAAACAACCAGCCGGAACCGAAGATGGCACCCAGACCGATAAAGGTCAGGTCCATCAGTGAGAGCTGTTTCTTGAATTTGCCTTTACCTGACATGGCGTCGCCTTTTTGTGAGTTATTGGTTAGGCAGGTGTGATGTCATTTGCCAGTGCGCCAACACGGTTGGCGGGTGTGCAATGGCGCTAGATTGAACGTCGGGGAAAGTTTGCGATTGATCTTTTCCATTGAAGCCGATGACGAAATCAGCACAATGCACACAGGCGATTGATGCCTGCTCAGTTGTGGGAGAGTGAGATTGATGACGCAGACTGCTTTTGCAATCCTGGGCCAGGGCAGCGAGTTGAGCCGCCCCGAGAGCCTTGAACAGTTGCTCTCTGGCGTGGCGCTTTTGCTGCCGATGCTCGATGCCATCCCCAATGCCGCGATCTTTATCAAGGACACTGCCGCGCGCTATGTGCTGGCCAACCGCACCCTGGTGCAGCGCTGCGGCCTAAAGCAGCTGCAACCCCTGCTGGGCAAAACCAGCGCCGAGGTTTTCCCGGCACAGTTGGGGCCGGGTTATACCGAGCAGGATCGCCAGGTGCTGGAACAGGGGCGGGTGCTGGAAGACCAGCTGGAGCTGCATCTGTACGGGACTCGGGAGCCGGGCTGGTGCCTGACCCACAAGCGCCCGCTGTACAATCGCCAGGGCGCGATCATCGGCCTGGCGGGGATCTCCGTTGACCTGCAATCAGCCAGCGATACCCACCCGGCGTACCAGCGGCTGGCGGCGGTGGACGAACACATCCGCACGCATTTCAACCGCCGCGTGACCCTGGGTGAGTTGACCCGTATTGCCGGGATTTCCGTGGCGCAACTGGAGCGTTACTGCAAGCGGGTATTTCACCTGACGCCGCGGCAGATGATCCAGAAGGTGCGGCTGGAACACGCCCATCGTCTGCTGCTGACCGATATTCCGATCACCGAAGTAGCCCTGCAGTGCGGTTACACCGACCACAGTGCGTTCACCCGCCAGTTCAAGGCGTTGACCGGTTTTACCCCGCGCCAGTACCGGCAGGCCACGGCACAGTGATGTACCCGGGGCCTGGGGCACTGCCCTGCAAGGCTTACTTTTTCAGCGTGTCGTAGGCTTCAAGGGCGCGTAGCGAGTAGATATAAGCGGCACCTGCATTGAGCGAGATGGCGGTTGCCAGGGTTGCCGCAATCTCTTCACGGCTGGCGCCGGCCTTGATGGCCGCATCGGCGTGCACCGTGATACAGCCGTCGCAGCGGGTGGTGACGGCCACGGCTATGGAGATCAGCTCGCGGGTCTTGGCATCCAGCACATCGTTTTCGGCAGAGGCCTCGCCCAGTGCCATATAGGCCTTGACCATTTTCGGGTTGCTCTTGCCCAGTGCGCCGAACGCCTTCTGGATGGTGGGCAGCAATTCAGACCAGTTATTGAACATGGGTTAACTCCTGAGCAGGTTGGGTGTAGTGTTTCGACTCGTTCGGTTACCTCTTTAAATCTGGTCCGGATTTGCCTGGCCCGCTCAGTTTTTTGTGTGATGGGCTCAAATGAATTCAAAGGGCAGACTTATCAGCCTTGCGAACCTGGCTTCATTACTTTTGAACAAGCACACCTATGGATATTCGTTATTTTGCTACTTTCTGGAAGTCGCCCAGCAGCGCAGCTTCACACGTGCCACCGGGCAGTTGGGCATTGCGTCGCCAACCTTGAACCGTCAGATCCAGGATATGGAACAGGCACTGGTTACTCGCCTGTTTGTCCGTCAGCAACCTGAGATCAGCCTGATCGAAGCGGCAGTTCAAGGGCAATGCCGGCTTATCCTGGCTGGCCTTGATCCATCGGCGTTTTGAAACAACTCCGGCGATAATACGCTGTAACGATCAGGTCAAAGCCCGGTATGTGAGGGCTTGTGATCTGTATAAACGACCCTATTTTTTTGTCGCGTCGGGGGGGGTGACCTAAGTCCCCTTGAGCAAATGCAACCGTGCTGGAGAAAAGCCGTCAGTGAGTACCAATATCATCACAAAGGAAGGTCATGAGGCTCTGAAGCAGGAGCTTGACTACCTGTGGCGGGAAAAGCGCCCGGATACCACACGCAAGGTGACCTGGGCGGCATCACTGGGTGATCGCAGCGAAAACGCTGACTACCAGTACAACAAGAAGTTGCTGCGCGAGATTGACCGGCGGGTGCGCTACCTGCGCAAGCGCCTGGAGGATGTGCGGGTAGTTGATTACTCGCCCGAACAGGAAGGCCGGGTGTTTTTTGGCGCCTGGGTCGAAATCGAAAACGAGGCCGGGGACGTCAAGAAGTTCAGGATTGTGGGTTACGACGAAATTTACGGGCGCAACGATTACATCTCCATTGATTCGCCAATGGCCCGTGCACTGTTGAAGAAAGAAGTGGGGGACGAGGCCGTGGTGCAGACCCCGAGCGGGGAAGTGCTGTGGTGGATCAACGAGATTTATTACGAGAAGAGCCAGGTTAAAACCTGAACGGATTTGTAGCTGCTGCAGGATTTAACTGGTGTGCCGCGTGCATATCCGGCATCTGCGTTTAACTGGAACATTGGTTTCGCCCTTACGGCGAGTCACTTTTTCCAGACGCCGAAAAAGTAACCAAAAAGGCTTGCCCCTGGCGTCCGGCCTTCGCTGCGCTCAGGTTCCCTCGCGCAGGTTTAGCTCCGTGGGCACGCCGCCACGGGCCATCCATGGCCCATCGCGGCTCTCCCGGCATCCATGCCGGGAGGCCCACTGCGCAGAACCTCCTCTCGGCCTCCCGATGGGGCGGGTAGATCAAGATCAAAAGCAGATCAAAAGCCGCCGAGGCGGCCGACCTGATGGCGCAAGTGTGTGCGACGCAATCTTTGTAGCAGTTGACGAGCGGAGCGAGGCTGCGTCCGGTTGCGTAGCGACCGTAAAACCTGGGCCCGGGATTCACCTGAGCGAGCCTGCTTGCGAAGGTCGTTCGCTAGCAGGGAGGGTTGACCGGCAACAGAGTATCAACAGGGGCCATATCAACCCTCGCGCAACACCGTCAACGGGCTGGCATTCAGCGCCCTGCGTGTGCCAAACACTCCCGCACCGCCCACCATCAGCGCGCCCAGCACCGGCAACAGCAGCAACCACGGATGCGGGTGCCACGGCAGGTCAAAGGCAAAGCGGTACAGCACCAGGCTGACCAGTTCGGCACCCAGTGCCGCGAGCAGGCCGCTGGTGGCGCCCAGCAGGCCGAACTCGATGCGCCGGGCCTTCACCAGCAGTTGCCGCTCGGCCCCCAGCGCACGAAGCAGGGCGCCTTGGCGAATGCGCTCGTCCAGGGTGGATTGCAAGCCGGAAAACAGCACCGCCATGCCCGCCGCCAACACAAACAGCAGCACGTATTCCACGGCAATGGTCACTTGCGCCAGGATGCTGCGCAGTTGCTCCAGCAATGCATCAATGGGCAGGATGGTCACGGCCGGGAAGGTGCGCGACAGTTCGATGATTTCCTTGTCATGTCCCGGAGCCAGGTAAAAGCTGGTGAGGTAGGTGGCCGGCAAGTCCTGCAAGGTGCCGGGCTGGAAAATCATGAAAAAGTTGGGCTGGAAGTTGTCCCAGTTGATGCTGCGCAAACTGGTGACCCGCGCTTCGCGATTGACCCCGGCAATGGTGAAGGTCATCAGGTCGCCCAGCTTCAGCTTGAGGCTTTCGGCGACTTTGGCTTCCACTGAAACACCCGGCACATCGCCTTCGGGCTTCGGCCCCCACCAGCTACCTGCCGTCAGCTGGTTTTCGGCAGGCAGGTCGGCGGCCCAGGTCAGGCTCAGGTCGCGCTGGATGGCCTTGTCGCCACTGGAGTCCTTGCTGACGATATCTTGCACCGGCTCGCCGTTGATGCTGATCAGGCGCCCCGGAATGACCGGGTACAGCGGCGCGGCGCGGGCCTGCAGGGTCATCAGGTGGGCACCGAAAGCCTCCTTGTCGGCCGGCAGGATATTCAGTGCAAAGTAGTTGGGCGCGTCCTTGGGCAGCTGGTTTTGCCAGGTATCGAGCAACTCGCCGCGCAGCAGGGCGATCAGCGCCATCGACAGCAGGATCAGGCCAAAGGCCAGGGCCTGGCCAGCGGCGGCCAGCGGGTGGCGCAGCAACTGCCCCAGCCCCAGGCGCCAGGGCAGCGAAGCGCGTGCCAGCAGGCGGCGCAGGCTTTGCAGGCCCAGCAGCAGGAGCCCGCCCAGCACCACGGCGGCAATCACGCCACCGCCGAGCAGGGCGAAGGTCAATACCAGATCGAGACTCATGCGCCACATGATCAGCCCCAGTGCCAGCAGAGCTGCACCGTAGACGGTCCAGGTACTGGCCGGAATCGGCAGCATGTCGCGGCGCAATACCCGCAGTGGCGGTACGCGGCCCAGTGCGGCGAGTGGCGGCAAAGCGAAACCTGCCAGCGCCACCAGCCCGGTACCCATCCCGGCAATCGCCGGCATCAGGCCACCGGGCGGTACGTCTGCAGGCAGCAGGTCGTGCAACAAGGCGAACAAGCCAAGCTGTGCCAGCCAGCCCAGCAGGGCGCCGGCAAGGCTGGCCAGCAGGCCGAGCACCGCCAACTGCAGGGTAAACAGCCACAGGGCTTCGCGGCGTGACAGGCCCAGGCAGCGCAGCAGGGCGCTGGCATCAAAGCGGCGATTGGCAAAACGGGTAGCAGACAAGGCTACGGCCACGCCTGCCAGCAGCACCGCCACCAGGCTGGCCATGTTCAGGTAACGCTCGGCCTTGCCCAGGGCACCGCCGATCTGCTGGTTGCCATCCCGGCCGTCGAGCAGGCGCTGGTTGGCTTCCAGCCCGGGTTTGACTACCTGACGGTAGGATTCAAGGGCTGGCGCCTCCCCGCGCCATAGCTCGCGGTAGGTCACCCGGCTACCCGGTTGTACGATACCGGTGGCAGCCAGGTCGTCCAGATTGATCAGTATCCGTGGGGTCAGGCTGTAAAGGTTGCCGGCGCGGTCGGGTTCATAGGTCAGCACTCGGGTGATGCGCACGGTTTTTGAACCGACATCGATTTCATCACCGACCTTGAGGTCCAGCGCGGTCAGCAGCCGGGCTTCGGCCCAGGCCTCACCGGGTTTGGGGCCGCCTCCAGGTTGTTCTTCGGCATAGGGCTGCGGGGCGCTTTTCAGTTCGCCGCGCAACGGGTAGGCATCGTCAGCCGCCTTGACGCTGGAGAGCTGAATACCGTTGTCGGTGGCGATCACGCTGGCAAATTCGACCACCCGCGCGTGCTCGAGGCCCAGGTCGGTGCCGATCTTGATTTGCTCCTCGCGCGCCGGGGCGCTGCCATCGAGCACCAGGTCGGCACCAAGAAATTCAGTGGCGCGCAACAGCATCGCGCCATTGAGGCGGGCCCCGAAGTAGCCGATGGCGGTGCTGGCCGCCACGGCGACCAGCAGGGCGAAAAACAGCACGCGCAGCTCGCCGGCGCGGGCATCGCGCAGCAATTGGCGTACAGCCAGACTCAGCATGCGCAACAGCGGCAGGCGTGCCATCAGGGCTCCAGAGGGCCGACCAGATGGCCAGCTTCAAGACGGATCAGGCGCCGGCAGCGATGGGCCAGGCGTTCGTCATGGGTCACCAGCACCAGGGTGGTGCCGTTCTCCTTGTTCAGTTCAAAGAGCAGGTCGGTGATGCGCTCGCCGGTGTGGCTGTCGAGGTTGCCGGTGGGTTCATCGGCAAACAGCACGTCGGGGTTGGCGGCGAACGCCCGGGCGATGGCAACCCGCTGTTGCTCGCCACCCGAAAGCTGGCGTGGCGAGTGGCTCAGGCGCTGGCCCAGACCGACGCGCTCAAGCAGGTGGCGGGCATGCTCGCGGGCATCCTTGCGGCCATCCAGCTCCAGCGGCAGCATGACGTTTTCCAGGGCGTTGAGGCTGTCGAGCAACTGGAACGACTGGAACACAAAGCCCACATGTTCGGCCCTGACCCGGGCGCGCTGGTCTTCGTCCAGGGTGCTCAAGGCTCGCCCGGCCAGGATCACTTCGCCCTGGCTGGGCAAGTCCAGGCCTGCGAGCAAGCCCAGCAAGGTCGACTTGCCGGAGCCCGAAGCCCCGACAATCGCCAGGCTGTCGCCCTTGTTCAGTTCAAGGCTCAAAGGGTGCAGGATGGTCAGCTCACCTTCCGCGCTGGGAACCACTTTGCTAAGGTTCTGCGCGGTGAGAATACTTTCGCCCATGGAGAATCCAATGCGTGTGTGGTTTTTAAGTGCTGCCCTGGCCCTGATGTGCATGGCGCAGACGGCAACGGCGGGAACAATATTGATCGTCGGCGATAGTATCAGCGCGGCTTTCGGCCTGGATACCCGTCTGGGATGGGTGTCCTTGCTCGAACAGCGGCTCAGGGAGCAAGGCTACGACGACAAGGTGGTCAATGCTTCGATCAGCGGCGACACCAGCGCTGGCGGGCTTGCGCGGCTGCCGGCGCTGCTTGTAGAGCATAAACCGGATGTGGTGATTGTCGAACTGGGCGGCAATGATGGCCTGCGTGGCCAGTTACCTGCGCAATTGAAACAAAATCTTGCAGGGATGATCGACGCCTCGCAACAGGCGGGTGCCAAGGTGCTGTTGCTGGGCATGCAGTTGCCGCCCAATTATGGTGCGCGTTACACCCAGGCCTTTGCCGCGGTGTATGCCGAGTTGGGCAAGGAAAAAAACGTCGCGCTGGTGCCGTTTTTTCTTGAGGGCGTGGGCGGCAAGACCGAGCTGATGCAGGCTGATCGCATCCACCCGGCGGTCGGGGCGCAGGGGCTTTTGCTGGATAATGTGTGGCCGGCGCTAAAACCCCTGCTTTGATGCTTTTCTACGGCCAGTGTTTCGGCTAAGGTGGCGCCCCCCCGATTTGGAGCCCCCGATGTCGCGTCCTGCCTGGTCTTTATATGCCTATCAACTGATCGAGCCCGATGAGCAGCTCGATCTGTTCGCCTGCCAGGAGGTACGGGTGCATCTGGTGACGCGTCAACTGGAGCTGGGCGGCACCATTGACCGCACCTTGTGTGGCTCATTGCTGCCTGCACAACCGCGCTGGTCTGATGTCACCCGCAAGGTGTTCCAGGACCACCGGTTATGCCCGCTGTGCCGGGCCATCATCGAGTCGCAGCGCCGCGGCACGGAGCCCATCTGGCCAGAGCTGCGCTTTGAACTATGATGTTACCTGTTTGATGCCCTGACCGGCTCACGCTCCCCGTGGGCGCGGTGTACACTCCCTTTTTTGTCCCCCGTTGTCTATGCGAAGGATGTTCCGGATGTTGTCGCGCCTACCTGCAGTTACCCGCTACCTGTCCGTTGCCGCACTCTGTGTTGCGGGGCCCGCTGTTGCGCTTGAATTCCCGCTGCCACCTCCCGGCGAAGATGTCGTGGGTGAAGTGCAGGTGATCAAGGGCAAGTACGAAGACTCCTTCGCAGACCTGGGCAACAAGTACGAGCTGGGCTATTCGGAAATGATCGCTGCCAACCCGGGGGTCGATGCCTGGTTGCCGGTCAAGAAGAACCCGGACGGCACTATCGTTGATACCGATATCGTGTTGCCGACCCAGTTCATCCTGCCGCCGGGCAAGCGCGAGGGGATCGTGATCAACCTGGCGGAATACCGGCTGTACTATTTCCCCAAGGACCAGAACAAGGTGTACACCTTCCCGCTGGGGATTGGTCGCGAGGGTTGGGGTTCGCCCCTGGGCCAGACCAAAATTACCGCCAAGACCCCCAACCCGACCTGGACGCCGCCGGCTTCGATCAAGGCCGAGCACGCCAAAAACGGCGACCCGCTGCCTAACGTGGTACCCGCGGGGCCGGACAACCCGCTGGGTCCGTTCAAGTTCACCCTGGGCATGCCGGGCTACCTGATCCACGGCTCCAACGCCAAGTTTGGCATCGGTACGGGCACCAGCCACGGTTGCTTCCGCATGCTCAACCAGAACGTGCTGCAAATGGCAGAGATGGTGCCAGTGGGCACGCCGGTGCGGATCATCAACGAGCCGTACAAACTGGGCGTGAGTGGCGGCAAGGTATTCCTTGAAGTTCACGAGCCGTTGAACGTGAAGGATGGCTCGCTGCTGGCAGTGAGCGACAAGTCCCACTTGACCCCGGAAGACTTGCAGAACAAGTACGCAGGCTTCATGAACTTCCTGCTCAAGCACCCGAATCTGGAAAACAACATCCTGATAGACAAGGACCTGGCCTTCCCGGTAGTGGGGGCCGAAACTGGTATACCTGCAGTCATCGGTACATCCAATGCGGGAATGGCTACTGGCCAGTCGCTGGACTATGTGCAGTAAGCCGTACTGCAAGAACGCACTTAAAGGCCGCCTTGGTTAATAGCCTTGGCGGCTTTTTTATTGCCTGTTGAGTGGCTGGCAGGCAATAAAAAAGCCGACCTATAAATAGGTCGGCTTGATAACAGTCCCGAAGGACTATTACTTGCGGCTTGCTTTTTCAAGCATGCGCAGAGCGCGCTCGTTAGCTTCGTCAGCAGTCTGTTGTGCTTTTTGAGCAGCAGCCAGAGCTTCATCAGCTTTACGGTAGGCTTCGTCAGCACGAGCCTGGGAGCGAGCTGCTGCATCTTCAGTTGCAGTCAGACGGGCTTCAGTTTCTTTAGATACGCTGCTGCAACCGGTAGCCAGAACTGCGGCCAATGCCAGAGCAGAGAATTTCAGAACGTTGTTCATCGTGTTCCCCTTCAAGGACTTTCTAATTAAAGCTGTTCCTTCAAAGTGAGGAAACAGCCGGCGTACATAGTACCCATTACTTGTAGTAAGTAAAATGACCTAGCGCAAGAACCAAAAAAAATAATTGGCAATCAATCTTGATGGGCTAGCGTTAACAGATTGTGCTTGTAAAACAGTCAGTTTGGAGTGCAAGCAGCCGCTTCGGCGTGATGGCGTCGCGTGACTTTAAGTTCGGTTGTACGTCATAGCCTCAACCTTCCGCAAAATGTTCAGGTGGCGTGCAGGTGATGGGGTCGACGAAACGTTTGAGCAGCCTTGATCGGCGGACAACTGGCAGGCCCATGACGTGAACATTTGCACTGAGAGTGGCTACGCTTTAATCATGGCCTGCGCACACCTGTGCGGGCAGCGCGTGCGTGATGGCGTAGTGGTTCCCTCGGCGGAAAAACATCAGTAAGGTAGGGGTCACAGTACAAGACCCGCGAGGAGCAATGATGAGCGAGGCGTTGACCATCCACCATGACCAGGCAGGTCACCAGTTTGAGACCACTGTCGACGGTCATCGTGCTTACCTGACCTATATGGATCTGGGCAAGCAGACCCTGGATATCTATCGCACGTTCGTGCCCAATGCGTTGCGTGGCCGCGGCATTGCGGCGGCCTTGACGGAGCAGGCGCTCGATTACGCCGACAAGATGGGCTATGAAGTGATTCCCTCGTGCTCATATGTGGAGCGCTATATGGAACGCCACAAGCGGCCCCAGGCCAATACCTGAAAGCCGCACACAAAAACGCCGGGCATGCCCCGGCGCTTTTGTGTGTGGCGGCAACGGTGTGGGACTGGCGCAAAACTATTGTGGGAGCGGGCTTGCTCGCGATGCAGGCGACACGGTAATTCAGATAAACCATGTCGATGCCATCGCGGGCAAGCCCGCTCCCACATTGCGTATCAGCCGCGCTCGCGCTTGGGCAGTACATCCTTGAGCTTGGCGCGCATGCTGCGCAACGTGCTCTCGGTAGCGGCCCAGTCGATGCACGCATCGGTAATCGAAACGCCGTACTGCAGGTCTTCGAGGTTTTTCGGAATGGCCTGGCAGCCCCAGTTCAAGTGGCTTTCGACCATCAGGCCGATAATCGACTGGTTGCCTTCGACGATCTGGTTGGCCACGTTCTCCATGACCAGCGGTTGCAGGGCCGGGTCCTTGTTGGAGTTGGCGTGGCTGCAGTCGACCATGATGTTCGGGCGGATTTTAGCCTTGTTCAGGGCCTGTTCGCACAGGGCGACGCTGACCGAATCATAGTTGGGCTTGCCGTTGCCGCCGCGCAGTACCACATGGCCGTAGGCATTGCCCTTGGTGGTGACGATCGACACGCCGCCTTCCTGGTTGATGCCCAGGAAACGATGGGGGCTGGAAACCGACTGCAGGGCGTTGATCGCCACGGTCAGGCCGCCATCGGTGCCGTTTTTGAAACCTACCGACGAAGACAGGCCCGAGGCCATCTCGCGGTGGGTCTGCGATTCGGTGGTGCGCGCACCAATGGCCGACCAGCTGATCAGGTCCTGCAGGTACTGCGGGGAAATCGGATCAAGAGCTTCGGTAGCCGTTGGCAGGCCCATTTCGGCCAGGTCCAGCAGCAGCTTGCGGCCGATATGCAGGCCGTCTTCGATCTTGAACGAGTCGTCCAGGTACGGATCGTTGATCAGGCCTTTCCAGCCCACGGTGGTGCGTGGCTTTTCAAAATACACGCGCATGACCAGATACAGCGTATCGCTGACCTCTGCGGCGAGCACTTTGAGGCGCTCGGCATATTCGTGGGCCGCCTTGATATCGTGGATCGAGCAAGGCCCGATGACAACGAACAGTCGATGGTCAGTGCCATCCAGGATATTGCGAATCACCTCGCGCCCTTTGGTCACGGTCTGCAGAGCCGTTTCACGCAAAGGCATTTCGCGCTTGAGCTGTTCAGGGGTGATCAGGGTTTCGTTGGAGGCAACGTTTAGGTCGTCGATCGGTAAATCAGCCATCGTGTTACTCGTCAGGTCACGGGTGCCGGCCGCCAGCGATCCCCGTGCGGCGGAGCACAGCTTGATTGAGCGCATCGGGGAGCCGAACCTTAACGCGTTAACCGGTTATTCGACAATGGGCAGGCGCAGCTTTAATCCAGCACCGCCTGCACCATTGCGTGCTCCATTGTGGCTTGGGAGAACTCCACGGCGTGATGAGTGACCCATTCCAGGGCCAGGGCTTGCAGGTCCAGCGGATATTGGTTTTGTTGCTGCTGCAGGCGGGAAAAGTGTTCGATCTGGCAAACCTGTTCACCCATGCGTGCGCCAAACAGGGTTTGTTCGTCGATCAGGGCCACGCCGATGCGGTAGCCCGCCGGATGCTTTTCGCACCAGGCTATATAGCCCGGATAACGTGCGTTTTGCCCCAGGGTAGGCATGGACATGTCAACGGCGGTGCCGCAGCGCCAGCTTCTGTCGCTGTTGCATGCCACGCCGCCGAGGCTGATAGAGTGCAGCTTGCGGCGCGGCAGTGAAGGTTGGTTGCGTAGCGTAATCTCGACGGGAACATCATCTGGGTGAGGTAAAAAACGACCCATGAATACAGACTCCAAGTTCCATAAAATTAGTATTGTCTTATGAGTATAGTGACTGCAATGGAACTGACCGATTTTGATGCCGACCAGCAACTGCTGGCGCTGCCCGGCACCTCGCTGGTGATCTTCACCAGCGCTGGCTGCTCGGCGTGCCGGGTGGCCCGGCGCATGGTGCCAGACATGCAGTTGCCCGTTGAGCGGTTGTGCTGGATTGATGCCGGCAACAACGGTGGCCTGGTCGAACGTTACGAAATTTTCCATCTGCCCACCCTGTTTGTCGTACGCGACGGGGCCTTTTACGGTGAGTTGAAATCGCGCCTGAGTGAAGGCGAACTGGCCCACCATATTCGCCTGGCCTTGATGCTTGAGCCTGACGAGCTACCGTGAAGCAACGTTTGAACCCGCTTGAGTGCCGTGGAGGCGATATGAGCAAAGGCTTAAAGGGCAAGCTGGTGCTGGCCATTTCTTCTCGGGCCCTGTTCGATTTGAGCGACAGCCATCAGGTGTACCTGACCCAGGGGATCGAGGCATACCGGCAATACCAGATTGAACATGAAGATGAAGTGCTGGCGCCGGGGGATGCCTTCGCGCTGGTGAAAAAACTCCTGAGTTTCAATGCCAGCCTTGGCCGCGAGCGGGTCGAGGTGGTGCTGGTCTCGCGCAATAGCGCCGACACCGGGCTGCGAGTGTTCAATTCAATCCAGCATTACGGCCTGGGTATTTCCCGGGCCGCGTTCTCGGGCGGGCGCAACCCTCACCCCTACCTCAATGCTTTTGGTTGTGATCTGTTCTTGTCGACCCATGCCGAAGATGTACGCAGTGCCCTGGATGCAGGTTTTGCCGCAGCGACTATTCTCTCGGGCGGCTCGCTGCGTGCCGAAAGCAATGAACTGCGCATTGCCTTTGACGGCGATGCGGTCCTGTTTTCCGATGAGTCGGAGCGGGTCTTCCAGTCAGGTGGCCTGGAGGCGTTTCAGTCTCTTGAGCGCGAATCTGCGCGTAATCCGCTGCGCGGCGGACCGTTCAAGGGGTTTCTGGAGGCGTTGAATCTGCTGCAGCGTGAATTTCCTGATAACGCTTGCCCGATTCGTACCGCGCTGGTGACTGCGCGTTCGGCGCCGGCACATGAACGGGTGATCCGCACATTGCGCGACTGGGATATTCGTCTGGACGAGTCGCTGTTTCTTGGCGGGCTGGACAAATCGGCATTCCTGGAAGCCTTTGCTGCCGATGTGTTTTTTGATGACCAGGCCGGGCATTGCGAGCGGGCGCGCCAGGTTGTGGCGACCGGGCATGTGCCTCACGGCATCAGCAATGAAGCTCGGGATTTAACCTGCGAATAAGCCCTGCGGGCAAGTTGCCGAGCGGAGCCTCGTACTTGTTGCGGCGCTGCTAAGCTCAATTTACCTCGTCCATCGAAGCTGTCGGGAAGGTCGCATGATCCGCTCAATCCTGTACGCCACTGACCTGGGCATTTACGCGCCCGTTGTGATGCAGCACGCGCTGGGAATGGCCCGCAGCTTCAGCGCAGACCTGTTTGTGGTGCATGTGGTCGAGCCCATGGGGTTGTTTGCCGAGTCGGTCCTGCAGAGTTACCTCGATGAGCAGGCGTTGAGCGAGCTACACCAGCAGGGCATGAGCACCATGCTGTCCAATATCGAGTTGCGCGTATTTGAGAGCCTGCGCGAAGAGCTGGCAGGGTGGGAGCAGGAGCTGGCCCTGATTCGCTCGGTCAAGGTGATTCAGGGGGAGCCTTCGCAAGTCATTCTGGAGCAGTCGCAAAAGCTTTCGGTTGACCTGTTGATCCTGGGCAGCCATGCCCAGCCCGCGGGGGGCGAATCGCATTTGGGGCGCACGGCCGCCCGGGTTATCGAACTGGCTCAGATCCCGGTGTATTTGGTACCGCTGTTACAGCGTCGGCGCAGCGCTGATGTGCAAGGCTGATGAATCAAAAAAAACGATAAAAAGTTCTAGATTTATTATTCCAACCTTCCATATAGTTATATACCGCCGCCGATACCTAGGCGCCTATCAGCTTTGAGGGATGCATATGAAGCTTCAACAATTGCGCTACATCTGGGAAGTGGCGCACCACGACCTCAACGTTTCGGCCACCGCGCAGAGCCTGTACACCTCACAGCCGGGTATCAGCAAACAGATCCGCCTGCTTGAAGACGAATTGGGCGTCGAGGTCTTTGCCCGCAGCGGCAAGCACCTGACCCGCGTCACTCCGGCGGGCGAGCGCATTATCACCACTGCCGGCGAGATCCTGCGCAAGGTCGAAAGCATCAAGCAGATCGCCCAGGAATTCTCCAACGAGAAAAAGGGCACGCTGTCGATTGCCACCACTCACACCCAGGCGCGTTACGCCCTGCCACCGGTCATCAGCAACTTTATCAAGCAGTACCCGGACGTGGCCCTGCACATGCATCAGGGCTCGCCCATGCAGATCGCCGAGATGGCCGCCGATGGCACCGTCGATTTTGCCATTGCCACCGAAGCCCTGGAGCTGTTCGGCGACCTGGTGATGATGCCGTGCTACCGCTGGAATCGCTGCGTGGTGGTGCCCCAGGGCCACCCGCTGACCAAATTGCCGAAGCTGACCCTCGAAGCGCTGGCCGAATACCCGATCGTGACCTACGTGTTCGGCTTTACCGGTCGCTCCAAGCTCGACGAAGCCTTCAGCCATCGCGGCCTGACGCCAAAAGTGGTGTTTACCGCTGCCGACGCCGACGTGATCAAAACCTATGTGCGCCTGGGGCTGGGTGTTGGCATCGTGGCCAAAATGGCTGTCGACACCAATCTGGATAAAGATCTGGTGGTACTGGATGCCAGCGAGTTGTTCGAATCCAGCATCACCAAGATCGGCTTTCGTCGTGGCACCTTCCTGCGCGGCTTTATGTGCGACTTTATCGAGAAGTTCGCCCCGCACCTCACCCGCGAAGTGATGGCCAAGGCGATTGCCTGCCACAACAAGCAAGAACTCGAAGAGCTGTTTGAAGGCGTGGAGTTGCCGGTTCACTGATACCCGGGCAGCACACCCCTGTGGGAGCGGGCTTGCCCGCGATGGCCGCGACGCGATCTGAATCAGAGACCGCGCCGTTTGCATCGCGAGCAAGCCTGCTCCCACCGTTATTTCAGTGGGCGGGCCAGGCTGGGCTTTTTATCGATATCTATATAGTGCCCGCCAGCCGCGCGGTTGTTTGAAGCTAAGGGCTCCATTGATTTCACGGAGCCCTGACATGAATCACCCGACCCAAGGCAACGGCCCCGAAGCCCCGGCATTGCTCAAGGCGAGCCCGGCACTCAGCCCCAGATTTATCAGCGCCGATGATGCTGCCGTATTTGCCCATGACCTGATCGGCAATCGCCGGGATAAAGAGTACGGCGGGTTTATCCTGAGCAAGGCCAATCACTACTACGCAACACTCCCTGTTTCGGGCGGCGCCAGCCTGTTCAACCCCTCCGATGTACTGACGCGATCGTCAAACGGCGACATGCTGGCCCCAGCCGGCTTTGCGATCGAAGGCCTGTATCATTCCCACGCCGCATTCCAGCGCATAATCCTGGCGGGCAATCCTGAGAGCGACTTGCAGGACAATTTCTTCTCGCTTATGGACCTGCGCACCGCCATTGCCTTCCGTCACAATTACTCGCGCTTTTACCTGTCCAATATCGACCACAGCCTGATTTGCTATGTGGCCAGCGGCTCGCCCCAGGAGCAGGCGCTGGAACCCTTGTTGATGCTGGTTCATCCCGACACCCCGGATCATCTTGAGCAGGCGCATCCCCCGAGTATTTTCCTGCCCAGCCATCTGCTGTCGATGGTGTATGTAGCCGGGGAGTTGAGGGTGGTGCAGGGCGGTTCGTTCTGGCGCCGTCGCGGCAGGATTGCGGCAGGCTGGCGAGAATGGCAGGCGCAGATCCTCTGGGAGGCCGATGTAGCACCGATCCATGGCCCGGTGCTGGCCAGCGCCGATGCCGCTGCGCAGTACGCCCATGAACAGATGGGCAAGCGCCGCCATGTGCAGCAAGCCGGTTTTATCCTCCAGCATCTGCAAACATCGTCATTTATTTGTACACGGCCAAAGGCTACGGTCTATCGTGCCTTTGATCGCCCGGAGGTTTTCCCCAGAGGCAGCAACGGGTTGCCGCAGTTGCCCGAAGGGTACCGGATTGTCGCGGTGTTTCACTCGGCCGACGTGCTGCGGGCTGTTGTGCCTGAGGCGCAAGCCAGGGTGCTGAACGACTTTATGTCCCCGGACAACCTGTGGGTCGATTTCTTGTTGATGCAAGCAACCCCGGGCGTGCGTGCCTATTTTTCCGCGCCGGAGGGGGCGTTGCTGTGTTTGCGCCGGTTTTCGGATGACGCAGAAACCGGGTTAATGGCACAGGTGGCCCACCCTGATGAGTTCACCAGCCCGTTGCAGCGCCAGTTGAGCCGCGACCAGTTGAGCGCAATGCAATACGTTCGCAATGTCGCGGCTGCGTTTGTGCTGCGGGTGGTGAACACAGACCCCGTGTGGACACACAGGGGCCGGGTCGATGACAGCTGGGTGCCTTTTGCACCCGCTGTCGAGTAACCAGGTTATTGCTGTTCGGCGTTGCGCGCGTGACGGTACTCGCTGACCGCGTCATACACCGCCTTGCGCAGGCGGTTGATCCCGCCAATCGGCCGGTGCTCTTCAATGCCATGCCAGGGGCTGAACGACAGGTTGTCGCAGGCCAGGTTCTGGGCCGGGGTATCGAAATCCTGGGCGGGTACCTTGACCCGCGCGACGGTTTCGAAGGGCGCGTCCGATTCCTGCCACTCGATGCTGGTGTCCTCGATCGGCATAAAGCGGTTGGCATCCTGGCGCTGGATCTGCAGCACAAAGCAGGCCGGCACCCGATCCGTTGACAGTTGCTGGTTCAAGGCGTTACGCAAAAAGTTGGGCAGTGCCTCGTTTTGCTGGGGCAAGTTGTAGGCTGGGCAACTGTCCGGGTCCGGTGCTACGCGGTATTTGGCATTGGCCGTGCCGAACTTGTAGGGCGATACCGAAAAATAGGTGGTTTGCGTCGGGCTGGCCGGGGCGGGCGCCAGGGTGGCCAGGGCGATAAACAAATGGCGAACTTGCCAGCTGCGCGGGTCCCAGGACGGGAAAAACGCCAGGACCTTTTTGCCATCGGCTTGCGCGCCGATGTTCTGACGATATTCAGCTACATCACTGACAAAGAAATTGGGATGGTTGAACATCACAAAGTCCTGTTCGGTACGACCCTGCTGGCTCGGCATCAATTGCGTGCCGGGCACGTCCTGCAACTTGATAGCCATGCCGCGGGCGTCGCGGATGCTGTCGAACTGCGGGTAGGCGTTGCCATTGGACAGGCGCATCACCGCTTGCCAGGTTTTACCCGGCGTGGCGAACACCCCCTGGCGCAAGGCCGGGTCGAGGTCGGCGAGCACCTCGACTTCGGCCTTGACGCAGCCGTGGGCCTTGGCATGGGCGTCACGCAGGTAGCGGGTATTTTCGCGGTGCTGGTCGACGATTTTGATCGCGGTCTGAATCGTGTCCCGGGTCATGGCGGCTTCCCCGTCCGGGATCTGTTCGCGAGCCGAAACCGGTCCGCGATGTTGCCAGGCATACCAGCCGGTGGCCAGCGCCCAGCCGAGCAAGCCCAGGGCAATCAGCAGCAAGAGCAGCTTGCCCAGCCATTTGCCGAGTCGAAGCCAGAAAGTGGTCAGCATGCAAACATCCTTTTAACGAATTCTTTTGGATAGCGGAGGCGTTTCATGGGGTGGGCAACGTTTGTTCAAGAGGCCCGCCGAGCACTTTGAGGTACTCCAGTAACGCCCAGCGTTCTTCAGGTTGCAGCAGGCGCCCGATGACGCCGTTGCCGCGAGGGCCGGCGCGGAACTCGTGACCGCTGTTGTGGTTGCCGCTGATGCGGGTGTCGAGCACAAAACCGCCGTCGAAAGCTTCGGTGCGATAGCCCAGATGACGCGGGTCGTATTCGAAGCTGCCGCGATAGAAGGTCTGGTCGCGCTCGGCCTGGGGCGAAAGCAATTGATACACCGTAGGCACCGAGCCGTTGTGCAGGAAGGGCGCCGTGGCCCAGATCCCGTCCAGCGGCCGCGCCTTGTAGGCACGCACTTCAAGTACGCCGATCGGCAAGCCAAAACCGTTGAGCCGCGCCTGCTCTTCGGGGCCGATATTGGCATCGTGATAAGCACGCTTTTCAACAAAGGCGGTGACATAGGCCAGGCCCTTGGCCACCGACAGCTTGCTCATGTCCAGAGGGGCGTCGGTGCGGGGGTACAGGTCGACGTTCATCTTGGCCAGTTCGGCGGCGTCCCATTGCAGCGCACTGAGGTCGTAGCGGTTGTCGGCAATATTGCTGGCGGTATTGGGGTCGGTACCGATCACATCGACGGGCAGCAATTTGAGCTGCTTGACCATTCGCCCGTTTTCTTCCACTTCAGGTGGCACATGGCAGCCGGCGCAGTTTTCGCTGAACAGCGCGCGACCCTTGGCCGCCAGTGGCCGGTCAATCTTGCCGAACAGTTCTTCAGGCCAGACCGGGGGCTTGAGCTTTTGCAGCGTCTCTTCAATCAGGTGCAGGTCGGTGACACGCACACTGGAGGGGTAGCGGGCATCGCCCTGCAGGGGCTGGCCGTGGGGGTCGAAAAAGTTCAGGGTGGCGCCCACGCCCAGGGCTTCGCCGATATTGCGCGCCATGGGTTGCTTGGCCGAGCCGTTCCACTGTACCCAGTCGAAGGTCCACATGTCCCACAGGTGCGGGTAGTCCACCGGGGCATTGGCCACGCGATAGTTGTCGGGGGAAATCGCATCGCCGAAGCTGGCGTTGGCGATCCGGCCGAAGGCATCGGTACGGCCCGGGCCTTCCAGGGTTGGATAAAGGCCACGATGGGTGTCGTTCCAGGCCACGCCCAGGAAGGTGTCCAGGGAGGCCTTGAAATCTTTGCGCAGTTGCTGATGCTGCGCATCATATTGATCGCCCAGTACGGTGCGGGCGAAGCGCTCGAATTTCCACGGGTTGTAATACGTAGCAGCGAGGCTGGCGACCAGCGCCTGGCCGAAGCTGCCGCCGCGCAGGGTCGGTACACTCGATGGCAGTACATGTTGTGCCGGGGCACCGTCAACGCGTACCGCCTGGCCTTTGAAGCGCAATTCGCCGGTATGGCAGGCTGCGCAGGTGATATCCAGATACTCCACATTGCTGCCGGGGTTCTGGTGGCGGGTGAAGCCGACGGGCAAGTTGCCCGGGTTGGCAGCACTGGCCTGCTGCTTGGGGTCCACCAGAAAGCCAAAGCGCGCCAGGTACTCGGGGGCCGCGAAGGGCTGTTTGGAAAACGGCAGTTCCAGGGCGGCGAACCAGTCGTAATGCAGGCCTTTAACCTGGGTGCCCTGGGGGGTGTAGTAGTAGGTCTGGCGTTCAGCAGGGCTCCACTGATCCAGATAGTGCAGTTGCTGCGGGGGCTGGTAGGCGGGCAGTTTTGGATTGGCAACGAAATAGACCACCAGGCCAAGGCCCAGGGCCACTGCCACCAGCAGCCCCAGCAGAACACGGTAAAACAGACGCACAGTAACGCTCCTTGTAAAAATATGTACAGCCTTATGCCTTAGCTGGAGTCAGGCATCAAGTGAGCAGGGTTGTGCCGTGCCGGGTTTACAGATGTGTTAACAAAAGTTGCGGCTAAAATGAATTGTTATTAATGCATGAACTTATCCACTAATTGCCTATCTTATCCCGGTAGCCATTGGTCGCGGCCGCCTGATAAGCTCGCGGCTTTATTCGATTGCCCATTTGGCGCATGAACAAGGAAATAGCATGAAACAGCATCGGTTGGCGGCAGCTGTGGCCCTGGTAAGCCTGGTACTGGCGGGTTGTGATTCGCAGACCAGCGTAGAGCTGAAAACTCCGGCGCAAAAAGCCTCGTACGGCATTGGCCTGAACATGGGCAAGAGCCTGGCTCAAGAAGGCATGGACGATCTGGACTCCAAGGCCGTAGCCCAGGGCATCGAAGATGCCGTTGGCAAGAAAGAGCAAAAGCTCAAGGACGACGAGCTGATCGAAGCGTTCGCAGCCCTGCAGAAACGTGCTGAAGAACGCCTGACCAAAATGAGCGAAGAAGCCTCTGCTGCAGGCAAAAAATTCCTCGAAGAAAATGGCAAGAAGGCCGGTGTTGTCACTACCGCTTCTGGCTTGCAATACGAAGTCATCAAGAAAGCCGATGGCCCTCAGCCAAAAGCTACCGATGTAGTGACTGTTCACTACGAAGGCAAGCTGATCGATGGCAAGGTGTTCGACAGCTCGGTTGAGCGCGGCAGCCCGATTGATCTGCCGGTGAGCGGCGTGATCCCGGGTTGGGTTGAAGGCCTGCAACTGATGCACGTTGGCGAGAAGTACAAGCTGTACATCCCTAGCGAACTGGCTTACGGCGCGCAAAGCCCGAGCCCGGCAATCCCGGCCAATTCGGTGCTGGTATTTGACCTGGAGCTGCTGGGTATCAAGGACCCTGCAAAACCAGAGCAAGACGCTGCTCAGTAAGCAGCCTTTTGTACGCATAACGCCCCGTCTCGACGGGGCGTTGTCGTTTTTGTAGCCTGCATTCTGTATTTGTAGGCATTGCCCTACAGAACTTCAAAGGCCCATAAGTTCCCTTGGCTAGTAGTTGCTGACTGCCAAGTCAATGAATTTATGGGTTTTTTTATGTGTGTAAAAAATGCCCGATCTGAGCGCAGCCCTTATGGGGCGGGCCTTTCAGGGGCGAAAAGCAGCTCTGTTCACAAGGTTATCCACAATTTGTGTGGATAACATTTCCAGGAAATGACGGCGTTTTCGGCTGTTTTCACAAAATATTCACTTTTGTTTGAAATCCCAGAGACCTTGGCGGCTGATAGGATTAAGCTCAAAGGGAAAGTTCTGACTCGATTTATGAAAAAGTCTGACGGGGTTTAGTGATGGATCTTCAAATCATCAAGCGTAATGGTGAGCCTGAATACGCCGTTCTTTCGTGGGAGAGTTATCAGGCACTGCTCAAGGCTGCCGGATTCCAGGAGCCACTTGCCGAACCTGACAAGGATCTGCAGCCCCCTGCAGCCGAGCAGGAGCACCCCGGACTCGATCAGTTGCGCCGCCTGCGCGAGCACAAGGGCCTGGCCCTTGAGGCGCTGGCACGCACGGTAGGTATTAGTCCGTCATATCTGGGAATGATCGAAACCGGCGAGCGTCTGCCCGACCTCGCCATCCGTCGCAGCTTGGCCTGGGAGTTGGGTATCGCAGGCTGGAGGGAAGCATCATGAGCGTACGCATCAGTCGTCAACACTGGGATGGGTTGTTGGCTGAGCTGGATCAGGCGCGTCGACAGCGTCACTTGTTGACATACCGGGCATTGCTGGAGCGTTTGCAACTGCCGAGCCCGGCAATGTTGACCCTGACCGCAGCTCTTGAACATCTGGCGGCGATGGATGCCAAGGCCGATCAACCCTTGCGCAGTTCTCTGGTGATCAGCCAGGGCGCGAGCCGCTTGCCGCGCACCGGTTTTTTTGAATGCGTGGAACGGCTCGGACGTTTCCCCGGCCCGCCGGATGGTATTGCCGCTGCATCGTGGCATGCTTCTGAGGTGGTGCGGGTCTTTGAGCACGCCTATGAGCATGAGGAAGCCTGAGTGTTCTGGCGGTTCAAGGCGCGCCTGGGCTATGCGCTGGCGCGCAAGCTGTTTCACTGGCCCTGGTGTATTCGTCAGCCGCGTCTCTGGCACTGGATGGAAGGGCAGTTTGCGCGCGCGGCCAACCTGGGCGATACCCGCGCGCAAAGCTTCTATGGGCATATCCTGGCCTTTCGCGGCCAAGGGTTGGGTGCCAGGGAGGAGGGCGTGCGTTTGTTGCGCCTGGCGGCGCTGAGCGGCGATGGCAAAGCGGCATACCAGGTGGGTGTTTTCAGCCTGGCGGGTACGCCCAGCAAACCGCCGGATGCCTCTGAGGCGGCCCGCTGGTGGACGTTGGCGGCAAAAGCCGGGCACCCCCTGGCAGCACACAAGCTAGCGACCCTGTACCAACAAGGTGGCCCGGGATTGCTGGCCGATCCTGAACTGGCCAGGCTGTATCGCTAAGCAATAAAAAGGGCGGGCCGCATTACGCGGCCCGCCCTTTTTTATCGCCGTTGAATTACTTCTTGGCGACCTGGGAGCTGAGCTTGAGGTAGTCCAGCAACACCCGCCCGGTTTCACTCAGGTAGGCGTCGTCTTCCGGCTTGGTCTTTTCAGGTTCCACCGGCAGCGCATCTTCATCTTCTTTCTTCATTTCCTTGAGCGGCGCTTCGCCCTTGGCCTGGCGACGGGCGTTTTCCATCACCAACTGCTTGGCATCGATATCGGCATGCTGGGCACGGCGCTCGGCTTCGTTGAGGCTGACAGTCTTCTCGGCCATCAGCTTCTCGGCCAGGGCCAGCTTGTCGCGGATAAAGATGAACTCGGCATCCTTGGCCACCCGTGCTTCGTGCTCGGCCTTGAGCTTGTCGATATAAGGCTTGAACGGGTCGACAGCGGGCTTGATCGCCGGGCGGATGGTGTCCCACGGCATGGCTTCTGGCAGTGCGCTTTCGCCGATTTCCTTGGTGTCGATAATCGACGGGAAGGCGACGTCAGGCAGCACGCCCTGATGCTGGGTGCTCTGGCCGGAAACCCGGTAGAACTTGGCCAGGGTCAGTTTCAGCTCGCCGTGGTTCAGTGGCTGGATGGTTTGCACCGTCCCTTTGCCGAACGTCTGGCCGCCGACAATCAGCGCACGGTGGTAGTCCTGCATGGCGCCGGCAAAAATCTCCGAGGCCGAAGCCGACAGGCGGTTGACCAGCAATGCCATCGGGCCTTTGTAGAACGCCCCCGGGTTTTCGTCTTCCAGCACGTCGACCTTGCCGTCGGCGTTACGCACCAGCACCGTCGGGCCTTTATCGATAAACAGGCTGGTCAGCTCGGTGGCTTCCTGCAACGAGCCGCCACCGTTGTTGCGCAGGTCGATAATCACGCCATCGACTTTTTCTTTCTGCAACTCGGTGAGCAGTTTCTTGACGTCGCGGGTGGTGCTCTTGTAGTTCGGGTCGCCCGCACGGAATGCCTTGAAATTCAGGTAAAACGCCGGGATTTCAATGACGCCCAGCTTGTAGTTCTTGCCATCCTGCTTGAGGTTGAGGATCGACTTTTTCGCCGCCTGCTCTTCCAGCTTCACCGCTTCGCGGGTGATGGACACGATCTTGCTGGTCTGGTCGTTGGGCGCGTTGCTCGCCGGAATCACTTCCAGGCGCACCACGGAGCCTTTGGGACCACGAATCAGCTTGACCACTTCGTCCAGGCGCCAGCCGATCACATCGACCATTTCCTTGTCGCCCTGGGCCACGCCAATGATCTTGTCGGCCGGTGCCACCTGCTTGGTCTTGTCGGCCGGGCCTGCCGGCACCAGGCGGACAATTTTCACCTGGTCGTTGTCGCTCTGCAGCACGGCGCCAATGCCCTCAAGGGAAAGGCTCATGTTGATGTCGAAGTTTTCCGCGTTATCTGGCGACAGATAGTTGGTATGCGGATCGTAAGACATGGCGAAGGTGTTGATATAGGCCTGGAAGATGTCTTCGCTGCGGGTCTGGTCAAGGCGCGACAATTGATTCTTGTAGCGCTTGGTCAGCAGTTCCTGAATCTTCGCAGGCTCTTTGCCAGCGATTTTCAGGCGCAGGACTTCGTCCTTGATGCGTTTGCGCCACAGGTCATTGAGTTCGGCTTCAGTCTTGAGCCACGGAGCGTCCTTGCGGTCGATCTCCAGGGTTTCCTTGGCATTGAAGTCCAGCGAGGCAACGCCCTTGTTCAACTCGGCAAGGGCAAAGTCCAGACGCGATTTGACCCGGTCCAGGTAGCGCTTGTAGATGATGAAGCCGGGGTTCAGATCACCGCTCTTGAGGAAGTCGTCAAACTGGAATTTCCATTTGTCGAATTCGGCAATGTCGCTGGCCAGGAAGTAACTGCGCGAAGGATCGAGCAGCTTGAGGTAGCTGTCATAGATGATCGCCGAGCGGGCGTCGTCCAGTGGCGGCTTGCTGTAATGATGGCGCTTGAGCAGCTCAACGACGTTAAGACTGGCAATCACCTCATCACGATCGGGCTGAAGGTTATCCCAACTGTTAGCGGCGAACGTATTGGCCGAAAACGGCAAAACGCCTAGGCCAATGAATAGGGCAAGTGCGGTGCTAGGGAATAAATGCTTCATGCTGATTCGACGCGGGGGCAATTGATAACGCATATTAGGCCGTCTTTGAAGTCGCCGGTTCCATCAAGGACCGGTCGCATAATGCAAAAAGCCCGGTGCAACAGCTCCGGGCTCAGTCCAGACTCACTATGGAGGCACTGTGAAAGCATTGCAAGGCGTTGAAGGTCAAGTGTCATGGGTTGAAGAGCCAAGTCCTACCTGCGATGTAGGGCAAATCCGTATTCGTGTGGCCGCTGCCGGGCTCAATCGGGCAGACCTGTTGCAAAGCGCCGGCTTGTATCCGCCACCGCCGGGAGCCAGTCAGGTATTGGGCCTGGAGTGTTCCGGGGTGGTCAGTGAAGTGGGCCCGGGTTCGTCGTGGCAGGTTGGCGACAGGGTGTGCGCGCTGTTGGCGGGTGGCGGCATGGCAGAAGAGGTGGTGGTGGATGCCCGTCACGCGCTGCCGGTGCCTGAAGGTTTGTCGCTGGTTGAGGCCGCAGCCCTGCCCGAGGTGTACAGCACGGCGTGGCTGAATCTGTTTCAGCTGGCGGCGCTGCAGCCGGGTGAGAAGGTGTTGTTGCATGCTGGCGCCAGTGGAGTTGGTTCAGCGGCCATTCAGCTGTGCAAGGCCTTTGGCAGCCCGTGCTGGGTGAGCGTGGGGTCGGCTGAGCGTCTGGCCTATTGCCAGGCGCTGGGCGCACAAGGTGGCGTGATCCGCAGCGAAGGGCTGGACAGCCTCAAGGCGTTGGGGCCATTCGATGTGGTGCTGGACCCTGTGGGGGCCAACTACGCCGAATCCAACCTTAAGTTGCTGGCCCAGGACGGGCGCTGGGTGTTGATCGGTCTGATGGGCGGTCGCAAGGCCGAGCTGGATCTGGCATTGGTGCTGGGCAAGCGTATCCAGTTGCTGGGTTCGACCCTGCGCAGCCGCAGCGACCAGTTCAAGGCGGATTTGCTCAGTGACCTGGGGCAGCAGGTGTGGCCGATGTTTACTGAGGGCCGCTTGAGCCCGCAGTTGGCCAAGACCTTCCCGATTGCAGAGGCGCAGGCGGCGTTTGCCGAACTGGCCAGCAATCAGGTGTCGGGCAAGCTGGTGCTGGTGATAGACAGCAGCTTGACCTGACCCCTCCTGTGGGAGCTGGCTTGCCTGCGATACAGGCGATAGGGTCTGGCAGCCAATCGCGGTGATGCCATCGCGAGCAAGCCCGCTCCCACAGTTTCAGGGGGTCATTTCCAGTGATGAATCGGCCACCCGGCCTTTTCAGCCTGTTCGCGCAGCACCGGGTCGGGGTTCACCACATGGGGGTGATCGACCTTGAGCAGCAGCGGCAGATCGTTGCGTGAATCGGAGTAAAAACTCGCGCCTTCAAGGTTCTCTTCCTGCTCATCGAGCCATTCCAGCAAACGGATGATCTTGCCTTCGCGGTAGGTCAATGTCCCCACGGTCTTGCCGGTGTAAAAACCGTGGGCCACTTCCAGCTCGATGCCCAGCACCTCATCAATGCCCAAGCGCTCGGCAATGGGTTTGACCAGGTGGGTGCCCGATGCCGAAATCACCAGGATCCGGTCGCCGGCCTTGCGGTGTGCAGCAATGGTTCTGGTTGCGTCACTGAAGATGATCGGTTCGATATAGTCTTCAACCCACGGCTCGACCAGGTGGGCGACTTCTTCAGGGGTGCGGCCAATCAAGGGCTCCAGGCTGAAGGCCATGTAGTCTTCCATCGCCAGCTCGCCCCGGCTGTAAGCCGCCATCAGTTCATTGTTGCGCTGCATGAACGACTTCGGGTCGACCCAGCCCAGGCGGCCCATCTGCTCGCTCCAGAGGGTGGCGCAGTCGCCATGAATCAGGGTTTCGTCCAGATCAAAAATTGCCAAGGCCATCAGCGCGAATCTCCCTTTATTGAATTCAGAAACATCAGGCTACCTCACAAAGGGTGCTCGGATCGATGGACAGCGCCACGCGCTGACCGTCCGGGTACAAGTCGCCGGGTGCGCGGTTGAGTACGTCGACAATCAATTGCACGCCACGCACCTCGACGCGATAGCGGATCACGTTGCCCAGCAGGCTGTGGTTCAGAATCACCCCGTCAGGTTCACCCTGCACGCTCAGGCCCAGGGTTTCCGGGCGAATGGCGATGCGGCTGCTGACCGGGCGCTGCAACAGGCGGCTGGCGGTGTCGGCGTCGAGCAGATTGTAGTTGCCGATAAAGCCTGCGGCAAAGGCATCCGCCGGGGCTGCATAGAGTGTCTGGGCATTGCCGCTCTGGACAATATGGCCCTTGTTCATCAGGAAGATACGGTCGCTCATCACCAGTGCTTCTTCCTGATCGTGGGTCACGAAAATCGTGGTCAGGCCCAGCTCGCGCTGGATGGTGCGGATCTGTTCACGCAGGTGTTTGCGGATCCGTGCATCGAGCGCCGACAGCGGTTCGTCCAGCAGCAACAGGCGCGGGCGTGTCACCAGTGAACGGGCCAGGGCCACGCGCTGGCATTGGCCACCCGACAGCTGATGCGGGTAGCGCTTGGCGAAGTCATTCAACTCCACCAGTTGCAGCGCCTCGGCCACGCGCTTGTGGCTGTCGTTGGCACTGACCTTTTGCATGCGCAGGCCGAAGGCCACGTTCTGTTCGACGGTCATGTTGGGGAACAGCGCATAGCTCTGGAACACCATGCCGATGCCGCGCTTTTGCGGGCTCAGGGGCACGATGTCCTGGCCGTCGAGGAGGATCTTGCCGCCATCTACCGGCGTCAGCCCGGCGATGCAGCGCAGCAGCGTGGACTTGCCGCAACCGGACGGGCCGAGCAGGGTGACGAATTCGCCCTTGGCGATGCTGCAATTGATATCGCTGAAAACCGGGGTGCCGGAATAGGATTTTTGCAGGTGTTCAACGCTGACGAAGCTCATTGGCTTTTGTCCTTGTTCAGGAAGGTGGCAACCCAGGTCAGCACCAGCACAAAAAGAAAGTAGGAAATGACCAGCGCGCTGGTGAAGTGACCGCTGCTGTTGCGCATGTTGTTGAGGAACACCTGCAGGGTTTCGTAGCGGGTGCCCACCAGGATATTGGCGAACACAAACTCGCCAAACAGGAACGAGAACGACAGCAGCAGGGCGACCATCAAGCCTTTGCGCAAATTGGGCAGCACCACCAGAAACGCCGCCTGCCAGGTGCTGGCGCCCAGCAGCTGGGCAGCGTCCATCAGGTCGCGCAGGTTGATCGCTTGCAGGTTGTTGGTGATCGCCCGGTACATAAAGGGCAGCGCCACGGTGAAATAGCAGCCGATCAGGATCCACGGCGTTCCGACCATTTGCAGCGGGCCGGAGCCGTAGAGTTGCAGCAGCCCCACCGACGACACCACTGGCGGCACGGCGAAAGGCAGCAGGATCAGGATGTTCATCAGCGCATCAAGTTTGGGGAAGTGGTAATGCACCACAAACAACAACGGCAGGATCAGCACCACTGACAGCACCAGTGCCGCAACGCAGACCAGCAGCGACTGGCCGAAAGCCTTGAGGAAGCGCGGGTCGCTCCACAGCTGGTCATACCACTTGAAGGTAAACCCGCTGGGCAGCACCGTGGCCGACCAGCTGCTGGAGATGGAGTAGATAAACGTGCCCAGCAGTGGCAGCAACAGAATCAGGAACAGCAGCCAGACCACGCTGCGGTGGTAAAAACTGGTCGAAGGGGTTTCAGCGCGCGACATGGTAGCTCCTCTTTAACAGCCACTGATGCACCAGGGTCACCAGGGTCATCAGCCCCACCAGAATCACCGCCAGGGCACTGGCCATGTTCGGGTCCAGGCTGATATCCCCTGACACCATCGCGGCAATCCGGATGGGCAGCACGTTGAAGTTTCCGGTGGTCAAGGCATACACCGTGGCATAGGCGCCCAGGGCGTTGGCCAGCAGGATGACGAAGGTGCCGAGCAGGGCCGGGGTCAGTACCGGCAGACCGATAAAGCGCCAGAATTGCCAGCTGTTGGCGCCCAGCAGGGAGGCCGATTCACGCCAGTCTTCACGCAGGGCGTCGAAGGCCGGATAAAGCAGCAGCACGCCGAGGGGGATCTGGAAATAGGTGTAGAGGATGATCAGGCCGGTTTTGGAGTAGAGGTTGAAATCCTCGATGATCCCCGCCTGTTTGAGCATGATCGTGATACTGCCGTTAAAGCCCAGCAGGATGATGAAGGCAAAGGCCAGCGGCACGCCGGAGAAGTTGCTGGTCATGTTGGCGAACGCATTGACGAAATTGCGCAGCCGCGAATCCACCTTGCGCAGCGAATAACTGCCCAGGATCGCAATGACGATGCCGAACAGGCTGGACCAGAAGCTGATCTCCAGGCTGTGCTGGATGGCCTGCAAATAGAATTTGGAATTGAAGATCTTGATAAAGTTGGCCAGGCCCCAGCCGCTTTCTTCTGATTGCACGCTGTGGATCAGCACCCACACCAGCGGAGCGATTTGAAACACGATAAAAAATACCGCGAAGGGCACCAGGCAGAGAACTGCAAGCCATTTGCCCCGGGTCATGGTGCGGGCCTCAGCAGCTCGCGGCACAGCGGTTTGTCGTGAGCCACACCGAGCAACTCGCAGATGGTGCCGCACAGCTCGAGCTGTTTTGGCATGACATCCGGGTTGAGGCTGAATGCATCGCCCAGCACAAACAGGGGCACTTCACGTTCTTCGGGCAGCAGGCCGTTGTGGGAGCGGTCGTTGTTCATGCCGTGGTCGGCGGTGACTAGAACCTGGTAGCCGGCCTGCAGCCAGCCTTGCAGGTAGTCGGCCAGGATAATATCGGCCGAGCGCGCGCTGTTGCGGTATTGCGGGGTGTCGAGGCCGTGCTTGTGCCCGGCGTCGTCGATATTCATGGGGTGGACCAGCAGAAAATCCGGCTTGTGCGTCAACCGCAGGCTTTCGGCGTCGGCGAACAGGTGGGAGTCGGGGTAGTGATCGCTCCAGTAGAAGTGCCCGTGCTGAATCGGCAGATCGGCGGCAACGGTGTGGCGGTCCCGGGCAATCACGAAGGGCGAGCGGTTATACAGTTCGCTGACCCAGTGATAAGCGGCGGCTGCCGTGCTCAGGCCAGCATCGCGGGCGTAATGGAACACGCTGCGCTGGTTGGACAGGCGCGCCACATTGTTGTGCACGATGCCGCTTTCAATCGGCGGCACGCCGGTCAGGATGCATTCGTAGAGCGGGCGCGACAGGGCAGGCAACTCGCAGGTGAGTTTGTACAGCGCGGCGCGGTCTGCACTGACATAGGCTTGCAGATGACCCATTGCCTGGCGGGCGACCTCGTAGTTCAAGCCGTCGAGGACTACCAGAATGACGTTGTGTTTCATGTAAGACTCCGCTGGCACAGCGCAAAAGCTGTTGTGGGAGCGGGCTTGCCCGCGATGGGTACAACTCGGCACATCAGCTGGATCGAGTCGATGGCATCGCGAGCAAGCCCGCTCCCACACAGATCAAGGCGCAGGGTTACTGCATATTGATGATGACTTCTTCCTGCCACAGCTGCGGCAAGGCCTTGGAGGTTTTTTCCCAGGCGTCTGCATCCTTGATCGGGGTTACATTCTTGTACTGGTCGTTGGACAGCAGCTTGGCCTGCACATCAGCTGGCAGCTTCAGGTGTTCGGCACGAATCGGCCGGGCATTGCCCCGCGCCAGGTTGGTTTGCCCGGCATCGCTGAAGATGAACTCGCGGGTCAGCTTGGCGGCGTTGGGGTGTTTGGCGTATTTGTTGATGATGGTGGTGTAGCCCGAGATCACCGAACCGTCGGACGGGATCAGCACGACATAGTCATCGGGGTTGGCCATTTTGGCCTTGTAGCTCAGACCGTTGAAATCCCAGACCACGCCGACTTCCACTTCGCCTTTTTCCATCGTGGCGATGGTCGGGTTGGCCAGTGACAGGCGACCTTGCTTGGCAATGTCGGCAAACATCAGCAGGGCAGGCTGGATGTTCTTTTCACTGCCGCCATTGGCAATGGCAGCCGCCAGCACGCCATTGGTGGCCTGTGCCGCGGTGCTGACATCACCGATCGAGACCTTGTATTTACCCGACTTCAGGTCAGCCCACTTGGTCGGTACTTCGGAGCCGTGCAGCAGCTTTTTGTTGACGATAAAGGCGATGGTGCCGGTATAGGCCAGCGCCCAGTTGCCGTCCTTGTCCTTGGCCCAGTCCGGGATCTGCTCCCAGGTGGTCGGCTTGTACGGCTGGGTCACGCCCTTGGCCACGGCGATCGGGCCGAAGGCTGCGCCCACGTCACCGATGTCGGCACTGGCGTTGTCTTTTTCCGCGGCAAATTTGGCCACTTCCTGGGCCGAACTCATGTCGGTGTCGATGTGTTTGAGGCCATATAGCTTGTTGAGGTCGGCCCAAGTGCCTTTCCAGTTGGCCCAGTCATCAGGCATGCCGACGCTGTTGACGGTGCCTTCAGCCCTGGCTGCGGCTTCGAGGGCTTTTAAATCGACATCGGCGGCCATGGCCGATGTGCACAGGGCAATGCTTGAACCTAACAGTGATGCAAGGAAAAACTGTTTCATCCGAAGCTCCTTGGGCGTTTTCAACGCTGGGTTTTATTGCTCTTTTGCGGTGGGTTGGTCTAGGTCAGCAATACCTGAGCCAATTTAAGCCCGGCAGATGACACTTTAATGTCGGCATTGGTTATGCAAGGCATCTCGCCAGCCAGCGTGTGTGTTCCGGCTAAGCGTAGACCATCGCACAGGCCCCGGCAGGCAAGGGGGCTGGCGGTTTTCAGGGGATATGTGGCAGTGCCCTTGTCATCGAACAGTCATATGTTCTGCCTAGGCTGGCAGGCTCAAGGAGCGACTGTTTGACGGTCATGCCTGCCCACATTTGGTGCTGGACTAGTCCAGCCAGGTAACGTTGATGCGAGAAGGTGCACCCAAGGCGGTAACAGCGATCAGTCGCACGCTGCAAGAGCAGATTGAGCACGGCCTGCTGGCGGGCGGCAGTCAGTTGCCGGCCGAGCGCAAACTCAGCGAATTGTTCGCCACCACCCGCGTTACCGTGCGCGAAGCGTTGTTGCAGCTCGAATCCCAGGGGCTGGTGTATCGCGAAGAGCGGCGCGGCTGGTTTATTTCACCGCCGCGCCTGGCGTACAACCTGATGCAGCGCAGCCACTTCCATGCCATGGTCACGGCCCAGGGGCGGGTGCCTACCACCGAGGTGATATCGGCGCGCCTGCTGCCGGCCACGGCGGCGGTGTGCGAGCGCTTGCAGTTGCCGGCGTTGTCCAGTGTGATTCAGATCTGCCGGGGCCGGCGGATTGACGGGCGGCTGGTGCTGTATGTGGAGCACTACCTGAACCCGCAGTATTTCCCGCAGATCCTTGACCTTGATCTGACGCAGTCGATCACCGAACTCTATGCCCGGCATTACGATTTGCACTACGGCCGGGTGCGTTTTGAGATTGTGCCTACAGCGCTGCCGGTAGAGGCTGCGGCGACGCTCAAGGTTTCAACCGGCAGCCCGGGGTTGCGCATTGCCCGGGTCAATTACGACCAGCACGAGCGGCTGATCGACTGTGACCTGGAGTATTGGCGACATGATGCGATTCATGTCGGGGTGGATGTGCAGGAGCGCTGATTCCGGCCTGCTATTGGGCGAAAGATCACCCCTGTGGGAGCGGGCTTGCTCGCGATGGCATCGACACGGTTCAACTGAAAGAACCTGGCGCCTGCTATCGCGAGCAAGCCCGCTCCCACACCCGTCAGGTGAGTGGCAGCGTTCAATCCTTCTGCAATATCCCGCTGCCCGCCGTCACCACCTGCACACTCAAACGCGGGGTGGCCAGGTCCAGCCCGGCTTCGTCCAGATGGCGCTTGAGCGACAGGTTGAACGCCCGCGACACTTCCCATTGCTTGATCGGCGCGGTCTTGAAACGGGCGCGCAAAATCGCGCTGCCAGACTCGAAGCTCTCCACACCCTGAATCTCCAGAGGCGACCAGATATTGCGCCGCTGCAGCGGGTCAGTGCGCATCTTTTGCCCCACTTCACGCATCAGTTTGATGGCGTCGTCGATTTCCATGTTGTAGGGGATCGCGACGCGGAAGATGGCGTAGCCAAATTCCCGGGAGTAGTTCTTGATGCTTTTGATTTCGCTGAACGGGATGGTATGCACGATGCCGTCGATATCGCGCAGGCGCACGGTGCGAATGGTCAGCCCTTCCACCGTGCCCAGGTGGCCGCCGACATCAACGTAGTCGTCGATGGCCAGGGAGTCTTCGATAATGATGAACAGGCCGGTTATCAGGTCGGCAACCAGTGACTGCGCACCAAAACCGATGGCCAGACCGATCACACCGGCACCCGCCAGCAGGGGGGTGACGTTCATGCCCATATTGGCCAGGGCAACGATCAGCGCAATGATAAAGATCGCGGCAAACAGAATGTTGCGAATCAGCGGCATCATGGTTTGCGCACGCGCATTGGCCAGGCCTTTGCGCGAGCGGGTCAGGGCATGATGGATGGCAGTGTCGGCAAGAATCCAGATCAGCCAGGCAAACAGCAGTGTGCCACCCAGGCCGAACAGCTTGACGCTGATCTCGTGACCTTCACCCTCGGTAAAACCGATCAGCGACAAGCCCCACACCCGCAGCCCCAGCTCGATAAACACCAGCCACACAATCAGGTGGGCCAGGGTGTAGACGAAACTTTTCAGGCGCTCGGAATACAGCGCGTGGCGCTTGTGGCCACGTTGCGGCTTTTGCGCATGGCGGCGTACCAGCCCGTTGATGACCATGCACAGTACTACCAGCACGGTACAGATCAGCGACTGGCGCAGGGCAGTGCTGGTGTCGCCGGCCGAGATAAACGTGGCCGCCAGCGAGATGCCCACCAGAATCAGCGCCGCGATATACCAGTAAGTGCCGAGGATCTCGATGCTGTCGCTCAGGGCGCGGCGGGTCAGGCGCCGGGACAATGGCTGGTTGCGGATCAGGTGGGCGATGGGACGACGGAAACGGATGATAAACAGGCCGGTGGAGAGTGCGGCCATAACATTGGCGAAGGTGGCTGCGGTATGGGCCAGGTGCACGCCGAGGGTGGCCACCAGCCGCGGGTCGCTCAGGGCTTCGCCAAAGGCGGCGAAGCTGCCGATCCACCACAGCGGGCGAAATGCCTGATGCCGCAGGATATGCAGCGCGCGGTGGCGGTGGGGGCCATCGAGCAGCGAGAAGAGGATGACGCAGATGGCCGAGAAACAGGTGCCGATCACCAGCGCGTACGCCAGCACCATTGCCAGGTCCTTACCCAGTGAAGACGGCAGGGAATAACTCATGTACACCGTAATCATCAGCGCGACCATCCACGGGCCCAGCTTGCGCAAGGCAAAACGCAGCATGTCGACGGCCTTGGGGTGTTGGGGCAATTCCTCGCTCAGGCCAAAACGCAAGCGCACCCGATGGCTGACCCAAATCAGCAGGGCGGCCAGCAGGCTCCAGATCATGATGACCAGGGCAAAGCCAAAGATGATCGGCAGCCATTCATTGGCAGGCAGCATCAATGCCGAAAGCTCTTCCTTGGCCTGGGATATTTCCTTGGTCCAGCGGTAGGTTGGACTGTCATCCCCGGAAAACTGCTTTTCGAGGTCGGCCAGGGTGCTGCCGATCAGGCCCAGCACGCCGATTTCGGCTTCGGGCTGGGCTTTTTTGGTGGCGTCGCGGAGTTTTTTCAGATCGGCCAGCAGCTTGCTGCGCTGCTGGTCGTTTTCGAGGTTCTTGATCACCTCGTCCAGCGACTGGCCCAGTGGCTCGGTGGGTTGCGCCTGGGTTTTGTCCGAACTGCCGAGCAGGCCCGGCAAGCCGACGGCCTGCGCCGAAGTCATGGGCAAGAGTGTCAGCAGGCAAACCAGCAGGTAACAGGGCAAGGCGAAAAGACGGGAAAACACTGGGCGACCAACCTCGAGGGGGGTGAATTGGCCGAGTGTACGCTAGGGCCAGTGATCATTCATTTCTTGTCACATAAATAAATGATCGCGGCCCCTGGGCGGAACAGCGTCGGGTCTATTCGTTGAGCTTGGCGAGGATCTTGAACACGATGGTGCCGAAAATCAGCAGCATGCCGGCCCAGATCATCAGCACGCCGATGCCGCTACTGCGTTCGCGAAAGTTGAAGCCAATGGTCAGCAGCAACATGCCGCTGATGATGGGGATCATCATGGAGTGGAATGCAGTGGTTTCGAACATGGTAAGGGGACCTGAACAAATGAATGCCCCAAGTCTAGGTCGGTTTGCGCAGATGTGTGGTGATGTGTATCAAAAATGAATCAGCCAGACGCAGAACCTTGTAGCCGCTGCCGCAGGCTGCGACGGGTTGCGCAGCGACCCTGCTTTTTCGAAGGTCCTGCGGCCCCCTTATCGCAGCCTGCGGCAGCGGCTAGAAGGAACGGTGTTACGGCAACTGCTGGCTGGCGTAGAACGCGCTCAACACCTTGACCAGATGGGCCAGGTCATGGCTACCGGCCAGTTCGCGGATCGAGTGCATGGCGAAGGTCGGCAGGCCGATATCCACGGTGCGCACGCCCAGGTGGCTGGCGGTGATCGGGCCAATGGTCGAGCCACAGCCCATGTCACTGCGCACTACGAAGCTTTGCACCGGTACTTCCACGGCCATGCACAGGTGGCGGAAGAACCCGGCGGTTTCGCTGTTGGTGGCGTAGCGCTGGTTGCTGTTGACCTTGATCACCGGCCCGGCATTGAGCTTGGGCCCGTGGTTGGTGTCGTGCTTGTCAGCGTAGTTGGGGTGAACGCCGTGGGCGTTGTCTGCCGACACCAGCAGGGATTTCTGGATCGTGCGTACGTATTCGTCGCCCTCAGGCAGCAGGCGTTGCAGGATCTGCTCCAGCATCGGGCCATCGGCACCGCAGGCCGAACACGAGCCGACTTCTTCGTGGTCGTTGGCCACGAACAGGCAGGTTTCCTCGGTCTCGGTGGTCAGCAGGGCTTGCAGGCCGGCGTAGCACGACAGCAGGTTGTCCAGGCGCGCCCCGGCGATGAAATCGCCGTTGAGGCCGATCACCGCAGCGCTTTGGGTGTCGTAGAAGCTCAGCTCGTAGTCCAGCACCACGTCAGCATTGAGGCCGTGTTCGCGGGCCAGCTGGTCGGTGAGCAGGGCGCGGAAGTCGACGCGCTCATCGCCGGCCACCTGGGCCAGGATCGGTGGCAATTCGGTCTGCGGGTTGATCGCCCAGCCTTCGTTGGCGGCACGGTTGAGGTGGATCGCCAGGTTGGGGATGGTCGCAATCGGCGCCTTGAAATCGATCAGCTGGCTTTCGACCTGGCCATCGCGGCGGAAGGTGACGCGCCCGGCCAGGGACAGGTCGCGGTCGAACCACGGGGCCAGCAGGGCGCCGCCGTAGACTTCCACGCCCAGTTGCCAGAAGCCCTGGCGCTGTAGCTCGGGCTGGGGCTTGACCCGCAGGCAGGGGCTGTCTGTGTGCGCACCGACCATGCGGATGCCGCCATGCAGGGGCGAGTGACGGCCCAGCTTGAAGGCGACAATGGAAGAGTCATTACGGGTGACGTAATAGCGGCCATTGGCTTCGGTGAACCAGGTCTCGCGTTCGTCGAGGCGCTGGTAACCGGCGGCCTCAAGGCGCTGAACAAGACTGGCAGTGGCATGAAAGGGGGTAGGGGAGGCCTTGAGAAAGTCGATCAGGCCTTGGTTCAACTCTTCGCGCATAAGTTACTCCAGACAGCAAGGCCGCGAGTTTAGCGCATTGATCGCAAGATTTGGCCCTCTAATGCAGCTCTTGTGGGAGCGGGCTTGCTCGCGATGGCATCAGTGCGGTGTGCCTGCAAAACCGCGTCGCCTGTATCGCGAGCAAGCCCGCTCCCACAAGGGGGGGTATGTAGTCAAAACGGTGCCGGGCACTCAAAGCGCAGGCGTTCGCCGGTTTGCGGGTGGGTGAAGCTGAGCATGCTCGCGTGCAGGCACAAGCGCGGCCACGCCGCCAGGGCTTGCGGGTGGGCATACAGGCCGTCACCCAGCAACGGGTGGCCGATAGACAGCATATGCACGCGCAACTGGTGCGAACGGCCGGTAATCGGCGTCAGCTCAACCCGGCAGTAATCGCCGCAACGCTCCAGCACTTTCCAGAAGGTCAGCGCATTTTTGCCGAACTCATGGTCGACCACATGCCGGGGTTTGGTCGGCGGGTCATAGCGCAGGGGCAGGTCGATGCTGCCGCTGTCCAGCTCGGGTTGGCCCCAGGCCAGTGCGGTGTAGGCTTTTTCGGTTTCACGGTCGTGAAACTGACGGGACAATTCGCGATGAGTGTCGGCATCTCGCGCCAGCAGGATAATACCGGACGTTTCCCAATCCAGGCGGTGGACAATACGCGCCTCGGGGTAGCCGTTTTCTTGCAGGCGGGTAATCAAGCAATCCTTGTTGTCATCGGCCCGGCCCGGCACCGAGAGCAGCAGGGTGGGCTTGTTGACCACCAGAACGCCAGCGTCCTCATGGATGATGTGAATATTGGACAACGGCATTAAAACAGCCTCTTGAAAAACGCCAACGGCGACGAGGGAGCCTCCCCCGCAGGGAAGGCGCCCAGGTCGCCGTGGTGCCCGCCGGATCGATTAACGATCTGGCAGTGTGATGTTGAGTTCCAGAATCGAGCAGCTACCTTCGTTTTCAAGGGCGATCTGTACCGAATCATCGCCGATGTTCACGTATTTGCGGATCACCTCAACCAGTTCCTTTTGCAGGGCAGGCAGGTAGTCCGGGGTGCTGCGTTGGCCACGCTCGTGCGCCACGATGATCTGTAGACGCTCTTTCGCAACCGACGCGGTTGTTGGCGTTTTGCGAGTACGAAAGAAGTCAAAAATGTTCATTGTTTAGTTGCCTCCAAACAGGCGCTCGAAGAATCCCTTCTTCTGTACATCAAGGAACCGATGCTCCACGGTTTTGCCCAGCAGGCGATCAACGGCATCGCTGTAGGCCTGACCGGCGTCGCTCTGATCGTCAAGGATCACCGGCACGCCCTGGTTGGATGCTTTCAGCACGGCCTGGGACTCCGGGATCACACCCAGCAGGGCCACGGCCAGGATTTCCTTGACGTCTTCAACCCCGAGCATTTCGCCCTTGGACACGCGGTCCGGGTTGTAGCGGGTCAGCAGCAGGTGTTCCTTGATCGGGTCCTGGCCCAGTTCGGCACGGCGCGACTTGCTGGCCAGCAGGCCCAGCATGCGGTCCGAGTCACGTACCGAGGACACTTCCGGGTTGGTCACCACGACCGCCTCGTCAGCGAAGTACATGGCCAGGTGAGCACCGGTTTCGATACCGGCCGGGGAGTCACAGACCACGTATTCGAAGGTTTCCTTAAGTTCCATCAGAACTTTTTCGACGCCTTCCTTGGTCAGCGCATCCTTGTCACGGGTCTGGCTGGCGGCCAGCACGTAGAGGTTTTCCAGGCGCTTGTCTTTGATCAGGGCCTGCTGCAGGTTGGCTTCGCCGTTGACCACGTTGACGAAGTCATACACCACGCGGCGCTCGCAGCCCATGATCAGGTCGAGGTTACGCAAGCCAACGTCGAAGTCGACGATCACTGTTTTGTGGCCGCGCAGAGCGAGGCCGGTACCGATAGCGGCGCTGGTGGTGGTCTTACCCACACCACCCTTGCCGGATGTAACCACTAGAATCTTGGCCAAGGTGTTTCACCCCTAAGGAAAAAGGACTTTTTAGCCCCTGAATAACATCTCTACTGACGACTGCAGGTGAACAGCCCTGGCGGGCATTGGCCCCACAAGGAAAAGACTGTTTTCACTACGATTTTGAGATGGTTGGAAAATGGCGAGAGTATCCGTTAAAGCCGGGTGATGTTCAACATGTCACTTGACAGACTGATCTGAACCCCTGTTCCCCATAGCGGATCCCGACGCAGGTCTTCAGAGACCTTGTACTTGCCCGCAATTGACACTAGCTCGGCGCTCAACTGCTGGCAAAAAATCCGTGCCTTGGTGTTGCCTTTGTGTCCGGCCAGTGCGCGACCCCGCATTGGCCCGTAAACATGGATGTTGCCATCGGCCATAAGTTCCGCGCCGGGGCTGACGGAAGCGATGACCACCAGGTCGCAGCCTTCGGCATACACGGTCTGGCCACCGCGTACCGGGCTGGTGATGATTTTGGTCGGCTTGATGGCCGGCTCCGGTGGTTTTTCCGGTTTTTTTGGCTCGACCACCACTTCAACCGGGTCGATCGGTCGCTCACGCGCGCCTGAAGGCGGCAGCACGGGCAGGTCGATGGCAATGGCGGCGGCGATGTCTTCGATGCGGCTGGCGCGAATGGCCAGGGTGCGCAGGCCATGCTGGCGGCAGACACGCATCAGCCCGGGCAAATCGATGGCGCCTTCACTGGCAGGTAGCTTGTCCAGCGCCAGTACCAGTGGGGTATTACTGAAAAAATTCGGCGCCTGGGCCACTTTGGCGGCCAGTTGGCGGTCCAGGGCTTCAAGGTTGTTGTGCGCAAGTTCCAGCACCGTGATGGCGAGCATACTGCCCTTAAGCTGGAACACGGGGGCTTGGTCTAGCGATTCGGTTTGGCTCATGGTTGCTTAACGCGACTTGTCACTTAAAGTGCTGAGACTTATAACGAGAACGCCCGCAGGCCGCAAGCCGGGTCTAACGATGTAGAATGGCCGACCCTTGTGTCTGTCCGGAATCATTAATGGATCGCCCGCGTTTTCGTGCCGCTTTTTTTCATCCGCGCTTCTGGCTGCTATGGCTGGGTCTGGGCGTGCTGTGGTTGGTGGTGCAACTGCCTTATAAAGTCCAACTGTGTATCGGTCGTGGCCTTGGCGCCCTGATGTATCGGGTAGCCGGTGATCGTCGGCGGATTGCCACGCGCAACCTTGAGTTGTGTTTCCCTGAAAAGTCGGCCGCCGAGCGCAAGCAATTGCTCAAGGAAAACTTCGCCTCCACCGGCATTGCCTTTTTTGAGATGGCCATGAGCTGGTGGTGGTCAAAACCGCGTCTGGCCAAACTGGCCCATGTCGAAGGGCTGGAGCACCTCAAGCAGGCGCAGCTCGAAGGCAAGGGCGTGATCCTGATGGCGTTCCACTTCACCACCCTGGAAATCGGTGCCGCCTTGCTCGGCCAGCAGCACACCATTGACGGCATGTACCGCGAGCACAAGAACCCGCTGTTCGATTTTATCCAGCGTCGCGGCCGTGAGCGGCATAACGTCGATTCGCTGGCCGTCGAGCGTGACGACGTGCGCGGCATGCTCAAGCTGCTGCGCTCCGGGCGGGCGATCTGGTATGCACCCGATCAGGACTACGGCGCCAAGCAAAGTATCTTTGTGCCGCTGTTCGGTATTCCTGCGGCTACCGTTACGGCAACCAGCAAGTTTGCCAAACTGGGCAAAGCGCAGGTTGTGCCCTTTACTCAACAAAGACTGGCCGATGGCAGTGGGTACAAGCTGGTCATTCATCCGCCACTGAGGGATTTCCCCGGAGAAAGCGATGAGGCTGATTGCCTGCGAATCAATCAATGGGTCGAACGGGCGGTGCGTGAATGCCCCGAGCAGTATCTGTGGGCCCATCGCCGTTTCAAGACCCGTCCGCCCGGCGAGCCCAAGCTCTACGACAAACGCCGCTGAGGCGGCCGCCTGGTCGTGACGGCAGCGCCGGTGACGGGCCTGATCCTGTCTGGCGGTGGTGCGCGGGCGGCTTATCAGGTCGGCGTGCTGGCGGCGATTGCCGAATTGCTGCCTGCCGGTGCCGCCAACCCGTTCCCGGTAATTGTCGGCACCTCGGCGGGGGCGATCAACGCGGTCAGCCTGGCCAGCGGGGCGATGGATTTCACCCGCGCGGTCGAGCACCTGACCGCGTTCTGGCAGGGCTTCGAAAGCCGGCGCGTGCTGCGCAGCGACTGGCCGGGGGTGCTGCACCAGGCCACACGCTTTCTGGGCCACAGCCTGCTCGGGCTGGGCGCCCATGTGCCGGTAGCGCTGCTCGACAGCTCGCCCTTGCGCTATCTGTTGCAGGCCAAAATCAATTTTCCCGGTATCGAGCAGGCGATTGCCCAGCAGCATCTGCGGGCCGTCGCCGTCACGGCATTTGGCTACTCGTCCAGTCAGGCGGTGACCTTTTACCAGGGCAAGGGCACCATCAATGGCTGGTTGCGCCACCGGCGTATCGGCATGCCCACGGCGTTGACGGTGGAGCACTTGCTGGCCAGCTCGGCCATTCCGCTGTTGTTTGCCCCGGTCAAGATTGGCGAGGAGTACTTCGGTGATGGCGCCGTGCGTCAGTCGGCGCCCATTAGCCCGGCGCTGCATCTGGGGGCCAGCCGGGTGCTGGTGGTGGGCGTGAGCGGCAACCCGCGCGGGCCCGACCTGCAGGACGACCAGCCGCGCTACTACAACGCGCAGCAGCCAACCCTGGCGCAAATTGGCGGGCATATGCTCAACAGTACGTTTATCGACAGCCTGGAGAGCGATATCGAGCTGCTTGAGCGGCTCAATCACTTTAGCCGCCTGCTGCCCAGGCACTCCGACAACCTGGGCTTGTCGCCCGTGGAAGTGCTGGTGATTGCGCCGAGCCAGCCCATCGACGAAATCGCGGCCCGGCACCGGCACGAACTGCCGGCCGCGCTGCGCATGTTCTTGCGTGGCCCGGGTGCGACCAAGACCAGTGGTGCAGGCGTGCTCAGCTACCTGCTGTTCGAGGCGGGTTATTGCCGGGAGTTGATCGAGCTGGGGCGTCGTGACGCGATGGCCAAGCGCGAAGCGCTGTGCCAGTTTTTGCGGGTGCCTTGTAGCAGTTGACGAGCAACGCGAGGCTACGTTCGGCTGCGCAGCAGTCGTAAAACCATTTCCCCGGGTGTTATAGATGCACCGCGTTTAAAGGCTTTACGACGATTGCATCGTCGGACGCAGCCTCGCGTTGCTCGTCAGCTGCTACGAGGGTATGCGTCCATGCTGATGCTACTCCGCAATCTGCAATTTACGCGCTTCGGTGTAAATGTAACGCAGCTTGTCGTACTCAAACGGCGAGTCGAACTGGCCATAGCGGAAACTGGTGTTGTAGCGCTTGTCGACCGCGCCCAGCACCCAGATCTCGGGATGGCGGGAGCTCTCGTGCGGTACGTTGAGGAAGTTGATTTCCTGGTTGACGCCGAAGTCGACCACCAGCCCCGTGGTGTCGCGCAGGTTCGACGGGCCCAGGATCGGCAGCATCAGGTAAGCACCGCCCGGTACGCCGTAAAAGCCCAGAGTCTGGCCGAAGTCTTCACTTTGACGGGGCAGGCCCATTGCCGTGGCCGGATCCCACAGGCCACCGACGCCTATGGTCGTGTTCAACAGCAAGCGCCCTGTGGTTTCCAGCGAGCGGTGGCCCTTGAGCTGCAGCAGGCTGTTGAACAGGTTGGGCACGTCGCCCAGGTTGTTGAAGAAGTTGCTCACGCCCGTGCGCAGAAAGCTTGGCGTGACATAGCGATAGCCGTTGACCACCGGCAGGAACACCCACTGATCGAAGCGGTAGTTGAAATGGTAGATCCGACGGTTGAGCGGCTCCAGCGGATCATAGATGCTCAGCGCGTTCATGGTGGCGCGCTCGAACTCACGTTGGTCCAGGCCCGGATTGAATTTCAACAGTTTCAACGGCTGGGTAAACCCGTCGACATCCGGGGTCAGTTCCGTGTGAGCCTTGCTGTTGTCGGCATGGGCGAAGCCTGCGCCGAGCAGGGCGGCGAGAAGCAGTAATTGTTTAGCCACGGAAGAACTCCAGCATATCGTCAGCGTTGACTCGGTAGTTGAGATTGCCGCAGTGGCCACCATACGGATAAACCGTCAGGCGATTACCGAAGGTTTTACGCAGAAAGCCCAAGTCACCAGGGCCAAGGATAATGTCGTCGGCGTTATGCATGACGGCAATCTTCGGGCTGTTTTTCAGGTAGTCCTGCAGGGCGTACAGGCTGACCTGGTCGATCAGTTGCAGCAGGCTGCCGCCATCGGTCTTGGCGCGCCACATGGGGATCACCTGCTCGGTCAGGTAGCAGTCAAAGTCGCACTGCAGCGAACGCTTGAGAAACGGCGTGAGGCTGGTGCCTTCGGTGATCGGGTAGTTCGGCGGGGTGATCAGGCCGCGGCGGTTGATCAGGTCCGAGGTGAACACGATATCGGCCGACGAGAAACGAAACACCGTGCCGATCAGCATGGCCATTTGCTCGTTGGTCAGGCGCTCCTTGGAGTTTTGCAGGTCATAGACCAGGGCCGCATTGAGGTCGACCCGGCCTTTATCCTGGAAGTAGCGGGTCAACTTGCCCAGCACCAGCTCGTAGAACGTGGTGGAGTTGTTGATGCCCTTGACCTCGGTTTGCACCAGCTTGTCGAGGTTGCTGATGGAGGTAAACAGGTTGACCGGCGGGTTGAGCATCAAGACTTTTTTGAAGTTGAAGCTTTTGCGGGTTTCATCCAGATGGCTGACAAAGGCCGCATCCAGTGCGCCCAGGCTATAGCCCGCCAGGTAGTAGTCGGTGACGGGCAGCTTGGCCTGTTGGGCGCGCACTGCCTGCATCACATGGTACAAATCCTCGGCGTCGTACTGGCTGATGCCGGGTGTGGCCAGGCGCGAAGCCGAGCTCATGAAGTCATAGCTGGTCGGTGAGGACAGCTGCACGACGTGATAGCCCTCCTGGTAGAAGAGCTTTTTCAGGTATTCGTTGAGACTGCTGTCGTAGGCGGCGCCGGTGCCGGCAATCAGGAACATCAGCGGTGCCGGGTAATCCTGTTTGGCCATGCGGTAAGTGAGTTTTTTCACTGCCCAGAAATTGGCCGGCAGTATGTGCTCACGTTCAGGGCGCAGGTTGAGGGTGTAGTCCGACTGGTTGATATCATCTTCGTCGGGCAGCAACGGGCGCATTTGTGGCGGGGTGGTGGCAATCGTGGCTTCGAACGGATTGGTTATCGGATAGCCATACGTGGCGGGGTCGACATCGACCGCCTGCGCGGACGCACTCAAGATAAGGCCGCCCAGTAAGGCAGCGAAGGGCAGAGAACGGAGCATGAAGACTATCCCTAATAAGGTGCGCAAAAGATTCGCAGGCTATGACCACAGGGCTAGTACTGAAGTGCCATTTGGCGGCACCAAATATTTCCCCAAAGAGTCCCGAACAGGCAAAAAGCCTCCCAAGATACACGCTGAATGACTTTAGTTAACAGATATCTGATTGCAAGGCTTGCATAGCCGAAGATGGGGATTAAGCTGGGCGCCGCTTTTGCCTATCGGAGTTTTTTATGCGACCTCGTTTACCGTGGATCTTGCTGCTTATCGCCCTGCCTGTTTGGTTGCTCGCCAGTTATGGGTTGCGATACGGCTTGATGGAGGACTCGCAGTGGGTGGGAACCTGTGTTGCCGAGGCCGCGCGCTGGGAATGCCAGTTGCGGGCTAACCTGGGCTTGTTGATTCATTTCCGGGTGTTGGGCTGGGTCGCGCTGGCGCTGTCGATTATTGCTTTTTGCGTGCGTGGTCGTGTCGGCTGCGCACTGGCGGTGCTGGCCCTGCTGTTCGGCCTGCCCGCACTGGCGTTGTACAACGCCAGCCTGGCAGTGTTTGCCGTGGTGATCGCCGGGTTGCGCCTGGTGCGCGCGTCAAAGTAAACCCTGGTTCATTGTGGGAGCGGGCTTGCTCGCGATGGCATCGCCGCGGTTTACCTGACAGACCGCGGGGCCTGCATCGCAGGCAAGCCAGCTCCCACAAAAACTAGCCGCTTAAAGTCTGCAGTGAGTCAGGCGTGCTTGCGCACACTGCGCCACAGCGCCATCACCAGCAATACGCTGACCAGTGCCCACATCCAGGCCTGTTGGTTATGCAGGCCTTCGCGGTATAGCTGTACCGGTATGCCTGCCCCAATGATCAAGGCCAACAGGCCGAATTCACGGCGGGGGCCGCCCACCGGGCGCACCAGGTAAACCAGCGCAGGCAGCAGCAGGGCGGCGCTGGGGAAGCTGCGATAGCGTGGCTCGAACACCAGCCCCAGCATCATCACTGCACCGGCAAACCCGGCGGCGGCCAGCCACCAGCCGGCACGACGCTCCAGCAGGTTGAACAGGCGTTCTCGCCAGCCGTCTTTCTGGCCCAGGGCCAATGCGCCGTGGGTCAGTACGATCAGGTTCAGGCCAACCAGCAAGCCAGCCCATAGCCACTCGCCAGCAAAGCGGCTGGTCACGGATGCCAGTTCAGCCCATGCCACGATGCTGCATCCTGCAACCGCACCCAGTGCTGGCAGTAACACAGCTGCACGTTTTGTACGAACCTTGCCACCCATCAGCAGTGTGCCCAGAAACAGGGCGGCGCCAAAGCCCAGCCAGATCGGCCAGTGCGGCAGGTTGGAGACCGGGCCGGCGAGGATGCCCTTGTCCTGGCGATCAGCATCGAACAATCCCCAGTAGCCGCCTACAGCCCCCTCGCTGCCACGCTTCCAGGGTTGGTCGAAGGCTTCGATCAGGTTGTACTTCCAGCCGTTTTGTTCGGCCAGGGTGACAAAACCGCGAATGAATTTTGCTTCGTTCACCCGGCTTGGCTGGGCGGTTTCGCGCTGGCGACCTTCGCTGGGCCAGCCGGTCTCGCCGATCAGGATGTCCTTGGGGGCGAACTTGTTGCCAAATACCTGACGCACCTGGGCGACATGCTGTACGGCCTGGTCAATACCGGCAGGGTCATCTTCCCAGTACGGCAGCAGGTGAATGGTCAGGAAGTCCACCGCCGGAGCGATTTCCGGGTGCTGCAGCCAGAACTCCCAGACGTCTGCATAGGTGACCGGTTGCTTGACCTGGCTTTTTACCTTGTCGATCAGCCTGACCAGCTGTGGCGCCGTGACTTCCTTGCGCAGCAAGGCTTCGTTGCCGACGATCACCGCACTGACCACGTCCGGGTTGGCATTGGCCGAAGCGATCAGGGCATCGACTTCCTGTTCGGTGGCTACGGGGTCGCTGCTGACCCAGGCGCCGGCCATCAGCTTGAGGCCGTGCTTGCGTGCCAGCTCTGGCAGGGTTTCAAGGCCCGCCTGGGAATAGGTGCGAATGCATTGAAAGCGCGTGGCCAGCAACGCCAGGTCAGCGTCCATCCGCTCAGCCCGAGGCACGAAAGGCTGGTCGAACGGTGACTGGTCCTTGTCGAACGGCGTATAGGACGCACATTGCAGTTTATGGGTCGGTGTTGCCGCGTCGGGCAATATCACCGGTTGGCCCAGGCCGTACCAGAAGCCGGCAATGGCAAATACGCCCAGCAGGCAGGCAAGTAGATAAGGCAGCACGGGGAAGCGGGCAGTCGCGGACATGGTCAGGCCGTATGGGAGCAAAGCCGCGCATCTTACCTGCAATTGGGCGGGCGCAGCGGCTGCGTATAATTTTGACATGTATTGTTGGTCTGCCCGGCCATGCAAGGTCACGCGTATCCATCTGGATGGTGGCGCCATGTCGCTGCGGGTTGCATGGGAGTCGTCGTCAGAGCAGGGCGCTTGGCAGGCGCGGTTGATTATCCGGTGCAAGTGATACGGGGTGGAATAACTCTGTAGGAATCTTGAGCGGCCCGGCACTCGTCGGGCCCGGCACTGTGGGGAATCAAAGATGAAGATGCGACGAATTTTGAGCGCGGGAGCAGCCTTGGTGCTGGCGATGAGTGCGGGCCTGGCCAGTGCCCAGGGCAAGCCGACCCTGAATATCGGTTATGTGGATGGTTGGTCCGACAGCGTGGCGACCACCCATGTGGCGGCCGAGGTGATTAAACAAAAGCTGGGTTATGACGTGAAGCTGATGCCCGTGGCGACGGGCATCATGTGGCAGGGTGTGGCCACGGGCAAGCTGGACGCCATGCTGTCCGCCTGGTTGCCGGTAACCCACGGCGAATACTGGGCCAAGAATAAAGACAAGGTTGTGGATTACGGCCCCAACTTTAAAGACGCCAAAATTGGCCTGATCGTCCCTGAATATGTAAAAGCCCAGTCCATTGCTGATTTGAAGGGCAGTACTGAGTTCAAAAACAAGATTGTCGGTATCGATGCCGGGTCGGGCGTGATGCTTAAAACCGATGAGGCAATCAAGGATTACGACCTCAAGGGTTACAAGTTGCAGGCAAGTTCCGGAGCGGCAATGACCTCGGAACTGGGGCGTGCCTATGCCAAAAATGAACCGATTGCCGTGACCGGCTGGGTGCCGCACTGGATGTTTGCCAAGTGGAAACTGCGTTTTCTTGAAGATCCCAAGTCCGTGTTTGGCGCGGCTGAAACTGTAAACAGCATCGGCAGCAAAGAGTTGAACACCAAGGCGCCGGAAGTGGCGGCGTTTCTGGAGAAGTTTTCCTGGAATTCAAAAGACGAAATTGGTGAGGTAATGCTGGCCATTCAAGAGGGGGCAAAACCCGAAGTCGCGGCCAAAGAGTGGGTTGCCAAACACCCGGAGCGGGTAGCGCAATGGACCGTTAAATAATCGCGAAGCGTCTAGCTCGCAGTACACAAGACCGCCGGGTGTTTTCGCCAGGCGGTTTTTGCTTGTCAGGCGGGTCGCAAAAGTTGTCATCGTCCTTACAGCCTAGAGAAACCGGGGGCTGCAGCAAATCAGAGGCTCTACTACTAAAGTCGTCTGGAATTGAATTTGCGCCGCCCTAATAGTGAAATCGTTCCATCTCATCTGTGCTGCGAGGACAAAAATAATGAACGACAGCATTTATATCTCGATTCAAAACAGCCCGCGTTTCAAGGAGCTGGTCAAAAAGAGAGAGCGTTTTGCCTGGATTCTTTCGGCAATCATGCTCGGGTTATATGCCGCCTTTATCCTGTTGATTGCATATGGGTCGCACATCATGGGCGCCAAGTTGAGCCCCGGCTCTTCCATTACCTGGGGTATTCCGATTGGTGTGGGGCTGATTGTTTCGGCCTTCGTGCTGACCGGTATCTATGTGCGTCGGGCCAATGGCGAGTTTGATGAGCTGAACAATGCAATTCTCAAGGAGGCTGGGCAATGATCGGGCGCTTATTGGCAACACTGGGCGCTTCAGCCCTTGCACCGGCAGTCTGGGCGGGGGAGGCCCTGACGGGTGAAGTGCAAAAACAACCGCTCAATATTTCGGCGATCATCATGTTCGTCGTGTTTGTGGGCGCAACCCTGTGCATTACTTACTGGGCATCCAAGCGCAACAAGTCGGCCGCTGACTACTATGCTGCTGGCGGCAAGATCACCGGTTTCCAGAACGGCCTGGCGATTGCGGGCGACTATATGTCGGCAGCATCTTTTCTGGGTATTTCCGCGCTGGTGTACACCTCCGGCTACGATGGCCTGATCTATTCAATCGGCTTTCTGGTGGGTTGGCCGATCATTCTGTTCCTGATTGCCGAGCGTCTGCGCAACCTGGGCAAATACACCTTTGCCGACGTGGCCTCGTACCGATTGGGTCAAACCCAGATTCGTTCGTTGTCGGCGTGTGGTTCGCTGGTGGTGGTAGCGTTCTACCTGATCGCGCAAATGGTCGGTGCCGGCAAGCTGATCCAGCTGCTGTTTGGCCTGGACTACCACGTTGCGGTGATCCTGGTGGGTATCCTGATGTGCATGTATGTGTTGTTCGGCGGCATGCTGGCAACGACCTGGGTGCAGATCATCAAGGCGGTCATGTTGCTGTCGGGCGCCACGTTCATGGCTGTGATGGTCATGAAACATGTCAACTTTGACTTCAACGCCCTGTTTGCCGAAGCGGTGAAGATTCACCCTAAAGGTGAAGCAATCATGAGCCCGGGCGGGCTGGTGAAAGATCCGATCTCTGCATTCTCCCTCGGCCTGGCCCTGATGTTCGGCACTGCCGGCCTGCCACATATCCTGATGCGCTTCTTCACCGTGAGCGATGCCAAGGAAGCACGTAAAAGCGTGTTCTACGCAACGGGCTTTATCGGCTACTTCTATATCCTGACCTTTATCATCGGCTTTGGCGCAATCATCCTGGTGAGTACCAACCCGGACTTCAAGGACGCTGCTGGCGCCTTGCTGGGTGGTAACAACATGGCGGCGGTGCATCTTGCGGACGCGGTTGGCGGCAGCATGTTCCTGGGCTTTATTTCGGCAGTGGCTTTCGCCACCATCCTGGCGGTGGTTGCCGGGCTGACCCTGGCGGGCGCTTCTGCGGTATCCCATGACCTGTATGCCAGCGTGATCAAAAAGGGCAAGGCCAACGACAAGGAAGAGATCCGGGTTTCGAAGATCACCACTATTGCATTGGCGGTACTGGCGATTGGCCTGGGCATTCTGTTTGAAAGCCAGAACATCGCGTTTATGGTGGGCCTGGCGTTCTCCATTGCGGCGAGCTGCAACTTCCCGGTCTTGCTGCTTTCCATGTACTGGAAAAACCTGACCACCCGTGGCGCCATGATCGGCGGCTGGATGGGGCTGGTGAGCGCGGTTGGTCTTATGATCCTGGGTCCGACCATCTGGGTGCAGATCCTGCATCATGAAAAAGCGATCTTCCCTTACGAGTACCCGGCATTGTTCTCCATGATCATTGCGTTCGCGGGTATCTGGTTCTTCTCCATTACTGACAAATCCAAGTCGGCAGAGAAAGAGCGTGCGCTGTTCTTCCCGCAGTTTGTGCGTTCGCAGACGGGGTTGGGGGCGAGCGGGGCGGTGGATCATTAATCCGCAATAAATAGACAGTATGTTTAATCGAATCCCCCTGTCGTGAGGCAGGGGGATTTTTTGTGTCGGGCATTCTTGGGGCTGTGCTGCCTGTGGGAGTTGGCTCGCCTGCGATGCGGGCTATAGGGTCTAGCAGGCAAAGCGCGGTGATGCCATCGCGAGCAAGCCCGCTCCCACAGTGGGGCAGGCCAGCTTCAGGCTTTAGGGCACCACAACACAGTGGGGCAGGCCAGCTTCAGGCTTTAGGGCACCACAACACAGTGGGGCAGGCCGGCATCAGGCTGTGATGGCACCACAAAACTTGTGGGAGCTGGCTTGCCTGCGATGCGGGCGATAGGGTCTAGCACGCAAAGCGCGGTGATGCCATCGCGGGCAAGCCCGCTCCCAAAGTGGGTCAGGCCCGCATCAGGCTTTGAGGGCTCCACAGCAATCAAAAATCATGGGCACAAAAAAATACGGCCTCTATAAGTAGAGGCCGTATTGTCTGCAATCAGGACGCTGTCGTGGGACAGGCCTTACTTGCGGTCTTCCAGCTTGGTGATGTCACGCTGCTCGTAGCCGGTGTACAGCTGGCGCGGACGGCCAATCTTGTACGGGCTGGAGAGCATTTCTTTCCAGTGCGAGATCCAGCCCACTGTACGCGACAGGGCGAAGATCACGGTGAACATGCTGGTCGGAATGCCGATCGCCTTGAGGATGATCCCCGAGTAGAAGTCGACGTTCGGGTACAGCGAGCGCTCGATGAAGTACGGGTCGGTCAGGGCGATCTCTTCCAGGCGCATGGCCAGTTCGAGTTGCGGATCGTTCTGGATCCCCAGTTCCTTGAGCACTTCGTCGCAGGTCTTCTTCATCACGGTGGCGCGTGGGTCGCGGTTTTTGTAAACCCGGTGACCGAAGCCCATCAGCTTGAACGGATCGTTCTTGTCCTTGGCCTTGGCGATGAACTTGTCGATGTTGGACACATCGCCAATTTCGTCGAGCATGGTCAGCACGGCTTCGTTGGCGCCGCCGTGGGCAGGGCCCCACAGTGCAGCGATACCGGCGGCAATACAGGCGAACGGGTTGGCACCCGAAGAGCCCGCCAGACGCACGGTGGAGGTCGAAGCATTCTGTTCGTGGTCGGCGTGCAGGATAAAGATCTTGTCCATCGCCTTGGCCAGTACCGGGCTGATCGGTTTGATCTCGCACGGCGTGTTGAACATCATGTGCAGGAAGTTTTCGGCGTAGGTCAGGTCGTTACGCGGGTACATCATGGGTTGACCCATGGAGTACTTGTAAACCATCGCGGCCAGGGTTGGCATCTTGGCAACCAGGCGGATCGCGGAAATTTCGCGATGCTGCGGGTTATTGATGTCCAGGGAGTCGTGGTAGAAGGCCGAGAGGGCGCCGACTACACCGCACATGACCGCCATCGGGTGGGCGTCACGACGGAAGCCGTTGAAGAAGGTCTTCAACTGCTCGTGAACCATGGTGTGGTTCTTCACGGTGCTGACAAATTGAGCCTTCTGCTCTGCGGTCGGCAGTTCGCCGTTCAGCAGCAGGTAAGCGGTCTCAAGGTAATCAGAATGTTCGGCCAACTGTTCGATCGGGTAGCCGCGGTGCAGCAGGATACCGTTGTCACCATCAATATAGGTGATCTTCGACTCGCAAGATGCAGTCGACATGAAGCCAGGGTCAAATGTGAATCGGCCCGTGGCCGTCAGGCCTCGCACATCGATTACATCGGGACCCACGGTGCCAGTTAAAATGGGCAGCTCGACGGGGGCTGCGCCCTCGATGATCAACTGCGCTTTTTTGTCAGCCATGTGGCCTCCTATTTATGCTTGAAATCATCAGACAGACCCCCCACGCAGGGCCCGCACCACTATAGTGAGATAAATTCGAATGTCAATTTGCCTAAAGTCTTGCTGTACAAGGCTTTGAGAAGCATTTTTTCGCGATTATCCCAGCCGTTTACGCCTTTTATAGCCCGAGCGCAATGCGCTATTAGGGGGTGGGTGTTTGCGTTGTCATTAGTAACCTAACTGTCTATACTCGGCAGCCGACCGCCAGAGGCTTTTGGGCCTGTTTAGATGGGGGTCGTCACTCCCGGGTGGTGGGTACCTGACCAGTGCGCATCCCAACAAACTTGCCCTGATTGTTAGGGGCTCTTCAGTGTGAAAAAAGCCGTGAATAGCCAACGACCTGTAAACCTAGACCTAAGGACCATCAAACTCCCCATCACCGGCGTTACGTCATTTCTGCACCGTGTATCGGGCATTATTCTTTTTCTCGGCCTGGGCATCATGCTTTATGCATTGAGCAAATCCCTGGGTTCCGAAGAAGGTTATGCCGAGGTGAAGGCATGCTTGACCAGTCCGCTGGCCAAATTCGTTGCGTGGGGCCTGCTCTCTGCCTTGCTGTATCACCTGGTTGCCGGTGTGCGCCACTTGATCATGGACATGGGCATCGGTGAGACGCTTGAAGGCGGCCGACTGGGCTCGAAAATCGTAATCGTCATTTCCGTGGTGATGATTGTTCTGGCGGGAGTTTGGATATGGTAACCAGCGTTACGAACCTGTCGCGTTCGGGCCTCTATGACTGGATGGCACAGCGTGTGTCTGCGGTTGTTCTAGCGGCTTATTTCATTTTCCTGATCGGGTACCTCGTTGCGAACCCTGGCATTGGCTACGCCCAATGGCATGAGCTGTTCGCAAGCAACTGGATGCGTATCTTCAGCCTGCTGGCCCTTGTTGCACTCGGCGCTCACGCCTGGGTCGGCATGTGGACCATCGCGACCGACTACCTGACGCCAATGGCGCTGGGCAAGTCCGCGACAGCAGTACGTTTCCTCTTCCAGGCAGTCTGCGGCGTTGCAATGTTCGCTTACTTCGTCTGGGGTGTGCAGATTCTTTGGGGTATCTGATTCATGGCTAACACAGTTAATACACTTTCGTTCGACGCCATCATTATTGGCGGCGGCGGTGCTGGCATGCGCGCTGCTCTGCAGCTGGCTCAAGGCGGTCACAAGACTGCCGTAATCACCAAGGTTTTCCCGACTCGTTCGCACACCGTATCGGCCCAGGGTGGCATTACCTGCGCGATCGCGTCTGCTGATCCAAACGATGACTGGCGCTGGCACATGTACGATACCGTCAAGGGTTCCGACTATATCGGTGACCAGGACGCTATCGAATACATGTGTTCCGTAGGCCCGGAAGCCGTGTTCGAACTCGAGCACATGGGTCTGCCGTTCTCCCGTACCGAACAGGGTCGTATCTACCAGCGTCCTTTCGGCGGTCAGTCCAAGGACTTCGGCAAGGGCGGCCAGGCTGCGCGTACTTGCGCTGCAGCCGACCGTACCGGTCACGCACTGTTGCACACCCTGTACCAGGCCAACCTCAAGGCCGGCACTGTATTCCTGAACGAATACTACGGTGTCGATCTGGTTAAAAACGAGGCTGGCGATTTCGTCGGCATGATCGTTATCTGCATCGAAACCGGTGAGACCTCCTACGTTCGCGCTAACGCGACCGTACTGGCGACTGGCGGTGCGGGCCGTATCTACTCGTCCACTACCAACGCATTGATCAACACCGGCGACGGTATTGGCATGGCGCTGCGTGCTGGCGTGCCGGTACAGGACATCGAAATGTGGCAGTTCCACCCGACCGGTATTGCCGGCGCCGGTGTACTGGTTACCGAAGGTTGCCGTGGTGAAGGTGGATACCTGATCAACAAGCACGGCGAGCGTTTCATGGAGCGTTATGCTCCGAACGCCAAAGACCTTGCCGGTCGTGACGTAGTAGCTCGCTCGATGGTTAAGGAAATCATCGCGGGCAACGGTTGCGGTCCTGACGGCGACCACGTAATGCTGAAACTCGATCACCTCGGTGAAGAAGTTCTGCACAGCCGCCTGCCAGGTATCTGCGAACTGTCGAAAACGTTCGCACACGTTGACCCGGTACTGGCTCCGGTTCCGGTTGTTCCGACTTGCCACTATATGATGGGCGGCGTTGCCACCAACATTCATGGCCAGGCGATCACCCAGGACGCCGACGGCAACGACCAGATCATCCCTGGCCTGTTTGCAGTGGGTGAAGTGGCTTGTGTATCCGTACACGGTGCCAACCGTCTGGGCGGCAACTCGCTGCTCGACCTGGTGGTATTCGGTCGTGCTGCCGGCCTGTTCCTTGAGCAGACCCTGAAAGAAGGCGTTGATTACGCCCGTCCACGCCAGTCCGACATCGACGCTGCCCTGGCACGTCTGGACGGCCTGAACTCGCGTACCGACGGCGAAGACGTGGCTACCCTGCGTAAAGAGCTGCAAAGCTGCATGCAGAACTACTTCGGTGTATTCCGTACCGGCGAATACATGCAGAAGGGTATTGCCCAGCTGGCTGACCTGCGCAAGCGCATCGCCAACGTGAAAATCAACGATAAGAGCCAGGCGTTCAACACGGCCCGTATCGAAGCCCTTGAGCTGCAAAACCTGCTCGAAGTGGCTGAAGCGACTGCAATCGCTGCTGAAGTTCGTAAGGAATCGCGCGGTGCTCACGCCCGTGAAGACTTCGAAGATCGTGACGACGTTAACTGGCTGTGCCACACCCTGTACTTCCCGGGTGACAAGCGCGTAGCCAAGCGTGCGGTGAACTTCTCGCCGAAAACCGTTCCGACCTTCGAACCTATGGTTCGGACTTACTAAGGGTGGCCGATATGTTGAAAGTCAGTGTTTATCGTTACAACCCTGATCAGGACGCCGCTCCGTTCATGCAGGAATTCGAGGTCAATACCAACGGTAAAGACCTGATGGTGCTGGACGTACTGGCCCTGATCAAAGAGCAGGACGAGGGTTTCTCCTATCGTCGCTCTTGCCGTGAGGGCGTTTGCGGCTCCGACGGCATGAACATCAACGGCAAGAACGGCCTGGCGTGTGTAACGCCGCTGTCCGCTGTCGTTAAAGGCAACAAGCTGATCGTTCGTCCTCTGCCAGGTTTGCCGGTTATCCGTGACCTGGTCGTCGATATGAGCATCTTCTACAAGCAATACGAGAAAGTTAAGCCGTTCCTGCAGAACGACACGCCGGCTCCGGCCATCGAGCGTCTGCAATCGCCAGAAGAGCGTGAAAAGCTCGACGGTCTGTACGAGTGCATCCTGTGCGCTTGCTGCTCGACCTCGTGCCCGTCCTTCTGGTGGAACCCGGACAAGTTCCTGGGCCCTGCTGCACTGCTGCAAGCCTATCGTTTCCTGGCTGACAGCCGTGACACCCGGACCAGCGAGCGCCTGGCTTCACTGGATGACCCGTTCAGCGTATTCCGCTGCCGCGGGATCATGAACTGCGTAAACGTGTGTCCGAAGGGCCTGAACCCGACTAAGGCCATCGGTCACGTGCGTAGCATGCTGCTGCAAAGCGGCGTGTGATCCAAAGCAGTACCGCAGCACCGCTGTAACCGTAGATGCTACGGCGCAGGCTTCAACCGGCGCCGTAGTTATAACCTGAGCAACAGCTCATAAAGCTGCGGCTCTTATTTTGAAGAAATGAGACCAGCAGGGGCATCCGGGCTGGTACCCGGACTATCAGCGTGATCCTAAGTGGCTTGTTTTAGTCGCTGTATTCGGACTTTCTCAAGCATGCTCTGGTGTTCTCGTCGATGGTGTCCCCTAACCGAGGGTGACCAAGCATGCAAGAAAGCGTGATGCAGCGCATGTGGAACAGCGGCTATCTTTCAGGTGGTAACGCTGCCTATGTGGAAGAGCTCTATGAGCTCTACCTGCACGACCCTAACGCTGTGCCAGAAGAATGGCGCACCAAATTTCAGACGTTGCCTGTTGAAGGCAACTCTGCCAACGATGTTTCGCACTCCACAATCCGCGACCATTTCGTGCTGCTGGCAAAGAACCAGCGCCGCGCTCAACCGGTTTCTGCCGGGAGCGTGAGCAGTGAGCACGAGAAGAAGCAGGTTGAAGTGCTGCGATTGATCCAGGCCTATCGGATGCGCGGCCACCAGGCAGCCCAGCTTGATCCGCTGGGGCTGTGGCAGCGTCCTGCACCTGCAGACCTGTCGATCAATCATTACGGCTTGACCAATGCCGATCTTGATACGACCTTCCGTGCCGGCGACCTGTATATCGGCAAAGAGGAAGCGAGCCTACGCGAAATTCTCGAAGCGTTGCAGCAGACATATTGCCGCACCATTGGCGCAGAGTTCACGCACATCGTCGATTCCGAGCAGCGCCACTGGTTTGAACAGCGCCTCGAAAGCGTACGCGGCCGCCCGACGTACTCGGCTGAAGTCAAAAGCCATCTGCTTGAGCGCGTGACTGCTGCTGAAGGTCTGGAAAAGTATCTGGGTACCAAATACCCGGGCACCAAGCGTTTCGGCCTGGAAGGCGGCGAGAGCCTGATTCCTTTGCTGGACGAGCTGATCCAGCGTTCGGGCAACTACGGCACCAAGGAAATCGTTATCGGCATGGCCCACCGTGGTCGCCTGAACGTATTGGTGAACACCTTCGGCAAAAACCCGCGCGAGTTGTTCGACGAGTTCGAAGGCAAGAAAAAAATCGAGTTGGGTTCCGGTGACGTTAAATACCACCAGGGCTTCTCCTCCAACGTCATGACTGCCGGTGGTGAAGTTCACCTGGCAATGGCGTTTAACCCGTCCCACCTGGAAATCGTTTCTCCAGTGGTTGAGGGGTCTGTACGTGCTCGCCAGGACCGTCGTAACGACAGCACCGGCGAAAAGGTACTGCCAATTTCCATCCACGGTGATGCTGCATTCGCAGGTCAGGGCGTGGTCATGGAAACCTTCCAGATGTCGCAGACCCGCGGCTTCAAGACTGGCGGTACGGTTCACCTGGTGATTAACAACCAGGTCGGCTTCACCATCAGCAACCCGGAAGACTCCCGTTCTACCGAGTACTGCACTGACGTTGCGAAAATGATCCAGGCGCCGATCCTCCATGTAAATGGTGATGATCCGGAAGCCGTATTGTTCGTGACCCAGCTGGCTATCGACTACCGCATGCAGTTCAAGCGTGACGTCGTGATCGACCTGTTCTGCTACCGCCGTCGCGGTCACAACGAGGCCGACGAGCCAAACGGTACCCAGCCGCTGATGTATCAGCAAATCGCCAAGCAGCGCACTACCCGTGAACTGTATGCCGAGCGTCTGACGCAAGAGAAAGTGGTTGACGCAGAGCGCGTTCAGGCCAAGATCGACGAATACCGCAACGCGCTGGACAACGGCCTGCATGTTGTGAAAAGTCTGGTCAAGGAACCGAACAAAGAGCTGTTCGTAGACTGGCGCCCATACCTGGGTCACGCCTGGACTGCCCGCCACGACACCCGTTTTGATCTGAAAACCCTGCAAGAACTGTCCGCCAAGCTGCTGGAAATTCCGGAAGGCTTCGTGGTTCAGCGCCAGGTTGCGAAGATCTACGAAGATCGTCAAAAAATGCAAGCCGGCGGCCTGCCGATCAACTGGGGTTATGCCGAAACCATGGCATACGCAACCCTGCAGTTCGAAGGTCACCCGATTCGCATGACCGGTCAGGACATCGGCCGCGGTACGTTCTCGCACCGTCACGCCGTGTTGCACAACCAGAAAGATGCTGGCACCTATATTCCTCTCAAGCACCTGTTCGAGGGTCAGCCACGCTTTGACCTGTACGACTCGTTGCTGTCCGAAGAAGCGGTATTGGCGTTCGAATACGGCTACTCGACCACCACGCCAAACGCGCTGGTGATCTGGGAAGCCCAGTTCGGCGACTTCGCCAACGGCGCCCAGGTTGTAATCGACCAGTTCATCACCAGCGGTGAGCACAAGTGGGGCCGTCTGTGCGGTCTGACCATGCTGCTGCCACACGGTTATGAAGGTCAGGGCCCGGAGCACTCCTCTGCACGTCTTGAGCGTTACCTGCAATTGTGTGCCGAGCACAACATTCAGGTGTGCGTACCGACTACTCCGGCACAGATCTACCATCTGCTGCGCCGTCAGGTTATCCGTCCGCTGCGCAAGCCGCTGATCGTCCTGACACCGAAGTCGTTGCTGCGTCACAAACTGGCAATCTCGACCCTGGAAGATCTGGCCGAAGGTTCGTTCCAGACCGTTATTCCGGAAATCGATGCACAGGATCCGGCCAACGTCGGTCGCATCGTTCTGTGTAGCGGCAAGGTCTACTACGACCTGTTGGAAAAACGCCGTGCCGAAGGTCGTGATGACATCGCCATCGTGCGTCTTGAGCAGCTGTACCCGTTCCCTGAGGACGACTTGATTGAAGTCCTGGCTCCGTACAAAAACGCCAAGCATATTGTCTGGTGTCAGGAAGAGCCGATGAACCAGGGTGCCTGGTACTGCAGCCAGCATCACATGCGCCGCATCATCAGCGGTCACGACAAGTCTCTCGTACTCGAGTACGCGGGCCGTGACGCTTCTGCTGCACCTGCTTGTGGTTACGCATCGATGCACGCTGAGCAACAGGCAAAACTGTTGCAAGACGCGTTCACTGTTTAACGCCTTCGCGCACTGAAACCGAATTTAAGGAACCAAAGAACATGGCTATCGAGATCAAAGCCCCAACATTTCCGGAATCGGTTGCCGATGGCACCGTTGCCACCTGGCACAAGCAACCGGGCGACGCTGTAAAGCGCGACGACCTGATCGTTGATATCGAAACCGACAAGGTAGTGCTGGAAGTACTGGCCACTGCTGACGGCGTGCTGGGCGCTATCGTCAAGAACGAAGGCGACACCGTTCTGTCCGACGAAGTGCTGGGCTCCATCGTTGAAGGTGGCGCTGCTGCTGCCGCCCCTGCGGCTGCCGCTGCACCGGCTGCCCAGGCTGCTGCTCCTGCTGCCGATGGTGAAGACGATCCTGTTGCCGCACCTGCTGCGCGCAAGATCGCTGAAGAAAACGGTATCAACATCGCTTCCGTTGCCGGTACTGGCAAAGGCGGTCGTGTGACCAAGGAAGACGTAGTTGCCGCTGTAGCTGCCAAAAAAGCCGCTCCTGCTGCTGCGCCGGCCAAGGCCGCTGCACCTGCTGCTGCCGCTCCGGTATTCGCTGCTGGCGACCGCGTAGAAAAACGCGTTCCGATGACCCGCGTTCGTGCCACCGTGGCCAAGCGTCTGGTTGAAGCGCAGTCGAACATGGCGATGCTGACCACTTTTAACGAAGTGGACATGACTGAAATCATGGCACTGCGTTCGAAGTACAAGGACCTGTTCGAGAAGTCCCACAACGGCGTACGCCTGGGCTTCATGTCGTTCTTCGTGAAAGCAGCTACCGAAGCACTGAAACGCTTCCCGGCCGTTAACGCCTCGATCGACGGTTCCGACATTGTTTACCACGGCTTCGCCGATATCGGTGTAGCTGTTTCCAGCGACCGTGGTCTGGTGGTTCCGGTTCTGCGTAACGCCGAACTGATGAGCCTGGCTGAAATCGAAGGCGGCATCGCTGCCTACGGTAAAAAAGCCCGTGACGGCAAACTGTCGATCGACGAAATGACCGGTGGTACTTTCACTATCACCAACGGTGGTACTTTCGGTTCGATGATGTCGACCCCGATCGTTAACCCGCCGCAAGCCGCGATCCTGGGCATGCACAACATCCTTCAGCGTCCAATGGCAGTCAACGGTCAGGTAGTTATCCGTCCGATGATGTATTTGGCTCTGTCTTACGATCACCGCTTGATCGATGGCAAAGAAGCTGTAAGTTTCCTGGTAGCAATCAAAAACCTGCTGGAAGACCCGGCTCGTCTGCTGCTGGATATCTAATAGAAGCGGCTGCAAGTTTCAGGGCCAGGCTGCGGGAAAAGCAGTCTGGCTTTGGCTTGCAGCTTGCTGCTGACAGCTTGTAGCTAATAGAGGATCTATTTTCATGTCTCAGAAATTTGACGTTGTAGTGATTGGTGCGGGCCCTGGCGGCTACGTTGCAGCCATCAAGGCCGCGCAACTGGGCCTTTCGACTGCTTGCATCGAAAAATACACCGACAAGGAAGGCAAACTGGCGCTGGGCGGTACTTGCCTGAACGTTGGCTGCATTCCATCCAAGGCGCTGCTGGACAGCTCCTGGAAGTATCACGAAGCCAAGGATGCGTTCGCCATCCACGGCATCACCACCGGTGAAGTGAAGATGGACGTTGCTGCGATGGTTGGCCGTAAAGCCAACATCGTTAAAGGTCTGACTTCCGGCGTTGCGACCCTGTTCAAGGCCAACGGCGTGACTTCCCTGCAAGGCCACGGCAAGCTGCTGGCCGGCAAGCGTGTTGAACTGACCAAGCCTGACGGCAGCGTTGAAATCATCGAAGCCGAGAACGTGATTCTGGCTTCGGGTTCGCGTCCGATCGACATTCCACCTGCACCTGTCGACAACAACGTGATTGTTGATTCGACCGGCGCCCTGGAATTCCAGTCCGTGCCAAAACGTCTGGGCGTTATCGGCGCTGGCGTGATCGGTCTGGAACTGGGTTCGGTATGGTCCCGTCTGGGCGCTGAAGTGACTGTCCTGGAAGCCCTGGACACCTTCTTGATGGCTGCTGACGCTGCCGTTTCGAAAGAAGCCTACAAAACCCTGACCAAACAAGGTCTGGACATCAAGCTGGGCGCTCGCGTGACCGGTTCCAAGGTTAACGGCGAAGAAGTCGTTGTGACCTACACCGACGCCAACGGCGAACAGACCATCACCTTCGACAAGCTGATCGTAGCCGTAGGTCGCCGTCCGGTGACTACCGAGTTGCTGGCAGCTGACAGCGGCGTGACCATCGACGAGCGCGGTTTCGTGTTTGTTGACGATCATTGCGCAACCAGCGTACCGGGCGTATTCGCCATTGGTGACGTGGTTCGCGGCATGATGCTGGCACACAAGGCTTCGGAAGAAGGCATCATGGTTGTCGAGCGCATCAAAGGTCACAAGACCGAGATGAACTACGACCTGATTCCATCGGTTATTTACACTCACCCGGAGATCGCGTGGGTCGGTAAAACCGAGCAGGCCTTGAAAGCTGAAGGCGTTGAGGTTAACGTCGGCACCTTCCCGTTCGCAGCCAGTGGCCGTGCCATGGCAGCAAACGACACCGGTGGCTTTGTCAAAGTCATTGCTGATGCCAAAACTGACCGCGTACTGGGCGTCCACGTGATTGGCCCGAGCGCTGCAGAGCTGGTACAGCAGGGCGCAATCGGTATGGAATTCGGCACCAGTGCCGAGGATCTGGGCATGATGGTTTTCTCCCATCCAACCCTGTCCGAAGCGTTGCATGAAGCAGCGCTGGCAGTGAATGGCGGCGCCATCCACATTGCCAACCGTAAGAAACGTTAAGACCAGACAATAAGAAACCACGGCGGTTTGCCCGTCGTGAGCCTTGCTAGCAAGCCTCACCGCGGAACTTCCGCCGGACGCAGTCTTGTTTTGTTTTAACCGGGCCCGGCTCCGCTCACGCGGGTGTCGGGTTTGTTGAAACAGTACAAGCAGCAGTCACAGGTGGTGCGGCACTAATAATAGTGCAGCGCCGAATGCGCAGTACCTAACGAAGACGGTAAAAAGCATGAATCTTCACGAGTATCAGGGTAAGCAGCTGTTCGCTGAATACGGCCTGCCAGTATCCAAGGGTTATGCAGTAGACACCCCGGAAGCAGCCGCAGAAGCTTGCGACAAGATCGGCGGGACCGAATGGGTTGTAAAAGCCCAGGTTCACGCAGGTGGTCGCGGTAAAGCGGGCGGCGTTAAGCTGGTTCGCAGCAAAGAAGACGCTAAAGCATTCGCACAACAGTGGTTGGGCAAGCGTCTGGTGACTTACCAGACTGACGCCAATGGTCAGCCGGTCACCAAGATCCTGGTTGAGTCGTGCACTGATATCGCTAAAGAGCTGTACCTGGGCGCTGTCGTTGACCGTTCGAGCCGCCGCATCGTGTTCATGGCTTCCACCGAAGGTGGCGTGGACATCGAGAAAATCGCTCACGACACTCCAGAAAAAATTCTGAAAGCAACTATCGATCCACTGGTTGGCGCACAGCCATTCCAGGGTCGCGAGTTGGCTTTCCAGCTGGGCCTGGAAGGCAAGCAAGTTGCTCAGTTCGCCAAGATCTTCGTAGGTCTGGCCAAGCTGTTCAAGGATCACGATCTGGCCCTGCTGGAAGTGAACCCGCTGGTTATCAAGACTGACGGCGATCTGCACTGCCTCGATGCAAAAATCAACATCGACGCAAACGCCATGTACCGTCAGCCTAAGCTGAAAACTTTCCACGATCCGTCGCAAGACGATCCGCGCGAAGCGCACGCTGCCAAGTTCGAACTGAACTACGTAGCGCTGGAAGGCAACATCGGCTGCATGGTTAACGGCGCTGGTCTGGCCATGGGCACCATGGACATCGTTAACCTGCATGGCGGCAAGCCAGCCAACTTCCTCGACGTTGGCGGCGGTGCTACCAAAGAACGCGTTACCGAAGCGTTCAAGATCATCCTGTCCGACAGCAATGTCGCAGCAGTGCTGGTTAACATCTTCGGCGGCATCGTTCGTTGCGACATGATTGCCGAAGGCATCATCGGTGCAGTGAAAGAAGTCGGCGTGAAAATCCCGGTAGTTGTGCGCCTTGAAGGCAACAACGCTGATCTGGGCGCTAAAGTACTGGCAGAAAGCGGCTTGAACATCATCGCTGCTACCAGCTTGACCGACGCTGCTCAACAAGTTGTTAAAGCTGCGGAGGGCAAGTAATGAGCGTCCTGATCAATAAAGACACCAAAGTTATCTGCCAGGGCATCACAGGTTCCCAGGGTAGCTTCCACACCCAGCAAGCCATCGAATACGGCACCAAGATGGTGGGTGGCGTTACTCCGGGCAAAGGCGGCACCACTCACCTGGACCTGCCTGTTTTCAACACCGTGAAAGAAGCTGTAGCTGCCACTGGCGCAACCGCCAGCGTTATCTACGTACCGGCTCCTTTCTGCAAGGATTCCATCCTTGAAGCAGCGTTCGGCGGCATCAAGCTGATCGTTTGCATCACCGAAGGCATTCCTACCCTGGACATGCTGGACGCTAAAGTTAAGTGCGACGAACTGGGTGTTACCCTGATCGGCCCTAACTGCCCAGGCGTTATCACCCCGGGCGAATGCAAGATCGGCATCATGCCAGGTCACATTCACTTGCCAGGCAAAGTAGGCATCGTGTCGCGTTCCGGCACCCTGACTTACGAAGCCGTCAAGCAAACCACTGACGCCGGTTTCGGCCAGTCGACTTGCGTAGGCATCGGTGGTGACCCGATCCCGGGTTCCAACTTCATCGACATCTTGAAGTTGTTCCAGGAAGACCCGAAGACCGAAGCGATCGTCATGATCGGTGAGATCGGCGGTTCGGCTGAAGAAGAAGCGGCTGCCTACATCAAGGCAAACGTGACCAAGCCGGTTGTTTCCTACATCGCTGGTGTGACTGCCCCTGCAGGCAAGCGCATGGGCCATGCTGGCGCAATCATCTCTGGCGGCAAGGGTACTGCAGACGAGAAGTTTGCTGCCCTGGAAGACGCAGGCGTTAAAACCGTGCGTTCGCTGGCAGACATCGGCAAGGCTCTGTCCGAGCTGACTGGCTGGGCAATCAAATAAGCCATTGGCTTAGCTGACTGTTACACCAGGCAAAGGCCACCTTAGGGTGGCCTTTGTGCGTTTTGGCTGTTGGAGTTTCGTTGTCAAACACCTATGCATGGCTTCAGGTCGAAACAATTAACTTTATAGTTGATCCTGTACTCTTTACTGGCGCGGGAAAAACATAATGCGAGAGGGTGTTGCTGAAATATCCGCATGTATATTGGTTTTTTCAGTTTCTTGACTGGTTATTTATGGAGAATGAAAATCTTAACTTCTCAACTAATGGAAGTTAAAACATGAAAGGCGTTTTTTCAGGAATGGTCGGCGTGCAAAAGTCCTCCAGTTTTCATGAGCTTCGGCAAGTCCAAGTGTCTTCAGATCCCAGAAAAATAGAGTCATTGGGCAGTGAGGATAAACTCAAACTATTACAGACTGTTATAAAAGAATTAGCGGCCACTGCAACTTCTCAGAAAAACCCTGCGGCCCATATTGTCACCGGTCAGATGGGCGCTGGAAAATCAACGGCGATAAACTGTCTTTCAGCACAGTTTAAAGGTAACTGTGTGATCGTCGATTACGATGATCTGAAACGTTTTGTCCCTGGCTACGCTGAGGCGGCGCGGGCGGGTTATCCTGGCACTGTGCCCGGCAGCAAGGAGATAGCCCGCTATCTGGAGGAGGGTCTGCAAAAGCATGGGCTCGAAAACAGGCTCAACATGGTCATCCAGAAATCCATCAATAGTAGAAATCATGAAGTGCTGGCGGCAGCCAAAGCGTCCAAAGAACATGGTTACCGTGTATCCCTTAATATCCTGGCAGTTGATAAGGCCACCAGTACGATGGGTGTATTCTCACGGTATGAGTCTGGTCTGAAAGACATCAATGAACATAATGACTCGCGGGATGGTGCCAGAAGAACACCCATGGATTATCATGATGATGCGTATGTCAGTACCTCGAACCCCGAACGATACGAAAGCCTTGTGCCTGAACTGGATGAAGTTGTAGTTAGTGGCAGGGCGGGTGAGGTTTATTATCATGGAACGACTGATATATCACCTGACAAAATCGTCGCGGCTATTGAGCAGGGGAGGAAGAGTGGAAAGTTCGAACCCGTTCCATTGTTCGAGAAGCTGTCGTCACTTGTTTCGTTTAATTCGCAGTTCGCCAATCCAGAGCTAAGAGATAAAAAATAACTGATGGGCCATCGCCTGTCAGATACTAAACCCGCTTGACTGCGACGCTGCTCAAGTGTGGGAGCGGGCTTGCTCGCGATGGCTTCAGAGCGCCGTATTTATTCGGTAAATATGGGGCATCGTTAAAGACCATCGTGAGCAAGCCCGCTCCCACAGAGGCAAAAATCACTTAAGTGAACAATATTGCACCTTAGGGTGGCCTTCGTGCCTACCCCATCGCGGCAGCACCAACGCTGCAAAACCACATCAAATCAATTTTCGATGTCATCCAGGCGACAACTGCGTTCGTTCATCGGACAGTCCGCCCTCTAACAGTGCGTTGTAGGAAAAAACTCGGTAATCTTGCCGGCATTCCGCTGTTCTGCGTGCGCATCCCAAAAGGAAGCCACGCGCTAGACGGGTTGGTCTTATACGGATCGACAGCATTTCCCACATCCGCACGGGAAATTCCCCTCTAAATCCCGATTCAGTAGTGTGGTATTTCCGTAATGAAAGTATTGAAAGGCCAGGACATCCTGGCACTTGGGTTTATGACCTTTGCCCTGTTCGTTGGGGCTGGCAACATCATTTTCCCGCCAATCGTTGGCCTGCAAGCCGGACCTAACGTCTGGATGGCCGCATTGGGCTTCCTGATCACCGCAGTCGGCCTGCCGGTAGTCACCGTTATTGCCCTGGCCAAGGTCGGCGGCGGCATGGATGCACTGAGCAGCCCTATCGGCAAGATCGCCGGCGGCCTGCTGGCGGCTGTGGCCTATCTGGCTGTTGGCCCGCTGTTCGCAACCCCGCGTACCGCCACCGTGTCTTTCGAAGTGGGCCTGGCCCCCTTGACCGGTGAAAGCCCGCTGGCGCTGTTTCTGTACAGCTCGGTGTACTTCCTGATCGTGTTCTTTGTGTCGCTGTACCCGGGTCGCTTGCTGGACACGGTAGGGCGCTTTCTCGCCCCGCTGAAAATCATCGCCCTGGCCATTCTCGGCATTGCTGCCGTTGCCTTGCCTGCGGGTGATGTCGGCGTTGCAACCCCGGAATACGTTGCCGCACCGTTCTCCCAGGGCTTTATCAATGGTTACCTGACCATGGATACCCTGGGCGCACTGGTGTTCGGCATCGTGATCGTGAACGCCATCCGTTCCCGTGGCGTCGAGTCGCCCAAGCTGATCACCCGTTACGCCATCATCGCCGGTTTGATCGCCGGTGTCGGCCTAGCGCTGGTGTACATCAGCCTGTTCCGCCTGGGTGCCGGCAGCCATGAAGTGGCAGCAGGCGCAACCAATGGCGCGGCGGTACTGCATGCCTATGTACAGCACACTTTCGGTTCGCTGGGCAGCGGTTTCCTGGCCGTGCTGATCGCTCTGGCCTGCCTGGTAACGGCCGTTGGCCTGACCTGTGCCTGCGCTGAATACTTCAGCACCGTATTGCCACTGTCCTACAAGACGCTGGTGATCATCCTTGCGCTGTTTTCGCTGGCTGTGTCGAACCTTGGCTTGACCCAGTTGATCGCGTTCTCCATCCCGGTGCTGACGGCGATCTACCCGCCGTGCATCGTGCTGGTGGCCTTGAGCTTCTGCAAAGGCTTGTGGAATGCCCAGGCGCGGATCGTGGGTCCGGTGATGCTGGTGTCGTTCTTCTTTGGCTCGATCGATGCGCTTAAAGGCGCTGGCATGGGCGACTGGATTCCAGCCCAATTGGCCAATATGCCCTTTAGCGAACAGGGCCTGGCCTGGTTGGTGCCGTGTCTTGTGACCTTGCTGGGCGCAGTGATTTGTGACCGCCTGCTGGGCAAACGAGTTGAAGCAATGGCGTAATTGCCCGGTCCGCCAAAAGCGTTGCCGAGTCAATAAAAAAGCCCTGCATCTTAATGGATGCAGGGCTTTTTTAATGGCCGTGTATTTATACATGCCATCAGTCGCCATTAACGTTCAGATACAACAAAGCCCGCACTTGGCGGGCTTGGTTTTATTACGCAGAAAGTGGTGTTACTTGCTTTCTGGAGTTGCCGCAGGTGCAACCGGGGCAGTCTGGCCGGCTTCTTCAGCAGCGGCTTTATTGGACTCGGCTTGTGCTTTTGCAGCTTCGGCGTTTTCTTTGGCCGCGTCGTTCACTTTGTCTTGTGCTTCAGACATTTTTTCTTGAGCTTGCTCAGAGTGCTGAGCAGCATCCTGGGCTTTGTCTTCGGATTTTTTATCGCAGGCCGCCAGGCCAAGCGAAGCAGCGAGCATCAAGGCAACAGCAAAAGTATTACGCATGGGGTGTTTCTCCTTGTGAGTAGATCTACGGGGCGTTTGAGCATGGGCTGATCGCTTAAGTTCCATGCTCGAACACATATATAAGTAAAGCAGCATGGGCTGAAACTACTGGTAAAAACTTGAGCGTCTCCATCAGGCCTTGAAATTTGCAGCGCTGGCCCCAACTTTCAACTCATCCCGCCGCTAACCCTCACGGGCGTGGCCACTGCCATCCAATCGGAGTTTGATAACAATGAGCGTGGAAACTCAAAAAGAAACCCTGGGCTTCCAGACCGAGGTCAAGCAACTGCTGCACCTCATGATCCATTCGCTGTACTCCAACAAGGAAATTTTCCTTCGCGAACTGATCTCGAACGCCTCTGATGCTGTCGACAAATTACGTTTTGAAGCACTGTCCAAGCCAGATCTGCTGGAGGGCGGTGCCGAGCTTAAAATCCGTGTGAGCTTCGACAAGGACGCCAACACCGTCACCCTCGAAGACAACGGTATCGGCATGAACCGTGACGACGTGATCACCCACCTGGGTACGATCGCCAAGTCCGGCACTGCCGACTTCATGAAAAACCTCACCGGCGACCAGAAAAAAGATTCGCACCTGATCGGTCAGTTCGGCGTGGGCTTCTACTCGGCCTTTATCGTTGCCGACAAGGTTGATGTGTACAGCCGCCGTGCCGGTACCCCGGCAAGCGAAGGCGTGCACTGGTCTTCGAAAGGCGAGGGCGAGTTTGAAGTGGCCACCGTCGAGAAGGCCGACCGCGGCACCAAGATCGTGCTGCATCTCAAGCCCGGCGAATCCGAATTCGCTGACGGCTGGCGCCTGCGCAACATCATCAAGAAGTACTCCGACCATATCGCCTTGCCGATAGAGCTGCCTAAAGAGCAGACCGTGGCCGAAGGCGAAGAGGCACCTGCACTGGAATGGGAAACCGTTAACCGTGCCAGTGCCCTGTGGACCCGTCCTCGCACTGAAGTTAAGGACGAGGAATATCAGGAGTTCTACAAGCACATCGCCCATGACTACGAGAACCCGCTGGCCTGGAGCCACAACAAGGTTGAAGGCAAGCTTGAATACAGCTCGCTGCTGTATGTGCCGGCCCGTGCACCGTTTGATCTGTACCAGCGTGAAGCGCCTAAAGGCCTGAAGCTGTATGTACAGCGTGTATTCGTCATGGATCAGGCCGAGTCCTTCCTGCCGCTGTACCTGCGCTTTATCAAGGGCGTGATCGACTCCAACGACCTGTCGCTGAACGTGTCGCGGGAAATCCTGCAGAAAGACCCGATCATCGACTCGATGAAGACGGCGCTGACCAAGCGTGTCCTCGACATGCTGGAAAAACTGGCGAAGAACGAGCCGGAGAAATACCAGGGCTTCTGGAAAAACTTCGGTCAGGTGATGAAAGAAGGCCCGGCCGAAGATTTCGCCAACAAAGAGAAAATCGCCGGTCTGCTGCGTTTTGCTTCGACCCACGGCGACGACGGCGAACAAAATGTTTCGTTGACCGACTACCTGGCCCGTGCCAAGGAAGGTCAGGACAAGATTTACTACCTGACTGGCGAAACCTACGCGCAGGTTAAAAACAGTCCGCACCTCGAAGTCTTCCGCAAGAAAGGCATTGAAGTGCTGCTGCTGACCGACCGCATCGACGAGTGGCTGATGAGCTACCTCAGCGACTTCGACGGCAAGAGCTTTGTCGACGTGGCCCGTGGTGACCTCGATCTGGGCAACCTGGACTCGGAAGAGGACAAGAAAGCCGCAGAAGAAGTGGCCAAGGCCAAAGAAGGTCTGGTTGAGCGCATCAAGGCTGCCTTGGGTGAAAGCGTCAGCGAAGTGCGCGTATCGCATCGTCTGACCGACTCGCCGGCGATCCTGGCCATCGGTGAGCAGGACCTGGGCATGCAAATGCGTCAGATCCTCGAAGCCAGCGGTCAGAAAGTGCCTGAGTCCAAGCCGATCTTCGAGTTCAACCCGGCTCACCCGCTGATCGAGAAACTCGATGCCGAGCAGAGCGAAGAGCGTTTTGGCGACCTGTCGCACATCCTCTTCGACCAGGCAGCCCTGGCAGCCGGTGACAGTTTGAAAGACCCTGCGGCCTATGTCCGTCGGCTAAACAAATTGTTAGTAGAGTTGTCGGTCTAACCGCGCTATAAAAACCCGCTTCGGCGGGTTTTTTTTGTTTCAAATTCAGGAGTTTTTGATGAAATCCATTTCGGTCAGCTCTGTGGCTTATCAAATCGACGGCCAACCTTACGAAGGCCGTCTGGCCTTTGATCCGAGCCGTGAAGACCCGTTGCCGGGTTTGCTGATGGCGCCCAACTGGATGGGCATCAGCGCGGGCGCCGAAGAGATTGCCAAATCGGTGGCAGAGCAGGGCTATGTGGTATTGATCGCGGATTTGTACGGGCAGGGCACCCGGCCCGGCAACGCCGACGAGGCGGGGGCGGCAATGATGCCGCTCAAGAATGACCGTGCCTTGCTGCGCAAGCGTATGTGGGCTGCTTATGACATGCTGAAAAATCAGGGCCTGGCCCAGGTCGACAGCAACAAGCTGGCAACCTTTGGTTTCTGTTTTGGCGGTTGCTGTTCACTGGAACTGGCACGCAGCGGTGCGCCGTTGCAAGCTGCGGTGTCCTTCCACGGCACGCTGGACACACCTAACCCTATCGATGCCCAGAGCATCAAGGGTGCGGTACTGGTGTTGCACGGCGCGTCTGACCCGTTGGTACCCAACGAGCAGCTGCCCGCGTTCGAGGCGGAGATGAACGCGGCGGGTGTGGACTGGCAACTGACCAGCTACGGCGGCGCAGTGCATTCGTTCACCGACCCCCACGCCAACGTGCCGGGCAAGATGATGTACGACGCCAAAACGGCGGGTCGGGCGTTTACCGCCATGCATAACTTGCTGGATGAAGTGTTTCGCGATTAATCGCAATCACGACAGTCTGTGGGAGCGGGCTTGCTCGCGATGCTGACGGCTCGGTCTGTCAGACAAAACCGGGCGATGCTATCGCGAGCAAGCCCGCTCCCACAGTGGTCACGCCGAACGTTCCATCACCTCGCTCACCGTCAAATCCCGCATCAATAACCCGTAGTTCAAGTCCACCTGTTCGGGGATTGGCAGGTACACCGTGTGGCCATCACCCGGCGCCACTTGGGTCGGCAAGCCTGCACTGTTAAGCAAACGTTCCAGATCAAAGTGATAGTTGCCGTGGGGTGTCATCAGCTCCAGATGATCGCCCAAAGCAAATCGGTTTTTCACTTTGACTTCGGCCAGGCCATTGCGTCGTTCGCCGGTCAATTCCCCGACAAACTGCTGGCGATGGGACAACGAGCTGCCATGCAGGTAGTTCTGGTATTCATCGTGGACATGGCGGCGCAAGAACCCTTCGGTATAGCCGCGCTGGGCCAGGGACTCAAGATCGGTCATCAGGCTGCGGTCAAACTCACGACCCGCCACCGCATCATCGATGGCCTTGCGATACACCTGGGTGGCCCGTGCGCAGTAAAAGTGCGACTTGGTGCGGCCCTCGATCTTCAGCGAATGCACGCCCATTTCCGCCAGCCGCGCTACATGCTGTACAGCACGCAGATCCTTGGAGTTCATGATGTAAGTACCGTGTTCGTCCTCGAACGCGGTCATCGGTTCATCGGCACGGTTGGCTTCGTTCAGTACAAACACTTCGTCAGTCGGCGAGCCCACGCCCAGGGTTGGCTCGACCACATTGACGATATTGCCCAGTTCGTTTTCCGTGGCCGGTTTGGCGTCGTATTTCCAGCGGCAGGCATTGGTGCAGCTGCCCTGATTGGCATCGCGCTTGTTCATGTAGCCGGACAACAGACAGCGCCCTGAGTAGGCCATGCACAGCGCGCCATGGACGAAAATTTCCAGTTCCATGTCGGGTACATGCTGGCGAATCTCTTCGATTTCTTCCAGCGACAGCTCGCGCGACAGGATGATGCGGCTCAGACCTTGCTGGCGCCAGAATTCGACACTGGCCCAGTTGACCGTATTGGCCTGCACCGACAAATGAATCGGCACATGGGGGAAGTTTTTGCGCACCAGCATGATCAGCCCCGGGTCGGACATGATCAGCGCATCCGGGTTCATGGCTACCACCGGCTCCAAATCCTTGAGGAAGGTGCGCAGCTTGGCGTTGTGCGGGGCTATATTGACCACCACGTAAAAACGCTTGCCCTGGGCCTGGGCCTCTTTGATGCCAATAGCCAGGTTGGCGTGGTCGAATTCGTTGTTGCGAACCCGCAAGCTGTAGCGCGGTTGGCCTGCGTACACCGCGTCGGCGCCATAGGCAAAGGCGTAACGCATGTTTTTCAGGGTGCCGGCAGGGGCGAGGAGTTCGGGCGGAGCAAGGCGCATAGTCGGTTCGTTCGCAAAAAGGCGCGATGGTAGTCGAGCCTCAATGCGCGATTATTGATCTGGATCTATGCAATCAGCTTGAGGCTTCGATCTTGCGTGGCCACGTCAGCAAGACGATCCCCGCCACCACAATCAGGCTACCGATGATTTGCCCGCTGCTGAGCAACTGGTCCAGGATCAGCCAGCCAAACAGCAGACTCGCCACCGGTTCGACGTTCATCACAGGTGCGTTGCGGGCCATGTTCAGGCGGGTCATGCAGATAAACAGCAGGCAAAAACCCAGGCCATAGAGCACCACCAGGCAGGCGAGGGCGGCCCAGCCGGTGGAGGAGCCGGGCAGGGACACACCACCTGGCAGCACGCCGCTGAGCCCGGCCACGGTCGCGGCGCTGAATACGATCAACATGGTCAGCATGCTGCGCACGGTGCCGCGCAGGCCCGACAGCTTGTGGTCGGTGATCCACAGCGCGCAGGCAAACACGCAGGCGGCGCCGAAGCCGAACAGAATCCCTTCGAGCCATTGCGTTTCGCTGCCGCCCTGGCTGGACAGGCGCTCGGGCACGTCGAGGGCGAAGATCAGGCCGAACATGATCAACCCCATCAACAGTGCGGCCCGCCGGGTCGGTGCCGACCCGCCCAGGGCCCAGGTCAGCAGCACCAGCAGGATCGGCGCCATGTTGCCGATCAGCAGCGCCAGGGCCACGGGAATGCGGGCCACGGCCGAATAGATAAAGAAGCTTTGCGCCGCGATCAACAACCCCAGCAGCAGCTGCCAGCGCCAATTGGCGGGGGTTAACCGGGGGCGTTCGCGTTGCCACAGTACCAGGCTGGTCAGCACCAGCAGGGTCACGCCGGCGCGGCACAGAATCGCCAGCAACAGCCCGGTGTCGTGGTCGAAGGCAATGCGCGCGGCGATATGATTGCCCGCAAATGCGCAGGCCAGCAGTACCAGGATCAATACCGCGATATGGCGGGGGAACAATGCAGGAGCAGACATAAGCAACCAGCCTCCTTGGCTGGAAATAGAGCCGCTGAAATACCCCTGTGGGAGCGGGCTTGCTCGCGATGGGGTCGCCTCGTTATTTCAGATACACCGAGGTGACGGCATCGCGGGCAAGCCCGCTCCCACAGGGGGAAGGCGGGTTACAGCACCAGGCCTGGCAGCCACAGCGAGATGGCCGGCACATAGGTCACCAGCATCAGCACCATAAACAGCGCCAGGTAGAACGGCAGCAGCGCTTTAACCGTGTTCTCAATCGTCACCTTGCCTACCGCCGCGCCGACAAACAGCACCGCGCCCACCGGCGGTGTGATCAGGCCGATCCCCAGGTTGACCAGCATGATCATGCCAAAATGCACCGGATCGACACCGATACCGATAATCACCGGCAGCAGGATCGGAGTGAGGATCAGGATCAGCGGCGCCATGTCCATCACCGTGCCCAACAGCAGCAACATGACGTTGATGCACATCAGGATCACATAGCGGTTATCCGACAGGGTCAGAAACGCGGTGGTGATCTTCATCGGGATTTCCATCAGCGTCAGGATGTAACCGAAGCTGGCAGCAAAGCCGATCAGGATCATCACGATGGAAATGGTGCGCACCGCCCGGTGCATCAGCTTGGGCAGATCGCGCCACTTGTAGTCGCGGTAAATGAACATGGTAACGAAGAACGACCACACCACCGCGACCGCCGCCGACTCGGTGGCAGTGAAGACGCCAGTGAGGATGCCGCCCAGGATGATAACCATGGCCATCAGGCCCCACATCGCTTCACCGGCGATTTTCAGCGCCTGGCGCAGCGGGATGACTTCGCCCTTGGGGTAGTTGCGCTTGCGCGCAAAGATCATGCACAGGCCCATCATTACCGCGCTGAGCAGCAACCCCGGCATGATCCCGGCCATAAACAGCGAAGCGATTGACACCGTGCCGCCCGCTGCCAGCGAGTACAGCACCGAGTTGTGGCTGGGCGGGGTGAGCAGGGCCTGCACCGAACCGCTGACCGTCACGGCCGTGGAGAACTCGCGAGGGTAACCGGCGCGTTCCATTTCCGGAATCAGTACCGAGCCTACGGATGCGGTGTCCGCCACCGACGAGCCGGAGATCGCGCCAAAGAAGGTCGAGGCGACGATATTGACCAGCGACAGACCGCCGCGCACAAACCCCACCAGCACCCCGGCAAAGGCCACCAGCCGGCGCGACATGCCGCCTTCGGCCATGATCGCCCCCGCCAGTACGAAGAACGGGATCGCCAGCAGGGAAAATTTGTTCACGCCGCCCGCTACTTGAATCATCAGGGCATCGAACGGGATATCAATCCACCAGGCGCCGACCAGTGCCGACAGACCCAGCGCGTAGGCGACCGGCATGCCGAGCAGGATCAGGGCGATAAAACTGCCCAACAGTACGAAAGCGTCCATTTATACGGCCTCTTCGCTGGCTTCTACGATGTCGAACCGCACGGCGCGGCGGTGGCTTTGGTCACCCAGGAAGAGTTTCTCCAGGACGAAGATCAGGGTCACGATGCCGCCCAGGGGGATTGGCAGATAGGAGATGCCTACGCGCAAACTCGGCATTTCACCAAGGAACTGGTTCCAGGTGGTCGCGCACAGTTTGAAGCCCTTGACCGTCATAAACAGGCAGACGATAACCATCAGGATTTGCACCAGCACCGCGGCCTGTTTGCGCACATGGGCCGGCATGCGCTCGACCGCCATCGCCACTGCCATATGGGCACCGGCACGGTAGCTGGCGGCAGCGCCAAAGAAGGTAAACACCACCATCAGCAGGATGGCCGTGGGCTCGGGCCAGCTTGAGCCGCTGCCCAGCACGTAGCGGGCAAAAATGCCCCAGGGGATGATAAGGGTCATGGTCAGCACCGACAAACCGGCGATCCCGATGCAGGCCCTGTACAGCAAGTCATTAAAGCGCAGTACGGTATTTTTCATGGGGCTCACCACTGCGCGGAAAACGGGCTGGCGCCCGCCACCGCGGCGTTATCGGACTGGCTTATTGGACGGCTTCGATGCGCGAGATCAGGTCCTTGTAGTTGGCACCGTACTTGTCGCGAACCGGCTGGGTGGCGTCGTAGAAGGCCTTTTTCTGCTCGGGGGTGAGGGTGATGAACTCCACGCCTGCGGTTTTGAGCTTGGTTTCGCTTTCGGCGGATTTTTTGTCCCAGATCACTCGCTCTTCCATCTGCGCTTCACGCGCCAGTTTTTGCACCAGGGCTTGTTGCTCCGGGCTGAGCTTGGCCCAGGTGGTCTTGGCGATCACGATCGGCTCGGGGAGGATCAAGTGGTCGGTCCAGGTGAAGTACTTGGCGTTCTGGTAGTGGTTGTGCTCAAGGAAGGTCGGCGGGTTGTTCTCTGCGCCATCGATCACGCCGGTCTGCAGGGCGCTGAAAATCTCGCCGGTGGCCATGGCGATGCCGTTGCCGCCCATGTCGTTGATGGTGTCGATAAATACCGGGTTGCCTTGTACGCGGATTTTCATGCCTTTGAGGTCGGCCATCTCACGTACCGGTTTTTTTGTGTACAGGTTGCGCGTACCACCATCCATCCAGGCCAGCGCGACCATGTTGAAGTCGGAATTGGTGATTTTATCCAACATCTCCTGGCCGATTTCACCGTCGATGATCTTGCGCATATGGGCCTGGTCGCGGAACACAAACGGCAGGTTGAAGGCGTTGGTTTCCGGCACTACCGGGCCGAGGATGCCGAGGCTGACCCGGGTCATCTGCACCGCGCCGGACTGCAATTGCTCGACCACTTCTTTCTCTGAGCCCAGTACGCCACCGGCAAACATCTTGAAGGAAATATCGCCGTTGCTTTGTTCCTGGAGTTTTTTGCCCATTTCCTGTTCGGCCACCACCGGCGGGTAGCCCGTGGGGTGAACCTCGGCGAACTTGATCTTGATTTCGGCCTGGGCCACGCCTGAGAGGCAGAAGGCCAGGGGTAATGCAGCGATGAGCAGGGTGCGTTTGAAATCCATGGGTCACTCCAAATATTGTTTTTGTTATTTCAAGGTGTTGGATCAGTCGTTCAGTTATTCAAGCGGGGCTCCGGCAGGCCCTTGACTCCGGGCCTGAGGGCGAACACGCCCCCGGCCAGGGGCTGGTCGGCCAGGTCCCCGGCGGGGCGGATCGAGGTTACGAACAGGGTGTCCAGGTCTGCTCCGCCAAAGGCACACATCGCCGGTTTCTTCACGGGCACGGCCAGGGAGCGGTCGAGCTTGCCTTCGGGGGTGAAGCGGTGGATCAGCCCGGCATCGTTGCCGCAGATCCAGTAGCAGCCATCGGCATCAACCGCCGCGCCATCGGGGCGGCCGGGGTGTTGGGTCATATCCACGAACAGGCGGCGGTTGTGTGGGGTGCCGGTGTCGGTGTCGTAGTCAAAAGCCCATATTTTTTGCACATCCGGGTGCGAGTCCGACAGGTACAGGGTGTTGCCATCGGGGCTGAACGCCAGTCCGTTGGGCACGATAAAGCCTTGCAGTTGCGCCGTGAGCGGCTCGGTCTGGCCTGCGTTGTAGCGATACATGGCGCCCACCGGTGCGCCGGCGGCCATGTCCATCAGCATGCTGCCCGCCCAGAAGCGGCCCTGGCGGTCGCAGCGGCCATCGTTGAAGCGCATGCCTGGAAGGGCGTGGGTCACGCTGGCCAGCAAGCGACTGTTGAGGCTGCCGTCGGCGTGGGGGGTGATAGCGAACAGCCCGTTTTCCATCGCGGCGATCCAATTGCCATTACCTGTCTGAGCGATGCATGCGAGCATTTGCGAGGCTTGCCAACTTTGCTCTTTACCATCGGCAGGGCTCCAGCGATGCAAGCGTTTTGCCGGGATATCCACCCAGTAGAGTGCCTGTTCAGTGGTGCTCCAGACCGGGCTTTCGCCGGTGGCGTTGCGTGCATCGAGAATCAGTTCAGCTGTCATGATGCCTTGGCCTCTGTTGATCTTGTTCTGCTGGCAGCGCGGGTTTACTCGTCGCCAAACGGGCCGGCAGCGACAAAGGCGCCGCCCTGGTAAACCATGCTCGGGTCATTGGCTGCGGGCATCGGCTGAGCTTCGATCTTGTCGCGGAAAATTTCTGACGTGTCCTTGGGCTCGAACCCAAGGTGGGCAGCAAAACGGTTGTCCCACCACACATTAAGGTTATTGGAGGCGCCATAGACCACGGTGTGACCGACATTGGGCGTGTACAGCGAGCGCTCCAGCAGTTGCGTGAGGTCGGCAAAGCTCAGCCAGGTACTCATCATCCGGCGGTTTTGCGGCTCGGGGAACGAGGAGCCGATGCGGATGCTGACGGTTTCGATGCCATAGCGGTCGAAGTAGAAGGTGGCCATGTCTTCGCCATAGGACTTGGACAGCCCGTAGTAACTGTCAGGCCGGCGCGGGGAGTGGGCATCCAGGGTCTGATCCTGTTTGTAGAACCCGATGACATGATTGGAACTGGCGAAAATCACCCGTTTGACGCCATGCCGGCGTGCCGCTTCGTAAATGTGGAAAATGCCGCTGATATTGGGGCCGAGGATCTCTTCGAACGGGCGCTCCACCGAGACGCCGCCAAAGTGCAGGATGGCGTCTACCCCTTCAACCAACTGGTGGACGGCCTGTTTATCGGCAAGATCGCAGGTGAACACTTCTTCGCGGCTGTCAGCCGCCGGGGCCATTGCGGCGATATCAGAGAGTCGCAGCACCCTGGCGTAGGGCTTGAGGGTTTCGCGCAGCACCTTCCCCAGACCGCCGGCAGCACCGGTGAGAAGAAGGCGATTGAAGGGGGTTTGGACAGTGTGAGTGGTTGTCATCAAAGATCCCTGTCGTTCTTGTTATTGTCATCTGTTGTCGTATGACTTGGTCTGGATTATTCACAGTCATTGTGGTGGTTGTCAATGCCAAATCCGAACTTCTAATGGCTGCAAAATGATTGTCAAAGGGCTGCCACGCTGCGGATTTGGCGACGCGGCATGACTTGTGGGAGCTGGCTTGCCTGCGATACAGACGCTGCGGTCTGCCAGGGCAATTGCTGCGATGCCATCGCGAGCAAGCCCGCTCCCACAGTTTGCTGGTCTTACAGCAACGACAACGGATAGCTGATAAAAATGCGGTTTTCGTCGAACTCGTGGGTGCTGTAGTCGCGGCGGATGCTCGCGTTGCGCCAGCGCACGTTGAGGTCCTTGAATGTACCCGCCTGCACGGTGTAAGCCAGCTCCGATTCACGCCCCCATTCCTTGCCGTCGGTGATGGTCCCAGTGTGGATGTTATCGCCGCTGATATAGCGGTTCATCATGGTCAGGCCGGGTACGCCGAGTACCGCGAAGTCGAGGTCGTGACGCACTTGCCATGAACGTTCCTTGGCCAGGTCGTAGCTGGAGTTGTAGCTGTCGTTGGCCAGGGTGCCGCCGCTGGTGCCGTTGACCTTGAACCAGCCATCGTCGCCACTGATTTTCTGCAGGCCCACATACAAGGTGTTGCCCTTGTATTTGGCCGACAGCAGGGCGTAGGCGGTTCTGTTGTCGAGGTCACCCGCCAGTTTGCTGCCGTCTTCCTTGCCCCAGAAATAACCGAGGTTGGCGCCCAGTGTCACATCGCCAACCGGCTGGCTGTGCAACACGTTTAAAAATTGCTGCTGATAGATGTCTTCGAGCTGGGCGTACCACAGGCCGACCTGGGTGCGTTTTTCATTGAAGCTGTAGTCACCGCCGGCAAAGTTGAAGCGGTCCGAGGTGAAGGCGCCTTTGCCGTTGAGCGACATGTCTTCCATGCTCGCATCGTTGCGCGGGCTGTTGGCGCGGAACTGGCCGCCATAGAGGTTCAGCCCGGCGATTTCTTTTGAAGTGATCTGGCCGCCGCGGAAGGTTTGTGGCAGGGAGCGGCCATCGTCCGAGCGCAGGATCGGCAGTACCGGCATCCACTCGCCGATTTTAAGTTCCGTATTGGAGATTTTGGCCTTGGCCGCAACCCCCAAACGACCAAAGTTATCGGCGGGCTCGCCGTCGCTGTGGGTCGGCAACAGTTGGGTGCCTGCCGTGCCTTTGCCACCGTCGAGTTTTTGCGAGTAAAGCCCCAGCACATCCACCCCGAAGCCCACCGTACCCTGGGTAAAACCGGACTTGACGTCGAGAATGAAGTTTTGCGTCCACTCTTCGGCCTTGCTCTGCGGGTAGTCGGGGTTGGTGTAGTTGCGGTTGATATAGGCGTTGCGCAGGGTCAGCGTGGCTTTGGTGTCGTCGACGAAACCTTCGGCCAGGCCCGTCAACGGCAAGGCCAGGCCCATGCTGCCAAGTCCGAGCAACATCAGCGAGCGGGTGCCTTGTGCGGTTTTTGAGCGTGTGAAAAGGGCGGGGGCGCAGGTAGGTGCGATCATCCGTAGAGCTCCTGAATATTATTATTTTTGTTATCTGTTGTCGTACAACTACGCAGATTATTTACAGAGTGTCTAGGGAGTTGTCAATGCCAGCGGCTACACTGCGACCACTAGATTCCTACACGCCTTACTGACATGGATTGCTCATGAACGAAACAAGTCTGCAACGTAAAACCCTGCTCCTGTTGCTGGCCTTGGTCACCATCGCGTTTATCTGGATCCTGTTGCCGTTTTATGGCGCGATTTTCTGGGCAGTGGCCCTGGGAATCCTGTTTGCACCCCTGCAGCGCAAGCTGCTGCTCAAACTCAAGGGGCGGCGCAACCTGGCAACCTTTGCCACGCTGGGGGCCTGTACGGTGATTGCGATCATTCCGGTGATCATCACCACGACCTTGCTGGTGCAGGAAGTGGCAACGCTCTACAAGGATGTTGAAAGCGGCAGAATCAACGTCGCCAGCTATGTCATGCAGTTCAAGGACATCCTGCCGGCCACCGCGCAGGACTGGCTTGACCGTTTTGGCATGGGCAATATCGACGGGCTGAGTGAGAAAGTATCCAAGGGCGCCCTTGAAGGCAGCCAGTTTTTTGCCACCCAGGTCTTCAGCTTCGGTCAGAGCACCTTTGATCTGGTGGTGAGCTTTTTCATCATGCTGTATCTGCTGTACTTCTTTATCCGTGACGGCCAGCAGATGGTGCGCACCATCCGCAACGCAGTACCGCTGGCCGAGCAGCAAAAACGCCTGTTGCAGCTCAAGTTGCGTCGTGTGGTGCGGGCCTCGGTCAAGGGCAACCTGGCGGTGGCCATTACCCAGGGGGCATTGGGCGGGGTGATTTTCTGGGTGCTGGGCATCCATAGCGCGCTGTTCTGGGCGGTGCTGATGATGTTCCTGTCGCTGCTACCCGCCGTCGGTGCCGGTATCGTCTGGGCGCCGGTGGCGGTTTACTTCGTGGTGACCGGCTCGGTCTGGCAGGGGGTGGTGCTGGCGCTGTACGGGGTGTTTGTGATCGGCATGGTGGACAACGTGTTGCGCCCCATCCTGGTGGGCAAGGACACGAAAATGCCGGACTTCCTGATCCTGATCTCGACCCTGGGCGGCATGGCCATCTTCGGCCTCAATGGCTTTGTGATCGGGCCGTTGATCGCCGCCCTGTTCCTGTCCAGCTGGGGCTTGTTCAGCGGCACCCGCCGCAAGGTGCGGTTGCCGGCCGATATCCCGTCCGCTGATTAACGGAAGCTGTAGGAAACCCCCACATAGGCGCCCCGGCCTTCACCCGGGGTGGAGCGCGCGGCGTCCAGGCCCTTGTCGTCATACCCCGGCGTGACCGTGGCGGCATAGCGCTCGCCGCTCAGGTTGCGCAGGTCGAGCCAGGCTTGCCAGTCCTGTTTGGGCGCGTTGTAGCCCAGGGTTGCCCCCCACAACATGTAGGACGACGTGTAATACGAGTTGGCGTAGTCCACCGCCATGCGTGAGGCAACCTGCGTGTTCACCCCGGCATAGAAGCCCTGCGGGTGGTCATAGCGCACTTCGGCCTGGTAGTAGTGCTGCGGGATGCCCGGCAGCTTGTTGTCGCCAAAGCGCTCGTCGTCACGGTAATGGAAATCGCTGAAGGTGTAGGCCTGGCGCAGGGACACCTTGCCCACTGCTGGTTTTTCCCACAACAGGCTGTTGAGACCGGCTTCGATGCCCTGGTGCACGGTGGGGCTGGCGTTGGACTCACCGACAATCGGGCTTTGGGTGAGGGTGGCGGCCTGGGTTTCGACGCTCAGCAGTTCATGGCGCACGGCCGAGTAATACCAGGCCAGATCCCATTGCCCGAACCACGCATCACCCCGGGTGCCCAGTTCAAGGGTGGTAGCGGTTTGATTGTCCAGCGCTACCGGGGTGCTCTGGCGACCGGTGGCCGGGCCACTGTTGAGCGGGAAAGTGAACGGCGAGCCCCAGATCATCGACCAAGGGTGCGGCGGCTCGACCGAGCGGCTCAGGTTGCCGTATACCTGCAAGTGCGGGTTGAACTCGTAACGCAGGCCAAGGCGTGGCGCGTAGTCCCAGTCATGCTGGCTGACCTTGCCGCCGCTCTCGGGGTAACTCACGTCGCTCTCGCGGCGGGTGTAGATCAGCGCCATGCCGGTGGTCAGCCACAGGTCGGGGATCAGCTCCAGGTCATTGCTGGCGTGCAGCACGGTATCGGAACCTTGGTAACTGAAGTCGCGAATTTTGGTACCGGGGGCATAACCTGCGGTATTGCCCACGGGTATGCGCACAAATTCCGAAGCCCCACTGTTGGGCAAATGCTTGGTGTTGCGCAGGCCCACGGTGGTCTTGCTTTCAAGGCCGAACAGGGTGTCGCGGCGCTTGTAGTTGAGCGTACCGCTGACGTCGGTGTAGGCCACTTTCAGACGGTTCGGGCCTTCACGCAGATCCATCGGGTAGTCGTGATAGACCAGGCCCACTTCAAGCTGCGAATCGTCATCCAGATACATCGTGGTCTTGTTGCCCAGCCAGGTACTGCCGGGTTGCGGACGGGTATAGTCGCCTGCCACATAGGCCGGGTTGGCGGCGCGGGGGTGATGCTGGATGTTGGCCTTGGTCACGCGACCTGCCAGCTCGTTATCGGTTTCGCGATAGCGCAGGTAGAAGCGGGTTTCCAGTTGCGGGCTGAAGCGATAGCCGATATTGGCCGCGATGCCCTTGCTGCTGCCAGCAGTGTGATGCTGGTAGCCATCGGTATCGGAGTCGGTCAGGGCGACGTAGTAGTCCAGATCACCCAGGACTTGCCCGGAACTGATCTGGCGTTTTTGATAGCCATAGCTGCCCGTTTCGTAGCGCACCTGCAGCGGCGCCGCGTCGTAGCCGGTGTGGGTGACGTAGTTGATCGAGCCGCCCAGGGCCAGCGAACCGGTGTCGAAGCCATTGGCGCCGCGCAGCACTTCGGCGCGGCTTAGCCACAGCGGCTCGAACAGTTCGTAGGGGGTGCCGCCGGGGCCGGTCAGGGGCAGGCCGTCGAACATTACATACAGGCCTGAACCGTGGGCGCTGGGGGCGCGGTTGATGCCCGAGCCGCGCACCGAGACCTTGGCCCCGTCATTGCCCGCCGATTGCGCGTAGACCCCCGGCTGGTAGGCCAGTACATCGGCATTGCTGGCAGTGCGGCCATTTTCGACCCGGGTCATGTCGATCAGGTTGCTGGCGCCGGGCACTTCATTTAGCGCGTTTTGGGCGGCTTGCAGTTCGCTGCTTTCTTCGCTGCGTACCTGTACTTCGCCCAGTTCCAGGGGATTGCCGTGGGCCGGGGCGGCGCAGATCAGCGCCAAGGGTAGAAGCGAAGAAAGGGTGGGACGCATTGGTTAACTGTTCCAGATCGATAGGCGGGCGGCGCGCCAGCCTATACAAGCCGAGAATCGCTCGCAACTGTTACGGGCTGCATTCCAGGTGTGGGAGAGGGTTTGCTTGATATCGCATGATTAACCGATACGCTGAGTACATATCCGGCATTCGTGCCTAACCGAAATATCGGTTTCGCTCTTACGGCGAGTCCCTTTTTGAAGGACCAAAAAGGAACCAAAAAGTCCTCGCCCCATCGTACGGCCTTCGCTGCGCTCAGGTTCCCTCGCTCCGGCTCTGCTCCGTGGGCACGCCGCCACGGGCCATCCTTGGCCCATCGCGGCTCTCCCGGCATCCATGCCGGTCGACCCACTCCACAGAACCTCCTCTCGGCCTCCCGGGAGGGCTGGTAGATCAAAAGCACTGCACCCCGAGGCGGCCGACCGGCCGGCCTGTTTGGCGGCGGGATCTGCAACCGGCATATTTCCACTGTGGGAGCCGGGCTTGCCCGCGATGCAGGCACCTCGTTCTATCTGGAGGAACAAAGTGCTGCCATCGCGGGCAAGCCCGCTCCCACAAGGGATTGGCGTTGTTTAAAAGTTTTGCTTTTGCTGCTGCCACGCGATTAATCAAGCGACGCGAATGCCCCTCACAGAAGGCCGAACGCAGGTGCTGTTATGGGGGGGGCGCGGCAGGACGCCGCGCCAGCCGCGATGGGCCATGGATGGCCCGTCGCGGCGTGCCCCCATAACAGTGCCGGAGTGAGGGCACCGGCGAGCCTTGGCGAGGCGGCCGTATGGTAGGGCGAGGACTTTTTGGTTCCTTTTTGGTCCTTCAAAAAGGGACTCGCTGTAAGAGCGAAACCAATATTTCGGTTAGACGCGAATGCTGGATATGTACGCTGTGGGTCAGTTGTTTTGCGACGTTTACTTACCGTAACACCGTGTCGCCTGCATCGCGGGCAAGCCCGCTCCCACAGGTTTAGCGTCGCACAGAAATCCTGACTATTTACTGCTCTAACATGATTTGTGGTGCAACAAAAAACCCCGCAAAGGCCAGGCCTCCACGGGGTTTCGGGTACAGCCGCTAACGCTTAGCCAATCAGCCCCAGCGTTGCCTGTTGCACCAGTTGCAGCATCGGCTGCGGGTATACACCCAGGAAGAACACCAGTACCGAGACCGCCAGCAGCATCACGCCACCCGCTTTCTGTTCCCAGTTCAGCGGCGCATCGTGGCGATGCAGCTTCGGCTCGACCAGGTACAGGGTCACCATCACACGCAGGTAGTAGAACACGCCAATGGCGCTACCCAGGATCAGGGAGCCCACCAGCCACCATTGGTGAGCTTCAACGCCCGTGGCGATGATGTAGAACTTGCCGATAAAGCCGGCCGTCAGCGGGATGCCCGCCAGCGACAGCATCATCACGGTCATCACCGCAGTCAGGTACGGACGACGCCAGAACAGGCCGCGGTACTCGTACAGTGCGTCAGCGTCACGGCCCTTATACGGCGAGGACATCAACGTGATCACACCGAAGGCACCCAGGCTGGTCAGCACATAGGTGATCAGGTACACACCGATGGCTTCCATGGCCATGCCCTTGCTCGCCACCAGGGCGATCAGCAGGTAGCCGAAGTGGGCGATGGACGAGTAACCCAGCAGACGCTTGAGGTTGTTCTGGGTCAGTGCCAGCAAGTTACCGAACAGGATCGAGGCAATCGCGATCACGGTCAGTACATCGCTCATCACACCGGTAGTTGCCGACGGGGTGATCTGGAACAGACGCACCATCACGGCAAACACGGCCACTTTCGACGCGGTAGCCAGGAACGCGGCCACCGGCGCCGGGGCACCTTCGTACACGTCCGGAGTCCAGAGATGGAAAGGCACCAGTGACAGTTTAAAGGCCAGGCCCACCAGCATCATGCCCAGGCCCAGCTGGGCAATGGCGCTAGGTGCGCCAGTAGCCGCCAGGGCGTGACCGATACCGCTGAAGCTCAGGCTGCCTGCTTCGGCGTACAGCAAGGCCATACCGAACAACAGGAACGCAGAACCGGCAGCCGACAGCACCATGTACTTGATGCCGGCTTCCAGCGAACGCTTGTTGAAGAAGGCATAGGCCACCAGGCCGTAAACCGGTACCGAAAGCAGCTCCAGACCGATAAACAAACCGGCCAGGTGTTGCGCGCTGACCAGTACGATACCGCCGGTCGCAGCCAGCAGCATCAGCAGGTACAGCTCTTCACGGTTGCCCGGGTAGCCCGTGCCGCCTTCACCCAGGTAGGCGTGAGCCAAGGTGACGCACGCCAGGGTCGCGACCAGGATCAGGCCAATGTACAGATAGGCGAAGTTGTCCATCATCAACAGCGGGGTGACAGCCAGTGGAACAACTTTCAACGCCGGGAAGATCGACAACAGGGCCAGGTTAAGACCTGCCACCGAAAGCAGGAAGGTCTGTGAATGGTTGCGGCGCCACGCGATTGCCAGCATCACCACAACAACGGTGAGGCTGGTAATCAGCAGTGGAGCAAGCGCGATAAAGTGTTGGATCGTGAATTCCATAGCGCTCTTACCGGGCCGAAGCGAGTTGAGTGAAGGCGGTGCCGAGCCATTGCTGCACGCCATGCATGGTCGCAGCGGAGGTATCGAGGAACGGTTGCGGGTACACGCCGATAAACACCAGCAGTACCGCCAGACCGAGCACCATGATCAGTTCACGTGCATCCATGCCGGCCAGTACCGCGTCGGACTTGGACGGACCGAAGTAGGCACGGTGAATCATGATCAGCGAGTAGACCGAACCAAACACCAGACCGGTTGTGGCAATCGCCGTGATCCAGGGGAAGCTGGCGAACGAGCCAATCAGGATCAGGAATTCGCCGACAAAGTTGCCGGTACCCGGCAAGCCCAGCGACGCGGCCGCGAAGAACAGGCTGATGGCCGGCAGGTAGGCGATCTTCGACCACAAGCCACCCATCTCACGCATGTCACGGGTATGCAGGCGCTCGTACAGTTGGCCGCTGAGGATAAACAGCGCGGCAGCCGAAACACCGTGGGCCAACATCTGGATAACGGCACCTTGCAGGGCCAGCTGGCTGCCGGAATAGATACCGATCAGCACGAAGCCCATATGGGAAACGCTGGAGAACGCGATCAGACGCTTGATATCGGTTTGTGCGAAAGCCAGGAAAGCACCGTAGAAAATCCCGATCAGACCCAGGGTCATGGCGATCGGCGCAAACTCGGCCGAGGCATTCGGGAACAGCGGCAAGGCAAAACGCAGCAGACCATACGCAGCGGTCTTCAACAGGATACCGGCCAGGTCCACAGAACCTGCGGTCGGTGCCTGGGCGTGAGCGTCCGGCAGCCAGGAGTGGAACGGTACGACCGGCAGCTTCACGGCGAAGGCAATGAAGAAGCCCAGCATCAGGATGTACTCAGTAGTGAGCGACATCTTGGTTTTCAGCAACTCGGCGTAGCTGAAGGTAATCACGCCGGTGTTGTTGAAGTTGACCAGCACCAGACCCAGGATCGCCACCAGCATGATCAGGCCGGAAGCCTGAGTGAAGATGAAGAACTTGGTCGCGGCGTAGATACGGGTTTTCTTGCCGTCCGACGAGCTATGACCCCAGAGCGCGATGAGGAAATACATCGGCACCAGCATCATTTCCCAGAAGAAGAAGAACATGAACAGGTCGATGGCGAGGAACACGCCCACCACACCGCCCAGGATCCACATCAGGTTCAGGTGGAAGAAGCCCACGTGACGCTGGATTTCTTTCCAGGAACACAGCACCGACAGCACACCGAGCAAACCGGTGAGCAGGATCATCAGCAGCGACAGGCCGTCCAGCGCCAGGTGCACGCTGATACCGAAGCGGGCGATCCAGGTGTGCTGGAACTCAAGGGCCCAGGTCGGATCGGCGCCAGGCGCCGGTGCAAACGAGTAGTTCCCCTGGGACCACAGCCATAGGCCGAGGGCAAGCTCAAGGGACATGGTCAGCAACGCAATCCAGCGGGGCAGGGTGGAGCCGAAACGCTCACCCAGCCAGCACAGGAGGCCGCCGATAAAGGGGATCAGGATTAGCCAAGGCAGAATCATGACGGGCTCAATTCCTTTCGCAAAGTCGAAGGTTCATATCAGACCGCTACCAACACGATGGCGCCCATGACCAGTACAGCACCGGCGGCCATGGATGCAGCGTACCAACGCAGTTGACCGGTTTCGCTGCGGCTCAGGGCGTTATGCCCGGCCTTGGCCATCTTCGGGATCAAACCAATGGTCTGGTCCAGAGGATCTTTGGCCAGCAGGCGGCAGATCAACAGGTACGGTTTGACGAACAGTTTGTCGTACAGCCAGTCGAAGCCCCAGGCAGCGAACCACCAGGCCGACAGGAAGCGACCGATGCCGCTGTTGGCAACTGCAGTTACAAAGCGACGCTTGCCCAGGTACAGCAGGGCAGCGAGCAGGATACCGGCCAGGGCGATGGCACCCGAGGCGATTTCCAGGCTGTGCTTGGCTTCACCGCCAGCATGGCCAACGCTTTGTGGCAGTACACCGGCCAGTGGCGGGGTGATCATGGCGCCGATAAAGGTCGACAGTACGATCAGCACGCTCAATGGCAGCCAGTAGGTTACGCCGTGGCCCGCATGCGCTTCAGTCTTGGCTTCACCGTGGAACGTGACGAAGATCAGGCGGAAGGTGTACAGCGAGGTCATGAACGCGCCCACAAGGCCGGCGTACAACAGTTCGTTGTTACCGCTGGCGAAGGCTTCCCAGAGGATTTCGTCCTTGGAGTAGAAACCGGCCGTCAGCAATGGCAAGGCAGACAGCGCCGCGCCACCGACGATAAAGCTGGCGTAGGCCAGTGGCAGTTTTTTCCACAGGCCGCCCATCTTGAAGATGTTCTGCTCGTGATGGCAGGCAACGATTACTGCACCGGATGCAAGGAACAGCAGGGCCTTGAAGAACGCGTGGGTCATCAGGTGGAAAATCGCGCCGTCCCAGGCACCCACGCCCAATGCCAGGAACATGTAGCCGATCTGGCTCATGGTCGAGTAGGCAAGGATACGCTTGATGTCGGTTTGTACCAGTGCAGCAAAACCGGCCAGCACCAGGGTCACACCGCCGACGATGCCCACCAGGTGCAGCACTTCAGGGGCCAGGGTGAACAGGCCGTGGGTACGCGCAATCAGGTACACACCGGCGGTTACCATCGTTGCGGCGTGGATCAGGGCCGAAACCGGGGTAGGGCCGGCCATCGCGTCTGCCAACCAGGTTTGCAGCGGCAGTTGCGCAGATTTACCGACAGCACCACCCAACAGCATCAGGGTTGCCAGCACGATCCAGAAATCACCGGCCTGGAACTTCTGCGGTGCCAGCACCAGCAGCTCCTTGATGTTCAGCGTGCCCAGTTGCTGGAACAGGATAAACAGGCCTATGGCCAGGAACACGTCGCCGACGCGGGTCACGATAAAGGCCTTGAGTGCCGCGTTGCCGTTGTTGCGGTTGCTGTAGTAGAAACCGATCAACAGGTACGAGCACAGGCCCACGCCTTCCCAGCCGAAGTACACGAACAGCAGGTTATCGGCCAGGATCAGGAACAGCATGCTGGCGATAAACAGGTTGGTGTAGGCAAAGAAACGCGAGTAGCCGTCTTCACCGCGCATGTACCACGAGGCGAAAACGTGGATCAGAAAGCCCACGCCGACCACGACACCGAGCATGGTGACCGACAGGCCGTCCAGGTGCAGGGCGAAGTTGGGCTTGAAGCCTTCTACCGAGATCCACTGCCACAGTACTTGCGTGTACTCGCCACCCGGTGGCGGTGCGACATTGAATTGCCAGATCACAAACGCGGCCACAATGGCCGACAGGCCGATGGAGCCGACGCCGATCAGCGCCGAGAGGTTCTCGCTGAAGCGTCCACGGGAGAACGACAGCAGCAAAAAGCCGATCAGGGGGAATACGAAAGTCAGAAAGAGAAGGTTCATCCGCGCATCTCACTGGCAGCATCGATATCAAGCGTATGGAAGCGGCGATACAGCTGCAGCAGGATCGCCAGGCCAATGCTGGCCTCGGCGGCTGCCAGGGTGATCACCAGGATGAACATCACTTGTCCATCCGGCTGCGCCCAGCGTGCACCGGCAACGATGAAAGCCAGTGCCGCGGCGTTCATCATGATTTCCAGACTCATCAATACGAAGAGAATGTTGCGACGTACCATCAGGCCAACCAGACCGAGGCAGAACAGGATGCCGGCAACGGCCAAACCATGTTCGAGAGGTATTCCTGGCATGTTATTGCTCCTTCGCCTCAGTACGGCCCAAGTGGAACGCCGTCACAGCTGCAGCAAGCAGCAGCATCGAGGCGAGTTCGACCACCAGCAGATACGGGCCGAACAGGCTGATGCCCACGGCTTTTGCATCGATGGTGGTTTGACCGATTGGCGCACCGCTCGGGTGAGCGAACAGCACGTACAACAGTTCGGCCAACAGGATGGCGGACAGAATGCTCGGCCCGATCCAGATGCCCGGCTTGAGCCAGTGGCGTTCTTGCGTCACCGAGGCGGGGCCCTGGTTGAGCATCATCACCACGAACACAAACAGCACCATGATGGCACCGGCGTAGGCGATCACTTCGAGCACACCGGCAAAGGGTGCGCCCAGGCTAAAGAACGTCATCGCCACGGCAATCAGCGAAATAATCAGGTAGAGCAGGGCGTGCACAGGGTTGGTGTTGGTGATCACGCGTAGCGTGGACACGACAGCGACACCCGATGCGAAATAGAAAGCGAATTCCATCGTTCTTCCTTAAGGCAGCAAGCTCTTCACGTTGATCGGCTCGGCTTCGTTCTGGGCAGCACCTTTCGGCTTGCCTTCAACGGCCATACCCGCAACACGATAGAAGTTGTAATCAGGGTTCTTACCGGGACCGGAGATCAGCAGATCTTCTTTCTCGTACACCAGATCCTGACGTTTGAACTCGGCCATCTCGAAATCCGGTGTCAGCTGGATCGCGGTGGTCGGGCAGGCTTCCTCACACAGGCCGCAAAAAATGCAGCGTGAGAAGTTGATGCGGAAGAACTCCGGGTACCAACGGCCATCTTCGGTTTCGGCTTTTTGCAGCGAGATGCAGCCTACCGGGCACGCCACGGCGCACAGGTTACAGGCTACACAACGCTCTTCGCCGTCCGGGTCACGGGTCAGGACAATCCGGCCACGGTAGCGCGGCGGCAGGTACACCGGTTCTTCCGGGTACTGCAGCGTGTCACGCTTGCGGAAGGCATGGCCAAACACCATCACCAAGCTGCGAAGCTGGGTGTAGGTGCCATGCACGATGTCAAACAGATACTTGAACATGGGTCTCTATCCTCACTGAACCGCGCCGGCAGGCGTGTTCAACAACACGACTGCGGCGGTCACCAGCAGATTGATCAGGGTCAGCGGCAGGCAGAACTTCCAGCTGAAGTCCATCACTTGGTCATACCGTGGGCGCGGAATGGAGGCGCGCAGCAGGATGAAGATCATGATGAAAAACGCGGTCTTCAGGGCGAACCAGATAAACGGAATCTGTGGCAGCAGACCGAAAGGTCCGTGCCAGCCACCGAAGAACAAAGTCACCAGCAACGCCGAGATCAACACGATCCCGATGTACTCACCGACGAAGAACATGCCCCATTTCATGCCGGCGTATTCAATGTGGTAACCATCGGCCAGTTCCTGTTCCGCTTCTGGCTGGTCGAAGGGGTGACGGTGAGTCACGGCCACGCCAGCGATAAAGAAGGTCAGGAAACCGAAGATCTGCGGGATGATGAACCACAGGTTCTGCGCTTGATATTCAACGATGTCGCGCATGTTGAACGAGCCAACCTGCACCACGATGCCCATCAGCGCCAGGCCCATGAACACTTCGTAGGACACGGTCTGCGCCGAGGCACGCAAGGCACCCAGCAGGGCGAACTTGTTGTTGCTCGACCAGCCTGCGAACAGCACCGCATAGACCGACAGACCGGCCATGGCGAAGAAGAACAGGATACCGACGTTCAGATCCGCCACGCCCCAGGTCGGGGTGATCGGGATAATCGCAAAGGCGATCAGCAAGGCACTCATGGCCACAACCGGCGCCAGGGTGAAAATCGCCTTGTCGGCAAACGGTGGGGTCCAGTCTTCCTTGAAGAACATCTTGATCATGTCGGCGGCGATCTGGAACGCGCCGAACGGGCCTACGCGGTTCGGACCGTAACGGTCCTGCCACAGGGCCAGCAGGCGACGTTCAACCCAGCTCAGCAGCGCGCCGCAAACCACTACGGCGAGCAGGATTACCACGGCTTTGACCACCGAGATAATCACGTCGATCACTTCAGGCGTAAACCAGGTCATTGGGCTGCCTCCTGCAAACCGTCAACGGTAAGGCCAAAGATCGCTGGCGGGATACCGGCCAGGCCGGCTGGCAGTGCCACCAGACCTGCACCCAGCTCTTCATTGATACGCAGTGGCAGACGCAGGGTCACACCGGCAACATTGAGGCTGAGCAGGGCGCCATCGTTGACCCCCAGGCGGTCGGCTTCGGACTTGGCCAGTGCGATGTAGGCGGCTGGAATGCGTTCTTGAACCGGCGCGGCTTTCGAAGAATTCTCTTCGCTGCCCAGCAGGTGGAAGAACGGCACCACTTGCCAGGTGCCGCGAGCCGGGTTGAATGCACCCGGGATGTTGGCGAACCAGCTCAGCGAATCACCTGTGCTTTCGATCAGGCGGGTGCCCGGGTCGCCAGCGCGGATATGACCACCCACTTCGTCCTGGAACTTGTTCCACGCTTGTGGCGAGTTCCAGCCCGGCGACCAGGCGAACGGCACTTGCTGGCGCGGTTCAACGGAGCCCGAGTAACCTTCCATGGAGAAGGCGAACGCGGTGTCCGGGTCTTGCGGGGTACGTGGCTCGTGTACGCTGATATTGGCGCGCATGGCAGTACGGCCGCTGTAACGCAGCGGTTCGCGGGCCAGCTTCATGCCCTTGATGCGGAACGCAGCAGACGGCGCGGCATCAACGATGCGGGCCAGTGCCGGGGTGCTGGCAGCAGTGGCTTGCGTGACGTGGTCGAGCAGGGTCCAGTCAACCGGCTTGTTCAGCAGGGTGCTGCGCAGGGCATGCAACCAGCGCCAGCCTTCGTGGACCAAGATGCTGGCGTCCAGATAAGTCGGGTCGAACACCTGGAAGAAGCGCTGGGCGCGGCCTTCTTGGCTGACCAAGGTACCGTCGCCTTCAGCGAAGCTGGCTGCCGGCAGTACCAGATCGGCACGGTCGGTGGTCGCAGTCTTCTGGTGGTCGGCAACGATGACCACTTTGGCAGCATCCAGTGCAGCATTGACCTTGACCGCGTCAACCCGGGTGAACAGGTCGTTTTCCAATACCACGATGGCGTCGGCTTTACCGTCGATCACCGCTTGCAGGGCTGCGTCTACCGATTCGCCGCCGAGCATGGCCAGGCCGAGGCTGTTGGCTTCCGGCACGACGAGGCTGATGGAACCGGCTTTTTCACGCAGGTGCAGGGCTTTGGCGATGTTGCCTGCGGCTTCGATCAGGGCCTTGGAGCCCAGGGAAGTACCGGCAATGATCAATGGGCGCTTGGCCGCGAGCAGGGCGTCGGCGATGCGCTTGGCCAGCTCCAGTGCTTCAGCGTCCAGGCCGGCAACGGCAGGAGCGCTGGCGTCGATGGCGTGAGCCACGGCGAAACCGATACGGGCCAGGTCATCCGGGGCTGCGTGTACACATTCTTCAGCCACATCGTCGAGCTTGGTTTCAGCCAGGGTCGCGATAAACAGCGGGTTCAGCGCGTGCTGACCGATGTTTTTCACCGCGGCGTCGAGCCACGGCTGAACGCGCATGGCGTCGGCCATTTCTTCGGCCTTGCCCTTGACCGATTGACGCACGGACAGCGCCATACGGGCGGCGGTCTGGGTCAGGTCTTCACCGAGCACAAACACGGCGTCGTGATCTTCGATCTCGCGCATGTTCGGCACTGGCAGCGGGCTGTCCTTGAGAACTTGCAGCACCAGGCGGATGCGTTCCAGTTCACCGGCTTCGATACCCGAGTAGAAGTGCTCGGCGCCGACCAGTTCGCGCAACGCGTAGTTGCTTTCGAGGCTGGCGCGGGGCGAACCGATACCGACGATATTGCGGCCGCGCAGCAGGTCAGCGGCTTTATCCAGCGCGTTGTCCAGGCTCAGCTTGGTGCCGTCGGCCAGCAAAGGCTGACGTGGACGGTCGGTGCGGTTGACGTAGCCATAGCCGAAACGGCCACGGTCACACAGGAAGTACTGGTTGACCGAACCGTTGAAGCGGTTTTCGATACGACGCAACTCGCCATAACGCTCGCCCGGGCTGATATTGCAGCCGCTGGAGCAACCGTGGCAGATGCTTGGCGCGAATTGCATGTCCCACTTGCGGTTGTAGCGCTCGGAGTGGGTTTTGTCGGTAAACACGCCGGTCGGGCAGACTTCGGTGAGGTTGCCCGAGAACTCGCTTTCGAGCACGCCGTCTTCAACGCGACCGAAGTACACGTTGTCGTGGGCACCGAATACGCCCAGGTCAGTGCCGCCCGCGTAGTCTTTATAGAAGCGCACGCAGCGATAGCAAGCGATGCAGCGGTTCATTTCGTGGGAAATGAACGGGCCCAGTTGCTGGTTCTGGTGGGTACGCTTGGTGAAGCGATAACGGCGCTCGTTGTGGCCGGTCATCACGGTCATGTCTTGCAGATGGCAGTGACCGCCTTCTTCGCACACAGGGCAGTCGTGCGGGTGGTTGGTCATCAGCCATTCAACGACGCTGGCGCGAAACACTTTCGCTTCTTCGTCGTCGATGGAAATCCAGCTACCGTCGGTGGCCGGGGTCATGCATGACATGACGATACGACCACGCTTGTCGTTCTCGTCGGTGTACTGCTTGACGGCGCATTGGCGGCAAGCGCCAACACTGCCCAGGGCAGGGTGCCAGCAGAAATACGGGATATCGAGGCCCAGCGACAGACATGCCTGTAACAGGTTGTCTGCCCCATCGACTTCGAGATCTTTGCCGTCTACGTGGATAGTGGCCATGGTTCAAAGGTCTTCGTTGGCCCGGTGTCAGCGGGCGTGGCTAATGGAATCTTGTTATGCGTTCGAAGCAACCCAGCCTTACGGCGTTATCGAACGATCAGAAGGGGGCACGGACCCCCTTCATTCAGAGCGTTACGCACCGATTACAATCGGGCGTGCCAGAGGCGGTACACCGGGTTTTGCCTGGGCAATACCGGCTTCGAACTCTGGACGGAAGTACTTGATCGCGCTGCCCAATGGCTCCACGGCACCCGGTGCGTGAGCACAGAACGTCTTGCCAGGGCCGAGGAAACCGACCAGACCCAGCAGGGTCTCGATATCGCCGGGCTGACCTTCGCCGTGCTCGATCGCCATCAGGAGCTTGACGCTCCACGGCAGACCATCACGGCAAGGGGTGCAGAAACCGCACGACTCACGGGCAAAGAACTGTTCCATGTTGCGCAGCAACGAGACCATGTTGACGCTGTCGTCCACGGCCATTGCCAGGCCAGTACCCATACGGGTGCCGACCTTGGCGATGCCACCGGCGTACATTTGTGCGTCCAGGTGCTCGGGCAACAGGAAGCCGGTACCGGCGCCGCCTGGCTGCCAGCACTTGAGCTTGAAGCCATCGCGCATGCCGCCGGCGTAGTCTTCGAACAGCTCGCGGGCGGTCACGCCGAATGGCAGTTCCCACAGGCCAGGGTTCTTCACTTTGCCGGAGAAGCCCATCAGCTTGGTGCCGTGGTCTTCGCTGCCTTCGCGGGCGAGGGATTTGTACCAGTCAACGCCGTTGCCGATGATGGCCGGTACGTTGCACAAGGTTTCGACGTTGTTCACGCAGGTCGGCTTGCCCCATACGCCCACAGCGGCCGGGAACGGCGGCTTGGAGCGCGGGTTGGCGCGACGGCCTTCGAGGGAGTTGATCAGTGCGGTTTCTTCACCGCAGATATAACGCCCGGCACCGGTGTGCACGAACAGTTCGAAGTCAAAGCCCGAGCCGAGGATGTTCTTGCCCAGCAGGCCGGCGGCCTTGGCTTCTTCTACGGCACGACGCAGGTGCACGGCCGCGGTGGTGTATTCGCCACGCAGGAAGATATAGCCACGGTAGGTTTTCAGCGCGCGGGCACTGATCAGCATGCCTTCGATCAGCAGATGGGGCAGTTGCTCCATCAGCATGCGGTCTTTCCAGGTGTTGGGCTCCATTTCATCGGCGTTACACAACAGGTAACGGATGTTCATGGATTCGTCTTTAGGCATCAGCCCCCACTTCACGCCCGTCGGGAAGCCGGCACCGCCACGACCCTTGAGGCCGGCGTCTTTCACGGTCTGGACGATATCGTCCTGGGCCATGTCGGCGAAGGCCTTGCGTGCGGCGGCGTAGCCGTCCTTGGCCTGGTACTCGTCGAGCCATACCGGCTCGCCGTCGTCACGCAGACGCCAGGTCAGGGGGTGGGTTTCTGCCGAACGCTTGATCAGGTTGGCAGGGCCGAAAGAAGTCAGGCTCATGGGTAGGCCTCCAACAACGTGGCGACGCCAGCAGGCTGCACGTCACCGAATGTGTCGTCGTCGATCATCAACGCCGGCGCCTTGTCGCAGTTGCCCAGGCAGCACACCGGCAGTAGCGTGAAGCGGCCGTCCGGGGTGGTCTGGCCGAGGCCGATGCCCAGCTTGTTCTGGATTTCGCCGACCACGGATTCGTGGCCACCGATGTAGCAGACCATGCTGTCGCACACGCGAATGATGTGACGGCCAACGGGCTGGCGGAAGATCTGGCTGTAGAACGTGGCCACGCCTTCAACGTCGCTGGCAGGGATGCCGAGCAGTTCGCCGATGGCGTAAATCGCGCCGTCCGGCACCCAGCCGCGTTCCTTCTGAACGATCTTCAGGGCTTCGATCGACGCTGCGCGTGGATCTTCGTAGTGATGCATCTCGTGCTCGATGGCCGAGCGCTCGGTTTCGCTCAGGGCGAAACGGTCTGTCTGGATAAGCGTGCTGTTCATGCTTAGCGGTCCACGTCGGCCATAACGAAATCGATACTACCCAGGTACGCAATCAAGTCCGCGACCATTTCGCCTTTGATCACCGAAGGGATCTGCTGCAGGTGCGGGAAGCTTGGGGTACGAATCCGGGTGCGGTAGCTCATGGTGCCGCCATCGCTCGTCAGGTAATAACTGTTGATGCCCTTGGTCGCTTCGATCATCTGGAAGGATTCGTTGGCCGGCATCACCGGGCCCCACGAAACTTGCAGGAAGTGCGTGATCAAGGTCTCGATATGCTGCAACGTGCGCTCTTTTGGCGGCGGCGTGGTCAGCGGGTGATCCGCCTTGTACGGGCCGGCCGGCATGTTGCGCATGCACTGCTCGATGATTTTCAGGCTCTGGCGCATTTCTTCGACGCGCACGATGCAACGATCGTAGGCGTCGCCGTTGGCCGCCAGCGGGACTTCGAATTCGAAGTTCTCGTAGCCGGAGTACGGGCGCGCCTTGCGGATATCGAAATCACAACCGGTGGAGCGCAGGCCGGCACCGGTGACGCCCCATTCCAGGGCCTCTTTGGTGTTGTAGGCGGCAACGCCGATGGTACGACCACGCAGGATGCTGTTGTCCAAAGCGGCTTTCTGGTACTCGTCCAGACGCTTGGGCATCCAGTCGATGAATTCCTTGACCAGGCGATCCCAGCCGTTCGGCAGGTCGTGGGCCACGCCGCCGATGCGGTACCAGGCCGGGTGCAGGCGGAAGCCGGTGATGGCCTCGATCACCTTGTAGGCGCGCTGACGGTCGGTGAACGTGAAGAACACCGGGGTCATGGCGCCCACGTCCTGGATATAGGTACCCAGGAACAGCAGGTGACTGGTGATACGGAAGAACTCGGCCATCATGATGCGGATGGTGTCGACGCGGTCCGGTACCTTGATCCCGGCGAGTTTCTCGACCGAAAGCACATACGGCAGGTTGTTCATCACGCCGCCGAGGTAATCGATACGGTCGGTGTACGGGATGAAGCTGTGCCAGGACTGGCGCTCGGCCATTTTCTCGGCGCCACGGTGGTGGTAGCCGACGTCTGGTACGCAGTCGACGATCTCTTCACCGTCCAGCTGCAGGATGATGCGGAAGGCACCGTGGGCCGAAGGGTGGTTCGGACCCAGGTTGAGGAACATGTAGTCCTCGTTTTCGCCGGAGCGCTTCATGCCCCAGTCTTCTGGACGGAAACGTGCGGCTTCCTCTTCCAGCTGCACCTTGGCCAGGGTCAGGCTGTACGGGTCGAACTCGGTGGCGCGGGCCGGGAAGTCCTTGCGCAGCGGGTGACCTTCCCAGGTCGGCGGCATCATGATGCGCGACAGGTGCGGGTGACCTTTGAAGTCGATGCCGAACATGTCCCAGACTTCGCGCTCGTACCAGTTGGCGTTCGGCCAGATACCGGTCACGGTAGGGACGCTCAGGTCTTTTTCGGACAGGGCCACCTTGATCATCACGTCGCTGTTACGTTCCAGCGACATCAGGTGATAGAAGACGGTGAAGTCTGCACCCGATGGCAGGCCCTGACGCTTGGTGCGCAGACGTTCGTCCACACCGTGCAGGTCATAGAGCATGACGTAGGGTTTTGGCAGGTTGCGCAGGAAGGTCAGTACTTCGACCAGTTTTGCGCGGGTAACCCAAAGCACCGGCATGCCGGTGCGCGTGGCCTGGGCGGTGAACGCCTCGGGGCCAAAACGGGTGTTGAGTTCGACAACCACATCTTGGTCGTCAGCCTTGTAAGGCGGGATGTACAGAGCGGAGCCTGCAGTCATGGTTTTTTATCGCTTTCGGTCAACGTAAAGAATGAAACCAGTGATTCGTTCTATTGATTAGAAACGGCGCTGGATCAGACTTCGTCGGGGCTGCGCAGGTTGGTTACCTGAATACGCTGTTCGCGGCGCTGTTCCTTTTGCGATGGCATCTCGGCGCGATACACGCCTTGTTCGCCAACGACCCAGGAAAGTGGGCGACGCTCCTGGCCAATCGACTCTTGCAAGAGCATCAAGCCTTGCAGGAAAGCCTCCGGGCGGGGTGGGCAGCCTGGCACGTAAACGTCCACGGGCAGGAACTTGTCGACCCCTTGAACCACGGAGTAGATGTCGTACATGCCGCCGGAGTTGGCGCAAGAACCCATGGAGATGACCCATTTCGGTTCAAGCATTTGCTCATAGAGGCGCTGAATGATCGGCGCCATCTTGATGAAGCAGGTACCGGCAATAACCATGAAATCCGCCTGGCGCGGCGATGCCCGGATCACTTCGGCGCCGAAGCGCGCGATGTCGTGGGGCGCCGTGAAGGCGGTGGTCATTTCCACGTAGCAGCACGACAGGCCGAAGTTGTACGGCCACAGGGAGTTTTTACGCCCCCAGTTGACCGTGCCGTTCAGCACGTCTTCGAGCTTGCCCATGAAGATGTTTTTGTGGACTTGATCTTCTAACGGATCGGCAACGGTTTCCCGTGTGCCGATCGGGTATTGCTCGTTAGGAGCATCCGGGTCGATCCTGGTGAGTTCGTATTGCATTGCCAAAGCCTCATTGTTTCAGCTTGGCCTGCCGCTTACGACGAGCTTCCGGTGCCCAATCAAGAGCACCCACCCGAAATAGGTAGACAAGGCCTGCCAACAGAATTGCTATGAAAACGAGAGCTTCGACGAATCCGGTCCAGCCGCTTTCGCGAACAGACACAGACCATGCAAAGAGAAAGAGGGCTTCGATATCGAAGATCACGAACAGCATCGCGACCAGATAGAATTTGGCTGAGAGCCGCAAGCGGGCGCCACCGGTAGGTAGCATGCCGGACTCGAACGGTTCGTTTTTGCTGCGTCCCCAGGCTTTTGACCCGAGAAGGCTGGAGACACCGAGCATGAAGGCACAGAGGCCGACAACGCCGAGAAGGAAAATGGCAAAGCCCCAGTTGTGGGCTATGAGTCCTGTCGCTTCGGGCATGCTGGAAATCCTTAACAGAGAGCAAAGGTCTCTGAGCTAGAAAAGGTAATAAAGCAGTGACGTTATGTCGCAGTGCTATTGATTGCCGGGATTTTATGGCTAAACACCCAGCAAGTAAATTTTCTAAGATGAATTAATTCAGTCCTTTAGTTGTAGAACCTCCATCAATGTCTATGCAGGCCTTGTCCTGTGGGCGTTACAGCGTTTTTCGGTGTTTGTTTTTCGGGGCTCATGTATTCAACAAAAGCAACTCGTAATGATAATTAATATCGTTTGAGTGGTTGTTTGTTGTGTCGCTATGTCGCAGGCCTCCAGAACTTGGCTTATATAAGCGCTGTTAGCAAGTTTGGAACTTGGCTTTTTAACCCGTTCTGGCGATCGAAGCATGGATCTGGGTCAGTGTTTTGTCGATGGAGTGTGATGGTCTCGTAGCAGCTGCCGAGGAACGAAGGCTGCGTTGGCGTGGTGCGGCACTCCGACGAAGCCGTCGTGAAACCAGGCGCTGCTGTGTACTGATCAAATCCGGTTCGCAGGATTTACGAAGACTATGTCGGAGTGCCGCACCACGCCAACGCAGCCTCGTTCCTTCGGCAGCTGCTACGGGATATCGGTCAGCCACCGGGCAAAAAAACGCCCCGAACCAGTCGGGGCGTCACGTTCAAGGCATTGCCTTTGTTCTTTACGGGCTGGGCAATGGCCGGGGTTCCATTATCAGTGGAACTGTTCTTCTTCAGTCGAACCGGTCAGCGCGGTCACCGAAGACGAGCCACCCTGGATTACGGTGGTCATGTCGTCGAAGTAGCCAGTGCCCACTTCCTGCTGGTGCGCCACAAAGGTGTAGCCCTTGCTGGCGTCAGCAAATTCCTGTTCTTGCAGTTTCACGTAGGCGGTCATGTCGTTGCGGGCGTAGTCGTGCGCCAGGTTGAACATGCTGTGCCACATGTTGTGGATGCCGGCCAGGGTGATGAACTGGTGCTTGTAGCCCATTGCCGACAGTTCGCGCTGGAACTTGGCGATGGTCGCGTCGTCCAGGTTCTTCTTCCAGTTGAAGGAAGGCGAGCAGTTGTAGGACAGCAGTTGGTCCGGGTATTCCTTCTTGATCGCTTCGGCAAAGCGGCGCGCTTCTGCCAGGTCCGGCTTGGCAGTTTCGCACCAGATCAGGTCGGCATAAGGGGCGTAGGCCAGGCCACGGGCGATGGCTTGATCGAGGCCGGCACGGACTTTGTAGAAGCCTTCCTTGGTGCGCTCGCCGGTCACGAACGGCTGGTCGTACGGGTCGCAGTCAGAAGTCAGCAGGTCAGCCGCGTTGGCGTCGGTGCGGGCCAGGATAATGGTCGGCGTACCGGCAACGTCAGCCGCCAGACGGGCAGCGGTCAGCTTTTGTACGGCTTCCTGGGTCGGTACCAATACCTTGCCGCCCATGTGACCGCATTTTTTCACCGAAGCCAGCTGGTCTTCGAAGTGAACGCCCGCGGCGCCTGCCTCGATCATGCTTTTCATCAGCTCGTAGGCGTTGAGTACGCCGCCGAAACCGGCTTCGGCGTCTGCCACGATTGGTGCGAAGTAGTCGATGTAACCCTGGTCACCTGGGTTTTTACCGGCTTTCCACTGGATCTGGTCGGCGCGGCGGAATGAGTTGTTGATGCGCTTGACCACGGTTGGAACGGAGTCCACCGGGTACAGCGACTGATCCGGGTACATGGATTCGGCAGAGTTGTTGTCTGCCGCCACTTGCCAACCCGACAGGTAGATAGCCTGGATACCGGCCTTAACCTGTTGTACCGCTTGGCCCCCGGTCAGGGCGCCCATGCAGTTGACGAAATCTTTCTCAGGACGGAAGGACGGGTGTGCGCCCTGTGTCACCAGTTTCCACAGCTTGTCGGCACCCATTTTTGCAAAGGTGTGCTCGGGTTGTACCGAGCCGCGCAGGCGGACCACGTCAGCAGCGGAGTAATCGCGAGTCACGCCTTTCCAGCGTGGGTTTTCGGCCCAGTCTTTCTCAAGGGCTGCAATTTGCTGTTCGCGTGTCAGTGCCATGGTGATAAACCTCGTCGCATAGGTCTGGGTTGAAAAGTGGTTGCTCCACCAGGCACACAACAATGTTGTTTGAAGTAAGTGCGTGAATGGCTGCTCGCTACAGGCGGTAAAGGCCCCAGGGCCTTTGCGGGGCCTCTGATCAGCGGGAGCGGGGCCATCATGCCCTTGCATTTTTGAGGCGTCAAATGTTTTGTAGTGCTTTTTTTATAACACTACATAATTTGCGAAAAACGACTTGTCAGTCAGTTTTGGCCCTTTTGGTCGAGTACGTCGACTTTGACCCGCACCGTCACGTCATCCCGGCTTTGCGTAGAGTAGCTGCGGGTTTGCGCCGGGTTGTCGGCCTGGTTACGACCGTTGATACCGGCCAGGGTGATCCATTGTCCCAGCGGCCCGCTGACCTGTGTGTCGCTACTTTGGATATTCACTACATCTGGTTGTTCCTGGCTCATGCGGTCGCGTGTGGTGCTGATCGCCAGGTGTACCGTTTCACCTGTGACGCTGGCGGTGACGTAGAAACCCCGGGTGACGTTGCGGTAATCGGTCTGGGTCAGCAGGCGGCCGTAGGCGTCGGTCTGGGTGCTGGTCAGCGGCACGCTCTGGCCGGTCTGGATAAAGGCCGGGGTGCCTTCGCTGGTCTGGATTTGCTGGGTGCCGCCATCGCGGCTGGCGGTGCTGATAACCCGGGTGTTCGGGGCATTATTGGCCAGGTTGTTGTCACGGGTGTCGACCGTGATCAGCAGGCGTCGGGCGGGTGTGTCGAGTTGGGCCAGCAGATCTTCGAGATTCTGGATTTTCGAGGGGGCTGCCTCGACGATCAGTTGATTGCCGTAGGCGCTGACTTTGCCGTTTTTGCCGATAAAGTTCTGCGCAATGGGCAGCAGATCGGCGCTGGTACGGTTTTGCAGGGTGATGACCCGGGTGTCGGCGATCGCACTGAAACTTGCGATCAGCAACAGCCCGGCGATGAAGGGGCGTAGGGACATGTCCATTATCTCCGCATTGCTTGAAGGGGCTTGGTGTGAGTGTGCCAGATAGCAAAACGCCCTGCGATCCGGGGATGGCAGGGCGTTATGTGGATTGCATGTGGGCTTGTTGTGGGAGCGGGCTTGCTCGCGATAATGGCGACACGGTTTTTGCAGCCATACCGCGCTGCCTGCATCGCGAGCAAGCCCGCTCCCACATGGGTGGGTGAGGGGTTAGCTCACCCGCACCATATCAACGTGAGGGATCCCTGCTTCGAGGAATTCTTCGCTGACGATCTTGAAACCCAGGCGCTCGTAGAACGGCGTGGCATGCACTTGGGCGCTGAGCATCTGCTGCTTGAGGCCGCGTTTCTCGGCTTCAAGGAGGGTGGCTTGCATCAGCGCGTCGCCGACTTTCAGCCCGCGCCAGTCCTTGAGGACCGACACGCGGCCGATATGACCGTCCGGCAGCAGCCGGGCGGTACCAATCGGAAAGTCGCCTTCATAGGCCAGAAAATGCACGGCATCTGCATCGTCTGCATCCCACTCCAGTTCTGGAGGTACAGATTGTTCGGCAATAAACACCGCCTCACGAATGCGTCGAAGTTCGGCGTTGTCCTTTTGCCAGTCGGCGACACGTACGTGAATGCTATTCATCAGCGAACCCCAGGCTTCCTTGTTTAACCAGCTCGCAGAGCAGGTTGCGTCCATCTTCATCGGCCAACCATGTGCCGAGGTTGTCGCTGTGCAGCGCGTCGGCGGCACAGATCATTTTCAGCAGTTCGCGCAGCTTGCCTGGCAGCAGGCGGCTCTGGCCACTGGCGAACAGCAGCAGGTCGTCATCGACTTCGGACCAGGCCAGGCGGGCGCTCGGGTTGCGGATCAGGATCGCGCCCTGTTCCAGGCTGCCCAGCAGGTCTTCTTCTTCGAGTTCAGGGCCGACTACGAGTTCCGGATAACGTGGCTCGGTCATGAACTGGCCAAACCAGGTCAGCAGCATGCGCTCGTCGCTCATGTGCTCGGTCAGCAGGCTTTTCAGGCGGCCCAGGGCGTCGTGCTGGATCTGGTGCGGGTCGCTGACCGGCTGTGCGTCGGCGTCGGTGTAGCGGTCTTCGTCTGGCAGGTACTGGCTGAGGAAGTCGGTGAAGTGGGTCAGCACTTCAGCGGCGCTCGGCGCACGGAAGCCCACCGAGTAGGTCAGGCAGTCGTCCACGGCCACGCCGCAGTGGGCCAGGCGCGGTGGCAGGTAGAGCATGTCGCCGGGCTCAAGGGTCCACTCGTCGGTGGCCTGGAAGTCAGCGAGGATGCGCAGGTCGGCGTGCTCCAGCAGCTTGCTGTCGGAGTCGCACATCTGGCCGATCTGCCAGTGACGCTTGCCGTGACCCTGCAGCAGGAACACGTCGTAGTTGTCGAAGTGCGGGCCAACGCTGCCACCCGGGGCGGCGTAGCTGATCATCACGTCGTCGATGCGCCAGCTCGGCAGGAAGCGGAAGTTTTCCAGTAGCTCGTTGACTTCCGGCACGAACTGATCAACGGCCTGTACCAGCAGGGTCCACTCGCGCTCTGGCAGTTTGCCGAACTCGTCTTCGGCGAACGGGCCGCGGCGCAGTTCCCACGGACGCTCGCCGTGCTCGATGATCAGGCGCGATTCGACTTCTTCTTCAAGTGCCAGACCGGCCAGCTCGTCAGCGTCGATCGGGCTTTCGAAGTCAGGAATGGCCTGACGCACCAGTAGTGGTTTCTTCTGCCAGTAGTCGCGCATGAACTCGCGCGCCGTGATGCCGCCCAGAAGTTGAAGAGGAATATCAGGATTCATGTGTAACCTATTGAAAAAATGCACTTTGTAATCGGGAATAAAAACGCCCGGCACGGCCGGGCGTTAATAGGTCGTTGCAGCGATCAGATACGCTTGGCTTGCTCGACCGCGTTGCCAATGTAGTTGGCAGGGGTCAGCAGCTTCAGCTCGGCTTTGGCCGCTTCCGGCATTTCAAGGCCGTCGATGAAAGTTTGCAGTGCTTCAGGGCTGATGCCCTTGCCGCGGGTCAGCTCTTTGAGCTTCTCGTACGGGTTTTCGATGTTGTAGCGGCGCATCACGGTCTGGATCGGCTCGGCCAGGACTTCCCAGCAAGCGTCCAGGTCAGCAGCGATTTTCTGCGCATTCAGTTCAAGCTTGCTGATGCCCTTGAGGCTGGCTTCGTACGCGATCACGCTGTGGGCAAAGCCCACGCCGAGGTTGCGCAGCACTGTGGAGTCGGTCAGGTCGCGCTGCCAGCGGGAGATTGGCAACTTGCTGGCCAGATGCTGGAACAGGGCGTTGGCGATACCCAGGTTGCCTTCGGAGTTTTCGAAGTCGATCGGGTTGACCTTGTGCGGCATGGTCGAGGAACCGATTTCGCCGGCAATGGTGCGCTGCTTGAAGTAGCCCAGGGAGATGTAGCCCCAGATATCGCGATCGAAGTCGATCAGGATGGTGTTGAAGCGCGCGATGGCGTCGAACAGCTCGGCGATGTAGTCGTGCGGCTCGATCTGGGTGGTGTACGGGTTGAAGCCCAGGCCCAGCTCGTCTTCGATAAAGGCGCGGGCGTTTTCTTCCCAGTCGATCTGCGGGTAGGCCGACAGGTGGGCGTTGTAGTTGCCCACGGCGCCGTTGATCTTGCCCAGCAGCGGTACGGCTGCAACCTGAGCGATTTGACGCTCAAGGCGGTAAACCACGTTGGCCAGCTCTTTGCCCAGGGTGGTCGGCGAGGCCGGTTGACCGTGGGTGCGCGACAGCATTGGTACGTCGGCGAACTTGATCGCCAGCTCGCGGATGGCTTCTGCAGTTTGACGCATCAGCGGCAGCATCACGTCATCGCGGCCTTCGCGCAGCATCAGGGCGTGGGACAGGTTGTTGATGTCCTCGCTGGTGCAGGCAAAGTGGATGAACTCACTGACGTTGGCCAGTTCAGGCAGCTTGGCGGCCTGTTCCTTGAGCAGGTACTCAATGGCTTTGACGTCGTGGTTGGTGGTGCGCTCGATCTCTTTGACACGCTCGGCGTGCTCCAGAGAGAAGTTTTCCGCCAGTTCGTTCAGAACGGCGTTGGCTTCGGCGGAGAAGGCCGGGACTTCAGGGATGGCAGCGTGAGCAGCCAGGCGCTGGAGCCAGCGAACTTCAACCAGGACGCGAGCACGGATCAAGCCGTATTCGCTGAAAATTGGGCGCAGGGCCTGGGTTTTGCCGGCGTAGCGGCCGTCAACAGGGGAAACCGCAGTGAGCGAAGAAAGCTTCATGGGGTGTTCTCGGACAGTCGGGCAACGAAATGGGGCGCGTATCATACATGAAAAAACGGCCGGTCCGTTGCCAAGTGACCGGCGTCACACGCGAATCGATGTTGAAATCTGTGCCTGCCAGCGGGCTTCAGTTGCCGCGCAGCATCGGATAAAGCTCTTTGAGCAGCTTGCGCCGGCTGATGACCAGCTGCCAGCGATGCCCGCCCAATTGGCGCCACAGCCGTGCGCAGCGGATGCCGGCCAGCAGCAGGGCGCGAATTTTCGACGCGTTGTTCGGTTGTTGCAGGTTGCGCATGTCGCCGTGGACCTGAATGCGCTGGCGCAAGGTGCTCAGGGTGTCCTGGTACAGCGCGCCGCAGGCAGCCACCACGTTTTCGTGGGCCGGGCCGAAGTGCTCGACCTGGGACTGGATCTGCGGCAGGCGTTTGCCGATCAGCTCCAGCATGTCATCGCGCTTGGCCAGTTGGCGCTCAAGGCCGAGCATCGACAACGCGTAACGCAAGGGCTCGCGCTGCAGGGTGTTGGGGTCGCGCTCAAGGGCGCCGATCAGGGCGCGGTAGCCTTCGCGCAGGTTGATGTCGTCACCGCCAAACACTTCCAGGGTGTCCTTGGGGTCGCGCACCAGCAGGCTGCCGAGCATGCAGCTCAGGTCAGCCTCGCTGACCTGGCCGGTCTTGGCGATCTTGTCCACCAGCACGGCGGCCAGAAATACGCCGCCCAGGGCTACCAGTTGCTCCTGAGTCGGGTTCATGGGCGCTTGCCCTTGCTCGACCAGGGCTCGGCCACTTCGATCACGCCGCCGCCCAGGCAGACTTCGCCGTCGTAAAACACCACGGACTGGCCGGGTGTTACTGCGCGTTGCGGGTCATCGAAGGTGGCGCGGTAGCCGCTTGCGGTTTTTTCCAGGGTGCAGGGCTGGTCGCTCTGGCGATAGCGAACCTTGGCCGTCAAGCGCAACGGGGTGCTCAGGTCGATCGGGTTGACCCAGTAGATCTCGGAGGCGAGCAGGGCGCCGGAGAACAGCCACGGATGGTCGTTGCCCTGGCCGACGATCAGCTCGTTGTGCTCCAGGTCCTTGACCAGCACATACCACGGCTCGTCGCTGGCGTCCTTGAGGCCGCCAATGCCCAGGCCCTGGCGCTGGCCGATGGTGTGGTACATCAGGCCGTGGTGGCGGCCGATCACTTCACCTTCGGTGGTCTTGATCTCGCCCGGCTGTGCCGGCAGGTATTGCTTGAGGAAATCGCTGAAACGGCGTTCACCGATAAAGCAGATCCCGGTGGAGTCTTTTTTCTTCGCCGTGGCCAGATCGTGCTTTTCAGCGATGCGGCGCACTTCCGGTTTTTCCAGCTCGCCGACCGGGAACAGGGTGCGGGCGATCTGTTCGCCACCGACGGCGTGCAGGAAGTAGCTCTGGTCCTTGTTCGGGTCCAGGCCCTTGAGCAGCTCGGTGCGGCCGTCAATGTCGCGACGGCGCACATAGTGGCCGGTAGCGATCAGGTCGGCGCCGAGCATCAGGGCGTAGTCCAGGAAGGCCTTGAACTTGATTTCGCGGTTGCACAGGATGTCCGGGTTGGGCGTGCGGCCGGCCTTGTACTCGGCCAGGAAGTGCTCGAACACGTTGTCCCAGTACTCGGCGGCAAAGTTGGCGGTGTGCAGCTTGATGCCGATCTTGTCGCACACGGCCTGGGCGTCTGCCAGGTCATCCATGGCGGTGCAGTAATCCGTTCCGTCGTCTTCCTCCCAGTTCTTCATGAACAGGCCTTCCACCTGGTAGCCCTGCTCCATAAGCAGAACGGCGGAAACGGAAGAGTCGACACCGCCGGACATGCCGACGATGACGCGCTGTTTTTCGGGGGCGACTAGGGCTGGATCACGCATAAGGATTCAATGAGTGTCTTGAAAAAGGACGCGATTCTAGCAGGCCCGAGCGCTCAAGGCTAAACCGAAGGGCGGATTAACGTCAGGTCGAACAGTTTGCCGCCCAGATAATCGTCGATGCACTGCAGGGTCAGCTCGCTGCGCCAACGATCGCGTTGCGCCAGCAGCTCGTCGCGGGTCAGCCACAGCGGGCCGATAATGCCGGTGTCGAGCTTGTAGTCGGGGTGGTGCTTGATGGCCTTGCCGGCAAAGCAGATGCGCTGGTAGGTCACGCCGTTGCTGGGTGCGGTGTAGAGGTAAATGCCGATCACGCCGGTCAGTTCGACGTCGTAGCCGGTTTCTTCGAGGGTTTCGCGGATCGCGGCGTCGATCAGGCTTTCGTCGGGGTCGAGATGCCCGGCGGGCTGATTGAGCACGGCGCGCTCGCGCTTGAGTTCTTCGACCATCAGGAAGCGGCCATTGTCTTCAACGACAGTGGCGACGGTGATATGGGGTTTCCATTCCATGGGGTGGGTCTCGGTTTATGGGTAGGTGCATACCCCTGTGGGAGCGGGCTTGCTCGCGAAGCAGGCGCTTCGGGATGTGATTTTTACGCGGTGATGCTAACGCGGGCAAGCCCGCTCCCACAGGGTTTGTGTGGGCCGTAAAAACACAAACCCCGGCGTCGTGGGCCGGGGTCTGTGGTGTTGCCTGTTGCCCTTACACCGAGGCGATGATCGCGTTCAGTGTGGCGCTAGGGCGCATTACTTTGCTCACCTTGTCGGCATCGGCGTGGTAGTAACCACCGATATCGACCGGCTTGCCCTGCACGGCGTTGAGTTCGGCAACGATTTTTGCCTCGTTCTCGGCCATGGCTTTTGCCACTGGGGCAAACTGGGCTTGCAGTTCTTTGTCTTCAGTCTGGGCAGCCAGGGCCTGAGCCCAGTACAGCGCCAGGTAGAAGTGGCTACCGCGGTTGTCGATGTTGCCGACTTTGCGCGATGGCGATTTGTTGTTGTCGAGGAACTGGCCGGTAGCCTGGTCCAGGGTCTTGGCCAACACCAACGCTTTCGGGTTGTTGTAGGTCGTGCCCAGGTGCTCCAGGGAAGCCGCCAGTGCCAGGAATTCACCCAGCGAGTCCCAGCGCAGGAAGTTTTCTTCCAGCAACTGTTGAACGTGCTTCGGAGCCGAGCCGCCTGCGCCGGTTTCGAACAGACCGCCGCCATTCATCAGCGGAACGATCGACAGCATCTTGGCGCTGGTGCCCAGTTCCATGATCGGGAACAGGTCGGTCAGGTAGTCGCGCAGTACGTTGCCGGTCACCGAGATGGTGTCCAGGCCCTTGCGGGTACGCTCCAGGGTGAACTTCATGGCTTCAACCGGCGCCATGATGCGAATGTCCAGGCCGCTGGTGTCGTGATCCTTCAGGTAGGTTTCTACCTTCTTGATCATTTCGGCGTCGTGGCTACGCTTTGGATCGAGCCAGAACACGGCCGGGGTGTTGCTGGCGCGAGCGCGGTTGACGGCCAGTTTGACCCAGTCGCGGATCGGCGCGTCTTTAGCCTGGCACATGCGCCAGATATCGCCTTCTTCGACCTTTTGCTCCATCAGCACGTTGCCGTTGCTGTCGGTGACGCGAACAACGCCCGGGGTCTTGATCTGGAAGGTTTTATCGTGGGAACCGTACTCTTCGGCTTTTTGCGCCATCAGGCCAACGTTTGGCACGCTGCCCATAGTGGTCGGATCGAAGGCGCCGTGCTTCTTGCAGTCTTCGATGGTGGCCTGGTAGATGGTGGCGTAGCAGCGATCCGGGATCACGGCCTTGGTGTCCTGCAGCTGGCCTTCGGTGTTCCACATCTTGCCGGAATCACGAATCATGGCCGGCATCGAGGCATCGACGATTACGTCGCTTGGCACGTGCAGGTTGGTGATGCCCTTGTCGGAGTTGACCATGGCCAGCGCAGGGCGGTTGGCATAGACAGCTTCGATGTCGGCTTCGATTTCAGCTTGCTTCTCGGCTGGCAGCGCCTTGATGCGGGCGTACAGGTCGCCGATACCGTTGTTCAGGTTGAAACCGATTTCTTTCAGGACGTCGGCGTGTTTTTCCAGCGCATCCTTGTAGAACTCAGCCACGATCTGACCAAACATGATCGGGTCGGAGACCTTCATCATGGTGGCTTTCAAGTGAACCGAGAACAGAACGCCTTGTTTTTTGGCGTCTTCGATTTCGGCCGCTACGAACTGGCGCAGGGCTTTTTTGCTCATCACGGAGCAATCGATGATCTCACCGGCCTGGACGGCGGTTTTTTCTTTCAGGACGGTGGTGGTGCCGTCTTGAGCGATCAGTTCGATTTTAACGCTGCCCGGTGCTTCGATCAGGGCGGCTTTTTCGCTGGCGTAGAAGTCGCCTTCGCTCATGTGAGCAACGTGGGACTTGGAGTCTGCAGCCCAGGCGCCCATTTTGTGCGGGTGCTTGCGCGCGTAGTTCTTGACCGACAGCGGGGCGCGGCGGTCGGAGTTGCCTTCGCGCAGTACCGGGTTCACGGCACTGCCCATTACCTTGCTGTAACGGGCCTTGGTTTCTTTTTCGGCGTCGGTGGTCACGGTTTCCGGGTAGTCCGGAATGTTGTAGCCCTGGGCTTGCAGCTCCTTGATCGCGGCCTGCAGTTGCGGGACCGAGGCGCTGATGTTGGGCAGCTTGATGATGTTGGCTTCAGGGGTAACGGCCAGGGCGCCCAGTTCGGCGAGGTGGTCCGCTACAGCCTTGTCACCCAATTGCTCGGGGAAGCTTGAGAGGATGCGGCCAGCCAGAGAGATGTCGCGCGTTTCAACGGCGATATCGGCGCTGGCGGTAAACGCCTCGATGATAGGCAGCAGTGAATAGGTGGCGAGCGCCGGAGCTTCGTCGGTGAAGGTGTAGATGATCTTCGAACGGTTGGGCATTTCGGATTAACTCTCTTCTTTGCTGAGCGTGCTCAGATACTCGAGATGCGCAGGGTAGGCGCTTTCGTTCACAGTGAACAATGAGCCGAAAGTCGAGGTTCTTCGCGGTGATGTGAATGCATCAGTAGAGCGTCAAGCGGTCGAACCGGGGTAACGGCTCAGCCTTTCTAGGCCTGAAAGACTCATTCCAGCATGTGTTTGCAGGTGACTCCATGGTCACCGGCGCAGTATACATAGGTCATCAAGGTTGCTGCGAGGGGGGCGGCCTAACACGAATCATCCATTGGTCTAAGTCCCTGCGGCAAAATGCCCTGATTTTTGCCGATTCGCCCAGTGTTTACGCGGTATTTCGGCAATCCGCATTTTCCCCGCGCAGGGCGCGGGCATAAAAAAACCGGCCGATTCGCGTGATTGAATCGGCCGGTTTCTTCTGCGGCGGGTCAGACCGAGAGGCTGGTCACCTCTTGTGCAGGCGCTTGAGCACTGGCTGGAACTTGAGCGTTGGTGATGGCAACCGCATGCAGGCCCTTGGGGCCCTGGATTATTTCGAAGCTCACAGGCTGGCCTGCCTTGAGCGTCTTGTAACCGTCCATCTGGATTGCTGAAAAATGCGCAAAAAAGTCGATCGGGTTTCCGTGTTCATCGATGCCTTCCTTGGCCTGCGTATTAATAAAGCCGAAGCCTTTGGCGTTGTTGAACCACTTGACCTTGCCTTGCATACTCATATCCCTCTGCTGCAAACCACTCCATCACTGGAGTATTATCCAGTCAACTCGCACAGAAACCCGTAAATATGGTTGACTGTGCGGACCATTTTTCCCACTGTGGGTACTATATGGTTGTAACACCGTTTTACCGATAGTCAAGGTCACGCGGCGGCGGTGTTGAATTATGATACTCACGCCTCCATCACTGTATTCGTACAACCAACGACGAACCTTTCTTTCCATGCATGCAATCAGCCAGACTCGACTAACATTCAATCAGGATCACCCCGATTTTGATGACGAAGACTCCGCTGGCTTGGCTGTGCAAGAGGCTAAGCCTGCGCTTCAGGCGCCGCCGATGTACAAGGTGGTTTTATTTAATGATGACTACACGCCAATGGATTTCGTTGTAGAGATCCTTGAAGTGTTTTTTAACTTGAATCGCGAATTGGCGACCAAGGTCATGCTGGCCGTCCATACAGAAGGACGGGCTGTGTGCGGCATCTATACCCGCGACATTGCCGAGACCAAGGCGGCGCAGGTAAACCAGTACGCACGCGAAAGCCAGCATCCGCTACTCTGTGAAATCGAGAAGGACGGTTAACGCCGACCACTTGGGTATGAGGTGAAGCCATGTTAAATCGCGAGCTCGAAGTCACCCTCAATCTTGCCTTCAAGGAAGCCCGCTCCAAACGTCATGAGTTCATGACGGTTGAGCACCTCCTTTTAGCGCTCCTGGATAATGAGGCGGCCGCAACCGTTCTACGCGCCTGTGGCGCAAACCTCGAGAAACTCAAGCATGACCTGCAAGAGTTTATTGATTCCACGACTCCCCTGATCCCCGTCCACGACGAAGACCGTGAAACCCAGCCAACCCTGGGGTTCCAGCGGGTCTTGCAGCGTGCGGTGTTCCATGTGCAAAGCTCCGGCAAGCGTGAAGTGACCGGCGCCAATGTGCTGGTGGCTATTTTCAGCGAGCAGGAAAGCCAGGCCGTATTCCTGCTCAAGCAGCAGAGCGTGGCGCGCATCGACGTGGTCAACTTTATTGCCCACGGCATTTCCAAGGTGCCCGGGCATGGCGAGCACAGCGACAGCGACCATGAAATGCAGGATGAAGAGGGTGGCGAGTCGTCGTCCTCCAGCAATCCTCTGGACGCTTATGCCAGCAACCTGAATGAACTGGCCCGTCAGGGCCGGATCGATCCGCTGGTGGGGCGCGAAATGGAAGTTGAGCGCGTTGCCCAGATTCTGGCGCGTCGGCGCAAAAACAACCCGCTGCTGGTCGGCGAAGCAGGCGTGGGCAAAACCGCGATTGCCGAGGGCCTGGCCAAACGCATCGTCGACAATCAAGTGCCTGACCTGCTGGCTAACAGCATCGTCTACTCCCTTGACCTCGGCGCATTGCTGGCGGGTACCAAGTACCGTGGCGATTTCGAGAAGCGTTTCAAGGCGCTGTTGGGCGAGCTGAAAAAGCGCCCGCAGGCGATCCTGTTTATCGACGAAATCCACACCATCATCGGTGCCGGTGCGGCCTCGGGCGGGGTGATGGACGCCTCCAACCTGCTCAAGCCATTGCTGTCTTCGGGTGATATTCGCTGCATCGGTTCCACCACGTTCCAGGAATTTCGCGGGATCTTCGAAAAAGACCGTGCCCTGGCGCGCCGCTTCCAGAAAGTTGACGTGTCCGAGCCTTCGGTCGAAGACACCATCGGCATTCTGCGCGGGCTCAAGGGTCGTTTCGAGCAGCATCATGGCATCGAATACAGCGACGAGGCCCTGCGTGCAGCGGCTGAGCTGGCCTCACGCTATATCAATGACCGGCACATGCCGGACAAGGCCATTGACGTGATCGACGAAGCCGGTGCCTACCAGCGCCTGCAGCCGGTCGAAAGCCGGGTCAAGCGCATTGAAGTGGCGCAGGTTGAAGATATCGTGGCAAAAATCGCCCGTATTCCGCCAAAACACGTTTCTGTTTCGGACAAGGAGCTGTTGCGCAACCTTGAGCGTGACCTGCGCCTGACCGTATTCGGCCAGGATGCGGCCATTGATTCGCTGTCCACGGCGATCAAGCTGTCCCGTGCCGGGCTCAAGTCGCCGGACAAGCCGGTGGGTTCGTTCCTGTTCGCAGGGCCTACCGGGGTCGGTAAAACCGAGGCGGCGCGCCAGTTGGCCAAGGCCTTGGGTATCGAGCTGATCCGCTTTGACATGTCCGAGTACATGGAGCGCCACACTGTATCGCGTCTGATCGGTGCGCCTCCGGGCTATGTCGGGTTCGATCAGGGCGGTTTGCTCACTGAAGCCATCACCAAGCAGCCTCACTGCGTATTGCTGCTCGATGAAATCGAGAAGGCGCATCCTGAAGTCTTCAACCTGCTGTTGCAGGTCATGGACCACGGCACGCTGACCGACAACAACGGGCGCAAGGCCGATTTCCGCAACGTGATCGTCATCATGACCACTAACGCAGGTGCTGAAACCGCGTCTCGGGCTTCGATGGGCTTTACCCATCAGGATCATGCTTCTGATGCAATGGAAGCGATCAAGAAGAGCTTCACCCCCGAGTTCCGTAACCGCCTGGACACCATCATCCAGTTTGGTCGCCTCAGCCATGAGGTTATCAAGCATGTGGTGGACAAGTTCCTTACCGAACTGCAGGCGCAACTGGAAGACAAGCACGTGCAGCTTGAGGTGTCGGATGCGGCGCGCGGCTGGCTGGCGGCGGGTGGTTATGACGCATTGATGGGCGCACGGCCGATGGCCCGCTTGATCCAGGACAAGATCAAGCGTCCGCTGGCTGAAGAGATTCTCTTTGGTGAATTGGCCGATCATGGCGGTGTGGTACACATCGACCTTGAAAACGGCGAGCTGACCTTCGAGTTTGAAACCGCCGTCGAAATGGCTTGATGTAACACCGCAGTAAAAAAGGCGCCTTCGGGCTAATGCCGAGCAGTTGGGCGGGATGCAAAATCCCTGTGGGAGCGGGCTTGCTCGCGATTGGGTAACGCGGTTTGATAGTTGAACCGCGTTGTTTGTATCGCGAGCAAGCCCGCTCCCACAATGTCCATGACTGGTTTGCATTGGTGCTTGGGCGCCTTTTTGCTGTGTGGCGCTAGTGGGTCAGTGCGCCAGTGCGCTCCAGCACCGGATGGCCAAGCGCGGCAATATGGTGATGTACGCGACGGTAGTCGCGCAGCACTCGCTGGAAGATATCCCCGGATTCGGCCCAGGCGCTCTTGTCATTTTGCAGCTTGCGAAAGTGCTCGCGGCTGGCGCTGGCTTCAAGCTTGCGCACGGTTTCCTTGTGGCCGATCAGGGCCTGGGCAGCGCTCACGTCCTCACGCAAAAATGCGGTAATGGCCAGGTTCAGGCTGTCCAGCAGGGCCAGGTGCATGGCCTGGATCTGGATCAGTTCGAACGAGGAAAAGTGCTCGCCACGGCGCGTGCGGCGAACAGCCAGTTGCGCGAGGTTGCCGAGGATGTCACCGGCATGCTCAAGGTTGATCACGAACATCAGCACTTCCTGTGCGCGGTCGGCGTCATCATCGCTCAGGCCATCCTGGCCGATATCGGCAAGATAGGCGCGGATGGCAGCACTGAGCAGGTCTATGGAGTGATCCAGCTGGCGCACCTTGTCCATCGTGTGCGGGTCGGGTTTCTCGAACAGTTGCAGGACCTGATTGAGCATCAGTGAGGTCATGTCTGCCAGGCGCAGGGCTTCACGCACCGAATTTGACAGGCCAACGTTGGCCACTTCCAGGCCGGCCTCGTCCAGATACTGCGGCATGCCCGGGTCTGCTGGCGGCTCCGGCTGGGGCAGCAGGCGGGTTAACAGGCGTGCGCAGGGCTCAATCAGGCCGATAAACACCACGGCCAGCAGCAGGTTGAACGCGGTATGCAGGTACACCACCCACTGTGCGAGGCCAATATCGCTGCGGGCCACAACGCTGGCCAGCCACGGCAGGCAGGGCAGCAAGGCCACGGTGCCCAGCAGGCGAATCAGCAGGTTGCCCAGCGGCAGGCGTCGCGCCACGGGCGAGCTGGCGCTCATCATGGACGGCAACGCGCCACCGATATTGGCGCCGAGCATCAGGGCAATGGCGGTTTCGGCTGTCATCATCCCCGCGCCCGCCAGCGAGGCGATCAGCAGCACCACGGCGACACTGGAGTGGCAGATCCAGGTCAGCAGCACGGCAGCGACCACCGCGATGATTACATCGCCTTGCAGGCTTTGCATTACGGCGCGAAACACCGAGGTGGCTTCCATATGCCCCAGGGTGGCACTGAGCAAGCCCAGGGCCAGCAACATCAAACCCAGGCCTATCAGTGCGCAGCCGACGCTTTCAAAGCGTGAGTCATCGCGCAGGCGAAAAACGATAAAGCCTGTCAGCAAGATCACCGGCATTGCCAGTGAGGTATCGAAACTAAGCAGCTGTACCACCAGAGTCGAGCCGATATTGGCCCCCAGCATCACGGCCAGGGCCGGGGCCAGGCTCAGGGTGCCGGCTGCGGTAAAGGAGGTGGCCATCAGGCTGACAGCCGTGCTGCTCTGCAGCACACCGGTAATGCCGATGCCGCTGATCAGCGCCATCCAGCGGTTATTCAGGTTGCGCCCCATCCAGTTGCGCAGCTGGGTGCCAAAGCCGCGCAGCAGGGCGGTGGAAATCATATGGGTGCCCCACAGCAAAAGTGCGATGGCGCCCGCGAGGTTGAGTAACAGAGTGGTTCCCGACATAAGGAATCTCCACAAAACACGTATTCATTGTGCAGTGGGGCCAGTAGCCCGGCCCCACAGCTTTAGATCAGTACCACTGCTTGAAGCGGCGGATGTAGATCGTTTTCATCAGTTGCGCTACGCAGCAGTAGCTGAACAGGGTGGCCACCAGCCAAGGGAAGTACGACAGCGGCAGCGGCTCCAGGCCCACCATCGTGCCCAGTGGCGAGAACGGTACGTAGATCCCCAGCACAATCACGATGATGGTCATCATGGTCACCGGCCATGCTGCCGTGCTCTGGAAGAACGGGATCTTGCGGGTACGCAGCATATGGACCACCAGGGTTTGCGACAGCAGCCCCTCGATAAACCAGCCGGACTGGAACAGGGTCTGCATTTCCACGCTGTTGGCCGAGAACACGTACCACATCAGGGCGAAGGTGGTGATGTCGAAGATCGACGAAGTCGGACCGATCCAGATCATGAAACGGCCTATATTTTTGGCGTCCCACTTGCGCGGTTTTTGCAGGTATTCCCGGTCCATCTTGTCCCACGGCAAGGCCAGCTGGGAGATGTCGTACATCAGGTTTTGCAGCAGCAGGTGAATCGACAGCATCGGCAGAAAAGGAATAAAGGCACTGGCCACCAGTACCGAGAACACGTTGCCGAAGTTGGAGCTGGCGGTCATGTTCAGATACTTCATGATATTACCGAAGGTCTCACGGCCTTTGAGCACGCCTTCCTCCAGCACCATCAGGCTTTTCTCCAGGAGGATGATGTCGGCTGATTCCTTGGCGATATCCGTACCGCTGTCTACCGAAATACCGACATCGGCGTCACGCAGGGCCGGGGCGTCGTTGATGCCGTCGCCGAGAAAGCCGACAGTATGGCCATTGGCTTGCAGGGCTTTCAGTACCCGGGACTTCTGCAGCGGGGTGAGCTTGGCAAATACCGTGCGTTGCTCAACCTCCAATTGCAGTGTGGCGTCGTCCATGCTCTCGATCTGCGGGCCGAGCAGCGGTGTGCCCGGCTCCAGGCCGACCTGGCGGCAAATCTTGCTGGTGACCACGGCGTTGTCGCCGGTCAGCACCTTGACTGCTACCCCGATATCTTGAAGGGCGGCAATCGCCGGGCCAGCGGTTTCCTTTGGCGGATCGAGGAAGGTAAGCAGGCCGCGGATCACCAGGTCGTGCTCGTCAGCCGTGTTGTATTGCTTTTGTGCCTGGGCCTTGGGGATGTCCCGGGTGGCGACCAGCAACACGCGGAAGCCGTCTTCGTTGTATTCGGTGGCCAGGGCCAGCAGTTGTTCGCGGCGCGCCGGGTCCAGCGCCACGGGAGTGTCGCCTTCCATTATGTGGGTGGCGATACCGAGCATTTCTTCCACGGCGCCCTTGCACACCAGCAAGTGGTCGCCACGGCTGTCCTTGACGATGATCGACAAGCGCCGACGCACGAAATCAAAGGGCAGTTCATCGACCTTGCTGTAGTTGAGCGGTGCGCTGAACTTTGCGTCCTGCCGGGCGAACTGCACCACGGCCTGGTCCATCAGGTTGCGAATGCCGCTTTGGTGATGGCTGTTGAGCCAGGCCAGGGCCAGTACCGATTCATCACGTTTGCCGCTGGCGTCGACATGGTGCTCAAGGATGATGTGATCCTGGGTCAGGGTGCCGGTTTTGTCCGTGCACAGCACGTCCATCGAGCCCAGGTTCTGGATGGCATTGAGGCGCTTGACCACCACTTTGCGCTTGGCCATGGCGGTTGCGCCCTTGGCCAGGTTGGCGCTGACAATCATTGGCAGCATTTCCGGGGTCAGGCCGACCGCCACCGCCAGGGCAAACAGGAAGGCGTCACCCCAGTCGCCCTTGGAAAAGCCGTTGAGGAAGAACACGATCGGCACCATGACCAGCATAAAGCGGATCAGTAGCCAGCTGACGCTGTTGACTCCGCGGTCGAATGCGGTTTGCGTGCGCGAACCGACGATAGCCTTGGCCAGCGAGCCGAAATAGGTGCGTGGCCCGGTGGCCACCACCACGGCGCGCGCTGTGCCGCTGACCACGTTGGTGCCCATAAAGCAGATATTGGGCAGGTCCAGCAGGTTGCTCTGGTCGGCGCCGGTGCTGGAGGCGGATTTTTGCGTGACATCGCCCAGGGTGTCGTACTTCTCTACGGGCAAGGCTTCGCCGGTGAGCACGGCCTGGCTGATAAACAGGTCGCGGGATTCGATCAGGCGAATATCCGCCGGGATCATGTCGCCGGCCGACAGTTGCACGATATCCCCCGCCACCAGTTCACGCATCGGCACTTCATGCACCGAGGTGCGGGTGCCGCTGTTGTCGCGCCGCACCACGGTCGCGGTAGTGCGGACCATGGCCTTGAGTGCTTCGGCGGACTTGGCCGAGCGGTGCTCCTGCCAGAAGCGCAGCAGGCTGCTGAGGCCGACCATCAAGCCAATGATGATGACTTTGGTCAGATCGCCTTCTTCGCCGTCCCGTTCCGGCAGCCAGTAGTCAGTGAAAAAACTGATCACGCCCAGGGTCAGCAACACATAGATAAACGGATTGTGCAGGGCCAGCATGAATTGCACGAAGGCATGAGGCGGCTTGTCATGGGCCACTTCGTTGTAGCCCTCGGTCTGCAGGCGCTCGGCGGCTTGCTCTTCGGTCAGGCCGGCAGTGGTGGCGCGTACATTGGCCAGAGTGGCCGAAAGGCCGTTCTGTGCTTCCCGAGCGGCACGCATGGACAGTTTGTTGCTGTCGCTGGTGCTGTTCTTGTCCCGAACTTTAGTGTTTTTTACGGCGCTCATAATGAGTACTCCTGTCGCCAACTCTTGACCGGGCATATATTGAATTGCCTTTTAAAAGGCGAGCCAATGTATGCCGAGTCGCAAACTTCGCAATCGGTTTAATTGAAGTGTTAAGTGCGCTTAAAGTCCCGCTGCTGCTAATTAATTAACAGGCACGCAGCGGGCAGCTACTGGCTTCTTCCATAAGGAGCTCCAGTTGATTGGCAGGTTTATTTAAAAGTTGAAAATCAGTGCAAGAACCGACTCTGCGGGTCCTGGGAGTCGGCCATGCTCCAGCGCTGCTCCAGTTGGCCGGTGGCAGGGCTGACGCGCCAATGCACCTGGCGATGCGCTGGTTTAACGTCGAAAGCGGGGGTGTGGAAGGGCGATTTTAGCGCGCGAACGTAAGTGGGCTCGCGGGAAAGTTTGACGCGCATGCTCGAGGCAAAGGCGCGGACGCCGGGTAGTGCATGGGATTTAAAGGTCATAACACACCTCGTGACCGGACAGCTGCCGGTGAGGTCGTTACGTTGGAGCGTCAGGCTCTAGCGCAGTTGACCTCGCCGTGCAGGCGAGTCCCGTCAATGTTTGGGTTTGGTGTCCGGAGCGCCGTATTTACGGTGACCGGACAGCGACTAGATACTGTGTCCATTGGCTTCTTTTGTGAAGTTTATAGGCGGCCTGAATGACCGACCTGTGCAATCTACTCAGGTGGCGGTGGTGCGTCAACTTTAAAGCCCGGTAAGTGTGTCTGGTACAGCAAGGGTTCAGGAAGTTTGGAAGTTGTTGGTGTGGTTCGCTGGGTAGGTACTTAATATGACAGGAAAGTTACAGGTATAGAAGTTTGAAGTGCGCAGCACTCATTGTTGGTGCGGGATATTCGCCTGGTTACACACACCTTGTGGGAGCGGGCTTGCTCGCGATGGCAGCGCTGCGGTTAAGCAGGAATATCGCGCCGCTTGCATCGCGAGCAAGCCCGCTCCCACAGGTCCTGGGTATAGACTCAAATCGCGGGCAAACAAAAACGCCCGGCAGAGCCGGGCGTTTTGTATTGACTTGCTTAGCGAGCGCGGTAAGTGATGCGCCCTTTGCTCAAGTCATAGGGCGTCAGCTCGACGCGCACTTTGTCACCGGTAAGAATACGAATGTAGTTCTTGCGCATCTTGCCGGAGATATGCGCGGTTACGACGTGCCCATTTTCCAACTCCACACGAAACATGGTGTTGGGCAGGGTGTCGACGACAGTGCCTTCCATTTCGAAGCTGTCTTCTTTCGACATGCAGTAAAGCCCTCGGTGTCCAATGAATGGCCCGGTGCAACTGCGCCAGGCAAAAGCGGCGTGCATTGTGCCCGAAAAATGGGGGTTAAGCCAAGGGTTCAATCAAGAGAGCTCCATCTCTGGTTGATTAATAGCTCAATGGGCCGATATTCGGTCTTGTAATTCATCTTTTTGCAGTTCTTGATCCAGTACCCCAGGTACAGCGCATCCAGCCCCAGGCGCCGGGCTTCGGCAATTTGCCATAGGATCCCGTAGCGGCCCAGGCTGCGCCGCTCCTCGTCGGGATCGTAGAAGGTGTACACCGCCGACAGGCCGTTGGGCAGCACGTCCGTGACCGCCACTGCCATTAAACGGCCATCGAGGCGGAACTCGTAGAACCTGGAAAACGCCAGGTCGCGCACCAGGAAGGTCGAAAATTGATCCCGGCTGGGCGGGTACATGTCGCCATCGGCATGGCGCTGTTCGATATAACGCTGGTAAAGATCGAAGTTCTCTTCGCTGAACGCCGGTTTTACCGCCTGTACCTGCAAGTCGGCATTGCGCTTGAAAATGCGTTTTTGCTGACGATTTGGCAGGAAGCGGGCTACAGGGATGCGCGCCGGGGTGCAGGCATCGCACTTCAGGCAGTGCGGGCGATAGAGATGGTCGCCACTGCGCCGGAAGCCCATCTCGGACAAGTCGGCATAAACCTGCACATCCATCGGCTGACTGGGGTCGAGGAACAGCGTGGTGGCCTGTTCGTCAGGCAAGTAGCTGCAAGCGTGAGGTTGAGTGGCATAAAACTTCAAACGCGCCAACTCGGTCATGATGAGCCCTCGGGAAATCTTTAAATTAAGTGTAAGCCAGAGCGCAAAAGTCGCCTACTAAACCCACTGTGCAGTTGTGGGCAGGTCCAGATGTTTTTGCAGATAGTCGGCAAACAGCTGACGCGGGATTGAACGCGCGCCCAGGCTTTGCAGGTGGTCGGTGGGCATCTGGCAATCAATCAGCACAAATCCCCAGGCTTGCAACTGCCTGACCAGGGTGGCAAAGCCGAATTTGGAGGCATTGTCGGCACGACTGAACATGGACTCGCCAAAAAACAGCTGGCCCATCGCCAGGCCATACAGGCCGCCCACCAGCTCGCCTTTGTCCCACACTTCTACCGAATGGGCATGGCCGCGGGCATGCAGTTCGATATAGGCGTCTTGCATGTCGTCGGTAATCCAGGTGCCGTCTGCATAGTCTCGGGGTGCGGCACAGGCCTGGATTACGGCGGCAAAATCGCGGTCAAAACTCACCTGATAGCGTTGCTTGCGCAGCAGTTTGCCCAGGCTGCGTGACACATGCAGCTCTTCAGGGAACAGTACCGTACGCGGATCAGGTGACCACCAGAGGATCGGCTGGCCTTCGCTGAACCACGGAAAACAGCCATGGCGATAGGCCTGGATCAGCCGGTCGGCAGACAGGTCACCCCCGGCCGCCAACAGGCCGTTGGGCTCGCGCATGGCTTTGGCCAGTGGCGGAAATGTCAGGGTGTCGCGTTTTAACCAGGTCAGCATGGCATTGAGTCTTACCGAAGAAGGGGAGGCGGCTGCAACTCTGTCACGCAAGTGCGGTCTCAGTCGATCTGCCAGTTAAATACAAGCCCGGTTTTGCAGCTGGTATAAGTCTTTGTCACAAAAGGTAATACATGCTCAAATTGGCGCATTCTGGGCTGTCACGGCCAGCATGGCGTCGACGGCTCAAACCCGTACAATGGCCTGCCTGTATGAGCTGATCTAAACTGCTCCACGTTGCAGCACGCAATAATACAGGGCAGGGTTCATTTCACGTCCGAACTTGTCGCCTGCTCGTCATGAGCAGTATTTTGCAGTCACATTAGTCAATTAATAGTTGGGCGCGCCACAGGCGCAGGAAAAGACCCGTTTTGAAGAAATCCACAGCAGCACCCAAAGCAGTTCCTCTCTGGCGTCAGCAATTGCACTACCGGCTCAAGGAAGGTGCATTGATCGCTATCGGCGCCCTGTGCCTGTTCCTGATCATGGCCTTGCTGACCTACGGCAAGGACGACCCCGGCTGGAGCCATAACAGCCGTGTGGTGGATGTGCAGAACTTCGGCGGGCCAGCCGGCTCCTACAGTGCTGACATCCTGTTTATGGTGCTGGGTTACTTTGCCTATATTTTCCCGCTGCTGCTGGCGGTCAAGGCGTACCAGATCTTTCGCGAGCGGCATCAGCCCTGGCAGTGGAGCGGCTGGCTGTTTTCGTGGCGGCTGGTGGGCCTGATCTTCCTGGTGATCTCGGGCGCCGCCCTGGCCCATATCCATTTCCATTCTGCCTCGGGCCTGCCGGCGGGGGCGGGAGGGGCGCTAGGCGAAAGCCTGGGCGACCTGGCCAGGAATGCACTGAACATCCAGGGCAGTACCCTGTTGCTGATCGCGCTGTTCCTGTTTGGCCTGACGGTGTTCACTGACCTGTCATGGTTCAAGGTCATGGACGTGACGGGCAAGATCACCCTCGACCTGTTCGAGCTGATCCAGGGCGCGGCCAACCGCTGGTGGGCCGAACGCAACGAGCGCAAGCAGTTGCAGGCCAAGCTGCGCGAAGTGGATGCCCGGGTCAATGAAGTGGTCGCGCCAAGCGTTCCCGACAAGCGTGAGCAGGCCAAGGCCAAGGAACGTCTGATCGAGCGCGAGCAGGCGTTGAGCAAGCACATGTCCGAGCGTGAAAAACACGTGCCGGCAGTGATTGCCCCGGCACCGCCCAAGGCGCCCGAGCCAAGCAAGCGTGTGCAAAAAGAGAAACAGGCGCCGTTGTTTGTGGACAGCGCCGTTGAAGGCACCTTGCCGCCAATCTCGATTCTGGACCCGGCCGAGAAAAAACAACTCAATTACTCCCCTGAATCCCTGGCAGCCGTTGGCCATTTGCTGGAAATCAAGCTCAAGGAATTCGGCGTTGAGGTGACGGTGGACTCGATCCACCCGGGCCCGGTCATTACCCGTTATGAAATTCAACCTGCTGCCGGGGTAAAGGTCAGCCGCATTGCCAACCTGGCCAAGGACCTGGCGCGTTCGCTGGCCGTGACCAGCGTGCGGGTGGTTGAGGTTATCCCGGGTAAAACCACGGTCGGTATCGAGATTCCCAACGAAGACCGCCAGATCGTGCGCTTCTCCGAAGTGTTGTCGACCCCTGAGTACGACAACGCCAAGTCGCCGGTAGCCCTGGCCCTGGGCCATGATATCGGCGGTCGCCCGGTGATCACTGACCTGGCAAAAATGCCGCACTTGCTGGTAGCCGGTACCACCGGTTCCGGTAAATCTGTGGGCGTTAACGCCATGATCCTGTCGATTTTGTTCAAGTCTGGCCCGGAAGACGCCAAACTGATCATGATCGACCCGAAAATGCTTGAACTGTCGATCTACGAAGGCATTCCGCACCTGCTGTGCCCGGTGGTCACCGACATGAAGGACGCCGCCAACGCCCTGCGCTGGAGCGTTGCCGAGATGGAGCGCCGCTACAAGCTGATGGCCAAGATGGGCGTGCGCAACCTTGCCGGTTTCAACCAGAAGGTCAAGGACGCCCAGGACGCCGGCGAACCGCTGGTCGACCCGTTGTACAAGCGCGAAAGCATTCACGACGAAGCGCCGCTGCTGGTGAAGTTGCCCACCATCGTGGTGGTGGTCGACGAATTTGCCGACATGATGATGATCGTCGGCAAGAAGGTTGAAGAACTGATCGCCCGTATCGCCCAGAAGGCGCGGGCAGCGGGCATCCACTTGATCCTCGCGACCCAGCGCCCGTCGGTGGACGTGATCACCGGCCTGATCAAGGCCAACATCCCCACCCGCATGGCGTTCCAGGTATCGAGCAAGATCGACTCGCGCACCATCATCGACCAGGGTGGCGCCGAGCAACTGTTGGGCCACGGTGACATGCTCTACATGCCGCCCGGCACCAGCCTGCCGATCCGGGTTCACGGCGCGTTTGTGTCCGACGATGAAGTTCACCGCGTGGTTGAAGCCTGGAAACTGCGCGGCGCTCCGGACTACAACGAGGATATCCTCAACGGTGTTGAAGAGGCGGGTAGCGGCTTTGAAGGCGGTGGCAGCGAAGGCGGCGACGACCCGGAAACCGATGCCCTGTATGACGAAGCTGTACAGTTTGTGCTTGAAAGCCGTCGTGCCTCGATTTCTGCGGTACAACGCAAATTGAAGATCGGTTACAACCGCGCTGCGCGAATGATTGAATCCATGGAAATGGCCGGGGTCGTAACCTCGATGAACACTAACGGCTCGCGCGAAGTATTGGCGCCGGCCCCGATGCGCGATTGAGCTGCCCCAGGGCTGCTAACTAATCAATGAGGATGTCCATGCGTTTTGTCAGCATGCTGTTGCTACCGGTACTGGCTTTTTCTTCGCTGTCGGCCCATGCCGACGCCGAGAGTGTGAAACGTCTTGGCCAACTGTTGGGCTCTGATACCATCACCGCCCGTTTTTCCCAGCTGACCCTCGATGGCAGCGGCACCCAGTTGCAGGAAACTGCCGGTGACATGTCGGTCAAGCGGCCGGGGCTGTTTTACTGGCACACCGACGCTCCCCAGGAGCAACTGATGGTCTCCGATGGCCAGAAAGTCTCGCTGTGGGACCCGGACCTGGAGCAGGTCACGATCAAGAAGCTGGATCAGCGCCTGACCCAGACCCCGGCCCTGCTGTTGTCGGGTGATGTGTCGAAAATCAGCGAAAGTTTCGACATCACCTCCAAACAGGCCGGTGACGTAATGGACTTCACCCTAAAGCCCAAGACCAAGGACACGTTGTTCGATTCCCTGCGCCTGTCCTTTCGTGGTGGCAAGATCAACGACATGCAGTTGATCGACAGCGTGGGCCAGCGCACCAACATCCTGTTCACCGGGGTCAAGGTCAACGAGCCGATCCCGGCTTCCAAGTTCAAGTTCGATATCCCGAAAGGGGCTGATGTCATCCAGGAATAAGCCCTGGAAGAGGTTTTAAACGCTGCCCATGGATCTGTTTCGAAGTGCCCCGATAGCCCAACCGCTGGCTGCGCGTTTGCGTGCGGCCAACCTGGACGAGTACGTTGGCCAGCAACACTTGCTCGCCCGCGGCAAGCCCTTGCGTGAGGCGTTGGAGCAGGGCGCGCTGCATTCGATGATCTTCTGGGGCCCGCCGGGCGTGGGCAAGACCACCCTGGCGCGGTTGCTGGCGGAAGTCTCGGATGCGCATTTCGAAACCGTCTCGGCAGTCCTGGCCGGGGTCAAGGAGATCCGCCAGGCCGTCGAAATCGCCAAGCAGCAGGCGGGCCAGTATGGCCGGCGCACCATCCTGTTTGTCGACGAAGTGCATCGCTTCAACAAGTCGCAGCAGGATGCGTTCCTGCCCTATGTGGAAGATGGCACCCTGATCTTTATCGGTGCCACTACCGAAAACCCCTCGTTTGAACTGAACAACGCCTTGCTGTCGCGTGCACGGGTCTATGTGCTCAAAAGCCTCGATGAAGCGGCGTTGCGCAAGCTGGTGCAGCGGGCGCTAACCGAGGACAAGGGCCTGGGCAAGCGCGGCCTGACCCTCAGCGATGAAGGTTTCCAGATTTTGCTGCGGGCCACTGACGGCGATGGCCGGCGCATGCTCAACCTGCTGGAAAACGCCTCGGACCTGGCCGAAGACCACAGCGAAATCGGCACCGACCTGCTGCACAACCTGCTGGGCGATACCCAGCGCCGTTTCGACAAGGGCGGCGAAGCCTTTTATGACCAGATTTCGGCGTTGCACAAGTCAGTACGCGGCTCCAACCCTGACGGTGCCCTGTACTGGTTTGCGCGCATGATCGACGGCGGTTGCGACCCGCTCTATATCGCCCGGCGCGTGGTGCGCATGGCCAGTGAAGACATCGGCAACGCCGACCCGCGAGCCCTGAGCCTGTGCCTGTCGGCCTGGGACGTGCAAGAGCGGCTCGGCAGCCCGGAAGGCGAGCTGGCGGTGGCCCAGGCTATCACCTACCTGGCCTGCGCGCCGAAAAGCAACGCCGTGTATATGGGGTTCAAGGCTGCACTGCGCAGTGCCGCCGAATATGGCTCGCTGGAAGTGCCGCTGCATTTGCGCAACGCGCCGACCAAGCTGATGAAGCAACTGGGCTATGGCGATGAGTATCGCTATGCCCATGATGAGCCGGATGCCTACGCCGCAGGCGAAGACTACTACCCGGACGAACTGGAGCCCTTGAACCTGTACCAGCCTGTTCCTCGCGGGCTGGAGTTGAAAATCGGCGAGAAGCTCAAGCATCTCGCTGCACTCGACCGGGCCAGCCCCAAACAACGGAGAAAACCGTGATTCCATTGGTAGTAGCCGTCTCGGTTGGCGGCATTACAGGTACATTGTTGCGCTTCGCTACAGGTAACTGGATCAACGCCAATTGGCCGCGGCACTTTTATACCGCGACATTGGCCGTTAATATCGTGGGCTGCCTGTTGATAGGCCTCCTTTACGGACTTTTTCTGATTCGCCCGGAAGTACCGATTGAAGTCCGCGCCGGGCTGATGGTCGGTTTCCTGGGTGGCTTGACCACTTTTTCATCCTTTTCACTGGATACGGTGCGCCTGCTGGAAAGCGGGCAAGTGCCACTGGCACTGGGCTATGCGGCCCTCAGCGTATTCGGCGGGCTGCTCGCAACCTGGGCTGGCCTGTCCCTGACCAAACTTTGATAAACGAGAAACCGACATGCTCGATTCCAAACTGTTACGTAGCAACCTGCAGGACGTAGCGGATCGCCTGGCATCCCGTGGCTTCACGCTGGACGTGGCGCGCATCGACGCGCTGGAAGCCAAGCGTAAAGAAGTCCAGACCCTGACCGAGAAGTTGCAGGCCGAGCGCAATGCCATCTCCAAAAGCATTGGTCAGGCCAAGGCACGCGGTGAAGACATCGCGCCACTGATGGCCAGTGTTGAAACCATGGGCAGCGACCTGGCCAATGGCAAGGCCGAGCTGGACGTGATCCAGACCGAGCTGGACGCCATCCTGCTGGGCCTGCCCAACCTGCCGGACGCTTCCGTGCCGGTAGGCGCTGACGAAGACGGCAACGTCGAAATCCGTCGCTGGGGCACGCCGACTGCCTTCGATTTTGAAATCAAGGACCACGTCGCCCTCGGCGAGCAGCATGGCTGGCTGGACTTTGAAACCGCCGCCAAGCTCTCCGGTGCCCGCTTTGCCCTGCTGCGCGGCCCGATTGCCCGCCTGCATCGCGCCTTGGCCCAGTTCATGATCAACCTGCATACCGGCGAGCACGGCTACGAAGAGGCCTACACGCCTTATCTGGTTCAGGCCCCGGCGCTGCAAGGCACTGGCCAGTTGCCGAAGTTCGAAGAAGAACTGTTCAAGATCAGCCGTGAAGGCGAAGCCGATTTCTACCTGATCCCGACGGCTGAAGTGACCTTGACCAACATCGTGGCTGGCGAAATCGTCGAGCACAAAGCCCTGCCGATCAAGCTGGTGGCGCACACCCCGTGCTTCCGCAGCGAGGCAGGTGCATCGGGTCGCGATACCCGCGGCATGATCCGCCAGCACCAGTTCGACAAGGTTGAAATGGTCCAGATCGTTGAACCGTCTACCTCGATGGACGCGCTGGAAGGCCTGGTCGGCAATGCCGAAAAAGTCCTGCAACTGCTGGAGCTGCCTTACCGCACCTTGGCGCTGTGCACCGGCGACATGGGTTTCAGCGCGGTCAAGACCTACGATCTGGAAGTGTGGGTTCCAAGCCAGGACAAATACCGCGAGATTTCGTCGTGCTCCAACTGCGGTGATTTCCAGGCCCGTCGCATGCAGGCGCGTTTCCGTAACCCGGAAACCAACAAGCCTGAGCTGGTGCACACCCTCAACGGTTCCGGTCTGGCTGTAGGCCGTACCCTGGTCGCCGTGCTGGAAAACTACCAGCAGGCTGACGGTTCGATCCGTGTGCCTGACGTACTCAAGCCTTACATGGGCGGCATTGAGGTCATCGGCTAAATGGAGTTTCTGCCGCTGTTTCATAACCTGCGTGGCAGCCGTGTACTGGTGGTTGGCGGCGGGGAGATTGCCTTGCGCAAGTCTCGCCTGCTGGCCGATGCCGGTGCGGTGCTGCGGGTGGTCGCACCCGCCATGGAGCCACAGTTGTGCGAGTTGATAAACAGCAGCGGTGGCGAACAGGTGCTGCGCGGTTATGTCGAGGCCGACCTTGAAGGTTGCGTCCTGATCATCGCCGCCACCGACGATGAGCCACTCAACGCCCAGGTCTCTGCCGATGCCCACCGCCGCTGCGTGCCGGTCAATGTGGTGGATGCTCCTGCCTTGTGCAGCGTGATCTTCCCCGCGATTGTCGACCGTTCGCCCTTGGTGATCGCCATCTCCAGTGGCGGCGATGCGCCAGTGCTGGCGCGGTTGATCCGCGCCAAGATCGAAACCTGGATTCCTTCGACCTATGGTCAGTTGGCGGGCCTCGCAGCGCGTTTCCGTGCCCGGGTCAAGGGTCTGTTTCCTGATGTGCAGCAGCGTCGCGGGTTTTGGGAAGATGTGTTTCAAGGCCCGATTGCCGATCGCCTGCTGGCCGGGCAGGCTGCTGAAGCCGAGCGTTTGCTGGTGGCCAAGATTGAGGGCAAGGCAGCGCTGACCACCGGTGAGGTGTATCTGGTGGGTGCCGGGCCGGGCGATCCTGACTTGCTCACGTTCCGTGCGCTGCGCTTGATGCAGCAAGCGGACGTGGTGCTGTACGACCGCCTGGTGGCGCCGGCGATTCTTGAACTGTGCCGTCGCGATGCCGAGCGGATTTATGTCGGCAAGCGTCGCGCTGACCATGCCGTGCCGCAGGATCAGATCAACCAGCAACTGGTGGATCTGGCCAAACAGGGCAAGCGCGTGGTGCGGCTCAAGGGTGGCGATCCGTTTATCTTTGGCCGTGGCGGTGAAGAAATCGAAGAGCTGGCGGCCCACGGGATTCCGTTCCAGGTAGTGCCGGGCATTACCGCAGCCAGTGGTTGCGCGGCCTATGCCGGGATTCCGCTGACCCATCGTGACTACGCGCAGTCTGTGCGCTTTGTTACCGGGCATCTGAAGGACGGTACCAGCAACCTGCCCTGGAACGATCTGGTTGCGCCAGCGCAAACCCTGGTGTTCTACATGGGCCTGGTGGGTTTGCCGATCATCTGCGAACAGTTGATCAAGCATGGTCGTTCGGCGGATACCCCGGCGGCCTTGATTCAGCAGGGTACTACGTCCAACCAGCGCGTGTTTACCGGCACTCTGGCCGATTTGCCTACCCTGGTGGCGGAGCATGAAGTGCATGCGCCTACGCTGGTGATTGTGGGCGAAGTGGTTTTGCTGCGTGAGAAGCTGGCGTGGTTTGAAGGGGCTCAGGCGCAGGTCTGACGCTGCCCTCACCCCAACCCTCTCCCGGAGGGAGAGGGAGCTGATTTGTGGTGCTTTTGAAACCGCGTGCGGTCAGTCCCCTGGCCCTCTCCCCTTGGAAGAGGGTTAGGGTGAGGGGCTTTTGACCTTGTCTCAGCTCCGATTTTCCCCCACTAGACTCTCTACCGACGGCACTCGCGTGTCGCTTTCCATCTGCGCATCGTGCTCGATCTGATGGCTGAAGCGATCCAGTGAACCCTGCGCTGGCTGCGCATCGCTGGCAAAAACCGGCGGGCTGAGGATGTAAGCCCCCAGCAATCGGCTCAACGCCGCCAGGCTGTCGATATGGGTGCGCTCATACCCGTGGGTCGCATCGCAACCAAACGCCAGCAAGGCGCACCGAATATCATGCCCGGCAGTGACGGCCGAATGGGCATCGCTGAAGTAATAACGGAACATGTCCCGGCGCACCGGCAACTCATTTTCAGTGGCCAATCCCAGTAAATGCCGCGACAGGTGATAGTCATAGGGACCGCCCGAATCCTGCATCGCCACACTCACCGCATGTTCGCTTGAATGCTGGCCTGGTGCTACCGGCGCAATATCGATCCCGACAAACTCGCTCACATCCCACGGCAATGCTGCAGCCGCGCCGCTGCCGGTTTCTTCGGTGATGGTAAACAGTGGATGACAGTCGATAAGGGGCTGTTCGCCACTGTCGACAATGGCTTTCAGGGCCGCGAGCAGGGCCGCCACACCCGCCTTGTCATCAAGGTGCCGCGCGCTGATATGGCCACTTTCGGTAAATTCCGGCAGTGGGTCGAAGGCCACGAAATCACCGATATTGACCCCCAGCGAATCACAATCCGCGCGGGTGGCGCAGTAGGCATCCAGGCGCAACTCGATATGGTCCCAACTGATCGGCAGTTCATCCACGCCGGTATTGAAGGCGTGGCCAGAAGCCATTAATGGCAGGGCACTGCCGCGGATCACGCCGTTGTCGGTAAACAGGCTGACGCGGCTGCCTTCGGCAAACCGGCTCGACCAGCAACCGACAGGTGCCAACACCAGCCGGCCGTTGTCCTTGATCGCCCGCACGCTGGCGCCAATGGTGTCCAGGTGCGCGGACACGGCGCGGTCCGGGCTGTTTTTCTGGCCTTTGAGGGTGGCGCGCAAGGTGCCGCGGCGGGTCAGTTCAAAAGGGATCCCCAATTCGTCGAGGCGCTCGGCGACATAACGCACGATGGTGTCGGTAAAACCGGTGGGGCTGGGAATGGCGAGCATTTCCAGCAATACCCGTTGCAGGTAGTCGAGGTCGGGTTCAGGGAGGCTGCGGTTCATAAAAACTCCTGAGGGCCGGTCAGCTATTGAGCAGGCTGACTGTGGGGAAACAACAAATCGATAAAGCGCTCGGCGGTGGGCTGCGGCTCATGGTTGGCCAGCCCGGCGCGCTCGTTGGCTTCAATAAATACATAGTCGGGTTGGTCGGCGGCGGGCACCATCAGGTCGAGCCCCACTACCGGAATATCCAGGGCCCTGGCTGCGCGGATGGCGGCGTCGGCCAGCACCGGGTGCAGCACGGCGGTGACGTCCTCCAGGCAGCCGCCGGTATGCAGGTTGGCGGTGCGGCGCACGGTCAGCACCTGCCCGGCGGGCAGGATGCTGTCGTAGTCATAGCCTGCGGCCTGTACGGTACGCAGCGTTTCGGCGTCCAGCGGGATGCGGCTTTCGCCACCGGTGGCGGCCTGGCGCCGACGGCTTTGCGCCTCGATCAAGCGCTGGACGCGGTGCTGACCGTCACCTATGACTTGCGCGGGACGGCGAATGGCGGCAGCCACCACTTCAAAGCCGATCACCACGATGCGCAGGTCGAGGCCTTCGTGAAAACTTTCGAGCAGCACCCGGCTGTCGAACGCCCGCGCTGCCTCGATGGCCTGTTGCACCTGCTCGATGCTGTGCAGGTCCACCGCGACGCCATTGCCTTGTTCGCCATCCACCGGCTTGACCACCACCCGGCCGTGCTGCTCGACAAACGCCAGGTTGTCATCGGCATTGCCCGCCAGTTGCTGGGTCGGCACGTTCAGGCCTGCCTGGCTCAGCACCTTGTGGGTCAGGCACTTGTCCTGGCACAGGCTCATGCTGATGGCGCTGGTCAGGTCGCTGAGGGACTCGCGGCAACGAATCCGTCGCCCGCCGTGGCTAAGGGTGAACAGACCGGCGGCCGCGTCGTCAATCTGCACGTCGATGCCACGTTTATAGGCTTCTTCAACGAGGATGCTGGCATAGGGGTTAAGCCCGACCTCGGGGCCAGGCCCCAGAAACAGCGGCTGGTTGATGCCGTTCTTGCGCTTGATGGCAAAGGTCGACAGGGTGCGAAAGCCCAGTTTGGCGTAGAGGTTCTTGGCCTGGGCATTGTCATGCAGCACCGACAGGTCGAGATAGCTCAGGCCGCGGCTCATAAAGTGCTCGACCAGATGCCGTACCAGCACTTCACCCACTCCCGGGCGTGAACAGAGCGGGTCGACCGCCAGGCACCAGAGGCTGCTGCCGTTTTCAGGGTCGTTGAACGCGGTGTGATGGTTCAAGCCCATGACACTGCCGATCACCGCGCCGCTGTCCTCGTCTTCGGCCATCCAGTACACCGGGCCGCCCTCGTGGCGCGAGGTCAGCAGGGTCGGGTCGATGGGCAGCATGGAGCGTGACAGGTACAGGGTGTTGATCGCGCTCCAGTCCGCCTCGCTTTGTGCGCGGCGGATACGGAAGCCGCGAAACACGCGGGTGGCCTGGCGGTAATCGGTAAACCACAGGCGCAGTGTATCCGAGGGGTCGAGGAACAGTTGTTGCGGCGACTGCGCCAGCACCTGCTGGGGCGCGGCGACATACAGGGCAATATCGCGCTCGCCGGGCTGCTCGTTAAGCAGCTCTTCGGCCAGGGTGGCGGGGTCGGGAAAGGTATGCCCGATCAACAGTCGGCCCCAGCCGCAATGTACGGCCACGGGGCAGGCACTCAGTTCGCTGCCGTCTTCGGCAAAGCGGGCTTGCAGGCGCTCGTAAGAAGGCGTCTGGCCACGCAGTAAACGCTGGCTATAAGCCGTAGCGAGAGGTTTCATCGATCAGATTCCTTGTTCGCTCAGCCACAGGTTCAGGGCGGCCAGTTGCCACAGCTTGGAGCCGTTGAGGGGCGTCAGCTGGCTTTGCGGGTTGGTCAGCAACTGGTCAAGCATGGCTGGCTGGAACAGGCCGCGATCCTGGCTCGGGTCCAGCAGCAGGTCGCGCACCCAGTTGAGGGTGTTGCCCTGCAAGTGCTTGAGCCCCGGCACCGGGAAATAGCCTTTTTTGCGGTCGATGACTTCGCTGGGGATCACCAGCCGTGCGGCTTCCTTGAGTACCTGCTTGCCGCCGTCAGGCAATTTGAAGCGCGCCGGAATTCGCGCCGACAGCTCGGCCAGGCGGTAATCCAGAAACGGCGTGCGGGCTTCAAGGCCCCAGGCCATCGTCATGTTGTCCACTCGTTTGACCGGGTCATCCACCAGCATCACGGTGCTGTCCAGGCGCAGGGCCTTGTCCACCCCGGCCTGGGCTCCCGGCTGTGCGAAATGCTCACGCACAAAGTCGCCAGCAGCGTCATTGGCTGTTAGCCATTGTGGCTGGACCGTGGCCTTGTACTCGTCGTAACTGCGGTCGAAAAAGGCTTCGCGGTACGCGGCATAAGGATCGCTGGCGCCGTCCACTTGTGGGTACCAGTGATAGCCGGCAAACAGTTCGTCAGCACCCTGGCCGCTTTGCACCACCTTGCAATGCTTGGCGACCTCGCGGGACAGCAGGTAAAAGGCGATGCAGTCATGGCTGACCATCGGCTCGCTCATGGCGCGAAAGGCCGCAGGCAGTTGCTCGATGATCTCGTGTTCGCCAATGCGCAGTTGGTGATGGCGAGTGCCGTAATGCTTGGCGATCAAATCCGAATACTGGAATTCATCACCGCGCTCGCCGCCTGCGTCCTCAAAACCGATGGAAAAGGTCGACAGGTCCTGTACGCCAACATCCCGCAGCAAGCCCACAAGCAAGCTGGAATCGACACCGCCTGATAGCAGCACGCCGACATCCACCGCTGCACGCTGGCGGATGGCCACGGCTTCGCGGGTGCTGTCGAGCACGCGGTCGCGCCAGTCTTCCAGGGTCAGGTTGGCTTCATCGGCATGGGGGCCGTAGGGCAGGGTCCACCAGGTTTTCTGCTCGGTATGGCCATTGGCGTCGATGCGCAGCCAGGTGGCGGGCGGCAGTTTCTCAATGCCGGCAATCAGGGTGCGGGGGGCGGGCACCACGGCGTGAAAATTCAGGTAATGGTTGAGGGCCACCGGGTCGAGCATCGGGCTGATATCACCGCCCTTGAGCAGCGCGGGCAGGGTCGAGGCAAAGCGCAGGCGCTCGCCGGTGCGCGACAGGTACAGCGGTTTGACCCCCAGGCGATCACGGGCGATAAACAGGCGCTGGGCGTCGCGCTCCCAGATGGCGAAAGCAAACATGCCATTGAGCTTGGGCAGCAGCGCCTCGCCCCAGGCGTGATAGCCCTTGAGCAGCACTTCGGTATCGCCGTCGGAATAAAAGCTGTAACCCAGGGTTTCAAGCTCGGCCCGCAGCTCGGGGAAGTTATAGATCGCGCCGTTGAAGGCCAGGGACAATCCCAGCTGGCTGTCGACCATCGGCTGGGCCGAGCCGTCGGACAAATCCATGATTTTCAGGCGACGATGGCCAAGGGCAACCGGCCCCTGGCTGTGAAACCCCCAGGCATCGGGGCCACGAGGTGCAAGGTGGTGGGTGATGCGTTCGATGGCTGCCAGGTCGGCAGGGTGTTGATCAAAACGTAACTCGCCAGCTAATCCGCACATGGTGTGTAAATCCTTGGTATTTCTGCATGTGGTGCTACAGGGATGTGTCAGCGTCTTTGCGGGACGCTTCGTAGCGCTTGGGCCCGGTTTTAAAGGGCGAAACAGCCTTCGGCCGTGTCACCGGCCCGCGCGGTGCGGGGTTGTACCCACCCGCATCGCCATAAATGACCGTGTTTTATCGAGTGACCTGTGCCCGGATCGTTCAATAAAAATTACCGATGGTTGTGTTGCGGGCAGGGCACCGGCATTTATCGAGGGGCATATAACTATCTATGTCACTGCAGCCATGATGCGGCGCTAGGTTAGGCACTCACTGACCTGCAGAAGACCGGATATGGCCCGCCACACCCCTCCGCTGAATGCCCGCGATACCACACTCAGTGACCTTGAGCCGCTGGAACTGGTGCATGGCCATATGCCCAAATGGTTGCTGGGCGCCGATCCGCAGATCATCACCGCGCTGGATGCCTCTATGGCCCATAGCCGCTTCTATCACGGCTTGGTCGGCAAGAAATTCGGCGAGCTGCAAAGTGTCGAGGCTTATTGCGGGGCGTTGCTGGCGGTAGCGGTCATGGGCGAATTCGGGCCGTCACTCAATATCCACAACGACTACCTGGCAGTGGTGCATGTTCACCTGATTACCGACGACACCCTGCTGAGCACCGTTCGGCACTACCTGGTGCGTGACGAACCCAAGACCCTGCTGTGGGCTGCCCTGCAAAATTTTTCGGCCCGGGAGGCCCATGAAGACGGCTTCAACCCGCAGAGCCAGATTCGCCTGGGCGGGCAGGCGGATCATGTCAGCCCGCTCAGGCCCCATCACTTTGCTGCGCTGTGCCGCCGGCTGGATCTGGGGCTCAAGTACCAGCAGTACCTGGAGCATTCTCTGGGTGTTAACGCGTCGGGTACGCCGGGGCCTGCGCACCTGGCCACCCAGGCCAACCTGCGCTGCCTGAAAACCCATGACATGGCGGTCGACGCCCATATCGCCTTCCTGAAGAAAAAAATCAGCCAAACCGCCTACACGACAATCCTTGCCACGCTGACCCGGCCCGAAAGCACCATCCATCCCCCCGGGGTGCAGCTGGATGGCAAGCCGCTGGTGTTCAGCGCGCTGACGATCCTGGACACGCCGATCGACGGGGTAGTGATTTTTTCCGCGGATACCTTGCTGCTGCATCCCGGCAATCGGCTGATCGCCTATATACCCAATGATCCGCTGGCGCCTTTTTTCGAGTTCAGTTCCTTGCAGGTGTTCACCGATGAATTGAAGCACCGGCTGCTGGACCCGGCCTATGCGAAGTTCTTTGCACAGTTCACGGCCTTGAGCGTGCGCCCGTTGTTTATCCAGAAGCTCCAGGCCCGCCCCGAATACTTGAGCCTGACCGCAAGCACCCAGGCCATGAGTGCGGCGCACTACCTATGTACCGTGCAGTTGCGCAACATGTTTGCCGATGCGCAGCTGCTGGCTGTACCGACCCATGTACTCGACGAACGCGAGCGCGAACAGCGCTGGCAGCTGTACAAAACGGCAGGGCTGCTGCTGATAAATGTCGCGGCCCTGTTTGTACCGGTTCTGGGCGACCTGATGCTGGCGGTGGCAATCGGCGACATGCTCAAGGAAGTCTATGAGGGGGTTGAGGACTGGACCCAGGGCGATATCGACCATGCCCGCGAGCACCTGCTCAATGTCGCCAGGGATCTGGCCGTGAACACTGCCGTTGTAGCCGGGGTGGCTGCCGTGCGGGCTGCAGCCAGGCGCCTGAGTGCGGCCACCCTGGCGCACTTTGAAGGTTTTGAACCCATTAGCCGCGATGACGGCACGGCCCGGTTATGGAACAAAAACCTTGAGCACTATGAGCACGGTGCAGTGGGTGAGCACCGTTTTACCGTCGACGGTCAGGGGTTTTTCCGTATCAACGGCAGGCAACATGTGGAAGTGAACGGCAAGCACTATCCCGTCGAGTTAGATGCCGTGCACCGACAGTGGCGCATACCTCATCCTCACCGGCCCCAGGCGTTCAAACCGGCATTGCTGCACAACAACGAAGGCGCCTGGCAACATGCGCATGAGCGGCCGCTGGAGTGGGCCGACAGCGCCACCTTACTGGGGCGCCTGGGGCCTGAAGCCGCAGCCCTTGACGAGCAAACCCTGGAGCAGGTGCGTGAGCTGACCGGCACCCACCCGGATATCATGCGCCGTGTCCATCTGGACAATCTGCCAGCACCACCCTTGTTGAACGTCACCCTCAAGCGCTTTGTGATCGACCACCAGCTCGATACATTTGTCGAGCAGATGAGCAGTGGTCAATACGCCTCCCGGCGTTGGACCGATCTGCAGTTGCAGCTGTTGCCCGGGTTGCCGGGCTGGCCTGAGGGCAAGGGGCTGGCCGTGGTCGACGAGATGGGCAATAGCCTGGCGCAATACGGCAGTACAGGGTGGCCGAGTTCCTCGCATATCAACCTGACGGCATCCGTGCTTGAGCAAGGCCAACTGCTGGATGCCGTACTGACCGCCTTGCCCGAAGCCCAGGCCAAAGCGTTGCTGGGCAACGAGCTGGCGGGAGCGCCAGCATCGGCGCGCGCCTTGGCCCGAGAGCTGGGCAACTATGCGCGGGAGCACAAGCGTCAGGTATTCGAGCAACTGTATGCGCGTTTCAACCAGTCCCTGGCACCTGAAGCCAAGGTCATCGAACGGGATTTTCCGGGATTGCCGCGCACGGTGGCGCAGGCTTTGGTCGAGTCGGCCAGCAACCCGCAACTGGAAGGCTTGCGTGCAGGCAAGGTGCCCCTGGCCCTGGCCGAGCGGGTGCGGGTGCATCTGCGCGAAGCGCGGTTGAATCGCGCTATCGAGGGGTTTTATCTGGGCTCGCAGGCCAATGATGATGCCGAACGACTGGCCCTGCATTACTTCGAGCAACTGCCCGGTTGGCCTGCCGACAAAGCGCTGGAGATTCGCGAAGACACGCTGTCCGGCACCTTGATTCATCTGTGGGACGGCGTGCTGACGACGCCGCCGCGAGTGCTGGTCAAGACGCCCCGGGGTTATATGCGCTACAGGCCGCGTGGCGCTGGATACATTCTTGAGCCAGGTGCGCCTGTACCGCTGTCGACGGCGCTTTTCGAGACTTTGAGCGACTTTGAGCGCAATGCAATGGGCTTTGGTTCAAGTCGGGATGCGTCGTCCTTCAACGCGGCCCTGGCCAAACTGGCCAGCAATGCCCGGCAGGAGTCAGCTCAGGTGCTGGGCATGCAGCCGATCAAACCGGGTTTCAAGGCCCCGGTTGTCCTGGCTGACGGGCAAATGGGCTATCCCTTGTGCGGGATGACGTCGGGTACCCACTCCTGGGAGCTGCAGCGCCGTGTGCGCATGATCTACTCCGACTTCGATGATGAGCAGGTCATTGAATACCTTGACGGTCTGGTGGAGCGGGGAGTCGAGCCGCTGCATATCCTGCGTGAACGCAAGCGCGAGAGAAGGGCGCTGCTGACAAGCCTGCAAGCGTGGATCGATGCCACGCCCAGTGATGTGCCGTTGGCGGACGCCATGCACGATTACGCCGAAAACCGCTACCAGGCAGCCGGGCTGATCGAGCGCTGCTGGCGCAAGAGCCCGACCCATATCCCCTGGGCACACAACGAGGACATGCACAGCCTGAGCCTGGATGGTTTTCGCCTGGGCAACTTTCCTGAGCTGCCCGCGGTGGCCGACTTCAGCCATGTGCGGGAGTTGAAACTCAATAATATGAACTGCCGGGACACGGCCAGCAGGTTCCTGGAGCATTTCAGCGGGCTGGTGTTGCTGGAAATGGACAATAACCGCATGGTTCATTTGCCTGCACAGCTTGAGCGCATGCCCAACCTGCGGCGTTTGTCCCTGGCGCGCAACCTGCTGTACCTGAACCCCGGCAATGTTGCCGTGCTCAATACCCTGAGCAAGCTGCAGGTGCTCAACCTCAATGACAATCTGTTGGGCCCCAACCTTGCATTAAGCAATCTGGGTTTCCTGCGCCGGGTCTATCTGCGCCGGACCTGGATCGACCACTGGCCACAGGACTTGATCTCCAGACCGTTCCTGGAGTCTGCGGACCTCAGGGAAAACCGCATCGTCGAGATTCCGGAGCATGTCTATCAGGCCCCCCTTGCCGTGACCCGCAATATCTCCCTGACCGGCAACCCGTTGTCGGCCGCCAGCCGCCTGCGCCTGGCACGCAATGCCATGCAAGGTGGCAGCAGCATGGGCATCAACAGCGAAGAATTGATGAGTGAAGCGGCAGCGTTCGAGTTCTGGACAGCGGGTATCACCACCCAGGAGCTGCGTCGAAGGGAGCTACTGTGGAACAGCTTACGGGCGGATGCGGCCTCGGAAGACTTTTTCACCGTGCTCAGTCGTCTCACTGCCACGGCAGATGCCCGCGAAGTGCGTCAGGACCTGAGCCGGCGGGTCTGGGAGATGATCGAGGCGGCCAATGACAGCTCGGTATTACGCCGTGATGTGCTGGACATAGCCGCTTCACCGCGCAGCTGTACCGACAGTGTGGCCTTCACGTTCAGTGAGATGGAGGTGCAAATGGAGCTGGCGGGCCTCTCCCAGGAGGGCTCGCCGCAAAAGCACCAGTTGCTGGGGCTGGGCAAGGGGCTGTTCAGGCTCGACAAGGTCGCCAGGATTGCCCATGAACACTATCTGTTGCGCCTGGCACAGGCCGGCCCGCTGCCTGATGAGCTGGAAATACACCTGGCTTACCGGATTGGCCTGGCGCGGGCCCTGGAGCTGCCGGGGCAACCTGAAAGCATGGTGTTCAAATCCCTGGCCGGGGTCACCCGGGAGGACCTGGATATCGCCCGGCTTGAGGTCGAGCGGGCCGAGAAAACCGCGGCCCTGAATATCTTTATCAGCACCCGCCAGTTTTGGCGCGAATACCTGATTCGCACTAACAGGCCGCAATACAGCGCCTTGACCGAGCCGTACTTCGAGGCCCTCAGCGAGTTGTTGAAGCGCTCGCCGGAAATGAACAGCGAGCGCTACCTGCGTGAGGTCGGTGAACTCCGTCAGCGCATGGACGCTGCGGTCGATGTCTGGAGCCTGCAAATGACCGAGTCACTGCTGGCACCCAGGGCATCCCATGATTCCCCCACTACAGCCCTTTGATCAGTGCGCGCAGGGCAAACCGGTTGGGCAGGCAGGCTTCGGCGACAGCTCTGGGCACGGGCAGGGGCTCATCGTTGATCCAGGCGGCCAGCAGCTCGCCGGACAGTGGCGCGGTAATCAAACCGCGGGAGCCATGGCCGCTGTTGACGTACAAACCGTCGAGCCACGGGCAGGCCGTGTCGGGGACTTGCCGGGCATCCTTGCGCAACACGCTATAGGCGCTGGCGAATTGTTCCGGGTCCGCCAGCGGGCCGACGATGGGCAAGTAATCCGGGCTGGTGCAACGGAACGCGGCCCAGCCCTGGAGGGTGTGCGGGTCGAGCTGCTCGTCACCGAGGCGATGGGCCAGATCCGGGGATATTTCCTGCAGCAGATCAAGGTTGCCCTGATGGCCTTCGGGGGTGGTGGTCAGGTCTTCGTTATTGAAGTCGAAGCTGGCGCCCAGGGTATGTTCCCCCAATCGACCGGGGGCAACATAGCCTTCGGCACAGACCACTGTTTTCAGCACGGCGCTGTTTGGTGTTTGCGCCAGCTGGGTGATTTGCCCGCGAATGCGCTTGAGCGGCAAGCCGCTGCTGGCCGGGAAGCGTTTGACCTCGGCTGCACCCGCCAGGATCACCACCGGCGCGCTGGCCAGTAGCCGATCCTCGTGGCATGCCTGCCACTGGTCGTCGACCTTGTGCAGTTGCACCACATCACTGTGGGTCAGGACCTGAACATTGGGGTGCAGGGTCTGGTAGTGGCATAGCGCAGGAGGGTGTACCCAACCGCCTTCGGGGTAGAACAGCCCGCCATGGGCCAGTTCGATCCCGGCCTGGGCTTGTGCCTGGTGCTGGTCGAGCAGATGCACCAGTGCCGGGGGAAATGCCGCCGCCAGTTGCGCCTGACGCTGAGCTTCCTTGGCATCGAAACCCAGTTGCAGCACGCCGCAATCATCCCAGTCGCGCCCGCGTTGCAGGTGTTCCAGCAGGCGACGGGTATAGCCGAAGCCACTGACAATCATCTGCGACAAGGTCGTACCGTGGGCAGAGAGTTTGAGATAGAGAATGCCCTGGGGGTTGCCTGAAGCCTCTTTGGCCAGCCGCTCATGGCGCTCCAGTAATACTACCTGCCAGCCGCGCCGGGCCAGGCTGTTGGCGCTGGCGCAACCCGACAGGCCGCCGCCGATCACCAGAGCCTTGCGCTTGCCTTCGACCCGGGGCGGGCGGGCAAACCAGGGTTTGACCGTGGGGGGTACTGGCTGGTTTGCCGGCAAGCCGACAAAGGTGCCGCGCAGGATCTCCCACTTGTGGCCGATGCCCGGCGTGCGGCGCATCTTGAACCCGGCCTCGTTCAACGCCCGGCGCACCCAGCCGGTACTGGTGAAGGTGCTGATCGTCGACCCAGGCGCGGCAAGGCGCGCCAGCTGCGCGAACAGTTCGGGGGTCCACATGTCGGGGTTTTTCGCCGGGGCAAAACCGTCGAGAAACCAGGCATCGATTTTGCCGTCGAGCTGCGGCAATTGCTCCAGGGCATCCCCGATCAACAACGTGAGCGTGACTCGGCCATCGGCCAGGGTCAGGGTCTGGAAACCCGGGTGGATTGCAAAATAGGCGGCCAGCAATTGCTCGCTGAGCGGCGCCAGTTCTGGCCACAGCGCCAACGCGCGCTGCAGGTCATCACGGGTGAGCGGGTATTTCTCGACACTGATGAAGTGCAGGCGGGCCTCGGGGTGTGCGTGTTGTTCGAACAACTGCCAGGCGCATAAAAAATTCAAGCCGGTGCCGAAGCCGGTTTCGCCAATCACCAGTTGGGTATTGGCCACCAACGCGGCGAAGCGCTCTGCGAGGGCGTTCTGTTGAATAAAAACATAACGGGTTTCATCAAGGCCCGACTTGTCTGAAAAGTATACGTCGTCAAACACCCGCGAATGGGGGCGGCCCTGGTCATCCCAGTCAATCTGGGCATTGGCAGTTTCAGTAATCATGTGCGGCTCGGCAACGGCAAGGCCGCCATTCTAGCCGATCGCTCAGGCCGGGACTGATCCATGACAGGTTTGCGTGGTTTCTTGCTACATAAAACAGAGCAATCCGCTAGGCTTGTGACATCTTGCCAGGGAGCTTTCCATGTTCGAATCCGCAGAAATCGGTCATGTCATCGATAAAGAAACCTACGACAGAGAAGCTCCCGCCCTGCGTGAAGCCTTGCTTGAAGCCCAGTACGAACTGCAGCAGCAAAAGCGCTCTGCGGTCATTGTGCTGATCAATGGTATAGAAGGTGCCGGCAAGGGCGAGACGGTCAAGTTACTCAGTGAGTGGATGGACCCGCGGCTGATCGAGGTACGCACTTTTGACAGCCAGACCGATGAGGAACTGGCCCACCCGCCTGCCTGGCGCTACTGGCGCCAGCTGCCGGCCAAGGGGCGCATGGGCGTGTTTTTTGGCAATTGGTACAGCCAGATGCTCCAGGGCCGGGTTCACGGCCTGTTCAAGAATGCCGTCCTGGACCAGGCAATCGCCGGTGCGGAGCGCCTGGAAAAAATGCTCTGCAATGAAGGCGCGGTGATCTTCAAGTTCTGGTTTCATCTGTCCAAAAAACAAATGAAGGAACGCCTGCAAACCCTCAAGGACGATCCGCTGCACAGCTGGCGCATCAGCCCGCTGGACTGGCAGCAATCGAAAACCTACGACAAATTCGTGCGCTACGGCGAGCGGGCCATCCGCCGTACCAGTCGCGATTATGCGCCGTGGAATATCGTCGAGGGCATGGATCCGCATTACCGTAGCCTGACCGTCGGCAGGATTCTGCTCGACGGTCTGCAGGCCGCGTTGCAAACCGCCAAGGTCGCTGCCCGGCCGGCCGGCGTGCCGCCCTTGCCGGACAAACAGGGCGAGCTGACCCTGCTCGACTGCCTGGACATGACCCAGCACCTTGAAAAGGACGACTACCAGGAACAGTTGATAACCGAGCAAGCGCGCTTGTCGGGGTTGATGCGTGACAAACGCATGCGCCGCCACTCGCTGATTGCCGTGTTTGAGGGCAACGATGCGGCCGGCAAGGGCGGCTCGATCCGCCGCGTGGCCGCTGCGCTCGACCCGCGCCAGTACAGCATCGTGCCGATTGCCGCGCCTTCGGAAGATGAGCGGGCGCAACCCTATCTGTGGCGTTTCTGGCGTCAGGTGCCGGCACGGGGCAAGTTCACCATTTTTGACCGTTCCTGGTACGGCCGGGTGCTGGTAGAGCGGGTCGAGGGGTTTTGCACCCCGGCGGACTGGATGCGCGCCTACGGCGAGATCAATGATTTCGAAGAACAGCTCACGGCGGCTGGCGCAATTGTGGTCAAGTTCTGGTTGGCCATCGACAAGGACACCCAGCTTGAACGCTTCCAGGAGCGTGAAGAAATCCCGTTCAAACGCTTTAAAATTACCGAGGAAGATTGGCGCAATCGCGAAAAATGGGACCTTTATCGCACGGCGGTTTGCGACATGGTTGACCGCACAAGCACCGAAATCTCGCCCTGGACCCTGGTGGAAGCCAACGACAAGCGCTGGGCGCGGGTCAAGGTACTGCGCACCATCAACGAGGCCCTGGAAGCGGCCTTTGCCAAGCGCGACAAGCACGACAAGAAGCTCAAGAACGACAAAAAGCCCAAGAAAAAATAGCGCCCAGCGCGCGGTATATATCTACCGCAGATGCCTGCCGCGTTTCTGTTCAGATCAGGTGACTTAAGGTCACCTGGGATGAACGCGCTTATGACTGCAACCTCGCATACCCTTGAAGCTGACGACTATGTCTCATTCGGCAGCCTGTCCCCCCATTTGCCAGGCACGCTGCGCGAACGAAAAGTCGCGCGTTATGAGGCGAGCCTTTTGGCTTTCCTTGGCGATGAAACGCAGCTGCCGGGCCGATTGAGCGTTTACCGGGAGGCCCATGAGCAGCTGCAAAGCCATCTGGCGGGCAGCCTGAAAGCAACGGATGCCCTGGTCGCCGGGCCACGGGTTTTGACCGCCGACTTCTGGACACGGCTGGACGCCGAGGGCCTGAGCCTGTTGCAGCGCTTGTCGGCGAGCAGATCGGGAGCGCTTTTGGCCGAAGCGCAATTGCAAGTCCATGAAGGCCGTTTGTCCGTGCAGAGTTACGAGCTGCTCAAGGAAGTGGTCAGTGAGCCCTGGTCCGCGCTTCGCGGTGACAGCACAGTGCGCGTGTGCGATGTATCGCTGGGCAATACGCAGCGTTCCTACCTGCTGCTGGGGGCGATGGTGATGACCCGCCAGCTGGCGCTTGACGATCATCAGGCTGATGAGCTGGTGTACCTGTTTGTCCCGGGGCTGGCGGGCGGTTTGCACGCCTTTGGTTCGGTGGCCCAACTCAAGGTCGCGTTGGCCCGCAGCGTGCGGGCCGACCCGGACGGGTTCTGGCTTGGCCATGTGTCGCTCAAAAGCCGTGCCGGCGCGCGGGCCGCGATCAGCGCTGAGGCTGACGACAACCCGGTGATTCTGCGTGTTCTGGATGGCCACGCGTTCAATCTGGGAGTTGAAGATCAGATCGCCAGCTATCAGGAAATCGCCGCACTTATGGCAGGGGGTCAATGGTTGTATGACCTGTCGACGCCAGAGCAGTCCCTTGAGCGCTTGCGCCTGGAAACCGCGCACAACCTGATGGCGCCTGACAATGAGGCTCGTGTGCAAGCCATTGATCAGGTGGCAGAACAATTGCGCACGGCTCGGGCCACCCGGCAATTGCCAGACTGGTTGCTGCAGCTGCCGGCCGAAGCCCGTAACGGATATGCCAGGGGCTTGATGACCTACGCGCGCAATGCCGCCTGGCTGGAACAGGACCTGGCCCACAGCCTGCCTTCATTCGAAGTGTTTACCCGCGATACCCTGGCCGACCGCCTCAAGGCCGACCTCAAACGCACCATCAATCCTGACGCAGTCAAGGTCGACATGCCTGATAGCGTGACTGTTGAGGTGGTGCAGACCGGGGACAGGCCCGAGCGCCCGCATCTGGCGGGGGATATCTCGGAAAGCATCGCGATCACCGATTTTTCGACGCGCGATGACGTCAGCCTCAGCCGCCACACCATCAGCCTCTCGGCCCTGGCCCGACACAATATCGATGTCGAAGATGAGCAGCAGATGCTGCGCCTCAAGCACAGCCATTTCACGCTCGATGGCGTTGACACCCAGGCACTGGGCATCGACCTTGAGTACCTGCTCAAGACCCTTCCTGAGCTGGATGTGGCAACGCACTACAACGTCAGGATCACCGACGCTTTTTTAGGCCGCACGCCGGCGGGCAGCCAGCCAGGAGCACCCGATATTGCCAGGCGCCTGGCGGTGTTCCGGCAGGCCATCAACCTTGAGGCCTGGGCTGCCCGACAGCAGGGCCACCTGTCTGAAGCGGGGCTAAGGCTGCTGCAGGCCGCCACCAGCGCCAGCAATGGCAAACAACCAACCAGCGGCGAATTCGACATTGAGTATCGCTATACCTTGTTGCGTTCACCGATCCGCGGTGATGGTTCCTACACTGAGCAAGGGCTGACAGGCTTGTCGGTGGTGCATGACAAAACGTCGGAACTGTCGCTGATGTATTTACCGGGTGCACCGGGTAATCAGAAATTTGTTGAGGACATCAGCCTGCAAGGGCTCAGGTCGCGGCTGGCCAACCTTGTGCTGCTTGACCGAAGCCTGCTCGACTATCTGGCGCGTAGCGCCAGCGCAGGTTCTGACCCGGCGCGCAATGTGCAGAACATCAATGCCATCTTGCGTAGCGCAGACCACGGGTTCCTGCTTATTGACCCGGTCAGGGCGCCGCACCTGACCCTGACGGACATGCAGTACATGGCCCGCATGGGCAAGCTCAGGGAGCAGGTCGACATCGCGTCCAGAACCGCCCTGGAAATCCAGCGCCGTCAGCTGGAGCGCAGTGCGGAGCGTGAGCTGGGCTATGTGAAACTCGGCTTGTCGGTACTTCCGGGGATTGGAACGGCCATCGCTGCCTATGACGGCTGGCATGACGCCAATGCGGCGGTGAACGCCTTTGCCCGGGGAGATTACAAGGCTGGCGCCAGCCTTTTGTTTTCTGCCACGCTCAATCTGGGCGAAGTGATCCTCACGCTGGCACCACTGGTGGTCAAGCCGGGAGGTGTGGGTACAGTAATTGGCCGTGTGGAGCAGGTGCTTGGCCAGGCCGGATCCACCCTGTATGACGTGGGGCGGCGAGCCAGCAAGGCCTTGCAGAAAAAACGCCTGGGCGACTGGTTGCCTTCGATCAGTACGGGCAAGCCCTGGCAGAGCAAGGCGTTCGAGGGCTATGAGGTCAATGTCCGGCTTTACGATGCTGTACGGCTTACGGGCAAAAACGAAAATGTCTTCTTGCTCAACCAGCGCATGTATATCCAGGTCAATGACAAGGTGTATGAGGTGTACCGTCGTGCGGGTGAGCAGACCTTGCGCCTGAAGGCCCGCCCGCCGAAAAACTATGAGCCTCCCGTTCGGCAAAATGCCCGGGGGGAGTGGGAATATCATCTCGACGTGGGGGGTAAGGGCGGTTCACCCTTCCCTGAGCTGGACGAGGTGATTGTCGATTCGACGCCGGTCACCCCCTCGCGCAAGGTCCCGGCCGGTTACGATGTGCCGCCGAAGATTGCCCCGGCACCGCTTCCTGCCGTGCGGCCGCAGGGCGTTGAGTCGATGGACCGGGTGGTGATTGGCCAGCGCGATTTGTTCATCTCACGGGAACTGGACGAAGCGGGCGGCTATGGGATTTTCCGCATAGATCCTGCTGATCCGGCCAGATTGCAAGCCCAGGGCACTCTGACTGCAGAAGGCGTCTACCGGCTCGTTGACCAGCCCGGCTCTGCAGTTGGCGGAATATTTGAAGAAGTTGCTGAAGACTTTGTCCTGATGGACAACAAGTTTTATCGGGTCCGGCTCGACACCGATCAGTTGTCCTGGAAGGTCGTGGGCAAGGCAGGCGATGGAAGAAGCGCGTTATTTATCGAAGCTGACGGCGTGTTCGACCCTGTCACTCAGCGGGTGGTCATCGGCAACTGGCACCTGACCCCTCAACTGGGTGATCACCCCCGTCTGGAGACGCTTGTGCGCCAGGCCTTTGATTTGCCTGCAAGCGGTCATGAGTATGAAGTACATACCTTCTTGCGCAACTACACGCGCCAGATCGTCAAGTCAGTGGATTCCCATGTCATGCGTGCACCTGATGTGCTCGAGCTGGAACGACTGTGCGAGCAGAGTTTGCACAGGCAGCAGTTTCCCATAGGACGACTGGATGAAGCTCTGACGAGCATGGCAAACAAGCAGCCCCTGCCGATCTGGGCGCCTGTATATGATGAGCTCCAGGGTTTGCGCACGGTACTGCCGACGCCATCGGGGAGAATTTACAATATGGAGGTGGCGCGGCAACTGAACAAACATATGTTGATTCGTACAATGGATGTCGAGGTCATGGCTCTGCTGGACAGTTACGCAGCATTGCGCAGTGGTGTTATCGCGACCCATGCCATGCGAACCACGCTGTCGAAAAAGATCTTGCAATTGGTCATGAGAAATCGTGGGTATACGCGCCTTGAGGGTGGCAGGTACAGGCGCGGCACCATCGGTTTAGGTATGGTTTTCAGGGGCCCTAATGGCGATGTGTACCTGATGGAAATCAGGCATTTGCAGCCCACAGGCAGTTCGTGGGGCAAAATAACCTTTGAGCGCAGCTCGTCGGGCAGCTCGATAATGATGTCTGATGACTGGGTGGAAATCGTAGCCCAACGCTCAATCACGGAGGTGCCTTTCAACCCCGCCGCCGTTGCGGTTCTTCAAGCCAAGGCCGATGGTCGGTTGTTCAAGCTGATTGGTACCATCACGCCTGACAGGGGCGTGATGGTATTCAAGATTGCAGGCCCTGCCGGCGTTCCAAGCCCGGTCGCGCAGGCCCTTTAGCCGTGTTTGCCGGTGCCCAGCATGTTTTCGGGCCGTACCCACTGGTCAAACTCCGCATCGGTCAGGTAGCCCAGATCCAGGGCCGCCTCACGCAGGGTCAAACCTTCTGCGTAGGCCTTCTTGGCGATTTCGGCAGACTTGTCATAGCCGATATGCGGGTTGAGTGCGGTCACCAGCATCAGGCCGCGCTCCAGGTGCTCGGCCATTTTGGCGGCGTCCACCTCAAGGCCGGTCACGCAGTGTTTCTGGAAGTTGCTGCAGCCGTCCCCCAGCAACTGGATCGACTGCAACAGGTTGTGAATGATCACCGGTTTGTAGACGTTCAGTTGCAGATGCCCCTGGCTGGCGGCAAAACCGATGGCGACATCATTGCCCATGACCTGGCATGCCAGCATGGACAATGCTTCGCACTGGGTCGGGTTGACCTTGCCCGGCATGATCGAGCTGCCCGGTTCATTGGCGGGCAGTTTGATTTCCGCGAGCCCGGCGCGAGGGCCGGAGCCCAGCAGGCGAAAGTCATTGGCCAGTTTCATCAGGGTCACGGCCAGGGTCTTGAGGGCGCCCGACAAGGTGGTGAGGGGTTCGTGGCCGGCCAGTGCGGCAAACTTGTTCGGCGCGGTCACAAATGGCAAACCCGACAGCGCCGCCAGCTCCGCGGCAATCGCTTCGGCAAAGCCGTGGGGTGCATTGAGCCCGGTGCCCACTGCAGTGCCGCCCTGGGCCAGCTCGCAAACTGCCGGCAAGGACGAGCGAATGGCCCGTTCGGCGTAGTCCAGTTGCGCGATATACGCCGACAGTTCCTGGCCGAAGGTGATCGGTGTGGCATCCATCATATGGGTGCGCCCGGTCTTGACCAGTTTCATGTGCCGGGCCGACAGCTCGGCCAGGCCACCGGCCAACTCGCTGATGGCAGGCAGCAAATGATTGTGCACGGCCTTCGCGGCGGCGATATGCATGGCGGTGGGGAAGCAGTCGTTGGAGCTTTGCGAACGGTTGACATGGTCATTGGGGTGGACCGGCGATTTGCCGCCGCGGCCCTTGCCCGCCAGTTCGTTGGCGCGGCCGGCGATCACTTCGTTGGCGTTCATGTTGCTCTGCGTGCCGCTGCCGGTTTGCCATACCACCAGGGGGAACTGGTCGTCGTGTTCGCCGTCGAGCACTTCATCGGCGGCCTGTTCGATCAAACGGGCGATATCGGCAGGCAAGTCACCGTTGCGGTCATTGACCCGCGCGGCGGCTTTTTTGATCAAGACCAGGGCATGCAGGACCGCCAGCGGCATTTTTTCGTTGCCGATGGCAAAGTTGATCAGTGAACGCTGTGTCTGCGCCCCCCAATAGGCCTCATCGGCCACGCTCACTTCACCCAGGCTGTCGGTTTCGATACGGCTCATCGTCTCTTTCTCCTCAAGGTCTGACCAGACAGCTTAGGCGCTGATTGGGGGCAGGGGTTCAATCTTGTGTTTTGGTCGCTTTTGGTCGGCTGATGAGAACGTCTATCAGTCTCGGGGTTGAGTGACAGACTTTATTAGGCGCAGAATGGCCGCCCTTGGGGTTGAACCTCGCTTGCTAGAAAAGGAAACTCGATGACCCGTCTTCGCGCCATCTGTACAGCGGTTGCTCTGGTTTGCGCCAGCGGCCAGGTTTTCGCCGATGCAGCCAGCCACGCTGCCAGTGCTGAAACGTTCCTGAAACTGGCACATGCCGATAAGCTGGGTACCCCGGTGTATATGCAAGTGCAGCAAATGTTCGCTCAGCGTTTTGAGCAAACCAAAGCACCAGCTGCCAAGAAAGCGCTGCTGGAAACCTACCAGGCCAAGGCCAACACCGCTCTGGACCAGGCTATCGGCTGGGACAAGCTCAAGCCGGACATGGTCAAGCTCTACACCACCAACTTCAGCGAATCCGAACTCAAGGACCTGGTAGCGTTCTACCAGTCGCCACTGGGCAAGAAAGTGCTGGAAAAAATGCCCCAGCTGACCCAGCAATCGGCGCAAATGACCCAGGCCAAGCTGGAAAGCGCAGTGCCGGTCGTCAACAAGCTGTTGGCTGACATGACTGCCGAGCTGGAGCCAAAAGCGGCCCCGGCCAAAAAGAAGTAAGCGGAGCCTGAATGAGCATGCAGCAGCGTATTGAAACGGCCCTGGGCGCATTGCAACCCGAGCACCTGAGTGTGCTGGATGAAAGCCACATGCACAGTCGCGGGTCGCAGACCCACTTCAAGGCAGTGGTGGTCAGCGAGCAGTTCGCCGGGCTCAACAGCGTCAAGCGCCATCAGAAGGTCTACGCCACCCTGGGTGACCTGATGGGCGAGTTCCATGCGCTGGCGTTGCATACCTATACGCCTGAGGAATGGGCGAAAATCGGCACGGCCCCGGCATCGCCGACCTGTGCTGGCGGTGGGCACTGAGTTAGCGCAGTCAGCTGGCTTTTTGTTAGAATCTGCAGCGCGCTGATCAGTCAGCGCGTTTTTTTTTGTGCCCGGTTCACCCTTTACGAGGGTAGCCACCTGGAGAGAAACACGATGACCGCACCAATTGTTGTTGCTGCACTGTACAAATTCGTCACCCTTGAAGATTACGTCGAGCTGCGCGAGCCGCTGCTCAAGGCCATGGTCGACAACGGTATCAAGGGCACCCTGCTGATTGCCGAAGAAGGCATCAATGGCACGGTTTCCGGTAGTCGCGAAGGTATTGACGGGCTGATGGCCTGGCTCAAGACCGATCCGCGCATGGTCGATATCGACCATAAAGAATCCTACTGCGATGACCAGCCGTTCTATCGGACCAAGGTCAAGCTCAAGAAAGAAATCGTGACCCTCGGCGTTGAAGGCGTAGACCCGAACAAGAAAGTCGGGACCTATGTCGACCCCGAGAACTGGAACGCGCTGATCAGCGATCCAGAGGTGTTGTTGATCGATACCCGCAACGATTACGAAGTGTCGATCGGTACCTTTGAAGGCGCCATTGACCCGAAAACCACCAGCTTTCGCGAATTTCCTGACTACATCAAAGCCAATTTCGACCCGGCCAAGCACAAGAAAGTCGCGATGTTCTGCACCGGCGGCATTCGTTGCGAGAAAGCGTCGAGCTATATGCTCAGCCAGGGTTTCGACGAGGTTTACCACCTTAAAGGCGGGATCCTGAAGTACCTCGAAGAGGTGCCACAGGAAGAGACAAAGTGGCAGGGCGACTGCTTTGTGTTCGATAACCGTGTCACCGTGCGCCATGACCTGACTGCTGGCGAGTACGACCAGTGCCATGCCTGCCGCACGCCAATCAGCATCGCTGACCGTGAGTCCGAGCATTATCAGCCCGGCATTAGCTGCCCGCATTGCTGGGACACGCTGAGCGAAAAAACCCGTCGCAGCGCCATCGACCGGCAAAAGCAGATCGATCTTGCCAAGGAGCGTAACCAGCCGCACCCGATTGGCCACAATTACCGTAAAGCTGCCGAGGCCTGATATGACAGCGCGCCTGCTCTATGTGATGGACCCTATGTGCTCCTGGTGCTGGGGCTTTTCGCCCATCGCCGAGGCGCTGGTTGAGCAGGCGCAGGCCGCAGGCGTTGAGCTGCACCTGGTGGTGGGCGGTTTGCGTACCGGCAGTGGTTCGGCGCTTGAGCCGGCGACGCGGCGCTATATTCTTGAGCACTGGCAGGCGGTCACCGAGGCCACCGGGCAACCCTTCACCTTCGAAGGGGCCTTGCCCGAAGGTTTTGTGTATGACACCGAGCCTGCCTGCCGGGCCGTTGTCGCCGCCCGTAGCCTTGCTCCGGATTGCGCCTGGAAACTGGTCAAGCTGATACAGCAGGCGTTTTATGTGCAAGGCCGCGATGTGACCCAAGCCAGTGTGCTGGTTGAGCTGGCCGAAACTGCTGGTGTGCCGCGTATCGAATTTGCTGCCGCTTTTGACTCGGCCGAGCAGCATGCGGCGACAGCGGCGGATATTACCTGGGTGCAGGATCTGGGCATTGCCGGCTTCCCGACCTTGCTCGCCGAGCGCAATGGCCAGCTGGCGCTGCTGACCAACGGCTATCAGCCCCTTGCACCCCTGTCTGACTTGCTCGCCCGCTGGCTTGAACGCGCTGCGCGTGTTTGATCCTTCGGCTGTGCCGCCTGTATCCCCGGTGCCCGATCGCCTGACCTGGGCTGAGATCCGTCGCCTGGCCCTGCGCCATAAAAAAGCCCTGTGGATCGCCAACGGCGTGGCCGTGCTGGCGACCCTGTGCAGCGTGCCCATCCCCTTGCTGCTGCCCTTGCTGGTGGATGAGGTGCTGCTGGGCAACGGTGATGCGGCGCTGAAAGTCATGAACCACTGGCTACCGACCGCCTGGCACAGTGCTGCTGGCTATATCGGCCTGATGCTGGTGGTGACCTTGTTGCTGCGCTGCGGCGCGTTGCTGTTCAACGTGCTGCAGGCGCGGTTGTTTTCGCGTCTGGCCAAGGACATCGTGTTTCGTATCCGCCTGCGCCTGATCGAACGCCTCAAGCGCATTTCACTGTCCGAGTACGAGAGCCTGGGGAGTGGCACGGTGACTACCCATCTGGTGACCGACCTCGATACGCTCGACAAGTTTGTTGGCGAAACCCTGAGCCGGTTCCTGGTGGCGATGCTGACGCTGGTGGGCACCTCGGCAATCTTGCTGTGGATGCACTGGCAACTGGCACTGTTGATTTTGCTGTTCAACCCGCTGGTGATCTACGCCACGGTGCAGTTGGGCAAGCGGGTCAAACACCTGAAAAAACTTGAAAATGACAGCACGGCGCGCTTTACCCAGACCCTGACCGAGACCCTGGACTCGATCCAGGAAGTGCGTGCCGGCAACCGCCAGGGCTTTTTCCTCGGGCGCCTGGGGTTGCGGGCGCGGGAAGTGCGGGACTTTGCCGTGGCGTCGCAGTGGAAGAGCGATGCTTCCAATCGTGCCAGCGGCTTGTTGTTCCAGTTCGGTATCGACATCTTTCGCGCTGCGGCGATGTTGACGGTGTTGTTTTCGGACCTTTCGATCGGGCAGATGCTCGCCGTGTTCAGTTACCTGTGGTTCATGATCGGCCCGGTCGAGCAATTGCTCAATTTGCAATATGCCTACTATGCCGCCGATGGTGCGGTTACCCGCATCAACCAACTGCTGGCACGCAGCGACGAGCCGCAATACCCCGGTGGTGCCAACCCGTTTACGGGGCGACAGACGGTCGGTATCGAAGTTCGCGACCTGAGCTTCAGCTATGGTGATGAAAAGGTGCTCGATCACCTCAACCTGACCATTGCTCCTGGCGAGAAGGTGGCCATAGTCGGCACCAGCGGCGGCGGCAAAAGCACCCTGGTGCAATTGCTGCTGGGCTTGTACACGCCGCAGTCGGGCAGCATCCATTTTGCCGGCGCGAGCCAGCCCGAGATCGGCCTGCAAACCATCCGCGAGCATGTGGCAGTGGTGTTGCAGCACCCGGCGCTGTTCAACGACACCGTGCGTGCCAATCTGACCATGGGCCGTGAGCGAACCGATGACGCGTGCTGGCAGGCCCTGCAAATCGCCCAGCTCGATGGCACCATCGCGGCGCTGCCCCAGGGCCTGGACAGCATCGTGGGGCGCTCGGGGGTGCGCTTGTCCGGTGGTCAGCGTCAGCGCCTGGCGATTGCGCGCATGGTCCTGGCCGAACCCAAGGTCGTGATCCTCGACGAGGCCACCAGTGCCCTGGATGCCGCCACCGAATACAACCTGCATCACGCTTTGGGTAAATTCTTGAGCGGGCGAACAACTTTAATCATTGCCCATCGCTTGTCTGCGGTAAAACAGGCAGACCGGGTGCTGGTGTTTGATGGTGGCCGTATTGCCGAAGACGGCGATCACCAGCAGTTGATTGCAGAGGGCGGGCTATACGCAAGGCTCTACGGGCACTTGCAACAAACCTGAGGTGGGGAGTTGTCTTTGCGGGCTTTTTGGAAATTTTGGGCAATACGCATTGCTCAAATCTTTGAAAATTGGCCTAGGCTGAGCTGTAGTGAGATTTTCTCTCTGGTTTTCATTTGACTCCATGAAGCAAAGGGAACTCATGAAATCTAAACGCCCCCTTGGTACACCACGCTTATTGGGCATTGTTTGGCCTTTTATTGCGGTCGTGCTGTTCCAGGCGTTATTGGGGTGTGTGAGTTTGTATATGCTTTCAGCCGTGCGCAGTTATGTGGGCGGCGAGAGTTTATGGTCCAAGGGTCAGAAGGACGCCATCTACTTTCTCTACCTGTATTCCGATACCCATGACCCGGTGTATTACGAAAAATATAAACAGGCCATCAGTGTCCCCCGGGGTGACCACAAGTTGCGCCTGGCGATGGATGAATCACCGCCCAATGAAGTTGCAGCCCGCGAAGGCATCCTGCAGGGCGGCAACAGTGCCGAGGATGCCTCAAGCATTATCTGGTTCTATCGCTACTTCCGTCATGTCAGTTATATGGAAACTGCCATTGAGAAGTGGGCAATAGGTGATGCCTACTTGGTCAAGCTCGACAATCTGGCCGAGGAGATGCATCGGGCCATTATTTCCGGAAAGGCCACAGCGACGGATTCCCAGCGCTGGGAAGACAAAATTTTCGCCATCAATGAGGGCATTGCACCTTCCGCCAAGGCCTTCAGCGATGCCCTGGGTGAAGGCTCGCGCTTTATCTGGCGGTTGCTGGTGGTCATCAACCTGGCCACGGCGCTGGCGCTGATCCTGCTGGTGCTCAAGCGTACGCATAAAGTGCTCAAGCAGAGTCGTGCCTTTGCCGAGGCGCTGCAACTGGAGAAGGAGCGGGCGCAAGTCACCCTGGCGTCGATTGGCGATGGCGTTATCACCACCGACGTCAAAGGCGCGATTGCCTACATGAACCCCGCGGCCGAGCAATTGACCCAGTGGAAGGCCGAGCAGGCGCAGGGCGTGACCCTGGCGGCGTTGTTCAAACTGCTCGACGACAATGATCAGGACGAAGGCCCCGGGCTGGTTGAGCGCATCCTCGACGGCCAGTTGAACAACAATCGCGAGCACTCCAGGCAGATCCAGCGCATGGATGGCAGTACGGTCGCGGTTACCCTGGTGGGCGCACCGATCCTTCACGCCGGGGAAGTGAGCGGCGCAGTACTGGTGCTGCATGACATGACCCAGGAGCGCCAGTACATCGCCAATCTGTCCTGGCAGGCGACCCATGATGCGCTGACCGGGCTGGCCAATCGTCGTGAGTTCGAATACCGCCTGGAACTGGTGCTCAAGAACCTGGGTCGCCAGCAGGGCCGGCATGCCCTGATGTTTCTTGATCTGGACCAGTTCAAGCTGGTCAATGACACCTGCGGACATGCGGCAGGTGATGAGCTGTTACGGCATATTTGCGTACTGCTGCGCACCGGCTTGCGTGAAGGCGATACCCTGGCCCGGCTGGGGGGCGATGAGTTCGGCATCCTGCTGGAAAACTGCCCGGTGGAGATGGCGGAAAAAATCGCCGGCGGCCTGCGCCAGGCGGTGCAAAGCCTGCATTTTGCCTGGAAGGGGCGCCCGTTCATGAGCACCATCAGCATTGGCCTGGTGCATATCCATCAAGCCCCGGTCACTCTTGAATCCCTGATGCGGGCGGCAGACATGGCCTGCTATATGGCCAAGGAAAAGGGCCGTAACCGGGTGCAGGTTTACCATGTGGATGACACCGAGCTGTCACTGCGCTTTGGTGAAATGGCTTGGGTGCAGCGCTTGCATGTCGCCCTGGAAGAAAACCGCTTCAGCTTGTATGCCCAGGAAATCACTCCCCTGGGGCCGGTGCAGGATGGGGGCGGGCATATCGAGATTCTGTTGCGCCTGCAGGATGAAAACGGCCGTATCGTGTTCCCTGACAGTTTTATTCCTGCGGCAGAACGCTATGGCCTGATGAGTTCGATAGACCGCTGGGTGGTGGAAAATGTATTCAAGATCATTGCTGAGTGTTCAGCCCAGGCGGGTGGGCGGCCAATGGCTATGTGTGCCATCAATCTGTCTGGTTCCACCATTGGCGATGATGACTTTCTGGCGTTTTTGCATGAACAATTTGACTGTTACGGTGTGTCGCCAAAACTGATTTGTTTTGAAATTACCGAAACCAGCGCCATTGCCAACCTGGGCAATGCCATCCGCTTTATCAATGAACTGAAAACCTTGGGTTGTCACTTTTCGCTGGATGATTTTTGCGCGGGGATGTCCTCATTTGCCTATTTGAAACATCTGCCCGTCGACTTTTTGAAGATCGACGGCAGTTTCGTCAAGGACATGCTGGACGACCCTATCAACCGGGCGATGGTTGAAGTGATTAATCATATTGGCCATGTCATGGGCAAACGCACCATTGCCGAATTTGTTGAAAGCACGCAAATTGAACAGGCCTTGATTGAAATTGGCGTTGATTATGCCCAGGGCTATATTGTGCAACGCCCACAGTTGTTCACCTTTGACAGTTTGCTGCAGCGCCCCCAGCGCGCCCGGGCGTTGACATTGAAGTCCCCGGGCACATTGCGTTGATCTGTTCTACATTTCTAAAGTCTATTATCAAAAAGGATTTGGATTGTGAGTGAAGTCTTCGACCGAACAGGGCCTCTTATGGAGGAAACCAGTTACCCCCAGTGGGCCCAGCAGTTGATTCGGGACTGTAGCGAAAGCAAGCGGCGTGCAGTCAAGCACGAGATCTACAAGCGCATGCGTGACAACACCTTGAGTCCCCGGGCCATGCGCATGTTTCTTGTGGGCGGCTGGCCGGTGGTCGAGCAGTTTTCGCTGTATATGGGACATAACCTGGGCAAGACCCGCTACGGCCGTCACCCGGGCGAAGACATGGCCCGCCGCTGGTTGATTCGTAACATCCGGGTCGAGCTCAACCATGCCGATTACTGGGTCAACTGGGCGCGGGCGCACGGGGTGAGCCTTGAAGACCTCAATGCCCAGGACCTGCCTGCCGAGTTTCAGGCGCTGAATGACTGGTGCTGGCACAGTTGCTCCAAGGATTCGCTGGCCGTGGCAATGGCGGCCACCAACTACGCCATCGAGGGCGCCGTGGGTGAGTGGGCGGCGATTGTCTGCTCAACCGATATCTATGAGGAATCGTTTGCGGTTGATGAGCGCAAGCGTGCGATGAAATGGTTGAAGATGCATGCCCAGTATGATGACGAGCATCCCTGGGAGGCGCTGGAGATTGTATGCACCCTGGTCGGCATGAACCCCAGCCAGGCGCAGATCACTGAGCTGCGCAAGGCCATCTGCAAGAGCTATGACTATATGTACCTGTTTCTGCAGAGTTGCCTGTTGTTCGACAAGGCCGCCGTGGTGCGTGAGCATCGGGAGCTGGTTGAGAGCTGAACAGCGTTTTGAGGGCATAAAAAAACCGCGGACGGCCTCACTGGCAGCCTGCGGTTTTTTGTTTGCGGCCCTGTTACTGCGCGTTGAACGCCTGGCCGTTGATGCCGGTGCTGTCCGGGCCCATCAAGTACAGATAGACCGGCATGATCTCGTGTGGCTGTGGGTTGTTCTCGGGGTTTTCGCCCGGATACGCCAAGGCGCGCATGCTGGTGCGGGTAGCGCCGGGGTTGAGGCTGTTGGCGCGCACCGGGGCCACGCCTTCGACCTCGTCGGCCAGGGTTTGCATCAAGCCTTCGGTGGCGAACTTGGAGACCCCATAGGCACCCCAGTAGGCCCGGCCTTTGCGCCCGACACTGCTGGACGTGAAGATCACCGAGGCGTCCTGCGACAGCTTGAGCAGCGGCAGCAGGGTGCTGGTGAGCATGAACGTGGCGTTGACGTTGATGTGCATTACGCGCATGAAGTTCTCGCCCGACAGCTGTTCCAGCGGCGTGCGCGGGCCAATGATCGAGGCATTGTGCAGCAGCCCGTCCAGATGGCCGAATTCGGTCTCGATCATCGCGGCCAGCTCGTCGTACTGATGGGGCTGGGCGGTTTCGAGGTTGAACGGAATGACCACAGGCTGCGGGTGGCCCGCGGCCTCGATATCGTCGTAGACCTGGCTCAGGTTGGCTTCGGTCTTGCCCAGCAGCAGCACGGTTGCACCGTGTGCGGCGTAGGTTTTGGCGGCTGCGGCGCCGATGCCGCGACCGGCACCGGTGACCAGGATGACCCGGCCCTCAAGCAGGTTGGGGCGGGCGGAATAATCAAACATAAAAACCTCTACAAAATCGGTGATCGTGCGCGACTCAGCAACTGCACATCGCGTTATCCAGCACCTTGCGCAATTCGCCCGGGTGGTCGACTACTACGTCGGCCCCCCAATGATCAGGGTTGTCGTCAGGGTGGATATAGCCAAAGCGCACGGCGGCGGTTTTGGTCCCGGCATCGCGCCCGGATTCGATATCGCGCAGGTCGTCGCCCACAAACAGCACGCTGGCCGGGTCCAGGTCGAGCATTTTGCAGGCCAGGATCAGCGGCTCAGGGTCCGGTTTGCTGTTTTTGACGTGGTCGGGGCAGATCAGCAGCGCCGAACGCTCGGCCAGGCCCAGGCGCTCCATGATCGGCTGGGCAAAACGCACCGGCTTGTTGGTGACCACGCCCCATACCAGATGCGCTTTCTCGATATCGGCCAGCAGCTCTTCCATGCCGTCAAACAACTTGGTGTGTACCGCGCAATCACGCTGATAGCGTTCCAGAAACTCCTGGCGCAGTTCTTCGAAGCCAGGTGCCTCTGGGTCCATGCTGAAGGTCGCGGCGACCATTGCGCGTGCACCGCCGGAAATTTCGTCGCGGATCAGTTTATCGGCGACAGGTGGCAGGCCACGATCGGCGCGCATGGCCTGGCAGATGGCGATAAAGTCCGGCGCGGTGTCGAGCAGGGTGCCGTCCATGTCAAAAAGAACTGCTCTTAAACGCATGTATTACTCCTCGCGAAGGGTCTGGATCATGTAATTGACGTCAACATCGGCAGCCAGCTTGTAGTGCTTGGTCAGCGGGTTGTAGGTCAGGCCGATGATGTCCTTGACGCTCAGGCCGGCCTGGCGGCTCCAGGCACCCAGTTCGGAAGGGCGGATGAACTTCTTGAAGTCGTGGGTCCCGCGTGGGATCAGCTTCATGATGTATTCCGCGCCGATGATCGCGAACAGGTAGGACTTGGGGTTGCGGTTGATGGTCGAGAAGAACACCTGGCCACCTGGCTTGACCATCTTGTAGCAGGCGCGAATCACCGACGACGGGTCAGGCACGTGCTCGAGCATTTCCAGGCAGGTGACCACATCGAACTGACCGGGCATTTCTTCTGCCAGTTCTTCGGCGGTGATCTGGCGGTATTCAACACTGACGCCAGACTCAAGCTGGTGCAGTTGCGCCACGGCCAGCGGGGCTTCGCCCATGTCGATGCCCATGACGGTTGCACCGCGCTGAGCCATCGACTCGCTGAGAATGCCGCCGCCACACCCTACATCGAGCACTTTTTTGCCGGCCAGTTGTACGCGCTCGTCAATCCAGTTGACGCGCAGCGGGTTGATGTCGTGCAGCGGCTTGAACTCGCTTTCACGGTCCCACCAGCGATGGGCTAGCGCTTCGAATTTGGCGATCTCGGCGTGGTCAACGTTGCTCATGGGTAAGTCCTCTAAAGCTGAATAATCTGGTAAAGCTTCGGGCGCAGGCCCGAAGGTACTGAATCAATGAGTATGGCTGCTTATGCGTTCGCCCCAGGCCCTGGCTGTGGCGCACAGTTGCTGCTCGTCCAGGCGGGTCAGGCGGCGATCATCAAGCAGTTGCTTGCCGCCCACCCACAGGTGTTTCACGCAATCGCGGCCTGTGGCGTAGATCAGTTGTGAAACCGGATCGTAGACCGGTTGCTGGGCCAAGCCGCTGAGGTCAAAGGCTACCAGGTCGGCGGCCTTGCCGATTTCGATCGAGCCGGTGTCGCTTTCAATGCCCAGGGCGCGCGCGCCATTGAGGGTGGCCATGCGCAGTGCGCGGTGGGCATCCAGCGCGGTGGCCGAGCCTGCAACGGCCTTGGCCAGCAAGGCGGCGGTACGGGTTTCGCCAAGCAGGTCGAGGTCATTGTTGCTGGCGGCGCCGTCGGTGCCCACCGCCACATTGACCCCGGCCTGCCACAGGCGCTCCACCGGGCAGAAGCCGCTGGCCAGTTTAAGGTTGGATTCGGGGCAATGAATCACGCTGGAGTTGCTTTCTACCAGCATTGCCAGGTCGTCATCGCTGATCTGGGTCATATGCACGGCCTGAAAGCGCGGGCCGAGCAAGCCCAGGCGGGCGAGGCGGGCCACAGGGCGTTCGGCGTTCTGCTCGACAGCCTGGTGGACCTCGAAAGCGGTTTCATGAACGTGCATGTGAATCGCGGCGTCCAGTTCGTCGGCAATGACCCGGATTTTTTCCAGGTTTTCGTCGCCTACGGTGTAGGGCGCATGGGGGCCGAAAGCAATTTTGATCCGCGGGTGAAACTTGAGGTCGGCGAACATTTCGACGGCCTGACGCAAGGATTCGTCCGCGTTGCTGGCGCCGGGAATCGGAAAATCGAGAATCGGAATGGCGATCTGGGCGCGAATGCCGCTGTTGTGTACGCACTCACTGGCGACTTTCGGGTAGAAATACATGTCGCTGAAGCAGGTGATGCCGCCCTTGATTTGCTCGGCGATCGCCAGGTTGGTGCCGTCGCGCACGAAGTCTTCATCAACCCACTTGGCCTCGGCCGGCCAGATATGCTGCTCCAGCCAGGTCATCAGTGGCAGGTCGTCGGCCATGCCGCGAAACAGGGTCATGGCGGCGTGGCCGTGGGCATTGATCAGCCCGGGGCTGAGCAGCATGTCGGGCAGTTCGCGGGTTTGCGTGGCAACCAGCTTGAGCGCTTGAGCCCGCGGGCCGATAAACACAATGCGCCCGTCGCGGATGCCAACGCCGTGATCCTTGAGTACGACACCGGCCGGCTCGACAGGCACCAGCCAGGTGGGTAGCAGCAGTAAGTCCAGGGTCGTGGTCGGGGTCGGCATCGAAAACTGATTCCAGTGCGTTATAAAAGGAGGCGAAGTATACCCGAGCGTCTTGAGGGTGGGCTCGCTATAATCGGCCGCTTTGTTACCGGGTAATGGGGGAAGGCATGCGCGATCGACTGTTGGCTGCGGAAAAGGTTAAGGCCATCGATTGGCGGGACGACGCCCTGTATCTGCTGGATCAACGCATTTTGCCCTTTGAAGAGAACTGGCTGGCGTACACCGGGGTAGACGGTGTTGCGCAGGCCATTCGCGACATGGTCGTGCGTGGCGCGCCTGCGATTGGTATCGCGGCGGCCTACGGTGTGGTGCTGGCGGCGCGTGCACGCAAGGCGGCGGGCGGTGACTGGCTGGCTGCGCTGGAAGAGGATTTTACCCTGCTGGCGGACTCGCGCCCCACGGCGGTCAATCTGTTCTGGGCGTTGAACCGCATGCGAGACCGGCTGGCCCGTTCCCGGACCCGCGCCGATGTGCTGCAGGTGCTTGAGGCCGAAGCGGTGGCCATCCATGAAAGTGATCGTGAAGCCAATTTGACCATGGCCCAGCTGGGCGTTGATGTGATTCGCCGTCACCAGGGTAATGCCCAGGCCGTGCTGACCCACTGCAACACCGGTGCGCTGGCGACAGGCGGGTTTGGCACGGCGCTGGGGGTGATTCGTGCGGCCTGGCTTGAAGGCATGATCGAGCAGGTCTATGCCGACGAAACCCGGCCCTGGCTGCAGGGTTCGCGCCTGACCGCGTGGGAACTGGCCAACGAGGGCATCCCGGTGGTGCTCAATGTTGATTCGGCAGCGGCGCACATCATGAAAACCAAGGGCGTGACCTGGGTGATCGTCGGGGCTGACCGCATCACTGCCAATGGCGATGTGGCGAACAAGATCGGTACCTACCAGCTGGCGGTCAACGCCATGCATCACGGTGTGCGCTTTATGGTGGTGGCTCCGAGCTCGACTATCGACATGGAGCTGGCCACGGGCGATGACATCCCGATTGAAGAACGTGACGGCCGTGAGCTGCTGGAAGTGGGTGGCAAGCGCGTGGGTGCTGATGTGCAGGCGTTCAACCCGGTGTTTGACGTGACCCCGGCCGACCTGATTGACGTTATTGTTACCGAGAAGGGTGTGATCGAACGTCCCGACGCGGCCAAAATGGCGCAATTGATGTGTCGCAAGCGGTTGCACTGAAACAGCTGCTACGCAAGGTGTTGCTCTCGTAGCGCCCCGCAGGATTGGTTGCCGAGCCTTCAAATTGCCTTCAGAGTCCCTCTGAGCCCCTTCACGCCGACAAGCGTCGCAATTACTACGCTCCATGCGCATCTGAGGGATAGGTGCGTGGCGGCGATTGTGATAACATTCGGCGGTTTCCAGGGTGGCCCGCAAGGGTTGCCCTTACTGCGCAAATCCGTGACATAACTTGTTGATTTGTCGTAAGTCGTTGCGTGGCACGTGGCCAGCGGCGGCGAGCTTCGTTCGTCCCGAATGGATGTGGCGAAGTTTCACCCGAAAAAGGAATCAGGCTTCTCATGGGCGAACTGGCCAAAGAAATCCTCCCGGTCAATATCGAAGACGAGCTGAAACAGTCCTACCTCGACTACGCAATGAGCGTAATTGTCGGGCGGGCACTGCCTGATGCGCGCGATGGCTTGAAGCCCGTGCACAGGCGTGTGCTGTTTGCGATGAGCGAACTGAACAACGACTGGAACAAGCCGTACAAGAAATCTGCCCGTGTGGTCGGTGACGTTATCGGTAAGTATCACCCGCACGGTGACACTGCTGTTTACGACACCATCGTTCGAATGGCTCAGCCATTCTCCCTGCGCTACCTGCTGGTAGACGGTCAGGGCAACTTCGGTTCGGTCGACGGCGACAACGCTGCGGCCATGCGATACACCGAAGTGCGCATGACCAAGTTGGCCCACGAGCTGCTGGCCGACTTGCACAAAGAGACCGTGGACTGGGTGCCGAACTACGACGGCACGGAAATGATCCCGGCCGTCATGCCGACACGCATTCCCAACTTGCTGGTCAACGGTTCCAGCGGCATCGCCGTGGGCATGGCCACCAATATTCCGCCGCACAACCTGGGCGAAGTCATCGACGGCTGCCTGGCGCTGATCGACAACCCGGAACTGAGCATCGATGAGCTGATGCAGTTCATCCCGGGCCCGGACTTCCCGACCGCAGCCATCATCAACGGTCGTGCCGGCATTATCGAAGCCTATCGCACCGGTCGTGGCCGCATTTACATGCGTGCCCGCTCGATGATCGAAGACATCGACAAGGTTGGTGGCCGTCAGCAAATCGTTATCACCGAGCTGCCGTACCAGCTGAACAAGGCGCGTTTGATCGAAAAGATCGCCGAGCTGGTTAAAGAGAAGAAGCTCGAAGGCATCACCGAGCTGCGCGACGAGTCCGACAAGGACGGCATGCGCGTAGTGATCGAGCTGCGCCGCGGTGAAGTGCCGGAGGTTATTCTCAATAACCTTTACGCCCAGACCCAGCTGCAAAGTGTTTTCGGTATCAACATCGTTGCGTTGATCGATGGTCGCCCACGCATCCTGAACCTCAAGGATCTGCTGGAAGCCTTCGTGCGTCACCGTCGCGAAGTGGTTACCCGTCGTACCGTTTTTGAACTGCGCAAAGCCCGTGAGCGTGGCCACATCCTTGAAGGCCAGGCCGTTGCCCTGTCCAACATCGATCCGGTGATCGCGTTGATCAAGGCCTCGCCAACCCCGTCCGAAGCCAAGGAAGCGCTGATCAGCACCCCTTGGGAGTCGACTGCGGTAGTGGCAATGGTTGAGCGCGCCGGTGCCGATTCGTGCCGCCCGGAAAACCTCGATCCGCAATACGGTCTGCGTGACGGCAAGTACTTCCTGTCGCCAGAACAGGCCCAGGCCATCCTTGAGTTGCGTCTGCACCGTTTGACCGGTCTTGAGCATGAGAAGCTGCTGGCCGAGTACCAGGAAATCCTCAACCAGATCGGTGAGCTGATCCGCATCCTCAACAGCGCTGTGCGCCTGATGGAAGTGATCCGTGAGGAGCTGGAAGTCATTCGTGCCGAATACGGCGATGTGCGCCGCACCGAAATCCTTGATCACCGTCTTGACCTGACTCTGGGCGACATGATCCCGGAAGAAGAGCGCGTCGTGACCATTTCCCACGGTGGCTATGCCAAGACCCAGCCATTGGCTGCGTACCAGGCTCAGCGTCGTGGCGGTAAAGGTAAATCGGCTACTGGCGTCAAGGATGAGGACTACATCGCTCACCTGCTGGTTGCCAACAGCCACACCACGCTGCTGCTGTTCTCCAGCAAGGGCAAGGTGTACTGGCTCAAGACCTATGAAATCCCTGAAGCGTCGCGTGCGGCCCGTGGTCGTCCGCTGGTGAACCTGCTGCCGCTGGATGAGGGTGAATACATCACCACCATGCTGCCGGTCGAGGAATACACCGAAGGTCACTTCATCTTTATGGCGACCGCCAACGGCACCGTGAAGAAGACCCCGCTGGAAGCCTTCAGCCGTCAGCGCAGCGTAGGCTTGATCGCGCTGGAGCTGGACGAAGGCGATGTGCTGATCAGCGCCGCGATCACCGATGGCGAGCGTGAAGTCATGCTGTTCTCCGATGGTGGCAAGGTGACTCGCTTCAAGGAGTCCGATGTCCGTGCCATGGGTCGTACTGCCCGCGGTGTGCGCGGCATGCGTCTGCCTGAAGGACAGAAGCTGATTTCGATGTTGATCCCTGAAGAAGGCAGCCAGATCCTCACCGCTTCGGCGCGTGGTTATGGCAAGCGTACGGCGATCAGCGAGTTCCCTGAGTACAAGCGTGGCGGTCAGGGCGTTATAGCCATGGTCAGCAACGAGCGTAACGGTCGTCTGGTCGGTGCGGTTCAGGTGCAGGACGGTGAAGAAATCATGTTGATTTCGGATCAGGGCACCCTGGTGCGTACGCGGGTCGACGAAGTGTCGAGCCTGGGTCGAAACACCCAGGGCGTCACCTTGATCAAGCTGGCCAGCGATGAAACGCTGGTAGGGCTTGAGCGGGTTCAGGAGCCTTCGGAAGTGGAAGGCGATGAGCTCGAAGGTGAGGGCGAAGGCGGTGCAGAGTTCGACGGTGAGGCCATCCACGATGGCGCCGACGACGAGCAGCCGCTAGAGGCTGGCGCTGACGAAGAACCGCAGGAATAAGCGGACACACAGGGGGCGGATGAGAATTCGCCCCCTTGTTGTATGTCCGGTATGAAAGTTTGCGACACTGAGGGGCATGTCTGCTCCTGTAAAGAACACAGTGTCGAGAGTTGATTTATTGCGTGATCACCAAATCAGAGTGAGAGTGGAAGTGAGCAAACGAGCCTATAACTTCTGCGCAGGTCCTGCTGCGCTACCTGAAGCTGTCCTGTTGCGTGCCCAGTCCGAGTTGCTCGACTGGCATGGCAAGGGCCTCTCGGTCATGGAAATGAGCCATCGCAGCGATGAGTTCGTGTCCATTGCGACCAAGGCTGAGCAGGATCTGCGCGACCTGCTGTCTATTCCCTCGAACTACAAAGTCCTGTTTCTGCAAGGCGGTGCCAGCCAGCAATTTGCCCAGATTCCACTGAATCTGCTGCCTGAAAATGGCTCGGCGGATTACATCGATACCGGTATCTGGTCGCAGAAGGCTATTGAAGAGGCTTCGCGCTTCGGTCACGTCAATGTGGCAGCCACGGCCAAGCCTTACGATTACTTCGCGATTCCTGGTCAGAATGAGTGGAACCTGTCCAAGGACGCGGCCTACGTTCATTACGCGCCAAACGAAACCATCGGTGGTCTGGAGTTCAACTGGATCCCGGAAACCGGCGATGTGCCGTTGGTTGCTGACATGTCTTCGGACATCCTGTCGCGTCCGGTCGATGTATCCCGCTTCGGCATGATTTACGCCGGCGCCCAGAAAAACATCGGGCCAAGCGGCATCGTGGTCAACATCATTCGTGAAGACCTGCTGGGCCGTGCGCGTTCGATCTGCCCGACCATGCTCGACTACAAGGTCGCGGCCGACAACGGCTCGATGTACAACACGCCGCCAACCCTGGCCTGGTACCTGTCCGGCCTGGTGTTCGAATGGCTGAAAGAGCAGGGCGGTGTCGAGGCGATCGGCAAGCTCAATGAAGTGAAAAAACGTACCTTGTACGACTTCATCGATGCCAGCGGGCTGTACAGCAACCCGATCAACCTCTCTGATCGCTCGTGGATGAACGTACCGTTCCGTCTGGCGGACGATCGTCTCGATAAGCCATTCCTGGCAGGCGCTGAAGCACGCGGGCTGCTCAACCTCAAGGGGCATCGCTCCGTGGGTGGCATGCGCGCTTCGATCTATAACGCCGTGGACATCAATGCAGTCAATGCGCTGGTGGCTTACATGGCAGAGTTCGAAAAGGAACACGGCTAATGTCCGAGCAAGAACTCAAGGCCCTGCGCCTGCGTATCGACAGCCTGGACGAGAAAGTCCTGGAGCTGATCAGCGAGCGGGCACGTTGTGCCCAGGAAGTGGCGCGGGTCAAGATGGCCTCGCTGGCTGAGGGCGAAGTGCCGGTCTTTTACCGGCCTGAGCGTGAGGCTCAGGTGCTCAAGCGCGTCATGGAGCGCAACAAGGGCCCGTTGGGTAATGAAGAAATGGCGCGGTTGTTCCGCGAAATCATGTCTTCTTGCCTGGCGCTGGAGCAGCCGCTGAAAGTGGCTTATCTGGGCCCGGAAGGCACCTTTACCCAGGCGGCGGCCATGAAGCACTTTGGCCATGCGGTCATCAGCAAGCCTATGGCTGCGATTGACGAAGTGTTCCGTGAAGTGGCTGCCGGTGCGGTGAATTTTGGCGTGGTGCCGGTGGAAAACTCCACCGAAGGCGCAGTCAACCACACCCTCGACAGCTTCCTTGAGCATGACATGGTGATTTGCGGCGAAGTTGAGCTGCGCATCCACCATCACCTGCTGGTCGGCGAAAACACCAAGACAGACAGCATCAGCCGCATCTACTCCCACGCCCAGTCGCTGGCCCAGTGCCGCAAATGGCTGGATGCGCATTACCCGAATGTCGAGCGCATTGCGGTGTCGAGTAATGCCGAAGCGGCCAAGCGGGTCAAGGGTGAGTGGAACTCTGCCGCCATTGCCGGTGATATGGCTGCGGGCCTGTATGGTCTGACGCGCCTGGCCGAAAAAATTGAAGACCGCCCGGACAACTCCACGCGGTTCTTGATGATTGGCAGTCAGGAAGTGCCGCCAACTGGCGATGACAAGACTTCGATCATTGTATCGATGAGCAACCGTCCGGGCGCTCTGCATGAGCTGCTGGTGCCGTTCCATGAAAACGGGATCGATCTGACGCGCATTGAGACGCGTCCTTCGCGTAGCGGTAAATGGACCTATGTGTTTTTCATCGACTTTGCTGGCCATCACCGCGACCCGTTGGTCAAAAGTGTCCTTGAACAGATCAGTCAAGAAGCCGTAGCGCTTAAAGTATTGGGTTCCTACCCGAAAGCGGTTCTCTGAGGCGATAAAACATGAGCGGTGATTTCCTCGCCCTGGCGCAGCCGGGCGTGCAACAACTTTCGCCTTATGTCCCGGGCAAGCCTGTGGACGAACTGGCGCGTGAGCTGGATCTGGATCCGGCGACCATCGTCAAGCTGGCCAGCAATGAAAACCCTTTGGGTGCCAGCCCCAAGGCGCTGGAAGCCATTCGTGCCGAGCTGGCCGAATTGACGCGTTACCCGGATGGCAATGGTTTTGCCTTGAAAAGCCTGTTGGCCGGGCAGTGCGGTGTTGAGCTAGACCAGGTCACCCTGGGTAATGGCTCCAACGACATCCTGGAGCTGGTGGCGCGTGCCTACCTGGCGCCTGGCCTGAATGCAGTGTTCAGTGAGCATGCATTTGCCGTGTATCCGATCGTGACCCAGGCGGCAGGTGCCCAGGCCCGCGTCGTGCCGGCCAGGGATTGGGGGCATGACCTGCCTGCCATGCTGGCAGCCATCGATGCTGATACCCGGGTGGTCTTTATTGCCAACCCGAACAACCCGACCGGCACCTGGTTTGGCGTCGATGCGCTGAACGAATTTTTGCAGGACGTGCCCGAGCATGTGCTTGTGGTGCTGGACGAAGCCTATATCGAGTACGCAGAGGGCGGTGATCTGCCTGATGGCCTGGAGTTCCTGTCGGCTTATCCAAACCTGCTGGTTTCCCGTACCTTCTCCAAGGCCTATGGCCTGGCTGCGTTGCGCGTGGGTTATGGGCTGTCGACGGCGGTGGTGGCCGATGTGCTCAACCGGGTCCGCCAGCCATTCAACGTCAACAGCCTGGCGCTGGCGGCGGCTTGTGCGGCCCTGCAGGATATCGATTACCTGGCGCAAAGCCGTCGCCTGAACGAAGCCGGCATGCAGCAGCTGCAGGATGGTTTTCGTCAGTTGGGCCTGGGCTGGATTCCGTCCCGGGGCAACTTTATCGCGGTGGATCTTGGTCAGGTGGCGGGTCCCGTCTATCAGGGGCTGCTGCGCGAAGGTGTGATCGTGCGCCCGGTGGCCAACTACGGCATGCCCAACCATTTACGTATCACAATTGGTTTGCCGGCGGAAAACATCCGTCTGCTTGAGGCGCTGTCCAAGGTTCTTGCCCGTGGTTGATGTAATGTCTGTGCAATCTGTAAAGCCTGTAATAGGGCGTCTGGTCGTGGTCGGGCTGGGCCTGATTGGCGGCTCCTTCGCCAAAGGTCTGCGTGAAAGCGGTTTGTGTGCCGAGGTGGTCGGGGTCGATCTCGACCCTCAGTCCTGTGCCCTGGCTGTAGAGCTGGGGGTTGTCGACCGCTGTGAAGCGGACCTGGCGACCGCCTGTGTGGGGGCTGATGTGATCCAGTTGGCTGTACCGATCCTGGCCATGGAAAAAATGCTCGGCCTTCTGGCGGGCATGGACCTTGGCCGGGCGGTGCTGACGGATGTAGGCAGCGCCAAGGGCAATGTCGTGCGCGCTGCGGCACAGGCTTTTGGTGGCATGCCGCCGCGTTTCGTGCCCGGCCATCCGATTGCCGGGTCCGAGCAAAGTGGCGTCGAAGCCTCGAATGCCAGCCTGTTCCAGCGCCACAAGGTGATCTTGACACCTGTGGCTCAGACCGATGCCGCTGCGCTGGCCCTGGTCGATACGATGTGGCGCGCCCTGGGTGCGGACGTCGAGCATATGCAGGTCGAGCGACATGACGAGGTGCTGGCGGCAACCAGCCATTTGCCTCATTTGCTGGCCTTCGGGCTGGTGGATTCTCTTGCCAAGCGCAACGAGAATCTGGATATCTTCCGTTACGCAGCGGGTGGCTTCCGTGATTTCACAAGAATCGCCGGCAGCGACCCGGTAATGTGGCATGACATTTTTCTCGCGAACCGCGAGGCAGTGCTGCGCACATTGGATACATTTCGCAGTGATCTCGACGCCTTGCGCGACGCGGTCGATGCAGGGGATGGGCATCAATTGCTGGGCGTCTTTACGCGCGCCCGGGTTGCCCGCGAGCATTTCAGTAAAATCCTGGCCCGCCGGGCATATGTGGACGCTATGAATTCCAACGATCTGATTTTTTTGGCAAATCCTGGTGGTCAAGTAACTGGCCGGATCCGCGTACCAGGCGACAAATCCATTTCCCACCGCTCGATCATGCTCGGCTCATTGGCTGAAGGCACGACCGAGGTGGAAGGTTTCCTTGAGGGTGAAGATGCCCTGGCCACGCTGCAGGCGTTCCGTGACATGGGCGTCGTGATTGAAGGGCCGCATCATGGTCGCGTGACCATTCATGGTGTCGGCCTGCACGGCTTGAAAGCGCCGCCGGGCCCGATCTACCTGGGTAACTCGGGCACCTCCATGCGCCTGTTGTCCGGCCTGCTGGCCGCGCAGAGTTTCGATACTACCCTGACCGGCGATGCATCCCTGACCAAGCGCCCGATGAATCGTGTGGCCAACCCGTTGCGCGAAATGGGTGCCGTGATTGAAACCGCTGCCGAAGGTCGTCCACCGATGACCATTCGCGGCGGTCATGCGCTCAAGGGCATGGACTACACCTTGCCGATGGCCAGTGCCCAGGTTAAATCCTGCCTGTTGCTGGCAGGGCTGTATGCTGAGGGCAAGACTTCGGTCACCGAGCCAGCGCCAACCCGCGACCATACCGAGCGCATGCTGCAAGGCTTCGGCTACCCGGTTACGGTTAATGGTCCTACGGCTTCGGTTGAATCGGGCCACAAGCTGACAGCGACCCATATTGAAGTGCCGGGGGATATTTCCTCTTCGGCGTTCTTCCTGGTTGCCGCCTCCATTGCTGAAGGTTCGGACCTGCTGCTTGAGCATGTCGGTATCAATCCGACCCGTACTGGCGTTATCGATATCCTGCGCCTGATGGGGGCTGACATCACGCTTGAGAACCAGCGCGAAGTGGGCGGCGAGCCAGTGGCTGACTTGCGCGTACGCGCAGCTAAACTCAAGGGTATCGAGATTCCTGAAGAGCTGGTGCCGTTGGCAATCGACGAATTCCCGGTCCTGTTCGTGGCCGCCGCTGTCGCCGAGGGTCGCACGATCCTGCGCGGTGCAGAGGAGTTGCGGGTCAAGGAATCCGACCGCATTCAGGTAATGGCAGATGGCTTGCTGAGCCTGGGTGTGAAGTGCGAGCCAACCCCGGATGGCATCATTATTGAGGGTGGTTCCATCGGCGGTGGTGAGGTTCATGGGCATGGCGACCACCGTATCGCGATGGCCTTCAGTGTGGCTTCGTTGCGCGCAACCGCTCCAATCCGTATCCATGATTGCGCCAACGTTGCGACTTCGTTCCCCAACTTCCTTGCCCTGTGCAAGCAAGTGGGCATGCGTGTAGCTCAAGAGGCAAACTCGTGATGGTTTCGGCACCGGTTATCACCATCGACGGCCCGAGCGGTTCAGGCAAAGGCACGGTTGCTGGCATCCTGGCCAAGCGCCTGGGGTGGAATTTGCTCGACTCCGGTGCTCTGTACCGCCTGTTGGCATTTGCCGCAGGTAATCACGGCGTTGCTCTGGATAACGAGGCGTTGCTGGAAAAACTGGCGGCGCATCTTGATGTTCAGTTCATCGGCGCGACGGACGGTAAGCCGGCACGGATCATTCTGGAAGGTGATGACGTGACCCACGCCATCCGCAGCGAGACCGTAGCGGCTGGAGCCTCGAAAGTCGCGGCCTTGCCGGCTGTTCGCGATGCATTGCTGCAGCGTCAGCGTGCCTTTCTGGAGTTCCCGGGCCTGGTTGCAGATGGTCGGGATATGGGTACGGTGGTGTTTCCTGATGCGCCATTGAAGGTTTTTCTGACCGCCAGCGCCGAGGAGCGGGCCCGTCGCCGTTACTTGCAGTTGAAGGCCAAGGGCGATGATGTTAGTCTCTCGGGTCTGCTAGATGAGATTCGTGCCCGCGACGAGCGTGACACGCAGCGTGCAATAGCCCCGCTCAAACCGGCGGCTGATGCCATACAGCTGGACTCCACGGAGTTGTCAATCGAGCAGGTGCTGGAACGCATCATGAGTGAAATCGCACTTCGCGATATCGCTGGATGACCAAGAAAGCGTGCAGGAGACCAGAAATAGTCCTGCATGCCTTCTTTTATATGAACGTAACCCACATTGTCTGGAATGTGGCAGATGGGCGTATTCCTTCGCCCTTGATCAACAGGAATTAAAATGAGCGAAAGCTTTGCAGAACTCTTTGAAGAAAGCCTAAAAACCCTGAATCTTCAGGCTGGCTCGATCATCACCGCTATCATCGTTGATATCGATTACCAAGCTGGTTGGGTTACCGTTCACGCTGGTTTGAAGTCGGAAGGCCTCATCCCGCTGGAGCAGTTCCACAACGACGCTGGCGAACTGAACATCAACATCGGTGATGAAGTTCACGTTGCGCTGGACGCGGTCGAAGACGGCTTTGGCGAAACCAAACTGTCCCGTGAAAAAGCCAAGCGCGCTGAATGCTGGATCGTTCTGGAAGCAGCCTTCGCAGCAGAAGAAGTGGTCAAGGGCGTTATCAACGGTAAGGTTAAAGGCGGCTTCACTGTCGACGTTAACGGCATCCGTGCGTTCCTGCCAGGTTCTCTGGTTGACGTTCGTCCAGTGCGCGATACTACGCACCTGGAAGGCAAAGAGCTGGAATTCAAGGTCATCAAGCTGGACCAGAAGCGCAACAACGTTGTTGTTTCGCGTCGCAGCGTGCTTGAAGCAGAGAACTCCGCCGAGCGTGAAGCTCTGCTGGAATCGCTGCAAGAAGGTCAGCAAGTTAAAGGTATCGTTAAAAACCTCACGGATTACGGCGCATTCGTCGATCTGGGTGGCGTTGACGGCCTGCTGCACATCACTGACATGGCTTGGAAGCGTATCAAGCATCCTTCCGAAATCGTCAACGTTGGCGACGAGATCGATGTCAAGGTTCTGAAATACGATCGCGAACGCAACCGTGTTTCCCTGGGCCTGAAGCAACTGGGTGAAGATCCATGGGTTGCTATCAAAGCTCGTTACCCAGAAAGCACTCGCGTTACCGCGCGTGTAACCAACCTGACTGACTACGGCTGCTTCGCAGAGCTGGAAGAAGGCGTTGAAGGTCTGGTACACGTTTCGGAAATGGACTGGACCAACAAAAACATCCACCCTTCGAAAGTCGTACAAGTCGGCGACGAAGTGGAAGTTATGGTTCTGGACATCGACGAAGAGCGTCGTCGTATCTCCCTGGGCATCAAGCAGTGCAAATCTAACCCATGGGAAGATTTCTCTGGCCAGTTCAACAAGGGCGATAAAATCTCCGGCACCATCAAGTCGATCACCGATTTCGGTATCTTCATTGGTCTGGACGGCGGCATCGACGGCCTGGTTCACCTGTCCGACATCTCCTGGAACGAAGTGGGCGAAGAAGCCGTACGTCGTTTCAAGAAGGGCGACGAGCTGGACACCGTTATCCTGTCTGTTGATCCAGAGCGCGAGCGCATCTCCCTGGGTATCAAGCAGCTGGAAAGCGATCCGTTCTCCGAGTACGTTCAAGAGAACGACAAAGGCGCAATCGTTAAGGGCATCGTGAAAGAAGTTGACGCTAAAGGCGCCATCATCACTCTGGCCAACGATATCGAAGCGACTCTGAAAGCCTCCGAAATCAGCCGTGACCGCGTTGAAGACGCGCGCAACGTTCTGAAAGAAGGCGAAGAAGTAGAAGCCAAGATCATCAGCGTTGATCGCAAGAGCCGCGTAATCCAACTCTCCATCAAGTCGAAAGATGATGCTGAAGAGAAAGAAGCAATCCAGAGCCTGCGCGACAAGCCAGCTACCTCTGACATTGCTGCTGGTCCGACCACTTTGGGCGACCTGCTGCGTGCACAAATGGAAAAACAGAACTAAGTTCTGATTGACCATAGAAAAAGGGCGACTTAGGTCGCCCTTTTTTGTGCCTGCGATTTGAGTATGAGGTTATCAAGCTCTTGTAAAAGCGTGCGTGTTGCTCGTTCTGGAGTTAGCTGTGGGTGAGGGCGGGCGCTGACGCTGCGTAGCCTGTGCGCTGCCTGGGGTGGTATGGGCCTGATGGCTGTGGTTGTTTGTGGTGGAGCCGGTTATTTGCAGTGCTTATGCGGCTTGTGAAGATAAGTCAATCCCTGGGCTGTTCAAATTCTTTCGATCATGCTAAAACCTTGGGAGCGCTGATCTAGCTGCTTGAAAAAGAAGGGAAAAATATGACGAAGTCGGAGTTGATCGAACGAATTGTCACCCATCAAGGGCTACTCTCATCCAAGGATGTGGAGTTGGCCATCAAGACCATGCTTGAACAAATGTCTCAATGCCTCGCGACCGGGGATCGTATCGAAATCCGTGGTTTTGGCAGCTTCTCCCTGCATTACCGCGCCCCACGTGTAGGCCGTAACCCAAAGACTGGCCAGTCGGTCAGCCTGGATGGCAAATTTGTGCCTCATTTCAAACCGGGCAAAGAGCTGCGAGACCGGGTGAACGAGGATGAGGAAGACGACATTTAACCTTCAGGGAACAGGAGTTGCCGATGCGTAACGTCAAACGAGCAGTGCTGGCGGTGTTTTCTCTGCTGATCATGTTCGGGGTCGTGATTTTCACCCTCGAAAACCAGCAGCCCACGGCACTGATGTTTTTGGGTTGGCGCTCCCCTGAACTGCCGCAATCGTTTTTCTTTATTGGCGCCTTGCTGGTGGGGATGGCGGTTGGGCCGTTAATGGGCTTTATTGCTTACCAGCGCAAGGCGAGCAAGCTCAAGCGCCGATTGCAGGCTCAGGTATAAGGCGGTGTGCAGTGTGGGAAGGCTGCCACCTTCCGGTCAATCAGGTGCTTTGATTAGGCAATTCCCAACAGGCCTGGTGGGTTGTATTGTTTGGTAATGTTGGCAGAATGCGCACTGTTCTCGATTGCCAGAAATTTTTATGCTTCGTCAGGTCTACAGTGATGGTTAACCTGATTGTCAAAGCCACGATAACTCTCGTACTTAAAAATTTCTGCATGACGAGCCCGCAGATTCATAATGAAGGCAGGCCTTGTTTGTGAGTAGCAATACCCCTGTTCCCGTTGGGCCGCTGTCTAATGAGGCTGACTTGTTTGCCTTGTTCCAGGCTGTGTGGCAGCAAAAAACGATCGTCATTGCTACGACGTTGCTCTGTACTCTGATTGCCATGAGCTATGCACTTCTGGCAACGCCTGAATATCAAGTCAGCAGCACTCTGCGCCCGGCGGCGATCAATGAGCTGGATGCCCTCAACCGCTCAGGTGTCTATACCCTGCCTCCCAGTGAAGCCTTGTTGAAGGTTGGTTCAGCCCTTGAGTCCTATGACACTCGACTGGGCTTTTTCAAAAGTCACCAGGCCTTATTCAATCAATTCAAACAACCCGGGCGCACACTTGAGCAAAGCTTCGAGGAGTTCGATCGCAGTTCGCTGAAACTCAAACTGCCTGATTCCCAGAAACCGGGTTCCCTGGGTGCCTTCATAGGGCTTGAACTGAACTATCCGCAAGGGGTTGATGGCGTACAAATTCTCAATGGCTTTGTAAATTACGCCATTGCCGCCGAGCGCGAGCAAATTGCCGCAGACCTGAAGGTTATCGTCACTAATCGGCTGGCTGAGCTCAAGGGCAAGCTCGACGCAGCGCGTGCCAGTTATGAAACCGATAAAGACGTACGGATCGCGACCTTGCTGGAGGCTGATAACCTCAAGCGCGCGCAGTTGCAAGACGAGGTCAAGGCACTTCGCCAGCAACTCAAGACCGGACGCCAGGATCGAATGGCGCAGCTGGATGAAGCTATTGGCATCGCCAGGGCATTGGGCATTAGCAAGCCGACAACTCCTTCAAACCTGGGAGACACGGCGCATCCTGGCGAAACGAGTGTGATGCGCACCGAAATCAACAACCAGCAGATACCCCTGTATTTCATGGGTGTAGAGGCACTTGGTGCCGAACGTGCGGTCTTGCAGCAGCGCAAGACGGATGATTTTACCGCCGAACGCATTGCCGAGATTGCGCGTGAGCTGCAGTTGTTGCAGAGCAACCGTGAAGTTGAGGTGCTCAAACAGCGCAAAAATGAAGATCTGTTCTTGAGTGGGGTTGAGCCATTGCGCGCTGAAATTGTGCGTCTCGGTGGCGTGGCCAATCTGGATTTCAGCAATTTGAAGCTGGTTTCTGTTGATCGTGAGGCTGTGGAGCCTCTGGGCCGAGTCAAGCCCAGGAAGACTTTGATTGTAGCGTTGGGAGTGGTGCTCGGTGGTCTGGCAGGCATCCTCATTGCTCTGCTGAGGCACTTTGTGCTGCTGCGTCGAGCACAAACACATTATCCAGTGCCGACGGGAGTATTGACAGGCTCGCTCGGCAGCGCAAAAGGCTTGGAAAAGGATTGTCACTGATCCCTCCTTGGAGAGCGTGGTTTCCTGCCCAGCTCTAGGGGGGGGCATGGCCTCTTCATGGAGTTGTACAGTCCGCGCACCACGCCACGCACAGCGATTCTGTTGCTGGTGCCTCGAGTTCGTGCCATTAATTGTCTGCAGATGCAGGTTCAATTGGAGCAGACCCTCCCGATATGGCCTTTTATCTTTGGTGCATGGCTAAATAGTGGCAAACAAGTATCAAAAAATGCGGTAGGACTTGCATCAGTCACATAATAAAACTGTCGATGTACTGGCTCCTATGAACGAATGCTGTGGTGCGTTTAAATATCACGGCCGGGCAAGAACCAACTGCTTGCCATTGGCACATGCACTGCACAATGGTAAAACACGGAAGAACCTATTTATGAATTCCTCATGCACATAACAAGTAACACCGTTACTCAGGAACCCGCTGAATCCAGAACTGGTGATTGGTATCTGGTGCAGTGCAAGCCTAGACAAGACGAGCGCGCCGAGGAAAACCTCCAGCGCCAGGGCTATGAATGCTCACGCCCGGCATGCCGCCGCGAGCGGCTGCTGCGCGGTCAGCGGCAATACGTACAAGAGTCCTTGTTCCCGGGTTATCTGTTTATCCATATGCCGCAAGGCGCCAATTGGGCTCCATTGCGCTCCACACGTGGTGTGGCACGGGTTGTCGCCTTTGGTGGGCGTCCGCTTGCCGTCAGCTGCGAACTGGTTTCCCAACTGCAGAATCGTGCAGAGACTCACATCATTACGACGTTTAACCCGGGTGACAAAGTCACCATCCTCGATCAAGGCTTTGCAGGTATTGAGTCCATTTTTATGGCGATGGACGGCGAAGAACGGGTGATCCTGCTTATCAATTTAATGAACCGTCAGCAACAGATCAGTTTGCCGATGGCGAGTATTACCAACCACTAACCGGAACTCTGGCGCTGCCGAGTCAATCATCACATAACGCGTTCTCAGGGAATTGACGATGAATCCTGGGGCGGTAGCGTGTTTTATCCAAAAAAGATTTCAGTCACCGTCTGTCCGTGCGGCAGGTGCTGCACCGAATAGTTAAGGAAGTGCTTGAGACATGACCCCCCTAAAACGTAAAGGCATCATCCTCGCCGGTGGTTCGGGAACACGCTTGCATCCACTCACATTGGGTGTTTCCAAGCAGATGTTGCCTATCTACGACAAACCCATGATTTTTTATCCGTTGTCAGTATTGATGCTGGCCGGCATGCGCGAAATACTGATCATCTCAACCCCCGAGGATTTACCCTGCTTTAAAAAACTGCTGGGCGACGGCAGTCAGTACGGAATAGAACTGAGCTACGCCGAACAACCCAGCCCCGATGGATTGGCGCAGGCCTTTATCATTGGTGAAGAGTTTATTGGCCAGGATCCAGTTTGTTTGATCCTTGGCGATAACATTTTTTATGGGCAGAACTTTTCTGAGAACTTGCGTTCCGCCATGTCACAGACGTCTGGCGCTACCGTCTTTGGTTACCATGTCTCTGACCCGGAACGCTTTGGAGTCGTCGAGTTTGATGATGCCGGTTGTGCGCTCAGCATCGAGGAGAAGCCTGCTCGGCCAAAATCCAACTATGCGGTCACGGGGTTGTATTTTTACGATAATCAGGTCGTGGATATCGCAAAAAGAATCAAGCCCTCATCGCGAGGCGAGCTTGAAATTACAGATGTCAATCAATCTTACCTGCAGCAGAAAAGCCTGAATGTCCAGATGCTGGGAAGAGGGTTTGCCTGGCTGGATACCGGTACGCATGAGTCTTTGCTTGAAGCGAGTCACTTTGTTCATACCATTGAGCACAGGCAAGGCCTGAAAATAGCGTGCCTGGAAGAAATCGCCTTCAGTCGCGGCTGGATAACACCTGAAAAATTGAGTGAGCAGGCGGAACGTTTTAAAAAAACAGGGTATGGCCAATACTTGACTAAATTGTTGAACGAATGGAGTGGTGTGTGAAATTCACTTCGGCGGCACTTGATGGCGTAGTTATCATTGAGCCAAAAGTATTTGTAGATGAACGTGGCTGGTTTATGGAAAGCTTCAATGAACGATGCTTTCAGGAAGGACTTTCGGGATTGGGGCTGCCTGTTCCAAAAGCGTTTGTTCAAGACAATCAGTCCAGCTCGAAGAAAGGTGTACTGAGGGGGCTGCATTATCAACTTGGACCGCATACGCAAGGCAAGTTGGTATGCGTCACTCAGGGGGCTGCATTCGATGTTGCAGTCGACATCAGAGTGGGTTCGCCAACGTTTGGTAAGTGGTACGGTGTTGAATTGTCTGCAATGAACAAGAAAATGCTGTGGATTCCTGAGGGGTTTGCCCATGGTTTTCTTGCGTTGGAAGATGATACTTGTTTCAATTATAAGACTACCAATTATTACAACAAGGACTCAGAGCGGAGTCTGCTCTGGAATGATCCGGCGCTGGGGATTGAGTGGCCTGCAATGGAGGGTTATCTGATTAGTGAAAAAGATCAGCGTGCACCGCTCTTAAGAGATGCTGATTTGTTGCACATTTAATTTGAACCGGTTGGCGATAGCTTATGTGTTGCGCTTGATGTCGAGCAGGGAAGAGTTGGTATTTAATTCGTCTCATTCTGCTTGATTTGTATAGCTCTCTGGACGAGTTGAAGTCTTGATTTTTCAACCTCCATCTTAATACATTTATAGTAAGGTGCGTTGTGAACAGTAAGCCAATATACGTAACGCAGCCTTCGCTGCCTCAACTCTCCGAGTTCAATGTATACCTGGAAAAAATCTGGGGAAATAAAATTCTCACCAACTGCGGTGAGATGCACCAGGCGTTAGAGAAAGAGTTGTGTGAGTACTTGGGGGTGGAGTATATCTCGCTGTTCAATAACGGTACCATCGCGCTTTTAACTGCTCTGCAGGCACTCGATGTCAAAGGTGAGGTGATTACAACACCTTACTCGTTTGTGGCCACCGCACATTCTTTGCTCTGGAATGGGATTACACCCGTTTTTGTAGATATAGATTCCAGTAGCATGAACATGAATCCGGCCAACATCGAGGCTGCGATTACACCGGCAACCACGGCTATTATGCCTGTGCATTGTTATGGAAATGCCTGCGATGTTGCAGGCATTGATAGAATTGCAAAAAAACATGACTTGAAAGTAATTTATGATGCTGCGCACGCGTTTGCCGTAAATGATCATGAGGGTAGCAGTCTCTTGAATTATGGCGATTTAAGTGTGCTGAGCTTTCATGCCACAAAAGTATTTAATACGTTCGAAGGTGGTGCGATTGTTTGTCAAAGTGCCGCCATGAAGAAAAAAATAGACCAGTTGAAGAACTTCGGTTTTGTCGATGAAGTGACAGTCGTGGCGCCGGGTATTAATGGAAAAATGAGTGAAGTGAATGCGGCTTTCGGCCTGCTTCAGCTCAAAACAATTGACGCTGTGTTGGCCAGGAGGAAACAGGTTTCGGAGTACTACCGGGCGGAGCTTGCAGCCATACCCGGAATAAAATTGGCGGGAGGCGATGATTTCGAACGTTCCAATAATTCATATTTCCCGATTCTGGTGACGGAGGAGTTCCCTGTTTCTCGCGATGGGTTATATGAGCAGTTTAAAGAAGCCAATATTTTCAGTCGCCGCTATTTTTATCCTCTGATCAGCGACTTTCCAATGTACAAGCATTTGAGGTCTTCAGCTGATGCCAATTTGCCAGTTGCGAAGCATATGGCGGAACAGGTCCTGTGCCTGCCGATACATGCTGAGCTGACTGGAGAAGATTTGTTGAGAGTTGTGACGGTTATTAAAGCTTGCTCGTCGATGTGCAGGTGAGTAAGTGTCAATAAAGAAAAATGTGGTCGCGAATTACGCAAGCCAGATATATATAACCCTGGCTGGCATAGCCATGCTGCCTCTGTATCTTCGTTATATGGGGGCAGAGACTTACGGGCTTCTGGGCTTTTTCACCATGTTGCAGGCCTGGTTCAATTTATTGGACCTTGGGTTGACCCCAACCATTAGTCGCGAAGCTGCTCGCTTGAAGGCGGGTGTGTTGAGCACTCTGGAGTTCAAGCAACTCTTCAGAGGCCTGAGCGTCATTTTTATGGTACTGGCCATTGTGGGAGGCGGGAGTATATTTTTACTGTCACCTTATATCGCTAATCACTGGCTGAAGGCTGAGGTCCTTTCCCATGGTCAAGTAGCGTTGGCCATTCAAATAATGGGTGCCTGCGTGGCTCTGCGCTGGATGGGAGGGCTGTACCGGGGTGTGATAAGCGGGGTGGAGCAGCAAGTCTGGTTGGGTGTGTTCAATGTCATCATTACAACCTTTCGGTTTGTTCTTGTGTTCCCTGTCATGTGGTATTTTGGGTATACGGCGCAGACGTTTTTCTTTTATCAGCTGGGCGTGGCGACCCTGGAAATCCTGGGTTTGTGGTACAAGTCATGCCAGATAATAAGTGATTATAAATATGATAGTCAGCCTGTTGGCTGGTCAATAAAACCTGTAAAAGCCGTGTTGCAATTTTCCATGACGATTGCATTTACATCGTCTGTCTGGGTGTTCGCAACTCAGACGGACAAGTTGTTATTGTCTAAGTTATTGCCATTGAATGAATATGGTTTTTTTACCCTGGCTGTATTGGTGGCAAGCGTTGTGATGGTCATCAGCGGGCCTATAAGCTCCGCAATCATGCCGCGAATGGCCAACCTGCATTCACAAGGTAAAACGGACCAAGTAATTGACGTCTATCGTAAATCAACACAATTGGTGAGTCTGCTGGCAGGTGTTGTGACCCTAACGCTGATGTGTGCAGGCGGTCAGTTATTATATGCCTGGACCGGCGGTGCTCAACTTCAAGAAAACACAGCGTTGATACTGAAGCTCTATGCCTTGGGGAACGGATTTTTAGCGATTGGTGCTTTTCCTTACTATATGCAGTATGCAAGGGGCAATTTGCATTATCATTTGAAGGGTAACGTGATAATGATAGCAACGATTCTGCCGGCCACTTATTTTGCGGCGAGTCATTATGGAGCGGTGGGTGCAGGGTGTGTGTGGCTGCTGACTAACTTGCTGTTTGTAATGTTCTGGGTCGCCTATGTGCATCGAAAATTAATACCCGGAATTCACCTGGACTGGTTGCTTGGCGATGTGTTGAAGGTGCTTGCTCCAGGGGTTGTTGTTGCCTTGTTGATAAGTGCATTGGATGTGCAGCCTGCAGGTGTAATCAATAATTTGTTGTTTGTGATTGGCGCTGGGTTGGCAATTTTTATGACCATGATTCTGGTCGCCTATTATCAATTGAAGTTATCACTTTTCGATGAGCTTAAGAGGCATAGATGATTTTTATTCCTGTGCTGGTAGTGGGTTTTTTGTTTTTAATGTATCAGGTGCTCAATGGCTTCAGGTTTGGTGTTGTCAGTTACCTGGTGTTTATTTATTTCTCATCTTTGATATGCTCGCTGATTTTGTATTTATTCTTCTCATATGATGAAAAATATAATATTCAGTTAGAGCCCATGATTTATTTTTCACTGGGTTTGTGTGTGGTCTTTATCGGGTTTTTCCGTTTTCGAGATCACCGCTTGCAACATATAGTGCTGAATAATATCAGGTTCATAAAGTTTGTTGAAAAAGCCATAGTGCCCTTCACCTTCGGGGCCATAGTTTTTTTCTTATGGCACGCATTGACAGTGCTCAGTGGAGATATTGAAGCCAACCGAAATGCAGTCGCTGCAGGTGAGGCAAACTATTTGGGCAGCGCGGGTATAGTCAACTCTATATTTTCGTTGGTCGCCAATTTATTCCTTTTAAATATGTTGTACGCCTTTTTGAACCTGACGGATGCCTACCCTGGAGCCAGGTCGAGCAAAGCCTTTATGCATTTGATCCTGAGCACGGTGTATATTTTTTACATCATGGCTTACGTGGGGAGAGACGGTGTTGTATTTTGGGGGATGTCGCTGATTTTTTTCTATCTCTTGTTCAAGGATTTTGTGACTGAGCAGAAGTTAAAGTTTCTGAAGCGAGCAGCGTTGATATTGGCGGTACCCGCTATTTTCGTGTTCATGATGATTTCCGTAAAACGTTTTGGTGGTGGTGGTGCGGGTGATCTAGTACTGGCGTTAATGGATTATGCCGGTCAGCAAGCGTTAAACTTCAATGATCATTATCTGGTTGATCCACCACTTGCCCTGGGCGCCATATCATTTGCCCCCGTGGTGAATTTCGAATCATACGTTCTTGGCTCCCTCCCCGCGATGTTTGACAAAGAAGCCTGGAATCAGGTGTTTTTAGACAATGGTGTGATGCCCTGGGTGTTTACCACTCTGGTTGGTTCTTTCATGTATGACTTTGGTAGGGTGGGCGGCTTGATTGCGCTTACCGTACTCAGCGTCCTGGCGTATTGTGCCTCACGAGATGTAAATAAGCATGGCTTCATAAAGTTCTCTGATTTGCTCTTGTTTATTTTACTTTTCCAGGTTGTTTCGTGGGGGGTGTTCTACTACAGGCAGTACTCGGCCTTTTTTTATCTGTTGAGTCTCATCGCCCTGATGACGCTTTTCAAATGTTCGGGTAGTAGCAGCAAGGTAATACTGAGTAAGGTGGATCGCCTGAGTGAGTAAGTCAATTGTTGTGAGTGTTGTGTGTACTACGTATAACCAAGAGGCGTTTATTGGCCAGGCTGTGGATTCCTTTTTGGCCCAGCGCTTATCCGTGCCCTATGAAATCATCATTCATGATGATGCCTCCACGGACAGTACGCCTGAGATATTAAAGGGGTATGCGGAGCGCTATCCCGACGTAATCAAAGTTATTCAGCAGCAATCAAATAAATATTCGACCGGACAGCGAGTGTTTGATTTGGCAGTGTGTCATGCAAGGGGAGAATATATTGCGCCTTGCGAAGGAGACGATTTTTGGTGCGAACCGTTGAAGCTGGAAAAGCAGCTCGCGTTCCTGAAAGAACATGCTGATTATGGCGCGGTGTTTACGGACACCAATGTATTGGACCAATCAACTCAGTCAACCGCTTTGAATCATGACGCTTCCAGAGGTTTCCAGCCTCCGGCAGGCGATGTCAAGGCAGACTTGGTGAGAGGTAATCCGTATAAATCATGTAGCGTCTTACTCAAGGCCGATGCGTTGAAGGGCTATCATCAGCACGCCGATTTCTTGAAAGTCAAAATGCTGGATTATATTTTATGGCTACACGTTGCCAGTAACTATAAAATTGGTTACTTGAATGAAAGCATGGCCACGTACAGAGTATTGCTACAAAGTGCTTCGCACTTTTCCTCGCACACCGGAAAAATCAGGTTTGAAAAAAATGCCTATAAAGTGGCTGTGTATTTCAATAAATATTTTGGCAGTATTGTCAAAAAAAATGAGTTGAAGTCCGCCTATGCTCACAACCTGTTTATTTATTTTCTGAAAAAACGACAATTCAAAGCAGCAGCACAACATGTGCGCTGTGATAGGTATTTCGCGGCTCAAGCATTAGCAGTAGTAAAGCGACAGATGCAGACGCTGGTTCACCGGTGGTGAAATGCGCAGTGCCGGTTTATTTATTTTTAGCTGATACATTCCGAAAAGTATTATTCAATGATTAAGATAATAGGTAATGGACTGCTCGCCAGAAACATGGCCAATTTGAAGGCTGAGAGGGATTGCCTAATCATTGGTGCGGGGGTGTCAAACTCGAGTGAAACCCGGCTTGCCGAGTTTCAACGGGAAATAGACCTGGTCACGACTGCAATACAACAGCACAGTGAACTACGCATTGTATATTTTTCTACATGCAGTGTGAGTCAAGCGGTTCGCACACCGTATATTGATCATAAATGTGCGATGGAAAAAATAGTCTCTTCACTCGCGGCAGAGTGGTGTATTTATCGTCTCCCTCAAGTGGTGGGTGTTGTCAATAATTCGACGCTCATCAGTTACATCGTCAGGTCCATACTGCAGAATATCACGCTCAAGGTTCAATTGAATGCGCAACGGCGTTTAATTGATATTGACGATGTTGTGCGTGTGTGTGGGCGATTGCTGAATGCAAACCAGGGTGTCAACACAGTTCAAAATATAGCCCCTGGTCACTCTGCGTCGGTGGTGCAAATAGTTGAACGCATTGCGTACGGACTTGGTAAAGAACCCAGGTATGACTGTGTTGATGCAGGCGAGTCATATGAGATTGATATACAGCCATTGGTAGGCTTTATAGGTACGGAAGATCTCATCTTTACTGAAGATTATTGGCGTACTGTTCTCGATAAATATATCCCGCTGTTGAGAAATGTTTCGACCCAAGGTAGTGTATGACGAATAGACAAAGACAGCATGTCTTGATAAATGGTTCTAATCTTCATGTGGGAGGCGGAGTCGCGGTCGCGACTTCATATATTAAATCCCTGAGCCAGAAAAAAAATCTGGAATTTGATATATCCCTCCTTGTATCAACCAAAATCATGAAGAATCTGAAGGATCTTGATACAGATTTTTCCGTATTCAGGTCTGTGAAATCCATTGACTATGTTGGAATCAAGGCACTGTGGAGCGGTTTAAGCAAAGAACTGTCCGGCTACGATTTGGTATTTACTGTATTTGGACCCGCTTATACGCTGCGAAAGCCAACCAGACATATCGTTGGTTTTGCACAGCCCTCTATCATTTACCCTGACAGCCGGGCGTTTTTAAAGATACCTGTGCGTCAGCGAAAAGTTGAGCGGTTGAGATTCAAGTTGCAAGAGTTTTTTTTTGCACAAGCGGATGCCCTGGTGGTTGAGTTGGAGCATGTCAAAACAGGTTTGCAAAAAATACCAGCTTTCCGCAATAAAAAAATTTATGTGGTGAATAGCGCAGTCGACTCGGTTTTTTCCGAGCCCGATCGATGGCTGGCCATAGACACCCCCATGGGCTCTGATCGCAGAATAAAACTGGGTCTGATCTCAAGGAACTATGCGCACAAAAACCTTGATCTGTTGCCTTATATCAAACAAACATTGAAAGAAAAGCATGCCATCGAGGCAGACCTCTTCGTGACCTTCGTGCCAGAAGAGTGGGACACCTGTTCTGATTTTTTCAAAGAAAATATAAATAATGTGGGGCCCTTGACGCTTGCGCAGTGCCCAACGTTTTATGCTTCATTGGATGGCGTGATTTTCCCGAGTTTGCTGGAGTGCTTTTCTGCGGTCCCTATAGAAAGCATGTTGATAGGCAAACCTTTATTTGCTTCGGATCTTCCATTCATCAGAGATTGTTGTAAAACCTACGCTAACTATTTTACGCCAGAGGATGCGGACTCTGCTGCCGCAGTCATTGCAGATTACTATAGTAGGCCACTGGCTGAGCAAGAAAGTTTTGTGAGCGATGCGCAGCGTTACGTGAGTTCTTATCCTTCAGCTGCAGACAGGGCTGACTCATACCTCACGTTGATAAGACTTGAATTAAACGGCTGATGTTGACAGCGTAATAATGCCGTCCCTGAATAATTTAGCCAAGGTGTTTTATGTTTCAAGATAAAGTGTTGATGTTGACAGGCGGTACAGGCTCGTTTGGCAATGCCGTTTTGAATCGCTTCCTGAAAACTGATATTTCAGAGATCAGAATATTCAGTCGTGATGAAAAAAAGCAAGACGACATGCGCAAAAAGTTCAACAACGAAAAGTTGAAGTTCTACATTGGCGATGTCCGTGACTTGCAAAGTGTAACGAATGCCATGAGGGGGGTTGATTATGTGTTTCATGCCGCCGCCCTTAAACAGGTACCTTCTTGCGAATTTCATCCAATGGAGGCGGTTAAAACGAATGTTATCGGAACCGATAATGTCCTCGAAGCGGCCATTCTGAATAATATAACGCGAGTGGTTTGTTTAAGTACTGACAAGGCCGTGTATCCGATCAATGCCATGGGTATTTCCAAGGCCATGATGGAAAAGGTCATGGTTGCCAAGGCGCGCACGGTTGATAAATCGAAGACGGTCATTTGTGGCACTCGTTACGGTAATGTGATGGCTTCACGAGGGTCTGTGATCCCGCTGTTTATCGACCAGGTTCGTGCTGGCAAGCCTTTGTCCATTACCGATCCCAACATGACGCGCTTCATGATGACCCTCGCGGATGCCGTTGATCTTGTCTTGTATGCCTTTGAACACGGTAATAACGGAGATTTGTTTGTACAGAAGGCACCTGCCGCAACAGTTGAGACACTCGCGCTTGCCTTGACCGATTTGCTGGGCGTTCCCGATCATCCCATTCAGGTTATCGGCACGCGGCATGGTGAAAAGCTCTATGAGGCCCTGCTAAGTCGTGAGGAAATGGCATGTGCGCAAGACATGGGCGATTACTACCGTATCCCTCCCGATCTTCGTGATCTGAACTACAGCAAGTTTGTTGAAGAGGGCGAAGAGAAGATTTCTCATACGGAGGATTACAACTCTCATAATACGATGCGTCTGGATGTCGAAGGCATGAAAGCGCTACTGCTAAAACTCAGCTTTATGCAGGCCATTCAAAAGGGTGAGCATGTGACGCCAGAGGAATGAGCATGAAAGTCCTGATCACGGGCGCTGATGGTTTTGTAGGTCGAAACCTGGTCGCTCATCTGAATGAAATGCCCGATATTGAAGTTGTCAAGTTCGGCAGAGGAGATGATGTTTCATCTCTGCACACACAATTGCCGCAACTGGATTTCATTTTTCACCTGGCGGGTGTCAATCGCCCTTTGTGCCAAAGTGACTTCACCGCAGGGAATGTCGATTTAACGGCTTCGTTGTGCGAGGCTGTCTCCACGGTAAAGCGTGATATACCTATTCTTTATACCTCTTCTACCCAAGCTTGTTTGGATAATGCCTATGGCATCAGCAAGAATAAAGCAGAAGAAGTTTTGGCGACGCATGCGCGCGAGACTCAATCAACGGTATTTATCTACCGTCTGCCCAATGTCTTCGGTAAATGGTCACGGCCAAATTACAACTCTGCGATAGCAACTTTTTGCCATAATATAGCCCGGGATTTACCAATCACTGTCAATGACCCGGGCGCGACGCTTGATCTTGTTTATATCGATGATGTGGTTGAAGCGTTTGTAGGGGTGATGAGGTCCACTGTGAAGGGCCTTCATCAGTTAAGTATTGATACCCGCTACAAGACCACCGTGGGTGCCGTTGCCGAGCAAATCCATGCCTTCAAGGACTCGCGTGAAAACTTGATCACAGAGAAAGTAGGTACTGGCCTGTGCCGCGCGCTGTATTCAACGTATTTGAGCTTTATCCCGACAGATAAATTTTCTTATGGTGTGCCAAAACATGAGGATCCTCGGGGTGCTTTTGTTGAAGTCCTCAAAACCAAAGATTCGGGGCAGTTTTCATATTTTACGGCTCATCCTGGCATCGTTCGTGGCGGTCATTATCATCACAGCAAAACCGAAAAGTTTCTGGTTGTCAGGGGCCAGGCCTGTTTCAGGTTTCGTCATATAGTGACCAATGAATATTATGAACTGTTCACTGACGGGGCGGTTCCACAGATTGTTGAAACGGTGCCGGGGTGGACGCACGATATCGTCAACATAGGCCCCGAAGAGATGCTGGTCATGCTCTGGGCCAATGAGATTTTTGATCGCTCACGGCCTGATACTTTCGCATCAAAGACCATTATCTAAGTCCGTTAGGGTAGTCATAAGGCACTCATGAAAAAATTAAAAGTCGTTACTGTTGTCGGTACGCGCCCCGAAATCATTCGTCTGTCACGTGTCATTGCCCGTCTTGATGAGCACTGTGAACACCTGTTGGTGCATACAGGTCAAAACTATGACTACGAACTGAACCAGATTTTCTTTGATGATTTGGGTATTCGCAAACCCGATCACTTCTTGAACGCGGCTGGTCAAAGCGGTGCCGAGACCATTGGTAATGTGATTATCGCTGTTGATCGTATGCTTGCGCAGACCGAACCCGAAGCACTTTTAGTGCTTGGGGACACGAACAGCTGCATGGCAGTCATTCCGGCAAAACGGCGAAAAATCCCCATCTTCCATATGGAGGCGGGTAATCGTTGCTTTGACATGCGCGTGCCAGAGGAAATTAACCGCCGCATTGTAGACCACACGGCGGATGTCAATCTGACGTACAGCACCATTGCCCGTAATTATTTGCTAAGAGAAGGGCTCTCTGCGGACATGGTGATTAAAACCGGCAGTCCAATGTTTGAAGTCTTGAACCATTATCGCGCAGCGATAGAAGACTCTGATATTTTGGATCGGCTGCAATTGAAGTCCGGACAGTTTTTTACGGTGAGTGCCCATCGCGAAGAGAATATCGACTCGGACAACAATTTTATCAAGCTTGTTGAAGTGCTGAATACGGTGGCAGAGAAATTCAACCTTCCGGTGATTGTCTCTACCCATCCGCGAACCCAAAAAAGGGTTGATGCAATGGGGGTCAAGTTTCACCCGAATGTGCAACTACTCAAGCCGTTGGGCTTTATGGATTACAACAAGCTTCAACTTGAAGCGAAAGCTGTTTTGTCGGACAGTGGCACTATCAATGAAGAATCGTCTATCTTGAACTTCCCGGCGCTTAACCTTCGCGAAGCGCATGAACGCCCAGAAGGCATGGAGGAGGCTGCGGTCATGATGGTTGGGCTGGAGGTTGAGCGTGTCCTCCAGGCCCTGGATATTCTCGATACCCAGGCCCGCGGTGCCACGCGAACATTATGTCTTGTCGAAGACTACAGTGTGCCCAACGTATCTGAAAAAGTTGTGCGCATCATCCATAGTTACCGAGACTATGTGATGCGCACCGTTTGGAAAAGGTATTGAGTGATATGACGGTCCGGGTTTTATTGATGACTCAATGGTTCGATCCCGAACCCACTTTCAAGGGTATCGTGTTCGCTCGAGAACTGGTTCGGCAAGGTTTTGAGGTCGAAGTCATTACCGGCTTTCCCAATTATCCCGGGGGGAAGATTTACCCTGGCTATAAAATCAGGCTTGTGCAGAAAGAGCAGATAGAGGGCGTCAACGTTACCCGGGTGCCTCTGTACCCCAGCCATGACAAGAGCAAGATCGGCCGGATACTCAACTATGTGAGTTTTGCCTGCTCGCTGATGATCTATGGCCTGTTCTCGAAAAAGGCGGATGTGATTTACGCTTATCATCCTCCTTTGACGGTCGGTATTGCTGCGTCGATCGTTGGTTTTTTCCGCCGCGTGCCGGTGGTCAATGACATTCAGGACATGTGGCCGGACACCCTGAGTTCGACGGGGATGATCTCTAACAAGCGTGTCATTACGCTCGTCGGTAAAGTGTGTGATTGGGTGTACAAGCGCTCCACCAAAATAGTGGTGTTGTCCCCAGGGTTCAGAACGCTTTTGGTCGAGCGTGGTGTACCCCCCGAAAAAATAGAAGTCATTTATAACTGGTGTGCTGAAGATGCCATCGCTCAGGCACCGGGCGAGAAAGGTTCTGTTTTCAAGCCGGACGCTAAATTTCGCATCTTGTTCGCAGGCAATATGGGCCTTGCCCAGGCGCTGGACGTTGTGCTGGACGCTGCAGTCTTGTTGTCGACGGCCGCGCCGCAAATCGAGTTTGTTTTCCTCGGTGGGGGACTTGAGGTCAACAATCTCAAGCAGTTAGCGCAGAAACTAGAGCTTCAGAACGTTGTTTTTCTGCCTCCTGTGTCAATGGCCGAGGTCGGTGCTTATTTGAATTCTGCTGATGCATTGCTGGTTCATCTTAAAAAGGATGAGCTGTTCAAGATCACCATCCCTTCGAAAACCCAGGCTTATATGGCTGCAGGCCGGCCGATACTGATGGCCGTGGATGGTGATGCTGCTGACCTGGTGAGCAACAGTCACTGTGGTGTTGTCGCCAGATCTGGCGACGCACAGTCGATAGCGGATGCTGCGATCAAATTGCTCAAGGCAACCGAAGGCGAGCGTCAGGCAATGGCCGAGAACGGCAAGGCGTTTTACAAGGCCAATCTCTCTTTGTCTCGGGGAGTTGAACGATTTGGTTTGATTTTCAAGTCGCTTGCTCGCCAATAGCCTAAAGTTCATGCTTTGTAGCGGCTGTTAGCAGAATTTGCAGGTGATTTTATTTAATTATAAAATCACTGTTTATTCAAATTTGGAATAAACAGGGTCATGATCAAGGTCTGGAATTTTCAGGAGAGCCAAAAGCCGCTGGGAATGATAGTTTTAGCATGTCGTTCGTGAACCTGGTAATGAGGAATGGTGCATTGAAACGTGTATTTGATATGGTCCTTGCACTTGTTGGTCTGATTGTGTTAATGCCTGTTTTTATTGTCGTGTCGGTTTTGATTCGAGTGAAGCTGGGAGGCCCCGTTTTTTTTACTCAGATACGGCCCGGCTTGAATGGTAAGCCCTTCAAAATGATCAAGTTCCGGACGATGAGAGACGCTGTCGACCAGAATGGAAATACGCTTCCCGATGCTGACCGAATGACTGATTTTGGCCGGGTCTTGAGGTCCACCAGCCTGGATGAGCTCCCGGAACTCTTGAACGTTCTGAAAGGCGACATGAGCCTGGTTGGCCCGCGGCCCTTGTTGATGCAATACCTGCCTTTGTATTCAGCAGAGCAAAATCGTCGTCATGCGGTCAGGCCGGGGATCACGGGATGGGCTCAGATCAATGGCCGAAATGCGCTCAGCTGGGATGAAAAATTCAAACTCGACACTTGGTATGTAGACAATCAGTCGCTGCTATTGGATATCAAGATACTCTTTCTCACGGTTAAAAAAGTGCTCGTGAGAGAAGGCATATCGCAAGATAATAATGTAACGATGGAAGCTTTCACCGGAACCATGGTTTCGCAACGAAAAATCTCAAGTGATAAGGAACGGTAATGAGCGATACAATTTTGCGTTTGATTGAAGAGTCGATGGAAGCCGACGAGAATACGATTGCCCTGGGGCAGCCTCTGGATTGGGATTCCATTGCGGTCGTTACCTTTATGGCGTTGGTTGACGAGCGTCTTAACAAGACTGTGTCTGCTGATCGCCTGAACAAGTGTGAAACGGTGGACCAGGTCGTAGAATTGTTGGCGGCTTGAATATAGATCCCGTTTGGGTGATTTGAGGTATGAGTGCTCAACTGGAGGTTTCAGTTGAGTATTTTTATTTCTGGCTGACGAGTGAGCATGTGCGGCGTGCTCGGCGATGGTTTCAATGACCGTGCTGTGCTAGGAGGGCGTGTTGGAGATGAAGGTTTTGGATTCTGTAAAAATAGCGGATGACTTGATCAGGTCGTACTGGCATCCAATAGGTCACAAGTCCGAACTCGCCTGTGACAGGGATTTCATTCGCTTTGAGATCAAGGATTTTGAAGTTGTTGTCATCAACGATAAAGGTAATTTCGTTGCATTTGACAATCTGTGCCCACACCGGGGGGCACGTTTTTTTACAGAAGATTTTGGCAACCAGTTTGTTAAGTGTCTCTATCACGGCTGGAGTTATTCACGCGGAAAGGTGAATGTCGCCGGGGTCAAAAATTTTCAGGGCTGCGGCATTGAACATGCTGCGTTGAACGAGTTTCGTCTCGAAGCGTGTGGCGATTTTTTGTTTTTTGCAATAGAGCCCAGGAGCAGCTTGAAAGAGCAATTGGGTCAGGAAGTGTTTTCTATACTGCAAAGAGTCAGTGGGGATATTGATTCGTGCGCTGATTTCAATCGATACCCCTTCCAATGTGACTGGACGATCGCTTTGGAAAATGCCCTGGAGCCTTACCATATTCCATTGATTCATACCGAAACCCTGGCAACCCTGCAGCTAGGGGTTGGTGTGAATGATTTTTTCGCCGAGAATTCCATTTGGTATTCGCCTGTTGAAAATGAGAAGGTTGCAAAGCGACTCAAAAGCCTGAACCGTTTTTATGCGACAACGGATCCTTTTCAAGGCTACATGAGCATATTTTTATTTCCGTTCTCCATGATCTCTTCAACGTTCGGCTACTCTTACTCGGTTCAAAACTTCTTCCCGTCTCCCTCGACACAGAGCACTTTTTTTACCAGTCGCCTCTATCCCGCCAAAAACAGTGAGCCGCGCTATAAGGACATGACGTCAGGTTTCGTGCAGTCAAGTGCTGATATCAACCGGAAGATATTTGATGAAGATCATCAGATTTGCAGGCGCATTCCAAGCAAATCGTGGTCAACTTCACCGCCCAAATTTACCAGCACGCTTGAGCAAAAACTGCTTCATTTCCGTGCGTCTTGTGCACAATGGAATAAATAGTCATCTTTGATTTATTTTGAATCTGCAGTATGTGGGATAGGAGAGTGCAATGACGTCCAATAATCATGTTCGATGGGTCAAGAATGTTCGAATTAAAGGCCTGGCCTGCTCTTTACCCGAAAAGGTAGAGGAGGTCGCTTGCCTGGGCGAAGTTTTTGGCACCGACAGCGTTGCTAAAATTATTGGTAGCACAGGGGTTGAACGTCGCCACGTCGTCACGGACGAATGCTCTTCTGATCTGTGTTTCGCTGCAGCTGAACAACTTATTGCAGACTTGGGCATCGATAGAAGCTCTATTGACACCTTGATTTTCGTTTCACAAACCCACGATTACACGCTGCCGGCAACCGCCTGTGTACTGCAGGAGCGCTTGGGTCTGCCGATGCATACGGCGGCGTTTGACGTGGCCATGGGATGTTCTGGTTATGTATACGGGCTGTGGACGGCCGCATCACTGTTGTCTGGCGGTGGCAGTAAACGTGCGCTTCTGCTGGTAGGTGACACCATCAGCAAAATTGTTTCCCCGGCTGACCGGGCAGTGGCCGCATTGTTTGGGGATGCGGGGACTGCGACTTTGCTTGAGCATGATCCGCAAGCACCTGATATGTCTTTTGTCATGGGCACAGACGGGCGCGGTGCGCAGAATCTGGTTGTTCCGGCGGGAGGTTACAGAGATCGTAGCGGAAACTCTGTGCACACGAGCGAAGAAGGCGTCCGTGGGCCATATGATCTGTACATGAACGGGGCAGAGATTTTCGCCTTCACGCTTGCGCGAGTGCCCGCTTTGGTCAGTGCCTTGCACGAGGCTAATGCAGCTGGAGAGCAGGCTATCGACAAGTATGTATTCCATCAGGCGAACCGTTTCATGCTGGATCATCTGGTAAAAAGGATGAAGCTGGAGCGCGAAAAAGTTGTGCTTGACGTCAAGGACGTGGGGAACACCAGTTGTGCCTCCATCCCATTGGCCATAAGCCTGCATCAAGGTAAAACGGGCGGGCATGTTTCGGGGCGTTTCATGCTTGCAGGCTTTGGTGTCGGTTATTCATGGGCCGGTTGTGTGGCCGAATTTGATAATGTGTGGATCAGTCCTTTGACTGTCACTTCGGGCAATAGCGCAGGGAGCGCGTCATGACGCAGTTCAACCCTTTCTCCTTGTCAGGCAAGCATATCCTCGTCACCGGCGCTTCGTCCGGCATTGGCCGTGAAGTTGCCATATGGCTTAGCCAGCAAGGCGCGATCATTACCCTGGCGGCACGGGATACGAGTCGCCTTGAGTCCACTCTTGAGCGTATGCAGGGTTCCGGCCATAACCTTGAGGTCATTGATTTTCTTGGGGGGGCTGATGTGCCTCAATGGCTCAAGTCTGTTGCCAAGGTATCATCACCCTTTGATGGCCTGGTGCATGCTGCTGGTGTGCAAATGCCAATGCCCATTCGTGCAACCAGCATTGATCACTGGGAAAAGATAATGTCCACCAATGTGACTTCCGGGTTTTCATTGATCAAGGCGTTTCGCCAGAAGGGTGTTTGCAACCCGGGCTCGAGTATCGTTCTCGTTTCCTCAGTAATGGCACAAGCCGGTGAGCCTGCCTTGCTCGGCTACTGTGCGAGCAAAGGCGCTGTTGAGGCCATGGTACGGGCCGCAGCTGTAGAACTGGCGCGCGAAGGCATTCGAGTCAACGCAATTGCACCCGGGGTTGTCCAGACCGAGCTGGTCGAAACCCTGGAGTCCCTGGTGGGTTCTGATTCAATGAAAGCTATCGAGCAACGTCATCCACTGGGCTTTGGCAAGCCTCTGGATGTCGCTTATGCGGCAAACTATCTTTTGTCTCCTGCTGCTGGCTGGGTGACGGGTACCACTATGGTAGTTGATGGGGGCTACCTGGCATGAGAACAACCAAAAAGCTTGTGATCATGGGAGCAGGGGGCTTTGGCCGTGAAGTTCATGCCTGGCTCCTGGATTTGATCAGCAAGGGTGAGTGCAAGGCAACCAGTGATACTGTTTGGGAAATTGCCGGATTCATTGACGACGTCAGCAATGCGCCCGATATTTTTGCAGGCTTGCCGCCGATCTTGTCAAAAATTGATGAGTATGTTCCTGAGCCAGACACCTATGTTGTGTGCGCTATTGCCAACCCTGCAGCGAAGAAGCTGCTGACTGCAAAGTTGCTGGACAAAGGGGCCGAATTTTTTACGTTGATTCACCCGACTGTCGTCATTGGCACTAATGTCGTGATTGGCAAGGGCACCGTTATTTGTCCCTTTACCGTATTGTCTACCGACCTTGTGGTGGGCGACTTTGTGACCATCAACTCAGCCTGTACGATGGGGCATGACACTCGCACCGCGGACTACTGCACACTCAGTGGGCATTGCGATGTAACCGGTGGCGTGACATTGCTGGAGGGTGCATTCCTTGGTTCGCACGCGGTTATTGTGCCCAAAGTTGTGGTCGGCGAGTATGCGGTCGTGGGGGCGGGTAGCGTAGTTATCAGAAAAGTCGCACCGGGTGTTACAGTCTTTGGTGTTCCTGCCAAACGTATTTCGGGATAAATATATGAATCAGTCCGCCAAAATTACGGCTATCGAATATGTGTTGCCTGCTCAAACCCTCTCGAACGAAGATTTGGCGCGTGATTTTCCTGAATGGAACGTAGACAAGATTTTCGGTAAAACCGGCATCAACAAACGTCAGGTTGTCGGTGTTGATGAGTGTGCTTCCGACCTGGCTTTTCAGGCGTGTGAAAAGCTCATCCATGCAGTAAATATTGAACGTTCCGATATTGACTTCATTATTTTGTGTACGCAGAGTCCGGATTATTTTTTGCCGGCCACTGCCTGTATTCTCCAGGATCGCCTGGGGCTGTCTACACACTGTGGAGCTTTTGATTTCAATCAGGGGTGCTCCGGCTTTATTTATGGCCTGGGCCTGGCTAAAGGTTTGATCGAAACCGGGCAAGCCAAAAATGTATTGCTGGTCACTGCAGACACTTACAGTAAATATATTCATCCGGCAGACAAGAGTGTGCGCACCCTGTTTGGCGATGCGGCGGCGGCTACCTTGATCCAGGCTGTGGCGGGGGGGCCTTTTATTGATCGCTTCCGTTACGGAACTGACGGTGCCGGTGCCAAAAATCTGATCGTGCCGATTGGCGGGGCGCGTAACCCTTCAGCGCTCAACCCGGCGCCTGAGCTTTACACGGATGACAGCGGCAACGTTCGAACCGACGCCAACCTGTACATGAACGGGGCGGCCATCTTCGAGTTTTCCATGACGCGAATTCCAGAACTTCTGGGTTCAATTTTTGACGACGCGTTTACGGTTGACGATGTCGATTTGTTTGCATTTCATCAGGCCAACAAATTTATGCTTGATTCTTTGCGTCGCCGGATCAAATTACCGGCTGAAAAGTTTATCTGTGAATTTGAGCACTGTGGCAATACGGTCTCTTCGAGCATTCCGGTTGCCTTGAAAGAGTCGTTGAACAACGGTGTTTTATCGGCCGGTAAAACCGTGGTCGGTGTTGGCTTTGGCGTTGGTTATTCTTGGGCCGGTTGTGTAATCAAGTGGTAAAAGTGCTTCGCTAATCTTTTTATCAGCGTTTCTGTAGGGGTGGTTTTGTGCTGAACACTAAGTTTTCTCCCTGGCCCTCCTTCACCGAAGAAGAAGCCAATGCTGCACGCGATGTCATTTTGTCGAACAAGGTCAATTACTGGACAGGCCAGGAGACGCGCTCTTTTGAAAAGGAGTTCGCCGCTTGGTCGGGTACCGAATATGCCGTAGCTCTGGCCAATGGCACGGTGGCGCTGGATTTGGCATTGAAAGCACTTGGCATTGGTGCCGGGGATGAAGTGATTGTTACGTCACGCACCTTTCTGGCGTCCGTCTCCAGTATTGTCAATGCGGGTGCGATCCCGGTTTTCGCCGATGTCGATCTTGATTCGCAGAATTTCACGGCAGACACCATCCGGTCGGTTTTGACGCCCCGCACCAAAGCTTTGATCTGTGTTCATTTGGCAGGCTGGCCCTGTGACATGGACCCGATCATGGCCCTGGTCAATGAACATGGCCTGAAAGTGATCGAGGATTGCGCCCAGGCTCACGGCGCTTATTACAAAGGTCGCCCGGTTGGCTCCATTGGTCATATCGGCGCCTGGTCGTTCTGCCAGGACAAGATCATGACCACTGGCGGTGAAGGCGGCATGGTCACCACCAATGATCGCCAGCTATGGGCAGATATGTGGGCTTACAAGGATCATGGCAAAAGCTGGGAAGCGGTTTACGAGCGTGAACACGCACCTGGTTTTCGCTGGCTGCATGAAAGCTTCGGGACCAACTGGCGGATGCTTGAAGTGCAGGCGGTGATCGGCCGGATTCAGCTGCGTCGCATGCAGGACTGGCATCGTGCGCGTCTCGACAATGCCCTGGCCATCTGGACTGCTGCCCGGCTACTGCCTGCGCTACGTGTTCCCGACTTGCCAGACGATGAAGTACATGCAGCCTACAAGTGCTATGTTTTTGTTCGCCCGCAATGCTTGAAACCGGATTGGTCCCGCGACCGCATTCTCAATGAGATCATCGCCCGGGGCGTGCCAGCTTTTTCTGGCTCTTGTTCCGAGGTTTATCTGGAGAAGGCGTTCGACAACACCGACTGGCGCCCGGCGCAACGCCTGGCCAATGCCAGGGAGCTGGGTGAGACGAGTATGATGTTTATGGTTCACCCAACTTTGACCGGGGAAGAGATCGGCTTGACCTGCAGGGTGATCAGTGATGTTGTTCAGCAAGCTTCGTTGTCGTGAGGTGTAACCTTGCGGCAAAGGGAAGGGGCATGGCTGTTGCAGTGCGTTGATGGTTTTTTAGGGCAGTAAAGGTGTTCAGGGGTTTATGGATAAAATTCGAGCGTACTTACTCAACCTTTCGCGGCGACAAAAACGCGTTATACAGGTCAGCACCGATGTAGTGCTCGTCTGGATAGCGTTGTGGCTTGCCTTCGTTGTGCGCCTGGGGATTGACGAAATGGTCAATCCCGTCAAATTGCATTTTTGGCTGTTTGTCGCTGCCCCGGTTGTCGCCATTCCTTTTTTTATCCGTTTCGGCATGTACCGCGCCGTCATGCGCTATTTCGGCAACGATGCGCTGATTGCCATCATCAAGGCGGTCAGTCTGTCGTCGCTGGTCCTGGCCGTGGTGATGTATTGGTACAGCACCCCTGAAAATGCCGTGCCGCGCTCGATAATCTTCAACTACTGGTGGCTGAGCCTGATCCTGCTCGGTGGCTTGCGCCTGGCCATGCGTCAATACTTCCTTGGCGACTGGTTTGCGGCTGTCCAGCATGTACCGTTTACCAATCGCGATGACGGCCTGCCGCGCGTGGCCATCTACGGTGCCGGTGCCGCAGGCAACCAGCTGGTAGCCGCCTTGCGCATGGGGCGCGCCATGCGGCCCGTGGCATTTATCGACGATGATGAAAGTATTGCAGATCGCATCATCTCTGGCTTGCAGGTTTACAAGCCTGAACATATTCAGCAAATGATCGAAAGCACGGGCGCCCAGGAACTGCTGCTGGCCGTCCCTTCTTCGTCCCGGGCCCGTCGCCGCGAGATTCTGGGCTTGCTCGAGGGGTTCCCTCTGCATGTGCGCAGTGTTCCCGGTTTTATGGATCTGGCCAGTGGCCGGGTCAAGGTTGACGATATCCAGGAAGTGGATATCGCCGATTTGCTGGGCCGCGACCCGGTACCTGCGCAAGGTGAGCTGCAGGAGCGTTGCATCAAGGGTCAATGTGTCATGGTCACAGGGGCTGGCGGCTCGATCGGTTCGGAGTTGTGCCGGCAGATCCTGGCGTTGAAGCCAACCACCCTGCTGCTGTTCGAGCACAGCGAGTTCAACCTGTACAGCATCTTTGGCGAGCTGGAGCGGCGGGTCAGCCTGGAATCGCTGTCGGTGAAAGTACTGCCGATCCTGGGTTCTGTGCGTTACCCGCACAAGTTGCTGGATGTGATGAAGACCTGGCATGTCGATACGGTGTATCACGCTGCAGCCTATAAACATGTGCCAATGGTTGAGCACAATATTGCCGAAGGTGTACTGAACAACGTTATCGGTACGCTAAACACCGCTCAGGCGGCGCTGCAGTCGGGTGTATCGAACTTCGTTTTGATCTCCACTGACAAGGCTGTGCGCCCGACTAATGTGATGGGCAGTACCAAGCGCCTTGCCGAAATGACCCTGCAAGCACTCAGTCGTGAAGTGGCGCCTGTGCTGTTCGGTGATTCGGCCAATGTGTCACGGGTGAATAAAACCCGTTTTACTATGGTGCGTTTTGGCAATGTGCTGGGCTCTTCCGGGTCGGTGATCCCGCTGTTTCACAAGCAGATCAAGGCCGGCGGCCCGCTGACCGTGACTCACCCGAAGATTACCCGCTACTTCATGACCATCCCGGAAGCCGCTCAACTGGTGATTCAGGCCGGTTCAATGGGGCAGGGGGGCGATGTATTTGTTCTTGATATGGGTGAGCCGGTGCGCATTGTCGAGCTGGCCGAGAAAATGATCCATCTGTCTGGCTTTAGCGTGCGCTCGGACAAGAATCTGCATGGCGATATTGAGATCGAGTTCACCGGCTTGCGCCCTGGCGAAAAGCTTTACGAAGAGTTGCTGATTGGCGACAACGTAGTCGCGACCCGACACCCCATGATCATGTGTGCCAACGAGGACATGTTGCCTTGGGATGAACTCAAGCAGCGATTGTCGCAATTGCTTGAAGCGGTTGATCAGGATGACTATGTGCGCGTGCGCCAGTTGTTGCGTGAGACGGTCAGCGGTTATGCCCCCGAGGGTGAGATTGTTGACTGGATTCACCAGCAGCGCCGTGTCGAGCCATCCTGATTACATACCCTGCAATGCTCTGGTTTTTGACACTCTTTAACCATCGCCTAAGTTTGAAATACAGCTCAGGAAAGCTGTTTTCAACTTAACGATGTTATGGAGTGTCAATTATGCGTACCGCTTTTCTCTCTTCGATGTTTTTTGCCTTGATGGTGGGTATTACCGGTGTGGCCCATGCCACGCCGGCGGCAGGTGCTGTTGAACCGGTGGTTGCTATGCAAGTAATGTCGGATGCCAAAGTGGTAACGATAAACATCAACACCGCGGATGAGGCCACCCTGCAGCGTGAACTCTCTGGCGTAGGCCCTGTTAAAGCCCGGGCGATCGTGGCTTACCGCGAGGCCAATGGTGACTTTGCTTCAATCGATGAGTTGCTTGAGGTCAAAGGCATAGGCAAGGTTATTTTCGACAGAAATCGCGACAAGATTGCGGTCAACTGAACGCCGGGCTACTGAACGGAAAAAGCCAGTCAATGACTGGCTTTTTTGTGCCAGGCTGTAAGTGCTCAGGCAGGTGGCACTGACTGCTTCAAGGCGCTGCGTGTGACGTCGAAAATCTTGTGTTTCAGCGCGTCACTCTCTGCGCCGCGGGCGAGAACCAATGCGCCGACCAGGGTGGCGAAGATCACGATGCTCTTGTCTTCGCTGTCAGCCCCTTGCAGGGTGGCTTGTATCTGTTTGAGCCTGGCGTCGATGACATGGTCGGTGGTAGCACTGGCCTGGCCCTGCTGGGCCATCTCCACGGACATGGTCGGCAACGGGCAGCCTTCATGGGGTGAGGTCAGGTGCCATTCAGACAAGTAAGCATCGATAAAGGCATGCAGCGGCTGGGGCTGGCTGAACAGTTCGGCGCAGATACCGTCAACCTGGCTGGCGGCGTGCTGCAGGGCTTTTTCTACCAGATCGTTTTTGGATGAAAAGTGGGCATAGAACCCCCCGTGAGTAAGGCCCAGTGATTTCATCAGGGGCTGCAGGCCTGTTGCACCAATACCGTCTCGTCGAAAGAGTCCGGATGCTTCTCTAACGATGCGCTGATGGGTTTGGGCTTTATGATCGTGTGAGTAGCGCATGGCAGGTGTCTCTTTATGCAATGGACCATCATAGCGTCGACTTTCAAGCAGATGCAGTGGTAAATCGTGCAACTGCTTGTAGGTTTTTCCCACTGATGCTGATTCCTTGAAATGCAGGCCCTGACCGTTTATCTGGTTACCCGTCCTTTGATTCTTTGGCGTCCATTTCGGCATTGCGTTCGGCAACGCGTTTGCGTTGCTCATCGGTCAGTTCAACTTTGTTGGCGGTGTCACGCAGGGTCATCAGGGCGCCGAGGATGGCACCAATGGCGACGACGATAATTAACCAGGCATACCAAGGCATAGAGTGTTCTCCGTGTTTAATGCCGCACAGGGCTGGGTTGCAGTGTGCGACGATTTATCCTGTTAAGTGAGTAAGTGTTCGATGCTTTCAGTGTAGGCCGGTTATTCGCGCGTGTGCGGGATAACCTTGGGAATGACTAAAAACGTGAATTTGCGATCATCGGGTGCCGGTTAGCGGCTGGTTCCGCTACAATGCGCGCCGATTTCGACCAGCCTGAGAACCCGCTAATGTCCGACTGCCAGACTCCTATTATCGTCGCCCTGGATTTCCCAACGCGTGACGCCGCATTGAAACTGGCTGATCAATTGGACCCCAAGCTGTGCCGCGTCAAGGTGGGCAAAGAGCTGTTCACCAGCTGTGCTTCGGAAATTGTCGGCACTTTGCGTGACAAGGGTTTTGAAGTGTTCCTGGACCTGAAGTTCCACGATATCCCCAATACCACGGCAATGGCGGTCAAGGCCGCTGCCGAAATGGGCGTATGGATGGTGAACGTTCACTGTTCCGGCGGCTTGCGCATGATGGCCGCTTGCCGTGAAGTGCTCGACAAGCGTACCGGCCCGCAGCCGTTGTTGATTGGCGTGACCGTGCTGACCAGCATGGAGCGCGAAGACCTGGCCGGTATCGGTCTGGATATCGAGCCTCAGGAGCAGGTGCTGCGCCTGGCAGCCTTGGCCGAAAAGGCCGGAATGGACGGCCTGGTGTGTTCGGCTCTGGAAGCGCAAGCGCTGAAGGCTGCGCACCCGAGCCTGCAGTTGGTGACACCGGGGATTCGTCCTGCGGGCAGTGCGCAGGATGATCAGCGCCGTATCCTGACCCCTCGCCAGGCACTGGATGCCGGTTCTGACTATCTGGTGATCGGTCGCCCGATCAGTCAGGCAGCCGACCCGGCCAAGGCACTCGCTGCTGTGGTTGCTGAACTGGCTTAAGGCTGTTTACGACCGGTCTGATGCTGGGGGAGCGGGCTTGCGCCTGTATCGCGAGCAAGCCCGCTCCCACCCTTATGTGGCGTGTCAGACCTTCAACACCAGCTTGCCGTGATTTTCCCCGCTGAACAGCTTCGCCAGGCTCTCCGGGAAGCTTTCCAGGCCTTCAACAATATGCTCCTTGCTTTTCAACTGGCCCTTGAGCAGCCAGCCCGCCATCTCCTGCCCGGCCGCTGCATAGCGATCGGCGTAGTCCATCACCACAAAGCCTTCCATACGCGCGCGATTGACCAGCAGTGACAAGTAGTTGGCCGGGCCTTTCACGGCTTCCTTGTTGTTGTACTGGCTGATGGCGCCGCAGATGATGACCCGCGCCTTGAAATTCAGGCGGCTGAGGACTGCGTCGAGAATATCGCCGCCCACATTGTCGAAAAACACATCAACGCCTTTAGGGCATTCGCGCTTGAGGCCTGCTAGTACATCTTCGCTCTTGTAGTCGATGGTGCCGTCGAAGCCAAACTCATCGACCAGTCGCGCGCATTTTTCCTCGCCTCCGGCGATGCCCACTACGCGGCAGCCCTTCAACTTGGCAATTTGCCCGGCAATGCTGCCAACAGCCCCCGCTGCGCCGGAGATCACCACGGTGTCTCCTGCTTTGGGTGCGCCGACATCCAGCAATGCGAAGTAGGCGGTCATGCCGGTCATGCCCAGTGCGGACAAATACACCGGCAGCGGTACCAGTTTCGGGTCGACCTTGTAGAAACCCCGTGGTTCGCCTGTGAAGTAATCCTGCACGCCCAGGGCACCGTTGACGTAGTCCCCTACAGCAAAGCCCGGGTGTGCCGAAGCGATGACCTTGCCCACACCGAGGGCGCGCATCACATCGCCCAGCGCAACAGGCGGGATATAGGACTTGCCCTCGTTCATCCAGCCACGCATGGCCGGGTCAAGGGACAGGTATTCGTTCTTGACCAGGATCTGCCCCTCCTCGGGCTGTACCACGGGCACTCGCTGGAAGGTGAAGGTGTCGCGGGTTGCTGCACCGACTGGACGTTTGGAGAGCAGGAATTGGCGGTTTGTCTGGTCAGTCATTGCTATAACTCATTGGAGATTGATCACTGTTGATAGACCTTCTCAAGCCACAGGGCAAGTGAATGCGCGTTTACGAATAGGTTTTTATCAGTGGCGGTGATGGTGGTAGGCAGGCTTTTATCACTCGGATAAATAAGCGGATGACCGTGCCTGAATGTTTCGGGGCACCGATGCACTCTGCTGAGGATTACACCAATGGGCATGACGTTTACCGGGCAAGTGGCTGTGGTAACGGGCGCCGGAGCAGGCATTGGCCGGGCCACGGCCCTGGCGTTTGCCGCCGAAGGCCTGAAGGTGGTGGTGGCTGATCGGGATGTGGCTGGCGGCGAAGATACGGTGGCCCGGATAAAGGCGGCGGGTGGCAGTGCGGTTTTCGCAAGCTGCGATGTAACTGTCGAAGCTCAGGTCAAAAATCTGATGGAAAAGGTGATCAGCACCTACGGTCGTCTGGACTATGCCTTTAACAATGCCGGGATCGAGATCGAGCAAGGGCGTCTGGCCGACGGCACCCTGGACGAGTTCGACGCGATCATGGGAGTGAACGTCAAGGGCGTGTGGCTGTGCATGAAATATCAGTTGCCATTGATGCTGGCCCAGGGTGGCGGGGCGATCGTCAATACCGCCTCGGTGGCCGGGCTGGGCGCTGCACCGAAAATGAGCATCTACTCGGCGTCCAAGCATGCGGTGATCGGGCTGACCAAATCGGCGGCCATCGAGTATGCGAAAAAACATATTCGGGTTAACGCCGTTTGCCCTGGGGTAATCGATACCGATATGTTTCGCCGCGCTTATGAGGCCGACCCGCGCAAGGCCGAGTTCGCCGCCGCCATGCACCCGGTGGGCCGTATCGGTAAAGTCGAAGAGGTGGCCAGCGCCGTGCTGTATCTGTGCTCGGACGGCGCGGCGTTTACCACCGGCCATGCGCTGGCGGTGGATGGCGGGGCACTGGCGATCTGATCGCTTAGCGTGCCTTGACGTTCAGGATCATTAGGGTCAGCACACCCGCGACAATGCCCCAGAATGCCGAGCCGATTGAAAACAGGGTCATGCCCGATGCCGTGACCATAAAGGTGACCAAGGCCGCTTCACGCTCCCTGGCTTCGCCCATGGCAATGCTCAGGCCGTTCATGATCGAACCGAACAGTGCCAGGGCGGCAATCGACAGCACCAGTTCCTTGGGCAGTGAGGCGAACAGGGCGGCCAAGGTGGCGCCGAATATGCCGGCAATGCCATAGAAAATCCCGCACCACACGGCTGCGGTATAGCGTTTTTTCGGATCTTCGTGGGCATGGGGGCCGGTGCAGATGGCGGCACTGATCGCCGCCAGGTTGATGCCGTGGGAGCCGAAAGGTGCCAGCAGCAGCGAGGCCACGCCGGTGGTGGTGATCAGCGGCGAGGCAGGTACGTCATAGCCATCAGCCCGCAGCACGGCGATACCCGGCATGTTTTGCGAGGTCATGGCCACCACAAACAGGGGGATGCCGATGCTGATGGTTGCCGCCAGTGAGAATGACGGTGTGGTCCACACCGGTACGGCCACTTCAAGGGTAAAACCGCTGAAGTCCAGCAGCCCGAGCATGCCCGAGAGCAGTGTGCCGATCAGCAGCGCCGCCAGCACGGCGTAGCGCGGCGACAGGCGCTTGACGATCAGGTAGGTAAAAAACATGCCGATTACCAGGCCGGTGCGGTGTTGCGCGGCGACGAAGATTTCGCTGCCGATCTTGAACAGGATGCCCGCCAGCAACGCGGCGGCCAGGGATGAGGGGATGCGCTTGACCAGGCGCTCAAAACTGCCGGTGATGCCACAGATGATCACCAGTACCGCGCAGGTGATATAGGCCCCGATGGCTTCACCGTAACTGACACCGCCCAGGCTGGTGATCAACAGCGCCGCCCCCGGGGTGGACCAGGCGATGGTGATCGGTGTGCGATAACGCAAAGACAAGCCTATGCTGCAAACAGCCATGCCGATCGACAGTGCCCAGATCCATGATGAAATCTGCCCGCTGGTAAGTCCCGCTGCCTGCCCCGCCTGAAACATCAGGACCAGGGAGCTGGTGTAGCCGGTCATCATGGCGATAAAGCCTGCGACCACCGCCGAGGGCGAGGTGTCTGCCAGTGGATGCAAGCGCGGCTGCGTGGCGTCAGTCATGGAACGGTCTTCCTTGTGTGCTATAGGAGTTCGGACAGGCAACAAGCCTAAACGTAAAGGTTGTATTCAGTTGCAATACAGCAGGGTTCGTAAACGACCGTACAGTCGTACTGGCACTGTGCTTTGTGTACAATGCGTCCTGTTTTTTGCATTAATTTCTGGTCGGCGACACCCGTTTACGTACTAACGTAACCCCTTCATCGCCGCCGCTTCCCACACGAGTGCCCATGAACGAACAGTTGCAGCCTCTCAAGAAACAACCCCGCGCTGGCAAGGCTGGCCGCAGTGGAACCCAGGACGATATCGTCTACGCGCATATTTTCGAGGCGATCCTTGAACAGCGTCTGGCGCCTGGCACCAAGTTGAGTGAAGAGGCTCTGGGCGAAATCTTTGGCGTGAGCCGCACCATTATCCGTCGCGCCTTGTCGCGTCTGGCCCATGAAGGGGTTGTTTTGCTGCGGCCCAATCGCGGTGCAGTGGTGGCGAGCCCGAGCGTGGATGAAGCGCGCCAGGTGTTTCTGGCCCGGCGACTGGTTGAAAAGGCGATCACCGAATTGGCGGTGGTGCATGCCACGGCAGATGACCTGGCGCAATTGCGCAAGATGGTGCAGGACGAGCGCGACAGTTTTTCGCGGGGCGATCGCGGTGCCGGGATTCGCCTGTCGGGCGAGTTTCACCTGAAGCTGGCCGAAGCGGCCAAGAATGCGCCGCTGATCAGCTTTCAGCGCAGCCTGGTATCGCAAACGTCGTTGATTATTGCCCAGTACGAGAGCGGTAACCGCTCGCACTGTTCGTATGACGAACACATGCAGCTGATTGATGCCATTGAAGCCCGGGATGCCGATCAGGCCGTGCACCTGATGATGCACCATATGGATCATATCGACAGCAAGCTCAACCTTGACGAGGAAAGCGCCTCGGATGACTTGCACGCAGTGTTTTCGCACTTGCTGCAAACCAAGGGCAAAAGCCCCCGGCCTGCTGCCAAGCTTTAAGCCTCGGCTGCTCTTGTGGGAGCGGGCTTGCCCGCGATGTAGGCGACGCGGTGCTTTAGTTAAACCGCGCCGATACCCTCGCGAGCAAGCCCGCTCCCACCAGGGAGATTATCAGCGTTGATGTACCAGATTACCTGCTGCGTAGGTTTGCTGCACGGTGCGGTCGTCGCCCAGGGTCATCAATACAAACAGCGTTTCGGCGATGTTTTTTGACTGCTTCAGGCGATAGCTCATCAGCGGCGTAGCGTTGTAGTCCAGTACCAGGAAGTCAGCGTCGCTGCCCGGTTGCAGATTGCCGATCTTGTCTTCCAGGCGCAGTGCCCGCGCCCCGCCCAACGTAGCCAGATACAACGACTTGAACGGATTGAGGCGTGCACCCTGCAGTTGCATGACCTTGTAGGCTTCGTTCAGGGTGTTGAGCAGCGAGAAGCTGGTCCCCGCGCCAACATCCGTGCCCAGGCCCACATTGAGTTTGTGTTTCTCGGCCATCGGCAGGTTGAACAAACCGCTGCCCAAAAACAGGTTGGAAGTAGGGCAGAACGCCACTGCCGAACCGGTCTCGGCCAGTCGCGCACATTCCTCGTCACACAGATGCACACCGTGGGCAAATACCGAGCGTTCACCCAGCAACTGGTAGTGGTCGTACACGTCCAGATAACCTTTGCGCTCCGGGAACAGCGACTTCACCCACTCGATTTCCTGCAGGTTCTCGCTGATATGGGTGTGCAGATACACATCCGGGTATTCGCCCAGCAGCTTGCCCGCCAGGGTCAGTTGCTCCGGGGTGCTGGTCGGCGCGAAGCGCGGGGTGACGGCATAGTGCAGGCGGCCCTTGCCATGCCAGCGTTCGATCAGCGCCTTGCTCTCGCTGTAGCCGGTTTCGGCGGTGTCGGTCAGATAGTCCGGGGCGTTGCGGTCCATCATTACCTTACCGGCGATCAGGCGCAGGTCCAGACGCTGTGCAGCCTCGAACAAAGCATCCACCGATTGCGGGTGTACGCTGCCGAACACCAAGGCCGTGGTGGTGCCATTGCGTAGCAGTTCCTTGAGGAAAACATCGGCCACTTCGTCAGCATGGGCCTTGTCGGCGAACTGGTTTTCGCATGGGAAGGTGTAGGTGTTGAGCCAATCAAGCAGTTGCTCGCCGTAGGCGCCGATCATTCCGGTTTGCGGGAAATGGATATGGGTATCGATAAAGCCGGGGGTGATCAGCGCATCCTTGTACTCGGTGACTGCAATGTCGGCGCTCAGTGTGCCGAGCAGTTCGCTGGCCGGCCCCACGGCTTTGATCCGGCCGTTGTCGACCACCAGCAAGCCGTCTTCAAAATATTCGTAGGAGGCCTCGATCCCGACTTCGGCAGGGTCGGCGATGCTGTGCAAAATGGCGGCGCGATAGGCTTTACAGGTCATGGCAATTCTCAGTGTGTGGCATGGCTGCGTCGTGAAGATGGCAGCAATTGTTTAATGGATTCAGATGACGCGCTGTCGGCGCTCACAGTGTGCTGGCCGAAATGGGTGTTGTAGGTGGCGATGATTTCGCCGGCGATGGAAATGGCAATTTCAACAGGCAGTTTACCTTTGACTTCGCTCAGGCCCATCGGGCAGCGCATGCGCTGCAAAGGTGAGGCAGCGATACCGCGCTCACGCAAGCGATGCTCAAACTTCACGCGCTTGGTTTTGGAACCAATCAAGCCGAAGTAGGTAAAGTCGTTGCGTTTAAGCAGGGCAGCGCTGAGTTCCAGGTCCAGGGCGTGATTATGCGTCATGACGATGCAGTAGCAACCCGCTGGCAGTGTATCGACCTCGTCAACTGGCTCATCGGTGACGATTTTTTCCACGCCCGGGGGCATGACTGACGGGAATTCCTGCTCCCGAGAGTCGATCCAGCGCACCCGGCACGGCAGACTGGCGAGCAGGGGTACCAGAGCGCGGGCCACATGCCCTGCGCCAAACACGGCGATCTGCGCCTGGACCTGGCCCATCGGCTCGAACAGCAACACCGCCACCCCTCCGCAACACTGGCCAAGGCTGGCGCCGAGGCTGAAACGTTGTAGATGGGTATCGTGCTTGCCGCTGTCGAGCATCTGGCGGGCAATTTCCATTGCCTTGTACTCCAGATGACCGCCACCGATGGTATCGAAGATTTTATCAGCGCAAATCACCATCTTTGAACCGGTATTGCGCGGGGTAGAGCCTTGCTCTTCGATGATTGTCACCAGCACGCAAGGTTCGCCTTGCTGCTGCAGCTCGGCCAGGGCGCTGATCCAGTTATTCATGCTGATCTCCCGACAGGATTTTGCGCATTTGCTCACACCCCCACAGCACCCGCTCCGGGGTGGCCGGGGCATCAATCGCAGGTTGCACGCGATAGTCGGCCAGGCTTGCCACGGCGTCCTTGAGCGCGCACCAGGCGGCGATGCCGAGCATAAATGGCGGCTCACCGACAGCCTTGGAGTGGAACACGGTGTCTTCGGGGTTCTTGCGGTTTTCTACCAGGGTGACGCGCAAATCCAGCGGCATGTCTGCCACCGCCGGGATCTTGTAGCTGGCCGGGCCGTTGGTCATCAGCTTGCCCTTGGCGTTCCACACCAGTTCTTCCATGGTCAGCCAGCCCGCGCCCTGGATATAGCCGCCTTCGATCTGGCCGATATCAATGGCCGGGTTCAGCGAAGCACCAACATCGTGGAGGATGTCGGTACGCAACATCTTGTATTCGCCGGTCAGGGTGTCGACGATGACCTCGGCGCAGGCGGCGCCAAAGGCAAAGTAGTAAAACGGTCGGCCGCGTGCCTGGCTGCGGTCATAGAAAATTTTCGGGGTTTTGTAGTACCCGGTGCTTGAGAGCGACACCTGGCCGAAGTAGGCCTGCTGGATCAGGCTTTCAAAACTGATGATCTGCTCGCCAATGCGCACCTGGCCGTTGTGAAAGATCACCGCCTGTTCGTCGACCTGATACTTGCCGGCTGCAAACTCGATCAGCCGCTGCTTGATGGTTTCGGCTGCGTTTTGCGCGGCCTTGCCATTGAGATCGGCGCCACTGGACGCTGCTGTAGGTGAGGTGTTGGGCACTTTGTCAGTATTGGTGGCGGTGATCTGCACACGGCTGATATCCACCTGGAACACCTCGGCCACCACCTGCGCGACCTTGATATTCAAGCCCTGGCCCATCTCGGTGCCACCGTGGTTGAGGTGGATGCTGCCATCGGTGTAGATGTGGATCAGCGCACCGGCCTGGTTGAGAAAGCTGGCGGTAAAGGAAATGCCGAACTTGACCGGGGTCAGCGCCAGGCCTTTTTTCAGGATCGGGCTGGCGGCATTGAACGCCTTGATCGCTTCGCGGCGTTCGGCGTACTGGCTGCTGGCCTCCAGGTCGGCGGTCATTTCTTGCAGCAGGTTGTGTTCCACGGTTTGGTAGTAGTGGGTCACGTTGCGTTCGGTCTTGCCGTAGTAGTTGGCCTTGCGCACGGCCAGCGGATCGAGGCCCAGGTGGCGGGCGATGCGGTCCATGACTTCTTCGATGGCGACCATCCCTTGCGGACCGCCGAAACCGCGGTAGGCGGTATTTGAAGCCGTATTGGTTTTACAGCGATAGCCATTGATCGTTGCATCGCCCAGGTAGTAGGCGTTGTCGGCATGGAACATGGCGCGGTCGACGATGGAGTTGGACAAGTCCGGTGAGCAGCCGCAGTTGCCCGCCAGGTTCAGCACGATGCCCTGCAAGCGGCCGCTGGCGTCGAAACCGACGTCATATTCGATATAAAACGGGTGGCGCTTGCCGGTCATCAGCATGTCTTCGACCCGTGGCAGGCGCATCTTGGTCGGTTGCCCGGTGAGGCGTGCCACCACGGCGCACAGGCAGGCGGGGCTGGCGGCCTGGGTCTCCTTGCCACCGAAGCCACCGCCCATACGGCGCATGTCGACGACGATCTTGTTCATTGAAACATCAAGGACTTCTGCCACCAGCTTCTGCACTTCGGTGGGGTTTTGCGTGGAGCAGTACACGATCATCCCGCCATCTTCGGTGGGCATGACCGATGAAATCTGCGTTTCGAGGTAGAAATGCTCCTGCCCGCCGATATGCAGGTTACCTTGCAGGCGATGTTCGGCCGCAGCCAGTGCGGTGCTTGAGTCGCCGCGTTGATGGGTGTGGGTGTCGAGCACAAAGTGTTTTTGGCGCAGGGCCTGCACCACGTCCAGCACGGGTTCCAGGTCTTCGTATTCGATAATGGCGGCCATTGCCGCCCTGCGTGCTGTGTCCAGGTTGCTGGCAGCCACAGCCAGGACCGGCTGGCCGACAAACTCCACCTTGTCGATGGCCAGCAGCGGGTCGCCGGGCAGCAACGGGCCGATGTCCTTGAGGCCGGGGATATCTTCGTGGGTGATGACCAGGCGCACGCCTTCGAAGGCGTAGCAGGGCGTGGTGTCGACACGCAGGATTCTGGCGTGGGCACGGTCGGACAGGCGTGCGAAAAGGTGCAGCTGGTTGGGGAATTCCAGCCGGTCATCAATGTACTGCGCTTCGCCGCTGACATGCTTTTCGGCGCTGTCATGCTTGACGCTGCGCCCTACGCCGGTTTTCAAATCCTGCTGGAAGAGGGCGGTCAGCTCGGCCTGGGTCGGGGCAACCTTGTGATGGTTAGACATAAGCTGTTACCCGCGTCTCGAGATGTGGCGTTTGCTGTTCGATAAAGTATTTGCGCAGCAGGTTTTGTGCACTCAGCAGGCGGTATTCCTTGCTGGCGCGAAAGTCCGAGAGCGGGGTGAAGTCGTTTGCCAGTGCAGCGCAGGCCCGTTCGATGCTGGCGCTGTTCCAGTCGGCGCCGAGCAATGCTGCTTCGCAGGCGGCGGCGCGTTTGGCGATGGCCGCCATGCCGCCGAATGCCACGCGGGCCCCAGTGACCACGCCATTGTCGATGTGCAGGTTGAATGCTGCGCAAACGGCGCTGATGTCGTCGTCCAGGCGCTTGGAAATTTTGTAGGCACGAAATGTCTGGCTGGGATCGGCACGGGGGATGATGATCTTTTCGATAAATTCACCCTCCTGGCGCGCGGTAACCCGGTAATCAATGAAGTAGTCTTCAATGGCCAGCGTGCGGCGGGTTTGGCCCTTGCGCAGCAACAGCTGCGCGCCGAGGGCAATCAGCAGCGGGGGTGAGTCGCCAATCGGCGAGGCGTTGCCGATATTGCCGCCCAGGGTGCCCTGATTGCGGATTTGCAGTGAGGCAAAACGCTGCAGCAGCTCGCCAAAGTCAGGGTGCTCGGTATTGAGCGTGGCATAGGCATCAGTCAGGGAAACGGCGGCGCCGATTTCAATGCGATCGGCGAAGTGCTCGATGCGCTTCATCTCGGCCACGTTGCCGACGTAGATCATCACCGGCAACGGGCGATGAAACTGGGTGACCTCCAGTGCCAGGTCGGTACCGCCTGCCAGCAGCCGGGCCTGGGGCTGGGACTCGTAGAGTTCGGCCAGGTCGCTGACGGTCAAGGGCAGCAGGCAGCGTTTATCGCCGCTGTTGAGTTCGCCGGTCTGGCTTGGGGTGATTGCCTTGAGCTGGGCGATGGTTGCGCTGTGCCGGGCATCGAACTGATCCGGTTGCTGCCCGGCGCATGCCTGTTCGGCAGCCGCCAGTATGGGCCGGTAGCCCGTGCAGCGACAGAGGTTGCCGGCAAGTGCCTCGTGGGCTTGATGGCCATCAGCCTGGCCGCTGCTGTTTTTTTGCAGGGCGAACAGCGACATCACAAAACCCGGGGTGCAAAAGCCGCACTGCGAGCCGTGGCAGTCGACCATCGCCCGCTGCACGCTGTGCAGTTGGCCCTGGTGTTTCAAGTCTTCGACGCTGATCAGTTGTTTGCCGTGCAGTGCCGAGACAAAGGTCAGGCACGAATTCAGGCTGCGATAGCGCAGCCGCTCAAGGCCCTGGTCGTCCGTGTGCAGCTCGCCGACCACCACGGTGCAGGCGCCGCAGTCACCGCTGGCGCAGCCTTCTTTGGTGCCGGGTTTGTGCAAGTGCTCGCGCAAATAGTTGAGCACGGTCAGGTTGGGGTCCAGCGTGTGCTCGGTGCGCAGCGTCTGGTTGAGTAGGAACTGGATCACGGAAGGCCTCGCATAATCATTATTGTTGTAACGCGGGATGAGTAGAAATCTAGCTAAAGTTGACCTGCGGGTCAAGAAATAGCGCTCGCTCATCCCTGTGATTGATATCCGGGGGATTTATTTGCTTATTTCGTGCCATATTCGGCCTCCGGGGCTCTGCGCGAGGGCCCACCAAGTGCGTTACACTTCGCCCCTGCACTGATAAAAGATTTTGAAGGTAAAACATGACGTTCAAGGCGCCGGACAGCCTCGCCGAGCAAATCGCTCACCACCTCGCCGAACGCATCATTCGCGGCGAGCTAAAGCCTGGGGAACGCATTCAGGAACAGAAAGTGACACTGGCGCTCAATGTCAGTCGTGGCTCTGTGCGCGAAGCCTTGCTGATCCTGGAGCGGCGACATCTGATCGCCATCCTCCCGCGCCGCGGTGCCCATGTGACCGAACTCACGGCGCACAAGGTGCAAAGCCTGTGCACGCTGATGAGCGAGATGTACATCCTGCTCGGCAATGCGGTTGCCCAACGCTGGGCGGTGCCGGCTGACCTGGGGCCATTCCTGCAGATTCAGCAGCGTCTGGCTGCCAGCTACGAGCGCCAGGACATCAGCGCCTTTGTTGAAGACAGCTTCAATGTGATGCGTGCGGCGTACCCGTTCGCGGACAACCCGTACCTGCAGGAAACCGTCGAGAACCTGCACCCGGCCATGAGCCGTGCCTATTACCTGGCACTGGATCAGCGCAAGGCCGAGATGAGCGAATTTTTGGCCTTGTTTGCGCAGTTGCTCGAAGCCGTGCTGGCGCGTGACCTGGTGCAGATTCGCGTGGTGCTGAGCAGCTATGCCCAGCGCAGTTGTGCCCTGGTGCTGTCTGCCTTGACGGTTGCCTGAGCGTGCGCCTGACGTGCATCAAGCTGGCCGGCTTCAAGTCTTTCGTTGACCCGACAACCGTTACCTTCCCGAGCAATATGGCGGCGGTGGTCGGCCCCAACGGTTGTGGCAAGTCCAACATCATCGATGCCGTGCGCTGGGTCATGGGCGAAAGCTCGGCCAAAAACCTGCGCGGCGAGTCGATGACCGACGTCATCTTCAATGGCTCAACCACGCGCAAACCGGTGAGCCAGGCCAGCATCGAGCTGGTGTTCGACAACTCCGACGGTACCCTGCTGGGCGAGTATGCGGCCTACGCCGAGATCTCCATTCGCCGCAAGGTAACCCGCGACAGCCAGACCACTTATTACCTCAACGGCACCAAATGCCGGCGTCGTGACATTACCGATATCTTCCTCGGTACGGGCCTGGGGCCGCGCAGCTACTCGATCATCGAGCAGGGCATGATCTCCAAGCTGATCGAGTCCAAGCCCGAAGACCTGCGCAATTTTATCGAAGAAGCAGCCGGCATCTCCAAGTACAAGGAGCGCCGTCGCGAGACCGAAAATCGCATTCGCCGTACCCACGAGAACCTCGCCCGCCTGACTGACCTGCGCGACGAGCTGGGCCGCCAGCTGGAACGCTTGCACCGCCAGGCACAGGCTGCCGAGAAGTACCAGGAATACAAGGGCCAGGAGCGTCAGCTCAAGGCCCAGCTGTCGGCCCTGCGCTGGCAGGCCCTGAATGAGCAGGTGGGTCAGCGTGAAGCGATCATCGGCAACCAGGAAGTCAGCTTCGAAGCCCTGGTGGCCGAGCAGCGCAATGCCGATGCCAGCATCGAACGCCTGCGTGACGGGCACCATGATCTGTCAGAGCGCTTCAATCTGGTGCAAGGGCGCTTCTATTCGGTCGGGGGCGATATTGCCCGCGTCGAGCAGAGCATTCAGCATGGCCAGCAACGTTTGCGCCAGTTGCAGGATGACCTGCGCGAAGCCGAACGCTCGCGCCTGGAGACCGAGTCTCACCTGGGGCATGACCGCACCCTGCTGGCGACCCTGGGTGAAGAGCTGCACATGCTTGAGCCCGAGCAGGAACTCACCAGCGCCGCCGCCGAAGAGGCCGCCGCCACGCTGGAAGTGGCCGAACAGACCATGCACGGCTGGCAAGAGCAGTGGGACAGCTTTAACCTTCGCTCGGCCGAGCCGCAGCGCCAGTCCGAAGTGCTGCAAGCGCGCATCCAGCAGCTGGAAACCAGCATGGAACGTGTGGCGGAGCGTCAGCGCCGCCTGGCTGAAGAGCGCGCCTTGCTGGCAGCGGACCCTGAAGACGCGGCGATTCTTGAACTGAGTGAGCAACTGGCCACCAGCGAGCTGACTCACGAAGAACTGCAGGCCAGCGAAGAGCAACTGGTGGAGCGGCTAGAGCAAGTGCGGCATGACTTGCAACAGGCCACGCAGAATCAGCAGCAGGCCCAGGGCGATTTGCAGCGGCTGAACGGCCGCCTGGCTTCGCTTGAGGCCCTGCAGCAGGCGGCCCTAGACCCGGGCACCGGCACCAGTGAGTGGTTACGCGATCAGCAGTTGGCCGAGCAACCGCGGCTGGCCGAAGGCTTGCGGGTAGAGCCGGGCTGGGAACTGGCGGTCGAGACCGTGCTGGGGGCCGACTTGCAGGCCGTGCTGGTTGAGGATTTTGCCCGGCTGGATCTGGCCGGCTTTGCCCAGGGCGATTTGCGCCTGGTCAGTGGCGCAGGGCCGGTCTCCCGTTTGGCGGGCAGCCTGCTCGACAAGGTAGAGGCCGATTTTGATCTGGCGCCGTGGCTGGCTCAGGTCAGGCCGGTCGAGTCCCTTGAGCAGGCGCTGGCGCTGCGCGCGCAATTGGTCGATGGCCAGAGCCTGATCAGCCGTGATGGTTATTGGGTGGGGCGTAATTTCCTGCGGGTGCGCCGTGCCAGCGAAGCCGAAAGTGGCGTTTTGGCCCGGGGCCAGGAAATTCAGCGTCTGGGGCTTGAGCGCGAAGAGCGCGAAGCCACCCTCGCGACCCTTGAAGAACAGCTGCAAAGCCTGCGTGAGCAGCAGTTGGTGCAAGAGGACTCTCGTGAGCAGGTTCGCCGTCGCTTGCAGGACGAAGCACGCCAGCAGGGTGAGATAAAGGCCAAGCTATCTGCGAGCAAAGCCAAAGTCGAGCAATTGACCCTGCGCCGTCGTCGTCTGGACGAAGAACTGGCCGAGCTGGCTGAGCAGCGCGCGCTTGAGCACGAGCAAGTGGGCGAAGCGCGCCTGCAGTTGCAGGAAGCCCTCGATGCAATGGCCACCGACACCGAACAGCGCGAATTGTTGCTGGCGCGGCGTGACAGCCTGCGCGAGCAGCTCGACCGGGTGCGCCAGGATGCCCGTCAGCACAAGGATCACGCGCACCAGTTGGCGGTTCGACTGGGTTCGCTCAAGGCGCAGCATGACTCCACCCGTCAGGCCCTTGAACGTCTGCAAATGCAGTCCGAGCGTCTGGCTGAAAAGCGCGAACAGCTCAACCTCAATCTGGAGGAGGGTGAAGCGCCTCTGGAAGAGCTGCGCCTGAAACTTGAAGAGTTGCTCGACAAGCGCCTGAGCGTGGATGAAGAACTCAAGATTGCCCAGACCGCCCTCGAAGACGCCGACCGTGAATTGCGTGACGCTGAAAAGCGCCGCAACCAGGCTGAGCAACAGTCGCAGCTGATTCGTGGCCAGCTGGAACAGCAGCGCATGGAGTGGCAAGCCCTGAGCGTGCGACGTACGGCGTTACAGGATCAGTTGCTGGCAGATGGCTATGACTTGCACGGGGTGCTCGCTACGCTTGATGCCGAGGTCAATGAACAGCAGGCTGAAGAAGAACTGGAACGTATTGCTGCACGCATTCAGCGTTTGGGCGCGATCAACCTCGCGGCCATCGATGAGTACCAGCAGCAATCGGAGCGCAAGCGCTACCTCGATGCCCAGGATGCCGATCTGGTCGAAGCACTCGACACCCTCGAAAACGTCATCCGCAAGATCGACAAAGAGACCCGCAGTCGCTTTAAAGACACCTTTGATCAGATAAATGGTGGATTACAGGCACTTTTCCCAAAAGTTTTCGGTGGCGGCAGCGCTTATTTGGAACTGACGGGCGAAGATTTACTCGATACAGGGGTGACAATCATGGCGCGCCCGCCGGGCAAGAAAAACAGCACGATCCATTTGCTGTCCGGTGGCGAGAAAGCCTTGACTGCCCTGGCCCTGGTTTTTGCCATTTTCAAGCTCAACCCGGCGCCGTTTTGCATGCTCGATGAGGTTGATGCACCGCTCGATGATGCCAACGTAGGCCGCTATGCACGCCTGGTCAAAGAGATGTCACAGACGGTGCAATTCATCTACATCACCCACAACAAAATCGCCATGGAAATGGCCGATCAGTTGATGGGGGTGACGATGCATGAGCCCGGCTGTTCGCGTCTGGTAGCGGTTGATGTTGAGGAGGCAATGGCAATGGTCGATGCTTGAGCTATAAGCATGTAGGACGATTTTTTTCTTCTTGTAAGAAATTTATCTGCGATTTGATCGATACGACGTGAAGGTCAAAGGCTACATGGGCCTAACTCAATGCGACAGACGGTGTAAAGTTATCTTTGGTCGTGTTAATTTAATGTCTAATTTTTTTGTACGTGGGTAAAACGCCATTCAGAACATAGAGTTGGCGCCACGTTTTAAAGGGCTTTAGGCTCTTCTTCATAGAATCATTTTTTAGGGGCAAGGGATTACATGGAAATCGGTCTGCGCGAATGGCTGATAGTCATCGGCATAGTGGTAATCGCCGGTATTCTTTTTGATGGCTGGCGCCGCATGCGTGGTGGCAAAGGCAAGCTCAAGTTCCGGCTTGATCGCAGTTTTTCCAACGCCCCGGACGACGAGCACAGCCCTGAGTTGCTGGGCCCGGCACGGGTTCTGGATACGCCCACCCATAAAGAGCCGCAGCTGGATGAGCATGACTTGCCATCGGTCAGCATGCCTGCGCGGGACAAAGGCGCCAAGCGCGGCAAGCGTGGCGGTGAGCCGAGCCAGGGTGACCTGAACCTTGATCTGGAACTGGATGAAGGCCCGAGCATCAGTGCCCGTGATGATGATCATGTCGCGCCGGTCAAACCTGCGCGCGGCCGTGCCAAGCCGAGTGTGGCGGAAGTTGAAGTCAAGGAGCCTGCTGCTGCGCAGCCAGCGGCCGAAGAAGTGCTGGTGATCAGCGTGATCAGCCGTGACCCGGCGGGTTTCAAGGGCCCTGCACTGTTGCAGAACATTCTGGAAAGCGGTCTGCGTTTTGGCGAAATGGATATTTTCCATCGCCATGAAAGCATGGCCGGTAATGGCGAAGTGCTGTTTTCGATGGCCAACGCAGTCAAGCCGGGTGTTTTCGATCTGGATGATATCGACCTGTTCAGCACGCCGGCTGTCAGCTTTTTCCTTGGTTTGCCGGGACCGCGTCATCCCAAGCAGGCTTTTGATGTGATGGTTGCCGCTGCACGCAAGCTGTCCCAGGAACTCAATGGCGAGCTCAAGGACGACCAGCGCAGTGTTCTGACGGCCCAGACCATCGAGCATTACCGCCAGCGCATCGTTGAATTCGAGCGCCGTGCCCTGACTCAAAAACGCTGAACATGTGGGGGCCGGCTTGCCTGCTCCCCCCGCATGCACCATGAATACTACAAGGAGCAGCCTCGGCTGCTCTTTTGCTTTGCGAGAGAACACCCCATGACCGCCGCCAATACCCGCATTCTAGAGCTGCGCGCTGAACTGGATCAGCATAACTACCGCTACCATGTACTCGACGAGCCGAGCATTCCGGACGCCGAGTACGACCGTCTGTTCCGTGAGTTGAAGGCGCTGGAAGCCGAGCATCCCGAGCTGGTGACTGCCGACTCGCCGACCCAGCGGGTAGGCAGCGCGGCGTTGTCCGCGTTTACTCAGGTGCGTCACGAAGTGCCCATGCTGAGCCTGGGCAATGCGTTTGATGAAACCGATATGCGTGAATTTGATCGCCGGGTCAGTGAAGGGCTGGATCTGCCCGCAGGCGACCTGTTTGGTGGCGGCGCTGAAGTTGAATACAGCTGCGAACCCAAGCTGGACGGGCTGGCGGTGAGTTTGCTGTACCGCGATGGAAATCTGGTGCGCGGTGCCACCCGGGGTGATGGCACCACCGGCGAAGACATCAGTGTCAATGTGCGCACCGTGCGCAATATCCCGCTCAAGCTGCATGGCAGTGGCTGGCCAGCGGTGCTGGAAGTGCGCGGCGAAGTGTTTATGTCCAAGGCCGGTTTTGACCGGCTCAATGAAACCCAGCTCGCCGTCGGCGGCAAGACCTTTGCCAACCCTCGTAACGCTGCGGCGGGTAGCTTGCGTCAGCTGGATTCGAAGATTACCGCCAGCCGCCCGCTGGAGTTTTGCTGCTACGGCCTGGGGCAGGTCTCTGAAGAGTTTTCTGACACCCATATCGGCAATCTCAAGCAGTTGCAGCAATGGGGCATGCCTATCAGCCACGAACTGAAGCTGGCTCATGGTATTGCCGAGTGCCTGGATTACTACCGCGATATTGGCGAGCGCCGGGCTTCGCTGCCCTATGAAATCGACGGCGTGGTGTTCAAGGTCAATAACCTGGCGTCGCAGCGCGAGTTGGGCTTTCGGGCGCGGGAGCCGCGCTGGGCCATCGCCCACAAGTTCCCGGCGATGGAAGAGCTGACCGAGCTGCTCGATGTGGAGTTTCAGGTCGGGCGCACCGGTGCGGTAACGCCGGTGGCGCGTCTCAAGCCGGTCAAGGTGGCGGGTGTCACCGTGTCCAATGCCACCCTGCACAACATGGATGAAGTGGCGCGGCTGGGGCTGATGATTGGCGACACCGTGATTATTCGCCGTGCTGGCGATGTGATCCCGCAGGTCGTTCAGGTGGTGCTCGAGCGCCGCCCTGAAAATGCCCGCCCGGTGCAGATTCCTGAACACTGCCCGGTGTGCGGTTCCCATGTCGAGCGCACGCAGTTGATCAAGCGCAGCAAGGGCCGCGAAACCGTCAGCGAAGGCGCGGTGTATCGCTGTGTCGGCCGTTTGGCGTGTGGTGCTCAGCTTAAACAGGCGATCATTCATTTTGTCTCGCGCCGGGCGATGGACATCGAAGGTCTGGGCGAAAAAAGTGTCGAGCAGTTGGTCGATGAGGGGCTGGTGAGTTCGCCGGCAGACCTCTATACCCTGCAGTTCGAGCAGATCGTCGATCTCGAAGGCTTTGCCGAGCTGTCGAGTAAAAACCTGCTGCAGGCCATTGCCGACAGCAAGCGTCCGACCCTGGCGCGCTTTATCTACGCATTGGGCATTCCTGATGTGGGAGAAGAGACTGCCAAAGTGCTGGCGCGTTCTCTGGCCTCTCTGGAGCGTGTACAGAAGGCCTTGCCGCAAGTGCTGACCTACCTGCCGGATGTGGGCCTGGAAGTGGCGCACGAGATCCACAGCTTCTTCAGTGATGGCCACAACCAGCAGGTGATTGCCCAGTTACTGGAGCGCGGCCTGGAGTTGCAGGACCAGGGCGAACTGGGCGCCGAGTTTGCCGCCAGTACCACCTTGGGCGGGTTGATCGACAAGCTGCATATTCCCTCGGTCGGGCCGGGCGGGGCACAGAAGCTGGCCGAGAAATTCGGCTCGCTGGAGGGGGTGATCAATGCCGACTGGCTCGATATGCGCCAGGCCCTGCCGGAAAAACAGGCCAAGGCGGTTCGCGAGTTTTTCGATAATCCTGAAAATGCGCGCATGGCGCTGGAAATCGAAGCGCAGCTGCGTGATTTCGGCATGCACTGGCACAGCGAGAAAAAGGCTGTAGAAGGCTTGCCGCTGGCGGGCCAGACCTGGGTGCTGACCGGTTCGCTGGAATTGATGAGCCGCGACGTCGCCAAGGACAAGCTGGAAAGCCTGGGGGCCAAGGTCTCGGGTTCGGTATCCGGCAAGACCCACTGCGTGGTGGCGGGGCCGGGGGCGGGCTCCAAGCTGGTCAAGGCCAACGAGCTGGGGCTCAAGGTGCTGGATGAAGAAGCCTTTGTCGCGTTTTTGGCCGGGCAGGGCATTTCGATCCAGTAATGGCGGTAGGGGCGGGCTTGCTCGCGATGCAGGCGACGCGGTGTCTCAGTTGACCCGCGCAGAAGCCATCGCGGGAAAGCCGGCTCCCACAAACGAGCTGTAGGGTGTTGCAAGACAGTGTTTCAACCCGAATCCAAGTGCTTGAGCCCATTCATTTTTTTATTCTTGTCACAGCGGTTGTAAGTTTTTCTCAGACAGGTACAATGGCGCCGTTCGCTGCTAGGCGGATGTTGTTATGGTGACCCTATCGGTCCCCCCGCAACGATTACCCGTGAACCTGGTCAGATCCGGAAGGAAGCAGCCACAGCGGGAACATTGTGTGCCGGGGTGTGGCTGGTGGGGTTGCCTCCATTTTAAAACCCGCAATTGTGCCGGGTTTGAATCAAAATCCAACTCTCTTCTCAAAAAGCCCTTGTCGACGTTCAAAAGAACGGGCGATGTGTTCTTGTGCGCGGGTAAAACCCTCTCTGCACCGGCTGCAAGCAGTTAAACGTGCGCATCGGATGCAATTTCGGCCTTGCTCCGCTAGCATTAGCCCCCTCCGCTTTTCAGACGCGACGGTTATCAATGAGTTATCAGGTTCTTGCACGTAAATGGCGTCCGCGCTCGTTCCGCGAAATGGTCGGCCAGACCCATGTGCTCAAGGCTCTGATCAATGCCCTGGACAGTCAGCGCCTGCACCACGCCTACCTTTTTACCGGTACCCGTGGCGTGGGCAAGACCACCATTGCGCGGATCATCGCCAAATGCCTGAACTGTGAGACAGGTATCACCTCGACGCCATGCGGCGAGTGCTCGGTGTGCCGTGAAATCGACGAGGGCCGCTTTGTCGACCTGATCGAGATCGACGCCGCCAGCCGCACCAAGGTCGAGGACACCCGTGAGCTGCTCGACAACGTGCAGTACGCACCGAGTCGCGGGCGCTTCAAGGTCTACTTGATCGACGAAGTGCACATGCTCTCCAGCCATTCGTTCAATGCGCTGCTCAAGACCCTTGAAGAACCGCCGCCCTACGTCAAGTTCATCCTCGCGACCACCGATCCGCAGAAATTGCCGGCCACGATCCTGTCGCGTTGCCTGCAGTTCTCGCTGAAAAACATGACACCGGAGCGCGTGGTCGAGCATTTGAGCCATGTGCTCAGTGTCGAGAACGTGCCGTTCGAAGACGACGCGCTGTGGCTGCTGGGCCGCGCTGCCGACGGTTCTATGCGCGATGCCATGAGCCTCACCGACCAGGCGATTGCCTTCGGCGAAGGCAAGGTACTGGCAGGTGATGTGCGGGCGATGCTTGGCACGCTGGATCACGGTCAGGTGTTTGACCTGCTGCACGCCTTGATCGAAGGTGATGCCAAGGCCATGCTTGAGGCCGTGCGCCATCTGGCCGAGCAGGGCCCGGACTGGAATGGCGTGCTGTCGGAGATCCTCAACGTCTTCCATCGCGTGGCCATTGCCCAGGCGCTGCCGGACGGTGTCGACAACGGTCATGGCGACCGCGACCGCGTGCTGGCCCTGGCTCAGGCGCTGCCTGCCGAAGACGTGCAGTTTTATTACCAGATGGGCCTGATTGGCCGGCGCGACTTGCCGCTGGCGCCAGACCCGCGTGGTGGCTTTGAGATGGTCCTGCTGCGAATGCTGGCGTTCCGCCCGGCAGATACCGGCAACGCGCCGAGTCAGCCGCTAAAGCCAGTGGGGATCAGCCAGGCCACAGTTGATTCCGCCCAAGCCGTGGCGGGTACGACCCCTGTTGCGCCAGCCGTTGCCGCGCCGGCAGCGGTTGTTGCGCAACCCGTTGTACCAGTGGTCGAGGTGGTTGCCGAGCCTGTGCAGGCGCCCAAGGCCCCGCCAGCGCCCGAAAAGGACTTGCCCTGGAACGCGCCGTCCGCCCCTGTGGTCGACATCGAGGCAGCGCCCGAGTCGGTGCTGGATACCGTTGGCGAGCCGCCTGAGTTGCCGCCGATGCCGATGCCAACGCCGGACAGCGTGGTGCCGGATGCGCCAGAGTGGATCGCAGCAGCGATTCCCGAGCCGACCGCCGAACAGGTGGATGCAGCGGTGTCGGGTATGGATCGCGACGATGAGCCGCCGCTGGACGAAGACTATATCGAGCCGGACATGGATTCGGCTGCCTACAGCTACCTGGATGAGCTGGCCAGTGAGCACGCCGCCGAACCTGCTCCTGAGCCCGAGCCTCTGCCTGCGGCCATGCCGGCGACCGGCCTGGCCCTTGAATGGCTGGAGATGTTCCCCAAATTACCGGTGTCGGGCATGACTGCCAGCATTGGTGCCAACTGCACCCTGATTGCCGTTGACGGTGATGACTGGTTGTTGCATCTGGATCCGGCTCACAGCGCATTGTTCAACCTGACCCAGCAGCGCCGGCTCAACGATGCACTGAACCAGTTCACTCAGCGTACACTCAAAGTCACCATCGAGCTGGTCAAGCCGGAGCAGGAAACCCCGGCCCAGGCGGCTTCGCGTTTTCGTGCTGAGCGTCAGCGCCTGGCTGAAGAGTCGATTTATGCCGACCCGCTGGTGCAGCAGATGGTTGAGCAGTTCGGTGCGGTCGTGCGCGAAGATACGATTCAACCTGTAGAGGTTGCACAGGCTCAAGCGTCGTAACGCCAGAGCATTAACTTACAGCCCGCAGTCGTTTTGATTGCGGGAGCATTGTCCAAATAACGTTTGAGGTGATTCCCATGATGAAAGGTGGCATGGCCGGCCTGATGAAGCAGGCGCAGCAGATGCAGGAAAAAATGGCCAAGATGCAGGAAGAACTGGCCAATGCTGAAGTCACCGGCAAGGCGGGTGGCGATATGGTCACTGTGGTCATGACCGGCCGTCATGACGTCAAGCGGGTAAGCATTGACCCGACGTTGCTGGAAGGCGTGAGCGAAGACGACCGCGAAGTGCTGGAAGACCTGTTCGCCGCAGCGGTGAACGACGCCGTGCGCAAGATCGAAGCCAACAGCCAGGACAAAATGTCTGGCGTGACCGCCGGCATGCAACTGCCGCCGGGCATGAAGCTGCCGTTCTAAGGCGCTCGACAATGCCAGGCCATGAGCCTGGCATTTTTTTGCCTGTTCTACGGGTATTTGACGCTGGCCCACACCGCGGGTATAAACCGCGTCTCGTTGTTTTGTCGGACCTTTCCCTATGAGCTTTAGCCCCCTGATTCGCCAACTGATCGATGCCTTGCGTACCCTGCCGGGCGTAGGTCAAAAGACCGCGCAGCGCATGGCTCTGCAATTGCTGGAACGTGATCGCAGTGGCGGCTCGCGTCTGGCCCTGGCCCTGACCCAGGCAATGGAAGGTGTGGGGCACTGCCGTCTGTGCAGGACCCTTACCGAAGACGATCTGTGCCCGCAGTGTGCCGACGTGCGTCGGGATGACACCTTGCTGTGCGTGGTCGAGGGGCCGATGGATGTATATGCCGTCGAGCAGACTGGTTATCGCGGCCGTTACTTTGTGCTCAAGGGCCACTTGTCGCCGCTGGATGGCCTGGGGCCGGAGGCGATTGGCATTCCGCAATTGATGGCGCGTATTGCCGAGCAGGGCACGTTTGCGGAGGTGATCCTGGCGACCAACCCTACGGTCGAGGGTGAAGCCACTGCGCATTACATTGCCCAGTTGCTGAGCAACAAAGGCCTGATTGCGTCGCGTATTGCCCATGGCGTGCCGTTGGGTGGAGAGCTGGAACTGGTGGACGGTGGCACGCTGGCCCATTCGTTCTCGGGGCGTCGACCGATTACGCTCTGACTGCGATTGCCGGGAGGGGGGGCTCCTGTGGGCTGGCTTGCCTGCGATGCAGACGGCGCGGACTGGCAGGTACACCGCAGCGATGCCATCGCGAGCAAGCCCGCTCCCACAAAGGGGCCTGGCAAGCCGCGAATTCAGTTAGCCATGCATTACCTGTGGGAGCTGGCTTGCCTGCGATGCAGACGGCGCGGACTGGCAGGTACACCGCAGCGATGCCATCGCGAGCAAGCCCGCTCCCACAAAGGGGCCTGGCAAGCCGCGAATTCAGTTAGCCATGCATTACCTGTGGGAGCTGGCTTGCCTGCGATGCAGGCGGCGCGGACTGGCAGGTACACCGCAGCGGTGCCATCGCGAGCAAGCCCGCTCCCACAAGGGGGCTTTCGGTTTATTCGGTCAACGAAAATTCCGTCAGGCAAAAAGTCGGCACGCCCAAATCCTGCAGGCGCTGCGAACCGCCCAGCTCGGGCAGGTCGATGATGGCTGCTGCTTCAAACACCTGCGCACCCATGCGTCGCACCAGGTTGGCTGCCGCAATCAGCGTGCCGCCTGTAGCAATCAAGTCATCGACGATCAGCAACGAGTCGCCTTCACACAGGCTGTCGGCGTGAACTTCCAGAAACGCTTCGCCATATTCCGTCTGATAGCCTTCGGCCAATACGTCAGCGGGCAATTTGCCTTGTTTGCGAAACAGGATCAGCGGTTTGTTGAGCTGGTGGGCCAGTACCGAGCCGATCAGGAAGCCGCGGGCATCCATGGCGCCGATATGGCTGAAGTCAGCCTCGACGTAGCGCTCGATAAAACGGTCGGCAATCACGCGCATGGCACGGGGCGACTGGTACAGCGGAGTGATGTCACGAAAGATGACGCCCGGCTTGGGGAAATCAACAACCGGGCGGATCAGGGTTTTGAGGCAAAAATCGTCGGAGACCATATCGGGCTGTCCTGGGGAGCATTAAGCGCGCCAGTATAACCCGTCAAGCCGTCTCAGACCTCCAGCGAACCACCGGCCAGGGCGCACAGCTTGATCGGGTCAAGAATATGCACTTCTTTGCCTTCGGCAGTAATCAGCTGGTTTTCCTGCAGGCGGGTGAATACGCGGGATACGGTTTCTACGGCCAGGCCCAGGTAGTTGCCGATTTCGTTGCGCGACATGCTCAGGCGGAACTGATTGGCCGAGAAACCGCGAGCACGGAAACGTGCTGACAGGTTGACCAGAAAGGTGGCGATACGCTCGTCAGCGGTTTTTTTCGACAGCAGCAGCATCATTTGCTGATCGTCACGGATCTCGCGGCTCATCACCCGCATCAGTTGGCGACGCAGCTGTGGCAGTTGCACCGAGAGTTCATCGAGACGCTCAAAAGGAATTTCGCACACCGGCGTGGTTTCCAGGGCCTGGGCCGATACCGGGTAGGTTTCAGTGTCCATGCCGGAGAGGCCGACCAGTTCGCTGGGCAGGTGGAAGCCGGTAATTTGCTCCTCACCGTTGTCGCTCAGGCTGAAGGTTTTCAGTGCGCCAGAACGTACGGCGTAAACCGAGCCAAAGGTGTCGCCCTGGCGGAACAGGAATTCGCCTTTTTTCAGTGGGCGGCCGCGCTTGACGATTTCTTCCAGCGCATCCATGTCTTCCAGGTTCAACGAAAGTGGCAAGCAGAGAGGGGCCAGACTGCAATCCTTGCACTGTGCCTGAGTGTGAGCGCGCACTTTTACTGGCTCGGACATTTCTTAAATCCTTGTAGGAAAACACACATAAGATGCAAGGGTACCCCAGCGTGGGGGGGGTAGGCCAGCCGCACCACGCCAGTGCACTCATCTCATGCTGTAGAGGCCGTCTTCGAGGCCTTAAATCACCCGCGAATAGCGCTGGCGGGTTTGCTGCTCAAGGTAGGCGTCGAACACCATGCACACCGAGCGTACCAGTAGCCGCCCGGCAGGCAGGACAGTCAATTGCTCGTCGTCCAGGGTGATCAGCCCGTCCGCGGCCATGGTCTTGAGCGTCGGCCACTGCGGGGCGAAATAGCCTCGAAAATCGATATTGAACGCCTGCTCGATGTGCGCGAACGGTACATGCAGATTGCAGATGATCTGCTGGATGACTTCGCGGCGGATACGATCGTCCTGATTGCACAGCAGGCCGCGGCTGGTGGCGAGCTGATCGCTGGCCAGGGTGCGCTGGTAGCTCGCCAGGTCACTGTCGTTCTGGCAGTACAGGTCGCCGATCTGGCTGATGGCCGAGACGCCCAGCCCGATCAGGTCGCAATGGCCGTGGGTGGTGTAGCCCTGGAAGTTGCGTTGCAGGGTTGATTCTTCCTGGGCGATGGCCAGTTCATCGTCGGGCAGGGCGAAGTGGTCCATGCCGATATAGCGATAGCCGGCGCCGGTCAGTTGCTCGATGGTGCGCTCCAGCATCTGCAGTTTGGCGGCAGGTGAGGGCAGGTCGCTGGTGTTGATGCGGCGCTGCGGCATAAAGCGTTCAGGCAAGTGCGCGTAGTTGAACACCGACAGGCGATCGGGCTGCAGGCTGATCACTTCCTCGACGGTGCGGGCAAAGGCTTCGGGCGTCTGTTTGGGCAGGCCGTAGATCAGGTCGATATTGATCGAGCGAAATTGCAGGGTGCGCGCGGCATCGATCACGGCCCGGGTCTCTTCCAGGCTTTGCAGGCGATTGACCGCCCGCTGCACGTCTGGGTCAAGGTCTTGCAGGCCGATGCTGACACGGTTGAAGCCCAGTTCACGCAACAGGCCCATGGTCGACCAGTCGGCTTCCCGCGGGTCTATTTCGATACCGTAGTCACCTGAATCGTCGTCCAGCAAATTGAATTGCTGACGCAGCTTGGCCATCAGTTGACGCAATTCGTCGTGGCTGAGAAACGTCGGGGTACCGCCGCCAAAGTGCAATTGCTCGACCTTCTGTTTGGGGTCGAGGTGGCAGGCGATCATCTGGATTTCCTGCTCGAGTTTTTGCAGGTAGGGCTGGGCCCGGCCACGGTCCTTGGTGATGACCTTGTTGCAGGCGCAGTAGTAGCAAATGTTCGCGCAAAAAGGCACATGTACATACAACGACAGCGGGCGCAGCGCTTTGCGGCTCTCGCGCAGGGCGTGGAGCAGGTCGAAGGGGCTGACCTGGTTGTTGAACTGCATGGCTGTCGGGTATGAGGTGTAACGCGGTCCGGCCAGGTCGTAGCGGCGGATCAATTCTGGGTCCCAACGAATGGCGTCGAGCATGCGGGCATTCCCCTGGGATGGCTGGCAATGCTCAGGATTCTAGGGGGTGGGGCGTTGTAGCATCTTGATTTGCATCAACAGCTGTGATTGGCAAGATTTTTGTGGGAGCGGGCTTGCTCGCGATGCCAGCGACGCGGACTGCCAGAAAAATCGCAGTGATGCCATCGCGAGCAAGCCCGCTCCCAGAGGGTCTGTCTAGTGCCCCATCAGCCAGTGCTGGTGCGGGCCGGGCAGGGTCCAGATGCCGAAGAGGATCACCAGCAGGCCGCCAGCCATGCGCACGCTGCGTTTGCGCAGCAGCGCAGTGACCCGTTCGGCGGCCAGGCCGGTGGCCAGCAAGACGGGCCAGGTGCCTAAACCAAATGCCAGCATCAGCAAGGCACTGTCCATTGCGCTGCCCTGGCTGGCTGACCAGATCAACGTGCTGTACACCAGCCCGCAGGGCAGCCAGCCCCAGAGTGCGCCCAGCAGCAATGCGCGGGGCAGGCTGGACACTGGCAGCAAGCGGGTGGCCACGGGCTGGATATGCCGCCACAGGCCACGGCCCAGGCTTTCGATGCGGGTCAGGCCGCTCCACCAGCCAGCCAGGTACAGGCCCATGCAAATCAGCAACAGGCCGGCGAGGATGCGCATAAACATGGCCGCTGGACTGTTGGCCACCGCCCAGCCTGCCAGCCCCAGCAGTAAACCTGCCGTGGCATAGCTGAGAATTCGCCCAAGGTTGTAGGCCAACAGCAGCCTGAAGCGTCGGCTGCGTTGTTCCTTGGGGATGGCCAGGGTCAGCGCGCCCATCAGGCCGCCGCACATGCCCAGGCAGTGGCCGCCGCCGAGCAGGCCCAGGATCACGGCCGAGACGAGCAGGGGCGCAAGTTCAAGCATGGGGTGGCGACTTGCTGTCGGTATCGGAGGCCGATTCCGGGTGCAGGTTTTTGGCTTCTTCGACGGCGGCGGTGTGCTGCGGGTCCTGATCGTCGAACAGGATGCTGTGGGCCGGGCTGTCCAGGTCGTCGTACTGGCCGCTGTCGACCGCCCAGAAGAAGATGAAAATGCAGATGGCGACAATCAGCAATGCCGCCGGAATCATGATGTATAGCGCTGGCATAAGGGCTCCAGGCGACCGGTTCAGGCCGGTAGCGGGCGGTTGTGAGGCATGGCGCGAGTATGCGCCACCGCGGGCATGCGCGTCAGGCGCAAGGCGTTGAGCACCACGGTCAATGAGCTGAGCGACATGCCGATGGCGGCCCAGATCGGGGTGATCCAGCCCAGCGCGGCAAATGGCAGCATCAGGCCATTGTAGAGGCCGGCCCACAACAGGTTTTCGATGATCACCCGCCGGGTGCGGCGTGCCAGGCTGAAGGCCTGCACCAGCGCGTCGAGGCGGTTGGACAGCAGCACCGCATCGGCACTGGTTTTTGCCAGGTCCGTGGCCGAACCCATGGCCACGCTGATATCGGCAGCGGCCAGTACCGGCACATCGTTGACGCCGTCCCCCAGCATCAGCACCTTGCGCCCCTGGGCGTGCAACTGCTGCAAGACCTGCAGCTTGTCATCCGGGCGCAAGCCACCCTGCGCTTCATCTATTCCCAGTTCGGCGGCCACGCTGGCGACCATCGGCGAACTATCCCCCGAGAGCAGCAATGTGTGCCAGCCGCGGGCCTTGCACGCCGCCAGCAATGCCGGGGCGTCGTCGCGCAGGCGGTCGTCCAGGACAAACCAGGCCAACACGCCGTTAGTGTCACCCAGCAGCAGCCATTGGCCGGGCTCATCCGGCATGTCCGGGGCCTGGCACTGGCTCAGCGCGCAGACAAAACCCGGCTGGCCAATGCGCAAGCGCTGTTCGCCGACCCGCCCTTCAAGGCCCAGCCCCGGAGTGCTGTGCACTTCCTCGGCCGCTTGCGGGGCACGGCCAAAGGCGCGGGCAATGGGGTGCTCGGAGCGATTTTCGAGGGCGGCGGCCAGGGCCAGGCACTGGTCGCTGTCCAAGTCGCGCAAGGGGCGAATGGCGCGCAGGGCCAGACGGCCTTCGGTCAGGGTGCCGGTCTTGTCGAAAATCACTGTATCAATCTGGTTCAGGCCTTCGATCACATGGCCGCGGGTCAGCAGCAAGCCCAGCTTGTGCAGGGTGCCGGTGGCAGCGGTGAGGGCAGTCGGGGTGGCGAGGGACAAGGCGCACGGGCAGGTGGCCACCAGCATCGCCAGGACAATCCAGAAGGCCCGTGATGGATCAAGTTGCCACCACAGCAGGCCGATCCCGGCAGCGGCTATCAACGAAAACAGCAGGAACCATTGCGCCGCCTTGTCGGCAATTTCCGCCAGGCGTGGTTTTTCGCTTTGCGCGCGATCGAGCAGGCGCACGATGGCAGACAGGCGTGTGTCCTGGCCCAGGGCCATGACTTCGACGGTCAGCGCGCCTTCCACATTCAGGGTGCCCGCAGTGACAGCATCGCCAGTCCGGCGCGGCTGCGGCAGGTACTCGCCGGTCAGCAGGGACTCGTCGATGCTGGACTGGCCATCGAGGATCTTGCCGTCGGCCGGCAGGATTGCACCGGGGTGAACCAGTACGCGGTCGCCGACCTTCAGTTCGGTCAGCAGGATACGCTCGCTCTGGCCATCAGCGCTCAGGCGCAGGCACGAGGCGGGTAGCAGGTTGACCAGTTGCGCAGTGGCGGCGGCAGTGCGCTCCCGGGCGCGGCGCTCCAGATAGCGCCCGGCCAGCAAGAACAGGGCAAACATGCCCACGGCATCGAAATACAGTTCGCCAACACCGGTGATGGCGGTCCAGATCCCGGCGATATAGGCCCCGCCGATGGCCAGGGACACCGACACATCCATGGTCAGGTGGCGGGTGCGCAGGTCGCGCATGGCGCCTTTGAAAAACGGTGCGCAACTATAAAACACGATAGGCGTTGTCAGAAACAACGCCACCCAGCGCAGGATGGTATGCATCTCGGGGCTGAGGTCGATATTGAATTCGGGCCAAGTGGCCATGGTTGCCATCATTGCCTGAAACCACAGCAGCCCGGCGACGCCGAGCTGGCGCAAGGCCAGGCGGTTTTCGCTGGCCAGTTGTTCGGTGGCGCGGTCGGCCTGGTAGGGGTGCGCGGCATAGCCGATATGGCGCAGTTCGCTGAGCACCTCACTCAATGGCAACTGGCTGTCATCCCAGCGCACATGCAGACGGTGGTTGGACAGGTTGAGCCGGGCTTCGCTGACCGCAGGCAGATGGCGCAGGTGCTTTTCGATCAGCCAGCCACAGGCTGCGCAGCTGATGCCTTCGATCAGCAGGGTGGTTTCGGCTTGCTCACCCTCATGTCTGACAAAGGGCTTTTGCACGTCGGGGCGGTCATACAGCGCCAACTCTTCGACCAGTTGCACAGGGAACGCTTCGGGGTTGGCGGAGGCTTCACTGCGGTGCTGGTAGTAGCTTTCCAGGCCGCCGGCGACGATGGCTTCGGCCACGGCCTGGCAGCCCGGGCAGCAGAACTCGCGCACTTCGCCCAGGACAACGGCGGTAAACCGGCTGCCGGGCGGGACGGGCAGGGCGCAGTGGTAGCAGGGAACGGGAGTGGTCATGGCGCTCTATCGCGATATGGTGTCGCCGGAAAATACCTCATCGCGGGCAAGCCCGCTCTCACAGGGTTCGCGCATCCCTGTGGGAGCGGGCTTGCCCGCGATGGGGTTATTTCGACGTGTGGTCTTCAGCGCCCTGGATAGGCTCGTCGCCCAGCAGCAGGTCCTTGTCGTGGCCGACCAGCTCTTCTTCAAACAGGCGCCAGGTCTTGCCGTCTTCGACTCCCAGCAGCTCGACAAAACGGCGGCCTTCGATCTTGTCGTCCAGTTGGCCGATATAGCGCCCCGGTTCTGATGCGCTCTGGCTCAGGCTGATCTTGCGGTCTTTTTCCGGCTGGGTCGGCGAGATCAGGTTCAATTCCAGCACCTGTGGCTTGCTGTTGCCCTCCAGCAGCAGCACGACTTCACCGGTCATTTCGTCCAGGCGCAGCTTGGCTTTGAGTTGCAGGGTCTGGCCCAGCAGTTCGCGGTCCAGTGCACGGTTGATGCCTTTGCCTGCCTCGTAGTAATTGTCGTTGACCAGGTTGTCCGGGTTGTTCACGGCAATGGTGACCATCGACAGGGTCAGGGTCACCGAGCAGGCCAGGATGGCAATGATAATCCAGGGCCAAATGTGCTTGTACCAGGGGCTGGAAGCGTTTGCTGCGGGCATGTCGAATTCTCTTATCTGATTTGTGGGCCGATGAATCGGCTCTTGGCTTTAACGTTGACGTCGTTGTTGTCAGCGTCCTTGAGGATAAAGAACACCTCGTTGGTGCTTGACGGCAGTTTCTCGGGAGCAATCGACAGCTCGACCGGCAGGCTGACGATATCGCCGGCTGCGACCTTGATCTCGCGCTTGCCCTGCAGCTTGAGGTCCGGCAGGCCGGTGGCCTCCAGCACATACGTGTGGTCGTGCTGGTCCTTGTTCATGATCTTCAGGCTGTAGACGTTTTCGATCCGCCCTTCGGCGTTTTCGCGGTAAAGCACACGGTCCTTGCTGACATCGAAGCCCACCAGCGTACGGGTAAAGAACGCAGCGGCCAGCAGCCCCATCATGGTCAGCAAGACCAGTGCATAGCCAATCAGGCGCGGGCGCAGCTTGTGGGTTTTCTGGCCTGAGAGGTTGTGCTCGGTGGTGTAGCTGATCAGGCCGCGGGGGTAGTTCATCTTGTCCATGATGCTGTCGCAGGCATCGATGCAGGCGGCGCAGCCGATGCATTCGATCTGCAGGCCGTCGCGGATATCAATGCCGGTGGGGCATACCTGCACGCACATGGTGCAGTCGATGCAGTCGCCCAGGCCCATAGCCTTGTAGTCGGCGTCCTTTTTGCGCGGGCCACGGACTTCGCCGCGGCGCGGATCGTAGGAAACGATCAGGGTGTCCTTGTCGAACATCACGCTCTGGAAGCGCGCATACGGGCACATGTAGATGCACACCTGCTCGCGCAGCCAGCCGGCGTTGCCATAGGTGGCGAGGGTGAAGAAGCCGACCCAGAAATACGCCCAGCCATCGGCCTGGCCGGTGAAGAAGTCGATCACCAGCTCGCGGATGGGCGAAAAGTAGCCGACAAAGGTCATGCCGGTGACAAAGCCGATCAACAGCCAGAGTGTGTGTTTGCTGAACTTGCGCACAAACTTGTTGGCACTCATCGGTGCCTTGTCCAGCTTGATGCGCTGGTTGCGGTCGCCTTCAGTGACCTTTTCGCACCACATGAACACCCAGGTCCACACGCTTTGCGGGCAGGTATAGCCACACCACACGCGCCCGGCATATACGGTAATAAAGAACAGGCCAAAGGCTGCGACGATCAGCAGCCCCGACAGCAGGATGAAATCCTGTGGCCAGAAGGTGGCACCAAAAATAAAGAATTTACGCTCGGGCAGGTTCCACCACACAGCCTGGTGGCCGCCCCAGTTGAGCCACACCGTACCGAAATACAGCAGGAACAATATCGCCCCGCCGCCGATACGCAGGTTGCGGAAAAGTCCGGTGAAGGCGCGGGTATAGATCTTTTCCCGGGCCGCGTAGAGATCGGTACTTTCAGCGGGTTTCTTGGCAGGCGGAGTGACGTTGTGTACAGGAATCTGATTGCTCATTAGTGCGTCCCACGGCAGTGGAAAATGCCTCGGTCAGTACGTGCCGACCGCGGTCAGAAGGTGTTGCGATAGCGTAATGATACCCCTGTGACTCTAGCTCAAGGGTGCGACCTTTGGTCGCGTTCCGGAAAATGGCAAGTTGGTATAGGAGTTGTAACAAGTCATGACATGGATCAATTGACTTACACCTGCAGGCAGGTTGCGTCCTGGCTGAGTCAAAGCTCCCAAGGGTTGAGCACAAGAGCGCCGCTAAAGGCAAAGTCCCGGGTATTGCGGGTAACCACGGTCATGTCATGCACCAGTGCAGTGGCCGCGATGAGGGCGTCGCACTCATTGCTGCGGTCAGGCACATGCAGGCGGGCGCAGCGCCTGGCAACGGCGCCATCGACTGACAGCACGCGCCCGGCAAAGGCAGCCATAACATGTACTTCAAGCCAGTTGCGCAAGGTGGCGGCCTGCCCTGGATCGCGGCGCTCCAGGCGCAAGATGCCAGTTTCGATTTCCAGCAGGGTAATGGCCGAGATATACAGTTTGTAAGCCGGGACGCTGCGGGCCCAGGCCACCACTGCAGGGTCGGCCTGGGTTTTGCGCAGTTCAGAAACGACGTTGGTATCGAGCAGGAACATTAGAAATCCACTGGGCGCGGCGTGATGACTGCGCGTTCGGGTTCAAATTCAACCGGCGTTGTTTCGGGCATCACCAGCAGGTCGACAATGCTGGTGTCCAGGCCGGTTAGCCGTTGGTACTCCTCCATGCATAGCAGTACATGGGCGGGGCGGCCACGGTCAGTGATGTAAACAGGCCCTTGTTGCGATGCTTTTTTGGCACCGCTTGTGTCCTGATTGAATTCGCGGCTGGAAATGGTGGTGATGGTCATGGGCTGATCCTCCCCAAAAATACAATGTAGAAACGTTACTACCTTACGGGTGAGTACGGCAATAGCGGCTGCAGCCCTGAAACAAAATGGCCCCGGCAACTTTCGTTGGCGGGGCCATTTTTTGCAGCGTTCAAACTACCGCGTTACTCGTCTGCCTTGGCCTCATCGCCATGGGACAGGCTGTAAACATAGGCGGCCAGCAAGTGAACCTTGTCGTTGCCTTGCAGGTCAGCCTGGGCAGGCATCTGGCCCTGACGGCCGTAACGGATGGTCTGCTGCAGTTGAGCAAAGCTCGAACCGTAGATAAACGCCCCGGGGTGAGTCAGGTTGGGCGCGCCCATCAGCGGGTTGCCCTTGCCTTCAGGCCCGTGGCAAACCGCACAGTTGGTCGCGTAGATTTCCTTGCCTTTGGCAGGGTCGGCTTTCGCGCCTTCCGGCAGCTTGCGCCCGTCGAGGCTGGTCAGCACATAGGCGGCAACGTCGCTGACGCCTTGCTCGCCGATCACTTCCGACCAGCCCGGCATGACCGCGTGACGGCCGGCCATGATGGTGGTCTTGATGTCGGCCGGTGTACCGCCCCAGCGCCAGTCGGCGTCGGTCAGGTTAGGAAAGCCGTAAGCGCCCTTGGCGTCGGAACCGTGGCACACCGAGCAGTTGGAGGCGAACAGGCGGCCACCCATTTTCAGTGCTTGCGGGTCCTTGGCCACTTCTTCAATGGGCATGGCTGCGAATTTGGCGAAGATCGGCCCAAACTTGGCGTCCGACTTGGCCATTTCCTTTTCCCACTCATGCACCCCGGTCCAGCCGGTCTGGCCATTGGCAAACGGCGTCTGCTCTTTGGTGTCCAGGTACTGATAGCCTGGCAGCAGGCCTTTCCAGTTGCCCAGGCCCGGGTACAGCACGAGGTAGCCGAGGGCGAAAATCACGGTGCCCACAAACAGCATGAACCACCATTTCGGCATTGGGTTGTCGTACTCTTCGATGCCGTCGAACGCGTGGCCGACTTTCTCGTCGGTCTGCTCGCTGCGCTGGCCCTTGCGGGTGGCCAGCAACAGCCAGGTCAGGGCGAAGATGGTACCCAGAGTGAGGACTGTAACGTACAGACTCCAGAACGTAGTCATTCTTTGTTACTCCTAGAAGCTTGCTCTTGCTCGACGTGCTTGATGGCTTCGGGATCATCCTTGAACGGCAACAGGGTCGCGTCGTCAAATTCTGACTTGCGTCGCGGGCTGAAGACCCACAATGCCAAACCGATAAAAGCCACCATCACGACGACAGTGCCCAGGCCACGAATCATCCCGATATCCATTCAGATCACCGTTTGCTTTTGATGATGGTGCCCAAGCCCTGGAGGTAAGCCACCAGTGCGTCCATTTCGGTTTTGCCCTTCACTGCATCCTTGGCGCCGGCGATGTCTTCGTCGGTGTAAGGGACGCCGAGCGTGCGCAAGACTTCCATTTTTTTCGCGGTGTCCTTGCCGTCCAGCTTGCGCTCAACGAGGAACGGGTACGCCGGCATGATCGACTCGGGCACGACGTTGCGCGGGTTGTACAAGTGCGCACGTTGCCAGTCATCGGAGTAACGCCCGCCAACACGGGCCAGGTCCGGGCCGGTGCGCTTGGAGCCCCACAGGAACGGGTGGTCCCATACGCTTTCACCGGCCACCGAGTAGTGACCATAACGTTCGGTTTCGGCGCGGAACGGACGGATCATCTGCGAGTGGCAACCCACACAGCCGTTGGCGATGTAGATATCGCGGCCTTCCAGCTCCAGCGCGCTGCGCGGCTTCATGCCCTCGACCGGGGTGTTGGTCACGTCCTGGAAGAACAGCGGAACGATTTGCGTCAGGCCGCCAATGCTCACGGCAATGACCATGAAGAAGGCCATCAGGCCGATATTCTTCTCGATTGTTTCGTGCTTGATCATCAGTGGGCTCCAACTACAGCGATCTTGCTCGCCGCTTCAGCTTCTACCGGGTTCGAGGCACGAACGGTACGGAACACGTTGTAGGCCATGAACAGCATGCCGCTGGCGAAAATGGCACCGCCAAGGGCGCGAACGATAAAGCCCGGGTGGCTGGCTTGCAGCGCTTCCACGAACGAGTAGGTCAGCGTGCCGTCGTCGTTGATCGCACGCCACATCAGGCCCTGGGTGATGCCGTTGACCCACATCGACGCGATGTAAAGCACGGTACCGATAGTCGCCAGCCAGAAGTGCACGTTGATCAGGCCGGTGCTGTACATCTGCTTCTGGCCGTAGACTTTGGGGATCATGTGGTACATGGCGCCGATCGAGATCATCGCCACCCAACCCAGAGCGCCGGCGTGTACGTGGCCGATGGTCCAGTCGGTGTAGTGCGACAGCGCGTTGACGGTCTTGATGGCCATCATCGGGCCTTCGAAGGTCGACATGCCGTAGAAGGCCAGGGACACCACGAGGAAGCGCAGGATCGGGTCGGTGCGCAGCTTATGCCAGGCGCCCGAGAGGGTCATCATGCCGTTGATCATGCCGCCCCAGCTTGGAGCCAGCAGGATGATCGACATCGCCATGCCCAAAGACTGGGCCCAGTCCGGCAGCGCGGTGTAGTGCAGGTGGTGAGGACCGGCCCAGATATACAGGGTGATCAGCGCCCAGAAGTGCACGATGGACAGGCGGTAGGAGTAGATCGGACGCTCGGCCTGCTTGGGCACGAAGTAGTACATCATCCCCAAAAAGCCGGTAGTCAGGAAGAAACCTACGGCGTTGTGGCCATACCACCACTGGATCATGGCGTCAGTCGCACCGGCGTAAGCCGAGTAGGACTTGAAGAAGCTCACCGGCAGGGACGCGTGGTTGACGATATGCAGCATTGCCGTCACGACAATGAACGCACCGTAGAACCAGTTACCGACATAGATGTGCTTGGTTTTGCGCTTGGTAATGGTGCCGAAGAACACAATGCCGTAGGTCACCCAGACAATCGCCAGCAAAATAGCCAGTGGCCATTCCAGCTCGGCGTATTCCTTGGTTGTGGTGTAACCCAGTGGCAGGGTGATGATCGCGCCGACGATTACCGCTTGCCAACCCCAGAAGGTAAACGAGGCCAGCGAATCGGAGATCAGTCGTGTCTGGCAGGTTCGCTGCACGACGTAGTAAGAGGTGCCAAACAATGCACAGCCACCAAAGGCAAAGATCACAAGGTTGGTATGCAGGGGGCGCAGACGGCCGAAGGTCGTCCACTCGAGGCCAAGGTTCAATTCAGGCCACACAAGCTGTGACGCGATGAAAACCCCGAGCCCCATGCCAAGGATCCCCCAGACCACCGTCATGATGGCGAACTGGCGGACTACCTTATAGTTATAAGCAGTCGGGCTGATTGCTGTGCTCATTCTAAGGTTCCACGGTTTAGGTATTTTATTAGGATAAAAATCGGTCGCAAGTATGTATAAAGCGTAGGGCTATTGCAACGAACCATGACCCCGGTCAATGCTTTCCAAGGCTTGTTCTGCGGCCTTTCCATGCGGGAAGTAAGGTCAAAGTGACCTCGCCAAAAACGCCGCATGCAGGGCAAAAGTGAAGGGGTCGAGGCGGGCGGGTTGAGGTGGGGGCAAGGCGCGGCAAACATCGTAATGCACGATAGCCGGTGCAAACCCACCATTGTGGCCCGTAACGCTGCCCTTCAACTTACCGGTTAGTTTCACTTGACGTGGCGCTGCACAGATCCGGCTCACACAAGCGTTGAGCTTAGTCTTGAATGGCGGGAGAGCAATGGCGGGGCAGAAAGAGGTGCGACACTTGGTCGCGCTTTGAGGCGGGAACTGCCGCACCAAAATGATGCGGCAGGAAATGTCCGGTAATTATTCGGCAGTTTTTTCCTCTTGATTACCGTGTGACAAGCTGAACACATAAGCCGCCAGCAACTGCACCTTGTCGTTGCCCAGCAACTCGTTTTGCGCCGGCATATGGCCCTGGCGGCCGTGGCGAATGGTTTGCTGCAATTGCGCCAGGCTGGTGCCGTAGATAAAACCGGCCGGTTGGGTCAGGTCGGGCGCGCCCATCATCGGCATGCCTTTACCGTTTGCCCCGTGGCAGGCCACGCAGGTGGTATCAAACGCTTGCTTGCCGGCCGCCAGGTCGACAGTGGCGCCTTCAGGCAGCGGCAGGCCTGCCAGGTCGTGGCGCACATAGGCGGCGACGTTTTTCACCCCGTCCTCACCCAGTACTTCGCCCCAGGCCGGCATGGCCGCGATGCGCCCGCCCATGATGGTGGTCTTGATCGTGTCGGCATCGCCGCCCCAGCGCCAGGTGCTGTCGGCCAGGTTCGGGAAGCCGAACGCGCCCTTGGCATCCGAGCCGTGACACACCGAGCAGTTGGAGGCAAACAGGCGCCCCCCCATTTTCAGCGCCGCCGGATCTTGTGCCACTTGCTCAACGGGCATGGAGGCATATTTAGCGTAGATGGGCCCGAATTTGGCGTCCGCCTTGTCCATCTCCTTTTCCCACTCATGAACACCGGTCCAGCCGTTCTCATAACCGGGCAGCAGGCCTTTCCAGTTGCCCAGGCCCGGGTACAGGATCAGGTAACCCACCGAAAACACCAGGGTGCCCACGAACAACATGAACCACCATTGCGGCAGCGGGTTGTCGTATTCCTCGATGCCGTCAAAGCTGTGGCCCATGGTTTCGACGGTATCGCTTTTGGTTTCGCCCTTGCGCGTACTGACCAGCAGCCAGGTCAGGCCGATCAGCGTGCCGATAGTCAGCACGCATATGTACAGACTCCAGAAGGTGGTCATGCTTTGTTACTCCTAGACGCTTGTTCTTTCTCGACGTGTTGAATCGCCTCTGGATCGTCCTTGAATGGCAGTAAGGTCGCGTCTTCAAACTCCGATTTGCGCCGCGGGCTGAACACCCACAGCGCCAGACCGATAAACGCCACGGCCACCACCACGGTGCCCAGGCCGCGAATCATTCCACTACTCATCTCCAAGACCATGACTCACCTCTTGCTCTTGATGGCAGTGCCCAGCACTTGCAGGTAGGCGACCAGAGCGTCCATCTCGGTCTTGCCCTGCACGGACTGCTTGGCATTGGCGATGTCTTCGTCGGTGTAAGGCACGCCCAGGGTGCGCATCACTTCGAGTTTTTTCTCGGTATGGCTGCTGTCCACCGGCGCCGCAACAAGCCACGGGTAGGCAGGCATTTTCGACTCGGGTACGACGTTGCGCGGGTTGTACAAGTGCGCGCGGTGCCAGTCATCCGAGTAGCGGCCGCCGACGCGGGCCAGGTCCGGGCCGGTGCGCTTGGAGCCCCACAGGAACGGATGGTCCCACACGCTTTCACCGGCTACCGAGTAGTGACCATAACGCTCGGTCTCGGCCCGGAACGGACGAATCATCTGCGAGTGGCACTGCACACAGCCTTCACGGATGTAGATGTCGCGACCTTCCAGTTGCAGCGCGGTGTAAGGCTTCATGCCCTCCACCGGGGTGTTGGTCACGTCTTCAAAGAACAGCGGGACGATTTGGGTCAGGCCGCCCACGCTTACGCACAGGATCATCAGCAACAGCATCAGGCCGATATTTTTTTCAACGACTTCGTGTTTCATTGCCAACTCCTCAGGCCATCTGCGCGGCGGCTACGACTTCAGCGGGCTCGGCGTTACGCACGGTGCGCCAAGTGTTGTAAGCCATCAGCAACATGCCGCTGAAGAAGATCGCCCCGCCGACCAGTCGCACGACAAAGCCGGGGTGGCTGGCCACCAGGGTTTCGACGAAGGAGTAAGTCAGCGTGCCGTCTTCGTTGACTGCGCGCCACATCAGGCCCTGGGCGATACCATTGACCCACATCGAAGCGATGTAGAGCACGGTGCCGATGGTGGCCAGCCAGAAGTGCGCGTTGATCAGGCCCAGGCTGTACATCTGCGGGCGGCCGAAGATTTTCGGGATCATGTGATACAGCGCGCCAATCGAAATCATCGCCACCCAGCCCAGAGCGCCGGCGTGTACGTGGCCGATGGTCCAGTCGGTGTAGTGGGAGAGGGCGTTGACGGTCTTGATTGCCATCATCGGGCCTTCGAAGGTCGACATGCCGTAGAAGGCCAGGGACACCACCAGGAAGCGCAGGATCGGGTCGCTGCGCAGCTTATGCCAGGCCCCCGACAGGGTCATCATGCCGTTGATCATGCCGCCCCAGCTTGGCGCCAGCAGGATCAGCGACATCACCATGCCCAGCGACTGTGCCCAGTCGGGCAGCGCGGTGTAGTGCAAGTGGTGAGGGCCGGCCCAGATGTACAGGGTGATCAGCGCCCAGAAGTGCACGATGGACAGGCGATAGGAGTAGATCGGACGCTCGGCCTGCTTGGGTACGAAGTAGTACATCATCCCCAAAAAGCCCGCCGTCAGGAAAAAGCCCACAGCGTTGTGGCCATACCACCACTGCACCATAGCGTCAGTGGCGCCACCGTAGAGTGAGTAGGACTTGGTGAAACTGACCGGGATTTCCAGGTTGTTGACGATATGCAAAATCGCCACGGTCACGATAAACGCGCCGAAAAACCAGTTACCCACATAAATGTGTTTGGTCTTGCGCTTCATGATCGTGCCGAAAAACACGATGGCGTAAGCGACCCATACGATGGTGATCAAAATGTCGATCGGCCATTCCAGCTCGGCGTATTCCTTGGAACTGGTGTAGCCCAGCGGCAGGCTGATGGCCGCGAGCACAATCACCAGCTGCCAGCCCCAAAAGGTAAACGCCGCGATTTTCGGCGAGAACAGGGTGGCCTGGCAGGTGCGTTGTACCGAGTAGAACGAGGCGGCGAACAGTGCGCAGCCGCCGAAGGCGAAAATCACGGCGTTGGTGTGCAATGGGCGCAGGCGCCCGAAACTGGTCCAAGGCAAATTGAAGTTGAGTTCTGGCCAAACCAACTGCGCAGCGAGAAAAACGCCGAGCCCCATACCGACGATGCCCCAAACCACCGTCATAATGGCAAATTGGCGGACCACCTTGTAGTTGTAGGCGGTACTTGTAGAAGTGTTCATGGTTCCCCATCCACGGTTCAGGCGCGTTCAAACGCACGCCTGGAGTTATAAGCAGACTAAAAGCGAGGCAAGCATGGTCGTAGCGGGCAAGGCCGGTATTGACGGGGATCAATGGGCGCAGTGCGCGCGGGAACGGGGCTGGCTGTGGAATGACGCTGGCGGGGGCGCATTCGCGACCCTGATCCTGGCCCACGGTGCGGGTGCGCCGATGGACAGTAACTGGATGGACGGCATGGCTGAACGCCTTGCTGCGCGCGGGGTGAGCGTATTGCGCTTTGAATTCCCGTATATGGCACAACGCCGTCTCGATGGTGGCAAAAGGCCGCCTAATCAGCAGGTCAAATTGCTCGAAAGCTGGCGAGAAGTTTTTACCGAGGTGCGACGGCATGTCGCTGGGCCGTTGGCCATTGGCGGCAAGTCAATGGGCGGGCGCATGGCCAGCCTGGTGGCGGATGAGCTCAACGCCGACGCACTGGTTTGCCTGGGTTATCCGTTCTATGCCGCAGGCAAGCCGGAAAAACCGCGGGTGGCGCACCTGGCGCAATTGAAAACCCCGACCCTGATCGTGCAGGGCGAACGTGATGCGCTGGGCAACCGTGCGGCGGTGGAGGCCTACACACTGGCGCCGGGTATTGAGTTGATGTGGCTGGAGGCGGCTGATCATGACCTCAAGCCGCTGAAGGCCTCAGGGTTCACCCATGAACAGCATCTGGATGCGGCGGCGGACAGGATCGCGGGGTGGTTGCGCAAGGCCCTGTAGCAGCTGCCGAAGGCACGAGGCTGCGTTCGGCGGCTAAGCCGTCGTAAAATCTGATATCTCGGTCTTCCAGTCAGACCGCGGACTCAGGTTTACGACCGCTTCGCGCTCGAACGCAGCCTCGTGCCTTCGGCAGCTGCTACGGGCGGGGTAGGTGTATTCGATGACCTTAGCGGTTAAACCGCTCCACCAACGAATACTGGGTATTCACGGTCTGGGTCAGCTCCTCGCTCAACAGCGCCGAATGCTGCGCCTGCTCTGAGGTCTGGTCGGCCAGGTCGGCAATGGTGCTGATGTTGCGGCTGATTTCCTCGGCCACGGCACTTTGCTCCTCGGTCGCCGCCGCGATCTGGGTGGTCATGTCAGTGATATTGGCCACCGCTTCGCTGATGCCCACCAGCGCCTGGTCGGCTTCCAGTACCCGCGCCACACCTTCTTCGGCCTGCCGGTGACCGGCGTCCATGGTTTGTACCGCCGTGGCGGCGGTCTGCTGCAGCTTGGCGATCAGGCTGTGAATCTGCCCGGTTGAAGCACTGGTGCGTTGCGCCAGCTGGCGCACTTCGTCAGCTACCACGGCAAAGCCACGGCCCATTTCCCCGGCCCGCGCCGCTTCGATGGCGGCGTTCAGGGCCAGCAGGTTGGTCTGGTCGGCAATGCCCTTGATCACGTCAACAACGCCACCAATCTCGTCACTGTCCTTTGCCAGCTGCGTCACTGTGGCTCCGGTTTCACCCACTACCACCGACAGTCGCTGGATCGCTTCGCGGGTTTCCCCGGCAATATCGCGGCCGCGGCTGGTCAGGCGGTTGGCTTCCTGGGTGGCGTCGGCGGTGCGTTGCACATGGCTGGCCACTTCCTGGGTGGTGGCGGCCATCTGGTTGACGGCCGTGGCCACTTGCTCGGTCTCGACGCGCTGGCGCTCCAGGCCTGTGGAGCTTTTGTGTGCGAGGATGTCGGACTGGCGCGCCTGGCCACTGAGGTGCTCGGCAGTGTCCTGCAAACGTGTCAGACAGGTCTTCAGGCGTGCTTCCTGGCTCAGGATGGACATTTCCAGACGCGCTTGCGGGCCGCGGCTGTCGGTGTACATCTGCGCAATCAACGGGTCGGAGGTGGTTTGCTCGGCCAGGCGCAGCAGGCGCTTGACCCCGCGTTGTTGCCAGCTCAGGCCCAGCAGGCCCAGCGGAATCGACAGCAGGGCCGCCAGGGCAAAACCCCAGCTGGAATTGAGCGTGGCGCCAATCATGAAGCTCAACTGGCTGACCAGAATAAACGGCAGCCAGTCCTGCAGCACCGGCAGCCACTTGTCGCGTTGGGGCACCGCCGACTTGCCGCGATTGAGGCGCAAGTACAGGGCTTCGGCGCGGCGGATCTGCTCGGCCGTCGGCTTGACCCGCACCGACTCGTAACCCACCACACGCTCGTTTTCGAAAACCGGGGTTACATAAGCGTTGACCCAATAGTGGTCGCCGTTCTTGCAGCGGTTTTTGACGATGCCCATCCACGGCGAACCCTTTTTCAGGGTGCTCCACATATGCTCGAAGACTGCGGGCGGCACGTCAGGGTGGCGCACCAGATTGTGCGGCGCACGTATCAGCTCCTCACGCGAAAATCCGCTGATTTCCCTGAACGCATCGTTGCAGTAGGTGATGACGCCTTTGGCATCGGTCGTGGAAATCAACCGTTGCTGCGCGGGAAATGTGCGTTCGCGTTGAGTGATGGGCTGGTTATTACGCATGTCGTTTCAATCCGCAAGACTTTGACAGGCTGTCGGCATGGGTCAGGAATTGTTTAATTTATATTTCAGGCGCCGGGCCTTCAGGGCGTGAGCATCGGGTAAGTAAAAAACACCAAGTGCAGCACGTTAAGCCCAAAGTGCGTGGCGATCGCAGCACTCAGCCCGCCAAAGCGGTAGGCCAGGCCATAGCCAATGCCTGCCAGCCCTGCCAGCAACATCCATTGCCAGCCTGCTGGCGCATGTGCCAGGCCAAACAGCACCGAGGCCACGACCAGCGCTACGGTCTGGCCATAGGGCAGCAACTTGAGCTTGCGGCTTAACCCGCCCTGGATATAACCGCGAAACAGTGCTTCTTCAACCAGGGTTACCAGCAGCAGATTATTCAACAGCCAGAGGGTGCCCTGATGTGGCCATTTTGGTGCCCAGGCCACCATGCCCAACAGCATTGCGCCGCCCAGCGCGGCAATGGCAGCCAGGGCCAGACCCATCGCGGTGGCGCGCAAAGACACACGCCAGGAAAAACGTGGGGCTATCCAGGGGCATACCAACAGCAGCCAGAAGCCAATCAGCGGTTTGTCCAGGTTGAAGTACATCGAGAAGGGTACGGCATCCGGGGTCAGGCGCGTGGGGGTGATGGCGCGGCCGTTATGGAAGCCTGGCAGCCAGTGCAAGGCCAGCGCCAGCGCCAGCAGCACAAACAAGGCGTGCCCGGCATAACGCAGGTAATGGCTTTTGCGCTGCAGAACGGCAAGCCCGCTGACAGTCAGCAGGGCCAGCGCGATCAAGGTTTGAACACCCAGTTGCCCGTAGCTCAGGGCAAGGCCGTAGCCCAGGGTTAGAAGGGCCAGGTAAGGCCAGGGCAAAGCGATCATGTGAATCCTTGCAATCGTTAAAAAACACCCCGGATCCAGTCCGGGGTGCGCAAGTATAACGATTCGTGGCCCTGTGGGAGCGAGCCTGCTCCCACAATGATCCTGCACATCGCAGCTTAATGTGGCACAGCACTACCTGTGGGAGCTGGCTTGCCGGCGATGCAGACGGCGCAGTCCGTTCAGGCAAACCGCGTCGCTGCCATCGCGAGCAAGCCCGCTCCCACAGGGGGAAGGTGCGGCTATGAAGCAATCAGCTGACGCAGCACGTAGTGCAATATCCCTCCAGCCTTGAAGTATTCCACCTCGTTAAGCGTATCGATCCTGCACAGCACCTCGACCTTTTCCTGGCTGCCATCTTCGCGGGTGATTACCAGGGTCAGGTTCATTCGCGGTTGCAGTTCGCTGCCGGTCAAGCCGAGGATATCCAGGGTTTCCTTGCCCGTCAGGTTCAGGCTCTTGCGGTTCTGGTCGAGCTTGAACTGCAAGGGCAATACGCCCATACCCACCAGGTTGGAGCGGTGGATACGCTCGAAGCTCTCGGCAATCACCGCTTTGACCCCCAGCAGGTTGGTGCCCTTGGCGGCCCAGTCACGGCTTGAGCCGGTGCCGTATTCCTGGCCGGCGATCACCACCAGTGGCGTGCCTGAAGCCTGATAGCGCATGGCCGCATCGTAGATCGGCAGTTTCTCACCGGTGGGGATATAGATCGTGTTGCCACCTTCTTCGCCGCCGAGCATTTCGTTGCGTATGCGGATATTGGCAAAGGTGCCGCGCATCATCACTTCATGGTTGCCACGGCGCGAACCGTAGGAGTTGAAGTCCCGTGGTTCTACGCCTTTTTCCCGCAGGTAGCGCCCGGCGGGGCTGTCTGCCTTGATATTGCCGGCAGGGGAAATGTGGTCGGTAGTTACCGAGTCGCCGAGCAGTGCCAGAATATTCGCGCCCTTGACGTCAGCAATTACCGGTAACGGCCCGCTGATCTGGTCGAAGAAGGGTGGATGCTGGATGTAGGTCGAATCCTCTTGCCAGACATACGTCGCGGCCTGCGGTACTTCGATGGCTTGCCATTGTGCGTCGCCAGCAAAGACTTCGGCGTATTCCTTGTGGAACATGCCGGTAGTCACTTGGGCCACGGCATCGGCGATTTCTTTCTGGCTAGGCCAGATATCGCGCAGGTACACCGGTTTGCCGTCCTTGCCGGTGCCCAGCGGGTCACGGCTGATATCTATTCGTACAGTGCCTGCAAGGGCATAAGCGACAACCAGTGGCGGCGAGGCCAGCCAGTTGGTTTTCACCAGCGGGTGAACCCGCCCCTCAAAGTTGCGGTTACCGGACAGGACCGAGGCTACGGTAAGGTCAGACTGGGTAATGGCTTTTTCAATCGGCTCGGACAGTGGCCCGGAGTTGCCGATACAGGTAGTGCAGCCATAGCCAACCAGGGCAAAGCCCAGCTGGTCGAGGTACGGGGTCAGGCCAGCGGCCTTGTAGTAATCGGTGACCACCTTGGAGCCGGGCGCCAGGGAGGTCTTGACCCACGGTTGGCGGGTCAGGCCTTTTTCCACGGCTTTTTTCGCCACCAGGCCTGCGGCCATCATCACGCTGGGGTTGGAGGTGTTGGTGCAAGAGGTGATGGCAGCAATCACCACCGCACCATTTTTCAGGCGGTAAGTTTGGCCTTCATAGCTGTAGTCCGCTTCGCCGATCAGATCCGCATTGCCTACGGCTACACCGCCACCGCCTTCACTTTCAAGGCGGCCTTCTTCTTTTTTCGTGGCCGGTTTGAATTGCAGGCTGAGAAAGTCGTCGAATGCTTGCCCGACATTGGGCAGCGCAACCCGGTCTTGCGGGCGTTTTGGCCCGGCCAGGCTGGCTTCTACGGTGCCCATGTCCAGGGCCAGGGTTTCGCTGAAAATCGGCTCCTGGCCAGTGACCCGCCACAGCCCCTGGGCCTTGCAGTAAGCCTCCACCAGCTTGACCGTGGCTTCAGGACGACCTGAGAGGCGCAGATAATCCAGGGTGATTTCATCCACCGGGAAAAACCCGCAGGTGGCACCGTATTCAGGGGCCATATTGGCAATGGTGGCGCGGTCGGCCAAGGGCAGGTCCGCGAGGCCATCACCATAAAATTCAACGAATTTGCCGACCACCCCCTTGCTGCGCAGCATTTGCGTGACCGTTAGCACCAGGTCTGTGGCGGTGATGCCTTCCTTGAGCTTGCCGCTGAGCTTGAAACCCACCACTTCCGGGATCAGCATCGATACCGGCTGGCCGAGCATTGCCGCTTCCGCTTCAATCCCGCCCACGCCCCAGCCCAGCACACCGAGGCCATTGATCATGGTGGTGTGGGAGTCGGTGCCGACCAGCGTGTCGGGGAAGGCGTAGGTGCGGCCGTCTTCGTCCTTGGTCCACACGGTACGGCCCAAATATTCGAGGTTTACCTGGTGGCAAATCCCGGTGCCCGGCGGGACCACGCTGAAATTATCGAAGGCATTTTGCCCCCAGCGCAGAAACGCATAGCGCTCGCCGTTGCGCTCCATCTCGATATCGACGTTTTGCTCGAAGGCGCTGGCGCTGGCAAACCGATCGACCATCACTGAGTGGTCAATCACCAGATCCACGGGGGACAGCGGGTTGATACGTTGCGGGTCGCCCCCGGCCTTGGCCATGGCGGCGCGCATGGCGGCCAGGTCGACCACTGCCGGCACACCGGTAAAATCCTGCATCAGTACCCGGGCAGGGCGGTACTGGATTTCCCGGTCGCTGCGCCGCGCCTTCAGCCAGGCGGCCAGCGCCTTGAGATCGGGTTCGGTGACGGTCTTGCCGTCTTCCCAGCGCAGCAGGTTTTCCAGCAGCACTTTGAGCGACATGGGTAACTGGCTCAAATCGCCCAGAGAGTTGGCGGCGAGCGCAAGGCTGTAATAGTGATAAGTCTTATCGTCGACTTTTAGTGTGGCGAGGGTGTTCAGGCTATCGAGGGAGGACATGAAATGACTCCTTTAGACGGATCACGTGGCACAAGCAGAGCTTCTAACCTAGCTCTGATTAGGGGCTGTGGCTAATAACTGGACTGTCTATGCGGGTTCAAGGTTCCGAACTCGGCTATCATGCCGACCTTTTCGTGACAGTCCTTGCGCCAAATCAAGGATGCGCAGCCGGCCAATTCCTGCCCGCTGCCCAGGAGTAATTCAATGAACACCGTTTTTATGCACTGCCGGCCCGGGTTTGAAGGCGAAGTTTGCTCGGAAATTGCCGAGCATGCCGCCCGCCTTAATGTGTCTGGCTACGCCAAGGCCAAACCGGGCACTGCCTGTGCCGAGTTTGTGTGCACTGAAGAGGGCGGCGCCGAACGCCTGATGAACAATCTGCGTTTCGCCGAGCTGATCTTCCCGCGCCAATGGGCCCGTGGCGGCTTTGTCGACCTGCCGGAAACCGACCGGATCAGCGTCATTCTCGAGCACATGGCCGACTTCCCGGTGTGTGGCAGCCTGTGGCTGGAGTTGGTCGACACCAACGACGGCAAGGAACTGTCCAACTTCTGTAAAAAGTTCGACGGCCACCTGCGCAAGGCCTTGATCAAGGCCGGCAAGCTGACGGAAGAAGAGGACGCCAGCAAGCCGCGCCTGTTGCTGACCTTTAAAAGTGGTCGCGAAGTGTTTCTTGGCCTGGCTGCGGCCAACAACTCGGCCATGTGGCCGATGGGCATCCCGCGCCTGAAGTTCCCCCGTGAAGCGCCGAGCCGTTCGACCCTTAAACTGGAAGAAGCCTGGCACCACTTTATTCCCCGCGATCAGTGGGACGAGCGCCTGCACAGCGACATGACCGGCGTCGACCTTGGCGCTGCGCCGGGTGGCTGGACTTGGCAACTGGTTAACCGCGGCATGATCGTGACCGCCATCGACAATGGCCCGATGGCCGAGAGCCTGATGGACACCGGCCTGGTGCAACACTTGATGGCCGATGGCTTTACCTTCAAACCCAAGCAGCCGGTGGACTGGATGGTCTGCGATATCGTCGAGAAGCCGGCGCGTAATGCGGCGATGCTTGAAGAGTGGATCGGCGAAGGCCATTGCCGCGAAGCGGTGGTCAACCTGAAACTGCCGATGAAACAGCGCTACGCCGAAGTGCGCCGCCTGCTCGACCGCATTGCCGACGGCTTCAAGGCCCGGGGCATCCAGGTTGAAATCGGCTGCAAGCAGCTGTACCACGACCGTGAAGAAGTGACCTGTCATTTGCGTCGAATCGACGTTAAAAAACCTAAATCTCGCTGATCGGGGAGTAACAGATGAGTTTTACCGACCTGCCGGTTGACGGCACCCTGGACGCTACCGGGCTGAACTGCCCGGAGCCGGTGATGATGCTGCACCAATACATCCGCGACCTGGCACCGGGCGGCTTGTTGAAAGTCATTGCGACGGATCCTTCGACCCGCCGCGACATCCCCAAGTTCTGCGTGTTTCTGGACCATGAGCTGGTGGGGCAGCAGGAAGAGGCGGGCAAGTACCTGTACTGGATTCGCAAGAAGCAGGATTGATAGCTCCCACAGACATTGCGCCGCACTTGTGGGAGCGGGCTTGCTCGCGATGCAGGCGCCACGGTCTGTCAGGCAAACCGCGGTGAAGCCATCGCGGGCAAGCCCGGCTCCCACAGGAATTGCGCCGTTCCCACAATCATTTATGTGCTGCGGCGGATATGCCTTTTCGCACTGCGCGCCAACCGCACGCCCAGCATCAGCGCAGCGCAGGTCAGGCCGACGATCAAGCCCTGCCACAGCCCGCTCGGGCCATTGGCCGGGCCGAACCAGTCGGTCAGCCCCAGCGCGTAGCCCACCGGCAAGCCAATCCCCCAATAAGCAAACAAGGTCAGGATCATCGTTACCCGCGTGTCCTGATAACCGCGCAGGGCACCGGCCGCAGTCACCTGGATCACGTCCGAGAACTGATATAGCGCGGCAAACATCAGCAGCATGGTCGCCACCTCGATCACCAGCGGGTCCGCGGTATAGACGGTGGCAATCTGTTGGCGCAACAGCAGGATCAGACTGGCAGAAATCGCCGCCCACACCAGTGCGGTGCCCATGCCCACGCCCGCCACAAAGCGTGCTTCGCGCGGCTGTTCACGGCCCAGGGCCTGGCCCACGCGTACGGTAATCGCCATGCCCAATGAGTACGGAATCATGAATACCAGCGAGCTGAAGTTCAGGGCGATTTGATGGCCCGCCACCACCGTGGCACCCAGGCTGCCAATCAACAGCGCAATCACCGCAAAAATGCTCGACTCGGCAAAGACCGCGATGCCGATCGGCAAGCCCACGCTGAGCAAGCGCTTGAGGATCGACCATTTAGGCCATTCAAAATGGCTGTAGACCTTGCTCGATTGGTAGATGGCGCCTCTATAAGTCCAGGCCACCATGCCCAGCGCCATAAACCACATCACAATGGCCGTGGCCCAGCCGCAGCCCACGCCACCCATTGCCGGAACGCCAAAGTGGCCATAGATAAAGATGTAGTTGATCGGGATATTCAGGGCCAAGGCGCTGAGCCCCAGGATCATGCTTGGCCGGGTTTTGCCCAGGCCATCACTGAAATTGCGCAACACGCAATACAGGCCCACGGCGGGCATGCCGCTGGCGATCCCGTGCAGGTAGCCCATGCTGGGTGCAATCAGCTCCGGATCGACCTTCATCAGGTGCAACAGCGGTTCTGCGCCAATCAGGATCAGCGCCGCACACAAGCCGGTGATCAGGGCCAGCCACAAGGCCTGGCGTACGATCGGGCCGATTTCGCCGTGGGTATTGGCGCCAAAACGCTGGGCGACCTTGGGGGTGGTCGCCAGCAAAATACCCGACATCAGCAAAAACACCGGCACCCAGATCGAGTTGCCCAGTGCCACGGCGGCCAGGTCCCGCGGGCCGACGCGCCCGGCCATCACCGCATCGACAAAGCCCATGGCCGTGGTGGCGATTTGCGAAATGATGATGGGGAACGCCAGCGCCAGCAGCGCGCGCACTTCGGTGCGCACTCGGGCCGGGCGGCTGACAGCAATGGAGGAGGAGGGTTGGGTCACAGAGTTCACAGGCTTGCATCCACAGGGTTAAACGCGCAAAGCCGGGGATTGTACGCCTGACCAAACGGTCAGTTAACACCGAGTTGTAGGCGCTTTGTAAACGTGCCGGCAAGTACCTGCACACCCGGCTGGCCCATTGCGCGTAACAACGCCTACACTGCCACTCCGCGAAAGGAGCCTGCCATGTTGATTGTTGCTGACGAAAATATTCCGCTGATTGAAGAATTTTTTGCTGACTTCGGTGAAATACGCCGCCTGCCGGGGCGCCAGATCAACCGCGCCGACGTCCACGATGCCGATGTTTTGCTGGTGCGCTCGGTGACCAAAGTGGACCGCGAGCTGCTCGAAGGCAGCGCAGTGCGGTTTGTCGGCACTTGTACCATCGGCACCGATCACCTGGCGCTGGACTACTTTCAGCAAGCCGGTATCCAGTGGTCCAGTGCCCCTGGCTGCAATGCGCGTGGGGTAGTGGACTATGTGCTGGGTAGCCTGCTGACCCTGGCTGAAATCGAAGGCGCCGACTTGACCCAGCGTACCTATGGCGTGGTTGGCGCCGGCGAAGTGGGCGGGCGGCTGGTTAACGTCCTGCGTGCATTGGGCTTCAATGTGCTGGTGTGCGACCCGGTGCGCCAGGCCGCTGAAGGCGGTGACTACGTCAGCCTTGAACAGATTATCCAGCAGTGCGATGTGCTCAGCCTGCATACGCCCCTGGACAAGGGCGGCGATTACCCGACCTGGCACTTGCTCGATCAGCAGCGCCTGGAGCAGTTGAAACCCGGCACCTGGCTGATCAACGCCAGTCGTGGGCCAGTGGTGGACAATGCCGCGCTGCGTGAAGTACTAACCCGCCGCGATGACCTGCAAGCGGTGCTGGACGTGTGGGAAGGCGAGCCGCAAGTGGACGTCGAACTGGCGGACTTGTGTGTGCTGGCGACCCCGCATATTGCCGGCTACAGCCTGGACGGCAAACAGCGCGGCACGGCGCAGATTTATCAGGCGTTGTGTGATTTCCTGGGCCATAGCCCAGAGGTCAAATTGGCCGACCTGTTGCCTGCACCCTGGCTGGCCAAGGTCGAACTGAGCGCCAGCAGCGACCCGGCCTGGGCCTTGGCGATGCTGTGCCGAGGCGTGTATGACCCGCGTCGTGACGATGCCGATTTTCGTCGCAGCCTGATCGGTACCGTGCAAGAGCAGAAGCTGGCCTTCGACGGCTTGCGCAAGCACTACCCGATTCGCCGTGAAATCGAAGGCTTGCAGGTGCATATCGAGGGCGAGTCAGTAGCCTTGAAACAACTGGTAAAGGCCTTGGGCGCAGTGCCGGTCTGAGCCTGCGGGCATAAAAAAACCGGCCTTGGGTAACCAGGCCGGTCAGTGAAACGAATGCTGTGTGATCTTGGGATCAGTCTTTGCGTGAAGGCTTGACCAGACGTTGCTCCAGCTCGTGGCAGGCGTCCTGGATCATCGCTTCAGTGATCAGCACTTCCTGACCATTTTCGTCGATAAACGCGCACCCCAGAGATTGCTGTGGCTGGGTGCGAATAACCGGTACGGCTTGAGCGTTCTGTTGCAAATCCATGGCCTGTCTCCTCATCAGGGTGTAGCGCTACTGTAGATCCGTTTAATGACCAAGCTGTGACAAACTTGGCGACCACCCCAGTCCAACAGAAATATCCTGAAACTTCCAGCCCGACTTTAGAACATTACCGTCTAGGCTTTGTGGTTGCGGGTCATATTCAAAACGAGTGAGAAAGGTTTACCGGCCCGGGGCGAACTTCGTTGTAGGCTGTGCAGGCTTTTTACGCTTGTCCACTCTCTGGATACCTGCCGATGCTGTCTTCCCGTCACCGCCGCGCCATTCGTCTGGCCACCCATTTTATTGCGCCCTATCGCTGGCAAGCCTTTGGTGCGCTATTGGCTCTGATTGTCACGGCAGGCATCACCTTGTCGATGGGGCAGGGTATCCGGCTGCTGGTCGACAAGGGGTTTATGACCCAGTCACCGCACCTGCTCAACCAGAGCATCGGATTTTTCCTGGTACTGGTGCTGGGTTTGTCTGTGGGTACCTTTGTGCGCTTTTATCTGGTGTCGTGGATCGGCGAGCGGGTGGTCGCCGATATCCGGCGCCAGGTGTTCAATCACCTGATCGGCTTGCACCCGGGGTTCTACGAGAACAACCGCAGCTCGGAAATCCAGTCCCGCCTGACGACCGACACCACTCTGCTGCAATCGGTGATCGGTTCTTCACTGTCGTTGTTCCTGCGCAACAGCCTGATGGTGATCGGCGGCGTGATCCTGTTGTTTGTCACCAACCCCAAGCTCACCAGTATCGTGGTGGTCGCTTTGCCGCTGGTACTGGTCCCGATTCTGTTTTTTGGCCGTCGGGTGCGCAGCCTGTCGCGCCAGAGCCAGGACCGGATCGCCGATGTCGGCAGTTATGTGGCCGAGGCCCTGAGCCAGATCAAGACGGTGCAGGCCTACAACCATCAACAGCAAGACCAGCAGCGCTTTGCCAGCACCGTCGAGCATGCGTTTGCCACTGCCCGCAAACGTATCCTGCAACGGGCCTGGCTGATTACCCTGGTGATCCTGCTGGTGCTGGGGGCTGTGGGAGTGATGCTGTGGGTGGGCGGCATGGACGTGATCGCCGGGCGCATCACCGGCGGCGAGCTGGCCGCCTTTGTGTTTTACAGCCTGGTGGTAGGCAGTGCGTTCGGTACCTTGAGCGAGGTGATTGGCGAGCTGCAACAGGCGGCGGGGGCGGCTGAGCGGATCGCCGAACTGCTGCAGGCAAAAAGCCTGATCCTGGCGCCGAGCACGGATTTACGCGTGTTGCCCGCGCGGGTGGAGGGCAACCTTGAGCTTGAAAACCTGCGTTTTTCCTACCCCTCACGGCCAGAAAGCCATGCCATTGACGGCTTGAGCCTGACGGTCAATGCGGGAGAAACCCTGGCGCTGGTCGGGCCTTCGGGGGCAGGCAAGTCGACATTGTTTGACTTGTTGCTGCGCTTTTACGACCCCCAGCAAGGCCGGATTCTGCTGGAAGGCCAACCGATCACCCAGCTTGACCCGCAGGACTTGCGTCGCTGCTTTGCCCTGGTGTCGCAAACCCCGGCGCTGTTTTTTGGCAGCATTCAAGACAACATTCGCTACGGCAATGCCGGGGCCAGTGACGAGCAAGTCCAGGCGGCGGCCCGCATTGCCCATGCCCACGACTTTATCCTGCAAATGCCCGAGGGTTATAAAACCCATTTGGGAGATGGCGGCCTGGGGTTGTCGGGAGGGCAACGCCAGCGTCTGGCAATTGCCCGGGCGTTGCTGGTGGATGCGCCGATCCTGTTGCTGGACGAGGCTACCAGTGCGCTTGATGCCCAGAGTGAGCATTTGATCCAGCAGGCTTTGCCCAGCCTGATGCGGGGGCGTACAACGCTGGTGATCGCCCATCGTCTGGCCACTGTGCAGAATGCTGACCGTATCGCGGTGATGGACCAGGGCAAACTGGTTGCTATCGGCACCCACGCCCAATTGATCGCCAGCAACCCGCTGTATGCGCGGCTGGCGGCGTTGCAGTTCAATGCGACGGTCTAGTGTGGGAGTTGGCTAGCCTGCGATGCAGGCAATGCGGTCTATCAGTGAAATCGCGGTGCTGCCATCGCAAGCAAGCCCGCTCCCACAGGGGTTTGGCCTTAGCGGTACTCACACAGGTAAGCGGTATCCACTGCGACCTTGAGCTGGAACTTGCTGTTGGCCGGCACATTGAACTGGCTGCCGGTCTTGAAGGTTTCATACTCGCTACTGCCCGGCAGCTTGACGCTCAGCTCGCCGGAGACCACATGCATGATTTCACGTTCGGCAGTACCGAACTCGTATTCGCCCGCAGCCATGACGCCAATGGTGGCCTTGCCTTCGGTTTGGGCGAAGGCAATCGACTTGACGGTGCCGTCGAAGTATTCGTTGACTTTAAACATGGCGATTCCTCGGAATGGGCTAAAAAGGGCTGGCCAGTATGCAGAAGCGGTTTTATCTCGTCACGCCCTTTTGTGGCCCTAGCCCTTGAGCACCAGCGGCAATAAACGCGCGGTATTACGCGCGTCTTCCAGCGCCCGGTGCTGCTGGCCACTGAACTGCATCCCGGCCAGTTGCAGGGCGCTGTTAAGGCCCAGCGGCTGCTTTAACTGGCGGGCCCTGGCAAATTGCTGCTTGAGGTTCATGTGCGGCAATTGCTGCAGGGCGCTGTGCAGTTGCTGTTGGCGCCACTCCTGCTCCAGCTGTTTGCGGTCGTATTCGCCCCAGCTGGCCCAGCCTTCCAGTTTGGGCAGGTGCTGGCCCAACCAGCGTTCGAACTGTTCCCACACCTGCCTCATCGGTGCCCCCGCATCAATATTGGCCTGGGTGATGCGGGTCAGTTGGCGGCAAAAAGGCGTCAACAGGGGGCGCCGTTGCGGGCGAATGAAACGCTGGAAATGATCCACCTCACGCCCCGCGCGGGTGACCACGCTGGCGCCGATTTCAATCACTTCCATTTCCTCCAGGGGCCAGCCGCCATCATCGGTAGTGGCTTCCAGGTCAATTACCAGCCAGTGAGGCATGTGCAGCTTCCTTTAACAGCATCGGCGTGAAGTGGGAGCGTAGCTAAAACCCGGGGCCAGGCGCTTATTTTGTAGTGGGCCGGCAGGGGGCTTGCTTGCTAGTCTATATGCGCTTTAATGATGTGCGTGCCCGATCTCAGGTCGCGTGTCGATCAATAAGTTCCAGCCCGGGGCGGCGTCAGGTGCGTATGGTTTTGAAGTGTTCGCCGCTACAGTTGGCCCACAGCCTGTTGCTGACCCTCGGTATGGTCTGGCTGACACCGGTGTGGTGCGCCCAGGAAGTACGGGTGGGTGCTGCGCATTTTCCGCCGTATACCGTACGCCCCGAACGCGGCGTCGACACCGGCTTGCTGTCGCAACTGCTCGATGCCCTCAACCAGTTGCAGGACGACTACCGATTTGTCCTGGTACCCAGTTCTGTGCCGCGACGTGTGCGCGATTTCGAGCGGGGGCGGGTGGACATGCTGATGTTCGAGAACCCGGCCTGGGGCTGGCAGGCGTTCTCTTACGTTGCCGTTGATATGGGGCTGGAAGACGCTGAAGTGTTTGTTGCCCGCCAGCAGCCTGATCGTCAGCAAAGCTATTTTGATGATTTGAGCGGCAAGCGCCTTGCGCTGTTCAGCGGCTATCACTACGCCTTTGCCGGGTTCAACCCGGCACCCAAGTACCTTGCCGAAACGTTTGCGGCAACCCTGACCTATTCCCACGAAAGCAATCTGTTGATGGTGTTGCGCGGTCGTGCGGATATTGCCTTGATGACCCGCTCCAACCTGATCGAGATGTTGCGCAGCGACCCTGAGACCCGTTCGCGGGTGATGGTGTCCGAGCGGGTCGACCAGACCTATCGTCATTACGCCTTGCTGCGGCCTGAAGCACCAATCCAGAGCCGCAATTTTGCCCAGATGATGCAAAAGCTGCGTGACAACGGCCAGCTGCAAGCTATTTTTGCACCTTACAAGATTGCCGTGGTGGGGATGTAGGGAGGGGGTTTTGCGCCGGCTTCGCCGCCGATCGCAGCCTTCGGCAGCGGCTACAGGTTATGTCAGCCTTTGTTGGCGCAGCAGTATCAACGCCGCGCGTAGGTATCGGCGTGAGTGCCCGACACTTCGCGGCAATGGATCAAGGCATCGCGAATCATGAAGTTGACCAGGGTCGGCGACACGCCAAGTTCCTTGGCGATGTCCTTTTGCTGCACGCCGTGCAGGCGATACATCTCGAAGGCATAGCGGGTGCGGCTCGGCAATTCGGTGAGCGCCACTGCGATATGTTCCAGGGTCGAGAAATTGATCAGCGAGGCTTCCGGCGAAGCGCCGTGGATCACCACATTGAGGCCTTCTTCTTCGGTGCCCGAGTATTTTTGCTCCAGCGCCTGCTTGCGGTAGTGGTCGATCGCCAGGTTGCGCACGATCTGGAACAGGTAGCTGAGCTGGGCCTTGAAGGACGAGGTGATCTGCGGTGCGGACTGCAAACGGAAGAAGGCATCCTGCACCACATCTTCAGCCCTGTAGCGGCAGCCGGTGATGCGGGCTGCAATTTTGACCAGCACCAGCCGGTTATCGACAAAGGCTTGAAGTAGGGGTGAGTCGCACTTGCCTGTGGACATGGGTTCCGTCATGGAGATCACCTGCTGCGAATGAGTGAGTGAGGACCTCTTCGTGGGAGGCGTCCTACACAGCTGTTCACAAGCTAGGCTTAATGATAATGATTGTCAATTGAGAAACAGAATTAATCGCACCTTAAAAGGGCGAACTGAGACCTGGCTCACGCCGGCGCTGGCGAGGCTGCGATCCCGTGCCCCGGCGATCGCAGCCTGCGGGTTTTACTTGGGCCCGAGGATCTGCACCAGCTTGTCCGGCGACGGCGCGCCTTGCTGCTGTTGCAGGTTGCCTTGTGCGTCCTGGTAGAAAATTGCCGGTGTGGCTGCCACGTCCAGCTCTTCCATCAACTTGGCGTTGGCATCGAGCTTGGCCTGAACATCGGCCGGGATTTTGGTCAGGGGTTTTAGGGTACTGGCCTTGCCGGCTTTCTCGTGTTCGTGAAGGGCTTGCTGCGGATCTTTGGCGGCCAATAGAGCCGCGGATTTAGCCGGGCTGTCTTCGCGGATGATGCCTACCATGATATGGCGCAATTGCACCTTGCCCGAGTCGACCCAGGGGCGGGCCTGCTCCCAGAACATGTTGCAATACGGGCAGTTCGGGTCGCTGAACAGGTAAACGATACGCGGCGCATCGGCCTTGCCGTCAGCAATCCAGTTGCTCTTTTCCATCTCGGCCCATACCTGCTTGGCCATTGGCTCGTACACCAGCTTTTGCAGGGGGGCCAGGCTCAAGTCCTTGCCGTCGGCGTCATACAGGTTGCCCACCAGTACGTTGCCGTCGGGGGTCAGGTACAGCGCCATGCCACGGTTCTGGTACTGGGCGGCGTAACCACGCAAGCCGCCGGGGGCATCGAAACTGCCGATGATCTTGGCGCCCTTGGCTTCAATCTTCTTGATTGCCGGCGGCAGCTCTTCGGCTTGCAGCGCAGGCGATTGCAGGAGCGCGGCACCCAGCAGGGTAGCCATGCTCAGGGTTAGCAATTTGCGGTTAAACATGTGTGCTGATTCCTGGCAGGGTCGGCCTGTTGGGCCGACATTGAAGTGTTCAGGTTGAAAGGCTCCATCGCCCGGGCCAGGCTGGCTTTTGACAGCTCGCCCAAATGGCTGCCCAGCAGCCGGCCATCCGCGCTATAGAACAGCGTAGTCGGCAGGGCCATGGAGCCGACCTTTTGTGCCAGTTGACCGCCGCTGTCGAACAGCACGTTACTCAGGTTCAAGCCCTGGGTTTCCAGAAAAGTGCTGACACTCTGCATGCTTTCACCCTGATTGACGAACAGGAACGTCACGTTCTGATGCTCGTGCTGGGCGTTTTGCAGCACCGGCATTTCCCGGCGGCATGGCGGGCACCAGGTGGCCCACAGGTTGATCACCAGCGGGCCGCCCTGGTAGCTGCTCAACTGCACCGACTCGCCATTGGCATTGCGCAACACCAGTTCTGGCAGGCGCGTGCCTTTTTCGTAGAGGTTGCTTGAAAGGCTGGCCAGCAGCCAGAACGCCAGGCCGCTGGCCAGCCCCCAGCCCAGGGGGCGGCGCAACCCGGCGCGCCGCCAGCCCCAGATGAGCGCGCCGACCAGCACTGCCAGCAGCCCTGGCCACAGCAAAAAACCGCCATCGCGCAGGTCGAGAATTTGCAGCGGGTCGTCCTTGAAGTAGCGCCAGTAGCTGAGCACAAAGCCGATGCGTGCGCTCAGCAAACCCAGTAAAAACAGGCTGAACAGCACTGACTCCGGGTTTTCACCTCCGCGCTTGGCCACCCGCCAGCCCACCAGTGTCGCCAGGGCAAGGGCCAGGATCAGCAGCAAGTGGTTGATGGCCAGCGCGAACGAACCGATGGTCAGGGTGAGCATTTAGAGGAGTTCCCGAGTGGCGTTCCAGTTATTCAAAAAGGTCTGGGCGTTGACTTCGCCAGTGATGCGTTGCCCGCGACGCTCAACGCCATTGGGGCCGATCCAGATAAAACTGGGCGGGCCGGGTACTTGATAGCGGCTGAGCAGCTCGCGGCTGGCGACATTATCGGCGGTTACGTCAAGACGCAACAGGCGCACGCCTTGCAAGGCATCCATCACCTGGGGTTTGGCAAATACCTGTTTTTCCATGACCTTGCACGACACGCACCAGTCGGCGTAGTAATCGAGCATTACCCATTGGCCTTCGGCCTTGGCGCTTGCCAGCTCGCGGTCCAGGCTGGCCGGGTCCTTGATGGTGATAAAGGTGTCATGGGCGGCACTGGCCGAAGCGCCTGCCACGGTTTTGGCGGTATACACCTGCAGCGGTTGCCACAGTTCGGTGCCGCCCCCCGCGGCGCCCACCAGCAGCAGGCTGCCCCACAAGCCTGCCAGCAGGCTGAGCGGGCTGAACAGAGGTCTGGCGCGCAGGAATACCTGCGCCTGCTGCCACAGGCTGCAGGCCAGCACGATCAGCAGCACGCCCCACAGGCCCAGCCACAACGACTCGGCGAGCACCGGACGCACCAGCAACAACGCGGTGCCCAGGAACAGGAAACCGAACAGGCCCTTCATCAGGTTCATCCACGCACCTGGCTTGGGCAGGAAACGGCTGCCCACGGTCACCAGCAACAACAGCGGCACACCGATGCCCAGGCCCATGACAAACAGCACCAAGCCGCCTTCAACCGCATTGCCGCTTTGCGCGATATACAGCAGGGCACCCGCCAGCGGCGCGGTCATGCAGGGGCCTACCAGCAAGCCCGAGAGGGCCCCCAAAATGCCTGCACCCAGCAGGCTGCCGCCTTTGCGGCCGCGCCCGGCAGTTTCCAGGCGGTCGCGCAGGGCGGCGGGCAATTGCAGCTCGAAAAAGCCGAACATCGGCAGCGCCAGTATCACGAACAGCGCGGCGAAACTGCCCAGCAGCCAGGGCTGTTGCAACAGGGCCTGCAAATTGGCGCCCAGCAGCGCTGCCAGTACCCCCAGCCCGGCATAGACCAGTGCCATGCTGATCACATAACTGCCGGCCACGGCAAACCCGCGCCCGGCCGTGGCGCCACTGCCCACTACCAGCCCGGCCAGAATCGGCAGCATGGGCAGGGAGCACGGTGTAAAGGCCAGAAGGAGGCCCAAACCGAAGAACAGCAGCAGGCTCCAGCCTAATGATCGCTGTTGCAATGTGTTCGCCAGTGACTGGTCCTGGGCCTGACCCTCCACGCTAGCTGCCTGGGTACCACCCAAGTCGACAGCCTGGCTTTGTGGCGGGTAGCACAGGCCGGCATCGGCGCAGCCTTGCCAGCTGACCTTGACCTGACCGCTGGCTCCCGCCGGGATCACGATTGCAACGCTGTCACGATAAACCTGGGTGGCGCCAAAAAACTCATCACTGTGCTCCAGCCCTTGTGGCAATACAGGCGTGTGTGCGGCGTCGAGCCCGTCAAATCTGAAACGTTTTTTATACAGATAGTAGCTGTCGGCAATCTTCCACTGCAGGCGGGTCTCGCCGGAGGGCAGGTGCTCGCTGCTGAATACAAACGCCTTGCCTACCGGCAAAAAGTCAGCCTGTTGTGCAAACGGGTCTTCACTGGCGTATGCCTGGCTAAAACCCGTGAACATCAACAAGAAAAAGATAAACAAACGAGACATGCGCCGGACCTTGGTGTTTACGAATAGAGCCCACCTTGGGGGGTATCGATTAACCGAGTGTTAATACTTGGCCGCCTCAATTTTTGCCGGGTCAGCGTAAACAGGTTCGCAAGCGAAATTCGGATAGCAGGGGGTATTGTTGGTGCCACTCATGGGCAGCTCTTTTGGCAGCAGCAATCTGCTCAGTGCTCAACTCGGATTCGAGGTGTGCGAGTTTGTCCGGGATGCTGTAAGGGTTGTGGCCTCGCCCCTTGATCTGGTGAACCAGCCATAGAAGGGCATACCCCTTAACATAGTCGGCCTCGGAACCACTGAGGGTGTCGTTATGGGTTTCATCGCTGTCCATGCCGGTCAGTGCCAGGCCATACCGTTGAACCGCATTGATGCTGCCTGCCTGGGCCTCCCTGATTCGCCATTGTTGAATAAACGCAAAATTATTGCGGTTTTCAATGTGATTTGCGTACCAATACATGGCAGGCGGGTATCCGCCATTGGCCGATCTGGTGATCAATTCATATACCGTGTCTCGCGGATCTGCTCCGTCTGTCACCAGTGCCGGGTCTTTATCGTAGAGAGTGGCCAAAAGATATTGAGCAATGGCATGCCCGGTTGCGGCAGCATGTTTTAGCCAGGCCAGATCCCTGGTTAATGCATACATATTCAAGATTGCCTCGGGGTCGTGGTTGCGGACGCCGCTTTCGAGTTGCCTGTGTGCACTTGCTTCCCAGGCATCACCTCTCAGGCGCAGCATCGCGTCTATATTTCCTTGCTCGGCAGATGCTTCATAGAGAGGCATGTACCGGGCCTTTTGGTTGTCCTCCAGCGTTTCGATCAGCTGTGTAGCCCGTGCAACCAGTTGCGAGTAAAACTCTCCCGGACGATCAATTTGCAAGATTCTCTCAATCTGCTGTTTGAGCGAAGTGATTTGGTTCGAGTTTTCAGAAGGGGTGTGTTCAATGATATCGGCCAGCGCAAACTGAGCGTCGGCATTACCTGTTGTTGCAGGCAACTGCAAAAACTGTTCGGCATGCTTCAAAGCCCCAAGGTTATAAAGGCGCATGCCTTTTTCATGAAGCAGGGTGTAGGTGGGTAGCCCTTCGAGGAGCCAGGAAAATTCATCAGTGAATACCTGCATACAAGTACCTTTTAAGTGTGGATGGACAGGCGTTCAGGGTAGGGCTGCATCTGAGATGCTGTGCACTACATATATAACGCCGGGTGGCGTAGTCAGAAGGCATGATGTCTGGCTCCACGGCATAATCCGCCCTTAATCCCACGACCTTTTAATCGGCTCATTTACGCGGGTATCAGCATGCATGTACTGGTTTGCGAAGACGACGAACTGATCGCCAGCGGCATCAAGGCCGGGCTGACGGCCCAGGGCCTGACGGTGGAACATGTGGCCAGTGCCGGCGCGGCACGGGCCATGCTCAAGGCCGCCGAGTTCGATGTGATGGTGCTCGACCTGGGCCTGCCCGATGAAGATGGCCTCAAGCTGCTGCAACAGCTGCGTCAGCAGGGCCTTGAGTTGCCGGTGCTGATCCTGACCGCCCGTGACTCGGTCACCGACCGCGTGGACGGCTTGCAGGCCGGGGCCGACGACTACCTGCTCAAGCCATTTGACCTGCGCGAGCTGGCTGCCCGCCTGCACACCCTGCTGCGCCGTGTCGCAGGGCGCAGTGTCAACCTGATCGAGCATGGCCCCCTGAGCTACGACCCCAGCAGCCGTGTGACCTTGCTGGCGGGCCAGCCGGTAGACTTGTCCCGCCGCGAACAGGCGCTGCTGCAAGCCTTGCTGCATAACCGCGGGCGGGTACTGTCCAGCGAACAGCTCAAGGACAGCATCTATGGCTTTGGTGATGAACTGGAGAGCAACGCCCTGAACGTACATATCCATCACCTGCGGCGCAAATTGGGCAACGGTATTGTCGAAACCGTGCGCGGCCTGGGCTATCGCCTCGGCCCTGCCGATGGCGCAGAGCCCCAAGCTTGATGAGCCTGCGCCTGCGGTTGAGCCTGACCATAGGCTCGGCGTTTGTGCTGGTCTGGGCCCTGGCGGCGGCCTGGATGCTTAGCGACCTGCGCCAGCAGATGATGTTTTCCCTTGACCAGCGCCTGGTGGCTTCGGCACGCATGGTGGCCGGGTTGCTGGAGCAGTTGCCGCAATTGCCGGTAAAAGGTGAGGGCACCCATTTCAGTGCCGAGCAACTGACCATCCCTGGCGGCATGGCGTGCCAGGTCAGCTCCTTGCGCGGCGAGATCCTGGCCCGCAGCCACAACAACCCGGACCAGCCGATGCAGTCCCAGGCGGCGGGCTTTCATGATCAGGTCATCGATGGCGCCACCTGGCGCACCTTCACCCTGGACCGTGGTGATGTACGCATCACCACGGCTGACCGCCAGGTCGAGCGCGAGGCCTTGAACCTGTCGGTGCTGCTGGCGGCCTCGGTGCCGGTGGGCATGGCGCTGATCGTCTGCCTGCTGCTGCTGTGGCTGGGGATTGGCCAGGGGCTGGCGCCGCTCAGCCGAATGCGTGATGCCCTGATGCGCCGTGATGCCGACTCCTTGCAGCCGTTGAATATTTCGCCGTTGCCCAGTGAGCTGAAGCCGCTGCTCGATTCGCAGAACCAGCTGTTTGCCCGTATCGCCAGGACCATCGAGCGCGAGCGTCGCCTCACCGGGGATGCCGCCCACGAACTGCGCAGCCCGCTAACCGCGATCAAGACCCACCTGCAAGTGGCGCGCATGACCGAGGGTGAGGCCCGTGAACAGTCGCTGGCCCATGCCGAAGCAGGCGCCGACCGCCTGCACCGCACCCTGGAGCAATTGCTCCTGCTGGCGCGGGTCGAGGGTAGCCTGTCGTTTGATGACGGGGTCAATTGCTCGGCAGGGCAAGTGGCGCATTTCGCGATTCATGATGCGGCGGCGGGCGAGGGTGAGCGGATCCGCCTGCACCTGCCGCCCGAGCTGCCGGACACGGCGCTTGAAGTGCCTTCGGTGCTGGCCATCGCTGCGCTGCGCAACTTGCTGGACAACGCCTTGCGCCACACCCCGGCGGGTACCCAGGTGGAATTGACGGTGAGCGTGGACGGCCCGCAGGTCAAATACCAGGTGCGCGACCACGGCCCCGGCATCCCGGCCGAAACCCTGCAGCACATGACCCAGCGCTTCTGGCGCAATGGCAACAGCAATGGATGCGGCCTTGGCCTGGCGATCGTGCAGGCGATTGTCGAGCGTTGTCGCTGTGAACTGAGCTTCGACAGCCAGCCCGATGGCTTGCGGGTTGAATTGCGCATGCCGCTGAAAAGGAGCGCGTGAGGCGTATCATCTGTGGGAGCGGGCTTGCTCGCGATACAGGCAACGCGGTCTTGCAGGTCGGTTGAGGCCATGCCATCGCGAGCAAGCCCGCTCCCGCAAAAAAGCCCCTCAGGCCGGCAACGGTACGAATACGCTCCAATGGACTGATTTCGTTACAACTTCAGTTGGAGCATGGTTTACAGTACCCGCGCTCCAGCGAATCATCCATAAACGGTATTTGGTGGAGTGATTCCTTTACACCCAAACACAGACTCCACGGCGCATAAACGGCCCGCTTGACCGCTTGTACGAGGCTGGCACAGAACGTGCTCATGTCCCTTGGTCCGCTCCTGATAAACATGATGTTTATCGGGTCCAGGGACCCCGTACAAGAACAATAAAAGAGGATGATTCATGCAAAATCACCGACCTGATACCCCAGAACCGGAACTGCAACGCAGCCTGTCCAACCGTCATATCCAGCTGATTGCCATTGGCGGTGCCATCGGTACCGGTCTGTTCATGGGCTCGGGCAAGACCATCAGCCTCGCAGGTCCTTCGATCATCTTCGTCTACATGATCATCGGTTTCATGTTGTTTTTCGTGATGCGCGCCATGGGCGAGCTGCTGTTATCCAACCTCAAGTACAAATCTTTCATCGACTTTTCCGCAGACCTGCTGGGCCCGATGGCCGGCTACTTCACTGGCTGGACCTACTGGTTCTGCTGGATCGTGACCGGTATTGCCGATGTGATTGCCATCTCCGGCTACACCCACTTCTGGTTCCCCGACATCCCGCTTTGGCTGCCGGCCATCGGCTGCGTTGCGCTGCTGCTGTCACTGAACCTGATCACGGTGAAGATGTTCGGCGAGCTGGAATTCTGGTTCGCCATGATCAAGATCGTGGCCATCTGCGCGTTGGTCTGCACCGGGCTGTATATGGTGACCACGGCGTTCCAGTCGCCCACCGGCAACTCGGCCTCCATGGCCAACCTGTGGAATGACGGCGGCATGTTCCCCCACGGCCTGATGGGCTTCTTCGCCGGTTTTCAGATTGCCGTATTTGCGTTCGTGGGCATTGAGCTGGTGGGCACCACCGCCGCTGAGACCAAAAACCCGGAGCGCAACCTGCCACGGGCGATCAACTCGATTCCGCTGCGCATCATCATGTTCTATGTGTTTGCATTGATTGCGATCCTGGCGGTCACCCCGTGGCGTGATGTGGTGGCGGACAAGAGCCCGTTCGTGGAACTGTTCATGCTCGCCGGTCTGCCCGCCGCCGCAGGCATCATCAACTTCGTGGTGCTGACCTCGGCGGCGTCTTCGGCCAACAGCGGCGTGTTTTCCACCAGCCGCATGCTGTTCGGACTGGCAATGGACGGCGATGCCCCAAGCAAGTTCAAGAACCTGTCGCGCCGTGCAGTGCCGTCCAATGGCCTGATCTTCTCCTGTATCTGCCTGCTGGCCGGGGCGCTGGTGATTTATGTGGTGCCCAACCTGATGGAGGCCTTCACCCTGATCACCACGGTATCGGCCACCTTGTTCATGTTCGTGTGGACCATGATCCTGCTGTCCTACCTGGCCTATCGCAAAAAGCGCGATCACCTGCACCGTGCCTCGAAGTACAAGATGCCCGGCGGCAAGGTCATGGTCTGGGTGTGCCTGACCTTCTTCGTGTTTATCCTGACCCTGTTGGCCCTGGAAGATGACACTCGCCAGGCGCTGTACATGGTGCCGCTGTGGTTCGTGGTGCTGGGCCTGGGCTATCGCTCGGTGCTGCGCAACAAGCAGGAGGCTGCGGACCTGGCTTGCCAGACCGACTGATGGCCGCTTCACGACATTGATTCTGCCCGGGGGGCGGCACAGGGTGTGCCGCCCCTCGTTGTTTGTTGTCAGGGAGCGATAGCCATGCGAATTCACGTTACGTTCAAAGACCGCGTCGGCATTACCCAGGAAATCCTGATGCTGCTGGGCGCGCGCAATCTCAACCTGGACGCGGTGGAGATGAGCCCGCCGAATGTCTATATCGATGCCCCCACCCTGTCGCAAAAGGTGCTGGACGAACTCCACCACGCTTTGCTGGGGGTAACAGGGGTGCAGGCTGTTGATCTGGTGGACATCCTCCCTGGGCAGCGCCGCCGCCTGCAGCTGGAGGCCCTGCTGGCCGCCATGAGCGACCCGGTGATGGCGGTGGATCCCGATGGCTGCGTGCTGCTGGCCAACCCCGGGCTGACGGATCTTTATGGCAGCGACCCCACCGGTGAGCCGCTGTCGAATCTGTTCGCAGCCCCTGACCTGGCCCGCACCCTGATCGATAAAGGCTTTCGCCTGCCCATGTGCGAAGTCAGCTTCAAGGGGCGCGACCTGCTGCTCGATGCCACGCCCATCAGCGGCGGCGCGGATGTTCTGGTGGGCGGTCTGCTGACCCTGTACCCGCCGAGCCGTATCGGCGAGCGGTTGGCGTCCTTGTTGCGCGACCCGGCAGAAGGGCTGGAAGCCTTGCTGGGCAAGTCGGCGGTGCTGGAGGAGCTCAAGACCCGGTTGCACAAAGTGGCGAGCCTGGATGCGCCGCTGCTGATCCAGGGCGAGACCGGCACGGGCAAAGAGCTGGTGGCCCATGCCTGTCATGCCATGAGTGCCCGGCGCGATGCGTCGTTCCTGGCGTTGAACTGTGCCGCGCTGCCCGAGAGCCTGGCCGAAAGCGAGCTGTTTGGTTACGCCGCCGGGGCCTTTACCGGTGCCCAGCGTGGCGGCAAGCCGGGGCTGCTGGAGTTGGCAGATCGTGGCACGGTGTTTCTCGACGAAGTGGGGGAGATGTCCCCGTACCTGCAAGCCAAGCTGCTGCGGTTTCTCAGTGACGGCTGCTTTCGGCGGATCGGCGGCGAACGTGAAGTGCAGGTCAATGTGCGGGTGCTCTGCGCGACCCACCGCGACCTGGAGCGCATGGTGCGCGAAGGCACCTTCCGCGAGGATCTGTATTACCGCCTCAACGTCCTCAACCTGCTGGTGCCGCCGTTGCGCGAGCGCGGTATGGATATCCTGCTGCTGGCCGAGCACTTTTTGCGCCAGGCCTGCGAGCAGATCCACCGCTCACCCTGTCAACTGGCTGTGGCGACCCATCCGCTGCTGCTGGGCAATCGCTGGGCGGGCAATGTGCGGCAACTGCAAAACGTCATCTTCCGCGCGGCAGCCACCAGCGAGGGCGACGTGATTGATTGCGGTGATCTGGAACTGGCGGGCACCGAGCTGACCGCGCACAAGTCAGCCAGCGCAGAAGTGACCAGCCTGGAGGAGGCGATGCAGGGGTTTGAAAAAGCCTTGCTGGAACGTTATTACACGGCCTATCCGTCGACCCGGCAGTTGGCCTCGCGCTTGCAGACGTCGCATACCGCTATAGGCCAGCGGTTGCGCAAGTACGGGATAGCCTCGCGCTCGTAACCCGCACTGCTGAACTGTAGCCGCTGAGGAGCGGAGCGAGGCTGCGATGGCGTGGTGCGGCACTCCGGCGCAGCCATCGTAAAACCATTCAGTTCGGGTAGTTTGCGCTGGTTCCAGTGGTGTGATTCTGCTCCAGCGGAATGATTTCGCTCCGTGCCCGCCCTGACCCCGCCCTTGCGGGACCGACCTGCCAGATCCTCTCCAGGGCTGGAGCAGTTTCGCTCCACTGCCTTCATCGCAAGGGTTTCGTTTTTATTTAAGCAATTGATATTAAAAGCTTTTTAAAGGTTGGCATTGCCCTTGCTCTTGTCCTGTCAGTTGCGCCTGTCCGTCCTGCATCAGGACACACTGATAACAAGAGAAATGTCCATGAGCACTCTGCGCTTTACCCCTGAACACGAATGGCTGCGCCTGGAAGCGTCTGGCGAGTTGACTGTCGGTATTACCGACTTTGCCCAGCAGGCATTGGGCGATGTGGTGTTTGTGCAGCTACCCGACTTGGGGTCTTTCAACGCCGGTCATGAAGTGGCGGTCGTGGAGTCGGTAAAGGCAGCCAGCACGATCGCCATGCCCCTGACCGGCGAGGTGGTGGCCGTTAACGCGGCTTTGCTCGATGACCCCGCACGGGTCAATACCTCGCCGCTGGGCGAAGGCTGGTTTTTCCGTATGCGCATCGAAGACATGTCGGCTTTCAACGACCTGCTGGACTCGCAGGCCTATGACGCCTTCGTCGCCGCAAACAGCTGATATCGCCCCGCAGGCATTGCTTGAACCTCTAATAAAAAGGAAACCTCCCATGTTTCATAAAAGCCTGACCCTGTCCGATTTCGACCCGGCCCTGTTCGCTGCCATCACCCGCGAGGCGCAACGCCAGGAAGAGCATATCGAGCTGATCGCCTCGGAGAACTACACCAGCCCGCAAGTGATGCAGGCCCAGGGCACCGAGCTGACCAACAAGTACGCCGAAGGCTACCCGGGCAAGCGTTATTACGGTGGCTGTGAACATGTTGATGTGGTCGAGCAACTGGCCATCGACCGCGCCAAGCAACTGTTCGGCGCAGGCTATGCCAACGTTCAGCCGCACTCCGGTTCACAGGCCAACGCTGCGGTGTATCTGGCATTGCTGCAAGCGGGCGACACCCTCCTGGGCATGAGCCTGGCCCACGGCGGCCATCTGACCCACGGCGCCAAGGTCAGCTCATCGGGCAAGTTGTACAACGCGGTGCAATACGGCATCGATGCCAATGGCCTGATCGACTATGACGAGGTCGAGCGCCTGGCCCTGGAGCACCAACCAAAAATGATTGTGGCCGGGTTCTCGGCCTACTCCAAGACCCTGGATTTCCCGCGTTTTCGTGCCATTGCCGACAAGGTCGGGGCCTATCTGTTTGTGGACATGGCCCATGTCGCCGGGCTGGTGGCGGTTGGCTTGTATCCCAACCCGCTGCCTTACGCCGATGTGGTCACCACCACTACCCACAAGACCTTGCGCGGCCCTCGGGGTGGGCTGATATTGGCCAAGGCCGACCCCGACCTGGAAAAAAAGCTCAACTCTGCGGTGTTCCCCGGTGGGCAGGGCGGGCCGCTGATGCATGTGATCGCGGCCAAGGCGGTGTGCTTCAAGGAGGCGCTGGAGCCGGGCTTCAAGGACTACCAGTTCCAGGTGATCAAGAACGCCCAGGCGATGGCCGAAGTGTTCAAGCAACGTGGCTATGACGTGGTTTCGGGTGGTACTGACAACCACCTGTTTCTGGTCAGCCTGATCCGCCAGGGCATTACCGGCAAGGACGCCGACGCAGCGTTGGGGCGTGCCCATATCACCGTCAACAAGAACGCCGTGCCCAATGACCCGCAGTCGCCGTTCGTGACCTCGGGCCTGCGTATCGGCACCCCGGCGGTGACCACTCGCGGCTTGCAGATCCCCGAGTGCCGTGCGCTGGCCACCTGGATCTGCGACATCCTCGACCACCCTGGCGATGCCGTCATTGAGGCCCGGGTTGCCCGCCAGGTCGGCGAACTGTGCGCCCTGTTTCCGGTGTATTCGGCTTGATTGCAGACCTGTGTGGAGCCACGCCATGAATGCACAACAGCCCGTAGCCAGCCGCCCGCAGCCCCTGCAAGCCGGGGTCAAATTGCGCGGTGCCGAGAAGGTGGCGCGTATCCCGGTGAAGATCCTGCCCACCGAAGATATCCCGCGTAAACCCGAGTGGATCCGCGTGCCCCTTGCCACCTCACCCGAGGTAGCACGGGTCAAGGCGCTGCTGCGCAAACACAAGCTGCACAGCGTGTGCGAAGAAGCGGCCTGCCCGAACCTGGGCGAGTGTTTTTCGGGGGGGACTGCGACCTTTATGATCATGGGCGATATCTGCACCCGGCGCTGCCCGTTCTGCGACGTGGGGCACGGGCGGCCGAAACCGCTGGATGTGGATGAACCGAAAAACCTCGCCATCGCCATTGCCGACTTGGGCCTCAAGTATGTGGTGATCACTTCGGTGGACCGTGATGACTTGCGTGACGGTGGCGCGCAGCACTTTGTCGACTGCCTGCGCGAAATCCGCAAGCTGTCGCCGGGGGTGCAACTGGAAACCCTGGTGCCTGATTATCGTGGGCGCATGGACGTGGCCCTGGCGATCACTGCGCAGGAGCCGCCCGATGTGTTCAACCACAACCTGGAAACCGTGCCACGGCTGTATAAAGCCGCGCGACCGGGATCGGATTTCGAGTGGTCACTGGACTTGCTGCAACACTTCAAGCACCGGGTGCCCCATGTGCCGACCAAGTCGGGGTTGATGCTGGGGTTGGGTGAGACGGATGAAGAGGTGCTCGAAGTCATGCGGCGCCTGCGCGAGCATGAGGTCGACATGCTGACGCTGGGGCAGTACCTGCAACCCTCGCGCAGCCACCTGGCAGTGCAACGGTTTGTGCACCCGGACAGCTTTGCCTGGCTTGCCGAAGAAGGGTTGCGCATGGGCTTTAAAAACGTCGCGGCGGGGCCGTTGGTGCGCTCGTCCTATCACGCGGACAAGCAGGTGCAAGGGGGCATATCGGCTTAGCGGGTCGCCACAATCCCTGTGGGAGCGGGCTTGCCCGCGATGGCAGCACCGCGGTGTGGCTGGCTGACCGCGCCGCCTGCATCGCGGGCAAGCCCGCTCCCACAGGTACAGGGTTTACTTCTGAGCAAGTGCCTTGATGATCGCAGCAATATTGCCCTGCAACTCGGCCACGGGGTCGGTGCCATCGGCAACGATCACCACCAGCGTGCTGTCGCCCTCGGCAATAGCTTTTTTCACCTCGGCTGAAGGCTCACGGTGGTCCAGCACCAGCGCCACACCCTGGTCTTTCAAGGTATGGCTCAGCGCTTGCAATGCCTCAGGCGTCCAGGTCTCGTCGCCTTTGTGGTCCACTTCAACCTGCTCTAGATTCAAGCCGCCAATCAGATAATCCAGCCGGTCGGACAAGCTCACCACACTCAAGTTGTCTGCCTTGGCCAGTTGCGCTTCGCTGTCGGCGCTGAGCTTGAGCAAGCGCTGTTTGAGGCTCGCCAGGTTGGCTTCGATTCGGGGTTTGGCATCCGGTGCCAACCGCACCAGGTCAGCCGCGATCACATCCGCCATGCGCCCCATATTGTTGCTGGTCAACCACGGCTGGCTGTTCAGGCCATCGCCGTGGGCACCCGGCTGCACGGCAATGCCCGGCAGGCTTCCGTCCACCGGGCGCGCCGCGTCAATTTCAACGATGCGAATATTGCTGCGCCGCGCCATCGGGTATAGGGGATCGTCGCTCCACAGCGAGCGCAGGCCGATCACCGCGTCGGCTTCTGTAGCCAGCGTGTGCAGGGCCGGGGCGCCGCGGCCGCTGAAGTAGGCACTCTGGCGGCTGCCCGGCAGGTTGGCCGGGGCTGCCCGTTGCAGTTTCACACCGCTGTCCTTGAGCAGCAGTTCGCTCAAGCCAAAGGTAATCGGCAGGCTGGCCAGTACGGTGGTTTCGGCCAGTACAGGTGTGCTCAACAGGCCGGTGAGGGCCAGGGCGAGGGTCAGTTTGCGCAGAGTGAACATTTATCCAATATTCCCTTTCAGGCTGGGCACCACGCCCCGGGCGATGGCGGCGAGGGCGAAGGCGATGCCGGCCATCAGAATGATCGCGGCACCGGACGGGATCGGCAGGTCAAACACGATGGGCAGCAGGATGCCGCACAGGGTGCTGACGGTAGCGATCAGCACCGAGATCCAGAAAAATCCCTTCAGCGACTGGCTGAGCAAACGTGCGGCCGCCGCCGGTATCACCAGCAGGGCACCGACCAGAATCGCGCCGATGACTTTTACGGCGGCTACGGTGATCAGCGTCACCAGAATCACGAACAGGTAGTCCAGGGACTTCACTGCCACTCCGCGCACCGCGGCCAGTTGCGGGTTGAAGCTGGCCAGCATGATGCGGTTGTACAGCGGCAGGCTCAGCCCCAGCACCAGTGCGCCGACCACCGCCAGCACCAGCAGGTCGTTGCCGTTGACCGTCAGTACCGAGCCGAACAGCACGTTCTCAAGGATATGCACGTTGATCTTGCCCGCCAGAATCAGCAGCAGGCTGGCGCCCAGGGCCAATGACACCGAGAGGAACACGCCGATCAGCGTATCCGGTGCCAGCCCGGTGCGGTTGCGCAGGTAATTGAGCGAGATGCCGAATAACAGGCAATAGCCGAACAGGCTGCCATAGGGCCCGGTGTAGGGTTCACCCAATAGGATACCGATGGCCACGCCGGTGAGTGCGGCATGGCCCACGGCTTCGGAGAAAAACGCGAAACGCTTGACCACCACCAGTGTGCCCAGCCCGCCCAACACAGGGCCGATGAGCAGGCCGGCGAGCAGGGCGTTGACCACAAAACCATAGGCCAGCACTTCGGGTAGATAACCGGCAGATGCCCAGCCCTGAACCATTAAACGGAAGGCTTCGTAACTCATCAAAGGGTGCTCCCGTGCGCCTTGGGGTGGGTCGAAAACAGCGTGAGTAAACGCTCGGGGCTCAGGGTTTGCTCTGGCGGGCCGTCGAACAGCACCTGGCGGTTGAGGCCGGTGACGCGCTCAGCCAGGCGCTTGACCGCCGCCAGGTCGTGCTCGATCCACACCACCGTGACCCCGGCCTGGCGCCAGTCCGTCAGCAGGCGCTCAAACACCTGGGCACCGGCTTCGTCCAGGGCCGACATGGGTTCATCCAGCACCAGCAATTGCGGTGCTGGAATCAGGCCCTGGGCCAGTAGCACGCGCTGGCGTTCACCGCCGGACAGCGCGCCCATGCGCCGCTTGCGCTTGTCTTGCATGCCCACCCGTTCCAGCGCTTCTCCGATGGCCGGAGCGACCTTGCGGGACAACCCCATAAAGGCCGGGCGGCGCTGGCACATGGCGGCCATAAAATCATCCACGGTCATCGGCAAGCCGCGATCAAACTCCAGCGCCTGGGGTACATAGCCGATCAACCCCGGCTCACCGGGCCAGTTCAAACACAGGCGGCCCTGATGGGGCATTTGCCCCAGCAGGGTCTTGATCAGCGAGCTTTTGCCACCGCCGTTAGGGCCGACCAGGGCATGCACGCTGCCGGGGCGGATGCTGAAGCTGACATGATCGAGAATGGCGGTGCGGCCCAGGGTCAGGGACACCTGGTCAAATTCCACCCCCGGCCCGCAAGCCGTGACTGACAGGCGTTCAGCGACAGTCATGCGCCGGCCTCCTGGATTGCCCGGACTACGGTATCGAGGTTGCCGGTCATTTCTTTTTCGTACTTGTCGGCGCTGTAGTCGCCATAGGAAATATGCGACAGCGGGTACAGTTTGACCCCGGACTCACGTTGGATGGTGTCGACGTAAGTGGACGGGAAATCCATTTCGGAGAAGATCACCTTCACGTCCAGTTCGCGCAGTTGGTCGATGGTTTTTTTCAGTTGGCTGGGGCTGGGCTCGATGCCGTGGGCAGGTTCGACTACCGCGGTCACTTCCAGGCCAAACTCGCGCAGCAGATAGTCGTAAGCCGCGTGCACCGTGGCTACGCGCAGGTCGGCGTTGGGCGCCTGGGTCAGCTTGGCCAGGGCATCGGCGCGCATCTGGCGCAGGCGCTTGCCGTAGGCGCGGGCATTGGCGGTGTAGGTTTTGGCGTTGGCCGGGTCGAGCTTGCCCAGTTCACGAGCAATGTTGTTGACCTGGGCAATCGAGGCGCTGATCGACAGAAAGGTGTGCGGGTTGACCACCTTGCCCGCACCCCGCGCCGCGTTGCCGGTGGCGGCCAGCAAGGGTACGTTCTGGTTGGCCTCGATCACCGGGATCTGCGGTTTTTCGCTGGCTTCGATCATGCGGTCGGCGAAGTCATCGTGGCCCACGCCGTTGAGCACGATCACATCCAGGGTGCCGATGCGCTTGATATCTTCGGCGCGGGGTTCGTAGGCGTGGGGGTTGAACCCGGCAGGAATCAGCGGCACCACCTCGGCCTTGTCGCCGACGATGTTTTTCACATAGCTGTAATAGGGGTGCAGGGTGATGCCGATGCGCAGCGGCTTGGCCAGCGGGGCCGGGGTGTCGGCAAAGGCCTGCGGTGACAGGCAACAGGCAAGCAGGGCCGCCAGCAGCAGGGTGCGGCGGCGCAGAACAGATGAAATCGACATGGCGAGCAGTCTTCTCTCAGGTCAGGCAGTGGGTTCAGTGACGATGCTGGCGGGTGACCCCGGCATCGAATTGCGCGATCACTTGCTGCCAGCCACTCTGGTTGAGGGCGGCATCGCTCAGATCAGTGACGGGCCTCACATCGTGCTGACGGTTAAGCCAGATATCGGGCTGCTCGCCGAGGCGCAGCAGAAACGAGCCCGCCACTTCGGGATTAGGGCTGATGCCCAGATAAGCCTGCTCGCCCAGCATCTGCCAGGTGTGGTTGCCCCGGCTGATCGAACTTGCATCGTGGGCAAAGGGCGCAAAGCCTTCTTCAGCCAGTTGCGCGGGCGGCGGCAGGGTGCCGGCCTCTTCGCGCAGCAGCTGGACTTCATCCAGGGTGACCCGCAGGTCGGCGTAGATGCCCTGCTCGGCGGCGCTCAGGTCGCGGCGCGCATCCAGCTGGTGGGCGGCCACCGAGGTCACTGCCTGCGACTCATGTCGCCAGGCCACCACTGAGCCTGCCACGGCCACAATCAGCAGGCACAACAGCAGCACATGCAGGGTTTCATGCCCGGCACCGGCGGGGCGCACGACTTGAGTACTCATGGGGCCTCGATATCGGCTTGGTCGATCTCAACGATATGCCCGGGGCCGGCGTCAAACAGCACATAGAATTCGGCCTCCGGGCGTTTGAAGGTCAGGGTCGAGTCGGCGCCCAGCTTGCCGGGCACCAGGATGGTTTCGTCGTAGCCGATCACGTCCAGCGTCACTCCCGGTGCGCCGCTGCCATCGGAAAACCCGCCGGTGCAGCGGATTTGCCCGTCCTCGATGGCCTTGCATTCGCACATCGGGTTGTGGGCCAGGGCCTGGCTGCTGAAGGCCAGCACTGCGGCAATGGCCGGGATCTTTAACAGGCGCCAGGTCATGGTTTGCCTCCTCGTTGGGCCAGCCAGGCGACCGTCGCCGGTGAGGCCTGGCTCAGGGGAATGGAGGCCTGATGCATGGAGCCGTCCCACCCCTCAAGGGTGATCCACAGCTCGGCATCGGCCTTTGTGCGTTCCGGGATCGGCATCGTCGCGCCCATGCGGTACGGCGTGCCGAAAAAGATCACCCCGGCGGCGCGCAGGCTGCGCGGCTTGCCGATGCGCAGGTAGGCAGCCTTGACCTGATCGATACAGGTGTCGCACAGGGCCGCGTTAAAACTCTTCATGTAGCCGGCCGGGCCGTCGGGGCGCGGGGCTTCGTTGCGCAGCTCGGCCAGTTGCAGGCTCCAGGGGCCGACCTGCACGGTGCCGATATCGCGTTCACCCAGGCCGCTGTCGCCGCGAAACAGCGAGGCATCGGCAAAGTACTTGGGCATAAAGCCCAGGGGCACCAGCAACAGTAAAATATTGATGTGAAAGCGCCACTTGTGCCAAAGCCGGCTCAGGGCGGACGAGGACGGTACAGCCACTGCCTTGCTCATACATTGGCCTCTTCGGGCTGTGGGCTATGCGCCGTGACGGCGGCTGGCCGCCGGGGTTTTTCGCTGCGCTTGAGGGCGTTGGCGGTGGCCAGGGCGGTGCGTTTGGTCCAGATCAGCAGGCCGCTCAAGACCATCATGCTCAGGATCAAACCGAAGAAAAACCAGATCAGCTTGACCCACAGCCCACCAAAGTCGCCGGTGTGCAGCGGGCGCATGGACTCGGTCACCAGCTCCAGCCCGGAGCGGTCGGCAATCATCCGCGAGCCTTCGATGGCGCCGTTGTACGGGTTGATGTCGGCGGTCTGGAACAGCAGCGGGTACCAGCCCGGGCCGCCGACTTCGATATGCCCATAGGCATTGCTCGGCAGGCTGACAAAACTGGCTTCCAGCCCCGGGATGTTTTCGGCGGCGATCTGCACGGCCTGGTCGAGGTTGATCTGCGGCGCGGGCTTGCCGTCGGGCGTGACCGGCACATCCTGGCGAGCCACCACGGGCGGGTTGCCGGCGGTGGAGATGGAGATCTGGTTATCGAACATGAAAGCCTGGATCAGGAACCACAGGCCGGTGATGGAAATCACCGCGATAAACCAGATCGACCAGATGCCGCACAGGCGATGAAAGTCGCCCCAGAAAATCCGCGCCCCGTGCTTGAAGCGCAGGTTGGGCTTGAAAAAGCCCTTCCAGAATTTTTTGTAGACTACCAGCCCGGTAATCAGCGAGCCCAGCAGCGGCAGGCCGAGGAACGACACCAGGTACCAGCCCCAGCTGTAGCCATTGGTAAAGGGCACCAGCCACCATCCATGCAGGGCGCGGGTAAAGGCCTTGAAGTCAAAGCTGGGGCTTTCACCCTGGATCGCCCCGGAGTAGGGGTTGATATACAGCGACGGCGAGCGGCCGTCGGGGTACACCACACTGGCCACCAGGGCAAAGTGCGACTCGTCGGGGCGGCTGATGGACTGCACGGCCAGCGTCGGCTCGGCCTGGTGAATGGCGCTCAGCACCTGCTGGTAAGTCAGCAGTGGCGCATCATCGGACGGTTGCGTGGCGCGGGCCTCGGGGGTGGCCAGCCAGACAATCTCCTGGCTGACCACGGCCAGCGTGCCGGTCACGCAGACAATCAGCACAAAGAACCAGATGGGCAGGGTCAGCCAGCTGTGAACCAGAAACCAGAGTTTTGAACGGGACTTTTTGGACATGGGGAACGGCAAACTCGCGGCAGGGCGGGTGTGTAATCGCCATTGAGAAGCGATTGCTTATCCATGTAGGACGGATGAGAAGAGCAAAACCCGAACCTCGACATGTAAAAAATTGTTTCTTAGTTCCTGTAGCCGCCATCGCAGCCTCGCTGCGTTCGGACTTCTGTGAGGGGCATTCCCGTGAACACAGCAAAAACAAACAACACCAATCCCTTGTGGGAGCGGGCTTGCTCGCGATGCAAGCGGCGCGGTATTTCAGTTGAAACGCGCCGATGCCATCGCGAGCAAGCCCGCTCCCACAATTGAAGTTTCCTTCAGACCCTGTAGCCGCAGCCTCGCTCCGCTCGTCAGCGGCTACGGGTCGTTGGGTGCCTTAGCCCAGCGAGCGCCCCAGTTTCCAGTACCCCATCAGGGTCAGGCCCTTGCGGTCCAGGCCGCATTCATTGACGAAAAACCGCCTGATGGTCATCACCGCCATCGATTCCCCGGCCACCCAGGCGTAGAACTCGTTGTGCCTGGCACTGGCCCGCTCCCACAGGCGCTGGTTGTCCAGGTCCAGCTCCTGCAGTTCGGCACAGGCCCGAGCCTGCATGCGTCTTGGTGGCAAGCTGGCCAGCTCGCGGGCGGCGAGGATCATGCCGTCGCCGTGCTGTTTGCCCAGGCTGGCACGGGGCAGCCAGTGCACTTTGGTGTTCGCGCCGCAGTGCAGCGCCTGGCAGTCCGCCTCTTCAGGCACTTCGATAAAAGCCTGCACCTGGGGGGTGTCAGGGTGCAACGCCAGTGTTTCGAGGATGCCGGCAATGGCCGGCAGGGCGGTTTCGTCGCCGATCAGCAACACTTTGCGCATGCCTTGCGGCGGTTGCCATTCATAGCCGCCGGGATCGTCGGTATAAGCGCCATTGGGTGCCGCGATCTGCAGGCGATCACCCGCCCTGGCCTGGCTGGCCCAGCGTGTAGCGGGGCCGGTGACACCGTGCAGGACAAAGTCGATATCCAGCTCGCCGGCATCTACTCGCAGGTTGCGAATGGTGTAGGAACGCATGGGCGGCACCTGTTCTGGGCTCATGTCCCGCAGGGGCGCTCGCCAGTCACCCTGTTTGGGCAGGTTGGCGGCGGCGCCATCGGCACTGGGGAACAGCAGCTTGACCCGTTGGTCGGGGGCCAGGGTGCGCATCAGCGCCACATCGCTGCCGCTGAACACAAAGCGTGTCAGCGATGGGCTCAAGGTGATGCGGTGCTTGAGCCGGATATCGAACAATCGATAGGCCGTGGGTTTGCTCAGACGATTGCGCAGGTTTTGCACCAGGGTGGCAGCGGCGGACATGTCAGCACCTCAATAGCAGGAGTCGTCTTGTATAACGAGCCACCGGGCGCTGGAATTAAGGGCGCAGGTTCAGCCCCCGAAGCCGATCTGCGCAATCAGCCAGACATTGGCGCAACTGATGACCGCGAACAGAAACCACGCCAACAGTCGCGTCGGCAGGCGGTTAACGAAAGGCCCCATCAGTTTTTTATCGCCGGTCATGCGGATCAGCGGGTACAGCGCGAACGGCAGTTGCAGGCTGAGCACCACCTGGCTGAGGATCAGCAACTTGCCCACCGCGTCGTCGCCCATCAGCCACACACCGAGGAACGCCGGTACCAGCGCCAGGCCACGGGTAATCAGGCGCCGTTGCCAGCAGGGGATTTTCAGCTCCAGGTAGCCTTCCATGATCACTTGCCCGGCGATGGTCCCGGTGAAGGTCGAGCTTTGCCCCGAGGCCAACAGCGCCACGCCGAACAGGACGCTGGCCATCGCGCCGCCCACCAGCGGGTCGAGCATGCGGTAGGCGTCCTGGATTTCTACCACGTCGGTATGGCCACTCTGGTGAAAGGCGGCAGCTGCCAGAATCAGGATCGCGGCATTGACCAGCAGCGCCAGGGCCAGGGAGCCGATGGTGTCGATGCGCGACAGGCGCACGGCGTCCAGTTTGCTGGCGTAGTCCTTGCCGGTCAGGCGGGTTTGCACGATGGAGCTGTGCAGGTACAGGTTGTGCGGCATCACCGTGGCGCCAATGATCCCGATGGCGATGTACAGTGGTGCGGCACCGCTGATCGCAGACAACGACGGTTTGAAGCCGTCGAACACATCCGGCCAATAAGGCTTGATCAGTACCAGTTCAACGAAAAAACAGCCGACGATGGTCATTACCAGCGCCAGCATGATTGCTTCAAGCCGACGAAACCCCCTGCCTTGCAGGGCCAGCACGAGCAGGGTGTCGAGGGCGGTGAGGGCGATGCCGGTGGTCAGCGAGCAGCCCAGCAAAAGGTGGAAGGCCAGGGCACAACCGAGCACTTCGGCCAGGTCGGTGGCGATGATCGAGATTTCTGCCAGCAGCCATTGCACCCGCGCCGAGCGCTTGCTGTAGCGCTCACGGCACAGCTGCGCCAGATCGCGCCCGGTGGCAATGCCCAGGCGTGAACACAGGCATTGCACGGCCATGCCCGCCAGGCTGGCGAGCAGCACCACAAACAGCAGGTTGTAGCCATAGCGCGAGCCGGCTTCAATGGCGGTAGCCCAGTTGCCGGGGTCCATGTAACCGATGCTGATCAGCAGGCCGGGCCCGGCAAAGCGCAGCACGCGCTTGAAAAACGGCGCGCTGGCGTCGACGGGCACGCTGCCACTGACTTCGGAGGGGCAGAAGGGTGCAGTGGCGGTTGTTGGCAGGCTGAATTTCAAGCGCAGGCTCCGGGGTCAGGCAGGGTGCGGCAAGGGCACGGGGGTGAGCACCGGTTTGCCGGCATGGAAGGCCCGCAGGTTGTCGACCACCAGTTGCACGGTGGCCTCGACGGCATCGGGCGACTGGCCGGCTACATGCGGGGTCATGACCACGTTGCCCAGGGTTTTGAGCGGGTCGGGCACCAAAGGCTCGTCTTCAAACACATCAAGCCCGGCCCCGGCGATCTTGCCCGTGGCGAGGGCGGCGATCAGGGCGTCGGTGTCGACCACGCTGCCGCGGGCAATATTGATCAGGTAACCATCAGCGCCTAGGGCGTCCAGCACGGGAGCGTCGACCAGGTGGTAGGTGGCACTGCCGCCCGGGGTGGCGACGACCAGGAAATCCACCTGGCTGGCCAGTTCGAGCACGCTGGCGCAGTAGGTGTAAGGCGAGTCAGGGTGCGGCTGGCGGCTGTGGTAGCTGATGCTCATGTCAAAGCCGTGGTCCGCACGTTTGGCGATGGCAGCGCCGATGGCGCCGAGGCCGATAATCCCCATGCGTTTGCCCGACAGTGATGGCTGGCGCACCTTGACCCATTCGTTGCGCCGGATGCTGGCGTCAGCCTGGGGGATGCCGCGCACCACGGCCAGCAACAGCGCCATGGCATGGTCGGCCACTGAAGAGGCATTGGCCCCGGCGCCGAAAGTCACAGTAATACCCAGGTTACTGGCGGCTTGCAGATCGACCTGTTCGAAGCCTGCACCGATCACACAGATGATTCTGAGCAGGGGCAGGGCGGCCATTTCATCGGCATGCAGGCCCAGCGGGCCGCGGGTCAGCACCGCGTCGATCCGGGCGCCGTGGCGGACAATGGCCTCGGCGCGGCTGGCGGGGGTGGGCGCAAGGATCAGTTCGTAACCCTGGTGTTCCAGCATGTGCAGGTAATCGTTAACGCTCTCTACCAGCACCAGCACAACGTGGGACATGGTTATCTCCAGCCAGGGAATGTCAAGAATGAGCCGAGATTAACACCGGTCCTGGCTGCTTTTCCCTGTATCAATTCGATACAAGCGCTCTATTACAGCTTTTTTCAACCGTGTGGCGGTCGGGTCGAGTCCTGTGCTGGAGCCGGGCCGGGTCGGCCTGTTACCATTCGCCCTTTGTTTTATCTCCATTTCGAGACCGCCCATGACCACCGTTCGCACGCGCATTGCGCCATCGCCTACCGGCGACCCCCACGTCGGCACCGCTTACATCGCTTTGTTCAACTACTGCTTTGCCAAGCAGCACGGCGGCGAATTTATCCTGCGCATCGAAGACACTGACCAGTTGCGTTCGACCCGCGAGTCCGAGCAGCAGATCTACGACGCCCTGCGCTGGCTGGGTATCACCTGGAGCGAAGGCCCGGACGTAGGCGGCCCGCACGGCCCGTACCGTCAAAGCGAACGCAGCGACATCTACAAAAAGTACACCCAGCAACTGGTGGATATGGGCCACGCCTTCCCGTGCTTCTGCACCGCTGAAGAACTGGACCAGATGCGCGCCGAGCAGATGGCCAAGGGCGAGACCCCGCGCTACGACGGTCGTGCGCTGCTGTTGTCCAAGGAAGAAGTTGACCGGCGCCTGGCCGCTGGCGAGCCTCACGTGATCCGCATGAAAGTGCCGACCGAAGGCGTGTGCGTGGTACCGGACCTGCTGCGCGGCGACGTTGAAATCCCGTGGGACCGCATGGACATGCAAGTCCTGATGAAAACCGACGGCCTGCCAACGTACTTCCTGGCCAACGTGGTCGACGATCACCTGATGGGCATCACCCATGTACTGCGTGGCGAAGAGTGGCTGCCGTCGGCACCCAAGCTGATCCTGCTGTACGAATACTTCGGCTGGGAACAACCGCAGCTGTGCTACATGCCGCTGTTGCGCAACCCGGACAAGAGCAAGCTGTCCAAGCGCAAGAACCCGACCTCGGTGACGTTCTACGAGCGCATGGGCTTTATGCCTGAAGCGATGCTCAACTACCTGGGCCGCATGGGCTGGTCGATGCCGGACGAGCGCGAGAAGTTCTCGCTGCAGGAAATGGTCGACAACTTCGATCTGAGCCGTGTGTCCCTGGGCGGGCCGATTTTCGACGTTGAGAAGCTGTCCTGGCTCAACGGCCAGTGGCTGCGTGACCTGCCGCTGGACGAGTTTGCCAGCCGCGTGCAGCAGTGGGCGTTGAACCCCGAGTACATGATGAAGATCGCGCCGCTGGTACAGGGCCGGGTCGAGACTTTCAGCCAGATCGCACCCCTTGCCGGGTTCTTCTTCTCGGGTGGCTTGCAGCTCGATGCCAAGCTGTTTGAGCACAAGAAGCTGTCCAACGAGCAAGTGCGCCAGTTGATGCAGTTGATCCTGTGGAAGCTTGAGAGCCTGCGTCAGTGGGAAAAGGACGCGATCACCGGCTGCATCCAGGCCGTGGTTGAAAGCCTGGAGCTGAAGCTGCGTGATGCCATGCCGCTGATGTTCGCCTCGATCACGGGGCAGGCCAGCTCGGTGTCGGTACTGGACGCGATGGAGATCCTGGGGCCGGACCTGACCCGTTTCCGTCTGCGTCAGGCGCTGGACTTGCTGGGCGGCGTGTCGAAGAAAGAAAACAAGGAGTGGGAAAAGCTGTTTAGCGCGATGAATTAACAGCTTTTATCTGTAGCCGCTGCCGCAGGCTGCGATGGGCTGCGTAGCAGTCCTTTGGGGTTGAAGGTCCTTCGGCCCTTATCGCAGCCTTCGGCAGCGGCTACAGGTTTTGTGGGTTTGGCCCCGTATTTACGGGGCAGGAAGGGTAAGTGGTTGTTCTCACGACAAATTTTTTTAAAAAAGTTTAAAAATAAGTTTGACAGCCTACCGATCCAGTCTTAATATGCGCCCCGTCAACACAGCAACACGAAACAAGCAGAACGCAACACAGCAACACCCAACACGGTTAGTTTGGGGCTATAGCTCAGCTGGGAGAGCGCTTGCATGGCATGCAAGAGGTCAACGGTTCGATCCCGTTTAGCTCCACCAAATTTACTGTTCAATGCCTGGCCACACCGGCATTGAATCGACCAGCACTCAGCGCTGGTCAAGTTAGAAGGTTTGTGTCCCCTTCGTCTAGTGGCCTAGGACACCGCCCTTTCACGGCGGTAACAGGGGTTCGAGTCCCCTAGGGGACGCCAGTTTTACAGAAGCAGCACTTCGGTGTTGCTCCGCCGCCAGGCGATAAATCGGGGCTATAGCTCAGCTGGGAGAGCGCTTGCATGGCATGCAAGAGGTCAACGGTTCGATCCCGTTTAGCTCCACCAATTTACAGTTCAATGCCGGGCCACACTGGCATTGAATCGATCAGCACTCAGCGCTGATCACTGTTAGAAGGGTTTGTGTCCCCTTCGTCTAGTGGCCTAGGACACCGCCCTTTCACGGCGGTAACAGGGGTTCGAGTCCCCTAGGGGACGCCACGATTACCCGCTTTGCGGGATTTATAAGGGTCATTCGATTATTGAATGGCCCTTTTGTTTGTCTGCAGTTTTTTAATTCCTGCTCTTCAAGTTTCCCGTCGCCCCCTCTGCGTTACACTGCGCTCCTTATTTATCTACAGGGAGACAAGGCATGAGTTGGGATTTGGCAGCACCGTTCATCATTGACCTGCAGGTGCAGGCTGAAGACATCGACGGGTTTGGCCATGCCAATAACGCAGCCTATGTGGTCTGGCTCGAACGCTGTGCCTGGCGCCATTCGCAGCGCCTGGGGCTGGATCTCACCGAGTACCGTCGCCTCGATCGCGCCATGGCCGTTTCCCGCCATGAGATCGACTATCTGGCCAGCGCCTACGAAGGCGACGAACTGCAACTGGCCACCTGGATTGTCGATTGCGACCAGCGCCTGCGCATGACCCGCCACTTTCAGCTTGTACGCCCCAGCGACGGGGTCACCCTGTTGCGTGCGCAAACCACCTTTGTCTGCATCGAGCTGTCCACCGGCAAGGCCAGGCGCCTGCCTGCCGAGTTTCTCGAAGGTTACGGCCCGGCTGTCGTGACGGCCTGAGTCTGAGCCCCTGCACATACCGATTGCCTGCAGAACCGCGTAAACTGCCGCACGTTTTTCATGAGAGTCACCCATGCAAATTGCTTTGGCGCCGATGGAGGGGTTGGTCGACAACATCCTGCGTGATGTCCTGACCCGCACCGGCGGTATTGATTGGTGTGTGACCGAATTTATTCGGGTCACCGAGCGGCTGTTGCCTGAAGCCTACTTCCATAAACTCGCCCCCGAGTTGCAGCACGGTGCGCAGACGCGCTCCGGTGTGCCGCTGCGGGTGCAATTGCTGGGTTCCGACCCGGCGTGCCTGGCCGACAACGCGGCGCTGGCGGTGGAGCTGGGCAGCGGGGTGATCGACCTCAACTTTGGTTGCCCGGCCAAGACCGTAAACAAGTCCCGTGGCGGGGCAGTGCTGCTCAAGGAGCCTGAACTGCTGCACGCCATTTTGCTGCAGGTGCGCCGTACCGTGCCTGCGCATATCCCGGTCACCGCCAAAATGCGTCTGGGCTTCGATACGCCGGACAGCGCCAACGAGTGCGCGATTGCCCTGGCCGAGGGCGGCGCCAGCCAGATCGTGGTGCATGCGCGGACCAAGATGGATGGCTACAAGCCACCTGCGCATTGGGAATACATTGCCCAGGTGCAGGAAGCGGTCAAGGTGCCGGTGTTTGCCAACGGTGATATCTGGTCGGTTGAAGACTGGCGCCGATGCCGCGAAATCAGCGGGGCCGAAGACATCATGCTGGGCCGTGGGCTGGTGTCGCGGCCTGATCTGGCCGCGCAAATTGCCGCTGCCCGCGCCGGTGTTGAGGTGGTGCCGATGACCTGGGCCGATTTGCAGCCCATGATCCGCGACTTCTGGGCCCAGGCCGAAGCCCAGCTGACCCCGCGCTCGGCGCCGGGGCGGCTCAAGCAGTGGCTGGCGATGCTGACCCGCAATTACCCTGAAGCGGTGGTGCTGTTCAATGCCATGCGCCGTGAAACCGACTGTGAGAAGGTCCGGCACCTGGTCAACAACCCGCCTGCCGATGCTGCCTGAAGCACCTGAAAAAAATTTCAAAAAAAGCCCTTGAAATGATTTTGCCGGTCCCTATCTAAGGGGTACGCGATGCCGAAACCGGGTCGCGTAACAAAATCTCGCTGAAATCAGGAGGATGAAATTATGAGCAACGCTTTTTCAATGGCGCCACTGTTCCGTAATTCTGTCGGCTTTGACCGTTTTAGTGATTTGTTTGAAACCGCACTGCGCAACGATTCAAGCGGCGGCTACCCACCTTACAACGTTGAAAAACGCGGTGAAGACAGCTATCGCATCGTGGTCGCGGCAGCAGGCTTCCAGCAAGATGATCTGGACCTGCAAGTAGAGAAAGGCGTGCTGAGCGTAAGCGGCAGCAAACGCGAAAGCACCAGCGAAGAAGGCGTGACCTTCTTGCATCAAGGTATTGCACAGCGGGCATTCAAATTGTCCTTCCGTCTCGACGACCATATCGAGATCAAAGGCGCAAACCTGAGCAACGGTTTGCTGAGCATCGACCTGCAGCGGGTGGTGCCGGAAGAGGCAAAAGCCAAACGCATCCCGATCAATGGGGATTCGCAGCCTGCCCTGCAAAACTGATCTGAGCATGTGCCAGGCAAGAACCCCGTCCAGGTGACGGGGTTCTTTCTATCCGCAGTTTGTAACGAGCAGTACGCAGGCATTTGTCCCCGATCCTCTCCCCGGGGCAAGTGCCTGCATTTCACCTCACTCGCAATCCTTCACTTGCCCGCCTGACCTGCCGTCAGCTGGTTTTTTTGCAGGTTTTTTTCGGCTTTGTAGCGCAAGGCTACGTCGGGTACACCGCCACTTTTGCCGGTTTCCACCCAGTTGCGAATCCGCCCGGCATCGGCGAAGTGAGTGTATTTGCCAAAGGCATCCAGAATCACCAGGGACACCGGGCGACCGCCCATTTCAGTGACCAGCACCAGGCAATGGCCAGCCTGGTTGGTAAAGCCGGTCTTGGTGATCTTGATGTTCCATTTGTCTTTTCTGACCAGGTGATCGGTGTTGCTGAAACCCAGGCTGTAGTTGGGTTTGCGGAACGCAACGGTCTTTTCCTTGGTGGTGCTCAACTGGCTGAGCATCGGGTAGTGCCGCGCCGCGGCCAACAGCTTGCTCAGGTCGCGGGCAGTGGACACGTTGTGGATCGACAGCCCGGTGGGCTCTACATAGTGGGTGCTCATCATGCCCAGGCTTTTGGCCTTGGCATTCATCGCCGCGATAAACGCCACATAACCGCCCGGATAATGGTGGGCCAGGCTGGCGGCTGCGCGGTTTTCCGAGGACATCAGGGTGATCAGCATCATTTCGTGACGCGACAGCTCACTGCCAATCTTCACCCGCGAAAACACCCCCTTCATCTCCGGCGTGTCGCTAATATTGACCGAAATGGACTCATCCATCGACTGCTTGGCATCCAGTACCACCATAGCGGTCATCAGTTTGGTGACGGAGGCAATGGGCACGATGGCGTCCGGGTTGCTGGCAAAAATCACTTTGTTGGTTTGCAGGTCCACCAGCAGCGCGCTGCCTGAGGCGATATGCAGTTTTGAGGTATCCCGTGGGGCCGAGGTGCTTTCAGCCGCTGCGGCGATTGAAGAGGCGCTGGTGCCTGCCAGAACTAAACACAGGCTTAATATGGAAAGATGAATTTTCACGCAGAATGACTCAAGAATGGTTGGGAAGTACCTGGCTGCAACGGCTGTTATACACATGACGTTACATTTAGTCAGTATGGATCAACGGCGGCAGAAATGCCTGATTTCGCTGGGGTTTATGAGAGAAAATCCGGCCAGGAGGTCTTCAGCGGTTTTTTCGCCCGCTGACGCCAGCCAGACGAGGGTTCGTGCCTGCACGAGCCTAGCAGGGCAAAGCTGTTGGCTGGCTGAACAGGCAGGTTAGGCATGGCGCTGCAATGGTGTAAAATGCCGGCCCTTGAAATTGACCGGCCGGCCTGATGACTCCTGAAGCGTTAACCACCCTGCACCAGCACTTATTGACTGCGCTGGGCACTGCCCCCGCCGAAACCCGGCGTTTGTTTCATGGGCGTGGTCGCTGCTGGCCAGGGCTTGAGCAGTTGACGGTGGACTGGTTGCAGGGCGTGGTGCAGGTGTCCCTGTTCAAGGAGCCTGAGGCCGCGCAACTGGCTGCCCTCAAGCAATTGCTGATGGCCCTTGCGCAATCCCCGCAGTGGCAAGCCAGCGCGGCCCACACCCTGGTGCTGCAACATCGCTATACCCTGCAAAGCGACACCGAATGGCTGGTGGGCGCGGCGGTTGACGAGTGGACGCTGACCGAAGGCGGCCTGCGCTATCGGGTGGACCTGGGCCGCAAGCAGAACAACGGTTTGTTTCTCGATATGCGCTACGGTCGTGACTGGGTGCGGGCCAATGCCGAGGGCAAGCGGGTGCTGAACCTGTTTGCCTACACCTGCGGTTTTTCCGTGGCGGCCATAGAAGGCGGGGCGCAGCATGTGGTCAACCTCGACATGTCCCGTGCGGCCCTGAGTCGCGGGCGTGACAATCATCGCCTGAACGGGCATGACATGAGCAAGGTGACGTTCCTGGGCCATGAACTGTTCAAGTCCTGGGGCAAGGTGAAAAGCACCGGGCCTTATGACCTGGTGATCATCGATCCGCCGTCATTTCAGAAAGGCAGCTTTCTGCTGACCAAGGACTACCAGCGCGTGGTGCGTCGCCTGCCGGAGCTGCTCAGCGAAAACGGTACGGTGCTGGCCTGCATGAACGACCCGGCACTGGGCTCGGACTTCTTGATCGACGGTGTGACCCGGGATGCGCCGAGCCTGCGTTTTGTGCAGCGCCTGGACAACCCACCGGAGTTCCCGGACGCGGATGTGGAATGCGGCCTCAAGGCGCTGGTGTTCCGGCAGGGTGCTTGAAGGGCAAAAAAAAGCCCGCAGAGGAGGCGCGGGCAAGGGGTTCATTGAATGAGCAATGAGCTTAGTGAATATACCGGCAGTTGCGTGCAAGGAATGTGAAACAAAATTTATGGTTCTGCGGGTGCTCGTGACCGTAGCAGCTGCCGCAGGAACAAGGCTGCGTCCGGCGGCGAAGCCGTCGTAAAGTCAGAACACAGGTTTTTACAGATAAACCGCATGCTCAGGTTTTACGATCGCTTCGCAATCGAACGCAGCCTCGTTCCTTCGGCAGCTGCTACGGGGGGGTTACTTGGTGCGCGACGACTCAAACAGGAACCACACGCGGCGTTCGGCTTCGTCGATCCAGTTTTCCAGCAGGCTGGTAGTCGCCACATCGCCCAGCTCGGAGCACATGTCGTGGGTCTCGCGCATATAGGCGGCCAGCTGGATATTGTCCTCGCGCAGCTCTGCCAGCATGTCTTCCGGCGTCACGAAGTCGGCGTCGTTGTCCAGCAGGCGTTGCAGTTTCTTGATGTGGCCGATGGAGCGGATCGTGGTGCGCCCCAGCTTGCGTACTCGCTCGGCAATGGCATCGGTGGTCGCGTAGATCTGGTCAGCCTGCTCGTCGAGCAGCAGGTGGAAATCACGGAAATGCGGGCCGGACATGTGCCAGTGGAAATTCTTGGTTTTCATGTAGATGGCGAAGGTGTCTGCGAGCAGCGCGTTCACTTCGGCTGCAATATCGATACAGGCTTGTTCGCTCAGTGCCGTAGGTGTCCGCAGATCGGCCTTTCTGCTTTCCTTGGCGGATTTCAGGTCTTTCATGGTGGTTCCTCGTGGCAGCGGTTGATCGGAATTAACGTCTCTTGAGTGCGGCTGACTAAAGACCAGGTTTGGCCTCTCGTCAAACACGGCGGGCCGTTTTCAAGCGGTCCGCGTCAAGTTATGAGGGCAGCAGAGCAAGATCGTTCAAGACTTTTTGCCCCGATGTTGCGACCCTTTGCCGCTGCTGATTACCGGATTGTTTTCAATGCCTGATTCACTTGCTCGAACCGCGTTTGTGCGCGGCACCCTTGCCTGCCTTCCGCTGACCCTGGCGTGCGCGCCCTGGGGGTTGCTGGCCGGTTCCACCGCCATTGATGCCCAGTTGAGCCCCGCGCAAAGCCAGGGGCTGTCACTGTTTGTGTTTGCCGGTGCGGCGCAGCTGGTGGCGATTGGCATGATCAAGGGCGGCGCCAGTGCGATTTCGATTCTGGTCACTACCTTGCTGCTGACTTCGCAGCATTTGCTTTATGCCATGCACCTGCGCCCGCTGGTGGCGCCGCTCGAGCCCAAATGGCGTTTCGGGTTGGGCTTTTTGCTCACCGATGAGTTCTTTGCCCTGGTCAGCCCGTTTGACCAGAGCACCTTCAACCGCTGGTACGCGCTGGGGGTGGGGCTGTGCATGTATGTGGGCTGGAATATTTTCACCCTGCTGGGCGTGGTGCTGGGCAAGAGCATACCGGGCCTGGACCAGCTGGGGCTGGAATTCTCGATTGCCGCCACCTTTATCGCGTTGATTACGCCCGTGGTGCGCAATATCCCGACTGTGGTCTGCGTGGCAGTCTCGTTGTTCACTGTGGTGCTGTTCAGTCACTGGCAGTGGGAGTCGGCCATTGTGCTGGCCGGGCTGGCGGGTATGGTCGCGGGCTATGCCTGCAAGCGTCTTGGAGGGTATTGGGCATGATCTGGGCAATTATTGGCGGGATGACCTTGATCCTGTTTTTTAACCGCTACCTGTTTCTGGAACCGCGCTTGCCCATTCGCCTGAATCGCGGGGTAAAGGAGTTTTTGGGCTTTGCAGTACCGGGAATGCTGACGGCGATTTGCGGGCCGATCATTTTCGTCAAGGACCATCAGCTGGACCTGAGCCTGGCCAACCCGTACCTGCTGGCCGGGTTGTGCGCCATCGGGCTAATGCTGTGGCGCCGCAACGTGTTGCTCAGTGTTGTGTTGAGTGTTGCGCTGTTCTATGTGTTTCGCGGCTGGCTGTAAGCTGGGCGGCGGCGCGCGAGGTGAACGGGCCGCCGACGGCAACGCCGTCGCTGACCACATACCAGCACGCCAGCAAGCCGTCGGCACGCAGCGGGGCGGGAACGGCACTGCCGATTACCGACATGACATGAATCTTGGGCATACCTACCTCCTTCAACAATGGCGCTACCTTACGGGTTGGGCCGCTGCGCTAGAAATCATTGCGCGTGATAGTCGTCATTGATGCCGATGAGGTGTCAATCAACCACCTGGTCGAGCATGTGCATCACTTCCTGGTCGCTCAGCAGCCCTTCGCGCACCAGGTGCTGGGTCAACAATGACAACAGTTTGGCAGTGCGATGACCTTCGAGCTGCTTGAGCTCGGTCAGGGTGTTGTACACCTTGCTGGAGGTGCAGAGCCCGACGATATGGTGCGGGTTTTGTGTAGGCATAAAGGTCGTCCTTGTTTTTATGTGTGTGTCGGTGATGGCGCCGATGGCGCTCCATAATGCCGCAGTACGCGGCACTATGATGTCTCATCCGCGACATTCACATCATCTGTCCGGACCCGTCGGCACTGTGCCGGGGTTACCAGCGTGGCGGGCCGTAATAGCCCCGCGGCGGACCGTAATACACCGGTTGCGGCCGGCCGTAATAGCCCTGATAGTAAACGGGCTGGGGCGGCTGTACATACACCGGTTGCGGTTGGTAATAAACCGGTGGCGCCTGTACATAAACCGGCTGCGGCTGCACATACACCGGTTGTTGCACATACACCGGGCGCTGCTCGTGGCCTGCTATTACCGAGCCAACCACCGCTGCACCCACCACCGCGCCAAAAATTGCAGGCCCTGGCCCCCAGCCACCATGGGCGGATGCCTGCCCTGCGACAGCCAGGGCGCCGATAAGCAAAGCGATTTTGGGGATGCTACGCATCTTGATAATCCTCGAGTTCCAGCCCCGATGTTTCGGCCTGCACCAGGCCGCAGATAAACCCGGGGGTAACATTAAGACCGTGTTTTTTTAAAAAACTGCGAAGTGCCCGAGTAAATTTTGTGTAAGGTTTGCTGGCGCTGAGACGTTTCAGCTCTGGCAGCTGCACTATGATCGAACAATTTTTCCGATACGGCTTGTGCCGTCCATCTAAAAGCCTTCAGCAAGGAGATGAGCATGCAAATGAATCCGAACAAAGACACCCAGCTGTGCATATCGTTGTCAGGTCGACCGGGGAATTTCGGGCTGCGTTTTCATAATCATCTATACGAACAACTGGGCCTGAACTTTTACTACAAGGCTTGCAGCAGCAAGGACCTGGCAGGTGCCGTTACCGGAATCCGCGCCCTGGGCATTCGCGGCTGCGGGGTGTCGATGCCGTTCAAGGAGGCCTGCATCGAGCTGGTGGACGAACTGGATGCATCGGCCCGGGCCATTGCCTCGATCAATACCATCGTCAATACCGACGGCCATCTCAAGGCCTACAACACCGACTACATCGCCATTGCCCAGTTGTTGGACAGCCATAAAGTACCCAAGGACACCACCTTTGCCCTGCGTGGCAGCGGCGGTATGGCCAAGGCCGTGGCTTCGGCATTGCGTGATGGTGGATATCGCAATGGCCTGATCGTTGCGCGTAACGAGGCAACAGGGGCGGCCCTGGCGGCAAGCTGCGGCTATGAATGGCAACCTGAGCTGGGCGCGCAGCGGCCGCACATGCTGATCAACGTGACACCGGTGGGCATGGCGGGCGGGGCTGAAGCCGATGATCTGGCCTTTGCCGCAGAGGCTATCGACAGCGCGGATATCATCTTCGATGTGGTGGCGATCCCGGTTGAAACACCGTTGATCGTGCGTGGTCGTGCCCAGGGCAAGCAGGTCATCACCGGGCTTGAGGTGATTGCCATCCAGGCCCTGGAGCAGTTTGTGCTGTACACCGGCGTTCGCCCCACTGCCGAGCAGTTTCAGGCTGCCGTGGCATTTGCCCGCAGCTGATTACGCTCGCGGGCGGCGTGAAGGGTGTTATTCCAGCTCAGCCAGACGCGCCTCAAGGGCGGCAATCCGCGCTTCGAGGGCTTCAAAACGCTCCAGCGATACGCTTGAACTGCTGCTGCGCTCCGCAGGTTGCTGGCGCGCAGCCATGATCGTGTCGATCTCGGCCGGGTCACCCAGTGCGTGCATGTAACGGTCTTCGCGCTGGCCGCTCTGGCGCGGCACCAGCAGGGCCAGATCACGGGCAATCAGGCGTTCGAGCTGGTGCTGGACCTGTTCGGTGTCTTCAAAATCGTGCATGCGCGAACTGCGGGTCAGCAGCTCGTTGAGGGTTTGCGGCCCCCGCAGGAACAGCAGGCCCAGCAGCACCACTTGCGCAGGCACCAGTTCCAGCGCCTTGTCGACCTTGTGCTCCCAACGATCAGCACGGCTGCCCATTACCAGGCGGGTAAAGCCACGGCCTTCGAGGGCGCGCAGGCTTTGCCCGACCTGGCCCTGGGTCAGGTTGAGCACCGGCTCGCGGCTGGTTTTCTGGTTGCACGCCAGCACCAGGGCATTGAGCGTCAGGGGGTAGGTTTCAGGGTTGGTGGCCTGTTTCTCGATCAAGGAGCCAAGAATGCGGATCTCGGTGCTGTTGAGCAGGGGGCCTGCGTCAGAATCGTTTTTTACGTTTTCTGAAAACTGATCAGCCGGAACGTCCATTTTCATCTCCAATTTGAGTCACCGTTGCCAGCGGCCATTGTGGGGGTTTTTACGCGCTAGAGCGACTGGCATGTGATCGCTGGGGTGTTGCTCATGGTCGCTCAGCGGTTGACCAGCCTGGCGGGCAGGGCGACTACCAGCAGGCAGCTCAGCAGCAGGCAACTGGCGAAGAACCACAACGCCCCGGAACTGCTGCCCGTGACGTCAATGGCGATGCCCATCAGGGAGTTGCTCACCAGCCCGGCAATATTGGCCAGGGAGCAGGCCAGGGCGAAGCCGGTCGCGGCTGCGCGGCCGGTGAGAAAGGTGGCCGGCAAGCTGAAAAACACCGGCACGGCACCGAGGATGGCAGCCGAGGCAATGGCAAAGAGTAGAACGATCGCCAGCAGGTTGTGGCTGAAAAAGGTGCTGGCTGCCATTGCCGTCGCGCCGACCACAAAGGGCACGATGATATGCCAGCGACGTTCGCGATGCCGGTCGCTGCTGGCGCCGATCATCAGCATGCCGATCAGGGCAGCAAGGCTGGGCAGGGCAGTGAGTACGCCAATATGGAAGTTGTCGGTTGCCCCGGCGTTACGGATCAAGGTCGGCATCCAGAAGGCCAGGGCGTAGGCGCTGAGCAGGATGGAGAAGTCGATACCGCCCAGCATCCAGACCTTGAGGTTGAAGAACCCGTCGCGAAAGCCGTACTTGCTGTGCTGGCCCTCTGCGTGGTCCTGACCCAGTTGCTGCTGCAGTAACGATTTTTCGTCGGCGTTCAGCCATGTTGCCGTGTGATGGCTGTCGGGCAGCACCCAGAGGGCCAGGATGCCCAGCAATAAGCTGGGGATCGCCTCGAGCACAAACAGCCACTGCCAGCCGCGCAGCCCCGCGACAGTGTCAAAGGCGCCCATGATCCAGCCCGACAGCGGCCCGCCTACCACACTGGAGAGCGGCATGCCGATCATAAACAGGGCGATGATGCGCCCTCGTCTCTGGGTCGGGAACCAGGTGGTCAGGTAATACAGCACCCCGGGCAGAAAACCCGCCTCGGCAACCCCCAGCAGAAAACGCACGGCATAGAACTGGGTAGGGGTGGTGACCAGCAGGGTGCAGGCCGAGAGCAGGCCCCAGGTGATCATGATCCGTGCGATCCAGACCCTGGCCCCGACCTTCTCCATAAGCAGATTGCTCGGTACTTCGAACAGGATATATCCGACAAAAAACAGCCCCGCGCCCAGGCCATAGGCCGTTTCGCTGAACTGCAGGTCGCCGAGCATCTGCAGTTTGGCGAAACCAATATTGATCCGGTCCAGATAGGCGGCCAGATAGCACAAGCAGAGAAAGGGGATGAGCTTGCGGGTGATCTTGCCATACAGCGCCTGGGCCGTTTCCGCCGCAGGCGCTGTAGAGGGATGAGCAGAGAGCATGTGGGTGTCCCGGGGCTGAGCGTGGGGTTGATCTTCATACACCAGAGGGGCGCTGGCGTGTCTATAATCGGCGCACATTCCATTCCTGCCCACAGACTGTCGAGACTTCCATGACTATCTCCCTGTACGCTGCTTCCGTTCCTGTGTTCAAACAAATGCTCAACGCCCTGAGCGGTGTGCTGGCCAAGGCCGAGGCACACGCCACAGCCAAGAACATCGACCCTAGCGTGTTCTTGCAAGCACGTCTGGCGCCGGACATGTTCCCACTGGTGCGTCAGGTGCAAATCGCAGTTGATTTTACCAAGGGGGTCAGCGGCCGTCTGGCTGAAATCGAATTGCCGAAATACGACGACAGCGAAGTGACCTTTGCTGATCTGCAAGCGTTGATCAGCAAAGTGCTGGCGTTTGTCGAGGGGATCAAGCCTGAGCAAATCGACGGCAAGGAAGGCATTGAAATCATCACCCGCCAGGGCACGCCGAAAGAAAAACGCTTTAGCGGCCAGGCTTACCTGCTGACTTATGGCCTGCCGCAGTTCTTCTTCCATGTGACCACGGCTTACGCCATCCTGCGGCACAATGGCGTTGAAATCGGCAAGCGCGATTACATGGGCGCTTTCTAAGCAAGCGCACTGTGCCAGCACCCCGGTCATTCAGACAGACCGGGTTGTAAGCAAGCCAGCACCCGGTTTATTGGTGCCCTTTAAACCGGGTGCTGGCCCGCCCCACTTGCCTCAACCCTGTTGCAGGGGCTGATCTTCCTTGGCCATGCAGGCCGCAGCTGTGAACAGCACATCGGTGGAGGAGTTGAGTGCGGTTTCCGCCGAGTCCTGCAAGATGCCGATAATGAAACCCACGGCCACTACCTGCATGGCAATCTCGCTCGGGATACCGAACAGGCTGCATGCCAGCGGAATCAACAGCAGCGAGCCGCCCGCCACACCCGATGCGCCGCAGGCGCAAATGGCCGCCACCACACTCAACAGGATGGCTGTCGGAATATCCACCTCGATCCCCAGCGTATGCACGGCCGCCAGGCTCAGTACCGTGATGGTAATCGCCGCGCCCGCCATATTGATGGTGGCACCCAGCGGGATGGACACCGAGTAGGTGTCTTCATGCAAGCCCAGTCGCTCGCTTAACGCCATGTTCACCGGGATATTGGCCGCCGAACTGCGGGTGAAAAACGCGGTAATCCCACTTTCACGCAGGCACAAAAACACCAGCGGATAAGGGTTGCGACGCAGCTTCCAGAACACGATCAGCGGGTTGACCACCAGCGCCACAAACAGCATGCAGCCGATCAGCACCGTGAGCAGGTGCAGGTAGCCGAGCAGGGCGCCGAAGCCTGAAGAGGCGAGGGTGGCAGCCACCAGGCCGAAGATGCCCAGCGGGGCAAAGCGGATCACCACACGCACGATCAGGGTGACACCGTTGGACAGGTCATTGAGCACGGTGCGGGTTGTGTCGCCAGCATGGCGGATTGCAATGCCCATGCCGATGGCCCACGCCAGGATGCCGATAAAGTTGGCATTCATCAGCGCACTGACCGGGTTGTCGACCACGCTCAGCAACAGGCTTTGCAGTACTTCGCTGATACCGCCAGGGGCGGTGATGGCAATGTTTTCGGTGGCCAGCACCAGATTCGACGGGAACAGCATGCTGGCGATAACGGCCACCACGGCTGCAGCAAAGGTGCCAAACAGGTACAGCACCAGAATCGGGCGGATATGGGTTTCCTGGCCGTGCTTGTGGTTGGCAATCGAGGCCATGACCAGCACAAACACCAGAATCGGTGCAACGGCTTTCAGGGCGCTGACAAACACCTTGCCAATAAAGGCCACCGAAAGCGCTGCCGAGGGCGCAAGCCAGGCCAGCAAAATACCGGCGAGCAGACCGATCACAATCTGGGTCACCAGGCTGGTGCGCTTGAGCTTTTGCAGCAGGGTAGGTGGAGCGTCAGTCATAAGGGTTTCTCTAGTTGTTCTGGGTAGTGCATTGAAAAACTGTGGGGCGATCAGCGGCAAACGGGCAGGCTGATCGACGCAAGTCGGCGGGATGCGAACTTTATCATAGACGTGTAGGGGCTTTCCTACGCAGGGGCAATCTGCCACATCCGTACAGGGGAGGTGGCGGGTGAAATGGCCGCACCCCGCAGCATTCTGTTACCATTGCCTATCCCCCCTTTTCTTCAAATCAGCGGGCCTTTCGGGCTTTCGCTGGCCTCGTTGTCTCTGGAGTTATTCATGCTGTTGCCCATCCTGCTGCTGTCCGCGGCCGGCTTTACCGTGCTCACCACCGAGTTTGTCATCGTCGGCCTGCTGCCTTCGATTGCCCGCGACCTTGAAGTCAGCGTGCCCCAGGCAGGTTTGCTGGTGACCTTGTTCGCCTTCACGGTTGCGGCCCTTGGGCCTTTTTTGACCGCCTACTTTTCGCGCTTTGAGCGCAAGCGCCTGTTTATCTCGATTCTGCTGATGTTCGCTTTTGCCAATACCGTGGCGGCGCTGGCGCCCAATATCTGGGTGATGGCTTTTGCCCGGCTGCTGCCGGCATTGGGCTTGCCGGTGTTCTGGGCGTTGGCCAGTGAAACGGCAGTGGATATCGTCGGCCCGGATTACGCCGGGCGGGCGATTGCCAAAATCGGTTTCGGTATTGTCTGTGCGACGGTGTTTGGTATCCCGGTAGGCACTTTGATCTCGGATGCCTGGGGCTGGCGCAGTGCCTTCGGCATTTTGGCCGCTGTCGCCCTGGCCAAGGCCTTGCTGTTGTGGCTGTATTTGCCCGTGACTCGGGTGGTGAAAGAGCATGTCACCTTGAGCTCACAGTTTGCCCTGCTGCGCAGCCCGCTGATGATCGGCCATATCGTGCTGTCAGTGCTGGTGTTCAGCGGCATGTTTACGGCCTACACCTATCTGGCTGATATCCTTGAGCGTCTGGCAGGTTTTGACGGCACGCTGGTGGGGTGGTGCCTGATGGGCTTTGGCGCCGTCGGCCTGATCGGTAATTCCCTGGGCGGGCGCATGGTGGATCGTCATCCGCTGATCGCTTCGATGGTGTTTTGTGCCTTTATGATTGGCGGCCTGGTGGCGCTGGTGCCGAGCATTCACTCAACCCTGGGCCTGGCGGCGGCGATGGGCATCTGGGGGGTGACGCAGGCTGCGATGTTTCTGGTCAGCCATGTACGGCTGATGAAAGTTGCCCCTCATGCCCCGGCATTTGCCGCGTCGCTGAACATTGCCGGGGCCAACCTGGGGATCGGCCTGGGCGCCATGATTGGTGGCCGGGTTATCGATAACTATGGCCTGGGCAGCCTGGGGTTTGCTGCCGCCGGGTTTATCCTGATCTCGATTCTGCTGGCCTTGTTGCTGATGACCGCCAAGGTGCGCCCTGCCTGCGCTAGCGCGGGGTAAACAACTCGCGCCGCGCCCCCTCGGTAATCGCAACGATGCCGGGGTGGCGGATCTTGCGCTCCACGGTAATGGCGTAGAACGATTCGGTGACCGCCTCGGTGTGGCCGATCAGCTCAACATCAAACTGGCGTATCACCTCCTGGGCAATCACGCTGGGCGCGATAAATACGCCGATCCCGGACTGGCCGAAAGCCTGCATGAGTGCGCTGTCGTCAAACTCGCCAACAATTCGCGGCTGTATCTGCTGCTCGGCCAGCCAGCGCAGCAGGCGGCTGCGAAGCATGGTTTCGGGTCCTGGAATCAGAAGTGGCGCGCCTTGCAGGCAGTGCGGGAAGTTTTCGGCATAGTCTTTGGCAAGTGTCGCAGTGGCAAAAAAGCTGATACCGCATTCGCCCAGTTTCTGGCTAAAACCTTTGATATCGAGGTGCGAAGGCATGGGGCTGTCGGAAATCACCAGATCCAGTCGTTGAATCGCCAGGTCTGCCAGTAGCCGATCGAGCTTGTCCTCGCGGCAGGTAATGCGAATCGGTTTATCCAGCTCCATCGTCGGCGCAATCAGGCGATACACAATCGACTTGGGTACCACATCGGCCACGCCCACCCGAAACAGGATCTGCTGCTCCTTGGGCGCCATGCGCAACATGCTCTCCAGTTCACTGCCGACCTGAAAGATCTGCTCGGCATAAGGCAACACTTGCCGACCGGTCTCGGTCAGCTCCAGTTGCCGCCCGACCCGGCGAAACAATGGCAGGCCGTAAGTATCCTCGAGCAGGCTGATTTGCCCGCTGATGGTCTGCGGCGTGAGGTTGAGCTGCTCGCATGCACGGACAATGCTGCCGGTTTTGGCAACCACCCAAAAGTAATGGAGCTGGCGGTAATTAAGCATCAGCGTAGTAACACTTCGTAAAAACCGAAGTATAGCGCTTAAAAATACGAATTTTCCTGAAGTGTTAGCTTCTCTAGAATCACGCGTTATGCGCAAGCCACTCCGGTGGCCGCCGGTTTAGAGGAATACAAGCATGAACATCAAGAAATCAGCTGTTGCAGTGCTGTTGTCGGCAGGTTTGCTGGCGATCGCGGGTTGCGACCAGGCGGAAAAAGCCGCGCAACAAATGCTGAGTAAAACAGCTGAGTCCGCCAAGCAGGCAATTGACGACACCCACAAGGCCGCTGAACAAGCACTGAGCGAAGCTACCGGAGGGCTGATCGAAAAAGAAAAGCCTGAGCAAGAAAAAGAACAATCTTCCCAAGCCATTTAACGTGTCTTAACGCAGAGTCCGAACACACCTATGGAATATCTTTTACAACTGGCTGCCAGCCCCGCAGCCTGGATCGCTTTGGCCACGTTGATCGTGATGGAAATCGTGCTGGGCATCGATAACCTGATCTTTATCTCGATTCTGACCAACAAGCTGCCGGAGCAATACCGCACCAAGGCCCGCCGTATCGGTATCGGCATGGCGCTGATCCTGCGTCTGGGCTTGCTGGGTACCATTGCCTACATCGTTCAGTTGACCACGCCGGTGTTTGAAGTGCTGGGCAAGGCCTTTTCGTGGAAGGACATGATCTTGATTGCCGGTGGCCTGTTCCTGGTGTGGAAAGCCACCAGTGAAATTCACCACAGCATGACGCCACAGGTGGAAGAAAAAACCGACAGTGTGACGTCGAAAGTCACCTTGGGCTTTGCCGCTGCCATCGGCCAGATCCTGATGCTCGACCTGGTGTTTTCCATCGACAGCATCATTACCGCAGTGGGCATGACCGAGCACTTGCCGATCATGGTGATTGCTGTGGTGGTAGCGGTGATGGTGATGCTGCTGGCTTCGGAGCCTTTGGCCAAGTTCATCAACGACAACCCGACCGTCGTGATGCTGGCCCTGGCCTTCCTGATCATGATCGGCATGACCCTGATCGCCGAAGGTTTCGGTGCCCATGTGCCTAAAGGTTATGTGTATGCCGCGATGGCGTTCTCGGCCACGGTTGAAACCTTGAACATTGTGGCGCGTCAGATCCGCGAAAAACGTCAGGCTGCCTTGGTGAAATAATCGCAGCTTGTAATAAAAAAGCCGCTTGCCCTGATCAGGGTGAGCGGCTTTTTTGTGCGATCAATGTGCGTTGACGGCGCCAACCACAGGTTTTTCCGGCGCTTCTTCAGGTTTTGCCTGCACCTGCGGGTGATGATGGCGGCTAATACGCATCAGGCCCCAGAGCATGGCCCCGGCGACGGCCAGCCAGCCGGCGATCAGCAGGAAAATAGTCAGTATCGGGCTCATCAGTGCCTCCTTTGCCCCCTACGGGCTCAAACACACGCTAAGCAGATGACAGTCTAGTCTGTGCGATGTTGCAGTCTATTGACCGAAGGTCGTGTAGGACTAATCGATTCGCTCTATACCAACCATTGGGCTGTGGCTTAAGGCTATACCTCGCATTATTGGCGCCCTATGATTGACGCTCATGGCGGGCTTTGAGGCCTGGCGTTCATTTAAGGCGAGGGAATATGCAGGCAGTTTCTGGGTCAAGATCGGCGCGGCTGTGGTTGATGGGTTTGTTTGCGTTGGTGATGGTGGGCTGCGCCAGTGTCGAATCCCCCGAGTTACGACGCTTGCCAGAACGGGTAGAACTGAACGGCGTGCCGTTTTTCCGCGGCAATGCCAACCAGGGGGCACCGCAAACCTTGGCGGGTATGCTGGGTGAGCAAAAAGTGCGCATCACCCCGGGGCTTTTGGTCAAGCCGCTGGGGTTGCCGGGGGCCGAAGACTCGTTGCAAGGTAATATCGAGCAGCTAGCGGCGGGTTACGGGCTGATGGTGTACCCGCTGGACAAATCCCTTTCTGCGCTGCTGACCCAAGTGGCGGCGGGCTACCCGGTGATGCTGCGATTTAGCGACGGCACAGTGTGGTCCGAGCCGCGCTACGCCATGCTGGTGGGTTACAACCGCGCCAAAGGCACGGTGTTGCTGCGCTCAGGCATGGAGCGTCGGCGGTTGATGGACTTCAGCAAATTCGAGTCGGCGTGGAAGGATGCTGGCGGCTGGGCGGTGCTGATCCTGTCGCCCACCCAGTTGCCGGCCAGTGTGGACAAGGGTCGCTGGCTGAAGGTGGCGAACGACCTGTCCCGTGCGGGGCAGGAACAGGCCGGCGCTACGGCGATCAAGACCCTGCAATCCCAAAAGTAAGCATTGGCATTACCCTGTGGGAGCGGGCTTGCCCGCGATTCAGACGATGCGGTCATTCAGGCCTACCGCGGCGCGGCCATCGCGGGCAAGCCCGGCTCCCACAGAAACTGCGCCGTTGCCACAAAAATCAGAACCCGAACTTGTCCCGCAGGCTGTAGTACCAAGCACCCAAAGCAGTCAGCGGTGTACGCAATAGTTGCCCGCCGGGGAAAGGGTAGTGGGGCAAGTCGGCAAACGCATCAAAACGCTCAGCCTGCCCGCGCAGGGCTTCAGCCAGCACCTTGCCGGCCAGATGGGTATAGGTCACGCCATGCCCGCTGCAACCTTGTGAATAATAGATGTTGTCACCGATACGGCCGACCTGGGGCAGGCGTGACAGTGTCAGCAGGAAATTGCCCGTCCATGCGTAGTCAATTTTCACATCCTTGAGCTGCGGGAAAGCCTTGAGCATTTTCGGCCGGATAATCGCTTCGATATTGGCCGGATCCCGCGCGCCGTACACCACGCCACCACCGAAAATCAGGCGCTTGTCACCCGATAGGCGATAGTAGTCGAGTAAATAGTTACAGTCCTCGACGCAATAGTCCTGTGGCAACAGGGTGTTGGCCAGCTCATCACCCAGAGGCTCGGTGGTGATCACCTGGGTACCGCACGGCATGGACTTGGACGCCAGCTCCGGTACCAGATTGCCCAGGTAGGCATTGCCCGCGACGATAATGAACTTGGCCCGCACCTTGCCCTGGGGTGTATGCACCACAGGATTGGCGCCGCGCTCAATGCGTACAGCGGGAGACTGCTCATAAATGGTGCCGCCCAGGGACTCGACAGCCGCGGCCTCACCCAGCGCCAGATTGAGCGGGTGAATGTGCCCGCCGCTCATGTCCAGCAGGCCGCCCTGATACTGGTCACAGGCCACCACCTCACGGATCCGGCGCTGATCCAGCAGCTCCAGCGACGTGTTGCCATAGCGTTCCCAGAGCTTCTTCTGGGCCTCCAGATGGCCCATCTGCTTGGCGGTGATGGCAGCGAATACACCGCCGTCCTTCAAATCACACTGGATCTGATACTTGGCCACACGCTCACGAATGATCTTGCCGCCTTCAAAGGCCATTTGCCCCAGCAACTGAGCCTGCTTGGCGCCGACAGTGCGTTCGATCACATCGATATCGCGGCTATAACTGTTAACGATCTGCCCGCCGTTGCGCCCCGAAGCGCCGAACCCCACTTTCGCGGCCTCCAGAACAGTGACCTTGAAACCGGCCTCCAGCAGGAACAGCGCACTCGACAGCCCGGTATAGCCTGCGCCGATAACGCACACGTCCGTTTCCACCTCGCCCTGCAGGGCGGGGCGCTCGGGTGCGGGATTAGCGGAAGCTGCATAGTAGGACTGGGGGTAGGGAGTGTTCGACATTCTGCAGCCTCTGTTTTATATTTTTTACGAGTGAAGTCGATGCTACCTGAGTTGAAAACGGCCCGCCAGCCACCGGAGGGTGAGTGTTTTCGGGTTAAAAATAAAAAATTCGACTATTCATAGGGTTAGCTGCAAAAAAGGTGTTGACACCCCTCCGCAAATCTATAGAATGCGACCCCACAGCAGGCACGTAGCTCAGTTGGTTAGAGCACCACCTTGACATGGTGGGGGTCGTTGGTTCGAGTCCAATCGCGCCTACCAAACAAAATCCGCTCTGCTGGGCGGTCTGGAAGGGCTCACCGAAAGGTGGGCCCTTTTTTGTTGTCTGCGATTTGCAAAACTTTTGCAAAACCCCCACCTCAGAACGCCAAATCAGCTCCCACCTCCAGGTACTCGATACCTTTCTCTGTGTGCCCGTCCTGATGGTGTTTGCTTGCCTTCGCGTGCGTGTGCCGCATCACGGCTTATCAAGGGGTTTAGAACAGCGCATAGCTGTAGATTGTGCCGGGAATGTGGTTGATGGCTGTGCGCGATTGGTAATACGACAGTGCCGTCCCAGACATTTTTGACTCAATCAGTTCTGGCAGATCAATTTCATCATCGGTCTGGAAAATGCCTAGCGCCCAATAGGAACGCAGGTCTATTTCGGATTTCCTGATTTTTGCAACTTTCTTCAAGTCGCTAATCATATTGGCGATGCAGTTACCTAGCTGCTGGTGTTGCTTGATTTCAAGCGCAAGATACCGATCTGCAGCCCAGTGTTTTTTTCTAATGATGAAGTCAGGCCTCAAGAAGGCGCGCTCTCTCTCCATACGATAGTCGAACTCAAACGGGTACTCGCGCGACCATTCGGGTTCTGATTCATGCTCTGTAAGAAATCGAGCAAACTCCACCTGAAACCAGATTTCCCAGCCAGTGATGTCTTGCGCTGCAATAACCTTGAAGGCCGATTGCAGGCTGCGCTGTTTGAAGAACTTTGCGAGCAGCTCGCTCACGTATTCGAAGTCCACTTGCGGCTTTTTCATGATTGTTCTCTGGGCGCGTGGCTGGGATAGCGGCGTTAAAACGGCGCGTAGAGATACAGGCATTGTGCCACTATTTCAAGCGGCAGAGACGGCGGTGTGCTGTCGCTTGTTCTGTTCGGTTGGGTGGCCTGCCGTTCTTTCTCTGCGGGCGTTGGCGCCTGCTGCAAGGTTCGTTTGCGCATAACCGGGCCGGTTGCCCATCGGCCATAGGCACAGGTTGGCGCGTGTATAAAGGGCAGTCACCAGACTCATTCAAGGACATAACATGCTTATTGTCTTCAGCGGCCTTCCAGGCACCGGCAAAACCACTCTTGCAAGGGATCTTGCCAGTCGAGCAGGGGCCGTGTACCTGCGGGTCGATACCATCGAGCAGGCTATTCGTAACGCCGGCGTTCTGGCAAAAGGCGTGGGCACGAGCGGTTACAAGGTCGCCAATGAGCTTGCCCTGAGCAATCTTGGTTTCGGTCACACGGTGATCGTTGATTGTGTAAACCCGGTCGCTGAAAGCCGAAAGGCATGGGCCGACATCGCTAAATGCGCTGAGGTGCCCTTGGTCAATATCCAGGTGATCTGTTCTGACAGGCACGAGCATCAGCGCCGTGTGGAAACCAGGGTGAGTGATATACCCGGCTTGATACCGCCCACCTGGCAGTCTGTTCTCGATCATGAGTATGAGGCGTGGGTCAGCGCGCCATTTTGCATAGACACCGCCCGCACCTCTCAGGCGCAGGCCGTGGTGCTGATTGCGGAACGGTTTTTATCCGGGCCGCCCCTGGGCTGAAAGTGGTTGGTGCATCCCGGTGCTTCTGACGCCGGGTTTTTGTCCGCATCGGAGTGGGATCTGCCCGCGGATCACACTCCGATGCGACCTCCCTTGAGGGATCGGGCAGTTAGCGACAGGCTGTCGTTGGCGCTGGTTGTTCGGTATGGGCCTATACCTGTAATTGAAGCTGGATCAGGTTAGTTTGCACTGCTTTTTGCAGGTTTATTTATCGTTGATTGGCATCTCGCGACCCAAGCCTGAATGGGGCGCCGGTGCAAGTGACTGGACCAGGCAGGACCTCTGTTCCAGGGCGCATTTGTTGCCAGGGATGTAGCAGGTGACGAGGAATTATTGGGCGTTTTTGCGGTCATATTTATGACCTTTCTTTCAGGACGCTCACATGAAGCGCACAACCCTATTGATCCTGGCCGCCTCTGGCGCTTTCTTGCTCGGCGGCTGCGTGCCGATCTGGGACGACGGTGGCCGGCATGGCCATGATCGCGGTTACGACTCGGGCCGGGGATACGACCGGGGGCACGATGATCGGGGTTATGACCGCGGCTACGATCGTCGCGACAATGATCACCGGTATGACCGCAACCGCGAGCGTGACGACAGGGACGACTGATCCTCTGGCTGTCTGTGCGCAGCGTGTCAGGCACGCTGCGCTTGCTTGACCATCCCCCGTCATTTGTTTCATCCCTGCAACATCCTTGCTTCCCGGAAATAAACCGGACATCTGCCAGCAATTGCGCTCAGGCAAGCTGCGCGCAATTGGCCCTGTCGCGCTCGTTCAGGCGCCCCGGGCTGATCAGAACCCTCCTGTAAAACACCGTTCCGGGAATTCCTGCTCCATGCGAACCAGTCGTTCACTGCCGTTGCTGGCTGCCTTGTCCATTTTGCTTACGGCCTGTGCCAGCAAAACCATCCCGCCCGAAGACTATTCGGGTTTTCTGTCCGACTACAGCCAGCTGACGCAAAAGCAGTTGCCGTCCGGGCAGGCCGTGCTGTCCTGGGTAAGTCCTGACCTGGATATCAGCCATTACACCGGTGTCTATATCGAGCCAAGCCAGCTTTACCCGTGGGTGCTACCGACCGGGCGGGGGCCGCAGGCCACGCTGTCAGCTGTGACCGGATATTACGATGCTGCGCTCAAGCGCGAACTGGGCAAGGTCATGAACGTTGTCGCGGCCCCGGGCCCTGGCACGCTGATCGTCAGGCCGGCGATTGTCTCGCTGTCGGCAAGTACCCAGGGCCTGCGGTTTTACGAGTACTTGCCGGTGACCCTGCTCGCCGCAGGTGTCAGCACGGCCGCCGGAATACGCGACCAGGACAGTGAAATCAGTACCGAGATAGCCGTGATCGATGCCACCGATCAACAGGTGGTCGCGCAAGTGGTGCGCAAGGGGACGGGGCTGACCCTGGAAAATGATTCGCAGATCATGACGCTGGATGACTTCAAGTGGGTGCTCGATGGCTGGGCGCTGGATATGCGCCGCGAATACTTGTCCAGCCGCCATTAAGAGCCGGTCAAGTGTTGCAACAGGGCTCGCCGCCAGGCGGGCTTTTTTTTTGCCTGCGATATATGTGCTTCCCTCACACGACTTCAAGTGCAGCCTGAATCTGATCGGCGTACTTGTTCAGGTTATTCATCTCCGTCTGCAACTGCCCGGAACTGGCTGAGTTTAAAACCTTGGCCTGGATCAAGGTCAACGCAGCAGCGACGGCCAGTTCTCGTTTGCCTTCCGGGCTGGCAGCACCAAAAGGGGTATCGCCCCTGAGGTTTTTGAAGTGCTCAGACATGATGCTCTCCTTATCGTTGCGGGTTCGAAACCTGCCATTACCGGCAACCGGTAATACCTAAAGTTTAGGGCAGTTTCCTGCGTCTGTACGCGTCTATCTCGCCCTGTAAAAGCCCTGCCATTACAAAAGTTTGGGTGGATGTGCTGAGGGCTAGGCGAGTAGCGCCAAATAAAAAATTGTCTATTTCGTCAATAAAATGGCTAATAACCCAATTATTTGTCCTTGTAATGACGAGATTAATGCAATTTTGTTCAATTTATTGACGATGTCATTGTGATGGCTTATTTTGGCGCCCTGTTGCTGGCCATGCGTCGTGAATACTCAGTGCGGAAGGAACCTACTAATGAGTCGTACAGACGACATATCGAATTTGTTCAGCAGGTTCGGCGCAACTTCGGACAGCTATCACGAGTTTGACAGCCAGTTCGATTACCCCAATACACCCCCAGCCCAGGTTAAATCCCCGCTGCCTGCTCAAGCTGCGGCCCCTGTACCGGTTGGCCTGCCGCTGGTTGCACCCGCTCAGGAGGTGTCGGTGCAACCTGAAGTGCAGGCGCCGCTGATGAGCTCTGCCGACGTTGCAACCCCGCTGCGTAATTTGCTCGCCGAAGTGGCACTGGCCCGTCAGGCCGAGACCCAGTCTTTGCAGGCGCAATTGCGCACACCGCAGTGCAAGGCCCGTGTCGTCGTGCTGGTCTCGGCCAAGGGCGGCGTTGGCAAGACCACGCTGGCCGCCAGCCTGGCCAGCAGCGTGCGCCTTGAGGGCGGCAAGACCCTGGCCATTGACCTTGATCCACAAAATGCCCTGCATCATCACCTCGGGATTGCATCCGGCGTGACCGGCATGGGCAGTACCCACTGGAGCAGCCATCTGCAGCAGGGCTTCAACGACGTGCAAGTGTTGCCCTACGGCGTGTTGAGTGATGAGCAGCACTGTGCCCTGGAGCGCGAAATGAGCCAGGACCGCCACTGGCTGGCCCGGCAACTGGAGCGCATGGCGCTGGGCACGCATGACCTGGTGATTGTCGATACGCCCAGCGGTCGCTCGGCATATCTGCAGCAGGCGCTGGACGTGGCCGATCAGGTACTGGTGGTCACTGCCGCCGATGCGGCCAGTTTTATTGCCTTGGAACATATGGACCGCCTGCTGGGTGCCGACGTTGCGCGCAGTTATGTGGTCAATCGGTTTGAGCCCGACCGTGAGTTTTCCCGCGACATGCTCCAAGTGCTCAAGCGCCGCCTGGGTGCTCAGTTAATGGCAGTGGTTGTAGAGGATCATAGCTTTGGCGAGGCCCTGGCGTATGGCCACAACCCGCTTGCAGCGCCAGCCGGGTCTGCAGGCGGGGAAGGGGTTTTGCAGCTTGGCGAGCAACTCAAAACCGTCTTGCAAAGCACCCGTGCGGCGGGGATATCCGCCCCATGAGCCAGTCAGGCAGTGCCCCCCGGGGGGCGCAAAGCCGTTTTCAGCGTTGGGCCCAGGCGCTGTCTGATCGCCTTGATCAGTGGCCAGTGGCGGCACGCCGTGCGCTGCTGGCCGGCACCGCCGTAGTTTGCGGGCTTTTGGGCCTGCTGATCATTACCGCACCGTTCGATTTCTATGCGCAGTGCCTCTTTGCCAGCGGCTGCTTTGTTGCCGCATTGGTGCTGCGCAGAGTTCCCGGGCGCCTGACCATCCTGATCATGATCGGCCTGTCACTCACGGCCTCGCTGCGCTACATGTACTGGCGACTGACCGAAACCCTGGGGTTCGACGACTGGGTCGACATGGTGTTCGGCTACGGCCTGGTGCTGGCCGAAATCTATGCCCTGGTGGTGCTGGTATTCGGCTACCTGCAAACGGCCTGGCCGCTGCGGCGCCAGCCGGTATTGCTCAAGAGCCCGCCAAGCGATTGGCCGGTGGTTGACGTGTTTATCCCGTCATATAACGAAGCCCTCGATATCGTGAAGCTGACCATCTTTGCCGCCCAGGCGATGGACTGGCCCAAAGACAAGTTGCGCGTGCATGTGCTTGATGACGGCCGGCGCGAAGACTTTCGCGAGTTCTGCGAGCAGATCAATGTCAATTACATCACCCGCGACAACAACCGGCATGCCAAGGCCGGCAACCTCAACGAAGCGTTGAAGGTCACCAGCGGTGAATTCGTGGCGTTTTTCGATGCCGACCATGTACCGACCCGATCCTTTCTGCAGGTCAGTATTGGCTGGTTTCTGAAAGACCCGAAGCTGGCGATGCTGCAAACGCCGCACTTTTTCTTTTCTCCGGACCCGTTCGAAAAGAACCTCGACACCTTTCGTTCGGTACCCAACGAAGGCGAACTGTTCTACGGTCTGGTGCAGGACGGTAACGACCTGTGGAACGCCACGTTTTTCTGTGGCTCCTGTGCGGTGATCCGCCGCAAGCCGCTGATGGAAGTCGGCGGGGTGGCGGTCGAAACCGTGACCGAAGATGCCCATACCGCGCTCAAGCTCAACCGCGCCGGCTATAACACCGCCTACCTGGCGATTCCGCAGGCGGCGGGGCTGGCCACTGAAAGCCTGTCGAGCCATATCAGCCAGCGGATCCGCTGGGCACGGGGCATGGCGCAGATTTTCCGTACCGATAACCCGTTGTTTGGCAAGGGCCTGAACCTGGGGCAGCGGCTGTGCTACCTCAATGCGATGCTGCACTTTTTCTACGGTCTGCCGCGCCTGGTGTTTTTGACCGCGCCGCTGGCCTTTCTGTTTTTTGACGCGCAAATCTTCCACGCTGCCGGGTTGATGATCACGGCCTATGCCTTACCGCATATTTTCCATGCCAGCCTGACCAACTCCACCATCCAGGGGCGGTTTCGGCATTCATTCTGGAACGAGGTCTACGAGACGGTACTGGCCTGGTACATCATGGGCCCGGTGCTGGTGGCGCTGGTCAACCCCAAAAGGGGTGGGTTCAATGTCACCAACAAGGGCGGGATCATCGATGAGAAATTCTTCGACTGGAAGCTCGCCCGCCCGTATATCGTGCTGTTGACCCTGAATATGGCGGGCCTGGCCTGGGGGTTGTTGCGGCTGGCCCTGGGCGAAGAGGGCGCCACCACCACGTTGCTGATCAACCTGGTGTGGACGCTGTACAACGTCATCATCACCAGTGCCGCCGTGGCGGTGGCCAGTGAAACCCGGCAAATCCGTGCCGAACCCCGGGTTGCTGCGCAATTGCCGGCGCGTTTGACCCGCGCTGATGGCAGCGTGATCGAGGGCATGACCCAGGACTTCTCGCAAAAAGGCGTGGGCCTGCGCTTACCCGAGGGGGTCAATGTGCCCCAGGGCGAGCGGGTGCAGATCTCGCTGTTTCGCAACCAGCACCTGAGCGTGTTCCCGGCGGTGATTGTATTTAGCCGCGGCGAATTGCTCGGCGCCCAGTTCGATGCCCTGAGCCTGCGCCAACAAAGCGATCTGGTGCGCCTGACATTCTCTCGCGCCGATACCTGGGCCTCGACCTGGGGTCGCGGGCAGGTCGACACCCCGATGGTGGCCTTGCGCGAAGTCAGCCGCATCGGCCTGCGCGGTATTCACGAACTCTTCAAAGCCTCGGCCATGGAAGTGCGCAGCCTGCTGCGCCGTCGCCGCGTCACCCCATCCACGCTAGAAAATGTCCTGGACAAGTGATGATCCCAATTCCTTCAGCCTTCGCCAATGTGCGCCAGCCGCGCCGCGCCTTGGCCCGCCTGGCATGCGCCTTGCTGGCTGCGTGCGCTGGCGCCGCCAGTGCCAACAGCACTGCGCCAGCCCCGGCAGCCGGTGCCACAAGCTACACCGTGACCCTCAAGCAATTGGGCCGCAATTACCCGATGAGCCTGCGCGGGGTAGAGTCCACCGACAGCGTCAGCTTCGATGTGCGTGCCGACTCGATCGTCACCGGTGCCCGCCTCAACCTGCAGTACACCTATTCCCCGGCGCTGCTGGCAGAGCTGTCGCAAATCAACGTGCTGGTCAACGATGAAGTGGCCGCCAGCCTGGCGTTGCCCAAGGACAAGGCCGGGCAACTGCAGCAACAGATGGTGCAGATCCCGGCGCATCTGATTACCGAGTTCAACCGCCTGAGCCTGCAGTTTATCGGGCACTACACCATGAGCTGCGAGGACCCTCAGCACTCCAGCCTGTGGGCCAAGATCAGCAACGCCAGCGAATTGGGCATTGATGTGTCTCCCCTGGTCTTGCCTGACGATCTGGCGATCATGCCGCTGCCGTTCTTTGACCGTCGCGATGCGCGTGCCCTGGACTTGCCGTTTGTATTCGCTGCGGCGCCCGACAATGCCACGCTGGAGGCCGCAGGTGCACTGTCGTCCTGGTTTGGTGCCCAGGCCAGTTATCGCGGTGCGCGATTCACCTCGGCATTCAACCAGATCCCGGCCAGCGGCAATGCCGTGGTATTGCTCAGTGGCCCTGACGCCTTGCAGGTCGGCAGCCTGAGCCTGCCACCCGCCAAAGGGCCGACCCTGACCGTCATGGCCAACCCCAATGACGCCAATGGCAAGCTGCTGGTGCTCAGTGGGCGCGATGGCAGCGAACTCAAACGCGCTGCGACGGCCCTGGTGCTGGGCAACCAGGCCTTGTCGGGCAACAGTGTGGTCATTGAGCGGATGGAGGTGGTGCAGCCACGCAAACCCTATGACGCCCCGAACTGGCTGTCCAGTGATCGCAAGGTGAAACTGGGCGAGTTGCTGCCAGCCAAGGAGCTGAGCGTTTCGGGTTACAACCCGGGCGATATTGTCGTGCCGCTGAACTTTGCCCCGGACCTGTTTACCTGGCGCGATGCAGGGGCGCCGCTGCACCTGAAGTACCGCTACACGCCGCAGGAGCGATCCAATAACTCGTCGCTGATCATCAGCTTCAATGATGCCCTGATGCAGTCGCAGAACCTGTTGTCCCAGGACAAACTCGACAGCGGCGTGCTCAGTGCCCTGCAGTCCGACGACAGCCTTGGCCGTGAAACCACGCTACTGCTGCCGTTGAATTCGGCAGCCCTGCAGTCGCGCCTGCAACTGCGCTACATGTTTGACTACCTCAAGCAGGGCGAATGCAACGACATCATCATCGACAACATGCGCGGGGCCATCGACCCCGAGTCGACCCTTGATGTCAGTGGCTACGACCACTTTATCGCCATGCCCAACCTGGGTGTGTTCAAGGATGCCGGTTTCCCGTTCACCCGTCTGGCGGACTTGTCGCAGACGGCCGTGGTGTTGCCCGATAACGCCGGTACTGCGGACCTGGCGGCCTACCTGACGGTACTCGGCCGCTTTGGTCACGCCACCGGTTACCCGGCGACCGGGGTGCAGGTGCTCCAGGCCGCGCAGGTGGCCAGTGCGGCCAACAAGGATTTGCTGGTGCTGGCGTCCGGCGGCAATCAGCCGTTGCTGGCGCAATGGGCCGATCAGCTGCCGGCCAGCAATGCCGAAGGGCAACTGAGCTTGCACCTGTCCGATCTGCCTATGCGCGTGCGTGACTGGTTAAGCCCGGACCCTGAAGCCAACCTGCGCAGAGCGCGCATGGCGATGGCGTTCTCCGGGGGGGCGAGCAGTACCTACCTGACGGGTTTCGAGTCGCCGCTCAAAAGCGGGCGCAGTGTGGTGGTGCTTGCCAGCAGTCAGCCCCAGGGTTTGGCCGACGTGACCAATGCCCTGATCGGCGGCGAAGACTATACCCAGTCAATCCAGGGCAGCCTGGTGGTGGTGCGCGGCAAAAATATCGAACCGCTGGTGGCTGATGAGCAGTATTACGTCGGCAGCCTGGGGCCGATCAAGTACCTGCAATGGCTGATCTCGCGCCATGTGGTATTGGCGCTGGTGCTCACCGGCCTGGGCCTGATCCTGCTCAGCGGGCTGGCGTATCTGCTGCTGCGGGCGCGGGCCAACCAGCGCTTGCAGGGCGAACCCGAGCGAGAAATCGATGACTCGAAACCTGACGCCTGATGCGCCGGGTTTTATGGACAAGCACTTCCCCGCACAGGGGAAGTAACAACCGATGTGGGAATATAAATGTCAGCTCGCCGCCACGCCCTCGCGTTCGGGATCTTCGCAAGCCTGATACACAGCGCCAGCTTTGCCGCCCTTGACGACGCGGGCAAGGCGTTGCTGCAACAGGGTCAATACTGGCAAGCACAGGATGACCAGGCGCGGGCCACCGAGGTCTGGAAAAAGCTGTTGCTGATCGACCCCAAACAGGCCGATGCACTCTATGGCCTTGGCATGCTTGAGCTCAAGGGCAAGCGCCTTGACGGTGCCAGCAATTACCTGGGGCAGTTGCGTCGTGCCCACCCGGGCGAACGCCCGACCTTGCTGCTGGAGCAAGCCATTGCCGTGCAGGCGGGCAACAACGCCGAGCAACTGGACACGGCGCGCTTGCTGGTGACCAACGGCGAGCTTGCCAAGGCGGTGCCGATCTACCGCAAGATCTTCGCCGGCAAGGCGCCCCAGGGTGATCTGGCGCTGGAGTACTACAACGCCCTGGGCTATACGCCCGGCGGCTGGAGCGAGGCGCGTCAGGGCCTGGAGCGTTTGCAACAACAGACGCCGGACAACGCCCGGGTACGCCTGGCGCTGGCCAAGTTGCTGGTACGCAACGAAACCACCCGTTCCGAAGGCCTGCGCCGCCTGGCGCAATTGTCGACGGTGCCGGAGCTGGGCGGCCAGGCCACTGAAAGCTGGCGCGAAGGGCTGGTATGGGTCGGCTCGCCACGACCCGTGGACAAGCCGTTGTTCGAGGCTTATCTCAAGGCCAACCCGGATGACACGGCCATTCGCACGCAAATGAACAGCCGCGGCACTGCGGGTGTGGCGGCGCAGCAGAACCCCCAAGTCGCGCGGGGCTTCAAGGCCTTGCAGGACGAGCAACTGGAGGTTGCCGAGCAGGCGTTTGTGGCGCGGCTCAAGGAACAGGCCAGCGACAGCGATGCCCTAGGCGGCCTTGGCGTGGTGCGCCAGCGCCAGGGGCGTTTCGACGATGCCAATGAACTGCTGCGCCGGGCCATCGGCCGCGGCGGCAACCCGCGCTGGCAAGCGGCGCTGGACGGTAACCGTTACTGGAGCCTGCTCGACCAGGCCGAAAAAGCCCGCGCTGGCAATGATCTGTCCAAAGCTCGCAGCTTGTTGCAGCAAGCCATTGCCAGCAAGCCGCGTCAGGCCGATGGCTACATTGCCCTCGCCGGTGTGCAGGCTGAGCAAAACCAGCTGGACAGTGCCGAGGCCAGCTACCGTCAGGCCTTGACCCTGGACGCTGACAACCCGGACGCAATGCTGGGGTTGATCACCGTGATGGCGCAAAACGGCCAGGCCAACCGGGCCTTGAAGATGGTCGAGGGGTTGACCCCGGCCCAGCAGCAGCGTCTTGGCGATTTGCGCCCGTTGCACGCGGCAGTGGCGGCGGGGCAGGCGAAAAACGCCGAGCGCAGCGGCGACCTCAAAGGCGCGATTGCTGCGCAGAAAGAAGCGGTACGCAACGACCCCCAGGGCGTGTGGACCCGTTACGACCTGGCGCTGTATTACCTGCAGGGCAAAACCCCGCAGTTGGCCCGTCAGACGATGGATGAACTGCTCCAGGCCAGCCCGCAGCGCCCGGAGGCCCTGTTTGCCAGTGCCTTGCTGGCGAGCCAGATGGGCGAGTGGTCGAACGCGCAAGGCACCCTTGAGCGCATACCGGTGAGTCAGCGCACCACGGCCATGCAACAACTGGCCAGCGAGGTGCAACTGCAAGCGCTGGTCAGCCAGGCCACGGCTCTGGCCAGGCAGGGCAACGGCGCCCAGGCCCTGACCCTGCTGCGTCGTGCCGAGTTGCTGGCCAACGGCAAGCCGCAATCGCTGGGCATGCTGGCGCTGGCCTATGTCGATATTGGTGACTCCGGGCATGCCTTGTCGATGCTGCGCAACGCCATCGCGCAAAGCAGCAACCCGCCGCCGGCCTTGCGTCTGGCCTATGCCGGGGTGCTGCTTAAAACCGGTGACGATGAACAGGTCAACCAGTTGCTGCATGAGTTGCAGCGCCAGCCGCTGACCCCGGCCGATCAGCGCAGCTACGACGAAGTGCTGTATCTGTACAGCGTGCGTCAGGCCGACCTGCTGCGGGAGAAAGGCGACCTGGTGGCCGCCTATGACACCCTCGCCCCGGCCCTGGCCCAGCGCCCCGATGACCCGGTGGCGGTGGGGGCCCTGGCGCGCATGTACCTGGCCAACGGCAACAGCGCCAAGGCCATCGAACTGTACAAACCACTGCTGGCCAAAGCCCCTGACGATGCCCAACTGCAGATCGGCATGGCCCAGGCACTGAGCAAGTCCGGCGACAGGCGCGGTGCTGAGACGGCCACCGAAACAGCCCTGGCGCTGGCCCCGAACGATGCCCAGGTGCTGGCCAGTGCAGCGGCAATTTTTCGTGCCCAGGGCAAGAACGCCAAGGCCGGCGAGCTTTACGCCCGTGCCCTGGCCTTGCAGGCGCCGGTCAAGGTACAGGCCAATCCGTTTGCCGGTGCGGTTGCCGCCAACCCCTTTGTCGGCACGTCTGGCCAGCGCAGTCGCTCGCACTTGTCCGAGGCTGATTTTTCGCAAATCCCGGAACCGGCCCAGGTGCAGATCGCGGCATTGGCTGACGACAGCAAGCCCGCGCCGCTCGACGATGAGGTCCAGCCACGGCGTCGTGGCCTGGATGACGAGCGCCGTGTCACAGTGGCCCGCCCGCTGGATCCGCAAGAAGAGGCGCGCAAGTCGATGCAGAGCGCGCTCGACCAGATCAAGCAGGAGCGCAGCCCGCGTATCACTCAGGGCGTGACCATTCGCACCAATGACAGCGAATCGGGCCTGAGCAAAATCACCGATGTTGAAACCCCGCTGGAAATCAGCCTGCCGGTGGGGGATAACCGTATCGCCCTGCGCGTGACCCCGGTTTCGCTCAATGCCGGCGCCGTGAAAGACTCGGCCAAGACCCGCTTTGGCGGGCCCAACGACGTGCAGATGGCCGCCGTACAGGACTTGCTTGCCACCCAACCGGATGCTGACTCGTTGAATACGGCCCTGAGCGATCTCAATGGCTCGGCCGGGCGCCAAAAAGACAGCGGCGTGGGTCTGGCGCTGGGCTGGGAAATGCCGGCGCTGGGGCTCAAGGCCGATCTGGGTGTAAGCCCCATGGGCTTTCTCTACAGCACGCCAGTGGGCGGCGTGAGCATTGACCGGCCGTTTCGCGAGGGCAGCAATTTCCGTTATGGGGCGAGTTTGTCGCGGCGTGCGGTCAACGACAGTCTGGTGTCCTTTGCCGGCGCCGAAGACGCCCGCAGCGGCCTCAAATGGGGTGGCGTCACGGCCAATGGCGGGCGCTTGCAACTGGGCTACGACAATGGCGACTACGGCGTGTATGGCTACGCTGGCCTGTACAAGCTGCTGGGTCACAACGTCGAAGACAACACCCGGATTGAAGGCGGCAGCGGGATCTACTGGTATCTGCTAAACGACGATACCCGCCAGCTGACCACCGGCCTTGGCGTCACAGCCATCCGCTATGACAACAACCAGGGGAACTTCACCTATGGCAACGGCGGCTACTTTAGCCCGCAGAATTTCTTTTCCATCGGCGTGCCGTTCAGTTGGTCGCAGCGCACCGACCGGCTGAGCTACACCCTCAGGGGGTCGGTGGGCCTGCAGCATATCGAGCAAGACTCGACCCCGTACTTCCCTAACGACAGCGCCATGCAGGCCCAGCTGGAGCAGGTCTCGCAAGTGTTTGCCGCGTCCGGCAGCAGCCTGGCCACCCAGTATGCGGGCCAGAACAAAACCGGTATTGGCTACAACCTCGGTGCGGCGGCGGAGTACCGCCTGGGCAACAACTACTTCCTGGGCGGCAGCTTCGGGATGGACAACGCCCAGGACTACAAGCAATGGACCGGCGGTTTATACCTGCGGTACATGTTTGAAGACTTCACCGGGCGCATGCCGATGCCGGTCAGCCCTTATCTTTCCCCTTATTCTTCGAATTAAGCAGCAGGAGTTTTCACCGTGGCAGCATCGATTCTCGCCGGCATGACTATTTTAATGATTGGCGACAGCCATCTGGCGACGCCTGACTACTTGATCGCCACTCTGCACAACGATCTGGTTGCTCAGGGTGCAAACGTTCACACGCTGGGCGTTTGCGGCGCCAACGCCGGTGACTGGCTCAAGGCGACGCCGGGTACCTGTGGTGGTGCCGAACGCCGTGGCAGCGAAAAGGCCGTGGTGCTTGGCGGCAAGGCCGCGACCGTGCCGATCAGCCAGTTGCTGGCCACCGACAAGCCGGACCTGGTACTGATCGTGATGGGCGACACCATGGCCAGCTATACCAAGCCGGCCTTTCCCAAGGCCTGGCTGTGGCAGCAAACCACCGGGCTGACCAAGGCAATCGCCGCCAATGGCACCCGTTGCGTGTGGGTCGGGCCGAACTGGGGCACGGAAGGCGGCAAGTACGGCAAGAACTTTGCTCGTGTCGAGATGACGTCGAAGTTCCTCGCCGCCAACGTTGCACCGTGCAGCTATATCGACTCACTGGCTTTCTCCAAACCCGGGCAGTGGGCCACGATTGACGGCCAGCACATGACCGCCACGGGCTACAGGACCTGGAGCAACGAGATCAACAAGGCGTTGCTGCAAGCCCCGGCCCTCAAGGATGCCAAAAAATGAATAAAGTGATCGCGGCGCTCGCAGGTATTCATGGGTTGGCGTTCACTGCCCTGGCGAGCGCGCAGGTGGCGCTGTACCCCACAGGCCCCGACCAGGATGCGGCCTTTATCCGCTTCGTCAATGCCACCAGTGCCCCTCTGGACGTGCTGGGCCAGCCAGGGCAGCCGCCGCTGCGCCTTGAATCCGCCGCGCCGGCTTCGCTGTTGTTCCCGGTGGACGCGAACCAGGCGATCAAGGGTTCGCTGGCCAGCGGTGCGCACAAGCTGGCCCTCGACCTGAAGGTCGAGCCAGGTGAGTTCGCGACCATTGTGGTGGTGCCGCAAGGTGATGGCATCGAGCAGGTCGCGGTGCGCGAAACCCCGGATGACTTCAACGGCCTCAAGGCTTCACTGGCGTTCGTCAATGTCGACAAGTCCTGCAGCGACGCCAGCCTGCGGCCTGCCGGGCGCAGCGCTGACCTGTTCAAGGCGGTGCCGGTGGCCAGCCTGCAACGACGTTCGATCAACCCGGTGAACCTGTCAGTGCAACTGGTGTGCGCCAATACCAATGTGGGGGCGCCGCTGGATCTGGGCATGCTCAAGGCGGGCGAGCGCTACAGCGTGATGCTGGTGCCTTCTGCCAGCGGGCCGCGTCTGTTGAGCACCACGGATACTCTGTCCCACTGATCGGATTGCACCGCTGCCATGGTCTTCGCCTCACTCGAGTTCCTGACGCTGTTCCTGCCGGCCTTCATGCTGGTTTACGCCCTGGGCAAGCCGCAGTGGCGCAACGTCATTCTGTTGCTCGGCAGCTGGTTGTTCTATGGCTGGCTGAACCCGATGTTTCTCGCGTTGCATGTGGCGTTGACCATCGTGGCCTGGGTGGGCGGGCTGCTGATCGATCGCAGCCGCGAGGACGCCAGGGGCAGGGTACGGCTGTTGATCGCGCTGATCGTGTTCAACACGGCGGTGCTGTGCTGGTACAAGTACGCCAATATCCTGGCCGCGACCTGGATTGACTGGATCACCTATCCGGGTGCGATGCCGCTGGAATGGCAGCGTGTGGCGCTGCCCGCCGGGCTGTCGTTTATCGTGCTGCAGGCGATTTCCTATCTGGTGGATGTACACCGCCACACCGTGCCGGTGGAGCGCAGCTTTATCAATTACGCCACCTATATCTCAATGTTCGGCCATTCGATTGCGGGGCCGATCATTCGCTATGACTGGGTGCGTCGCGAGCTCACCAAACGTTATTTCGACTGGCAGAACTTCTCGCTGGGTGCGCGCCGTTTCATGATCGGCATGTGCATGAAAGTGTTGGTGGCAGACACGCTGTCGCCGTTGGTGGATGTGGCCTTTCATCTCGACAATCCCTCGTTTGTCGACGCCTGGATCGGATGCCTGGCTTACTCGCTGCAATTGTTTTTCGACTTTGCCGGTTACAGCGCCATGGCCATCGGCCTTGGCTTGATGCTGGGCTTTCATTTCCCGGAAAACTTCAACCAGCCGTACCTGGCCAGCAGCATTCAGGATTTTTGGCGACGCTGGCACATGTCGTTGTCCAGCTGGTTGCGCGACTACCTGTATATCGCCCTGGGCGGTAACCGCAACGGTGCCTGGAAGACCTATCGCAACCTGTTCCTGACCATGGCCATCGCGGGGCTGTGGCATGGCGGCGACAGCTGGAACTACCTGCTGTGGGGCGCGGCCCACGGTGTTGCGTTGTGTGTGGACCGGTTGTGGTCGCGCTCCAGCCTGCCGCGCATCCCGTCATGGTTGTCGCATACGTTGACGCTGCTGTTTGTGTTTATGGCCTGGACCCTGTTTCGCGCGCCGGATTTTGCCGCTGCCCTGAACATGTACGCTGGCCAGTTGGGCTTGCACGACTTTGCCCTGGGCGACGGGCTGGCTGTAACCCTGCGCTCGGCGCACGGCCTGGCGGCATTGCTGGGTGTGGTGTGCATCATCGCACCGTTGTTCAAAAGCCGTTATGAACAACGCTTTGCTGCCCGCGTCTGGTTTGCGCCGATGGCGGCTCTGTGGCCGGTGGCGGGTTTTCTGCTTTCGTTCGCGTTGATCGCGAGCCGCGAAGCCGTGCCCTTTCTGTACTTCCAGTTCTGATGGTCGCGCCCATGTCCTCATCATCGCCCCAACCGGTTGTACCCTCTGAATTTACCGCCCGTGTCAGCAAGTTTGGCGGCCTGGTATTTGCCGGTTTTCTGGTCGTCAGTTTTGTCTCGTCGCTCTGGCTGTTGTTCAGTACCCAGGTGCCAATGCTGGCGCCTGACCTGACCTCCGAGCAAGTGCTGCATGGCGAGGTCACGCACCGGCTTGCCAGGCAATTGTCCGAGGCTGGCGTGGCGCAAAAGGCGGCGGATCTGGAACGTGGCGCGAGCTGGCTGATGTTTCACGACACCGGCGCGCGGGTGCGCCCGGGATGTGCGGGCTGGCTGTTCTTGACCGATGAAATGCGCGTCAACCGTCAGGCCCGGTTTAATGCTCAAGCCAAGGCAGCAGCGGTGCGTGATATCCAGCAACAGCTGGCCGGGCGCGGTATCCGCCTGCTGGTGGCCGTGGTGCCGGACAAGAGCCGGATTGCCGGGGCGCAACTGTGCGATTTGCGCCGCCCGGCGCAGTTGCAACATCGCGCCGCAGCCTGGGTTGAGGAATTGAACAAGGCCGGGGTGAGCGCTGTGGATCTCGCGCCAGCTCTGCAGTCGGTGGGCAGCGATGCCTATTTGCGCACTGATACCCACTGGAGTGAAGCGGGCGCCTCGGCGGCGGCCAGGGCCATCGCCGTGCAGGTACAGGCAATGGGGATCAGCGCCACGCCGCACAAGGATTATGAAACTGCGCGGCAAGAACTGTCACGTCGTCCGGGAGATCTTGTGCGACTGGCCGGTCTTGAGTGGTTGCCAGTGGGGTTGCAACCCGCAGCGGAATCGGTGGCGGCCAGCCGGTTCAGTGAGAAAGCCGATTTATCCCAAGGCGATGCAGACAACCTGGATGATCTGTTGGGCGATGACAACCTGCCCAACGTTGCCCTGATTGGCACCTCGTTCTCGCGCAACTCCAACTTTGTCGGGTTTGTGCAACAAGCCCTTGGCGCACCGATAGGTGACTTTGCCAAGGACGGTGGCGAGTTCTCCGGTAGTGCCAATGGCTACTTCAGCAACCCGGCATTCAAGCAGACACCGCCCAGGCTAGTGATCTGGGAGATCCCCGAGCGTGATTTGCAAACGCCTTACAGCGAAGCGATCAGGCTCATGTAGGCCGTAGCAGCTGCCGCAGGAACGAGGCTGCGTCCGGTTGCGCAGCAACCGTAAACCCTGCGAGTCGGGTTTATCTGGCACACCGCAGTGCCTGATTCTGCGACGACTGCGTCGCCGGACGCAGCCTCGTTCCTGCGGCAGCTGCTACGAACGGTGGGTGATAGTGCTAGTCTGGCAACCAGACACCTGTCCATCACGGTCCCGATCCCATGCCTGCAAGCTCGCCATCACACTGCGCAACTCCGAGGTTCTGGCGGGATGCGCAGTTGCCCTTTATCGAGGCGCGCTCCATCGCCGATGGCCGCAAGGTCTGTTACGCCCGGCACTCCCATGAGATTTTTTCCATCGGCGCCATCACCTCCGGTTGCTGCAACTACCTGCATGAAAAAACCAGCCACAGGATCAGCACTGGCACGGTGGTGTTGATGAACCCCGGTGATGTTCATGCCTGTAATCCGGTCGAGGACCAGCCGTGGTCCTATGTGATGCTGTATGTCGATGCGCAGTGGCTAGCGGGCATTCAACAGGGGGTTGATGAGGATGCCGGCGGGCTGTTCCAGCCCGTTGCGGCCACTTACACGCAATCGCCCGCACTGTTCAACGGGCTCTCCGGGCTGTATGCGCAACTGATCGATCCTGAGCTTGAGGTGCTGGCCAGGCACGAAGCAGCGATCAAGTTTTTTTCGGCGATGCAACAGGAACTGGGCGGTTCGGTTGCGCTGCCCAAGCCCGCCAATGCGCGGGTGGAGCGCGCCGCTGAATATATCGACGAGCATTTCCTGCGCACTCTTCGCCTGCAGGATATCTGTGAGGCCGCCAGCCTGTCAGAGGCTTACCTGATCCGTGCTTTCGAGCAGCGATACCATATGACGCCCCACGCTTACCTGATCAACCGGCGTATCCAGCATGCCCAGGCGCAGTTACGCGAGGGTGCATTGATTGCCGATATCGCCCAGCAAACCGGTTTTTCCGATCAGGCGCATTTCCAGCGCGTGTTCAAGAAGTACCTCGCGGCCACGCCCGGGCAGTACAAGGGCTAAAACCACAGCAAGGACACCGCGCAGCCCGCCAGCATGGCCGCCATGCCGCGATTGAACAGGCGGATGCGCCGGGTGCTGTGCAGGTAGCGGCTCAGAAAGGCACCGGTGTAGGCCCAGCAGGCCACTGACAGGTAACAGACCACAAAATAGATCAGCGCAAATGCCCAGATCAGCGTGGCTTCGCCCCCGGAAACAAACGCCCCCATTCCTGCAACTGCCGCCAGCCAGGCCTTGGGGTTGAGCCATTGCATGGCGGCGCCGGTAAAAAACGACGGGTGCCGCGCGGCCCCGCTGAACTCGATTCGGCCGTTGTCCATCGCCAGTTTCCAGGCCAGATACAGCAAAAAGGCCATGCCGGCCCAGCGGATCAGGTCGGTGAGGATCGGCCACTGCTTGAGCACTTCATGCAGACCGAAGCCGGTAAACAGCAGCAACACCACAAACCCGACGGTAGCTCCCAGCACATGGCGCAGGCTGGGGGCCAGGCCGAACTGCATGCCCGAACTCAGGGCCACCACATTCACCGGCCCCGGTGAAATGGATGCTGCCAGGGCGAATGCCGCCATCGAAATCAACACGCTCATCGTGATTGTCCTCCGCTTCAAGGTTGAGCCTTGAGGTTATGGGGCGCGTAGCCCGGCGTATTGAACAAAACTCCCCTGTGCAGGGTGACTTGCGCTGGTGAAATTTAATCTGTATTTTTTCATGAAATTAAACGATATTAATTTCACGGCGGCCGGGAATGAACAAGCAAGAAGAGATGGCCGCGTTGGCGATCCTTATCCATGACCTGCGCAAGCACAAGAAGTACACCCTCAAGGAACTGGCCGACAAGATCGGCCGTTCCGTGGGTTTTTTGTCCCAGGTCGAACGCGGGTTGTCCCAGCCCACGGTGGCCGACCTGACCGCCATCAGCGAAACCCTGGGCGTGCCCACCACCTATTTCTACAGCCTGCCCAAGCCCAAGCAGTTGCCCTGGGTGACCCGCCCGGACGAGCGCCGCACGCTGTACCTGGGCAACGGTATCACCGACATTCTGGTCTCGCCGCAAATCCGCGCGTCGTTCTCCATGCTCGAAAGCCTGCTGGAAGCCGGGGCCAGTAGCGGTGATCGACACATGACAGACAGTTCGGAGCAGGGCGGTTATGTGATCGAAGGGCAGTTGACCCTGTGGCTGGGAGACGACGATGAACCCGCCACCCTCAATGCCGGAGACAGTTTCCAGTTCGACAGTCACACCCGCTGTCGCTACGCCAACCTGACACAGCAGCGCACGCGCGTGCTGTGGGTCTACACCTGATAACAATAAAGGAACCTTGAAGATGGATGCTGCCTGCTCTGATCTGCTGGCCGAAGTACGCGCGTTTCGCCAGCGCCACCCCGAGGTACGTTATGTCGACCTGATCTCCCTGGACATCCCCGGGCATTTCTATGGCAAGCGCTACCCCATCGACATGCTCGAAAAAGTCGCGGCTGGCAGTGTTCTAAAACTGCCGCAAAACTGCGTGCTGCTGGGGGTGCAGGGCGGGCTGTTCAAGATTGGCGACTACTGTTTCAACGACGGCGACCCGGATGCCGTGCGCCGCCTGGTGCCGGGTACGCTCAAACCGGTAACCTGGGAAGGCAAGCCTCTGGGCCAGATGCTGATCACCTCTGACGGCACTGAGCAGCCGATCGTCTTCGAACCCCGCGAAGTGCTCGCCCAGGTGCTGGCGCGGCTGGCGCGCAAAGGCATTCACCCGGTGGTGGCGTTCGAGCTGGAGTTTTATCTGTTCGACAAGCAACTGCGTGATGGCTTGCCGCAGTTCCCCCGGGATCACCTGAGCGACGATGCCGACGACCAGCCCAATATGCATATCGAGCGCCTGTCACGCTTTGCTCCGGTGCTCGATGAGATGGTCGACGCGGCACAGGCCCAAGGCATCGATGCCACCGTGATTACCGCCGAACTGGGCCCGGGGCAGTTCGAAATCAATTTTGGTCATCTCGATGACGGTTTGCGCGCCGCGGACTGGGCGGCCCTGTTCTGTCGCAGCACCCGCGGGGTGGCGCTCAAGCATGGCTATCGCGCCAGCTTTATGGCCAAGCCCTACTTGCAGCACCCGGGCAGTGGCATGCATGTGCATGTCAGCTTGTATGACGGGGCAGGCAACAACCTGCTGGCGGTCAACCAGCAACAACCCCTGCGCCATGCCATCGCCGGTTGCCTGGAATTGTTGCCAGCGTGCATGCCGATCTTTGCGCCCAACCACAACGGGTTTCGCCGCCTGGGCGGCACCACCAATATCGCCACCCAGGCCAGTTGGGGTTATGAAGACCGCGATGCGTGCCTGCGCATTCCGGAGTCCGACAGCAAAAACCTGCGCGTCGAGTATCGCCTTGCCGGGGCCGATGCCAACCCGTATCTGCTGCTGGCGGCGATTCTGGTGGGGCTTGAACACGGGCTGGAAGCGGGCAGGGAGCCGATCCTGCCGCTGAACGAAGACCGCAACAGCGGTATCGCCTTCCCCCTGGACATGCTCGAAGCCGTTCGGGCAATGCAGCACCAGCCGCAGCTGCGTGAAGGCCTGGGCGCCGAGTTTGTCGATGTGTACTGCGAGAACAAACGCCAGGATCATCTGGCCTTTATGCAGGACATCAGTGCCCGGGAATATCGCTGGTTTATGTAAGGGCGCACAGTGTGCTCAGCCCCTGACGACTTGCCTGGCGCCATGAGTGGCGCCTTTTGGCGGTCGCTTATCACCTGCGTCTTCTGCAGTAGATGCCCATATACACACTCTTTGGCCAGTGCAGGCTAACGCTAACTTAATATTTTTAGAAATTTCGGAAACGTCTTACAGATGAGATTGTTAGTCCCTGCTAGCCTGATTTAGGTTGTTACATATAGGCGGAGTTTATAAGTTAAACAATACACTCTACCCTGGCTCAAACTACGTTTGAGTGCGTTGTAATGTTCTGGTGCTGTTGCCACTCCATGAGTAATTAATGGAACTTGGGTGCAAGTTGCCCGGGGCGGGCGTTTTATTGCCAGAAATAAACAAGTTTGTTTCAGTAACGCCCCAACTTGTTAGCGTTCCTGGTTTGCGGGGCATCAGGTTCAGAATTGTTGGAGACAAAGCCATGACGCTTTCTTGTGTTCCGCCAGTTGCTGCATCACTTATTGCCACAAGTGAAACTATCCTGCACATCGCGCCCGTGTCGAAAGGCTGGAAGGCCCAGGCTCCGGATAATGTCGTGTTCCTGCCTCCCACCTTGAGCAAGCAAACCCTGCTTGTACAGATCGGGCTGCTGCGTCCGTCAACGCTGGTTATTGCAGACCAGGTCATCGATGCAGACGTGATTGACCAATGGCGCGTATCCCACCCGTTTGGAGACCTCTTTCTGGTTCGCCGAGGCACGAGCCTGGATAAGGTCAGGCTGGATCTGTGCGGGCCCAACCACATTCAGGTAGTCAACACACCGGGGGTCAACGCGCCCCATGTCGCGGCCTATATCGCGCATTGGCTGACATGCTGCGATGGTTCCATGCCCCGTGATATCTCTGTGCTGGGGTACGGCAATGTGGGTAAAGAGCTGGTCAGGCTGTTGCTGGACCGCGATCCCGAGCTACGGATCAAGGTGCTGGCTCGGCATCCGCGGGTTACGCAGCCTTTTGGCAAAGGCTTTGCCGATGGCAGGGTGTCATTTGTCGTGGATTGGCGCCAGGCAATGGACGGCGCCCAGGCGGTGGCCGTTTGCGTGGCCCTGAATGATCAAACCGCGCATCACATTGATAAGTCCCTGATTGACTGTCTGCACTGCCAGGCTCGAGTGGTCTGTGTGGCCAAGCCGGATGTGTTCAGCGATGATGCCTTGCAGGCCTTGGCCGAGGCTGAAGGCATCCAACTGGTAGTGGATTATGGTCCTGCAACATTAACTGCGTTTCGGCTGCGCACCCAGGCGCTCGGCTGCAGTGCCTCCAGCTGGCGCAAGCCCGCGACCCTGACCACGCAGGCAGCTACCAGCGAAGCGTGCAATTGCGATCTTGACTATGCCGTCTGCGTTCAACTGAGCCTTATGGGCTTGCGCAGCCTGGTCAGGCGCAAGCTTGCGCAATCATTGAGGATCCCCGCCCGGCAGGTGCGTACCGGTGCACCGTGCATTTCAATCATCGGCAGAGGTATCAATGGCCTGCTCCAGGCCGTGATGTGCCGCTTGGCGAATTATCAGGTCACGGTCTACGGCACCTCTCAGCAGAGCGATGGTGCCAGTCACAAGCAGGTGAACATGCGCCATCTGTCAGCGACGGAAACTACGGCAAAGCCGCTGCATAACGGCTATCTGCTGCCTGGGAACCAGTACCTGGCCGTTGAATGCAATCGCGCAGGCATCGAGCTGTTTGCCAAGCTTGTGGCCGACAACCCCTCGCTGGCGCCATTCGCCCAGGCGGGTATTGTTCGAGCCTACAGGCAAGATGCCAGTGATGTTGAGGCTGCGATCCATGAGCAACGTGATATCGAAAACCGGCCCTGGCCCAGCGGCAAGCCGGGAGGCGAAATCACGCAGATCAATCAGCGGCAATTTTTGGCCCGATATGCAATCCCCGGGATCGCTCGGGCTATAGAGGTATCGGGTTACGATCTGGAGTTTGTGCCGCTTATGGACGCGATAGTGGCGCTTTTGCAGCGCTCCGGGGTTCAGTTCCTGCCTCAGCGTCTGACCCGCGCCCAAATTGCAGACCTGAGTAGAGAGCACTTTGTTGTGACGGCCCTGGGTGTCGAACAACCCGATGTCGTAGCGATCATTGGCTGGTTTTTTAAACTGCCTGCTGTTGCCAACGAAGGTGCCAGGTTGCGCGGGCTCAAGCTGCAGTACGATCTGCCAGTCGGGGTGATGAATTGCCGCCTGGACGGCGACTGCATTGTGGTTTCCGGTGGGCAGGTTGCGCCCAATGCAACGCCGCAGTACAAGCAGCAAATATTCGAGGCCTGTCTTGCTGCAGTTTCCCGGCACTTTCCCCAGTCCTATGGCCGGGCAATTGAAACTGGCGAATTGCAGGTTATCGAATGTGCCCGCACCGATACCCCGGATGGAATCGCGATCGTGCATTGGTCAGCATACAATTGCATTGCGGCCGGGGGCACCTATGCCGCAGGTACCACGCAGGGGCTGGTATGGGCCTCTTTGGTTCAGGAGCTTATCCAGGCAAGAGCACCTGCGGTGTCGGAAGCGTACATCAGGGCAAATGGTGCTTGATCATTGTGTACCTGTAGCCGCCACCGCGCTGCGTTCCTGAGCGGCTACAGCTGAAAGACGTGACCGCGCCATTTCCTGCTATACCTGTTGGTCAACTCCAGGAAGCGGTCAGTCAGGACGATGAGCAAACTGTTTTTCACCCCCCCCGTAACGGCCTTGCCGCTGTTGCTGTTTGTGCACATGGCGCACGCAGAGCAAGCTGCCGACACCCAGTGGCTACTGCTGGCCAGCCCCTTTGTCTGGGCGCCGTCCATGAGCGGGCAGGCGGCGCTGGGCGGGGTCAATACCAAGGTCGATGTGCCGTTTGCCGATGTCTGGGAAAACCTGAGCACGGTGTTTATGGGCAATCTGGAATTGACCAACCGCACCCTGGGTTTTTATGTCGACGGCGTCCACGCCAAAACCGATCAGTCCGAACGGGTCTACGGGCGCAAGGTGGGCCTGGCGATCACCCAGAGCACCGTGGCTGCAGGCGCGTATTACCGGGTCTATGAATATGCGTTGGGGGGCGAGACGGTTTTTGGCGAACCGCGCACCTGGCGTGTCGAACCTACGATTGGTGTGCGCTGGACCAAGCTGTCAACCAAACTGGATATCGACTCCCTGGGGTTCAGCACCAAGAAAAAAACCGAGTGGACCGACCCGTTTGTAGGGTTGCGCATGCAGGCTGACCTGACCGCGCGCTGGACCCTGTCCGGCGAGGCCGACACCGGCGGGCTGGATACAGCTTCGAAAAAAACCTGGAACGCCCAGGCCTACCTGGGTTACCGCATGTACCTGGCCGATCACCCCACGATCATCCGCGTCGGTTATCGGGTGCTGGCACAGGACTATCGAACCACCGACTTTACCGGCAACAAGTTCAAGTACGACGTGACCCAGCGCGGCCCGGTACTGGGCCTGTCCATGCGCTTCTGACAAGCACCGAGGAGACAAGGCAATGCAACTGCTTAAACACACCCGTAATCTGACGCTGGCACTGGCCGGCTTTATGCTCGCATTGCCGGTTGCCAATGCCTGCACCCGCCTGGTGTATCTGGGGGACAACGACCGGGTGATCACCGCGCGGTCGATGGACTGGAAAACCGACGTGGCCACCAACCTGTGGATCTTCCCCCAGGGCATGCAGCGCACCGGGGAAGTGGGGCCGGGGTCGCTCAAGTGGACATCAAAGTACGGCAGCGTGATTGCCAGCGGCTACGACATTTCCACCACCGACGGGGTCAACGAAGCCGGGTTGTCGGCCAACCTGCTGTGGCTGGTCGAGTCCGAATACCCGCCGGTCCATCAGGGCAAGCCGGGGCTGAGCATCGCCGCCTGGGCCCAGTATGTGCTGGACAATTTCAGCAGCGTTTCTGAAGCGGTGGCCGTGCTCAGGACCGAGCCCTTTACCGTGGTCACCGCCAATGTGCCGGGTGAGAGCCGGCTGGCAACCTTGCACCTGTCGATGTCCGATGCCTCGGGGGACAGCGCCATCATTGAGTTTATCGGTGGCAAGCAGGTCATTCACCACGACCGCAGCTATCAGGTGATGACCAACTCCCCGGCATTCGATGCGCAACTGGCCATGAATGCCTATTGGCAAGCCATCGGCGGGACGGTGATGCTGCCTGGCACCAATCGCTCGGCGGACCGGTTTGCCCGTGCCTCGTTTTACGTCAACGCAGTGCCAAAAAACCAGGACGCACGCCTGTCGCTGGCCAGTGTATTCAGTGTGATCCGCAACGTCTCGGTGCCGTACGGCATTACCACCCCCGGTGAGCCGAACATTTCCTCGACGCGCTGGCGCTCGGTGATCGACCACAAGCAGAAGCTGTACTTTTTCGAGTCGGCGATCACGCCAAACACCTTTTGGGTGGACTTGAACAAGATCGACTTCTCCAAGGCTACAGGGGCGGTCAAAAAGCTGGACCTGGGCCCGGACCAAAGCACCATTTACTCCGGGGAGGTTTCAAGCCGCTTCAAGGCCACTGCGGCCTTCAAGTTTGAAGGGGCGTAAGGAATTACCCGTGTTCTGCTTTGTGCTCTGGCACCAGGCGGACTTCTACACGCTGTCCTAATGCCCGTGCAGCGCTGGCCAGTGTGGCTAGTGTCATGCCCGGGTCATTCTGGTCGAGCGCCCGATCCACCGCCGTGCGGCTGGTATGCATGCGGTCGGCCAGTGTTTTTTTGCTGACGTGCTGTTCTTTCATGGCCTGGGCTATCTGCCAGGCAATAACGCGTTTGAGTGCGGCGGCCGAAACCTCTTCTGCAAGGCCTTGTTCCGAGAGAAAGTCGTCAAAGTCAGAGCCGATATGGTTATTCATGCGCGGTACCTCGTAGTTTTGCATGGCGCTGTCTGGCGGTTTGCAGGTCCACCGTCGGGGTTTTCTGGCTTTTTTTGATAAATCCGTGAAGCAGGATCATCTGTGAGCCAACGACCGTAAAGATGACGCGAGCAATGATGCCCTCCAGATCAGAGCGAACCTCCCACAGTTTTGGCTCCAGTTTGCGTACAACCGGCATGCCAATCGGCCAGCCAAGTTGCACGGTCTTGATATCGATGCCAATCAGTCGTCTTTGCTCGCGCCCAAGGCCGGTTAACCATTCGCGAACGGGTTCGTTATCGGCTTCGGTGCGAAAAAATGCAACCGTGAGGATGGGAGGGATTCGAGTCATGAGCTTGAGTGTACCTAAAATGGTACGTCTCTCAAGTTTTGCCAGCCCCAGCTGACCAACGGCCAGGGATTGTTCTCCCGCGCTTTTAAAACGTCTGCCCCATGGAGAACTGGAACACCTGGGTTTCGGCGTCATCAGGTTTGCGTATCGGCAGCGCGAGGTTGACGCTCAGCGGGCCCAGCGGGCTGTACCAGGTCACGCCCACACCCACGGAACTGGCTATCTGGCTGAGGTCCACGCCGTCGCAGCCGGTGGTGGTGCTCAGGTAGCATTTGTCCGAGTACACGCTGCCCACATCCCAGAACAATGAGGTGCGCAGGGATTTGTTGTCCTTGATAAAGGGCATCGGGAACAGGTATTCGACCCCGCCGGTGATCATGATGTTGCCACCCAGGGCTTCGGTGTCGCGGTCGGAGTAATACGCTTGCCCGGCACTGGAGTAGGTACCGGTGGCGGGGGTATTACGCGGGCCCAGGGTGCCGCTTTCAAAGCCGCGCACCGTACCTTCGCCGCCTGCAGTGTAGTTTTCATAGAACGGCAGGCCATCGGTGGAGCCATAGCCGTTGCCGTACCCAAGCTTGGTATGAAAGCGCAACGAGGTCGATGCGCTTACCGGCAGGAAGGTCTGGCCGGTGTAGTCGATCTTGTAGAAGCTCAAGTCGCTGCCGGGTACGGTGACCATCAGGTTGAGGTTTTGCGAGTAGCCGCGGGTCGCCAGGATGCCCTTGTTCAGGGTCGACTCCGACCAGCCCAGGTTGGCCTTGAAGTTGGTGAATTCCTTGCCTTCACGGTCGATAAAGTCGTAGATCTCGTCGGCGCTGTAGGTGCCGGGTTCAATGCTGTCATGCTGGGCGGTCAGGCCAAAGCTGATCCGTGAGGTTTCATTGATCGGGTAGCCCAGGGTGGCGCCGGCGCCATAACTGTTGATCGAGTAGTACGACACGCCATCGTCGTAGTAGTCGTTGTAGTCGGTCTTGTTGTAGAAGGCGTTGTAGCCCAGGCTGACGCCGTCCTTGGTGAAGTACGGGTCGGTGAAGCCGATGTTGTACTTGCTCTGGTATTCGGAGCGAGTCAGGCCCAGGCTGGCGGAGTTGCCCGTGCCGAGGAAGTTGTTCTGGGTGATCGAGCCGCCCAGGATCAACCCCGCGCTCTGGGCAAAGCCGACACTGGCAGTGATCGAGCCGGAAGACTGTTCTTCAACGCTGTAGTTGACGTCAACCTGGTCGTCGACACCCGCTACCGCCGGTGTCTCGACGTTGACTTCCTTGAAGTAGCCCAGCCGCTCAAGCCGCGTCTTGGACTGATCGATCAGGTAGGTGGACGCCCAGCCGCCCTCCATCTGGCGCATTTCGCGGCGCAGTACCTGATCTTCGGTCTTGGTGTTGCCGCGAAAGTTGATGCGGTTGGCGTAGGCGCGCTTGCCCGGGTCGACCACAAATTCGATGTCTACCGTGTTGCCGTCCTTGCTCGGGGTTGGCACCGCATTGACGTTGGCAAAGGTATAGCCCTCGTTGCCCAGGCGGCGGGTAATCAGATCCGAAGTCGAGGTCATAAGCTTGCGGGAAAACACCTGGCCCTTTTGCACCAGCAGCAAGGCCGTGATCTGATCCTCGGGCACTTTCAGGTCGCCGCGCAGCTTGATGTCGCGCACGGTGTACTTGGTGCCTTCGTTGATATTGACCGTGATAAAGACCTGCTTCTTGTCGGGGCTGATCGATACCTGGGTCGAGACGATTTCCATGTTGATATAGCCGCGGTCCATGTAATACGAGCGCAAGCGCTCCAGGTCACCGGACAGTTTCTCGCGGGCATATTTGTCATCGTTCTTGAAGAACGACATCCAGTTGCTGGTCTTGAGGGTGAACTGATCGTCCAGCTCGGCCTGGTCGAAAACGCTATTGCCCACCACATTGATATGCTTGATCGCGGCCACTTCGCCTTCGTCGATCCTGATCTTCAGGCCGACGCGGTTGCGCGGTTGGGCAACCACCTCGGCGTCCACCGCGGCCGAGTAACGCCCTTGCGCCACATACTGGCGCAGCAGCTCATTGCGTACCCCTTCGAGTGTGGCGCGCTGGAACACTTCGCCTTCGGCCAGCCCGGACTGTTTGAGGCCTTTCATCAAGTCATCGGTAGAGATGGCCTTGTTGCCTTCAATGTCGATACTGGCAATGGACGGACGCTCGACCACAGTGATCACCAGCACGTCGCCATCGCGCCCCAGCTGGATATCCTGGAAAAAACCGGTCTTGAACAGTGCACGCGTGGACTCCACCAGTTGCTGGTCATCGACCTGTTCGCCAACGTTCAAGGGCAGGGCGCCGAACACGCTGCCGGCGGACACCCGCTGCAAGCCGTTGATGCGGATATCGGCTATCTTGAAGCCTTGGGCATGGGCCAGTGAGGCATTGAGCAGCAGTGCAACCGAGCAGAGCAGGCGCGCAAAATTCATTTAGATCAGTTATCCAGGACACATCGACAAACAGCACAAGCAGGCTGGTGGAGGTCCAGCATAAAAGCTCGGGGCGTATGGTGCGGTTAACCGAGTGTCAAGTTAGGTAAAGGTTGGCCGCGGGCAATGACGCTGCGGGCCGCAATGACGATAATGCGTAGATCCCCCCTTCAAGAGTTCGCCATGATCCGTGTATTGCTCGTCGACGATGACCAGGAACTGACCGGTTTGCTCAGTGAGTATCTGGAGCGCGAAGGCTTTGAGGCGACGGCGGTGCATACCGGCGAGGAGGGCGAAGTGCAGGCGCTGTCGGGGCAGTTCAGCATCGTGGTGCTGGACGTGATGCTGCCCCGGCTTTCCGGGATTGAAGTACTGCGGCGCATTCGTGCCCGCAGCCAGGTGCCGGTGGTGTTGCTCACCGCCCGCGGTGACAACATCGATCGCATCACCGGCCTTGAACTCGGTGCCGACGACTATGTGCCCAAACCCAGCTCGCCGGGCGAACTGGTGGCGCGCCTGCGTGCAATCATGCGCCGGGTGCAACCGGGCGGGCAGGCCACCACCGAAGTGATCAAGACCGGCCCGCTGGTGTTGTGGCCCGGCAAGCGCCAGGCAATGTGGCAGGGCCGTGAGCTGGGGGTGACCAGTACCGAATTCAGCCTGCTCGAAGAACTGGCCCGCAGTGCCGGGCAAGTGGTGAGCAAGCAGGACCTGTCGCTCAATGCCCTGGGCTGTCCGTTGACCCGCTATGACCGGCGTATCGACGTGCATATCAGCAGTATCCGGCAAAAACTGGGCCCCCGCCCTGACGCCAAGGCCTGGATCCAGAGCGTGCGCGGGCTCGGTTATCTGTTGATCGCGGAATGATGAAACCCAGCCGGTTGTTCTGGAAACTGTTCCTGGCCTTCTGGCTGGCTACAAGCCTGACGTTTTTTGTTGGTATCGGCATTATCACCTTGAGCCGCCAGGGCCCTGGCAATCCGCATCTGGACACCATCCTTGAAAGCGAGGAACAGTTGCTGCGCCAGTTCGGTGTCGAGGCTGGCAAACAGTTGCTGCAGGTGTGGCACCACCCCGATGACGAGGCCATTGCAGTGTATGACAGCGACGGGCAATTGCTGGCCGGGTTGCCGATTGTGCGCCCGGCGTTCGAGCGTACGGTGATCAGCAAGGAAGGCCTCATCCTGTCGCTCAGGTCGACGCGGGTGCCCGGCAATGGTGGCGGCGGGGAAGGCGGGCCGGGGTTGATGCCGTTGCTTATCGGCACCGTGATGAGCGCGCTGTTCAGTAGCTTTATGGCTTTTTATCTGGCCTGGCCCCTGGCCTATTTGCGCCGGGCGATGAGTGATGTGGCCCAAGGGCGATTCGAAACCCGGGTAAAACCGTTTATGGGCGCGCGGCGCGATGAAATTGTCGATCTGGCTGAAGACTGCGATCGTATGGCCAATCAACTCAAGCTGCTGGTTGATGCCCAGCAACACTTGCTGCATGACATCTCCCATGAATTGCGTTCGCCCCTGACGCGCATGCAGGCCGCCATTGGCTTGTTGCATCAAAACCCGGCCCGTGCCGATATGGTTGAACGCATCGAGCGCGAATCGCAGCGCATGGACACCCTGATCGAAGCCCTGCTGACCCTGGCCCGGGTGCAGGGTCGGCCCGAGAGCATCGCGCGCGAGCCGGTGGACATCATCGAACTGCTGCACTTGATCGTCGAAGACGCGCAGTTCGAAGCGGGCATCAAGGGCTGTCGGGTCATCTTGCAGGGGTGTCCGTCCTTTGTCAGCCAGGTCAGTGGCGAGTTGCTGTATCGCTGCTTTGAGAATGTGATCCGCAATGCGGTACGCCATACCCGGTCGGACACGGCGGTGTGGGTCGTGGCCGAAGCCAGCCCGGCGGGGCACTGCCTGACGGTGAGGATCAGCGATGAGGGGCCGGGTGTCGAGGAGTCGCGGTTGCAGAGGATTTTCGACCCGTTCGAGCGCGGCACCGGCGAAGCGGGTAGCGGTTTTGGCCTGGGTCTGGCGATTGCCTCAAGGGCGGTGGAAATGCACGGCGGCAGCATCAAGGCGAGCAACCTGCCGGGTGGTGGCCTGAGCGTGGCAATCACCTTGCCACTATCGCTGTAGCCGCTGACGAGCGCAGCGAGGCTGCGATGGGCTGCGAAGCGGCCCCGGCTTTTTGAAGGCCCTTCGGTCCTTTTCGCAGCCTCGCTTCGCTCGTCAGCGGCTACATTGGCTACAGCGGCGTTCGGTGTTTGATCTTTACACGAAATTACACTGCCTTGACGGCCCTGTACGCCACGCCCGCGTAGACTTTGACACTCTATATCGAGTGGAAGTGGCCATGTTTCTGGTGCATAAAAAAGGCTTCGTTGCCGGCAAGAAAATGGTCGATGGCCTGGTGCCTTACGACTTTTTCTGTGAAGACAATCCGGCTATCAACCTGTTTGTATTTACCGGTGCCGGAGCACTCGGTCAAACGGTTGAAGAACAGACGCTGTGGGGGTTTACCCGCCTTGAACGCTTTGAGGCGCTGACCAGTACCCTGGTGGCGAACAAAAAGAACCAGGGCTGGTTTCAAAGCGTCAATGTGCTCACCGGGCCCGCTCAGAACGGCACCCAGACAGTGAAGTTCCAGCGGGTGTCGAAAATCATCAAGCATGTCAGCGTCAACAATCGTGTCGCCAGCAAGGCCGGTTACGAGATCCTGACCGATGAGGGCGACACCTACTTCACCCTCAAGCAGGTGCCGGGACACAGCGCCCAGACCGTGATTTACGCCGCCGATCAGTGATCCAGCGGGTTGCGGCTGTGGCTGCCGTTGACCAGACGTTCGATCCCCAGCGGGTTGGCGTTTTTCAGCGCATCCGGCAGCAGGCTGTCAGGGTAGTTCTGGTAGCACACCGGGCGCAGAAAGCGATCGATGGCCAACGTTCCCACCGAGGTGCCACGCGCATCGGATGTCGCCGGGTATGGCCCGCCATGCACCATCGCGTCACACACCTCGACCCCGGTGGGGTAGCCATTGAGCAGCAGGCGCCCGGCCTTGTGTTCCAGCACTGGCACCACCTCGGCGAAGGCCTCAAGGTCGGCGGATTCAGCAATCAGTGTGGCTGTCAGCTGGCCATGCAGGCTGTGCAGCGCTTGCAGCAACTGTGCCTTGTCCGCGACCTCGACCACCAGGGTGGTCGGCCCGAATACTTCCTCCTGCAACACCTCGGCACCGCCGATCAACAGGCTGGCACTGGCCTGGAACAGCTGCGGGCTGGCCTGGTTGCCCTGTTGCGGCGCACCGGCAAGGTGGCGAATGCCATCGACCTGGGCCAGACGCTGGATGCCTTTGCTGTAACTGGCCAGGCCCCCGGCGTTGAGCAGTGTTTGCGCCGGTTGAGCGCTGAAGAACTGGCCTAGCGCGGTGATAAAACCACTGAATTCAGGGGAGCGGATACCCAGCACCAGACCCGGGCTGGTGCAGAACTGACCCGCGCCTAGCATCACGGAACCGCCCAGCTCCTTTGCGATCTGCTCGCCACGGGCCAGCAAAGCCTGTGGCAATACCAGCACCGGGTTGATGCTCGACATCTCGGCGAATACCGGGATTGGCTGGGGCCTGGCGGCGGCCATATCGCACAGGGCGCGGCCACCGGACAACGAACCGGTAAAGCCGACGGCCTGAATGGCCGGATGCTTGACCAGCGCTGCGCCCACACCCGCGCCGTAGATCATGTTGAATACACCGGCGGGCATTGCGGTGCGTTCGGCAGCGCGCACTATGGCCAGGGCCACCTGCTCAGCAGTTGCCATATGCCCGCTGTGGGCCTTGAATACCACCGGGCAACCTGCGGCCAGTGCCGAAGCGGTGTCACCGCCAGCGGTGGAGAACGCCAGCGGGAAGTTGCTGGCGCCAAACACGGCGACCGGGCCTACGCCGATGCGGCACTGGCGCAAGTCTGCGCGAGGCAGGGGCTGACGGTCCGGCAGCGCCTGATCGATGCGCGCGCCATAAAAGTCGCCCCGGCGCAGTACGTTGGCGAACAGGCGCATTTGCCCGCTGGTGCGTCCGCGCTCGCCCTGGATACGGGCGGCAGGCAGGGCGGTTTCACGACAGACGATGGCGACAAAGTCGTCACCCAGGGCGTCGATTTCATCGGCGATGGCTTCCAGAAATTCGGCCCGGCGTGTGGCCGGCAAGCTGCGAAAGGCCGGGAAGGCGCTATTGGCGGCACCGACCGCCGCATTGACTTCGGCCTCGGTGGCCTGGACAAAGGTGTAAGGCAGTGTTTCGCCGGTGCTGGCGTCCACGCTGTGCAGATGAACACTGCCAGCGCCGCTGCGCTGGCCGCCGATGAAGTTCTGGCCGGTGATGGTGGGCATATGGATTTCCTTAGGGTGGACGTAGCAGCTGCCGAAGGAACGAGGCTGCGTCCGAGATGGTGCGCCACTGCGACGAAGCACTCGTAAATGCGGGTTGCAGGATTTAACTGGACTATCGCACAACCTGACTTTACGACGGCTTCGCCGCCGGACGCAGCCTCGTTCCTTCGGCAGCTGCTACAGGGGATGCTGCGCTGCAGCTATTCCGGCAACGAGCCTTCAAGGCCCCTTGTTGCGACCACTGTAGTTTTTGTCGCGGGCACTGCCCAATGACGAATGCTGATTGGCTGATAACCACCAGTCATCTCTCAGGCGCGTCAGCAGACTTGCCCGCCGCTTTCCTGCACATCGTGCTCGCTGTTCAGGGCCGTCACCACGGCAAGGCGCAGCCCTTCGACCTGGGTCGAGAGGGCCATGGACGGCCCGCCCGCGGCCACTGCCTGTTGCGGCAATGCCGGTACATGGATAAAACCGCTGCGCACCCCCGACCCGGCCAATGCATGTTGCAGGCAATAGAACACCTGATTGCAGACGAAAGTACCTGCCGTGTGCGACACCGACGCCGGAATACCCGCCGCCCTCAGTGCACGCACCATTGCCTTGATCGCCAGGGTGCTGAAATACGCCGCAGGCCCTTGCTCCACCACCGCTATATCAATCGGCTGATAGCCCAGGTTGTCAGGGATGCGGGCGTCGTTGATATTGATCGCTACCCGCTCGAGGCTGATGTCTGTGCGGCCGGGGCCAAGCCCGACGGCGATCACCAGCGCCGGGGTGAATTCCTCCAGCAACTGATACAGGCGCTCGGGCGCTGCAGCAAACGCGCAGGGCAACTGCCGGGCGACGATGCGAGCATCGCCCTGCACGGTGCCGTCCAAAAGGCGCACGGCCTCCCAGGACGGGTTGACGGTGTCTTGGTCGAACGGTTCAAAACCGGTCAGCAGTACAGTGCGCATCAGGGCCTCACATCAGCGTATAAAGAAGCACGATATTGACCACCAGCATCATCAGCGCGGTGGGCATTTGCGCCTTGATCACCGCGTATTTGTCCGGCAGTTCCAGCAGGGCCACGGGCACGATATTGAAGTTGGCCGCCATCGGCGTCATCAGCGTGCCGCAGTAGCCGGAGAACATGCCGATCGCCGCCATCACCGCCGGGTTGGCATCGTACATGCCCACCAGCACCGGTACGCCGACACCGCCGGTCATCACCGGGAAGGCGGCAAAGCCGTTACCCATGATCACGGTAAACAGCGCCATGCCCAGCACATAGACCATCACCGCGACCAGACGATAGTCCATGTTTATATAGGCGGTGGTGACGTGGGCAACGGCGGTACCGACCCCGGCGTCATTGAACAGCAGGCCCAGCATGGCCAGCATTTGCGGCAGCACCATGGTCCAGCCCAGTGCTTCGGTCAGGCGGCGTGATTCACGCAAGCCTTGCAGCGGGGTGTCGCGGGTGAGAATGCAGGCCAGCACCAGGGCCATCATGCAGCCGATGCCCAGGGACACGAACGTGGTGTTTTTCGGGTCAAGCAGCGGCACGCCACCGATCTGGGTGTTTTTCAGCAGGATCGAACCAATCACTGTCACCAGAGGAATCGACAGTGCCGGGATAAACAGCTTGTGCCCCAGACGCCCGGCACTGGCCCGCGCAGCCTTGACATGCAACTCGGCGTGGGTACCACGGCCAACGCCGCCAATGCCTGCAATGCCGGCCATGACCAGCACGCCGATACCTACCACGAACGGCGAAAGCCGATCGCCAATCAGGAACACCAGGGCGAACAACGCCCAGAACAGGCCACTGGTCCAGCGTTTGGGGTGGGTGCGGTCGGTCAGGATCATGCCCGCGGTGATCAGCAGCAGAACCCCGGCCAGCCAGTAGAAATATTCGATAGAGATAATCATCGTGCCAGCTCCTGAGCAGCGTCAGCGTCTTCGCGGGCTACTTCGGCCATGCTGCGCTCCAGCATCAGGTCAAAGCGATACAGGCGCAGGGCATGCACGATAAAGGCGCAAATCGCCGTCGGAATCCCCCAGAAAGCAATATGCAGCGGCTCGACATCCAGCCCGGAGCCGAGCAGGAAGGTGTGCATCAGCGCGATCGCACCAAAGGCCACAAATACGTCTTCGCCAAAAAACAAACCGATGTTGTCGGTGGCGGCGCACATGGCCAGCACTTTCTGGCGCACGGGGGCAGGCAGTTTGCCGTACTTGTTCTCGGCGGCGCCCTCGGCCATCGGAGCCAGCAGCGGACGGACCATTTGCGGGTGCCCGCCCAGGCTGGTCAAGCCAACGGCGGCGGTAGTCTCGCGCACAAACAGGTACATGATCAGCAAGCGCCCGACCGTGGCGCGCTGGAAACTGGCAATCCAGTTTTGCGCATGCAGGCGCAGGCCATGACGTTCCAGCAGGCCGATAACGGCCAGGGGCAACAACAGGATCAACTGCAGGGCACGGGTTTGCAGAAACCCTTCGCCCATTTCGCTGATGATTTTTTCCAGCGGGAAGTTGGCGGCAAGGCCGGTGACGATGGCGGCCGCGCTGACCACCAGCAACGGATTAAAGCGCAGCACAAAGCCAATGATGATGACGAACACGCCAATCAAGGGCCAGAGGTTTACGGCGGTTTGCATGAGGGGGCAATCCCTTTAGCTGGTTGCTGCAGCACCAGGGCAGGCTGGCGTGAGCAAGTCGAAAGCGGTCAGGCACACTTTCGAAAAATCGGTACGCTGCCGGACTCAGCGTGTTTTTTTATTGTTGAAACCCTATGGGCCTCATTGACCGATAGGGTTGGTGGTTTTGGGGTGTGCGTCCAGTCAATAAAAGTTGTCACCACTGAACAAAAAAGTTTTATCAATCACCGACTTAAGCCGACTGGCCTGTCACTGCGGCAAGGGTTTACAGTGATGCCCTGGTTTTGCTTGGGTGAGGCGTGCTCCATGAATATGCGATTTCTACTTACATTTGTCTGGGTGGCGCGCCTGGGCAGTTTTCGTCTGACCGCCGAAAAGTTATCCAGCACCCAGGCAGCCATCTCCAGTCGCATTTCGGTGCTTGAAACCGAGCTGGGCGTGCAGTTGTTCCAGCGCGACTCGCGCGGGGTCAACCTCACCCGCGAAGGCCATCAGGTACTGGGCTATGCCGAAGAAATGCTGGCCACCCAGCAACGCCTGCTGCAATCGCTGGGGCAGGCGGACAGCTTTGCCGGGCGCCTGCGCATCGGGGTGATGGACACCGTGATTCATAGCTGGCTGGGGGACCTGATCAGCGCCCTGAGCCGCGACTACCCTCAGGTTGAAGTCGAGCTGACCGCCGATACGGCGCTGAACCTTAATGAGCAATTGCTCAAAGGGCAGCTGGACCTGATTTTCCAGACTGACTTGCTGCGCGCCGACGGCGTGCGCAATGTGCAACTGGCCAGCTACCCGCTGAGCTGGATTGTCGCCAGGGGGGCTGCCCTGGACCGCAGTTACGTCGACCTGGCGGACCTCTGTGAGGAGCGCCTGCTGACCTTTTCGCGCTTGTCACGGCCGCATCAGGACATGCTCAACTTTCTGCACCAGCAAGGCATTGCCGCGCCGCGAATCAGCTGCATCAACTCGGTGGCGGCGATTATCAAACTGGTAGCCGACGGATTTGGTATCGGCGCCTTGCCGCCGGTGCTGGTCAGCCGCGAATTGCAGAGCGGGGCCATGATTGCCTTGCCGATCGAGACGGCGCCGGGCTTTGCGGTATACGCCAGTTGGCGCACAGGGGCGGGGTTGGAGCTTAATGAAGCGGTGGTCAGCCTGAGCCAGGCGGTGGTGGGCGAATACCAGCGCAGCGTTGTGCCTGAACATTTTGTGCTGCCGGGCATCTGATCCGTATTTTTTCACTTTAACTGCGCCTGTTATGTATGCAGGCAGCGGCGCAAAATTCTCCTCAACCTTTCGAGACAGACAAGGACGCGAGTACACAGCAGCACATGTGTGTGCCCGGTTGATGGTCTGCGCCTGTTTTATTACGAACGACTGACGGGAAAACATCATGAACAAGATGGCTTGGTTTTTGGGCGGTTTTTTGGTGCTGACCATTGGCATCGGTATTTTGGCGACCATTCCGCCGGGTTGATATTTCATCCTGTCCTCACACTGCGTGTAGCAGCTGACGAGCGGAGCGAGGCTGCGTTCGACGACGCAGTCGTCGTAAACCCTGAGTGTCAGGGTTAACTGACACACCGCAGTGTCCGGTTTTGCGACGACTGCGTCGGGTGCCGTATCACGCCGAACGCAGCCTCGCTCCGCTCGTCAGCTGCTACGGTCGGGATCAGCGCTGCCCTACAACGCCTGCTCTATATCCGCCAGCAAATCGGCAACATCCTCCAGGCCCACCGCCAGGCGTACCAACCCTTCACTGATCCCGTGCCGTGCCCGCTCCTCCAGGGTATAGGTGGAGTGAGTCATGCTCGCCGGATGCTGCGCCAGTGATTCGGCACCCCCCAGGCTCACAGCCCGGCTGAACAGCTGCAGGGCATTCATAAAGCGCTGGCCCGCGGTCATGCCGCCCTTGAGTTCAAAGGCAATCATCCCGCCCGGCAATTTCATTTGCCGGCACGCCAGTTCGTACTGTGCGAAGTTGGGCAGGCCAGGGTAGGCCACCCATTCCACGGCAGGGTGATCCTGCAACATCTGCGCAATGGTCTGGGCGCTGCTGCAATGGCGATCCATGCGCAAGGCCAGGGTTTTGATGCCGCGCATCAGCAGGTGTGCGTCATGGGGCGACAGTACTGCACCGGTCAAGTCCTTGAGGCCCTGCAGGCGGATCCGGTCGGCCAGCGCCTTGCGCGTGACCACGATGCCCGCGGTGATATCACTGTGCCCGCTCAGGTACTTGGTGGCTGAATGCACCACCACGTCGGCGCCCAGCTCCAGCGGGCGTTGCAGGTACGGGGTGCAATAGGTGTTGTCGATAACCACCAGGACGTCGCTGCGGCGCTGGGCAATGCTGCAGACCGCAGCGATATCCACCAGTTGCATGTTCGGGTTGGCCGGCGTTTCGAAGTAGATCATCCGCGTTGCGGGGCTGATCGCCGCTTCCAGCTCAGCCGGGTTGGCCATGTCCACATGCTTGACCACTACCCCGAACTCACCGATGCCGTGGTGCAGCAGGGCAAAGGTGCAGCCATACAGGGTACGGTTGACGATGATTTCATCGCCAGGGCGCAGCAGGGTCCAGAAGGTGGCGGCAATCGCACCCATGCCGGAGCTGAAGGCAACACCCGCTTCGCCGTTTTCCAGCGCCGCCATGCGTGTTTCCAGCAGTGCCAGGGTCGGGTTGGAGATACGCGTATAAAAATGCCCGTGCTCTTCACCGGAAAAACAGCCCGCACCATATTCAGCCGTGGCAAAGGCAAAAGTTGAGGTCATATAAACAGGGGGGATAACCGCACCGTGGTTTTCCAGCGGGTTGTAACCGTAATGGATAGCGCGGGTAGAAAAGCCGAAGTTGTTGTTTTTATCGTTCATGTTGAACTCTCCGATATTTCCTACAATGCTATGCTTTAAATGAACGCGGTAAATGCCCAATTTGCTGGTAAATACGGCACTTATTAGAACAAAAAACAGCCACGATCGAACCTGGAGGCAATTTATGCCAAACGCCCTGGACAGAAGCGACAAGGCCTTGCTCGTGGCATTGCAGGGCAATGCCCGGCTCACGGTGGCACAACTGGCCGAGAGCGTTGCATTGACCACCTCGCCCTGTTGGCGGCGGGTAAAAATGCTTGAGGACAGTGGTGTGATCACCGGTTACCAGGCGATTCTTTCGCCCAAGGCGTTGGGCTATGGGGTGACGGCATTTGTCAGCATCATGATGGCCTCCCATTCCCAGGAGGTGGCCAGAAGTTTTGAGCAGCGTTTGCTGGATATTCCAGAAATCGTGGCCTGCCACAACATTTCGGGGCGTTATGATTTTTTACTGGAAGTGGTGGCCAGGGATCTGGAGTCCTTCGGCGAGTTTGCCCGCGAAGTGTTGCAAGCCTTGCCTGCGGTGAAGGAAATCTATTCGAGCTTTTCATACAAGTCGGTCAAGCCGCAGCGCATGATTCCGGTGGCAGGCTAAAGGTGCCGGGTTGTGGATGGAACACTTTGGCATTACAAATGCCTCGCGCAAGATCCCTGGGTCAACAGGCAAAATCGTTCGGTGAGGCGGGTGGAGTAAAGTGCCTCAAACGAATAGTTGAATGATGGTTGACCTTTATTCGTGGGGATGGAAGGTGTTTGACAGGTTGTGGGCCTCGCTTAGTCTTAATTTATAACAAGATGAAATTGTTAAGGGCGCAAATCATGAGTTTGCGTCTTGGGTGTCCATTGCCTTTTATTCGGCATATGCAGAGGCCTGTTCTACAAACAGGTATGGGCTGTTTGAGTATAAAAATATCAGGGTGTTGTTTATCCGGTTCTCTATAAGTCAACGGCAGGGACGTTTCTATCAGTGCAGTTTAAGGGTGAGTTGTAAGTGTTTTCCGTAACTCAAGTCGTCTCGGTCTAATACTGTTGTTCATGGCCGCAGGGGCGGGTTTTGGGTGATTCACTTTCAAGTTCATTCAGCAAGAGTAAGTCATCATGTTAACCCGCGAAATCATGCTGCAACTGTTTCCCAAAAGTGCTGGCACCGTGGACCTGTACCTGCCCTTTGTGCAGGCCGCGACGCGCCGGCGACAGATCAACACCCCCCGGCGCCTTGCCGCATTTCTCGCCCAGGTGGGGCATGAAAGCGCAGGCTTCAGCACACTGGTGGAAAACCTCAACTACAGCGCCGATGGCCTGGCGGCCACCTGGGGCGCACGTTTTGCGCAAAAGAATGCGGACGGCAGCTACGTCATGAGCAGCCAGGGCAATCGCTCGCGACGGGTGCCCAATGCCGATGCGCTGGTGCTCCAGCGCAGGCCCGAGGCTATCGCCAACCGGGTCTACAGTGATCGCCTGGGCAATGGTTCGCAGGACTCGGGGGATGGCTGGCGGTATCGGGGGCGTGGCTTGATCCAGATCACCGGCAAGACCAATTACCGGCTGTGCAGCCTCGGGCTGTTTGGCGACATGCGCCTGTTGACTAACCCGCAATTGCTCCAGGAATGGCAATGGGCGGTGGAATCGGCGGGTTGGTACTGGGACTCGCGCAACGTTAATGCGCTGGCCGACGGGGATGACTTTGACCGGGTTACCCGGGCCATCAATGGCGGCCTCAACGGTCAGGCCCAGCGCCTGGCGCTGTATCACCAGGCGCTGGGTTTATTGCGCGCCTGAACACGTTTAACAGGCCATAATGCCGGCGCATGTTGCCCCGTCATTCTGGAGTCATAAAACAGTGATGTTTGAACTAAAACCGATAAACCCTGAAACCTATCGCCAGCAAACTCGCCGCAGCACACTGTATATCGCGCTGACCTTTATCGTGCTGGCGCTGCTGGTGTCCGGGCTGGCGGTGATGGTGCTGGGCGTGGCAGGTGGCGACAATTTTCGCCTGAACCTGGCCGGGGTCATTGTCGCCCTGATCGCGACGGCGTTGCTGGTGCGTTATCTGTTCTGGACACAACCCTGGATGGCCGCGGCGGTCTATGGCTGGCAACTCAAGCGCAGCCTGATGAAGGTGACCAATGTCATGCACCATGTAACGGCAGGGGTGATGGCGGGGAATGTGGCGGCGCTGAAACTGCTGCGCTTTTATCACCTGGGCGTAACCCAGATGTATCAACTGGATGCCAACTCCAGTGCATTAAGCCAGATGGTGCGCGAGATTGACTTGCACAAGGCGCGCCTTGAAGCACTGGGCATCGACCCCGGGCAGACCCGGCTTGACCCGCAGTGGATTGTTGAAGTGAAAAAGTATGCGCCACTGAAGTAACGCCTCAAGGGGCTGGCCAGGCGAGGTGCGCCCTGCGGCGACGCGTTTCGCGTGGCAAGCCCTGTAACGGTGAAGGTCAGCTGACGACGCGATAGCACGGCTCATAGGCCGCGCCGCCTGGCAGTTTCATGCGGTGTTGCTCGACAAAGGCTTGCAGCAATTTGTCCAGCGGCTTCATCACGGCAGCGTCACCGTGGATCTCGTAAGGCCCGTATTGCTCGATCAGGTGGATGCCTTTCTCTTTGACGTTACCCGAGACAATCCCGGAAAAGGCCTGGCGCAGGTTGATGGCCAATTCATGCGCCGGCATGTCGCTGCGCAGTTTCAGGCTGGCCATATTGGCGTGGGTCGGGTCGAACGGGCGCTGGAAGCCTTCGTCGATTTTCAGTAGCCAGTTGAAGTGGAAAGCGTCGTTGCGCTCGCGACGGAACTGTTTTACTGCCTTGAGCCCGGCAATCATATGGCGAGCCACTTCGGCCGGGTTGTCGATGATGATCTGATACTGCTGTTGTGCTTCTTCACCCAGGGTCGCGCCGACGAACTCATGCAGTTGCTGCAGGTAAGGTTCGGCTTCCTTGGGGCCGGTGAGCACAACCGGGAAGGGTACATCCCTGTTCTCCGGATGCATCAGAATGCCCAGCAGGTACAGGAACTCTTCCGCAGTGCCGGCACCGCCGGGGAAGATGATCACCCCGTGACCGACGCGGACAAAGGCTTCAAGCCGTTTTTCGATATCCGGCAGAATGACCAGTTCGTTGACGATGGGGTTCGGCGCTTCGGCCGCAATGATGCCCGGCTCGGTCAGACCCAGGTAGCGGCCACCGGTCAGACGTTGTTTGGCGTGGGAAATGGTCGCGCCCTTCATCGGCCCTTTCATCACGCCGGGACCGCAACCGGTACAGATATCCAGGCTGCGCAGGCCCAGTTCGTGGCCGACCTTTTTGGTGTACTTGTATTCTTCGGTATTGATTGAGTGGCCGCCCCAGCACACCACGATTTTCGGTTCGACACCCGGGCGCAGCGTGCGGGCGTTGCGCAGCAAGTGGAAGACGTAGTCGGTGATGCCGGCAGAGCTGCTCAGGTCAATGCGCGGGCTGTCCAGGCCGCTCTGGGTATAGACGATATCGCGCAGGGCGCTGAAGAGCATCTCACGGGTACTGGCGATCATTTCGCCATCGACAAATGCATCGGCGGGGGCGTTGAGCAGTTCAAGGCGCACACCGCGGTCTTGCTGGTGGATCCGCACCTCGAAATCCTGGTAGGCCTCAAGGATGGTCTTGGCGTTATCGACGTGGGCGCCGGTGTTCAGGATGGCCAGTACGCACTGGCGGAAAAGCGTGTAGCTGGTGCCTGAGCCAACCTCACTCAGCTGTTGTACTTCACGTTGGGAAAGTGTTTCCAGACTGCCTTTCGGACTGACCGAGGCGTTGATGACTTGTCTTTGGACCATTGCGAGCTTCCTTGAGCGGGGTCGAAAAATTGCTTGGCGCAGCTTTTGAATTCAGGTCAGCAGCGAGCGAGGCGTCCCAACTCTTACGTCTTTTGGTTGTTCTACTTTAAGCATAGTAGCCCTGGCTGTGTAATTAAAAGCGCCTTCAGTTAACTCCGGTTACAGTAGCAGCAGTGAGCGCGGCAGCGATAAGGTAACCTCGCCCGTCACTGAAAAAGAAAAGGGGCAGAGCCATGATCATCACGACTACACACAGCATTGACGGCAGAAAAGCCACTGAATACCTGGGGATTGTCAGTGCCGAATCGGTCCACGGCATTAACGTGGTGCGGGATTTTTTTACCGGAGTTCGCGACTTTTTTGGTGGGCGCTCCCAGACGCTGGAACGAGCACTGAAAGAAGCACGCGCAGAGGTCACGGACGAAATTCGTGACAGGGCAAAAGCCTTGGGAGCAGATGCGATCATGGGGCTGGACTTTGAAATCAGCATGCCATCAGGTCGTGGCGGCATGCTGGTGGTATTTGCCACGGGCACGGCGGTGCGCTTGAACTGAGGCCCGGGGTTTCGACCGCGCAGGGCGGTCGAATGGGCCTGCAGGGGTTAAACCGTTTTTGCCAAAGGCACGCCGGCCGTGGTTTTGGACAGCGCGTCCTGCAGCTTCTGCTCTTGTTCCGGGGACAGGGAGGTGCGCAGGACCTTGCCCTTGAAGTCCGAGTCTTCCAGTTCCTTCAACACTTTTTCCGGCTGGAACTTGCGCAGCAGTACGAACAGGGCCGAGGAGTCATTGGGAATGGTTTCGCTCAATGACTTGATGAAATCGTCATCGATCCCGTAATCGCTCAACGAACCTGACAGGGCGCCAGTGCCAGCACCCAGCGCGCCACCGATGGCAAAGCCTGCAAGGGGATTGAGAAACAGCAGCCCGACCAGCGCGCCCCACAGGCCGCCGGTGACCAGGCCTGAAGTGGCCCCGATCGCGGTCAGGTTGACGCTTTGCTTGATATGAATCTTGCCTTCGGCATTACGCACCACAATCACCGCATCTTCCAGCTCTACCAGGTGCTCTTTGCTTAGCGAAACCATCTTGGTGAGAGCACGGTCTGCTTTTTCGGTGTCTGAAAATCCCACTACGATTAAATCGGACATGTCTTTCATTCCTTGACGGTACAGGTCCAGCCCGACGAAGGGCTGAAGGGTGGAGGAGTTTCTCAAGGCGTCACAATGCAAACACCCTGGCGCGCAGTGGTTCAGCTGTCTGGAGCCTTCTGCGAGGAATGAGCGTGGTCGCTAACCGTGAAACGGTCAAGTCGACAAGACATATCTCTTGAAAAGGAGAAGGGTGTGGCAAGGGGAGCAGTGCCGTGGCAGGTGCCGGGCGCAGATGCGTTGAGGAGGGCTGGCTGAGCAGCCCTGACCTCAAGCCTGGGGCTGATGCCTCACAGGCTTATGGCTGTTCGTTCTTTTCAGGTGCATTCAAGCCGGCCTGGATACGTTGGTAAATTTCTTCACGGTGAACGGCTACATCCTTCGGTGCATTGATGCCGATTCTGACCTGTTGTCCGCTGACACCTAAAATAGTGATCGTAATATCGTCACCGATGTTTATGCTTTCACCAACTTTGCGGGTGAGTATCAGCATTTTTTTCTCCTTGATGGCTTTGTAAGGCACGTCTCTGAGACGGTGCGGCTTCGGTCATGACTACAGAATACTGCTAAGTACGTATTTTTGCGCCGCTCATTACAGACGACATGGCCAGAGGTTTAATTCCCTTTACGGGGAAAATTCTCGCGCATAAGCCTTAAATTGGGGCGCTTTGGATTTGTTCAAGGAGAGCAAGGCCGCTGCCCCAGTGATAAAATCTACCCATTCAAACAGACAGGGGAAACGCAGTGCGTATAGTCATCGTGATGACAGCAATTTTGGCCTTGACGGCTTGCGGTCAGGAGTCTAACGATAAAATCCAGCGGGCTAAAGCAGCTTCTGAAGCAACAATGGCCCAAGCCCCTGTTGCGCACTGGGCTTTGGAGATTACCGAGGGCCAGAGAGCGACCATTCCTGACACCACCGGCAGGCTTCTTGACAACGGTTTTACTCCTTACATTTACGAGAACGGCGGTGTGCAGCACTTCCTGATCGGGCCGTTTACCACCCAGGCCCAGGCGCTTGAGGCCCAGGAAAAGATGAAGCTCAAGCCCAAGCTGGACGGCATTGAAACCAACGTGATCGAATTGCCCGCCGCGAAATAAACAGATGCAGCGTCGGGTAATCGCCTAAGCGTAGCTGCCACAGGGGTTATTCGGCGCTTTGTGCAGGATTTTTTTGCCCACTCGGCGTCCAACAGAGCAGCACGACGGTAAGGGCAATCGCCATGAGCAATCACAAGATCGAAATTCGACGCAGCAATGTCGAAAAAATCCTTCTGGGGGCCGAACAGGTTTTTGCCGAAAAAGGCTTTGCAGGTACGGCAATGGCGGATATTGCAGCGCATGTGCAGTTGCCGCGCTCCAACCTGCATTATTACTTCAGCACCAAGACTGATCTGTACAGCGCGGTATTGCTGGCGTTGCTCGAGGTGTGGAAGCAGGATGCACTGTGTTTCGAGACTTATGATGATCCGCGCCTGGTATTGAGCAGTTATATCCGCGCCAAGATGAACCACTCGCGTACCCGGCCGCACGGTTCTAAAGTCTGGGCCAATGAAATGATCCACGGCGCGCCGACCCTGGGCCTGGCGCTGGATGCCAGCCTGTACGACTGGGCCAAGATGAAGGAAGCGAAAATTCGCCAATGGGTGCAGGACAAGCGAATTCTGCCTGTGGAGCCGTCCAGTTTGCTGTACATGATCTGGGCATCAACCCAGCATTACGCTGACTTTGACCATCAAGTGATGATCATCAACGATCACCAGCCGTTGTCCGATATCCAGTTTGAGCGTGCGGTGCAGACCGTCACCAGCGTGATCCTGCGCGGGATCGGGCTGGAGCCGTAAGCAACATTGCTTATCGATCGTGTGGGAACGGGCTTGCTCGCGATGCAGGCGATGCGGTGTGTCCGGTACACCGGGGTGATGCCATCGCGAGCAAGCCCGCTCCCACAATACCTGTGAGAGCTTGCTTGCCTGCGACAGGGGCACTGCGGTCAATCACGCCAGCCACATTTCAAACCACGCAATACGGGTTACGCGGATCATGGTTCCAGTCCAGAAATGGCAGGCCATTGTTATGCGGCACCATCTCGATACAGTCCTGCACCGGGCAGGTGATCTGGCACAGGTTGCAGCCCACGCATTCATCGTCGATTACTTCGTAACGGTGTGTGCCGTCAGCCTGCTTCAAACTGGCAATCGCCTGGTGCGAGGTGTCTTCACAGGCAATATGGCAGCGTCCGCAACCAATACAGGCGTCCTGGTCGATCTTGGCGATAACCTGATAATTGATATCCAGATATTTCCAGTCAGTGGTATTGCCTACCGCACGGCCGGAGAAATCATCCAGGCTGGTATAGCCCTGACTGTCCATCCAGCGTGATAAACCATCCTTCATCTCGTCCACAATCCGAAATCCGTGGAGCATCGCGGCGGTACACACCTGAACAGCGCCACAACCCAGGGCGATAAATTCTGCTGCATCGCGCCAACTGCCAATGCCGCCGATCCCGCAGATGGGCAGGCCTTTGGTCAGCGGGTCGCGGGCGATTTCGGCGACCATGTTCAGTGCAATCGGCTTGACTGCCGAGCCGCAATAACCGCCATGCGTGCTTTGGCTGCCCACCATCGGCAATGCCACCATGCGCTCCAGGTCGACGCTGGTGATCGAGTTGATGGTGTTGATCAACGACACCGCATCGGCCCCGCCACGGTGGGCGGCCCGGGCGCTAAGGCGAACATCGGTGATATTGGGTGTCAGCTTGACGATCACCGGCAGTGAACAGTAGGTCTTGCACCAGCGTGTGACCATTTCCACGTACTCGGGCACCTGGCCTACGGCCGCGCCCATGCCGCGCTCTGGCATGCCGTGGGGGCAACCGAAATTCAGCTCGATGCCGTCGGCACCCGTGGCTTCCACCAGTGGCAGGATATATTTCCACGACTCTTCTTCGCAGGGCACCATCAGGGACACGATCAGGGCCCGGTCCGGCCAGTCCTTCTTGACCTGGGTTATTTCGCGCAGGTTGATTTCAAGGGAGCGGTCGGTAATCAGTTCTATATTGTTGATGCCCATTACTTCGCGGTTGGGACCGAAGTGTGCCGAGTAGCGGGACGACACGTTGACCGCTGCAGGGTCTTCACCCAGGGTTTTCCAGACCACGCCACCCCAGCCCGCCTCATAGGCGCGCACCACGTTGTAGGCTTTATCGGTAGGTGGCGCGGAAGCCAGCCAGAAAGGGTTGGGCGCCTTGATGCCGGCGAAAACAATTGAAAGATCGGCCATTTACGCAGCCTCCTGATCAAGCATGAGTTGGGCATGCATGGCTTCTGCGGCCAGCTTGCCGTGTTGTACGGCCTGTACGGTCAGGTCTTGCCCCAGGGAGGTGCAGTCGCCCCCGGCATAGATTCCGGGCACGCTGGTGCGCAGTTGTTCGTCCACTTCGATGCGATCGCCCACGCGGATGAGCGCTTGCGCCAGTGGATCGCTGAGGGTGGCATCGTCAAAGGTCTGGCCGATGGCCTTGAACACCGCGTCTGCGGCCAGCTCGAAGGTTTCGCCGGTGGTCACCAGGTGCCCGTTCTCCAGACGTGTGCGGGCAAAGCGCATGCCGCGCACCTTGCCGGTGTTGTCCAGCAACACGTCCTGTGGCTGCGCCCAGGTCATCAGCCGCACCTGATTGGCCTTGGCAATGTCCTGCTCGTGCGCGGTGGCGCCCATGTCCTCAAGCCCGCGGCGATACACGAGGTTCACTTCCCGGGCGCCCAGCCGGGCCATTTGCACCGCCATGTCGATGGCCGTGTTGCCGGCGCCCAGCACAATGCAGCGCTCGGCCAGGGGTAATTGGGTCAAATCGTCGCTCTGGCGCAGTTCGCGGATGTAGTCAGTGGCGGCCAACAGCCCTGGCGCGTCTTCGTGGGGCAGGCCCAGCTGGCGACTGGCTGCCAGCCCCAGGCCGAGGAATACCGAATCGAATTGCGCATGCAGCTCGCTCAGGCTCAGGTTGTCGCCCAGGCGCTGGCCGTGGCGCACTTCAATGCCGCCGACCTGCAGCACGAAATCCACTTCACGCTGGGCAAAATCGTCCACCAGCTTATATTTGGCAATCCCGTACTCATTGAGCCCGCCGGATTTGTCCCGGGCTTCGAAAATCACCACCTCATGGCCGTGTAGCGCAAGGCGGTGGGCACACGCCAGGCCAGCCGGCCCGGCACCGACCACGGCGATGCGTTTGCCGGTGGGCGCGGCGCGCTTGAAGGGGTGCTCGCTGAACTGTGCGTGGTCCACGGCATAGCGCTGTAACAAACCGATCAGCACCGGCGCGCACTCTTGCGTGTTGTTGCGCACGCAGGCTTGCTGGCACAGCACTTCAGTCGGGCATACCCGGGCACAACTGCCGCCGAGGATATTGGCCGAGAGAATTTTCTGCGCTGCACCCTGGACGTTTTCCTGCTGAATATTGCGAATAAACGACGGGATATCGATGTCGCTGGGGCAGGCGTTGACGCACGGCGCGTCGTAGCAGTACAGGCAGCGTGAGCTTTCCAGTACGGCCTGGCGAGCGCTGAGGGGAGGGGCCAGATCGGTAAAATGGCTGGCCAGCACCTGCGCATTTTCGTGCGGATGCGGTAAATGATTCAGGGACTTGATCACGGTGATTGCCTCACGGTTGTGGGGATCTTCCTGCCTCTGTCGGGCAGTACCTTGTGGCTCAGCGCTTAACAGCCACCGGCTGCTGGTGCTCGGCGCGTTTTTTCAACAAGTCGAACACGGCGGGGTAGGCCGCACGTTCGATGTAACGCCCGGCGCCGCGCTCGGCCCGCAGGTCGCCATCGACCCACACCAGGCGACCCTGGCTGATGGTATGGCTGGGCACGCCACGCACGGTCTTGCCTTCAAAAATATTGAAATCGACATTCTGGTGGTGAGTCTTGGCGGAAATGGTGCGCGTGCCCAAAGGGTCCCACAGCACCAGATCGGCATCGGCTCCTACCCGGATCGTGCCTTTGCGCGGGTAGATATTGAAAATCTTCGCGGTGTTGGTGGAGGTCAGCGCGACGAACTCCTGCATCGACAAACGCCCGGTATTCACCCCTTCATCCCACAACAGCGCCATGCGGTCTTCGATCCCCGCGGTGCCGTTGGGGATCTTGCTGAAATCATCGCGCCCGGCGGCCTTTTGCTCGGCACAAAAGCAGCAATGGTCGGTGGCGGTGGTGTGCAGGTTGCCGGACTGCAGGCCGTGCCACAGGGCTTCCTGATGCCCGCGGGGGCGGAAGGGCGGGCTCATCACATAACCGGCCGCCGTTTGCCAGTCGGGGTGCTGGTACACGCTGTCATCCAGCAGCAAATGCCCGGCCAGTACTTCGCCATATACCGGTTGGCCCTGACTGCGGGCGTAGGTAATTTCGTCGAGTGCTTCACGGGTCGACACATGCACCAGATACAACGGCGTGCCAATGGTCTGGGCAATGCGGATCGCCCGGCTGGCAGCTTCGCCTTCCACCTGGGAAGGGCGCGACAGCGGGTGGGCTTCCGGCCCGGTCATGCCCTGGGCCATGAGTTTGCGTTGCAGGTGGTACACCAGTTCGCCGTTTTCGGCATGCACAGTGGGGACCGCGCCCAGTTCCAGGCAACGCTCGAAGCTGGCCACCAGGGTGTCGTCGGCGGCCATGATCGCGTTCTTGTAGGCCATGAAGTGCTTGAAGCTGTTGATGCCGTGATGGCTGACCAGCTCGGCCATCTCTTCGCGTACCTGCTCGCTCCACCAGGTGATGGCGACATGAAAGCCGTAGTCGGCTGCTGACTTTTCGGCCCAACCGCGCCACTGATGAAAAGCCTCCAGCAGGGACTGCTGCGGGTTGGGAATGACAAAGTCGATAATCGATGTAGTACCGCCGGCCAGACCGGCTGCGGTGCCACTGAAAAAGTCTTCGCTGGCGACGGTGCCCATAAATGGCAATTGCATATGAGTGTGGGGGTCAATACCACCCGGTATCAAATACTGGCCGCTGCCATCGAGCACTTCGCAGTCTGCAGGAACATCAAGATCAGTACCAATTGCGCGGACTAGACCGTCAGCACAATAAACATCCGCACAATAACTTTCATCATGGGTCACAAGCGTAGCGCCACGGATTAACAGCGACATACGGAGTTCCTCGCAGGCTGACCGGCTTGAGCCGGCTCTAAGTGTTGTTATTAAAATTAGTGGGGAGTTTGCATTCCTGCCACTGGTGACAGGAATAAAATCTAGAGGGTTGTTTGAAAATGATCAAACTTTATTTTTTAAGATGTACATTTGAGTTAACTAATTGATTTATATATGTTTTTAAAACAAATCACCAAAATGATGCACGCACTCACCATTTTGACGCACTTGACAGGAATCAAATATAAGCGAAGTTTCTTATGCGAAATCAGGCGCTTGAGTGCGCAGGGCGAAGGGGATGAATCGATAAATTAAATAAGCACGCACCGAGTTGTTTCATTTGGCTATATCAAAAAAACAACACCAGGGATAAATAGGAATGAGAGTCATTTGAATACGAGGTTAAAACAGTTTTAAAACCAGAGAGTTGCAAGTGATAAAAGCCAGTGTGCGGGGAAGGTGCAACTAACACGGCACAGTTCTTGATTGTCGCTGTCATGACCGCGCGGGCCGATGCAGACAAGTGAGTATCCAGGCAAGGGAAACGCCCTGTATCCATGTGCAGGGCCTGACAGCACAAATAAGAGAGTGATCGAACATGCAACCGAGCAGATCAAAAGTCACCGAACGTAACGGCTTGTACGAATTGGACGCCGGGCCTGAAGTCCTCGACAGCCCCCGCTATAACCCAGACATCGCCCCCACCCAGGTGCACGAACGCACCTGGAACAAATGGCATATCACTGCCCTGTGGGTCGGTATGTCCATTTGCGTGCCCACCTACACCCTGGGCGGGGTACTGACCGCGTATTTCGGGTTGTCGGTCGGTGAGGCACTGCTGGCAATCTTGCTGGCCAATATAGTGGTATTGATCCCACTCACCCTCAACGCTTTTGCGGGCACCAAATACGGCATTCCCTTTCCGGTGTTGCTGCGCTCTTCCTTCGGCATTATCGGCTCCAACGTTCCGTGCCTGATCCGCGCCCTGGTGGCGTGTGGTTGGTTCGGGATCCAGACGCTGTTCGGTGGCCTGGCCATTCACCTGTTTCTGGGCTCGGTGTTCGAGGGCTGGAAAAGCCTGGGGGGTACCGGTGAAGTGATCGGCTTCATGATTTTCTGGGCGCTCAACCTGTGGGTGGTGTTGCGCGGCGCCGAGTCGATCAAGTGGCTGGAAACCCTGTCGGCACCGCTGCTGGTGCTGGTCGGTCTGGGTCTGCTGGTGTGGGCGTTGCCCAACGTGTCGATGACCGAACTGCTGGCCCAGCCACCCAAACGCCCGGAAGGCGCCAGCGTGTATGGTTACTTCTTTGCCGGCCTGACCGCGATGGTGGGGTTCTGGGCCACCTTGTCCCTGAACATCCCGGACTTCAGCCGCTACGCCAAAAGCCAGAAAGACCAGATCCTGGGGCAGATTTTTGGCCTGCCGCTGACCATGTTCCTGTTTGCCGCCCTGGGTGTGGTGATGACCGCCGCGTCGGAAAAACTGGTCGGCGTTACCGTGTCCGACCCGGTCAGCCTGATCGGTCATATCCAGAGCCCGGGTTGGGTGGCACTGGCGATGGCATTGATCATCATTGCCACGCTGTCGACCAACACCGCGGCCAATATTGTATCGCCCACCAATGACTTCCAGAACATCGCCCCCAAGCTGATCAACCGCACCACGGCGGTGATATTGACCGGCCTGGTGGGGCTGGCGCTGATGGCCCATGAACTGCTGAAAAAACTCGGCCTGCTGGTCTCGGACGTGAGCCTGGAGACGGTGTATTCCAACTGGCTGCTGGGTTATTCCAGCCTGCTGGGCCCGATTGCCGGGATCATGGTGGTCGACTATTTCATCATTCGTCAGCAAAAACTCGACCTCGCCGGGTTGTACCGCGACGGCGTGTATCCGGCCTGGCACTGGAACGGTTTTATCGCCTTTGGCGTACCTGTGGTGCTGACCCTGCTGTCACTGGGCAGCAACGCTTTTAGCTGGTTCTACGATTTCGGCTGGTTTACCGGGTCGTTGCTCGGGGCCGGGATTTACTACGCGCTGCACCGTCTGGGCAGCCAGCAGGTCGAGACCGTCGAAGGCTCGGTTTGAAGCCGACTCCTATAAAAAATGCCTGAGGAAAACACCATGAACGCTGCACAAGAGCTGCAACAGCAACGCCCGCAATCGATCAACGGCGAGCGCCTGTGGGCCTCGCTGATGGAACTGGCCCAGCTTGGCGCCACGGTCAAAGGCGGCGTGTGCCGCCTGGCCCTTACCGACCTCGACCGTCAGGCCCGGGATATTTTCGTGCGCTGGTGCGAAGAGGCGGGCTGCACCGTCAGCGTGGATGCCGTGGGCAATATCTTTGCCCGCCGCGCCGGGCGCAACCCCGAGTTGCCACCGGTAATGACCGGTAGCCATATCGACACCCAGCCCACGGGCGGCAAGTTTGATGGCTGCTTCGGCGTGCTCGCCGGGGTTGAAGTGCTGCGTACCCTCAACGACCTCAACATCGAGACCGAAGCGCCGCTGGAAGTGGTGGTGTGGACCAACGAAGAGGGCTCGCGATTTGCGCCGTGCATGATGGGCTCCGGGGTATTTGCAGAAAAATTCACCCTCGAAGAAACCCTGGCCAAAACCGATGCCCAGGGCGTAACCGTGGGTGAAGCCCTGGATGCGATCGGCTATGCCGGCAGCCGCAAGGTCAGCGGGCATCCGGTGGGGGCGTACTTTGAAGCCCATATCGAGCAAGGGCCGATCCTCGAAGACGAGCGCAAGACCATCGGTGTGGTGCTGGGTGCCCTGGGGCAGAAATGGTTCGACCTCAACTTGCGCGGCGTCGAAGCCCATGCCGGGCCGACGCCCATGCATCTGCGCAAGGACGCCCTGGTGGGCGCGGCGGCCGTGGTGGCTGCCGTCAACCAGGCTGCCCTCGGCCACCAGCCCCATGCCTGCGGCACCGTGGGTTGCCTGCAAGCCTACCCGGGTTCGCGCAACGTGATCCCCGGAGAAGTGCGCATGACCCTGGATTTCCGGCATTTGCTGCCCGAGCGCCTGGACTCGATGATCGAACAGGTGCGCGGGGTCATCGAGGCCACCTGCAAAGAGCATGGCCTGAGTTTTGAACTGACGCCCACTGCGGATTTTCCGCCTTTGTACTTCAACCCTGATTGCGTCAGCGCGGTACGTGATGCGGCCAATGAACTGGGCTTGTCGAACATGGATATTGTCAGCGGGGCAGGGCATGACGCCATCTTCCTGGCCGAGTTGGGCCCGGCGGGCATGATATTTGTGCCGTGCGAAGGTGGCATCAGCCACAACGAAATCGAAAACGCCGATCCCAAGGATCTCGCGGCGGGGTGTGCCGTGCTGCTCAAGGCGATGTTGGCGGCTTCGAAAACGGTGTGTAGCCGCTGAGGAGCACAGCGAGGCTGCGACGGGTTGCGCCGCGACCTGTGCTTTGACCTGAAGCGAAGGGCCTGCGGCCCTTGTCGCAGCCTGCGGCAGCGGCTACAGGATTCGCATCTGAAGCACGCTCTCATCTGTAGCAGTTAACGAGTAGAACGAGGCTACGTCTGGTTTGGTGTGCCACTGCAACGCAGCAGTCGTAAAACCAGACGCCTGTGGTGTGCCAGTTAGATCCGACTCCCGGGCTTTAGGGCCGCTACGCAGCCTCGCTCCGCTCGTCAACTACTACAAAGATTGCGCCGTACACACTTGCGCCAACAGGTCGGCCAGTTGGCCGCCTCGGAGGTTTTTGATCTGCTTTCGATCTTGATCTACCTGCCCCATCGGGAGGCCGAGAGGAGGTTCTGCGCAGTGGGCCGACCGGCATGGATGCCGGGAGAGCCGCGATGGGCCATGGATGGCCCGTGGCGGCGGGCCCACGGAGCGGGACCGGAGTGAGGGAACCTGAGCGCAGCGAAGGCCGTACGCCAGGGGCAAGGCCTTTTTGGTTCCTTTTGTGGCTGTTTGACAAAAGGGACTCGCCGTAAGGGCGAAACCATAATTTCAGTTAAACGCGAATGCTGGATATGTACTCGGGTTAACTGTTTTCCTGTAGCCGTAGACGAGTAGAACGAGGCTACGTCCGGCTGGGTGCGCCACTGAGACGCAACAGTCGTAAAACTAGGCACCTGCGCGTACCGGTTAAACCCGACTCCGAGCTTTAAGGCCGCTACACAGCCGGACGCAGCCTTGCTCCGCGAGTCAGCTCATACAAGGAACCCGTAACCGGCAACAGAGTATTTACAGGTTTTGTACTGACTGATCCCAACCACCCCCTAGGGCCGTCAATAACCCCACGCTGGCCTGCAACTGCCGGGTGCGCAGGGCTTGTACCTGGCGCTGCGCCTGCAGGGCGGCGGTCTGGGCGGTGACGACGTCCAGGTAACTCACCGCGCCCGCTTCGTAGCTGTGGGTGGCAATGGCCCGGGTGTGTTCGGCCGCGTTGGCCGCGGCCTGTTCGTCGAGGCTTTGCTGTTGCAGGTCGCGCAGCTGGCCCAGGTTATCTTCAACTTCGCGCACCGCGTGCAACACCTGGCTGCGGTAGTGGGCCGAGGCTTCTGCAAATTCAGCCCTGGCCTGGCGCTCCTGAGCATCCAGCCTGCCACCGTCAAAAATCGGCAGGTTGACCAACGGCCCCAACGCCCAGAACCGATTACCAGCAGACAGCAAGTTGCCGCTGCCCTGGGTTTGCCCGCCCAGCAGGCCGGTCAGGCTGAAGTCCGGGTACCAGGCCGCTTTCGCCACGCCGATCCCGGCGTTGGCGGCAAATACCCGGCGTTCGGCTGCGGCGATGTCGGGGCGTCGCTGCAGCAGGGTGCTGGGCAGGGTGTGCGGCGGGTCGGGCAGGCCCAGGGTCTGCTTGCCTGGCGCCAGCTGGAAGCTGCTGGCGGGCTCGCCCACCAGTTCGCCAATGGCGTGTTCGGCCAGGTTACGCTGGCCGCGCACATCGTCCAGTTGCGCCTCGGCTTCGGCCAATTGGCTCTGGGCGCGGGTCAGGTCAAGTTCGGAGGCGATTTGCCCTTCATAGCGCGAGCGGGTCAATGCCAGGGCCTGGCCGTAATCATCCAGCGAGCGGGACAGGATCTGCTGCTGGGCATCCAGCCCGTCAATTTGCACATAAAGGCTGGCCAGTTGGCGTTGCAGGCTAAGGCGCGCCACGGCCAGATCGTCCGCCGAGGCCTGGGCCTGGGCATCTCCTGCTGCCACTTGATTGCGGATTTTGCCCCACAGGTCGAGGTCGAAATTCAGCGCAAACCCCGCCGTATTGCTGTTGTAGACGGGAGGTTGAGTACTGCCGCGCAACGGTCGGTTGTCTGATTGGCGCTGGCGCAGCGGCTGACCACTGGCGCTAACTTGTGGAAAGAGCCCGGCGTGCAACTGGCTGGCATATGCCTGCGCTGCATCAAAGTGCGCCAGCGCCGCGGCCAGATCCGGGTTGGCCTTGAGCAACTGCTGTTGCAGGCTGTTCAGGCGTTCGTCCTGATACACCCGCCACCACTGCGGTGACAGCTGGTCGGCCGGTTGCGCGCTGTGCCACGGGCCGTCGCTGCTTTGCTCGCGGTAGTGCGCGGGCAGTTGCAGGTCGGGGGTCTTGTAGATCGGCGCCAGCGAACAGCCCTGCAACGCCAGGGCCAGTAACAGGGCGCTGCGTTTAAGCCTTGGCTGCATGGGGGGCTCCTGCGTTGGCCAGTTTCACCGAATCACCTTCACGCAAGGCGTCAGGCGGGTTGTCGATGACCGTGTCGGCCGCCTTAAGGCCCTGGTCGATCACCAGTCGCTCACCCAGGTCAAGGCCGATATGGATGGTTTGCAAGTGCACATGCCGAGCGCTGTCGAGCACCGCCACCTGGGTGCCCTGGGCGCGGAAGATCAACGCGCTGGCCGGGATGCTGACGCCGTGGGTATCGGCCGGGATCGACAGCACCGCCTCGGCATAGTCGCCGGGCATCAGCGCGTCGCCGGGGTTTTGCGCGACAAACTGGGCCATCAGGGTGCCGGAACGCTGATCAATCGCGGTCGAGTTGCCGATCAGTGTTGCGTTGAACGTCTGCCCCGGATGTTCCGGTACGTTGAGCTGCACCTGCATGCCGGGGCGGATCACGCTGGCGTAGTTCTGCGGCACCGGCACATACAGGCGCAGCTGGTGGGTGTCGGCGATATCGAACAGCTCGGTATCGCTGTCGGTGTCGGCCTTGATCAACTGGCCAATATCGGTGTGGCGCGCGGTGATGGTGCCGGCGAACGGCGCACGAATGGTCTTGTAGGCTTCCAGCGTCGATAGGCGTGCGTAATCAGCTTCGGCAGCCTGGGCATTGGCCCTGGCGGCGGCTGCATTGGACAGTTTTTCGTCGGCCTCCTGGCGCGATACCGAGTGGCTGGCCAGCAGGTTTTGCCAGCGCGTGGCCGTGGTGGCCGCCAGCCGGGCGTTGGCCTGCTCCTGGCGCATGTGCGCGCGGGTCTGGGCCAGTTGCTGATCCAGATCGGGGCTGTCGATCACTGCCAGAATTTGCCCGGCCTTGACCTTGCTGCCGATATCGGTCTGCCAGCTTTGCAGGTAGCCGTTGACCCGGGCATGGATAGGCGCCTTGCTCCACGCTTCCAGGTGCGCGGGCAGGCGCAGGGTGTCGCCGTGGGCGTTCTGCAGTGGCTGGAACACGCTGACAATCGGCAGTGCGGCCGCTTCGGTCCATTGGCTCACCGCCTGTTCGTGGCGACTGCGGGCGGCCAGGCCGTTGGCCACTAGCAAGGCAGCCAGGGTCAGGCCACCGATGCCCAGGTACATCAAGCGCTTGCGCGAAGGTTTTTGATCAGACGACATGGGAAGTTTCTCCAGCAGCAGCGCGATTTTTTTCACGGCCGTGCACCAGGCTGAACACCACGGGCACGAACAGCAGGGTGGCAACGGTGGCCAGCATCAGACCGCCAATAACGGCGCGTCCGAGGGGGGCGTTCTGTTCTTCTGACAAGGCCAGCGGGAGCATGCCAATCATCATCGCCAGTGCGGTCATACACACCGGTCTGAAGCGTGTGTAGCCCGCTTCCAGCGCCGCCTTGAGGGCATCGCCATGCTCGGCCAGCCGTTCGCGGCAGAAGCTCACCACTAGAATCGAGTTGGCCGTAGCCACCCCCATGCACAGGATGGCGCCGGTCAGGGCGGGCACCGACAGCGAGGTGCCGCTGAGGAACAGCATCCACACAATCCCGGCCAGGGCTGCGGGCAGGGCGGTGATGATCACGAACGGGTCGACCCAGGACTGGAAGTTGACCACGATCAGCAGGTAGATCAGCACCACCGCGCCGAGCAGGCCAAAACTCAGGCCGCTGAAGGCCTCATGCAGGGCGTCGATCTGGCCATGCAGGCTGATGATTGCGCCTTTGGGCCGCAGGTCGGCCGCGCCGTCAATCACCTTTTGCACATCCGCCGCCACCGAGCCCAGATCGCGGCCCTGAATATTGGCGTACAGGTCCAGCGTCGGCTGGATGTTGTAGTGGCTGACCACGGCCGGGCTTTCTACGCGGCTGATGGTGGCCAGCCCGCCGAGGATTTGTGACTGGCCGTTGCTGCCCGTTACCGGCAACGCTTCCAGCGCCGGCAGGCTGTCCAGGCGGTATTGCGGTGTGGCCGCGACCACGCCGTAGGACACACCGTTTTGCGGGTTGAGCCAGAACGTCGGCGCCACCTGGGAGCTGCCTGCCAGCGACGCGACCATGCTGTTGGTTACGTCACGCTCGGTAATCCCCAGGCCATTGGCGCGCAGGCGATCGACCTTGACCTGCAGCGACGGGTACCCCACCGACTGCTGAATGCGCAGATCGGCAATGCCCGGCACATGTTGCAGGCGCCGTTGCAGTTCCAGGGCATAGGCGCGGTTGGCCTCGTCGTCATGCCCGGAGATCTTCACGTCCAGCGGTGCCGGGGCGCCGAAGTTGAGGATCTGGGTGCTGATATCCGCCGGTAAAAATGCGAACTGGCTGCCGGGAAAGCTCTCTGGCAGCGCTTCACGCAGGCGCTTTACATAGTCAGCGGTAGGGCTGTGGCCTTCCTTGAGGGTGACCTGAATATCGCCGTCCTGTGGGCCGATTGTGCCGCTGCTGCTGTAGGCCATATCGATGCCGCTAAGAGGAATGCCGATATTGTCGATCACGGTGTCCAACTGGTCGGCGGGGATGATTTCACGAATGCGCGATTCGATGCGGTCGAAGTCCGCAGCGCTTTCTTCGATGCGTGTCCCCAGCGGCAAGCGCACATGCAGGGCCAGGGCCCCGGCATCGGTGGCCGGGAAAAAGTCCTGGCCCAGGCTTGGCAGCAACACAAAGGAGGCTAGCACGCAGGCCATAAAACCCAGCAAAAAGCGCTTGCGGTTGGCCAGGGCCAACTCCAGCAGTGCGTAATAGGCATCGCGCACCGCCGAGAAGCGCCGCTCGAAACCGGCCTGAAAGCTCAATAGCGCACGCACAGGTGCCGAGTGCTGCTTGCTGTGCTGGTCACCCTCGTGATGGTTGATGTAGCCGTCTTCTGGGTGATGCCCGGCACCTTCCTCCGGCACATGTGGCTTGAGCAGAAACAGCGCCAGGGTCGGCACCAGGGTGCGCGACAGAATAAAGGAGCTGCCCATGGCGAAAATCACCGACAGTGCCATCGGGCGGAACAGGTAGCCGGCAATGCCTTGCAACATGAACATCGGCACAAACACGATGCAGATACACAGCAGCGACACGAAGGCCGGGCCGACGATCTGCTTGGCGCCGTCGAGGATCGCGTCGCGCACCGACTTGCCCTGTTCAAGGTGCCAATTGATGTTTTCGATGGTGACGGTGGCATCGTCCACCAGAATCCCCACCGCCAGCGCCAGCCCGCCGAGGGTCATGACATTGAGGGTTTGCCCGCTCAGGGCCAGCAGTGCGATCGCAGACAGCACGGCCAGGGGGATCGACACGGCAATAATCAGGGTTGAACGCCAGCTACCGAGGAACAGCAGGATCATGGCGCTGGTCAGCAGGGCGGCAATAATGCCTTCCTGGGCCACACTGCCCACCGATTGCTTGACGAACACCGAGGCGTCGCCCAGCAACGAAGTTTTCAGGGAGGGCGGCAGGGTTTCGTTGATGCGCGGCAGCATCCCGCGAATGCCGTCGACAATGGACAGCGTTGAGATATTGCCGTTCTTCAGCGCCGGCATCAGCACTGCCCGGTGGCCGTCGACCCGCACGATATTGGTTTGCGGCGGCGAGCCATCACGCACATGGGCCACCTGGCCGATGGTGATCAGCGCACCATCGACGGTCTTGATCGGCAGGTCATTGAGTTCGTCGATGGCCTTGGGGCTGTTATTGAGCAACACCGTGTACTCATATGTACCGAGCTTGGCGGTGCCCACCGGGATGATCTGGTTCTGCGCCGCCAGGGCATTGCCCACGTCCTGCGCCGACAGGCCCTTGGCCGCCAGCGCCTGGGGGTCGAGGTCGAGGGTGATCTGGCGTTGCTTGCCGCCCATGGGGGTGGGCATGGCCAGGCCGGGCAGGGCACTCAGGGGCAGGCGGATATTGTTCTGCACCAGATCGCGGATTTTCGCTTCCGACAAGGTAGGGCTGGAGAACGCCAGTTGCAGGATCGGTACGGTCGAGGCGCTGTAATTGAGGATCAGCGGTGGGGTAATGCCCGGCGGCATTTGCTTGAGTACGGTTTGTGACACGGCCGTCACTTGCGCATTGGCGGTACGAATATCGACCCCGGGCTGGAAGAAAATTTTCACGATGCCCATGCCGGGCAGTGACTGCGACTCGATATGTTCGATGTCGTTGACTGTGGTACTGAGCGAGCGCTCGTAGGTGTAGATCACCCGGCCCGCCATATCCGCCGGGGCCAGCCCGGTGTATTGCCACACCACGGCCACCACTGGAATACCGATGTCGGGGAACACATCCGTGGGGGTGCGAACAGCCGCCAGCGGCCCGATGATGCAGATGAAAATCGCCAGCACGATAAACGTGTAGGGCTTGTGCAGTGCGGTCTTTACCAGCCCGAGCATGCCTGGACCTCCGGGGAGTGGAATTGCAAACCTCGGCAGTCTCACCGCTCAAACCTAACGATCCGCTTTCAGCAACGTGAAGGTTCCTTTAGTAACGGGCTGAATTTCCCTTCACTTTCATTCATTTGGCGCAAGGCGCGGGGCGCTGCAAGCTTGAGGCCTACTCCATTGTTTCGAGGCACGCCTGCGATGAACCTTAAACCGCTGTTGCTGATTCCCTCCCTGGGCCTGGTGCTCTTGCTGTCGGCCTGTGCCGGGCCGATGCCCAGGCAAGACCCGGGCGAGGCGTGGATCGGTCTTAAAGAAGAGGGCAACAGTGACCTGATGGCCGAACGCGTGGATGGCAAAAACATCAACGATGGCCGCTACTTCGAAGTCACCCCCGGTGCCCACCGCCTGGACGTGACCTTGTTTGAAGGGGCCACGGGCGATGAAAACCAGGTGGATTGCCAGGGCAAGGTCAACTACACCGGGTTCAAGGCCGGCGAGCGCTACCAACTAATCGAATCGAGCCTGGGGCCTGAGATCAGCGCAAGGCTGGTGGATGGCCACGGCAAGGAAGTGGCACACACGGCGGACTTCACCTGTATGCCGGGGTGAGATTGCCCCTGTAGCCGCTGCCGAAGGAACGAGGCTGCGTTCGGCGACGCAGTCGTCGTAAAGCCTGAACCTCGGTCTTTCAGTCAAATCACGGGTGAAGGTTTTACGAGCGCTTCGTCGCGGTGGCGCACCATCTCGAACGTAGCCTCGTTCCTTCGGCAACTGCTACAGGAATGTGGGCATCAACTGAACGACTTGACGATCTTGCCCAATGTTTCCATGGCCTTTTCGCAAGCAGCATCCCACGGGCTGCCATAGTTCAGGCGGATGCAGTTGCGAAAGCGCTGGGTGGCCGAGAAGATCGGCCCCGGTGCAATGCTGATCCCTTGCGCCAACGCCATCTGGAACAGTTTGAGCGAGTCCATCTGCTCGGGCAGCTCCAGCCACAGAAAGTAACCGCCCGACGGCTGGCTGACCCGTGTCTGCGCCGGAAAATACCGGGCAATGGCCGCCAGCATCGCGCTTTGCTGTTCTTCCAGGGCATAGCGCAACTTGCGCAGGTGCCGGTCGTAGCCGCCGTGTTGCAGGTAATCGGCAATGGCAGCCTGGGCCGGCATGGAGGCGCACAGCGAGGTCATCAGTTTCAGCCGTTCGATTTTCTGCGCGTAACGGCCCGCCGCCACCCAGCCAATGCGATAGCCCGGTGCCAGGCTTTTGGCAAACGAGCCGCAATGCATCACCAGCCCTTCGGTATCAAAGGCCTTGGCCGGTTTGGGCGGGTGCTGGCCGTAATACAGTTCGGCGTACACATCGTCTTCAATCAGCGGCACCTGATGCGTGCGCAGCAGTTCGACCAGCGCCTGTTTCTTGGCCTCGGGCATGGTCGCGCCAATCGGGTTCTGGAAGCTGGTCATGCACCACACGGCCTTGATCGGGTGGCGCTCCAGGGTTTGTGCCAGCACCCCGAGATCGATGCCATCACGGGGGTGCACCGGGATTTCCACGGCCTTGAGCTTGAGCCGCTCCAGTACTTGCAGGCAGGCGTAGAACGCCGGGGCCTCGATGGCCACCAGGTCGCCGGGCTCGGTGACGGCCTGCAGGCACAGGTTGAGGGCCTCCAGCGCGCCATTGGTGATCAGCAGCTCTTCCATCGGCAGCATCAGCCCGCCGACCATGTAGCGCAGGGCTATTTGCCGGCGCAGTTGCGGGTTGCCGGGGGACATGTCGGTGACCACCATGCGCGGGTCCATCTCGCGGCTGGCGGTGGCCATCGAACGGGCCAGGCGCTGCAGCGGAAACAGCATCGGGCTGGGGAAGGCCGAGCCGAATGGCACGGTGTGCGGGTCCTTGATGGAGTCCAGCACCGAAAACACCAGGGCGCTGACATCCACCTGGGTGGATTCGGTGACATGGCCGCTGAACACCGGTTCACAGAAGGCGCCGGGGGTGTGGGTGTTGACGAAATAGCCCGAGCGCGGCTTGGCCCGGATCAGGCCGCGGCGCTCCAGCAGGTAATAGGCCTGGAACACCGTCGAGGGGCTGACCCCATAGGTCTGGCTGGCATAGCGCACCGAAGGCACGCGCTGCCCGGGGCCGAGCACCCCGGAGCGGATCAGTTCGGCAATATCGTCGGCGAATTTTTCATAGCGTTTCATGGGGTAAGGCTCGGTCCGGCGTTGGGTTGCACGCAGTACAAATGTGTGGGAGCGGGCTTGCTCGCGATAGCCTCACCGCGATTGGTCTGACACACCGCAGCGATCCTGTCGCGAGCAAGCCCGCTCCCACACACAACATATTTGCAGATTAACGGTTCAGCGGTGCAACGAAACGGCTTTTGGCCACGCTGCGGATGTTCGGTTCATCGGTGTCGGTGACCACAAATTCGAGGGTCTGCGAGCTGCTTTTCGGGCGCTCGGCCAGTAGTGCGACAGACACCGGCACATCGACAATCTCGCCGGGGGCCAGGGTCAGTTCGGTCTTGCCCTGCAACTGGAAGTCCTCGGCGTCCTGCAACGACACCCGATAGTGCTGCGGTTCCTGGGTCTTGTTGATGATTTTCAGGCTGTAGATGTTCTCGATCTGGCCCTGACTGTTCTCGCGGAACAGGCCACGGTCCTTGATCACGTCCAGGGACACCATGGTACGCATGTTCAGGGCCATCACCAGCGCGCCGATCATCACCACCAGTACCACGGCGTAGCCGATCAGGCGCGGGCGCAGCAGGTGGGTCTTGCCGCCTTGCAGTTCGTGCTCGGAGGTGTAGCGCACCAGGCCCGGGGCGTAACCCATTTTTTCCATCACCGAGTCGCAGGCATCGATACAGGCTGCGCAGCCGATGCATTCCATTTGCAGGCCATCGCGGATATCGATGCCGGTGGGGCAGACCTGCACGCACATATGGCAATCGATGCAATCCCCCAGCCCGGTCTGCTTGGGCTCCACCCCGCGCTTGCGCGGGCCACGGCTTTCGCCGCGGGCCACGTCATAGGAAATGGCCAGGGTGTCCTTGTCGAACATCACGCTCTGGAACCGTGCATACGGGCACATGTGCATGCACACCGCCTCGCGCAGCCAGCCGGCGCTGAGATAGGTGGCACCGGTGAAAAACAGCATCCAGAACAGGCTGATACCGGCGATTTCCAGGGTCAGCAATTCAGTGGCCAACGGCCGTACCGGCGTGAAGTAGCCGACGAAGGTCAGCGCGGTCATCACGCTGATGGCCAGCCACAGCGAGTGCTTGGCCGTGCGGCGCAGGATCTTGTTCAGGCGCCAGGGTGCGGCTTGCAGTTTTATGCGCTGGTTTCTATCACCTTCGGTGATCTTTTCGCACCACATAAACAGCCAAGTCCAGGTGCTTTGCGGGCAGGTGTAGCCACACCACACCCGGCCGGCAAATACCGTGATCGCAAACAGGCCGAAGGCGGCAATGATTAGCAGTGCCGAGAGCAGGATAAAGTCCTGCGGCCAGAAGGTTGCGCCGAAGATATGGAATTTGCTTTCAGATAAATCCCAAAGGACCGCCTGGCGGCCGTCCCAATTCAGCCAGACCGTGCCAAAGAACAGCAAAAACAACAGGCCTGCGCCCAGGATCCGCAGGGTGCGGAACAGGCCGGTGAAACTGCGGGTGTGAATCAGGTTGTCGCTGGACTTGTTTTTGATTTTTGCGGCCCTTGGTCGGGGAGCCTCAAATGATTCAAGTATCTGGACGGGAATTTGTTCGCTCATGGTCTTTCGCTCATCAGCCTCCATCAGGCATGAGCACTATGCCCAGCGAACTGTTTGCAGAACAGGCTCAGGTATTTGATTTAAAACCGGATCAGATGCGCTCTGGCGACGGCCTGCGACAATCTGCTGCATCCGGGGCTGTGCCCCGGTTTTACAGGCTTTGCGCGCCTTTAACGCAGTTCTGTGGAACAGAGGGTGATCGGGGTCAAGCAAATCAGCGAATCACCCTCTGTCGTGGCCAGCCAGCTTCACACCTTTCGCGGCACTTGCTCACAAGGCGGGTCACCGATGGGCTGCGGGTCAGGCTCTTGCTCTGGCGGCGCCGGGGGAACGGGTGGCAAGGCTGGCTTGTCGATATTGGGGTCGGGGGTTTCAGGGGCAATGGGGATGCTCATCACGATGGCCTCATGGTGGCGGGATGTGAAGGCTGTCGGGTGGTTGACCCGCCGTGGGCAGGTTTGATTCCGCTGATGTGACCGACGGCGCAAAACGCTATGGGTGCTGCAATCTTTGCATGTGTTTTGCATAAACCAAGGGCAATTAGCCCTCACGGGGAACCCCACAACAGCTAGTCTTGGTGGGGACTGTGGATTGTAGGACATAGGCCAAGTCGATGACTGAAAAGTATGCACATGCATACACAACCTTTACCGGACGGAGAGCAGCATGAGTTCGAGCATGGATACTGGTAAAGGTAAAGACTCGCTGTTACCCGCCCCTACGGATATCGACGCACTGACCAAGGCCGAGCACCCCGATCCGTTTGCGGTGCTGGGGGCACATGCCGATGGCGGCGGCGGGCAGTTTATCCGGGCTTATTTGCCCGGCGCGACAAATGTCAATGTACTGGCCAGGGATACCGGTGAGGTGCTGGGCCGTCTTGATGATGCAAACGTGCCCGGCCTGTTTGTCGGGCATTTCACACAGGCGCGGCCGTACTTGCTGCAGGTTGATTGGGGCAATGCGGTGCAGACCAGCGAAGATCCCTACAGCTTTGGCCCGCTGCTGGGTGAGATGGATCTGTATCTGTTTGCCGAAGGCAATCACCGCGATTTAAGTAGCTGCTTCGGGGCGCAATTGATGCATGTCGATGGCGTACCGGGGGTGCGCTTTGCCGTGTGGGCGCCGAATGCGCGGCGCGTCTCGGTGGTGGGTGATTTCAACGGCTGGGACGGCCGTCGCCACCCCATGCGCCTGCGCCATGCCAACGGCGTGTGGGAGCTATTTGTGCCGCGCCTGCAAGCGGGCGAAGCCTACAAGTATGAAATCCTCGGCGCCAACGGCATCTTGCCGCTCAAGGCCGATCCCGTGGCCCTGGCCACGCAGTTGCCGCCGGATACCGCGTCCAGGGTTGCCGCGCCCCTGGCCATCGACTGGCAGGACGGCGAGTGGATGCAAGCCCGTGAACAGCGCCAGCGCCATGATGCGCCGCTGTCGATCTATGAGTTGCATGCAGGCTCATGGCAATGTGAGGTCGATGATGTCGGTGATATCGCCCGCCAGTACACCTGGCCGGAGCTGGCCGAGCGCCTGATCCCTTATGTGCAGCAACTGGGCTTCACCCATATCGAGCTGATGCCGATCATGGAGCACCCGTTCGGTGGTTCCTGGGGTTATCAGCCCCTGTCGCAATTTGCGCCGACGGCCCGTTATGGCTCGCCAGATGATTTTGCCGCGTTCGTCAATGCCTGTCACATGGCCGGTATCGGCGTGATTCTGGACTGGGTGCCGGCGCATTTCCCCAACGATACCCACGGGCTGGCGCAGTTTGATGGCACGGCGCTGTACGAATACGCCAACCCGCTTGAAGGCTTTCATCAGGACTGGAATACCCTGATTTACAACCTGGGCCGCACTGAGGTGCATGGCTTTATGCTGGCTTCGGCGCTGCACTGGCTCAAGCATTTCCATATCGACGGGCTGCGCGTGGATGCAGTGGCCTCGATGCTGTACCGCGATTATTCGCGCAAGGCCGGGGAATGGGTGCCCAACCGTCATGGCGGGCGGGAAAACCTCGAAGCCATCGAGTTTTTGCGCCATCTCAACGATGTGGTTGCCTGCGAAGTGCCGGGCGCACTGGTGATTGCCGAAGAGTCCACGGCTTGGCCCGGCGTCAGCCAGAGCACCGATCAGGGCGGGCTGGGGTTTTCCTACAAATGGAACATGGGCTGGATGCACGATTCGCTGCACTACATTCAGCAAGACCCGGTGTACCGCGCCCACCATCACAACGAGCTGAGCTTTGGCCTGGTCTATGCCTGGACCGAGCGCTTTATCCTGCCGATTTCCCATGATGAAGTGGTGCATGGCAAGCACTCGCTGATCGACAAGATGCCCGGAGATCGCTGGCAGAAATTCGCCAACCTGCGTGCCTATTTGAGCTTTATGTGGGCGCATCCGGGTAAGAAATTGCTGTTTATGGGCTGCGAATTCGGCCAGTGGCGCGAGTGGAACCATGATCAGCAGCTGGACTGGTATTTGCTGCAATACCCCGAGCACCGGGGCGTGCAGAAGCTGGTGGGTGACTTGAACCGGCTGTACCGCGAGCAGCCTGCGCTGTATGAGCAGGATGATGTACCGCAGGGCTTCCAATGGTTGATTGGCGATGATGCGGCCAACAGCGTTTATGCCTGGCTGCGCTGGAGCAAGGATGGCCAGCCCTTGCTGGTGGTCACCAACTTTACCCCGGTACCACGTGAGGGGTATCGCATTGGCGTGCCGTTTGCTGGCACCTGGCAGGAGGTGATCAACAGTGACTCGGCCATCTATGCCGGTTCTGACTATGGCAACGGCGGTGGTGTGGTGACCCAGCAGGTTGCCAGCCACGGCCAGGATGTGTCGCTGGCCTTGAACCTGCCGCCGCTGGGGGTGTTGATACTGCGGCCGGTGACTGGGTAAAGCCAAAGCCCCTCACCCTAAGCCTCTCCCGAAGGGAGAGGGGACTGGCCGCACGCGGACTCAAGAACACCACCCATCAGCACCCTCTCCCTCGGGAGAGGGTGAGGGTGAGGGCATGGCGGGCTTCCCCCGTATTACAAATGCACCTCAACCGCCAACGGCAAATGATCCGATAAATGGCTCCACGGTTTGTCGCCGAGGATCCTTGGGTCATGGCTGCTGGCATTGCGCAGGTAGATGCGGTCCAGGCGCAACACCGGCCAGCGGGCCGGGTAGGTTTTCGCCACCTTGCCATGATGGCGCTCAAACACTTCATGCAGGTCGTCGCGCTGGCGCAGGGCGGCATTGCCTTGCTGCTTCCAGTCGTTGAAATCACCGGCAATGATCACCGGCTCATGGGGCGGCAAGGATTTAAGCAACTGGTTGAGCAAAACAATCTGTAGCTGACGATGGCTTTCCAGCAGGCTCAAGTGCACGCAAATGGCATGTACATTGTCATGCCCGGGCACGTCCAGCACGCAGTGCAGCAGGCCGCGCCGTTCAGGCCCGGTGATCGACACATCGAGATTGCGCGAGGCCTTGATCGGGAACTTGGACAGCAAGGCATTGCCGTGATGACCATCGGGGTAAACGGCATTCTGCCCGTAGGCAAAGTCGCTCCACATGCTGTCCGCGAGGAATTCATATTGTGAGGTGGCAGGCCAGTCTTCGTAGCGCGAGGCGTGTTTACCGTGCTCGCCAAGCACCTCCTGCAAAAACACCAGATCGGCACCGGTACTGCGCACCGCTTCGCGCAGCTCGGGCAGGATGAAGCGGCGGTTAAAGGCGGTAAAGCCCTTGTGCGTATTGACCGTCAGTACCTTGATTTGATGCACGGCAGGCGCTGTTGCCGGGGTGGCAGATAAAAGTGGGTTGCCGACAGCATATTCAGTGGGCATGGTCACTCCTCTGTCAGGGGCAGTTTCAAAGCGGCAAGCTCAAACAACAGCTTGCCGCTTTTTATGGGGGTGCACTTGATGTTTATCAATACTTCTACGACACCTCGGTGTGTTGCAGCTCGAACAACACCAGCGAGCGCCCGGTAACCTCGTAGGGCTTGTTGAAGGGCAGGTGCTGCGGGCCCTTGATGCTCGGGTCGGTGGTGTCGAGCCTGCATGACCAACTGATGCCGTGGGGCACTTTGGGCAGGGTGAAACTGACCGGGTCGTGGTTGGCATTGACCACGATCAGCAACGTGGCGTCAGCACCGGCGCGCTGCACCCCGGACACTTGCGCACGGCCATCGAGCAGCATGCCCATGCAGCGGGCCTGGGCGTCTTCCCACTGTTCTGTGGTCATCTCGTTGCCGTCGGGGGCCAGCCAGGTCACGTCCTTGAACTCGGGCGTGTCGACAGAGTGACCGACCAGGAACAGGCCACGCCGCAGGATCGGGTACTGCAGGCGCAACTTGATCAGGCGTTTGACAAAGGCCTGCAGGGATTTGCCGGCCTTGTCCAGTTCCCAGTTGATCCAGCCGATTTCGCTGTCCTGGCAATAGGCGTTGTTGTTGCCGTGCTGGGTACGCGCAAATTCGTCGCCCGCCACCAGCATCGGTGTGCCCTGGGCCAGGAACAGGGTGGCCATGAAATTGCGCATCTGGCGCTGGCGCAAGGCGTTGATTTCGGGATCGTCAGTAGGGCCTTCGACGCCGTGATTCCAGGAAATATTGTTGTTGCTGCCGTCCTGGTTGTTTTCCTCGTTGGCTTCGTTGTGCTTGTCGTTGTAGGACACCAGGTCGTGCAGGGTAAAGCCGTCATGGGCGGTAATGAAGTTGACCGAGCTATAGGGCCTGCGGCCTCGCTGGTTGAACAGGTCGGCCGAGCCGGTCATGCGCCCGGCAAATTCAGCCAGCTTGCCTTCGTCGCCCTTCCAGAAGGCGCGCACTGTGTCGCGAAAGCGGTCGTTCCACTCTGCCCAGCCGGGCGGGAAACCGCCGACTTGATAGCCGCCGGGGCCACAGTCCCAGGGTTCGGCGATCATTTTCACCTGGCGCAGCAGGGGGTCCTGGCGGCAAGCCACCAGAAAGCTGTGACGCTCGTTGAAGCCGTCGTGGTAACGCCCGAGGATGGTCGCCAGGTCGAAGCGGAAACCGTCGACGTGCATTTCGCGCGCCCAGTAGCGCAGCGAGTCGGTGACCATCTGCAAGACGCACGGGTGGCTCAGGTCGAGGGTGTTGCCGGTGCCGGAGTCGTTGATGTAATAGCGCTTGTCATCGGGCATCAGGCGGTAGTACGAGGCGTTGTCGATGCCGCGCATGGACAGGGTGGGACCTTGCTCGTTGCCTTCGGCGGTGTGGTTGTAGACCACATCCAGGATCACCTCCAGCCCGGCCTTGTGCAGGTGCGCCACCGTTTCCTTGAACTCGGCAATCTTGCCGCTGGCCAGGTAGCGCGGGTCCGGGGCGAAAAAGGCGATGCTGTTGTAGCCCCAATAATTGGTCATGCCTTTTTGCAGCAGGTGCTGGTCGTTGACGAAGGCATGCACCGGCAGCAGTTCGACACTGGTCACGCCAAGGTCGGTGATGTGCTCGACCACCTCGTCCACCATCAAACCGGCAAAAGTGCCGCGCAGCGCATCCGGCACGGCCGGGTGGCGCATGCTGATACCGCGCACATGGGCTTCATAGAAGATGGTGCGCTCCCACGGCACGCTCAGTCGGCGGTCATGGCCCCAGGTGTGCGCCGGGTCGACGACCTTGCACTTGGGCACGAAGGGCGCGCTGTCCCGTTCATCGAAACTCAGGTCGGCATCGGGGTGGCCGATGGTGTAGCCAAACAAGGCTTCGGACCATTTCAGTTCGCCTACCAGTTGCTTGGCATAGGGGTCGATCAGCAATTTGTGGTGGTTGAAACGGTGGCCGTTTTCCGGCTCGTAGGGGCCGTAGACGCGGTAACCGTAGACCTGCCCCGGGTGGGCATCGGGCAAATAACCATGAAAGGTTTCGTCGGTGTACTCGGGCAGTTCGATCCGCTCCAGTTCGACTTCACCCGCCGCGTCGAACAGGCACAGTTCGACTTTGCTGGCGTTGGCCGAGAACAGGGCGAAATTGACGCCCAGGCCATCCCAGGTGGCACCGAGGGGGAAGGGCAGCCCTTCGCGGATGCGCAAGGGGTCGCCAGTGGGCGGTGCTGACGTGTGTTTACTCATGACCTGCTCCTGCACAACCGGAATTTAAGACGTAGATGGCCCGTGGGAGCTGGCTTGCCTGCGATCAAGACACCTCGGCACATCAGGTTGGCCGGGTTGATCCAATCGCGGGCAAGCCCGCTCCCACAGGGGGTGGCGGCTACTCAAGACGAGGCAGGCTTGCGCGGTGCCCGGGGTTTTTTCTCGCCAGCAGGTTTTGCTGCGGCCTTGGCCTTGGTGGCCTTTGCCGGCGCCTTGGAGGGGGCCAGGGCTTGCGCCTGGGCCAGTTTGTGAGCCATTTCCCAGTGGCGGGCCTCCTGGCCCTGCGGACGGCCCTCGGATTCCCAGATCTGATAGGCAAATTCACGAATGTGTTTGTCGTCATTACTCATGGTAAAGCTCCTTGCTCTTGGGTGAGTTAGCGGTCTCGTTCGTGGGCTTGCAGGCGGGCGCAAGCCAGTAACTCGAAGCGTTGCGTGGCATCGATGGCGTCCAGCAACAGGCTGCAATCGCCCGGCAGCCTTCGGCACCAGTTGGGGTGGCCACTGACGGTGCCAGGCACATTGGCTTGTTCCTCAAGCCCCAGGGCATCCTCGATCGGCAGCAGCACCAGGGGCGCACGGGTGTGCCCCAGAAAACGGATGCTGGCGTCCAGTGTCGGGGCGTTGCCCTGGACTTCTTCCTGAAAATTCTGCGGGTCCAGGCGCAGGGCCCGATCCAGCCCTTCACATTCTCGCTGGCGCTCCTCGCGCCAGCGTTGCGCGGCAATCGGGTCGATCAGGTTGAGGCGTTCGTTCCAGTCGATATCACGCGCGCGCAGCCAGCCGGTGAGTGTTGGCAGGTCGTGGGTGCTGGTGGTGGCCAGGGCATCATCCGGCCAGTCCAGAATGGGTTTGAAGCGGGCACCGTAGTCCTGCTCGAACAGCAGTACGCGAATGCCCAGGATCGCCCGTTCGCTGAGCTTTTCCCGCAGGCCTTCCGGCACCGTACCGAGGTCTTCACCGAGGACGATGGCCTGATGGCGCACGGACTCCAGGCAGACCAGGCGCAGCAAGTCATCGATGGGGTAATACAGGTACGCGCCCTGGTCGGGCGATGCCCCCAGGGGGATCACCCACAAGCGCTGCAAGCCCAGCACATGGTCGATACGCAGGCCACCGGCGTGGGCAAAGTTGGCGCGCAGCATTTCAATAAACGCGCGAAAACCGCTGCGTTTGAGGCCTTCAGGCGAGAACGCAGAAATGCCCCAGCCCTGGCCTGCGCGGTTGAGGGCATCGGGTGGCGCACCGACGGTCAGTTGCGCGAGCAATTCGTCCTGGCGGCACCAGGCCTGGCTGCCAGCGCCATCGGCACCCACCGCCAGATCGGCAATCAGGCCGATGGCCATGCCACTGGCGCGGGCCGTGGCCTGGGCGCGCTCCAGGCAACTGGCGATCAACCATTGGCAAAAAGCGTAATAGGCGATGGTCTGGCGATGCTCCTCGGCAAACTGCAGTAGCGCCGGGCTGTCCGGGTTGCGCCATTGCTCGGGCCAGTCGCGCCAGTCGAGGCTGTGTTGCTCGGCCACGCAGAGTTCCTGCAGGGCTTCAAAGCGGCAGTGATTTTCCAGGGCTTCGCCGCCCCGTTGGCGAAAATGCTGGAAGTCAGCGTCAAGCGGGTGCGCTTGGCGGATGAAGTCCTGGTAGAGCTGGCGCAGCAGGGTCTGCCTGGCCCGGGCGGCCGCGGGCCAATCGATCAGCGGCAGCTGTTCCAGGCGCTGCAATTCGTCTTGCAAGCCTGTGGCCTCGATGGCCCTGTGCAGCGCCTCCTCGCCGAGGATACTGGCCGGTGCTGCATACAGGCTGTTGAGAAACAGGCGGCTGGAGGGTGAGTACGGGCTGTAGTGCTTGGGCGCGCTACTAAACATGGCGTGTACAGGGCTGATGGCCAAAGCATCGGCCCCCCGTTCTGCCACCCCTTGCAGCAGGGTTTCCAGGGCCCGGGTGTCGCCAAAGCCGCCATCGCCATGACGGCGCAGCGAATACAGTTGCACGCTCAGCCCCCAGGCCCGCGGTGCCGATTGATGCAGGGCGTCGGCAATGCTGAAGCACCTGGCCGGGGCCACGGCCAGGGTGAATTGCTGATCGTCCAGATGCACCCGGTGATAACCGATGGGGATCATGCCCGGCAGCATGGCGTCGGCATCCAGCTGGATTGGCAGTGATTCACCGTTCTCCAGGTGAACGACGCACTGGCGATGGGGGTGGAAATAGCGTGACAGGTCCAGCGCCTTGCCGACATCAGCCGTCAGCAGGGGCGGCAGACGTTTGTTCTGTTGTTCCAGCTGCAGGTTGAGCAGGCTGGTTTCGATGGCCTCGGCACTGTCGGCAGGCAAACCCAGCCCCGCCAGAATGGCTTCCAGTACCTGGGGCGTGACGCGTTGTGGCTGGCCGTTGGCATCAATCCAGTCAACGGCCAGCCCGGCTCGGCCGGCGAGTACTTCTAGTTGCGCTTCACTCATTGGCGGTTCCCTTGCTGGCGATAAATGATCGAACGTCAGACAGATCCGCAGGTTGCATGGCTCATGGCTTTACGGCGCGGAGCAATGACTTGGCAACCAGTTGTTCATACAGCTCGGCATAGGGTTCTACGGCCTGGCACCAGTTGAATGGAGCGGCCATTGCGCGGCAGCGCATGGCATTGAGCAGTTTGGGGTAGCTGAACACCTTGAAGGCGCGCTTGAGTGCTTCTTCGTAGCTGGCCACGGTGGACTCGTCGAACAGAAACCCGGTCACGCCATTCTCGATGGTGTCGGCCAGGCCGCCGGTGTTGCGGGCCACCGGCAGCGAGCCGAAGCGTTGTGCATACATCTGGCTCAACCCGCAGGGTTCGTAGCGCGAGGGCATCAGCAAAAAGTCGCTGCCTGCGAACATGCGTCGCGCATCGGTTTCATTGAAACCGATGCGTACACCGATCTGACCCGGGAAACGCAGTGCCAGTTCACGCATGGCCTGTTCTTCTTCGGGCTCGCCGCGGCCGATGATGCAAATCTGCCCGCCCGACGCGACGATAAAGGCCGCCACGGCTTCGGTCAGGTCCAGCCCTTTCTGGTACACAAGGCGCGAAACCACGGCAAACAGCGGCCCCTTGGACGGCTTGAGGCCGAACAGGTTGCGCACATGGGCCGTGTTGATGGCGCGGGCGTCCCAGTCGCCGATGGCGAACGGGGCCACCAGGTGCGGGTCGGTGGTGGCTTCCCAGCTTTCATCGATGCCATTGGGGATGCCGCTGAGCAGGCCTTGCTGGGTTTTGCTGGCCAAAAAGCCGTCCAGCCCGCAGCCAAAGGCCGGGGTGGTGATTTCGGTGGCGTAGGTGGCGCTGACCGTAGTGATATGGCTGGAGTAAGCCATCCCGGCCTTGAGAAACGACAATTTGCCGTAGAACTCCATGCCGTCCTGTTGCAGGGCGTGGTGAGGGATGCCCAGCTCCGGGCAGCAGGCGCGGCTGAATACGCCCTGGTAAGCCAGGTTATGGATGGTAAACAGCGTTGGCGTGCGTTGCCCGCGCCAGTGCATGTAGGCGGGGGTTAGCCCGGCAGGCCAGTCGTGGGCGTGGACCAGATCGGGCTGCCAGTGGATTTGCGCCAGGTTGGCCGCCATATCGGCAGCGGCCAGGCCCAGGCGGGCGAAGCGAATATGGTTGTCGGGCCAGTCGCGGCCATTGTTGGCGCCGTAGGGTGTGCCTTCGCGCTCATACAGTTCGGGGCAGATCAGCACATAGATGACCAGGCCGTCTTTCAAGTCCATGCGCCCGATCTTGCAAGCGGGCAGGGCAGCATGGCCGCCGAGTTCGCCGATGATATGGATCGGGTTGTCGCTGTTGAGCACTTGCGGGTAACCGGGGATCAGCACGCGCACATCATGCAAGTGACGCATGGCCCGCGGCAGTGCGGCCGACACATCGCCCAGGCCACCGGTTTTCACCAGGTCGGCCAGTTCCGAGGTGACAAACAGCACCTTCTTTTTGTTGGGATTGGCGTTGATCACCGCCAGCGCGGGCCTCCCTGCAGGGGCCAGCTCGGGCAGTGAAATAAGCTCATTCACAACTTGCGGGGTCAGACGTTGTTCTTGATGTGGCGCAGCAGCACTGATCATGAATCTCTCCCGTTGTATTTATTGATCTGCCAACGGCCACTGGCGGGTACGCCTCCAATTGCTGATCGGCCCTGTCATCCGTGACAAACATGCTCAAAAGATGATTAGGGCATTGCAAGGAATGCACCAACTGCGGCAACCGGGTCTTGAGTGGACCTACCACGGGCAAATAAGATTTGATTATTCAAATACGACAATTACACGCCGTAGACGCGACAGCGTTGAGTGTAGGAGAGATGGGTCAAGGTGCTAGGTAAAGGCAGTGAATTTTTGTAAGACAATGAGAATTGCCTTGTAGGAAAAATATCTAACACGAACAGTGCTTCAGTTTCGTAGCAACTGACGAGCGGAGCGAGGCTGCGTCCGGCTGCGTAGCGGCCGTAAACCCTGGGAGCCGGGTTTAACTGATACACCGAGGCGCTGATTTTGCGGCGGCTACGTCGGGGTGCTGCATCACACCGAACGCAGCCTCGCTCCGCTCGTCAGCTGCCACTGGGATGTGGGGTGTTCGGTTCTGCAAAAAAACAGGGCGGGCGCACCGATTTGGTGCGCCCGCTTCGCGTATTTCAGTTGCCTGGGTACTCCGCGATCACCTGGTCCTTGCCGTCGTTGCCCAGGCCGATCACCTGATAGGCGTCTTTGCGATCACCCATTTCCATGCCCGGCGAACCCATTGGCATGCCGGGTACGGCGATGCCCTTGAGGTCGTTGCGCTGGGTCAGGGCAACCACCTGCTCTGCAGGTACATGACCTTCAACGAATTTGCCGTTGATCACGCCGGTATGGCAGGAAGCCAGCCGTGGCTGCACGCCAAGGCGTTGCTTGACGCTGCTCATATCATCCTCTACATGGTCATTGACCTTGAAACCATTGGTTTCAAGGTGGGAAATCCAGGCTTTGCAGCAGCCACAATTGGCATCGCGGTGTACGTCAATGGTCAGCTGCTCAGCTGCTTGTGCCAGCGAGGTCAATAACAGTGCCGACAGAGCAGCCAGGCGCAATGGTGTTTTCATCGTGTACCTCTTTACGAAAAAGCCTCAGCCTGAGCGCCAGGGGCTGTCAGGCAGATGATCACAAGATGACAAAGCTGTCAGGTTGGGGCGCCGGGAGCCCGTTCAAGGGGTCAGGCGCAAGCTGGCGCGAATGCCATTGACCTCGGCTTCGTTGGCCTTGTAGCCCTCTGCGGGGCCGGCGTAGGACAGGGCGTAGGCGTTGTTGCCCTGGGTGGCAGCCACTAACGTCTGGGTGATGACGTGGTTACCGTTCTGGGTGATCTTGCAGGTGGTCTGCAGGGCCTTGAGGCCGCCCAGGGTGCTGTCATGGATCTTGTTGCAGGCGCTCTGGTAGCCACCCTTGGCGAAGTTTTGCTGCAGGGTCTTGCGCATTTGCAGCAACACCGCGTCCATATTGACCTTGTGCTCGGGGGCCAGGGTCGACTGGGTCAGTTCCATGACCATTTGCGGGTCGCCGCTGGCGTCGTTCTTCACCGCTCGCTGGCGCACGCTGCTGTCGTCAGGCGCGGGCGGTACGGCCTGAACTTCCCAGCCACCGGGCCAGGTGATCATCAGACCGTCGGCGCTGGCCACGGGCACGGCAGCCAGCAGGCACAAGCCGATAAAAACAGGGAAACGTCGGGCAAAATGCATGGGTCTCGGGCCTTTTGAGCGATAAATGGATTGCAATAGTGTATCAATAGGTGTCGAAGTATTGCTTTGCAGCGTGACATCAATTTCAACCATTGCTCAGCTAAACCTTTGCTTCTTATGTCTAATCCCGGACAATCGCGCCCCTCTTATGGCCGGGGCGATGTCAGCAAGATGTTTCTTGTCCGCCCCGGCTGCGTGGTAACGACCGGCTAGCGGAGATTCGACCGGATGAATGACCAGGCTAACAGCGTCGACGAACGCTTCGACGAGACACCAGCGACCCTCACTCGCTGGAACCGTCATGACACCACCTGGATGCTGGGCCTGTTCGGCACAGCGATTGGCGCAGGTACCTTGTTTTTGCCAATCAACGCAGGGCTCGGCGGCTTCTGGCCGCTACTGATCCTGGCGCTGCTGGCGTTCCCGATGACCTTTTATGCCCACCGTGGCCTGACCCGCTTCGTACTCTCCGGCCGCGAAGGTTCAGATATCACTGACGTGGTTGAAGAACATTTCGGCCTGCGCGCCGGTGCAGTGATTACCCTGCTGTACTTCCTGGCCATCTTCCCGATCCTGCTGATCTACAGCGTAGCGCTGACCAACACGGTCGGCAGCTTTATGCTCAACCAGATGCATATCACCCCGCCACCACGGGCGATCCTGTCGCTGGTGCTGATCCTGGGCCTGCTGATTGTGGTGCGTTGCGGCGAGCAGGTAATCGTCAAGGCCATGAGCATGCTGGTCTACCCGTTTATCGTGGCATTGCTGTTTTTGGCGGTGTTTTTGATTCCGCACTGGAACGGCGGCATCCTCAGTACCGCGACCACGCTGCCTGCACCTTCAGTGTTGCTGCATACCCTGTGGCTGGCGATTCCGGTGATGGTGTTTTCCTTTAACCACTCGCCGATCATCTCGGCCTTCGCCGTTGATCAAAAGCGCCGCTACGGTGCCAACGCCGATGAGCGCAGCTCGCAGATCCTGTCCCGCGCCCACCTGCTGATGGTGGTGATGGTGCTGTTCTTCGTGTTCAGTTGCGTGCTGACCCTGTCGCCAGAGCAACTGGCCGAGGCCAAGGCGCAGAACCTGTCGATCCTGTCCTACCTGGCCAACCACTTCAGCAACCCGACCATCGCCTTTGCCGCGCCATTGATTGCATTCGTGGCCATTGCCAAGTCCTTCCTGGGCCACTACATCGGCGCCAGCGAAGGCCTTAAAGGCCTGGTACTGAAAACCGGCAAACGCCCGGGTACGAAAAGCCTCGACCGCATGACGGCCGCCTTCATGCTGGTGGTGTGCTGGGCCGTGGCCACGCTTAACCCGAGCATCCTGGTCATGATCGAAACCCTGGGCGGGCCGGTGATTGCCGCCATCCTGTTCCTGATGCCGATGTATGCGATCCGTCGGGTACCGGCCATGCGCCAGTACTCGGGGCAGATCTCCAACGTGTTCGTGACGGTGATCGGCCTGATCGCGATCTCCTCGCTGGTGTATTCGCTGATCCCTTGATGCATCCCCCTGTCGCCGCCGTCCTGGCGGCGACAGGGCAATGATTGACCCGCGCAAGCCGTCCAGGGCTTGAGTCTGGCCAGTACTGCGAATATGATTGCGACACATTCTTATTCGTAGTGTGCTGACCGCACGTCCCGAGGGTTCCCGTGTCGCCATCCCCGCCGAACCCACCGCTGCTGCACGCAGACGTGCATGGCCTTTACAGCGATCATCATGGCTGGCTGGTCAACTGGCTGCGCCGGCGCCTGCGCGATACCGACAATGCCGCCGACCTGGCCCAGGACACCTTTCTTTATGTGCTGGGCAAGCCTGAGCAAGTGACACACTTGCGCGAGCCGCGGGCCTGGCTCAGCAGCATTGCCAAGGGCCTGTTGATAGACCGCTTTCGTCGGCACAAGGTCGAACAGGCCTACCTGCAAGCGTTGGCGCACCTGCCCGAGCAGCAGATGCCTGCCCCGGAAGAACGCTTGATCCTGCTTGAAACCCTGACCCGAATTGATGCGTTACTCGATGGCCTGAAGCCCAATGTGCGCACTGCCTTTTTGCTCTCGCGCCTTGAAGGCCTTGGCTATCAGGCCATCGCCGAGCGCCTGGGCGTTAGCGTCAGCTCGGTGGAAAAGTACATGGCCACAGCCATCCGCCATTGTTTTTTGGCGCGTCAGGCCCTGTGAGCGCGGGTTCGTCACCGCCTGAATTTGCCCCCCATGTGCTGGACCAGGCGATTGACTGGCTGGTCAAAACCCGGTCCGGTGCAGCACCGCCGCAGGTGTTTGCGGCGTGCGAGCAATGGCGCGCCGCCGATGCCAGCCATGAAGCTGCCTGGCAAGCCCTGCAAATGACCGAGAGCACCTTGCGCCAGGCTTCGGCGCTGCCCGGGCGAGTGGCCCTGGACACCCTGGCTGGCAGTGGCCGCCTGCGTTCACGGCGCCAGGCCCTCAAGGTACTGGGGTTAGGCATGCTGGGCGCGGGAGCGGGGGGCCTGCTGCTGCAACAGCAGCCCTGGCGTAGCTTTGGCGCAGACTATGCGACAGGCGTGGGGGAGCGACGCTCCTTCAACCTGCTCGATGGCACGCGATTGCAGCTCAATACCGACAGTGCTGCTGATGTGCTGTTCACAGAGCAGCAGCGCCTGATCGTATTGCGCGATGGCGAGATTTTTGTCCGCACGGGTTTGGACCCTGCCGCTGCCAGCGGGCGCCGGCCGTTTTGGGTACACACCCGCGAGGCCCGATTGCAGGCCATTGGTACCGCATTCGATGTCCGTCAGGAGTCGGGGCGTACTCGATTGATGGTCGAGGAGGGCGTAGTAGCGATTCACTTGCCCGATGCCCGGCCAGTGCTGGTACAGGCGGGCAGCGAGTACCTGATCGAGCCGGGCTCGGCGCAGTTGCAGCCGGCGTCTGTGTTTAATGCTAATGGCTGGGTCAGCGGTGTGCTGGTGGCCAGGCAGATGCGCCTGCAGGATCTCGTGCAAGAGCTGGCGCGCTATCGCCACGGCTGGTTGCAGTGCGATCCGGCGGTCGCTCAATTACGGGTTTCCGGGGTGTTTCAACTCGACCGCATTGACCACGCGCTGGACGGGTTGAGCCAGTCACTGGCGGTACGTGTTGAGCGCCGGACACGGTTCTGGACACGGATTGTGCAAGCTTAAACCGTAGCAGCTGCCGAAGGAACGAGGCTGCGTTCGGCGGCGAAGCCGTCGTAAAACCTCATAGTCGGGTTTAACTGATACACCGCAGAATCTGATTTTGCGACGACTACGTCGGGGTGCCGCATCACGCCGAACGCAGCCTCGTTCCTACGGCAGCTGCTACGAGGTTTTGCGCAGAGTTACAAATACGAATAATTATCAAATTTCTTTGCGGGTTTTCGGCTGGCCTTCGACAGATAGGCATAAGACTTATCCATTGCAGGAGCCCCGCGCCAATGTCCCGTGTTTTTCCCATCCCTTCATTGCCTCCCCGCAGCCGCCTGGCCATTGCCTTGCATATCGTTTTGCTGGGCTCCGTCGCGCAGCCATTGGCGCAGGTCAGCGCTGCGCCCTTGAGCGTCCAGCGCAGCTTCGATGTACCCGCCAGCAATCTGCAGGATGCACTGAACCGCTTCGCCCAGCAGGCCAATATCTCCCTGCCTTATGATCCGGCGCTGGTGCAAGACAAGCAGGCGTCAGCTCTCAAGGGCAGTTTTGAGGTGGCTCAGGGCTTGCAGCAACTGCTCAGGGGCAGCGGCTTGACCGCCACCGAAGGCGCCGGCGGAGTCTGGACCCTGTACTCGCTGACCTCCGGCAATGCGCAGGGGCAGTTGCAACTGCAAGCTACCAGCGTCACGGGTCTGGCGTTGGGCAGCACCACTGAGGGCAGTCACTCCTACACCACGGGTGAAACCAGTACAGCAACCAAATTGCCGCTTTCGCTGCGCGAAACGCCGCAATCGGTCACGGTCATTACCCGTCAGCAAATGACTGACCAGGGCTTGGGCAGTATCGCCCAGGTTTTGTCGCAAACACCCGGTATCACCGTGGTGCATGACGACAGCGAGCGCTACAACTTTTACTCACGGGGTTTCACCCTCGATAACTTCCAGTACGACGGCGTACCGACCTCGGACTTCACCACCAATACCAACGGCCTGGGCATGCGCGACATGGCCATTTACGATCGCGTAGAGGTGGTGCGCGGTGCCACCGGTTTGATGAGCGGTGTGGGTAGCCCGTCGGGGGCGGTGAATCTGGTGCGCAAACGCCCGACCAAGGAATTTCAGGGATATATATCGGGCAGCGGCGGCTCATGGGACCGCTATCGCAGCGAGCTGGACGTGTCCGGGCCGCTGACGGAAAACGCTGCACTGCGCGGGCGTGTGGTGGCCGCCCACGAAGATGGCCGCTCCTTTATCGATCGCTATTCCTCGACCAAGGACGTGTTCTACGGTATCGGCGAAGCGGATTTGACCGACGACACCACTCTTTACGCCGGTATCGACTATCAGCGGATCAATTCCAACGGCTCAAGTTTTGGCCAGTTGCCGCTGTATTACAGCGACGGCAGCCGCACCCACTTCAAGCGCTCGATGAATCCCGCGGCCAAGTGGGCCTATGCCGACAGTGAAAGCACCAAGTACTTCGCCGGTGTTGAACAACGGTTTGCCAACGACTGGCTGCTCAAGGTCGAGGCCAGCCACTGGAAGGGCAACACCGAGCAGTTGCAGGGTAACCTGGTGGGCTGGGGGCCTTTTCCGGACAAGGCCACCGGCGAAGCGCAGTTTATGAGCGGGACCAAAACCTTCAAGATCAATACCGATACCCTGGACGCCTATGCGACCGGGCCGTTTGAGCTGTTGGGGCGTACCCATGATCTGGTGGTGGGGATGAACGTCAGTGACCGGCGCACGGACTATCTGGCGATGAATGCCGATGACCTGACTGTCAATTACCAGAACTGGAACAACGACGCGCCGCGCCCTACAGATTTGAGCCAGGGCTTGAAGCAAAAGTACACGACCAAAGAGTCGGCAGCCTACGCAGCATTGCGCCTTAAACCTGTAGACGATCTGTCGATCATCCTTGGAACCAGGGTGGTGGACTACGATCGCAAGGGCACAATGACCTATAACGCGGCGCAAACTGTGCCAACCACGGATAACAGCAAAAAAACCGGGAAGATGATTCCTTATGCCGGGATCGTCTACGACTTGAGCGAAAACCACTCGGTCTATGCCAGCTATACGGATATCTTCACCCCGCAAAGCTACTTCGACCGCGACGACAAGGTTCTGCCGCCGATGACCGGCCAAAGTTATGAGGCCGGTCTGAAGTCCGAGTATTTCGGCGGTGCGCTGAACACCAGTTTCGCCCTGTTCATGATCAAGCAGGACAACTACGCCGAATACGATGGTGTACGCGATGACGGCCAGGATGCCTACAAGGCAATCAGCGGAACCAAAACCAAGGGTTTGGAGGCCGAAATATCCGGTGAAATCATGACCGGCTGGCAATTGCTGGCGGGCTACACCTACGCCCAGCCACGGGACAAGGACGGCAAGCGGATCAACAGCAACCACCCGGAGCAATTGTTCAAACTGGCCACCAGCTATCAATTGACCGGCGACCTCAAAGACCTCAACGTGGGCGGCAACCTGACCTGGCAGGGCTCGACCTACAGCGAGCTGGATTCCTCGATCAAGACCGAGGCCAAGGAGGGCAGCTTTGCCGTGGTAGGCCTGATGGCCCGCTATGACATCAGTAAAAACCTCAGTGCGTCGGTCAATCTGAACAACGTCTTCGATCGTGAGTACCTCAGCGGTTACGGCCTCTACTCGACTTATTACTACGGTGACCCGCGCAACCTGATGCTGGGCATAAAGTACCGTTTCTGACGAGGTTTTCATCTCGGGTCTGCCCTGCGTCGGCTATGGTTAAAAACCACGAAACCGGAGGCCGGCAATGAGCAATTCCACTATTCATCAGGCAGCAGCAGACGGTTACAAGCAGGGCGCCGACACCTATGTGCGCGGGCGCCCGGATTACCCGGCGGGTGTGACCGCATGGCTGTGCGAAACCCTTGGCCTGGGCCCCGGGCAAACCGTGCTCGAAGTCGGGGCCGGCACCGGCAAGTTCACCACGCGCCTGTTACAGACTGGCGCGCGGGTGATTGTGGTCGAGCCGGTGCAGGCCATGCTCGACAAGCTCTCGGGCAGCTACCCCGAAGTCGAAACCCATCAAGGCACCGCCCAGGCCATACCCCTGGCCGATGCCAGTGTCGATGTGGTGGTGTGCGCGCAAGCTTTTCACTGGTTTGCCACTTCTGCCGCGTTGACCGAGATGTATCGCGTGCTCAAGCCAGGTGGGCAACTGGGGCTGATCTGGAACCTGCGCGATGCCAGTGTGCCGTGGGTGGCGCAACTGGATGCGCTGGTCAATCAGTGGGAAGGCGATGCGCCGCGCTTTTATACCGGTGCATGGCGTAAGGCATTTCCTCATCCGGGCTTTGGCCCTTTGCGCGAGCAGCAGTTGAGCCATTCCCACGACGGACCGGTAGAGGACGTGATCTTCAATCGGGTGCGTTCGACCAGTTTTATCTCGGCGCTGGCACCGGCCGAGCGTGATCGGCTGGAACAGCAACTGACGGCTTTTGTCGCCTCGCACAGTGTGTTGAATCACGGTGCCACCGTCAGCGTGCCGTATGTCACATCGGCATTTGTCACCCGCAAGGAGCCTTGACCTGCATCAATGCGCCTGACTTGCACAGGCATAGCCTGAGCTCCATCCATGTTCCAGGAGGTTGCCACAGATGAGCATCATCGTGACCGGGGCTGCCGGGTTTATCGGCAGCAATCTGGTGAAGGCGCTTAACCGGCGCGGCGAGCGCGACATCATCGCCGTCGACGACCTGACTGACGGCGACAAGTGCCGTAACCTGGCGGACTGCGATATCGCCGATTACTTCGACAAGCGCGAATTCGTACAGCGTTTTGCTACCCATCAACTGGGCGATGTACGCGCCGTGTTCCATCAGGGGGCGTGTTCCAGCACGGTCGAAAGCGATGGGCGGCTGATGATGGACAACAACTACCGCTACAGCTGCGATCTGCTTCAAGCCTGTGTGCAGCAGACCGTACCCTTGCTGTATGCCTCTTCGGCGGCGGTGTATGGGGCCGGACGGGACTTTCGCGAAGCCCGCGAATGCGAGCGGCCGTTGAACGTGTATGCGTATTCAAAATTCCTCTTCGACCAGCGGGTCCGTCGGTTGCTGCCCAGGGCGCGCAGCCAGATCGTCGGCTTGCGCTACTTCAATGTGTATGGCCCGCGCGAGCAGCATAAAGGGCGTATGGCGTCGATGGTCTGGCACTGTTTCAACCAGTACCGGGAGCGTGGCCATGTCGAGCTGTTTGGTGAGTACGGGGGTTACCCGGCGGGCGGGCATGAGCGCGATTTTGTTTCGGTGGAGGATGTGGTCAAGGTCAATCTGCACTGGCTGGACCACCCGCAGACCAGCGGCATTTTCAACCTGGGCACGGGGCAGGCGCGGTCATTCAATGATCTGGCGCTGGCGACCATCAACAGCGTGCGCTGTGCCGAGGATCGACCACCCCTGACACTGGAAACGGCCTTGTTGGACGGTGTGTTGCGGTATTGCGAGTTCCCCGAGGGGCTCAAGCACAAGTACCAGGTGTACACCTGCGCTGATCTCGGCCAGTTGCGTGAGGCGGGTTATCGCGAGCCGATGCTGGGGCTGGAGGAGGGCGTGCAGCGCTATTGCGCACAGTTGCTTGGCCGCTGTGACCGCTGATACGGTCGACCTGTTTGGGGGCGGGATCTGTGAGCACATGTTTACTTTGTGGGAGCGGGCTTGCTCGCGATGGCATCGACGCGGTTCAACTGAAACACCGCGCCGCCTGCATCGCGAGCAAGCCCGCTCCCACAGGATGAAGTTATTTAGCCGACAATAGTGCTTCCAGTTTTTCCTGGTCACGGGCGAACTGGCGAATGCCTTCGGCCAGTTTCTCGGTGGCCATTGCATCTTCGTTGGAGGCCCAGCGGAATTGCGCTTCGTTGAGGCTCAGGCGTGGCTCGCCTTTGTGGCCAGGGGCCAGTTTGCGCTCCAGCTTGCCGTCGTCCAGTGCCAGTTTTTCCAGCAGGTCGGGGCTGATGGTCAGGCGGTCGCAACCGGCCAGTTGTTCGATCTGGTTAAGGTTGCGGAAGCTCGCACCCATCACCACGGTGTTGTAGCCATTGGCTTTGTAGTAGTTGTAGATGCGGGTTACGGACTGCACGCCCGGATCATCGGAGCCTGTGTAGTCAATACCGGTGGACTTCTTGTACCAGTCGTAGATCCGGCCCACGAACGGCGAGATCAGGAACACCCCGGCATCGGCACAGGCAGCCGCCTGGGCAAACGAGAACAACAGGGTCAGGTTGGTTTGTATGCCGTCCTTTTCCAGCTTCTCGGCCGCGCGAATGCCTTCCCAGGTCGATGCCAGCTTGATCAGCACGCGGTCGCGGCCTACGCCGGCCTTGTCGTAAAGCTCGATCAACTGGTGGGCTTTTTGCAGCAGGGCCGGTTCGTCGAACGACAGGCGGGCGTCGACTTCAGTGGAAATGCGCCCCGGAATCACGTTCAAGATACCGCTACCCACGGAGACCGCGAAGTGGTCGCAGGCCTGGCCTACATCGCCCTTGGCGTGGCTAATGGCGTTTTGCAGCAGTTCTGCGTAGCCGGGCATCGCGGCAGCCTTGAGCAGCAGCGACGGGTTGGTGGTTGCATCCACGGGTTTGAGGCGGGTAATCGCGTCGAGGTCGCCGGTGTCTGCGACCACGGTGGTGAACTGCTTGAGTTGTTCCAGCTTGGAAGTCATGAGCGTCTCTGTCGGAAAGGTATTAATGGCAGTACAGATTGAGTGCGTTATCGATCAATAGTTCGTTGAACCCAGAGTGGCAGAATGCCGCTGAATGCGTTCCCAGTGCAACTAATGGTGCGGATTTAATCTGTCGCAGTGCCATTCTCCCGATTTTACAGTTCCAGCTTGCCCCAACCCGGCTTGGGCGGCTCTGGCTCGGCAGTCTGCACGGCATTGACGGTTTTGCCAGTGGCCAGTTCGACCCGGCGCGCCACTTCCGGGTCGTCGGCAAAGGGCATCAGGCTGGCTTCGTCGATATCCTTTGCGGTTTTGTGCTTCAGGCACCAGCCCACCGCGAAGTACAGGCTGATCACGGCGGCGCTGTTGAGGGCGAGGTCGAGCATGGGCAAGGCTCCTTGCGCAAAGGCAACGCAGGCCCTTGGCCTGCGTTGCAGGGGGCTCAGGCGATCCGGGCAGTCAGTTCGGCCTGTTTGAGGTTGCCTACGCGCACCGTGCGCCAGACGTTGTAGGCCATAAGCAGCATGCCGCAGAGGAAAAACACACCGCCCACCAGGCGCACGACGAAGCCAGGATGGCTGGCCTGCAGTGACTCCACAAATGAATAGGTCAGCGTGCCGTCGTCGTTGATTGCGCGCCACATCAGGCCCTGGGTGATGCCGTTGACCCACATCGAGGCGATATAAAGCACGGTGCCAATGGTGGCCAGCCAGAAGTGCAGGTTGATCAGCGGGGTGCTGTACATCTGCTCGCGGCCGAAGATTTTCGGGATCATGTGATACAGCGCGCCGAAGGTGATCATCGCCACCCAGCCCAGGGCCCCGGCGTGAACGTGGCCGATGGTCCAGTCGGTGTAGTGGGAGAGGGCGTTAACGGTCTTGATCGCCATCATCGGTCCTTCAAAGGTCGACATGCCGTAGAACGCCAGCGACAGCACCAGAAACCGCAGGATCGGGTCGGTGCGCAATTTATGCCAGGCGCCCGAAAGGGTCATCATGCCGTTGATCATGCCGCCCCAGCTGGGGGCCAGCAGGATGATCGACATGGCCATGCCCAAGGATTGGGCCCAGTCCGGCAGCGCGGTGTAGTGCAAGTGGTGGGGGCCGGCCCAGATATACAGGGTGATCAGTGCCCAAAAATGTACGATGGACAGGCGATAAGAGTAAATCGGCTTGCCGACTTGTTTGGGCACGAAGTAGTACATCATCCCCAGAAAGCCTGTAGTCAGGAAGAAGCCGACGGCGTTATGCCCGTACCACCACTGCACCATGGCATCGGTGGCGCCGGCATACACCGGGTATGACTTGAACCAGTCCACGGGGATCGCCAGGTGGTTGACCACATGGAGCATGGCGATCACCAGGATAAAGGCGCCGAAAAACCAGTTGCCAACATAGATATGCTTTGTCTTGCGTTGCACCACGGTGGTGAAAAACACGATGGCGTAGGCCACCCACACCACGGTCAGCCAGACAGCGCCGGTAAACTCGATTTCGGCGTATTCCTTGGTGGTGGTGTAGCCCAGGGGCAGGGTGACCAGCATGATCACGATCACCGACTGCCAGCCCCAGAAGGTAAAGGCCGCGAGTTTGTCCGAGTACAGCCGTACCCCGCAGGTACGTTGTACGGCGTAATAGCTGGCGGCAAATTGCGCGCTGCCGGCAAAGCCGAAAATCACCAGGCTGGTGTGCAACGGTCGCAGGCGGCCGAAGGTGGTCCAGGGCAGGTCGAGGTTCATCTGCGGCCAGGCCAGTTGCGAGGCGATCCACACGCCCATGGCCATGCCGACTACGCCCCACACCACGGTCATGATGGCGAATTGGCGGACGACCTTATAGTTATAGGCCTGCCCGTTCAGTGCTGTGCTCATGCTCAAGTCTTCCACGGTTCAAAGTCCTGCCAGGCCTCGTGGTCTGGCGCAGGGTGAACTTTAGGAAGTGGGGCAAAAACAAAACAGATGCAGAAAACAAGAATTAATACGGCGCACAAATTTGCGCAGGTTCAGGCGTATTTTGATCAATCTGATCTGGTTTTCGAGTGTTTTATAATCACCATCTATAACTGAGCTGTAAGGCTCATGCCGATAGGTATTGAGCATTCGATCACAATCATCGTCGGATAAAACCGGGTTCTGCGGTGATTATTCAATGCTTGGCTATACCTATAGGGGCGCGTTCCTACGGCTGCGCCCCCTACAGGAGCTACAGAATGAAGCTTGGCTTAATGATCGGTACGTTGTGCATCGCATCAATCGGGATGGTCGGTTGTGCGAGCAAGGTCCAGCAGCCGGATGAATATTCCGGCTTTTTAAAGGATTACAGCCGCCTCAAAGAGGCCAAGTCGCCTTCTGGTGCTGAGGTGATGCGCTGGGTCGATCCCAAACTGAAGCCAAAACAGTACACCAGCGTGTATATCGAACCCACCCAGCTGTACCCGGCGCCCAAGCCAACCGAAAAAATCCCGCAAAGCACCCTCAATGGCATCACCCAATATTACGACCAGGCGCTCAAGCGCGAGCTGAGCAAATCATTGCCATTGGCCAGTGCCCCGGGGCCGGGCGTGATTGTGGTGCGTGCGGCCATCACCGCAGTGAGCAGCGAAACCGAAAGCCTGGCGCCGTATGAATACATTCCGGTAGCACTGGTAGCGGCGGCAGTGAGCACGGCGTCGGGGATTCGCGACCAGGAAACCCAACTGGCCACCGAGGCGGTGTTTATCGACGGGAAAAGCCAGGATGTAGTGGCCCAGGTAGTGCGCAAGGGCACCGGCAAGCCGCTGGCCAATGCCAGCCAGGCAATGAAGGCCGATGACGTGAAAAACGTGATTGATACCTGGGCCTCGGACTTGCACCAGTCTTATTTGAAGCTCAACAAGTAAGGGTACCCGGTGTAGCCGCCAGACCCCGGATATTGCGTAGCAGCTGACGAGCGGAGCGAGGCTGCGTTCGGCGGCGTAGCCGTCGTAGAACCTGAATCCAAGGTTCTACGACCATACCGTGCACTCTGGCATTACCAAGGCTGCACTACGCGGACGCAGCCTTCGGCAGCTGCTACGGAGGTGTTTGGCTAACCACCGGCGTCAGCAAGGGCATTTTCCATTCTCCGCTGGCAACCTCGGGCTTGGGCATGTAAATGCGCAATACACCATAAAACGGCCCGTCAGGTGCTGGCAGCCAGTTGTTTTGCCGCTCGCTGGCGGGCGCCTTGTGCTGCACATACAGCGTCAAGCTGCCATCGGTATTGCGCTTAAGGTCCGGCAACATGCGTGAGTTGATCAGGTAGCGGTTGATCGGGTTGTCGACCAGCAATTTGTTTTTGCCGTCATACATCGTCAGCGACCAGAACGCATTGGCGGGCGGCAGCGCATCCTTGTTGAAATGCAGGGTGTAGCTGTGTTTTGAGGCGTCGACGGGGTGCTGCTGGTTGTCGACGAAGTAGCCGATGTAATTGGCCTCCGCGGCCGAGTTGCCGAATATCCCCATGTTGGCGCCCGCGTAGCGATACAGGTAGTTGTTGTGCAGGTGTTCGCGGGAACCGAACAGGTCGCCGCTGCTGATTTCATGGGTGTCGACCTTGTCTTTTTTAAACTGCGCGAATTCGGCCTTGCCTGCCGCAATTCCGTCCTCCAGTGCCTTGCGCTGTTCAGCTGTCAGCTCGGTCAGGTTGTAGGGCTGGCCCGGTTCAATGCCGATTTTCTTGAAGCGCTCGCGCAACGCCGTTTCGCTGGGTTGAGGCTGGGCAAATGCGAGCATGAAGTTGAGGTACTTGAACAGTTCGGGGCTGTCACTCATGTCGGCAACGGGCGCAGGCCAGTCCACGGCTGGGGCTGCTGCGGGCTCGGATTTGCCGAGAAACTGGCTCAGGGGCTGGACCTTGTAACCGCGTTGTATCTGCTTGACCTTGGCCAGGTCTTTATCATCGAACAGTTGCGTTCGATACAAGCCGTAGGCAATGGCGCTCTCACTGGGGATCACGGCATCGATACCGGCGGGTTTTTCCCCGCTCCAGCCGGGCCCGCTGATCATGAAATTGCCGCCTTTATTACCTGTTGTACGGGTGCCCAGGTAGGCGAAGTTTTGCGTGTACAGGTCGATCAGTTGGGTGGAGTAGTAGCGGCCGTCCTCAATGGCAGGCAGGGTCAGCACCAGCGGTTCTGTGCGCAGGTCCATCCACAGGAACGAGTAGGGCGTGTCCGAGTTGGGGGTCACGAACGCCGTATCCCTGGGGGTGAACACCATCGCGGTGTTGCCGATTTGGTTGAACGGCGCCTTGAAATTATTGCCCTGTGTATCCACGGCCTGGGTGTAGAGGGTTTTGTACATCTCCACCACCGGGAAGCCATACAGGTAGGCTTCCCTGGCGATGGTCGTGGCCTCGGCGGGGGTGGCGCTGAAGTTGATGGCCGCGGCGTTGCCTGCCGCGATGGACAGGCAGACAGCGAGCAGGCTGCAGGGGGGCTTGATGTGCATGGCGGTTCCCTATTTCCCGAAGGTGACGTTGATCCCGGCGAACAGGGTGAACTGGGGCAGGTCGTCGCCCTTGCGTTCCACGGTCCATTGCGGCTCAACGAAGGCATTGAGGATGTTGCTGCCGGCTTTCCAGGCCTTGCCCACACCCAGGCCGACGGGGATGTAGTGGGTGTTGTTTTTCAGGTCGTAAGTCCAGGTGCCGGTAGAACGCAGGTACCAGCCCTTGGGCAGGTTGTGGATGATAAATGGCTGGAAGGTGGCGCTTTCGACATGCTGGCGGTCGCTGTCCCCGGCAAACGAGCTCTGATACTGCACCAGTGCGCCCAGCAGGCCCCGTGGCGAAGCGTCGATGGCAATGGCCGCGAGGCCGGCTTGCCACTTGCCGGTGCCCAGTTCGTCATGCTCGGCGGTGGGCGCGGTGATTTGCGGGCCGATGCCCAATTGCACGCCTTCGGTCTTGAGCAGGAATATATCGAACAGGTTGAGGTCGCCCATGCCGGTGCTGTAGCCGCTGTGCGGGTCGGGGCGGGTGCTGACCGGCAGCGTGACGCGCAGCAGTTGCGGCACGCCGATAAAGTCATTGGGCGCCACGGGCAGGGCGCCGCGCAACAGGGCGTCGTTGGTGTGGATATTGCTGTCGTAGACCTGCGGTGTGTAGTAGTCCTGCAGGTTGATGCCGGGGGCCAGGTTGAGCGGGTTGTTGCTTTTGTTGGCGGTCTCGGCATTGTCCGCCCATGCATCGGCAATGGGGCACAGGGCGAGGCTGAACAACAGACCTGAGGCAAGGCGAGTGATGGGCATGGCGATCCTGTTCCTTGGGCGCTAGCCGTGAACGCTAGCAGCAGGTCAAGATTTGGCTCATTGCGTGTAGGGTTTTTTGGTTGTTTTGCGCACGGGTATACAGAAATACCTGCCTGGGTGCGAAATAGTTAACCTGGGCGCTGGAAGGGAGGATGTAGGAATGGTCGTTTTGTAATGAGAAGCATGAGATTTTATGTTCAGCCCATAGGTGAGCCCGGCTGATTCATGTTTAACTTCGGCCTCTTCAACAACCTGTCAAAAAGGATATCGTTCATGGCTCAAGTGACGCTCAAAGGCAACCCTGTTCAAGTCAATGGCGAACTGCCTGCAGTGGGTTCCATCGCCACAGCATTTTCGCTGGTTGCCGGTAATCTGTCCGATGTAACGCTGGCCGACTTTGCCGGCAAGCGCAAAGTGCTGAATATCTTCCCAAGCGTAGACACCCCGACCTGCGCCGCTTCGGTACGCAAGTTCAACGCTGAAGCCAATGCGTTGCCAAACACTGTTGTACTGAACATCTCGGCTGACCTGCCGTTCGCCCAAGCCCGCTTCTGCGGCGCTGAAGGCCTGGAAAACGTACAAAACCTGTCGACCCTGCGCGGCCGCGAGTTCCTGGAGAACTACGGCGTGGCAATCGCCGATGGCCCGCTGGCCGGCCTGACTGCGCGTGCGGTGGTGGTACTGGACGAAAACAACAACGTGCTGCACAGCGAGCTGGTTCAAGAAATCGCTGAAGAGCCGAACTACGAAGCAGCCCTGGCTGTTTTGAAGTAAGTCGAACTGCAAGCCTGAAGCGGCCCGGCACTTGAAGTGCCGGGCCGTTTTTTTTTCGTACTACCTGCCCGACCCCGTTGCCTGCATCGCGAGCAAGCCCGCTCCCACATGGGCAGTGAATATCCTGTGGGAGCGGGCTTGCTCGCGATGATATCGCTGCGGTTTACCTGAAAATCCGCCCATCTTCATCTCAGTGACACGTCTATAACGTAAATAGCGGGTAAAGAACCTTTTCATAACGGTCTGCACTGCTTATCGTTCCACTTCCTGAAAATTCTCGCTCGCGCTAATGGTTGATCACTCCATGCAATCCTCTGTTTCCCACAAATCCCGTTTCTGGCTGTTTGGCCTGCTGGTCTTGCTGATTGTCGTTGGCCTGTGCTGGTGGCTATGGCCGTCTGCCGCTAACAAGGCTGCGACCGATCAGCCCGCCGGGCACGCCGGTCGCTCGGGCATGATGCGTCCTGGCTTTGGTGGCTCGACGCAGCCTGTACCGGTGCGGGTGTCGGAAGTGAAACAGGGTGATTTCCCGATTTACTACAAGGCGCTGGGCACAGTCACTGCGCTCAACACCATCAATGTGCGCAGCCGTGTAGCAGGGGAGCTGGTCAAGGTCTATTTCAAGGAAGGGCAGATGGTCAAGGCTGGCGACTTGCTGGCTGAAATCGACCCACGCAGCTATCAGAATGCCCTGCTGCAGGCTGAAGGCACGTTGCTGCAGAATCAGGCCCAGCTGAAAAACGCCCAGGTCGATGTGCAGCGCTATCGCGGCCTGTACGCCGAGGACAGTATCGCCAAGCAGACCCTGGACACCGCCGAAGCGCTGGTCAGTCAGTATCAGGGCACGGTCAAGACCAATCAGGCGGCGGTCAATGACGCCAAGCTGAATCTGGAATTCACCAAGATCCGTGCCCCGATCAGTGGCCGTGTCGGCTTGCGCCAGCTGGACGTTGGCAACCTGGTGGCGGCCAACGATGCCACGGCGCTGGTGGTGATCACCCAGACCGAGCCCATCGTGGTCAGCTTCACCCTGCCCGAAACCAACCTGGCGCTGGTGCTTGAGCGTTATCGCAGTGGCGCGAAAATGCCGGTGCAGGCCTGGAATCGTGGCGACACCCAGGAACTGGCAGTCGGCGTGTTGAGCAGCATCGACAATCAGATTGATATCACCACCGGCACCCTGAAATTCAAGGCGTTGTTCGAGAACCGCGATCAGGCGCTGTTCCCCAACCAGTTCGTCAATGTACGCCTGCTGGCCGACACCCTGAAAAACGTGGTGCTGGCCCCGACTGCGGCTATTCAGTACGGCACCAACGGCTCGTTCGTGTATGCGATGGACGGCGACAACAAGGTCAAGATTCGCAGCATCAAAGTGGGTGCTACCGATGGCGATGTGACCGTGATCGAAGACGGCCTCAAGCCGGGTGATCGCGTGGTGCTTGAAGGTACTGACCGTCTGCGTGATGGCGGCGCGGTGGAAGTAGTCAACGACACTGCCGAAGTACCTGCCACCCCGGTGCAGCATCTGCAGGGCGGCCCTGAAGCCGATGCCGCACCTGTCGCCGACAAAACCAAGTCCAAGGCCCGCGAATGAACCTGTCGCGCCTGTTTATCCTGCGCCCGGTTGCAACCACGCTGTGCATGCTGGCCATCGTGCTGTCCGGGATCATCGCCTATCGCTTGCTGCCGGTATCGGCCTTGCCCCAGGTCGACTACCCGACTATTCGCGTGATGACCCTGTATCCGGGGGCCAGCCCGGATGTGATGACCAGCGCGGTGACGGCGCCGCTTGAGCGTCAGTTCGGGCAAATGCCGGGGCTGACGCAAATGGCCTCCACCAGTTCCGGCGGCGCGTCGGTGCTGACCCTGCGTTTCAACCTCGACATCAATATGGATGTTGCCGAGCAACAGGTGCAGGCCGCGATCAACGCCGCCAGCAACCTGCTGCCCAAGGATTTGCCGGCACCGCCGGTGTACAACAAGGTCAACCCGGCGGATACCCCGGTGCTGACCCTGGCCATCAGCTCCAAGACCATGCTGTTGCCCAAGCTCAATGATCTGGTCGATACGCGCATGGCGCAGAAAATCGCCCAGATCAGCGGCGTGGGCATGGTCAGTATTGCCGGCGGTCAACGCCAGGCGGTGCGGATCAAGGTCAACCCCGAGGCGCTGGCCGCCAACGGCCTGAACCTGGCCGACGTGCGCACCCTGATCGGTGCGTCCAACGTCAACCAGCCCAAGGGCAACTTCGACGGCCCGACCCGGGTGTCGATGCTGGACGCCAACGACCAGTTGAAAACCCCGCAGGAATACGCCGAGCTGATCCTTGCCTACAACAACGGTGCGCCGTTGCGGCTCAAGGACGTGGCCGAGATTGTCGACGGCGCCGAGAACGAACGCCTGGCGGCATGGGCCAACGAAAACCAGGCCGTGTTGCTCAATATCCAGCGCCAGCCCGGCGCCAACGTGATTGAAGTGGTGGACCGGATCAAGGCGCTGCTGCCGAGCATCACCGATAACCTGCCTGCCGGTATCGATGTCACGGTGCTCACCGACCGAACGCAAACCATCCGTGCCTCGGTGCGTGATGTGCAACACGAATTGCTGATCGCCATCGCCCTGGTGGTGATGGTGACGTTCCTGTTTCTGCGCCGCGCCAGCGCCACCATTATCCCGTCGATTGCCGTGCCGCTGTCGCTGGTCGGCACCTTTGGCGTGATGTACCTGGCCGGGTTCTCGATCAACAACCTGACGCTGATGGCCCTGACCATCGCCACCGGTTTTGTGGTCGATGACGCCATCGTCATGCTGGAAAACATCTCGCGCTATATCGAGGAAGGCGACAGCCCGATGCAGGCGGCGCTCAAGGGCGCCAAGCAGATCGGCTTTACCCTGATCTCGCTGACCCTGTCGCTGATTGCGGTGTTGATCCCGCTGCTGTTTATGGCCGATGTGGTCGGGCGCTTGTTCCGTGAGTTCGCCATCACCCTGGCGGTGGCGATCCTGATCTCGCTGGTGGTCTCGCTGACCCTGACCCCGATGATGTGCGCGCGCCTGCTCAAGGCCGAACCCAAGCCCGAAGAGCAGGGGCGCTTTTACCGTGCCAGCGGCGCGTTTATCGACTGGATGATCGCCGAATACGGGCGCATGTTGCAGTGGGTGCTCAAGCACCAGCCGCTGACGTTGCTGGTGGCCATCGGCACACTGGCGCTGACCGTGTTCCTGTACATGGTGGTGCCCAAGGGCTTTTTCCCGGTGCAGGACACCGGGGTGATCCAGGGCATTTCCGAGGCGCCGCAGTCAATTTCGTTCAGCGCCATGAGCCAGCGTCAGCAGGAGCTGGGCAAGATCATCCTGCAAGACCCGGATGTCGAGAGCCTGTCGTCTTACATCGGTGTGGACGGGGATAACCCGACGCTCAACAGCGGCCGTATGCTGATCAACCTCAAGCCCCACAGCGAACGCAGTGACAGCGCCACCGAAGTGATTGCACGGCTGCAGCCGCAACTGGACAAGCTGTCGGGTATTCGCCTGTTTATGCAGCCGGTGCAGGACCTGACCATCGAAGACCGCGTCAGCCGTACCCAGTACCAGTTCAGTCTGTCGTCCCCGGATGCCGACATGCTCAGCACCTGGACGCAAAAGCTGGTCACCGCGCTGTCCAATCAGCCCGAGCTGGTGGATGTGGCCAGTGACCTGCAGGACAAGGGCCTGCAGGTGTACCTGGTGATCGACCGCGATGCGGCTTCGCGCCTGGGCGTGTCGGTGGCCAATATCACCGATGCCTTGTATGACGCTTTCGGCCAGCGGCAGATTTCGACCATTTACACCCAGGCCAGCCAGTACCGGGTGGTCTTGCAGGCCAAGGACGGCGAAAAAATCGGCCCGCAGGCGCTGGACCAGATCCACGTCAAAACCACTGACGGCGGCCAGGTGCGCTTGTCGAGCCTGGCCAGGGTCGAGGAGCGTCAGGCGCAACTGGCGATTTCCCATATCGGCCAGTTCCCTTCGGTGATGGTGTCGTTCAACCTCGCGCCCGGCGTGGCGTTGGGCCAGGCCGTGGAGCTGATCGACCAGGTGCAGAAGGACATCGGAATGCCGGTGGGGGTCAAGACCGAGTTCCAGGGCGCCGCGCAGGCATTCCAGGCGTCGCTGTCGAGCACCTTGCTGCTGATTCTGGCGGCGGTGGTGACCATGTATATCGTGCTGGGCGTGCTCTACGAGAGCTATATCCACCCGATCACCATTCTCTCGACCCTGCCGTCGGCGGCGGTCGGTGCCTTGCTGGCGTTGATCCTCAGCGGCAATGATCTGGGCATGATTGCGATCATCGGCATCATTCTGCTGATCGGCATCGTCAAGAAAAACGCGATCATGATGATCGACTTCGCCCTCGACGCCGAGCGCAACCAGGGCATGGCGCCCGAGCAGGCGATCTATCAGGCGGCGCTGCTGCGCTTTAGACCGATCCTGATGACCACCCTGGCTGCGCTGTTCGGTGCGGTGCCGCTGATGCTGGCCACCGGCTCCGGTGCTGAATTGCGCCAGCCGCTGGGCCTGGTGATGGTCGGCGGTTTGCTGGTGAGTCAGGTACTGACGCTGTTCACGACCCCCGTTATCTATCTGTACTTCGATCGCTTGGGGCGTCGCTGGCGCGGTGACGCGGCTGTGCCTGAGCAGGCGTCGGTATGAACCTGTCCGGCCCGTTTATCAAGCGCCCGGTAGCCACCATGCTGCTGAGCCTGGCAATCATGTTGCTGGGCGGGGTGAGCTTTGGCTTGCTGCCGGTGTCGCCGTTGCCGCAAATGGACTTCCCGGTGATCGTGGTGTCGGCCAGCTTGCCCGGGGCCAGCCCCGAGGTCATGGCCTCCACCGTGGCCACGCCGCTGGAGCGGGCCTTCGGTGCGATTGCCGGGGTCAATACCATGAGCAGTAATTCGAGCCAGGGTTCGACCCGGGTGATTTTGCAGTTTGATCAGGATCGCGACATCAACGGCGCGGCGCGGGAGGTGCAGGCGGCAATCAACGCCTCGCGCAACCTGCTGCCCAGCGGCATGAAAAGCATGCCCACCTACAAAAAGATCAACCCCTCGCAAGCGCCGATCATGGTGCTGTCGCTGACCTCCGAGGTGTTGTCCAAGGGCCAGCTCTATGATCTGGCCTCGACCATCCTCTCGCAAAGCCTGTCCCAGGTGCCGGGTGTGGGTGAAGTGCAGATTGGCGGCAGTTCGCTGCCCGCCGTGCGCATCGAACTGGAACCGCAACTGCTCAACCAGTACGGCGTGTCGCTGGATGACGTGCGCAGCACCATTGCCAATGCCAACGTGCGCCGGCCCAAGGGCGCGGTGTCCGATGGTGAGCGCAACTGGCAGATCCAGGCCAACGACCAGCTGGAAAAAGCCAAGGACTACGAGCCGCTGATCATTCGTTACCAGGATGGTGCGGCGCTGCGCCTGAGCCATGTAGCCAAGGTCAAGGACAGCGTGGAAGACCGTTACAACAGCGGGTTTTTCAATAACGATGCGGCGGTGTTGCTGGTGGTCAACCGCCAGGCCGGGGCCAATATCATCGAGACCGTCAACGCGATCAAGGCCCAGTTGCCAGCGCTGCAGGCAGTGCTGCCGGCCAGCGTGCAGTTGAACCTGGCCATGGACCGCTCGCCGGTGATCAAGGCCACGCTGCATGAAGCGGAAATGACCCTGCTGATCGCCGTGGCGCTGGTGATCCTGGTGGTGTTCCTGTTTCTCGGCAATTTCCGCGCGTCGCTGATTCCGACGCTGGCGGTGCCGGTGTCGTTGGTGGGCACCTTTGCCATCATGTACCTCTACGGCTTCTCGCTGAACAACCTGTCGCTGATGGCGCTGATTCTGGCCACCGGGCTGGTGGTGGACGACGCCATCGTGGTGCTGGAGAACATCTCGCGGCATATCGATGCCGGTATTGCACCGATGAAAGCAGCGATGCTGGGGGCCAAGGAAGTCGGTTTTACCCTGCTGTCGATGAACGTGTCGCTGGTGGCGGTGTTCCTCTCGATCCTGTTTATGGGCGGGATTGTCGAGAGCCTGTTCCGCGAGTTCTCTATCACCCTGGCCGCCTCGATCATCGTGTCGCTGGTGGTGTCCCTGACCCTGACGCCGATGCTCTGTGCGCGCTGGCTCAAGCCCCATGTGCCGGGCACCGAGAACGCCATGCAACGCTGGAGCATCCGCCTTAACCAGCGCATGGTCAGCGGCTACGCCCGCAGCCTGGACTGGGTACTGCGGCACAAGCGCCTGACCCTGCTCAGCCTGCTGGTGACCATCGGGGTCAACGTGGCGCTGTATGTAGTGGTACCGAAAACCTTTATGCCGCAGCAGGACACCGGGCAACTGATCGGTTTTGTGCGCGGTGACGATGGCCTGTCGTTCAGCGTGATGCAGCCGAAGATGGAGATCTTCCGCAAGGCAGTGCTGGCCGACCCTGCGGTAGAGAGCGTCGCCGGTTTTATTGGCGGCAACGGCGGCACCAACAATGCCTTTATGATCGTGCGCTTGAAGCCGATCTCGGAGCGCAAGGTGTCGGCGCAAAAAGTCATTGAACGCCTGCGCGAAAACATGCCCAAAGTGCCCGGCGGCCGCCTGATGCTGATGGCCGACCAGGACCTGCAGTTTGGCGGTGGTCGCGACCAGACCAGCTCGCAATACTCCTACATACTGCAAAGTGGCGATCTTGGCGAGTTGCGCACCTGGTACCCGAAAGTGGTCGCTGCGTTCAAGGCATTGCCGGAGTTGACGGCCATTGATGCGCGTGAAGGCCGCGGTGCCCAGCAGGTGACGCTGGTGGTCGACCGCGACCAGGCCAAGCGCCTGGGGGTGGACATGGACATGGTGACCGCCGTGCTCAACAACGCCTACAGCCAGCGGCAGATTTCCACCATCTACGACAGCCTGAACCAGTATCAGGTGGTGATGGAGGTCAACCCCAAATACGCCCAGGACCCGGAAACCCTGAATCAGGTGCAGGTGATTACTGCCGATGGCCAGCGCATCCCGCTGTCAGCCATTGCTCATTATGAGAACAGCCTGCAAAACGACCGAGTTTCCCACGAGGGCCAGTTCGCTTCGGAGAGCATTGCTTTTGATCTGGCCCCCGGTGTGACCCTGGAGCAGGGTACGGCTGCCATTGAACGGGCGGTGGCCAAGCTCGGCCTGCCGGAAGAGGTCATCGTGAAAATGGCGGGTACGGGCGATGCCTTTGCCGCCACGCAAAAAAGCCAGCCGTTCATGATCCTCGGGGCGCTGGTGGCGGTGTATCTGGTGCTGGGGATTCTCTATGAGAGCTATATCCACCCGCTGACCATTCTGTCGACCTTGCCGTCGGCCGGGGTGGGCGCGCTGCTGAGCATTTACCTGACCGGGGGCGAGTTCAGCCTGATCTCGTTGCTGGGGCTGTTCCTGCTGATCGGCGTGGTGAAGAAGAACGCCATTTTGATGATCGACCTGGCGCTGCAACTGGAGCGGCATTCGGGCCTCGACCCGCAAGCCTCGATCCGCAGTGCCTGCCTGCAGCGCTTGCGGCCGATCCTGATGACCACCCTGGCGGCCATCCTCGGTGCCTTGCCATTGATGCTCAGCAGCGCCGAAGGTGCGGAGATGCGCCAGCCCCTGGGCCTGACCATCATCGGCGGGCTGATCTTCAGCCAGATCCTGACCCTTTACACCACTCCGGTGGTTTACCTCTATCTCGACCGCCTGCGCCATCGCTTCAACAAGTGGCGTGGCGTGCGCACTGATGCTGCTCTGGAAACTCCGCTATGACCTCTCGTTTGTTTCTCCTTGCCCCGGCGATTTCCATTGCGTTGCTCAGCGGCTGTGCAATTGGCCCGGACTACCAGCGCCCGCAAACGGCGGCGCCCCTTGAGTTCAAGCAGGCGGCCGGCTGGACCCAGGCCAACCCGAGCGATTCATTGGCCCGTGGCGCCTGGTGGGAACTGTATGGCGACCAGCATCTCAACGCCCTGGTCGAAAAACTCAACAGTGCCAACCAGAGCGTGGCCCAGTCCGAAGCCCAGTTCCGTCAGGCCCAGGCTCTGGTGCGCAGTGCGCGCGGAGCGTTCTTGCCCAGCGCCGACCTGAGCGTGGGCAAGACCCGCTCCAGCCAGGGTACCGGCAGTTCCAACTCCAGCCTGACCAGCTCCAGCAGCGGCATTCGCGACACCTTGAATGCCCAGGTCGGGGTCAGTTGGGAGGCCGATGTGTGGGGCAAATTGCGTCGTGGCCTGGAAGCCAACGAGGCGAGCGCCGAAGCCAGCCTGGCCGATCTCGCGGCCATGCGTCTGAGCCAGCAGTCGGAGCTGGTGCAGAACTACCTGCAATTGCGGGTTATCGATGAGCAGAAGCGCTTGCTCGAAGCCACGGTCGAGGCCTATCAGCGCTCGCTGAAAATGAGCGAAAACCAGTACCGGGCGGGGATTTCCGGCAAGGATGCGGTGGCCCAGGCGCAAACCCAGCTGCGCAACACCCAGGCCAGCCTGATCGACCTGATCTGGCAGCGGGCGCAGTTTGAAAACGCGATCGCGGTGCTCACCGGGCAGGCGCCAGCGGGGTTCAACCTGGCGGAAATAAAAGACGTGCCGAAACTGCCGCAGATCCCGGTCAGCCTGCCGTCGCAACTGCTGGAGCGGCGTCCTGACATCGCCTCGGCGGAGCGTTCGGTGATTGCCGCCAACGCCAATATCGGCGTGGCCAAGGCGGCCTACTACCCCGATTTCAGTTTGAGCCTGTCGGGCGGCTACAGCAGCAGCCAGTACCAGGACTGGATCAGCGTACCCAACCGCTTCTGGTCGGTGGGGCCGAAAATCTCCCTGCCGTTGTTCGACGGTGGCCAGCGTTCGGCAGAAGTGGATCGCAACGAAGCCGTGTATGACCAGACGGTGGCCAAGTATCGCCAGACCGTACTCGACGGTTTGCGCGAAGTGGAAAACTACATGGTGCAGTTGAAAGTGCTGGGGGATGAAACGGTAGTGCAGGAACAGGCACTGGACTCGGCCCGCGAGTCGTTGCGCCTGACCACCAACCAGTACAAGGCCGGGCTGATAGCCTACCTTGACGTGGTATCGGTGCAGACCACCGCATTGAGCACCGAGCGCAGCGTACTGAACCTGCTGCAAAGCCGGTTGATCGCCAGCGTGCAGTTGATCGCGGCGCTGGGCGGTGGCTGGGATGGCAATACCGACCTGAGCGACAAGTAACATTTCCTGTGGGAGCGGGCTCGCCCGCGATGAAGTCCCCGTGGCTTGCCTGGGAGACCGCGTTGTTTGCATCGCAGGCAAGCCTGCTCCCACAGGTTAGCGGTGTCTTTCTATGAGTAAAAACTGAACCGGTCCTTGCCGCTGTTCTTGGCCCTGTACAGGGCCTTGTCGGCCTTGGCCAGCGCCTGGTTGAGCGTGTCGGCGTCTTCGACCCGTGCCAGGCCGATGCTCACTGTCACCGGGTGCTCATCGGGGTCTTCGCGCACCTGGCGACACAAGCTGGTCATCAGCCCCTCAACGTCTTCGCGGCGTACGCCTGACAGGTACACGGCAAACTCCTCGCCGCCCAGGCGCGCAAACTCATGCCCGACCATTACCGCCTTGATGCTGGCGGCTGTGCGCTTAAGCACCTCATCACCCATATCATGGCCGTAGCGGTCGTTGACCTTCTTGAAGTTGTCGATGTCGATCATTGCCAGGTAATGATCGTGTTCACGCGGCATGGCCCCCAGGAGCAGGCCTGCATGCAGCATAAAGGAGCGCCGATTGGGGATCTCGGTCAGGGCGTCGATATAGGCCTGCACCGACAGCCGCTTGGACATGATGTAATTGTGCAGCTTGATGCGGCGCAACTTGAAAAAGCTGTAGATCGTCAGGCTGCACAAAAAAGTGAAATAGCACAGGATCAGCAGGCCGCGCAGGTCCATGATCGAGGCTTGAGTCATCAGGAACGGGTTGAGCAGCAGGCAGGTGATCGCGGCAACGCCCAGGAAGGCCCAGCGGCTCAGGGGCAGGACCGAGGCACTGTAAAGGATGCTGGAACTGGCCAGTGCCAGCCAGATGGGCTGCGTTTCGGCCGGCAGGCCAAAGGTGACCAGGCGCAAGCCCAGGGTAATGACCGCGACGAACATCAGGTTGAGTACGTCGAAATGCCGGTAACTGGGAATAAAGCCAAGAATGATGGTGAGCACCGCCATTACGCTGATAAACAGCAAAGACAGGCCGGTAAAGCCCTGGCCGCCCTTGAAGCTGACAATCAGGTTGAACAGCAACCAGATGGCAATGCTGGTGATATAGGTCAGGCGGCAAAATTTGCGCAGTTTTTCGAAGTCATGTTGGGCAAATTCAGCTTGCAAGGCAGGTGGCGCAGATTGTTTGGAGATCTCGGATTCAATGGTTTTGAGCATCGCGCGCCTTGGACACTGTCGGATGACGGACTCCGGGCAAAACGAATTTAAACATGTCCCGCCCGGGTTACACCTGTAACCCTAGCAGGAGTTGGCTGCATATCGAAACGCGCCCGGCGTGCGGTTCAGCCGTTGTGGCTGAACACTTCGCCGATGCTGCGACGGCGCGCCTGTTGCTCACTGGCCCGGATCAGTTCTTCAAGGTCTTCGGGGGTCACGTCTATAAACGCATCCATTTGTTGCAGTGCGTGGTGCAAGTCCTCGGCGGTAATGCCCGGGTCGGCCGGGACCTGCCCGGTTACCACTACAGGGCTCGGCTCGGCGGGCTTTTTTGGGTAACGCACGCGGGTCAGGTTGTTGTAGGCCAGCGCCGCGAGCAGCATGCACACGGCGCTGAGCATCACCGGCGCCAGCACGCCCCAGCCCAGGCGGGCGCTGTCGGGGTCAGCCAGGACCACCAGCAATGCCAGGGCTCCGGCAGGCGGGTGCAGGCAGCGCAGCGGGCACATGCACAGCAGGGCAGCACCGACGGCCAGGCAGGCGCTGTCCAGGCCGCGGCCAAAAAAGTACACCACGCCCAGTGATACCACCGTGGCGCACAGGTAGCCGCCGACAATCGACCAGGGTTGCGCCAGTGCCCCGGAGGACACCGCAAACAGCAAAATGGCCGAGGCACCCAGCGGGCCGATCAGGTGCATGGCCACGGGCAGGCCGAAAAACTGGCTGCATACCCAGACACTGAACAACGTGCCAAGTGATACGCCAATGGCAGCGCGGCTCCATTCGGAGGGACGGGTGTTCGTAGCCGCAGGCAACAGGCGGCTGATCCAGCGGGTTGGCATGGTCAGGGGGATCCGGTTTTGTGGAACGGGCGGGTAAAAAAAGGGCCTGGCGGGTTTACCGGCAAGCCCTGGAAAATGTTCCTTCATTTGGGGGAGGAACCGGTGCAGTCTGCACGCTGAACAAGCAATCAACAAATGCATAATAATGCTTATTAACTGCATTATTTTTGATGATTGACGCTATGGGGGGGTGGCCAGTCGCTGGCGAGCTTGCCCAGTACGCGCTCATAGACGTCATTGTTCAACAGCCGCTGCTCCATGATGCTGCGCACCTCGGGGCTATTGGCCAGCGGGCCTTTCAACACGATCAATGCATCCCGCAGTTTTATCAGTTTGCACAGTTCCAGCAGGCAGGTATCCGCTGCGTGAGCCTGGGCATTGGCGTTTGACTCCGGGCAGGGGGTGGCTTTGGCAATCACTGAGTGACTCATCACGTTGTGCTCCCTATATAAAGGTATGGAAGCCTGTGGCTGATAGCCGCGGTCACGATATAAACAGTGACATCTCGGCCATTTACTCGGCTGGCGATCTAGGCTTGGGGCAGTGATTGTAAGGTGACCCAACAGCGCGGTATTGTCAGGAATTACGCTGCTGTGCAGTAGATTTACGCAGATACTCGCAGGATTGTTCGATAGGCAGAGTGAGTAATTTGAACGCGTCGGTTAACGCTCATATTTGGATATGAAAATCCTGTTGTTGGTTACGCCCTGCGCAAATCGGCATCCGCCTTCACTGTTGAAACGGTCGGGCGAGCAGCGCGTGGTCGGGTGATCGGGTTTTCGCGCGTGAGGTGTGCATTTTCAGCCGGAACATGGAATTTCTTGCTATAAACGCACTCCATTAGCCCCTGTCGAACACGTTTTTCGTCACTTTCCAGGTTTTGCTGGACAAATAGGTGCGTTTTCAGTTGCTGAGTCGATAACTCGGCCTTAGACTGCCGCCCCTCGTAAATTGAGTGCCGGGTGGCGCTTGAAATAGATGGCACCTAACTGGTTGGGATGAAGATCGGTCAGAACGCTCCCTAATTCGCCTTAATGCACGTATTTTTTATAGAGAAATCAATGACAAAGGATAAGTTGCTGGCCATGCCGGCGGATGACTACATGAATGCCGAGCAACATGCTTTTTTCAGCGAGCTGTTGCAGAACATGAAGGTCGAAACCCACGAGCGTATCGAGCAGAACCGCATCGCGATCGAGAGCCTGGACACTCCGGCCGACCCGGCCGACGCCGCTTCGGTTGAAGAAGAGCGCACCTGGCTGGTAAACGCCATCGACCGCGACCAGCGCATGCTGCCCCAACTGGAGCAGGCGCTGGAACGTATCAAGGACGACAGCTTCGGCTGGTGTGACGACAGTGGCGACGCAATCGGCCTCAAGCGCCTGCTGATCAGCCCGACCACCAAGTACTGCATCGAAGCTCAAGAGCGTCACGAGCAGATCGACAAGCATCAGCGTCAAGCCTAAGCGCCTGACCTTGCCGCAGCCGCGCCATGCGGCTGCGGCAGCTTTGCTCCCCCCGTTGTAATTCCCCGCTAAAATTAAAAGTAGACGTTGAGCCAAGTGTTCCGGTTGCGTGCCTCTATATTTGGCACGGCGTATTTACGCCAACCTGCATCAATCGAGGGCCTGGGTCATGAGTCGCTCAAGCAATACGGGACACGTATTGCGTGTCGGTATTTTTTTTGATGGCACCGCCAATAATCAGTACAACAGCCAGCTGGGGCTGGAGCGTCAGGCGCAGGGCCTGAAGGTCGATCCGGGCAGCAGTTATGCCGGTGCCCCGACCAATATCGCTCGCCTGCACCAGCACTATCCCGTGCAAACAACCTTTAGCGATGGCCAGGCGGTGACCTCGCTCTATATCAGCGGTATCGGCACCACCACCGGCGCGGCCGACAGCCCCTTTCCGGGCCTTAGCTATGGTCGTGGCCGTACCGGGGTGCTGGGCAAGGCCGACGAGGCCAGCGCGCTGCTGAGCCAGAGCTTGGGGCGTTTTATGCGTTTGCTGGCGCCCAACACCCTGAACCGCTTGCAACTTGACCTGTTTGGCTTCAGTCGCGGTGCGGCGGCGGCCCGGCATTTTGCCAATCAGGTGCGCACCATGGCCTTGCGCCAACAGTTTGCCCTGGCCCCTGATTTCAAGTGTTCCATTGAATTTATTGGCCTGTTCGACACTGTCGCGGCAATGGGCGGGCTGGAGGACCTGGGGAATGTGGCCGATGAGATCAACCCGGGGCTCAACCTGTATCTGGCGCCTGACTGCGCGCAACAGGTGGTGCAGCTGTGCGCGCGGGACGAATACCGGCGCAACTTTGCCCTGACCCGCATCGCCCCTCAATGGCCGCTGGATATTGCACTGCCAGGTGCCCATGCCGATCTGGGCGGCGGTTACCCGATCGAGATGCTGGAGCAGGTGCAGTTGAGCCGTTGGCAAAGCAATCTGGTCAGCCCTTCCACCCCCGTGCGCCTGACCCAGGCCTGGAAGCTGGCCCAGGCGCAGTTGCAGCTGTGGCAGGACAAGGACCTGATCGACCCGCAGGCAATCGATGATGGTGTGCAGGTGCGCATCGAGGAGCACAAGGCGGGCACCCGCCAGGATCCGATGAAGCGGGTCCAGGCGGCGGTCTTTATGCAGCGCCACCTGCGTGGTCATCTGTCCAGGGTGTACTTGCGTCTTATGCATGCCCTGGCCCGGCAACACGGGGTCCCGTTTACCGCGCTCAGCGATGCCCAGGATGCATTGCCTGCCGAGCTAAGGCCCATCGCCGCCAGGTTACAGGAGCAGTTGGCCAGCCCGGCCAATGGAATAAAGCTGACCCCGGCCCAGGAGCGCTTGCTGCGCCAGCGCTATGTGCATCAGTCAGCCAATTTCAATGCCAATGTGGGGGAGGGCCTGGGGGTGCTGGACAAGGCGTTTTTCAATATACCGCAAGAAGGCGGGCGCTTTGTCTACGAGCAACAGCCCCCCGCTTGAGCACGAATAACGGCAGCATTGTTACCGCTGATGCAATGCAGCTATGCAGGGCATAGCTTTTTCCAGCGACCCTAACTCTTTAAGATGGCCGACATCGTTAGGTGACTAACTAAATAGGTGGAGTAACCATCATGTCCAATCGAGTTGATGTTGCCGTGATGATCGGCACGGGCGTGCCTCAGGGGTTGCGGGCCACGGGGCAGAAGGTCTGCTGGGTTGTGCTGGTCAACGGTGAGCAGCGCGGAACGGCGTTCTCCAGCCGCAGTGAAGCTGAAGAGTGTCGCGCTGCCTGGCTGGCGCAGCTGAGCGCCAACGCGTGCGCAATGCAGGTTCGGGCCCAGCGTGCCTGAAAGGGGGCGTCAGGATGGGTTCAGGGCGCCTGCGTCCACGGCGAGTTTCAATTCCTGAGCCGAACCCTTGGCGGCCATTTCAGCCTGCTCGGCTGTCTTGAACCAGCGGTCTTTCTCGACCTGATGGTAAGTCACAGTTTTCAACGGCGGCTTGGCGCGCATCACAATCACGGCCTGAAACTCACCATCGACTTCTTTGGACTCGCCGCGGATAAAAAATTCGCCAATATCAAATTCCGTCACGTGTCGCTTTCCCTTCGAGGTAATGAAGCCGGACAACCCGGCGGCATGGGCCAGGCCGATTTTTCGGGCAGTATGGCAGTTGTTGACAGCCAGCGGCGCAGTTAACGACGAAAGCCTTGTGGAAGCTGGCGCCAATCAAGAAAAAATCAGCGATTCCCTGACCGCAATGCGGATGTGTATACCCAACTTTGGGCATGAGCCGGTAGAATGGTGCTCCGGTTGTATATTTTAGTCTTGATGCCACATGCCACTTCTGACTCGAGCAGTCAGGAGATTTTGTTGTACCCGGTTTTTTAAAATAAGTGGGCCAAGGCCTTTATTCTGCTGCCTGTTATTTGTTCTGGCAGCGCCACTTCACGTTTTCGAGGGTTTTTCGTTGGCAGTCAGCAATCTGGAAATGCATGCGTTGTTTGTTCTGGGTGATTTGCGGGCACGTTTGGTAAAACTGTTCCAATCCCGTTTTGTGTACGTCACCGAGCAGAACGCCGAAGGGATTTACATCGCTGAAATCGACACTGAAGAAGCGCTGGTGGTAGATGACAAGCCTGGCCTTGGGCTCAAGGTGGGTGACCACTTTCGCGCTGCCGTCCTGCCCAGCCGTGAAGGTGGCAAGCTCGATATAAAATTCCGCGATATCAAGATGACGATCTACGGCATTGGTGATTACGCCTATGTCAGCTCCCCTCTGGGCGAAGGTATCGTCTTCAAGGAAGGCCAGACCGTGATGCTGATTTTCGCCGCTCACGACCAGCTCAAGGAAGGCCTGAGCAAAACCCTCAAGGCGGTGACCGCCAAAGCGGCCAAATGGCCCAAGGGCGAGCTGACGTTCAAGGCCAGTAAAGAGTGAAACGGCCCGTAGCCGCCTGTAGCCGCTGAGGAGCGCAGCGAGGCTGCGATCGGCTGCGAAGCGGCCGTAAACCCGGAGCACTCGATGTGTCTGGAGTACCGATGAACCTGATTCCACGGCCGCTGCGCGCCCGATCGCAGCCTCGCTGCGCTCCTCAGCGGCTAAAATTTTCGGCGTTTGTATAACGCCCACCTGCTCTCCATCCCTCAAACAGCCTAACCCTTACGGACGATGTTCCAGGCCAGGCCCCGTTTGATGATCGCGATCACTTTCAACCAGTGTGCGAGGGACCGCGAGCATGGGCGCTTTTGTCTTGTCATCGGCTGTGCAGCGCTGCGCCGAGCAATTAATGGCCCGGCGCAAAGTGTTGCTCGGCTTTTTTATGCTGGTGACCCTGGCCCTTGGTTACAGCGCCACCCATGTTCGGCTGGACCCCGGCTTCAACAAGCAGATCCCGGTGCGTCATGCCTACATGCTCAACTTTCTGGATTTCAGCCGCATTTTTACCGGTGCCAACCGCTTGCTGGTCAGCGTGCACTGGAAAGGCGAGGGGGACATTTATAACCCCGAATTCCTCGAAACCCTGCAACACGTCACCGACGATGTGTTCTATATCTCCGGGGTCAGTCGCCCCAGCGTAACGTCGCTGTTTACGCCCAACGTGCGCTATATCGAAATCACCGAAGACGGTTATGTCGGTGATCTGGTGGTGCCGCCGCAATACGCCGCCACGCCCGCCGACTTGCAGCAAGTGCGCAGCAATGCCGCGCGCTCGGGGCAGATCGGCCGTTTGCTGGCCAATGACCTGAAGTCAGCGCTGGTGCGCGCCGACCTGCAGGACGTCGATCCCAAAACCGGGCAGCCGGTCAGCTATGTGCAAATCGCCCAGCGCCTGGAGGATATCCGCGCCAAATACAGCAGCGCCGACATTGAAATCAATATCGTCGGGTTTGCCAAGCTGGTCGGTGACGTGGTCGAAGGGCTCAATACGGTAATGGGCTTTTTTGCCATCGCGTTCCTGATCACCGGCGTGTTGCTGTGGCTGTATTCGCGCTCGCTGCGCCTGACCCTGGTGGCGCTGTTTGTCGCCTTGCTGCCAGTCGTGTGGTTACTCGGCCTGCTGCCATTGCTGGGCCTGGGTATCGACCCGATGTCGATACTGGTGCCGTTCCTGATCTTTTCCATCGGTGTGTCCCATGCCGTGCAGATGACCAACGCCTGGAAGCAGGAAGTACTGGCCGGAAGTGATTCCGTGAGTGCGGCCAAGGCGGCGTTCAGCAAGATTTTTATCCCCGGCGCGCTGGCGCTGCTGATGAACGCCCTGGGCTTCGGGGTGATCATGCTGATCGATATCCCCATCGTGCATGAGTTGGGTGTTACGGCCTGCATCGGCGTGATGCTGATGATCATCACCAACAAAATCATGCTGCCGCTGATCATCGCCCACCTGACGCTGGAGCCGCGCTTGCTGACGGCTCAGGCGCGCATTGCCCGTTCACGCCACCCGCTGTGGTGGCGGCTGTCGGCGCTGGCCACGCCCGGCCCGGCACTTTGGGTATTTGCGATTAGTTTGTTGTTGCTGGTGGCCGGCGCGTACAAGGCCCGTGAGCTGGCGACCGGTGATATCGGTTCCGGCGCGCCGGAGTTGCGTGCCGACTCGCGCTACAACCAGGACAACCAGAAAATCATCAGCAATTACGCGATTGGTCTTGATGTGCTGTCGGTGTTCCTGACCATTCGCGATCGCAGCGAGGCCTGCCTGGACCCGGCCGTGATGCGGGCGGTGGAAACCTTCGATTTCAAGATGCGCGAAGTGCCCGGTGTGCAATCGGTGCAAAGCGTGGCGGGGATGAGCAAGCAAGTGATTGCCGGCAACAACGAAGGCAACCCGCGCTGGGCGGCCATCCCCGGTTCCGCCCAGGGTTTGCAGCAGGGCGCCTACGCCTATTCGCCGGACTCGGGACTGGTAACGGACGGCTGCCAGCAAATGCAGATTCTGGTGTTCCTGACCGACCACGAAGGCGCCACCGTGGCCCATGTGCTGGCTGAGGCCAAACGTATCATCGCCAGCATCCATGTGCCCGGTGTGGAGTTCAAGCTGGCGGGGGGCAATATCGGCGTTATGGCGGCCTCCAACGAAGCGGTCAAGCAGGCCGAACTGGTGATGCTGGCGGCGCTGTTCTTCTCGGTGGCGCTGTTCTGCCTGCTGACCTTTCGTTCGGTGCGCGCGGTGCTGTGCATTCTGGTGCCCCTGGCAATTGTCGCGGTGCTGTGCAATGCGCTGATGGCCCTGCTGGGTATTGGCCTCAAGGTTGCGACGTTGCCGGTGATGGCGCTGGGCGTGGGGGTCGGGGTGGACTACGGCATCTACCTGTACGAACGCATCGAGCATGAAATGGCTGCCGGGCATGACCTGCGCGAAGCCTTCTACCGGGCCATGTGCCAGCGCGGCACGGCGGCGGTTTTCACCGCGCTGACCATGTCGTTGGGGGTGTGTACCTGGGTGTTTGCGCCGCTCAAGTTTCAGGCCGATATGGGCGTGCTGCTGGCCTTTATGTTTATGGTCAACGTGCTGGGGGCGATCTTCCTGCTGCCGGCACTGGCCGCATGGTTCAACCTGGGCAAGCCGTTGGTGCAGACCGGAATGCTCACGATTGCGCAACCATCCAGAGCTTGAGTGGGCGCCGGATTTCAGGTGGGAGCGGGCTTGCTCGCGATTCAGGCGCCGCGATGTATCAGCCAGACCAAGTCGATCCAATCGCGGGCAAGCCCGCTCCAACACGTAAATGTGCAAGACCAATAAAAAGGAGAACTCCATGGGACGCATCACCCACATGGGCGGCTGGCTGTCAGTCGCCCTGGTATTGCAGGGTTACAGTGCGCTGGCGCTGGCCCAGGCCCCGGCCGATCAAATCGCCAGGCTGGGCAAGGACCTGACCTGCGTCGGCGCTGAAAAAGCGGGCAACGCCGCAGGCACTATCCCGGCATTTGGCGGGCAATGGCTGGGCGCGGCCCCGGGGATGAAATTCGAGGGCACGGGCAAACACCCGATCGACCCATATCCCAATGAAAAACCGCTGTTTGTGATTACCGCGCAAAACCTCAGTCAGTACGACGGGCACTTATCCGAGGGGCAAAAGGCCCTGTTCAAACTCTACCCGCAAACCTTCCGCATGCCGGTTTACCCTTCGCACCGTGACTTTCGTTTTTCTGACACGGTATGCAAGGCCACCCTGGAAAACGCCTCGGTCGCCAAGCTGGTCGACGATGGTGAAGGGGTGGTGGCCCGCACTGGCGGCGTGGCATTCCCCATTCCGCAAAACGGGATCGAGCTGCTGAAAAATGCCTCGCTTTTTACCGTGCGCGCCTGGACCGAGGAATACACCTCGGACAACGCCTATGTGCTCAAGGACGGCAATATCAACTGGGGCCGCGTGCACTCGCGCAACATGGCACCGGGGCTGGAACCGGGCAAGATCGGCGACACGGTGGGCAACTCGTCTTTCTACCTTAACGAAACCCTGCTGCCACAGCGCGACAAGGGTGAAATTAATACCGGTACCGAGTACTGGAACGACAAGACCGAACCGCGCCAGAGCTGGCGCTACGACCCGGGTACGCGGCGTGTGCGGCAGTCGCCGGGCTACGGTTTCGACATGGCTTTCCCGGGTTCCGGCGGTTCGATCACCGTCGACGAAGTGCGCATCTTCAACGGCTCTGCCCAGCGCTACAACTGGAACATCGTCGGCAAAAAAGAGCTGTATATCCCGTACAACACCGCGCGCCTGCACGCCAATGACCTCAAGTACGCGAGCATGCTCACCCCCGGCCATATCAACCCGGACAACATGCGTTACGAACTGCACCGCGTGTGGGTGCTTGAAGGTGTGCTCAAGCCGGGCAACCGCCATTTATATGGCAAGCGCACGCTGTATATCGACGAAGACAGCTGGTTCCCGATCATGGGTGACAACTACGACAACCGTGGCGAGCTGTGGCGCACCTCGATGGTCAATTACTTCTACGCCCCGGAAACGCAAACCTGGCAGGCCGGTGTTGGCCTGTACCACGACTTGAATGCCGGCAGTTACCTGGCCTTCAACCTGATCAACGAACAACGCAACGGTTATGTGCTGAACAAAGGCGGTTTTGCTGCAGGCGACTTCGGCCCTGAAGCGGCACGCCGTGCCGGCAAGTAACGCCCTGACTCCACTCCGCTGTCTGCCACGGGCCTCGCCTGTGCGCAGGCGGCTGGGCGGGGCAAAACAACAAGAACAAGGAGCAAGGCATGTTCAAGCACTACTCGCGTTTTGTCGGCACCGGTTTGCTCTCGGGGCTAAGCGGTCTGGCCCTGGCTGCGCCGACCATCGAGCTGGGTGAAAACACCACCCTGGACTCGTCGCTGACCGTCAACTACACGGCCTCGATGCGTACCGAAAAACCGGATCATGAGTACCTCAACAACATCAACTACGACGATGCGACGCGCAACTTTAAGCGCGGTTCATTGATCAACAATCGGGTCAGCGTATTCGGCGAGTTGATGCTCAAGCACGACAACCTCGGTGCGGTGATGCGCGCCAGTCATTTCTATGACGAGGTCTACCATCAGCGCAACGACAACGACTCGCCGGACACGGTGAACAAGACCGGGCGCTACAACGACTTCAGCCGGGACACACGCAAACTCAGCGGCAGCAAGGCGCGGCTGCTGGATGCTTATGTGTATGGCGACTTTACCGTCAATGATGACCAGTACCTGTCGCTCAAGGCCGGGCGGCATCTGGTGGCATGGGGCGAGAGCCTGTTCTGGCCCAACATCAGCCAGGGCCAGGCACCGGTGGACTCGACCAAGTTCAACGTACCAGGTACCGAAGCCAAGGATGCCTACCTGCCGGTGGGGCAGGTATCGGGTTCGTGGTCGGTCAATGAGGACCTGGCCCTGCTCGGCTTCTACCAATACAAATGGGAAGAAACCCAGCTCAACCCGGTGGGTGACTATTTTGGCAGCGACACCTTTGGCCCGGGGGCGGAGTTCTTCCGCTTGGCGCCGGGCATCGTCGACAATCTGCCCAACGGCGCAGCGGTCGGCTACGGTGGCTCGGTCAAACCGGGCGACAGCGGCGAGTGGGGGTTGGGCACGCGTTACCGGTTGACGCAAAACACCGAGATCGGCCTGTTCCATTACCGTTATCACGACCGTGTGCCGGCGCTGTTTTTCGACTTTACCGGGCAGACCCACTATTCCTCGCTGAACAAGGCGGGGGGCAGCGGCAATGGCCCGAGCTACCAGCTGGGCTACTTTGACAATATCAAGCTCACGGGCGTGAGCTTCACCACCAAGGCCGGGGACTCGGTGCAATTTGCCGGGGACCTGAGCTACCGCGACGGCGCGGCGGTGTACCTGAGCAACGGTGCCCCGGCGCGCGGGCAGGTGTGGCAGGGCAACTTGAATGCCGTGTACATGATCGGCCCGACGTTTATGGCGCAGCAGACCACGTTGATGACCGAAGTGGTGCACCAGCGCATCCAGGGTGTGGATGACCTGACCATTACCGGTGGCGGGGCGGGTACGGACGGGACTTTCAACAAGTATGTGTATGACGGGCAAACACGGGGCTCAAGCCTGCTGGGAATCGGCGCGTATTTTGATCACCCCAACGTGTTTAATGGCTGGGACCTGACCACCAAGGCGACCTGGACGCAGAATATCGATGGCAGCGCCTATTCGGGGCTGGGCCGTGCTGAAAAGCGCCTGACATTGGGCGGTGATTTCAAGTACCTGGGCAACTTCCAGATGGGGCTGACCTATGTGGCGTACCTGAGTTCGGCCGATATTGCCCAGGGGCGGACAATGGCGGATCGGGATTACCTGTCGTTTAACGGCAAGTACACGTTCTGACCCTGGCCCTCACCCCAACCCTCTCCCGAATGGAGAGGGAGCTGGTCAGTGGAGATTTTGAAGCCGCGTGCGGTCAGTTCCCTCTCCCTCCGGGAGAGGGTTAGGGTGAGGGTGCTTTTGATTCTCAGCCCGTCTACCGCGCCTCCCGCGGCATTCCCAAGGCCCGCTCGGCGATGATATTACGCTGGATTTCGCTGCTGCCGCCGTAGATGGTGTCCGCCCGGGTATACAGAAACAACGCCTGCAACCGGGTCAGTTCATAAGGCCCCCCCGCCAGCAGTTCCGCATCAGGGCCCAACACGTCCATTGCCAACTTGCCCAGCTCGACATGCCAGTTCGACCACGCCAGCTTGTAGATCGTCGCCTCGGGTCGCAGGCTGCCGTCCTGCACGCCTGACAACATGCGCAACGAGTTGTAGCGCAAGACCCTTAGGCCGCTCCAGGCCTGGGCGATGCGCTGGCGCAGCAGCGGGTTCTGTGCCGCACCATTGGCCTTGGCGATATGGATCACTTCGTCCAGCTCATTCTGGAACTGCATCTGCTGGCCCAGGGTCGACACCCCGCGTTCAAAACCCAGCAGGGCCATGGCGATTTTCCAGCCATCGCCCGGCTGGCCAATCAGGTTGTCGGCTGCAGTGGTGGCCTGATCGAAAAATACCTCGTTGAATTCACACGAGCCGGTCAGTTGCCGGATCGGCTGCACCTGTATGCCACTTTGCTGCATGGGTACCAGTAAAAACGACAACCCGCGATGGCCCACGCTGCCTGGCTCGGTGCGGGCCAGTACAAAACACCAGTCCGCTTCGTGAGCCAGGGAGGTCCAGACCTTTTGCCCGCTGATCAACCACTGCCCGCTGTCGCTGTCGAAGCTGGCGCGGGTCTTGATATTGCCCAGGTCCGAGCCGGCCCCTGGTTCTGAGTAGCCCTGGCACCAGAAAGCCTGCCCGGCCAGTATCGGTGGCAAAAACCGTTGCTGCTGCTCTGGCGTGCCAAACACCGCAACCGTTGGCCCCACCAGGCCTTCGCCAATATGGCCCATGCGACCGGGGCCGCCAGCGCGGGCGTACTCTTCAAAAAAGATCACCTGGCGGTTGATGCTCAAGCCGCGACCGCCGTGCTCCGCAGCCCAGCCTGCGCCAATCCATTGGCCGGTGCCCAACACCTGCTCCCAGGCCTTGCGCAAGGCCGGGGCGAAGTCTTCATCCCCCGGTCCGCCGCGAAAACGCAGTGGCGCGAAATCGCCTGTCAGGTGTTGCTGCATCCACTGGGCCACCTGCTGGCGGAATTGTTCATCAGCCGCACTGAATCCAATGTTCATGACAGTTCTCCGAAGATCTGCTTGGCCAGTTGCTCACGGTGAAAGGCGGGGGAACCCAGTAGCTGTTCGCTGGCACGGGCCCGTTTGAAATACAGGTGCGGGTCATATTCCCAGGTAAACCCCACGCCGCCATGCAACTGGATCGACTCTGCGGCGCAGTGAAAAAAACCTTCACTGGCGTGGATCTTCGCCGTGGCTGCCGCTTCGCCCAGTTGTTGTTGCGCTGCCGGGTCGCCGTCGATGTCCAGGCATTGAGCGGCGATGCAGGCGGCGTAGTAACTGGCCGATCTCGCGCATTCCAGCGCCAGCATCAGATCGGCGCAGCGGTGCTTGATGGCCTGGAAACTGGCGATGCGCCGGCCAAACTGCTCACGGCCGTTGATATAGCTCAGGGTCATGTCCATTGACTGTTGCGCGCCACCCGTCTGTTCGGCGGCCAGGCCGATACAGCCAATGCGCAGCACGTCCCGCAACATTGGCCAACCCTGGCCGGGTTCGCTGAGCAGGTGTTCATCGTGCAACTGCACATCGTTGAGGCTGACAGTGGCTATGCGCCGGGTCTGGTCGAGAGTGGGTTGAGAGTGACGCTCCACCCCGGGGGTGTCGGCGGCTATGGCAAACAGCCTGATCCCAGCCTCACCGACACTGCCCGGGGTGCGGGCAGCGATAATCAGCACATCGCAGTCGGCCCCATCGATCACATGCAGGTACTGACCGTTGAGCCGGTAGCCGCCAGCGCAGCTTTGTGCGTACACCTGCACGGCGGTGTCATCCCAGCGTGGAGCGCTGGCGTAAGCCAGGCTGGCTGTCACTTCACCCGCCGCAATCAATGGCAGCCAATGTGCCTTGAGGGGTTCGTTGCGGCTCAGCAACAGCGCGGGCAGGGCCAGGCAGCAGGTGGCGTAGAACGCCGAAGGCAGCAAGCGCCGGCCCAATTGTTCCTGCAGCAGGCACACTTCGACAAAGCTCAGCCCCAGGCCACCATAGGCCTCGGGGATGGCCAGGGCAGGCCAGTACAGCTCACCTGCAATGCGTGCCCAGGTAGCCGGGTTGTAACCCTGTTCGCTGGCCATGGCCGCACGCACTTCGGCGGAACTGGCCACCTGGGCCAGAAAGCGTTCGGCAGACGCTTGAATCATTCGCTGCTCGTCAGACAGGGCAAGCTCCATAGGGCGGCGCTCCTCGCAGGATTACGGATCATGCCGCCAGCATGAAAGCGTGCTGCATGGGTGCAATCCCTGACTCGGACTAGTCCCTTTGAGGGCTTGTGCTGTCGCCTTGCCGGTCGATCAAGGCGCCAGGGTCTCGAACAGGATCAGGACATTGCCGTAATACTTGCCCGCCTCGTACCCTTGAGCCGGTTTGACGGCATCAATGCGCAATGGCACCCGCAGACCGTAGCGCGCTTGCTGATCATTGGCGATGACGCTATCGGTCAGGGTCAACAGCTGGTTGTTGAGCTTGACCTGTAGCGGGATCTCGAACTTGGTACTGGACAGCTTTGGCTCGTAGCCCAACCGTGCGGTTATAGCGCCACCGCTGCTGAGTACGTCGAAGAATGCCTTGATCGGTACAAGGTCCAGATGCTGTGGATTCCAGCCCATTTGATGTTCACGCTCAAGAAAACCCGGGTCAGCAGGCAGGGCATAGAACTCCTGGGTCGGGATAGATACCGTGACCTCAAAATCATGCACTTCGCGCACGGCATGCGCTGTGTAATGAGTCGCCAGTAACCCAGCCGCCAGTGCATAGCTCAGGGTGAGCTTGGCGAGCAGTTTCATGGGCCTTGTACCTCGATGTTTTTCTTAACATGGCCCTCTATCAGATTGAAGCGATAGTGGCGGTCTGCCTCTTTGGTAAATGTCATGAAGCGGCCGGGCAGGACATGATGCAAGGTGACGGGTTTGCAGTCCTGTGCATCCTTGAGCGAGCAGTCCTTGAACGCTTCGAGCACCACCACCGTGTTGCCGTTGTTGCGCAGGGTATACTGCAGCGGGGTGTCTTCTATTCGGGTATCAAACCTGGCGTTTGAAGGTCTGACGATAAAAATCGTGCCGTAGCCAGCCATCACATTGACGCCGGCCGACAGGCTTTTTTTGTACTCACTGACTTCACCCTCGCTGATGGCGAACTGATCTTCCTTTTCAGGCACTACGGGCACAAAACGAACCCGGTAATAGCGCTCTTTGTCGCGGGTGCCCTTGAACAACAGTCGTGTGCCCTGATTGCCCTTGGCTGGCACGATCAGGCGGGCCGGGCTGGCGATCAAGCCATCGCGTGTGGGGGAGTTGCCCTTGCTATTGAGCGGCACTTCTTCGTGTGTGCCGTCCGGCTTGTAGACGATTTCCAGAATTGAAATACGCACAAACGCCGTGCTGCTGCCACCGTTGTACACCCGCTTTAAATACGAGCTGTGCCCGGCGTCCATATAGTCGAAAACGCTTCCGATGTTGATGTTGGGGCTCGCCATTGCGCCCAGTGAGTAAAGGCACAGGCCCAATAACGTAATGACAAGTTTCATGGTTGTTTCCCGCTTTGTGTTTGCTGCCTGGCAGCATTGAATTTCTGAACCCGATGAACTGTTGCAACCCCAGCGCTACTAACCCGTTGTCGCCTACAAGCCTGCTACGTTGTCACCCGTGACCGACCTGGTCAGCGTCTCGGGGATGCAGCGCACGTCGCCAATTTCCAGAACGTTGGCCTGCATTGCTGTTGTGCTCATGTCGATTGCCAGTTGGCAGAGCAATGCTTCGCCCTTGCGCACTTCGAGCGTGGGCGCTCCAGCGTTCATTTCCATCGAGAAGAACCCGTCCACTTCACTGACCCCACGGCTGGCATGGTTGATGATGTGATGGCCCTTGAGCGGTTTGCCCTGCGGGTCCAGCAGGCGCCCAAGCACGGTGACGGTTTTGGCCACATTAATCTTGCGATAGCCCACGCCGCCCTTATTAAGATGATAGCGCGTGCGCGGTGGCTGGATGGCAGCAGCAGGGACGTCGGTGCCCTGGAAGTCGAAGCTGACCGAACTGTTCTTGTAGGCGGTAATGGGGATAAAATTGCGGCCCGGGCGCAGTACCGTACTGCTGCCGCTCAGGTCATCGGCGCGCAGGTCGATATCGGCAACATCGGACTCCACATCAACGATCAGACCGGCCCCCTGGCCCCCGGGTTGGCTGGTCATGGCCAGTTTTGAGCCGCTCAAGGCCACGGTGCTGTCCAGGTTCAGGCCGCCACTGAAGTTGCCGTTGTAGGAGGAACGTTGCAGGAACAGGTCGCCGCCAAAGGCATCGAGCTGGAAGCTGGTGCGCCCGTTGAGCCCTATGCCATACGCATCGATGTTAGCCGTAGCTGCCACGCTTTGCAGGGTATGGTCCTTGAGGTCCTTGCTGTAGCTGAGTGAAGCGTTGTTGTTGCGTTCACCGTCGCGACTGGTACGCGAGCCCAGGCTGGCCGACCAGCGCTCGCCCGGTCCGCCGAGGGCAAGGCTGAAACTGAGGTCGAAGCCACGGTTTCGCGTGTTGGCGCTGCTGAGGCTAGCCGGGCGGTCAAATACCGACAAACGCCAGTTGCCATCGCTGCCAAACAGATGGGTCATTTGCGTCCAACCTAGATCCAGGCCGTATCCTTGTGTGTAACCATCGCTATGGGACAGACGCGCGCTGAAGGTGTTTCTGACCCCGAAGCGATGGTTCAAGGACGCCGAAGAGCGGCTGACCTGCCCCAAATAAGCCGTCTTTGGGCGCAGATAGGTGCCATCCGGCAGCGTTTCATAGGTGTCGCGAGTATCGAGCCAACTGCGGTTGTGCGTGAAGATGATGCTGCCCGTGCCATAGTTATATTGGCTGTTGAGGTCGACACCCGTGCCGTGGTTTTTGGTCTGGTAGAGGTTGGCGTAAAAGCCGACAGCGCCGCTCAGCGTCCAGTCAATGGAGGTACCCCATTGCACGTTACCCTTGACCTGGCGTCCTGAGACACCCAGTACCACGCGCGGATGCAGCAGGTAATTAACGGCGCCGCCGGCGGTCATCTCGCCGCTGGCCTTATCGTCCCAGTTGCTCAGCAACGTACTCTCACGGCCGGCAAACAGGTTATAGCGCCAGGGGTTGTCGAGGTTGCGCCAGTTGCTCGGCTTGTACACCAATTCCGTGGTGGTACTGCTGACCTGGTCATCCTCGACCAGGCGCACTTGCACTTCGTAGATCCCGCCTGGCAGGGGGCGGGTGTCCAGACTTTGCAAGCCAGCAGCGACCGGTTGGGTGTTGATCAACACGCCGTTACGATAGATTTGCGCCGTCGCCTGCCGGTTGGGCGTGACATAAATGGGGTAGATGCTGGGTTTGGGCAGAGTAATGCTCAAGCTGTCTGAGCTGCCGTACATCACGCCAAACGCCGTATCAGGGTTGTCCCCGAGTGTGCGGATCTGGCGGGTAAGGCCTTCTGACCCGGGGATAAAGTAACCCAGGCGCAGGAAGCTGCCTGGCAGTTCGCGCTGGGTGTAGGCCGAATACACTGCGTGCCTGATCTGGTTCTCTTGCGGGCCGCCGATGCGATTCAGTTGCAGGTTGAGTGTCTGGGTCCATTTTCCCAGGCTGCTGCTGGCCTCCAGACCATAACGGCCGCCCAGGTATTCCTGCTGGCCACCGGTGAGGTTCAACTGGTTACGCAGGATCAATCCGGTGCTGCCATCGATGGGCAGGTCGTAGTATTGGCTTTGCTGGAATTGTTGTTCGGCTTTTTCGGTCAGCAACGAGACCATTGAGTTCTCAAGGTTGTAGTGAATGGCAAGCAACTGTTCGGGGCATTTGCTCGTGCAGGCCCCCAGCGGGGTACCCTGTTTGAGATGATCCGCCCATATGTCCCGTTCATTGGGGGATATCTGGCTTTCGTTGTAGTCCGTGAACTCGAGCAGCGTGATACGGTCATCCCGTGACAGCACAATAAGGGCTTCTCCGACCAGTTGACTGTCACGCTCCACTTGTACGGCCAGCGGCACATCGAAAAGATGCTCTTCAAAGTCTGCCGGCAGCCCCTTGGCCTGCTCCAGCAAACGTTTAGGCGTGATGCTGTTGCCTGCAGCCACTGCAAGAGTCGCAAAACACATCAATGAAGCAAGTGTTGCCGCGATGCATGTCATCGGGAACATGTTCACCATACTCTGCTATCAAACCAATAGTTTATTTGTGGTGCCCGTTCAGCGAGTGCACTGAACGGGCACCAAGTGCTACCGAATCAAAGGGCCATAGCCGAATTGTTATGGTGCCGTGCTTTCAAAAATCACAGTGAATGACGCGTCATAATTACCTGAAGCGCCGCTTGGAATAGGACCAGGGCTAATTGTCAGGTCGGCTGATCCCCCGCTATTGGCAAGGGTTTGCTCCACTACTTCCTGAGTAGTGCCAGTCAGGACTACGTTATTGAATTTGGTGGTTAGCGGAATATTTTGAGCGCTGTTGCCGTTGTAGAGATTTGAGGCGCCGCCCTCAATAAAAGCCTTGATCGCGCCCGTCGTGCTTTTGTATGTGTAACGCTGGCTCAGGCCGCCCAGGCTGGAGTTGCTCGGGTTGTAAGCCAGCACTTCTGCTTGTCCGAAGTTTGGATTGGTTGGCAGTGCTTGAAACTCGGTGCTTGGAACGACTGCGCTGATGTTGATTGAGGTTGAAGAGGTGTTGGCAACTGCCATGCTTGCCGTCGATGTACCAATGATCAGGGTGCCAAGAATTACAGCGATTTTGCTTTTGAACATAATTTAAGTACCAGTAGGTCAATAAGACTCTCAGGGGGGGGTGAGGCTTTCAGCTTTATACGGGGCGAGAGCGAAATCTCTAAACTCCGTTTGTAGCGCCAAATCAGATTAAAGGAAAATAATGGTCAGGTAAGTAGTCATAGCCCCAAGCTTTTGTAGTCTTTTTCAGACATGACTAGAGCGATATATCTGATATTTGGATTTGGGCTGTTTTCCGGTTGTGAAATTATTAGATATAAATTTTCGGCAGGCGTGCCTGGCTGTATTTTGTTGTGCGTGCGTATGGGGGATGGTTGTGATGCGGGGTGGGTAAGTAAGTTATATCATTAATGGAAGTTTAGTTGTGTCGTAGTTGCGGGGTGTGTTGTATTTTTTATTAGTGTGTAACTGTATTTTTGTCAGGGTTGTGTTAATGGCTTGAGTTGAAAATTAAGTTGTGTTTTAACGTGGGCTCTGTTGAATGAAATGGAGTGCGAACATGAGTAGCCAATATAAGTATCAACATGAGAGCGATTTTGGCGAGGTAATGGATAAACGCTCAGCGCGAGAGCGCGGCAGCCGGAACCCGAGGGTTTTTGCCGCCGGTGACTTGAAGTTGTTGTTGCTGTCGCTGGTACGCGATCAACCGCGCCACGGTTATGACTTGATCCAGCAAGTCGAGGCCCTTTTCGATGGCGCCTACAGCCCCAGCCCGGGGGTAATTTATCCAACAATGGCGTTTCTGGAGGCCGGCCATCTGGTTGTGGCCTGCATGGAAGGGGAGAAAAAGTGCTACAGCATTACTGAGGCTGGATGCACTTATTTGACCCAGCAACACGTTGCCCTCAATGGGGTGCGCATGCGCATCGATGTCAGCAGGCGCTCGCTGCGCAGCCAGGGCCGGCCCGAAGAAATCCACGAGGCCGTGCATAACCTGCGTCATGCCCTGCAATTGCATCAGGGGCTCTGGAGCCCGGCCGAGATCCAGCGAGTGCATGACTTGCTCAATAACACCGCCAAAGCCATCGTTGACGGCCCGTCCGGGTTTGAGTAAGGCAGCACATGACGCCTCGCGGCCGCTGATGAACCGGTGCCACCCGGTGCGTCAGCGGCTGCACTCGCGTTAGTCTCAACGGACGATGATCACGCCGCAGCGCATTCCCATACTGCTCCCATGCCTTTGCCAACCCGGGAGCACCTGTGAACAGCGCAACTCATACCGCATTTCACACCAGCATCGACGCAGGCGTCGCTGAGCTGGTGATCGACCGGCCACCGGTCAATGCCCTCGACAGCCAGCAATGGCTGGACCTGGCGCATACCCTCGAAGCCCTGGGCCAGAACCCGCAAGTGCGCGTCATCGTGATCCGCTCCGAGGGTCGTGGTTTTTGTGCCGGGGTCGATATCAAGGAGCTGGACGCCCACCCTGAGCTGATCGTCAAGGTCAACGCGGGTAACTACGCCACCTTCAAGGCGGTGCATCGCAACCCGGTGCCGGTGATTGTTGCGGTACATGGTTTTGTACTGGGCGGCGGGATCGGCATTACCGGCGCTGCAGACATCGTCGTCGCCTCCGACTGCGCAACGTTTGCCCTGCCGGAAGTGGACCGTGGCGCGATGGGCGGCGGAGCGCACTTACAGCGTTTGTTCCCGGTGCAAAAAGTCCGTTACCTGTTCCTGACCGGCGACAAAATCAGCGCCGTCGACGCCCAGCAGTACGGCTTTATCGAGCGCGTGGTGCCCCGCGAGCAACTGCGCGAAACCGCTCTGGAAATAGCCCGCAAGATCGCCAGTAAAAGCCCGGCGATGATCCGTATCGCCAAGGAGGCGCTCAACGGTATCGAAGACGGCAACCTGGAAGACAAATACCGCTGGGAGCAGGGTTTTACGCTGCAGGCCTACAACTGCGCGGACTCCGCTGAAACCCGCCGCGCGTTCGTTGAAAAACGCGACGCCACGTTCTGAGGAGTTGAAGATGGATCTGACTTACTCCCACAAGCAGAAAGCTTTCCGTCAGGAGGTGCGCCAATGGCTGGCGGACAACCTGCCGGCCACGCCGCTGGCCAGCTACGACACCCGTGAAGGGTTCGAACAGCACCGCCAGTGGGAAGCCAAGCTGTTCGAAAGCCGGCTGTCGATGGTCATGTGGCCTACCGAGCTGGGCGGGCGCGGCTGCGATCTGATCGAGTGGCTGATTTTCGAAGAAGAATATTACGGTGCCGGCGCGCCGATGCGGGTCAATCAGAACGGCCAGCTGTTGCTGGGCCCGACCTTGATGGAGTTCGGTACCGAGGCGCAGAAAAAACGTTTCTTGCCACGCATGGCGGCCAGTGCCGACATGTGGGCCCAGGGCTGGTCGGAACCCAACGCCGGTTCCGATATGGCGGCGATCACCAGCAAGGCCAGCCGTGACGGTGACAGCTATGTGCTTAACGGCCAGAAAACCTGGTCGACACGGGCGATTTTTGCCGACTGGCTGTTCGGCCTGTTCCGCAGCGACCCTGGTTCAAGCCGTCACCACGGCCTGTCCTTTGTGATGGTGCCGCTCAACGCGCCGGGGGTCACGGTACGTCCGATCAAGGCCTTGAACGGCAAGGATGCGTTTGCCGAAGTGTTCTTCGACGACGTGCGTATACCGCTGGAAAACCGTATCGGTGACGAAGGGCAGGGCTGGCATGTAGCAATGGCCACTGCCGGTTTCGAACGCGGTTTGCTGCTGCGCTCGCCGGCGCGCTTTCAGTACACGGCGCGCAAGCTGGTGGAGCTGTATCAGGCCAACCGCGCCAGCGCCGACCGCGACCCGAGCCTGGGCGATGCGGTGTGCAAGGCCTGGATGGATGCGCAGGCGTACGCCCTGTCTTCCTACCACACCGTGGGGCGTTTGAGCCAGGGTGCGCAGATTGGCGCCGAGTCGAGCACCAACAAGATTTTCTGGTCGGAGCTGGATTTGCGCATGCACGAAACCGCCATGCGCATTCTCGGCGCCAGTGGCGAACTGACCGGTAAATCGGCGGATGGTCACGACTGGCTGGAGGGCTTTCTGTTTGCCCAGGCCGGGCCCATCTACGCCGGCACCAACGAGATCCAGCGCAATATCATTGCCGAGCGCATGCTCGGTCTGCCGAAGTGAGGCCGGGCATGGACTTTACCTTTACCGAAGACCAGATCACCTTCCGCGAGGCCATCAGCCGTTTTCTGATGACCGAAGCCGCCCCCGAGATGCTCCGTGAAATCTGGGAAACCGATGTCGGCCGCTCCCCGGATCTGCGTAACAAGATTGCCGAGCAGGGCCTCACCGCGCTGTCGATCCCCGAGGCCTTTGGCGGCCTGGGCATGGATGATGTGGCCTGGGCGCTGATGACCCAGGAGTTGGGTTACTACGCCATTCCTGACTCGCTGGCTGACACCGCGTATGTGGCCAGCGCCCTGATTGCCGGGCTGGATGACAGCGTTGCCCGGCGCGGCGAATGGCTGGAGCGCATTGCCGACGGCAGTTTGCGGGTGGCCATCGGGCACCCGGTCAATCCGTTGGTGGCTGATGCCGCCCACGCTGACTTGCTGCTGCTGGCCCATGGCGATGAAGTCCACGCCGTGCCGCGCAGCCAGGTGGATGTGCAAAACCACGCCAGCATCGATGCCTCGCGGCGCCTGGCGCAGGTCAGTTGGCAACCCGCTGCGGCCACCCAGGTGGCGCAGGGCGAGCGGGGCCGTGAACTGTGGGCGCAAACCCTGAATCGGGGCGCGCTGTCGGTGGCCGGGCAGTTGCTCGGGCTGGCCCAGCGCATGCTCGATCTGTCGGTGGATTACGCCGCGCAACGCAAACAATTTGGCAAGCCCATCGGCAGCTTTCAAGCGGTCAAGCACCACCTGGCCGATGTTGCCACGGCGCTGGAGTTCGCCAAACCGGTGCTGTATCGCGCCGCTTATGCCCTGGCGCACAACGAGCCGAATGCCGCGGTGTGGGTATCCCAGGCACGCCTGGCCAGTTGCGAAGCCAGCTGGCTGGCGGCCCGCCACGGCATTCAGGTGCACGGCGCGATGGGGTACACCTGGGAAGTCGACCTGCAAATGTTTATGAAACGCGCCTGGGCGCTGGACAACGCCTGGGGCGACCGTGCGCTGCACAAGGCCCGTGTGGCCGAGTATGTATTGAGTGGCGCGGCGCCTCTGGGCTGCGGTCACACGTTCGAGGATTGACCGATGCCTGAAGCCTATATTGTTGATGCATTGCGCAGCCCCACCGGCAAACGCAAGGGCGGCCTGGCCCACGTCCATGCCATCGACCTCGGCGCCCACGTGCTCAAGGCACTGGTGGAGCGCAACGCAATTCCGGCCGACGAATATGACGACGTGATTTTTGGGTGTGTCGACACCATCGGCTCCCAGGCCGGTGATATCGCCCGTACCAGCTGGCTGGCCGCCGGTTTGCCGTTGAATGTGCCCGGCACAACCATCGATCGCCAGTGCGGCTCATCGCAGCAGGCTTTGCATTTTGCTGCGCAAGCAGTAATGAGCGGCACCCAGGATGTGATTGCCGTGGGCGGCGTGCAGACCATGACCCAGATTCCGATTTCCTCGGCGATGCTGGCCGGTCAGCCGCTGGGTTTTGCCGATCCGTTCTCCGGCAGCAAGGGCTGGAAAGCGCGTTTTGGCGAGCAGCCGGTCAACCAGTTCTATGCCGCCCAACGTATTGCCGACCACTGGAATATCAGCCGCCAGGACATGGAAGCCTATGCCCTGGAGAGCCATCGTCGGGCGCTGGCCGCCATGGCCGCCGGTCGTTTCGTCAACGAAATCGTGCCCTGTGAAGGGGTAAGGGACGACGAAACACCGCGCCATACCAGCCTGGCGAAAATGGCCGAGCTGGAGCCGGTATCCGCCGAGTTCCCGTCGATCACCGCTGCCGTGTCCAGCCAGACCTGCGATGCCTCGGCCGCCTTGCTGGTGGTCTCCGAGGCTGCGCTCAAGCGCTACAACCTCACGCCCCGGGCGCGGATCCATCACCTTTCGGTGCTCGGCGACGACCCGATCTGGCACCTCCGGGCACCGATTGCCGCCACCCGTGCGGCGTTGAAAAAAGCCGGCATGGGCATGCAGGACATTGACCTGGTCGAGATCAACGAAGCCTTTGCCTCGGTGGTCATGGCCTGGGCCAAGGAGCTGGATTTCGACCCGGCCCGCACCAACGCCAACGGCGGCGCGATTGCCCTCGGCCATCCGCTAGGGGCCAGCGGTGCGCGGTTGATGACCAGCCTGCTCAACCAGCTTGAGCACAGCGGTGGCCGCTATGGTTTGCAGACCATGTGCGAAGGCGGTGGACAAGCCAACGTGACGATTATTGAGCGCCTCTAGGAGTAACGACATGGCAATTTGTGCAGGACGTACCGTCATCATTACCGGCGCGGGCGGCGGTTTGGGCCGCGCCTACGCGCTGGCGTTCGCCGCCGAGGGCGCCAATGTGGTGGTCAACGACATTCGTCGCGAAGCCGCAGAAGAGGTGGTGGCCGAAATACGCGAGGCGGGCGGGCAGGCCATCGCCAATGCCGATGACATCACCACCCTCGCCACGGCGCAGCACATCGTCGACGCTGCGCTGGCGGCGTTTGGCGAAGTGCATGTGTTGGTCAACAACGCCGGCATCCTGCGCGACCGCATGTTTATCAGCCTGGGTGAAGAGGACTGGGATGCGGTGATGCGTGTGCACCTGAAGGGGCATTTTTGCCTGGCCAATATTCTTGGCAAGCGCTGGCGCGACCAGGCCAAGGCGGGTAAGCCGGTGGCGGCGCGCATCATCAATACCAGCTCCGGCGCGGGCCTGCAGGGTTCGGTGGGGCAGTCCAACTACAGTGCGGCCAAAGGCGGGATTGCCGCACTGACCCTGGTCCAGGCAGCCGAGCTGGCGCGCTACGGCGTGACCGCCAATGCCCTGGCCCCGGCGGCGCGTACTTCGATGACTGAGAGTGCGATGCCGGACATGGTGAAAAAACCTGAAGACGGCGGCTTTGATGCCTGGGCTCCGGAAAACGTCGCACCGCTGGTGGTGTGGCTGGGCAGTGAATTGTCGGGGGAGGTGAGTGGGCAGATCATCGAAAGCCAGGGTGGGCGATTGTCCCTGGGCGATGGCTGGCGCACCGGGGTGACCCGCGACAAGGGCGCGCAATGGCAGCCTGAAGAGGTGGGCGTTGCCCTGGGCCAGATCCTGGCTGAAGCACCTGCGCCGCAGCGGGTGTGGGGTAGCTGATAGCGCTGGCCCTCACCCCAACCCTCTCCCGGAGGGAGAGGGGACTGATTTGAGGTGTTCTCGAAACCGCGTGCGGTCAGTCCCCTCTCCCTTGGGAGAGGGTTAGGGTGAGGGGCTTTTGATTTTTGATTAAAAAAGAGCATTCAACCATGAGACAAGCACCCCCTTATGTTCCCGGCCACCAGTTGCTGGCGGGCAAGTCGATTTTGATCACTGCCGCAGCCGGCGCCGGTATCGGTTATGCCGCGGCCAAACGCTGTGCCGAAGAGGGCTGCCGCGCCCTGATGATTTCCGATATCCACCCGCGCCGTCTCGAAGAAGCCGTCGAGCGGCTCAAGGCTGAAACCGGCTTGCAGGCGGTCTACGGGCAGCTGTGCAACGTCACTGTCGAAGCCGATGTGCAGGCCCTGGTCGCCGCCGCCGAAGAGGCCCTGGGCGGTGTCGATGTGCTGATCAACAACGCCGGGCTTGGCGGGCAGGTGCGCCTGACCGAGATGACGGATGAACAGTGGTCGTCGGTGCTGGATATCACCCTAACCGGCACCATGCGCATGACCCGCGCCATGCTCCCGCATATGGAGCGCCGAGGTGCCGGGGCCATTGTCAACAACGCCTCGGTACTGGGCTGGCGTGCGCAAAAGGAACAGGCCCATTACGCCGCCGCCAAGGCGGGGGTCATGGCCCTGACCCGTTGCAGCGCTCTGGAAGCTGCCGAAAGCGGTGTTCGGATCAACGCCGTGGCGCCGTCGATTGCCCTGCACGACTTCCTGAAAAAAGCCGCCAGCAGCGAGTTGCTCGACCAGCTCACCAGCCGCGAAGCCTTTGGTCGCGCCGCCGAAGTCTGGGAAGTGGCCAATGTCATGGTGTTTCTGGCCAGTGACTACGCCTCGTATATGGTCGGCGAAGTGCTGCCTGTCAGCTCGCAACAAGCGTGAGGCACAGAGTATGAGCACGACTTTCAGCAGTGCCGCGCAGTTGCTGGCGGCCGAGGGCATGGATCTGGGGCGCACCGACTGGCTGTTGCTGACCCAGGAGCGGATCAACCTGTTTGCCGAGGCCACCGGCGATCATCAGTGGATCCATGTCGACCCTGAGCGCGCCGCCAGCGGGCCGTTCGGTGCCTGCATCGCCCACGGCTACCTGACTCTGGCGTTGGCCAATCTGTTTATGCCGCAACTGATGCAGTTCGAAAATCTGGCCATGGGCGTCAACTGTGGCACTGACCGGCTGCGCTTCCCGGCAGCGGTCAAGGTCGGTTCGCGAATTCGCGGCCATGGCCAGGTGATGCGGGTCGAAACACTGGGCCAGGCCGTGCAGGCAGTGGTGCGCATGAGCGTCGAAATCGAAGGCAGCGAACGCCCCGGCTGTGTGGTGGACACCATCAGCCGCTACACCTTCAACCCTCTTGAACAGTGAGCCTTGAATATGAATTTGAATGACGTTGTGATCGTATCCACCGCCCGCACGGCCCTGACCAAGTCCTTCCGTGGCTCGTTCAACGATACCGAAGCGCCGGTGCTGGGCGGCCACGTGGTGCGTGCCGTCGTCGAGCGCGCAGGTATCGAGCCGGGTTCGGTGGAAGACGTGATCATGGGCGCCGCTGCCCAGCAGGGCACCCAGAGCTACAATATCGGGCGCCTGTGTGCGTACACCGGCGGTTTGCCCGATACCGTGCCGGGCATGGCGCTCGATCGCATGTGCGCTTCGGGCCTGATGAGTATCGGCGTGGCGGCCAACGGCATCATGACCGGCGAAATGAAGATAGCCGTGGCCGGTGGCGTGGAGTCGTTGTCGCTGACCCAGAACAAGTACAAAAACACCTACCGCGCCCAGTCCGAAGCCGTGCTCGAATGCATGCCCACGGCCTATATCCCGATGCTCGAAACCGCCGAAATCGTCTCCCGGCGCTACAACATCAGCCGCGAAGTGCAGGATCAGTATGCTCTGCAGAGCCAGCAACGCACGGCTGCCGCCCAGGCTGAAGGCCTGTTTGCCGATGAGATCGTGCCATTGGCAGCGCGCAAGCTGTGCTTTGACAAGGAAGGCAAGCCCAGCGGTCATCAGGAGGTAATCGCGGACCGTGACGAGTGCAACCGTCCCTCCACCACCCTTGAAGATCTGTCGAGCCTCAAGCCGGTGTGGAAAGACGGCAAGTGGATTGAACAGGGTGAGTTCATTACGGCAGGCAACGCCTCGCAGTTTTCCGATGGCGCCGCTGCGGTCTTGCTGATGAGCCGTGGCGAAGCCAGACAACGTGGAATCGAAGCCCTGGGTGTGTACCGCGGGATTGCCGTGAGTGGCTGCGCGCCGGAAGAAATGGGTATTGGCCCGGTGTATGCGATTCCCAAGTTGCTCAAGCGCTTTGGCCTGACGGTGTCGGATATTGACCTGTGGGAAATCAACGAAGCGTTCGCCTGCCAGGTGGTGCATTGCCGTGACTTTCTGCAGATTCCCAATGACCGACTGAACGTCAATGGCGGGGCGATTGCCATTGGTCACCCGTTCGGCATGTCGGGTGCACGGATGGTGGGGCACAGCCTGCTTGAAGGTCGCCGCCGTGGCGCGCGGTTTGTCGTGGTTGCCATGTGCATCGGCGGCGGCATGGGGGCAGCAGGGTTGTTTGAGTTGAACTGAAGGCAGGGGGAGCAGTTTCTTTGTGGGAGCGGGCTTGCTCGCGATTGAGGCGCCGCGGTCAGTCAGACATACCGCGGTGCGGCCATCGCGGGCAAGCCCGGCTCCCACAGAAATTGCGCCGATCTTGTGGGAGCGGGCTTGCTCGCGATTTTGGCGATGCGGTCAATCAGGCATACCGCGGCGCGACCATCGCGGGCAAGCCCGGCTCCCACAGGCATTGCGCCGATCTTGTGGGAGCGGGCTTGCTCGCGATTCCAGGCGATACGGTCAATCAGGTATACCGCGGTGCGGTCATCGCGGGCAAGCCCGGCTCCCACTGGGAGGGCATGGGGCTTAAGGATTTAGTCGCGCGGATAGGTGCGTAAAAGCAGGGAAGCAGTACAATTGCGCTTCTTTACCGGGCATGGACGCTGTTCGGCATCTGTTCACGAGAAGGCCCATGGTTTCTGCTAGTTACTCCCCCGCGCTGGTTCTGATTTCCCTGTGTGTCGCCATCCTGGCGTCGTACACCGCCCTTGACCTTAGCGGTCGCATCGCCACGGCGCGGGGGCGTACCGTGTATCTGTGGATCGGCGGCGGAGCGCTGGCAATGGGCTTTGGCGTGTGGTCGATGCACTTTATCGGCATGCTCGCCCTGCAGTTGCCCCTTGAACTGGGCTACGACCTGGGGCTGACCCTGTGGTCGTTGCTGGTGGCCATTCTGTCTTCGGGTTTTGCCTTGTGGCTGGTCAGTCAGCCACGGTTGCCGGCCCTGCAGTTGCTGTTCGGTGCCTTGATCATGGGCGCGGGGATCAGTGCCATGCATTACAGCGGCATGGCCGCGTTGCGCATGCAGCCGGGTATCGACTACGACCCGACGCTGTTCGGCCTGTCGCTGGTGATTGCCGTGGGGGCTTCGGCGGCCGCATTGTCGATTGCCTTTCGCTTGCGCAGGCAAACCCCCTATGTACGGCTGATGCGCGGTGGCGCTGCAGTGATCATGGGCCTGGCGATTGTCGGCATGCACTACACCGGCATGGCCGCTGCCAATTTTCCCATCGGCAGTTTTTGCGGTGCCGCCATCGACGGCTTGAGCGGCAACGGCCTGGACAATCTGGTGCTGGTGTCCAGCCTGGCGGTACTGGTGATCGCCTTGCTGACCTCGATTTTCGATGCCCGCCTTGATGCGCGTACCGCCGCCCTGGCAGATTCCCTGACCCTGGCCAACGAAGAACTGACCCAGTTGGCGCTGCACGACACCCTCACCGGGCTGCCCAATCGCATCCTGCTGGCCGACCGCATCGGCCAGGCGATGAACAAGGTGGCGGAGCAGGGCGGCTGTTTTTCGCTGATGTTTATCGACCTCGATGGCTTCAAACCGGTCAACGATGCTTTTGGTCATCACCTGGGCGACCGCCTGCTGCGCGAGGTCGCCTTGCGCTTGCGCGAGCAGCTGCGCAGCCAGGACACCCTGGCGCGCATTGGCGGTGACGAATTCGTGCTGCTGGTGCGCCTGCTTGAGCCAGATGATGCGCCGCAGGTGGCGGCGCGTCAGGTCAGCCTGCTGTCCCGGGCATTTCGCGTCGATGAGCATGAGTTGCTGATTTCCGCCAGTGTCGGCATCGCGCTGTACCCCGGCAATGGCCTGACCGCCGAGGAGTTGCTGATGAACGCCGATGCGGCGATGTACCACGCCAAGGGCACCGGCAAGAACGGCTACAGCTTTTTCGACGCCTCGATGAACACCAATGCGCGCAAGCAATTGCAACTGCTGCAGGACTTGCGCCAGGCCCTGGAGCTGCAGCAGTTTCGTCTGCATTACCAGCCCAAGTTCGACGCCAGCAACAGCCAGTCGGTGGGGGCTGAAGCGCTGTTGCGCTGGGAGCACCCGCAGCAGGGGTTGCTGCTGCCGGAACATTTTATCGACCTGGCGGAAAAAACCGGCCTGATCATCCCCATCGGCGACTGGGTGCTCAATGAAGCGTGCAGGCAGATGCGCGCCTGGTTCGACCAGGGCTATAGCCACTGGCGCATTGCAGTCAACCTGTCGGCATTGCAGTTCTGTTATTCCGGCCTGGTCGACAGCGTGGTCGCCGCGCTGGAGCGCCATCAGTTGCCCGCCAACAGCCTGACCCTGGAAATCACCGAAACCACCGCCATGAGCGATGCCGACGCGAGCATGGTGGTGTTGCAGCGCTTGTCGCAAATGGGCGTGGACCTGTCCATCGACGATTTTGGTACCGGTTATTCCAGCCTGATGTACCTCAAGCGCCTGCCCGCCAATGAACTGAAGATCGACCGCGGCTTTGTGCGCGACCTGGAGCACGACAGTGACGATGCGGCGATTGTCTCGGCCATTGTCGCGCTGGGCCAGGCCCTGGGTTTGCGCATCGTTGCCGAAGGGGTGGAGACCGATACCCAGCAAAGCTTTTTGACTACCCTTGGCTGTGACGCCCTGCAGGGTTTTCTACTGGGCGAGCCCTTGCCGGCGGAACAGTTTATGGCGGATATCCACAGTGCCAGGCCCGTCGAGCCAGACAACAAGACGGCGACCTGACAAAACCGCGCCTTCGCGGTTATTCTGGCAGCCAGATTTGGATCGGTGTAAGGGGAACACGTATTTATGGATAAAGTCATCGTGATCACCGGCGGCAGCCGCGGTATAGGCGCTGCCACTGCCTTGCTGGCTGCCAGGCAGGGTTATCGGATTTGCATTAACTACCTGACCGATGATGCCGCCGCCCATGAGGTGCTGGCACAGGTTCGCGCCCTCGGTGCCAAGGCCATTGCCGTGCGTGCCGATGTCAGTGACGAAGAAGAAATCATTCGCCTGTTTCTTGACGTCGATGAACAACTGGGGCCGGTGACGGCGCTGGTCAACAATGCTGGCACCGTGGGGCTCAAGTCGCGGGTCGATGAGTTGACCGACCTGCGCATCATGCACACCCTCAAGACCAACGTGCTGGGGCCGATCCTGTGCGCCAAGCATGCGGTGCTGCGCATGTCGCCGCGCTACGGCGGGCAGGGCGGAAATATCGTCAATGTGTCATCGGTGGCTGCACGCCTGGGCTCGCCCGGCGAATATGTCGACTACGCCGCTTCCAAGGGCGCGCTGGACACCTTCACCCTGGGCTTGTCCAAGGAACTGGCGGGGGAAGGGATCCGCGTCAATGCCGTGCGCCCGGGCTATATCTTCACCGACTTCCACGCCCTGAGTGGCGACCCGGGGCGAGTCAGCAAACTTGAACCGCTGATCCCGATGGGCCGTGGCGGGCGCCCCGAAGAAGTGGCAGAAGCCATTGTGTGGCTGCTCTCGGACAAGGCCTCCTACACAACGGGCACCTTCCTGGACCTGGGCGGCGGTCGCTGAAGGCCCTGCTCCCACAAGGTCGGCGCCATGCCGGTGGGAGCCGGGCTTGCCCGCGATGGAAGCGCCACGGTGTGCCTGACTGACCGCATCGCCTTAATCGCGAGCAAGCCCGCTCCCACACGGCTTGCATTTAGGCTTGATCCGACGATAATGCGACTTATTGCTATTTAAGTATGGTTATCTATCGTGTCTAGCCCTGTGGATCCCAAAAGCCTGCTGGCGAACCTGTATCACGACAATCATGCGTGGCTGCGCGGCTGGTTGTCGCGACAGGTGCGTTGCCCGCAGGATGCGGCTGATCTGGCCCAGGACACCTTCTTGCGCGCCTGGGACGCCCGGCAACTGGAGCGTATCCGGGAACCTCGCGCCTACCTGAGCACCGTGGCCCGGCGCCTGCTGTGTTCGCTGTGGCGGCGGCGCAAGCTGGAGCAGTCCTACCTCGAGCAATTGGCCGAGCTGCCCCCGGCCTTCGCCCCCTCCGCCGAAGACATTGCCCTGGTGCGCGAGGCGATCGAAGCCATCGACCGCGTGCTGGAAGGCTTGCCGTCGCGGGTCAAGCGCGCCTTTTTGCTCAATCGCCTCGAAGGCATGCCCCAGCAGGCCATCGCCGAGTTGCTGGGCGTGTCGCTGGCCACGGTGGAGCGCGATTTGCGCCGCGCCTTTGTTCATTGCCTGTCGCAGACGGCGGAGTGCCCATGAGTACAGCCAAGGTAGATCCGGTCACCCGTGCCGCCATTGACTGGATGCTGCGTCTGGAGTCCGGCCAGGCCTGCCCGTCGGAGCGCCAGGTGTTCAAGGCCTGGCTGGCCGAGAACCCCGCGCACCTGGCCGCCTGGCAGCGGGTCGCGGGGGTTCTGAAAACCCCGGTGGCTGACCTGCATGCGGTGGAGCGGCGCAGCCCCGGGCAGTTGCAGGCCGCGCGCCGGGCCCTGCTGGCCAGCACTGTAATGCCCGGTAAAAAGACCCTGCAAGGTGGCCTGCTGCTGTTGCTGCTGGGCCTGGCTGGAGCAGGCCTGGTGGACCGCGTCACGCCCCTGGCAGGCCTGACGGCCGATTACCAGACGGCCACCGGCGAGCGCAAGACGGTCGAACTGGCCGATGGTAGCCTGCTGACGCTCAATGCCCGCAGCGCGGTGGATATCCAGTTCAGCAACGGCCAGCGCCGCGTGCGCCTGCGTGAAGGCGAGCTGCAGGTGGAGGTGGCCGCCGATGCCAAGCGGCCGTTTGTGGTCACCACCGCCCAGGGCCAGGTGCAGGCGCTGGGTACGCGCTTTATGGTGCGCCAGGGCAGCGATGAAAGCCTGGCCAGCGTGCAGCAACACAGCGTGCTACTGGACACCCTGGGCGGTCAGCAGCGGCGCATCGAAACCGGTCAGGCGGTGTCGTTCACCGCCACCCAGATCGACCCGCAAACCCCGACCTCGCGCAGCCAGACCGACTGGCTGCAGGGCCGCGTCGAACTGCATGATGAACCGTTGTCGGCCCTGGTCGAGGCATTGCGGCCCTACCAGACCGGCATGCTGCGCATCAGCCCTGAAGCAGCGCGGGTGCGGGTGTTCGGCGTATTCGCGCTGGACAATACCGCGCAAACCCTCAATACGCTGGCGCAAACCCTGCCGATCAAGGTCACGCGGTACGGACCGTGGCTGACCCTGATCGAGGTGCGCCGGTAAAAACATCCGAATGCGAATTAATTGCAAATAGGGTGAGGGGAACGCCTTTCTCGTTGGTCAAGGTTACAACTGCCTACCTTGCAACGAGAAAGGACGCCCTATGCCGTACGCTCAACCGAAAACCTGCCTGCTGGCGCTGGCCATTACCCTGAGCATTGCCTGCCATCCGCAAGGCGCGCGTGCTGAGGTCATGCCCGGCGAACAAAGCGCCACGCGCTTTTTTGACCTGCCTGCCGCGCCTCTGGGCGTGACCCTGAGCCGCATCGCCCGGGATAGCAACCTGACCCTGTCGGTGGCGCCGGCCTTGTTGCAGGGCAAGACCTCTGCGCCGGTCAATGGCATGTACACCCCGCAACAGGCCGCTGAACGTGCGCTGGCGGGCAGTGGCCTGGGCTTGAGCGTGACCGACAGCGGCGCCCTGAGTGTGTACCCGCATGCCGAGGCCGGGGCGTTGAATCTGGGCGCGACCAACGTATCGGCGCGTGTTGGCGAGGATGGCCGTGGCCACGTCGACGGCTTTGTCGCCACCCGCTCGGCCACCGCCACCAAGACCGACACGCCGATCCTGGAAATCCCGCAGACCATCAACGTGGTCACCGCCGACCAGGTTCAAGAGCAAGGCGCCCGCGACCTGACCCAGGCGCTGCGCTACACCCCGGGGCTGAGCACCAACGGCTACACCGACCGCAACACCATTGCCGATGAAATCACCAGCCGCGGCTTTGCCCCGACGTTGCTCTACCTTGACGGTGCCTATCTGCCTTCGGCGGGCAGCCTGGGCGGCACCCCGCAAATAGACCCCTATACCCTGGAACGCATCGAAGTGCTCAAGGGCCCGTCTTCGGTGCTTTACGGGCAAAACCAGCCAGGGGGCATGATCAATATGGTGTCCAAGCGCCCGAGCACCGAGGCCAAACATCAGGTCAAGGTCGGTACCGGCAGTTTTGACCGCTACAACCTGGCCTTCGACACCACCGGCCCGCTGGACGACGCCAAAACCTTGAGCTACCGGCTGATCGGCGTCGGCAACACCGGCAGCGAACAAATCGACTACACCGAAGATTCGCGCATGCTGCTGGCGCCCAGTTTTACCTGGGCGCCCGATGACAGCACCGAGCTGACGGTGTACGCGCAATTGCAACGGGATGATGCCCTGGCCGACTATCAGTCATTGCCAGCCGTGGGCAGCCTGTACCGCAACTCCCAGGGCAACAAGATTGATCGTGACTTCTTTTCGGGCGACTCGAAATGGAACGACTACAAGCGCGACCAGTATGTGCTCGGCTACCAGTTTTCCCATGCCTTCAACGAGGTCATGACCTACAGGCAGAGCTTGAGCTACATCGACGTCAATGACCGCTACAAGGGTTTCTACCTCAACCGTTTTGTCACTGCCCCGGACGGTGCCACCGACACCCATGCCAGCCGCACCAAGCTGGACTGGCGCCAGCAGAACAGCTCGTACAGCTTCGACAACCACCTGCAGAGCGACTTCGTCACCGGCCCCTTGCAGCACACCTTGCTGGTGGGCCTGGACTACCGTGATTTCACTCGCAAGTATCAGGGTTACAACCTGTCCGGCAGCGAGATCATCGACCTCTACAACCCCACCAACTACCGCACCCTGGGCGTGCCGACCCTGACCACCCAATGGGACAACAAGGTCAAGCAGACCGGCCTGTATGTGCAGGACCAGATCAAGCTGGACAACGTGATCCTCACCATTGGCGGGCGCCAGGACTGGGCCAGGGTTGAGAACAACGACCTGCTGGCCAGCTCCCGGGAGAGTCAGGACGACAACAAGTTCACCGCGCGTGTGGGCCTGACCTATGTCACCTCGTTCGGCCTGGCGCCGTATATCAGCTACACCGAATCCTTCCTGCCGTCGGTGGGCACTGCGGCGCCGGCCCGGGGTGGCAAGGCGTTCGCGCCGATGACGGGCAAGCAATATGAAGTGGGGGTCAAATACCAGCCCAACGACTCCAGCCTGCTCACTGCCTCGGTGTTCGAGATCACCCAGCAGAACGTCCTGACCGGTGACCTTGAGTATCTGGAGTATCAGGTTCAGGCAGGTGAGGTCAGGTCGCGAGGCATTGAAGTTGAAGGTAAAAGCAGCTTCAACAACATTGACCTGATTGCGTCGGTGTCATATCTGGACGTGTTCTACACCAAGTCCAACTACGGCAATGAAGGCAACCGCAGCGAGGCGCAATCGCCGTGGGCGGCCAGCGTGTGGGCGGACTACCACTTTACCGGCCAGGCGCTGGCAGGCGTGACCCTGGGCGGTGGTGCGCGGTATACCGGGAAAAACTTCGGGGATTCGGACAACACCTTCAAGACGCCGTCGTTTGTGGTGTATGACGCCACGCTCAGCTACGACCTGGCGGCGCTGGATGCGAGCTTCAAGGGTGTGAGCACCCGCCTGAACGTGCAGAACCTGTTTGATCGCGAGTATGTGTCCTCGTGCAACTACAGCTTCGGCTGCTACTACGGCCAGCAGCGCACGGCATCGCTGGAGGTTCAATACGACTGGTGATGTGCCTGATGCACCGCATCGCCTGAATCGCGAGCAAGCCCGCTCCCACAAGGTCGGCGCAATGCCTGTGGGAGCCGGGCTTGCCCGCGATGGCCGCGCCGCGGTGTGCCTGACTGACCGCATCGCCTGAATCGCGAGCAAGCCCGCTCCCACAAGATCGGCGCAATGCCTGTGGGAGCCGGGCTTGCCCGCGATGGCCGCGCCGCGGTGTGCCTGACTGACCGCATCGCCTGAATCGCGAGCAAGCCCGCTCCCACAAGGTCGGCGCAATGCCTGTGGGAGCCGGGCTTGCCCGCGATGGCTTCGCCGCGGTGTGCCAGCTTTCAGCGCCGCAGCTTGAGCGCGCTGGCCAGGCTGATGGCCAGCGGCAAGCGGGGTAGCAAGGTGGCCTGGTAGGCATGGTAAAGGTCCGGCTTGCCGGGCCAGATGGTCTGCGATGGCAGGTTGTCGGCCCCCAGTTCGTGATGCCAGCTGCCGTTCACACGATCGATCATGTGCAGGTCGATATAGTCCCAGAACTGCTGATACCACACCTCATACCCAGGCTCGTCGGTGCGTTGCAGCAACGCAGCCGCCGCAGCCGCCGCTTCGGCCACAACCCAGTGCAGCCGCTCGCGCACCAACGGTTGATGGTTCCAGTCCAGGGTGTAGACGATTCCGCCATTGCCAGCCCAGCCATGCTGGCAGGCGCTGGCGAACAGTTGGCGCGCGTCTGCCAGCAACCACTCGGGCGCCGGCAGCCCGCGTTGTTTGCGTGCCGCCTCCAGGTGCAGCAACAGGCGCGCCCACTCAAAGGCATGGCCCGGGGTTTTGCCGAAAGGGCGAAAGCCGTCTGACGGGTTGTCGCGGTTGTAGTCGGGCAGCGGCTGCCAGTTGTGATCGAAATGCTCCACCGGCAGGTAGCCGGACTGCGCCGCCTGCTGGTGGATCAGCCGCTCGGTAATGCGCAGGGCGCGATCGAGCCACAGGTCTTCGTCGAGGACATCAGCCAGGGCCAGAAACGCCTCAACACCATGCATATTGCTGTTGGCTCCGCGATACGCCTCGCAGTCACTCCAGTCGCGGGCAAAGCTTTCCAGCAGGGCGCCTTGCGGCTCGGACCAGAACCGGCCTTCAACAATAGCCACCGCATCACCCAGCAACTCGGCCGAGCCACCGCGTCCGGCCACCGCTGCCGAGCTGGCGGCCAGCGCGACAAAGGCATGCAGGTATGCAGCCTTGCGGGTGTTGCCGTCCTGCGCGCCAGGGCTGGCAAACCAGCCGCCATGCTCGCTGTCGCGCAGCGGGCCGGCCAGTGCCGCCAGGCCGTGGTCGATCAGCGGCGCGCATCCAGGCAGGCCTTGAATGTGGGCGAGGGCAAAACTGTGGACCATACGCGCCGTGGTGAGGGTGTCGGCGGGTGCATCGTCCGCTCGGCGGCCATACCGGTCGAGCTGGGCGAAGCCTGATGGCACGCGGGCGGCCTTGGCGAAATCCACCAGCGCCTGGCCCTGGTCGCGCAGCCACTGTTGATGGGAGGCCGAAGTCAGCCAGCTGTCGTGGGTCCGGGTAAGGTCGGTCATGTGCCACCTGTATTGTTTTTATGCGTTGCTCAGCGCTCGCAGCCTAAGGGATTGGCCCTCGGGCTGAAAGCATTCATCGGTGGCCGATCGTCTTAAATTTCCGGCTCCCACTGCTGCGACCAGTCGCTGTCCTGCTTGACGATCTCGCGCAGCAACGCGATGCCTTCCTGCAAGGCGGCGCAGTCACGCTCGCGGGAGTACACCAGGTAGGTGGGGTAGCTGAATTCCGGGGCCTTGGGCACCCGTTCCAGGGCGCCGCTGTCCAGGTAACTCTTGACCACGCGGGTGCGGAAGTAGCCGCTGCCGCCGTTGTCCAGAATGTAATGCAGGGCCACCGGCCCCAGGTTGAAACTGATGGCGGCTCGCGCTTTGTCGGGCAGGGCGGCGTCATGCTGACGACGAAAGCCTTCGCCCCATTCAACATACACATAAGGCTCGGGCTGCTCGGGGCGGCGGATCTGGATCAGTTTTTCTTCCAGCAACTGCTCCACCTGCACCCCGGGCCAGTAGGCGGGCTGATAGACCAGGGCGGCGTCCAGCAGGCCCATTTCAATCTGGCGCAGCAGTTGCCCGGCATCGCTGATCTGGATGCGCAGGGCATGGGTGGTCAGGTTCTGGCGCAGGGCTTTGGCCCAGTTGAGGATCAGCGGGTTGCACAGGCTGACCTCACCGCCGATATGCAGCAACTGGTCCAGCCCTTCGGGCCGTGGCAGGTCGCGGCGGGCGGCCTCCCAGGTTTGCAGCAGCTGGTTGGCGTACACCACGAAGGCCTCGCCTTCGGGGGTGAGCTTGGCCCCCGCGCGGTTACGGATAAACAGGGTCACGCCCAGCAGGCTTTCCAGCTTGTGAACCCGGGCAGTGACAGCCGTCTGGGTGACATGGAGTTTTTCCGCCGCGCCCACCAGGCTGCCGTAGCGGACGATTTCAAGGAAGGTACGGGCCAGGTCGAGGTCCATAAGCGCGCCAGTGTGCAAGGGGCCTCCAGTGTAAGGGCAATGGCTGAAAAACACATGAAACGCGCCCTTTATTGGCACGCATCAATGTTTGTTTTCAGAAGCAGGCTAAGGTCACCGGTCCTGGCACAAGGTGCCAGTGATTGACCGAGCGACACCCACAAAAAGGAATGACAGACATGGATGACTTGAAGCGACAGTACGATATCCAACCCTTGAAGCAGGCCGACATGTCCATTCTGGTCAATGGCCAGGCCGTCAATGCCGCGCAGGGCGAGACCGTACTCAGCGTGTTGAACTCAGTGGGCATGCGGCAATTGGCCCCCAACGATCACGGGCGCATGACGGGCGCTTATTGCGGCATGGGCGTGTGTTACTGCTGCCTGGTGAATATCGACGGCAGGCACAAGCGTCGCGCCTGCCAGACCGTGGTCAAGCCCGGCATGCAAGTCGAGACGGGTATCAACCGCGTCGCCAGCCAGGAGCTGGTGCTATGAGCGCGCGTGCGGTGATTGTCGGGGGTGGCCCGGCGGGCCTGTCGGCGGCGATAGAGCTGGCGCATCATGGCGTACAAAGCACCTTGCTTGAAGAAGCGTCGCGCCTGGGCGGTGTGGTTTACCGCGGGCCTTTGCGTGACGGTGTTGAACTCGACTACCTGGGCGAGCGCTACAAGACGGCGCTGCAAAAATTGCACGGCGAATTTTCGGCCATTGCCCACTTGGTGGATGTACGCCTCAACCATCGCGTGGTCGGCGGGCAGGGACAGCAAAGCCTGCAAGTGCTGGACGAGCATGAGCAATTGCAGCAAGTCGGTTTCGATCAACTGTTGCTGTGCGCCGGTTGCCATGAACGCAGCGTGCCGTTTCCGGGCTGGACCACGCCAGGGGTGATCATGCTGGGTGGCCTGCAATTGCAGATCAAAAGTGGCGTCGTCAAGCCCAAGGGGCCGACGTTGATCGCGGGCACCGGGCCCTTGCTGATGCTGGTGGCGTGCCAGTTACACGCGGCGGGTGTGGAAGTGGCCGGAGTGTATGAGGCGTGCGAGTTTGGCCGCATTGCCAAGCAAAGCCTGGCGCTGCTCAACCAGCCGCAGTTGTTCCTCGACGGCCTGAGCATGCTGGTTTACCTCAAGCGTCATGGCGTGGCCGTGCATTACGGCTGGGGCGTGGTGGAGGCGTTTGGGGAAGGGGAGCTGAGCGAAGTGGTCGTCGCCCCCTATTCCAGCACCTGGCAGGCCGACCTAAGCCAGGCGCAGGCGGTGAAGGCCAATACCCTGGCGGTGGGCTATGGCTTTATTCCGCGCACTCAGCTCAGCCAGCAGATGGGCCTGGAGCACGCCTACAACGTCGACGGCTACCTGGCGGCCAAAGCCGACAGCTGGCAGCAGAGCAGCCAGGCATCCATTCACCTGGCCGGCGATGTCACGGGCATGCGCGGGGGCGAGGCAGCGATGCTCACGGGGCGGATCGCCGCGTTGTCGATCCTGCTGCAGCGTGGGGTCCTGAGTGAGAAACAGGCGCTTGAACAACGCCGCGAGTACCTGTCCAGGCTCAATACCCTGATGCGCTTTCGCGGCGGGATTGATCGGTATACCCGCCGCGGCACACGCCAGATTGACCTGCCCCAGGCGGACACCGTGGTCTGCCGCTGCGAGCATGTGACCCGCGCCGATATCGACCTGGCCCTCAGCCAGGGCGTGCAGGACATGGCCGGCCTGAAAATGCGCACCCGGGTGAGCATGGGCGACTGCCAGGGGCGCATGTGTGTCGGCTATTGCAGTGACCGCCTGCGTGAGGCCACCGGGCGCCAGGATGTGGGCTGGTTGCGCCCGCGTTTTCCGCTGGAACCCGTGCCATTTTCGGCGTTTACCAATGCGTGCAAGGATGCCTGACATGATCAAGACTTATGACGTTGTCATCGCCGGTGGCGGTGTAATTGGCGCTTCCTGTGCCTATCACCTGTCCCGGCGCAAGGACCTGAAAATCGCCCTGATCGACTGCAAGCGCCCCGGCAATGCCAGCCGCGCGTCGGCAGGCGGGCTGTGGGCCATCGGCGAGTCCGTGGGGCTAGGCTGCGGGGTGATCTTTTTCCGCATGATGTCAGCCGAACGCAAGCGTGAGGCCCAGGGCTCGGCGGTGATAGTCGACGCCACCACCCCGCATATCCTGCCGGAGTGTTTTTTCGATTTCGCCCTGCAATCCAATGCCCTCTACCCCGGCCTGCACAAGGAGCTGCTGGAAAACCACGGGATGGATTTCAAGTTCGAGCGCACCGGGCTCAAGTATGTGATTTATGACGATGAAGATCGCCTGTATGCCGAGCATATTGTCGCCAATATCCCCCATCTGGCCGATGAGGTGCGCTGGCTCGACCAGGCGGCGCTGCGCGAAGCAGAGCCAAGCGTGAGCCATGATGCGCAAGGTGCGCTGGAGTTCTTGTGCGATCATCAGGTGAGCCCGTTCCGCCTGACCGATGCCTACACCGAAGGGGCTCGGCAAAATGGTGTCGATCTGTACTTCAACACCAACGTGACCGAGGTCATGCGCCAGGGCAGCAAGGTGACCGGTGTGCGCACTGACAACCAGGGCGCGTTCCACAGCACAACCCTGATCAACGCGGCGGGTGCCTGGGCGGCAGAACTCAGTGTGATGGCCACCGACCTGAGCATCCCTGTGGCACCGGTCAAGGGCCAGATTGTGCTGACCGAGCGGATGCCCAAGTTGCTCAACGGGTGCCTGACCACCAGTGATTGCTACCTGGCGCAAAAAGATAACGGTGAAATCCTGATTGGCAGCACCACCGAAGACAAGGGCTTCGACGTGACCACCACCTTCCCTGAAATCACCGGGCTGGTACAGGGGGCGATGCGCTGCATTGCCCAGCTCAAGGACGCCAACCTCAAGCGCACCTGGGCCGGGCTGCGGCCCGGTTCTCCCGATGAGTTGCCGATCCTGGGGCCGATGCAGGGGGTAGAGGGGTATCTGAATGCGTGCGGGCATTTTCGCACCGGCATCCTGACGTCGGCGATCACTGGCGTCATGCTCGATGCACTGGTGCGCCACGAGCCGCTGCCGCTGGATGTCACGCCGTTTCTGGCAGACCGCTTTGACTTGCAGCCGGTGGGGGTGAAAAAAGCCGTGGGTGCTTGATACAGGTTGCTCGCGATGGCACTGGCCTTTCGCGAGCAAGCCCGCTCCCACAGTGTCGATGCATGCCCTGTGGGAGATCTGTTGATTAAAAGGTGTACCTGGATGTCAGCATCAGGCTGCGCGGTTCGCCGTAGTAGGTGGTGTTGAAGTTGCCCAGGCCCGACAGGTACTTTTTATCGAACACGTTGTTGGCGTTGAGGTTGAACGTCAGGTGTTCGTTGTACTCGTAGCGGGTCATCAGGTTGACCAGCGCGTAGCTCTGCTGCTCGATGATGTCGTAGTCACCCTTGGCATCGTTGTAGATCTTGCCGTAGAACGGGCTCTGCCAGTTCACGCCACCCCCCACGGTAACCTTGTTCAGCACCCCCGGCAGGCGGTAGGTGGTGAACACCCGCGCCACGTCTTCGGGCTTGGTGGTTTCCAGCGGGTAGCCGTAGACACGTTCGCCATCGTCGGCGCGGGTCCGGGCGTAGGTGTAGCCGGCCATCAGGTTCCAGTCCGGCATCAGCTCACCGGCCAGCTCCAGCTCGATGCCGTTGGTGGTGGCACCATCCAGGGACTCAAAGATGCCCAGGTTGGTCTCTGCGTTGGTGCCAATCTGGATGGGTACGTTTTTCTGTTCGGTGCGAAACACCGCCGCACTGGCATTCAGACGCCCGCCGAAGTATTCAGCCTTTACCCCGAGTTCGTAGCTGTTGCCTTCAGTGGGCGCCAGCGTGGTGCCCGAGCTGCTGCGCTCGACAAGCGGCTTGTAGATCGAGGTGTAGCTGCCATAGACCGAGTAGGTATCGTTGATGTCATACACCACCCCGGCGTAGGGCGTGACCTTGCCGTGTTGCTTGGAAGTGGTCTTGTTGTCCTGGAACGAGCTGGACTGCTGGTAGTAGGTGTAGGTGCTGTTGTACTGGAAGTCGCTCAGGCGACTGCCGAGGATGATCGACCAGTCGTCTGCCGGCTTGAAGCGTGCGGCGATATAGGCGCTGTTCTGGTTCTGGTTGGTTTCGTACTTGCCGTTTTTCGGGAAGTCCGGCTGCGGATATTTGCCGTTCCAGTCAAAGATGCTCCCCGGCACCAGGCCAAACTGGGTGCCGTCAAAGGTGGCGCCGGTCTGGCGCGACGATTGTGACGTGGCGCCCACTACCAGTTCGTGTTCACGGCCGAACAGGCTGAAGGGGCCGCTGGCATTGATGTCGAAGGTGTTCTGTACGCGATGACCTTCCCATTTGCCCCAGTAGAAGAACATGCCGTCCCCCGTGACCGGATCAGGCTGGCCGCCGCTGGCCGAGGCGAGCAGGGTGTCGTGGTCGTTGGTTTGCTGGGTGAGGGTGCCTTTGACCTTCCAGTCATTGGCAAAGCGGTGTTCCAGGGAGGCGAAAGTGGACTGGATCTGCACGTCACGCCGGCTCCAGTCGGTGGCCGGGTTGAACGAACGGCTGAAGTCGGTCTTGGTGTAGTTAGAAAAGTAGTAGGGGTTGCCGGTCCAGGACGCGCCGCGCGGCTTGATGTTCTGGTAGTCCATGCCGAAGGTGAACAGGGTGTCGGGGGTGAGGTCGGCCTGGATGATGCCGTAGAACACGTCGTTTTTCTTCGAGGCGTGATCGCGGTACGAGTCAGCATCCTGATACACCGCCACCAGGCGCCCGCGCACGCTACCGTCTTCATTCAACGGCCCGGAAATATCGCCTTCAGTGCGGTAGTTGTCCCACGAGCCCGCGCTGGCCGTGACCGAGGCCTTGAACTCGCGGGTCGGCTTTTTGCGGATCAGGTTGACCGTGGCCGAGGGCTCGCCGGAGCCCGAGAGCAGGCCGGTGGCACCCTTGACGATATCGACGCGGTCATAGAGGGCCATGTCGACCTTGGTCGCGCCTTCATCGAATACCCCGTCATACAGGGTGTTGACGCCGTCGTACTGGAAGTTGGTAATGGCATAGCCGCGAGCGGAATATTCCATGCGTTCGCTGTCGTAGGCCTGGGTGGACACCCCGGGAGCATTGCGCAGCACATCGCCAATGCTCTGGGCGGCCTGATCGTCCATCAGTTGGCGGGTTACTACGGTGACGGTCTGCGGGGTTTCGCGAAGCGACAGCGGCAGTTTGGTCGAGCTGTTGCTGGCGCCGGTGGTATAGGCATGGGTGTCTTCGGTGGTCAGCAAGTCGCCCTGGCCCTGACCGGTAATGTTGGTCGCGCCCAGCTCCAGGCCTTTGCCCTGGGGCGCGTTCAAAATCACCGTATCGCCATTGAGCTGCCAGGCAATGCCGCTGCCTTGCAACAGGGACTCCAGTGCCTTGACCGGTTCCAGCGAACCGCTGACCGAACGCGACTTGATGCCCTGTACCTGATCCGGGCTGTAGAGGATTTGCAGGTTGGCCTGCTTGCCAAGTTCATTCAGCGCACTGGCCAGCGCTTGCGCCGGGATGTTCAAGGCCACTGGCGCCGCCTGTGCAATGGAAGTGGCCAGCAGCATCGAGGCCACCAGGGCGATCGAAAGAGGGGTTCGGCTCAAGTTGGGTTGTTGCATCGCGTGCCTAGGCTCCGAAGTAGGAAAAGTCTTTTTGTTAATGGGAATAGTTATTAGACGCAGCGCGATTGAGAAACCAGAAACAGGTTTCTTAAATAGTTGGTTTTCAGCTTCAGGCCGCAGTGGCTAGCCTTTGTGGGAGCGGGCTTGCTCGCGATGCGGGCGCCGCGGTTTTCCAGGTAGACAGCGTTGAGAGGATCGCGAGCAAGCCCGCTCCCACAGGGGGGCTGCATTGTTCTATTTGTGGAACAAACAGTGCCAAAAAGCCTATCTAGTCTTGTGGGTGAAGCGAATCTATAGTGGTGCTCATGGTTTACAGGAGGTGCAACATGAAAAAGATTCTGGGTGTTTATCAAGCGCCACGCCCTCATTGGGTCGGCGATGGCTTTCCGGTTCGCACGATGTTTTCCTACGACAGCATGGGCAAACACATCAGCCCATTTTTGCTGCTGGATTACGCTGGGCCAGCCGAGTTCACGCCTACTACAGAGCGTCGTGGGGTAGGCCAGCATCCGCACCGTGGTTTTGAAACGGTGACCATTGTCTACAAGGGCGAAGTCGAGCACCGCGACTCCACTGGCAACGGCGGGGTGATCGGGCCGGGTGATGTGCAGTGGATGACGGCCGCATCGGGGATCCTGCATGAGGAGTTCCATTCCGAGGCGTTTGCCCGCAGTGGCGGCCCGCTGGAGATGGTGCAGCTATGGGTCAACTTGCCTGCAAAGGACAAAATGGCTGCGCCGGGTTATCAGGGCATTGTCGACAGGGATATCCCTGACCTGGCGCTCAAGGACGATGCCGGCCGATTGCGCCTGATTGCCGGTGAATTCGACGGCCAGCGCGGCCCGGCGCGCACCTTTACCGACATCGACGTGTGGGATATCCGTCTGCACGCAGGCAAGTCGGCCACCTTCGATCTGCATCAAGGGCGCAACACGGCGCTGGTGGTGTTGCACGGTGCGGTGACGGTCAATGACCAGGACGTTGTACGTGAAGGCCAGCTGGCGCTGTTCGAGCGTGAGGGTTCGCAGATCCGCCTGCAGGCCACCGACGATGCGGTGCTGCTGATTTTGAGCGGCGAACCGATCGATGAGCCGATCGTCGGGCACGGCCCGTTTGTGATGAACACCGATGCCGAGATCCATCAGGCGTTCGTGGACTTCCAGTCGGGCAAGTTCGGCCACATGCCGGCGTAACGACGCTGTCTGTGGGAGCCGGGCTTGCCCGCGATGGCCTCGCCGCGGTTTGCCTGCCAGACCGCGGCGCCTCAATCGCGAGCAAGCCCGCTCCCACCAGCGAGTGCATTATCAAACCCGCTCGAAGATCACCGCTATGCCCTGGCCGCCACCAATGCACATGGTCGCCAGGGCGTAGCGGCCTTTGATCCGGTGCAGCTCATGGATGGCCTTGGTCGCGATGATTGCCCCCGTAGCGCCCACCGGGTGGCCCAGGGCGATGCCCGAACCGTTGGGGTTGACCTTGGCCGGGTCCATGCCCAGTTCCTGCATCACGGCGCAAGCCTGGGCGGCGAAGGCGATATTGGCTTCGATCACGTCCATATCCTCGATCTTCAACCCCGCCCGTTTCAACGCCAGCCGCGTCGCCGGTATCGGCCCCAAGCCCATCAACTCTGGCTCTACCCCCGCATGGGCGTAGGCCACCAACCGCGCCATCGGCGCAAGATTGCCCGCCTGTACCGCCGCACCAGTGGCCAGCACCAGCGCCGCCGCACCATCATTGAGCCCCGATGCATTGCCCGCGGTCACGCTGCCGTCTTTCTTGAAGGCCGGTTTCATCTGCGCCAGCTGCTCCAGGGTGGTGGCACGCGGGTGCTCATCGTGCTGGAACAACACACTGCCTTTGCGGCTGCGTACCTCGACGACGGCGATCTGGTTGTCGAAGTAACCTTGGGCGATGGCCCGGGTGGCACGCTGCTGGTCTTCAAGCGCCAGCGCATCCTGGGTCTGGCGGCTGATGTTGTTGCGCTGCGCAATGTTCTCGGCGGTGATGCCCATATGAATGCCGTGGAACGGGTCGTGCAGGATGCCCAACATGTAATCGAGCATCTGCGTATCACCCATGCGCGCGCCCCAACGGGCAGCGGGCATCAGGTACGGGCCGCGGCTCATGGCTTCGGCCCCGGCGCCAATGGCGAATTCGGCGTCGCCGAGCATCAGGGTATGGGCGGCCGAGATGATTGCCTGCAAACCCGAGCCGCACAGGCGGTTGACGTTGTAGGCCGGTGTCTCCTTGGGAATCCCGGCATTCATCGCCGCAACCCGCGCCAGATAGGCATCCTGGGGCTCGGTGGGAATAACGTTGCCCATCACCACATGGCCGATACGCTCGGGGTCGACCTGGCTGCTTTGCAGCGCGGCTTTTACCGCAGTGCTGGCCAGATCGCACAGGGGCACGTCCTTGAGCGAGCCACCAAAGGTGCCAATGGCCGTGCGCCGGGCGCTGAGGATGAAAATTTCAGAAGCGTGCATGGCGAGTCCTTATTGTTTTATCGGGCCAAATGCGCGGGATTATTTCACCCGAATAGGGGGTTGAGCGTCGTCCGTTTGTGCGGGCAGGGTATCTACCTGGCTGTCGAGCAGGGTCATAAAGGCATGGGCGGCATTGGACAGGGTGCGTTCGGTATGCAGGATATACCCCAGCTGGCGGGTCAGCTGGATACCGGGCAGGGCAATCGAGGCCACTTGCTCATCGAGCATGGTGCGCGGCAACACGCTCCAGGCCAGGCCGATGGACACCATCATCTTGATGGTCTCCAGGTAGTTGGTGCTCATCGCGATGTTGGGTGTCAGGCCCTGTGCTTCGAACAGACGATGGACGATATGGTGGGTAAAGGTATTACCGCCGGGGAACACCGCCGGGTGGCGGGCAATATCGGCCATGCTCACGGCTTTTTGCCGGGTCAGGCTGTGCTCCGGGGCCACCACGAAATCCAGCGGGTCATCCCATACAGGTACGGCGCGAATCAGTGAGTGAGGCTCAGGGGCGAGGGTGATCACCGCCAGTTCTGCACGACCGTGGAGAATTTCGTCGTAGGCCACTTCTGAATCGAGAAACTGAATATCCAGCGCGACCTTGGGGTAAGTGCGGGTGAATTCACGCAGCAACGGCGGCAGGCGGTGCAGGCCGATGTGATGGCTGGTGGCCAGGGTCAGGCGCCCGCTGACTTCGCCATTGAGATTGTTGAGCGCACGGCGGGTGTCATCCAGCACGTTGAGGATCTGGTAAGCGCGGGGCAGCAAGGCCCGGCCCGCCTCGGTCAGGCTGACTTCGCGGCCCAGGCGGTCGAACAGCCTGAGCTTGAGTTGCTGCTCGATGCTGGCGATGCGTTTGCTGATGGCCGGCTGGGTCAGGAACAGCCGTTCGGCGGCCCCGGAAAAGCTGCCGGTTTCGGCAATGGCGATAAACGCGTTGAGATTCGCGAGATCCATCTATTCGAATTCCTGTTGGTTATCCAAAGCATAAAAATTATGAATTTGAGTTATTCACTGTAACCCCATAGGATCGACCTCACAAGCCAAGTGGTTATTGGCACAGAAAAGAAGCTGATGAGGAAACCGTCTGATGGCCGGCAAAACGCTCTACGACAAGCTCTGGGATTCGCATTTGGTCAAGCAGCGCGACGATGGCTCGGCGCTGATCTACATCGACCGTCACATCATCCACGAAGTGACGTCGCCGCAAGCCTTTGAAGGCCTGCGACTGGCCGGGCGCAAGCCTTGGCGCATCGATGCCAACATCGCGACCCCGGACCACAACGTACCGACCACGCCGGAGCGCAAGGGCGGAATCGAAGCGATTGCCGACCAGGTTTCCCGTCTGCAGGTGCAAACCCTCGACGACAACTGTGACGAATACGGCATCACCGAATTCAAGATGAATGACGTGCGCCAGGGCATCGTTCACGTGATTGGCCCGGAGCAGGGCGCCACCTTGCCGGGCATGACCGTGGTCTGCGGCGACTCGCACACCTCGACCCACGGCGCCTTCGGTGCACTGGCCCACGGCATCGGCACTTCCGAGGTCGAGCATGTGCTCGCCACCCAGTGCCTCGTCGCGAAAAAAATGAAGAACATGCTGGTCTCGGTCGAGGGGCAATTGCCGTTCGGCGTGACCGCCAAGGACATCGTGCTGGCCGTGATCGGCAAGATCGGCACTGCGGGCGGCAATGGCCACGCCATCGAATTCGCCGGCAGCGCGATTCGCGACCTGTCGGTTGAAGGCCGCATGACCATCTGCAACATGTCCATCGAAGCCGGTGCCCGTGTAGGCCTGGTGGCTGCGGACCAGAAGACGGTCGATTATGTGAAGGGCCGTCCGTTCTCGCCGAAAGGTGTTGAATGGGACCTGGCGGTAGAAGCCTGGAAAGACCTGGTGTCCGATGCCGATGCCAAATTTGACACCGTGGTTGAACTCGACGCCGCGCAGATCAAGCCGCAAGTCAGCTGGGGCACCTCGCCCGAGATGGTCCTGGCCGTTGACCAGAACGTGCCGGACCCGGCTCAGGAAGCCGATCTGGTCAAGCGTGGCTCGATTGAACGTGCGTTGAAGTACATGGGGTTGACCGCCAATCAGGCGATCACCGATATCCAGCTCGATCGCGTGTTTATCGGTTCGTGCACCAACTCACGGATCGAAGACTTGCGCGCTGCGGCCGTGATTGCCAAGGGCCGCAAAGTGGCATCCACCATCAAGCAGGCGATCGTGGTACCGGGTTCGGGGCTGGTCAAGGCACAGGCTGAAGCAGAAGGCCTGGACAAGATTTTCCTGGAGGCGGGTTTTGAATGGCGTGAGCCGGGTTGCTCGATGTGCCTGGCGATGAACCCTGACCGCCTGGAGTCTGGCGAGCATTGTGCATCCACCTCTAACCGTAACTTCGAAGGCCGTCAGGGCGCCGGTGGCCGTACCCACCTGGTGAGCCCGGCAATGGCCGCCGCCGCCGCTGTAAATGGTCGTTTTATCGACGTCCGCGAATTGATCGAAGGGAGCGCAGCATGAAGGCTTTTACTCAGCACACCGGTCTGGTTGCGCCGTTGGATCGTGCCAACGTCGACACCGACCAGATCATTCCCAAGCAGTTCTTGAAGTCGATCAAGCGCACCGGCTTTGGCCCGAACCTGTTTGATGAATGGCGCTACCTGGATGTGGGGCAGCCGTACCAGGACAACTCCAAACGCCCGCTGAACAAGGATTTCGTGCTCAACGCCGAGCGCTACCAGGGCGCCAGTGTATTGCTGGCCCGGGAAAACTTCGGTTGCGGCTCCAGCCGCGAGCACGCGCCGTGGGCGCTGGAAGAGTACGGCTTTCGCAGCATCATCGCGCCGAGCTACGCCGACATCTTCTTCAACAACAGCTTCAAGAACGGCCTGTTGCCGATCATCCTGAGCGACGCTGAAGTGGATGAGTTGTTTGCTCAGGTTGAAGCCGAGCCGGGTTACCAGCTCAAAATCGACCTTGAGGCGCAAACCGTGACCCGCCCGGATGGCAAGGTGTTGAGCTTCGAGATTGATGCGTTCCGCAAGCATTGCCTGCTCAACGGCCTGGACGATATCGGCCTGACCTTGCAGGACGGTGATGCGATTGCCGCGTTCGAGAGCAAGCACCGCGCAAGCCAGCCGTGGTTGTTTCGCGACGCTTGATCGAAGAACTGTGGGAGCGGGCTTGCTCGCGATGGCATCACCTCGATTAGCCAGATGCACCGAGTTGTCTGTATCGCGAGCAAGCCCGCTCCCACAGTGGTAATGCGTTCCCCTGTGGAAGCTGCATCTATCTTGAGCATTAAAAGGAATTTTTCATGACCAGCACCGCCCGGCACAACCAGGTTGTACAAAAGCAATTCGGTGAGCAGGCCTCGGCTTATCTGAGCAGCGCCGTGCATGCGCAAGGTGCCGAATTCGCTTTGCTGCAGGCCGAACTGGCGGGCAAGTCGCAGGCGCGGGTGCTGGACCTGGGTTGCGGTGCCGGCCATGTGAGCTTTCATGTAGCAGGGCTGGTCAAGGATGTGGTGGCCTACGACTTGTCGCAGCAAATGCTCGATGTAGTCAGTGCTGCCGCAACCGCTCGCGAACTGGGCAATATCAGCACCGTTTGCGGCGCGGCAGAACGCTTGCCGTTTGCCGACGGCGAATTCGACTATGTGCTCAGCCGTTACTCGGCGCACCACTGGAGTGATCTGGGCGTGGCTCTGCGCGAAGTGCGCCGGGTGCTCAAACCAGGCGGCGTGGCGGCGTTTATCGATGTGATCTCACCCGGTAGCCCGTTGTTCGACACCTATCTGCAAAGTGTCGAGGTGCTGCGTGACACCAGCCATGTGCGTGACTATTCAACCGCCGAGTGGCTGCGTCAGGTCAGTGAAGCCGGTTTGCATACCCGTAGCACACAGCGTCAGCGTTTGCGTTTAGAGTTCAGCTCCTGGATCGAGCGCATGCGTACGCCACAGGTCATGAGCGCGGCCATCCGCCAGTTGCAGCAGTCGATGGGCGCCGAAGTACGCGATTATTTTGAAATTGAAGCCGATGGCACGTTCAGCACCGATGTGCTGGTGCTGTGGGCCGAGAAGTAACCTGAATATTTCCGGGTGCGCCTGCGGGGGCATCAACAGACAAGAAAGAGGAACCCATGAGCAAGCAGATTCTGATTCTCCCAGGCGACGGTATCGGTCCGGAAATCATGGCCGAAGCGGTCAAGGTGCTGGAGCTGGCCAGTGACAAGTTCAACCTGGGCTTCGAGCTGACCCACGACCTGATCGGCGGCGCAGCCATCGACCAGCATGGCGTGCCGCTGGCCGACGAAACCCTGGAGCGCGCCCGTGCGGCCGACGCTGTGTTGCTGGGCGCCGTGGGTGGCCCGAAATGGGACAAGATCGAGCGCGACATTCGCCCCGAGCGCGGCCTGCTGAAAATCCGTGCGCAACTGGGCCTGTTCGGCAACTTGCGCCCGGCGATCCTGTATCCGCAACTGGCTGATGCATCGAGCCTCAAGCCGGAAATCGTTGCGGGCCTGGATATCCTGATTGTTCGTGAGCTGACCGGTGGCATCTACTTTGGCGCCCCGCGCGGCACCCGTGAGCTGGAAAACGGCGAGCGTCAGGCCTATGACACCCTGCCGTACAGCGAAAGCGAAATCCGTCGTATTGCCCGCGTCGGTTTCGACATGGCCCGTGTACGTGGCAAAAAGCTGTGTTCGGTGGACAAGGCCAACGTATTGGCTTCCAGCCAGCTGTGGCGCGAAGTGGTCGAACAAGTGGCCAAGGATTACCCGGACGTCGAACTGAGCCACATGTACGTCGACAACGCCGCGATGCAACTGGTGCGCGCACCCAAGCAATTTGACGTGATCGTGACCGAGAACATGTTCGGCGATATCCTGTCCGACCAGGCGTCGATGCTCACCGGGTCTATCGGCATGCTGCCTTCGGCGTCCCTGGACACCAACAACAAGGGCATGTACGAGCCTTGCCACGGTTCAGCGCCAGATATCGCGGGGCAGGGCATTGCCAACCCGCTGGCGACCATTTTGTCGGTGTCGATGATGCTGCGTTACAGCTTCAATCAGACCGCCGCTGCCGATGCCATCGAACAGGCCGTCAGCCTGGTTCTGGACCAGGGTTTGCGTACCGGTGACATCTGGTCGGCGGGTTGCACCAGGGTCGGTACACAGGAAATGGGCAATGCAGTAGTCGCGGCGCTGCAGAATCTGTAATCTCTCGGGCCCGTTACTTCCTGTTGGTGGAAGTAACGACCCCACTTTTTGTTAAAGGTGTAGTTGCGATGAAACGTGTAGGTCTGGTCGGTTGGCGCGGTATGGTTGGTTCCGTGCTCATGCAGCGGATGCTGGAAGAGCAGGATTTCGATCTGATCGAGCCGGTGTTTTTCACGACTTCCAATGTCGGTGGACAAGGTCCGTCCGTGGGCAAGGATATTGCTCCGCTCAAGGATGCTTACAACATTGAAGAGCTGAAAACCCTCGATGTAATCCTGACCTGCCAGGGCGGCGACTACACCAGCGAGGTTTTTCCCAAGCTGCGTGAGGCGGGCTGGCAAGGTTACTGGATCGATGCGGCGTCGACCCTGCGCATGCAGGATGATGCGGTCATTATTCTGGATCCGGTCAACCGCAAGGTTATCGACCAGCAGCTGGATGCCGGCACCAAGAACTATATTGGCGGCAACTGCACCGTCAGCCTGATGCTGATGGGCCTGGGTGGCCTGTTTGAAGCGGGTCTGGTGGAGTGGATGAGCGCCATGACCTACCAGGCGGCCTCGGGCGCCGGTGCGCAGAACATGCGTGAGCTGATCAAGCAGATGGGTGCTACCCATGCTGCGGTCGCCGATCAACTGGCCGACCCGGCCAGCGCGATTCTGGATATCGACCGTCGTGTGGCCGAAGCCATGCGCAGCGATGCCTATCCGACTGAAAACTTCGGCGTGCCATTGGCCGGCAGCTTGATCCCGTGGATCGACAAGGAGCTGCCAAACGGTCAAAGCCGCGAAGAGTGGAAGGCGCAGGCCGAAACCAACAAGATCCTGGGTCGCTTCAAGAACCCGGTCCCGGTGGACGGTATCTGCGTGCGTATCGGTGCGATGCGTTGCCACAGTCAGGCCTTGACCATCAAGCTGAACAAGGACGTGCCGATTGCGGATATCGAAGCCCTGATCAGCCAGCATAACCCTTGGGTCAAGCTGGTACCGAACCAGCGTGAAGCGAGCATCCAGGAACTGAGCCCGACCAAGGTGACAGGTACCCTGAATGTGCCGGTAGGGCGCCTGCGCAAGTTGAACATGGGTTCGCAGTTCCTCGGTGCATTCACCGTGGGCGACCAGTTGCTGTGGGGTGCGGCCGAGCCGTTGCGCCGCATGCTGCGGATCTTGCTGGAGCGCTGATTCGCTCCCGGCAGGCTAAAGCCCGCATCCCGCAAGGGACGCGGGCTTTTTATTGGCCGGGCTTGCCCGCGATGGTATCGAAGCGGTCTACCTGAACGAACCGCGCCGCCTGCATCGCAGGCAAGCCAGCTCCCACAGGCAGTGCTGAGCCACATTAAGCGGCGGCATGCAGGATCATTGTGGGAGCGGGCTTGCCCGCGATGACAACGACGCGGTCTGCCTGAACGGACTGCATCGCCTGCATCGCAGGCAAGCCAGCTCCCACAGGTAGTGCTGTGCCACATTAAACGGCGGCATGCAGGATCATTGTGGGAGCGGGCTTGCCCGCGATGGCAGCGACGCGGTCTGCCTGAACAGACTGCGCCGACCTGGCAGGATCAAATCGGCCGGGCGCGTTGCCTGTCGCGGTTGTGCCGGGTAAAGTGCCGCTCCCCACGTTTCGCCTGAGGTAGACACATGAACCAGTCCTTTGATATCGCCGTCGTCGGCGCCACCGGCACTGTCGGCGAAACCATCGTACAAATGCTTGAAGAGCGTGATTTTCCGGTAGGCAAGTTGCACCTGCTGGCCAGCAGTGAGTCTGACGGGCACTCAGTGCCTTTTCGCGGTAAAAACGTCAGGGTGCGCGATGTCGATGCATTCGATTTCAGCAGCGTGCAACTGGCCTTCTTCGCCGCAGGCCCTGCGGTTACCCTGAGCTTTGCCGCCAAGGCCAGTGCAGCCGGTTGCATGGTGATCGACCTGTCTGGCGCATTGCCTTCAGCACAAGCGCCGCATGTAGTGCCTGAAGCCAACGCCCAGGTGCTCGACAGTTTGAAAAAACCGCTGCAGGTCAGCAGCCCGAGCCCTTCTGCGACCGCTCTGGCCGTGGTGTTGACGCCCTTGCGTGGATTGATGGACATCCAGCGGGTGAACGTCACCGCCTGTATGGCGGTCTCGACTCAAGGCCGTGAAGCGGTCTCGGAACTGGCGCGCCAAACCACTGCACTGTTGAATCTGCACCCGCTGGAAACCAGCTTCTTTGATCGTCAGATGGCGTTCAATGTGCTGGCCCAGGTTGGCAAGCCGGACGCTCAGGGGCATGTACCCCTGGAAAAACGTTTGGTTCATGAGCTGCGCGAAGTGCTGGGTATGCCTACGCTGAAGGTGTCGGCCAGCAGTGTGCAAGTGCCGGTGTTTTTTGGCGACAGCTTCAGCGTGTCGTTGCAACTGGCCGGGCCGGTGGATCTGGAGGCGGTCAATGCTGCGCTGGAAGCGGGCGCCGGGATCGAGCTGGTCGACGCGGATGATTACCCGACCGCCGTGGGCGATGCCGTAGGCCAGGACGTCGTGTATGTCGGCCGGGTGCGCCACGGTGTGGACGACACCACGGAACTTAATCTGTGGTTGACGTCAGATAATGTGCGCAAGGGTGGCGCACTCAATGCCGTGCAGTTGGCTGAGTTGTTGATAAAAGACCAGCTGTAAAAGATACTTGGCTGCTATACAGGTCTCGTAGGACGAGGTCTGTACCAATAAGGAAGAGGCTATGGTTCAGGTTCGCAAATTGGTGTTGGCAATCGCTGCCGCTTCGGCGCTGTCATCCGGCATGGCACATGCGCTTGAGCTCGGGGAGCTGACGCTCAAGTCGACTCAGAACCAGCCGCTGCTGGCAGAAATCGAGCTGCTTGATGTCAAGGATCTGACTGCCGCGCAAGTGGTGCCAAGCCTGGCCCCCGAGCAGGAATTCAGCAAGGCCGGGGTGCCGCGCCCAGCCTATCTGGAGGATCTGCGTTTCACGCCGGTGATCAATGCCGACGGCAAGAGCGTGTTGCGTGTCACGTCCAGCCAGCCGCTGTCCGAACCTTTCGTAAAATTCCTGGTGCAGGTGATGTGGCCCAACGGCCGCTTGATGCGCGACTACAGCGTGTTGTTCGATCCGGCCAAGTTCTCGCCGCAAACGGCTGCCGCAGCATCGGCCTCGACTCCTGGTGCCACAGAACCTGCGCAATACACTACTACCGCTCGTGACACCCTGTGGGAAATTGCTGCCAAGGCGCGCAATGGTGGCTCGGTACAGCAGACCATGCTGGCCATTCAGGCACTAAACCCTGATGCCTTTATCAACGGCAATATCAACCGCCTTAAAACCGGTCAGGTGCTGCGCTTGCCCAGCGCCGAGCAAAGTGTGCAATTGCCTCAGGCCAAGGCGATCAACGAGGTCGCGGCGCAAAACGCCGACTGGCGCAATGGCCGGCGAACCGTACCGCTGGCGCAGCAGTTGGATGCCACCGGGCGCAAGCCCGTGCCGATCCCGGCTGCCAAAACCGTGCATGCGGATGCCCTGAGTCTGGTTTCAGGCCAGGCAGGCAAGGGCGCTGCCGGTGATGCGAAGCGTTTGAGCGACAAGCTGGCGATGACTCAGGAAGGGCTGGACTCCAGCCGCCGTGAAAATGCCGAGCTGCAAAGCCGGATGCAGGATTTGCAAAGCCAGTTGGACAAGTTGCAACGCTTGATTCAATTGAAGAACGATCAGTTGGCCAGGCTGGAGGCCGACAAAGGCACGCCTGTTGACCCGACCATTGCGATGCCGGCACAGCTTGCGGCACCGGCAGAAGACGCCCCTGAAGCCGATATTGCTCCTGCCAGCGAAGGTGCGCCTGCTACGGCAGTGGCGCCAAGCCCGGTTGAAAACGCGGCAGCGCCCGGCAACGAGCGCAAGCTCCAGGACTTGCTGGGCAGTCCGCTGCTGCTGGGCCTGATCGGCGGCGGGGCGATCTTGCTGTTGTTGCTGCTATTGCTGCTTGTGCGCCGTCGCAATGCCTTGCAAGAAGCACAGAAGCACGCGCGGATGGCACGCGAACTTGAGCATGAAACCGAGTTTTCGGCTGATCTGGACATGCCGCAGAGCAGTTTCGAAGGGCTTGAAACACCCTCGCGCAGCGTCAAGCTTGACTCGGCACCGGCACCGGCACCGGCACCGGCACCGGCACCGGCACCGGCACCGGCACCGGCACCGGCACCGGCACCGGCACCGGCACCGGCACCGGCACCGGCACCAGCACCAGCACCAGCACCAGCACCGGCACCTGTGGTTGAGACCGTGGCGCCTGTGGTTGCTGCCGTCTCCCTGGCCAAGCCTGCTGCAGATGTGCTGGACGAGGCTGAGCGATTGATCGGCCAGCGCCAACTGAGCCAGGCCGAAGCACTGCTCAAGGCGGCAATCGAGCAGGAGCCGCAGCGCAGCGATCTTCGTTTGAAGCTGATGCAGGTTTACGGCGAGCAAGGCGCGCGCGAAGACTTTGTTGCCCAGGAGCGGCAACTGGTTGCCAATGGCAAGAATCACGCCCAGGTCGAGCAGCTTAAGCAGCGTTACCCGGGCATGGTGGCGGCTGCAGCGGCGGGCATCGCCACGGCGGCAGTTGCCACCCAGCTACAGGCGCAGTTTGTCCAGGACATGATGCGTGACGATCGCAAGGTCGAGGCTGAACCTGAACTGATTCCGCCAGTCGAAGCGTTTGATCACGACTTTGACCTGAGCCTTGATGAGCTCGAAGCTGCTTCGCCCGCCGTGCTGGCGACCGAGCCGAGCCCCGACAAACCGGCGGCCGACAGCTTTGAAGCGGTTCTCGAGCAACAGGCCCAGGCGGCGCAAGAGCAAGCGTCGAACCCTGATCTGGAGCTGCCATCGGACTTCGATTTGTCCCTGGCACCCGAGAGTGAACCGCCCGTAGCACAGCCAGACAGCTTTTCCCTGGAGCTGGACAAGGTCAATGCCGAGTTGCATCGTCTGTCACAAAGCCTTGAGCAGTCATCGCTGGAGCAGCCCTTTGCCGATGATGAGCCGGAGTTCGACTTCCTGTCGGGCGCCGATGAGACCGCCACCAAACTCGATCTGGCCCAGGCCTATATCGATATGGGTGACGACGAGGGTGCGCGGGATATTCTTACCGAAGTCATGGAAGAGGGTAATCCACAGCAACAGGCTGAAGCCCTGGAAATGATGGCGCGCCTGACCTGAGGTGTAGCCGCAGCCTCGCTACGCTCGTCAGCGGCTACAAGGTCTGAGGGAAGCTAGTATCCAAAGGTTTTGCGCGCCTCAGCGTGAAATGTTTCATGGCGTCTTGCCGGGTGCGCCTTATAATGGCCGCCTTTGCGTTATTGAGCAGGCTGCAAGTCCTTGGCAAATATAGATAACCCGGCCGCTGAAATGGCCGCGGAAGGTTTTTACCGAATCGCCCTTGGCGTGGAATACAAAGGTTCGCGCTACAGCGGCTGGCAGCGCCAGGCCAATGGAGTGCTGACCGTCCAGGAAACCCTGGAAAACGCCTTGTCCAAAGTGGCCGCTTCGCCGGTTTCATTGATGTGCGCCGGACGTACCGATGCCGGTGTGCACGCCTGCGGGCAGGTGGTGCATTTTGACACCCAGGCCGAGCGCTCACTGAAAGCCTGGGTCATGGGCGCCAATATCAATTTGCCCCATGACATCAGCGTAACCTGGGCTCAGGTCATGCCTGCGCATTTTCACGCGCGCTTCAAGGCCATCGCCAGGCGCTACCGCTATGTGATCTACAACGACCAGATCCGGCCTGCGCACCTGAATCAGGAAATCACCTGGAACCACCGCCCGCTGGACGTCGAGCGTATGGCCGAGGCGGCCCGCTACCTGTTGGGTGTGCACGACTTCAGCGCCTTTCGCGCCGGCCAGTGCCAGGCCAAATCGCCGATCAAGGAAATGCACCATCTGCGCGTAACCCGTCACGGCAACATGATCGTGCTGGATATTCGTGCCAGTGCCTTTCTCCACCATATGGTGCGCAATATCGCCGGCGTGCTGATGACCATCGGCACGGGCGAGCGCCCGGTGGAGTGGATCAAGGAAGTGCTGGAGAGTCGCGAACGCCGCTCCGGTGGTGTCACGGCCCACCCTTACGGGCTGTATCTGGTGCAAGTTGAATACCGCGATGAGTTCCAATTACCGCAACGTTACATTGGTCCACATTTCTTGACCGGTTTTAGCGGCCTGGACGGCTGACGTCCGGATAAGCATTTGTTACCATCCGGGGCTTTCGCGTCCGGGGTGTTATCGAGATGTCCGTTGTTCGCAGCAAGATCTGCGGTATTACCCGCATAGAAGATGCACTGGCTGCGGTCGAGGCCGGTGCTGATGCCATAGGCTTCGTGTTCTACGCCAAAAGCCCGCGGGCAGTCACGGCATTGCAGGCCCGGGCCATCATTGCTTCATTGCCGCCGTTCGTGACCACGGTGGGGTTGTTCGTCAACGCCAGTGCCTGTGAATTGAACGAAACCCTGGATGCCGTGCCGCTGGACCTGTTGCAGTTCCATGGTGATGAAACCCCGGAACAGTGCGAAGGCTATCACCGTCCTTATATCAAGGCCCTGCGGGTCAAGGCTGGTGATGACATCGCCGGCGCCTGCAAGGCGTATGCAGGGGCCAGCGGTATTTTGCTCGATGCCTATGTTGAAGGTGTGCCGGGCGGAACTGGTCAGGCATTTGACTGGTCTTTGATACCACAGGATCTGAGCAAGCCGATTATCCTGGCCGGTGGCCTGACGGTCGACAACGTCGCTGATGCCATCGCCCGGGTAAGGCCCTATGCCGTGGATGTCAGTGGCGGGGTGGAAAAGAGCAAGGGCATCAAGGATCACGACAGGATTCGTGCCTTTATGCAGGCCGTGCGCACAACAAACTGATGCCGATGTGACGGCTGGCACTCTGCCGCCGTCCATCAATACCGTTCTGCGAAGCAGACGGGCCCGGTGAGAAGACGGGCAGAAATTAAAGTGGCGGCCGCTCTGGTGCGTGCTGTCGGGAAGGCTGAGGGTTGCAGGGTGTTTGCTGGTTTGCCGAGTGCGGACCGCGGCCCCGGCAATCATCGCCACACACCTGAATAATTTAGCTCAAGGGCATACACGGGGCCTGAACTCTACTGTTCTGGCCACCGGTACTGGAGAAAGAAAGCATGAGCAACTGGTTGGTAGACAAGCTGATTCCTTCGATCATGCGTTCCGAGGTCAAAAAGAGCTCGGTACCTGAAGGCCTGTGGCACAAATGCCCGTCTTGCGACGCTGTACTTTATCGTCCTGAGCTGGAAAAGACCCTGGACGTTTGCCCTAAATGCAATCACCACATGCGCATTGGCGCCCGCGCGCGCATTGACATTTTCCTGGATGCCGACGGCCGTGCCGAGCTGGGTGCAGACCTGGAGCCGGTTGACCGCCTCAAGTTCCGCGACAGCAAGAAGTACAAGGACCGCCTGGTTGGCGCGCAGAAGCAGACCGGTGAAAAAGACGCCCTGATCTCCATGAGCGGCACCTTGCTGGGCATGCCGGTGGTGGTATCGGCGTTCGAGTTCTCCTTTATGGGTGGTTCGATGGGCGCCATCGTTGGCGAGCGCTTTGTGCGTGCCGCCAACTACGCACTGGAAAACCGCTGCCCGATGATCTGCTTTGCAGCCTCCGGCGGTGCGCGGATGCAGGAAGCCCTGATCTCCCTGATGCAAATGGCCAAGACCTCGGCGGTGCTGGCGCGTCTGCGTGAAGAAGGCATCCCGTTTATCTCGGTTCTGACCGATCCGGTGTATGGCGGTGTTTCGGCCAGCTTGGCGATGCTTGGTGACGTGATCGTGGCTGAGCCCAAGGCGCTGATCGGTTTTGCCGGCCCGCGCGTGATCGAGCAGACCGTTCGTGAAAAACTGCCCGAAGGCTTCCAGCGCAGCGAGTTCCTGCTGGAGCACGGCGCGATCGACCTGATCGTAGCGCGTCAGGAACTGCGTCCACGCCTGGGCAACCTGCTGGCACAGATGATGGGCTTGCCGACACCTGTGTTCGTGGCTGCGCCTGTTGAAACCATCGTTGTTCCGCCGGCACCTGCAAACCTATGACCCAGCGCACCCTTGGCGAGTGGCTCGCCTATCTTGAACAGCTGCATCCAGCCGCCATTGACATGGGGCTGGATCGCGCACGCGAGGTAACGAACCGCATGGGGCTGCAAAAGCCTGCGCCTCGGGTGGTGACGGTAACGGGTACCAATGGCAAGGGCTCGACCTGTGCGTTTGTGGCCGCATTGCTGCAGGCGCAAGGGCTCAAGGTGGGGGTTTACAGTTCGCCCCACCTGCTGCGCTACAACGAGCGCGTACAAATTGACGGGGCTGAAGTCAGCGATGAACTGCTCTGTGAGGCTTTTGCGGCCCTGGACGCAGGGCGTGGCGATACGTCCCTGACTTATTTTGAAATGGGTACGCTGGCCGCCTTCTGGCTGTTTGAGCGTGCCCAGCTGGATGCCGTAGTGCTGGAAGTCGGGCTGGGCGGGCGACTGGATGCGGTCAATCTGGTGGATGCCGACCTGGCACTGGTGACCAGTATCGGTGTCGATCATGTTGAATACCTGGGCAATACCCGCGAATCCGTGGCCTTTGAAAAGGCCGGGATCTTCCGTGCGGGCAAGCCGGCCCTGTGTGGTGATCTCAATCCGCCACATACCTTGCTCGACAGGGCAGCCGAACTGGACTGCCCGCTGTTTTTGCGCGGTCGTGACTTTGACTTGAGCAGTACCGATCAGGTCTGGCATTGGCGGGGTCTGGATGCCCAGGGGCAATTGCTCGAGCTGCGCGATATTCCGCTGCTGGATCTGCCGATGGAAAACGCAGCGCTGGCCGTGCAGGCCTACGCGTTGAGCGGTCTGCCCTGGCAGCCCGAGCGGATTGTGGCAGCACTGGCCGCTACTCGAATCACCGGGCGGCTGGATCGTCGCCAGTTCAACTGGAAGGGCAAAACCCTGAACGTGCTGCTGGATGTGGGCCACAACCCCCATGCAGCCGAGTACCTGGCTCGCCGCCTGGCGCAACGGCCGGTTGCCGGCAAGCGCCTGGCGGTGTTTGGTTTGCTGGCGGACAAGGACCTGGATGGCGTAGTGTCACAGCTGACGGGGTCGGTCGTGCATTGGGCTGTTGCGCCGCTGGACACCCCGCGCACGCGCCCGGGGACTGAGGTCGAGGCCGCCCTGCAAGGTTTGGGCGCTTCGGTTTCGGCTTATGCCAGTTTGGCGCAGGCGCTTGAGGCGCAGTGCGAGCGGGCCACGGCCGAAGACGAAATCCTGTTGTTCGGATCATTTTATTGTGTTGCGCAGGCGCTCGAGTGGTTGGAGCAGCGTGCCACGCAGGAGGCTGCACATGGCTTTGCTGGATAAGGCATACAAACAACGGATGGTCGGTGCCCTGGTGCTGGTGGCGCTGGCGGTTATTTTTCTGCCGATGTTGTTCTCCCGGCAGGACGAGCAGCGTCAGATCCAGGTCGATGCGCCGAGCGCTCCTGAAATGCCAGTAATGCCGCAGGTCAAGATCGAGCCGGTTGCCGTACCTGAACCACAGGTTATCCCTGAGGAGCCGGCTCCGGTTCAGCAGCCGGTAGTCGAACAGCTGGCGCCAGCAGCGGTTGTGGCCAAACCTGTAGTGGCTGCGCCCAAGCCGCCAGCCGTCACGCCGGCACAGACGGTTGCCCAGGCTCCTGCCAAACTCGATACCACGCAAAAACGGGTTGACCCCAACGGCTTGCCGATCAGTTGGTCGGTCCAGTTGGTGAGCCTGTCCAATCGTGCCAGTGCCGACAACTTGCAAAAAACCCTTCGCAATCAAGGCTATAACGCTTATGTGCGATCTTCGGGCGGGATGAACCGGGTTTTTGTCGGCCCGTTGCTGGAGCGTGCAGAGGCCGACCGCCTGCGTGATTTGCTCGGCAAGCAGCAAAACCTCAAGGGTTTTGTGGTGCGCTTTCAGCCTGAACGTGGCTGACAGGGTAAAAAGGTGCAATCTGATTGCACCGGCACGGATAAATCGCCTTACCTGAGCGGCGGCGCTCTGCTAAAATGCGCCGCCTCATCTATCCGTAGGCTGAACTGTGCCATTTACCTGGGTTGACTGGGCGATCGTTGCAATCATCGCCATCTCCGCTTTGATCAGCTTGAAGCGCGGCTTCGTAAAAGAAGCATTGTCGCTGTGCACCTGGATCATTGCCGGGGTCGTTGCCTGGATGTTCGGCGGTTCGCTGTCGCAATACCTCTCCGGATACATCGAAACACCTTCCGCCCGCGTCATCGCCGGGTGCACCATCCTGTTTGTCGCCACCTTGCTGGTAGGCGCAATGATCAATTTTCTTATCGGCGAACTGATTCGCGTCACCGGCCTGTCCGGGACCGATCGTTTTCTCGGCATGGCCTTCGGCGCTGCGCGTGGCGCGTTGCTGGTGGTCACTGCCGTCGGGCTGTTGAGCCTGGGGCCGGTACAGCAAGACTCATGGTGGCAAGAGTCGCGGCTCGTGCCACAATTTCTATTGGTTGCCGACTGGTCCAAAAACCTCATTCTGGGGTGGAGCAGTCAGTGGCTGGCCAGCGGAATCAGCGTACCCGCTGATATTCCGTTCAAGGAGCACCTCTTGCCGGCTACCCAGCCCAAGTGAGCGGTGTTCAGTTCAGATCCATTAAGTAGGGGTTGCGTCGCATGTGTGGCATCGTCGGTATCGTCGGTAAGTCGAACGTCAATCAGGCGCTGTATGACGCGCTAACCGTCCTCCAGCACCGCGGCCAGGATGCTGCCGGTATTGTGACCAGCCATAATGGCCGGTTATTTCTGCGCAAGGACAACGGGCTGGTTCGTGACGTGTTTCATCAGCGTCACATGCAGCGTCTGGTCGGCAACGTGGGCATTGGCCATGTGCGCTATCCAACCGCTGGCAGCTCGACTTCAGCTGAAGCCCAGCCGTTTTACGTCAACTCGCCCTATGGCATCACCCTGGCGCATAACGGTAACCTGACCAACGTTGAACAGCTGGCCAAGGAGATTTACGAATCTGACTTGCGTCACGTCAACACCAACTCCGATTCGGAAGTGTTGCTCAACGTCTTCGCCCACGAGCTGGCGCAGCGCGGCAAGTTGCAGCCCACTGAAGAAGACGTGTTCGCGGCTGTGGCTGATGTCCACAACCGTTGCCTCGGCGGCTACGCCGTGGTGGCAATGATCACCGGTTACGGCATTGTCGGTTTCCGCGATCCGAACGGCATTCGTCCGATCGTCTTCGGTCAGCGTCATACCGACGAAGGCGTCGAGTACATGATTGCCTCCGAAAGCGTGTCCCTTGATGTACTGGGCTTTACCCTGATCCGCGACCTGGCACCGGGCGAAGCGGTGTACATCACTGAAGACGGCAAGCTGCACACCCGTCAGTGCGCGGCCAACCCGAAACTGACCCCGTGCATCTTCGAACATGTGTACCTGGCGCGTCCGGATTCGATCATCGACGGTGTGTCGGTGTACAAGGCCCGTCTGCGCATGGGTGAGAAACTGGCCGAGAAGATCCTGCGCGAGCGTCCTGAGCACGACATCGATGTGGTTATCCCGATTCCGGACACCAGCCGTTGTGCTGCGCTGGAGCTGGCCAACCACCTGGGCGTCAAGTTCCGCGAAGGCTTTGTGAAAAACCGCTACATCGGCCGTACCTTCATCATGCCGGGCCAGGCTGCGCGTAAAAAATCCGTGCGTCAGAAGCTCAATGCCATCGAGCTTGAGTTCCGTGGCAAGAACGTGATGCTGGTGGACGACTCGATCGTGCGCGGTACTACCTGCAAGCAGATCATCCAGATGGCTCGTGAAGCCGGTGCGAAGAATGTCTACTTCTGCTCGGCCGCTCCGGCCGTGCGCTACCCGAACGTGTATGGCATTGACATGCCAAGCGCCCATGAGCTGATCGCACACAACCGCAGCACCCAGGAAGTGGCCGAGCTGATCGGGGCCGACTGGCTGATCTATCAGGACCTGCCTGACCTGATCGATGCGGTGGGGGGCGGCAAGATCAAGATCGATGCGTTCGATTGCGCGGTGTTTGACGGCAAGTACGTCACCGGCGATATTGACGACAACTACCTGGAGCGTATCGAGCGTGCGCGCAACGATGCATCCAAGGTGGTTGCCCAGGGTGTGGGTGCCACCATCGGCATATACAACAACTAGGATTTCACCAAACCGGCCCTGATGGGCCGGTTTGCGTTTCTCTAATACAGCAAGGAGTGGCAGCATGAGTCAGGATTGGGATGCAGGTCGGCTGGACAGCGACCTCGACGGCGTAGCGTTCGACACCCTGGCGGTGCGCGCAGGCCAGCACCGTACGCCAGAAGGCGAGCACGGCGATGCGATGTTCCTGACCTCCAGCTATGTGTTCCGCACGGCCGCCGACGCGGCAGCGCGGTTTTCGGGCGAGGTGGCGGGCAACGTTTATTCGCGTTACACCAACCCTACGGTCCGTGCTTTCGAAGAGCGCATTGCCGCCCTTGAAGGTGCCGAGCAGGCCGTAGCCACGGCGACGGGCATGGCAGCCATCCTGTCGGTGGTCATGAGCCTGTGCAGCGCCGGTGACCATATCCTGGTGTCGCGCAGCGTATTCGGTTCGACCATCAGCCTGTTTGAAAAGTATTTCAAGCGTTTTGGCGTGCAGGTCGATTATGTACCTCTGGCCGAGCTGGCTGGCTGGGATGCGGCAATCAAGCCCAACACCAAACTGCTGTTTGTCGAGTCGCCGTCCAACCCCCTGGCCGAGCTGGTTGATATCGCCGCACTGGCAGAAATCGCCCATGCCAAGGGTGCCTTGCTGGTAGTCGACAACTGCTTCTGCACGCCAGCCTTGCAGCAGCCGCTGAAGCTGGGCGCAGATATCGTGGTGCATTCGGCAACCAAGTTTATCGATGGTCAGGGCCGTTGCATGGGCGGCGTGGTTGCCGGTCGTGGCGAGCTGATGAAAGAAATCGTCGGTTTCCTGCGCACTGCGGGGCCGACCCTGAGCCCGTTCAATGCGTGGATCTTCCTCAAGGGTCTGGAGACCCTCAACCTGCGTATGCGCGCTCACTGCGCCAGTGCCCAGGCCCTGGCCGAGTGGCTGGAGCAGCAGGACGGCGTGGAGAAGGTTCACTACGCCGGTCTCAAGAGCCATCCACAGTACGAATTGGCCCAGCGCCAGCAGCGCGGCTTTGGCGCCGTGGTTAGTTTTGAGGTCAAGGGTGGCAAGGAGGGCGCCTGGCGCTTTATCGATGCCACCCGCCTGATCTCGATCACCGCCAACTTGGGCGACAGCAAAACCACAATTACCCATCCTGCGACCACTTCCCATGGTCGCCTGGCACCGCAGGAGCGTGAAGCGGCCGGTATTCGTGACAGCCTGATCCGCATTGCCGTGGGTCTGGAAGATGTTGCCGACCTGCAGGCCGACCTTGCACGAGGCCTGGCTGCGCTGTGACCGACTGGATGCTCGAAGCACCGGTTGGCGGTAATGGTCGTGTAGCGCTGGTGACCGGCGCTGCGCGCGGCATTGGCCTGGGGATTGCGGCCTGGCTGGTCAGTGAAGGCTGGCAAGTGGTGTTGACCGATATTGACCGTGCCCGGGGCGCCAGGGTGGCCAAGGCGCTGGGTGAAAGTGCCTGGTTCGTGACGATGGATGTGTCGGTTGAGGCCGATGTCATCCAGTGTGTCGCCCAGGTGCTGGGTCAGTTCGGCCGCCTCGACGGGCTGGTGTGCAACGCCGCGATTGCGGATCCGCACAATACGCCCCTCGAAAGCCTCGACCTGCAACACTGGAACCGCGTCCTGGCGGTCAATCTCACCGGGCCGATGTTGCTGGCCAAGCATTGCGCGCCGTATCTGCGTGCGCATTGCGGGGCGATCGTTAACCTGGCTTCTACCCGCGCCCGTCAGTCGGAGCCTGATACCGAGGCTTATGTGGCGAGCAAGGGCGGTTTGCTGGCATTGACCCACGCACTGGCCATCAGCCTTGGCCCGCAGATCAGGGTCAATGCCGTCAGCCCGGGCTGGATCGATGCCCGGGATCCCTCTGTGAGGCGTTCAGCTCCGCTGACAGAGGCTGATCATGCCCAGCACCCGGCGGGCCGGGCAGGGGGCGTGGAAGACGTGGCAGCGATGGTGGCGTGGTTGTTGTCGCGCAATGCTGGTTTTGTCACGGGGCAGGAGTTTGTGGTGGACGGCGGCATGAGCAAGAAGATGATCTACGGCGAGTAAGGCCAGACCACTATTTTTGCATATTTCGAAAAAAACCCAATCTTGTCCTTGACTTAGCTTCGATAGGTGCGTAAATTTCGCGGCCTCAACGAAGCAAAGGGTGATTAGCTCAGCTGGGAGAGCATCTGCCTTACAAGCAGAGGGTCGGCGGTTCGATCCCGTCATCACCCACCACTTCTTGAGATTCTCGCAAGAGAAAGGTCGTTCCGAAAGGAGCTGCCACCGACGCGCAGCGGTAGTTCAGTCGGTTAGAATACCGGCCTGTCACGCCGGGGGTCGCGGGTTCGAGTCCCGTCCGCTGCGCCATATTTGTACAAATCAGGTTCGCCTGGTTTGCGATTGAAAAGCACCGAAGCTGTTCAGTCACAGGTTTAAAAGTTTCAAACGGGCGCAAGTCCGAGCGATACGCAGCGGTAGTTCAGTCGGTTAGAATACCGGCCTGTCACGCCGGGGGTCGCGGGTTCGAGTCCCGTCCGCTGCGCCATATTTGCTCCAGAGCCCTTGAACTCTCTGGAACTACAAAGAAAGCGACCTTAGGGTCGCTTTTTTTGTGCCCGGGATTTGGCTCGGGATGCTGCAAAAACTCTGTAGGAGCTGGCTTGCCTGCGATACACGCGGCGCGGTGCTTCTGATGGATCGCGCTGATGCCATCGCGAGCAAGCCCGCTCCCACAGGCTCTGCGCAGTTTAACGGGGGATGAGCCAATCAAACCCACGCAAAAAACACCACTTGATGCACAATACGTCCCGTACCGTTCTCTTCAGGATCTTCAATGCTTATGTCATTTCCCGTGCGTGCCGTTGTAGTCGCCCTCGTGCTGGCTGGTCTCGCAGGTTGTTCGTCGAAGAAAACAGCCATCTATGAACATGAAAACTTCGATGACTCCGGTACGTTCTCGCGCAATTACCCGGTGACCGACAAGGCTGCCTGCGAAGCAGCACGCCGCGCCTTGCTTAGCCAGGGCTATATCATCACCAGTAACGATCCGAAAATGATCAGCGGCCACAAGAGCTTCCAGCAAACCGGCGAAAGCCATCTGGAAATCAGCTTCAACATTGTGTGTGCCGATGATGGCGGTTCTGAGCATCACGCCACCATGTTCGCTAACGCGCTGCAGGACCGATACGCGCTGAAGAAAGTCAACAACTCTGCCAGCCTGGGTGTCGGTGTACTGGGTTCGGTGTCGATGCCGATTGGTTCGACCGATGACTCGATGGTCAAGGTCGCCAGCGAGACGGTGTCTTCGGCGCAGTTCTATGACCGTTTCTTTGGCTTGGTCGAAGTGTTCCTGCCCAAGCCCAAGGAAGAAAAGAAAGCGCAGCACGCCCCGCAACAACCCAAGCCTGAATTGGGTGTGCCGGAACCCGCGCCGGTGAAGGCTGAAGTCGTTGTGCCTGCAGCTGTGCCGGTTATCGTGCCCGAGCCAGTGGTGGCGCCAGTCAGCGAGCCGGTGGTGCCACCGGCAGCCGTTGAGCCTGTGCTGCCTGTTGAGGTGCCTGTAACGGTGCCAGCAGTTGTGGCACCGGTCACGCCTGTGGTCGAGCCTGCAGCCGAGCCTGCCATCACCCCCGTACCTGCCGCCGTAGAGCCCTCCGCCGTTCAATAACTGTGCAGTAAATCTCAAAAGCTCTGCTACGTTTATCAATGGGTATTGACAGTGCGCGCGAAGGTGTCATTTTTCCTTCATGCGGGCACTTTATGCTCAGGCATGACTTAACACAGACTGAAAAGGGATGCTGCAATGGACGACTATCAGGAAGAGCTGCTTGAGTACCAGGCTTTTGAACTGGACCCGCTGGACCCTGCCGATGACGCGACAGAGCTTTGAGCCCTGCATCGCTTCAGGCAGATTGGCGCTGACGCCGCCGGTACTCCCCCGGCGTCTGCGCATTCCAGCGCTTGAAGGCCCGCTGAAACGCCTCGGCTGAGGCAAACCCCAACAAGTAAGCGATTTCGCCGAAGGCCAGCTCCGTATCGCGGATATAGGTCATGGCGAGGTCGCGTCGTGTGTCATTGAGAATGGCGCGAAACTGCGTGCCTTCTTCTGTCAGCTTGCGGCGCAGGGTCCAGGTTGGCAGCTTCAGGCGTGCCGCCACTTCTTCCAGGTCGGGTTCGCGACCGCCATTGAGCAAAGGCCCCAGCAATTGCGTGATGCGCTCGCGCAGGCTGCGGGTACGGGTCAGTTGCTCCAGTTCCCGTTCGCACAATTGCAGCAGGTACGCCCAGGTGCTGGGGCAGTGCTGGGGGTTGCGCAGGTCGAGGGTGGCGTGATTGAGGCGCAGCTGATTGGTGTCGGCGCGAAAGTGGATTGCGGCACTGCCCAGCTCGCTGTAGTGCAGCGCGTAATCCGGCTCGCTGAATTCAATATCGATCTGTTCGCAGCTCAAGGGTTGCGCCGCGACCGTTGACAGGTGCTGCAACCAGCCAGCGATGATCGAGTCCACCACAAAGCGGTTATAGGCGTTGTACGGGCTGATGGAGTAAAACCGCAGCCAGGCGCCCCGGGCATCTTCGTGCAGGCTCGATTGCCCGCGGTAGTTGGAGCCGTACAAGGGCTCGAAGCGGATCAGGGTGCGTGCCGCTTCGCGCACGGTGGGGGCCTGGGCTGCGGTAACCCCGGCCAGCCCCACCTGGCTTAGGCGGCTAAGCTGGCCCATGCGCAGGCCCAGGGCCGCGTTGCCGGTCAGGGCAATCGCGGCGTGGCCCAGGCGCATATAGCGGGGGATCGACAGGCGTGCCAGCGGCTGGGCCAGACGGGCCGTGTCCAGGCCAAACTGTTCGAGCAGGGGGGCCGGGTCGTGGGCGCAACTGCGTACGGCGTCAGCCAGGGCCTGGACAAACCCGACCGAAAGATCGCCCAGGCGCATCGGCAGCGGCTTCATGGCATTACAACCAGAGATTGAGCAACCGGGCGCCGCTCACCGGCTGGTCCGGGCTGGTCTGGCCGTTGCGGCTGATAAAGCCCTGGCCGGTGCTGTGCTTGTCCCAGAACTTGCCGCGCAGGAACACGGTCATGCCCGCTTCGGCGGTGCTGCTGGGCAGGCTGCTGATCAGGGTCAGGCGATGCCAGGCATCGCCTTCGCTCACTTCGCCGGGCTTGAGGCTGATTTCGCTGGGGGTCGATACGCTTTTATAGCCGCCCCAGGGCTTGTCCCAAGTGGTCTTGCCGACGATAAACGCTGGCACGGCAATCAATTGCACACCTTTTTCGTTGAGGGTACGGTAGTTCTCGGGGTACCAGCTGTCGCTGCCGATCAGGATGCCCAGGCGCCCGGCCGGGGTATCCACCACATTCAACTCATGGTCGGGGCCTGGCTGGATATAGCTTTGCTCTTCATAGGTGGGCAGTAACTGAAGCTGGGGTTTGCCGAGCGCTGCGCCGGTGCGGTCAAACACCACGCTGCTGTTGTACAGCGGGCCGCTGCCGGGTAGCAGTTTGCCGTTTTCGATACGCGGCTCGGGCAGGGCAATGCTACCGGCCACCAGGGTCACGCCAAACTCTTTGGCCAGGCCACCGAACAGCGTCTGGTAATCAGCGGCCATGCTGGCGGCCTTCATGCGCAGGTGGGCATCGTTGGTCCGGCTTTCGCCGTCGGCCCGTAACCAGGCACCGGCGAAGGCCAAGGGGTTGCTGATGGCCAGCCAGTGCATGGCTTCATTGAGGTTGGCCGCCTGGTACAGCTGGCTTTTTTCGCCACGGAACATCAGCCACGAGCCGATATGTTCCGGCAGTACCACCACGGTTTTGTCGTTGATCAGGCCGGCGTCGCGGGCGCTGTTGAGGTACGCCGCGAGCTTTAGGTGAACCAGTGCCAGGCTTTGATAATCCCGTGGTGACAGATCGGGTTCGATGCCCAGCAGGTTGCCACGGTCGTTATTGACGCCGTCGTTGATGGCCAGCTCGATACGCAGGTCAGACAGGTAGTGGCCAACGTCCCTTTGCGTGGTCCACCAGGCATAGCTGCCGGCAGCGGCGAGAAGGGCAATCAGTAAGGTGCAGCCAATGAGTTTGCGCATAGAGATAGAGCGGACAGCTTTCAGCGGAATTCGGCCTCTAGGGTAGGTGGCGCGCGCCGGCTTGCCAAGGAGTGCTGCGCATTAGGGTTAATAATTTGTAACTTTGGGTCATTGAGTGGGGCCGATTGAGTCTTTACTGTGCCTCACATCAACGACGGGAGCCGCAGAGCATCCCGCGTTCCGTGATTTCGCCCGTTGTGGAGCTTTTCGATGACCGCCACCCGCTACCCGCATTTGCTCGCCCCCCTGGACCTGGGTTTTACCACCTTGCGCAACCGCAGCCTGATGGGCTCGATGCACACTGGCCTGGAAGAAAAGCCCGGTGGCTTTGAGCGCATGGCCGCCTACTTTGCCGAGCGGGCCCGCGGCGGTGTCGGCCTGATCGTCACTGGCGGCATTGCGCCCAACGATGAGGGCGGGGTGTACAGCGGCGCAGCCAAACTGAGCACCGTCGAAGAAGCCGAAAAACATGTGGTCGTGACTCGCGCGGTACACGATGCCGGCGGCAAGATCTGCCTGCAGATCCTCCACGCCGGGCGCTATGCCTACAGCCCGCGCCAGGTCGCGCCGAGTGCGATCCAGGCACCGATCAACCCGTTCAAGCCAAAGGAGCTGGACGAGGAGGGCATCGAAAAGCAGATCAGCGACTTCGTGACCTGCGCCAGGCTGGCCCAGAGCGCGGGCTATGACGGTGTCGAGATCATGGGCTCGGAAGGCTACCTGATTAATCAGTTCCTGGCGGCGCACACCAACCAGCGTACCGACCGTTGGGGTGGCAGTTACGAAAACCGCATGCGCCTGCCGGTGGAAATCGTGCGTCGCGTGCGCGAAGCCGTTGGCCCTAATTTCATCATCATTTACCGCCTGTCGATGCTCGACCTGGTGGAAGGCGGCAGCGTCTGGGAAGAAATCGTGCAACTGGCCAAGGCTGTCGAATCGGCCGGTGCGACCCTGATCAACACCGGTATCGGCTGGCACGAAGCGCGTATCCCGACCATCGCTACCAAGGTGCCCCGTGCCGCGTTCAGCAAGGTCACGGCCAAGCTGCGCGGCTCGGTTAACGTGCCGCTGATTACCACCAACCGCATCAACACTCCGGAAATCGCCGAGCAGATCCTGGCCGAAGGCGATGCCGATATGGTGTCGATGGCGCGTCCGTTCCTGGCCGACCCCGAGTTCGTCAACAAGGCGGCTGCCGGGCGCAGCGACGAGATCAATACCTGCATCGGTTGCAACCAGGCATGCCTTGACCACACCTTTGGCGGCAAACTGACCAGTTGCCTGGTCAACCCGCGTGCCTGCCATGAAACCGAACTCAATTATTTGCCGACCATTGCCGTGAAAAAAATCGCCGTGGTGGGTGCCGGCCCGGCCGGGCTGGCTGCTGCCACCGTGGCCGCCGAGCGCGGGCATGAAGTTATGCTGTTTGACTCGGCCAGCGAAATCGGTGGTCAGTTCAACGTGGCCAAGCGCGTGCCGGGCAAGGAAGAGTTTTTCGAAACCCTGCGTTACTTCAAGCGCAAGCTGCAAACCACCGGCGTCGAGCTGTGCCTGAATACCCGGGTGGATGTGCAGCAATTGGTCGATGGCGGTTTTGACGAGATCATTCTGGCCACTGGCATCGCGCCACGGACTCCGGCGATTCCGGGCATCGATCATCCCAAGGTGCTCAGCTACCTGGATGTGATTCTGCAGCGTAAGCCGGTGGGCGCCAAAGTGGCGGTAATTGGCGCGGGCGGTATTGGTTTTGATGTGTCGGAGTTTCTCGTGCACCAGGGCGTTGCTACCAGCCAGGACCGTGAAGCGTTCTGGAAGGAATGGGGCATCGACAGTGCGCTTGAAGCTCGCGGCGGTGTGGCGGGGATCAAGCCCGAGGTGCATGCCCCGGCGCGCCAGGTGTTCCTGCTGCAACGTAAGAAAACCAAGGTAGGCGACGGCCTGGGCAAGACCACCGGCTGGATCCACCGCGCGGGTCTGAAAAACAAGCAGGTGCAGATGCTCAACAGTGTCGAGTACCTGGGCATCGACGATGCAGGACTGCATATTCGCATTGGCGAAGGCGAGCCGCAGGTGTTGGCAGTGGACAACATTGTCATCTGCGCCGGGCAGGACCCGTTGCGTGAGTTGCAGGACGGTCTGGTGGCAGCGGGGCAGAACGTGCACTTGATTGGCGGCGCGGATGTGGCGGCGGAGCTGGATGCCAAGCGGGCCATTGATCAGGGGTCGAGATTGGCGGCGCAGCTGTAAAGCGCCCTCACCCTAGCCCTCTCCCTGAGGGAGAGGGGACTAAAAGCAAAAGCAGCTATTCGCAACGTCACAAATCAGTCCCTTCACCCTCTGGGTGAGGGACTTTGCTCTTAATGCACGATCTGCGCTAAAAACGCCTTGGCCCGTGGGCTTTTCGGGGCGTTGAAAAACTCTTCCGGCGGCGAGTCTTCAATCACCATGCCGCCATCCAGGAACAACACCCGCTCCGCCACCTGCCGGGCAAAGCCCATTTCATGGGTCACGCACAACATGGTCATGCCACTGCCGGCCAGGTTGACCATCACGTCCAGCACTTCGCTGACCATTTCCGGGTCCAGTGCCGAAGTCGGCTCATCGAACAGCATGATCTTCGGTTCCATGCACAACGCCCGGGCAATGGCCACACGCTGCTGCTGGCCGCCGGACAACTGGCTCGGGTATTTATCAGCCTGGCTGGCAATGCCGACCTTGGTCAAAAAGTGTTGCGCCAGTTCGATGGCTTTTTTACGCGACAAACCGCGCACCGACATCGGCGCCAGGATGCAGTTGTCCAGCACACTCATATGCGGGAACAGGTTGAAATGCTGAAACACCATGCCGATTTCACTGCGCACCTTGCTCGCCTCGCGGGTAGGCAGCGACAGGTCGGTGTCGTTAATCAGGATGCGCCCCTGCTCGGCGATTTCCAGGCGGTTGATGCAGCGGATCAGCGTCGACTTGCCGGAGCCGGACGGGCCGCACAGCACGATGCGTTCGCCTTCGCGCACTTTCAGGTCGATGCCCTTGAGTACATGAAAAGCGCTGTAGTACTTGTTCAGCCCGGCGATATCCACGACTACCTTGCGGGTGTCAGTGACTGGCGACACGGGGTGTACGTAAGCAGGTTGTGCAAGCATGGTGTGTCTCCAGTAATCAGTGAAAACGCTCGGCGCTGTAGGGCGCAGGGTCGGTGAAGGGTTTTTCCCCGGTCATCATTTCGGCCAGCAGGCGCCCGCTCACCGGGCCCAGGGTCAGGCCGTGGTGGGCATGGCCAAAGTTGAACCACAGGCCCTTGTGGCGGCTGCCAGGGCCAATCACCGGGCACATGTCCGGCAGGCACGGGCGCCGGCCCAGCCAGGGTTCGGCATCCACGCGCTCACCCAGCGGGTACAGGCGTTGGGCGCGTTCTTCGCAGCGGCGCAGCTGGATTTCATTGATCGGGTCATCGCTGTCGGCAAATTCGATCCCGGTGGTCAGGCGAATGCCTCCGACCATCGGTGCCAGTACATAACCGCCCACCGAATCGAGAATCGGGTGCTGCATGGTCTGGCCGTCTTTGGCGGCGTAGTGCATGTGGTAACCGCGCTTGATCGCCAGGGGAATGCGATAACCCAGGGGTTCGAAAATCGCCCGCGCTTGCGGGCCGAGGGCAACCACTACTTCATTACCGACGATCAGGCCCTTCTGGCTTTCGACCTGCCATTGCCCGGCGGTAGCTCGCAGGCTGGTGGCATCGCCTGTGACAAAGGTGCCGCCACGTTTTACAAAGAGTTCGGCGTAGCCGCGGGTCAGGCCGCCGGGATCGCTGACGGTCTTGGGGTCAAGCCAGTGGATGCCGCCGATCACATCGGTATGCAGGCCCGGTTCCAGGGCGTGCACCTGCTGCTCGCCCAGCACCCGGTAGTTGAGTTTGTACTCGCCCAGGGCCGCCGCATCGCGCTGGGCCTTGTCGAAGTCGGCCGGGGTGCGATAGACCTCGATCCAGCCGCTGTCATCTATCAGCGCCGTGACGCCGGCCGGTTCGGCCAGCAGGTCGTGTTCGCTGACGCATTTTTCAATCAGCGGCAGCATGGCGCGGGTGGCCTTGGCCAGCTCCTTGGGCGCGGATTGCTGCCAGTACTTCAACAGCCACGGCCCGGCCTTGGGCAGGTGCTTGAGGCTGTAGCGCACGTCCGATTGCTGGTTGAGGCCATAGCGCAGCAGGCGCGAGATCTCCCGCGGGAACGAGTAGGGGATGACGCTGGCGCGCTCGATCAGCCCGGCATTGCCGTGGCTGGTGCCGCTGCCCGGCATTGCGCGGTCAAGCAGCACCACGCTGCGCCCGCGGGCCTGGAGTTGCAACGCTGTACTGACGCCGACAATGCCGGCGCCCAGAACGATAGTGTCGCAGTGCATAAACAAATCCTTAAAACAGGGGCCGTGTTCGCAGCCCGGACAATGGGCTTACTGCAAGTGACGGCCGAGGCGGCCTTCGATCAGCTTCAGGCTGCGGCGCACCACTTCCACGATCAGCAGGTAGAGCACGGCGGCCCACAGGTAGACCTGGAAGTCGAAACTGCGCGAGAACGCCATCTTGGTCACGCCCATCAGGTCGTATATGGTCACCAGCGAGGCAATCGCACTGGCCTTGATCATCAGGATCAGCTCGTTGCCCAGCGGGCCGATGGCCACCAGCAGCGATTGCGGCAGGATGATTTTGCGAAAGGCGGTCCAGCGCGACAGGTTCAGGGCCTTGCAGGCTTCACGCTGGCCCTGGGCCACGGAGAGGATGCTGCCGCGCAGGATCTCGGCCTGATACGCCGCCGTGTTGAGGGTAAAGGCCAGCAGGGTGCAGAACCACGCATCGCGGAAAAACCACCACAGCCCAACGTCCTGCCAGAAGCCCTTGAACGAGCCCAGGCCGTAGTACAGCAAAAACAGTTGTGCCAGCAGTGGCGAGCCGCGAAAGAAATAGACGTAGGCGCCGGTGAAGCTGCGCAAAAAACGGTTGCTGGACAAACGCCCCAGGGCGATCAGCAAGCCCAGCAAGGCGCCGAGGGTGAAGGAAATCGCCACCAGCTTGCCCGTGACCAGCAGCCCGTCGATAAAGCGCGGGCCGTAGCGTTCCAGCAAATCGGGGTTGAGAAACATGTTTTGCAGGTCCGCCAGGCTCATGGCTGCACGCTCCGTTGGTGGCGGCTGAAGTAGCGCTCAAGGAAGGCGAACAGGCGCCCCGAGATCGCCGAGAAAAACAGATAACCCAGGCAGGCGACGGTGTAGAACAGCATCGGCTCTTTGGTCACGCTCACCGCCAGGTTGGTCTGGCGCATCAGGTCCACCAGGGAAATGGTCGACACCAGCGAGGTGTCCTTGAGCAGCGACAACCAGTTGTTCGACAGGCCGGGCAGGGCGATGCGTGCCAGTTGCGGCAGTACCACCTTGCGAAAGGTGGTGAATTTGCTCAGGCCCAGGGCCGAGGCCGCTTCGAACTGGCCCTTGGGGATGGTCTTGAATGCGCCCAGCCAGATCTCGCTGGAGAAGGCGGCAAATACCAGGCTGAAAGCCACCATCGCGGCGACGAAGGTATTGATCGTCACCTGGGCGTCGTAGCCCATCATGGCGAGGATTTTTTGCGCGGCGATCTGGCAGCCGTAATAAATGATCAGCAGGGTCAGCAGTTCCGGCAAACCACGAAATACTGTGGAAAAAGTGGTCGCCCACGCCCGCAGCCAGCGGTTTTTCGAGCGTGCCGCCACCGCTACGGCCAGGCCCAGGGGCAAGCCGATGGGCAGGCAGCTCAAGGCCAGGGCAATGGTCACCAGCGCACCGGCGAGCAGCGCCGAGCCCCAGCCGCCACTGGCAAAAGAAAGGAGTGAGAGTTGATCGAGCATGCTCGAGTCCCCGGGCAAAATTGGGCCGAAATTCAGCCGCCGCGCACTTCAGGTGCGCAGGGCCGGGTCAATGGCAGGGAGGCCCTCAAACGAGGGCAGGCGACTCAGTAAATGTCGAAGTCGAAGTACTTGCTGCTGATCTTCTTGTATGTGCCGTCGGCGACGATTTCGTCCAGCGCCTTGTTGAAGCGCTCGCGCAGCACGGTGTCGCTCTGTCGCACGGCAATGGCCGCGTCGGCATTGGTGCCGTTGACGTCACCGATAATCTTGCAGCAGTCGTCGCTGGCCTTGTTGATCCACTCCAGCAGCGGGAATTTGTCGGCAATTACCGCATCGACGCGGCCGTTTTTCAGCTCGGCATTGGCTTCGTCCAGGGTCGGGTACAGGTTGAGCTTGGCCCCGGCTTTTTCGTAATGGTCTTCGGCGTAGATGCCCTGGGTTGCAGCACCCTGGGCACCGATGGTGCGGCCCTTGAAGTCGATCTGGGCATCGGTGATGTCAGAGTCTTTAGGTACGGCAATGGACAGCGGCGTGCGGTAGTAGTGATTGGTGAACGCGATTTTCTTCTTGCGTTCATCGGTCACGATCATCGAAGCCACGATAGCGTCGTACTTTTTCGCCATCAGCCCCGGGATGATGCCGTCCCAGTCCTGGGCAACGATCTTGCACTGCGCATTCATGCGTTCGCACAGGGCATTGGTGATATCGACGTCAAAGCCGGACACCGTGCCGTCAGAATTGGTGGTGTTGAAAGGAGGGTAGGCGCCTTCGGTGGCGATAGTCAGCGTATCGGCGTGAGCGTTGGCTGCAACGGCGGCCACCAGGGCGCATGCACTTGCAAAGCGAATGACGTATTTCATCTAGCACCTCGTTTTATTGTTTTGATCCGGGTGAGGATGTGTAGCCCACGAACTCATTGTGTAAGGCCGCGGTTGCCTCAAGACGCTTCTCAACGTCAGGCCCCAGTTGTTTGCACACTTCGTTGATCAGCAGATGCACCAGCGACAGCATGGCCGCGGTGGATTCCCAGAACAGGTTGAATTCGGTGGGCACGCGGAACACTTCACTGGCGCTCTGGTCGGCCCAGTCACAGAAGGTGTCGGTGATCAACGTGACCTCGATCCCGGCCTCGCGCGCCTTGCGGCACAGCAGCTGGGCGTGGCGTGAATAGCGGCGGGCTTCAAACACCACCAGGGCACAGTCGGCGGGTGGGCACAGCAGTACGTCGGCGTAATGCCCGGCGGCACCGTCCACCAGCTGTACGCCGTCGCGCAGGTATTGCAGCAAATGCACCATCGAGGCGGCGATCCCGCGCTCGGTCTGGAACCCTGCGACAAACACTTTGCGCCGTGTGGCCAGGCGCTGGCTGACAGCCTGCCACTGCGGCGTGAGGCTGTATTCGTAGACCTTGACCAGCGCCCCGACTTCCAGCTCGAAGCTGCGCGGCAAGGCCTGCGGGCTCTGGCTCGATTGCTGGCGGAATTCTTGCAGGCGATCACCGACCAGCCACGGGCCGTCGCCCAGGTCGTCCTTGAGATCGTTTTTCAAATCCTTGAAATGGCTGTAGCCCAGGGAGCGGCAAAAGCGCCCGACACTGGATTCGCTGACTCCCAGTTTGCTGGCGATGTCGGCGGCGGTCTGAAAGGGCAGTTCGTAAAGATTGGCCAGCATGTAGCTGGCAATCGCCCGACCCGAAGGTGCGGCGGTTGACAGACTGCTTTCAAGGCGTTGTTTAATCGGCTGGCTCACGACTGCTTCCTGTTTTTATTTCAGCGCGTTGCAGAAAGTGAATGTTTTCTGTCATTAAGTCAACAATTGACAGAGAACTGTCATCGAAGGATAGTTTGCCTCAGACAAAAATAATCAGATTGGAGCGCCAGAATGTCTTCCACGCAGTCGCTTTCCCTCGCCGAATTGACCGCTTTGCTGCAGCGGATTTTCGAGCGTCATGGCACATCCCGGCAGGTTGCCGGGGTATTGGCCGATAACTGCGCACGGGCACAGCGGGATGGCTCCTACAGTCATGGCGTGTTTCGCATTCCGGGCTATCTGTCGTCGCTGGCCAGCAACTGGGTCAATGGCCAGGCGGTGCCGGTGGTTGAAGACGTCGCCGCGGGGTTTATTCGCGTGGATGCGGCGGGGGGCTTTGCCCAGCCTGCGTTGGCAGCCGCCCGCGAGTTGCTGGTGGAAAAAGCCCGCAGTGCCGGGATTGCGGTGCTGGCGATTCGTAACTCCCATCACTTCGCGGCACTCTGGCCCGATGTCGAGCCGTTTGCCGAAGAAGGCCTGGTGGCCTTGAGCGTGGTCAACAGCATGACCTGCGTGGTGCCCCACGGCGCGCAAAAACCCCTGTTCGGCACTAACCCGATTGCCTTTGCCGCACCGTGCGCTGATGGCAACCCCATCGTATTCGACTTGGCCACCAGTGCGATTGCCCACGGCGACGTGCAAATTGCCGCCCGCAAAGGTCACTCGTTGCCTGCCGGCATGGGCGTGGACAAGCAGGGCGAGCCGACCGAAGACCCGAAAGCCATTCTCGACGGTGGTGCCTTGCTGCCTTTTGGCGGGCACAAGGGCTCGGCGCTATCGATGATGGTCGAATTGCTGGCGGCGGCGCTCACAGGCGGTAACTTTTCGTTTGAGTTCGACTGGTCGAAACACCCGGGGGCGCAAACCCCGTGGACTGGTCAACTGCTGATCGTGATCGACCCGAGCAAGTCCGGCGGCAACAGCTTTGCCCAACGCAGCGCCGAGCTGGTGCGGCAGATGCATGCGGTGGGGCTGGAGCGCATGCCAGGTGATCGACGCTTTATCGAACGTGCCAAATCGTTGAGCGAAGGCATCCCGCTGGGGGCTGAAGAACTGGCCAAATTGCGCGAACTGGCAGGTTAACTGAACACCGCAAAACCTGTGGGAGCGGGCTTGCTCGCGATTGCATCGCCGCGGTTCGCCAGATAACCCGCGTAGCCTGCATCGCGAGCAAGCCCGCTCCCACAATCCATCTGTGCGCATCAGGTTTTGGTGGTGGCTTACAACGCCAAAAACTGCCGTATCAGGTTGGGCGTACACCCCGTCCAGCGCTTCAGGGCCCGGCGAAAGTTCGCCGGGTCGTTGAAGTTCAGGTATTCGGCCACGGCTTCGTTGCTCAGGCCCTTGATCTGATACAGGTACAGCGCCATATGCTTGCGCGCCTGATCCTGCTGGGCCTGAAAATGGGTGCCGTGCTTGTTCAGCTTGCGCTTGAGGGTGGCCTGGCTCACCGAAAAATGTTGCGCGGCCTGCTCAAGGCCTGGCGCCTGTTGGGCGTTGTTGCGCAAGTACACGTACAAGCGGTCAAGCAGGCTGGCGCGAAACCCCAGGCTGTGCAACTGCTCCTGTGCCTGTTGATGGGCCACTTGCCGGGCAATGGCCGAAGCGTTCGGCCAGGGTCGGGTCAGGTATTCGCGGGGCAGGCGCATCATGTCCAGCTGGCAGCCGAACTGGGCGTTCTCGCCCAAGTGCACCCAGTACTGCTCGACATAGCGCGGCTGCGGGTGGCTGAAGCTGCATTCCCACGGCAGGCGCTCGCCGCTGAGCCACTGACTCATGGCCTTCAGCGCCGTCATGCTGGCCTCCAGCACAAAACGCAATTGCTCCCCGGCTCCGCAACTGTCGAGCCAGTACACATAGCAGTACTTGTCGTCCAGGAGTAGGCGCGGGGTGAGCAAGGGGCTGAGCAGGGCGCGGTGATGGATCAGGGTTTCCAGGGCTTGATGCAGGTTCTGCGCCTGTTGCAGGGCATGGCTGGCCGGACCGTAATGCCCCGGCCACAGGCGCTGGCCAAACAGAAAACTGCTGTCATCGGCTTCAAGCAAACGTTGCGCGTTGGCGATCAGGGCAAAGCACTGTTGCGGGCTGAGGCGGGTGTGCCCGGCAACGATATCCTCGTAAAACAGCCCGGTGCCGCGCAGCAGGCGATGGCTGTCGATATCCCGTGACAAAGCAAGGTCGATCAGGGTCGCAGGTTGATAGTGGCCGGCAATAAATCGGCTGTCGGCTTCGTACCAGCGGCTGTCCAGGGTCATGCGCGTTTGCTCCGTGGCGGCTTTGCCCGCACCAGCGTCAGGTTGAGGCGCTTGAGCAGCTCATCGGGCGCTTCGTCGAAAGCCATCACCACCGCGGTACTGGCCGACAGATACACCCGTTCGCCATGTTGACGGGTTTTGTGGGCCAGACTCTGTATGGCCTGTTGCAGCTCCAGGGCCAGCAGCCGGGCCTGGCTCTCGCCGGTATTGGGCAGCAACACCACAAAACGGTCGCCGGCCAGCCGGCACAGCAGGTCGTGGCGGCGCAGGTTGAGCAGCAGCAACTGGCTCAGGGCTTGCAGCACGGCGTCGCCTTCGGCGTGGCCGTAGCTTTGATTGATGGCTGTGAAGTCGTCGATATCCAGTGCCAGCAACGACAGCGGCTGTTGCTGCTCGACGCTTTGCGCCAGACAGTCGCTGACCTGGCGCTTGAGGTATTCGGCGCCACCCAGGGGGGTCAGTTTGTCGAACAGGCGGTGTTCGCGAAACACCCGCTCGCGCTTCTCCATCTGCTGGTTAATGGCCTGTTGCTCGCGATGCCAGTGGAACAGGCCGATGGTCAGCAGGATCATGCCGACGGGCATGGGCGCCGACTCTATCCAGTGATCCCAGCCGATGTGCTTGGGCAGGCGGATAAATTCGTCGAGCACATCCACCCACCAGGAAAAAAACATAAAGCACAGGCCGTACGCCAGGTAGTTGGTGACCCTGCCGGTGGGTCGGCTTTTAATCACCAGCCCCAGCCAGAACAGCATAAACAGGGCGGTGCCGCCTTCGCCGAAGATATCCAGCCAGTGCCACTCGCTGAAGGTTTTGGGGGTGCCGAATGCCAGGTTCAGCAGCACCGCGGCATTGGCCGCCAGCAGCAGTAAACCAAGCTTGTAGCGATGGTGTTTAAGCACGTTTAACCAAGTCATCACAGTTCTACCCAAACCTATTGCCGGTCAGCAGAGCAGAGCGGTGTGACAACTGTATGACGGGGCTTGCGGGTCGAATCAGCTCAGGTGTGTGGTGCAAAAAAAGTGAAACGCAAGCCCGTGGTTCCCCCCGATTTCGTAGCAGCTGCCGAAGGAACGAGGCTGCGTTCGGCGGCGAAGCCGTCGTAAAGTCAGGTTGTGCGGTGTTTCAGGTAAATCCGACAACCCGCATTTACGAGCGCTTCGCACTCGGACGCAGCCTCGTTCCTTCGGCAGCTGCTACGGGGGCCGATCTCTTGGCAATCAGGTCAAATCAGCTCATTTACCCCTTTTCCACCGCTAAAAAGCCTCTGTTTCGGGGTTTTAGCCAAACGCTGTCACAGCTCTGTCATCCACCGACCCTAGCTTTCGCTCCCAAGTTGTCGGGCCATTTGCCCGGCCTGACGGGCGATTTTGGGGGAGGACAAGCATGTACAAGTGTCGCAGCAAGGCGCAGTGGGTCGGCTTTACGGTCAGTGCATTGGCCCTGGCAATTGCCAGCGAGCGTTTAAGCGCCGCCGAAACATCGGCCATCGGTGCCACCGAGCACGTCGAAGTGGTCGGCCAGGCTGTCAGCCTGGACAAGGCGCTCAAGCAACAACGCAACTCGGACACCATCGAAAGCGTGGTGCATGCCGATGGCGTGGCGCAGTTGCCCGACGCCAACGTCGCCGAGGCCGTGCAGCGCCTGCCCGGCATCAGCATCGAGCGCGACCAGGGCGAAGGCCGCTTTGTCAGCGTGCGCGGCCTGGGCCCGGACCTCAACAGCGTGACCATCAACGGCACGCTGGTGCCGTCCCCGGAAAGCGCCCGCCGCGCCGTGGCCCTGGATGTCTTGCCCTCGGAACTGGTGCAGTCGCTGTCGGTGATCAAGACCCTGACCCCGGATATGGACGCCAACTCCCTGGGCGGTACCGTGGACGTGCAAAGCCTCTCGGCCTTCGACCATGACGGCCTGTTCTTCACAGGCAGCACGGAGGCCGGCTACAACAAGAACAGCCACAAGACCAGCCCCAAGGTATCGGGGGCCATCAGCGACCGTTTCAGCCTGGGCGACGGCGTCGACAACTTCGGTGTGGCCGCAGCGCTGAGCTGGAACAAGCGTGACTTTCGCTCCGACAACGTCGAAACCGGCGGCGACTGGGATTTCACCGATGGCGCGCGCCTCAACAGTTTTGAACAGCGTGTTTATGAAATCAGCCGCGAGCGTGCCGGTGGCGGCCTGAACTTCGACTACAAGCCCGACGACGACACCAGCCTGTACCTGCGCACGCTGTACAGCCGCTTTGAAGACAACGAAACCCGCAACTCCACCGCCTTTGAGTTCTCCGACCCCCAGGCCGAAGACGAAGTGGGCAAAACCAAAACCAAGCGCAAGCTCAAGCAGCGCGAGGAAACCCAGGAAATCCAGTCCTATGTGTTCGGCGGCGAACGCACCATGGGCCTGTGGACCCTGAGCGGCCAGGCCGGTTACAGCGAGTCCAGCGAAGACAATCCGGGGGGCATTGCCGGCGCAACGTTCAAGGGCAGCTCCAGCATTGGCGACGGCGGCTTCTACGACACCGAAAAACCGCGGCCGATCATCGGCGCAGGCTTTTATGACCCCAACAACTTCAGCCTCGACAAGGTGGACTGGCAAGAACAGCACACCAAGGACACCGAGAAAAACATCCGCCTGGACCTGGCCCGCGATTACGACGTGCAGGGCTACGCCTCCCAGGTCAAGTTCGGCGGCAAGGTCAGCCGGCGCAACAAGGACAACGACCTCAATGCCTGGACCTACAAGGACTTCTCCGACCTGGGCTTCAGCGACGAGCAACTGAGCCTTAATGCTTTCAACAAGGGCAACCTGCACTACAACCTCGGCCAGTACGGCCCGGGCATCAGCGGCGGCGCGATCAAGGACCTGATCGGTGGCCTGAACCGCGACGACTTCTACAACGAGCAGGACTCGCGGGCCAATGACTTCAAGATGCGCGAAGACATCAACGCCGCGTATCTGATGAATACCGTAGATATCGATGACTGGCGCTTTATCGCCGGCCTGCGCTACGAGGGCACCGAGTTCGAGGCCAAGGGCACGGGCGTGCGCGATGGCGTGTTTGAAGACCAGGACACCCAACGTGATTACCACCACTGGCTGCCGGGCCTGCATGCCCGCTACCAGTTGGCGAAAAACACCCAGCTGCGGGCGGCCTGGACCAACACCGTGGTGCGCCCGACCTTCGGCCAGCTGGCCCCGGGTTTTGTGATCGAAGACGACAAGGCCGAGTTCGGCAACCCCAACCTCAAGCCGCTGGAATCGAGCAACTTCGACCTTGGCATCGAGCACTTTATGGGGCAGGCGGGCACGGTGTCGGCGTTCCTGTTCTACAAGGACATCAAGAACTTCGTCTACAACAACGACCTGGCGGGTAGCGGCGAGTGGGTCGACTTCACCGAAGCCCACAGCTATGCCAATGGCGACAGCGCCAAGCTCTATGGCCTGGAACTGGCCTACTCGCAGAAGTTCGACTGGCTGCCGTCACCCTGGAACGGTTTGATCCTGGGCGCCAACAGCACCTTCAGCCGCTCCAATGCCAGCATCAAGGGCGTTGACGCAGCGACCGGAGCCAGCCTCAAGCGCGATATCGACTTGCCCAACCAGTCCAAGACCGTTGGCAACCTGATGCTTGGCTGGGAAGACGACAAGTTGAGCCTGCGCCTGTCAGCCAACTACAAGTCGGACTACCTCTACGAACTGGCCGGGGTCAACGACAAGGCCCATGACACCTATGTCGATGCGCAGACCTTTGTTGATTTCAGCGCCCGCTACTCGCTGACCAAGAACCTGCAGCTCAAGTTCGACGCCCAGAACCTCACGGACCAGCCGTACTTCATGTACAGCGGCAACAGTCGCTTCAACAACCAGTACGAAGAATACGGCCCGACCTACTCGCTGGGCCTGACCTACACCCATTTTTAAGCGCTGGATGCCCCCTGTGGGAGCGGGCTTGCTCGCGATACAGGCAACTCGGTCTTTCATCCATTTACGGACTGGCATTACCCATGACTCATTTGTTCAAACGCAAACCCCGCTTCCTGCCCTTGCTGGCCTGCCTGACCGCAGGCAGCGTCCAGGCTGCCCCCGATATCGCCGCCCCGGCCTTGCAGCAATGGTCCACCGGCAAGGCCCAGGCCCTGGGCTTCCTGCCCAGTGGCACGGGTGACGAACGCCTGGCAGTGAGCAAGCGCGAGGGCCTGATGCTGCTCGACAAACAGGGCAAAACCCTGAGCCGGGTACAGGGCGCCTTTGCCGGGCTGGACAGCCGCGCCCTGGGCGATCAGGTGCTGGTGGCCAGTAACGACAAGGACAAGCAGCAAGTTGCGCTGTTCAACCTCGACCCCAAGAGCCATCAATGGCAAGCGCCGTCCTATCTGCCTGCCCGTGACTATGCGGTGAACGGCGTGTGCCTGTACCAGGACGACGCAAGCAATATCTACCTGTTTACCGTGGGTGAAGAGGGCAAGGGTGAGCAGTGGCTGGTGGCGGCCGACAACCGCCGTCTGCCGACGCCGCTGCTGGTGCGCAGCCTGCCACTGCCGCCGCAGGCCAAGTTCTGCAAGGTCGATGACGCCGCGCAGAACCTGTTCGTCAACGAAGAGAATGTCGGTTGGTGGGCCTACCCGGCCCATGCCGAGGCCGACGTCGAGCGCGTGCCGGTGGCGATGGTCGAGCCATTTGGCAACCTGAAAAAATCCGCCGGGGATATGGCCCTGGTGCCGGGCGGCTTGCTTGGCCTCGATCCCGAGGCGGCACAACTGAACCTGTATCAGCAGCAGGGCAAGGCCTGGGCACCGGTGGCCAGCCTGCCGCTGGCCGGGGTCACCGAGCCCGAGCATCTGGCCCTGCGCCAGACGCCGCAAGGCCTGCAACTGCTGGTGCAGGACGGTGCCAGCAACAAGTTGTACGAAGGCGCATTGGCCTGGAAAGCCACACCGGCCAGCCTGCCCCCTGTGCTGGTCAGCGTAAAACCTGCGGTGCAAACCGAAGTGGTGATGAGCCAGGGCGATGCCGCAGATGACCCGGCCATCTGGGTTCACCCGCAAACCCCGGCCCTGAGCCGGGTGCTGGGTACCAACAAGCAGCAGGGCCTTGAGGTGTACGACCTGCAGGGCAAGCGCGTGCAGCATCTGCCGGTCGGGCGGCTGAACAACGTCGATGTGCGCCCGGGCTTCGAGCTGGGCGGGCGTACTGTGGATCTGGCGGTGGCGACCAATCGCGATCACAACAGCCTCAGTGTGTTCAGCATCGACCGCGCCACCGGCACAGTGCAGGCCGCGGGCGAGATTGCCACGCCGGTTACCGACATCTACGGCCTGTGCCTGTTCAAGGCACCGTCGGGCGAGATCTACAGCTTTGCCAACGACAAGGACGGCACCTTTGTGCAGCACCGCTTGTACACCAAGGGTGACAAGGTTGAGGGCGAACTGGTGCGCCAGTTCAAGGTCGCGACCCAGCCTGAAGGCTGCGTGGCAGACGATCGCAATCAGCGCCTGTTTATCGGTGAAGAGGATGTAGCGGTGTGGGCAGTGGATGCCCGACCGGATCAACCGGCCACGCTGACCAGCGTGATCAAGGTGGGCGGCCCGGTGCATGACGATATCGAAGGCATGGGCCTGTACCAGACCGAAAAAGACAACTACCTGGTGATCTCCAGCCAGGGCAACGACAGCTATGTGGTGGTCGATGCCGAGCCGCCGTATGCCCTGCGAGGTGCGTTCCGGGTAGGGGTCAATGCCGCTGCGGGCATCGATGGCGCGTCGGAAACCGATGGCCTGGAAGTGACCTCGGCCAACCTCGGCGGCGCGTGGAGCAAAGGCATGCTGGTGGTGCAGGACGGTCGCAAGCGCATGCCCGAGCAGGCACAGAACTTCAAGTACATCCCCTGGAGCGAAGTGGCCAAGGCGTTGCGCCTGCCATAACCCGGTCATTTAAGCCGTTTATAAATACCCCCTTACTGGAGCAACAACATGCACGCAACCATGGAACATATGACGATCTGGGGCCTGATCAGCGACGCGAGTCTGCTGGTCAAGGGCGTGATGCTGACCCTGCTGCTGGCTTCGCTGCTGAGCTGGTTCCTGATTGTGCGCCGCAGCGCCATCCTGCGCCGCAGCGAGCGCGACATGGACAGCTTTGCCCGGCGCTTGCGTGGCCAGGGTGAGCTCAATGCCCTGTACCGCGAAAGCCGCGATACCAGCCATGAAGATGCCGGTGCCGAGCAAGTCTTCGCCGCCGCCTACAGTGAATACGCCCAGCTCAAGCAGCAGCCGGGGGTGGATGCCGATGGTGTGATGCAAGGGGTGGAGCGGGCGCTGTATGTGGCTATCAGCGAGCAGGAAGTTCGCCTGGAGAAAGGCCTGCAGTTTTTGGCGACCGTGGGTTCGGTAAGCCCCTATATCGGCCTGTTCGGTACCGTATGGGGGATCATGAACTCCTTTATCGGTCTGTCCCAGGTACAACAGGCAACCCTGTCCACCGTGGCGCCTGGCATCGCCGAAGCCCTGATCGCCACGGCCATCGGCCTGTTTGCGGCGATCCCGGCGGTCATCGCTTATAACCGCTTCTCGGCCCGTGGCCAGACCCTGCTGACCCGTTACTACAGCCTCGGCAACGAAGTGCAGATGCGCTTGTACCGCAGCCTGCATGCCGGTTCGCGGAACATGTCCGCCGTCGCTTGAAAGGGAGTTTGAATATGCTTGCTCGACCACAGCGCAAACACGGGCCCAAGGCCGAAATGAACGTAGTGCCTTACATCGACGTGATGTTGGTGCTGCTGGTGATCTTTATGGTGACCGCGCCGATGTTGACCCAAGGGGTGAAAATCGAGCTGCCCAAGGTTGCGAGCGAAGCCCTGGTCAATGACAGCCAGCAAAAAATCCTCACCTTGTCGGTCAAGGCCGAAGGCGGCTACTACTGGAACCTGGGCAGTGAACTGGATACCAAAAACCAGACCGACAGCGCCGTAACCCTTGAAGAGTTGCAGGCCAAGGTTGGGCAGGTGGTGGCCCAGGACAGCAACACCCAGGTGTATATCCGCGCCGACAACGAGGCAGGTTATGGCAGCGTGGTCAAGGCGATGGCGGCCCTGCAGCAAGGTGGCGTGAGCAACCTGGGGCTGGTGACCGAGGCGCCGCAATGAGTGCCGCGTTGATGCATGGCTCGATGGTGCCGGCGCAGCCGTTGCCGTGGACGCGGGTATGGCGTGACAGCCAGGCGCTGGTGGTCAGCGTGGCCCTGCACAGCGCCGTGGTGGCGTTCCTGGTGCTTGGCTGGAGCATGGAGCAATCACTGCCGGAACCTGCGCCCTCGACCCTGAAAACCCGGCTGGTGATGCTGCCTGCCGAGCCGGTCGCTGCGCCGCCTGCTCCGGAGCCGTTGCCGGTGGTGGCGCCGGCGCCGGTGGTCGAGGCAAAACCTGAGGTGGTAAAACCCAAAGTGGACCCGCAGATACAGGCGCGCAAACTGGAACAGGCGGCGCTGGCGCGCAAACGCGTCGAGGAGCAGAAGCTGGCGCAAGTGGCGCAACAAAAAGCTGCGCAGCAGCGCGCCGAGCAGGTTGAGGCCCAGCGTCAACAGGCCGTGGCTGAACAGGCCCGGGTTGCAGCGGCGGACAACGCCCGTCGGGCGCAACAGGCCGCAGCGGCAGCGGATGTGCGCCAGTACCTGCCAATCAGCAAGCAGGCCCCGGACTACCCGCAACGGGCGCTGGACAAGGGCATTGAAGGCGATTGCACAGTCGAGTACTCGGTGACGCCGCAGGGCAAGGTCGACAACCCCAAAGTGGTGGGCAACTGCCATCCGGCGTTTATCCGGCCGTCACTGGTGGCGGCGGCAACATTCCGCTATCAGCCGCGAATGGTCGACGGCCAGCCAGTGACGGTGCCGGGGGTGCGCAATACCTTTCACTACAAAATCCAGTGACCCTGTGAGCTCTGGCCTATTGTGGGAGCGGGCTTGCCCGCGATGCAGGCGCTGCGGTGGTTCAGTTACACCGGGTTGATGCAATCGCGAGCAAGCCCGCTCCCACAAGGTTTGCAGCGCACCTGACGAGTATCAACATCCCTCAGTCAGCCTTGACCTATGCTCCACGGGTTTTCAAGTTCAAGGAGATGGCCATGAGTGCCCCTGCAACCAGCCCCACGCCTGCTGCGGCAAAAGTAAAACTCCCCATAGGTCTGGTGATTGCTGTGCTGGTAATGATCGGCATTCTGCTGCTGCCATTGCCCGCCGACCTGCCCGTGGCCGGGCACCGCATGCTGGCGATCCTGGCGTTTGCCGTGGTGGTGTGGATCACCGAAGCGGTGTCATACGAAGCCAGTGCCATCATGATCACCTCGCTGATGGCGTTCCTGATCGGCATGGCGCCCACCCTGGATGATCCGTCAAAGCTCTACGGCACCTCCGCCGGTATTACTATGGCCCTGACCGGGTTTTCCAATGCCGCCCTGGCGCTGGTGGCGGGGGCCTTGTTTATTGCCGCGGCCATGACCCACACCGGCCTTGACCGGCGCATTGCTCTGGTCACTTTGTCGCGTATCGGTACCAGCACCCGGCGCATCCTGCTGGGGGCAATTGCGGTGACCATCCTGCTCAGCCTGGTGGTGCCCAGCGCCACAGCGCGCAGTGCCTGCGTGGTGCCGATCATGATGGGGGTGATCCTGGCCTTTGGCGTGGACAAGCGCTCAAACATCGCGGCCGGGATCATGATTGTGGTCGCCCAGGGCACCAGCATCTGGAACGTCGGCATTCAAACCGCGGCTGCGCAAAACCTGCTGACCGTGGGCTTTATGGACAAGATGCTCGGTGCCCGGGTGAATTGGCTCGACTGGCTGATCGCCGGTGCGCCGTGGGCGATCATCATGTCGGCGGTGCTGCTGTTCGTGGTGCTCAAAATGCTCCCGCCGGAAAGCGACAGCATCCCCGGCGGCAAAGAGGCGGTGGAAAAATCACTGGCCGAACTGGGCCCCATGACCGGCCCGCAGAAGCGCCTGATGGGTGTATCGATCGCCTTGCTGCTGGCCTGGGCCACCGAGGGCAAGCTGCACAGCTTTGACACCACCTCGACCACTTACGCCGGGCTGGTGTTTTTACTGCTGCCGCGATTTGGCGTGATGACCTGGAAAGATGTGCAGTCGCGTATTCCGTGGGGCACGGTGATTGTGTTCGGGGTTGGTATCAGCCTGGGCACGGCCTTGCTGACTACCCAGGCCGGGCAGTGGCTGGGCGGGCAGGTGGTGGCCAATACCGGGCTGGATCAGGTCGGGCCGCTGGGGATCTTTGCGATTCTGGGGGCGTTTTTGATTTTGATTCATCTGGGCTTTGCCAGTGCCACGGCGTTGACCTCGGCGCTGTTGCCGATCCTGATCGCGGTGCTGCAAACCTTGCCGGGTGAATTCAACCGCCTGGGCATGACCATGTTGCTGGGCTTTGTGGTCAGCTACGGTTTTATCCTGCCGATCAACGCCCCGCAGAACATGGTGTGCCTGGGCACGCAGACCTTTACAGCCAAACAGTTCGCCAAGGTCGGGTTGATTGTGACGGCGGTGGGGTACTTGCTGATGCTGCTGTTTGGCGCCACGTACTGGAGCTGGTTGGGCTGGATGTAGCCCAGTGGGTGGGAGCGGGCTTGCCCGCGATGGGGGGCGCTGCGGTCTGACAGACACACCGCGTCGTTCCTATCGCGAGCAAGCCCGCTCCCACAGGTTCAGTTAGCGTTCTCGCTGCGCCCTCCGCTGCTGACTTCTGCCGGTACATCCTCACCCGCCATGCGCTTGCGGAACAGCGATGTGCGGGCCAGCAGCAAGGTGGTCACCGGCACGGTGATCGACAGCAGGATCGGCATCAGCCAGGCGTGCAGCACCGGCGTCGACTTGAGCGCCGAGAAGTACAGGATCGACGCCAGCGCCACGCCCCACGCACCAATGGTCGAGGCCAGTGCAGGCGGGTGCATGCGCTGAAAAAAATCCTTGAGGCGCAACAACCCGATCGCTCCGCACAGGGCAAACAGGCTGCTAAGCACCAGCAGCACGGCCACCGGTATTTCAATCCAGAGACTCATTCGATCACCTCGCCACGCAGCAGGAATTTGGCCAGCGCAAACGAACCGACAAAGCCGAACAGGGCAATCAGCAGCGCGCCTTCAAAATAGGTGTCACTGGCATAGCGGATACCCAGCACCAGCATCATCAGCATGGCCAGGATATACAGGTAGTCCAGCGCCAGTACCCGGTCCTGGGCCGACGGGCCCTTGAACAGGCGGATCACGGTCAGGACCATCGCCAGGCTGAAGATGAACAGGCTGAGCAGGATGGCATTGCTGAGCAGGGCACTCATTCAAAGATCTCCATCAGTGGGCGCTCATAAGCGGTTTTAAAGTGTTCGATAAACGCTGCCTCGTCGTCCAGGTCGAACACGTGCAGCAACAACACACTACGGTCCAGGGCCAGTTCCGACCAGATGGTGCCGGGCACCACGGTGGTAATCATCGACAGGGCAGCAAGGCCGTTGGCATCACGCAAGTCCAGGGGGATCTTGATAAACCGCGAACGTGGCGGATTTTTGCCCGCGCGCAGTACACCCCAGGCCACGGCGATGTTGGAGGCCACCACATCACGGCCCACCAGAAAGAACAGCTTGAGAATCACCCCGGGGCGGCGAATGCGTACCGGCAGCGGGCGCAGTGGCGCGAACATGACCGGGGCCAGGATGGCCAGTGCCGCGCCCAGTAACAGGTTGCCGGCACTCAGTGACAGGTTGAGCAGCAGCCACAGCGCCCACAGTGCCAGCGACAGCCAGGGAGCAGGGAAGAGGCGCTTCATGGCTGCACCTCCTGCTGCGCCGCCCTGGCTTGCGGGCTCGGCACCGGGCGCGTGGCGATCACGGCCATCACATAACGCTCGGGGTTGTTCAGGGTGTCGGCGGCGGCCTGGGTATAACGCAATACCGGCTCGGCCTTGAAGGTCAGCACCACGCACAGCCCGAGCAGCAGCACGATGGGCAGGCACTCGATGCGGCGCAGGATCGGCGACGGACGCTCAAGGGGGGTCCAGAAGCGCTGAATGCCCATGCGCGAAAAAGCAATCAACGAGGCCAGGCCCGAGAGAATCAACAACGCCAGCAGGCTCCAGGCTGCCGTTGAAATCGGCGCATCCGTCGCATTGCCCAGGCCCAGCGGGTTGAGCAGGGCGTTGAGCAACCCGAGCTTGCCGATAAACCCGGACAGCGGCGGCATGCCGATAATCAACAGCGCGCAGGCGATAAAGCTCAGGCCCAGAAAGGCCATAGTCCAGGGAATGATCAGGCCGACGACGACTTTTTGGTCGTCGTCCAGGTTGCTGCCCCGCGGTGGGGGTATCGACTCGCTCAGGCTGGGCTGCGGCTCGACATCGTCTTCAAGCACCAGGTCGGCGGAAGAGCGCGAGCGTTCGATCAGCTCGGCCAGCAGGAACAGCGCACTCAATGCCAGGGTGGAACTGACCAGATAGAACAGCGCCGCGGAGGTCAGGTTGGGCTGGGCGAAACCGACAGCCGACAACAGGATGCCGGCAGACACCAGAATGCTCAGGCTGGCCATGCGCTCCAGCCGCTGGGCGGCGAGGATGGCGATGGCGGCGCAAACAATGGTGGCCATGCCACCGTAGATCAGCCAGTCACCGGCAAAGTACGCTGAAGCCCCGGCTTGCCCGGAAAACAGCAGGGTCCACAGGCGCAGCACGGTGTAGATGCCGACCTTGGTCATGATTGCAAACAGCGCAGCGACCGGCGCGCTGGCCGATGAGTAGGCCGGTACCAGCCAGAAGTTCAGCGGCCACATGCCGGCCTTGGCCAGGAAGGCCACTGCCAGAATGGCCGCGCCGGCGTGCAGCAAGCCGCGATCGGCCTCGGGCACCAACGGGATTTTCAGTGCCAGGTCAGCCATGTTCAGGGTGCCGGTCACGCCATAAATCAGCGCTGCACCGATCAGGAACAGCGACGAGGCCAGCAGGTTGATCGAGATGTAATGCAGCCCCGCCGACACCCGCGCCTTGCCCGAGCCGTGGAGCATCAAGCCATAGGAAGCGGCCAGCAGCACTTCGAAAAACACGAACAGGTTGAACAGGTCGGCGGTCAGAAAGGCCCCGTACAGGCCCATCAGCTGGATCTGGAACAAGGCATGGAAGCTGGCCCCGGCACGGTCCCAGCGGGCCATGGCGAAGAGCAGGGCGCAACTGGCGATAATGCCGGTCAGTACCAGCATCAAGGCGCTCAAGTGGTCGACCACCAGGGCAATCCCGAATGGCACTTGCCAGTTGCTCGGCAGGTATACGCCAATCGAAGCCGGGATCGCTTGCTCACGCGTCCACAGCAACAGCATCACCGAGATACCCAGGCCGAGCAGGGTCGAGATCAGGTTGATCCGCGCTTTCAGCGGACGGTGCTTCTCCCCCAGCAACAACATGCAGGCTGCGGTCAGCAGCGGCAGCAGAATGGGCGCGACAATCAGGTGCGGCATCAAATTCATTCTTTCGGCTCCCGGCCATCAACGTGGTCGGTACCGGTCAGGCCCCGAGAGGCCAGCAAGACCACCAGAAACAGTGCGGTCATGGCGAAACTGATGACGATTGCAGTGAGAACCAGCGCCTGGGGCAGCGGGTCGGTGTAGTTGAGCAAGTCCTGGGGCACACCGTCCTTGATCACCGGCTCCTTGCCGATAAACAAGCTGCCCATGCTGAAGATGAACAGGTTAACCCCGTAAGACAGCAGGCACAGGCCCATGACCACCTGAAAGGTTCGCGGACGCAGAACCAGCCAGGTGCCCGATGCGGCCAAAACTCCGATAGCGATGGCAATGACTTCTTCCATCAGGCGGCTCCTTCTTTGTTGGCAGGCGCGGGTTGCAGGGCGGGCAGAGGGGCAAGCTGATTGCTCGGGCGATGGGCGCGCACTGACTGGTGCGCCAGCGCCGTCAGGATCAGCAGGGTTGCCCCGACCACCACCGCATACACGCCAATATCGAAGAACAGGGCGCTGGCCACATGGATATCGCCCAGCAGCGGCAGGCTGAAGTGCACGGTATGGGTGGTCAGGAATGGATAACCCAGGGGGATCGAACCCAGCCCGGTCAGGGTTGCGCACAGCAGCCCGGTACCCATCCAGCGCAGCGGTCGCAGGCTCATCTGCGCTTCGACCCACTGTGTGCCGGCCACCATGTACTGCAGGATAAACGCCACACTCATCACCAGACCCGCGACGAAACCGCCGCCGGGCTGGTTGTGCCCGCGCATGAACAGGTACATGGACACCACGAAGGCGATCGGCAGCAACAGGCGCACCAGCACCGCCGGCACCATCATAAAGCCCAGTGCAGTGTCGCTGGCGCTGCGCGGGTTGACCAGATCGGTCATCACGTCCTTGGCCAGCAGGCGCTGCTGGGCAGGCAACTGCATGCTCTCTTTCGAAGGGCGGAAGCGGCGCAGCAGGGCAAATACAGTCAGGGCCACGGCGGCCAGTACGGTGATTTCCCCCAGGGTGTCGAAGCCACGGAAGTCCACCAGCATCACATTCACCACATTGCTGCCGCCGCCTTCAGGCAAGGCCCGGCTGAGGTAGAACGAGGAAATGTCGTTGGGGGTCTGGCGGGTCAGCATCGCGTAGGACAGCAACGCCATGCCGCCACCCACTGCCGTGGACAGCAACAAGTCGCGCAAACGACGGACCTGGGCCTTGCGCAAGGTGCCCGGCAGTGGCGAGACTTCCTCGATACGCCGTGGCAGCCAGCGCAGGCCCAGCAAGATCAGCACCGTGGTCACCACCTCAACCACCAGTTGGGTCAGGGCCAGGTCCGGCGCCGAGAACCACACAAAGGTCACGCAGGTCATCAGGCCGCACACGCTGACCATGGTCAGGGCTGCCAGACGGTGATACTTGGCTTGCCAGGCGGCGCCCAGGGCGCAGGCAATCGCGATCAGCCACAGGGTGATAAACACGATCGAGCCCGGGATTTTCGGCCGGTCGCCCCAGCCCAGCCCGCTGTACAGCATCGGGATCAGCCCGGCGATCACGGCGACCAGGATCAACAAAAACAGCTGGGTTTGCAGGCGCTGGGTACTGATGCGGCGTTCCAGGCGCCGCGCGCCGCGCATGATCACCACCAGGCTGCGTTCGAAGAAGCGTTTGCCATTGAAATACTGGATCAGCGGCGGCAGCGGGAAACGATCAAGCTTGAGCTGCTTGCGCAACAGCACATACAGCAGGATACCGCCGGACATGGCGATCAAACTCATGATCATTGGCGCATTCAGGCCGTGCCAGATGGCCAGGCTGTACTCGGGCAGCTCGCCGCCCACCACTGGCTGCGCCGCTGCGGCAAGCAGCGGGCCGACGGTTTGCGCCGGGAAAATCCCCACTGTCAGGCACGTCAGTACCAGCAGTTCGACTGGTGCACGCATCCAGCGTGGTGGCTCGTGAGGGGTATGCGGCAAGTTGGTCGCGGGCGGGCCGAAGAACACATCCACCGTAAAGCGCAGGGCATAAGCCACACTGAAGGTACCGGCGATGGTCGCAATCACCGGCAGGGCGATTTCCACCCAGGCGGTTGAATTGATAAACACGGTTTCGGCAAAGAACATCTCTTTGGACAGGAACCCGTTGAGCAGCGGCACCCCGGCCATCGAGGCACTGGCGACCATTGCCAGCGTCGCGGTGTATGGCATGAGCTTGAACAGGCCGCTGAGCTTGCGGATATCCCGCGTGCCGGTCTCGTGGTCGATGATCCCGGCCGCCATAAACAGCGAAGCCTTGAAGGTGGCGTGGTTAAGAATGTGGAACACTGCAGCCACAGCGGCCAGCGGGCTGTTGAGGCCCAGCAGCAGGGTAATCAGGCCCAGATGGCTGATGGTCGAGTAGGCCAGCAAGCCTTTAAGGTCATTTTGAAACATTGCGCAATACGCGCCCAGCACCAGGGTGCAGGCACCGGCGCCGCTGACAATCCAGAACCACTCCTCGCTGCCCGACAGCGAAGGCCACAGGCGGGCGAGCAGAAACACCCCGGCCTTGACCATCGTTGCCGAGTGCAGATAAGCCGAGACGGGGGTTGGCGCCGCCATGGCGTGGGGTAACCAGAAATGAAACGGGAACTGCGCGCTTTTGCTCAGGGCGCCGATCAGGATCAGCGGCAGCAGGATCGGATACAGGCTGTGGGCGCGGATCTTGTCGCCGGCAGCCAGCACTGCATCCAGATCATAGCTGCCGACAACATGGCCGAGCAGCATGACCCCCGCCAGCAGGCACAGCCCCCCGGCACCCGTGACCATCAGCGCCATATAAGCGCCGCGGCGGGCATCCGAGCGGTGGTGCCAATAACCAATCAGCAAGAATGAGAAGAGGCTGGTCAGCTCCCAGAAAAATACGATCTGGATCAAATTGCCTGACAACACCAGGCCCAGCATGGCCCCCATAAACGCCAGGAAAAACGCAAAAAAGCGCGGCACCGGGTCCTCGGGTGACATGTAATAACGGGCGTACAGCGACACCAGCGTGCCGATGCCCAGCACCAGCATCGAGAACAACCAGGCGAACCCGTCCAGACGCAGGACAAAATTCAGGCCGAGACTGGGCAGCCACATGAACTCTTCACGAATAACGCCACCGTGGGCGATCTGTGGGTAGAGCAGGGCTACTTGTACAGTGCCGATCAATGCAATCAGACCGGCCAACAGTGATTCACTGTTACGTGCGTTATGCGGCAAAACAGCCGCCAGACAGCTGCCGACAAAGGGCAGAAGCAGTAGAACTATCAGGGACATAGGCTTCTAATCTGCAGGAGTTTGTAAGCGATCATACGGGGCGAGCTGCAGATCACCAACAGCAAACCTGTGGCTGAATCCTACAAAGACTGTCAGTAACCTGTCAGGTTTCCTACAGTTCTATCCCTGTATAAACGCTTCTGAGTGAAAATTCTTACCGCATCTCAGGCTTGTCGCTTTAATCGCAGGCTTGATCGCCTTGCTTGTCTTCAAGCGCCTCGGGCTTTTTACCCTTTGTTTTTAACTCACTGACGATCACCGCTGCAACAATCAATACCGCGCCAAGCAAGGCAATGGCTGGCAAGCGCTCACCCGCCAGGCGCCCGGCAATGCCTGCCCACACAGGCTCACCGGCATAAATAAGAGTGGCGCGGGTGGGTGAAACGCTTTTCTGTGCCCAATTCATCGCCACCTGAATCACCGCACTGGCGGCACCAAGGCCTACAGCACTGGCTAACAATAGCCACGAAAAGTCAGGAATGGCCTCTTGTGTAGGAATAATCATGAAAAAGGCCAGAATTGACGCCGTACTGAGTTGCACCACCGTGACCCGTCGCACGTCGACTTTGCCTGCATAGGCACTGATCAGAATGATCTCGGCAGCTATGGCAATGGCACTGATCAGCGTGGCGATCTCCCCCGGGCTGAAATCCAGAGATGCGCCGCCGGGGCCGGACAGCAGCATAAGGCCAGTAAAGGCCAGCATGATCCCCAGGCTCGGCATCAACCCGGGCCTGCGCCCCAGCACCAGCCATTGCAGCAGCGGAACGAAAGGCACGTAGAGCGCGGTAATAAAGGCTGACTGGCTGCTTGGGATAGTTTGCAGGCCAATGGTCTGCAAGCCATAGCCGAGCATGATCGAAACACCGATAAACATGCCGGCCTTGAGTTCGAACAGGGTGATACCGGCCAGGCTGCGAATTGAAAACGCGGCGACGATTATGGCGGCCGCAGCAAAGCGCAGCCCTACAAAAAACATCGGCCCACTTGCCGTCAAGGCATGCTGCACCAATAGAAAGGTGATGCCCCAGACCATGGTGATCAGGATCAGCACACACTCCGCTTTACTGAAACGGGAAGTCAATGACAGCAATCCGGGAATTTTCAATGGCGTTGCAACCTTGCGTGTTACGGGAATGGAGACGCACAATGCGCCAAAGCTGGGCAGTATACTGCGCAGCCCCACAAGGTGAGCAATATAGTGCCCAAAGAAAATTCACAACGCGCATCGGTTTTACAGCATGTAAGCCAAAACGTGCGCCGCCTCAGGCTGCTCGCGCATCTGAGCCAGAGCGCGCTGGCAGAACTGTCCGGTGTGAGCCGCCGGATGCTGGTGGCAATAGAGGCGGGCGAAAAGAACGTCAGCCTGAGCACCCTGGACCGCGTGGCAGAGGCGTTGAACGTTGCCTTTAGCGACCTGATCCAGGCCCCGGGCTCGCCGGACCCGAGCCGCATCAACGAAGTGGCCTGGACAGGCACCCATGCGGGGAGCAAAGCAGTACTGCTGTCCAAGGCCACGGCCAGCCGCGAAGTTGAACTGTGGGAATGGACTCTGGAGCCGGGGGAGGAGTACCACTCCCAGGCTGATGCTGAAGGATGGAGCGAGCAGCTGTATGTGTTTGAGGGTTGCCTGACCCTGGAGATGGACGAACAGACGCTGCATATAGCCGCGGGAGAGTTCCACATGTACGCCAGCAACCGCCCCCATGCCTACCGTAATGACGGTGACGGGATACTGCGCTTTGTGCGCAACGTCGTGATCTGAAAACGGGTGGTATGAAAATAACTAAAAATTATTAGAATTCAGGGGGTTGCCAGCTTCCAGCTTCTAGTACATAATGCGCGCCATCAGCACGGGGCAACAACCTGAAGTGCTGAAGAATCAAATGCTTGTAGCGATTAGATCGCAGTAACAAACTCTTGTTTTTGATATTTCCAACGAAATCTCAAGCACAATTGGCCGAATAGCAAAATGGTTATGCAGCGGATTGCAAATCCGCCCACGCCGGTTCGATTCCGGCTTCGGCCTCCACATTCGAAAGCCCCGTAGATCAAGGTCTACGGGGTTTTTTTATGCCTGCGATTTGATAATCAGTTCCGCAACTTTTGGGATCAGTTCCGCAACCTCTTTGGTTTTGGAGCGCCTGCCTGTGCTTGGTCAGAGGATTTTCCTTCGATTGAGATAAGGGCTCTTGGCTTCTCGAGAAAGCACTTTGAGTTGGGTTGATAGCGCACTAGCTATTCATCTGGGTAGGCCAATATGATTCTCCATTGTACTGATGTCGGTGCTGCTGGCTGCTGGCTGCCGTATTGGGGTTGTGGGTGATCTGTTGCTGCGGATAGTAGTCATCAGAGTCATCCCTGTACTCTCAGGCCAGCTCGGCTGGCGGGTTGGATGCTAGCTAGTAATTGCAGGTGCATTATGAATTTGGCATTGAGGTGATGGTGTAGCCATCGGATGGTAATAAAAATCCAAATAAAATGCTGTTTTTTACCATTTATGGTAATGTTTGCTCGGTTATTGGTAATTTACACATCGTCTCGTCTATGGATTAGAGCCGTGTGCTTCCGGAGTAAACATGGACAGCAAAGCAATTTTAAGCCTTATAGATCTAGCCCTAAGCGCAGACCCGCGGACTCTTCGTATGCATCTTCATAAAGTGGCGGTCCAAGCAAGCCACTATGATCCTGTGCTTTCTGAAAAAATACTCGCTCGTCTGACGGCAAACGGTCTCAGATCTGCTCAGCCCCCGAAGCCTATCCCTGTGGACTCTGATAGTCGGCTTAACTTGGTTAAGGTCGAAAGTCCGGTAGTTATGGATGACGCCCCCATTTACTCCGAAGATATACTGGCGCTACTGGATCAAGTTGTTCTTGAGCGGAAGTCAGCATCGAAGCTAATGGCCGAAGGTTTATCCCCGGCTAAATCCCTGTTATTTCAAGGGCCGCCAGGAGTCGGGAAAACGATGACTGCACGGTGGCTTGCTTCTAGGCTAGGCCTCCCATTCCTAACGCTCGATCTAGCAACAGTCATGAGCAGTTTTTTGGGGAAAACTGGTAATAATATCAAGGCGGTTATTGATCATGCGTCGTCTTTTCCCTGTGTATTGCTTCTTGACGAGTTCGATGCAGTCGCCAAGCGTCGAGATGACGATCGGGAGTTAGGGGAGCTCAAACGGTTAGTCACCGTATTGCTGCAGGCTATTGATGAATGGCCTGAGTCGTCCGTATTAATAGCGGCAACAAATCATGGTGAACTCTTAGATCCTGCCATTTGGCGTCGGTTTGACTTGGAAGTATCCTTTGATCTGCCAAGCGAAAAAATGCGAGCAGCGTATATAAAAACTTATTGGCCGGAACTAATCAAGCACGCGAATGACTTGGCCCATTTTTTTGGTGAGGTCTCATACAGTGATATTGATAGAAGCCTGAAGAAAGCCAAAAAGAAAAGCATATTAAGTGAATCTAAATTTATTACCTGTATCACGGGGGTTGCCGAGACAACGCCAGGTAAAAAGTTCGAATTAAAAAAGAAGGATGTTATCAGGCTTGCCGCCGAGGGGATGTCTCAGAGGGCGATATCTGTTGCGCTGGAAATAAGTAGGCCAACTGTTAAAAAAATCATGGACCAATACGAAGAATGTAAGGAAGCGTAATGAATAATTTTATAGTCGGATATGGCGAGACACTTACAACGCAGGTAGATATTAGCGGTGGTGGTGGTGGCAAAAAACACCCATATTCAATATCTGAAGCGATTAAGCGCATTACTTCTCAGTTGGACGAGATAATATCCAAGATTGAGAATAAGCCGGATGCAGAGTGCGCAGACGGTAAAGTGGTTATAAAATTTATTCAGCACCCTTCATATCTTGCAAAGTCTTATTATCCAAGAAAATTGTTCGCTGCCTACGGAATGGAAGATATTGGCTCTCGAGCAGTAACCATAAAGCCAGAGAAATGGGGCGTCATAAAACATCCAGACTCTGGGTTGGCTAGTTGTGTGTTTGTATCTGGTAAGAAAAATCAATACCGGAAATTTTTAAGCGACCTTGTTGCAAACTCTTTGTCAAGAGCTTCGGAAGATGTGTTGAGAACTCTTGAGCGTATAGAATATTTCGATGCGGCCGAAAAAATAAAACACATTGACGCCAATGGCGACAAATTAAATCTTGAAGTAGTAATACATGCATCTGTTGATGATGAAGGTGTTGTTCGTGCATTCGATGACTATGCTTCTCTTAATGGTGGAGCCGTAAGGCTAGAAAAAGCAAAAGTCGTTGGTGGTTTAACATTTTTGCCAGTAAGCATTTCGCGAGGAAAAGAACAGGATTTAGCAAATTTTGCTCAACTCAGAGTGCTCAGAAGCATTCCAAAGTTAAGGATGAATAAGCCGGAAACACTCCGCAACTCTATAAGTAATCCGGTAACGCTTCCTGATTGGAATCCTGATATTTTGAGTCGTGATTTCAGGGTTTGTATTTTCGATGGAGGCTTGGGGGACGGTCATCATATATCTAATTGGGTGACCGAGATAGTGCCGCCTGGGATGGAGATTTCACATCCAGAGTATCTTGCGCACGGTAGCGAGGTTTGTTCGGCATATTTATTTGGACCAGCATTGGGTGCGGACTGTGCGCTAGGTACTCCATACACCGCTGTTGATATAGTCCGAGTTATTTCGCAAGGCGACAGCGATCCTGACTTATTTGATGTACTTACTCGTATTGAAGATGTCCTGAAGCTCAAAACTTATAAATATATAAATCTGAGCCTCGGACCTAATATTGCTATTGATGATGACGAAGTTCATGTGTGGACATCAGTTATTGATTCGCTTCTTCAGGACGGTGACTGCCTTGCAGTTGTCGCAGTAGGGAATGACGGTGACCTACCAGGTGATTATGGTCGTGTGCAGCCACCTAGTGATATGGTCAACAGCCTCTCGGTTGGAGCAAGTGATGGTGACGATCTTGGGTGGGCAAGAGCCCCGTATAGTTGTATGGGGCCCGGACGCAGTCCAGGAGTAGTTAAGCCCGATGGTGTTATATTCGGCGGAGCACCTCACAACCCATTCAGGGTTTACTCGCCTAGAATCCATTCTTTTATAGATACGATGGGCACAAGTTATGCTGCGCCATACGCATTACGCGTGGCTGCCGGAATTGACGCTATCACAGATTTCGAATTGTCCACAAATACAGTCAAAGCTTTGATGGTGCATTCCGCTAAGCAGGGAGTGCATGATTTAAAAGATGTTGGGTGGGGCAGATTCCCTACTTCTCCAGAGTCTGTGATTACATGTTTGGATGATGAGGCGACTATTATTTTTCAAGGTGAGCTCGAAAACTCAAAGCACCTACGAATTCCGGTGCCTCTACCGGCATCGATAGATTCAACATGGGTACATCTAAGTGCAACATTCTGTATAAGTGCCATTGTAGATCCTGAGCACCCATTACACTACACGAGATCCGGTCTTGAGATTTCCTTCCGAGCTAACGAAGATAGGTTTACTATGGAGGGTGCGAATCCTGATACTAAACCATTCTTTTCACTAGGGAAGTTGTATCCTAGTGAGTATGAGTTGAGAGAGGATGCGCACAAGTGGGAAACCACTTTGTCAAAACATCAGCGTTTCAAGCGTAACACGCTCCAGTCTCCAGTTTTTGATGTCAAGTATCATGCTAGAGAACAAGGTGGGGCTATAAGTGAGGACTTACCTGCAATTCGCTACACTTTAATTCTCACTATACGTGCCGAAGGGGATAACAGTATATATAACAAGATACTACAAGAAAATCGTACGCTTCAGGCAATTAGTGTTAGAAGTAGAATCGAAGTGTAGCCTTTAGTGGTGTGATTTTTTAGGGCTAATTGCGGAGTCAGGTTTTCGTAGGGGTACCTTGGTGCGTCTGCGAAAACTATTCGCTCAGTAACTATGCCCTAAAGGATTATTAGCTTAAAAGTGCTCAGGCGAAGCCGTGTCGCATGCCAGGTTTACGCTAGTTTGTTCAGTTTGCTGTTTAAGTCGCTTGTGTGATCCCACATGCTACAAAATTATTAATATGGATTGTAGGGTGCTTTATGATTGAGTTTTCTGATCCTGAGGTTCAGTCAGCGTTAATTGCGGCTGCTGTAACATTGTTTGTTCTTGTTCTTCAGGCCTTTACAAAGCCACTATGGGAGCGGCACTTTCACAGGTTTAAGTTGGAAAGTGAATATAAAAATGATCAGCGAAAAAAGGTTAGAGGGGCAATTTCAAAACATAAAGTGCCTTTGTTGAATGCTGCCGAGTACCTGAATCATCGTCTGTGGAATTTTTCCGAAAACGCTCATCTGGGTTGGCATGTGGCTAATAGTGGTGTGGTTGCGCGGGATCAATATTACTTGCAGTCGTTCTGTTATAGGTTTTTGTTGTTTTTTGCAATTTGCAGTAAGGTTGATTTGGATCTTGTATTTCTGGATAGTACGGAAAGCACAAGTAAAGATCTTGAGTTCCTTAAGTATTTGAGACTTTTTCAGCAGTTTTTTTGCGATGCCGGAATTTTTAAAGGATTGAATTACGATGACTCCAAGGATACTGATCATTTTTTTGGTGATGATTTCCGTGGAATCATCAGTAAGATAGAGGGGAGTGATGGATTTATAAGTTTTTCTGAGTTTAAAGCTAGAATTAATGAGGAGGACTTTCAGCGTATAGTTGGTTATATTTCTGGCGTCTCGATTGATCGAAGTTGTAAGCGGTGGTATGTGTTGAATGGGTTTCATTTTGCTTTAATGTCTTTTCTAAACGATTATGGTTATGACTTTCAAAAAACAGCACAGCCTAAGATTTCAAAATTAGCCAAAGGCTTGCCAAAAAATCTATTGATAAATAATGTTGAGAGGTTTGCTGGTCGAATTTCACTTGGTAAAAATAAAAGTGTGCGCGAAGTTATAAAGGCAATGTCTGAAGTTAATTGAAGTTAATTGAAGTGTATTTTTGTGTAAGTAGTGTTTTTCGACCAGCTGCTGTTATTAAGTCGGCCATTCTCAAGAGGTTGTCATTTTATCAGTATGTTGGTTATTTGGTGGGTTTTACAATTTCACCTACTCGTCGATACACTTTCTTGGTCATTTCCTCGGTAGTGTGTCCTAGCAAGCGACTTGCGTGCGTTAACTCTATCTCACTGGCCGCTTTGGGGCGGATATCCTTGAACTGAAACTGCCGGATGTTGGTAGCAAGTGCCGGATCACCATCCGCTGCGGCTTTGATAGCTGCTTTTTCCCTAGCATCGTCCCACCGGTTACGCAGCATTTGTTGGCTCATGCGCAGCCCGGACGAATTTGTGATGAGTGTCGACGTTTTAACACCGTTGAGAGCTCTGCGCTCCAGTAAGTCATCGATAAAGGTGCTTAGCCCCGATTGGATACCTGCTTCCTCCAATCGAAGGCGCAGACGCTTTTCGGTTTTGCCCTGGCCGATTAGCAAAAAACCGTTGTTCAAATCGGTCGCTGCTATTTTGAGTACATCGGCGGGGCGCTGCCCAGTTAGGTATGCTAGGTCCATCGCATCCTTGAGTTCTTGTGCGGCCTCTGAATAGACCGCGTTCCATACGATTTCACCGGCATAATAGTCCCGCGGTTTTTCCTTGTTTCGCCGAACCCCAAAGCAAGGGTTGGCTTTGTCAGTCACGCCCCATTCACGCGCGATTGTAAACGCGTGTGAGAGTAAGGCTATTTCCCGATTGGCCCTGACCTTAGCTGTTCTGGCATCGCGGTATTGGGCCACAACCTGGGGTGTAATTGACTCAATTGGGGCGCCCTCAAATGCTTTTCTGAGCTGTTTGAGCTCCTTGCGATTGTCGGATTGGGTACGGATTGACTTGCCGGGGATGATTTCTTTTTCGTATCGGTCAAACACGTAGGCCATCAGGTGGTTGGGTTTAGGTGGTGCCTTACGTTCAAGTCGCGCCCACTCTACTTTGGCCTGATCGAGATCTGGGCCTAGCGGTATTTCCTTTCGATTGCCGGCTTCATCTCTTCCGTTGTAGTAATAAGATACCCACACCTTCCCGGTCTTCCTCTTGCGGATGCGACGTATCATCCGCGGCGGAAGATCTCGGTTTGCTGTACTTTTTTGGCGCATGGTTCAGCTCACCTTCGACAAGTCGAGCGTCCACGTCTCGGCTGCTGGATTGACAGCAGAAGGCTGGATGCCCGCTAATTTCATTCGTGCATATACCCTGCCTACGATTGGCCGACGCGCGCCAGTCAGGACAAACTCCCAGTGGTTATTAGTCAACCACTGGATATGTTTTGAAGGGATTTGATAACCGGTGATAGTGGCCAGCTCTTCGTCAGTGAGTGTTTCGCTTTGGAGTTCCATCATGCCGCTCTCCTAGAGTGCTGGCTTTGTTGCCACGGATTATTCGCGAGCGTGTGCTGTAAGTGCATGTGCTGTGTACCTTGTTAAAATCGCCGCCGGGATCATTGGTGAGAGGCCGGCGGCTGGGTAATGCTGGAGGCTATTTACAAAGTGGCTTCGTAAAGCGGCACTTCGTTGATGGCGGTTTGGATTTTGTCGCGAACTGCGTTGTAGGCTTCTTCAAGCACTTTGTCCGGGCGCACCAGCTCGAACCACATCATCAGGCGGCCGTCTTGGATGCGATAACGGAAGCGTGCCGGAACGCAGAACGCATCCCCGCCAAGAAAGGGTTTCACACCAATGAAGAACTGTTCAGGTATGCGCAACTGTCCAGCTTCGCCTGCACGGCCGTCGATCTCTTCGTTATAGGTCAGTTGCACTTGGCCATTGTCGAGACGGGTGCCCTGGCGGAAGCTGATATTCTTCTTGGCTTCGAGGGTGCGACTGATTTCCAGCATGTCAGCTGCGCCTGGTGCGTTTTGTTCGTTGGCAGGCTGAGTTATGTCCCACACGTTTTCTTCAATGAATTCGGCAAAGGTTGCTTGGTCCATGCGCTTGCGGTCATTTTCCTTCCAGCGCCCCCACTCAACAGTGGTCGGACAACGATAGGTCGCAACGTGTTCGCGCCATGCAGGGCTTTCTGGTTGGTGGTAATCGATAACCGCTGAGAAGGTTCGACCTTCTGGGCCGTTGCAGAAAACGGCGGTGGCAGAAGTGGCGAATCGATTCACGTACTCAATGAACGACTCCGCATCCAGAACGGTGAGCTTTTGCTTGGTGCGGGTTGGTGCAGGTAGCAGGTGCTCCAGGTTCTCGAGCGATACGCCATGCGGTACCAACGCAATCGGCGCTGCCAGGCCTGGGTGGTCGACAGGCTTGCCAAGGGCTTGGGCCAGAGTGAACAGCTGTTGTAGGGCTTGTTGCATTGGATGTGCTCCAGTGGGTAGTGCAAGTGGTGAGAGGTTTTTACTGGCTGACTTGCCGCAGTACTTCAGGCTTGTCATCGTTCACCGTCCGAAGCGGAAGATCCTGTTGGCGTGGGTCGCGACGGGTGAGGTTGCCTTCGGGGGTCAGGAAGAACAAAGACGTGCCACGTGAAAGGGCCGGTTCTTTGGCTTTTACGTCCGCTTTGATAGTCATCTGGCCGTTGCCATCAGGCTTGTAGGCGAGCTTGATCGTCAGCTCGCCCCCTTTGCCTGTTAAACGAATGGCGTCGATCAGGCTGTGCTGGGTCTCGCTAAGCTCATCCAGCAGGCCGCCGGCTTCGATGTCGCGCAGGGTGTCAATGAATGGACGTGACTTGCTCATGTGCTGTGCCTCATTGCGTTGGTTTTTGTAGGCCCCTGGATATCAGGGGGGACTTAGGCGGCCTGGCTAGGTGCCTGTGCATCTAGATAGGCCGCCAACATGTGCAAATACACCACTGGCTTTGCTCGGCTTGAGCGGTGTAGTCGCGTTACTTTCAGTGCGATGCGTCCGGCTTTGATTTCGCTGAGCAGGTAGCGATCAGTCCTGATGTGTGCGAAGTAGCGTTCGCGTACCGCCGTCAGACTGGGGCAAGGTGTGGCGAACTCCTTGCGCAGTTGATCGAGTGTGTTGCTCACGCTGGATCCTCCCCGTACCCCTCCTGTGGGGGCAGCAACTTGAGGCGGATTAACTCGGTCAAGCCTTCTTTGGTCTTCCCCATCGCCGTGGCACAAATGTGCCCCTCGCTGTCGGCAATTACAGCGCCGTATGGGTATTCAGGGCAGCGGGTAGGGGTGACGTAAGCAGTCTGCCCGCCACTGATTACTGCATTTACGCAACGAAACACCTCGATCAGCTCAGCAGATGCCGCGGGAAGTGCCTCAAGCAGAGCAGCAGCCTCTGCTGATGCCCCAATCATCGTGGCGCGACTGACGATGGCCGGGTTGTTGACGAATATCGGGACCAGTTTCAAGGCGCCGATCGCTTGCGTGATGGCGTTCTGTTTCATGCGGCGGCGTCCTTTTTAGCAGGGGGCACGGTGATGCCCAGTTGCTTGCTTAACCAATTCACGCCGGGCTCTTTCACCATCACAACCGCGTAATAGCTGAAGATGTTGATGTTCGCGTTCCAGCGACTGCGCGTGTCTACATACAGATAACCCTGGTCTCGGTGCTTGCTGGCCAGTTCACCGTTCTGAGTCAAAATGCCAAGCTCACGTAAGCGACTGCGGAAGGCGCGTGGTTTCAAGCCAAGTAGGGCGGCAGTAGCATCCAGGGTTCGGTTCATGTGACTGCTCCTTAAGCCGCTGCGCGAGCGCAAAGAGCATTGAAGATCTCGTCCAGTTGGCCGGTCATCTGCTCAATCGTTTCGTCGTTGTGCACCACGAAATCGTTGTCGTGTATGGCTATCCCGGTTTCGCTGATATGTGGGTTCACATCGGGTGCGCTTTCGCGTATCAAATGAATGACCAGGCCGCCTTTCTCCCGAACGAAAGCCGCTTCGTTTTCGAAACGAAGATCGCTAATCACAAAGCCGGAGGCTGCTGTGTTGGTTTGTTCGAGGAATCCAAGATTTTGCTCGGCCAGAAGCAGCCACAGTTCTGGGTGCACCTGATTACGGCCCCACTCGGTGCCCATCGACTGCATCAGTTCGCGTGCGGAGCGGCCTAGCCAGGCGATTGGCTGTTCTTTGTGCTCGTCGTCAAAGTCACGTGGGCTAAGGTTGAGGATGGTTGTTAGGCCTTCACGCAGCGGGTCTGCGAATGCGTAAGTCTGGAGGTTGTGCGTGCAGACTAGGTGTTTGGCAGCGGTTGTTTTGCCCGTGCGGGCGAGGCCTGCTAATCCAATCAGTAACTTTTTCATGCCGCAGCACCTCCGAATGAGGAGGTGGTTTCAGCTATCTGCGGAGTGAGTTCGATACGCCCTGGGCTGGTTATGATCGCCAAGCGGCCGGTGCGGCGTTGAATAGCATCCACTGAGGAGGGGCAGTTGCAGGCTGCCGGGTGGATGTATACCCGGCAGCGGGTGAGGTTGTGCTGTGTCGTTTGCATAGTTAGTACTCTTGGTGAGAGGTCTACGATGCAAACGATACAAATACGTATTGGTCTAGTCAATACATTGGTGTATTAATTTTTCTATGGGCGATAAAAAGCCCACGCAGTGGGCTAGTGTTTGTCGCTAGAAAACTTCGAGCTTGGAGAAAACGACCCCGCAAATCATGGCGTCAGCTCCCAATTCAATAATGGGGTCAGGCCATGCGGGGTTAAGAGGCTTTAGAAATTGTCTGCGACCTTCTATGACAAGCTGTTTGAATGTCGCTTCTTGGCTGTCGACAAGCTTCGCAATAACAAGTGAGCCATTCTCAGGAGTCTTGGCAGGATCAACAAAAATGATGTCCCCATCTCGGAATGAGCGCCGCTCATACTGGTTAAACATTGAGAGTCCGCGGACTCGTAAGGCGTAGGTTTGTTTGCTATGTGAGGCAGCGCATGGAAGCCAAATCTCGGCATCATCCAGGGTTTTTATATCAGATACTTCGCACCACGCACCTGCTTGGACCCATGAGATCAAAGGCACATAACCTCTAATAGCGGGTCCTTCCTCGACATTGATGTCGAGTCCTGAAGTAACCACGTCAACATCGTCACCGCCTTTCCATAGCCAGTTGCTGCTGACCTTTAAGGCCTTCGCGATTTTTTCGACATTTTCCTGCCTGGGGCTTTTCACTTCATTGGTGACTATTCGATGAATAGTCGGCTGGGGAACGCCTGAGCGTCGCCCTAGCTCACCTTCGGACAGGTTGAGCTCTGTCATGCGCTGAGCGATACGGTCGCCAATCACTTTCAGATCCCTTTGATTCAAAAACGTATCGGAGATTGTATTGATCTAATCAATACGTTTGTGTATTGTCTCGTTCAATGCGAAAGGACATTGGTGACCGATATGACCATTCAGGAGATGCTGGCGAAGTTACTGCTATCCGGGATGTCTCAGAGAGACATTGCCCAAAAAGTGGGCACTACGCAGCCCACTATCAATCGAGCCGCTAAGGGCTCTGACATTCGTTACGTGACAGGGAAGGCAATTGAGTGCTTGTACCTACAAATGACAGATGCGGCTGATATTGAGTCAGCCGCTTAAAGCATCGGCCCAGAACCTCTCACCAAAGAAACGCCGGGTCGACAGAGCAATGCAGTTGTAGATCTACATCGCTAAAAGGGTGCTGGACCGGAGCCTCTCACCAAAGATCCTCCGGTCCAGCGACGACGATACACAGCACATGTACATCGGTCGTGGTCGTAGGATAGGGCGTACCCTGTTTTATGGCTACACCGTAAAAGGGGTTTTTACGGTTATGAGTCGCATCGATCTATTACCGGACGCTGGTCCGGTGCTTTCATTGCGTCACGCGCTCTATCGCGCAGGACGTTCCTACAAGGGTGGTGTCACCGCACTTGCATTCGCAATGGTGATCGACAACGACTCCCTGCAGAAGAAACTCAAACTCGACGAAGAACGCCGCTGGCTTACGCCGGATGAGCTGGAGGAGGTGATTCGCCTCACGGCTGATCCGCGTTTGCTCGATGCCTTAGTGCGTCCAGCCGGGGCCGTTTGGTACAAGCCAACGCCAGTGCCTGCAACAAAAGAAGCATTGAAAGCGGTAGGCAAGTTGCTTCATGAGTCTGGCGAGTTTGTGTCTTGCATGCACGACGGTGTGGCTGACGCAGTTTGGGAGTCGCACGAAGTCGCCATTCTTGAGAAGCGAGGCATGGACGTTATCCGCGAGGTACTGGGCATCATGGCCGGCGCACGCCAGGCAATGGAGGATCGCGATAATGGCTGACATCGTTGATCTGGCTAATGACTATGCGGATGAGTTTTTACAGCGTGCTTTGGAGCAACGTCAGCGTGCTTCAGCATCCGCGGTCAGTGCATCAATCTGTGTTGATTGCGATGAACCGATACCAGTGCTCCGCCAGGAGAAGGTCAAAGGCTGCCAAACCTGTGTCAGTTGCCAAGAGTTGCGGGAGCGCCGCAGATGACCGATCGTTTTCACGCTGTGCCTATGGCGACATGGGCACGACGCTACATTGACACCTTCAAACTGGCACTTGTTGCCATCGAGCCGGGGGAGAAAGCTCCCAAAGGGTTGGGCTGGAATAAGCCCGGTGGTTACATCACTGATGCACAGGCTGCCGAAGCCTTCTGGTCTGCGAATCCAACGCACAACCTTGGCGTGGTCTTAGGGCCGAGCCGTGTGTGCTCGTTAGACGTTGATGATGTCCAGTGGACACGCCACGTCTTGTACGAGTTGCTAGGCCTGGACTTGGACGCAATGGCGCTGGTGTACCCGACAGTAGTCGGTAACCCAGCGCGTTTTCGTATCCTGTTCCAGTTGCCGGATGGAATAGACCTCACGCGTCATTCGCTTGCATGGCCCAACGAAAACGACCCTGATGGGTCGATTTTTAAAGGTTTGATCGAGAAAGCCAGAGCGGCAAAAGAAGCAGGCGATTTGGACGGTGAAGCGGCTACACGTGCCGAGGCAGAGCCCTACAAGCGGTTCACGGTTTTCGAGTTGCGCGCAGGCTTGGTGCAAGACGTATTGCCACCTTCAATTCATCCTGGTACCGGTAAACCGTATTCCTGGCGCACACCACCCTCCGCTGATGGCCTGCCGGTGTTGACCACCGACCTGCTGGCCATTTGGCAAAACTGGGACATTTTCAAACGTGATGCCGAGGCTGCTTGCCCTTGGGCGCCGAAGGCTGAAAAGGTCAAACCAAAGTCGAGCAAGTCGCCTACCCAGGTAACTGGTAATCGGCCTTCGGTGATTGATGAATTCAACCGCAGTCATGATGTTGAAGAATTACTGCGCACCCACGGGTACATCAAGCGAGGCAATAAATGGCTTTATCCGCAAAGCAGCACGGGCTTGCCGGGTATCACCATCACCGATGGCAAGCTGTATTCGCACCACGGCGCAGATCCATTGGCCAATGGTCACCAGAACGATGCGTTTGAGGTGTTCTGCTTGCTCGAGCACGACGGTGATCAGTCCAAAGCGGTTAAAGATGCTGCACGCATGTTGGGTATGCTGCAGTCGTCCCGGCCATCCCCGGCGGATCTTCCCCCGACCCCATCTGAGGATGCCAGCGGGCCGGGCGAATCTGTGCCCGCCGCAGCGGCCCCTGCACCTGAGGGGGGCGGGGGGAGTGATTGGACCCCGGACCGAATCTTTCAGCGCTTCGCTTTGATCGAAGGCAAGACTGCCGTTTTCGACATGTTCAGGCGCGTCATTATCAAAAAGCCTGCGTTTGAATTGTTGGTCACCAAAGCACTGGCCAAAGACTGGTTTGAGTCGACACAGAAAAAGGTCATTGCCGACGACATGGCGGAGCGCCAAGCCAGCAAAGCCAAAGCAGAGGCCAAGTTCAAGCAGGTATCAGGGGAGGGCATGAGCCCGACCGAACGCTATGTCTATATAGACGGTACTAAAGACTCCTGGGACATCAAATGCCGCCGTCGAGTCCCCGAGGGTGCTATGCGTATGGCGTTGGGCGATGCCTATGGCATGTGGTTGAACAGCCCTGACCGGCGCACCGTGGACATGCAGCACATTGTGTTCGATCCACGTATGACCAAAGACCCGGAGGTGTACATCAATACCTTTGAGGGGCTGCCTTTGGTTCCGATCGATGCACCGAACAAGTGCCGCACCTTGCGCTCGCTGTTTAGTTTTTTGTGCAACCACGACGAAGCGGCAACTGATTGGTTGATCAAGTGGTTGGCATACCCGCTGCAAAACATCGGCGCCAAGATGGACACAGCCGTGTTGCTGCACTCGACCATGGAAGGCAGCGGCAAGAGTTTGTTGCTCAGCGACATCATGGGCGCGATCTATGGCGAATACGCGGCCACAGTCGGGCAGTCACAACTGGAGTCGAGCTGGACGGTATGGCAGTCAAACAAGTTGTATGGCGTGTTCGAGGAAGTGGTTAGCCGTGACCAGCGTTACAACCAGGTGGGCAAGATCAAACATATGGTCACCGGCAAGACGGTGCGTATGGAGTCCAAGTTTGTGAATGGCTGGGAGGAAGCCAACCATATGAATGCGGTGTTCCTCTCCAACGAAATCATGCCCTGGCCCATTGGCGAAAATGACCGCCCGGATGTTGGTGGTGTGGCCCAAGGAAACACTGGGGCCTGAAGAGCAGGAGAGGGTGAAGTACGAGCTGGCTAATGATGGCATCCCGGCGCTTTATGAATACCTGCTCAGTTATGATCTGGGTGACTTCGATCAGCGTACCCGGCCACCCAACACCGAAGCCCGCCAACGCTTGGTAGATTTGAGTATGGCCAGTTGGCAAACCTTTCTACGTGAATGGCGTAATGGCCTGCTGGGAGCACCATTTAGCGTGTGCGTCAGCAGTGATCTGTACGCGTTGTTTTTGGAGTGGTGCCACCGCAACAAGGAACACACCTTAAGTCATACCAAATTCAGCGGATTCATCTCCACCGAAGTGGACAAGATTCAGGGCAAGCCCTGGATGGATGGTTCTCGGCGATCCTTTGGTACGTTCTTCTTTCCCTGGGCGGGGATTGATCCTGCGCCTTCCCCACCCCCATCTGTGACAGCGGCCGGGCTCGGTGCGGCGGTCGTTACCTGGCGCGAAGCAGCCAAGGCAGGGGGCTGGAGTGTGGGCAGTTGGGAGCACGTCAAGTTCGGGCAGCGACAGGACAGCGCAGCATGACGACTATTTGTGTGCGGGGTGTGTTGACGGTGTGGCGGGTGATTACCATCAACCTGACACAGCTACAGGGCATGTCTTTAAAGGCTTTCGGGATCAGTGTGTCAAGTGTGTTGGGTTTCTCGTACATGCGGGCGTATGTACATGCTCAACAAACCAAAGACTGATGCTTATTAATTATTTCTCGTACGTGAGAAGAACCCCAACACACCTGACACACCCAACACATAGAGCATTAAGAGTATGTTTTTAAAGATTTTTAAGTGTGTTAGGTGTGTGTCGGGTTGGCTGTTTTCTGTGTCGGGTTGGGTTTTCAGGGGGTAGATGAGGATGATTCAGGAAATCGAAGAGCTTATGCAGCACTGGGGCGAGCAGCACTGCCACGTTGGGGAGGCTGGTGGCTTGGGTAGCCCGATGGCCACGATCATGGAATACGGCGGCTGCGCTCCTCGGGGTACGGCCGGTTCGCGGGATCTGTTGGTGGGAGCGGGCGCGGGCATGGATCACATTGCCAGCGAAGTGGCGGCGGCCGTTGCCGAGTTGGATCGCCAGTCAACCAAAGGCAAGCAATTGGCCCAGTTGGCCCGTCTGCGTTACCTGCATCAACCATCGATGTCGCGACGTGAACAGATGCGGCTCCTCGACATCACCGAAGGGGCAGACCAAACGTATCGCAACTGGGTTAAACGTCTGCATCAACAAGTGATGCTGATCCTTACCGTTCGAAGCGGTACCACTCGGGGTTACACCCGGCGCAGCGGCTACCAGGAAACCAATCTGACGCGTGCAACGGTGCTGAGCAAAGCCGGTTAAGCGCTGACCGTTTGTCGGGGTGACTTACCTCAAACCTGCGTCAAAGTTGCGTCAAGGTGAGTAGAGCAGAATGACCGAAAATCCCCACTTTTCGGTTTTACCGAACAGGGGTAAAACGTACCCACGATATGAATTCTGCGCCTAGGCGCTCCCCGAGCACGTGCTGTGCACCTCGCCCTGGCATACACCAGCGCACTGAAAACCCTGCCCACCCCGGCGGGGTTTTCTTTTGTCAGCACCACGCGCCGCTCTTTGATTGAGGTCATACATGACAACAGAGCAACAAGCGTTAGCTGATATGCCTATCTGGCTGGTGATCGCACTGTCCTTGATCGGCGGTGTGTCTGGCGAGATGTGGCGAGCGGACAAAGATGGTGCTCGGGGTTGGTCCTTGGTCCGGCGGTTGGCCTTGCGGTCAGGTGCATGCATCGGGTGCGGGCTGTCCACGATGATGTTGCTGCATGCCAACGGCGTTTCGATCTGGGCCGCTTCGGCGGTTGGATGCCTCACGGCAATGGCAGGGGCGGATGTCGCCATAGGTCTTTACGAACGCTGGGCCGCTCGACGCCTAGGTGTTTGCGATGTTCCTTCTCAATCTGATCGATCTGAATAACGCCTTCACATCCACTTGTTGAACAGGACTCCAGACATGAATGAATCCAGGCAGCAGCAGATTCTTGCAGGGCAATCGTCTATTGCTCAAAAAGTCTTTGGCCATGTCCCCATTCAGGCGCGCTGGAGCGCTCGCGATATCCACGGCGCAGTGCTGGCTGCCAACGCCAGTGGCGCATCGGCCTATGCCGTTCGCCGGGCACTCGGTGAGCTCAAAGATGCTGGGCTTATCAGAGAGCCCATAGGCGGTAAATTTCAGCGCGATGTAGCCACCCGCAAATCCAAGAAGGAGACAGTCATGCCTCAGGCAGCCAAGCAGACCGCTGTATCGATCAAGAAACCTGAAGGTGCACTAGATGTTCTGGCGGCCCTATCGGGTGAGGTGGTGAGTCTGTCTGATGAGTTCAGCAAGCGTATGAAGGCATTGGCTAGCCGCATCGAAGAGGTTGCCCTGTCGGTTGAGTCTGAGCGGGAGAGCAATGCTGAAGCGATCACCAAGGCCAAGCGCTTGCAAGCGGCGCTGCGGGAGTTTGCGTAAACATCAGCAGCCAAGCTTTCAAGCCCTGTGAAATTCCTCCCCGTTCTGGCCAATCAGAATAATTCTCGTCTCTCAAATCCTGCCGGGGACCCTGGGCATTTTCCACGGGTACGGGGCAGGAAACCCGCGGGAAAGCGTTAGCGAACAGTTCACCAGCTTAGTGAACTGGGGTGAACAGGTGAACCCCCGTATTCATTAGGTGAACAGGACACTTCATCATGACGGTAATCAGTAAAACCGAGTTTGCGGCGAGACGCGGCTGGGCCAAATCGTACGTTTCAAAATTGGCCAATCAGGATCGGCTGGTGTTAACCGAAGATGGCAAGGTCGAGCTGGAAGCCACCGAAGCACTGTTGGCCGAATCTGCTGACCCCAGCAAGGCCGCTGTCACAGCCCGGCATCAACAGGATCGGATTCAACGCGGCGTCCACAGCCAACTCTCGCCAGAGGTCGAGCCGACTTCCACGGCTGCGCCACAGCCAGCGATCAGCCCGGCAAGCAAACTGCCCGACTTCCAGAAGGCCCGCGCCCATCGCGAGTACTACCTGGCACAACTTGCAGAGGCTGAATTCCACAAGGTCCAGGGTTCACAGGTCGAGCTGGAGGCTGTCAAAACCGGCGCCTTCAATGCTGGGCGTCTGCTGCGCGATCAGTTGCTGGGCATGCCGCCCCAACTGGCGCCGGAGCTGGCCGCTATGACCGACCCTTGGGAAATCGAACGCCGTTTGACTGACGCTATCCGCGCCTCGCTGGAGGACGCTGAGCGCATGTCCACGGCCGACCTAATTACGGCCCTCAACAACAAGAGCTAATCCATGCACACGGAAATCCCGAACGGTGCAGAGGTGTACCGCGAGGCGTATTTCCGTGGGCTACGGCCTGACCCTTCGCTGTGGGTCGACCAGTGGGCCGACGAATACATGCGTATCCCGCGTGACACCGGCGCAGCAGAACCTGGTAAATACCGCACCTCGCGTACGCCTTATGCTCGCGAGCCCATGCGCTGTTTGTCACCGGCTCACCCCTGCAAACGCGTAGTCACAATGGTGGCCTCGCAGCTGATGAAAACCCAGATCGCGCTGAACTGGATTGGTGGCCTGATCCACATGGTGCCGTCCAACATCCTGACCTTACTGCCGAGTCTCAGTCTGGCCAAGCGGGTGTCGTCGCGGATCAGCAAGACCATCAAGGCCACGCCGGTCCTGTCTGAGCGTGTCGCGGCCAACCGCTCGCGTGACTCGCGCAACACGATGGACACCAAGGAGTTTGAGGGCGGCTCGTTGTACGTCACCACTGCAGGCTCGGCGGCTAACCTTGCCGAACTGTCGGCCCGCTATATCTACGGCGATGAGATCGATCGCTGGGATGTGGACGTGGGTGAGGAGGGTGATCCGATCGAACTGGCCGAAACCCGGGGCAGTACGTTCGGGCGCAACGCCAAGTTTTACTTCTCCAGCTCGCCCACGATCAAGGGTGCTTCGCGCATCGCCGATCTGTTTGAGACCAGCGATCAGCGTTATTACTACGTGCCATGCCCGGACTGCGGGCACATGCAGATTCTTGAATGGGAAAACCTGCATTACTCGGCCGACTTCAACGTGGTGCATTACCAGTGCGCCGGGCCGGAGTGTGATGTGCTGATCGAGGAACACCACAAGGGGCTGATGCTGGCTCGGGGTGAATGGCGATCGCACGCACCGGGTGATGGCGAAACCATCGGCTTTCATCTCAACGCACTGTATGCACCACTCGGTTGGACGGATTGGCGCTCGCTGGCCAAGCAGTTTGAGAAGGCCAAGAAGGCACAAAATCGTGGCGACCTTGAGCCCATGCAGGTGTTTTACAACACCCGTTTGGCGAAGGTATGGGACAGCGCCCAGGAGCAGACCAAAGCAGAAGTCCTGAAAGAGCGTGCCGGCCGTGAAACCTACGGCCTGGGCTCTATGGCCTATCGGGTGCTGATGCTCACCGCGTCGGTGGACGTGCAAGCCAATCGCTTGGAACTGATGGTGATGGGCTGGGGCGTTGGCATGGAGCGCTGGGTCATCGACTACCAGGTGATCTGGGGAGACCCAGCGGATGAACGTACCTGGGCTGTGCTCGATGACAAACTCAAGGTGCGTTACCCGCACCCGTGTGGCGTCGGCCTTGGAATCCTGGCCACGGCTGTCGACTCCGGGGGGCACCACACTGATGAGGTTTATCAGTTCTGCCGCCTTCGCCGGTGGCGCAACATCTTTGCCATCAAGGGTGCGAGCAAGCCGGGCAGGCCGGTGATTGCGCAACGCCCCTCGATGGTAGACGTGACCTGGAAAGGCCAGACCGAGCGCAACGGTGCCGAGCTGTGGTTTGTCGGTACCGACACCGCCAAGGACTGGATTTACAACCGCTACCCGTTTGAAGACGGTCCTGGTGCGCTGCACTTTGCCAATGACTTGCCGGATGACTTTTTCGACCAGTGTGTGGCCGAGCGCAAGGTGGCGCGTTACATCAAAGGCTACAAGCGTATCGAGTGGGTCAAAGGCAAAGCCGAGCGCAACGAAGCGCTCGACCTGATGGTGTACAACCTGGCAATGGCGCACTACCTGGGCCTGAACCGCTACAAGGAACACGACTGGGAGCGCATTCGACAAGCTTTGGCACAGGCCGGGTTGTTCGACGAAAAGCCGCCGCCAGTCGAACGCGTTGCACTTCCGGCTGCAACACAGGCGTCACCGGTTGAGCAATCGCCTGAACCTGCTCCAGTACCAACCCCGGCCGCGCCTCCGCAGCCAGTTGCACGACCCCCTCAACGTCGCAGCTCCAGCAGCGGCTATCTCAAGAGACGCTGATTATGTCCTTTACCCAGAAGCACCTCGACGCGGTTGAGGCGGCCATCGCTCGCGGCGAAAAAACCGTGCGCTATGCCGATCGCACCGTGGAGTACCGCACGGTGGATGAGTTGCTCAAAGCCCGGGACCAGATCCGCACTTCGCTGGTCGCGTCCGCCGGGCCACGCTCAAAAGTGGTGAGGCTTTACCACGGAGGCAAGGGAATCTAATGGCACGCCAATATCCAACCCTGACTCGCAACGGCTTTTTGCTGCCGGAGCGGATCAAAGCCAGTTACGAAGGGGCCGGCGAGGGGCGCCGCTCGGCCAGTTGGGACGCCCCCGACATCGGCATCAACAGCATCAATACCCCGGCCTTGCGCAACCTGCGGGCCCGTTCGCGGGCGGCCGTGCGCAATGATCCGTACGCGTTCAACGTCATCGACAAGCGCGTCAGCAACCTGATCGGCACCGGCATCACCCCTCGACCCAAGATCGAGGACGACGCCCTGCGCAAACTGCAGCAAGAGCTGTGGGAGGACTGGGTCGATGAGTCTGACGCCGATGGCCTGACCGACTTCTACGGCCAGCAGGCCTTGATTGCCCGCACCGTAGAAACCGCGGGCGAGTGCTTTGTGCGCCTGCGACCACGGGGCCAGGACGAAAATCTGGCGGTACCGCTGCAGCTCCAGGTACTGGCTCCCGAGTTTGTGCCGCACGACAAGTTTGAACCGACCAAAAACGGCAACAGCATCCGCGCCGGGATCGAGTTCAACCCGGCTCACCAGCGGGTGGCTTACTGGATGTACCGCGTTCACCCGCGTGATGCCTCGTCGTTGAACGCCGGCTACAACCAGTTGGTGCGGGTACCGGCGGCGCAAGTGCTGCATATCTTTGAACCGGTTGAGCCCGGCCAGTTACGCGGGGTGCCGCGTCTAGCACCGGTGCTCAAACGCTTGCGAAGCCTGGACAACTACGACGATGCGGTGCTGTTTCGCCAGGAGGTGGCCAACCTGTTTGCCGGGTTTATCTCTCGACCACCACCTGAGGCCACACAGCAACCCCGTGATCCGGTCACCGGCCAGTTGTTGACTGAAGACCGCGACGGCTTTACCCCGATGGTCGCGTTGGAGCCCGGGACCATGCAGGAATTGGGACCGGGCGAAGAGGTGGAGTTTTCCAAACCACCGGACGCGGGGAACAACTATCCGGACTTTATGCGGCAGCAACTGATGGCCGCCGCGGCCGGTACCGGCACGCCTTACGAAATCCTCACTGGCGATATGCGTGAGGTCAACGACCGGGCGCTGCGGGTGGTCCTCAACGAATTCCGCCGTCGCCTGGAGCAACTGCAATTTGGCGTGTACGTGCATCAGCTGTGTCGCCCAGTGCGCGCTGCCTGGATGGACATGGCTGTGTTGGCCGGTCGCCTGAAACTAGACGATTACGCACAGCGGCGCCGCGAATACCTGCGCACCCGCTGGGTACCGCAGGGCTGGGCCTACATCCAGCCGGTGCAGGACATTCAGGCGCGAATGATGGAGGTCAACGCGGGCTTCAACTCTCGCAGCGAAATGGTCCTGCGTTCGGGTTATGACGCCGAAACCGTCGACGCTGAAAACGCGGCCGATCAGGCCCGTGCCCAAAAGCTCGGCCTCAACTACAAAACACTCGTCGACCAGCCTGAACCGGCCGCTGACAAGGAGACACCATGATCAAGCAGCACCCGCTACGGATTTTCAACAAGGCCGGTGACCCTCCCGCGCCGCAGAGCAAGCACTGGTACAGCCTGAAGGCCAGCGGCGAGGCCGAGGCCCGTAGCATCGAGGTCTATGTCTACGGCGAGATCGGTACTTGGGGCATCACTGCTAACCAGTTTGTCCGCGACTTGGCCGCTTTGGATGATGGTGTGTCGCCAATCGTGGTGGCATTCAACAGCGTCGGCGGTGACCTGTTTGACGGCCTGGCCATTCACAACGCGCTGTCGCGACTGGGCGAGCGTTGCACCGGCCGGGTTGATGCGCTGGCAGCCAGCGCGGCCAGTGTCGCGGTGTGTGGCGCGCACCGCGTCGTAATCGCGTCCAACGCCATGCTGATGATCCACAACCCATGGACCTACGCGGCAGGCGATGCCGAAGATTTGCGCAAGGTTGCTACGGCACTGGATCAGGCGATGGAAGCCATCATCGCCGCCTATAAGGCCAAGGCACCCGACATCGACGAGGTTGAGCTCCGGCGCATGGTCAATGCTGAAACTTGGCTCACGGCCAGCGAAGCGGTGGCCTTGGGCTTGGCCGACGAAGTGGGCGAGGGCGTCACTGTCAAAGCCTGCCTTGGGCAAGGTGGTGCATTGCAGCGATATCAGCACGCCCCGCAGGCATTACTGGCCCAACTGGAGGAACCGCCCGAGCCGGAGCCAGCCCCAGAACCAACCCCTGAGCCCATGCCACCTGAGCCCGAAAAACCTCCCATTGTTGACTCGGCCAAGCTGGCCTTGTTGATCACCAAAAGTTGCACTGCGGCCGGGATCAGCAACCTGATCGAACCACTGATCAGCAGCACAAAGCTGACCAATGAGGCCACGGTCAACGCCGCACTGACTAATGCCAAGGCCGTGCGCGACCTGTGCGTTGCTGCGCGTTTGCCGGAGTTCACCCAGGAGTTTGTCGCGGCCGGGCTCAGTGCTGAAGCCGTGCGCGGCCGCCTGTTCGACAAGCTGGTCAGTGGTGGTGGTTTTGAAATCGACAACAGCCTGCCGATCGGCGATGACCCTGTGCCGAAAATTCAGGCCAAACAACCCGATCCACCCTCGATCTGGGCGGCGCGTCAGTCGGCACAGAGTGGGCAATCTAAATCTGCAAAAGGTACGAGAGCATGACGATTCAATACGAACAGCGCCACGCCGGTGAGTTCCTCTTGTCCGAGGGGGCCGGCAACATCTCGCGTGAAGCGATCAACGTTGCGGCCGGGGCTGCGCTTGAGCCTGGCCAGATTCTGGGCCTGACTACTGCGACAGGCGAGTTTGCGCCGTATAAACCGACTGCGGAGGACGGCACTGAAAACGCTGTCGCTATTCTTTATGGTCCGCTGGGTGAGTCGGATGTCGTGCGTCGCGGTCGCGCCGTGGTGCGCTTGGCCGAGGTCAGTGAAGTGCACCTGACCGGCCTTGATCCTGCTGCTGAAAAGGCACTGGCTGCCCACTTTCTGATTGTTCGCTAAAGCGAGCATCCCCGTTTACCCGTCCCGCCAAGTGCGGGATTTTTCATTTCTGGAGAGTACCTCATGGCCGATATCGCCATTTTTGAAGACGATGCGTTTAGTGTTTCGTCGTTGACCGCTGCACTCAATGATCAGGAATATTTGCCGGGTCGCATCAGCAGCCTCGGCCTGTTCCGTGAAGAAGGCATCACCACCCTGACCGTTCAGATCGAAAAGGATGGCGACACCCTAGCACTGGTGCCCGCGGGTGAGCGCGGGACTTCCGGCCTGGTGGTCGCCGGTACCAAGCGTCATATGATCCCTTTCAACACCGTGCATTTGCCGGAACGTTTCACCATCAAGGCGGACGAGATTCAGGGCATCCGTGCCTTCGGTACCCGCAGTGAACTGCAAGCCGTGCAGGACGTGGTCAACAGACGCCTGTCCAAAGCCCGCCGTCAGTTGGATGCGACCCACGAATTTCAGCGCATGGGTGCCTTGAACGGCCAAATTCTGGATGCCGATGGCAAGACGGTCCTGCTCGATCTTTACAAGACCTTTGGCGTCACGCGTAAAAAACAGTCGATGGGCCTCAACGACCAGGCAACGGAGTTGCGTGTGCGTTGCTCCGATGCCCTGGATCTGCAGGAGGATGCGCTGGGTAACATCACCAGTACCGGCTCTCGCGCATTCTGCGGCAAGAATTTCTGGAACAAGTTGGTCACGCACAAATCGGTCAAGGAAACCTACCTCAACACCATGCAGGCGGCGTCCCTGCGCGGCGATGCCCGTGAGAGTTTTGAATTCGGCGGCATCGTCTGGGAACGTTATCGCGGTAAGGTCGCGGGCGTGTCGTTCATCCATGACGACAAGGCGCTGTTGATCCCTGAGGGCGTTCCTGATCTGTACATCTCCGTGTTCGCCCCGGCCGACTACATGGAAACGGTCAACACCCAGGGCATTCCGTACTACAGCAAGATCGAGCCGCTGCCATTCAACAAGGGTATGGCCGGCGAAGCCCAGTCCAACCCGCTGCACATGTGCACACGTCCCCTGGCGCAGATCCTGTTGGAGCTGTGACCGTGGGCATTCGTGATCTGGTGGCCGATATCGACAGCGTGATTTTTGATGTGCTGGGTGATAGCGTGCGCATCGAAGGTCGCGCCGAGCCGGTGCTGGGGATGTTCTCGGCACCGTGGAAACAGCCGCAGATTGGACGTCTCAATACCGGCCTGCGCGAGCCGCACTTTGTGGTGCGGGTCGCGGATTCGGATGGCCTGAGCAAAGGACTACTGGTCACCATCGACTTGCCCGATCTGGACGGAGGTGGTGACTACGACCTGCTGCAGCTGGAGCCCAGCGGCGATGGCCTGGTATCCCTGATCTTGAGGAAACGCGCATGAGCATTGGCAGCTTTAGTGAGAACAGGGCCAATAGCGGGATGTTCAATATTCAGGTCTCGGCCGAGGATATGAAAGCGTTTGCGGAACTGGCCACCCAGATACCCAAAGCCGCTGCCAACGCGCAACGTCGTGCAATTAACAAAACCTTGGGCTGGCTCAGTACCCATATCGCCCGGGCCGTGGGTAAGCAGGAGCGGATCGCAGTGAAGGCGGTGCGGCAGCGTTTGCGCAGCTACCCGATCGCCGGCGGCGCGATGCGCGGCAAGCTCTGGTTCGGTATCAACCCGCTGGAGGCCAGCCGGGCAGGGCGGCCACGGCAGACCAAGGCCGGTGTGTCGGTGGGTAGTCGTCGCTATCGCGGCGCCTTCTACAAAAAGGTGTACGGCAAGCAGGCCGATATCTGGATTCGTACCGCCAGTAAACACTTCGCACGGGCCGATTACCCGGACAGCGAAGTCACTTCGCAGACCGGGGCCAGCTCCGGTTTTGTGGGTGAGAACAGCGATCGTTTCCCATTGGCCAAGGCCAAGATTTCACTGGACTCGGTACGGCCACATTTTGAAGCCTGGAGCCGCAAGGCCGATGAGCGTCTGCTGCAGATCCTCCGACAAGAAATGAACTTTGAGCTGCAGAAATACCTGAAGGGGACGCGCCGTGTCTGAGCAGCCGTTTAGCCTCGACCTGTTGTATCAAACGATCGAGCAGCACCTGCAGGAGAAACTGTCAGGTGTTCAGTTGGTCCGTTTCTGGCCTGACATCGAGCAGCACATCCCGCTGCCGGCCGTGTTTCTCGATATCGCCGAGATTGAGCCCGGTACCGATATCGGCACCGGGGAAAGCACACTGAACGTCACCTTTGAAGCGCGGGTGATTGTTGACGTGATCCGCGACCAGCATTACCAGCAGGCCATTCACCTGGCCACGCAACTGGCGGTGTTGTTGCGTACTCAGACGTGGGGCTTGGCGGTAGAGCCTGCTGAGTTCAAGCGTTCAACCCAGGACTGGACCCGTCCGGAGCTGGACGGCTACACGGTGTGGCTGGTGGAGTGGAGCCAGACGATTTACCTAGGTGAAACGGAATGGCCGTGGCCCGATGAGAAGCCCGGTTCGCTGGTGTTCAACGTGGGCGGTGAGGTAGACCCATGAGCCATGCCCTTGCCGAGCACGACCGCATGATCGCCGGGGTGGTCAAGAGTTGCTATGTGGTTGCTCTGGATCTGACGGTCAGGCCGCCCGTGTGCCGGGTATCGGATGGTGAGTGGGTCAGTGCCTGGGTGCGCTGGCACAGTCAGGCGGCGGGCAGGGCGCGGCACTGGCGGGTGCCCAGTATGGGCGAGCAGGGCGCTTTGCTCAGCCCGAGCGGTGACGTGTCACAAGGCACCTTTGTGCCGGGCTTGTTTGGCGAAGCCGGACCCGCCCCGGATAACCGCGATCACGTCGAGCGCTGGCTGTTCGATGATGGCGGGTCGCTGACTTACGACTGGCAGGCCCACAGTTACAGCATTGAGCTGCCGTCAGGCTCGGTGGATATCAAGGTTGGTAGTTCATCAGCCGCCGTTACTGATAGCGCCGTGGTGGTGACGTCCGGAGCGATCGCGCTCGATGGTGATGTGACTATCTACGGTGAAGTGCTAATCAACGGCGGGCTGCGCGTTATGGGGGATATCAACAGTGGCGGGGCAATTATCGACACCAGTGGCAACACGGCTAACCATAAACATTGAGTGACCGAATACATCAATGATCAACCGAGGGGCTGGTACTTGAAATAGACGGTCACTGAACTGTGGTGCTCAGGAGCCCCTTAAAGCTGCTTCAGGGTTTCCTGGGTAATGGCTTCTAGTCCGGCTTCGGTGATGGTCTTCCAGTCGGTATCAGTGGCCACTTTCACCTTTTCGCTGACCAGCGTTTTCAAGGTGTGTTCAGGCATACCAAGCGCTTTTATCTGAAGAAACGACTTGTTGCGCAGTACTTTGTCGAGCACCCCCTCCGTCATGGACCATGACCAGAATTCAATGATTTGTACTTTGACTTCACGGACATCAGGGGCACCAGGAGCGCTAACCACCTCATAGCCTGCTTGCTGATAAGCGCTGGCTACGGCATCACCTACCAGCTCTGAAACGGTACGGCCCTTGGGCAGCAGCACGTCGCCGATGGCCATATTGTAGTTATTGCGTTTACGAGCAATCGCCCTCTCGGTAATCGACTTGTCGTCGATCTCGTCGTACTTCAGTGAAGGTATGTCGAAGCTGGTAGGTTTGATCTGAAAAACTCGATCATCAACTGCGCTGATATAAACCTTCTTGCCATTGCTGGGGGCAGGTGTCTGAGTCTTGCCGGGCGGCAAAACATCCACTTCTGCCCTGTTGGTAGCGCAACCGGCTAACAGTACCAATGCCGCAACGGCCAAAATTCTGCGAACCATCATCGTTACTCCCTTTTATATTTGGCCTTTATAGGCTTGTCCAAAAGCTGGCCGAAAAAGAGTGTAGAAGACAAAACGCAGCTCAACCGCCTGGTTGACTTGCGCGTTTGAGAGAGTGAACAGCACGAAAGCAATCGGCTCTGACCATAGCCTTTTGGTCGTTATCCCTTAACCCGCATATCGCGGGTATTTTTTTGCCTGGAGGAAACGATGACCAGCAAACCCGTCTCGATCGACAAACCTGTCAGCCCGGTCGTTTACCGCGACCGGGCCTTTATTTCTCGCGTCCTGGTGATGCCCAAAGGTCGAACGCTGCATGTCAGTGCTCATCGCGTCGAGGGTGTAGATGCCGAAGCGCAGGCCTTTCTCGATAAACACCCTGATTTAGAGCGCCTGCCGGAGTAGCCCATGATCGGAATGGACCGCCACACCGGGCAGCCTATCTCGGGCCTTGATCACCTGCTGCAGTCCATTGAAGACATTTTGACCACGCCTCTGGGGTCGCGGTTGATGCGTCCCGAGTACGGCAGCTCGATCCGCCGCTTTGTCGACTTGCCCGTTTCCGAGGGCTGGAAAAGCGCGGTACAGGCCGAAGCAGCCCGCGCCCTGAAACGCTGGGAGCCGCGTCTGGAGCTGACCCGGGTTCAAGTCGTGTCCGTGCTGAGCGGGCGTATCACCTTTCGCCTGTCGGGCACCTTTCTGGGCGACAGCAAGCTATTGGATGTGACCGTATGAGTACTCTGGACCTGTCCCGCTTGCCGGCGCCGATCGTGCTGGAGCCGCTGGATTTTGAGGCGCTGTATCAAGAGGCTCTGACCGACTTTCGCGCCTTGATGGGCAACAACTGGTCGGCACCGATAGAGTCCGAGCCGGTGGTCAAGCTGCTGGAAAAACGCGCCTACGACAAGATGATGGAACGGGCGCGGATCAATGACGCGGCCAAGGCGCTGCTGTTGGCGTTTGCCCGGGGCAGCGACGTGGACCATCTGGCGGCCAACTACAACGTCAAGCGCCTGACCGTGGTCGAGGCTGATCCCGCTGCCGTGCCGCCGATCGAGGTGCAATACGAGTCGGACGACTCTCTGGTCGAGCGCACGTTGCTGGCCTTTGAGGGCATGTCGATCGCGGGGCCCCGGGATGCTTATGTGTTTCATGCGCTGTCGGCGGACGGCCGAGTGGCGGATGCCCGGGCCAGCAGCCCGAGCCCGGCCACGGTGCTGGTCAGCATCCTGAGCCGCCTGGGTGATGGCAAGGCCCCGGCGGACTTGCTGGAAAAGGTGCGGGTCGCGCTCAGTGATGAGGACGTGCGCCCCGTGGGTGATCGCCTTCTGGTGCGGTCGGCCGAGCTGGTCGACTACAAGATTGAGGCGGTGTTGTACCTGTACCCGGGCCCGGAAATGGAGCTGAGTCTGGCCGAGGCCAACGCCTCACTGGAGCGCTATGTGAACACGCAGCGCCGTCTGGGGCGGGATATCCGCAAATCAGCCATCCATGCCGCGCTGCATGTGTCCCGGGTGCAGCGGGTCGAGCTGATTCACCCGGCGGCGGATGTGGTGGTGCTGGATACGCAAGCGGCCAACTGCATCAAGGCCAGCGTGGTAATCGGTGGCACGGATGAGTGATTCCAGCTTGTTACCAAGCAATCGCTCACGGCTGGAACAGGCGCTTGCCGAGCTTTCAGCGGGAGACCTGGGGCTAGCCAACGTGCTGCGCCAAGTCCACTCGGTCGAGAACTGCCCGGCGGCACTGCTGCCGTGGCTGGCTATCCAGCGCAGTGTCGATCGCTGGGACCCGGAATGGTCCGAAACGATCAAGCGCAAGGTGGTCAAGGATGCGTTTGAAGTCCACAAGCGCAAGGGCACCGTGGGCGCATTGCGCCGGGTGGTCGAGCCGTTCGCGGACATTCTGGATATCACCGAGTGGCACGAGCTGGAGCCGATGGGCGAACCGGGCACGTTCACCATGAGTCTGGCCCTGTTCGACAGTGGCCTGAGCGACACGGCCATTGCCGAGCTGGAACGGATGATCAGCGACACCAAGCCGGTCAGCCGGCATCTGGTGGGGCTGAGCATCACCTTTAGCCCGGACGGCACCTACTACATCGGCGCCGGTATTTCTTCGGGTGACGAGGTAACTATTTCATCACCTGAGCTGTGGTCGGACGACCTCGATCTGATCAATCTGGAGCTGTCGGCCAACGACCTCTATTACTTCTCCAACTTCGCCTTACCGGGCCTGATGAGGGTTACATGAGCGAGCTTACCGACCGCCAACGCGCTGCCATTGAGAAGTTTGAAGCGGCGGCGCAAGTGGCCAGCGACATCGTCAACAAACCCGCAGGCACCAGTGTCGAGACCGGTTCTGGGCCTTCGCCCACGCTCCTGGCACTGGCCAAGATGATCACCGACTTGACTGGCGGCCTGTTGCTGCCGCGCAAGAAAAAGATCCAGTCCGCAGGCGCCGCTCTGGCTCTGGACGTGGCCTACACCAACGGCGTGTCGTTCTTCGACGTGACGTTGGATAAGCCGCAATGTCTGCTCACTTTTCTCAATACCGATGTACCGGCGGGCTACACATGGTCGTTTACCGTGCGCCTGCGTCAGGGCACCGGGGCGAATAAGGTCACATTTCCGGCCAGTGTTCACTGGTCGAGTAAGCGTTCGCCGGTGTTGGCCTACGAGGCGGGTGCCTCAGACGTGCTGACATTTATGTCAGACGGTAACGGTTGGTTGGGCTTTTTTGATGGGAGTTGGTTCGATGCATCTGTCTCCGCTTAACAGCCGTCGCCCGGCCAGCCAGCAAACCGGTTTGAACAATGCACTGAGCATGATCGAAGGCCATCACCGTTTTCTGCGCAATAACACTGGCGACACCGACGACGCCACGCTGCAGCATTACGCGCAGAACCTGCAGGGGGTGCTGGCCAACAATCGGCACTTTATTGCCCATTCGCAAATGGAGTACCAGCCCAACGGTGACGGTACGACCGAGGGGCAGGCGCTGCACATCCTCGGCTATGCCCATGCCTATCTGGCGACCAAGGACCAGCGCTATCTGGACGCGGCGGTGTGGCACTGGGAGGCTTACGAGGCGTATTTCTACGCGGGCCAGCCAATCCCTGACACGGCACAGCGGCGCATTGCCAACTGGATCGTCAATTCCAAAGAGCCGGTGCTGGCCAACTGGCCGATTGATGCTGCCGAGCCCACTCACAGCGGGTTCAAGGGCGTGCCGTTTGAGTTCACCAGCGGCGCGCTGTCGATTCCCCACGGGGCGCCGCACTGGGGCGAGTATCTGGACAAGGCGACCTTTGCCTTTGACGGCGCATTGGCCTGGGAGGCGATCAACGCCACGGTGCAGGCGGTCAAGGAAGACGGCTCGATTGACTGGGACAAGACGGGCAGCCAGTTCGATGTGGACTGGATCATCGCGTGGACCGGGCAAAAGATTAACGCCGATGGTGACGTGCTTTCCGAAGGCCACCCGCTGGAAGAACGCGGGCAGGTCCAGCTCAAAAGTACGGCGGTTAACGGGGAGCACAAGCTGAACTACGCCACCCGTCAGCCGGTGGAGCACGGTGGCTACCTGATCCCGCGTAACGCGGTACAGCACAACCGGCCGTTGCATGTGCCGTTGCTGGGCAGCGTCAACCAGATGGGCAACGCGGCCGATGGTGAACAGTGGTACATGGACGCCTGTTACATGCTCTGGCGGATCACCGGCGAGAGCCGCTACAAGAAGGCGATGGATGCGTGCCGCTTTACCGCCCATGAGTACACGCAGATTGACTCTAGCGACCGCTTTTTCCGGCAAAGCCGCACCGAGTTGACGCCCTACACGGACGGCATTGCCTACCAGTTCAGTTATCCGAGCGATGCAGATCCGGTGATCAACCGCGACTCAATGGGTTACATCACCGTGGATTGCGCCGAGGCGGCGCAAGTGTCCCTGGAGCAGCAGGCGGTGTGGTTTCGGATCAGCAAGGACTCACTGGTGCGCACCTGTTACGGCGGCGTGGACACCTTCAATGCGCCGCTCAATGCCAAGGTCGAGCTGGTGGTGTCGCCCAGCAAGGTCGAGGGCAGTGGGATCAAGTACAGCTGTGCGCTGCCCAAGTCGGTGTCCAACATCGAAGTGGTCGCGCACGATATCCCGCTGAGCAGCTTTACCCGGCTGAGCAAGGATGACGGCTCTGAGTACATCATGGCCGACCTGCGGGCGGTTTCGCACTCGGACGATATCGTGTCTGAGGAAGGCTACGAGCCGGGGATTTTTGAAGGGCGCGGCGGCAACGTGGTCAGCTCGCTTTTCCCCACCGATGACGGCTGGTACAGCGTCGGACACTGGTTGTTGCCGACCGGAAAGGCGCCGCTGCAGAGCATCACCTACCGCGCTGACGGTAATTTCAATCTGCGCATTGTCGATGCTGACGGGGTGGCGGTGGTGGTGGATGTTGCCGGCAACGGCGGGTGCCTGGGTCACGTTGGTGATCCGGCCCGAGGACGCCACGCTGTCGGGCTACCAGCCCGGGGCGGCAGATCGTCCCGAGCCGGCGGCGCCGGTATACAACGAGGTCGAAGGCTTTTCAATCCTGATGGATGACAGCTCAGACACCAATCTGACGTTCTCGTATTACTGCATCAATGACGTGCCCCCGGCCTTTGCGGCCGAGGATGGCTACACCCTGAACTATCGGCTGACGGTCAAGGGGCAGGCCAAGTTCCGGGCGCTGGTGGGGGATTGCACCATCCTGCAGTACCGTGACGATTCGTTGGCGTACTGCCCCGGGGTGATCCCGTTTTCCAATATCTACGCCGAGGGCACCGATCAGATCGGCGCATGGCACGGCATGCCGTACCCGGGTTATCAGTACCCGCTGATTTACTGCATCGACCCGCTCAATGAATACGGGCCCCGGCTCAATCAGATGGTCGAGTTTCTGTACGACTCGCAGCAGTGGTACGCGCAGAAGTTCGGCCAGTTGGGCCCGGGCGCATCGGCCTATGTGTGGAACCGTTGGGATAACTACAAGTACGGCAAGCCGGATACCTGGACCATGTACCACTGGGGCAACGGCACGGCGTGGAGCGGCTACCAGCCCCGGGCAATGATGGGCGCGTGCCGGGCGTGGTACGAGCTGGCCAGCCAAGGCAAAGCGGTGCCGACAAAGCTCAAGGCCTACGCGGAAAACTGGCTGAGCTGGCTGGTCCAGTTTGTTAAAGCCTCGGGCGGCATCCTGCCCACGGACTTTCCCATGACCGGCACGGCCAAGCCGATGGCGGATGACTTCACCGGCCATATGACCGGGCTGTGGCTGGCCGGTGCCTGTCTGGCGGGGTTAGCGGGCAGTCAGGTGGCGGGGCTGGACGGTTTGATCGAGGCCTGTGTGACCGAGCTGCAAACTCACTATGTGGTCACGCCAGTGCCGGGCCAGCCCATGAACGGTTGTTGGTCGCCGGCGGTGCGACTGGGCACGGATAACGGCATGTTCTTCGGCTTTTGGGCTGGGGAGATTCTGCGCGGCCTGGGCCTGTACATCCTGTACCGCAACCTTGGCCCCGGGGCGAACATCTACGGCGCTTCCATGCCGCTGTAACTCACTCAATTAGGCACATTCATGGCAGAGCAAAACACGTTGTATATCGCCATGCTGACGGATGTTGGCGCGGCGCAGCAGGCCAAGGCAATCGCAAGCGGCACGCCTTGGAACATCACCCACATGGGCGTCGGCGATGGTAATGGCGTCACACCGATCCCGTCGAAGCTGCAGAAAAAGCTGATCAACGAAAACGTGCGCCTCAAGCTCAACCGCCTGACGGTGCGGGCCGATCGGCCGGTGATCAGCGCCGAGTTGATCCTGCCGTCCGATATCGGTGGTTGGTGGGTGCGTGAGGTCGGCTTGTATGACTCCACCGGCGCACTGGTGGCGGTGGCCAGCTACCCACCGACCTACAAGCCGACACTGGCTCAGGGCACCGGGCGCACCCAGGGCATTCGCCTGCAGATTCTGGTCAGCAGCACGGCCAACATCACCATTCAGGATGATCCGACGCTGGTTACGGCGACCCTTTCGACCGTGCGTGAAGAAATCACCAAGGGCAATGCCAGCTCGGCAAACAAGCTGTATGCCGGCCGGTTTCTGAACTACACCGGCGCGGTGACCGGGCAGGGCTTTTTCGACGGCAGCGGCGATATCAATATCCCGATGACCCTGGCCGATTCAGGCGTGCTGGCGGGGACTTACAGCAAGGTCACGGTCAATGCCAAGGGGCTTGTGACTGGCGCGCAATCGCTGGTTCAGGGGGATATTCCGGCGCTGGATGCCGGCAAGATCACCAGCGGCACCTTGAGTCGGCCGACTTCGGCCAACGCCGGTACCGCGACCAAGCTGCAGACCGGCCGGACGTTGACCTTCAGCGGCGCCGCTACGGGGCAGGGCTGGTTCGACGGCAGTGGCGACCTCAACATTAATCTTGCCTTGGCCGCGCTGGATGCCGGCAAGTTGGTGAGCGGTATTGTGCCGGTGGTACGCGGGGGTACTGGCGGCAGCAACCCGGCCGAAGCCCGGGCAGGTATTGGCGCGGGTGTGCCGTCGAGCCTGTATCACGACCCGGCGGGTTACTGGTGGGATAAAGACACCGGATTTTTTGTGCAGTGGGGCAACCGATATGTGGGTGATTTGCCCGGTGGCATGTTGAGTTTGAAGGTGACGTTCCCTTTTGCGTTTGATACCAAGCCTTTCATTGTGATCCCGGTCATTACTCAGCATCCCGGCGGTTATGTTTCGTCCGCGTCAGTGACCTGTGCCGTGAATGAACAAAACACAACGGCCACGGACTGCCTGCTTAGCTTCACTGAATATACCGCTCTGGTTCAGGCCTTCGGCTTTCGCTGGCTTGCCGTCGGGTATCGCGTCACCCCGATGTAAACACAGGTTTCAACGCAGTACCGCAACCGCCTACAGGGCGGTTTTTTCGTTTTTATGGAGAACATCATGAGTCTTACCGACTTCTTTCACGGCATCACCGTGTCGCTGGTCGAGACCGGCGCCCGCACCATCGCGCTGCCCTCGTCGTCGATCATTGGCCTTGTCGATACCTTTACCCCGGGTCTGGGTCTGGTGGAGTCCAACGTGCCCACCCTGTTGACCCGTGAGAGCGAAGCGGTGGCCGCGTTCGGTGCCGACTCGGCCATTACCCGGGCGTGCAAGGCGATTTTTAACCAGTCGGCGGCCGCGATCGTGGCCGTGGGGGTGCCGGCAGATACCGAAGCGGCAGTGTTGACCAGTGCCGTGATTGGCGGCGTCTCGGCTGATGGCACGCGTACCGGCCTGCAGGCGCTGCTGGACGGCAAGAGCCTGTTCAACCTGCAGCCGCGGCTGGTTATTGCGCCCAAGCACAGCGCCACGGAAGCGGTGGCCACCGCGATGGACGTGCTGGCCGGCAAGCTGAAAGCCATCGGCATTATCGACGGGCCAAACACCACCGATGAGGCCGCAACTGCCTACGCTGAAAAGTTCGGTTCCAAGCGCCTGTATATGGTTGATCCGGCGGTCAAGCAGTGGAGCACAACGCTCAACGGTGACGTGTCGGTGCCGGGCTCTGCGATCGCTGCAGGCCTGTTCGCGCAGACCGATTCGCGCTTTGGTTTCTGGTCGTCGCCGTCGAACAAGGAAATTGTCGGCATCACCGGCACGGTGCGCCCGGTCGAGTACCTGGACGGCGACAAGACCTGCCGCGCCAACCTGCTCAACGGCGCCAATATCACCACCATCATCCGAGACGGCGGCTACCGCTTGTGGGGCAACCGCACGCTGTCGAGTGATGCCAAGTGGGCCTTTGTCACCCGCGTGCGAACCACCGACATGGTCATGGAAGCCATTCAGACGGGCATGAAATGGGCGGTCGATCAGGGCATTACCAAGACTTACGTTAAGGACGTCACTGAGACGATCAACGCGTTTATGCGTGACCTGAAGGCGCAGGGCGCGGTGATTAACTTTGAGGTCTACCCCGACCTTGAGAAGACCACGGCCACGCAGATCGAGCAGGGCAAGGTGTACTGGACCATCCGCTTTACCGATGTTCCGCCGGCGGAAAACCCGATTTTCCAAGTTGAAGTCACTAACCAGTGGCTGACCGAAGTTCTGGAAGCCTAAGGAGGCGTTCAATGATTCCGCAAACCCTGTTTAACACCAACATGTTTATCGGTGGCCAAAGCCTGCAGGGCGACGTCCCGAGCCTGAGCCTGCCCAAGGTTACGGTAAAAACCGAGGAATATCGCGGCGGCGGTATGGACGCCTCGGTGGCGATGGACATGGGCCTGGAGAAGCTGGAGGCCAGCTTTGCCACCAACGGCGTGCGCCGTGAGGTGCTGAAGTACTTCGGCGCCTTTGACCAGACCGGTTTCAACGCGTCGTTTCGCGGTGCCTTCAAGGGCCAGAAAGGCGCGACCACCGGCGTGGTGGCCACCTTGCGTGGCGGCCTGCGTGAAGTCGACCCGGGCGAGTGGTCGGCCGGTTCCAAGGCCGAGTTCAAGTACGCCGTGGACGTCACCTACTACAAGCTCGAAATCGACGGGCGTGTGATGTTTGAAATCGATCCGATCAACTGCGTGCGCGTCATTGATGGCGTGGACCAACTCGCTGATGTGCGTAACGCCCTGGGCCTTTAAGGAGCAATGACCATGACCACTACCCAAAAACTGCCGAGCTGGCTGGAACTGACTGAAGAGGGCGCCACCATCACCTTGCGCAAAGCAGTCGAAATCAACCAGATCAAGGTTAACCGGGTCAGCCTGCGCGCACCCACCGTCAGGGACGTGCAGCAGGCCACCGTCCAGTCCGGCGGTGACGCCGAGAGACGCGAGCTGATTCTGTTCGCATCCCTGACTGAGGCGGGAGACAAGGATATCGCTGGCATGACAGTGGTGGACTACAACCGCTTGCAGGCCGGCTATTTTCGCTTGGTCGAAGATGATGAACCTTACCCCTACAACGATTAAAGCGGCGGCCAAGCATCTGGCCCGGGAGTTTCACTTCTCGGCCAGTGAGATCGAGGCCATGCCGTTTAACCGCATGCTGTGGTGGCTCACGGATTGAGCCACCCCCTCCGTTACGCGTAACAGGGCATTCCTATGGCAAACAAAATGGCGCTCGGTCTGGTGATCGGCGGGGCCGTCAGCTCGACCGTGGGCGCTGCTTTTAAAGACGTTGAAAGCCGCGTCAAAAAGCTCACTGAGCAGGGCAAAAAAGCCCGGGTACTGCAGAGCACCATTGGCGAAACCATGCGCCTGCGTGATGAATGGGTTAAGGCACACGCTGCAGGTGACAGGGGCGCCACTGCGTTAGGCAAGCGGCTGGAAAAAAACCTTGGTGTGTTGCGTCAAGAAGGCGTTGAGGTCAGCCGGCTGGCCAAGGAGTACGACCGCCTGGGGCGTGCCGGGCGCAGCGCCGAACTGAAGGCCAAAGGCTTTGGCCAGATCGATCAGGGCAAGCAGCAGGTACGCGCCGGTGTGGCGCGGGGGGTAGTAGCCACCGGCATGGTGGCCGTTACGGCCAAGGTCAGTGCCGATTATCAGGCGATTATCCGGGACATTGCGATCAAGGCCGGGGTGGCCCGATCGGCGCAAGAGGCCGATATGTCGCGCAGCATCATCGCGACGTCGAACGATATCGGCATGGGCCGCAACGAAGTGGCCGATGTGGTCAATGAGTTGGTCGGCGCTGGTATGGAGCTGAAGCAGGCGATGGAATTTGCGCCGGTGGCGGCCAAGTTCGTCGTGGGTCAGGGCTCCAGCGGCGTCGATACGGCGAAGATGATTCAGGCGCTGCAGAGTAACGCCAACATCACCGACCCCAAGGTGCTGGAAAAGGCGCTGGAGGCAGTGGCTTTCCAAGGTCAGGCGGGCAGCTTTGAAGCCAGCGACATGGCGCGCTGGTTCCCGCAACTGCTGGCAGGCATGCAGAAACAGGGCATCACCGGCATGGACGCCGTGACGCAACTGGGCTCGATGCTGCAGGTGCAAATGAAAACCGCCGGCACGGCTGACGAGGCGGCCAACAACCTCAAGAACTGGATTGAAAAAATCGGTTCCGGGGAGGTGGTCAAGGCGTACAGCAAGGCTGGCATTGATTATCAGGGCTCGCTCAACACCGGTATTCAAGGTGGCCAGTCCACGCTGGAGGCGAGCTTTGCGCTGGCCAAGCGTTACATCGAAGCTACTGACCCGAAGAAAGCCGCCAAGATGGCCGAGGCCACGGCCCAGATCAGCAAGGAAGCCGACCCGGAAAAAGCTAAGGCCATGCTCAGTAGCCTGGAGCAGGCCCTGCGCACCGGCGATATCTTTGCGGACATGCAGGTCAAGTCAGCGCTGACGGCCTATGTGCAGAACAAGGCGCTTTACGAGCAGCTTAAAAACGATGCGGCCAGCGCCTCGGGCATCCTCGACAAGAACCTGGCTGAGCGCCGCGACACCTCGTCTCAAAAATGGGCCGAGATGTTTCAGGCGGGCAACGACGCGATGCGCAGCGTGGGTGACGCCATTCGGCCGGTCACGGATGCGGTGGCCACCGGGCTGACAACGGTGGTCAAGGGCATCACCAAACTGTCGGATGAGTCGCCCAAGCTGGTGATGGGTCTGACGGCGCTGGCCACCGGGGCGAGTGTTGTCACCAGTCTGCTGGGTGCGTTCAAAATCGGCCGGGGGCTGGTCAATCTGGCCCGGGGCAGATTGGGCGGCGGGGGCGGTGCAGGTCGTGCCGGTGTGCAGTCGGTCTTTGTCACCAATGCCAAGGAGGCATTGGGTGGCGGTGACGATGATGGGGACGGCAAGGGGGGCGCGGTCAAGTCGCTGGTCTCGGCAGGCCTCAATGCATTGCTCGGTCGCAAGGATGAAGCGCCGGAGGGTGAGGGCGCTGCAGATACCAAACTGGACCCGGTAGAAACCGGCCTCAAGCTGCTCGATGTCATCCGTGAAGCCAAGGGCGGAGACGATGAGGCCGGGCCTGACCACACGCAGAAGGTCTTTGTGGTCAACGTCCGGGAAATCGGCGGCGGTGGCCCGGGTGGTGGCGGTCGTGGCGGCCGCCGATCGCGGCGCCGGGGGCCACCCCGTCCGCCGGCACCACCACTCGTGCCGCCGCGTTTGGGCGCTCGGTTGATGAGCGCCGTGGGCACTATCAGTAATGCGGGGAAAGCCATCCCTGCCGGCTCGCTATTTGAGGCCGGTATCAAGGCCTTCGACACCTACACTACGGCCAAGACCGCCCAAGAGAAAGCCGAAGGCTACGGCGGTGCTGCCGGTGGCTTGGCTGGGTCAGTAGCCGGTGCAGCTGCCGGCGCCGCGATCGGCTCCGTGGTGCCGATCATTGGCACGGCGATGGGCGGTCTGGTCGGCGCGTTCCTGGGGGGCATGGGCGGCGATGCCGTGGGCGGCATGTTTGGCAAGTCGTCGTTTGCCAAGTCGCTGTTTGGCAACGATGCAGAGCCAGGTGATGTAGTGCGCTCGATGAACGCGAAGACGGGCAGCCCGCAAGCACCGTCGCCGCTGATGCTTAAGACCGAAACCAAGCCCGCGCCGATCGATCAGAAATTCACTTTCGCCCCACATATGCCCATCACCATTGAGGGTGATGTGAAAGACCCCGACGAGCTGATGCGCAAACTGCAACCCATGATGCAGGGTCAGTTGAATGACTTCGCCCGGCAGATGGAAGACAACGCCCGCCGGGCCAATGACCGCAAGTTATACGACGCCCCACATACCGGGTAAGGAGGTGATATGGCCTATATGGAACAGATGCAAAGCACGGTCAGTTACCTGGCCACGGCCGGTGAGGCGGGGCGGCGAAGTCTGGACGGGATGATGGGGCCGGTAAATGGCGCAATCAGTGAAATGACCGGTGCGGCCTCGGAATTGGAGACCCTGCCGGTCATTGGCCCAATGGTTGGGGAAAAGCTGCAGCGGGTTATGCGCGGTATCAGTGCCGCACAGGCGAAGGTGGGCGCGGTGGTGGCGGTCTACAACCAAGCCACCCGCGCAGCCTCGCAGATCGAGCAGCGGTTGGAGGTTCTGGGTGAGCAGGCAACTCGGGCAAAGAACGCGATTAACCAGATTGCCGGCAAGATCAATCCCGCACTGGGTAACATCCTGCCGACCAGCATTTTTGCGACTGATACCACGCCGGCGGTGGAAGCGGTGAAGCCATTCCCTCACTTGCTGATCCTGCAGCCGCACAAGCACGAAGCGCCGCCGTACTACTTCAACCTGGACACGGCGGCCTTTGAAGAACTGAACCGCCAGAGCGGCTTTCGCTGGGCCTCGCAAGAGCGCCTGATGCGTCGGCCGTCACAGCAGGCGGTGGGCATGGGTGACGACAAAATCACCCTCAAGGGTTCGATCTTTCCCGGGCACCGGGGCGGCCTCAAGCAACTGGATACCCTGCGCAGCATCGGCGGGATGATGGTGCCGCTGGGCCTGACCACGGGCTATGGCTACGTCCTGGGGGATTGGTGCCTGACCTCGATCACCGAGGATCAGAGCGCGTTCCTGCAGGGCGGAATCCCCCGCAAGCAGGGCTTTAGTCTGGAGTTTGTCCGTTATGGCGAAGACCTGCAGAACGCTTGAAGGCGACAAGCTCTACACCATCTGCCACAACGCCTATGGCCACCTCAACGGCAGCGTGGAGGCGGTGCTGGAGGCCAACCCCGGGCTGGCCACCGAGCCAGAGCCGTATCGCGGCGGTGTGCTGATCGTGCTGCCGGACTTGGCGCTGGCCAGCGATGAGCAGGCCGTGCAGCTCTGGAGCTGATCGTTACGCGTAACGCGCCTTAAAACCTGAGCCTCGCCATGTGCGGGGCTTTTTGTTGGAGTTAGATATGACGCCCGTTTTCCGCATCGTTGCCGATGGCAGCGATATCACCCGCATGATCAACGACCGGCTGTTGCTGCTGCGCACCTCGGACAAACCCGGGATGGAGTCGGACGAGTTTGAGTTGCGCATTGATGACCGCGACAGCGCCGTGACGTTGCCGTCTCGCGGTGCCAGCATCGAAATCTATCTGGGCTATGCCGGGTCTACCTTGTCCCGGGAGGGTCGCTATGTGGTTGATGAGGTCGAAGTCTCCGGCCCTCCGGACACGCTGGTGATACGCGGCAAAGCCAGCGACATGCGCGGCAGCGGTAAGACCACCCGTAGCGGTAGCTGGGAGGGCGACACCCTGGCCACCATCGTCAGCGGCGTGGCGCGGCGTAACGGCTGGGAGCCGGCCTGCACGGTGGCCACGATCGTGCCCCGGGCTGACCAGTTGGGGGAATCAGACTTCAATTTCATTACCCGGCTGGCTCGGCAGCACGACTGCACGGCCAAGGTCGCGGACGGCAAGCTGATCGTCATGCCGCGTCAGGGCGGTGTCACGGCCAGCGGCAAGACACTGGGCGTCGTCACCATCAACAAAACGGACGTCAGCCGCTACAGCTTTCGGCTGGGCGATCGCTCGGCCCACAAGGCCGTCAGCACCAAGTATCAGGACAAGGCCACCGGCAAACTGGCGGTGGTGAATCTGAATAACGACGACGCCCCGGACGGCTTGCCGCCGGTGCATACCGATCGGCATATCCACCCGAACAAGACCGCCGCCGAGCAGGCCGCCAAGGCGCGTTTGGCCGCGTTCAACCGCTCCACGGCCGGTGTACGGCTGGAAATGCCCGGGCGCTCTGATCTATTCGCAGAACGGATGATCAATGCACAGGGGTTCAAGGACGGGCTCGATGGCGAGTATCTGGTGGACTCCAAGGAGCAGGTCTTCACCCAGTCCGGTTGGTCGACGACGATCGATTGCAACGCCGGCAAGAAGGGCAAGGCCAATGTCAAAGGCAAAAAGCCCGAGAAAACTCTAAAAATCGTGCAGCTCTAACCCGACGACCTACACATCTTGGACTATTTCAAGGCGGTGATAAGCCCACTCGTCAGCGGTGAATATGGATTTTTCGCTGAGTTAACTTGCTAGGAAAAGTCCCCGTATCGCCTCGAACTGCATACAGAGTCGCTCTGTAGATTGCAGTCAATCGAGAGCAGTGTAGGCCACGTATCTTGCGATACGCCCACATCCATCCACGTTTAGAGGCTGTACTCATGTCGTTGCTTCCGGATAATGATTTTGGGAGTTGAAGAAATATCAAATAGCCACTAACGAATGGTATAGCTCTAAATATTAAGTATTTGTAAAAAAGGGGACCTTATGCCTATTTCAAAGCAGCAATTGCTGCATATTCTTCCTAACGCCGGCCAGTCAGCCGGCGTTTTTGTTCCTGCGTTAAACACGGCAATGGTGCGTTATCAGATCGTAGGCACATTGCGCCAGGCAGCTTTTATCGCCCAGGTCGGACATGAAAGCGGTCAGTTCCGTTATGTGCGCGAACTGGGAGGCGAACAGTACCTGAGCAAGTACGACACCGGCTCACTTGCCAAACGCTTGGGCAACACGCCAGAAGCTGATGGTGACGGCCAAAAGTATTGCGGTCGTGGCCTGATCCAGATCACCGGGCGGGCCAACTACTTGGCGTGCGGCGAAGCACTGGGCCTTGACCTGATTAAGCAGCCTGAACTTCTGGAGGTACCTCAGTACGCCTGCATGTCAGCGGCATGGTTTTGGGCAACCAAGGGCCTGAACACGCTTGCTGACGCTGGCCAGTTCGACAAGATCACTCAGCGCATCAACGGTGGCCAGAATGGTGCTGCCGATCGGCAGGCATTGTATGCCCGGTCGCTCAAGGTGTTGGCATGAGTTCGGTTCGCTGGCTAGTGCTTGCGCTGCTGGCCATTGCTTGTTTTGCCACATGGAAAGTGGACACCTGGCGGTACGGGAAACAAGTGGCAGAACTGAGCGCGACACATCATGCCGACCTAACTGCTATTTCCAACGCTGCAGCCGCTCAGGCGCGCCAGGCGCTGGAGAAGCAGCAGGCCACGCAGAAGGCCCTGACCGAACTCGACGCCAAAGCAACCAAGGAGATGACAAATGCACTCGCTGAAAATGAAAGGCTGCACGCTGATGTTGCCGCTGGTGATCGCCGGCTGCGCATCGCAGGGCGCTTTAGTGCCAGTAGCGGCAATCTGTTCGATGCCACCAGCACCGCCCGCTTGGATGATGGTGGAGCCGTCGAATTCGCTGGTGCTGCTGGACGAACTGTTCTCGATATCAGGGCAGGTATCATTAAAGACCGAGCAGCCTTGAAGGGGTTGCAGGAGTATGTGCTGAGGGTGTGTCGTTAAGATCGCGCAGGCTCGGTCGCATTTCATGTACGCTGCAGTGAGCTAAGCTCCAACTATAGGTAAAAGCGTTGTGCTCAGAAAAGTAATGATCATGATCATGGACATGGGCTTCATCAGGATTTCAGTTTTGCTAATGTCTCTCTGGATCGTCACCGTATCATTGATCGTGTACACGATAGCTCAATAGTCAGAAAGCAAAGCCCCGGAGTTTCGCGGCTCCAGGGCTTCTATTTTCGCCTCCATCCCTTAATGTCTGGCGAACGTGGAGCAGAGACTACCAGCGATGTATGGATTGTTCACTACCGCGATAGGTGGGTTGTGTTCGGTCGGCAGGACGCCAAAGGAGGGTGGTTATAGTTTCAACGCTTAGGCGCGCGATCTATATTTGCGTGACAGTCGCCGGCAGTTTTTTACTAAGACAGGCGATTCATGGTGTCTTCGTTTAGATCTTTACTGATCACGGCATCAGCGCCATGGTTCGTGCTTGGGCTACTGCCTCTATCACCTGATAAATCCTAAATATATCTGCCTGTCTCAGGGCGTTGACCGCTTCTAAAGCCTCTACAAAGCTTTCGGCCTTTTCAGTAGCCAAGTAAATCTGCTGGGTGTCGGTGGCTTGTTCTATTGCGTCCAACCGCTTGTACAGACCAGCTAGAACTTGGTCTGGCATGTTCATGCTGGAGAAAGGATCTATGGCGAAGCCAGAGCGCGCGTTCATACTGATACGACGCCAGTTTGGGCACCCACTGCAACAGCTTCGTCCAGAAAAGTTGCAGCTAGGCAATGTGAAAGCCCTCCTTGCCTAGCTAATGAATTGAGCCAACCGGCCAATCGTATAGTGCTGCGAGCTTGCTGTAAGCCCACTGCATGCATGTGCTGGAATAGTTGCGTTTGAAGAGCAACTGGGGATATAGACACTACTTGCGGGTTCAAGTTAGTGGCTATTCGTTCGGCCAGTTGTGCAGTGTTAATTGATACGATGCGTAACTCGCGTAGACAGTGTTCGTATGACGGCGTGACGGGTAACGGCATAAAAAACCTCCTACAGAATAATTAACTGGTAGGCCTTAAATTAGCAGAAGGCACGTGTCATGTCAGTCTAGATGCGAGTGGATTCTTAGGCCAACCCAGAAGGGCAGTAATGCAGGGAGGGTGAACGCATAGTGCTGTATTTTTTTGAGAGGTATACCGGGGCGTTGATAATAATGCGGCGGGAGATCGTTAATCAAGGTAAAGCATCGCGAGGCGCCGATGCAGTGAGTGCGAGATGCAATTCAATGATTTAATTCGATTTTTGGAAGTAAGTAAGCATGGGGTGCTAGTGTCAGAGCCAGCGGTTCCTATGGCCCAATATCCAGATTCGCCCCAAAACAGCCCTTCGCAAAGGGCTGCGTTCGGCCAATAGCGGTCAGTTGTGACTTTGTCTTCACCGCGTTTTTAAAATTCAACATTGTCGCTGGCGAGATTAGGCAAGTCAGCGGCAGGCCATTCGCCTGCCACCCAGTCTTAGAGCTCTACAAAGTGGGTCAATATCTCCAGAAAGCGGGAGTTACGAGTACTAACACCGTCAGAATTTCCAGTCTCCCCAGAAGCATTCCAACGGTAAGCAGCCATTTAGCGGCATCAGGTAATGATGAGAAGTTACCAGCTGGCCCAATGATCGTGCCAATCCCGGGCCCTACGTTACAAACAGCAGTAGCGGCACCGCTCAACGCGGTTGTCCAGTCAAGGCCAATGAGAGCCAGGCCCAAGGCGATGGCGGCAATAGTGATCGTAAAGAAGAACGAGAAGGTCAACAGCGAGCGCACGATCTCTTCATCGATGGGATGACCGTTGTACTTCTTCTGAATCACGGCTCGAGGATGGATCAACTGCTTCAAACTACTGACCAGTAGAGCGGCCGCCACCTGAAAACGGAAGATTTTGAGACCGCCTGCAGTGGAGCCTGAGCATCCACCGACGAAAGTCAGATAGAAAAACAGCAAGACGGCGAAGCTGCCCCACAAGGTGTAGTCGCCAACCGCAATTCCGGTGGTCGTAACGACCGAGGTCACATTGACTGCCACGATACGAAACGCATCCCACCATCCGTAATCGCTGTGAAAACACAGCCAGGTACCCACAGCCAGCGAAGTGACGAGCAAAAACCCGATAAATCCGCGTACCTGGTGATCCTTGATCAGCGCACGCCGATTGCCCCGCAATGTCGCGACGTACAAGGTGAATGGCAGGCTGCCCAGAATCATGATAGTTACGGCTACCCAGTGAATCGCTGGTTGCGTCCAATGTCCAAGTGAGGAATCTGAGGTGGAGAATCCACCGGTGGAGATCAACGACATCGCGTGGTTGATGGCTTCAAACGGCGTCATTCCAGCGAGCCAAAGCGCCAAAGCTCCGATGCCAGTTAGCCCCAGATAGAGAAGCAGGATGTACTTGGCTGCCATATGGGAGCGCGGGGTCACTTTCTCTGACCAGTCTGAAGACTCTGTCTGGAACAGACGCATACCACCCACTCGCAACAATGGAAGAATCGCCACGGCCATGCCAATAAAACCAATGCCGCCCAACCAATGCAGCATTGAGCGCCAAATCAACAAGCCGGGAGAAGCGGTATCCAACCCGGTGAGTACCGTCGAGCCGGTGGTTGTGATGCCAGACATCGTTTCAAAAAACGCGTTGGTGTAGCTGATATCGCTTATGAACACCATGGGCAACGCTGCGAAAGTGCAAACAATCATCCAACTGCTCGTAGTCAGCAGGTACATATCCCTCGGAAGAAGCTGACCAACATCCGGGCGCCCCCGCACAGTCAATAGAAGGCCACAGATAAAGGTAATGAAACTCGACCAGAGAAAGGCCGACAGCTCATCGCTCCGCTCGTAAGCCACCAAAGTGATCATGGGAATAGCCATGCTTATTGCCAGCGTTATCAAAAAAATGCCTACGATGAAGCCGATAAGCCGAATTGCTGCGAGGGACATAACAGAGCATTCCAAATTTGTACCGCGAAGTATTAGATACCCGACCCCAAGGCCCCGTAAATTTTACGTAAAATTTCTACAGGCAATTCCTTACGTTGCGTACGTCAGAGGGTTTCCAATGAGTCTATCGTGTTCACAGACGAACAACGGTACTTCGCCAAGGCATGCAGAAACGAAGTGCAGCTTTGGGTCGGTTGCAGCCCTTGGTGACAGGCTGAAATCGGCCAAAAGTGGCCCCTCGGATATGTCTACGACATCAAGGGGCAATCCAATCGTACTTCGCTTTCATAATTCGATTATTGAACCAGGCTTTTCGAACCAGATAGGTAAATGCATGGCCGTTTCTTATGTTGATGTGCGCAGCAGCGCTTGGTCGGTGTTTCTCATCTTCATACGTCTTGGGCTGACCTCGTTTGGAGGGCCTATTGCGCATTTGGGTTACTTCCGTGATGAGTTTGTCACACGACGGCGTTGGCTGAGCGAGCGTACCTATGCGGATTTGGTTGCGCTCTGCCAATTACTGCCCGGTCCCGCAAGCAGCCAGGTTGGCATTGCACTGGGGATGTCGCGCGCGGGATACGGCGGGGCCTTGGCGGCCTGGGCTGGCTTTACGCTGCCTTCGGCCGTGGCGCTGATCCTGTTTGCGCTGGGCATGTCCCAATGTGGCACAGCTATCCCCCCTGGCGTGCTGCATGGCCTCAAGGTGGTCGCTGTCGCGGTGGTTGCTCAAGCCGTTTGGGGAATGGCACGACATCTGTGCACAGACGTGCCGCGAATCACCCTCATGGCCATTGCGACCTGCGCCGCCCTGCTTGCACCGTCTGCATTGGGACAGGTCTGCGTGATTGTTGCTGCCGGACTTGCAGGCCTGCTGCTGTTCAAGCCCCGGCAGAGGGTTGAGCACGAACCACTGCCGATCACGATCAGTCATCGGGCCGGGGCGGTCTGGCTGTCGTTGTTCCTGATATTGCTGTTGGGTCTGCCGTTGTTGAACCAGCTGTTGCCCAATCAAACCGTGGCACTGGTGGATGCCTTCTACCGGTCCGGCTCACTGGTATTCGGTGGCGGCCACGTCGTTCTGCCACTGCTGCAAGCCGAAGTGGTGCCCTCCGGCTGGGTCAGCAATGAAGTTTTTTTGGCAGGATATGGCGCCGCGCAAGCTGTACCTGGTCCCTTATTCACGTTCGCTGCATTCCTTGGCGCATCTATGAACGCCCCCCCTTCGGGATGGGCCGGGGGGATGATCTGCCTGTTGGCGATCTATGTGCCTTCTTTTTTGATAACCCTGGGTGCCTTGCCGTTTTGGGAGCAATTGCGCCGTAGTGTGAGTACTCAGGCCGCGCTGGCCGGGGTCAATGCAGCGGTTGTCGGTCTGCTATTGGCTGCGCTTTATCAGCCGGTCTGGACTAGTGCCATTTTGCAGCCTGAGGATTTCGGCTTGGCATTGCTGGCCCTGGTTGCGCTGATGTTCTGGAAGCTTGCGCCGTGGTTGGTTGTCATCGGGAGCGGGATTGCAGGATGGGTTCTGAGTGTAATGATGTGAAAAGTGCGAAAGCCCTCAATGACGGTTTAAGAGCAATGGCTGTAGCTAAGGAATGGTCGAATACAGCCGATTGCAGCCAATTACGATGGACTGTTATCGACGCATAGCTGACGTTAGCCAAAGGCAGCAGTCGGCCGATTCTGTTGAAAAAGTCGCTCATGGCTTCCACGGCAGAAAAGTAAGGGCTTGAGATTGAAATCTTTACTTTGAGCAGAGGAATCCGGGCTCAGGTTTCGCATAGCGGCGCGCAAAAAAGGCGTTTTCAGCGGTCAGTATGCGCGCTGTCTGGAAGGACCGACTTTTTCAACAGAATCGGCCAAAAGCGGTCGCCCACTATCTAAGAAATTAAGGGCGATTCAATTATTAATTACAGAAAATTCACAGGAAGGCTCAGCACGCCTAAGCTATGATGAGATCAATGAAAACGATAATGCTCGTGTCTGGTCGATTAACACCCAAAGCTCTCTCTGTGGGCCTGATAGCTTTCATCTTTTTGATCTGTGTCACGCTAGTCTCCGCAATTGCTTGGCAGTTAAAGCAATCCGCGAACGAACGATTGATGAATGCCATAATTGCTGTCAGCAACATTGTTCGGGCTTCCGAGCAGCAGGCTGAAGATACCTTACGTCAGGCTGAAAGCATTCTAAGGAACCTTGCAGAGCGTGTTGAACATGACAAACTTGACGCGGAACAGAGAACTCGTTTATTCAAAGTAATGGCTAGCAATGTCGAGGCAACCGACGGAATTCAAGGATTGTTCATTTATAACAGTAATGGCGACTGGGTAGTCAATTCGTTTTCCTCTGAGGCTGTCGCAAAGAATAATAGCGATCGCTCTTATTTTATCTACCATAAGAATCACCCTGACACTGCCATCCATATAGGCCAGGTCATTTTGAGCCGCACCACCGGCGAAATGATCATCCCTGTCAGCCGCCGCACTCAATACCCAGATGGCAGCTTCAGCGGCGTGGTTTTGGCGACGTTGCCTGTCGCATATTTTCAACATTTCTTTGAGCGTTTAGACGTAGACAAGCAAGGGGTGATATTGCTCGCGCTGAATAATGGCGATTTGCTGGCTCGCCGCCCAATGATTGACACGCTGATGACTACTAATATCGCAAAGGGAGAGCTGTTTAGTCGATATTTAATAAACAGCGACGACGGAACAGCAAGCCTGACGTCTATGGTGGATGGGGTAGAACGAGTCTATGCCTATAGCCGAATACCGGGCCTCCCGATCGTCACTGCAGCAGGATTGTCATTAGACTCAGTTTTTGCTACATGGTGGACGTACGTCTATCAAGCATCGATTATGGTGGTGCTTATAATTATTGTGCTGACCAGTCTGGGATTTCTCTTTTACAGACAAATTCAACGTTTGTTGGTGGCAGAAGAGGAACTGCGTCTTGCGCAGCACGATTTAGAGCATATTGCGAAAACAGACAGCCTTACGGGGCTGCCTAACCGTAGGTGTTTCGACGCCAAACTGGCACAAGAGTGGTCGAGAACATTCCGCACTGAAAGTGGCGTAGCGCTCATACTCATCGATATAGATTGGTTCAAGCAGTACAACGACCATTATGGCCATGTTCTCGGCGACGAATGTTTAAAGCAAATCGCACAGTTAATAGGCAGAAACATAAAGCGCCCAGCAGACCTAGCTGCCCGGTATGGCGGGGAAGAGTTTGTAATCCTGCTTCCAGAGACAGACTTGGCAGGAGCAGTAAAGATCGCTGAGGAAGTGCGGTCAGCAATAGAAGCTGCAGACATTGAACATAGGGGCAGTTCGGCAGGCATTGTGACCATCAGCGCAGGTGTCGCTTCAAACCACCAGGATGGCGTAATTGAACCGGCTGATTTACTGGAAAAGGCCGACAGTCTTCTGTATCGCGCAAAAAAAATGGGGCGCAACCGAGTTGAGCATCAGTTTTGGGAAGTTCTCGAAACATAAAGCATCGCGGCAACATATAGACTCCCCGTAGATCCTTTTCAATCAATAGCACGTAGTTTCTCAGATCATCGGCGTGCTACTTATTGAATAGCCCCGGACTTCCTAGACGCTCCCGACACACAGTTTTGGCCGCTAGATGCCTTACTCGGCAGGCAGCAATGGGTCGGAAGTGGTCTTTCGTGGGCGACCGCTATTGGCCGATAGCTGCCTTTGGCCTGCGATAGTTCTGGGTCGAGAATGAGTGTCAATGGGCAGCAGCTAGACTGATGAGAGTACTAGGAAGGTGTGTACTGATGAAGAGGACAATTCTGGGGATGACCCAAGCTGGTGAGCCGTTGATCTTAGAGGCCTTAGAAGCCCTGCGTCTTTATCGTGAGGCTAAAGCTTCAGGACGCCCACAAGAAGAAATTGATCGCTTGAAAATATTGGCTGAGTCGCTAGTCCAGGCAGTAACCGATTATCAGCTTTTAGCGGTTGGTGATGACTCCATCAAGCTTCACTAGAGCTATTTTCAAGTGATTTACTCTGGGTAAATGCTTCTCTGCATCAGTTACGCTTTTTCATTCAGGTTGTATGAGCGTTTTTAGTGAAACGTTGATGAACTCTTCATTCTGGGTAATTACGTCTAGTGCCCCACGAACATTTTCTCCTACCTCAGATGGGCCTTGCAGCTCAATCCATAGTGTCAGTTCCATGATGGCAGCCTCAAGGGCAAGCTGATTTTCATTGAGTTTGTAAAGGAGGGCGGGAATTAGGTGTGAGTTCATGATATGTGATCCTCTGTGAGGAAAAGCATAGCCGGTGATTGTGCTGAGTGAGTATTTTGCGATGGGCAGGATGCGGTGCGAGGGGGGGGCAAATCAGTTCCGCACCTCAAAACCAAACCCTTCATATGCTTGGCGTTCAGTTGCCAAAATATGAAGCGCTTGCGGAATCGCATTATCCATAAGATTATGATTTTTAAGGAGAAAATAGTGGATTGCAAATCCGCCCACGCCGGTTCGATTCCGGCTTCGGCCTCCACATTCGAAAGCCCCGTAGATCAAGGTCTACGGGGTTTTTTATTGGGCGCAGGAAGGTGAAGTGTTCCATTACTTTGGGCATGGTGTTCCATAACTATTTCACTTTGTGGGCTTGGCGACGGCTCCGATACGCCGGTAAACCCGTTCCGTAATCCCTTCTTTTGAGTGCCCAAGAAGCGCGCTCGCCTCCGAAATATCTGCAATTTCCGACGCAGCCTTTGGCCTGATATCGCGAAACTGAAATTGCATGATCCGCTTTGCTTCCTCCTCTGATCCCGATGCTCTTGCCTTGTCAGCGGCAAGCAAGCGAGTGGCGTCCCAGCGGTTGCGCATCATTTGCCAGGACACCCGCACACCGCTTTTGCTGAGAATGAAATAAGGCGAGGTGTGAGCAGCATTGCGCTGCATGATTTGGTCAAGCAACAGCCCGAGACTGCTGCGGCCGATACTGGTGTTCAAGTGAATGCGCAGGCGCTTGCCCGTCTTGCCTTGGCGTACCAGCAGAAAATCCCCCGCCATATCGTCGCGGCGCATCGCCAAAACATCTGCCGGGCGTTGCCCAGTCAGGTAGGCCAAGTCCATTGCGTCCTGAACTTCTTGTGGTGCGCAGCCATAAACCGCTGCCCACACTTCGTCATTGGCGTAATAGTCCCTGGGCTTCTCTTTATTCTTGCGAACACCAAGGCACGGATTCTCCTGTCGAGTTAATCCCCACTCCCTGGCAATGTTGAATACATGCGAGAGCAAAGCGAGCTCTCTATTGGCTCGAGTCTTGGCAGAACGGGCATCGCGGTATTGGGCGACCATAGACGGCGATATCGCATCAATAGGCGCATCATCAAATACCGCCCTCAGTTGGCGAAGTTCGGCGGCATTGTCTTTTTGCGTCCTTGGGGCCTTCTTTGGAATTATGTCCCTGGCGTATCTATCAAATATCCCTCTCATTACAAGCAGGTCTAAAGGTTTTTCTTTTGACTCCAGTTCGGCCCACTTCATACGGGCCTGGTTAATATCCTTGCCCAGCGGAATGTCATGGCCCGTTGCATCGCGGTAATAGTAAGCCGTCCACACTTTCCCGTTTTTACGCAGGCGCGTGCGCTGATACATCCTTGGCGGCAGGTGTTGGTTTTCGGTTTTGCGAGGGCGCATTTCAACTTACTCGAGAAAAGTCAGGGGTCCAGGTAGGGGCTGGTGGCGGGGGTTGGGCTGCTAGTGTTGGCGAAATTATTCCGAGCTTCATACGGGCGAACATCCGGCCAACGAGAGGACGACCACCGCGACTTTCGATAAAGACCCAGTTGCGAGCCTTGAGCCATTGGCGCTGATAGCCACGGTGTTTGTAGCCGGTAAGGTCAGCCAGCTCTTCCTCTGAGAGGATTTCAGTTTCCATAGGTGTCTCTCCAAGCCGCCGTTCTTGGCAGTAGAAGGTTGGTTATCGGGTGGCTTTGGCGATTGCGTTGCTTGCTTTTGAAATTTCGGCGAGTTCTCGCTCATGCTCAGGAGTGGTGTGCTTGAGCTCGTTTGCCAGCAGAGTCCAGCGGTTCACGGCGAGACGCAGGGCCGCGACCAGCTCTTCGCATCCAGCCCGCTCTTCACGGCCGATATCCCAGAAGCGCTGGCCCCAGTGATCGACTGGCGGTGGGTTGTTGTTCTGGGCGCCCATGGCTAAGGCCCCAACAATCGCGTCACAGAGGTCGCGCTTGTAGGCATTGTCGCCGTCGATGCTCAGGCCGTGTCGGAGCAGGGAACTGACTACTTCGTTATCATCGAGGCCCTGATCCTTGAGGATGATGTCTTCCTCGGGCTTGCCTGGGGTGTAGATCATCAGTGCTATCTTGGCGCCGGGTAGGCAGTGAGCGCTGATCTTTACGAGCGCGTCATTTGCCACCTGGTGGAAACGCTGAAGGATTGCCGACATAGGGATACCTCTCCCGCCGATCACCGGCAGGCATTCAAAGAAGGGGGGGTTACGGGTAGTTTTTGCTGATGCGTTTGGCGATGGCTTCGAGTTTCTCGGCCATGGCCCACATGTCGTTGTTGTCGCGGCGTGATACCACTGCGGAGCGCTGGACGTTACGGTCTATCAGGATCTTGGCTGCCAGCAGGCGCAGCACATGCCGCCTTTGGGGTGGTTGGTCATGCCTGAGCCTCTCGCACTTCCTCTTGGGTGAGGTCATGCGCGGTTATGGCTTCGACCGTAAAAAACCCGGCTGGCAGTATTCGCGTGCCCAGGCTTTAAGCGGCTCTAGCGACGCCTCCAGATCTAGAAGAGCATGCTTGTCCCGTGATGGGTGCGCATCCACCCACTCTCCTGCGTCGCTTGATGCTACGTTGTTGAGCATGATTTCAGTGATCTGGTCTGCATCAGGCAAGAAGCCCGCCGGGTCGTTCTTGTGCTCGATTGCACGATAGACCGTGTCGCCCTCTTACAACCCAGGCTTGAAGCTGGCCTAGTGCCCATCGCCATCATGGCCGTAGTTGTCTTTTATCAGCTCCGCAAGGCTGTAGTAATCCCATGAGCTGTTATCGCAAGTGAGTGACCACTTTTCACCTGTTACAGGCGCTTCATAGCCCGGTGCGGAATTCGCCGCAGCGATCGGCAAAGCCACCTTAAACTGCTTGAGTTACTCGGCCGGTGTCGATCCCCAGCAATTTACCAGGCGCTCTTAGTCAATAGTCGAGCCTTCGTCTTTAGGCTCCCCCGATGGCTCGCTGGGTACCATGAAGAATTCACGCTCCACCTCATGCAGCAGATCGGCAGCGCGCTTAGTGTGTTCGATGGTGACCAAGAGTGTCGACAGCTCATGATTGGAGTTGAGGCCGAACAGCTTCGTCATTAGCTCACTATGCGCCCCTTGGGATGGTCAATTATTGTCAGTGATTGTGCATATTCTGCGATCTAGGCTGCAGTCGAAGAGCCGCGCCCTTAGTGGGGCATTACAGCGCGTTCGAAGCCGTCAATCCCTCTGCTCGTCATTGGTATGGCGCAAGCAGGCTGGATCATCCGTTATTTTTCGTTCGAAAAGGGATGCCTGCGCTTGTGGCACTGTGGGAAGATCGATAGATTTTTACATGAATTCATATGTCGACAAGGAAGGAAAATGAACGACTTAGCTCAGTCTGTAGACACAGACAGCGTCGCAGCCACAATTGATGTCGTAGAAGCTAGTGAAGAGGTTGAGGCGGAATTTGTCGATGCACCTTTGCACCTTATTGCAAGTGCATTAAGTAGGTTTGTGCACAAAGTTCACGATATAGAAGAGTCGGCAAAAAACTGCATTCCTCAAGCAAGAAAAGCATATATAAAGCGTGCAAAAGAAGTGCAGAGTACTTTTTTAATAAATCAGGCCATCATTGAAAGTGATTGCTCAGCTGAGGAGAAGCTAGTAGCTGCTCGTAATTTAAGAACGATGTTGAGGCTTGCGAGACGATTAGAGAATGATGCCACAATCGCAACCTTAGAGCGGAGTCTTTTTATAGGTTTGTTTACATGTTTTGATAAGTTTGTTGGTGAGTTGATAGAGGGTGTTTATTCTACACGAACGGACTTGTTTAAAAATATAGGAGCTCAATTTAGTGTTTGTGAAGTTCTAGAATATCCATCTCTTGATGAGTTCAAAGCGGCTGTGCTCGAAAAGGAAATCGAAACTGTCCGAAGGAAAAGTTACATTGAACAGTTTAAAGAGTTTGAGAAAAGATTTGCGTTTGAGACATTGACAAAATTCGATAGCTGGCCGGTTTTTATAGAGGCGTCCCAGCGTAGGAACCTATTTACTCACTGTGATGGGATTATTAGTCAGCAGTACCTTAAGATGTGTAAGGATGCTGGCTATAAACTTTCTGCTGATGCTGTAGTTGGTGGGCAGTTGGATGTTGGTGCGCAGTATTTTTTCAACACTTGTCATGTGGTTATGGAAGTTGGGGTTATGTTGGGCCATACAGTGTGGCGAAAAATGCTGCCAGATGAAAGGCGGCAAGCAGATTCAGAATTGAACTCATTGATATACGATTATCTTCATTTGGGGCAATTCCATAAGGCTGCCGCGTTATGTCGTTTTGCCCAAAAAATGCCGAAAATTTCTGAAGATTTAATGGATCGTCTTTTTACGTTGAATCATGCTATTGCTGTTAGGCAGATAAACGGAGTTGCTGCAGCAAAAAGAATTCTGGAGAAAAAAGATTGGTCATCAGTTATCTATGATTTCCGTTTGGCGCGTGCTGTTCTAGTTGAAGATTACGATTCTGCTAAAGGCTTTATGCTGAAAATTGGTAAGATTGGAGAGTTAATTCGTGATGAGGCTTATCACGATTGGCCATTATTTAAAGACTTTAGAGAGACTCCTCAGTTTTTGGAAGGTTATGAAGAGGTATATGGATATAAGTATCTTTCTAAGCTGTCAGAAATTGTTAACGATGCTCAAGTTGTTGCAGATCAGCACATAGCGGATGAGGAAAAAGACATGGAGGGTCAAGATTAGAAATGAAAATAAAAGCCACCTTCAAGGTGGCTTTTAATCTAACTGATTTTGCAGGGCTCATTACTTACATTTCTTTCATGGCAGTCATCCCTCTGCAATCATAGTTAGGAAGCTAATCTTTAGCATGGGCTTCGTGCGCCGTCAAGATGTGTTTATGGATCGCTTGTCATGGGTGCATTGCGTAACAGTCGTTCAACACGAGCATCGTACTGATGCGTTGACGCGCTTCACATTTGACTACCGAAGAAGACGAACACGGTCAGCGTGATGCCAAAGCGTAAAGTCCAACTGCTCAGGAATTTACCGAACTGCTTAACGTTGAACTTCCGAGCCTTCGCTTCCAGCTCATAGGAATGACTTACTGCGGCGTTGATACCAGTGCGCGTTGTGATGACCTTGTCTGTGGCCCGCTCAACGACTTCAAAGGCATTGCTGCCTATCGGCTTGACGATAAAGAGCGGCGCCAATGGCGGCGGCATTACGCCGGGCTTTTGGTAGAACTCGGCCGTGGCCTGATGAGCACGTGCGCGCAAGCCGTCGAGAACGGTGATGCGTTGGGCGATTGATGGATGCATGGTCGATCCTCGACTTGGGTTGCGGGTATTCGTCAGCGCTCTGGTCTTGCGACAAGGGAGGGCTGACGAATAACTGCAGGTATGAAAAAGCCCAGTCGAAACCGGGCTGTGTTGCACTCTTAAAACGCCACCGTATGTAAGAGCAAGGCTGTGCGGGCGTGCCCATCACGATTTACTTGTGCATGGCTGAATCCTCCGTTTTAAGTGTCAGCAGGGAAGGGGTGATGCAGGTGTCCAGCGTCTGCTGAGTTGGCGTCCGCATCGGTCTGTACTCAAGCCGGAACAAAGCCGGAGCTCAGACCGATGCGTCCTGTTGCTGGGGAGTACCAGGGGCTCGGGCAGTTAGCGACAGGCTGTCGTGGCGCTAGTTGATTCGGGTTATACGGTCAGTTCGAGCGCTTCGGCGCGTCGCACCAGGCGCATCTCGGCGAAGCGGCGTTCTGAAGGTCGGCGGTCTCGGCGCGACATTTCGCTGTCAGTAGTGGCGTGCATTGCGATCAGCCCGGCCAGTAGCAGGCAGAGCGGGGTGATGATCTGCCGGCGCATCGCTTCGGCGACCATCGCTCCCTGGCGGTGAACGCCGAGCTTGTACATGGCGCAGGCCAGTCGCTTGACCACGGTGCCCGGCGCAATGTCGAACGCTCTGGCGATCTCTTTGGCTGTCAGTCCCTGGGCAACTGACAGTACGAATTGCAGTTCCCGCGGCGCAAGGCCTCGGCCGAGGTGGCCTTTCCATGCACCGTCTACGATTGTCGATTCCATGATGTGTACTCGGTTGTTTTCCCGCTGCACCCGGCAAGCCAGGTGCAGAAGTGAAAGTGTCCGTAATACACCCAGGCTCGCTACTGGCGACGGCCTGGGGTTGTTGCATCAAGTTTGCTTTGTACGCTGGGGTGGGCCTGCCTTTCGGTTGATGCGCGGTCACATCGTCGGCCCTGCTGTCCGCTGCCTGACCAGGTATTGGGAGCGGCCTTCAGGCTTTCCGCTCCACGCAGGTGAATCGCTCACTTGTGCATGACTGCAAATCCTCCATTTGTTTGAGGTGTGTTGTTGCACGCCGTCTTACCGAGGTCGATACGGCAACACTCAGGGAGGCTCCAGCCTTTGAGTGCGCTAACGACCTTTCCCGTCCGGCGCTGTGTAGCTGTTCGTTGTTAAAGAGCGTTCGGGTTCCCCCTAGGTGTCCACTGGAGTTGTTTGGCTAAGCCTTAATAACTCAAGTTATGGAGCAAATAATAACCTAGGTTTTAATTGTGTCAATAACCTAAGTTATATTTTTGGCGGCAGGCGCAAAAAAACCCGCAGCTAGCGGGCTCTTTGGAGGGGGTGCGAGATTATTCGTCGGGAGATTGCCAGGTGATTTTCGTGGCGCCGGTTTCGGTCAGCGCAACCTTCACTCCGTCTGTTTCTTCTAAATCGCTGAGAAGCTGGCTCCAGTCTTCATCCAGCTCATTTGCCCCCTTAGATACGATTGCGCACCGAGTTTTTTGCGCGGCATGGGAGTTAACGATTTTCTGTATTCGTAGTCCCATCAACTCATACGTTCCAACGGTTTTTGCTGTAACGGAATTGCTCGTTGCCATAATTATCTCCTTGAATAGCTGTATACATATACAGTGTCAGAATTCTAAGTAAATCTCTCCGGTCGAGCAATGGCATATTGCCCAAAAGTCCAGAGTAGAGCGCTTGTCAGGGTTTTGATGGGCATGAAAAAGCCGGCGCTGGGCCGGCTTATCGAAGATTCTGCGAATCTATGAGTTGTGTTGGGGGGAGGTTACAACTTGCCCATCATGCGGACAGCCACTCCAATGATTCGACAGTCATCTGCGCACACCGCAATGGGGTAGGCCGGATTCAAAGGCTTCAAATAGGTTTTCCCGCCATCCTCAACAAGCTTTTTGAATGTTGCTTCATTGCTGTCGGCTAGTTTGGCTACAACCAATTTGCCTGATCGAACCTCGGCCTCGGTATCCACCAGGATCAGCATACCTTCAGGCACGCTCACACCTACCGGGGAGGTCATGGAGTCGCCTTTGACCTCCAGCCAGAAAGCCGGACCTTTTGAGTCGTAGTCAGACATTTCGTATCGGTCTGCGAATCCAGACGGGTAGGGCTCAACGGCTTCTGCCCAGGCGCCTGCCGCGACCCAGCTGATAACCGGATAGCGAAAAATCTGGTTTGGTTGGGCGATCATTCGAAGGTTGCTCGAATGGCTCTCGGACTGTTGAGGCGCTTCCTTCCCCGATGTGAGCCACTCGGCACTCACCCCTAAAGCCTTCGCGATATCTACCAATCGCTTGGACGTGGCATTACGCCCGCTCTCCAAGTGCTGGATCGTTACCTGGCTGACATGCGCCCTTTCCGCGAGCTGCTGCTGGCTCAAATTGAGCTCAACGCGCTTGGCGTGAATACGGTCTTTAAGGCTTTCGCTGTTTGTTTGCATACCTTGAAGGTTAAAACACACGTTATCGGCATTCAAATAACATGTGTTGGCCATTTTTATAACTTGAGTTATCATTTTTGGCACGACCCATTGAGGCACTTATTCATGCCAGGCAAAGAAAGACCCATAGACCAGGTGGTTCGACTCGCAGGAGGGCAGGCTGAGTTGGCTCGCCGCTGCAATACGAGTCAGCCACGTATCTGGCAGTGCATCAACCGCAACCAGCGAGTTCCTGCTGACCTCGTCATCCCGTTTGAGAAGGCCGTGAAGGGGCAGGTGACTCGACACCAGTTGCGACCAGATCTCTATCCCTTGGAAGCACTTGAAGCATCGAGTGAGTGAATTATCCGCTCGTTTCAAGCGCGGAAATAGCACCTCGGATTAGCTGTTAATCCATCCAGTTACCAAATCGCAGGCAAAAAAAGCCGGTGGCTTAGACCGGCTTTTCCACAGCTTTACAGCAATTTGAAGGAGCCATTATGAGCACCATTCCAGCATCAAGCAATACCGCCGACTCAATGCCGTGCCCTGCGTTGAATCCTTTCTTCATTACCGTGGCCACCACGCGGGAGGTCGTGTAATGGCCCGCGCACGCAATATCAAGCCCGGACTGTTCACTAACGAAGTGCTTGTTGATCTCCCTGCATTTGACCGCCTGCTGTTCATTGGTTTGTGGTGCCTGGCAGACCGAGAAGGGCGGCTTGAAGACCGTGTCAGGCGTATCAAAATGGAGCTGTTTCCCTGTGACAACTACGACATCGAGGTGGGCCTGAATAACCTTGCTGGGGCAGGCTTTATTACGCGCTACACCTCGGAGGGTTATGCGGTTATCGAGGTCAGCAACTTTACGAAACACCAGAACCCCCACGGGTCAGAGAAAGACAGCGAGCTACCAGACGTTAACGGTTATCTGACCGTTAACGAACGGAAAAACAAACTCGTCGTTAAGGGTTCTGCCCGCAAGTTTCACGTTAAGGAACTGGGCAATACCGTTACTGCATCGTTAGGGGCGGTTAACCCACCGTTACTTAACGCCCTGATTCCTGATTCCGGATTCCAGATCCCTGAAGAAGATCAAAACCACACTCTTGGCGCGGACGACAATTTTTCGCCTACGGAGCCTGAGCAAAACTCGACAACCGTTGAATCCTCGGCAGTTCAGCCAGAGCCAGCCCCGGAATCTGTTAACCCCAAGGTCCCAGTAGAGATGACTCTGGACTGGATGCCCGATGCCAATCTCTTGCAGACCTACTGCATTCACTTCGGCGTATCAGCTGACCTGTTCACCAAGAAGGCTGTTGCCCCATTCACCGCTCACCATCAAACCGAAGGCGCACTGAACACCCAGGCTAAGTGGGTTTCGCTGCTGGTCAGGTGGGTGAAGTCAGATAGCACCCGTACTAGCAACGTCCGCCAGTTTCCGGCCAAGCCTCGAACTGAGGACGCCTACGACGACGAAGACACCACCTGGCTGAATCAGGAGTCCACCCAATGAATCAAGTTTCAGTAATTGCCACCGGCCTGTGGGCCAAAGTGCAGACCGGCCAGTTCATCGCTGCCGGTGAAAGCGAAAACATCCAGCCCGCCGCCGAGCTGTCCCAGGCCACGGCCAAGGTCATCAACGGTCTGTTCCGCGAACTGCGATCGATTTTCCCGGCGTGGAAGCAGGCTTGGCCAGATATGGCGACCTACAAAGCCGCCAAGCAGCAGTGGATGCGCGGGTTCCTTGAGGCCGGGATCTGCAGCACTGAGCAACTGCGCTTCGGCCTGATGCAGGCACGCCAGGCCGCCAAGGATTTTGTGCCGAACGTGGGCGTGTTTATCGGCTGGTGTACGCCTACAGCGGAAATGCTCGGCCTGCCGAGGCTGGCTGCGGCTCACCGCGAGGCTTGCCGTAACGCACATCCGTCGATGGCCGGCCAGGCCAAGTGGACCCATGACGCGGTGTGGCACACGGCCAAAGAGTGCGGTTTTGAAAACCTCAACCGGCTGTCCCATGACCTGAGCATCAAGCTGTTTGAGCGTAATTACACGATCACGGTGCGCCGCATTCTGGCGGGCCTGCCGTTGCAGAAAATGCCGCTAGCTTTGCCGCCCCGGGCCATTGAACGCAGCGCGCCCGAAGTGGGCAACAAGGCTCTGGCGGCGCTGCGGGCCATGCGTTCGGGAGGTGCTGCACATGCCTAACCATCATCTGGCCCCGGTTGAACTGAGCGCCTACCGCTGGGCCGTTCACTGCTGCTCGTACAAGCTCGACTTGAGCCATAAGCCCGACCGGGCCGTGGCCCTGTTTGAGCACGAAAGCGCGGCAAGGTACTTCGGCGGGCTGATGTGGCCCAGCACCTTTGAAGTGGTGGACCTGCAATCACCTGTGGGAGCGGGGCAATGAACGTCAAAATCAAAACCCTGACCGTGAAGCTGTCCGACGCCGAGATTGGGCGGAATGCCAAGCTCGAGCATGTGCGCGACCTGCGCGATGCTGGCCACCCGGCGCTGCACTTTCGTTTCTCCAAGAACCGCACCCGGGGCTCCTGGTACTTGGTCAATAAGCGCCGCTGGCATCGCATCGGCGCCTTTCCGGCCTTGAGCGCCAAGCAGGTGTTGGCCGAGCTGCCGGCCGTGCGCTTGCGTGTTTCAGCTGATGCGGGCTCAACCATTTCCCAGTGGGCTACCACCGGCGAGCTGCTCACTTGGTACGCCGATCGCATGGCTCGTGACCGCAGCCTGTCGGCCAAGCGCAAGAACACCGGCGCCTCGGCCATGAAGTGCCACCTGCTGCCGCGCCTGTGTAACTTGCCGCTAGTTGAGGTCAACAAGGCCGCGCTCGATACCTTGTTCATGTGGCCACTGCAGGAAGCACTTTCCATCGACTATGTGCGCTTGGCATTCCAGTTGCTGGCCCTGGCATTCCGTCAGGCGTTGAAGCTGGGTCTGATCACGTCCAATCCAATGGCGGGCATCAAGTTCAGCGACTTCTCCAAGGCCAAGGTCGGGATCAAGCCGTCGCGCCTGCGTGGTGTGCAGTTGCAGGACCTGCTGGGCGAATTGGGTCAGGCCATTGCGAACGCTCCGGCTGACGCCATGCTGGCCCTGATGATGCTTTGTCACGGCACGCGAATAGGGGAGACCCGGCAAGCACGATGGCCGCATATCAGCCTGGCCGAACGCGAGTGGTTTATTCCGGCTGAGCACACCAAGACAGGCGTGGAGCATCACCTGCCATTGACCGACCAGGTGCGCAGCCTGTTGATCCAGTACCGCGAAACCCAAACCGCCCGAGGCTATGACGGCCAGTACCTGTTCCCGGCGCGCAATGGCAAGGCACTGAGTGAAGGGCAGGCCAGTGCCGTGTTCACCCGGTTGGGCAAGGGCGAGTGGACCAGTCACGACCTGCGCAAGGTGGCCCGTACCGGCTGGGCAGACCTCGGCATCGACCACCTGATCGGTGAACTGCTGATCAATCACGCGATGGGTCACAACGTGAAGGTGTACATCCAGTCGGACGTGATGGGCCGCAAGCGTGACGCGCTGGATAAGTGGCACGGCCATCTAGACCAGAAGGGTTTCAGCCTGATCCACGGGCAGACAGGCGTTAGATTCGGAGAATCCGGTAATACGCTGGAGGCCTCTAACGGCGGGGCGTGCAGCGCTATTCAGAAAACAACCATAGGTGAGGATTAAAAATGATGATTCGTAAAACGCTGCACCGGCCTTTGGGTGATACCGAACACATGCTTGAGCAGTGGGGCTGGTGGCGAATGGACGGTATGGGGATTCCCAGTTATGCCTCGCCAATGCTTGCCCTGATGCGTGATGCGCTGCCATCCAGCACGAAGTCGTACACGATCACCGACGAGCTGGCATGTGCCGTTGATGGGGCGTTAGCCAGGCTGTGCAAGCGTGACCAGCAGATGGGCGACATGGTGTGGCTTTACTACGGATCCAAGTGGCCGGCAGTGCGGGTGGGTCGGCACTTCAAGGTGAGTGAGATGAAGGCGCGAGAGCTGATCAAGGCGGGTGTGGCCTGGATCGACTGCGCTCTCGATGCCCTGCGCGAAGCTGCGTAAAAAGAGTTGTCCATATGGAATAGCTCTGTTTTCATAGCACCGTGTTTAGCTGTTACAGCGGGACACCACAGATAAAGCCCGATCATTGAGTCGGGCTTTTGCATTATCTAATTACCTGCTGCATTCTCTAGGCTCAATGGAACGAGACCTCATATAGTGAATCCGATAATCTCTAGCGAAATTCAAACCCTTTTTGATGCTGTCGTCGGCCTGTTGGGTAGTGGGCGCCCAGAAGGTTATTCAGGTGGGGTTCCTCTGTTTTCAAATTCCCTTACGGAAGAGCAGACCGAAGAGATACGAGTTGGGCTTCAGACTAGGCTTGCTGAAGTCGCGGACGGGGCAGTTCCAGTAGTGACCGTCGCTCAACCTCAGGACGAAAATCAGGCAGGTGTTCTAAAGGTTAGTTTTCTTAAGATTTATGTTGAGGAACTCTATGAGCTTGATTGGTTTGTAGACGTCCAAGGCGATGCCTGTTGGTATTTCAAAACCGGAGACAAGAAGTCGGCACGACAGTTAGCAGATTTCTTCAACCTTCCGGAAAACAGAGGAAAACTCGAAGCTTTCAGGTCTGAGTCTCGAACCGAGACAAGCCTTCTAAAGCACTGGTTACTTCAGCTGCGACCGGAAATCGATGTTGTTAAGTTCGGATATAAAAGCACCGGGCAAATGGAGTTGGTTAAGTCGGATATCCTTGGCTCGGTTTCGTAGGTCGAACGATTAAAAGCCCAAGCATTCAACTGGGCTTCGTCGCTTCTGCAGATAGCGTGCGCAAGTAAAGACCACAGCTGCGCTGTGTAGTCTGCCAAAGCCGTGCGCTTCCTGATCAGTTACGCGATGAGAAGCTGAGGTACGTGCTCCAGCAAGTCGTTTCAGCATTTACTCTGTGCACCCATATCCAGCCTCGGCATTTGCCGGGGCTTTTTCGTTTTCGGCCCCGCCACACCCATCGCCTCAAGCTGGGAGTGCTGTCGGGGCCGAACCTATTCTGCTCCCAGCTCGGGAGGACACCGGATGCCTCATATGCCTGATAAGCCAGACACCTGGGTGATAGCGCTCGCGTGGCTGAGTCAGCACTCGCCGACGATCTATGCCGCCACACTGTCCTTTGTAATGGCGGCGCTGCGGATCATCTATGGCGGGGGCACTCGGCGGCAGGCGATGCTCGAAGCAACCATCTGCATGCTGCTCACCACCAGCCTGATCGCGGTGCTGGAGTACTTCGGCCTGCCGTCCAGCCTGGCTACCCCGGCAGGCATCTGGATTGGTTTCTTGGGTGTGAAGAAGATCGCCGACCTGGCTGACCGCTTCGCTGACTTCAAGCTGCCACGGCGGTCCGAGTGATGGCCTGCAGCGGATGCGCCGCCCGGCGTGAACAACTCAACAAGTGGAAGGCGATTGCATATGAGCGAGCAGCAGAGCTCTTTGGCTGGCCTGCTCAGCCAGGTACTGGCCGAACAGATCCATCAGACAGCGATCCTCCAGCGGATATCTACCCAGCAGACCCAATTGATCACAGCCTTGGCGGAAGAGGGGATTGAGCAGGACCCCGAGTCAGAGCCTCTGACCTACATGAGCGGCGCACCGCGCCATCCAGCATGAGCCGCCTCAAGACACTGGCCACACGCCTGCAACCCCAAGCCAATCGCATCGCAACCGCAGTGCCTGGGTCATGGCGCAATGACAAGGCCACCTCGACGCAGCGTGGTTACGGTTACGCATGGCAACAGGCGCGACTGGTGCACCTCAATGCCCATCCCCTATGCGTCTACTGCGAGCGTGATGACCGGGTGACAGCGGCCAGCGTGGTCGACCACGTCATCCCGCACCGTGGCGACATGACGCTGTTCTGGGATCGCAACAACTGGCAGTCGCTGTGCAGACCTTGCCACGATATCGTAAAAAAACGAGAGGAATCAGCAGGTTGAACAGGCTGAAATGTCAATCTTTATTGCTCGTTCCGGTCACAAATATGCAAATAAGAATATTTATCAATAAAGTTGTTGCAATTAATTCTTATTTGTAAATCTGAGAATGATTCTTATTTGATTTGATGAGAATATTTCTCATTTGGTGGAGGGGGGAGGGTAAAACTCCAGAGGCCTTTTGCTCCTAGACCACCCATCCCCGCACGCGCACATTTTTTCCCCTTTTCAGGAATTTTTGTTAATGGCTTTAACACCCAAGAAGCGGGCATTCGTCGACGCTTTGCGGGGCGGTGCCTCAAACAAGGACGCAGCCATCGCCGCAGGTTACGCGGCGTCCAGCGCATCGGCTGCCGGATCACGGCTGGCAAAAGACCCTTACGTCATGGCTGCAATGGCCGGGACCACCTTTAACAAAAAAGTTAACAAAATTGTTAAAGCTCCAGCAGCGCAACAACCGGCTGCTGATGCGCCACAAGCAGCTGATCCCGATGACGGCCCGGGATTCGATTTGAACAGGGCCTTGTCATTCTCCGACCCGAAAGCGTTCCTGCTGGCTGCCATGAATGACCATGAAGCCGAGGCAAAGCTGCGGGTCGATGCCGCCAAAGCGCTGATGCCCTTTATGCACCCGCGCAAAGGCGAGACCGGCAAGAAGACTGAGCGCGAAAACGCGGCGAAGGTTGCCGGGGCAGGGCGCTTCGGCTCAAGCCCACCCCCATTGAAGGCGGTCAAGTAAATGCAATGGACGACCGCCTGCCCGGACTGGGAGCAGAAACTGCGCCTGGGGCAGTCGATTATCCCGCGCCCTCTATTTCCACAAGAGGCCGAAGCGGGTCTGGCGGTGTTGCGCGAACTGAAGATCGTCGACGCCCCGGGCAGTCCGACCATTGGCGAGTCCTGCGCCGAGTGGGTGTTCGACTTTGCCGGTGCGATCTTCGGCGCCTACGATTACACCACCGGGCGCCGGATGATCTCGGAGTACATGCTGTGTATTCCGAAGAAGAACTCCAAGTCGACCATTGCTGCCGGGATCATGCTTACCGCGCTGATCCGCAATTGGCGCATGTCGGCCGAGTTCATCATCCTGGCCCCGACCAAGGAAATTGCTGATAACTCGTTCAAGCCTGCGGCCGATATGGTCAAGCACGACGAAGAATTGCGCGACCTGATGCACGTCCAGCCGCACTTACGCACCATCACCCACCGCGAGACCGGCGCAACGCTCAAGGTAGTGGCCGCCGATGGCGACACGGTGGGCGGCAAAAAGGCCGTGGGCGTGCTGATCGACGAAGCCTGGCTGTTCGGCAAGAACGTGAAGGCGCCGGACATCATCCGCGAAGCCACGGGCGGCTTGGCGTCAAGGCCTGAAGGCTTTGTGATCTGGCTGACCACGCAGTCCAACGAGCCGCCCGCCGGTGTGTTCCGCGAAAAGCTCAAGTACTCCCGCGCCGTACGCGACGGGCGTATCGATGACAACCAGTTCCTGCCGGTGATCTACGAGTTTCCGCAGGCGATGATTAAGAGCGGCGAAGCCCGCCTGGTCGAGAACTTCCACCTGGTGAACCCGAACATGGGGTTCTCGGTGGACGAAGCCTTCCTGCTGCGCAGCTTCAAAATGGCGCAGGAAGCGGGCGAAGAAGAGCTGCGCGGCTTTCTGGCCAAGCACGCCAATATCGAAGTCGGTCTGGCGCTGCTGTCCGAACGCTGGGCCGGGGCGGACTTTTGGGAGGTGCAGGGCAAGCGCCCTGGCTTGAGCTTCGATGACCTGCTACGCCAGTGCGAAGTGATTGATATCGGCATCGACGGCGGCGGGCTGGATGACTTGCTGGGCTTTGCAGCGGCTGGTAGGCATCGGGTGACACGCGAGTGGTTGTTGTGGAATCACGCTTGGGCTCACCCCTCGGTGTTGGTCCGTCGCCAGTCCGTCGCTGCCAACTTCCACGACTTTGCCAAAGACGGAAACCTCACCCTGGTCGACCAGATCGGTCAGGACGTGGAGCAGGTAGCCAATCTGGTTGCCCGGGTTGAGCAATCCGGCCTGCTGGACAAGGTCGGGCTCGACCCGGCGGGTATCGGCGCGATTCTCGACGCCCTTGTCGAAGCCGGCGTACCCGAAGAAAAGGTCATTGGTATCTCTCAGGGCTGGAAGCTCGGCGGCGCAATCAAAACCGCTGAGCGAAAGCTGGCCGAAGGCACCTTGATCCACGGCGGCCAGCCAATGATGGCCTGGTGCTGCGGCAACGCCAAAGTCGAGCCACGCGGCAACTCGATCCTGATCACCAAACAGGCTTCGGGCTCGGCCAAGATCGACCCGCTGATGGCCACGTTTAACGCGGTGACGCTGCTGTCACTGAACCCCATGCCTTCGGCAAACATCGATGACTTCCTCAATCGACCAATGAGTATGTAATGGCAGACACCGACTACAGCATTGACCTGCGCACCCGCAGTCCTTTCTGGGCGCGTATGGCGAGCTTCTTCGTTGGTGGGCGCCTGGTCTCTCCCGAGAAGGGCTCGCAGACCGGGCCTGTCTCCGCCACCGGCGTGGTGGGCGACTCAGTCGTCAACGATGAACGCTCGCTGCAAATCTCCACCGTGTTCGCCTGCGTGCGGCTTATCTCCAGCGTAACGGCTTGCCTGCCCTTGGACGTGTTTGAAACCAAGGGCGAGGATCGATCCAAAGTTGGCTTTGATAATCCGCTGGCACGCCTGCTGCGTTACAGCCCCAACCAGTTTATGACCGCCTTCGACTTCCGCGCCGCCATGACCATGCAGCTTTGCTATTACGGCAATGCCTACGCGCTGATCGAACGCAACAGCGTGGGCGACATCATCAGCCTGGTGCCGCTGATGTCGGTCAATATGGACGTGCGGCTTGAAGGCAAGCGTGTCGTGTACCGCTACCGCCGCGACAGTGAATACGCCGACTTCAAACAGTCGGAGATTTTCCACCTCAAGGGCTTCGGTTTTAACGGGCTGGTGGGGCTTTCCCCGATTGCCTTCGGCGCCAAAACAGTCGGTGTCGCGGTGGCGATGGAGGATCAGCAGCGTGACTTCTATGCCAATGGTGCGAAGTCGCCGCAGATCCTGATGACCGGCGACGGCAAGACGCTCAACAAGGCCCAGCGCGACCAGCTTGAGGAAAACTTCAAGGAGATCTCCGGTGGCCCGGTTAAAAAGCGCCTGTGGGTGCTGGAGGCAGGGTTCACCACTCAGGCCATCGGCGTCAGCCCGCAGGACGCCGAAACCATGGCGGCGCGCAAGTTTCAGGTTAGCGAGCTGGCCCGATTCTTCGGCGTACCGCCGCACCTGGTGGGCGATGTCGAAAAGTCCACCAGTTGGGGCTCCGGCATCGAGCAGCAGAACCTCGGTTTCCTGCAGTACACCCTGGACCCGTACCTCGAAATCTGGGAAACCAGCATTTTGCGCTGGCTGATCAAGCCCGCTGACTTGGGCCGCATCCACGCCGAGCACAACCGCGACGGATTGTTGAGCGGTGATTCGACGGCCCGGGCCAATTACATGAAAACCCAAATCGACACGGGCCTGCTTACGGTGAACGAGGGCAGACGTGTCGGTAACCGGCCGCCACTCCCTGGCGGCGATGTCGCAACCCGGCAGTCTCAGAACGTGCCGCTTACCCAACTTGGCAAAACGAACCCCGCACCCAGCGGGGTTTAGTTTTTCTGGAGACTGAAATGCCGAGCATTTGCAAAACACTGGCCTTCGATCAGGCCGCAATCAAGTTCTCCAGCGGCGGCGCCCAAGGCATTTTCGAAGGCTATGCCAGCGTCTTCAGCGTGGTCGACAGCGACGGCGACATTATGGAACCGGGCGCCTTTGCTGCCGCACTGAAAACCCAATCCCGGGCGGTGGCGATGTTCTTCAACCACCGGCGCAATGAAATCCCGGTGGGCAAGTGGCTGGATCTGTCGGAGGACAGCACGGGCCTGCATGTCCGGGGTGAGCTGACCCCCGGCAACCCGCAGTCGGACGCCCTCAAGGCGGCAATGATCCACGGCACCGTGGGCGGCATGTCGGTGGGCTTTTCGGCGGCAAAAGGTGACTGCGCGCCCATTGCGACCGGCTATTCGTTCAAAAACGTCTCCCGCTTGAGCGAAATCAGCATCTGCACCTTCCCCGCGAATGAGCACGCCACGGTATCGGCGCTCAAGAGCATGGACACCATTGAAACCATCCGTGACGCGGAGAACTGGCTGAGAGATTCCGCCGGGCTCTCCAAGTCGGAAGCGTTGGCGTTTATCGCCCGCATCAAGTCCGCAGTTCGGAGCGACTCCGAAGGTGGCGAAATCAACGCGATCCTTGATCGCATCAAGTCCTTCCCATCTGTAGGAAACTAATTCATGTCCGAATTGGCTGATATCCAAAAGGCAATCGAAACCGCGCAAACGAACATGACCCAACTGTTCGATGCGCAGAAAAAAGAGATCGCCGCCACTGGCGAGATCAGCAAGAAACTGCAAACCGACCTGCAGACCGTCCAGGCCGATCTGACCAAATCCAGCACCCGGCTGTTTGATCTGGAGCAGAAGCTGGCGGCTGGCAGCCTGGACAACCCTGAGACCAAAAAGTCCTTCGCCGAGCGCACCGCTGAAGACCTCAAGAAGTCCTGGAACGGCTCGACCTCCGGGAAAGTTGACGTGAAGACGTTCAACAAGGCTTTGGGCAGTGGCTCGGGTTCGGCGGGAGCGCTGATTCAGGCGCAGCAAAACCCTGGCATCCTGATGCCCGGCCTGCGCCGCCTGACCATCCGTGACCTGTTGGCCCAGGGTCGCACCACGTCCAATGCAATCGAATACGTTCGTGAAAACGTCTTCGTCAACAGCGCCGCATCGGTGGCCGAAGGCACTCTGAAGCCTGAATCTCAGCTGACCTTCACCAAAGAAACCGCCAACGTCAAAACCATTGCCCACTGGATTCAGGCATCGCGCCAGGTGATGGATGACGCGCCGATGCTGGAGTCTTACGTCAACAACCGCCTGCTGTTTGGTTTGGCGCTGGTGGAAGAGGGCCAACTGCTCAACGGTGACGGCACGGGCGACAACCTGATCGGCCTGAACAAGGTGGCTACGGCCTACGATGCTGGCCTGGATGTCGAGGGCGATACCCGTGCCGACCAGATTGCCCATGCGATCTTCCAGACCAGCGAATCCGAGTTCGAAGCCTCGGGCTTGATCCTCAACCCCCGTGACTGGCACGCCATTGCGCTGCTGAAAGACGCGGATGGCCGTTACATCTTCGGTGGCCCAGCTGCATTTGCGGCGAAGGTCATGTGGGGCCTGCCGGTGGTGGCCACCAAGGCCCAGGCGCTGGGCACCTTCACCGTGGGCGGTTTTGATCTCGCTTCGCAGGTATGGGATCGCATGGACGCCACGGTCGAGGTCAGCAATCAGGATCGCGACAACTTCGTCAAAAACATGCTGACCATCCTGTGTGAAGAGCGTTTGGCCCTGGCTCATTACCGTCCAACCGCGATCATCAAAGGCACCTTCACCCCAGCTGCAGGCGGCTGATTATCGAGGCGGGGCAGGTAACTGCCCCGGTACCGCAATGACCAAAATTCGCGCACTGCGTCAGTTCTCGCACTATCACGCTGGCAGCTTCAACCAGTTCGAAGTGCGGGTGGTTAAAGACGAATATGCAGAAGCATTGATCGGAATGGGCTTGGCAGAAGAGGTCCAGGCCGATCCAATCCTGAAGCCAGAGCCAGAGCCAGAGCCAGAGCCAGAGCCAGAGCCAGAGCCAGAGCCAGAGCCAGAGCCAGAGCCAGAGCCCACAACTCCAGTCGACCTTGAGAAGAAAGGCTCGAAAAAATGACCATCACCGTCGCGGATCTTCTGTCGATTGAGCTGATGCGCAAGCACCTGCGGGTCGATCACCAGGAGGACGACGACCTGATCGAGCTGTATGCAGAGTCTGCTTTGGCCTGGGCTTTTTGGTACTGCGACAACCCTGCATTTCTTCAAGCCAGCGACATACCCGCATCATTCAAATCAGCGCTGCTATTGCTGCTTGGCAACTCCTACGCCGTCCGCGAAGCGGTTGTTGTGGGCACCACGGCGGACAAGGTGCCGCTCGGGGTGGAGTCGTTGCTGTGGTCGTCCCGCAACTTCACTGGCCCGGCCAGAAAGGAGCCTGAGCCATGAGAGCGGGGGATCTGCGACACCCGGTCGTCATCCAGCACCAAACCACACAGCAAGACCCGGCCACAGGCGAGGTAGCCACAGCCTGGGTCGATTTTGCGCGAGTCTGGGCTGCTGTCGATCCACTCAGCGCCCGCGACCTGATTGCCGCGCAGGCCAGCCAGTCCCAGGCCAGCGGACGCATCACGATCCGCTATCGCCCGGGCGTGCTGCCAACCATGCGCATTCTGCATCGCGGGCAAGTCTTCACAATCATTGGTCAACCGCTCCCGGACAGAAACTCGGGCCTGGAGTATCTGACCCTTGTTGTCGCTACGGGGGTGAATGATGGCTGACGGCATGCACTTCAATATTCAGGGGCTCAATGGAGTGGTCGACAAAATGCGCACCCTGGGCCCACGGCTGCAAAAGAAAGGTTTGCGCAAAGCGGCGCGGGCAGCGATGAACATCGTGCGTGACGCCGCGAAAGCCAACGCCAAGGCCATCGACGATCCGGCCACCAAAGAGAAGGTGTTCCGCAACCTGATCACCCAGGAGTCGAGCAAGCAGTCCAAACGCGAAGGCGGGGTGGTGATGCGGGTCGGCGTGCGCGGCGGCTCGGGCTCAAATCAGCACAGCAAGGACGCCTCCGGCAACCCGGGCGGCGACACCCGGCACTGGCGTTACATCGAGTTCGGTACCGAGCACAACCCGGCGGTGCCGTTTATGCGCCCGGCCTTTTCCAGCAACGTGCAGGCGGTCACCGATCGCTTTGTCGCGGTGTTGAACACTGAAATCAACGCTTTGTTGGGGGCTCGCTGATGTACGCACCGATTTTCGCCGTGTGCGCCGCTGACCCGGCGGTAACGGCCTTGCTGGGCGTTTCGCCTGTGCGGATCTACCCCTTTGGCGAAGCGCCTGAAGGGGTGGCCAAGCCCTATGTGGTGTGGCAGATGGTCGGCGGTAATCCTGAAAATTATCTGGCTCACCGCCCGGACATCGACGGTTTCAGTCTGCAAATCGATGTTTATGGGCTCTCCGTGACCCAGGCCCGTGACGTTGCCAAAGCCGTCAGAAACGCTATTGAACTCCAGGCCAATATTGCGCGCTGGGGCGGCGACTCACACGACCCTACTACCAATACCTACCGCTACAGCTTCGATGTGGACTGGCTGGTACCGCGCTAAACCAACACCGATCCCCGGCCCGCCTTGTGCGGGCTTTTTCGTTTAAAGGAGACACCCATGTCCGTTCTCACACAGGGCACGCAGGCTTACATCCTCGTGTCGGCTGCGCCCGGTACAGGCCCGCTGACCGTCATGGAGGTGGAGTGCATCACCACCTTCGACCCGGCGGGCTCACCGGCAGACCAGATTGAAGACACCTGCCTCAGCGATAAAGATCGCCGTTACAAGAAGGGTTTGCGCACGCCCGGCCAGGCATCCATTGGCCTCAACGCTGACCCCACCAATGCAAGCCACGTCCGTGTGCATCAGCTTTCCGAAGCGGATGACGAGGACAACATCAAGTGGGCCATTGGTTGGGCCGATGGGGCTGCGCCGCCGACCTTGAATGAGGCGGGTGATGACTTTGAATTTCCCAAAACGCGCACCTGGTGTGCCTTTGAGGGTTATGTGGCCGACTTCCCGTTTTCTTTCGCGGCAAACGCAGTGGTTGCCTCGACCGTTTCCATTCAGCGTTCCGGCGGTCTCGCCTGGATCCGCAAAACCATCTAAGGGCTTTACATGAACCTCAAGCAACTCAAAGCCAAAGGCGGCATCGTCGACGGCGCACTGGTTAAAAAAGAAGTGATCTGGGTTCACATCGACTCAAAAACCGATAAGGAAGTAACTGAGAAGTTCGATGTGCATATCCGCCGTCAGTCGTTCGGCGTCATCGAGCGCCTGTTTGCTCCGGGCGAAGCCGAGCAAAGCCGAAATGCCAAGTACATTTCAGGCAGCGTTCTTTTGGGCGAAGAGGGTACCGAGCCCCTCACCTATGAAGACGCCTTCAATCTGGAGTCGTCCCTGGGCTTTGCGATTCTCAACGCGGTCAATGAAGCCAACGGCACCGGGAAGGATCAGGCAAAAAACTAAGCGCCTCCGATGAGTTCTGGCACGAACTGGTGCTGAACCGCATCGGAGGCAGCACCATTGCTGAAGCCAAGGAGCGGCTGACCCACCGCGAAGTGCTGGACTGGATCGCTTATCGAGAAAAGTACGGCACTCTCGATCAAAACCGCCGTCTGGAACGTCACTTTGCGCTGCTCACTCACCTGACCAGCAGGGTGGCCGGCGGAAAAATGGATCTGAGCGATTTCATGGTTTACAGCCAGGCAGAAGGGACGATTAGCCTGGAAGAGGCCATGGCGACATGGAAGTAAGGCTACTAGCGCTGCTGCGGCGTATTCGAGATGAACCAAAACAGGACACCAAACCCGCCCCGGCGGGTTTTTTCACATCTGGAGATTGATAAATGGCCTCGCGCTCACTCGGCACGTTGACGCTCGATCTCATTGCACGCATTGGCGGCTTTGAGCAGAGCATGGATCGTGCTTCACGCTCGGTGTCCCGGACTGCGTCGGTGGCCAGCGCATCCTCACGGGAAGTGCTCACGCTGCAAAACAGCTTCAGGTCGTTGGCCAGTGTTGCCGCCAGTATCGCGGGTCCGTTGGCTGCCGCCCTGAGCGTCAAGGGCGTGTACGACATGACAGAGGCCTATGGCACTCTGACAAACCGTTTAAAGCTTGTGACCAGCAGCTCAGCAGAGCTGGTAGCTGCTCAATCGGCGGTGTTCAACATCGCTCAGGCATCGGCTCAGCCTTTGGCCTCGACCGCAGAGCTTTATCAGCGTATCGCCACCAACCAGGAGGCGCTAAAGCTCTCCGGTGAGGGTGTGGCGGGTGTCGTTGGCACCATCAGTAAAACACTGGCGGTGTCCGGTGCGTCCGCTGAAAGTGCCAACGCTGCATTGATTCAGTTGGGCCAAGCCTTTGCCTCGGGTGTGCTGCGTGGCGAGGAGCTGAACTCCGTGATGGAGCAGGCCCCTGCACTGGCCCAGGCCATTGCGGCGGGTATGGGCAAAACTGTTGGCGAACTGCGTTCAATGGGCGCGGCTGGCGAACTGACCGCCCAGGCAGTGGTTAAAGCCCTGCAAAGTCAGGTCGGCGCAGTGGATGCACTGTTCGACAAAACGGCGACCACTATTGGCAACAGCTTCACCAAAATTGGCAACTCACTCACCCACTTTGTGGGTGAGCTTGATCAGGCAACGGGAGCCAGCAATCAGATCGCGACTGCATTTGTCAGCGTGTCCAAGGCTATTGATGGCAGCCTGCCGGGTGCTATTTCAGGGGTTAAAAACAATTCAGATGCATTGGCTCAGGCGCTTACTACAGGGCTGCTTGTAGCCCTTGCCCGGGTTGCAGGCGGGTATGCACAGCAAGGTGCTTCAGCGCTGTACGCCGCCCAGGCAAATCAAACCGCACTCACGGCCAGCGCACGAACGGCAAAGCAGGATTTGTGGGCCGCCCAGGCCAAACAGATCGATGCCAAGGCTATGGTGGCCCGGGCTGAACTTGAAATCGTGGCGGCGCAGGGCAAGCTCGCGTCGGACCGGGTGCGGCAGACATCCGAACTGGCCAATCTACAGGCTGTGCAAGCAACACTTCTTGCTGAGCGCAACTTGGAGCAGCAACGGTTGCTTGCTCAAATTTCAGCAAAGGGTCGGACCTTATCGATTGCGCGCTTGGCTGAAGTGCGACTGGCTGAAATTGCCACGATAAAACAGGTCGAAATTGCCGAGCGGTCACTTGCGGCCACTACATCGGCAACATCCGCCCAGATTCAGGCGGGTTACGCCATGCGTACCGCCGCCACTCTGGCTTATGGCGAGACAACCGCGGTGGTGAACGCTGCTGTTATTGCATCCGATCGGGCTGCGGCCGCAGCAAGCGTTACAGCTCGTGCATTCGCCGGGCTTCGCGCAGCGGGTGCGGGCTTGCTCACGATGATGGGCGGCCCACTGGGGCTGGCCTTTATTGCGGGCGCTGTAGCCCTTTCATTTGTCGACTGGAGCAGCAAATCCCAAAAACTGATGGGTGATTTGAGTGATCTTCAAACCACAGTCGATCAACTGCGCCAAAGCTTTGCCGGGCTTAACGAAGATCAGCAGCGCGCCAAGATCAGTGAGTGGAAGGACAAGCAGCTCGGCGCGACGATGGCGGTCCAGGATGCTTATGACGAGCTTGAAACATCAATTAAATCGTCAATGGTCAGCTTGTCCAATGTCCGCTCCCCGGAGCACACCAAGCAGCTGAAAGCGTTTGAAGAGTTATCGACTCGCCTTCAGGAGGCGCGCGCCAATGGCCAGTCACTGACGCCTATTTTGGATGAACTGGCCAGTAACCCCGGCGTGCGTCCCGAAGCTGCAAGAAACTGGATTGATCTGGCGGGCAAGGTCGGTGATGCCCAGCAGGTGCTTGACCAAACAACCGAGCGCCTCGATGTGCTCAGCAATTCGCTCACCCGAAACACCACCGAAACCCAGCTCAACACCCAGGCCAAGGCGGGGATGACTGCCGGTGGGCAAAAGTACCTGGCAACGTTGCAGGAGCAACTTAAAAAGCTTCAGGACAACGGTGATGCCGTCAAGGAAGCGACCCGGCACATTGAAGACCATACGGACTTATCTGAAAGCGACCGGATTGCCATCTTGTCGACAAGTCATGCGATCAAGGCGCAGACCGATGCCAACAAAGAAGCCACCAAGGCAACCAAAGACAACACCTCGGCGGTCAAGGCCAACCAGAAAGCGTTCGACAGCACTGAAGAGGACTATCAGCGGCAAATTGAGCTGATCAACACCACCACCGATAAGCAGAAAAACGCCACGGAAGTCGCCAAGCTGGCGTTCGAGATCACCAGTGGCAAGTTGGTTGGCATCAATGCCCTGCAGCAAAAGCGCCTTGAAGGTCTGGCTGTCGAACTGGACAGCCTGAAACAGCTGAAACAGGCCAACGAAGACGCCGCCAAGCTGGCTGCATTCGGGGCAACCCTGAAAGACACCAACCAAACGATCAGGCAGGGTTACAGAATTGAACTATCCGGCGCAGGCTCCGGCGATAAGCTGAAAGAGCGTCTACAGGCTGATCTGGAAATCCAACAGGAGCATGACAAGCAGGTCTCTGACCTGTTCAAACAGCGCAATGCTGGTGATATCAGTCAGGAGCTGTACGAGCAGGAAACCGAGCTGCTCAGCGAGGCACTCGCCGAACGCATGGTGATCCAGCAGGACTATTACAACCAGCTCGATGCCGCCCAGAGCAACTGGATGGACGGTGTGGGCGATGCTTGGAACAACTACTTGGATCAGAGTCGGGACATTTCCGGCCAGACCAAGGACATGTTCACCGATGCCTTCTCTGGCATGAATGACGCGCTGTACAACTTCGTGACCACTGGCAAGCTGTCCTTCTCAGATATGGCCGCGACGTTCGCCAGTTCCGCGCTGAAGATGCTGATTCAGTGGGGTACGGCTCAGGTAGCCATGGCTGCTCTGAACGCCTTCACCTCGACGGCAGCCATTCCTATCGTTGGCCCGTTTGCGGCGCCGGCGGCTGCGGCTTCCGCCCTGGGTGCAGCGGGCAGCTTCATGGGGATGATCGGCTCTGTGGCCGGTATGGCGCACGACGGCATCGATGCGGTACCGGAAACCGGCACCTGGTTGCTGCAAAAGGGTGAGCGGGTTACTACTGCTCAGACCAGTGCCAAGTTGGATCGTACGCTGGAGCAGGTCGCGCAAGGCGGAGGGGCAGGCGGGAAAGGCCTGACCGTAAATCTCATCGAGGACAGATCTCGTGCAGGGCAAAGCGAGCGAGGTACCAATTCTGATGGCTCTGAATACCTGAACCTATGGGCAGCGCAAATTCGATCCGGAGGAAACGAGGCGTCAGATTCACTCGAGGCCGCCTACGGGCTGAAGCGCCAAGCTGGATAGGAGGTATCGCATGAGCGCAATCGAACAGTGCTACGCCTCTGGCGGAGACATGATCATAAAGACCGTCGAAGTCCGAGCAGAAGGAGAGAGTGACACCATGCTCTTTTCTCAGGGCTTCGATGACTGGACGTGCGGTACCGAGGACGGCAGGGAGCTGACCTTCCCGGGTGTGGCGATGGGGGATGCGCTGCCCAAGAGTGACGGCAGCGGATACCAAAGCTTGAACATCGAAATTGATAACACTCTGGGCAACGTGCAGAAGGTCGTCGAAGAATACCGGCTTGCTGGGAAGCGGATTTACATCACTCACCGCGAATACCTGCTGAGCGATCTGAGCTATCCAACATCGATTTACCACCTCACGGTGCTGGATCGAGAGTACGCCGATAACACAGCCAAGTTTTCCTGCGGTTTCTTTGACCTGCTGAACATTGGGTTCCCGCGAGACAAGCTCACCACATTGGTCGCACCTGGCCTGAAGTACATCTAACCATGCTCAAACACTACTTATCCGCCCCTTACCGGGATGGCGGCCGGGGACCTATTGCCTTCGATTGTTGGGGGCTGTGCATCGCGGTTCGCCATCAGCTACTGGGCCTGCCTCTGCTGCCCAGCCTGGGCGCTGTAGGCAAGGACCGGATACGCGAGAACACCCACGCTTACCACGGCCTCAAGCAGGGCATGGAAACGTGCCCTCCAGAGGTCGGCGCCATTGCGGCGGTGTTTCGTGGCGCGCTGTGCCTGCATGTCGGCGTGGTGGTCGAGGCTGATGGCAGGCTCAAGGTGCTGGACACCAACCCAGGTGGTGCACGACTGCGCACCGTCCGTGAGTTTGAAACTGACTTTCCAAGGGTGGTCTTCTACCGTGATCGAATTTTTCCCGAACAAGATGGCCGGCTCGGCGCCGATGGTCACGTACACGACTGATCGGCGCATGACGCTGGAGCAATGGCTGATCGAGCAGTCGCCCAGCTACCAGCGGATGGAGTCGCCTCCGATCAGTATTGCGCTGAATGACGAACTGATTGAAGCGAAGCGCTGGCACAAGGTGGTTTTCAAGCCGTCTGATCATGTCGAGATCTATCGCGAGCCCAAGGGCACCGACCCCTTCAGCATCACCTACGCCCTGTTCGCAGGCGCGAAAGCGGTGATGAAGATGATGGTGCCGAAGATGCCCGGCATGCCTTCGAACTCTACTGTGCAGGGCAGCCCTCTGACCGAGGCCAGCGCCAAGGGCAACAAGGTCAAGCTGGGCGACACCATTCGCCAGATAGCTGGCCACCAAAAGGTATACCCGTCCTACCTGGCTGAACCGCGCACCTGGTTTGTTTCTCCACGGGAGCAGTGGATCGAGATGCTGCTGTACGTCTCGGCGGGTGATTTGGATATCCCAATCAGCAAGATTAAGGTGGGCGAAACTCCACTGATTTCGCTGGGTGCTGATGCCCGCGTGACGATCTATCCGCCTGGTGCGGATGTGTCGGGTGATACCGCATCGATGCTCTGGTTCAATGTGGCCGAGGTGGGAGCGAGTTCGAGCGGATCGGCTGGCCTACAGCTGACGGTTTCGAACAGCATCACTCCATCGGCGCGGGCTTCGGCCTACCAGTTCAATGGCGATACCATCTCGATCCCTGCGGGGGCGGGTGCGTTCCCTGTGGATTGGGTCAGCGGCTTAGTGATTCGTGCGCTGGCTTACTACGAATACACGGTCATCGATGGCGGCGCGGGACGCGACATCGTTCAAGGCCCGCTTGGGATGCTCAATCCTAAAGTCGGCATGCCGATCGAGGTCGTAGGTGCCAACGGCGGGTTGTACATCGTCAACAGCTATACGCCTTATGCGCCTGCAATACCGCCCGGCGCAGGTACGGCTTCAACGCTGCGAGGCTCCAGTCCTCCGTCGCGCTACGACTTTGATGTGACGCCGTTGTCGTTCACCGTCAGCCGAGGCGGGACGGCGTACCCGGTCACCCTGAACACTGCGACAACCGACCTTGCCGGTCTGGTGTCGGCGTTCAACGCTGCCAAGGGCGCTGCGCCATTCGTTGCCAGCGCCTCGCTGGGCCGCCTGTTGATCACGGAAACGTCCGCTTTTACCGGTCTGCCGCTGACATCGACGGACGCGACTCTTTTCGGTAGCAGTCCAATCAGCAACACCGGCACTGCGCCAACCAGCGGGTCGCCTCAGCAGCCCGCACAGATGACCTTGAACTATGACGGCGGAGCGCCTGCGAATGGTCTTGCGCTGGGCACTGGCTTGGCCTGCATTGGTCCTAGAGGGTTGCGGTATCGCATCACAGCCTCCGGTAGTTCCATTATTGAGGTCGAGCGTCTGACCTCTGCAGGTGCCGTTGATGAGGAATGGCCTGGGTTCAGCTATCTGGAAACCGTCAACAGCGTGATCAACCTCGACCCCTCCAGCCTGCAGGGTGGGTACCGCGGTCCCTTCGTCTGCAGCCCGGTCGGGGAGAAGGTCACCGCCATTGAGTATTCCGTCTTTGCGGCCAACGGCCTGATTGGTCTCGGAAAGAAAGGGGACATGTACGCTATTTCATCAGGCCATCAGTTCGAGTACCGGGATGCGGATATGGCCGGTGCCTGGACGGTATTGCCGAAATGGGTGAGTGGTGCTTCGCGTGACGCCCAGGGTTTTACCTTCCGCCATGAGCTGCCTTATCCAATGCGCCCTGAGTGTCGCCTCAAGCGTCTACCCAAAATCGGCGGCGCGAACGCCGACGAGGTCAACGACGACATAATGTGGTACAGCCTGCGCGGGCTGCGTCAGATTCGCCCAACCAGCTATCCGGGCATGACAGTCATCTCGGCCAAAATCCGTGGTGCTGACCGGCTCTCAGCGCAATCAGAGAGCCAGGTGAATCTGGAGGCCACCCGAATCCTGCCACTGCGCAGCGGCGGCGCCTGGCAAGCACCTGCACCTACACGCGACATCGTGCCGTGGGTGCTGAATGTACTCAAATCGCTGGGCTACACCGACGCCGATATCGACCTTGAAGAGTTTGACCAGTTGCACGCGTCCTGTATTGCCGATGGACAGCTCTACGACGAGACGATTGATGCCTCAAGTATTGCCAAGGAAGCGCTGAATAATGCGCTCGCCTGCGGCTGGGCTGAACTGACCATCGCTAACGGGCTCATCAGGCCAGTCCGCGATGAGCCTAGAGCCGTATTTGAGCGCGAGTACGGCCCTAAGACCCAAACCTACTCGCCGCAGAACATGACCACTGCCTTGAAAATCAGCGGTCCGCTTCCTTCGATCAATGACTATGACGCTGTAGACGTTGAGTTTTACTCGAGTAAAAGCTGGGCATGGGAAACCGTTGAATGCCGTTGGCCTGGTGATCTTGGACTGAAGGTCGAGAAGGTCAAACTACCCGGGGTGACTGATCGAGACCGCGCCTATCGGTGGGGTATGCGCCGCCGGGGGCACCAACTGTTCCGATCGGATACTTACACCTGGGCGACAACGTTGGCCGGGCGCAACTCGGGTTACTTGAGCTTTTGCGCGGTGGCCAGTGATACACCGGGGCTTTGCCAGAGTGCGCTGTTACTGGGCATTCAACCGGTAGTCGGTGGTCTCATATTGGAGTCTTCGGAACCTCTGGTCTGGATTGCCGGCGACGCACACAAGATCGGTATCAGTCGCTTGGACGGCACGTTGTCCGGACCTTATCCAGCCACTCAAATCGATGAGTTCCACGTCAGGGTCGATGACCTGGACTTCGTGCCCAGCAACGATCCAGCCTTGAATTTGCCACGCCTGTTGTTTGGCCCTGCTGACAAGTGGGCTTACCCGGTGCTGGTGACCTCGGCCGATCCTTCCGGTGGTAACGTCTCAATGAAGGGAATGCCCTATGACGCCCGCGTCTACACCTACGACCACGCAACGGCGCCTGACTGATATAGGATCTGCTAACCATGCTTGCATACCCTGAAGGTCTGCCAACGCCGCAGCGGGAGGGCTACGGCTTTGATCCTGTCAGCCCGATGACCAGCACAAAACTGGTGAGCGGGCGTTCGGAGCGTCGTCGGGCCTTTGTCAGTACTCCTACTGTGGCGACTGTCACCTGGTTGTTGACACCCTCCGAGGCGCAGTTGTTTGAAGGGTGGTTTGAATACGTTCTGCTGTCTGGATCATTGCCGTTCGAATGCCCACTTCTGACCCCAATGGGGATGGAGCCGTACCGCGCCAACTTCGTCGACATCTACAGCGGTCCCGTACTGGTGGGCGTTGATCGCTGGCGGTTTAGCGCCCAGCTCAGCCTTTTCAAGCGGCCACTCGTTGATAGGGATCTAGTGATTGAAGTACCTGACTACATCATTGATGCGGACATCTTCGACCGAGCCATGAATCAGAAGTGGCCTGAGCAGACCGAATAGCGGCGCAGCCCAAAACACTCACGTTTATCCGCCGGCAACTAGCCGGAACAACCAACACTCATGACCTTAACGCTGCCTTGATAGCAGTGCCGAAGGCGTGTCTGCGAGAAAACTCGAATGGCCAACAACACCGGTAACCCGATCGGTTCCACTGCGGCAAAAGACTTGAGCGACAACGCCGAAAACCTCGACAAATTTGCCAATGGCGACGACTACGAATACGACGACCGGCTTGGGCGATCGCGCAAAAGCCTCAAGTGGATTGAGGATGCTGCTTTGGCAATTCCAGCAATTGATGCGGCTTTGCGTTCTGAACAGCAGGCAGAGCGATCTGAGTCCCAAGCTGAACGCTCCGAGCAACAAGCGGAACAATCTAGGGTAGAGGCCGAAAGATCTGCTGCTGCAAAAGTAGAGGCCGAAGCAGCTCGCGATACGTTCAATTTGAACATTGGTCGAAAAGCTGACATTGCAGAAGGGCTGAGGGATACGGTTTCTGGCCAGTCGTTTACCGTGCTTGCGCCGGATGCCGCTGATTACATTATCGAGTACAAAAACAACGCCGGCACGGCATTGGAAATGAAGCGGTACCCATCTGCGCAGGGCGTTCCAAAAACCGGGGTTGAAGGCGTCTACAACCTGATCAACCCCAGCGCTCAGGTAACCTCCGGAGTGGGTCTCAATGGATCCAACGATTACACCGGAGTGGCAACGGCCAAATCTCTAGCAATTCGCGTGACTGCGGGTCAGCCAATAATCATTTACAACCCTTCGGGGAACTACTCCGCCGGCGGGGGTTACGGCGCAGCTTTCTTTTCTGACCTGCCGTCAGCGAGCAATAAGGTTGCTGCTTTCAATGGCACAACACAGACAAACCTTGCAGGGCTCACCTATCGAGCAGACGTAGTGCCCGTGGGTGCGAAATACCTGGTGCTCAACACCGAGTTTCAGGGCGTGCAGCACAATTGGTTTGCCGCATACGACACCGTTTTTACCAGGGCGGTGGCTTTCGATGCTGTTGTTGCCCGGATGGATGGGCAACAGGTTTTCGACCGAAAGTTGAACCGCCAGTTTGTTGCCGCATTTTCTGCCGTAGAGGGGGCTGAGAACCTTTACAGCTCGAGCGGATTGTTGGTGGGCTATCTGTCGTCGACAGGCGGTGTTCGGCGAGACAATGCAGCTTGGCGCTACGTGAAAATACCGGTTGTAGAAGGGAGGGTATACGCACTTTATACGGGCAGCAGCGCGTGGAACTTCCCGGTAATGGGAAGCTACGGCGTAGCAGGGTCGGACCCGGCTGCGAGCGGAGCAATGGCTACCTTGGTGGCTACGACTGATTCATTTGTCCGCACGTTTACAGTGCCCAAAGAACAGGGCATTACGCACTTTTATTTCAACGTGTTCATCAAACCGCCAGGTGGCGATATTGATTTCACTGCGTCTCTAATTATCCGGGAAGGCACTACTGTGCCAGTTCGCGTGCTTCCGTATGAGCCGACCCTGCCCAAAGTAAATGGACTGCCGGTAAAAGACTCGAAGGCGCGATCCGCATTGATTGAACTCAGCGCGGCGATCAGTCAGCGCACAGGCCGGTACAACCTATTGAACCCTGCCGCACCTGTCGCCGTCGATCTTGGCTTGAATGGCCAAGCCAATTACGGGGCGCTGGCCACCGGCAGGTCGCTGGCGATTCCAGTGACTGAAGGTATGCCGGTTGTAATACACAACCCGGCGGGTAACTACCTTGCTTATTCAGGGTATGGGGCCGCATTCTTTTCTGAAGTCCCGACCAATAATTCAACCAAGATTCGCAACTTCAGTGACCCGCTCATCACGACCCCGACCCTAATCAATAGTGCAGGTCTGACCTATAGGCGTGACGTGGTGCCAGCAGGTGCCAAATACCTGGTGCTGAATACTGAGTACCAGGGTACAGACCATCAGTGGTTTGTTGCATATGACACAGGCTTTACAGCGCCGGAAGCCTACGCTACGGCGATGGCTGAAGTAGCTGGAGTTCCGATCATTGATCGGGAAGCTCAAGTAAAGCTCGCGGAGCTTGGTCGCGGTGTTCCTAGCCGCTTTACGGGGAAGAAAGTCTTCTATTTCGGCGACTCTATTACGGAGGGAGGTGGTGGTGGGTACCCCAGTTACACGAACCGTATCACCGAAATTCTGCAATGCCAGGGCACTAACTATGCCAGCTCTGGCGCATGGTCTAGCAGGCTAGTGGGGATTGTGACCAACCTTGACCCTCGCGACGGAACCGCCAAGAAAGTGACCCCCGACTACACGGATGTTGCGGCGGTTACGATCATGATCGGCAGTAACGATGCAGGCACCACGGCGGCAGGTATCAACGGCAGCCTTGCCAGCATTCCCACCCAACGCATCCAAGACTTGCCATTTACAACGGCAGGCGGTGTTCTGGTTTCGACCCCGGACGAGTACTGGGCGTTGTTTCCCAACACCTACTACGGGAACCTGTCGCTGTGCATCGAGTACGTGAAGTGGAAAAACCCACTGACCGTGATCTATCTGATCTCGGCAACCCATCGTGAACCATCAATCGTTCCAATGGATGCCGTAGTGGTGGCCATGACGGCCATTGCCAGGTTCTATTCGGTGCAGTATTTCAATGCCACACATGAGTGCGGGGTCGACTTTAAGAACATCCGGACATATAGCTATGACGGTCTGCATCCGAACGAGCAGGGGGTGGAGCGTATCGGTAAATATGTGGGTTACAGGATCTTGCATTCATAGCCCAATGTCCTAGGCAAACCCAAATGGCTCGCAGCCCGCCTCGTGCGGGCGTTTTTTTGTCTGGAGAGAAAGAATGCCAATCACCGCGCAGCAACTGCTGCAGATCCTCCCCAACGCCGGCCAAGTTGCCGGCGTTTTTGTACCTGTCTTAAACACAGCGATGGGCCGGTACCAGATTGTTGGTACCAAACGTATTGCCGCCTTCATCGCCCAAGTTGGGCATGAGTCTGGTCAGCTCAAATACGTGAAAGAGATCTGGGGTCCAACCAAAGCGCAGACCAAATACGAGGGCAGGACAGACCTGGGCAATACTTTGGCAGGTGACGGCTCCAAGTACCGTGGCCGTGGCCTGATCCAGATCACCGGCCGGGCCAACTACATGGCGTGCGGCGAAGCCCTGAGCCTCGACCTGATCAATCACCCTGAGCTGCTGGAGAAGCCTCAACACGCCTGCATGTCGGCGGCCTGGTTCTGGGCGAGCAGGGGACTGAATACGCTGGCCGATGCTGGCAGCTTCAGCAAGATTACCAGTCGCATCAACGGTGGACAGAACGGCGCAGTGGATCGTCAGGCGCTGTATGCCAGGGCGCTGAAGGTGCTGGCGTGACGCCCGGGGCTTGGAAACTGACAGGTGTGGGGCTTGCGCTGGCCCTGCTGCTGGCGTTGGGCGGCGCTGGCGGGGGCTGGCTGGCCGCATGTCATTACAGACCGTTGATTGATACAGCAAACACTGACCTGGCCACGGCCAAGCAAGCCCGCGGCAACCTCGAAACCCTAGCGGGTGAGCAAGGCAGGAAGTTGGGCGAGCTGGTTCTGGCAGGTGAGCTGCGGGAGCGGAATGCGGCACTGGCCATCGCCAAAGCCAAGGAAGACGCCCAGCCAGATTATGTCGCAGCCAATAAACTGCTGCGGGAGCGAGCAGGTGGTGATCCGGCCGTAGCTGCAGCATCGATCATTGATCAGGAGTTGGGGTTATGAAGTGGCTGCTGATGGGGTTGGTGGTTGTAATGGCTGGGTGTTGCACTCGTGAGCCAGAGATGAGTATCGTGAGGGTAGATGTTCCTGTGTTGGTTCCATGCAAAGCTCAGGAGATCGTGCCACCGCCCTGGGCCGCAGTCGGGCTCAAGAAGTCTGATCCGCTCGAAGTAAAGGTGAGGGCGTTGCTTGCTGAGCGTCGTCAGCGGAAGGGATATGAGAAGGAACTGCTAGCCGCCTTAGTTGGTTGCCAGTGACCTTTATTGTTCAGTGCGAGCTTTGGTTGTAGCCTGTTCGTAAGAAAATGGGCTCGTTGTAACCGCTTTAGGATGTGTAAGTTTAGGTTTTTCTGATTTATACATGTAGGATTGAACCTATTTTTCGTGTTTTTTTACTTGCTAACGGTATGCAAATTGATAAAGCTAGGTAGTTTGGAAATCGTGATGAGTGAGGTTCTTTTCGTTCCTGACTCTGAAGTTGTGTATTTGGATGTTTCCATTGGGGATATAGCGCCGCTACAAGTGAGGATGGAATTTTCTCAGGACGATGAAAGTACATCTGCTGCCAGTACAAGTAAATCTGAGCCGGGGTTTGTAGTTGAGTACGAAAGCGCAGGTGGGGACCAAATAGCGTTTGGTTCTAGTGATGAAATTGGTTGCGTTGTAATGAGGTTTCATAATTTCAATAAGTCATTTGGGCAGACTTTGCAAGCTCCGCAAACTATCGCTGAATTTGACAGCGGGACGCGACAGGTATATTTCCTGGCTGCTATTTATAAGTTTGGCAAGGTGTCCAAGGTGGAATTCCAGTTTATGGTGAGCCCTAAGTTATGACGGTATCTCCTCGGAGTTCTATTAGGAAGGTGGTTAGTGTTGATCAGATACATGATAATACCTCGCAGGAGGTTATAAGTATTACCACGGATAAGCTCAGGCTTGCTCTTATATATCATTTGGCATGTGTGGAGAAGCAGGATTCTTGGCATATGCCATTAAGTTTTTTGGTTGTAATTATAGTTGTGTTTTGTTCGTCAACCTTTAAGGTGGCGTTTGGTTTGTCGGCCGATACATGGCAGGCCTTGTTTTTAATGTTTGGGCTTATTTGTATATTCTGGCTTTTTCGTAATTTGATTAGGTTGCGCAAGTCGCCTACTTTAGAGGAGTTAATACAGATAATAAAAAATAAACAGGAGTGAATTTTTTTAGTGGCTTTATGTACAGAGGTTTGGGTGCTGTGTTCGGGCTGTAGCATGATGGAGGAGTATTGAAAATCAGTTCAGTCTCGGACCTGGAGGAGTGGAGCCCGTGCACCGCTGCAGCTTTTTTCTGAACTATTTTTTGGTTTTTCTTTGTAGGGCAGAGCACCTGGATAAATGGGGAAAGCCTCAGTGACTTTTCGAGTGACATCGTTACTCGGTATCCAGCAGCGTTAGGCGTCGTTGCAGCGAGCGCCTGTTGCTGGAGTCCCGTATTTACTGGCGCTGAGTAAGTCCAGCTTGAATGGGGTGCTAGGAGCTCAAGGAAGCCATCTGTAGAAGCCAACACTTAGTTGCCAGCAGCTAGACTGATGTTATACCAAGTGGGTGAGTACTGATGAAGAGGACGATTTTGGGAATGGCCGAGGCTGGGGAGGCGTTGATCTCAGCGGCTTTAGTGGCACAGGATCATTATCGAGAGGCCAAAAAAACAGGACGCCCAACTGAAGAAGTTGAACGTCTGCGAATCTTGGCTGACTCGCTTGTCCAGGCGGTAACTGATTATCAGCTTCTGGCGGACGAAGCCAATGCCATCACGCGTCACTAATCATTTTCAAGTAATTTATTGTGGAGAAACACATGTCCAGATCTGTGCGGCTGCTCATTCAGGGGGCATGAGCTCAGTCAGCGAAGCGTTGATGAATTCTTCGTTCAGCGTAATGATCTCTAGCGCCCCACGAATATTTCCTCCTACCTCAGATGAACCTTGCTGCTCAACCCATATCGTTATCTCCATGATGGCAGCTTCCAAGGCAAGTTGATTTTCGTTGAGTTTGTAAAGCAGTGCGGGAATCAGATCTGAGTTCGGCATAATTGATCCTCTATGAGGGAGCAGTCTAGCAGGCGAAGGAGGAATGGTTTTTCGTTCGTTGGCAGGACGCCAGGGGCAGGGTAAAAACGGAGAATTGCGGAACAGCTTTCAGAACTGCGGAACGAAAAAAAAGGGCCTGTACGAAGAACTTCATGCAAGTCGTTGATTTGTTTGGTGCCCGAACCAGGTATCGAGCCGGCACGCCCTTGCGAGCGAGGGATTTTAAGTTCCTTGTTATAGCTTTAAATTTTTTTGGGGTTGTTTGCCCGGCAGAGCTCCGGGAGAGGGGAGAATAGCCTCAGTGACTTTTCGAATGACATTGTTACTCGGTATCCAGCAGCGTTGGGCGTCGTTGCAACGAGCGCCTGTTGCTGGAATTCCGTATTTGCTGGCGCTGAGTAAGTCCAGCTTGAGTGGGGTACTAGGCGGGTAGGTGGATGGTCCTGGGTTTTACTCAACCAGCAGAGCGCTGTGAAATTGATGTTTTTTTGGGTCCATAACCTAAGACAGAGCCTAGGCGGAATGCGGCTTGCAAGGCATTGGAAATCACCTACTAATGGAACACCAAATAGCCTACAGGTAGCGGTTATAAAGGACTTCAGACCCGGCTTGCAAATCCGCCCACGCCGGTTCGATTCCGGCTTCGGCCTCCACCTTCGAAAGCCCCGCAGATCTAGGTCTGCGGGGTTTTTTTATGGCTGCGGAAAAGGGGGGATGTATTCCGCAAAATGAAGCTGCGGGCTGCGGGCTGTCGGCTGGTGCACAAGGTCATTGATGAGCGAATCATTGTGTCGGTGAATACCGTCGGCAAACAAGAACACAGCGCCGTTTACAATCAAGCCAAAAAGCGTTGAATTGCTCCGGGAAAGAGCGGCCAGCCCGTCAATTTGCTGCGGATTAAAGAAAAGCTGTAAGCAGCATGGCAGCGGCTGGCTGGGGTCTATATCGAGAACTGACCTTGGCTTGAATGCGCTGAACGCTACGACCGGCCTCATACGTTTCACTTCATGGACCCGCTGTATTGGCAGGTGGCGGGGCTATGGTGTCGTATTCGGGTTCGAGAATGACGAGCGAATGGCGGAGTTTATGCGCGGGTGTCAGGGGAGGGTAATGGTTAGCATCAATGACCAGGCGGAGATTCGTCGGGTTTTTGGTGGGTTTCATTTTGCGCGCCAGGATTCAGGCATCGAATGATCCAGCGCGCCTATGCAGTAAACGCCCCAAAACATGTCGACTTGTGCCGCGTGGATCAACTTAGAAATCCTATCGCTCCCAGAGCCTCAATCAAACGCAACAAGGCTGGTTTTTCGGCGGGTTTCTCGCCGATGCAACACACGTCCGGGTCGCCGAGAGAGCACCAAACCGACACAGGGTCGCCTACCTTCAGCCCGTATGAGGCTTTACGCAGAGTTGCGCTTGACCACGCGTCAACGGTTTCGTTGAGTGACTTGTGAAACCGCTTTCTATTGACGCTATAACTGAAGCACATGAACTGCGCTCCAATCCACGGCCCCTCACTCCCGACAAAGGTTACGTAGCCTTGTACCACTTGCCCCACAGGTACATCGCCAGCGCTCATCAATTATCTCCTGAGAATGTGCCCGACATACCGGGACTACGCGATCACCCATGTTCCGCTGCCAACATTGACCTGAACTGAGAAATGCTCTCTGAAGATAGCCCGGCACCTTCAAACACTGCGCAGGTGAAGCTAACGGGAGCGGTGCCTGGAGCAGTAATGATGCGATCTGCCATCACCGCTGTTGAGCTGCTTCGGTAAAGCATGCCGCCTTTATAATTGACGGCATTCTGTAAGAAGTCAGCGTTGTTCGAGGTATGAGGAACCGTGTCTAGAAGCCCGGCCCTCGCAAGTGCCAGTGTTCCTCCACAGATACCGGCAACAGTTGCTCCACTTGAACGACTGGCATGAAGAAAGTCTCGAATATCCGGGGCTTCAGCACTTTCCCAGACCACTCCTCCAATGACGACGACAACGTCCGGTTTCCACTCCAGACATTGTTGCAAGCTGTTATCGACCGTTACAGTCAATCCACCCTGCGAACGAAACTGCCCCGTAGCAGGAGCGAAAAACCTCACGTCGATTCCGTAAAACGGAGACGCCGTGCCAGCGATGAAGGCATATTCCCAGTCCGCAAAACCGGGTGTCAGTATCAAACCCACGCGTGCCATCAGTCAGAATCCTCCTTGAAAGCCGACAACATATGACGACAACAAACAGACATCAAGGGATGCTTCGGGTCGGTTAGCGACGACCTGACTCCGACCGTCGTTCCACATGGAAGGTCAGTTCAGTGAGGATCTGCCACTGTTCGCCGTCAAACGAATGAATGTGGCAGCTGTACGCAGGTTGACGGACCGGGCATGCAGGTCCCCGGCAGATCCAAAGGTCCCCCACGCACAGCCGCCATAACACGGATATACGGACGCAAAGTAGAGGTGTCGGCTTTATCCTGGATGCCCTTTAAGGGACAGCGTGCCGTGTCGAAACCTGAGGACTTGAAGTGAATTTGACTCCTGAGCGCCTGGTCACGATAGCGATGACCAATCGGGTACCTGCATTGGCCTGGACCCTGGCACGGGTGAGGTATATGCGCCTTACGGATTGGATGATGTTGCACTGGGGTATCTGCGGCCCAACAGCAAAAATCTTCAGCCTGACTTGTTCCATCAAAAGGCTACAAGCTATCAATCACGCTGGCCGTGGTTACGGATCGTTTAGTCCAGTGCATATGGCTAGAGCATGAAAACTGCGGATCAATGTAGACGTCTCGCTGCGCCAGGCTGTATGTAGCCATCGGCTACTACAACATGATGATGGGAGTACTTTCGAGCAACACGGGTCGTACCAGGATCTTGTAGCAGTCAGCATCGAATGCTTGCCCGGTCAGCTTCGGTGCCAGTCGGGCTTCTGCTTCGCAGGCATAGGTTCCGATATAACGCCAGCTGTCCACGACGTGGTACTCCTCGATCTCGCCGTGGCGCTCGTGCAATGCGATTGCGCCTGGATACGGCCAGTGATGCACGGCCCAGCGTTCTAGAGCACTCAACAAGCGCTGTGTATGCGCCTCAAGGCTTTCTGCGCCTTTGCATGCCCCGGCGCACTTGCCGATTTGAGCCCTGAAGCAGCTACGTCCGGTTGGTTTATCAAGACCCAGCAGCGTGTGGCAGAGTCGGTGCTCGTCCGCCATCAGCATCAGGGCCTCGGTGGCCATGCGCCGGTTACGGAACAACCCGTACAACTGCGGCCCTTCGCAGATCGCGGTAGTGTCGATGATCTCCAGCACCCCGTCGCGAATTCGTAGCGAGCACAGGCGCTGCTGGCGCCGAAGCCGCTTGTTCTTCAAGGGCTGCAGTTCTTTGATCAATCGGGATTCCAGCAGCAGGGCGCCGATTTCTCCAGCGGTTTGCCGGTACTCGATCCGTTGCGCCTGGCGCAGCATCCGGGCTTCATCCGGTGAGCGCAGGTGAGAAAGCAGTCGGCTGCGGATATCGATGCTTTTGCCGATGTAGAGCGGTATCGAATCGCCCTCAGCGTAGAAGAAATACACCCCGGGTGCTCGCGGAGCGGCCTCAACCTGAGCGCGCAGGTGCGCCGGGTATTCATACACAAGGTCGGGGCGGGCTGTGGGGGCGGGCATGCGGGTGCCTTCGTGGTTGATCTGGGGATATAGAGAGTGAGCACTTCCAATTTCAACCCGGACACATTATCAAATGGGCAGCGCTGATATAGGTCCGTACTATTCGAGGTACTGGTTGCTATCCATTGCTCGATACTTATGGCTGAACCGTATGGCAGGTGAGCCGGGATACAACTTACTAGACATGGCTCGAGGCGGATAATTCCAATGGCAACAATCAACTTCGATATCTAGAAGGTTTAGACGGTTGAACTGAGTCAATCTTCGCCTACCAGATGGGACTCTGGTTGCGAATATCTCAATGGCCTGGTTCATGTCTGAACACAGCTGAAGAACAGGCCAGACCTCCCACTGCTTGCGCATTGCTACCAAGCAGTGCCTGTGGACCTCAGAGGGGCTGCCAGCAGCAACCAGGACCATTAGTCGACAAGTTCAGGGGCAATCACTTTGACGGGCGAGGGTTGGGTTTGCGGAGCGGTTTGTGTTTTGGTTTTTAGTGCCCGGGTATAAGGCGCTATATCACCCGGTTGCCAGCTATCGAGCCTGTTTATTTTTGCCCTGACCCACAACAGGTAGCTCAAGTACAAGGCTGCAACACCAGCCCCGATCTGAATGCTGAGCGTTTCGAGCACAAGCACACCTTTGGGCGCATTGGCGCCATACCAGGACAGCACCGGAATCGCCAGCAAGGCCCAGGTGGCGAACCAGGCCAGCAGGCCGGCAAGCAAGGTTCTGGAGGTCAATGCATATAAGCTGCTGATTGAACGGTTGCGTAACACACTGTGCCTATGGGTTGAGTTCTGTACGGCAGCAATGATGAGCTTTCTATTCAAACCGGGCGCGTAAAACCAGACCCGGCTTTTTGTATGGCTGCCAGAAGCGCCCAGGCTGTGATAGATATCGTTGGTCATGACCAGGTGTTTGGACGTGCGACCATTTATCTGGGCAGTGAATACGTCCCCATGAACGTCGGCACGCTTTAGATCGCTAATATCGCAGTCCGTGTAAAAGAACGTCGGCACACAAAACATCCTGTTTGAGTGGGGGTGGGGATTAATGGGGTGATAGCATATTGCCATATGTCTTTTTTGTCGAGGATATGAGGGTGTTTGAACGCACAGTAGTTGGATGTAAAGCCAATAATATATTGACGTCAATAAAGTGCCTGCCCAATGTTCAAGCAACTTATTTAGGATAGGGATAAGGATATGTGTAGGTGTGTGACCCCGGTTACTTGCTTATTAATCCCAGTTCCCGCATTAAGCCATGCACATTGATACGGCCTATCTGCACACCATCTTCTTGCATGATAGACAAGATAGTGCAGCTGTCAGAAGCGCTTCGGCTTTGGGTGAACAGTTTGTTGGCCCGAATGCGTAATCAAATTCTTTAAACGCTCGGAGATCGCCGCCTGAGGCGATGGGCGTAGTAACTCGAACGTGTCTTAGCGCTCTTTCAGAAGCCGGCCAACCCAGCGTCGTAGGGCCGACTCGCCAATACCGAGTCAGCGGCTGGCTTCGATGAAACTGTAGTTTCGCTTCAGTACGAAATCGGCAGCCTCGCATTTGAATTCAGCGGAAAAAAACACGATGTTGTTTTGCCATTTGACACCGCGATATGGCGAGCATTGTCGCCTAAATGGGTGTCTGGTTTCATTAGACCACTACATATTGATGAGACAGAGGGAGAAGGGGGGGCAGCCGATGCAGGCCCCAACAGCGGATGGGGCCGGCAAGGATGAGATCAGAACGCCAGGCCAACCTTCAAGCCGAACTCGTCACGCTTGAGCTTGGTGTTGTCGGCAACCGGTGAGTCCTCGTCGATCTTGTACTCTGTGCGGGTGTAGTACACGCCAGCATTGATCGGCATGGCACCCTGTTGGTTCATCAGCAACGAAGCTTCTGCGTAAGGGTTGGTACGGTCTTTCATGTCGACGCTGTCGCTGCCGAAGCCGTCGACCTTCAGGCGTGCGCGCCCATCCATTGAGCGCCGTGCGCCCACTTCCAGGCGCAGGGTAGAGGTGTCGAACTGGTGGTTGTAGCCCAGTGCTGCCTTGGCAAATGGCGATTTCAGGGTCAGTTCTGTATCCAGATCGTTGATCTCAGGTTCGAAACGGGTCCAGCCGTAACCGCCACCGATTATCATGTCGACGGAGTTGCGTGCATCCAGCGCGGCGCGCCAGCCAAGGTCGAGGTCGGCTTGGGCTTCCTTGAGCTTGTTGTCATTTTTCTTGCTGTATTTGGCTTCACCACCAATCTGGTAAATGAAACCGGATTCCGCGGTCATTTTGTTGCCAAAGTTGGCGAAAACACCGCCCTGGGCCATGTGCTCCTTGTCTGACCTGTGGCCGCCTTCAAACTTGAAGTCACTGTAGGAGCCCAGCAGGCCGATGGTGAAGAGGGGGTCGGTGCTTGGGGCGGCCATCGCTGCCAGTGGTGCGCTGATCAGCGCCAGGGCGCAGGTGTGACGCAGTAGTTTTGCAGTAAGCATTAGTGAATGTCTCTATGACGTTAATAAAAATGGTTACGACCGTTTAGATATAACGGCTCTGAAAAGTTCAGGGCAGATCGATATAAAAGCCAACGCTTGCTCCTGAGTAAGTGTTGATTCCGTCGATCCGCCGAAACTTTTTCGACGGAAGGCTGTTCAGGGTGGTAACGCTGAAGTACAGCCAAGCGTTACGCAGAGCTGACTGCGAAATAATTCCGTAATCGAAAAGCAAAAAATCAGGGCAACTGAAAGTCAGCCCTGAAGATATATAAAAACAAACGTATTCAAGCTGCGTTTGCTGGCGGTAAACATCATTGTTGTTTATTTGGTCGGTATTTTTAGTGGGCTCAAACCTGCGTTAGAGCAGAAATCAGTTTTCAGGGCAGGGCCTGCCGGGCCATTTTTGCCATCAAGCTGTGCCTGGAACATCCTCCACTCACGCATAATAATGGAGTATGGGACAAATATACTCACCCTCTTGGCACCTCTTAAACCGGACTGAGCAGCAATGTCGTGCGGTGTGACCGAGTAGTAACCGGCATTAATACCCACGACACTGCCGTCATTGCCGATGACCGGCCCACCCGACATCCCTTTGATCAATGGGCCATCGTGGATGCCATATAGGTCACCGCTATTTTCCTTTAAATTGAGAAAGGGGGTTTGATACACCTTGCCCTTGCCCGTGGTAGTCATCATATAGGGGCTCATCCCGACAGCAGTTACGTCCTCGCCCAGGCAGGGTGCTCGCCAGGTAGGAAGGCGGCCGTCTGCTTTGTGTTTGATGAAGGCTAGGTCACAGCCTGTACTGCACGTGTATGCCACATCGGGCAAGAATGGAGTATGTCGGGTCGTTACGGCATAGTCTTCGTTCCATTGTACTGCCGAGGCAGTATATAGAAACGGTGCAGGCAAGCCTGAGTAGACTACAAAGTATAAGTCATTAACGGGGTCTGAAAAATCAGGTTTTACTAAGCCGTTGCATCCTGCAATGGAAATTGCGGCTAACAAAATACTTATTATCTTGATCATTGTAAATTATCTGCTCAGTTAAATAATGCAGTCGAGGATGGTTGTCAGTATTTTGACTGCGTAGGGGATAGCGATTTGATGATCTATTCTAGTGGGCGCTGCATTATTTATAGTCGAATTTAAATAATGCGAATTACTAAATTCAGCTTTAGGCTATTTTAAGAGTTGCGCGCTTTCGGTGACGGTCGCTTGGGCGACGCGAGGGATCGTGTTGGCAAATGGTGGGAGGCTGAGGCTGGTTTGATGTATGGATCGTTGTTTTCAGGCTGTTGGATAACGGCGCAGAGCGTGGTGCCTTGGCCATTGAGTCTCGGGATGCTGACTTTTTGCATGATCATGGCTCCAGTGCTGAGCGCCTGGGCATTGCTCGATGAGTTCAGGGTAGATCCCGGTTTGTTCCTGAAGACACACCCAATTCAATGGATCGCTGGTGTTTGAGCCTCGCAGTAGCGAAAGCGGCGTGTGTGAACAGCCAGGGTATGGGTGGTTCCAGGCGCTGATAGAAAATTGAGGGGGGGATCTGGATGAACGAGTTGCAGGCGGGAGGTATATGTAGTCGCCGCGGCTGCAATGAGCTCGACAGCGACTACAAGGAGCAAGGGTCAGTAAATATCTTTCGAGATCAAGGTAAGCGGAGTCTTGATCATGATTTTTATATCGAGCCACAGCGACCAGTTGTTGATGTAGTCGAGATCGATTTCAACACGCTTTTGCATCTTCTCGATGGTGTCGGTTTCACCGCGGCAACCGCTGATTTGTGCCAGGCCGGTAATGCCGGGCTTGATGCGGTGGCGGGCCATATAAGCGTGGATCTTGCCGGTGTAATAGTCGTTATGGGCCACCGCGTGTGGACGTGGTCCTACCAGTGCCATATCACCATGTAGCACATTAAACAGTTGTGGCAGTTCGTCCAGCGAAGTGCGGCGGATAAAGCGACCAACAGCGGTGACGCGCGAGTCGTTACGGCTGGCTTGTTTGACTTGTTTGTCATCATGAACTTGCATGGAGCGGAACTTCCACACCTTGATGACCTTGCCATTCCAGCCATGGCGATGCTGTTTGAACAGGATCGGGCCTGGGGACGACAACTTTACGGCCATGGCAATTACTGCAAGTACCGGGCTGAGGCAAACAATGGCGACCAGTGACAGCGAGCGCTCCATCAATGCCTTGCTCAAGGCTGCAGTCGGATAGCTTGTAAGCGGGCTTTCATTCAAATGGATGGCTGGACGGCCGCCGATTTCACTGACCGAATGGTTAAGCAGCATCATGCTGTCCAGATCGGGAACCCAGACCACATCGACATTCAGGTCCAGCAGGTCAATATATAGCGCTTCAATACGTTGAGCTTCTTGCAGGGACAAGGAAATATAAAGCCGACGGATATTATGCTCGGTAATCAGTGAGCGTAGCTGGGCTAGTTCACCCACAATAAGTGGGGAATTGGTGGCATCTTCAAATGGAGAGGCGCTGACCACGCCGACCAGCGGGAAATGATTTTGTTGAATAAAGCTGTCGGCCAGTTTCAACGCTACACCATCAGAGCCGATAATTAGGCTGTTGTAATGATGGTTATTGCGCTGATGATAAAATCTGGACAGTCGATGCAGTATCAAATACGGCGGTACTTGAATCAGAAAACCCAGCGCGGCCCAGCTGATCAGGGTTTCGCGAGAGAACAGTTCGCCGGATTTGGTCACAAAGCCAATGGTACACAGGCATGCCAGGGTCAGCATCCAGCCCAGAAACAGGCGGATGCAGCCGTTAAAAGCATTGTGCCTTTTATAGTAAACATGTGTGGCGGAATAGGCGGGCACTGATACCAGCAGGGTCAGAACGGCGAGGATTCGGTAATGGAAGTCGACGCTGCCGAATTTGGTATAGACCAGTGCCATTAACAAGGCGACGACAAAGGCCATGGCCACAGACCACTGGCCCCAAAAAGTCAGCCCTCTGGCCACGGTTTTTCGATCTAGACGTGTATGAATCAAGAGAGCAGCCTTGTGATAAGTACTTGACTATAGGGGAGCAACTGACAGAAATAAATCACAGCACTCTTCCATGTGCAGGCGTTGCGTGGCGCAATAGCTGAAACAGTTAATGGCCACACGAAACGTTAATAATAAAGGTAATCAGTAGCAAGGGTTCGACGTTTTATAACAATGCGTGGGTCGGTTGTTATTTTCAATGGATCAGAAAATTATGACTTTGAGTGATGTCGTTATAATAGCTAACTGCCTGTATCGGTCGGTAGAGTGATTGCTTTATGCCACTTTTTCGGCAGCCTTCACATCTTGCACCAGGCAATAGCCGCGATTACGTACCGAGCGAAAAAGGCGCTCACCAAACATGCCTTTAAACTTTTTCTGAAGTCGGCTCAGGCACATTTCCAGACCGCTATAACTGTATGCGTCTTTACTGATGCCGATAATAAGTTCTTGTTTGCTGCAAATGCGTTCTTCTGTTTGGGTCAGCGTCTTGATCAGCAACGATTCAATGGCGGTTAACTGAATGCAGGCGGTGTTGTTGCACAGGTATTGTGCTGCAGAGCAAAACAACCAAGTATCAGGGCTATCGGAATAGTGTGCGTTGGATTTAGGGGTTTGGGGAGATGTCGGGATAGTTTTCAAGGTAGGGATAACAGTCAGGCCCAGGGAGTAGGGGTGGGGTTTAAGCAAGTAAGGTGTTCTTGCCGTAATCAGGCTGGCTACTTCAGGGGTGTACTGATGTGCAGATACCACGCCGTGTTGCTCATTGACCCGGCAGCCCCAAGGCGCCGAGTGTGGCGTACGCCATTGGCGGGTGCGTTCGCAGGTCTGCAGGCTTGCGGAGCGTGGCACAAGGGTTGCGCAGAGCAAACCGGAAGAATCGGCAGGCGGGTTGATTTTTGTTGAGGGTATATAAGTAGAAAAACTGAGTGTTACCTTCATGTTTCAACGTCTCCATTCGTCGGTATAAGGCTGATGCCAATTGGCAATTACAGCGGTCTGCAGTGCAGCACATGAAGTAATTATAGATGATCGGTTATGCTGTGATTGTGCCTCGACGTAAACGATAGCCGAATGCGCGAACACTAAATATTAATTCCAGATTATAGGCTTTTTTGATCTTTGTTCTTAAGCGGCTAATGGTTTTTTCCAGTGCGCGCGGATCATAAAAGACAATGTTGGGGTCTAGTGTTTTTGCAATGCTGTCCTGGCTCAATACATGCTGCGGCGCTTTAGCAAGAGCGTCGATAATAGTCATTTCAGTGTATGAGATTTCAATCTTGCTGGTGGCATTGCACAATAAAAGCCGTGTCCGGTCAAGGGTCAGTTGGGTATTGGTTCCCCAGTGCGACTCTTCGAAAGTGCGAGACAGGAGTGCCTGCTTTTCCAGGGGGTCAACCGGTAACTTTATGCAGTGATCAGCCCCTGCAAGATAATGATTGATGCTGGTAAATGACTTGTTATGGGTGACCAGTATAAAGATACAGGCGGTCTGGTTGAACAGGCGAATATGTTTGAGCAACTCGAGGCTGTCGTTGATGGCGTCGGGCGTATTGACCTCAATAAAGACCGCTTCTGTGTGGCGGAAATCGCAAGCCAGGTTAGCCAAAGTATTGCAGGCGTCAAGATGCCTCACCTCAGAAGTGATGAGTTGTTCTATATCGTCGACCAACGCTTGGCTGTGTACAAAATTAAGCGCTTTGGGGGCCTGTATATCGGTATTGCATCCTGCGACAAGCATATCACCTAACCCAAGTACTTAGAGGCTTTGGGATTTTGCCATATAAGCCGGTTTTTAATCCGACATTTTATAACATTTGATACATTTGGTGTTTTTTCGCTGGCATTTTTAGAGAATTTGGATATCGAAGGTCGATTTCTCGAGATAAACAGTGTTAAAGACCTCGGAAAAGGCATGGGATTGACCTGCCTTACCATGCTTTATCTGTTTTGCCAATCTTTCTTCGAATGGCTCGAACATTGCCAAGCTGGTGCCAGCCCGACAGCGACGCCGGCGGTGTTGGCAAGGGCGTTATAAAACGACGCGGTGCGCAACGGCATAAGGGCCTGGGCATATTCAATCAATACCCCTGCCAATACGCAGCCAATGGCGGGTCAAAGCAGCCTGATGTGCAAAAAGGCAAGATGGCAACTGAATGACAGGGTTAAGAAGCCAATAAAATGATGGAACTTGTTTTCCTAGGCAAAAAACTACGGAATTGGCCGAGTGCGCAGGCCGGCAAACAGCAGGCCTGCGCACACTGCCAAAAACAGCAGTGAGCGCAGCCAGAAGGGCAGAGCAGCCAAGCGCTGAATCAGTTGACCTACTCGGTGATCTTCTCGAAGTTCTCGTAAAAGGCATCACGATTGCGCCCATCGGTCATGGTATGCAGCGAGTACTGGCGATGCAGCATAGCGCCACCGTCTCGAGTCAGCGGGGCCCAGGCGATATTGGCACGGCTCATGGTCGACACACTCATCATCTCGTCGAATGGAATCGAGATATAGATACCTTTATCGAAACTACCTTCGCCGTATTCTTCCTTGGACGCAGTGGTACGAGTCACCCAGCCACCGAATTTCACGCCATTGGTGAATTCGCGGGAGATATCGATGGTGGTACCCCAGTCGCGGGCCAGATAACGGCCGACGCTGACTGCGGCGTCCAGATCGAAGGGCAGCTTGGTGTAAGTGGTGACATGACCGGTTACCGTCCGGTAATCACGCAGACCAAAGCCCTGGTCAAATTCCCGTTGGCGCACATAGTTCAGATCGGCACCGATCGACCAGCGCTCGCCCATTGGGCGATACAAGAGTTCGCCGCCGACACCGGCATACATCGACTCAAGATAACCACCATAGACCATGCCATATAGGTCCTGGTCCAGTCGCTTTGCCTTGTTAAGTTGTAAGGCCGGCATGGTGACATCGGACGTTGTGACATATTGGCGCAAGTCGGTACGTACACGCGGCATGTTGCTTGGCGCGTCATAAGTGAACTTGTCATAGTTGTTCAACAGATTGACGCTGACGCCGCCACTTGCCCATGTATTAGGCGTAAAGCGATATTGCCCTTCGGCATAGGCGCTGATCTGGTAAAGCAGGAAGCCGTCAGGGCCACCCAGATTCTGCTGATAACCCAAGCCAAAGCCATAGGTAAACGGGTCAGGTTTTTGCTGATACAGGGTTTTGTCATAGTGGGCCGTAGCGCGGTTGACCTCCGTAGTTCGATGCAGATTGACCAGATCCTGCTCTTTATTGACGACGTCGCGAAAGGTCGAGCGTGGGACGCTGATTTCTTCCACTGGCATGTCATAACGCTTGTTCACCATAGTGAACCACTCGATCTGATCGTTGGCGGAATTGTCCAGAATCCGGCTGGCCCGGCCTGCGCCCTTGGCGGTGTAAAAGTACTTCGACTGCTCGCCATACACCATCAGCTCGGAATCACGTTGGGCGATTCGCTCGACTTTATAGCCTGCGTTTTTCTCCAGTTTTTGCGATACCGCAGCCCAGTCGATCTCTTCCAGAGGTGCGACAGGTGCCTTAGCTGGGAGCGGCTGCGCTGGTGGGTCAAAGCTCTTGACGGGTGCCTTGCGACTGACAAAGTTGGTATGCAGGGTAATTCCGAACAGGGCGGTATTGCCGCGCTCCCAGCCTGCGGTCAGATCGATATTGTCATTGAGCTTGTAGACTGCACCAATGTTAATCGGCGAGTCCTGAACCTGATTGTTGCTTTGCGGTTCGTTCTTGTAATCGTTGCCGTCAAACTCGATTTTAACGCTCAAAGGCGCCCACGGAGTTTGATATGCGACACCGCCAAACAGGCCTGGCCTGCCCCGGAAGTAAGAACTGGTGTTTACATCACCAGCGGTAGTGCTGACGGGCCGGTCATCAAACCGGTCATCGAAATAGCCTAGCGGGTTGGCAAAGTCACCACGGTTACCGATATAACCCCAGGCGATACCCAGACTGAAATCCAGGTTCTTGTAACGTTTGTTGGCCACAAAATATTCACTGGAGAACAGGCCGGTACCACCAATATCGCGGAAACCCAGTGCCACTTCCGGTAGCCAGTGGCTTTCTTGCCAGAGCCGGGCTTTGGCATCTACCGCCTTGTCCTTATAGCTTTGGGTCCCACTTAATCCTTCTGGGCCGTACATCCGGTTGGTAATGGAGGTATAGCGGAAAGTGCCTTCCAGCCAGTCAAGTGGCTGCAAGGATAGGCTATAACGTGAATACGGTTCAGTGCGGTTAGCGTTCAGGCTCAACTCGCCAGCAGGTGCCATACGTGCAGTCGGTGTTTGCAAAAGGCCCACACCACCAAAGTCATTCTGGGTATAGCGTGGCTCTGCATGGGCCAAGCTATAAGGTAACAAGGCGACAACAACAAAACGTAACTTCAAGGTGCAACCTCAGCCAGCGGTTGGGTGGCGAGGAACTGCGCCAACTGCTCATTCAAATCGGGTGTAGGCAAATCGGCGTTGTCGTTGCGCACGGGCACCAGAATCTTGCTGCCAGCGACCGCGTACACGCCGTCCTCACGGTTCCAGGCAGCAATGGCAACACGCTTGTAGGTGCCATCAGGGTGTATCAACCACAGGAAATCCGCTTCCGCCTCTTTCAGCCGCGGGCAGTTGTCGAGGTAGTCACGTACTTCCATCAGGGGCTGATAGGGCAGGGTGCAGTCATGTTCAACTGCGCCTACCACGGACACACTATTGGTGCGCGTCGGGTAAGTTACCTTGTCGCCATCACTGAGCAGATAGTTGTGGGCAAAGCCGACTTCCAGCGCGACCGGGTCAAGGCTTACCACTTTGCGGCCAGTAACCGGTAATTGGCTGATGTCCTGGTGCAGGCGCGCCGCCACAGTCGCGAGGCCGTCGTTGTTGTTGAGCAAGGCGCCGCGTTGCAGCATTTTCAGGTCGAACAGCACGCCAACCTTGAGCCGTACCTGCTTTTCAACTTCTGGCTGATGCAGCCATGCGGCTGCCAGCCAGTAGCTTTCAGGGTTGGGCCGGGCCTGGCTGATCACATCCAGCAAACGCATGCCTGGCTTGAATGCCACGCTGACGGGCTTGAGTACATCACCGCTGACGGACACAGCGGCCTGACTGATTGCGGCATGACTGAGCAGCACGCACAGGGTCAGTTTTTTCAAAGAGATCACTGGGCAGCCTCCCAGTCAGGTCGCAGATGCACAATGTGCAGCTCAAGCCCCGGCGTGACGTACTGCTCGCTTTGCAGGATCACACCATCTGCGGGCCTGACCCAAAAATGGTTGGTGCCGCTAAAACCAAGGGCCGGAATTTCAAATTTTTCATCGATACGCTGCAGCACATAAGGCTTGTCGAGAATGGTCACGGTTTCCAGGCCTTTACGGACAAAGCGGCTATTAACCGCCAGGCCGACCTGTTGACCCTGATACATATCGATCCAGCGCGTGCTGCGCTCGCCGTCCGCCACCAGATGCAGGCCTCGCTTGAACGGCGACTGCCCGTCGAAACGGGTACCGTCCAGGGCGGGCTGTAGCCCGGTAGTGCGCACCACAAGGCCGTTACGCATCAGCAACACTTGCTTGCCCGAGGCGACCCAGTACTGCAAGTCCCCTTGCTGGCGAAGTTTGGCCATCACACCTTCACTGGAAGGTGTGGTGACCAGGATTTGCGCATAAGGCACGGCCGCAACGTCGGCCGCTTTCAATTGCAGCGGCTCTACGCCTTGTACGGCGGCCTTGAAGGTATCGAGCGAGCCCTGCATCAGCGGGCTACAGCCACACAGCAACAGGCACGCCATCAGGCATGAGCGGTTACGAAGAGTTTTCAAAACGGCTCAAACCTTATCGGCTGTTGGCTTCACTGAGGTTGTTACCGGCGGCCGCGCCTGTACCCAGGATGGTTGCCGAAGGTAGCAACTGGCTGATCAGACGGTTCCAGCGGGTGACTTGCGCAGGGCCTACGTAAACGATGTCCTGAGGTTTAAGCTCGAAATGGCTGGCAATCGCAAAGGCGGTAGGGGATTCGGCATCCAGCTGGAAGACCTTGGCCGGTTCGGTCTCGAGATTCTCGGCGCCACGGATCACATACAGCGCATTGCCGTTGGAGGTGGTTTGATTCAAACCGCCCACCGAGCCGACAACATCAGCCAGGTTCATATGCTTGGTCTTGAACTTGACTGCCTGCGGCGCAAGGACTTCACCCATCACATAAATCTTCTTGCGATCGTTGTACGGCAGATATAACTGGTCGCCATCCTTGAGGAAGACATTGTGCAACTGTGCCCCCTGACCGTTGAGCGAATCCAGATCAAGGATGTATTCGCGGCCATCGCGGGTCAATGTAAGGCTAGATAAATCGGCATTGAGCGGCTCAATGCCGGCTGCGCCAATGGCTTCAACCACACTCATTGGCGAAGTGGTAATGGGCATCGGGCCAGCTTTGGTCACTGCGCCGGCAAGAATGGCTTTTTGGCTGGCAAAACGCAGCACACTCAGATCGACCTGAGGGCTATCCACATACTGCGCCAAACGCTGGGCAATGGTGGAGCGCAGTTCTTCGATAGTTTTACCCGCTGCATCAAGCTTGCCGATATAGGGGTAGAAGATAGTGCCGTCCGGCCGCACCAGGCGACCGTTCGCGTCAATCTGTTGTTGTGCGCCGGAGGGCGCCGTCAACTCAGGATGGTCCCAAACAGTGATATACAGCACATCGTTGGCACCGATCCGGTAAGCCTGGGGCTTGAATGCCAGCAATTCTGCCGGCACCGAGCTTGAGACGTATGTCGCCGCGTTTTGCGCAATCAGTTTTGGGGTGATGGGGATTAACTCGACCCGACTGCTTTCTGGAGAGCCTTCAGTTCCGATCTCACTGGTATCCAGGTATTGACCGGGCGCAAACATACAACCTTGCAGGGCGAACCCTGCAAGTACCGCGAGCGACAAACTACGAATCATCATTGAGGACACTTGTAAAGGAAACACATCAAAATCAAATGCCTGGAATGCTCCAGGTGGTTTAGTCCTTTCGACCTGGCAGGTACTTAGTTGGTACCGGTAGTGCCCGTGGTGCCAGTAGTACCTGTGGTGCCAGTAGTGCCGCCGTTGCCACCGCCACCACCACCACCGCCCGAAGCTGCGGCCGCAATGCCGGCTGCTGCGGCAACACCCACACCAACTGCGGTAGTGGTGCTTACGCCACCCAGAACGCCGGTTTCAGTTGCCAGGGAGCCGGCTTCTGCAGCAGGTGCTTCAACTGCTGCGTCGTCAGCAGATACTGCAACAGGTTCGGCGGCGAAAGCGGTGGAGCTCAGAGCCAAGGCGAGTGCGGAAACGATGAATTTATTCATTTGAAAATCCTTTTGAAAAAGTCTGTATTGGCGGTTGTGGCGGAGCGCCTATGTCCAAGGCTATGAACGTCGAACCCTGGATATGACTCTTAGACCTGTGAAAGGTTCTAATGGGTCAGGCACTCAAGTGATTCTGTACAGGCATTTTAATGTGCAATAACGGCTCAAGAATACCTGTGCAGGGCTATTGTGCGTGCTGACTTTTTATAACACTGGGCTCTTGATTCTATACTTTAGCTGCAGGTTTGCTGCAACTGGGCATATGATTTCGTTTACAAATGCCCTTGAGGCGGAAAATCTGTTGTCGGAGCTAAAACTTTTTTGAGTTAAACACCCTAGGCTGAGTCTGAGATTCAGGTTGGAGAGTTAGCTCTAAGGGCACAATAAAAACGGCTTGCTTTTTCGCCGGTGAGCTTCGAAAGAGCAACAGCATAATCATCTATAAATGAAAATAAGGCAGAGGTTATCACGCTTAAAAGCACAACCGATAGAGTCATTAAAAGTGCTGCTATATCATAACCAAATTGTTTGTCGAAAAGATCAAAAAAAAGGTAGCTGGTAAGAATCATCAGCGGCATGTGAAGTAAATATATTGAAAAAGACTTTTTACCAAGCCAGATCAGCCATTTTTTGGTGAGTAGCTGTTGGAAGGTCTCGGATGAATAAATTGACCAAACAATTAAAATTCCAGCGAAAATGTTACATGCCAAATATGAGCGCTGCTTTAAAAGGTAATCAATCCATGAGTAAGAATAACTGCCATAATGTACGCCAGCCAAGTAGAGGCCTAACAATAAAGCTGATAGCGATAGCCAAAACCCACGAATTTTGAAATCGGTTATGTAAATTGTAAACCCTACCCAAAAGCAGAAAAAGCCACCCGCATATTTAGTGGATATTGGTGCTATCAGAATAATGGTGGCTAAAAATAATGCCGAAGAAATGGTTTTATTGATATGATTGTTTAGGTACATAAACAAGTAGATTAAAAATGATCCTGAGAGTTCTATGCTCATCGTCCATAAAACGTTGTTGTAATTGCTCTTGCCCAGGAAAAATGCATCTATAACGCCAGATTTTATGGAGTCAAAAAAGTTTGGTGTATTAACAAGCTGGTTGTAAAACCACGGGGATAAATTTTGTGGCGGTGCAAGGAGTACTATGACGCTGTAAATGAGAAAGGCGAAAATGCAAGAGAATAGGGCGGGAATCATTAGCCTTGGGTATCTTGCAAAAAACGCTGAAATAAATCCTGACGCATCTTTATTGTGCATACTTCTACTAAGCACAAAACCGCTCAAGACAAAAAAAACATATACTGCCCCTGTTCCAGAAAATACAAATGTAAATGGGCTGTTGTGGATGAGGTTTTGAGTTTGATTGGTCTCTGGAATATCACCAAAAAAAGCATGGATGTATGGGAAGAAAACCAGAGAAGCATGGGAGAGTACTACGCAGATACAAGCCAAGCCCCTGATTGAATCTAAATAACCTAGTTTGCTCATTAGTAATCCATTGTTTTGGGGTATCATTCAAGTGGGATAGGTGGTGGGTGAAGAATGAATATAAAGATTTTATAATGATTGGATTATGAATAGTGCTTAAGCAGCGCAAAAAATTGGCTTCTATTAGTGCTGTATGATTCAAAGGTTATGGTAGATCCCTAGAAGCTCATGATGCACTCGCTGGAATCGTAAAGCATTGGCTGAAACGGAGTTTTCCAAGCATGCCCATTTCTTTCAAGGACTCTAAGCTTAATCTATTGATGAGCATCTACCAAGGCTTGGACGCTATTGGGATCAATTAAAATACCTGTAGCATTGTCTTCCACAACTTCTGCTAGTCCCCCAACATTTGAGGCGATAACAGGTAATCCCGCACGCATGGCTTCTACAGCGACAAGTCCGAATCCCTCCCAGCGGGAAGGAACAATCAATATGTCCGCTGTTAAGTAGAGAGATTGCAAGTCTTCGGCGGTGAGCCAGCCTATATGCCTAGCGTTAGAGGGTAATTCAAGTTGCTCACTATCACCCAGCACATAGTCGCCAACAATTATGCCACTTGCTTTGTTTTTCAATTGACGTAATGAGTCGCAAAAAATATCTACGCCTTTCTGATTGTCAAAACGACCTTATAAATAAAAGCTTTCTTCCGCTTCCCGGCCATGCAGCATATTGTTTAGTGCTAGGGCAAGGAGCGCAACCCATGCCGTTTAGCACAACGGATAGCTTGGACTCATTGATACCTATCTTTATTGCGGTATTTTTTTCATGTTGAGATATGCAGATTATACGTTTACATAAATGTGAAAGGGCTTTTTCAATCCAGATCGTCAACGTTCGCTTCCAACGAGACATTGGCCTATCCCATGCCCAACCATGAGGGCAATATATAGCTTTAACCTTTCTATATAAAATCCATATCAGCGGCCTTAGAGTAACGCCGGCAAACGTCGAGTGTATATGCACGATTTTTGTGGGGTTTTCACGTATAAAATGAGCTGTGACTTTAGCGATAGAGATGGAGTTTAAAGCACGGTTTTTTTTATCTTTGTAGGTAAGTATCTTCACGCCCTTGAGAGAAGGAAGCTCGGTACGTTGAGATTCGGGGATAATTACTGCAATTGCCTCAGCACCAAAGGTCTCAGCTTGAAGGGGCAAAAGTTCCCTCAAATAAGTTGCTATCCCGCCTTTGATAGTTTCCGCGCAATGTAGGATTTCTATATTAGCCATTGGACCACTTTGTCACTGCTTAATTATATGATTGGGAAGTTGTACTTATCGACTTGGGCGTAAAAATGTCTTAAGGAAGATTGTAAAGCTTCTTGGTGTATATAGTAGAAGGGCTGAGCGAAATAAACCATAAATGGAATATCGATTAAGAGTGAAGTGTTTAATGATGACAGACATCCGGCTTTTTATTTGTGTTTTACGTTTCTTTGTCGATATTCCATTAGGGTCGATAGTGCAGGAAACTAAACTTTCTTGAATGTTGGTTGCATAATGCTTTTGAATTATTTTGAAAAAATAAGCGTAATCTTCAGCTGCTGGAGCGTCGGTTGGATACAGGCCAATAGTATCCAAAACCTGGCTTTTGAAAATGACAGTTGGATGCGTGAATGTTGCATTCAAAAACATTTTTTTCTTGAGTAATTCGAAGTCGGACGCATGAGCAACAGTATAAAGTTTTTGGCCGTCCATATCGGTAAAGTCAACCCAGCTGCCAACAAGGAAACAGTGTAGGGTTTTGTTCGAGAAACTTTAGTTGTTTTTGAAATCTGTTGTTCTTGCAGATGTCACCACAATCTAATCGCGCAATAAATTCATAATCTCGACCTAGTACTGTTAGTCCGTGATTAAGAGCGTGCTCAATACCTTGGTTAAATTTGAGCTCCAATAGCTTTATCGGTAAGACTCCCTTGTATTCACGCAGTATATCTGCTGCTTTTATTTGTTCGCTTCCATCATCGACTACTATTATATCTGGAGTGATGTAGTCGTGGTCAATAGAGTCAATTGCCTGGATGAGTGAGTGGCCTGCATTATAATAGGGTATTAGCACACAACATTTTTTCATTACGAAATTCCCAAGGTGGCCATTGCACTTTCGCGCGTGAACACAAGCGCGGCCATTAACATGAAGAGTATTAAAAGAAATTGGTTCTTAAGTGCAGAGGTGATTTTGATCTTGGAAAATATGACTGCAACAGCTAGCGGGACCAAGAAGAGAAACCACACCATATACCGTTCAGAGACATCTGCGTTAGTCACAGCGAAAAGCATCAGCGAAAAAAACATCAGAAGAAACTTGGAGATATTTTGATGTTTTTCATCGGATATGGCGTTTGTAAACACCAACGATAGATAAATGATAACACATAACCAAAAATTAACTGTTTTCCAGACAGCCTCGATATGAGATACGCGACCACCTTTCAGGTAAAGGTTCGACTTATCCGATAGCCAATCTAATCCGGTCAAGCTGGTAACCAACTCTACAAATGGCCCTATGAGTGATGAGCAAGCTAGTGCGGCTATTGGAATACCAATATAGTAGGATTTCTTGTTTGGTAATCTGGTGAATAACGGGCTAGCCAAAATGATGACAGCAGACCAATGGAACGCAATTGAGAGAGCTGCAAATATGACGAAGCGAGAATAGTTCTTCTGATAGCAGTAGTGGAACGCTAGTAAGCCCAATGGTATTGAGTAAATTTGACGCATTGCGTTCCCTGCGTATACCGCAAAAAACGTCATAAAGACCAAAGAAAAAAGAAGGGGCGAAATAGGAGTTTTGTCCGTCGCCTTTTTATATGCAAAATACGTCAATGACAAAATTATGAAGTAATTAGCAATCAGCCATCCACGCTCATCGAGGAAAGGTTTCATTAGGGCTTGCACAGGCCAGAACAATAGTTCAGTGCCGAATCCTGTGTCTAATGTTGCGGTTATGGGCGAGCTTAGGCGGTTATAAGAAGCCAGGTACGTTACAGTGTCGCCACCAGAGTCGAAGGGTCGTAGTGCAATGAAGTAAAAACCTAAGATTAAAGGGGGGAGGGTTAGAAATATTAATTTATGCGCGTTGTGCTCATTGTTTTTCAGTAAAATGGAGTCGCCTTTATGTAAAAGCGCACAGATTGTCCAGCTAGCTACAAAGTATGAAGTTAATATAATTATGCTGTTCATCTGGCCAATACTTAATCTGATGGGGAGTGCTTTGCTCTATTAAAAATCACGTATGCATCTATTTGGATTCAATTAGCAAATGAAATAGCTTGGCGTAAATCTAAATTGACGCGTGGCTTTAATTGGTGGTTCGATGTTGACTGCGTGTAAAAGTGACCTTGGCCAGAGATTGGCTTTATGCTGTTGTACCTTTGAGAAAGTGTTTTTTTAAAGTTCTTTTAAGTTTTTGAAATATCTTCTCTGCTATACCCATTTTCCATGAATGCCCCCAGTGATGAATGGCATACGTATTTTCAACGACATCGGAATAAAACAAGATTTTAATTTCCGATGCGAAAGGGTTGTAGGGATAAAAAAATTCCTTGCTATATATCTTGTGGTTGAATGTGTAGTTGCCTTTTTGAGTTTCGTATACTTTTGTCATCACCTGCGGAATCGGTATGGTGTCTGTTGAAAGCGAGCGAGTAACCGCTTCAAGTGAATCTTTTATGAAGGCGTTCTTCGCAGTGCAGCCAATAATTCCTGCAGCGATATGTTTGTCATCTTCAAGTCCGATAAACATGTCAGTGTCGAGCAGTGGGTTCAAGCTTTTGATGACTTCCATGTCGGTATCCAAATAGATTCCGCCATGATTATACAAAACATGCAGGCGTGCGATATCTGAAGCAAAAGCCCATTTTTTTGCCTCAAGAGTTTTTAGATATGCAGGGTCAGTAATATTTAAGTTGCTTTCGTCCCAGCATTGAATTTCGTAATCAGGAAGAGTTTTTTTCCAGCTAGCTATACATTTTTTTATTGTTTCAGGTAGTGGGTTTTTCCCCAACCAGATGTAATGTATTTTCTTAGGAATCATATATATATCCAAAATATTCTGCGGATGATTGTAGGTTAATTCATGATGCGCATAGTGCTGAATGCACTGTGTTCGATGCAGTGAATACAGTGGGTGTTGTGCGATTGTTATATTTGAAATATTATTTTTGAGCGCTTGATATTTTTGTGCGAAACTTCAGGGTGTGGCAAAGATGTTCAGTGCATTTTTATCATGCGATGATTGCTCAAAATCAGCAGATTTTAAAACTGAGCGACTCCACGCTTCTTCCACTTCATTCGGGTTACTAGTAATCCAGCTTAATTTGTCTTCCCAGCACTCAATGGTCTGAGTTGTAACTACAAACGAGGAGTCAACAGTTTCAGGCAACCCTCCTATGTTTGATACTAATACAGGTATGCCTGATCGAACAGCCTCTACACTTACCCTCCCAAATGGTTCGGTCCAAGCTGAGGGTGCAATAAGTATGTCAATGTGCGTGAATAACTTATCCCTGTCGCTACACCAACCAGCATAATGAATGTTTTTTGAGGAGTATTTTTTTGGGTTTTGCGAAAAGTATACAAAATTTAGTTCAGGATGATTGTGTGCTAATGATAGAAATACCCCTTCGCCTTTTCGAGCTGAAGGGTTAATAATTCCCACTCTGGGCTTGGATGGTATTGGCTTAAGGTTTTTAAGAGGGATATCTATGGGGGGGTATAAAACACTAATATCGACTTTAGGATAATATGTGCCAATAAAATCTTTCATGAACTCGCTATTTGTAACTATTCTATCTGCGCTTCGGTAAGCCAAGGCAATTTTTTTGGCTGCATAAATTTTTTTAAATTTACGTCTGATTTTTTCTTGTAGTGGGTAATGTGATTCGTGATCAAAAAAATCTTCAAATGCTCTGCATAATATGTAGAACTGTGTTTTGTTTGTCCTGAGTTTTTCAGTTAAATCACATGTACCATTTGATGTGACTACTATATCGAGTTCTGAAATCAATTTTGGGTGGGAGCGGATAAGTAGGTCAATCGCAGTTTTGAACCATTGCCTTTTCTTAAGTCCTCCGAATGGAGGTCTAAGTTCCAGGTTGTCCGTAACTACGAAGATGCCTTTATCTTCGAGCTCATTCACCAAGTCTTTGGATATGTTGGGAGCTATAATGCCGATTTTTTTGTGCTGTCTAAGTTTATCAATTAATAAGTAGTTTGAAATATTTCCTCCGGACGCCCCTTTTTGGGTGCTCGATACAAACTCATAAAGTATAAATAGTATCATATATAATTAATGATTCTTAAGAGTGAATTGTGGAAGTGATGTTAGAGTGTTGGAGCAGATCTGCCGAAACTTTCAATTTGATGCGATTGAATTCTAATAATATGGCTGTTTTATAAGTTGTATAGGTGTTGCCAGTTTTTTAGCGTTTGTTATATATGTAGAAAACAGTTGTGCTTCAGGCTTTCCGGATGATCAGCGCGGTTAGTGCAGCATATATTATTGCATTGCTCAAACTAAATGCCATCACAGCGCCTAACGCGGTCCCGATCCATAAATACCCAATCAATATCGCCAGCACCCGAATCAGCACAGCAATTGCCTCGAATGCCAGGAATAATCCTTGAAGAGACAGTGCGGGGATAGCAGCGATTATCGGACGTGTAACTAGTACGACAAACAACCATATAGACATCCAGCGGGAGTATTCACCTGCCTCCTTCCAATCAGCGCCAAATATCAATGCGAACAACCAGGGGCCAAAGGCTATTAAAACAAGGTATGGAAGGCTTCCTATGGCCGCTAAAGTGGCACATGCTTTCACCAGCAGTTTTTTTCCGCTTTCCCCATTGCGAATTGTTTCGACAAATTTTGGATAGAACACCTCTGCAACTGAAGTGCCGATTAAATTTGAAGGTACGAAAAGAACTGTGCGAGCCAGTACATAAAATCCTACTGCGGCAGGGGTAAATAAATTTGCCAACATCAATATAGGCAAGCTCTGGCCAACGCTATTCAAAAATATTTGCGGGGTGCGGTAGTACGCGAAGTCTTTGTACTGCTTGAGTAAACCTGTGGCCTCATAATTCGAAAGTTTACTCGGCTTGTCTTCCTTGTTTTTCTCCCGTACGCCAACTCCAATAAGAATCGCTTGCAATAAATAGCCGAAGGAAGTTGTTCCTATCAAAATTACTGCTGACGGATTAAGCAATCCCAGCCCGGCTTTCATCAAACCGATAATAAAAGCTTGGAGAATGGCAGATTTGGCTTTGAGGTTAAATAGTCTCTTTCTGATTGTCCATTGGCTTGAACTAGTCATCAGGACTGAAAAGAACATGGTGACAGGTAGAATTAACAAGAACGGTTCAATGGCATGCAGATTGAAAGCTTCTACGATAGGTGTTTTAAAAAGGATCAACACCAGTGCAGTGATCAATGAGGTCAGCAATGCAATCCAGAGCGATATTTTCGCTAACCCGATTGCATCTGAATCCTGCTTTGGTAGCACCATTGCCAATGGGTAACTGAGAGCAGCCAACGGGCTTACCATTTCAAAAATGGCGATGAATGTCCCCATAGCACCAAAAGTTTCTGGGCCATAGATCCGAGTGATTGCGGGCGAGAAAGCCATTGCAATTGCTTGGGCGCCAGCAGTTCCCGTAGCTACAACTGCCACATTGCGAGCAAACTTACTTTGTGTGAGTTGCCTGATCTTGTTGAACAAAGTAGGTCTGCCTTTGCTGATTAATGTTAGCTTAATTGATAGTGTTATTGGTTTTGGCGACCTACTGAATAGTAAGTAATTCCTTTTTTACTCATTCTTTTTGGTTCGAAAAGGTTTCGGCCATCAAATATCAACGCCGATTTAAGTTGTTGCTTAATATATTCAAAATCAGGAGCTTTAAATTCTTGCCACTCGGTCACAATAATTAGTGCATCAGCGCCCTTTATCGCCGACTCTTTTGTACCGCATAGGCTCAGTTCTTCCTGAGCACCATAAATACGTTGAGTTTCTTCCATGGCTTCCGGGTCAAAAGCTTGCACTTTGGCACCTGCTTCCCATAGAGCCTCCATCAATACCCGGCTTGGAGCCTCTCGCATGTCATCGGTGTTGGGTTTGAAACTTAGGCCCCAAAGTGCAAAAGTTTTGCCGCTCAAATTTCCGTCGAAGTGTTTTGATATCTTTTTAAACAGAACGGATTTCTGTTCATCGTTACGGCTCTCTACTGCCTTAAGCACTTTTGCATCAAAGTCGATGCTATCGGCAGTTCGAATCAGTGCCTGTACATCTTTAGGAAAGCAGGAGCCGCCATAGCCAACGCCGGCGTATAAGAATTGGTAGCCAATACGTGGATCTGAACCGATGCCCTGGCGAACCATCTCGATATCAGCGCCGAGCATTTCAGCCAGGTTTGCCATTTCGTTCATAAAGCTGATTTTTGTTGCCAGCATGCAGTTGGCTGCGTATTTGGTCAGTTCGGCACTGCGCACGTCCATCACGATAATTTTTTCGTGATTTCGGTTAAAGGGGGCGTACAACTCACGCATGACATCTTCTGCGTTTTTGTTGTCTGTGCCGATGACGATACGGTCTGGGCGCATGCAATCTGCAACAGCTGAGCCTTCTTTCAGGAACTCAGGGTTGGACACCACGCTGAAGTCCAGATCTTCACGCCCACGAGTCGCCAGTACTTGTGTGATCTTCGCGCTGACCTTGTCGGCGGTGCCGACCGGGACAGTTGATTTATCGATAATGATTTGCGGATGTTCCATATGCTTGGCAATGGTTTCTGCTACAGCCAACACATATTTAAGATCGGCGGACCCGTCTTCGTCTGGTGGAGTGCCTACAGCGATGAACTGGACTTCACCGTGTTTAACGCCTGCGGCTGCATCTGTGGTGAAGTTCAGGCGACCTGCAGCATGGTTTTCTTTTACCAGTGCCTCAAGGCCCGGCTCATAGATTGGAATATGACCTTGTTTCAGGCGTTCGACTTTGTTGGCATCGATATCAATACAGACGACGTCATGGCCGACTTCTGCAAGGACGGCGCCTTGGACTAGGCCGACGTAACCGATGCCAAAAACTGTAACTTTCATGCCGATTCCCTTTGAGCGTATTGCGAATGGAAAGATGGGAGTAAACTAAAATATTACCCACATTGATAAGTGAGCATAGGTATATACACTGTATAAAAGTTTCTTTGCTTTACTTTTATATGCAAAAGAATTAGCCCTGGTCATGATGTATCGATAACTCAATGTAGATGAATAGGGCGGGGAGGCGAGACAGTGTGAGGTGTATATACCTATGCGCAATAATGATTTTTTAGGCTATAAGATTTATTACATATATTTAGACACGCTACCGCCACAAGATTATTCGCCAATCCTTGAGAGCGGTGAGTTCTGATGAAATGTGTTGTTACTTCGGTATTGAGGCATTAAAAGAGCGCCCTCAAGTGATCGGGGGCGCTCGTGATTATTTATACGCTATAATTAAACGCTGTCGGACTTGTATTCATAGTTGTAGTAGCCGTAGGCGCCGTAGCCGTATTTAGCCGATGCACGTTTTTCTACCCCGTTGAAAATAGCGCCTTTCAGGTTAATCCCGTTCTGGGCAAATCGACGCATGGTCAGTTCGACTTCGCGGGCCGGATTCAGTTCAAAACGGGTAACAATCAAGTTGGTGCCCGATTGGCGGCCAACAATAGCGGCGTCCGTTACGGCCAAGAATGGTGGCGTATCCAAAATCACCAGATCGTAGTTAGCACTCACGTGCTCCAGGAACTCGGTAAAATTTTTGTGCATCAGCAATTCAGATGGGTTTGGAGGGATTTGACCACGTCCAATAACATCCAGGTTTTCCACTTCCGTTTTATGAGTAGCAGTATTGAGATCGCAACGTTTAGCCAATAGATCGGATAAACCGTTCTCTACAGGAATGCCAAACATTTTGTGGATATAACCTTTGCGCATATCCACGTCGACCAACAACACGCGCTGACCCGACTGGGCAATGACAGCGGCCAGGTTGGAAGAGACAAATGACTTGCCTACTTTTGGACTTGGGCCAGAAATCATCAAGCGGTTGTTATCGGCTTCCAGCATGGCGAAGTGCAGACTGGTACGCAGGCTACGCAAGCCTTCAATTGCCAGATCGGTTGGATGGCTGCTAGCCAGCAGCGGTGTTACTCGGGTGCCGCGACCACCAGGGCTCTTTTCATCTTCAACTTTTTGCAGCGAACTGAAAGGGATCGACGCATAAACTGGTAGGCCAAGTTTTTCAATGTCATCCGGGTTTTCTACACCACGGTTCAGTGCCTTACGGAACAGAACATAACCAATGGCCAAGAATGCTCCAAAAAGAGTAGCGATCAATACGATCAGTGCTTTTTTGGGTTTGACGGGATTTCGCAGGTCAACATCGGCAGTATCTATTAGACGTACATTGCCCACTGCGCCAGCGCGCATCACGTCAAGCTCCTGAGATTTGTTCAACAACTGCGTGTAAATCTCGGTGCTGACTTTCAGGTCGCGGGTCAGGCTAAGGAGTTCTTGCTGGGTGCTTGGCAAACCTTCAACCTGTTTGGCTAAACGGTTTTGCTTGCTGGTCAACTCGGCCAGTTGTCCCATCAGGGCGCGGTAAGCCGGATGCTGTGGTGTGAACTTGCGATCCATCTCGGCCTGTTGCAGTTTCAAGGCTGAGATGCTGGTGTCCAGCGCCACTATCTGGTCGAGGATGGCTTTGGCTTCCAGGCTGATATCAATGGACTTGCTGCGAATTTGGAAGGCATTCAGTGCGTTTTCGGCTTTTTCCAAATCCTTGCGAACTTGTGGCAATTGATCTTTCAAAAAGCCCAGGCTTTGTGCGGCTTCAGCAGACGTGCGTTCAATGTTTTGATGCACATAGAGACGGGCAATTTCATTCAGAGTCTGGATTGCGGTAGCCGGATCATTGTCTTCGAGCGCCATGGCAATCATGCCGGACTCTTTACCTCGCTCGGTGACATCCAGAGCTTTTTGATAGCCCATGATCGTGCTGAGGCGAGGGCTACGGATTACGCTAAAAGTAGTGCCCGGGTTGGCTTGTAAGTTTTCTACTGTCAGCGAAATTCCATTTTCGTTGACATCTTTACCAACTTGGCCCTTGAGCAACACGTTGTCATCGTCATCCAGCAGGGTAAAATCCCCGGCCTCTCCGCTAACCAGTGTGAGCTTCTTGCCCAGCAATTCCTGCGGCAATTCCAACTCAGCAATCTTCAGCTTTTCACCACCCCACGCATAACTGTTCATACCGAACAGTGGGCTGGCTACTGCATTTTCTGCATCCGGCTTGAACCGTCGCGCCATAAACTCGCCAATCAGCGGAAAACGGTTGGGCTCTACCTCAATATCCAGCTTCAAATTATCGACAGCAGCACCGATATTCCTGCGGGACTTGATCAGCTCAATTTCCGTCGCCGACGGCGATTCTTTACCCAGCATGCTGCTGATATCAGAAAAGCCCAGCGGATCATTCTTCTTGGCTTCTACCTGAATCAACGCATTTGCCTGGTACACCGGCGTAGCCAGCAGGGCATAGGCAACGCCTGCCGCCATAAACACGCCCGTGACGCCGGCAATCAGCCATTTATGGTCGATCAGCGTACCCAACAACCCCATCAGGTCGATTTCGTCGTTATCGTCATCTTGTTCATGGGGCTTTGTCACGGGTGCTTGCTGCATAAGTCGGTTTCTTATCTTCACGGTAATTCGAGGGATGACTCAGCGTTTGATCCGCTGGGCCCATGCATTTACAGCGGTATCAATCAGTGCGTACGCATGCACAAAAGCAGGCTTGCCCTGGCGGTACGGGTCGTTGATTTCGCGGTTGTCTTGCCATTTGCCCAGCAGGAATACTTTGCCCCGAGCCTCTGGAGCGAGGTTTAGGACACCATTAATATGATGTTGTTCCATGACCAAAATAAGATCGGCTTCATTTATCTTGGCAGCGGTCAGCTGGGTGGAGATGTGTTCGGGCACGGCGTGGCCATGTTCTTCTAGAACAGCAGCAGCAGTGGCTTCGATGGGCTTGCTTTTTACGGCGCTCAGGCCTGCGGAGCTCACGACGATGTCGGTGGGCGCAAGGGCGACCCGCAAGAGGTGTTCGGCGGTAGGGCTGCGGCAAATGTTGCCAATGCAGACAATCAAGATTCGTTTAAACAAGGCAGCTTCCTTTGTGCCATACATGCTCAGCCGGCGAGAGCACTTAACGAATCGTCACGACCAATACTCCCTGTCCAGGGAGTGGCAGTGCCTATCAATAAAGGCTGCCGGCATCAGTATGATGTGGCGATGGCCTGGGCGGGAGCACAGTTGCTCCGGCTTTATTACAGATAAAGGGTCGGTACGAAGTTGAACGGGCAAAATATTAACTGCGAACCGATTGCAATATCAACCTTTAAATCAGCAGATGATTTTATTTGAGCTATATAGGCGTATTTCAATATTTATTGGCCGACAATAAATAACATTTCGGCCGTTGCCGACCAAAAATAACTCCGCCCAATGGCAGGTGTCTTGAGCAGGGCCCTGTGCTAGCGGGCGCTGCCCCGGACTTTGTGGGGCGGCCCTTGCCGGGGCCGTGTACGGGTAGGAGGTGATGTGCAGGCCGGTATTTTTGGCCTGGAAGCCGCTGCTCTGGCAGCAGGTTGGCTGAGTCGCGGGCCCTTGGGCGCCAGTGTGTCGCAATGATGGCGCTATGATATGACTGTGTAAACGGTCTTTTTATTGGTGGTGTTACTGGCCAGTTAGTTGTTTGGAAGTGCGTGGGTTAGTTATGGTTATAAGTGGTGCATATATAGATTTAATGTGAGTTTGTGCATCAAGTTTGTGCCGATATATAGGGGATGTGTGAGTTGCACCATGATGGTGACTGGAATGTTGTTTGTGGTCACGGTTGGGGGGCGCTGTGGGGGGGCAGGTAAATCCCGGATTCAGGTTTGACGGTCGCTGCGCAACCGGACGCAGCCTCGCTTCGCTCGTCAGCGGCTACAGGGGTTTGTGGCTGCTCTTTGAGTGTGTCGCCGGACTCGGCGGGGTTTCAGGCAGATCATGGGTTCAGGTTTGACGGTCGCTGCGCAACCGGACGCAGCCTCGCTTCGCTCGTCAGCGGCTACAGGGGGGTTGGGGCTGCTCTTTGAGTGTGTCGCCGGACTCGGCGGGGTTTCAGGCAAATCGTGGGTTCAGGTTTGACGGTCGCTGCGCAACCGTACGCAGCCTCGCTTCGCTCGTCAGCGGCTACAGGGGTTTGTGGTTGCTCTTTGAGTCGGCGGGGTTTCAGGCAAATCATGGACTCAGGTTTGACGGTCGCTGCGCAACCGGACGCAGCCTCGCTTCGCTCGTCAGCGGCTACAGGGGTTTGTGGCTGCTCTTTTGAGTCGACGGGGTTTCAGGCAAATCGTGGGTTCAGGTTTGACGGTCGCTGCGCAACCGGACGCAGCCTCGCTTCGCTCGTCAGCGACTACGCGGTTTTATGTTTGTCCGGTCGGCGGCCGTTGCGCGAAAGCACAACACTTGCCGGCGAAAAACCGGATAATGGCCGCCATTATTTGTCTGGCAATTCTGGTAATCCCGCATGGAAATCAAGGTCAACTTTCTCGACAACCTCCGACTTGAAGCCAAGTTCGATGACTTCACCGTGGTTGCCGATCAGCCCATCCGCTACAAGGGCGATGGTTCGGCTCCTGGTCCGTTCGATTACTTTCTGGCGTCGTCGGCGCTGTGCGCGGCCTACTTTGTGAAGTTGTACTGCTCGACGCGCAATATTCCTACCGAGAATATTCGCCTGTCGCAGAACAATATTGTCGACCCCGAAAACCGCTACAACCAGATTTTCAAGATTCAGGTCGAGTTGCCTGCGGATATTTCCGAGAAGGACCGCCAGGGCATTCTGCGCTCCATCGATCGCTGTACGGTGAAGAAGGTGGTGCAGGCCGGCCCCGAGTTTGTGATTGAAGAGGTGGAAAACCTCGACGCCGATGCCCAGGCCCTGTTGATGCCGGCGTCCGGTTCTGAGGGCGGTACCTTTATCGCCGGCAAGGACCTGCCACTGGAGCAGACCATCGCCAATATGTCGGCCATTCTGGCTGGTCTGGGGATGAAGATCGAAATCGCTTCGTGGCGCAATATCGTGCCCAATGTGTGGTCGCTGCATATCCGCGATGCGCAGTCGCCGATGTGCTTCACCAACGGCAAGGGCGCGACCAAGGAGGGCGCGCTGGCGTCGGCGTTGGGCGAGTTTATCGAGCGCCTTAACTGCAACTTCTTCTACAACGATCAGTTCTGGGGCGAAGAGATCGCCAATGCCGAGTTTGTCCATTACCCGGACGAGCGCTGGTTCCAGCCGGGGCCCAACGACGAGCTGCCGGGTGAGATTCTCGATCCGTACTGCCTCAAGGCGTTTAACCGCGAAGGTGAGTTGCGCGGCTCCCATCTGATCGATACCAATTCGGGTAACGAAGCGCGCGGTATCTGCTCGCTGCCTTTCGTGCGCCAGTCGGATGGCGAGGTGGTGTATTTCCCCTCCAATCTGATCGATAACCTGTTCCTGAGCAACGGCATGAGCGCGGGCAATACCCTGGCCGAAGCCCAGGTGCAGTGCCTGTCGGAGATTTTCGAGCGGGCGGTCAAGCGTGAAATCATCGAGGGTGAATTCGCCCTGCCGGATGTGCCGCAGGCCGTGCTGGAAAGGTACCCGTCGATTCTGGCCGGGATCCAGGCGCTGGAAGAGCAGGGCTTCCCGGTGCTGGTCAAGGATGCCTCCTTGGGCGGCGAGTTCCCGGTGATGTGCGTGACCTTGATGAACCCGCGCACCGGTGGTGTGTTTGCGTCGTTCGGTGCCCACCCGAGCCTGGAAGTGGCGCTGGAGCGCAGCCTCACCGAGTTGCTGCAGGGGCGCAGTTTTGAAGGGCTTAACGATCTGCCGCAGCCGACCTTTGAAGGGCAGGCGGTGACCGAGCCGAACAATTTCGTCGAGCACTTTATCGATTCCAGCGGTGTGGTGTCCTGGCGCTTTTTCAGCTCAAAATCCGATTACGAGTTTGTCGACTGGGATTTCACCAGTCAGGGCGAAAACGCCAATGCCGAGGAAGCCGCGACCTTGTTCGGCATTCTCGAAGGCATGGGCAAGCAGGTGTATATGGCGGTGTACGAGCATATCGGCGCCAAGGCGTGCCGTATCCTGGTGCCGGATTATTCGGAAATCTACCCGGCTGATGACCTGATCTGGGACAACACCAACAAGGCTCTGTTTTTCCGTGCCGATATCCTCAACCTGCATCGTCTTGACGAAGAAGAGTTGCAGGGGCTGGTCGAGCGGCTGGTGGAAAGCGAGCTGGATGATTACACCGATATCACCACGTTGATCGGCATCGAGTTTGATGACAATACCGCCTGGGGCCAGTTGACCATCCTGGAGTTGAAGCTGCTGATCTGGCTCGCCCTTGAGCAGTATGAAGAGGCGAAAGAGGCGGTGGAGATGTTCCTGCAGTACAACGACAACACGGTGGAGCGCGGTTTGTTCTACCAGGCCGTGAATGCGGTGCTGGAGATGAAGCTGGATGAAGACCTGGAGCTGGAAGACTACGAAGCCAACTTCCGCCGCATGTTTGGCAACGAGCGCATGGATGCGGCTATCGGGTCGGTGGACAGCAGCGTGCGCTTCTATGGTCTGACGCCGACCAGCATCAAGCTCGAAGGGCTGGACAAGCATCTGCGCCTGATCGACAGCTATAAAAAGCTGCATGCGGCGCGGGCCCGGGCGGCGGGGCTGGTGGGTTAAATCACTGCGTTGCTTGCGCGCCCACGCTGTCCTTTATCCGCAGGCTGCCAATAGCCGCGCCGTGATATACAGCCCCAGGCCAAAGGTCAGGTGGGTGGTCAGGCTTTTTTGCCGCACCACCCAGGGCTTGGGGGTGCGTGCGCCGGCCATTCCCATGCCCCACGCCGGTTGCATCAGCAGCCAGGGTGCGGCGACGCTGATCAGGCCTGTTAACAGGGCCGGCAGCAAGGTTGGCCGGGCCAGCCATGCACTGCCGGCACTGGCCACCAGCAGGGTCGCAAAGACCATGCCGGTAAGGTAATGGAACCCCCAGCCGATCAGTTGTTCATATCGGGTGGGGCTGGCAGCGGCAATCGAGCGGTGGCTGAAGCGGCCCTGGCACATATGGCCCAGCCAGCGGCCGACCAGTCTGTAATCCAGCGACGCGATGCCTGCCAGATGCTGTTTGCCAACGGCCACGGCGTCCATAAACAGGGTTGCGCCTGTGCCGATAACGGCGCCGTTGACCATGACTTCCACGATATTCATCTCAATTGCCCCTTGCCTGGTGTGTGTCTGGTTGCTTGAATCAGTGAGTGTGCAAGTTCAAGTCGACTTGAGGTCAAGCATGAAAGAGCTGGTCATCGGTGAAGTGGCGCGACGCTCGGGGGTCGCGGCGTCGACCTTGCGTTATTACGAGGACAAGGGGTTGATTCGCTCCGTGGGCCGCCGTGGCCTGAGCCGGGTCTTTCGCGCCGATGTGCTGGATAAACTGGCGCTGATAGCGTTGGCCCAGTCGCTGATGTTTTCCCTGGATGATATTGCCCCGATGGTGCAGGGCGATGGCCTTACCGATCTGGACCGCACCCGGTTACTGCACAAGGCTGCCGAGCTGGACGGCCTGATCGGCAGGCTCTGTCTGGCTCGGGATGAACTGCGCCGGGCGGCGGCATGCCCTGCACCGCGGCATGCGGACTGCCCCAGCTTTCAAAACCTGCTCGATACGGCCGCTGGCAGAGGGCCCGCCGTCCGCCGTTTTATCCGCCCTGCGGATTGAGCGACTGGCGTGGTGAAGGGTTCAGATCGGTGCTTTACTGAATCTTTAAACGGGCACGAAACGCTGCGCAGGGATGCCGGCAGATCAGGCACTTAGCTGTCTTAACAGCCTCTTATTTGAGCGCTATCCATGTCCAATACACCTGCCACACTGTTGATCGTTGACGATGATGTTCATGTGCGCCAGCTGTTGGAGTCCCTGCTGCAAGATCAGGGCTACCGCACGCTGACGGCTGATTCGGGGGAGCAGGCGCTGGCGACGGTGGCGCAACAACCACCGGACCTGATCCTGCTTGACGCCATGATGCCGGGCACGGACGGCTACCAGGTGGCACGCAGGCTCAAGGCCAATACCTCGACGGCCAATATCCCGATCATCATGCTGTCGGGGCAGGGCGAACATAGCGCCCGTCTTTTGGGGCTGGAGGCCGGGGCCGAGGATTTCCTCCTCAAGCCCGTGGCCAGTGACGAGCTGTGGTTGCGGGTACGCAATCTGTTGCGGCTCAAGGCCTTCGGTGACTACCAGGCCGTACACACCATGATGCTGGAGCAGCAACTGCAAAAACGCACCATCGACCTGGAGGGCTTTCGCACGGCGATGGGGGCCGATGAGCGGCTGCTGAAAATGGCCAATTACGACCCGCTGACCGGTTTGCCCAATCGCGACCTGTTTTACACCACGCTGCAGATGGGCCTGACCCAGGCGGCGCTGCGGGGTTGGCAATTGGCCGTGGTGACGGTGGGGCTCAATGATTTTAAAAATATCAACCTGACCTGGGGCCATTTGATGGGCGATCAGGTGTTGGCCGAGTTCAGCCAGCGCCTGTCCAACTGCCTGAATGTCAGTGACACCCTGGGGCGTATGGACGGTGATGAGCTTGCCCTGATCCTGATGATCCGCAAGGGCCAGGCCGGGCCACGGCAGATGGTCGACCGGATCCGCGAAGTGCTGCGCGAACCGTTCAAGCTGCATGGCCATGATACGCCGATGACGGCCAGCTACGGGATTGCCCTGTACCCGGACGATGGCGCCGAGGCGCACCGCCTGATCAAGCATGCCAATACGGCGATGGGCCTGGCCAAGCAGGCGGGCAAGGATACGTATCGTTTTTACACGGCGCAGATGAACGTCGAGGTGCTGGCCCGCCAGGAGCTGGAAACCGCGCTGCGTGATGCGGTGCGCAAGCAGGCGTTCGAGGTGTATTACCAGCCCAAGATCAACCTGGCAGACGGGCGCATCAGCGGGGTTGAGGCACTGTTGCGCTGGCACCGGCCGGGGCATGCCACGGTGTCTCCGGCGGTGTTTGTGCCGCTGCTGGAAAGCCTGGGGCTGATTTCGAAGGTGGGCCAGTGGGTGATTGACCGGGTTTGCAGCCAGATCGCCCAGTGGCAGAGTGCGGGCCTTGGTGGGGTGGAGGTCGCGGTGAACGTGTCGGCCCTGCAGATTTGCGAGGGGGACCTGGTCGATGATATCGAGCGCTCGCTCAAGGCCCATCAACTCGACCCGCAATTGCTTGAAGTGGAGCTGACCGAAGGGTCGTTGATGGAGAACACGCCGCATACCGTGGCCAGCCTGCTGACGCTGCGTGATATCGGGGTGAAGATTTCCATTGACGACTTTGGCACGGGGTATTCGAGCCTTGCGTATTTGAGCCGCTTTCCGATCGACAAGTTGAAAATCGATATCGCGTTTATTCGCGAGGTGACCTTCAGCCCGCAGGATGCGGCCATTGCCCGGACGATTATCGAGTTGGCGCACAGCCTTGATTTGCAGGTGATCGCCGAAGGGGTGGAGACCCGTGAGCAACTGGAGTTTTTGACCCGTAACGGCTGCGACCAGGTGCAAGGTTATCTGTTTTGCCGGCCCCTGCCAGCGGTGGAGCTGGAGGCCTTGTTGCGCGAGCCGCGCAGTTTTATCTGAGATCTAGCCGCTCAAGTGCGGTGCGCGGCTGCGCTCGTCAGCCGCTACGGGTTACAGGGGGTTGCATCTCACATCAGCGCCAATATCTGCCTGCCCAGCGCTTCGGCGCTGGCTTGCGAATCGATGTTGGCAAACCCCAGCAGCAGCCCCGAAGGCTTTTCCCCCAGGTGGCTCCACTCGCTCAGGGCCTCTGCAAACAAGCCTGCCTTGTGCATGCGCCGGGCCAGTTCGACGTCTGATTGCTGCCCGCCAAGGCGCAGGATCAAGTGCATGCCCCCCGGGCTGCTGTCGATGCGCACATGCTCACCCAACACATTTTGCAGGCCGGTGCGGGTAAACGCCCGGCGCTCGCCATAGAGTTTGCGCATGCGCAGGATATGCCGGGCAAAATGGCCTTGGGTCATAAAGCTCGCGACGATGGCCTGGGTCAGTTGCGGGCAACTGCTGCGAACGTTCCGGCTGGCGTGTTCAAAGCGTTCGATCCGGGCCTGAGGCACCACTACATAAGCCAGGCGCAGCCCCGGAAACAGGACTTTGCTGAAGGTGCCGCTGTAGATCACTCGACCTTCACGGTCCAGGCTTTTCAGGGCCGGCAGCGGGCGGCTGATATAGCGGTATTCACCGTCGTAGTCGTCTTCAATGATCCACGCCTGTTGCCGGTTGGCCCAGGCCAGCAGCTCGAGCCTGCGCGGCAGGGACAGCGACACGCACAGCGGGCTTTGATGGGCCGGGGTGACCACGGCGGCCTGGGCGCGGGTGTGTGCTGCGGGCAAGCGCATGCCCTCGTGGTCGACGGCCAGGGCCACGGTTTGTATCTGCAGGTGCTGCAGCAACTGGCGGGTCGGCGGGTAGCCGGGGTCTTCGATCAGTACCCGGTCGCCGGGCTTGAGCAGGGCATGGGTGATCAGCGCCAGGCTGTCCTGGTAGCCCGCGGTGATAAACACTTGCTCGGGCACGCAGCTGATGCCCCGGGAAACCTGCAGATAGCTGGCAAGGGCCGTGCGCAATGCCTGCAGGCCATAGGCTGAAGGGTTGGCCATGTCCTGGGCGCAGGTGCTGCGCACGCAGCGTGCACCGATTTGGGCCCAGAGCTTTTTCGGGAAGGCGTCCAGTGCCGGTACGCCGAGCTGAAAAGGCAGGGGCTGGGCGGTGTGCCTGATCGCCGGGCTGGCCTGGGGGCTGCGGCTGGCGGGCAGGGGGTTAGTGCCGATATCGGGCGCAACGATGGTACCGGCCTGGCCACGGGCTTGCAGGTAACCTTCGCAGGTCAGCAGCGAATACGCGGTGTCGATGGTGCCCCGGGCCAGCCCCAGTTCCCTGGCCAGTGCCCTCGCCGCAGGCACACGTTCGCCGGGGCGCAGCAATCCATTGGCGATGGCCTCGCGAAAACGCCAGTAGAGCTGTCGGTAGATGGGTTCGCTGGCGTTGCGGTCGAGGTCGGGGAAGGGCGGCGGCGGGGTTTGCATGGGGGTCCTTGCAGAACATGGCCTGGTGATAAAGGCCAATCATGGCTCTTTTTGGCAAGGCCATAAAGCCGCACTATGGCGCCACTTAAACAGCCAATGCAAGGGCACGTCATGACGCAGCGTATCGATTATTCCAAGGCAGCACCCGAGGGCTACAAGGCGTTTGGCGGGGTGTATGCGTATCTGCAGGGCAGCGGGCTGGCCAAGGGGCTGATTGATCTGGTGTACCTGCGGGTGTCACAAATCAACGGCTGCGCGTACTGCATCGACATGCACTCGCGGGATTTGCTCAAGGCCGGCCTGGCCGTGGAAAAGCTGGTGCTGGTGCCGGTGTGGCACGAAGCAGGTGGCTTGTTCAGCCCCCGCGAGCAGGTGGCCCTGGCCTGGGCGGAACGCGTGACCCGAGTGGCCGAGCGCGGTATCGCAGAGGTGGATTACCAGGCCGCTGCCAGCGAGTTCAGCGACAAGGAGTTGACGGACCTGACCTATGCCATCGGCCTGATGAACGCCTACAACCGTTTTGGCGTGGCTTTTGGTTTGCGGCCAGCGGCTGCGGTGTAAGCAAAGGGGGGGAGACGGCTACAGATTTATTACGGTTTGTAATATTGTTTTTCGGGATGTAATAATACATATTGGTAGGTGTCATATATGGCATATGCCCTGAACCTGGCAGTGGGTTCGGGGGCCTGACTCGCCTTCGAGGCGCTCTGAGGATGTCGTACGATGAACCGGCATTGTGGTACACCCCGGCGCTTTACCCCGAGGCGAATCCTGTGTTCGCTGTGTCTTTATTCATCGGCGCTGGTCGCCGCCGAAGGCCTGCAACCCGGTCAGGAAAGCCTGCGCCTGCAGCAGCAACAGCAACGGGAGTTGCAACGCCTGCAACTGGAGCAACGCCGCCGGCAGTTGCAGCGCGGTGGCGCGCAGGCCCCGGCGTCAGCCCCGGCGCTACCCGGGCAAGCCGCCCAGGACGAGTACTGCTGGCCCCTGCAAGGGCTGCGTCTGGCCGGGGTGACGCTGTTGCCAGCCTCGGCCCTGGAGGCCGGTATCAAGGCCCATATGGCGCCCTGCATGGGTGTCCACCAAATCAACCGCCTGCTGGCCGAGATCACCCGCGTGTATGTGGCCGCCGGGTTTATTGCCGTGCGCCCTTACTTGCGCCATATGCCGGCGGCCGGGCGCACGCTGGATATCACGGTTGACGAGGGCTATGTCGAGGCCATCGAGCTGGCCGACCAGCGCCTGCCGCTGAGCTTGCGCGGGGCGTTTCCCGGCATGCTGGGTACGCCCCTGAACCTGCGCGACCTGGAGCAGGGGCTGGACCAGCTAAACCGCTTGCGCTCGGTGGACATGACCGCCGATATCGTGCCCGGCAGCCGCCAGGGCGCTTCGCGGATCATCCTTCGCGCGGCCGCCAGCGCCGCTCACTGGAGCCTGGACCTGGGCCTGGACAACACCGGCAATGCCGGCACCGGGCCTGAGCGGCAGACGCTGGGCCTGACTCTGGACAGCCCGTTGCAGCTCAATGACGCGCTCAGCCTGAGCGCAAGCAACACCCTCAACCACGGCCCACGCTTGAGCAGCAGCACGGGCCTGTTCTACTCCGTGCCTTATGGCTACTGGACCCTCAGCGCATTCGCCAGCCATATCGAATACCGCGCCCCGCTCAAGCTCACCACGACCACCCTGTATGGCAGCGGCCGCACCGACCAGTTTGGCCTGCGCGTCGACCGGGTGTTGTGGCGCAACCAGGGCCATCAACTGAGCGCTCACTTGCAACTGGCCCACAAGGATGTCGACGCTTATCTGCAAAAAGCCCGCCTGGGCATTCAGAGCCCGACCCTGACCCTGGCCGAGGCCGGCTTCAACCTGTTCTGGCATGACGCGGCGGTCTGGAGCCTGGACCTTAATTACACCCGGGGCCTGACGTGGCTGGGGGCCGACCGCGACAGCGATCGGGTATTGCCCAACCTGCCCAGGGCGCAGTCGCAGACCTACCGGGCCAGCCTGGTGCAGTGGCGCAGCAGCCAGCTCGGCGGGCAGCCCTTGCAGTGGCAAAGCCAGTTGTCGCTGCAGTACAGCCCGGACCCATTACCCGCCATCGAACAACTGCTGGGCACCGATGATTCCGCCGTGCGCGGTTATCGCCGCAACAGTGCCTCGGGTGCCATTGGCGCGCTCTGGCGCAACACTCTTTATATGCCCGTGCGCAGCAACCGGGCCGTCACCCTCACGGCGCGGCTGGGGCTGGACCACGGCTGGGTCAAGCCTGAGCACGGTGTACCGGGGCTGTACCTGAGCGGCGCCAGTGTCGGCCTCAACCTGAGTTGGCACAGGCTGCAACTGGACCTCGATTACCAGCACGCGCTGAATCTTGCCAAGGGTTTTAGCCATGAACCTCCGGTCTGGCTGGCACGCCTGAGCGTGCAGATATAACGCCTGCAGGGGCCACGGCAAGCCCCTGCAGCGTTACTTGGGGCGACGTTTGTCGCCTCGTTACTCACGCAAAGGAAGACTTTTATGTCGACTCGAAAAAAACGCTTTCATCTGTCTGCCCAGGGGCAATTGCGCTGGGCCATTGCCGGCTTGTGCGTACTACCGCACTGGGCGCTGGCCAATGGTATTACCGTGGCCGACGGCCCGGGTGGCACGGCGCAGCTGCTCAACCAGGGCGGGGTGCCGATCGTCAATATCGTGGCGCCCAATGCCGGGGGGCTGTCACACAATCAGTTCCTCGATTACAACGTCGATCGCCAGGGTGCGGTGCTCAACAATGCCTTGCAGGCTGGTCAGTCCCAGCTGGCCGGGCAACTGGCGGGCAACCCGCAGTTTCACGGCCAGGCCGCCAGCGTGATCCTTAATGAAGTGGTCGGCACCAAGGCCTCGGCCCTCAACGGCCGCCAGGAGGTGTTCGGGCGCCAGGCCGATTATGTATTGGCCAACCCCAACGGGATTTCGGTCAATGGGGGTGGTTTTATCAATGCTGGCAATGCCAGCCTGGTGGTGGGCCGCCCTGACGTGGCCAATGGCACCTTGCAAGCCCTGGACAGCGGTGCGGCGCGTGGGCAGCTGCAGGTGCAGGGCGGTGGCCTGAGCAACCCGGACGGGGCCATCAGGCTGATCGCCCCGCAGATCGATAGCCAGGGGCCTGTCACTGCGCGTGACCGCTTGGATCTGGTGGTGGGGCGCAATCGCGTCGACGCGGCCAGCGGCCAGGTGAGCAAGGTTTATCCGTCGTCAGATGCCGGCCCTGCGCGTATCGACGCCAGCCTGTTCGGCGCGATGAAAGCCGGGCGCATCAATATCGTCAGCACCGCCGAGGGCGCGGGTGTGCATATCGGCCCGGGGCAAGTGTCGGGCACCGAGGGGGTCAGTGTCAGTTCGGCCGGTGATCTGGTGGTCAGCGGCCAGGTCCACGCCAACAGCCTGGACGCCAGCCGCGCCGTGGTGCAGAGCCATCAGGGCGATGTCGAACTGCACAGTGCTCGTGACTTGAGCCTGGCCGGGGCCGATATCAGCGGCGGCAACGTGCGCCTTGATGCCGGTCGCAACCTGACCCTGAGCAGCCTGGAAAGCACGGCCCTGCAGGAGAAACACGAACAATGGCAGAACAAGGCCCTGTTCGTGACCTACGAGACCTTTGACCGCACCACCCGTGATCGCGACTCGCGCCAGCATGGCACCCGGGTCGAGGCCCGGCACGATGCGCGGCTGTCTTCGGCGGGCGACACCCTGGTCAAGGCCAGCAGTGTCGAGGCGGGCGATCAGTTGCGCATCGACAGCGGCGCCAGCCTGCGCTTGACGGCTGCCACCGAGACCCATGAAACCCGCGATCAGGGCAGCCATCGCAAACACCTGTGGAAGGAGAACTGGGACAACAGCCGCCACGATGAGCGCAGTGTTACCAGCAGCCTCAAGGCGGGCAAGGGCCTGGAACTGACCAGCCGTGACACGCTGCAGCTGGCAGGCGCCGAACTGACAAGCCCCGGGGATATCCGTCTCAAGGCGCGGGATGTGGCGATCGGCAGTGCCAGCCGCAGCCAGAGCAGCAGCGGCAACCATTACTCCGGCGACCTGGTGGGCGGCAGCTTTTTCGGCCGCCAGGGTGATGCTGACCAGGGCCAGACCCTGCATACGGGTAGCCGGGTGAATGCCGACGGCAAGCTGATTGTCCAGGCCGACTCGGTGCATGTCAGCGCCAGCCAGGTGCGTGGCGGCACCCAGGCCAGCGTGATCAGCGACAGCGGCGCGCTGGTGATCGACGGCGTGCAGGACACCTTGCGCAGCAACACGCATGACAAGGACAGCAAGTTCTTCTCGCTGATCAACGACGAGCGTCATCAGGTGCGCAGTGACAGCAACCTGGTCGCCAGCGACCTGCATTCGGACAGCAATCTTGAACTGCAAAGCGCCGGGGACATCACCGTCAGCGGCTCGCGGGTGTCGGCCAACGGGCAGAACACGCTGGCAGCCAAGGGCGATATCCACCTGGTGGCTGGCGAAAGCAGCGTGCAGGACGACACCCGCACCCACTCGCGCGGCTTTACGGCCGGGGCCGGCGAGACCACACCCGGCAGCCATGAGTATCGGCTGGCTGTGGGCTTGAAGGATCAACAGCAACAGCGCATCAGCGACAATCGCCAGCAGCAGGGCGCGAGCGTCAGTGGCGCGAATCTGGCCGTGAGCGCAGGGGGCGACCTCAGCGTCAAGGGCTCCGACCTCGCGGCCACTGCCGGCGATGTGCGCCTCAGCGGTCAGCATATCGACCTGCTGGCAGCCCACGACACGGCAGACAGCCGCACTGACACCCTGGTCAATGCCGGTGGTGTGGTCTGGACTGCCAGCCTGGACAAGGTCAGCAGTGGCCTTGAGTACCAGCGCCAGCACCAGCAGGACAGTCGCAACCAGAGCACCGCCAGGCCCACCGGCGTCACGGCCACGCACAGTGTGCTGTTGCAGGCGGCGGATGCACTGGTCAACCAGGGCACCCAAATCGAAGCGGGCAAGCAGTTGCGGGTGGAGGCCGGCCGGGTCGATAACCAGGCTGCCCACACGACTGACAGCACCAGCCACAGCGAGCAAGGCTGGCAGGCCGGGCTTGGAGTCAGTGCCGAGATCAAGGGCCTGAGCCGGCCGCTGGAAAAAGTCGTCAAGGGCCTGGGCCAGGGCAAGCTGCCCGAGGGCGAATGGCTCAAGGGGATCGAGCTGGCCGGTGTGGGGCTCGACGGGCTGGTGGGCTATAACGCCAAGCAGCAAACCCGGCAGGACAGCACGGCGGTTGTCAGCCAGCTCAACGCTGGCGCGGTACAGCTCAATGTTCGCGGTGCACTGCAGGATGAAGGCACGCGCTACCGTGCCGGCGACGGCGCATTGAACATCAAGGCCGCCAGCCACAACGCCATTGCTGCCAGCGACAGCCACCAGAGCAGCGAGCAGTGGGTTGAGGCCCGGCTCGGCCTGCGTGTTTACACCACCACCGGTGAGGACGTGAACCTGCGCGCCAATGGCGCCGGCAAGTACCAGCGAGCCGAGGAGACCCGCAGCAGCGCTCAGGTAGGGCGCTACGCTGGCAGCCAGGGCGTGAGTATCCAGACGCGCAACGATGCCCGCTACGCCGGTGGCGAGTTTGACGGCGGTGCCGGCGATGTCAGTCTCAAGGCGGGCGGCACGCTGGCGCTCAACCAGGCCACGGACAGCCACAGCGGCAGCTCAAGCACCCTGGGAGCCACGGCATCGCTGAAGCTGGAAACCGCCAAGGACGGTGGTTTCACCCCGGGCGGCGAGCTGAAACCGCAGATCCAGTACCAGAGCGAGCAGGGCAGTGAGGCCCGGATTGCCTCCGTGCAGGGCCAGGGGCGCCTGCAACTGGCAGGTGCCACTGTTGACGGTGAGGTGCTCAAGGGCGATGAACCTCAGCGGTTACAGGCGGGCATTGATCAACCGATAAACTAAAAGAGGCAGCAGGCTGCACCCATAAGCGTGCATTCACGTGTCGCGCTTATGGGTTGCACCGCGGATTTAACCTATCATTACGCCTTTCCAACAGGTGATTGATTAATGAGCGATTCAAACCAGACCTTGCGCACAGCCCTTGAAACCAGCGATATGCTGGTGATTGACGGGCTGCATGCCTGGGATTTTTCTCTGGACGATGTGCAATTGCTCATCAAGTGCATGGACGGGCGTGCTGAAAAACGCTGGCACTTCACCGCGCCGCAGATTGACGCGGCGGTATTTGACCAGGGCCTGCAAAGCTGGACCCTGACCGGCGACTCGGGTGAGCATCGCCTGGTTTGCCTCAGCGCCCTGAGCGCAAACAACGATGACGATGACACCGAGGTGACGGATGAAGTTTAAAAACCTGCCGATGCTGATGGCGTTGAGCGTGGGCGCCATGTCGGCCCAGGCCGAATCGCGCAATGAAGTGGAGCTGCTGGTGGGTTCCTACACCCAGGGCAAGAGCCAGGGCATCTACCGCCTGCAGTTTGACAGCGACAAGGGCCGCATTGCCCCCGAGCCGCTGCAAGTATTCAAGGCCGCCAACCCTTCGTGGCTGACCCTGTCCAGGGACCAGACCCGCCTGTTTGTGGTCAATGAAAACGGCAAGGGCCAAGCCGACGTGGTGGGGCGTGCCAGCAGCGTGGCGATTGACCCGAAAACCAACGCGCTGACCCTGATCAACCAGGTCAAGACCCTGGGTGAAGAGCCGACCCATTCCAGCCTCAGTGCCGACGAGCGTTACCTGTTTGTTGCCAACTACGGCGTACACGCCGACCCGGGCGGCAGCCTGGCGGTATTGCCGATCAATGCCGAAGGCCAGTTGCAGCCGGTGACGCAGATGAGCAGCCACCCGGCCAGCAAGGTCAACCCCGAGCGGCAGATGTCGGCCCATGTGCATTCGGTGGTGTCCTCGCCGGACGGCAAGTTTGTCTACGCCAGTGACCTGGGGGCGGACAAAGTATTTGTCTACCGCTACGACCCGGCTGCCAACCCGGAGCATCCGCTGGTGGCGGCCGAGCCTGCCTTCATTGAACTGCCGCCAGGCAGCGGGCCGCGTCACCTGCTGTTTTCCAAGGACGGCAAGCATGCGTACCTGACCACGGAAATGAGTGCCCAGGTGTTTGTGTTCGACTATGACAATGGTCGCCTCAAGCAGCGCCAGGCGCTGGAGCTGGCCAAGGGCATGCCGGCGCAAAACCGCGCGGCGGGTGCGGTGCATGCCTCGGCGGACGGCAAGTTCCTGTATGTCAGCAACCGTGGCAAGGCCAATGAAATCCTGGTGTTTGCGATCAACCCGGACAATGGTGAGCTGAGTGAAATCCAGCGTCGCTCGGTGGATGGCGATCACCCGCGTGAATTTGCCCTGAGCCCCAACGGCAAGTTCCTGCTGATTGCCAACCAGATGAGCAATGCCATCGTGGTGCTGGAGCGCGACCCGGCAACCGGCAAGCTGGGCAAGACCGTACAGACCCTGGCGATGGATGCACCGTCTGATGTGAAATTCATCAACCGCCCGTAATCATGGGCATGCAGCCTTGTATCAATCGCACTGATAGACGCTAGTGCTGCAATGAATTTCTGCACGATGACCCTTGGCGTTAAGTTGGTTTCACGGCCTGAAAAGGCAAGCAAGCCAACTGAATCGTCGAGGGTTAGTGCCATGAACTTCAATCTTTTCTCCGTTATTGCGGCTTCCGCCATCTCCGCCACCGTGGCCCTGCCTGCCAGTGCAAGCACCGTGGTGAGCGACAAGAAATCCGCGTCCTACACGCAAAAATACCTGCAACAAAGCGCCAATTTTTATGCGGCGCTGGATCATAAAACCCGCTCTTGAGAGCACATTATCCGTAGCCGCTGTCGAGCGGAGCGAGGCTGCGACCGGCGGCGAAGCCGTCGCGAAACCTGAGCACTCAACTTGTCTGACACACTGAAGCGCCTGATTTTACGACGGCTTCGCCGCCGGTCGCAGCCTCGCTCCGCTCGACAGCGGCTACAGGGAATGTGCCGCACCGTTCACAGCCCCACCGTTTCCAGCAGCCCGGCCGGGCCGACCACGGCGTAGTTGTAGCCAGGGCCCGACCAGTACTGGGCCTGCAACTCTCCATCCTGGCGGCTACCCCGTGGCAGCAGGCTGTTGTGCGGACCAGGTGGGCGGATATAGAAGCTGATCTGCCGACCTTGCCGGTCCTGGTACAGCACCATCGCCGCACCGCCCTGGTCGGTGCTCAGCAAGCGACTGCTGACCGGCTGGAAGCCTGCGCCGGTCAAGTCCGGCAAGCGTTCGGCACGGCTGAAATAACGGTCAAGCCAGCCCTGCATCTCACTGCCCTGGGCAACGTGATAGTCCGCGGGCAAAAATCCTTTTTCGGCAAACATGCGATGGGCCGCCAGTGCGTCGCTCATGGGCAAGCTGCTGCCTGCCTGGGTCATTTGCCTGGCCTGCCAGCCGCCTATGCCACCGATGCCCACGGCCAACAGCAATACCGCTGCACTGGCCCAATGGCGGCGTGCCTGGCGGCGCTGGCGCTGGCGTATGGCCGCAGGATCGAGGGCCGGGTTGGCAGCTTGCAGCAAGCCTTGATGCAGTGCGCTGCGCAGGTTTTGCGCGTCGCGCTGCCAGGCCTCGACCTGCGCGGCGATTAGCGGGTTGGCCTGCAGATACCGCTCGATTTCCTGGCGTTCGGCGGCGCTGAGTGCGTGATCGACGTAAGCGTGAAGGTCGTGCTCACTGGGCGGGGTGGTGATCATTTGAGTCTCCGCAGGGCCGGGCGGGTGATTTCGCCCTCGCTGAGTTGGCGAAAGGCAGTACGCGCCCTGGACAGGCGCGACATGACGGTGCCGATGGGCACATCAAGGATTTCGGCGACTTGCTTGTAGCTCAAGCCTTCAACCGACACCCAGAGCAGCAGGGCGCGTTGTTCGCTGTTCAACTGTTCAAAGGCTTCGAGGGTCGATTGCGCAAGCACCGTGCGCTCGGTGGAGGGCTGGGTGTCATCGCGGCCGGTAAAAAACTCCAGCATGCGCGCATAGCGCCGGGAACGGCGGTGTTGGTCGACAAACTGGCGGTACAGGATGGTAAACAGCCAGGCGCGCAAGTCGCCCTCGGGGCGTTTCTCGGCAACGCTGCCCAGGGCGCGCTCCAGGCAGGTTTGCACCAGGTCATCGGCATTGCTGGCATGACGGGTCAGCGACAGCGCAAACCGGCGCAGGCGCGGGATCAGTTCGCGCAGTTGCTCATCAAGTGAGGTCATGGTCGGGCCAATTGGCTGGGTGGGTGCAATGCAGACGCTTATGAATAAACCTTATTCCCGCAGGTGTGCAAAAAAACAATCTTCCGCGAGGCGGGAATAGACCCCAGGGGCGTGCGTCTTATAGGCCATTCACCTCACGGTCTTGTGGCCCCGGAGTTTTTTATGGTCGATCAATTACCGCCTGTGCGGCCCGAACAACCCCCGTTGAGCCCTGCCAGCGTAATGCTGCGCCTGGCGGCGATTGGCGCGGTGGTGGCGGTTGTCCTGGGCGGTTTTTACTACGTCAATGGCACGCTGGCCCCCCAGCGGTTGAGGCCCGCCAAGTTGGTCAATGCACTGGAGCACAACAACGGCGTTTACCCCGGTTACCGGCGCAATCATGCCAAGGGCGTGTGCGTGGTGGGGTATTTCCAGGGCAGTGGTGCGGCGCAGGGCTTGTCCGTGGCCCAAGTGTTCGGCACCCAGCGCACGCCGGTGGTCGGACGGTTTGCCTTGCCCAGTGGCAACCCTTATGCGCCTGACAGCAGCGTGCCGATCCGCAGTTTTGCCCTGCGTTTTACCCAGGCCAACGGTCAGCAGTGGCGCACCGGGATGAACAGCATGCCGGTGTTCCCGGTGGGCACGCCCGAGGCGTTCTACCAGATGCTGCAAGCCGGTGCGCCAGAAGCGGCCACGGGCAAGCCTGCACCCGGGGCGATGCCTGCGTTTTTTGCGGCGCCCCCTGAAACGGCGGCGTTTTTGCAGTGGGTCAAGACGGCAAAACCGTCGGCCAGTTATGCCACTGAAAACTATAACGGGATCAATGCGTTTTATCTGGTCAACGCCGCCGGGCAACGTCAGGCGGTGCGCTGGGGAGTGGTGCCGTTGGGGCAGGATGCACCGGGTACTGTGGCGCCCGGCGATGCCGATTATCTGCAGCGGGACCTGGAAAAGCGTCTGGCGCAAGGGCCGTTGAAATGGCAGCTCAACCTGACATTGGCCGCGGCGGGTGACCCGATCAATGATGCCAGCCAGGCCTGGCCTGCGGGGCGGCAGGTGGTGAACGCGGGGACTTTGGTGCTGGAAAAGGCCCAGGCGCAAAACGACGGCGAATGCCGCGATATCAATTACGACCCGCTGATTTTGCCCAGTGGCATCGAGGGCTCGGCTGATCCGTTGCTGGCGGCGCGTTCGGCGGCCTATGCCAGTTCCTATGTACGGCGTACCCGTGAAGTTGACCAGCTACCCAAGGAGCCACAACCATGAGCGCCCCCACTTCGCATTTCGCCCCGCTGGCGCGCCTGCTGCACTGGCTGATGGCGCTGATGATTATTGCCATGCTGTTTATTGGCGCGGGCATGGCGGCTTCGGTGTCGCAGCGCCATGAGTGGCTGCTGGGTTTGCACAAGCCGTTGGGGATCGCCATTTTGTTGCTGGTGGTGGTGCGTTTGTTTGTGCGTTTTGCGACTCGTCAGCCGCCGTTGCCGGCGGATTTGCCTGCGGTGCAGGTGCTGGCGGCGAAGCTGTCGCATGTGTTGCTGTATGCCTTGATGTTTATATTGCCGCTGGTGGGGTGGGCGATGATTTCGGCGGCGGGGGATCCGGTGATGTTGGGCAGTTCATGGCAGTTGCCGGGGATTTTGCCTGCCAATGCGACGACGTTTGCCTTTTTGCGCAGGGCGCATACCTATTTGGCGTATTTGTTGTTTTTTACCGTGCTGGCGCATCTGGCGGCGGCGCTGTTTCATGGCTGGGTCAGGCGCGACGGGGTGCTGCAGAGCATGGTGCGCGGCAAGGACTGAGCTAAAGGCTCATTGTGGGAGCGGGCTTGCTCGCGATGGCATCACCACGGTTGGCCGGACAGACCGTAGCGCTTGCATCGCGAGCAAGCCCGCTCCTACAGGGGGAGTGAGTGGGTTCAGGTTTTTTCCATCACCGAGCCAAACAGCGCCGACGCCAAAAACCGCTCCAGCCAGGCATTCAAATGCGGCAACGGCGCTTGCGCAAACCACTCGCGATCAACATGGGCAAACTGCCGCACAAACGGCGCCAGGGCCACATCCACCAAGCTCAGCGCAGGCCCCGCAAGGTAAGGCGTATGCGCCAGCAAATCTTCCAGCCGCTGCAAATACCCGACACCCTGTGCCCGGTAGTGCTCCATCGGCTGCTCCGGGTAGCGGATGGCATATTTGTAGCGGTCCAGCAGCACCTTGAAGACGCTGTCATTCGCCTCGATCAGCCCTGCGTGATCTGCTTGCAACCAGTTGTCCGGGTCATGTTGGCGCAATGCCCAGTGCATGATCTCCAGGCTTTGCTCGATCACCCGACCATCAGCACACACCAGCACCGGCACCGTGCCCTTGGGCGAGGCAGCGAGCATTTCGGCCGGTTTGGCCTTGAGGCTGACCTCGACGATAGACAGCGGCACGCCGCTGTAACGCAAGGCCATGCGCGCTCGCATGGCATAGGGGCAGCGGCGGAAGGAATACAGTACGTGTGCGTTCATTTCACCTCCACGGTGCTCAAACCGTTGCCCTGGCGCTGCACCTGGATTTGCACCGGAATACGCTCGTGCATTTCCTGCACATGGGAAATCACCCCGACCTTGCGCCCTTGGGCCTGCAAGCCGTCCAGGGCATCCATCGCCAGTTGCAGCGACTCGGGGTCAAGGCTGCCAAAGCCCTCGTCGATAAACAGCGATTCGATTTTCAGGGTGCTGGAGGCCATCGACGCCAGCCCCAGGGCCAGGGCCAGCGATACCAGGAAAGTTTCGCCCCCCGACAGTGAATGCACCGAGCGCAGTTCGTCGCCCATTTCGGTGTCCATCACCAGCAGGCCCAGCATGCTGCCGCCGCGCTTGAGGCGGTAGCGACGGACCAGCTGGCGCAGTTGCGCGTTGGCGTGATGTACCAGCAGGTCGAGGTTGTAGGCCTGGGCGATTTTGCGGAATTTGTCGCCGGTGCCCGAACCGATCAGTTCACTGAGGCGCGCCCAGCGCTGCCATTGATCATAGGCCTGGCTGATGCGTTGGCTCAGGGCTTGATTGGCCTGCTGGCGGCGCTGGTCTTCGCTTTGCTGGGCGCGCAATTCGGCACACAGTTGCTCGCTGGCCGCCAGCTGTGCGTGCAATGCCACAAGGGCACTGTCGAGGGCTTCGGCGTCCAGGTTGCCGTTGGCCTGCGCTTGATGCCGGGCCAGGCGCTCTTCGCGCTCTTGCAGCAGTACACGGCCCTGTTCGACCGCTTTTTCACTGTGTTGCAGCTGCAGGCGCAGTTCGCGGACCTGTTCGTCATCCTGAGCCAGCAGCTGTTGCAAGCGCTGATCATCAAGCTCGCCGTGTTGCGCGCGCCAATGTTGGAGCAGGGCGCTGAGGTTGCCGTGTTCCTGTTGCAGGGCTTGCAGGCGAGCTTGCCCGGCCTTGAGTTCGGCAGCCAGTTGCAGCTGCTGGTTGGCGCAGGCTTGCAGGGCTTGCTCGGCCCGGGCCTGGGCTGTACGCGTGTGTTCGAGCGCATGCTCTAGGACCTGCTGCCAGTGTTCGGCGCTGGGGTAGTCGCCCAGTAACTGCTTGAGGGTGTGCTGGCTGGCCTGGTGCTGTGCGCTCAGTTCGCCAAGCGAGCTTTGCAGGGCCTCCAGTTCCTTGCGGCGGCTGGCTTGCTGGTACTGCTCACGCTCGATGCTGCTGGTTCGCTCCAGCTGTTCGGCCTGTTCGTCGCGCTGCTGGTCGAGTTGGGCCACGCGCTCAGCCACTTGCTGGTCGAGGGCCATAAAGCAGGCCGAGGCGTTATCGCGCAGGGCCGTGAGGGTGGCCGCGGGCAAGAGGTTGGCAAACGCGGTGAGTTCGTCCTCAAGGCGCTGGCTGTCGGCATTAAGATGGGCTTGCTGCTCGCTCAGCTGTTGGCTGGCAAGTGTGCTGGCTTCGGTGCAGCGCTGCACTTGCTGTTGCAGGTGGGCCGCTTCCTTTTGCAGGGCCAGCAGCGCGTTCTGGCGTTGCTCGTCCTGGGTAATGCTGTGTTGCAGCTGGCTCAGGCGCAGGGCCAGCCACGGCTCGCGCTTGTCCGGCGCCTGGGCCAGCCATTGTGGGTACAGCGGGTGGGCTTCAAGGCTCGGGGCCAGGGCCTGTTGCTCTTGATGGATACGCTCCTGCTGCTGCAAAAACTCTTTTTGCTGGGCGATCAGGCCGCCGACTTTTTCCCGCAACTGGGCCAGGGTTTCCTTGAGCCCGTCGACCACTGCGCGGGCATTGGTCTCTTCCTGTTCATCGTGACGGCTGAGGCTGTGCAGCAAGGCTTCGGGCTGATGATAGGGGTGCTCGGCACTGCCGCACACCGGGCAGGGCTGGTCATCCTGCAACTGCCCGCGCAGTTCTTCGACGCTGGCACTGCGGGCCAGGCGCTGGCGCTCCAGCAGTTGGCGGGTGACCTGCAAAGTTTGCTCGGCCTTCTCAAGTTCGGCCTTGGCCTGAATGCCTTGCTGGCTCAGGCGCTCGCGTTCCTGCTGCACGCTGTGTTGCTTGGCTTGCAGCTCCTGCAGGCGCGTATCGAGGGCCTGCTGGCTGCTGCACAAACGCTGTAAGTCTTCAAAGGCGCGCTGTTGCTGGCGGTTGTCGTTGAGCAGGCTGCCCAGGGTCTGGATCTGTTCGTTGACCGCATGGGGTTCGGCGCCGGCTTCCTGAAACAGGATTTCCAGGCTGTTGCGCAGTTCGGTGAGTTGTTGCGCAGCCTGTTGAGCACGCTGCTCAAGGCCGGGCAGTTCCTTGCGCCCGGTGCTGAGGTTATTGCTTAGCCGCACCAGTTGCTGAAGCCTTGGCCGGTAGGCATCCCAGGCGCTGGCCAGGGGGGCCAGTTCGCTGCTGCGTTCAAGCTGCGCGGCAATGTGCGCAAGGCGTTGGCTGCCTTGTTGCTGGCGCTCGAGCAGGGCGTTGAGGGCCTGCTGCCCCTGGTTGCAGGCCTGCTCGGCCTGTTGCTGCAGGGCTTGCTGGGTGTTGAGGGTTTGGGTCAGGCGCGCGAGGTTGGCCTGCTCCAGCAGGGCTTGCTGCACCCGCGGTGCCGCTTCCCGTTGCTCGGCCTGCGCCTGGGTGGCCGCCAGTTTGGCCTGGTGCAGTTCGGCTTCCAGCTGGGCCTGGTGCTGGCCCAGTTCGGTTTGTTGCTGCAAATACCCGTTGATCTGCTCTGCCAGCGGGCTCAGTTGCCCATTGAGTTCGGCGAGGCGGGCGAACTGATGGCGCTGCGGCGCCAGTTGCTCCAGCAGATGCAGGGTCTGGCGCTGTTCGGCCTGGCTGTCGTACAGGGCTTGGGCCTGCTGCAACTGGTCGGCTGCACGCTGTCGTTGTTCTTGCAGCTCGTTCAGGGTCTTGAGCCAGCTGTGTTGTTGTTCCAGCTGCTTGAGCTGGCCTTGCTGGTCTTTTAATTGCTGCTGCGCCTGGGTGAAGCGCTGATCCAGTTCGGCACGGGCCTCGGGCTCCAGCGGGGTGACGCCGACTGCCTGGTCCTGCAGCAGCTTGTGCGCGTCCTTGGCTTCCTTGGCCTTGTCGAATGCGCGCTTGCCCAGGCGGGTGTAGAGGGCGGTGTCGGTGAGTTTCTCCAGCAGTTCGCTGCGTTCGTTGTCATCGGCTTTGAGAAAGGCGCTGAACTCGCTCTGGGCCAGCATCACGGCACGGGTGAACTGTTCGAAGTTCAAGCCCAGGCGCGCTTCGAGCTGGACCTTGTAATCCCCTTTCTGGCTGGCCAGCAGTTGGTCGCTGTCCAGGTCACGCAGGCTCTGGCGGCTGGCCTGCAGTTTGCCGGTGGCCTTTTCGCGGGCGCGGTTGGCTTCCCAGCGGGCGCGGTAGCGGCGCCCGTCGATGCCGACAAAGTCGACTTCGGCATAGCCCTCACCGGTGCCACGGCGCAGCAGGGTGCGCGGGTCGCCGGTGGCAATCTCGCCGTCAGCATCCGGCACCTTGGCATCGCGCCCGGTGTTGTTCAGCCGTGGCACGGCGCCAAACAGGGCCAGGCACAGGGCGTCGAGCAGGGTGCTTTTGCCGGCGCCAGTGGGGCCGGTGATGGCGAACAGCCCGGCGCTGGCCAGGGGCTCGGCGGTAAAGTCCAGCTCGAAGGGGCCGGCCAGGGAGGCGAGGTTTTTCAGGCGGATGGCGAGGATTTTCATGGCTGTTCACCTTCCTGCTGGACTTCCTGCAGCAGCACGGCAAAGTCCTTGAGGGTCTGTTCGTCGGCTTCGCTGCCGTAGTTTTCCTGCCAGGCGCGGCTGAACAGCTCCTGGGGGCTGAGCTGGTCGAGTTCGATCAGGCGCGTGCCGTCGTCATCGTCGCGGCCGGCGCTGCCGGCGTATTCGGCGCCAATGCGGACCAGGCGCACGGATTTACCCTGCAAGGCGGTTTCGATCTGCTGGCGCAGGTCAGGCTGCGGCTCATCGAGCTTGACTCGCACCTCCAGCCAGGGCTGGCGCTGCAGGTCGGCAAGCAGGTCGATATCCGCCAGTTCAGCCAGTTGCGCAAGCACGTCGGCCAGGGGCAGCGGGCCGATGCGCTGCAGGTTGACTGCGCGGGGGATCAGGCGCGATTCAACGCTGACCAGGGTTTCGCCCTTGAGGGTGACATCGAGGATCTGGTGCTGGTAGCCGATTTCCGAGAAGGACAACGGGATCGGCGAGCCGCAATAGCGGATGCGTTCTTCGCCATTGACCCGCTGCGGCTTGTGCAAATGGCCCAGGGCGACGTAGCTGATATCGGGGCCAAACAGGCTGGCGGGCAGGGCCTCGGCATTGCCGATAATCAGGCTGCGTTCGGAATCTTCGCTGACAGAGCCACCGGCCATATGGGCGTGGCTGATGGCAATCAGCGCCTGGCCCTTCTTGCGCTTGGCATTGGCGGCCTCGATCAGCCACTCATGGACCTGGCCGATACCGCGCAGGTAGTCATCCCCCAGGTGCGCGCCGGTGACTTCGGCCGGGCGCAAAAACGGCAGCGCCAGGCACCAGGCGGCAATCTTGCCCTTGGCGTCGGGCAGGGGGATGAGCAGGCGTTCGGCATCGAGCTGGCCGTCGTCAAGCCACAATACCCGGCCCAGGGCATGGGTGCGCAAACGGCGCATCAAAGGCCCGGGCAGTTCGATCCGCGAGCCGGAGTCGTGGTTGCCGGCGATCATCACGATGGTCAGTTTGGGCTGTTGTTCGTGGGCGCTGACGATAAAGTCGTAGAGCCGCTCCTGGGCCTTCACCGGCGGGTTGACGGTGTCGAAGATGTCCCCGGCAATCAGTAGCACATCGGGTTGCTCGCTGCCCAGTTGGGCCAGCAGCCAGGTGAGAAAACAGGCGTGCTCGAAGTCGCGGTCCTGGCCGTGGAGGTTTTGCCCCAGGTGCCAGTCGGAAGTGTGAAACAGGCGCATAACAGGATCCGTTTGAAAATGGGCTGGCAACCCGCTCGCTCAGGCGGGCACGGGTTGCCTGGGCAATTATTTGGGGTAGAGCGGCGGCAGGCTGCTGGGTTCGCTGGCGGCGTCTTGCTCACGCTCGGTGGCAGGAATGCTGCGAATGGCTTTCCACAGTTCCTCGCCTTGCCAGTACTGGCCGGTTTCGCTGTAGAGCGCGCCATTGAGGCCGTCGAGGGCATCGGACAGCGGCACAAAGCGCGCCGCCATGTCGGCCAGGGTTTCCGGCTGTTGCCGCGCCCAGGCGTCCAGGGCCTGGCGGGTGGCCTGGGGGTCGTTGGCCAGGCTGGCGCGCTTGAGGTCGTCGAGCAAGCTGCGCGGGCTTGGCCCGGTTTGCGCGGCACGCGAGATCGCCGGTTGCCAGCGCGCACGCCACCACAGGGCCAGGCTCGCCAGGGTGGTACAGGCGAGCAGCAGGGTGCTGAGCTGCCAGAGCCACAGCGATGACGCTTCGTTGAATGCCGTCGGCGTACCGCTGGCGGGGGTGTCCACGGCCTGGTTGGGGTTGGCCGCTGCCAGCAGGGTACGGGCCGGCAGGTAGGTGTGCTCCAGATGGTCTTCGTGGGTGTTCCACCACACCACTTCGACGGCGGGCAGTTCGATTTGCCCGACCCGGGTCGGCACCAGGGCTTCACGCTCCTCGCGGCTGCCGATCAGGCCATTTTCGGTGACCTGGTTGCTCAATTGCGGCAAGTCGGGGTAGCGCCGCAGGCCGTTGACGTCGGTGGCGGGCAGGGGCGGCAACTGGGCGCTGGACAGGCCTTCGGCCTTGAGGGTCAGGGTGCGGGTCAGGGACTCCCCGACCATGGTGTGGTCAGGCTCGGGGTTCCAGGTTTCGCTCAGGCTCAGGCTGCGCGCCGGCAACCAGGGGGCATTGGCCGGCCAGGTGTCGGGTTTGGGCAAGACGCTCAACGGTATCTCGGCGGACGTCACATGCACCATCTTGCCCGGTTTTGGCCCAAGGGGGGCCGGGGCGCTGGCTTGCTGGCTGTCAACCTGGGTGGCGCTGAAGGTTTGCGCCGGGATGATCAGCTCGCCGCTGCGCTGCGGGTAAATGCCGTAGCGGCGCTCGATCACACCGTGGCGCACACCATTGATCAACTTTTCATAGGTGCGCGACTCGCCCAGTTGCTCGACGATGGCGTCGTCCAGGTGCAGGGTGGTCAGGCTGCTGTCGTCGTACAGCGCCACGGAGTGGTAGATGCGCAGGGTCAGCAAGGCCTGGGCCTGCACATAAACACTGGGCTGGTCGAGGCTGGCTTCGATAAATACCGGGGCCAGTGCGTTGTCGCTGGCCACGCTCTGGGTCACGGTGAGGGTGATCGGCTGGCTGTGGTAGTCGCCGACTTGCAGCGACGGGATGATCACCGTGCCGGTCTGTTTGGGTTGCAGGGTGATCATCCAGCGCGTGGTGCCCTTGTTGTCGTCGCTGAGGCTGTTGAGCTGGTTGACCTGGCGGGTGCCGCGCACTTCAAACAGGCCGTCCAGCGGCGCCAGGTCGGGTTTGCCGAACTGGGTGACGTCGTCGGATTCCAGGGTCAGTTCAACGGTTTCCCCGGAGTTGAGCTGGTCGCGGTCAACGCTGGCGACCAGGCCCAGGGCGTGCGCCGGCAAGGTCCAGCAACACAGCAAAAGAAGCAAAACACAGAGGCGGTTCATTTGGGCGTGTCCTGATGGAGCTGCTGTTCGTACCAGAATTTGCGCCGCAACAATTCGCCGGGGTTGTCGGGGATCTGTCTGAGCCATTGTTCAAGGGCCTGGCGTTGTTCTTCTGCGGTCTGGTTGGCGGTGGGTACAGGTGCCCGCGTGGTCTGCTCGTCGCCAGGTTCGCCATCGGCGTGCGGGACGGGTTCGGGGTCGAGCTGCTCGTCGGGCACAGGCTCGGTGGCGGGGTTGCTGGCCGAGCTGTGCTCTTCATTATTGTGCGTGGTGCTGCTGGCGGAGCTCTGGGCGCTGGAGCTGAGCGGGGTTTCAGACTCGGCAGGCGCAGGTGGCTCGGCGGGCTGCTCGCTTTGGGCTGCGGCGCGTTGCTGCTCCAGCAGTTTTTCAACCAGGGCTTTGTTTTGCGCGGCGGCCTCAAGCTCCGGTTGCAGCTCCAGTGCTTGCTCCCAGGCGTCGATGGCCGCCTCCAGTTCGCCATTCATGGCCAGGGCATTGCCGCGATTATAGTGGGCGCTGGCGCTGTTGACCTCGGCAAAACGCTGGGCTGCGCCGGCATAGTCGCCCGCGCGGTACAGGGCCACACCTTGCCAGAGCGGGTCGCTGAAGTGCTCCACGGCCAGCAGCGGCTTGTTTTGCTGCAGCAGGCGCAGGCCCTGTTGGTCGGGGCGCAGCCACAGGTCGGTAAAGCTCATGGCCTGGGCTGGCTGCGGTTGCAGGATAAACACCAGGGGCAGGCAGAACAGCCAGCCACGGCGGCCTGCGCAGGCCACCAGCAGCAGAAGCGGCAGCAACAGCCAGTAACCCTGGTCGGCCCAGCTGTCCAGTTGCAGGGGCTGGCCGTCATCGCGCAGGTGGCGCGGGCCGTCGAGCAAGCCCAGGCCACGCAGGTCGTTGTCATCCAGGCGCGCCTGGCGATAGCGGCCGCCCACATCCAGGGCAAAGGCGCGCAGGCTCGGGCTGTCAAGGCGCGGCAGGAGAATGGCACCCTGATCGTCCTTGAGGAACTGCCCGCTTTCATCGACCACCGGCGCGCCCTCGCGGCTGCCAATGCCCAGGATCAGCAATTGCGGGGCGTGGCCCTGCAAGGCCTGGCGGATGCCGCTGCGTTCCTGTTCGCTGAGCGATGAGGTGATCAGCAGCAGGCGGCCCTGGCCCAGTGCGCCCTGGTCCAGCAGCGTCAGGGCCTTGTCGATGGCCAGGTCGGCGCGATGCCCCGGCTGCGGCATGATCGACGGCTTGAGGGCTTCGAGCAGGTTGCGGCTGGTGCCCATGTCATCAGACAGCGGCACCAGGGTGTGGGCACTGCCGGCGTAGACGATCACCGCGGTTTGCGCGTCGCTGCGATTTTGCAGCAAGTCGTAGAGCTTGCGCCGTGCCTGCTCCAGGCGGTTGGGCGAGCTGTCGGTGGCGAGCATTTCGGGGGTCAGTTCGAGCATCACCACCAGCGGGTCTTCGGGCTTTTGCGTGGCCTGCTCAACACGTTGCCAGCTGGGGCCGAGCAATGCCAGCAGGGCCAGCAGCCAGCCAAGCCCGAGGGCGATCCACGGCAATTTGCTGCTGCGGCCAGTGCCGCCGCTGAGCAACACCCGATGAAAGGCCACGGGCAGGATTTTTTGCCAGCGGCCAGCACGTTTTTCCCGGTGCCAGCGTTGCCACAGCAGCCAGCCGAGCAGGGGCAGGGCCAGCAGCCATTCGGGGCGCAACCAGTGCGGCCAGAGCATGCTCATCGGCGCCTGCGCAGACGCAGGCGCTTGAGTCGCGCCCGCCAGTCAGGGTGTTGTTGCAGAAAATGCTCCTTGCTCAGCCAGCGTTGCACGCGGTTGTTGGGCCACAGCTCGCGGATCACCAGCAGCACGCTGAGCAACAGCGCCGCAGCCAGCGGCCAGCTGTAGAGTGCCTGTGCCGGGCGCGCCTGGGTTGGTTGCTGGGCCACGGGTTCCAGTTGGTCGAGGGTGTCCTTGATGGCCGCCAGTTCGCCGCCGTTGCGGGCGCGGAAGTAGCGGCCACCGGTGACCTTGGCGATCTCTTCGAGTGCCGGCTCGTCAAGGTCGACCCCGGGGTTGATGGTGAACATGCCCTTGCTGCTGCTTTCCTCAGGGTCGGCGCCGATACCGATCGGGTAGATCTTGACCCCCTCTTCAGCGGCCAGGCGGGCGGCGGTCAGCGGGTCGATCTGCCCGCCGTTGTTGGCGCCATCGGTAATCAGGATCAGCACCCGGCTCTGCGCCGGACGCTGGCGCAGGCGCTTGAGGGCCAGGCCAATAGCGTCGCCAATGGCGGTGTTCTTGCCGGCGATGCCGATACGCGCTTCGTCGAGCCAGGTGTGTACGGTGTGGCGGTCGAAGGTCAGGGGGGCCTGCAGATAGGCCTGGCTGCCGAACAGGATCAGGCCGACGCGGTCGCCTTCGCGGTTTTCCAGAAACTCGCCGAGCAGGTTCTTCACCAGGTCCAGGCGGGTGACATCTTCGCCCTGCCATTGCATGTCGGGGTAGTCCATCGACCCCGACACATCCACCGCCACCAGCAAGTCACGGCCACTGGCGGCAATCGGCAGCGGCTCGCCCAGCCATTGCGGGCGGGCGGCGGCGCTCAACAACAGCAGCCAGAGCAGCACAAAGGGGATTTGCTGGCGCCAGGAAGGCAGGGTGGTGCGGGCCTTGCGCCGGGCCAGCTGTTCGAGGTCACTGAGAAAACTGACCTGCAGCGCCGCCTCACCGCTGTCGGCAGGCGGCAGCACCAGGCGCATCAGCCAGGGCAGGGGCAGCAGGGCGAAGAGCCACGGCCAGGCAAATTCAAACATGCTTGCGAATCCAGGTTTCAACCGCCTGATTGAGCCCGGCGATGGCCTTGTCGTCGAGCTTGCACTCGGGCTTGTAGGCGCCTTCGACCAGTACCATCCAGCGGGTCAGGCCGGCAGCCGGGCAGCGGTTGTCGAGGAACGCCAGCCACTTGCGGCCATTGAGGGTGTGGCTCTGGCTGTAGGGGTAGTGGTTGCGGCACAGGCGCTTGAGCAGGCCGTTGAGTTGCTGCAGCCAGGCGCCGGCGGGCGCGCCGTCGTAGGGCTTGGGAAAACGCGCCAGTTCTTCCAGGGCGGCCAGGCGCACCGGGTCCAGCGGTTGTTCGGCACGAGCCGGCTGGCGCTTGGCGGGCAGGTAGCGGCGCAGCCACCACAGGCCCCAGCCCAGCGCAGGCAGCACGATCAGCAGCAGCCACCAGCCCGGCGCTGGCGGCCACAGGCCGACCGCGGGCGGGGTGATCAGCGGTTGCAGTTGTTCGAGTTCTTTCATGAGGCTTTGCCAGGGCGTTTGGCGTTGAGGTATTCGCGCAGCTGTTCGACCATTTCGCTTTGCGTGCTCAGCGGCATGAGCAACACCCGTAATTTTTGCGCCAACAGTTCCCAGCGTGCAATACGGGCCTCGGCCTGGGCCCGGTAGGCCTGGCGCAGATCATAGTTGAGGGTGTCCAGCTCCAGCTGCGCACCGCGCTCGGCAAAGCGCAGCAGCCCGGCGGCGGGCAAGGCATGGTCGAGGGGGTCGGACAACGGCAGCAACATCAGGTCGCAATGGCGCGACAGCAGGCTCAGTTGCTGTTCGGCGGCGTCCGTGAGGGCGCGCTCATCGCAGATCACGATCACCAGGCTGCCGGGGCGCAACACTTCGCGGGCGCGGATCAGGGCCATGCCCAGGGCGTCGCGGTCCGATTGCACCTCGGTGTGCAGGGACTGGTTGACCCGCACCAGGCGGTTGAGCAGTTGCAGCAGGCTTTGTTTGCTGCGCCGAGGCTTGATTTCATAGTGTTCATGGTCGCCAAACACCAACCCGCCGACACGGTCGTTATGGCCCAGCGCGGCCCAGCCGATCAGGCTGGCGGCCTGGGCGGCGAGCACCGACTTGAACATCAGCCCCGAACCGAAAAACAGCCGGCGGCTTTGTTCGGCGAGGATAAAGATCGGCCGCTCGCGCTCCTCATGGAACATCTTGGTATGAGGTTCCTGGGTGCGGGCGGTGACGCGCCAGTCGATGGTGCGCACATCGTCGCCGGCCTGATAGACCCGTACCTGGTCGAAGTCGACCCCGCGCCCGCGCAGCTTGGAGTGATGCAGGCCCACCAGCGGGCTGCGCTGGCTGGGCGAAGAAAACAGCTGCACCTCGCGCACCCGGTGACGCATCTCGATGAGTTGCGCCAGGGTGATGCGGATACCGGGCTCGGCGGGCAGGGGGGTGTTCATCGGTCAGGCAACGGCAACGACGTCGAGGATGCGCTGCACCACGCGGTCCTGGTCGATACCGGCGGCTTCGGCTTCGAACGACAGGATGATGCGGTGGCGCAGCACGTCAAACAACACGGCCTGGATGTCTTCGGGGCTGACAAAGTCACGCCCGGCCAGCCAGGCATGGGCGCGTGCGCAGCGGTCCAGGGCAATCGAGCCACGCGGGCTGGCGCCGTAGGCGATCCATTCGGCCATTTCCGGGTCGAACTTGCCCGGAGTGCGGGTGGCCATCACCAGTTGCACCAGGTACTCCTCCACCGCATCGGCCATGTACAGGCCAAGGATCTCCTTGCGTGCGGCGAAGATGGCCTGCTGGCTGACCCGGCGCTCGGGCTTGGTTTCGCCATTGAGGGCCTCGCCACGGGCCTGCTGCAGGATGCGGCGCTCGACGGCGGCGTCCGGGAAGCCGATTTTTACATGCATCAGAAAGCGGTCGAGCTGGGCCTCGGGCAGTGGGTAGGTGCCTTCCTGCTCGATGGGGTTTTGCGTGGCCATCACCAAAAACAGCGGCGACAGCTCGTAGGTGCTGCGCCCGACGCTGACCTGGCGTTCGGCCATGGCTTCGAGCAGCGCCGATTGCACCTTGGCCGGGGCACGGTTGATTTCATCCGCCAGCACCAGGTTATGAAAGATCGGCCCTTGTTGAAACACGAAACTGCCGGTTTCCGGGCGATAGATCTCGGTGCCGGTGATGTCGGCGGGCAGCAGGTCGGGGGTGAACTGGATTCGATGGAACTGCGCTTCAATGCCTTCCGCCAGTTCCTTGATGGCCTTGGTCTTGGCCAGCCCGGGGGCGCCTTCGACCAGCATGTGACCGTCGGCAAGCAACGCGATCAGCAGGCGGTCGATCAACTTTTCCTGACCGAGGATCTGGGTTGAAAGAAAGGTTCGCAGCGCTAGCAGCGCTTCACGATGTTCCATCGAATACTGTTCCTGAAAAGGACACCGGCGGCGCAAGAATTACGTCGGGGCTGGGGGCGTTACTTTAATCCATTGGAGGCCTTGCGGACTAATAGCGGTGGGGCTTTTTACGGAAAAAACTGAAATGAGCCGTGTTGTTGAGAATGGTGCTCATCTGCATGGGGTATGGCGGATAAAAAGGAGGGGATGTTGCGTAGCAGCTGCCGAAGGAACGAGGCTGCGTCCGGCGGCGAAGCCGTCGTAAGACCAGGCACAGCGGTGTGTCAGTTAAACCTGGTTCTCAGGATTTACGACGGCTTCGCCGCCGGACGCAGCCTCGTTCCTACGGCAGCTGCTACGGTTTAGAGCGGTTGCAATTACAGGCCGTAGAACGTCCGGGCGTTCTGCCATAAAGCTTTGTGCGCACCTTCCTCCCCCAATGCCTCAACCAGCAGGTTGATATCACTGTCCTCAAATGCCCGTGGCGCGCGAGTCGAGGGCAGGTCGGTGCCAAACATCAGCACATCGGGGTTGATGCCGTGGATCTGTTGCAGCACGGGCGCTACGGCGAAATCAACCCGGCCAAAGCCGCAGGCCTTGATCCGTACACCGTGCTCCGCCAGGCGCAGCAGGCTGGGCAGGCCGTCCTGGCTCAGGCCCAGATGATCGATGCTCAGCGCAGGCAGGCGCCGCAACCGCTGCTCAAGCCCCGCCAGCTCTCGCGAGTCGATATACAGCTCTGCATGCCAGCCCACTTGCTCATGCACGCGCATGGCCAATGATTCGAGCTGGTCAAGCTGCCCGGAACCGCCGCGTTTGAGATTGAAACGCAGGGCCCGCACGCCGTGGCCATGCAGGCTTGCCAGTTCGGCATCGGTGACACTGGCGGGCAACTGGGTCACGCCCACAAACTCCGGCCCCAGGCGTTTGAGTGCCGCGATCAGGTAGCTTTGGTCATAGCCCTGGAAAGAGCCCGATACCACCGCGCCGCCAACGACCCCCAAGGGTGTGACCCGGGTCAGGTAATCATCGGCACTGAAAAACTCGGGCACATAGCCGTTGTTGGCAATCAACGGGTAAGCACTGTCGATGATATGGCAGTGGGCATCGAAGATCGGGGGCATGGGTGCATACCTTTGCATGGGGGCAGGCGCGGGCTTGTTACAGTTCGCTGACGTAGGTGCCGGTGCCCTTGAGGATATTCTGCAGGGTCAGTTCAACTTCAGCCAGGTCTGCGGCGGCGGTGCTGTGCAGGATTTCCAGGTGGTCATCGCCCTTGAGCACATCCGTATCGCCCGCGCCGATTTCAATCAGCAGGCGGGTAGGGCTCAGGGTCACCTTGATGCCGTCCAGGGTCGAAGGCTCGTCTTCCAGGGTGATTTCCAGCTCGTCCTCGTCCGGGTAGCGGGTCATCAGGAACATCTCGCCCGTATTGGTGTGGCAACACAGCATCGCCATATTGTCTTCTTCGTCGTCGCACGGGTTGGCGAGCAGGTGGTCGGTGGTCATTTGCATAGTTAATTCCTGGCGCTCTGGGCGCGAATGGGTCGATCAGGGAGCAATTTTGCCAGCCTGAGCCGATTTGTGCAGGTTTGAATGGAACACCAGGGCAAATGGTCAGTCATTTCCGATACTGACTACGGAAACTAAGGTGCTTTTATGAAGTTTTTTCGCTTGCCACTGCTAGGGTTGTTCTATGACAACCCGGGCGGTTGCGTCCCGATGACCGAATATGTCGCCGCACCGTAAGCAGGCCGTACAGCGCAATCGTTAAGCTGCGCGGTGATTGTTATCCGTAAAGGCACAGCCTGTTTATCCGGCAGTCGTTTTTGCAGATCACCATCCCGGACGTGAATGTGACCCGTGGGTCACGGCCAGCTTCACCTCCCTGTCATGCTGTGCGTTGAAGGTGAACTGCCAGGTCAGGCCTCGCACAGTGTCGACAGCTCCAACATGCGACGCTTCTCTCAATAACAAGCCCAAGCGGAGTACCACAGATGGCGTTCTTCACCGCAGCCAGCAAAGCCGACTTCCAGCACCAACTGCAAGCGGCACTGGCGCAGCACATCAGTGAACAGGCACTGCCACAAGTGGCGCTGTTCGCCGAGCAATTCTTCGGCATCATTTCTCTGGATGAACTCACCCAACGGCGCATGTCCGACCTTGCCGGCTGCACGCTGTCGGCCTGGCGCCTGCTGGAGCGCTTCGACCCGGCCCAGCCGCAAGTACGGGTGTTCAACCCCGACTACGAGCGCCACGGCTGGCAGTCCACCCACACAGCAGTGGAAGTGCTGCACCACGACCTGCCGTTTCTGGTGGACTCGGTGCGTACCGAGCTGAACCGTCGCGGCTACAGCATCCACACCCTGCAAACCACGGTGTTGAGCGTTCGTCGCGGCAGCAAGGGCGAGCTGCTGGAAATCCTGCCCAAGGGCACCACGGGCGAAGGCGTCTCGCAAGAGTCGCTGATGTACCTGGAAATCGATCGCTGCGCCCATGCCGCCGAATTGAATGTGCTGAGCAAGGAACTGGAACAGGTTCTGGGTGAAGTGCGCATTGCAGTGGCTGACTTTGAGCCGATGAAGGCCAAGGTGCAGGAGCTGCTGGCCAGTGTCGACAACTGCCAGTACGCCGTGGATGCGGATGAGAAAGCCGAAGTCAAAAGCTTCCTGGAATGGCTGGTGGGCAACCACTTCACGTTCCTGGGCTATGAAGAATTTGTGGTACGCGACGATGCCGATGGCGGGCATATCGAATATGACGCCGACTCGTTCCTCGGCCTTACCAAGCTGCTGCGCGCCGGCCTGACCGGCGAAGACCTGCGCATCGAGGATTACGCCGTCAGCTACCTGCGCGAGCCGACCCTGCTGTCGTTCGCCAAGGCCGCACACCCGAGCCGCGTGCATCGCCCGGCTTACCCGGACTATGTGTCGATCCGCCAGATCGACGCCAGCGGCAAGGTCATCAAGGAATGCCGCTTCATGGGCCTGTACACCTCTTCGGTGTATGGCGAAAGCGTGCGGGTGATCCCGTACATCCGCCGCAAGGTCGCGGAGATCGAGCGTCGTTCGGGCTTCCAGGCCAAGGCGCACCTGGGCAAGGAACTGGCCCAGGTGGTGGAAGTGCTGCCCCGTGACGACCTGTTCCAGACCCCGGTGGACGAGCTGTTCAGCACTGTGATGTCGATCGTGCAGATCCAGGAGCGCAACAAGATTCGCGTGTTCCTGCGCAAAGACCCGTATGGCCGCTTCTGCTACTGCCTGGCCTATGTGCCGCGTGATATCTACTCCACCGAAGTGCGGCAGAAAATCCAGCAGGTGCTGATGGAGCGCCTGCAGGCGTCGGATTGCGAATTCTGGACTTTCTTCTCGGAATCGGTGCTGGCCCGTGTGCAGCTGATTCTGCGGGTTGATCCAAAAAACCGCATCGATATCGATCCGCTGCTGCTGGAAAAAGAAGTCATCCAGGCTTGCCGCAGCTGGCAGGACGACTACGCCAGCCTGGTGGTCGAGAGCTTCGGTGAGGCCAATGGCACCAAGGTGCTGGCCGACTTCCCGAAAGGCTTCCCGGCAGGTTATCGCGAGCGTTTTGCTGCGCACTCGGCCGTGGTCGACATGCAGCACCTGATGAACCTGAGCGACAAGAACCCGCTGGTGATGAGCTTCTACCAGCCGCTGGGGCAAAGCGCTGGCCAGGAACTGCATTGCAAGCTGTACCATGCCGACACGCCGCTGGCGCTGTCCGACGTGCTGCCGATCCTGGAAAACCTCGGCCTGCGCGTGCTGGGTGAGTTCCCGTACCGCCTGCGGCATGCCAATGGTCGTGAGTTCTGGATCCATGATTTCGCCTTTACCGCCGGTGAAGGCTTGAACCTTGATATCCAGCAACTCAACGACACGCTGCAGGATGCGTTTGTGCATATTGTGCGCGGCGATGCCGAGAACGATGCGTTCAACCGCCTGGTATTGACCGCCGGCCTGCCGTGGCGCGACGTGGCCTTGCTGCGTGCCTACGCCCGTTATCTGAAGCAGATCCGCCTGGGCTTTGACCTGGGTTATATCGCCAGTACCCTGAACAACCACACCGATATCGCCCGCGAATTGACCCGGCTGTTCAAGACCCGCTTCTACCTGGCGCGCAAGCTGACGGCCGAAGTCCTGGAAGACAAGCAAGTGCGTCTGGAGCAGGCGATCCTGACGGCCCTGGACGATGTTCAGGTGCTCAACGAAGACCGTATCCTGCGTCGCTACCTGGACCTGATCAAGGCCACCCTGCGCACCAACTTCTACCAGCCGGATGCCAGCGGTCACAACCGTTCGTACTTCAGCTTCAAGTTCAATCCGCACCTGATCCCCGAGCTGCCAAAGCCGGTGCCGAAGTTTGAAATCTTCGTCTACTCGCCACGGGTTGAAGGCGTGCACTTGCGCTTCGGTAACGTGGCGCGGGGCGGTTTGCGCTGGTCGGACCGTGAAGAAGACTTCCGTACCGAAGTGCTGGGCCTGGTAAAAGCCCAGCAAGTGAAGAACTCGGTCATTGTGCCGGTGGGCGCCAAGGGCGGCTTCGTGCCGCGTCGCCTGCCATTGGGCGGCGGCCGTGACGAGATCCAGGCCGAGGCGATTGCCTGCTACCGGATCTTTATTTCCGGCCTGCTGGACATTACCGACAACCTGAAAGACGGCGCACTGGTGCCGCCGTTGAACGTGGTCCGTCACGATGACGATGACCCGTACCTGGTGGTGGCCGCCGACAAGGGCACCGCGACCTTCTCCGATATCGCCAACGGTATTGCCATCGATTACGGCTTCTGGCTGGGCGATGCGTTCGCTTCGGGCGGCTCGGCCGGTTATGACCATAAAAAGATGGGCATTACTGCCAAGGGCGCCTGGGTGGGCGTGCAGCGCCACTTCAAGGAGCGCGGGATCAACGTCCAGCAGGACAGCATCAGTGTGGTCGGCGTGGGCGATATGGCCGGCGACGTGTTCGGCAACGGTTTGCTGATGTCCGACAAGCTGCAACTGGTTGCGGCCTTCAACCACCTGCATATCTTTATCGACCCGAACCCGGAGCCGGCCAACAGCTTCGCCGAGCGTCAGCGCCTGTTCGACCTGCCGCGTTCGGCCTGGTCGGATTACGACACCAGCATCATGTCGGCGGGCGGCGGGATCTTCTCGCGCAGCGCGAAAAGCATCGCCATCTCCCCGGAGATGAAAGAGCGCTTCGCCATCAGCGCTGACAAGCTGACCCCGACCGAATTGCTCAATGCCTTGCTCAAGGCGCCGGTGGACCTGCTTTGGAACGGTGGTATCGGTACTTATGTCAAAGCCAGCAGCGAAAGCCATGCTGACGTTGGCGACAAGGCCAACGATGCGTTGCGCGTCAATGGCAACGAATTGCGCTGCAAGGTGGTGGGCGAGGGCGGCAACCTGGGCATGACCCAGTTGGGCCGTGTCGAGTTCAACCTCAACGGCGGCGGTTCCAACACCGACTTTATCGACAACGCTGGCGGCGTCGACTGCTCTGACCACGAAGTGAATATCAAGATCCTGCTCAATGAAGTGGTGCAGGCCGGCGATATGACCGAGAAGCAGCGCAACCAGCTGCTGGGCAGCATGACCGACGAGGTTGGCGGTCTGGTGCTGGGCAACAACTACAAGCAGACCCAGGCGATTTCGCTGGCAGCACGCAAGGCTTACGAGCGGATTGCCGAATACAAGCGCCTGATGAACGATCTGGAAGCCCGTGGCAAGCTGGACCGTGCCATCGAGTTCCTGCCGTCTGAAGAGCAGCTTAACGAGCGCGTAGCGGCGGGCCACGGCCTGACCCGTGCCGAGTTGTCGGTGCTGATCTCGTACAGCAAGATCGACCTCAAGGAAGCACTGCTCAACTCCCAGGTACCGGATGACGACTACCTGACCCGCGACATGGAAACCGCGTTCCCGCCGATGCTGGTCAGCAAGTTTGCCGAAGCCATGCGTCGCCATCGTCTCAAGCGTGAAATCGTCAGCACCCAGATCGCCAACGATCTGGTCAACCACATGGGTATCACTTTTGTCGAACGCCTGAAAGAGTCGACCGGCATGAGTGCTGCCAACGTGGCCGGTGCCTATGTGATTGTGCGGGACATTTTCCATCTCCCGCACTGGTTCCGCCAAATCGAAGCGCTGGACTACCAGGTGCCGGCTGAAATCCAGCTGGCGCTGATGGATGAACTGATGCGCCTGGGCCGTCGCGCTACGCGCTGGTTCCTGCGCAGCCGTCGCAACGAACTGGACGCGGCGCGGGATGTGGCGCACTTCGGCCCGCATCTGGCGGCGCTGGGCCTCAAGCTCGACGAACTGCTGGAAGGCCCGACCCGCGAAGGCTGGCAAACCCGTTATCAGGCTTACGTCGAAGCGGGCGTGCCTGAATTGCTGGCGCGCATGGTGGCGGGTACGACGCACCTGTACACCCTGTTGCCGATTATCGAAGCTTCGGATGTGACCGGGCAGAACGCTGCAGATGTGGCCAAGACTTACTTTGCCGTGGGCAGCGCGCTGGACCTGACCTGGTACTTGCAGCAGATCAGCAACCTGCCGGTGGAGAACAACTGGCAGGCGCTGGCGCGTGAAGCGTTCCGTGACGACATCGACTGGCAGCAGCGGGCAATTACCATTTCGGTGCTGCAGATGACCGATGCCGGTGAAAGTATCGAGGCGCGTCTTGCCTTGTGGCTTGAGCAAAACAGTTCGATGGTTGAGCGCTGGCGCGCGATGCTGGTGGATTTGCGGGCTGCCACGGGCAATGACTACGCCATGTACGCGGTAGCCAACCGCGAGCTGCTGGACCTGGCGTTGAGCGGTCAATCAGGGCTCTGACAGCCTGAGTTGCAAAACAAAGCCCCGGCTCATGTGACATGAGCCGGGGCTTTTTTGTTAGCTTGCGGTCGCGGGCTGATCAGATACCGATATTGCCCAGGGTTTGCACGATGCTGCGCAGGGTAACGGCCAGAGTGGGGTGGTCGACCTCAAAGCGCTCAACCGCGAGGTTGACGTTGTCGGCCAGGCTGGAATCGTTGGTGGCCTTTTCGATATCGATCTGAGCCTGGATTTGTGTCGCGAGCTGGTTCAAATGCTCACGCTCTTCCTGGGTGAGCGGCGGATTCTGTTCCAGTTGCTCGCGCAAGGTGTTGAGTTGTTCTTGCAGGTCGCGGGCAGGCATAGCATTCATCCTTTATTGATAGGCTCTGGTGTAGACCTTCGAAGTGAACAAAAGGTCTGCAAGCGGGCTTCTAGATTAATCCACTCGCGCCCGAAGTGCATGATCTCTATCAAAATCCACTGTGGGTGATTTTTTGTCGTGCCGGCAGGTGGTTTTAAAAGAATCTGCAAGGGCGGGAACGTCTATCTTTAATACAAGTCTGTTTAGGCTATTGCTTGGGGGCTGCCTAAAAGACATTTCCCGTTATACTAATGGCCTGACTCAGGGCATAGCGCCCAAGTGTTGAGTAACTTCAGGGAGTTTTGCTATGCGCTGGACTGTTCGTCTCGCTCCATTGTTTATCTGTGCCGGTGTGACCATGATGCCTTTGGCAGCCAATGCCGCCACCGAGGATGACCCTTGGGAAGGTTTTAACCGGGTCGTGTTCAAATTCAACGACACCCTCGATACCTATGCCCTGAAGCCGATTGCCCAGGGCTATCAGTTCATCACTCCGCAGTTTCTGGAGGATGGCATCCACAACATGTACCGCAACGTCGGTGACGTGCGCAACCTGGCCAACAACGTGTTGCAGGTCAAGCCACACGCTGCGGGCGTGGATACCGCCCGTTTGCTGATGAACACCATTGTCGGTGTTGGCGGCTTCTTTGATGTGGGCACCAAGATGGGCCTGCAGCGCAACGACGAAGACTTTGGCCAGACCCTAGGCTACTGGGGCCTGAGCAGCGGCCCGTACCTGGTGCTGCCGCTGCTGGGCCCAAGTACCGTGCGTGACGCCTTGGGCATCTACCCGGACTCCTATGCCGAACCCTACCGCTACATGCATGACGTCTCGGCGCGCAACACTGTTGCCGGGATGAAAATCATCGATGCCCGCGCCAACCTGCTGTCTGCTGAAAAGCTGATCACCGGTGACAAGTACATTTTCATTCGCAATGCGTATCTGCAAAGCCGTGAATTCAAAGTCAAAGACGGGCAAGTTGTCGACGACTTCTGATTCGTTCGATGCCTCCTGAAAAAACGGCCCCTGGTGGCCGTTTTTTGCATTGTTGCAGTTGAGAAACACTCCGTTTAAGAAAGGCCGCAACCTAAGTTTTGGTTGCCGTAAACGTGGTTCTTATAACCCGCGGTAATTTAACGTGACGAACACCTCAGGCCGCCATCGGCCTGAGCTTGAAACCCCCCGCGGATGGGAGTACCGTCTGCGCCTTACACGGGCACCTTTGTAGGATCGAGCAATACAGTCGATTTGAATCAGGGATGTTCACAAGCCATTTCAGTTGTTGAGTTCGACGTTTGCGAACCTCAACGACAACCTAATTCTGGCGCCGTTTGCCCACATGCAAAAAACCAGTGCCACGCTGCTGATCATTGATGACGACGAAGTTGTACGCGCAAGTCTGGCGGCCTACCTCGAAGACAGCGGCTTCAGCGTCCTTCAGGCCAGCAATGGCGTGCAAGGCCTCCAGATGTTCGAGCAAGAGCAGCCAGATCTGATCATCTGTGACCTGCGCATGCCGCAAATGAGTGGTCTGGAGCTGATTCGCCAGGTTGCCCAGCGCTCGGCACAGACGCCGGTGATCGTCATCTCGGGTGCAGGGGTCATGAGCGATGTGGTCGAGGCCTTGCGCCTGGGCGCTGCCGACTACCTGATCAAGCCTCTGGAAGACCTTGCAGTGCTGGAGCACTCGGTTCACCGTGCCCTGGATCGTGCGCGCCTGCAGCTTGAGAACCAGCGCTATCGGGACAAGCTGGAGTCAGCCAACCGCGAACTGGAAGCCAGCCTGCATTTGCTGCAGGAAGACCAGAATGCCGGGCGGCAGGTGCAGATGAACATGCTGCCGGTCAGCCCCTGGACCACGGATGAGTTCAGCTTTGCGCACAAGATCATCCCGTCCCTGTACCTGTCTGGCGATTTTGTCGACTACTTCCGGGTTGACGAGCATCGTGTGGCCTTTTATCTGGCAGACGTTTCCGGGCACGGTGCCTCTTCGGCCTTTGTCACGGTACTGCTCAAGTTCATGACCACGCGCCTGCTGTTCGAGTCCAAGCGCAATGGCACCTTGCCTGAGTTCAAGCCTTCCGAAGTGCTTGGGCACATCAACCGTGGCCTGATCAACTGCAAGCTGGGCAAGCATGTGACGATGGTGGGCGGCGTGATCAATGAAGAAACCGGCGAACTGACCTACAGCATTGGCGGGCACTTGCCCTTGCCGGTGCTCTACACTCCAGACAGTGTCAGTTATCTGGAAGGGCGGGGGTTGCCCGTTGGCTTGTTCAACGAAGCCACCTACGAAGACCAGGTCCTGAAATTGCCGCAAACCTTCAGCCTGACGCTGATGTCGGACGGAATTCTGGATCTTTTGACCGAGCAGACACTCAAAGAGAAAGAAGCTGCTTTACCGCAATTGGTAAAAACAGCAGGCGGCAGCCTGGATGGCCTGCGCCGGGTGTTTGGATTAGCTACGCTAGGTGAGATGCCGGATGATATCGCCTTGTTGGTGTTGAGCAGGAACCTTAAATGAGTACCGGTAGAATTCAGTTCGCCGAACAGGATGGCACCTTCGTCCTGAAGTTTGTGGGTGAAGTGCGTCTGACCTTGTGTTCGGCACTGGATGCGACAATCGAGAGGATCTTCACGGCGCTGAACTTCAACGCCATCGTGATCGACCTCACCGAAACCCGCAGTATCGACAGCACCACCCTGGGCTTGCTGGCGAAACTGTCGATCCTGTCGCGGCAAAAAATCGGCCTGCTGCCGACGGTGGTCACCACCCACGAAGACATCACCCGCTTGCTGGAGTCGATGGGCTTCGACCAGGTGTTCAACATTATCGGCAAGCCGATTCCGTGCCCGGAGTGTCTGACCGACCTGCCTTCACAGGACCAGACCGAAGAGGTGGTGCGGGTGAAGGTACTGGAAGCGCACAAGATTCTGATGGGGCTCAACGACTCCAACCGTGAAGCTTTCCATGACCTGGTGAATGCCCTCGAGCGCCACTGATATCAGGTTGCAGCGGTCCTCGGCTGCGGGGCTTCGCACAGTTCGCGTAACTGGCCCAGCAGTAAATGGCCCGCATGGCTGAGGCCGGGCTGGGCATAGAGTGCCAGATACACCCCCTGAATGTCCGGCAGACCGCTACTGGCCTGCAGCACCTTGTGCTGCGGGCCGATTACCCGGGTTGGCAGCAAACTGATGCCCAGGCCCGCCGCCACGGCGGCGCAGACACTGGCCAAGCTGGCACTTGAGTAGTTGATGCGCCAGTGCCAGCCCGCCATCTCCAGATGATGCAGCATTTCATTGCGGTACAGCCCACCCACAGGAAAGGCCACCAGGGCCAGCGGGTCGCGACCAAAGGCCGGGGCTGAGCGGCTGTCGACCCAGCACATGGGTTCGGGCCAGCACGCTAGGCAATCGACGCCTTGCCCCATCTGCTTGACCAGCAACAGGTCGAACTCGCCTTGGCGATACACGCGCATCAGCTCCGGGCCCAGGCCGCAGGTGACTTCCAGGCGTACTCCGGGGTGCTCCAGGCCAAACCGGGAAAGGATCGGCATCAGGCGTTCGGCGGCAAAGTCTTCAGGCACGCCCAGGCGCAACACACCCTCGCTTTGCAGATCGACCAGCACCTCGCGGGCTTCTTCCTGGAGTGCCAGGATGCGCCGGGCATACGCCAGCAAGCGCTCACCCTCAGGGGTGGCCATTACCCGGCGCTGTTCACGGTCGAGCAGCTTGCAGCCAACGCTGTCTTCCAGGCGCCGTATCTGCTGGCTGACCGTGGACTGGGTCAGGTGCAGGCGTTGTGCCGCACGGGTGAAATTGGCGCAGTCGACGACGGCCACAAAACTGCGCAACAGGATGGGATCGAACATCGGTACCGCCATTCAGATTGCCACTGCAAGGCATGGTTATATTTAATTTCAGAATACCTGTGGGCCTGACCATACTGGCTTTTCATGCAATTGGTAAGAGGGCCTGACATGGGTTCGCGCTTATTTAAATATGTTCCGTTGACGGCTGGGCTGCTGCTCGTCGCGGGGGTGATGGCCAGCGACAAAACGCTGCTGACTGCCGTGAAAGACGGCGAGCTGGGCAGGGTGCAGCAACTGCTGGCGCAAGGTCCGGATCTCAATACCCGGGCGCTGGATGGCAGCAGTGCGCTGCTGCTGGCAACCCGCTCTAACCAGATCGATATCGCCAGGGCGTTGATCGAGGCGGGCGCCGACGTTAACCAGAAAAACCTGATCCAGGACAGCCCCTACCTGCTGGCAGGCGCCAGCGGGCACACTGAAATCCTCAAGATGACCCTGGCCCACGGTGCCGACCTGAAGAGTACCAACCGCTACGGCGGTACCGCCTTGATCCCTGCATGCGAGCGTGGCCATGTTGATACGGTGGCCGTGCTGATCGCTGCAGGCGTTGATCTGAACCATGTCAATCGCCTGGGCTGGACCTGCTTGATGGAAGCCATCGTGCTCTCCGACGGGGGCGCGCCCCATCAGCAGATTGTCAGCCAGTTGATTGCTGCCGGTGCTGACTTGAACCTGCCTGACAGCAATGGCTTGAGCCCGTTGCAGCAAGCGCAACAGCGCGGTCAGAGCGCGATTGCACAATTGCTGCGCGATGCTGGTGCCCACTGAATAGCGTTCTGGAGTTGCCATGAACAACGATGAGATTTACCTGCAACGTGCCGTGGAATTGGCCGCCAATAATGTCACCGCGGGGGGCCGGCCTTTTGCAGCGGTGCTGGTGCGGCACGATCAAGTGATTGTCGAGGCGGTCAACAGCATCCATATCCGCCAGGACCCGACCGCACACGCAGAAATGCTGGCGATCCGTGGTGCCAGCCAGCAACTGGGGGCGAGACTGGATGGCTGTGTGATCTACGCCAGTGGCCAGCCTTGCCCCATGTGCCTGGGCGCCATGTACCTGTGCGGTGTGTCGAGGGTGGTGTATGCCGCGACCAACCAGCAGGCTGAGCCCTTCGGGCTGTCTACCGCCGCGATCTACCAGCAGATGGCATTGCCCCTGAGTGACCAGCAGTTGCCTGTGCGGCATCTGCCGCAACCGGCCATGACGGCGATCTACCAGAACTGGAAGGCGTTGCATGTCCCTGGATAAAGGCACGCTACGAGTTGTTGCCCATTGGACCTTGCTGATTGTGCTTGGGCTTAACCTGCGCCCGCTGCTCAGTTCGATCAGCCCGTTGTTGCTGCAAATCCGTGCCGACACCGGCATGAGCTTTCAAGCCAGCGCCTGGTTGACCAGCCTGCCGGTGATTTGCATGGGCCTGGTGGCCTTGCTCGGGCTGCGCTTGCAAGCCCGTTTGGGCGAGCGTAATGGCGTGGCCCTGGGCTTGTGCATGATTGTGGCGGCCTGCCTGTGGCGTTTGTTTGCTCACCAGGGCGAAACCCTGATGGCCACGGCGTTGTTGGGCGGTGCCGGTATTGCGCTGATCCAGGCATTGGTACCGGCGCTGATCAAGCGCCAGTTCCAGCATCGCGTCGCCCTGGCGCTGGGCGTTTATAGCGCATCGCTGATGGCTGGCGGCGGTCTGGCTGCACTGGTCAGCCCGCAGGTTGCGGAGCATTTCAGCCACTGGCAGGCCGGGCTGGGGATGTGGCTGCTGCCGGCGCTTGTGGCGCTGCTGATGTGGTGGTTGCTGCCCTTTGCAGGCACGGCGCAGCCGGTGCAGGGGGTGTCGACCCGCGCGTGGTCCAGTCGCCGGGCGTGGTTACTGGCGCTGTACTTCGGGCTGGTGAACTGTGGCTATATGAGCATGGTCGCGTGGTTGCCAGCGTACTATTTGCAAATGGGCTGGAGTGCGACCCAAAGTGGCTCGCTACTGGCGTTCATGACTATTTTCCAGGTTATCGCCGCGCTGGTGATGCCGGCGCTGGCCCATCGCAGCAGCGATCGGCGTCCGCTATTGGCGATTAGCCTGGGGGCACAGGCCGTGGGTTATATCGGGCTGGTGCTGTGGCCGCTGGGTTCACCCCATGTGTGGGTGGCCTTGATCGGTTTTGGCCTGGGCGCCTGTTTTGCCCTGAGCCTGATTCTGGTCCTGGACCATTGCCGCAAACCCGCTGAAGCAGGGCAGCTTGCAGGTTTTGTGCAAGGGGCCGGGTTTTTGCTCAATGCCGTATCCCCGTGGATGACCGGCTGGCTGCGGGAACTGACGGGCAGTTTTGTCAGTGCCTGGTGGGTGTTGGTGGTAGCGGTTGTGTCGATGCTGGTGCTGACGCGGATCTTTAGCCCAGCGAGTAATAGCCGGGGGGTGTGAGTTGTGGCTGCATGTAGAGCAAACGCCCCCAATCCTCTCCCGTGAGAGGGGCGGGGCGAGGGGCTTTTAGCGTGGATCACCCAGCCAGGGAATATCCTGGCGCTGATAACGGTGCGCGCGAAAGATCGCGTTGTTTTCACCCGGCAGATAGGCTCTGGCTGCTGCATCGGGGTACGGGGCGAAGTAGGGGTTGATATATTCCCAGACCACGTCTCCCGTCGCGGTGATTTCAAACAGACGGCCAAAATTGGCTTCAGTCACCAGCGTATTGCCGTTGTGCAGGCGTTGCGCGCCACCCATGAACGGGCTGAAAAAGGCATAGCCCGGGGTATCGGCGTACTGCCACACGATCCGCTGGCTCAGTGGTTCTATTTCCACAATTCGCGAGTGCGGCATGCTGCTGTACGGGCGAGAAATGCCGTTGTCGAAGACCAGTACATTGCCATTTTCCAGCTCGCTCGGGCAGTGCTGTTGCGCAACCAGGTCATGGCCCAGGCGCCACAGCACCGCGCCGTTGTCGCGGGAAACGGCAATCACAGACGAAACGCTGCGCAAGCTGAGGATGACCTTGCCATCGCGGCCGGGCGAAACGGCGTTGGTCATGGGCCAGTGATAGCGTTCGAACGCATCATGCAGCGGGTAGTCTTCAGGGCGCAGATGTTCCCAACTGCGCCACTCCCAGACCACATGCCCCTGGCGGTCGACTTCCTTGACCACATCCCCATAAATAACCCCGCCCGGCGCCTCGCTGCCAGGAATGCCGCCCACTACGCGACTGGCCAGCTCCGGGCTCAATGGCGCGACAGTGGTGTAGAGCAGGTGGCCGTTGTCCAGCCATTGCGCATCGTGATGGTGCAACAGGTCAGTGTGCTCCCAGACCACTTCGCCGTCAGGGGTGACCTCGCTGAAGGCCCCGCCATGCCAGACCGACCAGCCCGGGAACAGATCAGGGGATTCAGGGTGGTTGCCGTTGTAGCCCAGGTTGCCGTTGCGCAGTATCACCGCGTCGCGGCCGGGGCGTTGGGGCAGCTTCCAGCGGTGGACAATTTCGCCGTCCAGGTCGATCAGCAATACATTGCCATCGGCCGTTTGCGGGGCGAACAGCGTGTAGCCACCGGCGCTGCGGGAATGATCGACGCCGATCAGGCCGGTCTTCTGGCGTTTGAGGGTGGTGCTGTGCAGTTTTGACATGGTGTGACTCCCGCAAGGTTCCACTGGCATTGTGAGCAGCAGGGGAGCATTGTCGGGCGCCCCTGTGTGTGGAATCGAGTATGTCGAGGCAAACCGTGGCGCTCCATGCCAAACACCCCTCTTTTGCTGCCATGCCGCGCACGGTGGTGGTGCTGGCGTTCGATGAGCTGTTGCTGCTCAACGCGGCGGGACCGCTGGAGGTGTTCGCCGCCATACCCCGGCTGTTGGGTGGCGCTTTTGCCAGTCATCCGCCTTATCGGCTGGTGCTTGTATCACCGGCAGGAGGCCAGATCACGTCGGTTTCCGGGATCAGCGTCAATACACTGTCCCTGGAGCAGCTCGACCGCCAGGCGCCAGTGATCGACACCCTGATAGTGGCTGGCGGGCCGGGTGTGTCAGCACTTGAAGCCAGCGCGCATGTCTGCAGCTGGTTACGCAGCCGCGCCGCGCATATACGCAGGCTGTGCTCCATAGGTACAGGCACCTTCGCCCTGGCCGCAGCCGGCCTGCTCGATGGGCGCAAGGTGGTGACCCACTGGAAATTTGCCGCAGAATTGCAAGCCCGCTACCCGGCGCTGCAGTGCCAGAGCGAAGGGTTGTACCTGCACGACGCCAACCTCTGGACGTGTGCGGGGGCCGCTGCCGGTATTGACCTGGCGCTGGGGCTGGTGGAGCAGGATCTCGGCGCCCATGCCGCCCTGGAGCTGGCGCGCTATTTCACCGTTTTCCTCTGGCGTTCGGCCAAACAGCCCCAGCTCAGTGCGTCGCTCAATGCCCAGTCCCGGGCCCTGCGGACCGACCCGGACGTGCGTCTGGTGCGCCTGCATGGGTGGATTGCGGCCAACCTGCAAAGCGATCTGCGGGTGGAGAAACTGGCGGAGCAATTTGGCATGAGTCCGCGCCATTTTGCCCGTGCCTATGTGGCCACTACCGGACATACCCCCGCCCAGGCAGTAGAGTTGTTGCGCCTTGATGCCGCATGTCAGTTGCTGAAAAACACGAGCGAGCCGATCAAGCGGATTGCCGAAACTGCAGGGTTTGGTCGGGAGGAGCGCATGCGGCGCGTGTTTCACAAGCAGTTGGGCATCAGCCCGCACGCCTACCGAAACCAGAGCCCATGCGCTGTGCTGCCAGACTGATCTCAGGGCTGCACGGATACCGGGCCTGACGCCTGGCCAACGCCCTTGTGATGGGCCAGCACCCTATTGATCAAGGCCCGGGTCACCTTGGGCAGTGCCTGCAGATCACGCACCAGAATGCTGCGTTCGCGCACCCGCCAGGGCTCGTCCAGTTCGATCACCGACAGGCCCATGGTCTGTTGATGGCGATGGGCCGAAGACTCCGGCAGGATGGCAATGCCCACCCCGGCTTCGACCATGCGGCACATGGCCTCGAAGCTGTAGACCTTGATGCGCATGTTCAAGGTCTTGCCGTGCAGGGCGACCTGTTCATGCAAAAAGCGCAGCAGGGTCGTGCCTTCGTGCAGGCCGATATGGGGATACGCCAGGGTGTCGGCCAGTTTGATCGACTTGCAGCGGGCCAAGGGGTGATCGAGGGGAGTGACCAGGATCAACTGGTCGGTGCTGAAGTGGATGACCTGCAGGCTATCGGCTTCGACCGGGCCGGCAATGATGCCCATATCCGTTGAGCCATCCATGACCCCGCGGACGATATCGCGGCTCAGGCGCTCTTGCAGGTCCACTGTGACACCGGGGCGTTCGGCCAGGAAACCGGCCAGGATTTCCGGCAAGAATTCGCTGGCCGCCGTGGTGTTGGCGAAGATCTTGATATGCCCGGACGCCTCGGTGTCGTACTCGGTGAACTCGCTTTTCATGTAGTCCACCTGGCGCATGATCACCCGTGCATGCTGCAGAAACAGCTCACCGGCAGGGGTCAGTTCAACGCCGCGGCTGTCGCGGTAGAGCAGGCGGCTGGCGAGGTTTTCTTCCAGGCTCTTGATCCGCGCACTGGCCGCTGCCGGTGAGATAAACGCTTTGCGCGCACCCTGGGTGAGGCTGGGGGATTCGGCGATATGAATAAACAGGCGCAGGTCGACAAGATCAAAATGCATATTGGATTTCCACTGGTTGGGGCGTTAACCAAAACCGAACGCCCCCTTACCGAATCGCAGATTCACAGATCGCCCGGCTTTTGGCAATCATGGCCAAAATAACAAGCCACGGGGCAATCACCGATGAGCGATAACGCACTTAGCGACTGGATCGGCCGCACTGAAGAAATCCATGACCATCTGAGCCAGAATCTGGTCACCCGTATCGCCGCCACTTTTGGCGAGAAGGTGCCGCAGGCCGGGGAGCCTTTGCCGGCGTTGTGGCAGTGGTGTTTTTTTCAGCCCGCAATTGCGCAGGATGGCCTCGGCGGTGACGGGCATCCGGCCCGGGGCGGTTTTTTGCCACCCGCCGATAACCGCAACCGCATGTGGGCAGGCGGGCGTGTCGAGTTTTACGCGCCACTCAGGGTGGACGCCCGGGCGACACGTATTTCCACGATTCTCGATGTGCGGGAAAAGCTCGGTAAAACCGGTTCGTTGCTGTTCGTCACGGTCCAGCATGACTATCTGCAGGACGGCCAGTTGGCCATTCGCGAAGAGCAGGACATCGTCTACCGCGAACCCACGCCGCCCAAGCTGGCAGGTGGCGAGCCCATGCCCACGGGTATCTGGCAGGAGTCGATCACCCCCAGCCCGACCTTGCTGTTCCGCTATTCGGCCGTGACCTTCAATGGCCACCGCATCCACTACGACTGGCCCTATGCGACCGACACCGAAGGCTATCCGGGCCTGGTGGTACACGGGCCGCTGATGGCCACCCTGAGCCTGCGCGCTTTCTGCCGCGCCAATCCCCAGGCCCAGGTGCGGCGCTTTGCCTATCGCGGCGTGCGGCCACTGATTGCGCCCCATCCTTTTGTGGTGCGCGGGCGTGTCGTGGCGGCGGGCAAGGCCGAGCTGTGGGTGGGCAATTCAGAGGGCATCGCCCAGCAGGGCGAAGTGAGCTTCGACTAATAACTCCAATAAGGATCTGTAATGAATCCGTATCTGAACGAAGACTACAACGCCATTCGCGAGGGTGTGCGCGCCCTGTGTGCGGAGTTTCCGGCCGAGTACTGGCGCCGGATTGACGAAGCCAAGGGCTTCCCTGAGGCCTTTGTGACCGCCATGACCGAGGCCGGCTGGTTGTCGGCGATGATCCCGGAGCAATACGGCGGTTCGGGCCTGGGCCTGGCCGAGGCCTCGGTGATTCTGGAGGAAGTGAACCACTGTGGCGGCAACTCCGGCACCGTGCATGGGCAGATGTACAACATGTTCACTTTGCTGCGTCATGGCAGCGAAGCACAAAAAAGCTACTACCTGCCCCGGCTGGCCAGCGGTGAGCTGCGTTTGCAGTCGATGGGGGTGACCGAGCCGACTACGGGCACTGACACCACCAAAATCAAGACCACCGCTGTGCGCCAGGGTGACAAGTATGTGATCAACGGCCAGAAAGTGTGGATCTCGCGGGTGCAGCATTCCGACCTGATGATCCTGCTGGCCCGCACCACGCCGTTGGCCGATGTGCAGAAAAAAGTCGACGGCATGTCGATCTTCCTGGTGGATTTGCGCGAAGCCATCGGTAATGGCCTGACCGTGCAGCCGATTGCCAATATGGTCAATCACGAGACCAACGAGCTGTTTTTCGACAACCTCGAAATCCCTGCCAGCAGCCTGATCGGCGAAGAGGGCAAAGGCTTTCGCTATATCCTCGACGGGCTCAATGCCGAACGTACGCTGATCGCCGCCGAATGCATCGGCGATGGCCGCTGGTTCAATGAAAAGTCCGCGCAGTACGCCCGTGATCGCGTGGTGTTTGGTCGCCCGATCGGGCAGAACCAGGGCGTACAGTTTCCTATTGCGCAAGCTCATATCGAGCTGGAGGCCGCCGACCTGATGCGCTGGCGCGCCTGTGAAGAGTATGACAGCGGCGGCAAGGCCGGAGCCGCAGCCAATATGGCCAAGTACCTGGCGGCCAAGGCCAGCTGGGAGGCCGCCAACGCCTGCCTGCAAACCCACGGCGGCTTCGGCTTTGCCAATGAATACGACGTCGAGCGCAAGTTCCGCGAGACCCGTCTGTATCAGGTGGCGCCCATTTCCACCAACCTGATCCTGTCTTATGTGGCCGAGCATCTGCTTGAGTTGCCGCGTTCCTTCTAAACCGGTTCTGCCTGTCGACATTGATGGAGAAGGCTACATGAGTCAGCACACACAAGCGCTCACCGGGTTCCTGGCCAGCCTGCATGACCAGCAGTTGCCCGAAGCGGTGATCAGCCGTACCGAAGATCTGTTTCTCGACTGGTTGGGCTCGGCCCTGGCCAGTCAGGGCGCACAGCCGATCCCGCTGTTCGAGCGCTACGCCGCGAAGATGGGCCCGGCCAGCGGCTCTGCCGGGATTCTGGTCAATGGTCAAACCACCTCGGCGTATTTTGCCGCGCTGGTCAATGGCGCCAGCTCCCATCTGGTGGAGCAGGACGACCTGCACAACAGCTCGGTGCTGCACCCGGCGACGGTGGTGTTTCCAGCGGTGCTGGCGGCAGCACAGGACCTGGGCAAAACCGGCCGCGAGCTGATCCTCGCCGCTGTCGCCGGTTATGAGGCGGGCATTCGCATTGGCGAATTTCTTGGCCGCTCGCATTACCGCATTTTTCACACAACGGCCACGGTCGGCACCCTGGCGGCCGCGGTGGCCGTTGGCAAACTGATGGATTTCAACCAGCAGCAGTTCACCCATTTACTGGGCAGCGCCGGTACCCAGGCGGCGGGCTTGTGGGAGTTTCTGCGTGACGCGGCAGACTCCAAGCAGCTGCATACCGCCAAGGCCGCGGCCGATGGTTTGCTGGCGGCGTACATGACAGCCGAAGGGCTGACCGGGGCGAAGAATATCCTTGAAGGCGAGCAAGGCATGGCTGCCGGCATGTCCAGTGATGCCAACCCGGCTTGCCTGTCCGATCGCCTGGGCAGCCGCTGGGCGTTGACGGAAACTTCATTCAAGTTTCACGCCTCGTGCCGCCACACCCACCCGGCGGCCGATGCGCTGCTGGCATTGATGCAGCGCGAGGGCCTGGGTGCAGCAGACATTGCCAGCGTCACCACCCGGGTGCATCAGGGCGCCATCGATGTATTGGGTCGCGTAGAGGTGCCGCAGAGTGTGCACCAGGCCAAGTTCTCCATGGGCACCGTGCTGGGCCTGATCGCCGTTTATGGCAAGGCCGGGTTGCCCGAATTTCATCAGCATGCCCTGACCGATCCGCGCATCAGCGACTTTCGCGACAAGGTGCGCATGCAACTGGACGAGGAAGTCGACAGTGCCTATCCGCAGCGCTGGCTGGGCCGGGTAACGGTGACCACGGTGCAGGGCACTACCTTGCACGGGAGCATCGACGAACCCAAGGGCGACCCGGGCAATACCCTCAGCCGCGCCGAACTGGAAGACAAGTTTCGCCGCCTGCTGGCTTTCTCGGGGGCGCGCAGCAACGAGCAAGCGAGCGGGCTGGTCGAGCGGGTCTGGAACCTGCGCCATCTCGACAACTTGAGTGTGCTGACGCGCACCGGGAGCCCATCATGAGCGCCACTGCACACAAACCGCGGCCACTGGACGGCATTACCGTGGTCAGTCTGGAACACGCCATTGCCGCGCCGTTTTGCACTCGCCAGCTGGCTGACCTGGGGGCGCGGGTGATCAAGATCGAACGCCCGGGTACCGGCGATTTCGCCCGCGCCTATGACGAGCGGGTCAATGGCCTGGCTTCGCACTTTGTGTGGACCAACCGCTCCAAGGAAAGCCTGACCCTTGACGTCAAGCAGCAGGAGGCTGCGGCTGTGCTCGACAAGCTGCTGGCCAGCGCCGACGTACTGGTGCAGAACCTGGCGCCGGGGGCGACAGAGCGCATGGGGCTGTCTTTTGAAACCCTGCACAAGCGCTTTCCACGCTTGATCGTCTGCGATATCTCCGGCTACGGCGAGGGCGGGCCTTATGAGCAGAAAAAAGCCTATGACCTGCTGATCCAGAGCGAAGGCGGCTTTCTGTCCGTGACCGGCGGGCCCGGGGAAAACGACATGACCAAGGCCGGCTGCTCGATTGCCGACATCGCCGCCGGCATGTACGCCTATACCGGTGTGCTCTCGGCCTTGCTGCTGCGGGACAAGACCGGCGAGGGCAGCCGTATCGATGTGTCGATGCTGGAAAGCCTGGTGGAGTGGATGAACTACCCGCTGTATTACGCCTACGACGGTGCCGCGCCGCCTCCGCGAGCCGGCGCCGCCCACGCCACCATCTACCCCTACGGACCGTTCCCTGCCGGCGACGGCGGCACGGTGATGCTCGGCCTGCAGAACGAGCGCGAATGGCAGCAATTTTGCCACAAGGTGTTGCTGCAACCAGACCTGGCGAGTAACCCGAGCTTTAATGCCAATGCGCGGCGCTCCGAGAACCGTAGCGAGTTGCGGACCATTATCGTGCAAGCCTTTGCCAGGATGAGCGCCGATGAGGTGATTGCCCGGCTCGACGGGGCAGCGATAGCCAATGCCCATGTCAACGATATGGCCGGTGTGTGGGCTCATCCGCAACTGGCTGCCCGCGCACGCTGGCGTGAGGTGGACAGCCCGGCGGGCAAGTTGCCAGCGCTTTTGCCACCGGGGCGCAACACGGCTTTCGAGCCTCGTATGGATGCAGTGCCCGACCTGGGCGAGCACACCGACAGGCTGCTGGGTGAACTGGGTTATGGCGCGGATGCGATCCAGCGTTTGCATCAACAAGGAGCGGTTTAAGGCATGGAGCACAGTGATGGATAACCCCCCGATTCGTTCAGCGTTGTTTGTCCCGGCCACTCGTCCCGAGCGGATACCCAAGGCGCTGGAAAGCGCTGCCGATGCGGTGATCGTCGATCTGGAAGACGCCGTAGCCGAACCCCTCAAGGCCCAGGCGCGGGCCAATCTGGATGCCTTTCTTGATGCCAACCCCGAGGCCCGGGTACTGGTCCGCATCAATGCGCCACAGCACGAGCAGCAGGCGCTGGACCTTCAGTTATGCCGTCGCCAGCCCGGCGTGGTGGCGGTCTTGCTGCCCAAGGCCGAAAGCGCTGCGCAGGTCGAACTGGCGACGGCATGCGGCAAGCCGGTGTGGCCGATCATCGAAAGCGCCAGGGGCCTGCTTGAATTGCCGGCCATTGCCGCAGCCCGCGGTGTTGAACGTTTGAGCTTCGGTGCGCTGGACCTGGGCCTGGATCTGGGCCTGGCCAGCGGCACCGAGGCTGCGCAGCGCATCCTTGATCAGGCGCGCTACGCCATTTTGCTGCACAGCATCCTGGCGCAACTGGCGCCGCCGCTGGATAGCGTGTTCGCGGACATCAAAAACATTGACGGCATGCGCCAAATGGCCGCCGATGCCCGGGACATGGGCTTTGGCGGCCTGCTCTGCATTCACCCGAGCCAGGTGGCATTGATTCACGGCGCCTATATGCCTCGCCCGGAAGAAGTGGACTGGGCTCGCCGGGTGCTGGATGCCGTTGCATCCGGGGGCGGGGTGTTTGTGGTCGACGGGCAGATGGTCGACGCCCCGGTGATCGGCCTTGCCCGGCGGGTATTGCGCCGGGCCGGTCTGGCGCCGGCCTGAGGTCGGGCGAACAGGTTCAAACGCACTACAGGCAACACCAGGCACTACCAAATCAATAACAACAAGAGGTATGTACCCATGTTCAAGCACACCCTCAAGGCTCTGGCCTGCGCACTTCCCTTATTCGCAGGTTTGGCGAGCGCTGCCGACCCCATCAGCATCAAGTTCGCCCACGTTGTCGCCGAGCACACGCCCAAGGGGCAGGGCGCGTTGATGTTCAAGAAACTGGCCGAGGAACGTCTGCCGGGGCAGGTCAAGGTCGAGGTCTATCCGAACTCCTCGCTGTTTGGTGACGGCAAGGAAATGGAAGCGCTGCTGCTCGGAGACGTACAACTGCTGGCGCCGTCGCTGGCCAAGTTCGAGCATTACTCCAGGCCGATCCAGATCTTCGACCTGCCCTTTCTGTTTACCGATATCAATGCACTCGACCGCTTCCAGCAAAGCCCGCAAGGCCAGGCGCTGCTCAAGTCGATGGAAGGCAAGGGGATTACCGGGCTTGGTTACTGGCACAACGGGATGAAGCAATTGTCCGCCAACAAGGCGCTGTACGAGCCCAAGGATGCGCGTGGCCTGAAGTTCCGCGTACAAGCTTCTGCGGTGCTGGATGAACAGTTCAAGGCCCTGCGTGCGGCGCCGCGCAAGATGAGCTTTGCCGAGGTATATCAGGGCTTGCAGACCGGTGTGGTCAATGGCACCGAAAACACCTGGTCGAACTACGAAAGCCAGAATGTGTATGAGGTGCAGAAGTTTTTCACCGAGTCCAACCATGGCGCCATCGACTACATGGTGATCACCAACACCAAGTTCTGGAATGGCCTGCCTGAAGAGGTGCGCAAAACCCTGGACGAAGTCATGGCCGAGGTCACCGTGGAGGTGAACAAGCAGGCCGAGGCGCTGAACCAGACCTCCCGTCAGCGCATTGCCGATTCCGGCAACAGCGAAATTATCACCTTGACCCCGGAGCAGCGCGAGTTGTGGCGTGAAGCCATGCGCCCGGTGTGGAAGAAGTTCGAGAGCGATATCGGTCCTGATGTGATCGCCGCCGCCGAGCAGGCCAACCAGGACAGCTAAGCACCTTATTGTTGCTGGCGGCCCCGGACGGTGCCGCCAGCGGTGCCTATTGTCGCTTTGCGATCGCTCTTTCAAGGGAGATAACCCATGCACGCAGCCGTTCGTGTCTGGAATCACGCGGAAGAAATGCTGGTGGCGTTCCTGCTTGCAGGCATGACCCTGGTTACATTTGCGTATGTGGTATTCAACAACCTCTACGGGATTTTCTATTCATTGGGGGATTCGCTGCCGTTCGCCAACGAGGCCATGCTCGGCATCGGCGACAGCATTCTTTACGTCGCCCAGGAAATGACCTGGAGTGTGGCGCTGACCAAGGCCATGTTTGGCTGGCTGATTTTCGTCGGCCTGGCCTGGGGCGTGCGCATTGGTGCGCATATCGGTGTCGACTTGCTGGTGCGCCAGTTCAAGCCTGCCAACCAGCGGCGGGTGGCCTTGCTCGCCGTGGCCATTTGCCTGGGTTATTGCGTGCTCATGGCGTACTCCAGCGAGCAGTGGGTAGCCACCTTGTATGCCGTGGGCACCAGCGCTGAAGACCTGGATCGCTTTGGTATCAAGCAATGGCAGATCGTAATGATCGTGCCGATCGGTTTTACCCTGATGTTCGTGCGTTTCCTGCAGATTTTTATCCGCATCATCCAGGGCAAGCAGCAAGGCCTGGGCTTGCACAGTGAAGTGGATGACGCCGTCAAACTGGCGGAGAACGACCAGCAGGGGACTCCAAAATGACCATTGCCTTCCTTTTTGTCGCCCTGTTCGTGCTGATGTTTGTCGGCATCCCGGTGGCGATATCCCTGGGTTTGTCCGGGGCCATGACCATCCTGTTTTTCAGTAACGACTCGGTGCGTTCACTGGCGATCAAGCTGTTTGAAACCAGCGAGCACTACACATTGCTGGCGATCCCGTTCTTTCTGCTGTCGGGTGCATTTATGACCAGCGGCGGCGTGGCTCGGCGCCTGATCGATTTCGCCAACGCCTGCGTCGGCCATATCAAGGGAGGCCTGGCCATCGCCGCAATCCTGGCCTGCATGCTGTTTGCGGCGCTGAGTGGCTCTTCACCGGCCACCGTGGCGGCAGTGGGCTCGATCGTGATTGCCGGCATGGTGCGTTCTGGCTACAAGCAGGATTTTGCCGCCGGTATCGTGTGTAACGCCGGTACCCTGGGCATCCTGATACCGCCGTCGATCGTCATGGTGGTGTATGCCACTGCCACCGAAACCTCGGTGGGCAAGCTGTTTATGGCCGGTGTTGTGCCGGGCCTGTTGCTGGGGCTGGTATTGATGGTGACCATCTACATCATGGCGCGGGTGAAAGACATGCCCTCGCTGCCTCGCGCTTCGTTCAAGGAAATCGTCACTGCAGGGCGCCGGGCCGGTTGGGGGTTGATGCTGATTGTGATCATCCTTGGCGGCATTTACTCGGGCATGTTCACACCGACTGAAGCGGCTGCCGTGGCGGCGGTTTATGCGGCATTCGTGGCGATCTTTATCTACAAGGACATGACCATTCGTGAATGCCCGAAGGTGATTGTCGAGGCGGGCAAACTGAGTGTGGTGCTGATGTTTATCATCGCCAACGCCATGCTTTTTGCCCATGTGCTGACCACTGAACAGATCCCGCAGTCGATCACCGCCTGGGTGGTGGAGCAGGGCTTTACCCCGATTGAGTTCCTGTTGGTGGTCAATATCGTGTTGCTGGTTGCCGGTACTTTTATGGAGCCTTCGGCAATCATCCTGATTCTGGCGCCGATCCTGTTCCCCATTGCCATGCAACTGGGCATTGATCCGATCCACCTGGGCATCATCATGGTGGTGAATATGGAGATCGGCCTGATCACGCCACCCACCGGGCTTAACCTGTTTGTCACCTCGGCGGTGACGGGCATGCCGCTGACTCGCGTGGTGCGTGCGGTGTCGCCTTGGTTGCTGGTGATGCTGGCGTTCCTGGTGCTGGTGACCTATGTGCCATTTGTGTCGTTGGCGTTGCCGAACTGGTTGGGGATGTAGAGGCGGGCGGTCTGTCAGGTAGAACGAGTTGCTTGCATCGCAGGCAAGCCAGCTCCCACAGGTTGTGTGTCGCCTTGCAGTGAACAGTGTGGGGGCGAACAGTGTGGGAGCGGGCTTGCTCGCGATGCGGGCGGCGCGGTCTGTCAGTTAAACCGAGGTGCTGCCAGCCAGCGCCCACAGGTCTGCGACAGGTTGTAGCGGGCCAACCGGTTAGCTTGGCACCTTGCCAAGTCAGTCGGTTGGACCGGGGCGCCTGCTCATTGGGGCAGGCGCCGCTCGGGGAGGTATACTCGTGCGCCTCGCAACCCACCCAACTCATCTGTATCGGAATTCCCCATGAGCAGTTCTCTTTCCATAACGCCTGCGCGCAAGCCGATTGCGCCGCTGGTGGCCTTTGTCTTGCTGGTGCTGGGCGCCGTGTTTCTGCAAAACAGTGTCGGTTCGCGCCAGGTGCTGTTGCTGATTGTTGGCGCAGCACTGGGCCTTACCCTTTACCACGCGGCATTCGGTTTTACCTCGGCCTGGCGGGTCTTTATCAATGATCGCCGTGGCGCAGGCTTGCGCGCGCAAATGGTGATGCTGGCTGTGGCCGTGGTGCTGTTTTTCCCGGCGTTGGGCGCGGGCACCCTGTTTGGTCAGCCGGTGGTCGGGCTGGTGGCGCCGATCGGGGTGTCGGTGGTGTTCGGTGCGTTTATTTTCGGCATCGGCATGCAACTGGGCGGCGGCTGTGCCTCAGGCACCCTGTTTACCGTGGGCGGCGGCAATGCGCGCATGCTGGTGACCCTGTTTTTCTTTATCTGCGGATCATTGATTGCCACCCAGCATGTTGACTGGTGGTTTGCCCTGCCTGCGTTTCCAGCGACCTCTATCGTCAAAAGCCTCGGCGTGGTTCCTGCCTTGCTGTTGAGCCTGGCCGTGTTCGCGATCATCGCCGCGGTGACTGTGCGCCTGGAGAAATCCCGGCACGGTACCCTTGAAGCAGGCGTGACCAGTGAGCATCAGGGCCTGCGACGCTTTTTGCGTGGGCCGTGGCCATTGGTGTGGGGGGCGATTGGCCTCGCGCTGCTCAACTACGCCACGCTGGCCCTGGCCGGGCGGCCGTGGGGCATTACCTCGGCGTTCGCGCTATGGGGCGCCAAGGCGGCCAGCGGGCTGGGGGTTGATGTCAGCAGTTGGGGGTTCTGGCAGATGCCGGGCAATGCCAAGGCACTGGCCGCGCCGGTGTGGGAAGACATCACCAGCGTGATGGACATTGGTATTGTTCTCGGTGCGCTGTTGGCCGCAGGTCTGGCCGGGCGTTTTGCCCCCAGCCTGAATATTCCGCTGCGCTCGCTGCTGGCGGCGGTGATTGGTGGTTTGCTGCTCGGCTATGGTTCGCGTCTGGCCTATGGCTGCAATATTGGCGCGTACTTCAGCGGCATCGCTTCGGGCAGCCTGCATGGCTGGGTATGGCTGGTGGCGGCGTTTATCGGCAACAGTGTGGGCGTGCGCCTGCGGCCGTTGTTCTTTGCCGGCGAGCGGCCACAGGTGGCGTTGAGCGGCTGCTGAATATTCCGGGCAGGGGCTGCCTGATGGACTGCAGCCCCTTTTGGATCAGCGGCGATAATCGCGGTGATGGTTGTCGTAGCGCTGGTGCATGGCCCGGTCATGGCGGCGGCGCTCGGCTTCACGGCGGGCTTGCTCGCGGCGCCATTGATCGCGACGCCAGTTTTCCCTGCGTCGCTCGTCCCGGCGCGCTTGCCAGCGGTTGTCGTAGCGGTGGTGGTCGTCACGGGCAAGCAGGGGCGCGGGTTGTTCACCGACCAGCGCTGGCCAGGGGTTGGCTACCGCCGCTTCAAGGGCTGCAGGTTGAGTGGCAAAAGCCGCGGGCAAGGCTTTTGTCGGTGTAGCAGATGCCGAGCCCATTGCCGCAAACGCGAACAGGCTCAAAAGCACCATCCGTGGGGCGTGGAATTTCATGAGCGAAGATAACCTCTGAATATCATTCGAATGTGTGGCTCTCTGCTGCGCAACGCCGCGTGGGGCGCGCTTGCCGGGCAGATAAGCGTATTCACATAGACAGGTAAACCGGGAAAAGTTCGATAGCCTGTTGCTTGCATGCACCCGCCAGCAGGCATCGGCTTTCACCACAGCACCATAAAAAACGGCGCCTGAGCGCCGTTTTGCCAAGGTTATTGCTGCCTAGTGCTCTTGCTCGAAGCTTTTTTTACGCAGGGCCGGAGCCTGTTCAGGATGCTCGTCGGACTCGACTACGGGGACTTCCTTGCCATTGCAGTCAAACAGCTTGCCATCGCGAAACACATCGCCATCGTTGAGGCAGCTGATATCCCGTGAACGCAGGATACGGTCGCTGGCGGCGACGAATACCGACTGCTGGTCGGAGTTGCCGGCCCGCAGATGGTTGAACAGCAGGTTGAGCAGGATGGCCATGATTGCGGCCGAGCTGATGCCGGAGTGGAAGATGGTCTCGAACCAGGTCGGGAAGTGCTGGTAAAAGTTGGGTGCGGCAATCGGGATCATGCCGAAACCGATCGATGTGGCGACGATGATCAGGTTCATGTTGTTGCGATAGTCCACCTGGGCCAGGGTGCGGATGCCACTGGCTGCGACGGTGCCAAACAGCACCAGGCCAGCACCGCCCAGCACGGCAGTCGGCACGGCGGCGACCAGGCGCCCCATCACCGGCAGCAGTCCCAGGGTTACCAGGATCAGCCCGCCGGTGGCCACCACATAGCGGCTCTTGATTCCGGTCACGGCGACCAGGCCAACGTTCTGCGCAAAGGCGCTCTGGGTGAAGGAGCCAAACAGCGGCGCCAGTGCACTGGAAATCATGTCGGCGCGCAGACCATTGCCAAGGCGTTTGGCGTCGACCTTGGTTTCGATGATCTCGCCCACCGCGAGGATATCGGCGGAGGTCTCGACCATGGTCACGATAATCACGATCAGCATCGACAGAATGGCAGCGAGGCGGAACTCGGGCATGCCGAAGTGCAGTACTTCGGGCAATGCCACCAGCGGGCCTTCCAGCACCCGGGAGAAGTCGGTCATGCCAACGGCGCTCGCCACCAGTGTGCCGATAACGATTGCCAGCAGAATCGACAGGCGCGAGATACTGGCGCTGCCCAGCTTGCTGAGCAGCAGCACGAGCACCAGGGTGATTGCCGCCAGGCCAATATTGGCCATGCTGCCGAACTCAGGTGACTGACTGTTGCCGCCCATGGCCCAGCGTGCCGTGACCGGCATCAGGGTCAGACCGATGGTGGTGATGACAATACCCGTCACCAGGGGCGGAAAGTACTTGGTGATGCTGGAAAACAGCGGGGTGATCAGCAGGCCGATCACGGAAGCCACGATCACCGCCCCGAACACCACCGGCAGGCCTCCTGCGCCGTCACCGCCAATGATGGCGACCATGGTGGAGACACCGGCGAAGGACACCCCCTGCACCAGCGGCAGGCGACAGCCAAAGAAAGGGATGCCCAGTGTCTGCAACAGTGTGGCCAGGCCACCGGCGAACAGCGAAGCGGCGATCAACAGGCCAACGTCGGCCGATGAGAGGCCGGCTGCCTGGCCAATGATCAGGGGCACCGCAATGATGCCCCCATACATTGTCAGGACGTGCTGCAGGCCGTAGGCCAGGTTGGCGCCAGTACCGAGGTTTTCGTCTTCTGGACGAGGGGAAGCGGTAGAAGTCATGGTGAGTAGCTCGCTTTTGTTATTTTAGATGCGTCTAACAGCACGTTTTCAGTTGCATCCGTTGAGCCCGTTCAGGCACTCAACGGCCTGAAGGGGTTATTCACCGCTGACCAACTGGTGGGCCAACTGGTTGTGGCGTTCCAGCACCCGCGGCAGGTCGACGGTGGTGAGCTGACCGTCCTTGACCACCACGCGGCCATTGATCACGCTGGTATGGACGTGGGTCGGGGTACAGAACACCAGCGCTGCCAACGGATCGTGATGGGCCCCGGCATAGGCCAGATGGCCCAGGTCGAAAGCGACAAAATCCGCCACCATGCCAGGTGCCAGTGCACCAATATCATTGCGGTTAAGCACCTCGGCGCCCCCCAATGTGGCAATTTCCAGGGCCTCGCGAGCGGACATCGCATCGGGGCCAAACCCGACCCGCTGCAACAGCAGGGCCTGGCGCACCTCGCCGATCATGCTGGCGCCATCGTTGGACGCCGAACCGTCCACCCCCAACCCCACCGGCACGCCGTGGTCGCGCATCCTGCGAATCGGCGCGATACCTGAAGCCAGGCGCATGTTCGAACACGGGCAGTGGGCAACCCCGGTGCCGGTGCGGGCGAACAGCTCAATGCCGTGCTGATCGAGTTGTACGCAATGGGCGTGCCAGACATCGGGGCCGACCCAGCCCAGGTCTTCGGCGTACTCGGCAGGGGTCATGCCGAACTTTTCGCGGCTGTAGGCGATGTCACTGACGTTCTCGGCAAGGTGGGTGTGCAGCGATACCCCGTACTGGCGGGCGAGTACTGCGGCCTCGCGCATCAGGTCGCGGCTGACCGAGAAGGGCGAGCAGGGCGCCACGACCATGCGCAGCATCGAGCCATGACGCGGGTCGTGGTAGTCCTCGATCAGACGCTGGGACTCTTTGAGAATATGGGTCTCTTTCTCCACCACCGAGTCGGGCGGCAAGCCGCCCTGGCTGCGGCCCACACTCATGCTGCCGCGTGCGGCGTGAAAGCGCATGCCGATCTCTGCAGCGGCATGGATGCTGTCGTCCAGCTTGCAGCCGTTGGGGTAGATGTACAGGTGGTCGCTGGAGGTGGTGCAGCCGGAAAGAATCAGCTCGGCCATTGCCGTTTGAGTCGAAACCGCGATCATTTCCGGCGTGAGTCGCGCCCAGATTGGATACAAGTTGTTGAGCCAATTGAACAACTCGCCGTCCTGGGCTGCCGGCACAACGCGGGTCAGGCTCTGGTACATATGGTGATGGGTGTTGACCAGGCCCGGGATCACCACCTTTCCGGTCATGTCCAGAATCATGTCGGCCTGTTGCGGCAGGGATTCGCTGGGGCCGACCTGCTTGATCAGGTTGTCTTCGATAAACAGGCCAGCGCGCCTGATTTCCCTGCGTTCACCATCCATTGTGACCAGAAGTTCGGCGTTCTTGACCAGTAAAGTCTTTGCCATGGGTATTCCTCTTCCGTTTGGAGTTTGCTTTCAACGTAATGCTGTTGCAGGCATCGGTTTTCGGCTTGAGCCAAGCCCTGGCAGCCGGATACAGCATGGCCGGGCAGGGGCGGTCGGTTCACTGGCACACCCATGGGCGCAGTGAAAGCGGGATGACATGCGCCGGTTTGGCGCGGTGGATTGAAGCTGCTGTGCAAGCTGCATGGTGATTGACCGTCGCAATACGCAGCGGCGTTTGCCGGTGTCGTAGGCGTGCAGCGATGTAACCAGAATTGGTTATTATTGTATACAGTTAAAAATGCAGTGTTGTTGCCGATTGTGGCTGGGATGAGGTTTTGCGGGTGTGTGGTGGGTAAATCCGCTCAGCATGGGGCCTGTTTAGCCGCTGATGTCGGGCTTTGGCCTTGCTCCAGGCGCAGGATTGCCCAGGCAACGCCAAGCCCCCTCACAGAAGGGTGTTGCCCGCAACGGCCGGGCAAGCCATGCGCTTAAACCCAGTGAACTGGTGTGTCGACATAGATATGGGTTTGCTTGTGCGCCACAAAGGGCGTGTCGAGCGTGCCCAGGGCAATGGAAACCCAGTCGGCGAATTCACCTTCGCTGCGTGACCAGAACAGGTTGGAACCGCACTGCGAGCAGAATTCGCGCACCACCGTGGCCGAGGAGGGGTAGGCGGTGATCTTGTCGGCACCCTGAAGCACCCGCAGTGCGCTGCGCGCAACGCTGGCATAGGAGGCAAAGGCCGCACCGTGGCCTTTGCGACACTGGCCGCAATGGCAATGGCTCACCGCTTTTGGCGCCGTTAGCAGTTCATAGCGCACCGCTGCGCACAGGCAGCTTCCTTGATATCGCTCTGGCATGTGTACGTCCCTGACCCTGAAAAAAACGGACTCTAGCACCTCGACGCAATCCCTTGAACGACGTTCGCGATGACGTCATTGTCCAAAATCTGGCGCCAAAAATGCCACATAAAACGCTTATTTGGCCATTAATTTGCTATCAGGCTATGATCAAGGCGTTTTTCCAATTGGACACCCCGAGTTATGGCCGTTGACCTGCAGGCGCTCTATCCCAAACTGATCCATCTGATGCTGGACACGGTGTTTGTGGTCGACAGGGACAACCGCATTGCCTTTGTCAGTGATGCCTGCCAGGCCCTGCTTGGTTACCGTGCCGACGAGCTTACGGGGGCCTTGATCACGGACTATATCCACCCTGAGGACCTGGCGATTTCACGCGCCTCCATTGTCCGGGTGATGAATGGCCAGCCCCATGTTGATTTTCGCAACCGCTATATCCGCAAGGATGGCAGGGTTGTGCATATCCTCTGGGCCGCCTTCTGGTCTGAGGATGTCGGTGCGCGGATCGGGGTTGCACGGGACGTGACAGCCTTGAGGGCGGCCGAGGACGAATTGCGCTTTCTGGCTCATCACGACCCGCTGACCCAACTGCCCAACCGTGCGCTGTTCAATGACCGCCTGGAAACGGCCCTGCGCGCTGCGCGCCGACGCAACAGCACATTGGCCCTGCTGTTTGTGGACATGAATGATTTCAAGGGCATCAATGATGTCTACGGGCATGCCATTGGCGATCGCGTGTTGCGTATGGCTGCGCAGCGCCTGCACGGTTGCGTGCGTGAATCGGACACGGTGGCGCGCATGGGCGGTGATGAGTTCACCGTGCTGTTGACCGATATCCAGTCAACCGACGATGTGGCATGGAAAGTCGAACAGATTAGTGTGGCGATGGCCGAGCCGCTCGGGGCTGAATTCGGCGGGATCCAGATGCCGTCCTGCAGTATCGGCATGGCCTTTTACCCCGTGGACGGGGAGGATGCCGATACGCTGCTCAGCCATGCCGATGGCGATATGTACCGGATTAAAAGGCAGCGCTCCAGGGCCGGGTGACAAGGGGCTGGGTACCTGCGGCAAAATGGCCTGATAAATCCCCGGCCGCTCTCTTCAACTTGTACCTGTGTGCGGCTACTATGCGCGCCCTGATTCTGCCTGGTCGATGCTTGTCTTGAGCCTTGCCTGTCACTTGTTCGCCACGTCCGTGGCGTCGAGGACGCACAATCACACACCCCGGTTTTTCTGTCTCGCCCCGGCCTGTGCCGGCAGGTGCCGCTGTGCTTTTGCCCGAGCGGGTTAGCCATTGATCAATGAGGTCTAGAGTCAATCATGTCTGTCCAATTGCTGGCGATGGCGCTGGCGCCGTTACTTGGGCTGTTTATCATCAGTATCGGCAACGGCATGCTTGCCTCGCTGACCACCCTGCGCCTGGACACAATGGGCCAGTCGGCGACCATGGTCGGTATCGTGTCTTCGGCCTATTTTATCGGCCTGACCCTGGGCTCGATCTTCAATGACCGGCTGATTGTGCGCATCGGCCATATCCGCGCCTACAGCTGCTTCGCGGCACTGATTGCCACCTCGATCCTGTTCCAGGGCATGTCATCCGAGCCCTGGACATGGTTTGTCCTGCGCCTGGTCAATGGCTGGGCCAGCGTCGGCGTGTTCCTGGTGGTGGAAAGCTGGCTGTTGATGGCCGCCGACCCCAAGATTCGCGGGCGCCTGCTGGCCCTGTACATGATTGCGCTGTACGGTGCGGGGTTGCTGGGGCAGGTCAACCTGGGGGCCATTGCCCTGACCGGTGACACGGTGCCCTTTATGATCGCCGCCATTCTGGCTTCGCTGTCGATGTTGCCCATTGTCATGTTGCCGCGGGCAACCCCCATTGTTGAGCGCGCAGAACCGCTGATGCCGCTGCAGTTGCTGCGTGCGACGCCCACCGGCGTGATTGGCTGTTTTGGCTCGGGCATTGCGATTGCCGCGGTCTATGCGTTGCTGCCCTTGTACCTGCAACGTATCGGCCTGGACGTGACCGAAGTGGGGCATATGATGGCCTGGGTGATTCTCGGCGCCATGCTGCTGCAGTACCCGGTCGGGCGCTGGTCGGACCATCAGGACCGCCACTTGGTATTGATCGTGCTGGGCGCTGCCTGTGCGCTGCTGTCGCTGATCATCCTGATGCTGCCAGCCGGTTCGCCATTACTGGTAGTGGCGTTTTTTCTGCTGGGGGGCGGTATCTTCGCGATTTACCCGGTGGCGGTCAGCCACGCGGCGGACCGGGCATCGTCGGGAGCGATCGTGAGCATGATCCAGGGCCTGTTGCTGATCAACTCGCTGGGCTGTGCCATCAGCCCGCTGGTGATTTCGCCGCTGATGACCCGGGTCGGCGAAGCCGGGCTGTTCTGGGCCCTGGCTGCACTGAACGTGGGCCTGGTGCTGCTGTTTGCCTGGCGCCGCGCCAAGGGCTCGGAGCCTGTGACCGCTGCACCCTTTACCGCAGCGGCACAAATGTCGGCCGTCGGGGTCGAGATGCGCGTCACCGAAGACCTGGCCCAGGCCGTGCTGGAGCATGAGCGCGAGGTCGATGGTGCGGATCAGGATGAGCAGGTGGCGATTGTCGGCAAAGCCTGATTTGTAAACGTCAGGATGTACACATCAAGCGCACCCGCTCGTAGTTAAGTGCCTTGTTGCGTTCGGGCAGCGAGTAGGGCGCCTGGCACTGCTGGTCCGCCCATTTGATGGTGAGGGTGGCGGCATCTGTTTGCGTCAGGGCCAGAGCCTTGCCGCTCGGATCGGCGATGGCGACCTGTTTGCCGTCAGCATCTTCCAGGGCCGCACCAAACGGCAGTGGACTGCCTTGGGCATCGAACAGCTCGAACTGCACCCGGCGGCCGGTCTTGCCGATGTAACGTGCCACCACCACCGCACCACGGCGAGGCACCACTTGTTGGGTGGCGTTGTCGATGTCGATCTCTGCACCCAGGTCGCGGGTGTCCAGGGTAATCCAGTTGACCCGGTATGGCTGCGCGTTTGGTACCACTGCAAAGCCGTTGGCACCCGTGGTGGCGCCGCTGTAACTGCCCACTTTCACCCCCGCCACGCCGGGCACCTCGGCCAGGGCGAAGGTTTCACCGACGCTTTGCCCCAGGTTGATCCCGCCCGCGTGGGCCACCACTGAGCCGGCAAGGTTGAGGTTTTGCGCGTTATAACCACGACCCTGGCTGTAGCCGCCACTGATATCCATCACCGAAGTCCGTGTATTCACACTGAACGAACCGGAGCTGCCGCTGTTGGCACTGTTACCGGCCTGCACGGAGTAATAGGTGTCGCTGCTTTCGGATACATAACCATTGATTCCGACCTGAGTGCTGTCGCCGGATTTCTGGCTGTAGGCAGACAGATAGGCCCGCGGAGCCCGTGGCTGGGAACCCAGCGGGAAAGAGGCTGACAGGTTGACCTGGGTGTCATTGTTCGACGGTCCATAGTTGCCGATGTCCCGGGTGTAGCTGGCGCCCAGGTTGTAGCTCACCTCGCCCCAATAGTTGCTGTAGCCGGTGGACAGGCTGCGCGCACCACCGCGACCCCAGTAGCGCTGGTCGCTGGCGTTGAGGTAAATGCTGCCATATTGCTGGTTGCGGCCGATGCTCTGGTTGATCGTGACGTCGGTGCGGGTCTTGGAGTTGCCCCAGAGGGTGGGTCCGTCGGCGCTGAGCGCCTGGACATGGTCACTCAGGGTTCGATAACCCTCGGTCGAGTAGCGATAGGCGGCTAGGGTGAAGGTGGTATCGGTGCCACTGAACGTTTTGGCATACAGCGCCCGCAGGCTGTTACCCCGCAGTGATTGGCCGGGGGTACGGCTGGCGGAATGCGTCGAGTCCACCGAGACAGCACCCACAGGCGTGTTGCGACCCGCGCCAATGGCCAGGGCCTGAAAGTTTTCCGCGGTCTGCATGCCGACAATGCCTGTCAGGTTACTGCTCACGCCATAGGCCAGGGTGCTGCTGACAAACTGCGGCGATACCTGGTCAGCACTGTTGCTGTTGTAGCGGCCCGCCGACACGCTGTATTTGAGCTGGCCTTCGCGGACCATGATCGGCAGGCTGGAAAACGCCTGCACGGTCACCCGGCGCTGGCCATCGGCTTCGATCACGGTCACTTGCAGGTCGCCATTGGAGCCGCTAGGGTAAATATCGCTGATTTCAAACGGCCCTGGCGGCACGCTGGCGGTGTAGAGGATGTAATCGTTCTGGCTGATTTTCACGGTGGCGTTGGTTTGTGCCACGCCACGGATAATCGGCGCATAACCGCGCTCACTGTCCGCCCGCATACCTTCGTCCGAAGCCAGTTTCAGGCCGCGATAGCGCACACTGTCGAACAGGTCGGTGTCAGAGAAAATATCACCGGCACTGAACTGGCCCTTTAGCGCGGTCACGTCATGTTGCACATAGCTGCGGTTGCTTGTGAAACGGTTGGGCTGGCCAGTAGCAGTGCTCAGATTCGACTCGTTGCGCAATCGCCAGGCGCCCAGGTTGATGCCGTTGCGCAAGCCCAGGTTATTGGAGTGAGTGGTGGCATGTTCAGTGCCAGTGCGGCTACTGCTCAACTGGTAGTTGAAAAAGGCCGCTGCCACGCCGTGATCCCATAGCGCAGGGTCGACATAGCCGCGCATGCCCCGCTGCATGGCCTGCTGCGGCACGCTGACCATCAGTCGCAAGCGGCTCGCGTCGAAGCGCACCGTGGCGTGTTCAATCATTGCGGGCAGGTCATGGCAGGCCTGCGGATCATCGTCTGTCAGCTTGCCGGCGGCCTGTAACTGGGCCATGTCGATGCCCAGTTGTTGCAGCATGTCCAGGGTCAGGCAGGCTTCGACCTTGCCCGATGCCTGGGTGCGCCGGAACTCGATGTCACGACGGCCCACCAGCGTCTCGTTGCTGTACAGGTCAACGCGATAGTTGCCCGGCAATACGCTATTGGCGCTCAGCAGCAATTGCAGGTCAACCGCCTGCGCCCCTTTCAGGAACGAGGTGTTGAATCGCGCCAACTGCTCCAGTTCGGATGCAACGGCAAACCCCGGTAAGCTAAGCAGGAGGGTGATCAGTAATGGGCAAGTATTGGATAGCCGCGCACAATGAGTGACGCCGTGATCGGGGCGGCTGTTCATGATTAATAACATGCAAATGACCTGTATCACCCCCGGGTATGTGTAACTACGCGGAGTGAAAAGAATACTAAGAAGAACAGCGGTTTTTCAGGTCGCCTTATTTAGGAGACTCTTTGTTCAACCGGGCTGTGGTGCTGGCCGTACTGACAAGTTGCGCGCTATAGGCATCCAGTGCGCCATAGTCATTAATACTGGCAAAGCTCAACTGGGCTCGGCTGGGCGAATGTAACTGCTTGAGCGGGAATTCTTTTAATTGGCCAGGTGCAATCATGCTTGATTCAGCGGCCAGTTCTGATGAAGTACCTGAAACAACGGTGATATCGCTCATTGATACATGGTAAACCCCGGGGTTTTTAACCGTCAGGAGTGAGTGCCCGGAACGATTGTGCAATTGCCACAGCAACTCGCTCGGCGCACTGTAGGCTTGGGCGGTCAGGCCCGCCGGGCGAAAGAACAGCTTGATCCGTTGGCGTACCGCCAATTGCAGGGTGTTCTTGATTTTCGAGGCTTGGGGGATTTCCTGGACATTGAGCCACAGCACCGACTCCTGGTCGTTTGGCATGCCCGCGCCTTCATAAATGACCCGCAGCAGTTGTTGCTCCTGGCCGCTGATCCTGGCCAGCGGCGGCGTGACGGCGAAGGGCACGGCTGCAGTCTGGTTGTCGCTGTCGACCCAGGACTGGATCAAGACGTCCTCACCACTGTTGCGCACGGTGAGGCTTGCTTCCTTGTGCTTGCCATCGAAAATAAGCCGGGTGGAACTCAAGGAAATGCTCGCAGCCGCCTGGTTGACCGCCAGCAGGCCAAGCAGCCCCAGGGAGATTAAGGGACGATAAGACATGATGATCACCGTTGGGTTCATAGGGTATGCAGGGCGCCGGGCCCTGCATTGGCTGGCATGATTCGCAGGTTATTCGTATTGCAAGGTGAACGGCAGGGTCGCGTCACCCTGGCCAGCGACGACGGTTTTCAAGTCAGCGGTGGTCACGTAAGCCGCCGAGAATTTCAGCGAAGTGCTGCCATCCTGCATCGTGTTGGAAATGCGTGCGGTAGTTGGCGAGTTGAGGTTGATCAGCGCGCCATCGGCATCGAGCAGGGCGATACCGATGTTCTTCGCGGCGCCCAAGCCTTCGAGCAATTTGAGTACACCGGTCTCGCCGACAACACCTGAACCTGCGCCTGTTTTAGGCTCGAAAATCAGCGCGACTTTGGTGCCTGCGTTGCAACTGATCTTCATGTCGAAGTTCTCGGCGCTCAGCTTGCCGCTGCCTTTTGGCATTTCAGCGGTACCCATGTCCTTGATCGAGACTTCGCCCATCGGTACGGAGATGGTGCGGTTCAGGTTGGTACCTTCGACCGAGCAGGCATCGCTGTTGATCACGCCGGTAAAGTTGATGGTGCCGGAACCTGCTTTGACGGGTACCGGATCGGCTGCCATTACACTGCCCGTGGTGGCAAGCAGGGACAGGGTGATAAAAGCCAGGGAGAATCTGTTCATTGTGATTACCATTAGTTCTATTAGGGGTTCAAGAAGTGCATGAGCACGATATAGAACCCCTGTTAATGGCGGAATCAGACAATCCTTAGAAGTGCCTTGAGGGTATGAAGAAGAAGCGTTGATAAATATGAAAGTCAGGGTGCTGGCAAACAATCGGTGCGAAATATTAATAGCGTCAGTTAAACAACTGGCGCTCAATACAATAGGCCAGCAAGTCCTGGTCACTGCTGACTTCCAGTTTGCGCATGGCTGAAATTTTTTGCGTGCTGATGGTTTTGGCGCTTCTGTTCAAACCTCGGGCGATGTCATTGACACTTTGCCCGGATATAAACAGGCGCAATATTTCGTGCTCCTTGGGTGAAAGCCTGGCGAAACGCTGATCCAGGGCAGCAGCCTCAATCACCGAAACAGCTTGCGGCCCGGAATTTTGCAATGGATTACCCAGGGCAACGGCCTTGAGCGCAGCCTGGATTTCGTCATGCAACTGGCACTTCTGGATCACCCCGACCACCCCGAGCTCTTGCAGGCGGGTCAGGATCAGCGGGTTGGAAATCATGGTCAGCACCAGAATCTGCACTGAGGGGTAGTGGCGCTTGAGGTACTCCACCAGTTTGAGGCCGTCACCATAAGGCGAGTCGGCCGGCATGTTGAAGTCGGTGATCACCAGGTCTACGCGCACCTGATCCAGCAACGCGACCAGATCATTGGAGCATGTTGCCTGGCCTACCACGCAAAAGCGTTCATCACGCTCCACCAGTTCGCGTACGCCCACCAGGACGATGGGATGATCGTCTGCGATCACTACGTTGAGTTTATCCATGACGATATATCCGTGAGGTGGCATTGAAGGGGGCGAAATCGGGATCATTGCTGTGTACTCAGCAGCGTGTTGAGTTGTTGCAGCAGCAGACGAACTTCCTGGGCAAGGGCAGGGGTGACGCTAAACCCCGTTAACTGGCACTCCAGTGCGGCCAATGCTCTGGCCAAAGAGCTGAGCTGAACTGCGCCCAGGGCCCCGGCCATGCTGTGCAGTTGTTGGGCAACCGCGCTGGCATCACCATTGTCCAGCGCCTGCAGCGTGATACGCAGATCCTCTTGCAGGGTACTGACAAAAAGTTCGCGCATGTTGGCCGACAGTTGCAGGCGGTCGTGCGCGGGCACCGGGGCCGGGTTTTCGGCGGCGACCATAACGGCCGCCGCCCCGGTAATCTTGCTGTATTTGCCCAAGTGCGCGCGCAAGGTCTGCAGATTCAGCGGTTTGGCTATCCAGGCATTCATGCCCACGGCTGCGCAGCGCTCATCCTCTTCACGCAAGGCGTTGGCGGTCACACCGATAATGGGCAGGTCTGCGTCACGGTCGCGCAGGGCCGCAGCGAGTTCGTAGCCATTCATGATCGGCATATTGACGTCGGTCAGCACCACGTCGAATTGACCGGGCAGCCATTTGGCCAGGGCTTGTTCGCCATTGACGGCAATCACCACCGAGCAACCCAGGGCTTCAAGCTGTTCTTTGATGATCGCGCCGTTGATGGGGTTGTCCTCGGCCACCAGGATGCGCAGGTCAAGCTTGCGCAGTTTTTCGTCGATAACCGTCGGCGGCGGGCTGGTTGCCCCCTGTTGCTGCAGGAAAATCGCCCAGGCAATTGCCCGGATATCATGCAGGTCGACTTCCCAACCCTGGCCGGTGTACTGCGGCGGGTTACGCCCGTTAGCCGTGGCAACGACCCGCGGGCCTGCCCAAGGGCCCTCACTGGCGCTTGGCGATACGTCGAGCAGTAAGGCCGGCTGCGCTGTCTGCACGTTTATCGGACGGGTATCGACCCCAAGGCGGTTAAGCCAGGCGCATAGGTGTTGCGTCAGCTCTGGCGTTTGCGTACGCACTTGGACTGCAGGGCCACCCACCCTGAATGGCGGGCAATTGAGCAGTTCGCCGGGTGCGGTCGGGAGGGCAAGTTGCAGAATAAAGCTGCTGCCCAGGCCTGGCTCGCTGACCACCTCCAGCTCACCCCCCATCAGTTCGGCCAGCCACTTGCAGATAGCCAGGCCTAGCCCGGCACCGCCCTGGCTGGTGGCGTCGCTGGCCTGGTAGAACGGGTCGAACAGCTGGTGTTGCTGGGCCGGGGAAATACCGATGCCTGAGTCACTGACCTGCCAGGTCAGGTGACAGATACCGGCCTGGGTCTGGATGACGTGAACGCGCAGTACCACGCGACCGTTTTCAGTGAACTTGATGGCATTGCTCAGCAGGTTGTTGAGCACTTGGCGAATCCGCAGCGGATCACCGCACACCCGGTCCGGCAGAGTCGCATCGATGCAGGCATACAGTTGCAGGCCTTTGGCTTCGGCGACGGCGCTGTAGGTGCGCACGCAGTCTTCGCTCAGCTCCAGTGGGCAGAAGTCCCGGGCCTCGATGTTCATCTGGCCGGCTTCGATCTTTGATACATCGAGCACATCGCTGATCAACTGGAACAAGGTTGAGGAAGAGCGCTGGATGGTGTGCAAATAGTTCTGCTGGCGCGGCGCCAGCGTGGTCAGTTCCAGCAGTTCCAGGGTGCCCAGTACGCCGTACAGTGGTGTGCGGATCTCGTGACTCATGGTCGCGAGAAACCTGCTTTTGGCTGCGTTGGCCGAGTCGGCAGCCTTGCGTGCAGCTTGCAGTGCGGCGGCGTCTTCGATATGCCGGGTCACATCATGAAAGGCGCAGAGCCAGGCATCCTGCGCCTTGTAGCGGGTGCCGACAAAGGCCACATGCAGATGACGACCCTCCATCTCCAGATCCGCCTGGCCGGCTTCGTTCAAGTCGTGCTGCTGCCTGAGCTCGCTGATCAGGCGGTCAGTGTCCTGGCCGTGCTGGGCGATCTGGTTCTCCAGCAGCACCTTATGATCGCTGCGCCGTACCACGCACAGGCCGGTGGGCGCGGTATCAATCAGCGCACGACTGAACGCCTCGCTTTCGGCGATACTTGCGTGGGCATCATGGGCGGGCATGACCACGGTTTCCAGGTACCAGCGATTGAACGCGCGACCACAACCCAGGCCCGCAAGGACCAGTAGCAACAAACCCAGTAATGGCCAGAAGGCGTGATCGAGGAAGGTTTTGAAAGTAATGACATAGATACCCGTCCAGGGTTGTTCGCCTGGGCTGGTCAATTTCAGGATCAGGCCGTCATGGCTGAAATTCACCCCCTCATCGAGGGTTTGCCCGGGTTTGAGTTCGCCGACAAGCACTTCACCTGAGGGGGCAATCAGGGTGAAGCGATCATAGATCGACCACTGCATAAGCCGCTCAATATTGTTGATCTGCGACAGGTTCAGCAGCGAGGCCACCACAACAGATGAGTGGGCGCCCTGGATAGTGGGGCGGGCTGTGGGCAACTCGATATTCACATAGGCCAGCAAAATTGGTGATGGCGCTTTATTGTCGAGTGGTGGGTAGGGGACCCAATGCACACGGTCGTTCAACGGTTGTGAGCCCTGCTCATGCAAGCGCTGGGTGACTTGCTGCATCACCCCGATAAAGCTGCCGCCCTGTAGCTGTCCGACATCGCGCAGACGACCCGCTGCGGGTACTGCAATGTCGAAATTGTCCGGTGTGTTGAACAGGATGACTTGCGGCGATTGATAGTGTGACGCGGACCAAAAGGCACTGTAGTAGTTGCTCAGGTAAGTCCCCAGGGCAAATATTTTTGCATATTGGCTGGTTGCAATCTTGTCCGGGTTGATCTTGACGCTAAAAGGCAGGGAGAACGAATACTCCCGCCCTTCATAGATGTTGGGCCCTTCATCGGGCAAGGGTTTTTGCTGAAACGGGGGAAGGGTATGCACAAGGCTGAACTCATCCCTTTTACTCTTGTGGGCAATGTTGTGCAGGAAGGTTTCCTGTTCGTGAAGATCTTCCATCAGGCGGGCAAAGTGAAAGTTCATGGTGTTGCGCTGCTCTTCAATCATGCGCTGCACGCCCACAGAACTGATGCCCAGCAACAGCAGCACCAGCGCGCCGAGCACAATCAGGCTTTTATTGCGGCGCAGGGAGCTGCTGGCCAGTTTCTCCAGCAAGGTATTGGGATGGTTCATTACACAGCGCTGCGTGCGGTGGGTTGATAGATGTTGGGCACAATGACCTCTGACGCAATCGACGCTGAAAACACTGTCGCGCGGTTCAGTAGGCGCTTGCCGGGCCGTCATGGGTCAGCAACTGCTGGAACTGGTCCGAAGAGACAGCATGGGAAATCAGGAATCCCTGGACCTGAGTGCAGTCGATTTTACGCAATAGGGCAAGCTCCTGCGCGGTTTCTACACCTTCAGCGACCACCGTCAAACCCAATTTTCGGCCCAGTTTGACAATGCTGGTCAATGCCTGGGCCAGCTCTTCATTGTGGTTACAGCCCTGCACCAGTTCGCGATCGATTTTCAGCTCGGTGAAGGGTGCGCAAACCAGGTTCATATAGGAGCTGTAACCCTTGCCAAAATCATCCTGGGACAGGTCAAACCCCTTGATCCGCAACCTGCAGGCTCCAGCGTAGAAGTTGCTGATGTCATTGGGCACCGAACATTCCATCAGCTCAAAGCAGATTCTCCCCGGCAGGCCTTTATGCTCGAGTACGAACGCCAGTATGCGGTCGGGCAAGTCGTGACTGTTGAGCAGATGGGTCGGCAGGTTGATTGACACCGGGATGTCATAGCCTTGCTGGCGCCAGTTGGCCTGGGCCGTGATGGCCTGCTCCAGCACACGCCAGAGCAGGCATTCTTCAAGGCCATGGGCCTTGAGTGCGGGCAGAAACATGCCGGGCAATAAAACCCCATGCTCGGGATGCAGCCAGCGCACAAGGGCTTCGGCGGCCACAATGCGGGCATTGACCAGGGCTTTTTTGGGCTGGAACCAGGCTTGCAGCTCACCGCTCTTCAGTGCGTTGAGGATGGACCGGCGATCAATGCCGGGGGTGACCTTGAGCGGGGCGACCTGACGCAGTGCCAGCAATTGATCGGTCAGGCCACGCAAGGCCGCAGCATTGACCGGTTTGGAAATAAGGCCGAGGACTTTAACCTGCAGGTTACTTGCCACCAGGCTGGCGCCCATCAACATGCGCCGTGACGCGGCACTCATGATCGCCAGTGCTGGCCGCGTGGGCAGGGCGGCAAGGCCCTGGATAAACTGCACGCCATCCATGCCGGGCATCAGCAGATCGGTGAGGACCAGGTCGAAATTGCGTTTTTCAAGACGCGCCAACGCTTGTTCACCATCCCTGGCCATTTCCAGATGAAAATCCCCCAGCTCGCTGAACAGATTTTGCAAATACAGATGCTGGAAGGGATGGTCTTCGACAATCAAGATGCTACAGGTCTTCATGGGTGACTCGTTGGTAAGGGGCCAGGCAATTGAACAGGGCGCGCAAGGTAAAGGGTTTGACCAGGCAGTGGTTCATACCAGCCGCAAGGCAAAGGGCTTCCTCACCGCGCATGGCGTTGGCGGTGGCGCCGATGATCGGGGTTGTGCAGCTCTGGCGGCGCAATGCTTGCGCCAGTTGGTAGCCGTTGAGCCTGGGCATGTTGACGTCGGTGAGCACAATGTCGAATGCCGTGGCGCTCCACAGGGACAACGCCTCTTCGCCGTTGCTGGTCAGTTCCACGGTGCAGCCGAGTTCTTCTAGCTGGTCGCGCAGAATCAATTGGTTGATGACGTTGTCCTCGGCGACCAGAACATGCAGTTGCAGCTTGCGCAGGTCGTGTTGTTCGTGCTGTTTTTCGGCGTTGATCATCGGTTGCCCCAAGGCATGCCTCACGGTCTGATGAAGGGCATGGAGATCGTTGATATTGACCTTCCAGCCTTCGTCGCGACGCTGCGGTTCATGGGTGCCGTCGCTTGTTGCCAGCACCAGCGGGCCGTTCCATTCAGGTGCCAGACGCTGTTCCAAAGGGCCAGGGTGCAGCTCTATCAGCAGGCAATCGGGGCCAAGGTCCATGCAGGATGGCAGGCCGATTTGCGCATGGGCGCCCCAGCGTCGTAACCAGCCACCGATGGCTTCGGCAAGCTCGCGGATGGGAGAGAGGATATAAATGCTGGCCTGGTTCAGGCTCATGTCCGGCGCAGCGCTGGTGGTAGGCTGCTCCAGAGGCAGGGTCAGGGTAAAGCTGCTGCCCAGCCCCGCCTCGCTGACCATACGCAGGGTGCCGTTCATCAAATGGGTCAGGCGCAGGCATATCGGCAAGCCAAGGCCGGTACCGGCGACCACATGGCTGTTGCCTTCAGTCTGGTAGAAGGGGTCGAAAATCAGTGCCTGATCGTCGCGGGTGATGCCTTTGCCGGTGTCCGAAACTTGCCATTGCACACTGGCGCGCTCGCCTTCGCGGCTCAGCAGCTTGACGCGCATGACCACACGCCCGGTGTCGGTGAATTTGACGGCGTTGCTCAGCAGGTTATTGAGGATCTGCCGGATCCGGCTGAGGTCGCCGATCAGTCGGTCTGGCAATCGCGGGTCGAGACAGGCATAGAGTTGCAATCGTTTGCTGTGCGCGGCCGCGGCGTATCCCTGGACCACTTCACGCATCAACGCCAGTACCGAGAACTCGCTCCATTCCAGGGCCAGTTGCCCGGCTTCGATCTTTGACACATCCAACACATCGCAAATCAGTTGCAACAAGGTCGCCGAGGAACCCTCGATGGCTCGCAGGTAGCTGCTTTGCTGGCTGTCCAGGCGGGTGCGGGCCAGCAATTCAAGGGTGCCCAGTACGCCATACAGCGGTGTGCGGATTTCATGGCTCATGGTGGCCAGGAACAACGTCTTGGCCTCATTGGCGCTATCGGCCAATTGGCGTGCCTGTTTCAGGGCCGCTTCGATCTCGGTGCGAGTGCTGATATCGCTGAAAGCGCACAGCAGCACCTCTTCGCCCTTGTAGCGGGTGGGTACGCAACTGAGGTACAGGTGGCGTCCGGCAGCAGTTTCAAAGTAGTCACTCAAGGACGGTCTGGCAGGATCAAAGGCACGTTGAATCCAGTCCGGGCTCAGCTGTTCGCGCTCGCCACCCGGGGCCAGCCAGTGCTGGGCCAGGGTGTTTTCCAGCACTACCTGGCCGTTGGCGCGGCGCAAAACACAAAGGGCCACTGGAGCCGTCTGGATCACATCGCGGCTGAACAGCTCGCTCTCGACCACCGCCTGGATACGGCTGATGGCCGGGGTAATAAACCGGCATTCGATACGGCGGATCAACAGCCATACCAGGCTGATGCTGAGCAGGCAGAACAGCAGGGCACCGGCCAATTGCGGCCAGAGCGAGGTGAGCACGGCCCGCAGATCGATGGAGTAGACGAGGTGCCAGTCAGAAGACCGCAACTGTTTGCGTAGTACAAGCTGTTCAGGCAACCAGCCGGAGCCAACCAGGCCGAAGAAATCTTGCTGATTGACCGCACGCAGGTCCTGGCTGGAGGGTGGCCTGGAGCTGTTGCTGAACAGTGGCACACCCTCAAAATTGAACATGGTGAACTGCCCTGAGCACTGGTCGCTCAGGGTGTTGGCCACGGCCTTGCCGTCCATTTCCAGGCCCAGCCAGCCGGAGTTCGGATCGCGCTCATCGAGGCGAATGAAAATATACAGCTGCGCGTGAACATCATTGCTTTGGGTCAGCCAGAGTTCGCGCAGGCTGGTACGAGTGTCGCGCTTGAGGGCTTCGAGCTGGGACAGCAGCGCCGGGGGAAACGGGCTTGCCTTGTCGGTGGCGGTGTACAGGCGCGTCACTCTGGCTTCGGCGCCACTGCTGATATAGAGCAGGTTGAGCTGCTGAGCCAGCAGGTAGTCACGCATGCGCTGGGTTAACCAGATGCTCCACTGCTTGCCGGGTGTGTGGCCGAGCAACAGGCGGGCCTCTTCTGTCGAGGCGGCTGCCAATGCCCCTTGGGGCTTGCGTGTGGCCGCCAGGCTAAGGCTCTTGAGCAGGGCTTCGCGGGTGGTGAAGAAGGTATGAGCCTCGGCAATCGCACCGCTCATGGCGCTGCGACGCTGGGAAACCTCATTGTTGAAGGTAAACAGCAGAAAACTGTACACCCCACCCAGAATGCCTATCAGCAACACCAGGGCAAAGATGCGCAGCAAGCGCCGTGCGGCGTCAGGGGTGGAAAGGATCGGGCTGATCTGGTGGAGGTAGGTCTTCAATCTCATGCCGCCACTTTAGGCAGGAGCAGGGCGGCAGAAAATCAGACGATCCTTAATCTGTTACAGGTAGCTGATGATAAAGGTGACATCGGTGTTGGCGCTGCCCGCCGTGATCACCTCTTCGGCCAAGCGGTAGTAGGCCGCCGCCAGTGGAATGTTGAAGTTTTTGCCCGTGGTATTGAACGCGCTGAACGTATAGGTGGTGTCCAGGGCCAGGGGTTGCCCGGCGTCATTGAGCAATTGCAGGCCCAGGCCTTTGGCGGTAGAAGTGCCGTTGAGTGCCACGATACCTTTCTGCGCATTGATGACCTGGGTGGTGGCCTTGAGTGAGTAGGTCACTTTCTTGACGCCGGTCTGGCAATCGTTAAGGCCGATATTAAACTTGACCACCCGCGGCGTGGCGCCGGCACGGTCAAAATCAATCAGGCGATAATCATCGCCCATCGCGACCGGCACCGAGGGGGTCTGGCAGGAGGCAGCGTTGAGCACGATGGCGTTGCTCAAGTTAAGCAGGGTCAGATCCAGCTCGCCGCCCCGCAGCTTGCCAAGGGAACCCGAGGGGACTTTTATCTTGGCTGCCAGCTCGCCTGTCTTGACGATTTCAAGCCGGTAGAGGCCTGCACCGATGCCGTAGTTGCTTGCCTTGAGGCTAAAAGCCAGTTGCTCATAGCGGCTCAGTACATCAATCCACAGTCGGTAAGACAGGCCTGACTTGCCCAAGGGGAATAGGGTGGTGGAGTCTGTTGGGGTACCCTGTGATGGGTTTGGGACCATGCCGAATTGGCTGGCAGCGGTGCAGACCCAGCTTTGCCCCTCGACTTGAACGCTGTCTTGATAGATCACCGTGCCATTGGGAGTGTCGGCAGCGACCGTCAAGCTTTTGCCCGCCAGATTGCTACCGAAAGTTGCGGTCCTGGTGGTGCTGCTATCGCTGAAGGTGCAATTGGCGGCCATGACGGCTGATGAGTATGCAGCCGTCATCACCACAGCCATTTTCAGCAGGCGGCTCAGGGAGGGTGAGGTCAGTCTCATAGTGAAAGGGTTGCACGTTGGCCAAGGAGTGCCCCACGTTAACCATCACCCCGGCCTGTGAACATCAGGCGATCCTTAGTCTGCGCTCAAGGCCTTACGCAACCACCGGAATCAGCGGGTCCGCCGCCGCCAGCGCCACGTCGCGGTCGGCGATGGGCGGGTAAATCCACTGGGTGTTGATTTGGGTTTTCAGCGCCTTGCCTTCCTGGCGTACCAGCTTGACCTGGCGGTCCCAGCCTTCGGTGAAGACAGCGCCCCAGGCGCCCAGGTCCAGGCAGGTGACATATTTGCTCTGGCGGTAAGGCACCGGTGCCACACCGAGTAACTGGGCGGCGGCGTTATTGCCCGCCGAGCGGCCCAGGGCAATGGCATGCTGGCAGGTCATCAGTGCATGGTTGCCCAGCTCGTCGCAGGCAGCAAAGGCGCTGTCGCCGGTGGCGAAAACGTTTGGCGAACCGATGACCCGCAAATTGGCGTCGACATGCAGGCGGCCCAGCGGATCGCGCTCGGCAGGCACCTGGGCCGTCAGCTCACTGGCCCTGACGCCTGCTGTCCAGACCACGGTGGCAGCGTCGATGCGCTGGCCGTCCGCCAGGGTGACGCCGTGCTCGTCCACCGCGACAACCGAACTGGACAGGCACCATTCGACCCCCAGTTCGGCGGTTGCCTCGGCGATCACCGGGGCGATGGCGGTGCCCATTGAGGCACCTACGCTTTGCCCGCGGTCGATGATGATGACCCGGGGCTGGCAATCGGCACCGAGGATTTCGCGCAGGCGCGCGGGCATTTCACAGGCCGTTTCGATACCGGTAAAGCCGCCACCTGCAACCACCACCGTGCTGCGTGCCGGGGTGTCGGGCAAGGCCGCCAGGCGTTGCATATGGGTTTCCAGGCGTTCGGCCTGTTCAATTGAGTCGACATTGAAGGCGTGCGCCTGCAAACCCTCGATATCCGGCAGGTTGAGTTGGCTGCCGGCCGCCAGCACCAGCGCGCTGTAGCCCAGTGTGGCCGTCATCCCGGCAGTGTCCTGATAAGTGACGGTGTGCTGTGCAACGTCAATCTGCCGGGCCAGGCCGGGAATGAACTGCACGCCGGTAGCCTCAAACAGCTGGGTCAACGAGGTGCGCATTGTGTGGACCTGCGGTTCATAGAAGCGTGGACGCACCCTAAGCTCGGCCACAGGAGCGAGCACTTGCACGCTGATGTCCTGGCGGTCGTGCTGGTCGAGCAGGCGTACGGCACTCAGGGCACTCCAGAAACCGCCGAAGCCGGCGCCGATAATCAAGATAGTCTTTTTCATAAGTCATTCCCGGGTCATGAGGGGGCTGTGAGCAGTGTCGTTGGGCTGCTCGATAACTACGACTATAGTTGTCGTAGTTATCGATTGGCAAGGCCTGTTCTGACGGGAATTATTTGTGGGCAGTGTTTTTGATCTATAAAGACTATTAATTTCAATGAGGTGCAAAGTAATTGAAATGTAATTTATTAGAAGTAGAAGGCGCTTTTGCCAAGGTTGAATTTGCCTCAATAGGGGGCTACTGATAGCTTTGTCTGGAATGAATCAGTCGGAGTTGATATGGCGTTCTATAGCGCGGGGGTCGAGTACGGCATCCACTGCCTGTTGTTTCTGGTCGATGATCTGGGCGACAGCCGGGAGGCCAGTGTGCGCGAGCTCGCCGATCTGCAAGGCGTGCCCCATGAGTACTTGGCGAAGATTTTCACCAAACTGGCCAAGGCCGGTTTGGTGATCGCAACCGAGGGCGTGCGTGGGGGCTTTAGATTGGGTCGGCTCGCGCAAGAGATCTCGATGCTGGATATCGCCCAGGCCATCGACGGGCGTAAGGCCATGTTCGAGTGTCGCGAAGTGCGTGGTCGCTGCGCGCTGTTCGAGGGCGACGCGCCGCCGTGGGCAACGCAAGGCACCTGCGCCATTCACGGTGCCATGATCACGGCACAGAAGCGTATGGAAGAAGCCTTGAGCCAGCAGACCATTCTCGACCTGTCGCGCTCGTTCGGGCGCAAGGCACCCGCGGGGTTTTCCGCGGGGATCAATGAGTGGATGCAGAGCCGGCGTGGCGGCAGGGGCAATGTGCCGCTGGTGGACGTCAGTGATTGACGCCCCCGTGAATGCGCCCCCGCAGGGGCGCAGCGATCAGTTGACCGGCATTTGCGGGCGACGTTTGACGCGACGCTTGATAAAAACGGCAATCACGATCAAAAGCAGTGCCAGCACGCTGAAGAATACCGTGTTGAACCATGGGAAGGGCTCGTCGCGGCTGTTGGTGGCCTCAATCGCGGTGATATTGGGAAATACCGAGAAGATCTTGATACGCCAGCCGTAGTAGCGGATCAGCGCCAGCTGGTTGGCATCGCGGGAGTAACCCTGGGCCTTGGCCTGGATATCGGCAGAATCGAACTTGAAATACCAGGGGAAGGACCAGCCGGTGTCTTCGTTGCGATAAACCATGACCTCCTTGGTCACCGGGTCCTCGGTGTTGATGAAGTACACATCGCGGGTCGGACCGTCGGCCGGGTTTTCTGCGCTGATCACGCCGTTGTGATCCATGCGCTTGACCTCAACCCCCGTGACCATCACCACATCGTGCTGGGGCAGAAAGTAAAACAGCCCCAGCGCCACTGCGCCGACTGCCAGCAGGATGACCCCCAGAATGATGCCTTTGAGCCATTTCATGCAAAAACCACGCACATATCAATTATTCCTGATGACTGTTGATTGAACTTGCGGCGCAGCTTATCGCAGCCTGCCCAAAGGACTACAAGGCCTGCATGCGCTGGCTACATAATTTGTAGCATTTTAGCGGTGCGTTTGCCCGCAGGCCTACGCACCTCTTCATCTGTGCTCGCTCCCACAGAAATTCAGCGGCTGGCCGCTGCCCGGCTCATGCACCGCTGGCGCCGTTCATCAACCCGCTGGGCAAACCAGGCGGTGGTCAGGTTGCGGGTGATTTTCGGGCTTTGCAGGGTGATGCCCGGTAATACCGCTCGCGGCAGCGGCTTGCCCTGCTGGCGGTCGGCGAGGGCGAACACGTCCTGGTACAGATCGGTTTCGTTGAACTCCAGGCTGTCGCCTTTTTCGAGCTGACGGCGGATAGCGTTATGGCTCAGGCCCAACTGCTTGCCAAGGGCGCGTACAGCCAGCTCGGTGGAGCCAATCGCGTAAGAGCCCGGAATAGTCAGGTCGCCATCCAGTGCCAGCGGGATGCCAGACACACGGCTGACGGCATTCTGAAAAGCGGCATTGCGGCTGGCGTACCAGCCCGCATTGAAGTCGGCAAAACGGTACAGTGACTGGTTGTAGTCCACCGGATAGCCGAGCAGGTGAGCGATGCCGAAATACATGCCGCCGCGGCGGGTGAAGACTTCCTGGCGGATGGAGCGGGCCACAGGGTAGGGGTAGTCCCGGGCGCGTTTTTCGGCAAAGGCGATGCTGACCTGCATCGGCCCGCCGGTGTGTACCGGGTTCAGGCCGCCAAACAGGCTTTTGCCCAGCGGTACCATGCCGATGAAATCATCAAAAATGGCGCTCAACTGGCCTTCGGTGCGGGCCGTGTCCAGGCGTTGATTGTAGGTTTTGCCGTCGGGAGAGGTGATGTTCAGCGCACTGCGCACCACAAACTCGGGGATATGCAGCTTGCCGGCGCGGCGGTTGATTTCGCTGCGGGCGATCCTGGCCAGCCCCGGCACCGGCGGGTCGGCCTGGAAGGTCGACTCCTGCTCGGTCACGGCCAGCACAGAACACAGGTTTTCATCGGTGGGGGCCAGGCCCTGGGCCGTGAACGCCACCTGGATATCAGTCGCCCAGCCCGCGCGGTCCGCAGTCTTGGCCGGCAGCAGTTGTACGATGCGGGCACGGGTCTGGTCGGGCGTCAGGCTCGGCAGTGTCTGCGTGCCCTGACTGCTGCAACCTGCCAGTACCACTAGCGGCATAATCGGTAAACAACACCTGAAAAATCGATTCACCAGCGTTCAACTCCTATTAATGTGCAACGTGTCGCAGCGCTTAGTCGTCGCGCGTCAGCACTTCCAGCAGTTCGATCTCAAATCGCAGGTTGGAGTTCGGTGTGATATGCGCGCCCATGCTTCTTTCACCATACGCCAAGTGCGCGGGCACCTGCAGTGTGCGCTTGCCGCCGACCTTCATGCCCATCAGGCCGATGTCCCAACCCTTGATCACTCGTCCGGTGCCAATCACGCACTGGAACGGCTTGCCGCGTTGATGCGAAGAGTCAAATACCCTGCCGTCTTCGAGCCAGCCGGTGTAGTGCGTGGTAATCAGGGCGCCCTTGACCACGGCTTTACCGTCGCCGGGTAACAGGTCAGTGATGTGCAGTTCGTCAGTCATGGCGATAAGGCTCAAAAATGTAGGATGTGGGATTGTACAGGGCAGGGGATTTCTTGATCTGAGGGCATTGTTGCAATTTGTATTAATTTTTTTATGTAGGAAAAGGCTCTAAAACAAAGGGATTGCGGAACTTGCGAATGAGGATTGTTGTCAGTTGCGCTTTACTCTCAAATGAGAGTGTTTATCATTGCAGCCCTGGCAGTGCCGGGGAGCGCTAAAAAACGTTGTGTCCTTTCGAGGTCGTGCGTCAGCGATTTCCAGCCTTTGGCCTGCTGAGCACACTCCATTGTTAAGGGATCAACTGGACATGTCGTCTCGATTCAACCGCAGTCATCTTTCACTGGCTTTCATGGCCGCTCTGGCTTCGCCCACATTGCTCGCTGACGCACTTGAGCGCGAGCGTGACGAAGTACCGGTAGAGGCCACCGATTTGCCGGTGGATGGTACCCGCCAGGCGCTGCAACTTGAAGAAACCCGCGTACTGGGCACCGCTGCACAGGAATTGAAGCAAGCGCCGGGGGTGTCGATCATCACCGCCGAAGATATCAAGAAGCGCCCGCCGGCCAATGACCTGTCCGATATCATCCGCCGCGAACCGGGGGTCAACCTCACCGGCAACAGCTCCAGCGGTGCCCGCGGCAACAACCGCCAGATCGACCTGCGCGGCATGGGCCCGGAAAACACCCTGATCCTGATTGATGGCAAGCCGTCTTCTTCGCGCAACGCCCAGCGTTATGGCTGGAGCGGCGACCGCGATACCCGTGGGGAAACCAACTGGGTACCGGCCGAAGAGGTCGAGCGCATCGAGATCCTGCGCGGCCCGGCAGCGGCACGCTACGGTTCCGGGGCAATGGGCGGGGTGGTCAATATCATCACCAAGCGCCCTTCGAGCAAGCTCAGCGGCTCGTTGACCGCTTACTACCTGGCGCCGGAAGACGACGCCGAAGGCGTGAGCAAGCGTACCAACTTCAACCTCAGCGGGCCGATCACGGATGATCTGGTGTTTCGTGTGTATGGCGGCCTGAACAAGACCGACGCCGATGACCCGGGCATCAACACCGCCGCCCAGGCCTCCCCCGACAGCGTGGTGGCGGGGCGCGAAGGCGTGCGCAACAAGGACGTCAACGGCTTGCTCAGCTGGCAGTTCACCCCTGAGCAAACCCTGGACCTGGAAGCCAGTTACAGCCGCCAGGGCAATATTTTTGCCGGCGACACCATGCTCAACAGCGGGGGTGACTTCGTCAACAGCCTGACCGGCAAGGAAACCAGCGTACTGCAACGCAGCACCTTCTCGGCCACCCACAATGGTTCGTTCGACTGGGGCTCCACCAAGGCCTCGCTGACCCATGACCTGACCCGCAACGCCCGCCTCAACGAAGGCCTGGCCGGTTATGGCGAAGGCGCACCGTCCGAAAGTGCCGGCAGGTTCGAATCGCGCCTGCGCAACACCCGCGCCACCGGCGAAGTCAACCTGCCATTGAACATGGGCACCGCCCAGGTGCTGACGCTGGGCGGCGAGTACCTTTACGAATCGCTCAACGACCCGGGCTCGCTGCGCCCGCAAAGCTGGGACCCGGGTGCCGACGGCAGCGCGGCGCTGCCGGGCACTGACCGGACCGAAACCAAATCCACGGCCAACAGCTATGCATTCTACGTCGAGGACAATATCGAAGCCGGCGCCAAAACCATCGTCACTCCCGGTGTGCGTTTCGACCATCACAGCGAATTTGGCGGCAACTGGAGCCCGAGCCTCAATGCCTCGCACCAGATCACCGATGAGTTGAGCATCAAGGGCGGTATTGCCCGGGCCTACAAGACCCCGAACCTGTACCAGTCCAACCCCAACTATCTGTTGTACAGCCGTGGCGCGGGTTGCAGCTCGGTGGAAGTGAACATCGGTGGCTGCTACCTGGTCGGTAACCCGGACCTCAAGCCGGAAATCAGCGTCAACAAAGAGATCGGCCTGGCGTTCGACAAGGGCACCTGGCGCACCAGCGGTACCTATTTCCGCAACGACTACCAAAACAAGATCAATGCCAGCAACGAAGCGGCATTCCGACTGCCCAACGGCCGTCGCGTGCTGCAATGGGAAAACAGCGGCAAGGCCATCGTGCAAGGGGTGGAAGGCAACCTGTTTGTCAGCCTGCGCGAGGATCTGGACTGGAACACCAACCTGACCTACATGATCGAAAGCAAGGACAAGGAAACCGGCGACCCGCTGAGCATCATCCCCAAATACACCCTCAACACCATGCTCGACTGGTACGCCACCGAAAAACTGTCGTTCCAGGTCAGCGGCACTTACTACGGCAAGCAGGAAGCGCCCAAGCGCAACAACCGCGCCAACGAAGCACTCGACAAATCCGTGCAGAAGCCGGTCGACCCGTACGGTCTGGTGGGCCTGAGCAGCGGCTATGAGTTCAATAAAAACTTCAGCGTGCGAGTGGGCATCAACAACCTGTTCGACAAACAGCTGTACCGCAAGGGCAATGCCGATGAAGCGGGGGCGCAAACCTACAACGAAGCGGGCCGGGCGTACTTTGCCTCGGTGACCAGTTCGTTCTGATCACACTGTGACCCATGCAGGCGCGATATCCGTGAAAACGGGTGTCGCGCCGTTGTCGCATCTGGCACGGGCAAAAAGCCGGAGCTTGATAAGGGATTGAAAAAATGAAACTTGCAACGTCGGCCTGGGCGCCGATCGTGTCCCGCACCCTGGCAGCACTGGTCGGCGGCTATGTCTTTACCTATGCCTTTACCGCTGCCTTGGCGCGGCTGCTGCCGCTGGACAAGGTGGACGCGATGATCGTCGCCAGCCTGTTGTCATTTGTGATCTACACCTTCGCCATTCTGTGGGCATTTGCTGCCCGCCACCAGTGGTCGGCCTGGATGGGCGCGGTACTCGCCGTGCCCCTGGCCGCCATCGGTTTTTGGCCGCAACTGCTGGAGCAACTGGGATGAAACAGACCCTGACCCAATCCATGGCCTGGCTGCACACCTGGGGTGGCCTGATCGTCGGCTGGTTGTTGTTCGTGATCTTTTTGACCGGCAGTCTGGCCGTGTTCGATCAGGAGATCGACAACTGGATGACCCCCGAGCTGCCGGCCCATCAGTTGACCGACGAGCAGGCCGCGCAACGGGCACTGACTTACCTGCAGGCCCACAAGGCCGACGCAAAGCAGTGGGGCATCAGCCTGCCCTATGAGCGTTCGCCGCAATTGCAGGCCTCGACCGGCGGGCGCCGTGATGGCGTGTCGGTGACCCTGGACCCTGACACCGGCGAAGTGATGCCGGTGCGGGAAACAGTAGGGGGGCGGTTTTTCTTTCTGTTTCACTTCACCTTGCACATGCCGCGCATGATCGGCATCTACCTGGTCGGTGCGCTGGCCATGGGCATGCTGGCGGCTTTGGTCAGCGGCATCGTGATCCACAAGAAGTTCTTCAAGGAATTCTTCACCTTCCGTCCCGCCAAAGGCCAGCGCTCGTGGCTTGACGCGCATAACGCCAGTGCCGTGCTGTTGCTGCCTTTTCACTTGATGATCACCTACACCGGGCTGGCGATTTTCCTGGTGATCTATATGCCGGCGGCGATGGACGCGTTGTTCGATGGCGACCGCGAGGCCTTTTTCAAGGCGCAGGACAAGACGCCGGCCAGCGTTGCCGTGCAGCGCCCGGCAACCGCAGAGCCTGCACCGCTGGTAGCCCTGGGGCCGTTGCTGAGCCAGGCTCGGGCGGTCATGGGGCCGTTGGGCGGGATCAGCATCAGCAACCCCGGGATGAGCAATGCCGAAATCCAGATTCGTCCGATCCTGGGCAACCGTATTGCCCTGACCAAGGGCCAGGGCATGCGCTTTGACGGCGTCACCGGCGAGCAGTTGTCCGGCCCCACAGAGATGCGCCCCACGGTGCTGACCCATCGGGTGATTTCTGGGCTGCACTTTGCCCAGTTCGGCGGCTACCCGATGCGCTGGCTGTACTTTATTTGCGGCCTGATCAGCAGCGCCATGATTGCCAGCGGGCTGGTGCTGTTCACCGTCAAGCGGCGGCGCAAATACGCCAGCGAAGGTCGGGTTGCCCAGGTGCTTTACCGTCTGGTCGAGGCGATCAACGTCACCGTTATGGCCGGCTTGAGCCTGGCTTGTATCAGCCTGTTGTGGGGCAACCGGCTGTTGCCGTCGGGAATGGCCGAACGGGCTGATGCTGAGTTGAATGTGTTCTTTGGTGTGTGGGCGTTGAGTTGTGTCCATGCCTTGCTGCGCCCGCGCATGCAGGCCTGGCGCGAGCAACTGGGGCTGGCGGGTTTGATGTGCCTGAGCTTGCCGTTGTTGAGTGTGTTCACCGTCAACCGGCCTTGGGCGCTGCCCAGCAGCATGGGCGTTGAGCTGACCGCGATGGCCCTGGGCGCCATGTTGTTGTGGGCGTGCTGGAAAGTATCGCAACCGGCGGTGGAGCGGGTGCCGCGCAAAAAGACCGCCGTCATGGCCGAGGTGAATTGAGATGCTGGCTGATTTTTTTGCGGCACTGGGTTTTGCCTATGTCGGCATGCTTGCCTTGTGCCAGGGGTTGGAACGCCATTACAAACAGGTGTGGGGCAAGCCGCCGTCGACGCAGTTACGGCGTGGGCTAAGGGCTGCAGGTTGGCTGAGCCTGGGGCTCAGCTTGTGGTTTTGCGCGCAGGCCTGGGGTTGGGCAATGGGGCCGGTGGGCTGGTTTGGCCTGCTCTCGCTGAGTGGTTTTAGCCTGCTGATGCTGTTGCCGTATCGGCCGCGACTGGCCGTGTGGCTGCCAATGGGGTTTGTGCCGGTTTGGGCGGTGATCGCAACCCTGGCATAAACCGTAGCAGCTGCCGAGGAACGAGGCTGCGTTCGGCGGCGCAGCCGCCGTAAAACCTGAGTTCGCGGTTAACCTGACACACCGTGCATTCTGACTCTACGACGGCTGCGCCGCCGAACGCAGCCTCGTTCCTCGGCAGCTGCTACATGTTTTATGCAGGTTTTCGCACCCAACGATTGGCAATCAGATCCAGGCTGCTGCAAAACACGAAGTACACCAGCGCCACAAACAGGAAGATTTCCGTCGGGTGCACCATTACCCGGTTGCTGATCTGGGTGGCGACAAACGACAGTTCGCCCACGCCGATCACATACGCCAGCGAAGTGTCCTTGATCAGTGAAATCCACTGGTTGAGAAAGGACGGCAACATCATCGGCAAGGCCTGGGGCAGGATGATCAGGCGCAGCACCTGCCACTTGCCCAGGCCCAGCGCCGTGCCTGCCGCCCATTGCCCGGGCGGCAGGCTGCTGATCCCGGCATACACCGAGTGCGCCAGGTACGCACCGCCTATCAGCGACAGCGCACATACCACGGTGGCCAGCGCGGGTACATCAACTTTGAACAGGATCGGCAGCAGGAAGTAGCTCCAGAAAATCAGCATCACCACCGGGATTGCGCGCAAAAAGCCCAGTACCCCCAGCAGCAACCAGCGCGTTTTGCCGCGAATCATCACCAGTGCAATACCCAGCACCAGCCCCAGCAATGCCGAAATGATCCCTGACAACAGGCTGAGCAGCAGCGTCAGTGCCGCGCCGCCCAACGGTCCGTTGGGCCAGGCGCCGAGCATAAAATACGAAAAATTGTCGCTGATAACTGTGAAATCCATGACTTACACCCCTCCCTGGCGATACCACTTGCTGCGGGCAATCAACTGGCCAAGCACTTCGATCAAGGCAATGCTGGCCACATACAGCAGGGTGGCAAAACCGAAGGCCTGGAAGGTCTTGAAGGTTTCGGTCTCGACTTGCCGCGAGGCATAGGACAGTTCGGCCAAACCGATGGCCATGGTCAGTGACGAGTTTTTCAGGGCATTCATGTACTGCCCCAGCAACGGCCCCAACGCCGTGCGCAGCGCCTGCGGGAACACGATATAGCGCCACACCTGTGCCGGCCGCAGGCCCAGTGCCAGGCCCGCCGCCCGTTGTTCTACGCGCACCGAGCTGACGCCTGCACGAAACTCTTCGCAAATGAAGGCGGCGGTGTAGAGCATCAGCCCCCAGAACCCGGCGAGAAATTCAAACGACGGCCATTCAATTTCAAACAGGCCCAGGGACAGGCTGCGGGGCTGGTTGAGCCACATCACCAGCCCTTCGGGCAGCATGGCCGTGACCCCGAAGTACCAGAAAAACAGCTGCACCAGCAGCGGCGTATTGCGAAACAGGGCCAGGTAGGCCCGTGCCGGCCATGACCACACACGCAAAGGCGAGAGGCGTGCCAGGCACAGTAAAAACCCCAGCCCGGTCGCCACCAGGCAGGTCAGCAGGGAAAGGATCAGGGTAAGGACAAAACCATCGAGCAACCAGTGCAGGTATTGCGGGGCAAGCAGTTCACCGAACATAGAAACAGCGTCCATCCAGAAACGAGCAAACCCGTCCGGTTGACCGTGACGGGCTGAGGGTGTCGCGAAGGAGGCTTAGCTCTTGTCGCCAATCTTGTACAGGCGGGTCAGCGGGGTCTTGGTGGTCGGGCCGAACCAGGCGTCATAAATGCCCTGGGCCTTGCCCTGGGCTTCCAGGTCGGTGAGGGTCTGGTTGACCACTTCGGTCAGGCGCGCTTCGCCTTTGGGAATACCGACGCCGATCAGGTCATTGGAAATGGTGAAGGGCGGCACTTCGTATTTGTCCTTGTCCGGCACATTGGCCAGCAGGCCGATCAGCTTTGGGCCGTCCTGGGTGATGGCCTGGACGTTGCCGTTGCGCAGGGCAGTGAAGGCGAATGGGGTGTCATCGTAGGCCACCACTTTGGCGCCGGGGAACTTCTCGCGCAATACGCCTTCGTTGACCGTGCCCTTGTCCACGCCCACGCGCCATTTGTTCAGCTCGTCGGGGGATGTGAGGGTGCCTTTCTTGACGATAAATTGCTGGCCCGAAGCGAAGTACGGAATGCTGAAATTCACCTGCTCGGCCCGCTCGGGGGTGATGGTGAAGTTGGCCAGCACCAGGTCGACTTTGTTCGCGACCAGCAGCGGTACGCGGTTGGCCGGGTTGGTCGGCTGCAACTGCAACTTCACGCCCAGCTTGTCGGCGATGGCCTTGGCGTAGTCCACGTCGAGGCCTTCGATCTGCTTGCTTTTGGCATCGACAAAGCCAAAGGGCGGGTTGCTGTCAAAGGACGCCACGCGCAGCACACCGGATTTTTTGATGTCATCCAGACGATCGGCGTGGGCCAGGCCAGACAAAACAGCCAGGGTCAGGGCGGTGAGGGCAGTGAATGTTTTCATTTCGTTCTCATCATGAGTTGGAAGATTTATGACGAGAGTCTTGCAGGAAAATTAGCTTTTAAAAAAGAATATAAAACGATTTATATATTCTATTTGGAGATATGAGGGCTGAGCAGTGCAAGCGCCCTGAGTCTTGCTCGCTAGATAGTGGCCATTGGCCAAAAACTGCTCTAGGCTGTACGGCTTTTCTGGACTGAACTGCCTGTGAAGCTGTTTTGTAAACCCAAAGCCTTGATTCATTATTCCAAAGTGTCTGTCAGCGATTTCCAACAGCGCCTTTTCAAGGTCAACACCCAGGGCCGCCTGTACACCCTGGATTTGTTCGACCATTCCCCGGGCCACACCACTGCCTCCATATCCCCTCGATGTGTGCTGATCTTCACCGATAAGGCACTAGACAAATTCGAGTTGCACCCGTGGTTTACTCTGCTGGGTTTCAAGTGCTTTAACGGCCAGTACTGGACCCGCAAGGTTGGGGATGTGACCTGGTCCAGTAACGATCAGCGCATCCACGGCAATGTTATCCATATCCGTGATATCCAGATTGTGCCGATCCGCTCGAAGCGACGAGCGCGTTGCCAAAGCCTGAAAATCAATACGCGGCGACTCTTTGACTGGGGGCTGATAAGCTTTTTGCTGGCTGTATGGGGCGTGTACCTGTTTGCCAGGAATGATTCCCGCGTCGCGGCTGTAATGGATACCGTAAACCACTGCGTCCAGCACTACTATCACTGGGGGGTGGTGCTCTGGAGCCTGGCTTACCTTGTGGCGTCGGCTTGGGCAAGCAAGACCTTCTATGCCTCCAGAGTTTCTTTTACCCGCGACCTGGTCGCTTTGGGGCTGGTGCGCACCGCTGCGCGGTATGTGCCTGACACCGATTGCCTTTGCTACAAGGCCACAGCCTTGTTGTCACGGGCAGTGGCGCGGATACGCAGCCTGTGGAGTTGACCGCTCCCACCGAAAAGGCTTGCGTTGCCAGCATTGCGTCCCCCCGTAAAACCTGAGGAGCGGATTAAACTGGTACTGCGAGGTGTCTGTTTTTGCGACTGCTGCGTCGCAGTGGCGCACCAAACCGGACGCAGCCTCGCTCCGCTCGTCAGCGGCTACACAACATCGGCCAGCGCAGTTTCCTGTGTCTTCAAGCTGCTGGCCTGCAACAGTTCCCGGGTATAGGGGTGTTGCGGGTTGTCGAAGATGGACTGCGCATCCCCCTGTTCCACCACCTTGCCGTCCTTGATCACGATCATGTCGTGGGCCAGGGCATGCACCACCGCCAGGTCGTGGCTGATAAACAGGTAGGTCAGGCCATGCCGCGCTTGCAGGTCGCGCAACAAGTCGACCACCTGTTTTTGCACCGTGCGGTCCAGCGCCGAGGTCGGCTCGTCGAGCAATATCAAGTCCGGTTCCATGATCAGCGCGCGGGCAATGGAGATGCGTTGGCGCTGGCCACCCGAGAACTCATGGGGGTAGCGATGGCGGCTTTGCGGGTCCAGGCCCACTTCCTGCAGAACCCGGATCACCGCCGCCTCGCGCTCCTGCTCAGTGCCAATATCATGGGCCAGCAAGCCTTCGCTGATGATCTGCTGCACTGACATGCGCGGGCTCAGGCTGCCAAACGGGTCCTGGAACACCACCTGCATCTGCCGGCGTAGCGGGCGCAGCAGGTTCTGGCTGAGGATGTTCAGTTGCTTGTTGCCAAAACGGATTTCACCCTCGGAATCCACCAGTCGCAAGATTGCCTGGCCAAGGGTCGACTTCCCCGAGCCGGACTCGCCGACAATGCCCAGGGTGCGGCCCTTTTTCAGCTCAAAACTGACCCCGTCCACCGCCTTGATATAGTGTCGTTCGCGGCTGAACAGCGGCTTGGGCAGGGGGAACCAGACCTTCAGGTCGCTGACCTCCAGCAGGTTATGCCGGTATTCGCCGGGCACCGGGCTACCGCTAGGCTCGGCCTCGATCAGCATGCGGCTGTAGGGGTGTTTCGGCTCGCGGAACAGCGCCGCGCAACTGGCCTGCTCGACAATCTCGCCGCCGCGCATCACACACACGCGCTGGGCGATTTTACGCACCAGGTTGAGGTCGTGGCTGATCAGCAGCAAGGACATGCCCAGGCGCTGTTGCAGGTCGATCAACAGTTCGAGGATTTTTTGCTGCACCGTCACGTCCAGTGCCGTGGTCGGTTCATCGGCAATCAACAGCTCCGGCTCATTGGCCAGGGCCATCGCAATCATTACCCGCTGGCGCTGCCCGCCGGACAGCTGGTGCGGGTAGGCATTGAGGCGTTTGGCCGGTTCACGGATGCCCACCAGTTCCAGCAGCTCCAGGGTGCGCTGCCGCGCTGCCCGGTTTTTCAGGCCCTTGTGGGTGACCAGGATTTCACTGATTTGCTTTTGCACCGTGTGCAACGGGTTGAGCGAGGTCATCGGCTCCTGGAAAATCATCGCAATGCGGTTGCCGCGCAAGCTGCGCAACTGGCTGTCACTGGCCGTAACCAGGTCGGTGCCGGCATAACGGATGCTGCCCTGGGTCTGCACGTCTTTGCCCGGCAGCAGGCGCAGGATCGAGTGCGCCGTTACCGACTTGCCCGAGCCCGACTCGCCCACCAGCGCCATGCACTCGCCACGGCGGATATCGAGGTTGAGGCCGTGAACCACTTCTGCCCCGGCAAAGCTCACGCGCAAATCGCGGATTTCTATCAGTGTGTTGGTCATGTCAATTCTCAGTTCCGGGGATCGAAGGCATCGCGGCAGGCTTCGCCGATAAACACCAGCAGCGACAGGATCAGCGCCAGCGCACAGAACGCGGTCAGGCCCAGCCACGGCGCCTGCAGATTGTGCTTGGCCTGGCCGATCAGTTCGCCCAGCGAGGCGCTGCCCGGCGGCATGCCGAAGCCGAGAAAATCCAGGGCGGTGAGGGTGGCGATAGCGCCGGTCAGGATAAAGGGCAGGTAGGTCAGGGTGGAGGTCATGGCGTTGGGCAGGATATGCCGACGCATCAGTGCGCCGTCAGTCAGGCCCAATGCCCGCGCGGCCTTGACGTATTCCAGGCTGCGCCCGCGCAGGAACTCGGCGCGCACCACGTCCACCAGGGCCAGCCAGCTGAACAGCGCCATGATGCCTAGTAACCACCAGAAACTCGGCGCCACAAAGCCGGACAAAATGATAAGCAGGTACAGCACCGGCAACCCGGCCCAGATTTCCTGCACCCGTTGGCCAAGCAGGTCGACCAGGCCACCGTAGAAGCCTTGCAGGGCGCCGGCGGTAATGCCGACCACGGTGCTGATGGCCGTCAGGATCAAGGCAAACAGAATGGAGATCCGTGCGCCGAATATCACCCGGGCCAGCACGTCCCGAGCCTGGTCGTCAGTGCCCAGCCAGTTGGTCGCGCTCGGCGGGCTGGGTGATGGCTCCTGGAGGTCGTAGTTGACCGTGTCGTAGCTGAACGGAATCGGCGCAAACAGCATCCAGCCGCCCTGATCGGTAATCAGCTTGCGCACATAGTCGCTGCGGTAGTCCGGTTCAAAGGGCAGCTCGCCGCCGAAATCGCTTTCGAGGTGACTGCTGACAATCGGGAAATACCAGCTGTCCTTGTAGTGAATGGCCAAGGGCTTGTCGTTGGCAATCAGTTCACCGCCCAGGCACACCACGAACAGCCCGATAAAGATCCACAGCGACCACCAGCCACGGCGGTTGGCCTTGAAGTGCTTGAGGCGGCGACGGCCAAGAGGAGAGAGGGTAAACATCAGGCAGTCCTCGCCGAGAAATCGATACGGGGGTCGAGCAGGGTGTAGCACAGGTCGCCGATCAGCTTGATCAGCAGGCCGAACAGGGTGAACAGAAACAGTGTGCCGAACACCACCGGGTAGTCCCGCGACACTGCCGCTTCGTAGCTCATGCGGCCGATACCGTCGAGGTTGAAGATGGTTTCAATCAACAGTGAACCGGCAAAGAACACTTCGATCAGCGCCTGGGGAATCCCGGCCACCACCAGCAGCATGGCGTTGCGCATCACATGGCCGTAGAGCACGCGTCGTTCCGTGAGGCCCTTGGCTCGCGCGGTCACCACATACTGGCGGCTGATTTCGTTGAGGAAGCTGTTTTTGGTAAGGATGGTCAGCGTGGCAAAACCGCCGATCACCAGTGCCGATACGGGCAGCACCATGTGCCACAGGTAGTCGCCGATCTTGCCGAAGAAACTCAGGCTATCGAAGTTGTCCGAGACAATGCCCTGCACCGGGAACCAGCTGACATAACTGCCGCCGGCAAACACCACGATCAACAGAATGGCGAACAGAAATGCCGGCATGGCGTAGCCGATGATGATTGCGGTGCTGGTCCATACATCGAAGGCGCTGCCGTTGTGGATGGCTTTGCGGATGCCCAGCGGAATTGAAATCAGGTAGGTGATCAGCGTTGCCCACAAGCCCAGTGAGATCGACACCGGCAGCTTCTCCACGATCAGGTCGGTGACCTTGGCGCCACGAAAGAAGCTGGTGCCGAAGTCCAGTTGCGCGTAGTTCTTGAGCATCAGCCACAGACGCTCGTGCATGGGTTTGTCGAAGCCGTAATGCTTGGTGATTTCTTCGATCAGCGCCGGGTCAAGACCGCGGCTGCTGCGGCTGGCACCGGCTGCGGACGCGGCCATTTCCCCGCCACCACCGCCCACCGCCGAGCCGCCGAAGCCCTGCAAGCGGGCAATCGCTTGATCCACCGGGCCACCGGGGGCGGCCTGCACGATCAGAAAGTTGACCACCAGAATGCACAGCAGGGTGGGGATGATGAGTAACAGGCGACGGCTGATGTAATGCAGCATCTCAATGACCCTCCGGCTGTGCGCTGGCCTGGCCATACGCCGCGTTGGTTAACGGGGTTTTGCTGACTTCCCACCAGGTGTCCAGGCCTTCATCGAACTTGGCCTCCTTGGCGGGCTGGCCGAAGCGGTTCAGGTACACCGTCGGGGTACCCACCGAGTAGTAGTGCGGGATCATGTAGTAGTTCCACAGCAGTACACGGTCGAGGGCGCGGGTGTAATGCACCATCTCGCTGCGGCTGTTGGCCTGTACCACCCCGTCGATCAGTTTGTCGACGGCCGGGTTGCGCAGCACCATGTTGTTGGAGGCACCGGCCTGGGTGGCGCTGCGTGAGCCAAACATGTCGTACAGCTCGCGGCCCGGCGAAACAATCGGTTGGCCGTTGCGGGGGAACTGGCCGACCATCATGTCGTAGTCGCGGGCGTTGGTGCGGTTGATGTACTGCGCCGAGTCGACCTTGCGGATGTCCATGGTGATGCCGATCTGCGCCAGGGTGCGTTTCCAGGGCAGGACCATGCGATCGAAACCGCTGGGGCTGTCGAGAAAGGTGAAGCGCAGGGGTTCGCCCCTGGCGTTGACCAGCAGGTTGTCTTTCGGTGTCCAGCCGGCTTCCTTGAGCAGCGCCAGGGCTTGCAGCTGTTTATCGCGGATATAGCCGCTGCCATCGGTTTTCGGCGCCTGGTACACCTGGGTGAACACTTCATCGGGGATCTGCCCGCGCAAGGGTTCGAGAATTTCCAGCTCACGCGCATCGGGCAGGGCCGTGGCGGACATTTCGCTTTTCGGGAAGTAGCTCTGCGCGCGCACATAAAAATTGCGCATCATCTGCTTGTTGGTCCACTCAAAATCCCATAGCAGGCTCAGCGCCTCGCGTACCCGGCGGTCCTGAAAAAACGGGTTTTGCAGGTTGAAGGTAAACCCCTGGGCGGCACTGGGTTTTTCCTTGGCGAACACGCCTTTTTGCAGGCGCCCGTCGCTAAGTACCGGGCTGGCGTAGCCGATGCTGAAACCAGTGGCGGAAAACTCGCGGTTGTAATCGAACGCCCCGGCTTTGAGCATCTCGCGGGCCACGTCGATGTCGCTGTAGAACATCACTTTCAAACGGTCGAAGTTGTACAGGCCTTTGCTGACGGGCAAGTCCCTGGCCCACCAGTTCTTGTTGCGTTCGAAGCTGACACTGCGCCCCGGATCAACCTGGGAGACCGCATACGGGCCGCTGCCCAGCGGCGGCTCGTAGCCGCCGCCGGCGGCAAAGTCGCGGGTCTTCCACCAGTGTTCCGGCAGCACGTGCATGCTCGCCAGATCCAGCGCCAGGGTGCGGTTCTGGTTGTTCTTGAAGTCGAAGCGGATTTGCAGCGGGCCTTCGATGACCCGGTCCTTGACCTCGCCGTAGAGCATGCGATAGCTCAGGCTGCCTTTGGTCATCAGGGTGTCGTAGGTAAAGGCCACGTCCTGCGCAGTGATCGGTGTGTCATCCGCGAAACGGGCCTTGGGGTTCAGGTAGAAGCGTACCCACAGGCCATCGGGGTCACGTTCGATTTTTTGCGCGACAAGCGCGTAGACCGTATAGGGCTCGTCCAGCGAGCGGAAGGCCAGGGGGGCATTGACCCATTGATCGACCTGGGCCACACCGGTGCCCTGGTCGATATAGGGCGACAGGTAGGTGAACTGGCCGATTTCCATTGACGTGCGGCTCAGCGAACCGCCTTTGGGCGCGTCCGGATTTACAAAGTCGAAGTGCTGGAAATTGGCCGGGTATTTGGGCGCTTCGCCATACACCGTCAGGGCATGGCCGGGCGCGGCGTTGACGCTCAGGCACACGCAAGACAACACGGGTACCAGCAGCGAACGGAGCAGGGGCAGGAAAAATGCAGACATCATTGGGCTTCCTTGTACCGCGTGTAGAACCATCGACTGCCTGGAAAAATCCCCGCCGCATTGCGCGTTAAAACGCGGCGGGGTCGCGATTTCGCAGTTAAACCGCTGTCGGCCGGAGTGTGCCGGCAGCGGTGCTCACTCAGAAGTGATAGGTGGCACGGGCGAAGAACGTACGGCCCATTGGGTCTGCGTAACGTGGATCGTAGCCATTCTGGAAGTTGTAGGCCTGGTTGGAGAATGGCGGGTTACGGTCGAACATGTTCTTGATCCCCGCATCCAGGTCCACGGTCTTGTTGAAAGTGTAGCCACCGGAGATATCCCACAAGGTGTAAGACGCTACACGGGAGTGGGTGTCAGGATCGGCATCGTCATAGCCGCTGGTGAAGCGGTTGACCAGCGAGGCCCGGTAAGCGCCCAGATTCCAGGTACCGCTGAGCACGTGCTTCCAGCGCGCGACCATGCCGTCATCCTTGAACGCGCCCACTTTGTCGGTATAGCTGCCGCCAATGGTGGTCTGGTAGTCATAGCGCGACACGTAGGTGCCTTGCAGGCCAAGACCGAACTGACCGTAGGGGGTGTTGGGGAACTTGTAGTCCAGCGACACATCGACGCCGCTGGTTTTAACGGCACCCAGGTTGGCGAGACCGGTCTGTACGTAGTTCAGGGAGCCGTCAGCATTGCGAATATAGCGGTCAGCATAGGCATTGGGATCGTCAAAGACAGTGGATTCCGGGAACTCGGCAATCTGGTTGGCGATGTGAATCCACCAGAAATCCAGACCCATCGACAGATTGCGCACCGGTTGGTAGACAAAACCGACGGTCACGTTACGGGCTTTTTCAGGGGACAGTTCAGTGTTGCCGCCGGTGCGGTTATGGAACTGCTGGCCGCAGTCGCGCCCGGCGTTGCCGCCCGGTTGCACGACGCCGCCGGTGCACAGGCGCGGATCGTTGTAGTAGCCCTGGGTGTAAGTGGTGTACTGCGGGTTGTACAGCTCGTACAGCGACGGTGCGCGGAAGCCTTCACTGTAGGCACCGCGTACCACCAGCTCCTTGATCGGCTGGTAGCGGAACGAGTATTTCGGGTTGGTGGTGCTGCCAAAGTCGCTGTATTTGTCATGACGCACAGCGGCCGACAGTTCCAGGCTGTCGAGTACGGGCACGTTCAGCTCGGTGTACACCGCCTTGACGTTACGGTCACCCGAGACGCTGGCGTCAGGGTCGGCGCCGAGGCTGGAAATATCCGCGACAAAACCATCGAAGGTCTGGTGGAACTTCTCCTGACGGTATTCACCGCCAATCGCCAGGCCGGACGGGCCGGCGCCGAACCAGTCGCCGATCTCACGGCTCATGCGCCCGTCGATACCGGTGACCCGGCCCACCGAAGACATGTACTGGCCGTGATATTGGTGCTCGTCGATATAGGCCTGCCCGGCAGGTGTCTGCGGGCCGAACGGGTTGATGATGCCATCGGCAATGCCGTTGAGCATGGCCGCGTCGCTGGCGTAACCGCCCGTCACACTGGAGTTCACCTGATTCTGGTTGTACGAGGCACCGACATTGTAATCCCAACCCTTGGCCACACCATCGAAGCTCAATACCAGACGCTGGCTGGTGTTCTGGTCTTTGCTCTGGCGGCCACCGGCAGCGGTTTCACGCCAGTTCAGGCCAATTGGTTGCGTTGGGTCGAAGGACGGATCGCTGCTACCCGGGGTTATGCCGTTGCCCGGGTAGTAAGGCGAGCTCGGGTCCATGCTGGCGCCGATCAGAGGGGCGGGGGCAACACCCACGGCATTGTTGTTGCGGGCCCAGAAGTACTCCAGGTTGACGTTGTCGACATCGGTGATCTTGCCGGTGGCCTTGCCGAAAAAGGAGGTCTTCTCGGTTTCCGGCAGCAGGTCGATATAGTTGCGCGTGTCATAGCGGCATAGCCCCTGGCGCAGGACCAGGTTTGCCCCGTTGCAGCCATTGGCCGCCAGCGGGTTGGTATTGATATTGCCCTGGCTCCAGTTGGCAGGGTTGGACGTGCCGGAAGTCTGATCCAGGCCGCGGCCCGGTTCGTAGTTGCTGGCGAACGTGCGGTCCTTGGCGTGCAGGGCGTTTTGCTTGTTATAGCCGGCGACGGCCATGACGTTGAAACGGTCTTTTTCCAGATCGCCGTAGCCCCAGCTACCGCTGATATCGCGGCTGTCGCCACCACCACTGGCGTCTGCACCTTCGCCGCCCAGTGACAGGGTGCCGTCGGTCATGGATTTTTTGGTGATGAAGTTGATCACGCCGCCAATCGCGTCCGTGCCGTACAAGGCCGACGCGCCGTCGCGCAAGACTTCGACGCGGTCAATGGCGGCAAACGGAATGGTGTTCAGGTCTACCGCTGAGCCGTCGATGGCGTTGTTGCCCAAACGGCGGCCGTTAAGCAGCACCAGGGTCTTGTTGGCACCGATGCCGCGCATGTCGGCAAAGCTCGACCCCCCGGTGCCGGAACCCACGGAGCTGGCCGAGTTGCGCAATGACTGGTTGCCCGTCACGCGCTGCATGATCTCGGCAGTGGTGGTCACGCCTTCGTTGCGCAACTGCTCCGCACGCAGGATGGTGATGGGCACGGCGGTTTCGGCATCTACCCGGCGGATCGCCGAGCCGGTCACTTCGACCCGGTCCAGCTGTGTGGTGGCTGGCGCAGGCGCCGCATCAGCGCTGCTGACGGTGGCGCTCGAATCATCCGCTGCAGTCACTTCGGCTGCCTGCAACTGGCCCGTGCTCATCCCCAGAGCAACCAGATACAGCGGCACAAAACGGTGTCGTTGCAAGCTTGCAACGAGTGGCTTGAGGGTAAAACCTGAACTCTTCATCTGCATGGTTATTTCCGACTTATTCAGACGTTTATTGGAATGGCCTTGTGAGCCCTCATGACTCCAGTTGGGTTGTGTCGACCCGGGGCAAAACACGTTTTTCAAGCAAGCCGCTCCCCTGCAAGGGCCAAAAGGCTCCTGCGCGGCGTGGGTGGTGCGTGGTTACAACAGGATCAAAAGCCCCTCACCCTGACCCTCTCCCTGAGGGAGAGGGAATTGACAGCCCGCGGGTTCAAGAACACCGCAGGCCAGCTCCCTCTCCCTTTGGGAGAGGGTTGGGGTGAGGGCTTCATCTGGCGGTCATCACCGATATTTTGGTAATGCCCGAACGCTCGATGGAGGCCATAGCCTTGGCCACCTGGCCGTAGTTGACCCCTTCGTCCGCCTGCAACTGCACGCGCACTTCCGGGTCCTGGGCCTTCACGTCCTGCAGGCTTTTTTCCAGCAGTTCGGGGGCCACTTCGTTCTTGGCCAGGTAGAACTTGCCGTCCTGGTCGACGCTGACCACCACCGGGTCTTTTTTCTGGGCCGAGGCCACGGCATCGGTCTTGGGCAGGTTGATCTTGATCGCGTTGGTCATCATCGGCGTGGTCACGATAAACACCACCAGCAGCACCAGCATCACGTCCACCAGCGGGGTGACGTTCATTTCACTGAGTACTTCGTCGCTGTCCTGGGTTGAGAAAGACATCAGCTTGCCTCCCGCACCGGCGTGCGCTTGTTGGAAATGGCCTGGCGGTCGATGGCAAAGGCGCTGCGCTGGGCGAGGGCGTCGAAGTCATGGGCGAAGTCGTCCATGTTGGCCGAGGCCAGCTTGAGGCGGCGCAGGAAGAAGTTGTAAATCAGCACCGCCGGTACTGCGACCGCAATACCTACACCGGTGGCGATCAAGGCATGGCCGATGGGCCCGGCCACGGTTTCCAGGCTGGCCGAACCGGTGGCGCCGATGGTCTGCAGCGCTTCCATGATCCCCCACACGGTGCCGAACAGGCCGATAAAGGGCGCGGTGCTGCCGATACTGGCGAGGATCGCCTGGCCGCTTTCCAGGGCGCGGCGTTCCTTTTGGATCTGTTGGCGCAGGTTGCGCTCCAGGCGGTCGGAGCGGTTGATGGTGTGGGCCAGTTGCTGAGTGGTGCGCGGCGTGTCATCGACAATCATGGCTTCGAAGCCGCTGTTGGCGATGCGGGCCAGGGCACCGGGGTACTGGCTGGCGTGTTCGGCGGCGGTCAGCAGGTCAGGGGCGGCCCAGAAGGCTTTGCTGAATTGCGAGTTCTGCGCTTTCTGGCGCAGGTACTGCGATGACTTGATGAGCAGCAAAGCCCAGCTCACCACCGAAAACAGCACCAGTGCCCAGAGCACCCCGGGGACAATCATGGAAGACAGAGACTCGTTCATGGTTACACCTCACACGGCGGCTAAATAAAAGTTGGTGTCGGCACCCAGCTGGGTTATTCCGGCAATTTGAAAGAGATGGTCTGGGTGGCAAATCCTTCGATGGGGGTATCCCCTCGTTTGGCCGGGACAAACTTCCAGTTGCGTACGGCTTCTACTGCAGCGTCATCGAGTGCCTGCTTGCCGCTGGATTTGGTGACCTCGACCGTGCCGGCGCGACCGTTGGGCAGCACCTTGATGCGCAGCACCACGGTGCCTTCCCAACTGCGGCGCAAGGCCAGGGACGGATACTCCGGCGGCGGGTTGCCAAGGCTGGCCAGCCCTGAAACTGCAGCGGTCTCCTTGACCGGGCCCGGCGCTGCGACAGGCGCCGCAGGTGCTGCTGGCGCAGTCGGTGCAGCGGGGGCTGCCGGTGCCGGTGGCGCAGGCTTGGGCGGCTGCGGTTTTTGTACCGGCTTGGGCTTGACCACCGGCTTGGGTTTTTCGACGGGCTTGGGTTTCTCCACCGGCTTGGGCGGCTCCTTGACCGCATCTTCATCCTCGGGCGGGGCCTCGGGTTCCGGTGGCGGCGGTGGCGGCGGTGGTTCTTCCACGGGGGGCGCCGGTGGTGTCGGGCTGGTCAGCTCGACAGTCATTTCCGGAATCTCGGGCGGCGTGACCACAGGTTCGGCCTTGGCCTGCTGCATCACCCACCAGGCGCCGGCGTGCAGCAGGGCAACCAGACCTACCAGCAGCAGCGCCCGCGATGTCACCAGGCCCCCGGGTGTCGAGGTGTTGGCTACATGGGGGATGTGCGTCCACTGCTGTACGCGTTCGGCGTCGAGCAGCGGGGCAGATCGCGTTTTATTCTTTACCTCGTCACTCATTAACAGTCCCTCGACTAAATGAAGGGCAATAAGGCTCCGTTCGCCCTTGCACGCAGGGACGACAACTTGGGTTTAGGATGAGGCAATAAGTGAGGGGCCACTTATTGCGCTGTATTACGTCATCAGGGGCAGGCTGTTCATGGGCATTCCTTGTGGCTGAAGCAACTGAAGAACTAGCGGGTGCTTTGTAAAGTTCCGTTAAGTTATGTAAAGCAACAGCTATGCCAGAAGGGCAGGAAAGTTGGCGTTACGGCAGGTTATTTAGTGCGGGTGTGACGGGCTGAATTAAAAGTGACTGTGAAAAGACAAGGAATGGACAATGAACTAAGGCGTCATCCATGACAGCAGGCTTAGTTGAGCAATTAACTAGTCGTTATTGTCTGACAATCAGGCAATTATAAGAGAGTGTTATAAAACAGTGCACCAAAGTGAACAGTGACTGCCAACTAACAGTGCAGTTGCCAGCTCAGCTCTTTGCTGCCCTGATGCCAGCTGTGCCAACAGGGTGCGTGCAGGATCGATCGCTCAGGGCTGGGGGTTGCGCAGGGTGCTCAAATAAAAAAGCACCTGTCGGCCGAACAGCGGCGGGCAGGTGCTTATAGGCACGTTACTTTAAGTTATAAGGCTTATGTACCAGATGGTTAAATACGCGAGTGCGCCGTTTAGTTAGTGAGGTGCGGGTATATTTAAACCTGTTCCGTGACTGGCAAGTCATTCCTTAGTTCATCTTGTTCACTTAACAAACCATCGGACTGATGCTGCCAAAGTCGGTAATACAGCCCTTTGCGCTCAAGTAACTGGCTGTGAGTGCCGTCTTCGGCAATATGCCCTTTGTCCAGTACAACAATGCGGTCCAGGTGGGCAATAGTTGAAAGGCGATGGGCCACTACCAGAACGGTCTTGTCCGACATAATGTCGTCAAGACTGCTCTGGATCAGACTTTCGGTTTCTGAATCCAGGCTGGCGGTGGCTTCGTCCAGTATCAGGATGGGTGCGTTCTTTAACAGTGCCCGGGCAATCGCGATCCGCTGGCGTTGACCACCGGACAACTTGACCCCGCGCTCCCCGATCAGGGCGTCATAGCCTTCGGGCATCTGCAGGATAAACTCATGGGCATGGGCGCGTTTGGCGGCCAGGATGACTTGCGCTTCACCGGCATGCACATCGCCATAGCCGATGTTCTCGCGCAATGAGCGATGGAACAGGCCGGGCTCCTGGGGGATCAGGCCGATATGGGTGTGCAGTGATTGTTGGGTCATGGTTTGAATATCAATGCCATCCACTTCGATTTTGCCCCCCTGGGGGTCGTACGAACGCAACAGCAGACTTAACAAGGTTGATTTGCCGGAACCGGACAACCCGACAATACCCACCCGTTGCCCGGCCCGAATATCCAGGTTGAAGTGTTTGAAGATCGGCCTGTCGGGGCTATAGCCGAAGTTGACGTCGCGAAAGCGGATCGCGCCCTTGTCGATAGTGACGGGCTGGGCGCTGTGCTGGTCGGGCATTTCATGGGGTTGCAGGAGGGTATCGATACTGCTCTCGATATTGCCGATGCACTCGAAGAAATGCATGAACTGCATGCTCAGAAAACTGCATTGCGCCACAATCATCAGGCCCAGGGTGGCCACCATCACAAACTGGCCCACATCGATCTTGCCCAGATGCCACAAGTACAGCGCCAGGGCCACCAGCCCGACGCGCAGCACAATGGCCAGGCTGTCCTGCAGCATGCGGACCTTTTCCTGGTAGAAGAACGAGCGTTGTCCGGCCTGTTTTTCCTCGATCTGGTAGCGGTTCAGATAGTTGAGTTCGTAATCCTGGCGGGCGAACAGACGGATGCTGTTGAGGTTGCCCACCGCATCGACAATCTTGCCGGTGGTCAGGCTACGGGCAGTGGCATGTTTGCCCGCCAGTTTCTGCGCCTTGAGTGACAGCCGATACGCCAGCCAGGTGTAGGTCGTCACCCAGACCAGCAGGCCCAGGCCCAGCCAGGGTGAGGCGAGGGTCAGCATCACCAGGCTGGTGACCAGTACCGCGACAATCGGCAGCATTTCCACGATCAGCAGCCAGGTGATTTCCAGCAGGCCGATGGTGCCTTCATTGATGCGGTGGGCCAGGCTGCCGGCAAAGTGCTCCCCGAAATAGCGGGCCGAATGCTGCTGCAACCAGGCGAACAGGTCGCGCACGATGCGGATTTTTTGCAGCGGCCTGACCATGATCATGCACAGCGTGGCGCCTCGTGCGCAGAGCAGCTGCACCACCGCCAGGGCGAACAGCAGGCCCAGGGCGGGCAGGCTGGCCTGCAACAGATCGCCTTGTTGCCACGCGCCCTCACTGACCGCACCGGTGATTCGGCCGATGGCATAGGGCATCAGCGTGGCGGCCATCGCCGCGCCGACTTGCAACAGGGTTATGCCCCAGTACCAGCGCGGGTACAGGCGGATGTAATGCCACACCAGGGCCCAGGGCCGGTTGGGGGGGACGGTTATAGCGTCAAATTCGGACATGACATACCTGTCTTGTGAGCAATGCCAAAAAAGCCGTTTTCGCCGCGCAGCAAGGCGGGCGAACAGGGCGTACGCAGAAACACGGGATGCAGCTATCCGGCGCCCCTGCGTGCAAGGCGGGGCGTCAGGGTGCAGGGCTGGCTAAGTGTCGGTGCCCGGACAGCAGGTGCGGCCGGGGAGGCTCGCATGCAGGGCGCGGGGGGACCGGAAGCGGAGGGGGCTGGTTGGCGAGCGCACATCTGACATCGTTGAATTTCCTTATAACAGCGGGTCATCGACGGGACTTTTGGTCCGTCTTTGCACTGAATATGGACGGCTATACCGCCCTTGTTCGCAACTGGTGCGGGTTGCACCCCCTGGAAGCTGTGATTCCGGGGAAATAACTGCGAACGGCAAATACCAAGAAAAAACTGTGCCAAGTTGTGTCGGTCGAACATGAAGATTGTTTGGTGCAGGAGCACCGTGGTGCTGCAATCGCGGGCAAGCCCGCTCCCACAGGATATTCATCGACCAGGTGGGAGCGGGCTTGCTCGCGATTGAAGGCGACGCGGTTAACCGGGATTGATCAGGCTCTGGCGACAATGCAGGGTCAGCCAGGCGCCGCCGCTTTCGCGGTTGTTCACTTCCAGGCTGAAGCCGTGCAGGCTGACGATGGCCGCCACGATGGACAGGCCAAGACCAAAGCCGCCGTGTTTGTCGTCGACCCGATAAAAGCGCTGGAACACTGCCACTCGCTCGGCCTCGGGGATGCCGGGGCCGGTATCCAGCACTTCGATGCGCGGGCTGCCGTTGTCGTCGGTGGCCCGCAGGATCACCTCACCACCCGGCGGGGTGAACTTGATCGAATTGCTCAGCAGGTTGGCCAGGGCTTCGAACAACAAGGCCCGGTCGCCCGTGAGGCCGGGCAGGGCGGCTGGCGTTTCGAGCTTCAGCGTCACCTGGCCCTCTTCGGCCAGCGGCAGGTAAAAATCGTACAGCTCCTGCAGCAGCGGCAGCGGGTCGAGTTGCAGGAAGCCTGAGCGACGCTGGTGATCTTCCAGCTCGGAGATGCGCAACAAACCGCGAAAGCGCGCCATCAGGGTGTCGGTTTCGCCGATCACTTCGTCCAGTTGCAACGCTTCGGCCGAACCTTCGACGGCTTGCTGGCGCATCCGGTACAACTGGGCGCGCAAGCGGGTCAGCGGGGTGCGCAGGTCGTGGGCAATGTTGTCACACACGCCCTTGACCTCGTGCATCAGCAGTTCGATGCGATCGAGCATGGCATTGACGATGGCGGCCAGCATGTCCAGTTCGTCGCGCCGGTTGGACAGCGGCAGGCGGTAGGTCAAGTCGCCGGCAACAATGGCTTCGGCACTGGCCTGAATGGCCCGGATGCGTTGCAGCGGGCGGCGGCGCAGCAAGTGCCAGCCGGCAATGCCGGGAATGATGGTCAGCGACAGGCCCCAGACCAGCGCATGCAAAATGATCCGCGTGACGGCAAACAGCGAGCCGTTGTCGCGCACCAGCACCAGCCATCGGCCATCAGGGGTTTGCGTGGCGACGGCATCGCAGCTGTCTTGCGGCAGGTTGGGGTCATCGGAGTCGATACAGCTGCTCAGGGCATGGATCTGGCCGTCCAGCGGCAAGCCCTGAGGGATGGACTGGATCGGCCCGCTCAGCGGCTTGTGTTGCTCATCGAACAGGCCATAGGCATCCACTGCACGCATATCGAACGTCATGCTGGTGGCCAGTGCTTCATCCAGTTGTTCGCCTTCGAAGCGGGCAAACAGGTGCTGGCGCTGCATCAACGAATGCCTGGCCAGATTGCCCAGGTAATCCGAGACTTCGTAATACAGCACCCCCATCAGGATGCAGCTCCAGGCCACAAACAGAAAACTGTACAGCGCCAGCAGCCGGCTGCTGGAAGAACGCCAGCCCTTAGAGGGGTTCGGCAATGACATAACCCGAGCCTCGAACAGTGCGAATCAGAGGCACCTGGCCCGGCGGATCGATTTTTTTGCGCAGGCGACCGATGTGCACATCGATCAGGTTGGTGCCCGGGTCGAAGTGATAGCCCCAGACTTCCTCGAAAATCATCATCCGCGAGAGGATCTGCCCGGTGTTGCGCATCAGGAATTCCAGCAACTTGTACTCGGTGGGCAGCAGGCTCAGCTGTTGCTCGCTGCGGCTGGCTTCGCGGGTAATCAGGTTGAGTTCGAGGTCAGAGACACGCAGTGAGGTTTCGTACTTGTCGGCCGGGCTTTTGCGCCGCAGCAACACTTCCACGCGGGCTGCCATCTCATCGCTGGCAAAGGGCTTGGTCAGGTAATCATCACCTCCGGCGCGCAGGCCGCGAACACGCTCATCTACATCGGAGAGGGCGCTGATCATCAAGATCGGTGTGCTCACGCCAATGGTGCGCAAGGTGGTGACAATCGCCAGGCCGTCCAGCTCGGGGAGCATGCGGTCGAGGGTGATCAGGTCGTAGTCGCCACTCACGGCGCGAACCAGGCCTTCGCGGCCATTGGCTACCCAATCAACCTCAAGGCCGTGGCTGGTCAATTCAGCCACGATTTCTTTCGCCGTTACGGCATCGTCTTCAATGGTCAAAATACGGGTCATACCGTCACCTGATGGGCTTTTTCAGCGGTGAGCACATTTTGCCCATAAAAAGCTGAAACGTTTCTGAATATTTCTTCATGTTCAGCAAGCCGTCAGAAAGCGTAGTTGAAATGACTGGGCTGGCGTGCTGATGATGTTCAGCAGGAACATCCGGATACATTTGCGGTATAACCCCCGCTGATAATTTTTTCAGGCGCTGTGTTTATGCAAAACCCCTCGCAACGGCCGCTGTGGCAGATCTACCTGATCTTCCTGGCGCCGATGGTCCTGTCCAATTTCCTGCAGAGCTTTTCCGGCACCCTCAACGGGATTTACGTTGGCCAGTTGCTGGGCACCCAGGCATTGGCTGCGGTGTCGGGGATGTTTCCCATCGTGTTCTTTTTTATCGCGCTGGTGATTGGCCTGGGAGCGGGGGCTTCAGTGTTGATCGGTCAGGCCTGGGGCGCGCGGGAAACCGCACTGGTCAAGCAGATTACCGGGGCAACCCTGACCCTTGGCGCGGCGATCGGCCTGGTCGCCGCGGTCCTCGGCAGCCTGCTGGCACGGCCTGCCTTGCAGGCGTTGGGTACCCCGGTTGACGTGCTGGAGGAGGCCGTCGGCTATGCCCGGGTGATGATGCTGATCATGCCGTTGCTGCTGGTCTTTATCTTGTTTACGCAGATTTTGCGCGGGGTCAGCGATACGGTTTCGCCGTTGCTGGCGCTGATGGTGTCCACGGCGGTGGGGTTGCTGTTGACCCCTGCGCTGATCCTGGGTTGGGCTGGCCTGCCAACCCTGGGCATTCAAAGTGCGGCCTATGCGGGGCTGGTGGGTAACGTACTGGCCATGCTGTTTCTGGTGTTGCGCCTGCGTCACAAAAATCATGTGATGGCCCCGGATCGTGAGCTGTGGGTTGCGCTGCGCCTCAACCGGGAGATCCTCGGCAAGGTGTTGCGCATTGGCTTGCCCACCGGGGTGCAGATGGTGGTGCTGTCGCTGTCGGAGCTGGTGATCCTGGCGCTGGTCAACAGCCACGGCTCCCAGGCCACGGCGGCTTATGGCGCGGTGACCCAGATCGTCAACTATGTGCAGTTTCCGGCGCTGTCGATTGCCATTACCGCTTCGATCCTCGGCGCCCAGGCCATTGGTGCCGGGCGCATCGAGCGCATCGGCCCGATCCTGCGCACCGGCTTGCTGATCAACCTGTGCCTGACCGGTGCCCTGGTGGTGCTCGGTTATGTGCTGTCGCACTGGTTGCTGGGCTTGTTTATCACCGATGTCGAGGCGCGGGTGCGGGCGGAGCATCTGCTGCATATCATGCTCTGGAGCGTGCTGGTATTTGGCTTCCAGGCGGTGATCGGCGGGATCATGCGCGCCAGTGGGGTGGTGCTGGTGCCCATGGGGATCACGATTTTCTGCGTGCTGTGTATCGAACTGCCGGCGGCTTATGTACTGGATGCTCACTATGGCCTGCAGGGCGTGTGGATGGCGTTTCCGGTGACTTATGTGGCCATGCTGGTGCTGCAGACTGCGTATTACCGGTTGGTATGGCGGCACAAGCAGATCCAGCGGCTGGTTTGAGCCAGCCTCACACAATCCCGCCCCTCTGTGGGGGCGGGCTCGCTCGCGATGGCTTCCCTGCGGTTAACCTGACCCCGCGTATCGCCTGAATCGCAGGCAAGCCAGCTCCGACATGACCCTCACCCCTTGACCATCAACTCACTAGGCCATTTGGACGATGTGCCTGTGACTCACCAGTCCGATTATCGAAGCCAGGTTCTGGACGCCTCGCCGAGGCCGCCACCAGAGCATCCACGATAATAAAAAGAGGACTGGCCGCATGAATTCTGCCCAGCAACTGAATCGTGCAGCGAGGCATCGACCATGCGCTCAATGATTGGCTATGGGGTGTGCCTGATCGTCGCTGTCACCATCGCGTTTACCTTCTCTCCCCGTCATGGCGCCGATGTCGCCTCAGCCCAGTTGCGCCCGGATCGCCTGCAGATCAATGGCATGCTGTATCTGGATCAACGTGTGGTGGCGGTCGGTGAGCGCGGCAATATTTTGCTCAGCGATGATCAGGGGCTGTCCTGGCAACCTGCTGCGGTCAAGCCGCAACGTGACCTGACCCTCACCGCGCTGGTGGCCTTGCAGGACAAGAGCCTGCTGGCAGTCGGTCATGATGGCTGGATCCTGCGCTCCGAAGATGAGGGCGCAAACTGGTCCGAAGTGCGCTATGACGGTGACGTCGCCGAACCCTTGCTGGGTATCTGGAGTGCCGGTGGCAAGCGGGTGCTGGCCTTTGGCAGCTTCGGCAAGTTTTACCAGTCAGAAGACGATGGCCGCTCCTGGCAGGCCCAGCCGCTGGAGGTGGACAGCGCACACCTCAATGGTATGGACGGGGGTGCCGATGGCCGCCGCATGGTGGTCGGCGAGCAGGGGCTGGTGCTGCGCAGCGACGACGCCGGGCACAGCTGGCAGAAGCTGGAGCCTTTCTACAACGGCTCGCTGTTTGGCGTGGTGCGCCTGAGCCCTGATCGCTGGGTGACTTACGGCATGCGCGGCCATGTGTTTGTCAGCCAGGATTTTGGCCGCACCTGGGAGCCGGTGAAGGTGGGCAATCAGTTGCCGCTTTATGGCCACGCACTGTTGCCCAATGGCGGCGGTCTGCTGATTGTCGGTGCGGGCAGCTCGCTGGTGCGCCTGGACGGCAATGGCGAGCTGGTCAGCGCCACTCGCCTGCCCGGTTTGGGTACGTTGACCTCGGCGGTCCTGATCGGCTCCCGGCGTTTGCTGGTGGGCGGTGAGCGTGGTGTGTTCCAGGGTGCCGACGGCGGCGTTGCCGCACTGGGAGGTGCCCGTGAGTGAACATAAAAGCACGATAAACCGTATGGTCGAACGTGTTGCCGACCTGTTGATGACCTGGCGCAAGGGCTTGCTGGCGCTGTTTGTTTTATTGACCCTGGCCCTGGGCTACAGCGCCACGCACACCCAGCTGGACCCGGGCTTTAACAAGCAGATCCCGGTGCGCAACGCCTTTATGGTCAACTTTCTCAATTTCAGCCAGTACTTCACCGGCGCCAACCGCTTTCTGGTCAGTGTGAAGTGGAAGGGCGAGGGCGATATCTACAACCCCGAGTACCTCGACACCCTGAGCAAGGTCACCAATGACGTTTTCTTCATCAATGGCGTCAGCCGCGCCAGTGTGACGTCGCTGTTCACCGCCAATGTGCGCTATATCGAAATCACCGAAGACGGTTTTTTCGGCGACGTCGTGGTACCGCCACGCTTTACCGGTTCGGCCGATGAGCTGTCCCAGGTGCGCAATAACGTCGCCCGCTCCGGGCAGGTCGGGCGCCTGGTGGCCAATGACCTGACCTCCTCGATGGTGCGTGCTGACTTGCAGGACCTCGATCCGCAAACCGGCAAGTCGGTGTCCTATGCCGAAGTGGCCAGGCAACTTGAGGCGATTCGCGCCAAGTACAGCAATGACGATATCGAGATCAATATCGTCGGCTTCGCCAAGCTGGTGGGGGATGTGATTGAAGGGCTGACCACAGTGATCGGCTTCTTTGTGATTGCCTTTGTGATCACCGCGCTGATGCTCTGGCTGTACTCGCGCTCTTGGCGCCTGACCCTGGTGGCCCTGGCGGTGGCACTGCTGCCGGTGGTCTGGCTGCTGGGGCTGCTGCCGTTGCTGGGGCTGGGCATCGACCCGATGTCGATTCTGGTGCCGTTCTTGATCTTCTCCATCGGCGTGTCCCATGCGGTGCAGATGACCAACGCCTGGAAGCAGGATGTGCTTGCAGGCAGTTCTTCGATAGAAGCGGCCCGGGGCGCCTTTTGCAAGATTTTCATCCCCGGTTCTCTGGCGCTGCTGATGAACGCCCTGGGCTTCGGCGTGATCATGCTGATCGATATTCCCATCGTCCATGAACTGGGGGTGACCGCCTGCATCGGCGTGATGCTGATGATCATCACCAACAAGCTGATGCTGCCGATCATCCTTTCATACCTCAAGCTTGAGCCGGGCGCGATGGCCCAGGGGCTCAAGGTGCAGGGCAAGCACGCTTTGTGGTGGCGGCTGTCGGCGCTGGCCGAGCCAAAGCCTGCGCTGGCGGTGTTTGTGCTCAGCCTGGTGTTGCTCGGTGTCGGTGCCTGGAAGGCCCGGGATCTGGCAGTGGGCGATATCGGCGTAGGCGCGCCGGAGCTGCGCGCCGATTCGCGCTACAACCAGGACAACCAGAAGATCATCAACAGCTATTCCATCGGCCTGGATGTGATGTCGGTGTTCGTACAGGTCAAGGGTATCGAGGAAGGCTGCCTGGCGCCGCAGGTGATGCGTGCCATTGAGTCCTTCGACTTCCAGATCCGCAGCGTGGCCGGTGTGCAGTCGGTGCAGAGCGTGGCGGGCATGGGCAAAGCCGTGATTGCCGGCAATAACGAAGGCAACCCGCGCTGGTCGGCGATTCCGGGCTCCGAGCGCGGCCTGAGCCAGGGGTCGCGCGCTTACATGCCTGACGACGGGCTGGTGACTGAAAGTTGCCAGCGCATGCAGATCCTGGTGTTCCTCACCGATCACGAAGGCTCGACGGTGAGCCATGTGGTGGACGAAACCCAACGCATCATTGCCGGTTTGCAGGGGCCCAATGTGGAGTTCCTGCTGGCGGGGGGCAACGTGGGGGTGATGGCGGCGTCCAACGAGGCCGTCAAGCAGGCCGAGGTGGTGATGCTCGCGGCGCTGTTCGGCTCGGTGGCACTGTTCTGCTGGCTGACCTTTGGTTCATTGCGCGCGGTGCTGTGCATTCTGGTGCCGCTGGCGATTGTCGCCATCCTGTGCAATGCGCTGATGGCGACCCTGGGCATCGGCCTGAAGGTTGCGACCTTGCCGGTGATGGCGCTGGGTGTCGGGGTAGGGGTCGACTACGGGATTTATCTGTATGAGCGCATTGCCCATGAGATGGCCGATGGCAAGGACCTGCGCCATGCCTTCTACCAGGCCATGTGCCAACGGGGTACGGCGGCGGTGTTTACCGCGTTGACCATGTCCATCGGCGTGTGTACCTGGGCCTTTGCTCCGTTGAAGTTCCAGGCCGACATGGGCGTGCTGCTGTCCTTCATGTTCCTGGTCAACGTGCTCGGCGCAATCTTCCTGCTGCCTGCACTGGCGGCCTGGTTCAATCTGGGGCGACCGCTGGTCAAAGCCCGGAATGCAGTCGCGCAGGTGCCTGCCGGGCATTACCCGCTCAAGCCGAGCGTCGCCGCCAAGGACTCGTCAAACCGCTGAAACAGACCCCTTGCCGGGCTTGTATGAGGGCAAGCATACAGACACACTGAGTCGCTTTTGCGCAGCTTTACGGATGTGGCGCAAAGGTTCACCGCGAGTCATAAGAACAATAAAAAGGGCCGGTCTTGAACCTGGCCCAATGCGAGGAAATGTCCGTGGATACAGTGACCTTGAATCACCAGACCCTGGCCGGTCTTGGGCTTGAACTGGCCGATTACGATCAAATGGTTGGCAGCTTCTACGATGGCGCGCTGGACCCCAAGGTCATGGGCCGTACCCTGTGTGCCGTGCGCAAAATGTTTCAGGCCAACTACGCGACCCTGATTCTGCGGGTGCCTGATCAGCCGGACATGGGCTTGATGATCGTGGCCGGAGACATTGAAGGCGAGGGGGAGCTGACCTACCAGACCTACCCGCAAACCAACACCCCGTTTGTCGGGCAGGCTCTGGATCAGGTGTTTACCGTTGAAGACCTGATGAGCGAAGCCGAATGGGTACACTCGGCATATTTCAAGGCCTATTGCGGGCCGCAAAATGTCTACCATGTGATGGGCGCCGATATTTCCACGCCCGAGGGCGGCAAGCTGCGCTTTCGCATCACCCGGCCGAAAATTTCCCCGGCATTCTCCAGTGCCGAACGTGCCCTGTGCAGCAGCTTCCTGCCGCATTTGCGCCGTGCCCTGCACTTGCACAACCTGCTCGATCGCAGCGAGTCGATGAGCGAGTTGTATGCCCAGGCCATCAGCCGCCTGTCCGTGGCGACCATCGTGCTCGACGAAACCGGCAAGGTGCTGCGCCTGAACCCGGTGGCCGAGGAAATCCTCAAGAATGCCGATGGCCTCAAGTTGGTGGGCGGCCGGCTGGAGGCCACTTACCCCAGCGACAACCGCGAGCTGCAACGCCTGGTCAAGCACGCCTTCAGTCAGGACGTGCGCGATGGCGGGGTGACGGCCGATGCGATGTCCGTGACGCGGCCTTCGGGGCAGGTCAGCCTGGGGCTGGTGGTTGAGGCAATCCCTTCGCTGGAATGGGCCGAGGGCAAGAGCAAGCCGGCGGCGGTGATCTATATCCGTGACTCGGTGGGCAAGTCCCTGGCCAGTGAAGTGGTGACCAAGCAGTTGTTCAACTTGACCAAGGCCGAAACGGCGCTGGCGATGGAGCTGGCCAACGGCCTGTCCCTGGAAGAAGCCGCCGAAAACCTGAATATCCGGCGCAACACCGCGCGGGCGCACTTGCGCTCGATTTTCTCCAAGACCGGTGTGCGCCGTCAGACCGAGCTGGTGAGGATTTTGCTGAACAGCGTGGTCGCGTTGGGAAAGCCCAAGTGCGCCTTGCGAGCGGCTGAGTCCGTGGTGGTGCCGGCGCCACAACTGGCGCGCCCGGTGCGTAAAAGCGCTTAAGGATTTTATCTGCGCCGGTGGTGACGATGGGCGCCACCGCCGGTGTTTCGTCAGCCAGGCCGTTGCGCCTGCATTACCAAGGAAAATCTTATGCCAGTAACAGCTGTCAGCGGTTCCGCCTCCGGGATCGGCGCCGCCGTGTGTGCGCAATTACGGGCTGCGGGCCACCGTATTATCGGGATTGACCGGGCCAATGCTGAAGTGATTGCCGACCTGTCGACCCGTGCCGGGCGCCAGGCGGCAGTGGCGCAGGTACTTGAGCAGAGCGGCGGGGTGCTGGACGGCCTGGTGTGCTGCGCCGGGATCGGGGTGACCGCTCCTTCCAGTGGTCTGGTACTGGCGGTGAATTACTTTGGCGTCAGTGAGTTGCTCGATGGTCTGGCCGATGCGCTGGCCAAGGGTGAACACCCGGCGGCGCTGGTGATTGGTTCGGTGGCGGCTACCCATTCCGGGGCTGAGCAAGAACCGATGGTTGCCGCGATGCTGGCAGGTGACGAGGCGCAGGCGCTTGAACTGGCCAATAGCCTGGGGCAGACGCATCTGGCCTATGCCGGCTCCAAATATGCAGTGACCTGCGCAGCGCGGCGCAAGGCGGTGCAATGGGCCCCGCAGGGCATTCGCCTGAACGTGGTGGCGCCGGGCGCTGTGGAAACCCCGCTGCATCAGGCAGCCAAGGACGATGCCCGGTTTGGCAAGGCAGTACGTGAGTTTGTTGCGCCACTGGGGCGTTCAGGCACGCCTGAAGAACTGGCCCGGGTCGTGGCTTTCATGCAATCGCAGCAGGCCAGTTTCATGACCGGCAGTGTGGTGTTTGTCGACGGTGGCATGGACGCGATGGTGCGTACGCAGCGTTTCTGACCGTTAAGGGGTGTCTATGAACAAAGTGGCATTTATTACCGGTGCCAGTCGCGGCATCGGTCGGGAAACCGCGCTGGCGTTTGCGCGTGCGGGGTTTGACCTGGCCATCAGCGCCCGCAGCCTGGACGAGGGGGAAAGCCATGCCCACGGTTTGCGCAACCCTGATGGTACGCCACTGCCTGGCAGTTTGAATGCCACTGCGGCGGCAGTTCGTGAACTGGGGCGCAAGGTGCTGGTGGTGCCTATGGACCTGCTCGACAGCGACTCGGTGCTGGCTGCCAGCCGGGCGGTGTTTGCCGAATATGGCCGGGTGGATGTGCTGGTCAACAACGCCATTTACCAGGGCAGCGATCTGAATGCGCCGTTTATGCAATTGCAGCCCGAGACCCTGGAACGGGTATTCCAGGGCTATATGCTGAGTCCGTTCCTGCTGACCCGCGCCGTGGTCAGCCAGATGCTGGAACAGGGTGGCGGGGTGGTGATCAACGTGACCTCCGGTGCTGGCGAAACCGATCCGCCAGTGGCAGCAGGCAAGGGCGGCTGGGGGTATGCCTATGGTGCGGGCAAGGCGGCAGTGTCGCGGTTGTCGGGCATATTGTCGGTGGAACTGGGGGAGCAGGGGATTCGTGCCTACACCCTCAACCCCGGTGTGGTCACCACCGATGCATTGCGCGCGACCATCGGTGACAAAGGCGTGATTGCCTTGCGTGCAGGCTCTGCGCCACCCGAAGTGCCAGCAGCGGTAATGCTGTGGCTGGCCACCGATGCAGGCGCGGTCGATTACCAGTGCAAGACCATCCACTGCCAGCCGTTTGCGCTGGAGCACGGAATTGTCGAGGATTGGCGCCGCTGACTTACCTCTGTGGGAGCGGGCTTGCTCGCGATGGTATCGACGCAGTTCAACCGAGGTACCGCGTTGCCTGCATCGCGAGCAAGCCCGCTCCCACAGGGTGAGGGGGCTCTAGTCCATCTGAACGATGAACCCGCCCCGCACCTCGGTGAAGATCATTGGGTAAAGCGCCCTGGCCCTTAACCTGAGGAATAATAAAAATGACTAAACTCGCACAAATTCACGTCGAGAACGCCTTGTCGCCGCGCTTCGGCCGCGGCTGGCATTGTCTGGGTGAAGCCGACGAGTACCGTGATGGCAAGCTGCATACCCTGAATGTGTTTGGCTCGCGGTTGCTGGCATTCGCCACGTCCACGGGTGAGATCAGTGTGCTCGACGCCCATTGCCCGCACATGGGCGCTGACCTGTCCCAGGGCACCATCGAGAACGACCGCGTGGTGTGCCCCTTCCACCACTGGCAGTACGATGCCAGCGGCAAGTGTGTCGAGATCCCGTACTGCAAGCGCATTCCACCCAAGGCCAAAACCCGCGCATGGCAGACCTGTGAAGTGAACAAGTTGCTGTTCGTGTGGAACAACCCCGAAGGCAAGCCGCCCGCCGACGAGGTGGTGATCCCGCATCTGCCGGAGATGGACAGCGATGAGTGGTTGCACAGCTGGCACATGGACAAGCTGATCATTGAAACCAACCCTCGCGAGCTGGTCGACAACCTGGTGGATGCCCAGCATTTCGGCCCGGTGCATGGCACGCCGACCAAGTACTTCCACAATATTTTCGAAGGCCATATCGCCCACCAGATCTTCCACGGCGACTCTGAGCGGCTGGGCGGCGACCTGGTTGCAGAGTCGGCCTACTTCGGCCCGGCCACTCACTTTACGCGCATGCGTGCGGTGTTCGAGGGGCTGGAAATCAAATCCATCCTGCTCAACTGCCATGTGCCGATCGGCCCCAACAGCTTTGAGCTGCGTTTTGGTTGTATGGTCAAGAAGGTGAAGGGCTGGACGCCGGAGCAGAACGAAGCCCTGGCACTGGACTATGTGCAGCGCAACCGCGACTCGTTCTATCAGGACGTGGATATCTGGACCCACAAGGTGCGCGTCAACAACCCGGTCCTGGCCGAGGGCGACGGCCCGGTGTATCAACTGCGCGAGTGGTACCAGCAGTTTTTCACCGACGAAGACAGCGTGCCGCAGAGCATGGCTGAACGCCGTGAGATCACCACAGTGGATAACCGCTGATTGCGTACCTGAGCCACAGGCAGCGCCGCTGGCGCTGCCTGTACAGGGTCAAGTTACTGCTGGCTTTTTGATCCGTGCTGCTTAAGATGGCCGTCATCCAAACCTGATCGGGCGGGACGGCGCCAATGCGCAACAAGGACACCATCTCCATTCAACTGGTACGCGAGGCGCTGTTGCACAGCTGTGCGCCGGGCAGCGCCACGGACGAAGTGCTGCACAAGGTCGGCATGGATCCCGGGTTGCTGGCCGTGGCGGATGCGCGGGTGCCAGCGCTGGTCTATGCACGGATGTGGCGGCTGTTGGCAAGGCGCATGGACGACGAGTTCTTTGGCATGGACCCGCGCAAGCTGCGCTCCGGCAGCCTGGCATTCATGTGCCGCACGGCGATGGCCCAGCCGACCCTGGCCCAGGGGCTGGAGGTGGTACTGGGGTTTCTGTCGTTGATGCTCGAGCGGTTACCGGCACAGCTGGTGCGCCAGCAGAGCCTGGCGGAAATTGTCCTGCAGGAGCCCGGTCAGCACCCCGCCCGCGGCTTTACCTACTTCACTTACTGGATGATCGTTCACGGCGTGGCCTGTTGGCTGGCCGGGCGACGGATTCCGATTCTGGCCATCGAGTTGCGCTGTGCCGCGCCGGACTACTGCGAAGACTACCAGGTCATGTTTTCCGAGAACCTGCGCTTTGAGCGGCCGCGCACGCGGATGATCTTTGCCGCCGACTGCCTGGATGCGCCGATCAGGCGTAACGCCCAGGAGCTGAAGCGGTTTCTGGCCGAGGCACCGGCCAATATCCTGGTCAAGTACCGTGACCCGCAAAGCCTGGCCAGCCAGATCAAGCAGGCCCTGCGTCGGTTGCATGCAGCGCAGTGGCCCGAAACCCCGGCCATGGCGCAGAGCCTGTGCATGTCGGCCTCGACCCTGCGGCGCCGTCTGGCCGACGAAGGGCAGACCTATCAAGGGCTAAAGGACAGTGTGCGCAAGGAGTTGGCGATTGCCTGGCTGGCCGAACCCGAGCACAGCTTTGCCGACATCGCCCTGCGCCTGGGCTTTGCCGACACCAGCTCGTTTTACAAGGCCTTTCGCAAATGGTCAGGGACCAATCCGGGGCATTACCGCGGGTTGATCCTGGGTAACAGTTAACGCGCTTGACTTGCCTCTGTGGGAGCGGGCCAGTGTCAGAGCAACCACATCCCCACCAGACCGCTAAGCACGCCGACCAGCATGGTCATCAGCGCCACGCTGACCAGTACCCGGGTATCGAAATCCTTGCGCAGCATCAGCAGCGACGGCAGGCTCACACTCGGCAAGGTCATCAACAATGCCACGGCGGGGGCCGTGCCCATGCCCAAGGCCATCATGGTTTGCACAATCGGGATTTCTGCCGCAGTCGGGATCACAAACAGCGTGCCGACAATGGCCAGCGGCACCAGCCACACCAGGCTGTCGCTCATGGCACCGTCCACATGGGGGAACAGCCACACCCGTGCCGCGCCCAGCAACAGTACCGCCAGCAGATAGACCGGGATGGTGTTCCAGAACAGTTGCCACAAGGTGCGGCCCCAGCGGCTGAAGAAGTTCTGCTGATCCACCGCACTGGCTTCGGACACCGCATCCAGTGCTGCATCGGGGATGCTTTCAGGGCGCGAAATACGCTGTGCGATCAGCGACACGCCGATCACCAGCACAAGGCCTGCCACCAGGCGCAAGGCGCTAAAGCCCCAGCCCAGCACAAAGCCCATAAACACCAGGGTGGCCGGGTTGAGCACCGGGTTGGCGATCCAGAAGGCCAGGGCGGCCCCCACCGAGACTTTTTGCCGACGCATGCCGGCGGCCACCGGGGCTGCGCAGCAGGTGCACATCATGCCCGGCAGGGCGAACAGGCCGCCGCGCAGGGTCGAACCAAAGCCCGCCTTGCCGAACAGGCGCAGCAGCCAGTCCCGGGGGATCAGCACCTGGATCAGCGAGCCTAGGATCACCGCCAGTACCGCAGCCTTCCAGATCGCCAGAAAGTACACCTGGGCATAGGCCAGTGCGGCGGCGATGGGCTCGCCCTGGTTATCGTTGAGGATCGAAGCGCCGATGCTGTGGTTGTCGGCGGCGACAAAGGCCTTGAAGTAGTAGGGCGACCACTTGACGTAGTACAGACCAATACCGGCGACTAGCAGAAACAGCAGGGGTTTCCACCAGAATGACCAGCCTCGGGTGGGCGTGGCTGGGGAGATACTGGGCATAAAGAATTACCGAACGCAGGGAAATAGCGCGGCATGATACCTCAAGCTCCTTGCTCCCTGTGGGGGCGGCCCGGATTCTGCAGGCGCCGCCAAACTTGTGGGAGCAGGCAAGCCCGCTGCCACAATAGCCCCTGCAAGGCTCAACCGTGTGTTCGGCGAATGGGCAGGGGTTTACAAGGTCCTGATCGAATTGCTGATTGCCCGTGCGCACTGGATCACGGACGAGGCCAGTTTGTCTTCCGCCTCTTGCAGGGTCCAGCGGCTGCTGGGGACCACCACATGCACGGCGGCCACTGGCAGGCCATTGTTGTTGAAAATCGGCGCGGCAAGGGTCATGTCGCCCAGAAACATTTCTTCCTTGTTGGTGGCATAGCCCTGTTTGCGGCTGGCCAGCACCCGCTCAAAGATGGCCTCGGCATCGGTCAGGGTATAGCGCGTCAGTTCCGTCAGCGGGCTGTCCTGCAGCACGCGGCGAATCTCGTCATCCGCCAGGCCGCTCAGGTACGCGCGCCCACCCCCGGTGCAGTACATGGGGATGCGGCTGCCGATGGGCATATGGATCGGGATGAATTTCGGCGCGACAAAGCGCGACACATACACCATGTCCAGCCCGTCGGGCTCGGTCAGGTTGACGGTCTCGCCGGTGATCTGGTTGAGCTCGGCCAGATAGGGGTTGGCCACATCGACCAGGATATCGGCGGCCAGATAGTTGTAGCCGATTTCCATCACCTTGGGCGTCAGCTGAAAGCGCCGGCTTTGCGGGTGCTTGCGTACATAGCCGAGCTCTTCAAGGGTGTGCACCATGCGTTGGGCCGAGCTTTTGCTGATGTCCGCCGCTACCGCGATATCGGCCAGGGTCATGGTGCGCCGCGCAGCCCCGAAGCCGCGAAGTACGGCCAGGCCCTTTTCCAGTGACTGGTTGAAAAGAGGGTTGTTGTTATCGCTCATGGCGCATCCTTGGCTTGTTTCAGGCTTATAAATATCGATATGCGATATTTATAAATCTCTTTACGATTTAAGTAAATTGGTTATAGTCGATGGCGGCATTTTGTACCAGAGGGTGCAAGGGTTATTGAGTGCCGTAGCACCACAATAAAAGCGACCACAGGGAGATTCGCTATGCAAAAACCTTTTCAAGTGCTGACGCTTGTATGCGCAATGGCGGCCGGGTTGATTGGACCAGCCAGCGCTGTTGCAGAGCCTGTCTACAAGGTCGGGGCGACGGCAACGGGCATCCCGTTTACCTTTCTCGATATCAAGAGCGGAAAAATCCAGGGCATGATGGTCGACGCGGCCGAGGCCGTGGGCAAGGCTGGCGGGTTCGACACCGAGATCCAGCAAACCACCTTTGCGGCGCTGATCCCTTCGTTGACCACCAACAAGATCGACCTGATTTCCGCCGCCATGCTCAAGACCCCCGAGCGTGAAAAGGTTGTGCAGTATTCCGATCCGATTTTCAGCTACGGCGAAGGCCTGATCATCAAGGCCGATGACCAGAAAGATTACAAATCCATGGATGACCTGGCCGGTGAAGTGGTTGGCGCCCAGGTTGGCACGGTCTTCCTCGATGCCCTGAACAAGCACGGCGGCTTCAAGGAAGTGCGCAGCTACGACTCCATTCCTGACCTGATGCGTGACCTCAAGCTGGGCCGCATCAAGGCTGCATTTGGTGATCGCCCGATCATTGCCTACCAGTTGGCCCAGGGTAAAAACCCGGACGTAAAATTGTCGAGCACCTATGTGCCGGTGGTTATGGGGGATGTCTGCCTGGTGATGCGCCAGGGGGACGCCGAGAAGCTGGCCCAGGTGAACAAGGGCATCGCTGCCATCAAGGCTGACGGCTCGCTGCAACGCATCATCGAGAAGTGGCAGTTGAACTGATGATTCTGTGGCCCCCGCAACGCGGTGGGCCGCTTCTTGTAGCGGTGCGCAGGTAGTTTATGTTTCTCCAGGATGCGTTGGACTTTCTTCCGATTCTGCTCAAAGGCGCAGTGGTCACGGTGCAGGTCACGGCAGGTTCGTTCCTGCTCAGTTCCGTGATCGGCCTGATGTTTGCGCTGATGATGGTGTCGAAAATTCGCGCCATCGCATTGTTCGCCATTGGTGTGGTCAATGTGATTCGCGGGCTGCCGATCATTGTGCAGCTGTTTTATATCTATTTTGTCTTGCCCGATTTCGGTATCCAGCTCAGCGCCATGCAGGCCGGGGTGATCGGCCTGGGCATAGCCTATTCGGCCTATCAGGCGGAAAACTTCCGTGCCGGGATCCAGGCCATCGACCTGGGCCAGATCGAGGCTGCCGAGTCGTTTGGCATGCGCGGCCTGATGATCATGCGCCGTATCGTCCTGCCCCAGGCGTTTCGGATTGCCTTGCCGCCCTATGGCAATACCCTGGTGATGATGCTCAAGGACTCGTCGTTGGTGTCGACCATCACCGTGGCTGAAATGACTCGCCAGGGGCAACTGATCGCGTCGTCGACTTTTGAAAACATGACGGTCTACACCCTGGTGGCATTGCTCTATCTGTCGATGAGCTTGCCGCTGTCCTATGGTTTGCGTCGTCTGGAACGACGTTTTGCACTGCGCAGGCGCACATGAAAGCACCGTCGAAACTGATATTGCCGCCTTCACTGTGGTCGGCCACGGCCCGCCCCGGCGCATTGACCCAGGCCCTGGCGGAAAACAAGCGGGTGGATGTGGCAATTGTCGGCGCCGGTTACACCGGGCTGGTGACCGCACTGCGCCTGGCCGAGTCGGGCGTCAGTGTCTGCGTACTGGATGCCGGTGAGCCGGGCTGGGGCGCTTCGGGGCGCAACGGCGGGCAAGTGATCCCCGGGCTCAAGTACGACCCGGATCAGTTGCTCGAACGCTTTGGCGCCGAGCGTGGCGAAAAGATTATCGAGGCCTGCGGCGGGGCGGCAGATGAAGTGTTCTCGTTGATCCGCGAATACGGCATTGCCTGTGATGCCACGCGCAAGGGCTGGATCCAGCCGGCGTTTTCCAGCACCACCATGAAGGCCCTGGAACACCGCGCCCGGCAATGGCAGCAGCGAGGCGTAGCGGCCGAGTTGCTCGATGCCAGTGCGGTTTGCCAGCGTATCGGTACGCAAAATTATGTCGGCGGCTGGGTTGACCCGCGTGCTGGCAGCCTGCACCCGCTGAACTATGCCCGGGGCCTGGCCAGGTCGGCGCTGGGGCGTGGCGTGACCATCCACAGCGACACCCGGGTTACCGATTTGCGTCGTGTGGGGCCGCTGTGGCAATTGACGGCCGCACAGGGCCACACCGTGACGGCCGAACGCGTGGTGCTGGCCACCAATGGCTATACCGACGGCTTGTGGCCGGGGCTGCGGCAAACGGTACTGGCCGCCAACAGCTTCCTGATAGCTACCCGACCGCTTTCAGCGGAGCTGCGCAAAACCATTTTGCCGGGTGGGGAAGTGTGCTCGGATGCGCGGCGCCTGTTGCTGTACTTCAAGCAGGATGCCCAGGGGCGTGTATTGCTGGGTGGGCGCGGGCCGTTTTCCGAGCCGCGCCGCGCCGAAGACTGGGCGCATCTGGAGCGCTCGCTGATCAGCTTGTTTCCGCAACTGGCAGGCGTGGCGATCGAATACCGCTGGAGCGGGCGGGTCGCGCTTAATCACAGCGTGCTGCCGCAGTTGCACGAACCGCAACCGGGCCTGTCGATCCTGATGGGTTACAACGGCCGCGGCATTGCAATGGCGACCACCTTGGGCAAGCACCTGGCAGCACGGGTTTCGGGGGCCAGCAATGACTTCCCGTTCCCGGTCACGCCGATTCGCCGCATCCCCTTCCACAGCCTGCAACGTCTGTATGTGGCGGCGGGTATCAGCTACTACCGGCTGCTGGATGCGTTGAATGAGTAACGGCTTTGGTGCGTGGTGAGCGGCAAGTTAAAAAGCGCTGCTTGCCGCTGGCTGCCCGTGTTCAATCTGCCTTGATGGTTGAGACATCCTCGGCCCGAACCTTGACGTGCTTGCCGGCGATATCGACAAACTCGTAGAAGCCGTCCTTGTTGGTGGTGACGGGCAGGTCCTTGGTCAGGTATTGCGTGCCGTTTTGCAGGGTCACCACGCTCGGAGTCGCGCAGCCCGCCAGTCCCAGCAAGGCCACTAACAGCAGGGGTAAACCGGTAACCTTGATCTTCATGCATGTACCTTGAGCTATGGGCAAGTTGGAGAGAAATCGCGCCGGGCTTGATCAAGCAGCCAGCGCTGGAAAGTCATTGCTGCATCAGACAGCGTTTTTTGCCGAGAGTGCGCCAGATGATCGGCGTTTGTACTTAAAAATTCAAACGCGCCGACGCGGCACAGTTCACCTCGCTCGATTTTGTCGCGAACCATAAAGTCCCAGCCCAGACCCACCCCCATGCCTTGCACGATTGCCTGATAAGCGAGGGTGACCTGATTGAAGGTGGGGCGTTGCGCATCGGCCTTGTGTTCCAGGCCAAAATGGTTGAACCAGTCGCGCCAGTCCATGCAGTTCCAGCCTGATGCATCCAGTTCGATCAAGGGCAGGCCTTGCAGGTCGGCAGGTTGGTTGATGCTGCTCAACACCAGGTCGGGGCGGGCCACCGGGTAGACCTTCTCGGCAAACAGCGGCTCGGCACTCAGCGATGACCACTGGCCGGCGCCGTACAAGATGCAGAAGTCGTAATCGGCGACGCTGGATTCGTCGATATCGTTGCTGGCATGGATGTTGACCGTGATCGACGGGTGCTCGGTGTTGAAGGCGAGCAAACGTGGAAACAACCAGAACTGCGCCACCGCATGGGTACACAGCACGGTGACGGCATTGGGCGCATGGGCTGCCTTGATCCGGTTGACGCTGTGTTGCAGGCGTTCGAGCAGGGTGCTGACTTCACTGAACAGGCTGGCGCCGGCGAGGGTCAGGCCAATACCCCGGGCCTGGCGCTCGAACAGGGCCAGCTTGAGGTGGTCTTCCAGGGCGCGGATCTGTTTGCTGACGGCGCTTTGGGTGAGGCACAACTCGCTGGCGGCACGGGTAAAGCTGCCATTGCGGCCTACGGCTTCGAAGGTGATCAGGGTGGCCAGGGGCGGCAGGTTCTTGGCGTAGCGGTTCATGGGGGCCTTTTTGAATGGTGTGGGAGCGGGCTTGCCCGCGATGCGGTCTGTCAGCTAAACCGCAGTGTTGCCATCGCGAGCAAGCCCGCTCCCACAGGGTATAAGCCATTCCGTGGTGGAATGCCAGCATGCCAATTGATCTTTTGTTCTTGGACTGCGTACCGCCTATTCTCGCCCGATATCGATCAGCCAGAGAGCGCGACATGAAACGCGGGATAGTCTATGCCGGCATGGCCGGTGCGGTGTGGGGGCTGGTGTTCCTGGTGCCCAAGCTGTTGCCGGAGTTCAGCCCGCTGTTGCTCAGCTGTGGGCGTTTTATCGTGTATGGCGCGGTGTCACTGGTGCTGCTGTTACCCAATGCCCGGCGCTTGCTGCTCCAGCTCAGCCGCCGCGATGTGCTGACCCTGGTCAAGTTCGCCCTGCTGGGCAATCTGATTTATTACATGCTGCTGGCCGCCTCGGTGCAGTGGGTGGGTATCGCAGCGGCCTCGCTGATTATCGGGGTATTGCCGCTGAGCATTACCTGGCTGGGCCGCCGCGATGCCGGGGCGGTGCCCCTGGCGCGGCTGGCATGGCCGTTGCTGCTGGTGCTGGGCGGGGTGCTGTGCATCAATCTCGAAGCCCTGTTCGGCGACACTTCACCACAGCCGCTGGGCACCAAGGTGCTCGGTGTGCTGTGCGGTATCGGCGCCTTGCTATGCTGGAGCTGGTTTGCCATCGAGAATGCGCGGTATTTGAAGCTCAGCCGCTTTGACAGTGGCGAGTGGTCGACGTTGTGGGGAGTGACCACCGGGGTGCTCGGTGTGCTGATCTGGGGGGGTGCCCATTGGCTGGCGGTGGACGCGGTAACCGTCGAGGCCACGGACCAGCGCTGGCAGATGTTCTGGCTGGTCAACCTGGCCTGCGCCGTGCTCGGCTCGTGGTTTGGCAATCGTATGTGGAATGCCGCGTCCCGGCGTTTGCCGCTGACCCTGAGCGGGCAGTTGATCGTGTTTGAAACGGTGTTTGCGCTGCTCTACGGCTTTATCTACCTGCAACGCTGGCCCAGCGGGGTAGAAACCCTGGCGGTGTTGATGCTGCTGGGCGGGGTCAGTTGGGCGGTGCACCGCCATGCCCCGGCGCGCACCGCGCTCGCGCCGTGATCCGGGTGCAGGCAGATCAGGTCGGGCACGCCTTGGAGCCATTGTTCAGGTCTTGTTTGTCGACGCGGCTGAGCAGGCTGGCCTTGCCGTCTTTCCAGGTCAGGGTCAGCACATACAGCGAGTCAAAGTCGCCGCCGGACCAGTCTTCAGTCAACGAAGTCTTCTGGCCCAGGGCCTGGCTGGCAACGCTGTTGATCAGTTCCGGCAAGTAGCCGTGGGACCAGGCGGTGTAGATGGTTGAGCTGTGGTACTGGTCGTCGGTCAGTTCCTTGGCCAGTTGGCGGGTGTCGTTGGCCGAGTACTCCAGATTGATCGGCAAGCCCAGCTTGATGGCGCTCGGGTTGATGGTCATCAGCGGGCGCACATAGCTGTAGGCGTCATCGTCGGCGCCTTCTTCGACCTGGCGCGAAGGGTTGGCGGCAAATACGTAGTCAGCCTTGCCGTAGCGTTGCGGCAGCAGGGTGGCCAGGTCAATCGCCCGGTTCAGCCCCTGGCAGGTAAGCTGGCCGAGGCCATCGGCGGGTTTTTCGGCATGGCGCAAAAACACCAGGGTTTGCACACCGTCCACCGGTCGGGCAAAGACGTCATCCGCGTGTACCGCCAATGCCACAGCGCCGGCAACCAGGAGCAGCGGGATCGCCGCCAGGGCATAGGGCTTGAGTCGAGGTTTAATCCAAACAGACTGGTTCATGGGGATCTTCTGCATACAGCTGTTAAGGCTGACCGGCCTGGCACAGCGGGCATGGCCGCCCCTGTGTTGATCCTTGTCATTGCTGCAAACCTGAGCTTCTCATCCTTGGCAGAAGCGTTTATTAGATGCCTTTTTCGCAATTGGTTCGATTTTACCTGCGCAAGAACACGAATAGTCCTACAGGACGAATGCTATGGTGGCTTTTTTATATGACAAAATCGTTCACTCTTTAGTCGGGTATTCCTACAGAGGCTTGCGCCATGCTTCCAGCGCCACTGCGAAAACCGAGCAACCCCGTGCATGTGCGAGTGCGAGCCTGGCGCGGCCGGGTAGGGCTGGCGATGGTGGCCAGCCTGTCGGTACTGGCGGGCATGACTGATGCCATCGGCTTTCTGGCCACCGGTGATTTTGTTTCATTTATGAGTGGCAATACCACGCGCCTGGCAGTGGCCATCGGTGACGGTGACCTGGGTATGGCGGTGCGCCTGCTGTTTGCGGTGCTGGCGTTTATTGTCGGCAATGCCCTGGGGGTGTTGCTGGGGCGTTGGGGCGGGCGACGGGCCTTGCCGCTGATGCTGGTGATTGCCGGCTTGTTGTGTGCATCGGCCCTGCTGCCGTTCGCCAGCCAGGTCCCGGCGTTGCTGGCGGCAATCGTGGCAATGGGCATGCTCAATGCGGCGGTGGAACAGGTCAATGGCCTGCCGGTGGGCCTGACCTATGTGACCGGGGCGTTGTCGCGTTTTGGCCGCGGCCTGGGCCGCTGGTTGCTGGGTGAGCGCCGCAGTGGCTGGCGCGTGCAACTGGTGCCCTGGACCGGGATGTTGCTGGGGGCAGTGCTGGGCGCGGTGCTGGAGGCGCAGTTCGGCCTCAGGGCCATGTTGTTCAGCGCCGGTTTGGCGGCTGTTTTGGGGCTAGTGTCGTTGCGCATTCCGCGACGTTGGCAACGCGATTACATGCCGCGTTAATCCCCCGTTTAGCTTGGCCCGGCCTGCGCGTAAACTGGCGCAGCCCGGCTGCATGCCCAGCCCTACGAACAGGAGTTGTTGTGTCCAAGTCAGTCGATGACCATTCACCCCTTGAGTCATTTTCCATTGAGAGCCCGGCGCCGCTGTATGCGCGGGTCAAGCAGGCGATCACGCAAAAAATCCGTTCCGGGGCCTGGCTGCCCAACTCCAGGCTGCCGTCCGAGAGTGAACTGCTCACCCTGTTGGGGGTGAGCCGCATGACCATCAACCGCGCATTGCGCGAGCTGACCATCGAAGGGCTGCTGGTGCGCATGCAGGGGGTGGGTACATTTGTTGCCGTGCCCAAGGGCAATGCGGCGTTGTTCGAGATTCGCAATATCGCCCAGGAAATCGCTGACCGTGGCCATGTGCATCGCTGCGAGGTGATTGTGCTCGAAGAGGTGGCGGCCAAGGCCACGCCTGTGCTGCTGTTTGCCCTGGACGGGGTCAAGCGCTTGTTCCACTCGCTGATGGTGCATTACGAAAACGAGGTGCCGGTGCAGATCGAGGAGCGCTATGTGAACGCCGAGATTGCCCCTGAGTACCTGCAACAGGACTTCACTCGAACCACGGCCTATGCCTACCTGATGAACCTGGCGCCACTGACCGGTGGCGAGCATGAGGTCGAAGCGATTCATGCCACGTCGGCGCAATGCCGGCTGTTGAACGTCAAGCGCAACGAGCCCTGCCTGCTGATTCGCCGCCGCACCTGGGCTGCCCAGGGGCTGGTAGGGTGTGCTCGGCTGGTCTACCCGGGTTCACGCTACCGCCTGCAAGGGCAGTGCGGCAACTGAGGAGGCATGGGTCGCGGGTAGCGGTGTGTTACTCGCGTTACTTTTGGTGCGTTTTTGTTACCTTCCTACCTGCATATGCACAAAGTTGCGGCAACTTTGTGCAGTGTTGTCCCGCCTAGGTTTTTTCTTTTAAAAAATATAAATTTTTTAACTGTCTGATTTTAAACGTATTTAAATTTAATGTTAAAGCTGTGGGCGCAATGCTTGCGGCGTGTTGGCCCCTCACTTGCATTCACTTGTACATACAGGTTGGTATAAGTGCGCAGTTGCTGCGCTGCTTGAGTCTTTGAGGGGGGAGCATGGATAACAATCCGTTTACGCAACAACTGCAGGGGGTGCGGGTGCTGGATATCAGCCGTGTGCTGGCCGGACCTCATTGCACCGCCATGCTGGCGGATCTGGGGGCCGACGTGATCAAGTTCGAAGTACCCGAGGAGGGCGATGATGCCCGTCACCTGGGGCCGTTTCTGGATGGCGAAAGCGTGTATTTCGGCCTGATCAACCGCGGCAAGCGCAGCGTTGAGATCGACTTTAAAAACCCGGCGCAGCGCCAGCGTTTTTATGAGCTGGTGGCCGATGCCGATGTGCTGGTGGAGAACTTCCGCCCTGGCGTGACGCAGCGTCTGGGCATCGATTTTGACAGCCTCAAGCAGCACAACCCGCGGCTGATCTACGCCAGCATCTCCGGTTTTGGCCAGCAAGGGCCGCTGTCAAAGCGCCCGGCCTACGACATTGTGGCGCAAGCCATGTCCGGCCTGATGAGCGTGACCGGTTTTGCTGCCACCGGCCCCACCCGCAGTGGGGAGGCGATCGGCGACCTGTGTGCCGGGGTGTATGCCGCCTGGGCGATCAGCTCGGCGCTGTTTGCCCGGGAACGGCATGCTCCGGGAGCGCAGTACATCGATGTGGCCATGTTTGATGTGTTGTTCAGTCTGCAGGTGACCGGCCTGTCCAACCTCTATGCCAAGGGCGTGGCGCCCGGGCTGGTAGGCAATCGGCATCCGGTCTCCACCCCGTTTGACACCTACCGCGCAGCGGATGGCCTGGTGGTGATTGCGGTGGCGAGCAATCGTTTGTTCGAGCGCCTGTGCCAGTGCATGGGCCAGCCGGAGCTGGCGAGCGATGCGCGCTTTATCGATGACAGCCAGCGCACCTTGCACGAGCCGGCACTGCATGCCGCCATCGAAAGCTGGACCGCGCAGCACAGTGTGGAACAGTTGTGCGACGGCCTGCTCGAGGCCGGAGTGCCGTCGTCGCCGGTGTGGGACCTGCAGCAGGCGGCCAGCAGTGAACATGCCCGGGTCCGCCAGTTGCAGGTTCAACCCGAAGGCGCGGCGCTGGCACTGGTGCCGCAACCGGTGTTCTTCAATGGCCGTAAACCTCATAGCACTTCCATCGCCCCGCGTCTGGGCGCCGACAACGCCGAATTCGGCTTTAGCAAGGCAGGAGTACACCCATGAACTTTGAAATGACTGCAGAAGAATTGGCCGTCGTCGACAGTGCCGAACAAGTGGCCCGCGAAGTGATCCAGCCCCTGGCCCAGCACTATGACGAAACCGAAACGTTCTGCCTGGCCAGCATCAAGGCATTGGGCGACCTGGGCTGCATGGGTATCAACCTGCCGGAAGAATATGGCGGCCCGGGCATCGGCAGCCTGGCCATGAGCCGCGTGGTGGAAGCGGTAGCAGGGGCCTGTGCCTCCACCGCGTCGGCCATGACCGCGCACTTCCTGGCCACGGACTCGATCCTGCTGGGCGGCACCGAGGAGCAAAAGCAGGAATGGTTGCCACGCGCGGCCAGCGGTGAACTGCTTGGTGCCTTTGCCCTGACTGAACCTGCGGCGGGTTCCAACCCGACCGACATGCGCAGCCGCGCCGTGCGTGAAGAAGGCGGCTGGCGGGTGCGCGGCAACAAGCACTACATCACCAATGCCAAGGAGGCCGACTTTATTGTGCTCTACGTCAAAACGGACGCCGAAGCCGGCCACAAGGGCATCAGCGCCTTTATGGTGCCCCGGGGCACGGCGGGCATCAGCTTCTCCAGCCCGGAAAAAACCATGGGCCTGCGCGGCAGTACCATCTATGAACTGGCGCTGGACTGCTGGCTGCCGGCGTCGGCACTGCTCGGTATTGAAGGCCAGGGTTTCAACACGGCGATGGCGGTGCTGGACCGCGGTCGGGTAGAGGTGGCGGCCATGTCCCTGGGCATCGCCAATGCGGCATTGCAGGCGAGTTTGAGCTGGGTGCGCGAACGCCAGATCGGGCCCAAGCCGCTGGCGGCGTATCAGGGCACGCAATGGCGCCTGGCCGATATGTACGCGCAACTGGAAAGTGCGCGCCTGCTGACCATGAAAGCTGCCGCCCGGCGTGACAGCGGCGAGCGTTTCAGCCTGGACTCGGCCACGGCAAAACTGGTGGCCGCCGAATGCGCCGGGTTTATCACTGATGCCGCGCTGCAACTGCATGGTGGTTACGGTTACAGCCGCGACTTGCCGCTGGAACGCTATGTGCGCGATGCGCGGATCCTGCGGATTTTTGAAGGCACCTCCGAGGTGCAGAAAATCATCATCTCCCGCGCCTTGCTCGACGCGGCCAGATAACCAACGGCCAAGGATTGGAAAAGTCTTTCCCATAACAACACGGCGCACCCCGGGTGCCAGCCTGAAGGAACTGCTTATGTCCACGCTCAACCAAGATTCACCGCGGGCCTCGCTGGTCGAACAGCGCTCTATCGATTACATCCCCGAGTCGGAGCGCCACGGGCGTCTGTTCAGTCAGTTCACCCTGTGGTTCGGGGCCAACCTGCAAGTCACCGCCATTGTCACCGGGGCCTTGGCCGTGGTGTTGGGTGGCGATGTGTTCTGGTCGTTGATCGGCCTGCTCATCGGGCAGGTGCTGGGCGGCACCATCATGGCGTTGCATGCGGCGCAGGGGCCCAAGCTGGGCCTGCCGCAGATGATTTCCAGCCGGGTGCAGTTCGGCGTCTATGGCGCGGTGATTCCCATCGTGCTGGTGTGCCTGATGTATGTGGGCTTTTCGGCCAGCGGTTCGGTGCTGGCCGGGCAGGCGGTGGGGCAGTTGGTGGGGGTGAGCGACTCGTGGGGCATCCTGATCTTTGCCGCGCTGATCGTGCTGCTGACCATCCTGGGCTATCGCACCATCCACATGATCGGCCGGGTGGCAAGCGTGGTCGGGGTGCTGGCGTTTTTCTATCTGTTCTACACCTTGATTTCGCAAAACGACATAAGCCTGTTGCTCAGCAACAAACACTTTTCCTTGAGCAGTTTTCTGTTGGCGATTTCGTTGTCAGCCTCCTGGCAGATCGCCTTCGGGCCTTATGTGGCGGACTACTCGCGCTACTTGCCAGCCTCGACCTCATCGCTGAAAACCTTTCTGGCGGTGGGCCTGGGCTCGGTGGTGGGCTCGCAGATCTCGATGGTCTTCGGCGTGTTCGTGGCGGCGCTGGCGGGCAACCAGTTTGCCGGGCATGAGGTGTCGTACATCGTCGGCATGGGGGCGAGCGGGGCGATGGCGGCGCTGCTGTATTTTTGCGTGGTGTTCGGCAAGGTGACCATCACCACACTCAATGCCTACGGCAGTTTCATGTCCCTGGCCACCATCGTCAGCGGTTTTCGTGGCAACCATGAAATCTCGAAAACCCTGCGCCTGTTTTACATCCTGCTGATGGTCGGTTTTGCCACCGCGCTGGCCTTGCTCGGGCAGCATTCGTTCCTCAAGGATTTCTCGGCATTTATCCTGTTTTTGCTGGCGTTTTTCACGCCCTGGAGCGCGATCAACCTGGTGGACTTCTACCTGATCAGCAAGGAGCGCTACGACGTACCGGCGCTGTCTAACCCGAATGGCCGATACGGTCGCTGGAACCTGCGCGGTATTGTGGTGTACGCCTTCGGGGTGGTGGTGCAGTTGCCGTTTATCGCCACCAGCTTTTATACCGGGCCTTTGGTGGAGCCTCTGGGCGGCACCGATATCTCGTGGATCATTGGCCTGACGTTGCCGGCGCTGGTGTATTACTTAGTGGCGCGCAACTCGGGGCAGTCGGTGCCGGATCAATTGATTTTGCCTGTCGAGCCCGCAACGGTTTAGGGCTTTTCCATTCAAGTAGCCATAGAGGGAGCAACAATGAAGGTGCTGGCCTGTATCAAGCGCGTGGTCGATTACAACGTCAAGGTTCGCGTCAAGGCGGACAACTCCGGCGTTGACCTCGCCAACGTCAAGATGTCGATGAACCCCTTCTGCGAAATCGCCGTGGAAGAAGCCGTACGCCTGAAAGAAAAAGGTGTTGCGACTGAAATCGTCGTCGTCTCCATCGGCCCGACCACTGCTCAGGAACAGCTGCGTACCGCGCTGGCTCTGGGTGCCGATCGCGCCATTCTCGTCGAGTCCGCCGAAGACCTGACCTCGCTGGCCGTGGCCAAGCTGCTCAAGGCCGTTGTCGACAAGGAACAGCCTCAGCTGGTGATCCTGGGCAAACAGGCCATCGACAGCGACAACAACCAGACTGGCCAGATGCTGGCTGCGCTGACCGGTTTCGGCCAGGGTACGTTCGCCTCCAAGGTTGAAGTGGCAGGTGACAAGGTTGCCGTCACGCGTGAAGTCGACGGCGGCGCGCAAACTGTTTCGCTGAGCTTGCCGGCGATCATCACCACCGACCTGCGTTTGAACGAGCCGCGTTATGCGTCCCTGCCAAACATCATGAAAGCCAAGAAAAAGCCGCTTGAAGTGCTGACGCCAGACGCGTTGGGTGTTTCGACTGCTTCGACCCACTCGACCCTCAAAGTTGAAGCCCCGGCTGCACGCAGCGCGGGTATCAAGGTCAAGTCGGTGGCTGAACTGGTCGAGAAACTGAAAAACGAAGCGAAGGTGATCTGAACATGACGGTCCTGGTACTTGCAGAACATGATGGTGTCGGTATTGCATCGGCAACCCTGAACACGCTGGCGGCGGCTGGCCAAATCGGCGCTGACATTCACCTGCTGGTGGCCGGGCAGGGGCTGGGCAGCGTGGCGCAGGCGGCTGCACAGATCGCTGGCGTGGCCAAAGTGCTGGTTGCGGATAACGCGGCTTATGCCCATCAGTTGCCGGAAAACCTTGCCCCGCTGGTTGCAGAGCTGGGTGCCGGCTACAGCCACATCCTGGCCGCCGCGACCTCCAACGGCAAAAACATCCTGCCGCGGGTTGCTGCACAGCTGGACGTAGACCAGATCTCCGAGATCATCTCGGTGGTCAGCGCCGACACCTTCACCCGCCCGATCTACGCCGGTAACGCCATTGCCACCGTGCAGTCCACTGCGCCGGTGAAAGTGATCACCGTGCGTGCCACCGGTTTCGACCCGGTTGCCGCGCAAGGGGGGGCGGCAGTGGTTGAGGCGGTTGCAGCGGTTCACGATGCTGGCACGTCGTCGTTCGTGGGCGAGGTACTGGCCAAGTCGGACCGCCCTGAGCTGACCGCCGCCAAGGTCGTGGTTTCCGGTGGGCGCGGCATGCAGAACGGCGACAACTTCAAGTACCTGTATGCCCTGGCTGACAAGCTGGGAGCAGGGGTCGGCGCATCTCGCGCGGCGGTGGACGCAGGCTTTGTACCCAACGACATGCAGGTCGGCCAGACCGGAAAGATTGTTGCACCACAGCTGTATATCGCGGTGGGCATTTCCGGCGCGATCCAGCATCTGGCCGGCATGAAAGACTCCAAGGTGATCGTGGCGATCAACAAGGACGAAGAAGCGCCGATTTTTCAGGTGGCCGATTATGGCCTGGTGGCGGACCTGTTCGACGCAGTGCCTGAGCTGGAGCAGGCGGTCTGACACCCTGTGGGAGCCTGCTCCCACAGGAAACAACCACCTGCTTGAAGGACAATTTTTGCCACAATCCGTTTTGTAGTTCAGTAGATGCCAGTGCCGGTAGATGTGTAGATTTCCGACGGTTACAGCCCATCCTTATTACATTGTTTCGAGGGGGAAACATGTCGGGTAACTTGACCAGGAATGTAGTGAACGCACTTGTACTCGTGACCAGTTTGGCCCCTGCCGGTTTTGTGCTGGCAGATGGGGCAGTCAACGATCCGTTGTATATAGCCGGCGATTATAAATGCACGGGCTTTGACAGCCATGACGGCGCCTTCAAGGGCGATCTGAGTTTCAAGGTGGATGAAAAATCCAGCCACTTCAGCCAGAACTTTGGTGCCTACACGTTCAAGCTTGAAGTTGACCTGGGTAGCGACAAGGCCATCTATACAGGCTACGCCGCAGCCCAGGGCCAGCAACTGGCGATGTATTTTGCCAATGACAGCCTGGAGGCCGCCACCGATCGCGGAGTCGGGCTCGCGACCATCACCCGGGACCAGGACAGCAAGGGGCAATACACCACCACGCTGCACAAGTCCTATTACCTGCCTGACTACAATGGCGGCGGCCGAGGCACGGAGGTCTGCATTAAAACCCCGCAAGCCTGAAATTGAAAAAGCCCCGGGGGTTATCCGGGGCTTTCTTGTACGGCGGGGCTATCAGCTGTAGCTGTTAACCTTGACCAGCGCAGGCGCGGTTTGCGCTTTTTGCCAGGTCAGGGTCAAGGTTTGCAGCACGCGCGCCATGTAGTCGCTATCGGCTGCAGCCTTTTTGCCCACGTAGCCTTGGCCACGGCGGTACATTTTGAGGTGGGCACGCATTTGTGGGCGTTCTTCCTCGAATCTGGTTTCTTCCTTGCACGACGTTACAGGATCGATACGCACATCACCGGCATCGCTGATCCACAGGATGTGGTCGTTCAGCGTGTCTTTCTGGGCAGCGAAGAGTCGAGCCAGCTCGTTAACAGTCGGTTGGTTATTCAGGTTCATGGCTAACTCCTTGACTACTCGTTGATCTGTCTAATTGATTCGCGCAACTGCACATGCAGCGCTGCGTAGTGTCCATCCAAAGCAGATCTGTCTTGAGTTCGTCATATGTAGTAGTAAAGCTCGGCACTACATAAAGAGCGTAAAGCGAAGGAGAGCAGCGTGAACCAGGATGCCTGAGTGACATGACGCATCAGCCACAAGCTTCTTGAGGACGTTTCGCTAGCCCCTGTCGTCTTTGACGCGGACGATCAAGCCAGGTCAGCTTCATCAATTCTGCCTTGTGGGCAGTACCTATCCCGGAACAGCCCGACAGCTCGTCGGGCATGCTTGCAACAACCCTTTCCAGCGCTTCCGGTGGGGAAGACGTCTGCATAATGCTGGGGGAAAATCGTGCCGTCAATACGTATGTAGTGATTATTTTCAGGCACTACATATGTGACCGGCAGGTCGCTTTTCAGTATGCCGGTCACCCCTTGATGCAGACGCAATGCAGGCCGGGTACCGAGTGCGCGCGTGGCTTGCCGGCGCATGCAATGCTCGGCTCTGCTAGTATCTGCTGCTTTGAAATTGACCCGAGGTACCTTTATGAGCGAGCCGATCCGCCTGACCCAGTACAGCCACGGTGCGGGGTGCGGGTGCAAGATTTCGCCTCAGGTACTGGAAGTGATCCTTGCCGGCAGCGGCGCGCAAAACCTCGACCCCAAGCTGTGGGTCGGCAATGCCTCGCGTGACGATGCTGCGGTCTATGCCCTGGATGACGAGCGCGGGGTGGTTTCGACCACCGATTTCTTTATGCCGATCGTCGATGACCCTTACGATTTCGGCCGTATTGCCGCCACCAATGCCATCAGCGACATCTATGCAATGGGCGGTGACCCATTGATGGCCATTGCGATTCTGGGCTGGCCGGTGCATCTGTTGCCGCCTGAAGTGGCCCGCGAAGTGATCCGCGGTGGTCGCGCCGTGTGTGATGACGCCGGCATCCCGCTGGCGGGCGGGCATTCCATCGATACCCCCGAGCCGATTTTCGGCCTGGCCGTGACTGGCGTGGTCAACAAGCGCCAGATGAAGCGCAATGATACCGCCACGGCGGGATGCCTGTTGTACCTGACCAAGCCCCTGGGCATCGGTATCCTCACCACCGCCGAGAAAAAGGGCAAGTTGCGCACCGCCGATGTCGGCCTGGCGCGGGACTGGATGTGTACGCTGAACAAGGTGGGCAGCCAGTTCGCCAAACTCGACGGGGTCAAGGCCATGACCGACGTAACCGGTTTTGGCCTGCTCGGCCATCTGGTGGAAATGGCCGATGGCAGTCAGCTGACGGCACAGATCGAATACGCCAGGGTGCCGCGCCTGGCCTCGGTCGAGTATTACCTGGAACAGGGTTGCGTGCCGGGTGGCACCTTGCGCAACTATGACAGTTACGCCGCCCAACTGTCGCCGCTGCAAGAGCTGCACAAACGTGTGCTTTGCGACCCGCAAACCAGTGGGGGCCTGCTGGTTGCAGTGAGCCCGGAAGGTAATCAGGCATTCCTGCAAATGGCCAGTGAGCATGGCCTGACCCTGGAGCCGATCGGCCAGTTGGTTGAGCGACAGACATACGCGGTTGAGGTGTCATGATGGCTGATGACGTCACCGACTATCGCGAGCTGTTTCTCAATGACCGGCCGATGATGGACACCCGCGCGCCGATCGAATTTCACAAGGGGGCGTTCCCCGGGGTGGTCAACCTGCCGCTGATGACCGACCGCGAGCGCGAGCGGGTGGGCACCTGCTACAAGCAGCAAGGCCAGCAGGCGGCGGTGGTGCTGGGCCACCAACTGGTGTCGGGGCAGGTCAAGGCCGAGCGCCTGCAGGCCTGGGCCGATTTTGCCCGGGCCAACCCCGAGGGTTGCCTGTACTGCTTTCGTGGCGGCATGCGCTCGCAGATTGTCCAGCAGTGGCTCAAGCACGATGCCGGGATCGATTACCCGCGCGTGACCGGCGGTTACAAGGCCCTGCGTAGCTTCCTGATCCAGACCCTGGACGACGCCGTGGCCCAGTGCGACATGACCGTGCTCGGCGGCATGACCGGCACTGGCAAGACCGATGTGCTGGTGCAGCTCAACAATGGCCTGGACCTGGAGGGCCATGCCAACCATCGCGGCTCAAGTTTCGGCAAGCGGGCCACGGCGCAGCCGTCGAATATCGACTTTGAAAATCGGCTGGCCATTGACGTGCTGAAGAAGCGCGCCAAGGGCCATGAAGGTTTTGTGGTTGAAGACGAAAGCCGCACGGTGGGTAGCTGCGCCTTGCCGCTGACGTTGTATCAACGTATGCAGGGCGCCCCTGTGGTCTGGCTTGAAGACCGCCTGGAAAGCCGGGTTGAACGCATCCTGCGCGACTATGTAGTGGACTTGTGTGCCGAGTTCACCGCCAGCAATGGCGAACATGGCTTTGCCCTGTTCTCCCGGCGCCTGCTTGAAAGCCTGGCCAATATCCAGCGGCGCCTGGGCGGCGAGCGCCACCAGCGCTTGCAGGCGGTCATGCAAGAGGCCTTGCAGGAGCAGGAACGCTGCGGTGCGGTAGACCTGCACCGGGTCTGGATCGAAGCCCTGCTGCGCGAGTATTACGACCCGATGTACGCCTTCCAGCGCGAGAAAAAGGGCTCGCGCATTGCCTTTGCCGGGGATCAGGCCGCAGTGCTGGAGTATCTGCGCAGCACACCCAGCCACTAGCCTGTGGCGCTGACGGCAAACCCGTCAGCGCCGTGCTGTCAGCGTGGGCAAGGCGTTTGCCTGCGATTCAACTGCCGCGCACCCGCCCCGGATAATTCATCACAAACTGCACATGGGCCTTCACCCCGGTGGCCAGGGTGGCATCGTCGGCGGTGAAGTAGGGGCTGTGGTTGTTGGCGGCCTTGCTCATGTCCTGCCCTTCAGGCGTAGCACCCAAAAATACAAACAATCCCGGGACTTTTTCGGCGTAGTACGAGAAGTCTTCGCTTGGCGACAGGGACGCAGGCAGCAACTGCACCTTGCCTGGCGCAGCCAGTTGCAGGGCCGGGACCATGGCTGCGGTCAGTTGCGGGTCGTTGCTGGTGACCGGCGCATGGTTGACCAGCAGCAGGTCGGCCTTGGCCTCGTAGGCGCTGGCAATGCCTTGCACCAGCGGCGGCATTTTTTTCAGCAGGGTGTCGCGCACCGCGGCGCTGTTGCTGCGAATGGTGCCGGTCATTTCCACGGTCTCGGGGATGATATTGGCCGCAGAACCGGCATTGAGCGTGCCGACACTGATCACCCCCATGCCTTGTGACAGGTCGGCACGGCGGCTGACCAGGGTTTGCAGGCCGTCGATGATGGCGGCGCTGGCCACCACCGGGTCAACCCCGCTCCAGGGCGCCGAGCCGTGGGTCTGCTGGCCTTTGACGATGAGGCGAAAGCCGTCGCTGCTGTTGAGCACGGTGCCGGCCTTGTAATACAGATGACCGGTGGGGTAGCCCGCCATCACATGCACGCCAAAGATCGCTTCGACCTTGGGTGAGTCCAGGGCACCGTCGCGGATCATGGCCTGGGCGCCGATCAGGGTATCGGTCTCGAACTCGTCGACATCCGCCGCGCCTTCTTCGGCAGGCTGGAACAGGAATACCACGGTGCCGGCCACCTGGTCGCGATGCTCGGCCAGCATTCTGGCTGCGCCCAGCAGCATGGCGGTGTGGGTGTCATGGCCGCAGGCGTGCATCACCGGTACGGTTTTGCCCAGGCGGATACCGGTAGCCGTGCTGGCGTAGGGCAGGCCGGTCATTTCCTTGACGGGCAGGGCGTCCATATCGGCACGCAGGGCCACGACCGGCCCGGGCAGGCCGCCCTTGAGCACGCCAACGACGCCGGTCTTGCCGACGCCGGTGCGCACTTGCAGGCCTAGGCTTTTAAGCTGCTCGGCGACCAGGGCGGCGGTCTTGAATTCCTGATTACCCATCTCCGGGTTCTGGTGAAGGGTGTGGCGCAGCGAAATCACCTGGTCATTGACCGCCGCGACGGCGGGGTCGACCCAGTTCAGGTCAGCCGCATGGCTGGTTCCGGTCAGTGTGCTCAACAGGGCGAGGTACAAAGGGGCATGGCGAAGGCGGGGCAGCATCGAAAGTCTCTTGTTTGTTGTTTTTAGGGCGCACAGGGTAAGCCAGTTTTTTGCAGGGGCGGCGCAACCACCCGGCTAAAAGCGTTCGATTATCGCACATTAGCCGAGGGTCCAATTGCCCTGCCAGGGTCGGCGTGCCTACTCTGGCGCACGTGACGCCAATAATAATGACAACACCGAGTACCTGACCGATGGATAGCCGCCTGCTGAGCGAGCGCAGTAGTGTGTTCCGACATGCTGACCCCCATGCCGTGTCCGATTATGTGAACCGGCATGTTGGGCAGCACTGTATTGGCCTTTCCCGAACTACCCGGCCGCTGGCCAGCCTCAATCACCGCAAGTTCGCCGAGCTGGATCTGTGCCGTATCAGTTATGGCGGCAGTGTGCGCGTGACCTCGCCGGCACTGGAGAGCATCTTTCACTTGCAGGTGCTGCTGCGCGGCAATTGCCTGTGGCGCGGCGCGAACCGCGAGCAGCATCTGGGGCCGGGGGAGCTGCTGGTGATCAACCCGGATGATCCGGTGGATCTGACTTACTCTCAGGACTGTGAAAAGTTCATCCTCAAGCTGCCGGTCAAATTGCTTGAGTCGGTGTGTGACGATCAGCGCTGGCGGCGGCCGGCGGGCGGGGTGCGTTTTATGCGCAACCACTACCGGCTCGATGAGCTGGAAGGCTTTCTTGGCTTGCTGGGCATGGTGTGCCAGGAGTCCGAGGCCAGTGACCCGCTGCTGCGGGTGCAGGAGCATTACACGCAGATTGTCGCCAGCAAGTTGCTGACCCTGATGCAGACCAATATCAGCCGCGAAAACCTGGCATCCGCCAGTGCCAGTATTGAGCGCCTCCTTGATTACATCGAGCGCAACCTCAAGCAGGAAATCAGCAGCGAAGACCTGGCTGCGCAAGCGTGCATCAGCCAGCGCTCGCTCTACAGCCTGTTCGAGCGCCAATTGGGCGTGACCCCTTTGCAGTACATCCGCCAGCGCAAGCTGGCGCGTATCCACACTTGCTTGAGCGACCCCGGTTGCACGGTGCGCAGCCTCACCGAACTGGCGCTCGATTATGGCTTTGTGCATTTGGGGCGGTTCTCAGAGAGCTACCGCCTGCAGTTTGGCGAACTGCCTTCGAGCACCCTCAAGCGCCGGTATTGAACGTGCCGCCACCTGCTGGGGTGGGAGCGGGCTTGCTCGCGATGGGATCGCTGCGGTGTCACAGGATCATCGCGTCGTCTGCATCGCGAGCAAGCCCGCTCCCACAGAAATAACCGGCTGCCTGCACTAATCGGATAACGATTGGCAGTAAACGGATATTGCCCCGCACATCGATTCCCTAACCTGACCCGGCCTGGATAATAACAACGGAGGCCCTGGCCATGTCCCTGGGTATCGATTACTTGAATGCCATGCTGGAAGACGACAAGGATAAGGGCATCTACCGCTGCAAGCGCGAGATGTTTACCGATCCCGACCTCTTTGAACTCGAAATGACGCATATCTTCGAGGGTAACTGGATCTACCTTGCCCACGAGAGCCAGATCCCCAACGTCAACGATTTTTTGACCACCACCATGGGCCGCCAGCCGATTTTCATCGCGCGCAACAAGGCCGGTGAACTCAACGCTTTTCTCAACGCCTGCAGCCATCGCGGCGCCATGCTGTGTCGGCACAAGACCGGCAACCGCGCCAGCTATACCTGCCCGTTCCACGGCTGGACCTTCAACAACAGCGGCAAGCTGCTCAAGGTCAAGGACCCGGCTGCGGCCGGCTACCCCGAAGGCTTTAACTGCGAAGGCTCCCATGACCTGACCAAAGTGGCGCACTTCGAGTCCTATCGCGGCTTTCTGTTCGGTAGCCTCAACCCAGACGTGAAATCCCTGGCCGAGCACCTGGGCGAGTCGGCCAAGATCATCGACATGATCGTCGACCAGTCCGCCGATGGCCTGGAAGTGCTGCGCGGCTCCAGTTCCTATATCTATGAAGGCAACTGGAAACTCACCGCCGAAAACGGCGCCGATGGCTATCACGTCAGTTCCGTGCACTGGAACTACGCCGCTACGCAAAACCAGCGCACCCTGCGCGAAGCCGGTGAAGAGATCAAGACCATGAGTGCCGGCAGCTGGGCCAAGGGCGGCGGCGGTTTCTACTCGTTCGACCACGGCCATCTGCTGCTTTGGACCCGCTGGGCCAACCCCGAGGATCGCCCCGCCTGGGAGCGCCGTGACGAACTGGCCCGCGACTTCGGCCAGGCCCGCGCCGACTGGATGATCGAGAACTCGCGCAACCTGTGCCTGTATCCCAATGTGTACCTGATGGACCAGTTCAGCTCGCAGATTCGTATTGCTCGACCGATCAGCGTGAACCAGACCGAGATCACCATCTACTGCATTGCGCCCAAGGGCGAGAGCAGCGAGGCGCGCACCAAACGTATCCGCCAGTACGAAGATTTCTTCAACGTCAGTGGCATGGCCACCCCGGATGACCTGGAAGAGTTCCGCTCCTGCCAGACCGGTTACGGCGCAGGGCGCGGCTGGAATGACATGTCCCGCGGGGCCGAACACTGGGTCGAGGGCGCCGATGCGGCGGCCGAGGAAATCGATCTCAAGCCGCTGCTCTCCGGCGTGCGCACCGAGGACGAAGGCCTGTTTGTGCTGCAACACAAGTACTGGCAGCAAACCATGCTCAAGGCCGCCGCCGGCGAACCGGCGCTGATCCCCGTGGAGGCCGTGCAATGAACAGCCTCTACGCGATTGTGCGCGACTTTCTGTACCGCGAAGCACGTTACCTGGACGATGGCCAGTGGGATCAATGGCTGGAGTTGTACGCCGCCGATGCCAGCTTCTGGATGCCGTGCTGGGATGACAACGACACCTTGACCGAAGACCCGCAAAGCGAAATTTCGCTGATCTGGTACGGCAACCGTGGCGGTCTGGAAGACCGCGTATTCCGCATCAAGACCGAGCGCTCCAGTGCGACCATCCCCGACACTCGTACCTCGCACAACCTGAGCAATATCGAGATCGTCGACGAAGCCGATGGCCTGTGCCATGTGCGGTTCAACTGGCACACCCTCAGCTATCGCTACAAGACCTACGACAGCTACTTCGGCACCAGCTTCTACACCCTCGATATGCGCGCCCCGCAGCCGCTGATCAAGGCCAAGAAAGTCGTGCTCAAGAATGACTACGTGCGTCAGGTCATCGACATCTACCACATCTGATCAAGGCTGTGATGCGTGCTGCACGGTGCCTGTGGGCGCCCGGGGCGCGGCATTGCCTGCGAGGTACATTATGAGTTTTCAAATTGCCCTCAACTTCGAAGACGGGGTGACCCGTTTTATCGAGACCAATGGCCAGGAAACCGTGGCTGACGCCGCTTACCGTCAGGGCATCAATATTCCGCTGGACTGTCGTGACGGCGCTTGTGGTACCTGCAAGTGCTTTGCCGAGGCCGGGCGTTATGAGCTGGGCGAGGACTATATCGAAGACGCCCTCAGCGCAGAGGAGGTCGAGCAGGGCTATGTGCTGACCTGCCAGATGCGTGCCGCCAGCGATTGCGTGGTGCGGGTGCCTGCCTCTTCATCCGTGTGCAAGACCCGCCAGGCCAGCTTTGAGGCCGCCATCAGTGATGTGCGCCAGTTGTCCGAAAGCACCATTGCCCTGTCACTCAAGGGCGAGTCCCTGAGCAGCCTGGCCTTCCTGCCGGGGCAGTACGTCAACCTCAACGTGCCCGGCAGCGAGCAGACGCGGGCCTATTCCTTCAGCACCCTGCAAAAGGATGGCGAGGTCAGCTTTCTGATCCGCAACGTGCCGGGCGGGCTGATGAGCAGCTTTTTGACCGGTATCGCCAAGGCGGGCGACAGCATGACCCTGGCCGGGCCGCTGGGCAGCTTCTACCTGCGCCAGATCCAGCGGCCCTTGCTGCTGCTGGCTGGCGGCACCGGGCTGGCGCCGTTTACTGCCATGCTGGAAAAAATCGCCGAGCAGGGCAGTGCCCATCCGGTGCATCTGATTTACGGCGTGAGCAATGATTTTGATCTGGTTGAACTCGATCGCCTGCAAGCCTTGAGCGAGCGCATTGCCAACTTCAGTTTCAGTGCCTGCGTGGCCAACCCGCAGAGCCAGCATCCGCTCAAGGGCTATGTCACCCAGCATATCGAGCCGGGCCATCTCAACCACGGTGATGTCGATGTGTACCTGTGCGGCCCGCCGCCGATGGTGGAAGCGGTCAACCTCTATATCCGCGAGCAGGGCATTACCCCGGCCAATTTCTACTACGAGAAGTTTGCCGCTGCGGCTTGATTCTTTAATCGGAGGTTGTGATGAACAACAGATTTGCCAACAAGGTCGCGCTGGTCACCGGCGCGGCCCAGGGCATTGGCCGTCGCGTGTGCGAGCGCCTGCTGGACGAAGGCGCGCAGGTGATTGCGGTCGACCGTTCCGAGCTGGTCTTTGAACTGCAAGGAGAGGGCGTGCTGGCCCTGACTGCCGACCTTGAGCAGTACGCCGACTGTGTGCGGGTGATGGCCGCAGCGGTGGACACCTTCGGCCGTCTCGACGTGCTGGTCAACAATGTGGGCGGGACTATCTGGGCCAAGCCTTACGAGCATTACCAGGCCGAAGAAATCGAGGCCGAAGTGCGCCGCTCGCTGTTTCCCACCTTGTGGTGCTGCCATGCCGCATTGCCCTACATGCTTGAACAGGGCCGCGGGGCGATTGTGAATGTTTCTTCAATCGCTACCCGCAGCGTCAACCGCGTACCTTACGGCGCGGCCAAGGGGGGCGTGAATGCACTCACGGCCTGCCTGGCATTCGAGAATGCCCAGCGCGGAATTCGCGTCAATGCCACCGCACCTGGCGGCACTGAAGCACCGCCGCGGCGGATTGCGCGCAACGATGCCGAGCAAAGCCCTGACGAGAAGATCTGGTACCAGCAAATCGTCGACCAGACCCTCGACAGCAGTCTGATGAAACGCTACGCCAGCCTCGATGAGCAGGTCGGCGCAATCCTGTTCCTGGCCAGCGACGAAGCTTCCTATATCACCGGCGTAACCCTGCCGGTGGGCGGCGGCGACCTCGGTTGACCTCCCTGACAGAATGGACAATTGCCATGAACCCAATCCTGATTGAAAGCCTGACCACCCAGATCGTCGACCTGCCGACCATCCGCCCGCACACCCTGGCGATGCACACCATGCGCAAGCAGACCCTGGTGATTGTGCGCCTGCGGTGCAGCGACGGTATCGAAGGCATCGGCGAAGCCACCACCATTGGCGGTCTCGCGTATGGCTACGAAAGCCCGGAAAGCATCAAGGCCAATATCGATGCGCATCTGGCGCCGATGCTGGTGGGCCAGCCGGCGGCCAATATCAACGCCGCCATGCAAAGCCTGGACAGGATTGCCAAGGGCAATACCTTTGCCAAATCCGGTATCGAAACCGCGCTGCTGGACGCCCAGGGCAAGCGCCTGGGCCTGCCGGTCAGCGAGTTGCTGGGCGGGCGAGTGCGCGACAGCCTGGAAGTGGCCTGGACCCTGGCCAGCGGCGACACCGGCCGCGACATTGCCGAAGCCGAGCAGATGCTCGACAGGCGTCGCCATCGCATCTTCAAGTTGAAGATCGGTGCCAACCCGCTGGAACAGGACCTCAAGCATGTGCTGGCGATCAAGAAGGCCCTGGGCGATCGCGCCAGTGTGCGGGTGGACGTCAACCAGTACTGGGACGAATCCCAGGCCATCCGCGGTTGCCAGGTGCTGGGTGACAACGGTATTGACCTGATCGAACAGCCGATTTCCCGGGTCAACCGCTCCGGGCAGGTGCGCCTGAACCTGCGCAGCCCGGCGCCGATCATGGCTGACGAGTCCATCGAAAGCGTGGAGGACGCCTTCAGCCTGGCGGCGGACGGTGCAGCCAGCGTGTTTGCCCTCAAGATCGCCAAAAACGGCGGTCCCCGTGCGGTGTTGCGCACGGCGCAGATTGCCGAGGCGGCGGGTATCGCCCTGTACGGCGGCACCATGCTTGAAGGCTCGGTGGGCACCCTGGCGTCGGCCCATGCCTTCCTCACCCTCAAGCAACTGACCTGGGGTACCGAGCTGTTCGGGCCGCTGCTGCTGACCGAAGACATCGTGACCGAGGCGCCGCAATACCGGGATTTTGAGCTGCATATTCCGCGCACGCCGGGTCTGGGCCTGAGCCTGGACGAAGAGCGTCTGGCCCGTTTCAGCCGCTGACACGCTGAAAAACCCCTGTGGGAGCGGGCTTGCTCGCGATGCAGACAACTCGGTGCATCAGGCCAACTGCGCTGATGCTATCGCGAGCAAGCCCGCTCCCACAGACCCTTCCCCTATTTCTTTAAGGAGAGCCCCATGCTTTTCCACGTAAAAATGACCGTCAACCTGCCCCTCGACATGGACCCGGCCAAGGCCGCGCAGCTCAAGGCCGACGAAAAGGAACTGGCCCAACGCCTGCAACAGGAAGGCAAGTGGCGCCACCTATGGCGCATTGCCGGGCATTACGCCAACTACAGCGTATTTGACGTGGCCAGTGTCGAGGCCCTGCACGACACCCTGCTGCAATTGCCGCTTTTCCCCTACATGGATATCCAGATCGAAGGGCTGTGCCGTCATCCGTCTTCGATCCACAGCGACGACCGTTAACGCTTTCTATCCCTTGCACAAGAACAAGATGAGGTGAGCCCCATGACCGTGAAAATTTCCCATACCGCTGCCGTCCAGAGCTTCTTCAAAGAAGCCGCCGGCTTTACCAGCGACAACGGCAACCCGCGCCTGAAAAGCATCATCCTGCGGGTCTTGCAGGACAGTGCCAAAATCATCGAAGACCTCGACATCAGCGAGGATGAGTTCTGGAAGTCGGTGGATTATCTCAACCGTCTGGGCGCTCGCTCGGAAGCCGGGCTGTTGGTGGCCGGGTTGGGCATCGAACATTTTATCGACCTGTTGCAAGACGCCAAGGACGAGCAGGCCGGCCAGACTGGCGGCACCCCGCGCACCATCGAAGGCCCGCTGTATGTAACCGGGGCCCCGGTGTTTGAAGGCCAGGCGCGGATGGACGATGGCCGCGAAGAGGGTGCCACCGTGATGTTTCTCGAAGGCCAGGTGTTCGACACTCAAGGCCAGCCGCTGGCCGGGGCCACGGTCGATCTGTGGCACGCCAACACCAAGGGCACCTATTCGTTCTTCGACCAGAGCCAGTCCGAATACAACCTGCGCCGGCGCATTATCACCGACGCCGAAGGCCGCTACCGCGCCCGCAGCATCGTGCCCTCGGGCTATGGCTGCGACCCGCAGGGGCCGACCCAGGAATGCCTCGATCAACTGGGTCGTCACGGCCAGCGTCCGGCCCATGTGCATTTCTTTATCTCGGCCCCCGGTTACCGTCACCTGACCACCCAGATCAACCTGTCCGGGGACAAATACCTGTGGGACGACTTTGCCTATGCCACCCGCGAAGGCCTGGTGGGCGACGTGCAGTTTCGCGACGACGGTGCCCGTGATGTTGCGGGGCGTTATGCCGAGTTGACGTTTGACTTCCAGTTGCAACAGGCCGTCGCGCCTGCTGCCGAACAGCGCAGCCACCGCCCGCGGGCGCTGCAATAAGTCAATCGCTGCGGGGCTGGACACAGTGGGGAGCTGGATGCAGGATCAGCGGTCGATCCTGCACCCAAGTACGAGAGAGCCCTCCATGAATGAACCGCACATGGCACAGGCAACCCCTGCCATCCGCGACACTGATGTCCTGATTGTGGGCGGTGGCCTGAGCGGCGCCTTGCTGGCCATGCAACTGCTGCGCTTGCCGGGTGACCGGCGCATCACGGTGGTGGAACCCCGCCCCGAACTGGGCCGGGGCGAGGCCTACAGCGCCACCGAGCTGGGGCATACCCTTAACGGCAATGCCGCGCGCATGAGCGTCGACCCCGATGATGCCGACGACCTGACCCGCTGGCTGCAAGCGCATATCGCTGCGGGTGGCTGGCCCGAGTCCGCCAGCCAGCAGGTGCCGGTTGCCGAACTGTTCCCGCCGCGGGGGCTGTTTGGTCGGTATGCCCGCCAGCGCCTGGCCGAAGCACAGGTCATCGGTGAAGCGAACGGCTCAAGCCTAATCCATGTGCGTGATGAAACCGTCGATTTACACACCCTCGAACACGGCGTGCGGGTCACGCTCAAGAGCGGCGAAGTATTGCTGGCAGGCGCAGCGGTATTGGCTACCGGCATGTTCCCGGCGGCGCGCACGGCGCAGCGTCAATCCAGCGGCTTGAATGCGGCCGCGCTGGACCCGTGGAATGTCGAAGCCATGCGTGCATTGCCAGTGGATGCCCGGGTGCTGATCATCGGCTCGGGGCTGACCATGGTCGATGCCCTTGAGTCGCTGAACCAGGCCGGGCATCGGGGGCCGATCGAGGTGTTTTCCCGTCACGGCCTGTTGCCCCATGTGCGCCGTCAGCCGCCGGTCTGGGAAGATTTCCTGAGCCTGGCGCCGGGCGTGCGCAGCCCTTTGCAGTTATTGCGTGAACTGCGTCGCCAATGTGCCCTGGCGCAAGCCCGGGGCATCGACTGGCAGGCGCCGCTGGACACGGTGCGGGTGCATATCGCCAGGCTCTGGAGCCAGGCCAGCGATGCCCAGCGTCGCCAGTTTGTGCGCCATGTGCGGCCCTGGTGGGAAAGCCATCACCATCGCTCACCGCCCCAGGGCAATGCCTTGCTGCAACGGTTGCTGGAAGCAGGACGGCTGACGATCCATGCGGCGTCGCTGCAAGGCGTGGACAGCTCGCAGCTGCGTATTCGCCTGCGTTATCGCGGGCAGACCGAAGCGGTGTGGGTGCAGGGCGACGGCCTGATCAACTCAACGGGTATCGAATACGACTGGCGCCGCGTGGACAAGGCCTTGCCCCGGCAATTGCTGCAGCGCGGGCTGGTAGTGCCCGGCAACCTGGGGCTGGGCATTGCTGCCGATGCTGACGGCGCGGTGCTGAATGCACAGTTGCAGCCCGCGCAGCGGCTGTTTGCGATGGGGCCACCGTTGCGTGGCATGTGGTGGGAAAGTACCGCAGTCACGGATGTCGCGTTACAAGCCAAGGCGCTGGCGCAGCGGCTGCAGTCTGCTGTGTGAATAACCCCTGATCCTCCCACAACTGATCCAGGGTATCGTCCGGACATAGAACCGGACACGCACAATGGCCATCAAAATCCCCTTTTGGCCTGCCTCCCTCTGTGATCGTCCCCCGGTGTCGGCAAGAATCAAACTCACCTACGCCGACCCGGGGAACCGATCCATGCACACGATAAAACGCTTGATGGGCGCCACTGTTTGCGGGCTGACCCTGCTGGCCAGCGCCGCACATGCCGAGCAACGCGAGTTGCGGGTCTATAACTGGGCCGATTACATCCTGCCGTCCGTGCCCAAGGACTTCGCCAAACAGACCGGCATCAAGGTCACCTGGGACTCTTTCGACACCAACGAAGCCCTGGAAGCCAAACTGTTGACCGGTAACTCCGGCTATGACTTGGTAGTGCCGTCCAACCAGTTCCTCGATACCCAGATCAAGGCCGGGGTGTTCCAGAAGCTGGACAAGAGCAAGCTGCCCAACTGGCAGCACCAGGACCCGGCCCTGCTCAAGCTGCTGGACACCAACGACCCCGGTAACCAGTACGCCGTGCCCTACATGTACGGCACCGTGCTGATCGGCTTCAACCCGGCCAAGGTCAAGGCGGCGCTGGGGGAAAATGCCCCGGTGGACAGCTGGGACCTGGTGTTCAAGCCCGAGAACATGGCCAAGCTGAAATCCTGCGGCGTGGCGATGCTCGATTCGCCTTCGGAAATCCTGCCGTTGGCGTTGCACTATCTGGGCCTGGACCCCAACAGCCAGAACCCGGCCGATTACGAGAAAGCCAAGGCGCTGATGCTCAAGATCCGCCCCTATGTGACTTACTTCAACTCCGCCAAGTACATGACCGATATCGCCAATGGCGACATCTGCGTGGCCATTGGTTATTCGGGCAGCTTCTACCAGTTTGGCAACCGCGCCAAAGAGTCGGGTAACGGCGTGGTGGTGGACTGGCGCTTGCCCAAGGAGGGCGCGCCGATCTGGTTTGACACCTTCGCCATCCCCAAAAGCGCGAAAAATGTCGAAGAGGCCCACGAGTTCCTCAACCACCTGCTGGAGCCCAAGGTCATTGCCGGGATCAGCGACTTTCTCGGCTACCCCAATGCCAACAAGGACTCGCTGGCGCTGATCAACCAGGACATCACCGCCAACCCCAACCTGACCCCGACCAGCGAGGCACTCAAGTCCTTGTATGTGGTGCAGCCGCTGCCGCAAAAAATGGAACGCGTGCGCACGCGGGTGTGGACCAGTATCAAGTCGGACAAGTAACCCCTCGGGGGTAGTGCATGGGGGTTATCGTCAAGCGCCGGCCAGGTTTCTACACTGGCCGTACTTAATCGAACGACGAGAACAGCACCATGCGTATCCGTGAGCTTGGTATCACCATCGGTTCGGGCACCCCCGGCGTGTTCAACGCCATTACCGACGTGCCGGGTGTGCGAGTAGGTCATCACACGCTCAACCTGGAAACCGGCGACGTTTCCATCCATTCCGGTGTCACCGTGATTGAACCGCGTGCTGGAGCCACACACCTGCAACCGTGCTTTGCCGGCGTGCATGTGCTCAATGGCAACGGCGATGCCACGGGGCTGGAGTGGATTCGCGAAGCAGGTTTGCTGACCTCACCGATTGCCTATACCAATACCCACAGCGTCGGCGTGGTGCGCGATGCGCTGGTGGCGGCCGAGCGCGAGATGGGCAAGCAGCACACCTACTGGTGCATGCCCGTGGTGCTGGAAACCTACGACGGTACCCTGAACGATATCTGGGGCCAGCACGTCACGGCCGAGCATGTGCAACTGGCGCTGCAGGATGCCAGGTCAGGCCCGGTGCAGGAGGGTAATGTGGGCGGTGGCACGGGGATGATCTGTCACGAGTTCAAGGGCGGTATCGGCACTTCCTCGCGGGTGCTGAGCCCGGAGCAGGGTGGCTGGACCGTCGGTGTGTTGGTGCAGGCCAACTATGGGGTGCGGGAAGCCTTGCGGGTGGGGGGGTACCCGGTGGGTACGGTGTTGGGTGACGTGCCGTCACCGTTTAAAAGCGAGAAAAAGGTGGGGGTGCCGGGCATGGGGTCGATCGTGATTACCATTGCTACCGATGCGCCGTTGTTGCCGCACCAGTGTACCCGTCTGGCGCAGCGTGCCAGTGTCGGGCTGGCGCGAGTGGGGGGCGGAACTGAAGACTCCAGCGGCGATATTTTTATTGCCTTTGCGGTGGGTAACAGCAACTTGCCGGCAGCCAACTTCGGCCATCCGGGTGAGCCGACCACGGCCTTGAAGATGGTCAACAACGACTACATCTCGCCGCTGTTTGTGGCGGCGGCGGATGCGGTAGAGGAGGCGATACTCAATGCCATGCTCGGCGCCGATGACCTGACGGGCTGCGGCAACACTGTGCTGGCGCTCAAGCCTGAGCGTTTGCTGGCGGCGTTGCAGCAGGTGGGCTGGAAAACCCCCTGAGGGCTGATTCAACCTTGCGTAGCAGTTGCCGAGGAACGAAGGCTGCGTTCGGCGGCGCAGCCGTCGTAAACCCGGTGTACCCGTTCTAACTGGCACACCGCATTGTCTGATTTTACGACGGCTGCGCCGCCGAACGCAGCCTCGTTCCTGCGGCAGCTGCTACGGGTATTTGCCCTTACAGTTTCGGCAACTGCCCTACCCGAGCCATCATCTCGGTGACGATCTGCAGGTCCAGCATAAACTGCTCGACCGTCTTGAACTCGTTGTCGGTATGCCCGGTGTATTTAACATCCGGCATGGCCAGGCCAAATTGCACACCATTGGGCAGTTCATGCACCGAGGTTGCCCCCGCCGAAGTGCCGAACTTGTGTTCCATGCCCAGGTTTTCACTGGCCACCGCCAGCAGCGCCTTGACCCACTCACCCTCGGGGTTGCGGTACATCGGCTCGGCGATGGTGTAGTCAAAGGTCACCGGCACCTGCTTGCTCTTGCTCCAGGCCGCCAGCTTTTCGGCAATTTGCGCTTTCAGTGCTTCAGGCGACTTGCCCTTGGGCACGCGCAGGTTGACCGCCAATTTGAGCGCCTTGTCGTCCAGCCCCACAAACGTCAGCGAAGTGGTCAGCGGCCCCATGAACTCATCGGCAAAACCGACACCCAGCTTGCCACCCTTGTAGTCCAGGCCCCAGTTGTCGGCCGCATAGTGCGCAGCATCGGTAATGTGGTTGTGCTTGAGGGCAATCTGGCCGTCAACGCTGCTGATAAAATCGAGCATCCGCGCCACCGGGTTGACCCCCGACTCGGGCTCCGAGGAATGAGCCGAAACCCCGGTCACGGTCAGCACTACATCCTTGCCCACCACCTTGGCATTGATCTCGAAATCGCCGCCATTGCGCTTGGCATATTCAGCCCCGGCCTTGTTCAGGCTGGCCGCCAGTTCAGCAGGCTGGGCGGTGACCAGGGTGGCGACCGAGGTCGACGGGATCTGGTTGGTTGCCATGCCGCCCGTAAGCGAGACGATTTCTGCACCCTGGCCTGAACCGGGGCGCCGGGCAAAGCTGGCCATAACGGTGCCGTAGCCTTTCTCGGCGATCACCACCGGGTAACCGCCATCCAGCGCCAGGTTGTAATTGGGCACCGGGTTGTGTTCGAAGTAATAAGGGATGGCATCACCGCTGGTTTCTTCGGTGGTGTCGATCAGCAACTTGAAGTTCCTGGCCAGTGGCAGTTGTTCTTCCTTGATGACTTTCATGGCGTACATCGCCACCACGATGCCGTTCTTGTCATCCTCTGTACCGCGCCCGTACATGCGGTCGCCGATCAGCGTGACCTTGAACGGATCGAGCTTGGTGCCGTCCTTGAGTACCCAGTTTTCCGGGGTTACCGGCACGACGTCGGCGTGGGCGTGAATACCGACCACTTCATCGCCACTGCCTTCGAGGGAGACTTCATAGACGCGGTTGTCGATATTGCGAAAGTTCAGGTTGAAGGCCTTGGCGAGGTCCTTGATCTTGTCGGCGATCTTGAGGAACTGCGGGTTCTCGTACTGGGGCACGTCATCCAGGTTTACCGTCGGGATGGCTACCAGTTCGCGCAGGGTTTCAGTGGCTGCCTTGCCATATTTGAGACGGGTATACAGGCCCAGCAGGCGATAGATTTCGTTCTGCTGCTCTGCGCTCAATGCCTTGTTGTCGATAAAGGCGCTGATGGTCGAGCCGAGGTTATCTTGTTGCGCCAGCTCGCTCTTGCCCAAAGCCCCCAGAAACTGCCGGAAGTCAGTGATTTTGCTGTCGCTGAAAGTCTTGAGGATCACTGCGCTCTGTTGCGGGGTGATGGTGGCGTGGGCAGCAGTGCTGAACCCGGCAAGGCTGGCCATCATCATGGTTGCAGCGGCCAGGTGCTTAAGTGAAAAGTCCATTTTGCAGGGCATTCCTGTACAGGTTGTTGGAGAGAAAAATGCAATAAATGAAACAAAACATTTCCAAACTTACACTGCGAGGACGTGCGACGGTAGGTACTTTTTACTCCTGCGCCTGTAAAAACAACGAGAACAGTTCGGACTGTGACTTGATTCCCAACTTGCCGTACATGTGCTTGCGATGGACCTTGACGGTCTCGGCGGAAATCACCAGTTTGCGGGCGATTTCCTTGTTCGAACAACCACTTAGCAGCAGCAGGGCGACTTCCATTTCCCGTGCGGTCAGCGGCGTGGTCAGCTGCTCGGCAGCCGCTTCAAGGCGGCTTTGCCAGTTGCCAGGCTGCTGCGGCGCCTCCCCGGGGTCGCGTTCAAACATCAGGCGCTGACGCATCAGTGCTGCGACCCAGGGCCGTACCAACCCCAGCAGCGCGCCCTGTTCCAGGCTGAAGCGGCACTGGCTGCCCAGTGACAGGCTCAGGGTGCGTTGGTTGTCGAGTTGCACATTGATATGCACCTCGTCGGTGACGATATTGACGCGGAAATAGCGCTGGTAATAGTCGGTCTGTTCAAAGCATTCCGGGGCCACGTCCTGCAGGCGGACTAACCCGCTCTGTGGTGCTTCGCGGTTGGCAATATAGAACGGGTCGAGCAGGTACAGGCCTTTGAGATAGTCCTGAAACAACGAATCCATGCCACCGTCTGCACCGGGGGACTCGGCCAGAACCTGCGGCTTGCCGGCGCTGTAGATCAGCACCACCCAGTTGTCCACGGGTATATAGCGGCCCAGCAAACGTACCAGCGCAGTCCAGAAATTAGGCCGGTCGAGGGTTTCGATCACGCGGCCCATCGCGTCGTGCCAGGCCACATCCTGCAAGGTCAGATTCATCTCACTACCCACCGGGTGTTACCCCATCGAAGTCATTTGTTGGCGCGGTACCGCGCACCATACTCGGCTCATCCCACCGTGCAAGGAACCGAGATGAAAATTGAATTGGTGCAACTGGCAGGCCGTGACGGCGACACCGCTTATAACCTGTCGCGCACACTGAATGCCATCGCCACCTGCGCTGGCGATACCGATTTGCTGGTGTTCCCGGAGACCTATCTGAGCGGTTTTGTCGGCGGCGCGCAACTGGCGCAGGTGGCCGAGCCCTTGCACGGTGCGACCCTGCAAACTGTGTTGCAGGCCGTGCGTCAGCGTGGTGTGGCGGCGGTAGTGGGGCTTGCCGAAGTGCATCAAGGCAGGTTCTACAACACCTCGGTACTGGTGACTCCAGAGGGTATTGCGCTGCAGTACCGCAAGACCCATCTGTGGCCAAGCGAGCGCAGTGACTTTAGCCCCGGCGACCGTTTTACCACCGTGCTCTGGCGGGGTGTGCGGGTTGGCCTGCTGATCTGCTACGACATCGAGTTGCCGGAAACCAGCCGCGCACTGGCGCAACTGGGGGCAGAAGTAGTCATCGTCACCAACGGCAATATGGACCCCTACGGCCCGGTGCATCGCACTGCGATCATGGCCCGCGCCCAGGAAAACCAGCTGTTTGCGGTGATGGTCAATCGTGTCGGGGCGGGGGATGACGGCCTGGTGTTTGCCGGTGGCAGCATGGCGGTCGACCCGTTCGGGCGTGTGCTGTTTGAAGCAGGGCGCGATGAGGTTCGCCATGTTGTAGAGCTGGACCTGGGTCAGCTCAAGGCTGCCCGGCGTGACTACGATTACCTCAAGGATCGTCGATTGATGCTGTCGGGCGAACAGACAGAGCACCCGGACGGGCGTCGCGAACTGTTGATCGGAGCCAGCCAATGAAGACTAAAAACACTATGGGTCTTGCCCTGGCTGCGCTATTGGGTTGCAGCCTGGTTCACGCCGCCGGGCCTCAGGTGAATATCTACAACTGGTACGACTTTATCGCATCGGACACGATGAAAAACTTCCAGGCCGAAACCGGCATAGGCTCGATGTACGACGTGTTCGACAATAGCGATGTGATGCAAAGCAAGCTGATGGCCGGTCGCAGCGGGTATGACGTTGTTGTGGCCACCGGTGACCTGCTACCCAACCTGATCAAGGCCGGGGTGCTCAAGGAGCTCGATCCGGGGCAGTTGCCCAACCGCGTACACCTGGACCCCGCCATCCTCGCCAAGATGCAGAGCAATGACCCCGGCAATCGCTATGCCGTGCCGTATTTGTGGGGCACTACAGGGGTGGGTTATGACGTCGACAAGGTCAGGGCGATTCTTGGGCCGGATGCGCCGGTGGATTCATGGGACCTGATCTTCAAGCCCGAGAACCTGAGCAAATTGAGCCAGTGCGGCGTGGCCATGCTCGATGCCCCCGGTGAAATCATTCCCATCGCCTTGCACTACCTGGGCTTGCCGTACAACAGCAACCAACCTCAGGACTATGCCAAGGCCGAAGCGTTGCTGCTGACGTTACGTCCTTACATCCGCTATTTTGACTCATCGAAGTTCATTACCGACCTGGCCAATGGCAACATTTGCGTGGTGGTGGGTTGGGCGGGTGGGGTGCAAGACGCCAAAACCGCCTCGCAGGTGGCTGGCAATGGGCGCAACATCCGCTACAGCATCCCGCGTGAAGGGGCGCCGATCTGGGTTGAGAGCATGGTATTGCTCAACGACGCGCCCAACCCGCAACAGGGGCTGGCCTTTATCGACTACATGCTGCGCCCGCAGGTGATAGCCCAGACTTCGACCTACCTCAAATATCCCAATGCGAACCAGGACGCCAGGCCCCTGATGGACCAGTCGTTGCGCGACAACCCGGATATCTACCCAGGTAAAGAGGTGATGGCAACGTTGTTCCCGCTGGAGCCACTGGCGCTGAAACTTGAGCGGGTGCGCACGCGGGTGTGGAGCAAGGTTAAAAGCGGAACGTGAAGCAAACCCTCGTAGCAGCTGCCGAAGGAACGAGGCTGCGTCCGACGACGAAGTCGTCGCAAATTCTGAATGCGCGATTTAGCAGGAAAACCGTGCGTTCAGGTTTTGCGATTGCTTCGCAATCGGACGCAGCCTCGTTCCTTCGGCAGCTGCTACGGTTGGCGGGGATCAGCGGCTTCAGGCCTGCAACTGCGGCTCACGAACGGTCCTGGCCCTCGGCATCGCCGGCAACACTGCCTCCTGCAAGGTCCGTGCTGCAGGGTGGGTAAAGCGCATTTGCGCTGTGACCGGCAGGTCTTCCACCAGCTTGCCCTCTGCCAATACCACCACCCGCTGGCAAAATCGCTGCACCAGGCTCAGGTCATGGGTGATCAGCAAAAAGCCGGTGCCGGACTCGCGCCGTACCTGCGCCAGTAAATCCAGAATCTGCACTTGCAGCACCCGGTCCAGGTTGGACAGGGCTTCGTCGAGGATGATCAATTGCGGGCCGATCGCCATGGCCCGGGCAATACCGGCGCGCTGCAGTTGCCCGCCGCTCAGTTGTGCCGGGAGCTTGTCGATGTCACGGGCCTCAAGCTGGACTTGCTGGAGCAATTGCTCAACCCGCGCCCTGCACGCCGCGGCGTCCATGTCTGAAAGATGGCGCAAAGGCTCGGCAATGCTCCAGCCAATGCTGCGCTGGGGGTTGAAGGCGCTGAGTGCATCTTGAAAGACCATCTGCACACGCTGCAAAAACGGCGGCTGACCCTTGAATACAATGCTGCCCCGGTCGGCGCTTTCCAGGCCCATCAGCAGGCGCGCCAGGGTGCTTTTGCCGCTGCCGCTGCCTCCCAGCAGGCCAAGGCTTTGACCTTCGTGCAGGTCCAGGTTCAAGCCGCTCAGCACCTGCACCCGATGCCGTTTGCTGAACAGTCCGCCGGCGCTGTAGCCGTGCTCAAGGTCTCGTACTTGAATAAAACTCATGGCGCGCAGCTCTCCATTGTCAATGAGTGGTGCGCCGCCAGCAGCGTGCGCGCTTCCTGGCTTTGCGGGGCATTGAACATCTGGTGCACATCGGCCTGTTCGACGATTTGGCCGTGGGCCATGACGCTGACCTGATCGGCACAGCGTGCCACCACGCCCATGTCATGGGTGATCAACAGCACGCCAAGGTTGCGCTGCTCCACCAGCCGCTGCAGCAGGTCGAGAAAGCGCGCCTGCGCGACCACATCCAGATCGCTGGTGGGTTCGTCGGCCAGCAAGAAGCGGCTGTCGGCGAGCAGGGCCAGGGCGATCATCATGCGTTGCAGCATGCCGCCGCTCAATTGAAAGGCAAATGAGTCCAGTACCCGCCGGTCATCGTGCAGGCCCACTTCATGCAACGTGGCCTGGATCAGTTGCTCGGCCTCGACCCCGTGCAGGCCGCGGGCGTGGAGGGTTTCGAGGGCGTGCTGGCGCAGGGAACGCACCGGGTTGAAGGCGCTGCGCGGGTTTTGCAGCACCAGCGCCACTTGGCGCCCGCGCAATTGCGCAGCAGCCACCGGCAGGCCGTCCAGCAACAGGCTGGCACCAGTGCTGTGCACGCCGGGGGGCAACAGGTCGAGGATGCCCAGGCTGGTCAGCGACTTGCCTGAACCGCTGGCCCCGACCAGCGCATGCACCTGGCCGGCCTTGAGGGTCAATTCAACGCGGTCGACCAGGGTGCGTTGCCGGTGCTTGAGGGTCAGGCCGCGAATCACCAATGTCTGCTTCATTCCTTGATCTCCGCCAGTACGCTAGGGTCAAGGCGGTCGCGCAAGGCGTCGCCCAGCAGGTTGAAGGCCATCACCGAGATAAAAATCATCAGGCCCGGCCACAGCAGCAGTTGCGGCTGGGTCCAGATAAATTCCTTGGCATCGTTGATCATCACCCCCCACTCGGGAGTCGGAGGGCTGACGCCCAGGCCCAGAAAGGACAAGCCCGAGACATGCAGCATCATGTGGCCAATGTCCATCGACGCCAGCACCAGCAGTTGCCCCACGACGTTGGGCATCACATGCTGGCGCAGCCGGGTCAGGCGCGAGGCACCGGCCAGTCGCGATGCCAGCACATAGTCACGGTTGCGCTGGGCCAGGACCATGCCGCGCACCATGCGTGCATACCAGGCCCAGTGGGACAGGGCGATGGCGATGATCACGTTGGTCAGGCCGGTGCCCAGCAAGGCGATCAGAAAGAACGCCAGCACCAGGGTGGGGAAGGTCAGGAACATGTCGCACAGGCGCATCAGGAACATGTCGACCTTGCCCCCGACAATCCCGGCGATACCGCCAATCACCACGCCCAGTACCAGTACCAGACCCAGTACCAGCACCACGCTGCCCAGTGACAGTTGCGTGCCGACAATCAGCCGCGAGAGTACGTCGCGACCCAGGTGGTCGGTGCCCAGCCAGTGGCTGGCACTGGCGGGCAGCAGGCGTTCGTCGAGATTCACCAGAGTGGCGTCGTAAGGCGCCAGCCAGGGGCCGAACAGCGCCATCAACAGCAGCAGGGCGACCAGCGCATAACCGATGCGCGCGCCGTTCTTTTTGCCTGTGTAAACAGCAGCCACGGTGCTCATGCCATCACCCCCGAGAAACGTGTGCGCGGATCGAGCCATGCGTAGCAGATGTCCACCACCAGATTGCACAGCACCAGCAGGGTGGTCAGCAGCAGGGTGAAGCATTGCATGACCGGGAAGTCGCGGTTGAGCACCGCACTGACCGCAAAACGCCCAACGCCGGGCCAGGCGAAAATGGTTTCGATCACCAGCGCGCCACCGAGCAGCTCGCCGATGTGCATGCCGGTGGCGGTCACCAGCGGCATCCAGGCATTGCGCAGAATATGGTCACGCCACACACGCTTTTCGTTCAGGCCGCGGGCCCGGGCGTAGAACACGTGTCGATGCTCACGTACATCCAGCAGGCTGGCGCGCAGCAGGCGGGCGTTGATCGACATCGACATCAGGGCAATCGCCAGCACCGGCATCAGCAGATGCTGCGGGCCGCCACGGCCCATCGGCGGCAGCCAGCCCAGCCACAGCGAGAACAGCGCGATCAGTAAAAAAGCCAGCCAGAAATTAGGCATCGATACGCCGATAAAGGTGATGAAACGCACCACCTGATCGGGCCAGCGACCTTTCCAGCGGGCCGCCGCCAGGCCCAGGGGAATGCTCATCACCAGCGTGGTGAGTAACGCCAGTCCGCCCAGTTGCAGGGTCGCGGGCAGGTAATAGAGGATGTCATCGAGCACCGGGCGCCCGGTGATATAGGAGATGCCGAAGTCCAGATGCAGGGCATTCCACAGCCAGGTGAGGTATTGCTCTGGCAGCGGCCGGTCCAGGCCCAGGGCATGGCGCGCCTCGGCCAGCGCGGCGTCGGTGGGCGGGATCTGCGACAGGCGCAGGTAGTCCAGGGCCGGGTCGCCGTTGCCCAGGTGCAGCAGCACAAAGACGATCAATGACACCCCCAGCAACACCGGGATCAGCAGCACAAGCCGCAGGATGATATAGCGCAGCATGGTTTAGGGCTTCCCGGTGGTTGGGTGCATGACTTCAAACGGCACGTCAAACAGCGTGCTGCCGAACTGCACGTTGTCGACGGTCTTGCCGTTGACGCTGATGGCCGTGAGGTGGGAAATCGGCAGGTACACCGCCTGATCGTGCAGGGTAGTGAGAATTTCGCGGTAATCGTCGGCCCGTTTGGCTTCATCGGTTTCGCCCAGTACCTCGGCGATTTTCCGGTCGATGGCGTCCTTCATCGGCAGTCCGCGCTGGGCCATGTAATCGGCATGCCCGGCGTAGCGCATGGAGCTGACAAACGAGTGCGGGTCATACGGCGCGCCCCAGGTGTCGGCGAAGATCATGCCGAACTTGCCCTCGCGCTGGCGTTGCACCAGAGCGCCGTCCTCTTCGGCGCGTAACTTGACCTCGATACCGACCTTGGCCAGTTCGCCCTGAATGATTTCGGCGAGGTTTTTTTGCAGGGCGCTGGGGCCCAGGAACACCAGTTCGGTGCTCAACAGCTGGCCGTCCTTTTCCCGAACGCGTTTGCCTGCAGGCATTTGCCAGCCCGCCGCTTCGAGGGTTTTTTTCGCCTGTTCAGGGTCATAGGGCAGGGCCTTGAGGCCCAGGTCGGCATACGGCATGTTGTTGGCGAACAGCGCATCGGCGCGCGGCTCCTGGCCGTGCAGCACCTTGGCGATGATGGTGTCCTTGTCCACGGCCTGATTAATCGCCTGGCGCACGGCCAGTTCATTGGTCGGTGCCAGAGCGGTGTTCATCGCCACGGTACGGGTGGCCAGGGGTGCGGAAATGGCAGTCTTGAAACCCGAATCGCGCAGGCGCACAAAGGTGCCGGGGGAGATTTCGCCGTCGGCACCCTGGATCAGGTCAATCTCGCCGGTTTGCAAGGCGATGGCGCGGCTGTCCGGGTCGGAGATGACTTTCACCAGTACTGAACCGTAGCCCGGTTTGGCGCCCCAGTAGTGCGCGTTGCGCTCAAAACGGTCGAACTCGCCACGGCGGGTTTGGGTCAGTACCCAGGGCCCGGTACCCACCGGCACACCGGGCTTGGCGTCGGGAGCGGCAAAGCGCAGCGGACGCACCTGCGCCAGTTCCATCAGGGTCGGGTAATAAGGGTGTTTGAGGGTGAGCACCAGGGTGTGTTCGTCCGGTGCCTCGACGCGTTCCAGGGTAGAAACCAGTTCCATCCACTGATGGCGCTTGCTGTTGGCGAGCACCGCGTCAAGGTTGGCCTTGGCGGCGCTGGCGTTGAAGGGGCTGCCATCACTGAAGGTCACACCTTCGCGCAGGGTAAAGGTGTAGGTCTTGCCGTCGGGCGACACTTGCCATTGCGTGGCGAGCCAGGGCTCCAGGGTGCCTTGGGCGGTGTAACGCACCAGGGGTTCATAGACCATCGCCTGGGCATACATCTGGTTGGGCGAGTAGCCACGAGGGTCGAGCGGGCCGGCGTTGGTCGGCCAGGAGTAGGTAAGCGTGGGGGCCGGCTCGGCGGCCCGGGCCGTGGAAATACCTGTACTCAGGCAGGCGCCAATCATCCACAAGGCCAGCTGTTTTTTAGTCCGTGACTGCTTCACACTGCGTCTCCCTCAATTGATGGCGGTTAGCCTCATCAGATGTCGGGTATGAAGTCTATGTCAAAAGTTCATAACTGCGAGGCCAATCAGATGCAACGGGTCACTATTTCGCTGGACGATGCCTTGTTGGCAGCGATTGATGAGCGGGTAGGCAGCCACGGCTACCAGGGGCGTTCGGAGGCAATACGTGATTTATTGCGCGCCGGGCTGCTGGAGCCGGAGCAGGGCAACCCCGCCAGTGCTTGTGTTGCGACCCTGAGTTATGTGTATGAGCATGGCACCCGGGAGCTGTCCAAGCGCCTGAACACGGCGTTTCATGAGCACCATGACCTGACCCTGTCGACGTTGCATGTGCATCTGGACGAGGGCAAGTGCATGGAAGTGTCGGTGCTCAAGGGATCGGTGGCGGAGGTCACGCAACTCACGCGCCAGGTGATGGCCGAACGCGGAGTGCGACATGGCAGTGCGCAGATCATTCCGTTGGGGGATATTGAGTGAGCCCAGGCCTCTGCGGCAGCGGCAGGCTCGTGTTGAAGGCGTGACGGTATTGTCGTTAAACCGCGCCCGAACCTGACGACACCGCACACGCCCCGGCCAAACCCCGACTGCGGCGCCACACCAGCCGCCCCAGGGTAATCGCCCAGTTGCCCAGGGCGATCAGCAGAATGATCCACAGCGATGCTGTCATCCCGTAGCTGACAATCACCCGTCCGGCCAGCCACGGAAAACCGAATACCCCGACAAAATACCCCATGCTGAACAGCACCAGTGCCTGTGGTGTGTAGCCAGTGGGCGCTTCGTTGGCGGCCAGCCCGTTGATCACCGAATAGGTCAGGCCATAGCCGACCCCAAGCACCACCGCAGCCAGCAGATAGGTGAGAGCGCTGCTGACAAAAAACATCAGCATCAGCACCGACACCACGATCAGGGCCGTCAGCAGGCACGACATCAGATATGGATCGCGCTTGACGATAAACCCTGCGACCAGCAAGCGGCAGGAGATCGCTGCAGTCATAAAGCCCAGGAAAAATAATGAATAATCCAGCTGATTAAGTGCGGCATACGAGGTCTGAAAGCTTGACAGTCCCCCGAAAATCGCGCCACCCAGCCCGACCATCACAATGGCAAAGACCGCTTTGGAGCGCAGCACCAGCGCGGCGGCCCGGGGCGTGATCTTGCACACTGTGACCGGCCCCTGACCCTTGATCTTCGGGCCAAGCAGCAAGAACAACAGGCCACCCAGCAGGCTGGCGCCGGCCGCCACCATAAATGCCGCCGCCAGCGGATAACCCAACCCCTGTGCTACACGACCGAGCAGAGGGCCTGTGCCGATCCCGGTCATCATGCTGCCCGACAGCAAGGCGAAGTACTTGACCCGTTGCGCGGGCTCAACCAGCAGGGCCACGACAATTGGCCCCAGGGTGTAAAACACCCCCCAGCCCAACCCCAGCAGCAAACCGAAGGCCAGCACCGCCGCGCCATAGTCTGGCACGCAGGCGAACCCCACGCAGGCCGCAGCCAGCAGCAACGCACCGGCGGCGATGGTGCGGGGCGCACCAAAGCGGTCAGTCAGGTGCCCGGCAAAAACCACCGCAAAAAAGGTACTGAGCATGGCCGCCGAGATGATCGTACCCGCATCCGATTCAGTGCCGCCGTGAGCGCTGAGCAGCATGGCCAATAAAAACGTAATGCCGTAGGCCAGTGACAACAGGTAGCTGGCAAGGCAGAACAGGCCGAAAACAACCTTGGCCTGAGCGGGTTGGGGGGATGACATGGGGTCTTCCTTGAGGTTCGATTATGGTTTTGCGTCGAACCTTAATAGCAGACAACCCGGCAGACTCAGGATGCAAACCTTTGAATCCTGAGATGGGCCTGTTCTAAACAAACCCGTACAGAAAATTGCCTGATGTTCACCACCGGCCTCGCGAGAAGGCTATAAACTACAGACCCATGTGGTTCTGGCTCGAAACCCCCGGCCATGAACCTGTCAGATTACCGATAGCGAGTAGCGCCCCCCTTAAATGACCAACCCCACTTCTACCTCCCAGACCAACTGGCAGCCGGTTATCGCGCTGGCACTGGCCGCGTTTGTGTTCAATACCACCGAGTTCGTGCCTGTGGGGCTGCTCAGCGCCATCGGTGCCAGCTTTGACATGACCACGGCCAATGTCGGGTTGATGCTCACCATTTATGCATGGGTGGTATCGCTGGCTTCCCTGCCGATCATGCTGGTGACGCGCAACGTCGAACGTCGCAAGTTGCTGCTGGTGTTGTTCGGGCTGTTTATCGTCAGCCATGTGTTATCGAGCCTGGCGAACAGCTTTGGCGTCCTGTTGGTTAGCCGTATTGGGGTAGCGTTGTCCCACGCCCTGTTCTGGTCGATTACCGCCTCGCTGGCAGTGCGGCTGGCGCCGGAGGGCAAGCAGGTTCAGGCGCTGGGCCTGCTGGCCACCGGTACTTCGCTGGCGATGGTGATGGGGGTGCCCCTGGGGCGTTTGCTCGGGGAGGCGATGGGCTGGCGTACCACCTTCCTGGTGATTGCCGGTTTGGCGGTGCTGCTGGTGCTATGGCTGGTGCGCACCTTGCCGTTGTTGCCGAGCCAGAATTCGGGCTCGCTCAGAAGCCTGCCGGTGCTGTTCAAACGCCCGGCGCTGGTGGCGGTGTATGTGCTGACTGCGCTGGTCATTACTGCGCAATTCACTGCTTACAGCTATATAGAACCCTTTGTGCAAAACGTGGCGGGCATGAGCGGCAGCACGGTGACCTTGGTCTTGCTGTTGTTCGGCGGTGCAGGGATTATCGGTTCGTTGTGCTTCAGCTGGTTTCACAAGTACGGCCCGCTGGCTTTCCTGCTGACGGCGGTAGGCCTGCTTGCGCTGTGCCTGTTGCTGTTGTTGCCGGCCAGTAGCTGGATTGGCACCCTGGGGGCACTGAGCATTGTCTGGGGGGTTGCGATCATGGCATTCGGGCTGGCGATGCAATCCCGGGTGCTGACACTGGCCCCTGATGCGACCGATGTCGCAATGGCGATGTTTTCCGGTATTTACAATATCGGCATCGGCGGTGGAGCGCTGCTGGGCAGCACGGTTGGCAGCCACCTGGGCTTTGCATGGATCGGTCTGGTGGGGGGGACGCTGGCGGGGCTGGCCCTGGCGTGGTTTGCCTGGACCATGCAGCGGCTCAACCGCAGCGGCTCGACGACTTGAATAAAACGGGGGGGGCTGGCGCAAGGCCGGCCCCCCCCGGCAGTGTCATGCAACGCTCAGATGTTCATACAGGATCGTGGCACCCACGATCATCAGCACCACCCCTCCGACAATTTCTGCGCGCTTGCCGACCAGGCTGCCCAGCGCGCGACCCAGCATGGTGCCGATAATCACCATGGTCATGGTTGCCAGGCCGATGGCGGCTGCGGCGACGAAGATATTGACGTCGACAAAGGCCAGGCCTACGCCTACCGCCAGTGCGTCGATGCTGGTCGCGATGGCGGTGACCACGAGAATCCAGAACGAGTGTTGCGAGGGTTTGTCCTCGGGTTCGTCTTCATCGGGTTTTACCCCGTTGTAGATCATGTACAGGCCCAGGCCCAACAGCAGGGTGAAGGCGATCCAGTGGTCCCATTGGGTAACGTAACTGCTGGCTGCCTGGCCGATGGCCCAGCCGATCACGGGGGTGATGGCTTCGATCACACCGAAGATCAGGCCGGTACGCAGGGCTTCGCTAAAACGGGGTTTGTGCAGGCTTGAGCCTTTGCCGATGGCGGCGGCAAAAGCGTCGGTGGACATGGCGAATGCCAGGAGAATCAGGGCAATTGGGTTCAATTGAGTCATCCAGCCGGGCTTGAGACAACGACATAGCACTGCGCGCCCGACTTCAGCACAGGTATGACGTTGGTCTCGCAAATCCAGATGGATGCCGTGGCCACGGCAGGTTGCCGAGAATGTTGACCAGAGCGCCGCCACTTGCATGACGGCCAGCTACTCCCCAAAGAGGGGCTGAGGATAACAGCAAAATGTGCAGGAAGGGTGAAAGGGTAAATTTTGTGTTGGGTTGTTCGTTTGTAAGGTTGCGCAAAAACGCTAGCCGCTGACGCCCACCATGAGGCCCCAAAGGGTGAGCGCACCCCATCGCTGGTGGGAGCTGGCTTGCCTGCGACGCAGACAACACGGTCTGGCAGGTACACCGCAGCGATGCCATCGCGAGCAAGCCCGCTCCCACAATGATCCTGCAAGCCGTGAATTCTGCTGGCCATGCATAACCTGTGGGAGCTGGCTTGCCTGCGATGCAAGCGACGCGGTCTGTCAGGTATTGCGCGGCGATGCCATCGCGGGCAAGCCCGCTCCCACAATGATCCTGCAAGCCGTGAATTCTGCTGGCCATGCATAACCTGTGGGAGCTGGCTTGCCTGCGATGCAAGCGACGCGGTCTGTCAGGTATTGCGCGGCGATGCCATCGCGAGCAAGCCCGCTCCCACAATGATCCTGCAAGCCGTGAATTCTGCTGGTCATGCATAATCTGTGGGAGCTGGCTTGCCTGCGATGCAAGCGACGCGGTCTGTCAGGTATTGCGCAGCGAGGCCATCGCGAGCAAGCCCGCTCCCACAATGATCCTGCAAGCCGTGAATTCTGCTGGCCATGCATAACCTGTGGGAGCTGGCTTGCCTGCGATGCAGGCGATGCGGTCTGTCAGGTATTGCGCGGCGATGCCATCGCGAGCAAGCCCGCTCCCACAATGATCCTGCAAGCCGTGAATTCTGCTGGCCATGCATAACCTGTGGGAGCTGGCTTGCCTGCGACGCAGACAACACGGTCTGGCAGGTACACCGCAGCGATGCCATCGCGAGCAAGCCCGGAACCACAAGAGTTTGGCGTTGTAGCCACTCGATTGTAATACCGGATCTCTACCGGGATTACCTGTCACCCTTCATGCCGACGTGCTGACCATCGACCCCGAGCTGCCGCTGCCCTGGGCCGTCAGTGCTTGCAGCAAGGCGGCCGTCGCCGCCTGCAAGGCCGCTGCCGTCGCCGTCACTTGGGCCTGCGCGCCAGCCACTGCCGCGGCCTTGCTGGCCTCGTTCTGGTCACTGGCCTGAATGCTCTGCAGCGCCTGCATCTGCTGCTGAAGTTGCTTTTGCAACTGCGCGATCTGCTTTTTAATTTGCTTGACCGTGTCCGAGCTGTCGTCATCCGTGTCAGCCGGCGGTGCTGCATTGGCGTCTCGCGCTGCCCGCGGCTTGACCTGTTCGGTGGCCGTCGCGCCGGCATCACTTACGGCGGTGCTGTCCGTCGCCTTACTGGCCGTAGCGGCGGGCGTGCTCTGAATGTTCAGGCTCGATGCCAGGGGATTGATGCTGCCAACCATGTCGATGCGTCCTTTAGACTCGTTGTCTTACAGGCCATCGGCAGGTTGCGCTGGCTCTTTAACGGCGCGGCTGAAAAAAGCCGGGCAAGCGCTCATATGCTTATGCAATAAAAGTATTTAAACTTAATTTCTTATATCTATAAAGTCATACCCCTGCGTACAGGTCGACCAATCGACGCGCCGCACGAAATGAACCAGCACGGAGCCTCCGTGAGTTTCTGATCGATCAGCGCGCCATTGGGCGTGCCCTGCGTGGGAGTGATTTATGTCTGCACCGTCTGCCTCTGCGATTGCCCTGAGCATCGCCCCTCAAGCCTTCGACATCCGCCCGTTCAACGGCGCCGTGGGAGCCGAGATCATCGGTCTGGATCTGGCGCTGCCGGTCAGTGACCAGGACTTTGCGCGTATCCATCGCGCTCATCTGGAACATCACGTTCTGGTGTTTCGTGACCAGCGCATTACCCCGCAGCAGCAGATCGACTTCAGCCGTCGCTTCGGCATCTTGCAGATCCATGTGCTCAAGCAGTTTTTGCTGACCGGTCACCCGGAAATTCTTATCGTCTCCAACATCATTGAGAACGGTCAGTCCATCGGCCTGGGCGATGCGGGTAAATTCTGGCACTCGGACCTGTCTTATAAAGAACTGCCAAGCCTGGGCTCGATGCTGCATGCCCAGGAGCTGCCCGCCGAGGGCGGCGATACCCTGTTTGCCGATATGCACAAAGCCTGGGACGGCTTGCCGCAAACCTTGCGCAAGGCGGTTGAAGGGCGCTCGGCCGCGCATTCGTATACGGCGCGCTACAGCGAAACAAAATTCGAAGGCAACTGGCGCCCGACCCTGACCCCGGAGCAACTGGCGCAGGTGAACGAGGTGGTACACCCGGTGGTGCGTACCCACCCGGAAAACGGCCGCAAGGCGCTGTTTGTCAGTGAAGGCTTTACCACTCGCATTGTCGGCCTGCCCGAGGACGAGAGCCGCCAGTTACTGGCCGAGCTTTACGCCCACAGCGTGCTGGAGCAGAACATCTACCGCCATCAGTGGCAGCCCCATGACCTGGTGTTCTGGGACAACCGCTCGCTGATCCATCTCGCCGCCGGATGCCCAACCCATCTGCGCCGCAAGCTCTATCGCACCACCATCCAGGGCAACGCGCCTTTCTGATTGACTCATTTCAAGGAGCATTGCCATGCCCGCATCGTTCAAAACCGTGGCCGCAAGTCTGGGCCTGAGTATCAGCCTGCTTGCCGGCAGCCTTGTGGCGCCGAATGTCGCCCGGGCCGAAGGTGAAATCCGGATTGCCGAGCAGTTCGGTATTGTTTACCTGTTGCTCAATGTGGTGCGCGATCAGAACCTGATTGAAAAGCACGGCAAGGAGGAGGGCATCGATATCAAGGTCGACTGGACTCAGTTGTCCGGCGGTGCTGCAGTCAATGATGCCTTGTTGTCCGGTTCCATCGATATTGCCGGGGCCGGGGTCGGCCCGCTGCTGACCATCTGGGACCGCACCCACGGCAAGCAGAACGTCAAGGCCGTGGCCTCGCTGGGCAACTTTCCGTACTACCTGCTGAGCAATAATCCGCAGGTCAAGACCATCGCCGACTTCACCGAAAAAGACCGTATCGCGGTACCGGCCGTAGGCGTTTCAGTGCAGTCGCGCTTTCTGCAATACGCGGCTGCCAAGCAGTGGGGCGACAAGGACTTCAACCGCCTGGACAAATACACCATCGCTGTCCCGCATCCGGATGCCACCGCTGCGCTGATCGCCGGTGGCACGGAGCTGAGCGGGCATTTTTCCAACCCGCCGTTCCAGGACCAGGCGCTGAAAAACCCCAACGTGCATGTGGTGCTCAACACCTACGACTTGCTCGGCCCCAACTCGCCAACGGTGCTGTTTGCCACCGAGAAATTCCGCAACGACAACCCGAAAACCTACAAGGCTTTTGTCGAGGCCCTGGCTGAAGCCGCCGAGTTTGCCCAGAACGACAAGGGTGCTGCTGCGGACACTTATATCCGGGTGACCAAGGCCAATATCGACCGCGCCGAGCTGCTGAAAATCATCGACAACCCGCAGTACGAGTTCAGCGTGACGCCGAAAAATACCTACCCGCTGGCCGAATTTTTGTACCGCGTGGGGGCAATCAAAAACAAACCTGATTCCTGGAAGGATTACTTCTTCCAGGACGCAAAACCGCTGCAGGGGAGCTGACAATAATGAATGCCTGCGTGCAAGGCCACACGGCCAGCCACTTGAGCGCAACAGGGCCAGCCCTGTTGTCGGTCGACCGGGTCAGTCTCGAGTACCGCACGCCCCAGCGTGTGGTGCGGGCGACTCATCAGGTCAGTTTTGAAATCGATCCGGCCGACCGCTTTATCCTGCTGGGTCCTTCGGGGTGCGGCAAGTCGACATTGCTCAAGGCCGTGGCCGGTTTTCATGCCCCCTGCGAAGGGCAGATCCGCCTGCAAGGCCAGCCTGTGACGGCGCCGGGGCCGGACCGCATGGTGGTGTTCCAGGAGTTCGACCAGCTACCGCCCTGGAAAACCGTCAAGCAAAACGTGATGTTCCCGCTACTGGCGTCGAAAACCCTGCCGCGGCGCGAGGCCGAGGAACGGGCCCTGCATTATCTGGACAAGGTCGGCCTGGCCGCGTTTGTCGATGCTTACCCGCATACCTTGTCCGGTGGCATGAAGGCCCGCGTGGCCATTGCCCGGGCCCTGGCCATGCAGCCGAAAATCCTGTTGATGGACGAACCCTTTGCCGCCCTCGATGCCCTGACCCGACGCAAGATGCAGGAAGAACTGCTGCTGCTCTGGGAGGAGGTGCGCTTTACCCTGCTGTTTGTCACTCACTCCATCGAAGAAGCGCTGGTGGTCGGCAACCGTATCCTGCTGCTGTCGCCGCATCCGGGACGGGTGCGGGCCGAGATCAACAGCCATCAATACAACCTGCACAGCCTTGGCGGTGCGCAATTTCAGCATACGGCGCAACGCATCCATCGCTTGCTGTTCGATGAAGCTGACGCCGGCAGCGGCGAACAACCGTTGAACTTCGCCGATATCCGTATCGCTTATTGAGCCGTGGAGGATTGCCCGATGAGCCAATCATCATCTGTACGCCAGGAATATGAAGTGGTCCTGGAGCCTTTGCTGAGCGTGCCGCTTGAGCGTGAACTGCCCTTGGGCCAGCGCCTGTGGCAGCAGGGCTGGTTGCGCAAGAGCCTGATCCTGATCGTGCTGGCAGTGCTGTGGGAACTGGTGGCCCGCTACCAGAACAACGACTTGCTGCTGCCAACGTTTCTGCAAACCGCCAGTGCGCTGTATGACGGCCTGATCAGCGGTGAATTGCTGAGCAAGGTGGGCATTTCCCTGGTGGTGTTGCTCAAGGGCTACCTGATCGGCATCGTGCTGGCGTTTGCCCTGACGACGCTGGCGGTTTCCACCCAGTTGGGCCGTGATCTGCTGAGTACCTTGACCTCGATGTTCAACCCGCTGCCGGCCATTGCCCTGTTGCCGCTGGCACTGTTGTGGTTCGGCCTGGGGCAGAACAGCCTGATCTTCGTGCTGGTGCATTCGGTGCTCTGGGCCCTGGCGCTGAACACCTATGCGGGATTCCTCGGGGTGTCGGAGACCTTGCGCATGGCCGGGCGCAATTACGGGCTGAAGGGGATTCGCTTTGTGCTGTTTATCCTTGTTCCGGCGGCGCTGCCCTCGATTCTCGCTGGCCTGAAAATCGGCTGGGCCTTTGCCTGGCGCACGCTGATCGCAGCCGAACTGGTATTTGGTGCCACCAGCGGCAAGGGTGGCCTGGGCTGGTACATCTTCCAGAACCGCAACGAGCTGTACACCGACAAGGTATTTGCCGGTCTGGCGGTGGTCATCCTGATTGGCCTGTTGGTGGAGAACCTGGTGTTCGATACCCTGGAACGGGTCACGGTCAAGCGCTGGGGCATGCAGCGCTAACCACCAAAACAGGACCGTTGCAGTTTGTAGTCGTTGACGAGCCGTGCGAGGCTGCGATCGGCTGCGGCTATCGAATTCACACCCGGATTACGCTTGCACCTGTAGCAGTTGACGAGTAGTACGAGGCTGCGTCCGGTTTGGTGCGCCACTGCGACGCAGCAGTCGTAAAACCAGACGCTTGCGGTGTGCCAGTTGGACCCGACTCCCTGGCTTCACGGCCGCTACGCAGCCGGACGCAGCCTCGCTCCGCGAGTCAGCTGCTACAAAGAGCCCTTGATCGGCAGCAGAATGTTTACAGGCTCAGCCCCACGCCGCGCAGAATCACGGCGGTAATGGTCTGTGTCGCCTGATAAAACTGCTGGTCGGACAGCGGCTGATGGCCGTTGAGTGCGCAGACCTGATAGTCAAAGTCGGCATAGTGCTGGGTCGAAGCCCAGATCATGTACAGCAGCGCCGAGGGCTCGACCGGGTTGATACGCTTGTCGTCCACCCACTGGCGTATTTTCAGCTCCATGAGTTTGGCGCCCTTGGCCATGTGCTCGTCGAGCATGTCCTGGAACAGCGGCGCACCGCGCATGATTTCGTTGGCCCACAGTTTGGAACCGTGGGGGCGGGTGCGTGAATGGTTCATCTTTTCCATGATGTAGCTGGTGAGCACCACCCGCGGATCGTCGAAATTCTCGAAACACGCGCCTTCCAGTTCCCAGGTGTCCAGTAGGTTGACCAATACTTCGCGGTACAGCTCGTCCTTGGTGGAAAAGTAATAATGCAGGTTGGAGCGCGGCAGCTGCGCTTGCTGGGCGATATCGGCCATCTTGGTTCCGGCATAGCCCTGCTCGGCGAACACCTTCTCGGCCGCCAGCAGGATCTTCTCTATGTTCTTGCGGCGGATCTTTACTTTGGGGTTGGTCATCGGGTTCCTGACTTAAGGCGATGAGGTGCGAGGCAGACAGTGAGCATAGATCAATTGCCGTTGCGAAAGATCTCGGCGTACAACGGCCAATGGTCTGAAACGCCTTCGCCGCGACGGCCGCCATCGAAGCGCGCCGGCGAGCCCCAGCGGTTGACCTGATACGGGCTCTGATGGACCAGGCGAATGCTCTGCGGGTCGACCTGCCAGCCGTTGAAACCGCTGGCGCTGGTCATTTGCGGCGGGAACAGAAGCATGTCGAAGAACGACCACTCGCGTTTGCTGTGGTAGTAGTAACTGCCCTTGCAACCCTGGCAGCCGATCAACTGGGACACCGCCCAGGTGCTGGCAAGGTCTTTGGCGATATAGCCGTGCTGTTGTTCTTCGCCGGCATTGATATTGAAATCGCCGCCGACAATGGGCAGCACATCGGCGGGCAGCTCGCGCTTGAGTTGGGCCAGGTAGGTCACGGCCTGCTGGCGCAGGTAGCCCGGGGCGCCGCCGGAGGGCAGGTGCAGGGAGAAAATCGCCGCCTTCTGACCGTCGGGCAACAACAGGCGTACCTCGAGAATACCCCGGGTTTTACTGACCCGCGCCGGGTCGTCATTGCCCAGCGCCTGGTAGGGCACAGTGTGCAGGCGGGCGCTGTCCCATTGCGCCAGGCGGCTAAGCACGGCGGTATCGATACCGCGTTCATCCTGGCCTTCGATCAGCACGCGGGTCTGGTAGCCGGACTGATCAAGGCGCGCGTTGAGCTGTTCGATCACCGCGATGTTCTCGACTTCATTGAGCATCAGGATGTCCGGGCCGCGGCCCTGGTCGATCTGCTTGATCACTGCGCTCAGGCGTTTGAGCTTTTCATCGAGCAAGGCCTGGGTCCAGTCGTTTTCTTCACATTCCTTGCGCCACGCCCGGACTTCGATTTTGGCGCAGCTGGCCAGGTACTCCGGGTGGGCGCGTTTCACGCTCAGGGGCAGGTAGGCGAAGTCTTGCTTGCCGGCATCGTGCTCGGTGTCGAAGAGGTTTTCGACGTTCCAGGTCATCAGCGAGACGCGTGCGGCCTGAGGTTCGGTGTGGTGGGTGCAGGCGCTCAAAAACAGGGCGCCAAGGGCGATCAACAGCGGATTACGCAAAAAAATCATAGGTGTTTTTCCGGGATACAGTTTTTTTGATGGTGGGAGTCAGCCTGTACTGTGAGTGGCTCAAGGCGGGATTGGGTTCACAGGGAAATAAACACCCCTGCCAACGCAGCACTCATCAGGTTGGACAGGGTCCCGGCGATCACGGCGCGCAGGCCCAGGCGGGCGATATCCTGACGCCGGGAGGGCGCCATGACGCCCAGGCTGCCCAGCAGGATGCCTATCGACGACAGGTTGGCAAAACCGCACAGGGCAAAAGTGACGATCACCTGGGTGGGCCCCGACAGCACCTGGATGCCTTTGGCGGCGGCTTGTACCGGGTCAAGATAGGCCGCGAAATCGACATAGGCGACGAACTCGTTGAGCACCAGTTTTTCGCCGATAAAACTGCCTGCCACCATCGCTTCACTCCACGGCACACCGAGGACAAAAGCCAGCGGCGCAAACACATGCCCCAGGATCAGTTGCAGGCTCAGGTGGGCAAAGCCGAACCAGTTGCCCACCCAGCCCAGGATGCCGTTAAGCAGGGCAATCAGGGCAATAAAGGCCAGCAGCATTGCGCCCACATTCAGGGCCAGTTGCAGGCCGTTACTGACCCCCAGTGCGGCGGCGTCGATGACATTGGCGGGTTTGTCGTCGGGGTAGATTTCGATATCGCTGAAGCTGTCGCGCGGTACAGCGGTTTGCGGCTCCATCAGCTTGGCCATCAGCAAACCGCCGGGGGCGGCCATAAAGCTGGCGGCAATCAGGTATTTAAGCTCCACGCCCAGGCTGGCGTAGCCGATCAGCACCGAACCTGCCACCGAAGCCATGCCGCCGACCATCACCGCGAACAGTTCGGAGCGGGTCATGCCGTCCAGAAACGGGCGCACCACAATGGGCGCTTCGGACTGGCTGACAAATATATTCGCCGTGGCCGACATCGACTCGGTACGGCTGGTGCCCAGCACCCGTTGCAAGCCGCCGCCGATCACGCGGATGACCACACTCATGATGCCCAGGTAATAGAGGATGGCGATAAAGCTGCTGAAAAACACAATCAACGGCAGCACCTTGATCGCAAATACAAAACCCTGGCTGCCAAACACTTCGCTCATCTGGCTACCTGCCAACGGCCCGAACACAAAGCTGATGCCTTCATTACCATAGTCTTGCAAGCGGGCTACCGATTCGCTGATCGCCGTCAGGGTTGCCTGGCCCCACGGCACATAGAGGGCGAAGGCGCCCAGGCCTGCCTGCAATGCGAATGCCCCGACGACGGTCTGCAACTTGATCGCCCGGCGGTTACTGGACAACAGCACCGCCAGAGCAATCAAAACCACCACTCCAATAAAGCTCATTGAGCATATTCCCGTCTGTTGCGCATCAAGGTCGCAGCCGTTCAGAAACCGAAGGCACCGGGCAGCAATTGCTCGACCGTCCAGTCGCGGGCGGCCGTCGCATCGTGGCCGACGCAATACACCGGGCAGCCAGCGCTCATCAGTTCATGCATGACCTGGCGGCAGGCGCCGCACGGGGCGATCAGCGCCACTTTGGGGGCATACACCAGCATCGCCTTGAAGCTGGCGGGGGCATGGCCCTGGGCAATGGCGCTGAACAGGGCGCTGCGCTCGGCGCAGTTGGTCAGGCCATAGGAGGCGTTTTCCACATTGCAGCCACGGATGATGTGCTTATCAAGGGTCAGCAATGCCGCACCCACCGGGAAGTCCGAGTGCGGGCACCAGGCCGCGCGTGCGGCGGCGATCGCTTCGGGCAACAGGCGTTCGAACTGCGCCTGTGCTTCAGGGCTGCGGTTCATGGGCCGTTGCTCGCGGTGGTCTCAGCCAGGGCCTGGCCAACTTTTTCAATCCGTTGTTGCGCCGCGTCTGCTCCGGCAGGCTGGCCGGTATGGTCGCGGGCTTGCAGATAATCGACCAGTGCCTGTAGATCGTTGAGGCCGGTATCCACCCGCTGGCTGGCCTGGTTGAGGACGGTAAAGTTGTCGCCACCACCGGCCATAAACGAGTTGACCGTGACCCGGTAGCGCTGCTCGGGCAACACCGGTTTAGCATTGATTTTCAGGCTGTCGGCAAGAATTCGCTGGCCCTGGGGCTTACTGGCATCCCAGCGATAGGTGAGGGAGGCCGATGGTTGCAAGGGGTAAAAACCGAAACCGTTGTTCTGCCATTGCTGTTCCAGCAGTTGCTTGAGCTGGGTGCCGCTGAGGGTAAGGATGTTCAGGGTGTTGTTGAACGGTTGCACGGAGGCTACCTGGCCATAGGTCAGGTGTTGCTGGCCGGGTTCGAGTATCAGGTCGGTGCGGATCCCACCCAGGTTGGTCAATGCCACGTCTGCGCCCAGGGCACGGGTGGCGTGCAGTTGCGCGTCGGCAATCAGGTCACCCATGGCCGACTCGCCGGCGTCGTTGAGGGTGCGGGTGATTTCGCGGGTGGCAATGCGCGCGACCGGCTTGTTCAGGTGTGCGTTGCTGCGCGCTTCGATATCGGCTTGCAATGCGGCAATTTCCGCCAGCGGCGGGTAGCGCGCGGGGTCGACCACGATGTTTTGTGCCTTGGCATCGAGTAGTTGGTGGTTGACCGGGTCCACGGTGAGGGTGATATGGGTCAGCAGGCGGCCGAACGAGCTGCCCTGGGTGATCAGCTTGTCACCCAGGCGGCACAGGTAGCCCTGGTGGGTGTGGGCGGTGACCACCACTTTGATTTGCGGGTCCAGACGCCTGGCCACGTCGACGATATCGCCCTTGAGCTGGCTGCAATCCTGCTGGTCGAAGCGTTCGGCGGTTTCACCGCCCTGATGGATCACCGCGACCACGGCATCCACCCCCTGTTTGCGCAGTTCGGGCAGTTGCGCGTTGATCGCCTCGGCCTCGTCAATGGTGTACAGGCCGTCCATGCTCTGCTGGCTGACATAGGCCGGGAGGTCGCGCAACACCGCGCCGACAAAGGCGATTTTGGCGCCGTTGGCCTGCTCGATACGGTAGGCGGGCAGCAGTGGTTTGCCGGTTTGCGCGTCGATCAGGTTGGCCGCCATATAGGGGAAGCGCGTGCCGCTGTAGTTGTTGTCAAACTGGCAGGCCTTGTCCGGGCGCGGCGACACGCAGCCGCCATTGATCTGGCGTTGCAACTCCAGCTTGCCCAGATCCAGTTCATGGTTGCCGACCACACTGAACTTGAGCCCCAGTTCACCGAGGGCTTCGAGCGTCGGTTCATCGGCCCACATCGAAGACATCGGCGGGCTGCCGCCGATCATGTCGCCCGCGCCAATCAACAGCAGTTGCGGGTCGCTGTTACGCAGTTCGCCAACCACGCCGCTGAGGGCGTTGATGCCCCCGGCCTTGAGTGACACCTTGCCAGTTGGCGCCGTGGCATCGGCATAGGTGAACGGGGTGGCGGCCAGATTGCCGTGAAAGTCGTTGATCGCGGCAATATTTACATCGACCGGTTTGGCCGGCTGCTGGCAGGCACCCAGCACCAGCGCCAGCGGGATGACCAGGCTGGCACTGTGCAGGCGCGAAAGTACATTGGACATGGGGGCTCCTCGATGTGGGTCAGGCGGTACGCGGCTGACCGACGTGTACGGCGTCGGGCGCAGTCGTGGCGACGTATTGCGTGCCAATGCCCGCGCGCAGCAGGAGCATCTTGAGGTTATCGTTGATCAGTTCCAGGCGATCCTGCAGGTGGCTGTTGAAGACCATGCCCACCAGGGCGATGGCGATACCCAGTGCGGTGGCATACAGCGCCGTGCCGATGCCGCGGGACACTTCACCCGGGTCGGATACCCCGGCTTCAGCCAGGGCCTTGAAGGTATCGATAATGCCCATGATGGTGCCGAGCAAACCCAGCAATGGCGCGCCGGCCACCACCGCTTCGAGGATCCACAGGCTGTGCGACAGACGCCCGCGCATCGAGATATAGATAGCCTGGGCAAGGTCTTCCAGCTCCTGATGCGAGTGCAGGTGACGGCGCCCGTCATAGATCTGCGAGACCAGTTGCAGGGGCAGGCTGTCGCGTTCTGTCAGGGCCTTTGGCAGGTCATCGACACTGCGCACCCGGGCGTTGATTGCCGGGAGCAACTGGCGTGCCTTGCGCAGCGAGTAACTGAAAAAGATGCAGCGTTCCACGACCACAAACGCGGCCAGGGCCGCAGCGCCGTACATGACGTAGAAGGTGATGTCGTGGAGCAGATTCATGTTCATTCGGGGTGTCCTCTAAATACGTTCATGACCCGGGCCTGCCGTGCTGGCAGGCCCGGGTGCGGGGTCAGAAGCTGGCTTCGAAAGAGACCATCGCAGTGCGTTCTTCACCGACGTTGTAGTACGGCGTGGCGGCGCTGAGGCCGTTGACCGGTGCGGCGTTGAGCACCACGGTGCGCGCCGATGACAGGTATTCCTTGTCGAACACGTTGAGCATCGAGACGCGAATGGCCGCCGACTTGAGGATCTTCTTGTCCACCGGCAGGCGCACACCGGCGTTGATATCGAAGGTGGTGCGCCCGGAGATTTCCTGGTCGTTGGTCAGGTCGCCGTAGTAGCTGCCCACATACTTGGCGGCCACGTTGCCGTAGTAGCGCTTGTTGTCGTAACCCAGGCTGGCGTTGAGCATGTTTTTCGGCACGTTGGCCAGTTGCTTGCCGGAGGTGGGCAGTTCCTTGTTGCGCGTGGTCACGTCGTCCTGCTGCTCGGCGCTGGTGTAGGTATAGGAGGTGTAATAGTTGAAGTTGTAGGGCAGCAGGCCGCTCCACTCCAGCTCCAGGCCCTTGTTGACCACGCTGCCGACGTTGAGCATTTCGTAGTCACCGTCGGCATTGGTGGTCGACAGCTGGCGATCCTTGTACGAGATATGGAACAGGGTGGCGCTCAGCAGCATGTCGTCCTGGGTGAAGCGCCAGCCCAGTTCCTGGTTCCAGCTCAGCTCCGGCGCCAGGCTGATCGAATCGCCGGCGTTGTAGAGCACATAGTTGGGCGGTGTGCGCATATTGCGGGTGACGTTGTAGAACGCCTGGTTCTGCTCGTTGATCTGATAACGCGCGCTGAAGTTGGGCAAAAACTCGTGGTACCTGGCGTCACGTTTTTCGGGAGCGCTGTACAGGCTGCCGAGGTTGTTGCCGTCGCGCTCGACGTACTGGTAGGCAATGCCGCCGGTGAGGGTCAGGTCAGGGGTGACCGTCCACACGTCCTGGGCCCAGATTTTTTGTGCCGGGGTGACGGTGTACTGATGGCGGCCCTGGACGGTGGCGCCATTTTTGTCGGTGAGCTGGTTGCCGCTGTTGTAATCGCCCCAGATATCTTCCGGCGTGCCGTTTTCGGTGATGCTGATAAAAGGCTGGGTCTGGCGCTGGCGGGCGCGTTCGTACCAGTAGCCGACATCGATGCTGTGTGCTTCGTTGAAGTCCCACTTCAGTTTGGTGGTCACGCCCGGGCGCCAGCTCTCTGTCCATGAAGGGCGGTAGTAGGTGTCGTAGGCCAGCCCGCTGAGGTCGAAGTTGCCGGCCTTGTCGCTGGTAGAAGACAGCCCGGTCGCCGATTGGCCGCTGAAACTGCCGCCATTGGACCAGAAGTAGTAGGGCGCAATGGTCAGCGCCAGATCGTCACGCAACTGAAAGCGCTGGGTCAGGGACGCCGAGGCATTTTCAAACGGGTTGCGGTTGATCTTGTAGTACTGGGTCAACTTGCCGCTGCTGTTGTAGATCGGGATTTCGGCATAGTCCAGGCCACGGCCCGACTTCTGGAACTGTGCCTTGCTCAGGGTGTTGTAGTTGTAGTTTTCCTGGGTGCTGTATTTAAAGATGGCATTGGTCGAGTTGCCATTGCCATCTTCGAACAAGGTATTCCATTCAACCCGGTCGGCGCGCACGGTGCCTTTGCCACGCCATTTTTCGCCTTCGGTATGGGAGGCCGAGACAAAGGTTTTAAAACCATTCAGATCGCCGGTGTTAATCCGCGCAAATGATTTGTTCAAACTGTTGGAACCAACCGACTGTTTGACAAAGACGCCGAAGTCCTTGGTCGGGCGCAGGGTCACCAGGCCGATATTGCCGCCGCTGGAACCGATATGCGGGCCGTCGATTTCCGAAGAGCCCTGGGTGACGAATACTTCACCGAGGTTTTCCGGGTCGCCGAGCAGGTTGGCATACACCGCATAGTCGCCGGAATCGTTGATCGGGATACCGTCCGAGGACACACCGACCTGATCGGAGTTCATCCCGCGCATGGTGAAGCTGGTGCCGCTCACGCCCGAGGCGTCGGTGCTGGAAACGTTGATGCCGGGGGTGTACTTGAGTTTGTCGATGGCGTTGGCAGTGGGTGCCATTTCGTCCATCGCCTCCTTGGTCACAGTGGAGCGGCCCTTGGCGCTGTCTTCTTCGACCATCAGGCCATTGCCCAGACTCTGCCCGGTGACATTGACCTTGCCTATATCAACGGTATCTTCCGCCAGCGTAGATAGCGTCCAGCCGCCAACCCCAACGGCCAGTAGCGTTGCGAATAAAGTATTGAGTTTCAAAACAGTTTCCCCTAAGCGTAAGTGTCAGAGCTGAAATGCTTTTAGTTATGGTTCCAAGTTGTATACAAGCGTGGCGCTGAAACGGTATTTGTCCTTGCCCGAGAAACTTTCCTCGGGGAAGGGCACCACTTTGTCGAGGCGTTGCAAGCTGGTTTGTGCGGCGCGATTGAGCAGCATGTTGGTCGCCTTCTTTTCAATGCCCGAGTCGAGCACCTTGCCGCTGCGGTCAACCAGCAACCACACCACCACATTGCCTTGGGGGCGTTGCAGTGACGCTTCGCGACCTCGCGGGTATTGCTTGTATTTCTCCAGCTCCGCCAGCAGCCGGGCGATATAGCGGCTCTCCAGGTCTGCCGGGTTGGCGCGTGGGGCCTGGGTTACTGGCTGAGCGGGTGCTACCGGGGCGGCCGGGGCCGGGGAGGGTGCTGGCACCGGCGCGGGAGCTTGCACCACGGCTTGTGTTTTGGCCGGCGGCGCGGCCTTGGCCACTTGCGGTTTGGGCTTGGGCGGCGGTTTTGGAGCCGGTGGCTTGGGTTTGGGCGGTGGCGGCGGCTCGATCACTACAGCCTCGACCACTTCCTCGACGGGCGGCGGCAGCTCGACGGCCTCTGCGGGCTCGGGTTCAGGCGGCGGTGGTGGTGGCATCAACTCATCCAGGTCGACCAGGGCCACTTCGACGCTGCTGTCGTCGTACTTGGGCGTGATCTTCAGGTCCGTGTTCATTGCACTGTGCACCGCGACGGCCAGCAGGCAAATAGCTGGCAGGCAGGCGATGGCTTTGCGTGATTTGAAAAAAACCGACATGGCCTACAGCTTCCGGGTCGCGATGGACACGGATGAAAAACCGCTGCCCTTGAGCACATCCATCACGCTCACCAGGCGTGCCACTTCAACCCCGGCATCGCTGTTGAGGATGATCACCATCTTCTCGTCAGGTTTTTCCATGGCCTTGAGTTGTGCCACCAGATCGTTCTGGTTGAGATCCTGGCCATCCAGTTGCAGGCGGTCTTGCAGGCCCAGGGTGATCACTGCCTTGTTTTGCGGCTTGAGCTGCTGGGCGTGGGCGGCGCCGGGCAACTGAGTCTTGATGCCGAGTGCCGGGATCACGTTGAGACTGATCAATACAAAAAACACCAGCAAAAACATCATGACGTCGATCATCGGAATGATCTCGATATGCAGGCGTTTTTTCTTAGGTTCTTCCCAGCTTCGCATCACATGCACTCCAGTCCACAGAGGGGGTCATAAAAGCTGACCATCCGTTCAGATTTCTCACTTGTGGTTTGCCAGAGCGTAAAGCGTGCAAAACCTGTCTCAAGTGACAGGTTGCAAAGGTAGAGGGGTGCTGTTTCATTTTGATTTCAGATTTTGTGTATTTTTTTGTTTTTTTTAATATCGAAACTAAACTCATGTTTGCGGTTAAAAGCGGCGTATTTCACAAATTTTGTAGTCATTTACTTGAAGGGTGATGGCGGCGCAGGGTTGCCTGAATGAACTTTTAATAAGTTGACAGAGCTGTCAATTTATAGATCTAGCATCAGGAATCATTCGCCATAGCGCTGTTTTTCAACGGTTTTGCCTGCGCAGATAGCAAAGTGCTACTAAGCTGTTGTTGTTATGCAAAGGCATTGGCATGATGATGCTCATCTGAAGTGCCGGCTATTGAGATCAAGGGTTTAGCGGAGCGAACACCATGCAGTTATTCAAAAGGTTGTTGAATATTTTGGGGCAGGCTGACTGCACGCATGAGCGCGCAGGCAAGCCATTGCTGACAGCGCCCGAGTTCGAAAGCCTCAAGCGTGATCTCAACATCATTGAGCAAGCCCGGCGTCACGGGGAACAGGGCTATCCGCCTGTAGAAGCCACCCGGTTGACGGCTGTCGAAGAAAAGATCCGCGTCACGCTTGAATCGGAACGTGACAAGGCCCTGGCCTGGGCCGAGTCATGGATCGCCTTGATCGAAAAGCGCCTCGATACACTGGATATCACCCGTATGGTGAGCAACTGCGTGCATGTTGACCAAGACTTCGAGCGTGCAGCCAACAGCCTGGTGAGTGATTACGCAGTCCGCTTGCAGCGCCTGGAATACAGTGCACGGGAGCGTGAGGCCGAACTGTGTGCGTTCAAGGCACAAAACCATGGTGGTTTTGGCAAACAGCAAAAGCGTCGCAATGAAGCCTTGAGTGTTTATCAGGATGAAATTGCTGATGTGCGCAACGAGTTGCTGGCGCTCAAGGGCGAGTACCTTGAGAAGCTTGAAGCGGATGTATTGGCGTGCAATGAGCAACTGGTCAGTTACCAGTCGGCACTGGACGAAAAACGCAATGTGAAACCGCGTCTGGCCAGCGGGTTGAACAAGGCCGAGATGATTCTGGCCGGGCTTGTGCAGTGTTACCGCGCCGAGAACCAGCTGTATCGCAATGGCCGGCGGGTACCTGCGTATTTCAGTGAAACCATAGCCCTGCAGGCGATCCGGTTACCTGACAGCGATACTGCCGAGGATGAAATTCGCCTGGTTTCGCAACAGTTGGCACTGACAGGGCTGATTGAACAGCTTGAGCAGATTCGCGGACGTATTCAGGCGTGTTTCTATCAGAAATACAGCCAGTTGATGCCGCTGTCCTGGCTGCCAGAGTACCCGCCGGTGATGGAAAACCGCATCGCCGCAGAACCGGTTTGATCCCCGCCGTGGCCTAAGACCAGCCCAGGGTGGCCGCTGTCAGCAGTAGATAGCGGGCGCCTTTGGCCAGGGTCACGATCAGCACGAAACGCCACAGCGGCTCGCGCATGACCCCGGCGATCATGGTCAGCGGGTCGCCGATAATCGGCACCCAGCTCAGCAGCAGTGACCAGCGCCCATAACGCAGATAGAAATGCCGGGCCTTGTCGAGCTTTTGCGCGCTGACCGGGAACCAGCGTTTGTGCCGAAAGCGCTCGACTGAGCGGCCCAATAGCCAATTCAATACCGAGCCCAGCACATTGCCCAGGGTGGCGACTGCCAGCAGGGTCAGGGCGACATATTTGCCGGACAACAGCATGCCAACCAGCACGGCTTCCGATTGCATGGGCAGCAGCGATGCAGCGCCGAATGCGGCGAGGAACAGGCCCAGATAGCTGGTTAATTCAAACACGTAAACTTCCAGGGTAGATGGACACCGCCCCATACCTTGTGGGAGCGGGCTTGCTCGCGATACAGGCGCTGCAGTCTGCCAGACCAACCGAGGCGCTGCCATCGCGAGCAAGCCCGCTCCCACAAAAGTTGGCTGGGCCGCCAGCAGCTACAAGTTCTGCAATACCCGCCGCAATGACGCCGACAGGGTTTCGCCATGGCCCATGCCGTCGAATGTCTGATAGTCAACCGCCAGCCCCGGGATATCACTCAGTTCACCCGCCAACTGGCGGATCAGTCTGTCTGGCTCGTCGTTGCTCGGGCCACGCGGGTTGCCGGGTTCGGCCGTGCCGCGCATCAGCAGCAAATCGGCCTTGTGCCCGTTCATGCGTTGCTTGAAGCCGGCACCGGGGCGGATATCGGTCCACCACAGCGACGGGCTGGCCGCTGCATAATGGGCAAATTCAGCGGGGCGGGTAAGCAGGGCGTGCAGCACCAGCAGACCGCCGTAGGAGTGACCCCACAACGTCTGCTGCTGCAGGTTGAGCGGCGCCTTGGCCGCCACCGCCGGGCGCAGGCGATTGCGCAGCAGGTCAAGGAATTCGTCCGCGCCACCACTGGGTAACCCGGTCAGCGGGTCGGTTTGCTCCGCAACGCCGGGCCTGTTCGGGGTGTAGTCGTAAGTGCGGGCCGTACGCTCGATGCGCAGCGGTGTGCGGTAACCGATGGCGACCAGCAACGGTGCCTTGCCGCGGGCGAGGTCTCGCAGCAGATCGGCATCCAGTGTACCGACGGCGGCATTGCCATCGAGCATCCAGACCACCGGGTAGCCGCTTTTCGGCGGCGCGACGTTGGGCCGTCCGATCCACAGCTGATAGTGCCGCTGGCCGTCGGCCGAGTCGATCAGCAAGCGGCTGAAGCGGTAGTCCAGGTCGGTGCGTTGCAGCAGGCGGGTGTCCATCGGCTGGTCAGGCGCTGGCCGGGCCTGGGCCGCTTGCCCCGGCAGGGCCAGGGCAAGCAGCAGGGCCAGGGGCAGGGTGAGGTTTCTCATCAGGCGATCTCGTCAGAGTCAGAACGAAGCGGTCAGGCTGGTGTAGAGCGTGCGCCCCGGCTCGTTGTACGTCGCAGCACCGGCCCCGGCGATATTGGCCACACCCTGGGCGTTGCCCTCACGGAACAGGCGCTTGTCGAACAGGTTGTCGATACCCGTGGTCAGGCTCAAGTTGGCGGTAATGGCGTAGGTGCCGCTGATGCCGGCAATGGCATAAGGCGAGAGCTGGTTGTTGGCGGTGCCGGTTACTCGGTCGCCGTGGTAATCGTATTTTTTCGGCGTCTGTTTGCCGTACCAGGCAACGCTCGCTTGCAACGACAGGTCGTCGGTGGCCTGCCAGTCGAGCATGGAGTTGAGGGTATAGCGCGGCGTGACAGACAGGGCGTCACCGGTCTGCTTGTTTTTCGATTGCAGCATGTAGGTGAAGTTGTTGGTCCAGGTCACTTGGGGTGCCAGGGGCAGGGTCAAGGTTCCTTCGAGGCCTTCAACCAGTGCCTTGGGCACGTTTTCCCATTGATAGATCGCTGCATTGGCGTAGCTGCCGGTACCGCCCACGGCATTGCCGATGGGGCTCAGGCCGGACTCGATCTTGTTTTTGTAATCGTTGCGAAAGTAAGTCAGGCCAGCGACGACGCCGTTGTCCTTGTACTCGATGCCCAGTTCCTTGTTGACGCTGGTTTCGGCCTTGAGGTCGGCATTGCCTTGCAGGTAGCAGCTGGTGCTCTGGCCGTAGCAGCCCTGGCCGCGGCTGTAGAGCAGGTAGTCGGGGTTGAGCTGGTACAGGTTCGGCGCTTTGTAGGCTCGGGCGATACCGGCCTTGAGGGTGACGGTGTCGGTCAGGGCATGGGACAGGTTGAGCGACGGGCTCCAGTTGTTGCCGACCACGCTGTGATGGTCCAGGCGCAAGCCCGGGGTGAGCATGGTGCCCGGTAGCAGCTCGATATTGTCGGCGGCGAACAGCGAGAAAATCTGTGCTGAGGACGCGGTGCTGCGGTTGCTGCTGCTCAGGCCCGCGACCGTGCCGCCTTCGCTGGTGGACTGGGTATTGGCGCTGGGGTCGTCGAGTTTTTGCTGGGTCCATTCGCTGCCCAGGGTCAGGGTCTGGTCGTAGCCTGCGTGCAGCGGCAGGTTGACCTCGCCGTGGGCGGTAAGGTCGCGCAACACTGCGGTGTAAAAGTCGCCATTGCTGAAAATCCCTTCGGTGCCGCCTGCCAGGCCCTCGTTGATCCGCGTATTGCGGGTTTTTTCGTATTGCAGGTAGGCCATGCTGTTACCAAAGTCCCATTCACCACGGTGGGTCAGGGCGTAGGTTTCGCGGTAGGTGCGGTTGGTCTCGTGGCCCAGCAGGCTTTTGACGTAGGCGTTGCTGTTGGTATTTTGCGTATCGCCGGTATAGAGGTTGCCCTGGCGGCTGTAGCCGGCCTCGAAGTCGAGGGTCTGCTGCGGGGTCATGCGCCAGCTGAGCAGGCCGTTGACATCCTTGTTGCGCACGCCTTCGCGGCCGGCGGGCAGGGTGCCGACCTGGTTGCCGGTACGGGCCGATTCATGGCCGGCGTTGATATCCCAGTCATCAGGGTCGGTCTTGGCGATATTGCCGTACACGCGATAACTCAGGTTGTCGGTGAGCGGGCCGTTGAGGCCGAAACTCACGCGTTTGCTGGCGCCTTCGTCCTTGTGGCTCGGGAAGTTGGAATAAACCGTGACGTCGCCGTGGGTTTCGGCCCCGGCCTGTTTGGTGATGATATTCACCACGCCCCCTGCCGCACCGTTGCCGTAGAGGGCTGCAGCCGGACCGCGCAGTACTTCGATGCTTTCTACCTGATCGGCCGGCACCCAGTTGGTATCGCCACGGCTGTCGCGTTCGCCGCGCCAGCCGTAGCGTACCGAGTTGCGGCTGTTGACCGGCTTGCCATCGACCAGGATCAGGGTGTTTTCCGGGCCCATGCCGCGAATGTCGATCTGGCGGTTGTTGCCGCGCTGGCCGCTGGTGGAGTTGCCGGTGAGGTTGACGCCGGGCATGGTGCGGATGATTTGCGACAGGTCGTTGGCCGGCGGGCGTTTCTTGATGTCTTCGGCGGTGATGACCGACACGCCCGGGGCCTGTTTGGTTTCTTCCAGGGCCGTGGCGACCACGTTGGTGTTTTCCAGCTCCAGAGCGCTGGCGGCATGCACGGAGCTGGCCAGCAAGCAGCAGCTGGACAGAACGAAGGGGGCGATAGGGCGCAGCGCTTGTTGCAACATCGAGTGATCTCCGGGACAGCCTGATACAGGAAGATCACGAATGATAATGACTGCTAATTGAGAGTAAAGCGCATTAACTTTCTAAACACTTCACTGTGGGAGCGGGCTTGCCCGCGATGGGATCGCCGCTGTTTGCCTGTTGAACCGCGCTGGCGGCATCGCGGGCAAGCCCGCTCCCACAGGGTTTTGTGTTTCAGTCAGGGGGGCGCGCAGCTGGCAACAGCATATGCATGCACAACCCCGGCTCGCCATTGCTCGCCCACAGCCGACCCTGTTGCAGCTCGACGGCACGCTGGGCAATCGCCAGGCCCAGGCCGAAGCCTTCGCCTATCGAACCCTTGAGGCGCTGATAGGGCACGAACAGGCTGGCCAGGTCCTGCGGGTCGACGCCGGGGCCTTGGTCGCTCAGGCACAGGTGCCAGGCATCACCTTCACGCCAGCCGCTCAAGGTCACTTTGGCGCCGGGCGGTGAATGGCGAATGGCATTGCGCAGCAGGTTTTCCAGGGCCTGGGCCAGGCTGTCGAGGTGCACCTGCACACAGCAATCAAGGCCCAGCAGGCAGGGCAGGCGTTCACTTGGCCAGCCGCTTTCAAAGCAGGCGTCTTCACACAGGGCTTCCCACACCGACAGCACCAGCACCGGTTCGCTGGCCAGTTGCGGGCGCTCGGTGTCCATCCACGCCAGGTTGAGGGTGTCTTCGAGCAGGCGCTGCATATCGTCGATTTCCCGGTCCAGGCGCTGGCGCATTTGCTCCACGGGCAGATGACTGTCGTGGGCGATGCGCAGGCGCGCCAGCGGGGTGCGCAGTTCGTGGGACAGGGTGCGCAGCAGCAGGCGCTGCTGGTTGAGGCTCTGGCGCAAGCGCCCGGCCATGTGTTCAAAGGCATGGGCCAGCTCGCCCAGTTCGTCCCGGCGTTCGATCAGCGGCGAGGGTGCTTCGCTGTCCAGGTCATCGGCACGCAAGGCGTCGGCGCGGTCACGCAAACGGTTGAGCGGCAGCACCAGATGGCGATAGATCAGCAGCCCCAGCAGGGCGGCCAGCAGGGTTGGCATCACGCCGTGGCTGAGGACGTGGGTCCAGGGGGTCAGGCCGCCGGGCAACAGCCGTTCGGGCAGCTGCAGCACCAGCTGGCCCTGCTCTGGCTGCCCCGGAAAGGGGATGCTGACATAGGGCAACTCGTCCTGCAGGCGTCGGCTCATGGGCCAGTTCAGTTGGCGCATAAAGGTCAGCTGGCGATAGTTTTCGGCGTTGAGCGGGGTATTGCTCAGGCTTTGCAGGGTTGGCCCCAGCACGGTTACCCAGGTGCCCTCGCTGGCCGCCAGCTGTTCGGTAAAACGCGCCAGCCCGGGCGTGCCCTGGCTGTGCCAGATGCCCTCAGCCTGCTGTGCATAGTCGGCCAGGTACTGCTGGTCAGCAGCCGAGAGAAAGTAGGTACGGCGCTCGGCCGACACCCCCCAGATCCAGATGATCCACGTCAGCAGCAGGCAGAAGGCGATTTGCAGCAGGGCCAGTTTCCATAACAAGGGATGGCGACGCATCAGGTTTTTTCCATGTCGACCAGGATATAGCCCTGGCCACGCACGGCCTGGATCTGCAGATGCCGGGCGCCAATGGCTGCCAGCTTGCGCCGCACATTGCACACATGCACATCCAGGCCACGGTCCAGCCGGGTGTAGATGCGGTGCAGCACCTGCTGGTAGAGAAATGCCTTGCTCAAGGGCTCGCCGCCATGTGCGTGCAGGGTCATCAGCAGGCGGAATTCGGAGTGGGTCAGGCCTGCACTCTGGCCGTTGTGCAGCACGTCCCGGGCCTGCTCATCGAAGCTCAGCAACGGGTTGGACGGCGACGGCGGCGGGCGCTGCAACATGGCCATGCGCCGCAGCAGGGCATCGCTGCGGGCGTCCAGTTCGGCAAGGCTGAAAGGCTTGGGCAGGTAGTCATCGGCGCCGCGGGTGAACCCGGTGATGCGATCCTGCTCGTTGCCTAGCGCCGACATCAGCATCACCGGTACGTCCTGCTGCTGGCGCAGGGCTTCGAGCAGGGCCAGCCCGTCCATGCCGGGCAGCATGATGTCGAGCAGCACCAGATCGTAGCGCTCGCCTTGCAAGGCACGCAGCCCCTGAATGCCATCGACACAGCTGGTGACGGCAAAGCCGCGTTGCAGCAGGTGCTGTTCGAGATCGTGGCGCAGCCTGAAGTCGTCTTCGACGAGAAGTAACCGGGGGGAAGTGGTCATGGGGCTCTAATGAGAATATTTCACATTTGCGAATATCCCAGAATGGGCGGTACTGCGCAATTGCTATCAAGCAAAGAGGGGCCGTCAGGCACAGCGGATCTGATCAACTACAGGTCGGATTCGCACAAAAAAACCCTGCCTGTATCTGTTCGAATGTTCCTCAACGACCCGCCTGCCGGCGGCTTCTGACGCTCGATCAATGACAGGGATACATGCCATGCAAATGCCGAAAACCATCCAGATCAAGAACGGCGAAAAAGTCACTCCTACATTCTCGGCCCAGGAGTACGCCAACCGCCAGGGCAAGTTGCGGGCCTATATGGCGCAGAACAATATCGATGCCGCGGTGTTCACCTCGTACCACAACCTCAACTACTACAGCGATTTCCTGTATTGCTCGTTTGGCCGCAACTACGCACTGGTGGTTACCCAGGACAGCGCCGTGACCATCAGCGCCAATATCGACGGTGGCCAGCCGTGGCGCCGCACAATGGGCACCGACAACATCGTGTACACCGACTGGCAGCGCGACAACTACTTTGTCGCCATCCAGCAGGCGCTGCCCAAGGCGGGGCGCATCGGTATCGAGTTCGACCATATGAACCTGCTCAATCGCGACAAGCTCGCCAGCCGCTACCCCCAGGCCGAATTTGTGGACATCGCTGCGCCATGCATGCGCATGCGCATGATCAAGTCGGCGGAAGAACACGCGGTCATCCGCCACGGCGCACGGATTGCCGATATCGGTGGCGCGGCCATCGTCGAGGCTTTGCGCGACCAGGTGCCCGAATATGAAGTGGCGCTGCATGCCACCCAGGCGATGGTGCGCGAAATTGCCCGTACCTTCCCGGACTCCGAACTGATGGACACCTGGACCTGGTTCCAGTCGGGGATCAACACCGACGGCGCGCACAATCCGGTCACCAGCCGCAAGGTGAACAAGGGCGATATCCTCAGCCTCAACTGCTTCCCGATGATTGCCGGTTACTACACGGCGCTGGAGCGCACCCTGTTTCTCGACCATTGCTCGGACGAGCACCTGCGCCTGTGGGAGGTCAACGTCAAGGTTCACGAGGCCGGTTTGAAGCTGATCAAGCCCGGCATCAAGTGCTCGGACATAGCCCTGCAGCTCAATGAAATTTTCTTGGAGCACGACCTGCTGCAATACCGCACCTTCGGGTATGGTCACTCCTTTGGCACCCTGAGCCATTACTATGGTCGCGAAGCCGGGCTGGAGCTGCGCGAAGATATCGACACGGTACTGGAGCCGGGCATGGTGGTGTCCATCGAACCGATGATCATGATCCCTGAAGGCCGTCCGGGCGCGGGCGGGTATCGCGAGCACGACATCCTGATCGTCAACGAACAGGGCGGGGAAAACATCACCCACTTCCCGTATGGCCCGCAGCACAACATCATTAAAAAGTAATCTTCAGCCCCTTTTTGTGGGAGCAGGCAAGCCAGCACCCACAAGAAGTCGGGCCCAGCCAAACACCCGCGCATGCGCACACAGACTGCGCAGCGTTTTCTGACCTGTTTACCCCTGCCAAAAAGAACACAATGAGGGTATCTGTCATGTCCCATGTCCCGACGTTGCTGACCGCTTTTCACTCCCGCACCTCTATCCCCGGAGGTGCCCAATGAGCATCCCAAGCGCAACCCTGGCTCTACCCCTGACCCCCGAACAGCAAGTCGAGCGCCTCAGCGAGCGCAAGGCGTTGCGCCGCGCCGCCACGGCCAGCTTTATGGGCAACTTTGTCGAGTGGTTCGACTACGCCGCTTATGGCTATCTGGCGACGGTCATCGCCCTGACGTTCTTCCCGCAAACCGACACCACCACAGGGCTGCTGGCTACCTTCGCTGTATTTGCCCTGTCGTTTATCGTGCGCCCGTTCGGTGGTCTGGTATGGGGGCATTTTGGCGACAAGTACGGGCGACGCAGCGCCTTGTCGTGGTCGATCCTGATCATGACCGTGGCGACTTTTTGCATCGGTATATTGCCCACCTATAACCAGATCGGCCTGTGGGCACCGGTGTTGCTGTTGTTGATTCGTCTGGTGCAGGGTTTTTCGGCGTCAGGGGAATATGCAGGGGCTTCGGCGTTCCTGGCCGAGTATGCCCCTGAGGGCAAGCGCGGTTTCTACACCAGCATCGTGCCCGCAAGCACGGCAGCTGGTCTGTTGTTCGGGGCGATGTTTGTCGCGGGCATGCATGCCTTGATGACGGTTGAGAACCTGCACGACTGGGGCTGGCGCATGCCGTTTCTGCTGGCGGCACCTTTTGGCCTGGTGGGGCGCTATATCCGCGTGCATTTGCAGGACTCGCCCAAGTTCCTGGAGATGGAAAAGCGTCTGGAAGCCAAGGAGTGCGCAACCCATGCTCCAGTGCGTGAGTTGCTCACTGTACATCGTCGGCCGGTACTGATCGGCATCGGCGTGACCTGCCTGAATGCGGTGGCTTTCTATCTGTTGCTCAGTTACATGCCGACCTACCTGTCAACCGAGATGGGCATGAGCGAAAATGATTCATTTATCGCGTCCACGGTATCGCTGGCGACCTATATCGGCCTGATCTTCCTGATGGGCAAGCTCTCGGACCGCTACGGGCGCAAGACCATGCTGGTCAGTGCGTCGGTAATGTTCCTGCTGCTGACCTTTCCGCTGTTCGGGATGCTGGACAACCCGTCGCTGGTGGTGATCCTGATGATCCAGATTGCCTTCGGCGCCATCCTGGCGATGAACGACGGCACCTTGCCGTGCTTTCTGGCCGAGATCTTCCCGACGCGGGTCCGGTTTAGCGGTTTTGCCTTCAGCTTCAACGTGGCCAACGCGGTGTTTGGCGGTACGGCGCCGTTTATAGCCACCTGGCTGATCCATATGACCGGCAACAAAATGGCCCCGGCCTGGTACCTGCTGGCCGCCGCGGCTGTGGCACTGGTGGCGATGCTGGCCAGTCGGGAGACCGCGCACAAGGCGTTGCAGGATTAACCTGCCCCCGTCCCCTACACCTTGTAGCCGCTGAGGAGCGAAGCGAGGCTGCGATCGGCTGCGAAGCAGTCGCAAAATCAGACACCTGGTTTTATCAGATAGCCCCGGGTCTCAGGTTTTACGGCCGCTTCGCAGCCTCGCTGCGCTCCTCAGCGGCTACAGGAAAACAGTTAACGCGAGTACATATCCGGCATCTGCATCTAACTGCAATATTGGTTTCGCCCTTACGGCGAGTCACTACAGAACCTCCACTCGGCCTGTCTGGAGGCGGGATCTGCGATCGACATATTTCCTCTGTGGGAGCCGGGCTTGCCCGCGATGCAGGCACCTCGTTCTGTCTGGATGACCGACGTGCTGGCATCGCGGGCAAGCCCGCTCCCACAAGGGATTGGTGGTGCTTATGTAGCCACGCGATTGTCCAGCCGACACGAATGCCCCTCACAGAAGGCCGAGTGCAGGTGCTGTTATGGGGGTGGCGCGGCAGGGCGCCGCGCCAGCCGTGATGGGGCGGGTAGATCAAGATCAAAAGCTTGCGAGGCGGCCGACCGGCCGGCTTGTTGGCGTCAGTGTGTGCTGCGCAATCTTTGTAGCCGCTGAGGAGCGAAGCGAGGCTGCGATCGGCTGCGAAGCAGTCGCAAAATCAGACACCCGGTTTTTTCAGATAGCCCCGGGTCTCAGGTTTTACGGCCGCTTCGCAGCCTCGCTTCGCTCCTCAGCAGCTACAGGAAAACAGTTAAGTCGAGTACATATCCGGCATCTGCATCTAACTGCAATATTGGTTTCGCCCTTACGGCGAGTCACTACAGAACCTCCACTCGGCCTGTCTGGAGGCGGGAGCTGCGATCGACATATTTCCTCTGTGGGAGCCGGGCTTGCCCGCGATGCAGGCACCTCGTTCTGTCTGGATGACCGACGTGCTGGCATCGCGGGCAAGCCCGCTCCCACAAGGGATTGGTGGTGCTTATGTAGCCACGCGATTGTCCAGCCGACACGAATGCCCCTCACAGAAGGCCGAGCGCAGGTGCTGTTATGGGGGGGGGGCGCGGCAGGACGCCGCGCCAGCCGCGATGGGGCGGCCGACCGGCCAGCCTGTTGGCGTCAGTGTGTGCTGCGCAATCTTTGTAGCCGCTGAGGAGCGAAGCGAGGCTGCGATCGGCTGCGAAGCAGTCGCAAAATCAGACACCAGGTTTTATCAGATAGCCCCGGGTCTCAGGTTCTACGGGTGATGTTTTAGTGCAACGCCACCTGCTTGCGCTCACCAATGGGTGATACACCGAACAGGCGGCTATAGCATTTGGAAAAATGCGCCGCCGACACAAAACCACAGGCCAGGGCGATATCCCGCACTTGTGATTCGCTGCGCAGCAACAGGCTTCGCGCCCGCGCCAGGCGCAACTCAAGGTAGTACTGGCTCGGCGTGCGTTGCAGGTGCTTGTGGAACAGGCGCTCAAGTTGACGCACCGACACTTCGTTCAAGCGGGCCAGGTCTTCCAGGCTGACCGGCTCTTCCAGATTGGCCTCCATGATTGCCACCACCTGACTCAGTTTGGGCTGCGAAGTCCCGAGCTTCTGGCGCAGCGGTACGCGCTGCTGCTCTTGCGGGCCGCGGGCGCGATCGCACAGCAGCAGTTCGGCGGCATGGGCAGCGATTTCGCGGCCGCCCGGTTCGCGGGCAATCAGTTGCAAGGTCATGTCCATCGAGGCCACTCCGCCCGAGCAGGTGTAGCGGTCGCGGTCCAGTTCGAACAACTGGTTGGAAATGATGATCCCGGGGAAGTGGTCCTTGAGGGTTTCGATATCTTCCCAGTGGATGGTGCAGCGATAGCCCTTGAGCAGCCCGGCACGGGCCAGCCAGTAGCTGCCGGTGCAGATGCCGCCCAGGGTCACTTGTTCGTGGGCCAGCTTGCGCAACCAGTTGAGTACCGGGCGGCTGCTGAGGTGGGAGACGATCGGGTTCGAACCCACTACCAGTAAAATGTCCAGTTTTGGTGCATCACCGATCACATGGTCGGGCAGGATGCGCATGCCGTTGCTGGCAATGACCGGATCCAGGGTAGGGGCAATGATCACGGTGCGAAACATCTCGCAGCGCGCCGCCATATTGGCCATGCGCAGGGTTTCGATGGCCGAGGCAAAACCGATAGTGGTGAAGTTTGGTATCACCAGAAAGCCCACGGTTTTCACTGCAGGCAAGTTGATCGGTGACGCTGTAACAGGCGTTGCCATCCTTACGCTCCTTTTTATGATCCGGGACGCCTCTGGCGTCAGGGTTCACGCAGGTTTTCGCATCGCCAGAACGAAACTGGCGATACAAGGCTCTGTGCTGTAGGGGCGTAACGAAGCATTTCTTGTGCCAGTGGCTAACAGCTTGTTATTGCGGCAAAAATTTATCGCTGACAAAGGCTGAATAGTCGGGCAAAACGCCCTCGATCTTGCCTTGGTCCTTGAGAAACAGGGCGGTCTGGGCGATATCTCTGGCCGTGCCGCCGCCCAGCAACTGCGCCGACTTTTGCTCGGCCGTCGAAGGGAAGTGCGTACCCTGCAGCAGCTCGGGGATATCAGCGGGGCTGGCACCGGTCAGTTTGGCGATCTTCTGTACCTGTGCCGAATCTGTGCTCCAGGCCGCCTGGTGGGCGTTGTAGTCGGCGATGGCGTCGAGGCTGACTTTGGCAAATTGGGCCACTATTTCCGGGTGTTTCTCGGCAAAGTCCTTGCGTGCTACCCAAACCTCAAACGTTGGGGCGCCCCATTCACTGACCTGGCCTGCATCGGTGAGGATTTTCCCGGTCTTGCGGATTTCCCCCAGGGCAGGGGACCAGGTGAACGCGCCGTCGATATCGCCACGCTTCCAGGCTGCGGTGATTTGCGCAGGGCTGAGGTTGACCACCTTGACCTGCTGCGGGGTGAGGTTCCAGTGTTTCAGCGCGCCCAGCAGGCTGTAGTGCGAAGTCGAGACAAAGGGCGTGGCGATGGTTTTGCCTATCAGGTCTTGCGGGCCGTTGATGCCGCTGCCATCACGCACCACCAGGGCTTCGGAACCCTTGATCTGCGCGGTGACGATAAAAGTCACCAGCGGCACATTGCGCGAGGCCGCGGCAGCCAGCGGGCTAGAACCCAGATTGCCGATCTGCAGGTCTCCGGAGGCCAGTGCCGACACCACTGCCGGACCCGAATCAAAACGGCGCCAGTCGATCTTTTCACCGATGGCTTTTTCGTAACTGCCCTCGGCCTGGGCCAGCTTGGTGGGGTCGATGCCGGTGATATAGCCGATGGTCAAATCAGCCGCCTGCGCGCCGAAGCTGAGGCCTGCGATGGAAAGAGCAATCAGGAGTGTGCGCACGGACATGGGTCGGACCTTGTTGTAAGGAGCTAAAGAGGGGGTGGTCCGGCGGTCCGGTGAAGCGAATCTAAGTTCTTTAAATCAAAGGGGAAAATACCGTTTTGGAACTAGCTTAGAGCGCCCCGCAATGCAGCCTTGTTGAGGTCGCCATGACCGGGGTCAAACGCCGTGCCCCGAAAAGCCGGTACAAACCCTGCGTGAGGAGTCCATAACAAAACCAGCACGGCCCGTTTCGAGGGGACCACCCCAGATCGACGCCTTAAAGGAATAACGCGATGCTTTCTACCTTCCCACGTCTGGCATTCGCTGGCCTGACGTTGTTTTGTTCAGCCCAGAGCCAGGCCAGTGAGCCGACCCCGGCAACTGCTCCTGAGAAAAACCTGATTGCGCAGGGCAAATATATTGCCCAGCTCGGCGACTGCATTGCTTGCCATACCGCCAAGGGCGGAGCGGTGATGGCGGGCGGGCTGGAGCTGAAAACACCGATGGGCACGATTTATTCGAGCAATATCACCCCGGATCCTGAAACCGGCATCGGCCAGTACAACTTTGAACAGTTCGACAAGGCCATGCGCCAAGGGATGACGCCAGCGGGGCAGAACCTGTACCCGGCGATGCCGTATCCGTCTTACGCGAAAATGAGCGAAGACGATATGCGCGCCCTGTACGCCTACCTGATGCAGGACGTAGCGCCGGTGAAGATGGCCAACCTTGAGGCCGATATGGGCTTCCCGTTCAACCAGCGCTGGGGGCTGGCACTATGGAACTGGGCGTTTGTCGACAATCAGCCGTTCGCCCCCGATCCGGCGAAAAGCCCCGAGCTGAACCGTGGTGCCTACCTGGTGCAGGGGCTGGGGCATTGTGGCTCATGCCACACGCCGCGTGGCATAGCCTTTCAGGAAAAGGCCATGAGCGACACGGGCAGCGCCGGCAAGCATTACCTGGCCGGTGAAACCGTCGAAGAGTGGCGTGCCCTGAGCCTGCGCAACCTGTGGACAGTGGAAGACACCGTGCAGTTGCTCAAGACCGGGCAAAACCGCTTTGCCACGGTGTCGGGCAATATGGCCGATGTCATCCACCACAGTACCCAGCATTTTACCGATGCCGACTTGACGGCCATCGCCAGCTATTTGAAATCGCTGCCCGCGAGCAAGGATGACTTGCCGATGCCGACCGTAGCGCTGACGCCTGCCAGGGCGCCGGATACGCTCTACAGCAGTCGTGGCGGCCTGGGTTACACGCAGTTCTGCGCCGACTGCCATCGCCCGGACGGCGGCGGGGTCCCAGGTATGTTCCCGCCATTGAATGGCAACCCGGGCATTGTGGCGGCCAACCCGACCACCTTGTTGCATATCACCCTGACCGGCTGGAAAACCCCGCAAACAGCGGCGCACCCTCGGGTGTACACCATGCCCGGCTTTGCCCGGCTGCAGGATGATGAAATCGCCGAGATCCTCAGTTTTGTCCGCAGCAGTTGGGGCAATGCGGCCCCGGCGATCAAACCCGCGCAAGTGGCGAAGATGCGCAAGCAGCTCAACCCTTCGACTGATGATGAATCGGCCTTCGTCACCCCGCGTCTAGCCAACCTGCTCAGCGCCGCCAATGCCGATCAGGTGGTGCGTGGCATGCGCCTGCATCTGCAAACCAAGGCGCTGTTGCCGGACAACGTCGGCAACGCGCTCAACTGCACCAGTTGCCATTTGAACGCGGGCACTGTGGCCGATGGTTCGCCTTTTGTCGGGGTGTCGGCGTTCTTTCCCAGCTATGCCCCCCGTGCGGGCAAGGACGTGACGCTGGAGGAGCGGATCAATGGATGTTTCCGTCGTTCGATGGATGGCAAGCCGTTGCCGGTGGCCTCGGCCGACATGCAGGCAATGGTGGCGTATTTTGACTGGATGAAAATGAACACCGTGGCGGGGGACAAGGTGGCAGGGCGGGGCGTGGGCAAGGTGGACCCGACCATCAAGCCGGACCCGGTGAACGGCAAGGCCGTGTATGTGCAGCAATGTGCGGTGTGCCACGGTGACAACGGCGAGGGCTTGAAGCACGCCGATGGCAGCTTTGTGTACCCGCCGCTGTGGGGCGACGAGTCGTTCAATATTGGTGCGGGCATGGCGCGCACCTATACGGCGGCAGCGTTTGTGAAGCGCAATATGCCGATCGGCATGCACGAGAAATTCCCGCTGGGGCAGGGCGGATTATCGGATCAGGATGCGGTGGATGTGGCCGAGTACTTTTCCCATCAGCCACGGCCTGATTTTGTCGACAAGGCCAAGGACTGGCCCAAGGGCGGCAAGCCTGTGGATGCGCGGTATTAAGGGAACGCTCGCGCAAAAGCAAAAGCCCCTCACCCTAAACCTCTCCCGGAGGAAGAGGGGACGAAAGGCAAAAGCAGATCTGCGTAACGCCGCCGATCGAGCGGCCTCTGCCTACGGGCGAGGGCCGCTGTTCAAACATGCGGCGTGGTGTGCGCCTTGACCTGAGGGCTGGCGTATTGCGGCTTGAGCAGGCCCTGGTTGTCCAGCAGCCAGGCATCCATCACTTTGCGCACCACGGGGCCGGCTACGCGGCCGCCGGCTTCGCCGTTTTCGATCATCACCGAAATCACGATTTGTGGATCTTCCGCCGGGGCAAAGCCGACGAACAAGGCGTTGTCACGGTTGCGCTCGGCGGTCTTGAGGCGGTTGTAACGCTCCCCCTGTTTGATCGCCACCACTTGCGCCGTACCACTCTTGCCGGCGATGCGGTATTGCACACCCTGGGCCGCCGCCCGGGCGATACCACGCGGGTCGTGCATCACCAGTTGCATGGCGTGGTTGACCTGATCCCAGTCCCGCGGATCACGCAGCACCAGGTTGGGGATCGGGTGTTCGTCCACGGGCGGTGTGCCGTCCACGGTCCTGGCCAGGTGCGGACGGTTCCATACGCCCTTGTTGGCAATCAGTGCCGTGGCCTGAGCCAGTTGCAGCGGCGTGACCTGCATATAGCCCTGGCCAATGCCCAGGATCACCGTTTCGCCAGGGAACCAGGCCTGGCGGCGGGTGCTGCGCTTCCACTCGCGGGACGGCATCAGCCCTGAAGATTCTTCGAACATGTCCAGCGAGACTTTTTGCCCCAACCCGAACTCGGCCATGTAGTCGTGCATGCGGTCGATGCCCAGCTTGGACGCCAGGTCATAGAAGTAGGTGTCGTTGGAGCGCATGATTGCCGCGTTCAAGTCCACCCAGCCGTCGCCGCTGTGGTTCCAGTTGCGGTACTTGTGGTCGACATTGGGCAGCTGGAAGTAACCAGGGTCGAACACCCGGGTCGAGGCCGAGATCACGCCGCTGTCCAGCCCGGCAATCGCCACTTCGGGCTTGATCGTCGAGCCAGGTGCATACAGCCCGCGCAGGGCGCGGTTGAATAGCGGCTTGTCGATGGAGTCGCGCAGGCCCGAGTAGTCCCTGGAGCTGATACCGGTGACGAACAGGTTGGGGTCGAAGCTCGGCTTGCTGACCATCGCCAGCACTTCGCCGGTTTTCGGGTCCAGAGCAATGATCGAGCCCCGGCGGTCGCCCAGGGCATCCTCGGCGGCTTCCTGCAACTTGATGTCCAGGCTCAGGACGATGTTCTTGCCCGCCACTGCATCGGTATGGCGCAGCACGCGCATGACCCGGCCCTGGGCGTTGGTTTCGACTTCTTCAAAACCGACCTTGCCGTGCAGTTCATTTTCATAAAAGCGCTCGATGCCGGTTTTGCCGATGGACTGGGTACCCCGGTATTGGGTGGCATCTACCTGTTTGGCTTCTTTCTCGTTGATCCGCCCGACATAACCCACAGAATGGGCAAAATGATCGCCTTGCGGGTAATGGCGCACAAACTGCGCCTCAACATCAATGCCGGGCAGGCGGAACTGGTTGACGGCCAACAGGGCGATCTGGTCTTCCGTCAACTCGTACAACAGGGTCGAAGGATCAAACGGATGGCGGGCCTGTTTCATCGCCTTGGCGAACACAGCGCGGTCTTCTTCGGGCAAGTGCAGGATGCTGATCACTGAATCCAGCACCCTGGCGGTATCGCCGGCGCGTTCGCGGGTGATGGTCATGTTGAAGCTGGGCTGGTTGTCCGCCAGCAGCACGCCGTTGCGGTCGTAGATAAAACCGCGCTCGGGGGGGATGGGCAGCACATGCACCCGGTTGTTCTCGGACACCGTGGAGTTGTAGTCGAACTCGGTGACTTGCAAGAAGTACATACGGCCGATGAGGGCGCAGCTGATAGCCATTACCAGCGCCGCACAGGCGATCAGTCTTTTATTGACCAGCCGTTTTTCGGATTCGTGATCTTTAAGAGGGATCGGCTCAGGCATTAAGGGGGGCTCGCGTGAAAAAACAGATAGCAGCACTACAAAATTCGGCGCACACCTTAACAAGAAGCTGCATCTGGAGGCAGTTTATTGGCCGTTCTGAACATGAAAATCGACGGGCTGCGGTAAACTCGCTGTTTTTCAATTGAGCCCCAGCCATGCTGCCCTTGATCGACTGGCACCCCCATGCACCCTTGCAGCGCCTGCATCTGGACTGGTTGCACCAGGCCGGGGTGGAAGTGGCGGTGCTGCGCCTGGACCTGATCGACCCGCTGATCAGCGGCAACAAGTGGTTCAAACTCACCGAGCATCTGCGCGCCGCCTATCAAGCAGGGGCAGACGGGCTGATCAGCCTGGGGGGTGCCCATTCCAACCATCTGCATGCCCTGGCCGCTGCCGGCAAGCGTTTTGGCTTTGCCACCGTGGGGCTGCTGCGTGGTCATCCCCAGCAAACGCCCACCACGCTGGACCTTGAACGCTATGGCATGCAGCTGCACTGGCTGGGTTTTGCCGGGTACCGAGCGCGCCATGAACCGGGTTTTTGGCAGCCTTGGCAGGCGCAGTACCAGAACCTGCACCAGGTGCCCGAGGGCGGAGGCGGGCTGGCGGGCGCCCTGGGCTGCAAACCACTGGTGAACCAGGTACGTGAGCAACTGGCGACGGTCGGTTGGGACGATTATGACGGTTGGTGGCTGGCGGCGGGTACTGGCACGACCCTGGCCGGTCTGATGCTGGGCGAAGCCGGCAGGCGGCGGGTATATGGGGCACTGGCGGTGCCAGAGGATCACGGCGTCGCCCCGCAAGTGGAGGCCATCTTGCAGGCTGGCGGGCTGCTCGCGCGCAACGTTGAACTGATCGACGCCAGCCGCGGCGGATTTGCTCGGGTGGATGATGCCTTGCTGGGGTTTATGCGGGCCAGCGAAGCGGCCAGTGGTCTGCCGCTGGAGCCGTTGTACACGGCCAAGGCCTTGATGGCGCTGGAGCAGGCGGTTAAAGAAGGGTTAATTACCCGGGGTCGGCGTCTGGTGTTTGTCCACACCGGCGGCTTGCAAGGCCGCCGGGGGTTTGCATAACCCGACGCCCTGTTCAAAGAAGCTGCGACTTGCCAGGGGGGACCAAGTGGGATCGGGCTTGCTCGCGATGGGATCACTGCGGTTTACCAGCCAGACCGTGTCGCTGGCATCGCAGGCAAGCCAGCTCCCACAGGTTTTGTGGTGTCCCAAGACGTTGTGACTTGCCAGGGGGACGATGTGGGAGCGGGCTTGCTCGCGATAGGATCACTGCGGTTTACCAGCCAGACCGCGTCGCAGGCATTGCAGGCAAGCCAGCGCCCACAGGTTTTGTGGTGTCCCAAGACGTTGTGACTTGCCAGGGGGACGATGTGGGAGCGGGCTTGCTCGCGATGGGATCACTGCGGTTTACCAGCCAGACCGCGTCGCTGGCATCGCAGGCAAGCCACTCCCTCATGCAGGCTGCGGGTTCAGCTGCGTCCGGGCAGCATGCGCAGCAGGGTGTTGTCCTTGATCAAATAGTGGTGCCCCAGCCCGGCCACGGCATGCAGGCCGATCAACCAGTAGCCGATGGTGCCGCCCAGTTCATGCCAACCCTTGATCTGCTTGGCGAAATCCGGGTCCTTGGCGGTCAGCGGCAAGATGTCGAAGCCATAGAAGTACACCGGCTTGTCGTTGTAGCTCAGCACCAGATAACCCAGTACCGGCATGGCGATCATGAACAGGTATAGCGCCCAGTGCATCAAGGTGGCCAGGGCGGTTTGCCAGGCGGGTGGGGCCGGGGTAATTGGCGGTGCAACACCCAGGCTGCGGGCCAGCAGCCGCAGCCAGACCAGCGCAAACACCGTCAGGCCTAGCATAAAATGCGCGTCCTTCATCAGGTTGCGGCCGTCACTGTCCTTGGGGAAAATGCCGCGAAACTCGATCGAGGCGTAGATCAGGATAAACAGCAGCACCATCAGCCAGTGCAGGGCGATGGACATTCGACTGTAGTGATGGGCGGTGCTTTTCCAGGTCATGGTGGTTCCTCACGGTTCAGGTCTTGGGCCCCCGTTCTTGTTGACGGAGTGCCTTTACTTTAAAGCTGTTGAGCCATTTTGCACTGAGATGGGTCAGCTTTCAGGTGTGCCAGGTACATTTGGCCAAAGATCGGACACCAGAAACAAGCGCTCAGCCTCTTCCCAATCACCCTCTGCATTCTCGCTCAGGCGTACCAGCAGTTGCGCCGGGGCCTGGGGGTGCAACTCTGCCAGCCAGGTATCGAGCTGTTGCGCAGTCCAGACTCCTTCAGGGCCATAGTGCGCCGGGGCCAGCCAGGCATGGCGGGGCAGGGGCTGCCAACGCCCGGCAGCACTCTGGCAAATAAACGCCGGCCAGTCGCGCTGATGCAGCCAGCGCCCGCGCAAGTGCTCCGGGTTGGCTCCCGCCGGCGGGCAGGCCTGCCCGGGCCACGGATACAGCAGGTAGCCACCGAGCCACAGATGGGCGCTGAACCCCTGCACATCCAGGCCGGCCAGGACTTCACGGCTCTCCGGGCGGCTGGACATGGGCAGTTGGTGCTGGCTGAAGTGCCTGAGCTTGCGGTCCAGCCGGTCGTTGCTGCCAGGGCCGAGCCATTGCGCGTGATCTGTGCCATCGCCGTGCTGTGGCCCGAGGTAGAGCTTGATCGCCAGTTCCAGGTGATGCACACCGTCACGGTCGCGCACTAACAAGTCCAGCTCACCCAGGGTATGCCCGCCCTGGCGGATCGGCAGGTTGGCGGCAATCAACTCCACACCCGGGGCATGTTGCAGCGCAAACTGCCACAAGCGTTCGTAATAGCGCCCCAGGCGGCGGGTGGTCGCCTGGGCCAGCCAGTGCTGCAGCGGTTGGCTGTTGCGGTCCAGCTCGCGCAGCCACGCCGCCAGTTGCTGCGGGGCCTGCACCCAGTCGCTGCCCGCCAGGGGATGGCGTTGTGGCCAGGGTGTCTGGATCAGCATGGGCGGGGCGAGAATCACCCACGCCAGATCGCGCACCTCAGGGTGGCGCAATTGATGGGGCAGGTTGAGCAAGTCGGGGAAGAGGGTCATTGTGCGAGCATAGCCGCTCGCGGGGCTGAAAGGGTTTTGTCTATCGTCGTCTTTCGCCCATAATCGTTATTTTCGCACGCATTGAATCCCGCAGGAGCCCCATGGAGCAATTTCGCAATATCGGCATCATAGGTCGTCTGGGCAGCTCGCAAGTGCTCGATACGGTTCGCCGACTGAAAAAATTCCTGCTCGAGCGGCATATGCACGTGATCCTTGAAGACACGATTGCCGAGGTATTGCCCGGTCATGGCCTGCAAACGTCGTCACGCAAAATGCTCGGCGAAGTCTGTGACATGGTCATTGTGGTCGGCGGCGATGGCAGCCTGCTGGGCGCCGCCCGCGCTCTGGCCCGGCACAACGTCCCGGTGCTGGGTATCAACCGTGGCAGCCTGGGCTTTCTGACCGACATCCGCCCCGATGAGCTGGAAGTCAAGGTTGCTGAAGTGCTTGACGGCCACTACCTGGTCGAAAACCGCTTTCTGCTCCAGGCCGAAGTGCGCCGTCACGGCGAAGCCATCGGCCAGGGCGATGCCCTCAACGACGTAGTGCTGCACCCCGGCAAGTCCACGCGCATGATCGAATTCGAACTGCATATCGACGGCCAGTTCGTCTGCAGCCAGAAGGCCGACGGCCTGATCGTGGCCACGCCCACCGGCTCCACGGCCTACGCCATGTCGGCGGGCGGGCCGATCATGCACCCCAAGCTCGACGCCATCGTGATTGTGCCGATGTACCCGCATACCCTGAGCAGCCGCCCGATCGTGGTGGATGGCAACAGCGAACTTAAAATCGTGGTGGCCAAGGACATGCAAATCTACCCGCAAGTCTCGTGCGACGGGCAGAACCATTTCACCTGCGCGCCGGGCGACACCATTACCGTGAGCAAAAAAGCGCAGAAGCTGCGCCTGATCCACCCGTTGGACCACAACTACTATGAAGTGTGTCGGACCAAGCTTGGCTGGGGTAGCCGACTGGGCGGCAGGGCTGACTGATGCTCGATCCTGCGCGCAGTTACGATCTGATCGGTGACGTGCATGGCTGTGCTCATACCCTTGAGCACCTGCTGGAGCGTCTGGGCTATCGCAAACTCGCCGGTATCTGGCGACACCCGCAACGGATGGCGGTGTTTCTGGGTGACATCATTGACCGCGGCCCGCGCATTCGTGAGTCGCTGCATATTGTTTACGACATGGTGCGCAGCGGTCAGGCCCTGTGCCTGATGGGCAACCATGAATTCAACGCGCTGGGCTGGTGTACGCCCGCGCCTGCCGGCAGTGGCAAGCAGTTTGTGCGCGAGCACACGCCGCGCCATGCCCGGCTGATCCACGAAACCCTCGAGCAGTTCGAGCACTATCCCGCCGAATGGCGCGAGTTCGTACAGTGGTTTTACGACATGCCGCTGTTTGTCGACGCCGGGCGCTTTCGCGTGGTGCATGCCTGCTGGGACCGCGAGGTGATTGCAACCTTGCGCGCGCAATACCCCGACGGCTGCATCGACGAGGCCTTCTTGCAGGCCGCAGCGGTGCCGGACAGCTTCGCCAACCTGAGCTTCAACCGCCTGTTGCGCGGCACCGACATGCGCCTGCCCGGCGGTATGACCCTGACCGGTGGCGATGGCCTGACGCGGGCGTTCTTTCGCACCAAGTTCTGGGAAGACGACCCCAAGACCTACGGCGATATCGTCTTCCAGCCGGACGCACTGCCCGAGCGGGTGGCGCAGCAGCCGCTGTCCTCCACCGAGAAAAGTGCCCTGTTACGCTACGGCATTGATGAACCGCTGTTGTTTGTCGGGCACTACTGGCGCAGCGGCCGACCCGCGCCGATCCGTCCGAACCTGGCGTGCCTGGATTACAGCGCGGTGTTGTACGGCAAGCTGGTGGCTTACCGCCTGGACCAGGAAACCCGCCTCGATCCGAACAAATTTGTATGGGTGAATGTAGATCGCCCTGAGGCCATTCAATGAGTGCTGTTGCTGTATTACGTTTGCCGTTGTCCGTGGATCTGAGCGGGTTTGTTGCCTTGTTGCGGCGCATGCAGGTGCCCCATCGGGTCAGCGAAGAGGCCGGCGAACAAGTGCTGTGGGCGCCCGAGTCGATTGTCGAGGATGTACTTAGCCTCTATCAGCGCTTCCCGGCGGGTGATCCTGACCACGAGCTGCCGATTGTTGAACGCCCGCAGGCCATGAACCGCCCGGGTTTTGCGCAGCAGCTGCGCGATAGCCCGGCCACGGCCATCGTGTTGCTGTTGTGCGTGATCGTGGCTGCCGTTACCCAACTGGGGGACAATCTGTCGGCCCTGCGCTGGCTGACGTTCCTGGACTTCAGCATCCACGGGCAATACATAGAATTCACCCCGATGGCCGACAGCCTGGCGGCGGGGCAGTGGTGGCGACTGTTTACCCCGATGTTGATCCACTTCGGTTTCCTGCACATTGCCATGAACGGCATGTGGTACTGGGAACTGGGGCGGCGCATTGAAATGCGCCAGGGCAGCATCAACCTGATCGGCTTGAGCCTGTTGTTCAGCCTGGTGTCCAACTTTGCCCAGTACCTGTTTGGCGGCCCGAGCCTGTTTGGTGGGTTGTCCGGCGTGTTGTACGGCTTGCTGGGGCATGTCTGGATTTACCAGCTGATGGCGCCCAACCCGCTGTACAACCTGCCTCGCGGGGTATTGGTGATGATGCTGGTGTGGCTGGCATTGTGCATGTCGGGGCTGGTGTCGATGATCGGCTTTGGCCAGATCGCCAATGCTGCCCATGTGGGCGGGCTGGTCATCGGTTGCGTGACCGGGTTACTGGGCGGGCTGTGGGCGCGGCGCAAGCAGGCTGTATAGAATTTCGAATTGTCGTGTGGGAGCGGGCTTGCTCGCGATGGCATCAACCCGTTGATTCAGACGCACCGAGTTGCCTGAATCGCGAGCAAGCCCGCTCCCACAGATAGAAATGTCATCTGATTTTTAAAGAGCGGAAACAGAACCATGTCCTCTTTCAACGAAATGATTCAAAACATCACCCCCGAGATCTACCAGAGCCTGAAACTGGCCGTGGAAATCGGCAAATGGGCTGACGGTAACAAACTCACTGCCGAACAGCGCGAGCTGTCGTTGCAGGCGATGATTGCCTGGGAAGTGCAAAACCTGCCCGAAGACCAGCGCACCGGTTATATGGGCCCGCAGGAATGCAGCTCCAAATCGGCGCCAGTGCCCAACATCCTGTTCAAATCGGATGCTATCCATTGATTGAGATTGGTCGCGGTGCAATTAGCAAGATGTCGGCAAGCCTGCAAACGCCGACCGTTCAGTATGCGTTTCGCCTGGGCGATACCGAAGTGCCGGTCAACCCCCTGATTGGCACAAAATTGCGTCTGGAATACCTGGGAGAGATCAACTGCTCCCACTGTGGGCGTAAAACCAAAAAGAGCTTCAGCCAGGGCTACTGCTACCCGTGCATGACCAAGCTGGCGCAATGCGATGTCTGCATAATGAGCCCCGAACGCTGCCACTACGACGCAGGCACCTGCCGTGATCCGTCGTGGGGCGAGCAGTTCTGCATGACTGACCATGTGGTGTACCTGGCCAATTCCTCCGGGGTCAAGGTCGGTATCACCCGCGCCACCCAGTTGCCGACCCGCTGGCTCGACCAGGGCGCCAGCCAGGCATTGCCGATCGTGCGGGTCGCTACGCGTCAGCAATCGGGCTTTGTCGAAGACCTGTTCCGCTCGCAAGTGGCTGACCGCACCAACTGGCGCGCACTGCTCAAGGGCGATGCCGAGCCGGTAGACCTCAGCGCGGTGCGCGATCAGCTGTTCGATAGCTGTGCCGAGGGCCTGCACACCCTGCAGGAGCGTTTTGGCCTGCAAGCGGTACAGCCTTTGCATAGCGTCGAGCCCATCGAGATTTGCTACCCGGTCGAGCAGTACCCGACCAAGATTGTCAGCTTCAATCTGGATAAAGACCCGATCGTCGAAGGCACGCTGATGGGGATCAAGGGCCAGTACCTGATCTTTGACACCGGCGTTATCAATATCCGCAAATACACGGCCTACCAGCTGGCCGTGCATCAGTAAAAGGACTCCAGCATGCGCACCGAACAACCGCAAATGATCTACCTGAAGGACTACCAGGCGCCCGATTACCTGATCGACGAGACGCACCTGACCTTCGAGTTGTTCGAGGACCACACGCTGGTCCATGCGCAACTGCTGATGCGCCGTAACCCGGCCCGTGGCCCCGGCCTGCCGGCCCTGGCGCTGGACGGCCAGCAACTGGAGCTGCTGTCGGTCAGCCTCGACGACATCGAACAGGCGGCTGACGACTATCAGCTCAGCGACAGCCACCTGATCCTGCACCCGACCAGCGAACAGTTCGTGGTCGACACCAGCGTGCGTATCCACCCCGAAACCAACACCGCGCTGGAAGGCCTCTACAAATCCGGTGGCATGTTCTGCACCCAGTGCGAGGCTGAAGGCTTTCGCAAGATCACCTACTACCTTGATCGTCCGGACGTGATGAGCAAGTTCACCACCACCGTGGTGGCCGAGCAGCACAGCTACCCGATCCTGCTGTCCAACGGCAACCCGATTGCCAGCGGCCCCGACGATGACGGCCGGCACTGGGCGACCTGGGAAGACCCGTTCATGAAACCGGCGTACCTGTTTGCGCTGGTGGCCGGTGACCTGTGGTGCGTCGAAGACACCTTCACCACCATGAGCGAGCGCAGCGTGGCGCTGCGCATTTATGTCGAGCCGGAAAACATCGACAAGTGCCAGCACGCCATGACCAGCCTGAAAAAGTCCATGCGCTGGGACGAAGAGACCTACGGTCGTGAATACGACCTGGACATCTTTATGATCGTGGCCGTCAATGACTTCAACATGGGCGCCATGGAGAACAAGGGTCTCAACATCTTCAACTCCAGCGCCGTACTGGCTCGCGCCGAAACCGCTACCGACGCCGCGCACCAGCGGGTCGAAGCGATCGTCGCCCACGAATACTTCCACAACTGGTCGGGCAACCGCGTGACCTGCCGCGACTGGTTCCAGCTGTCGCTCAAGGAAGGCTTCACGGTGTTCCGTGATTCCGAGTTCTCGGCCGACATGAACTCACGCACCGTCAAGCGCATCCAGGACGTGGCCTATCTGCGCACCCACCAGTTCGCCGAAGACGCAGGTCCCATGGCCCACGCCGTGCGCCCGGAGAGCTTTATCGAGATCTCCAACTTCTACACCCTGACCGTTTACGAGAAGGGTTCGGAAGTAGTGCGCATGATCCACACCCTGCTGGGTGCCGAAGGGTTCCGCAAGGGCAGCGACCTGTACTTCGAGCGCCATGATGGCCAGGCCGTGACCTGCGACGACTTTATCAAGGCCATGGAAGACGCCAACGGTGCCGACCTGAGCCAGTTCAAGCGCTGGTACAGCCAGGCAGGCACGCCGCGCCTGGCCGTCAGCGAGCACTTCGACGCGCAACAGGGCACCTACAGCCTGACTTTTGCGCAAAGCTGCCCGGCCACCCCGGACAAGGTCGAAAAACTGCCGTTCGTGATTCCGGTCGAGCTGGGCCTGCTGGATGCCCAGGGCGGCGAGATCGCCCTGCAACTGGCCGGTGAAACGGTCGCATCCGGCACCAGTCGCGTGCTGTCGGTGACTCAAGCCGAGCAGACCTTCACCTTTGTTGGCGTCAACGAAAAACCGTTGCCATCCTTGCTGCGCGGTTTTTCGGCACCGGTGAAGCTGAGCTTTGACTACAGCCGTGACCAGTTGATGTTCCTGATGCAACACGACAGCGACGGCTTCAACCGCTGGGATGCCGGCCAGCAACTGTCGGTGCAGGTGCTCCAGGAGTTGATCGGCCAGCATCAGCGTGGTGAAGCGCTGGTCATGGATCAGCGTCTGGTGGAGGCGTTGCGCACCGTGCTGGGCAATGACCAGCTGGATCAGGCAATGGTCGCTGAAATGCTGTCGTTGCCGGGTGAAGCCTACTTGACTGAAATCAGTGACGTGGCCGATGTCGAGGCGATCCATACCGCCCGCGAGTTTGCTCGCAAGCAGTTGGCCGATAGCCTGTTTGATGCCCTGTGGGCGCGTTACCAGGCCAACCGCGAAGTGTCCAAAACCACGCCTTATGTGGCTGAAGCCGAGCACTTTGCCCGCCGTGCCCTGCAAAATATCGCACTGTCGTACCTGATGCTCAGCGGTAAGCCGCAAGTGCTGGCAGCGGCGCTGGAGCAGTTCGAGCACAGCGACAATATGACCGAACGCCTGACGGCGCTGGCGGTGCTGGTCAACTCGCCTTTCGAGGCGGAAAAAGCCGCGGCACTGGCCAGTTTTGCCGAGCAGTTCAAGGACAACCCGCTGGTCATGGACCAGTGGTTCAGCGTGCAGGCGGGCAGCACATTGCCCGGTGGTTTGCAGCGTGTGCGCGAGTTGATGGAGCACCCGGCGTTCACCCTCAAGAACCCGAACAAGGTACGCGCCCTGGTGGGTGCGTTTGCCGGGCAAAACCTGATCAACTTCCATGCGGCGGACGGTTCGGGCTATCGCTTCCTGGCGGACCTGGTGATCGAACTCAATGGCTTCAACCCGCAGATTGCTTCGCGGCAACTGGCGCCGTTGACCCGCTGGCGCAAATACGACGCGGCGCGACAGGCGCTGATGAAGGCTGAACTGGTGCGTATCCGCGACTCGGGCGAGTTGTCCAGCGACGTATTTGAAGTGGTCAGCAAAAGCCTGGCGTAACTCGGGATCAAAAGCCCCTCTCCCGGAGGGAGAGGGGACTGACCGCACGCGACTTCAAGAACACCGCCAATCAGCTCCTTCTCCCTGCGGGAGAGGGTTGGGGTGAGGGCCGGCGCCTATTTCAGTGCGCCTTGTCGCCCAGGATAATCAAGCGCGACACCGGCACTTGATGCACAACCACCGTGTAATTGACGGGGCCTTCGAGTGCCTGCGTGCCGGTGTCGACATACGCCTGTTGAGTGTCCTTGAGCGTGGCGATAGGCTCGCCGTTGCGATAAATCTGCACCGGCGTGCCGGTGGGCCGGTCCGCGTGCCAGGTCAACTTCACGTCTGTCCGGCCGGGTAGCTGACGCACCGTCAACTGCCTGGCCCCCACCGGCCCGGTCAAGGGCAATCCATCCATCGAATATTGCGCGGCAGCGGGCAGGGCGCCCAGGTGGGCCAGTAGGGTCGGGGTTATGTCTGCCTGGCTGGCATAACCGTACAGGCCTTTATGGGCGGGGTTGGTCGGGTGGGCGATGGGGGCCGTCAGTTGTGCGTTGCCGGGTTTGTTCAGGGCAATAAAGGTGGTTTTCTCACTCAGGGTCTGTTTGCCATGGTCGTGGCCGTCGGGCAGGCGGCGGCCGTGATCAGGGGCGACAATTACCAGCCAGTCTTCCTGCGGGTGGGTGACTTGACGACGGCTCAATGCTGCCAGTAACTGGCCCACATGGTTGTCCACGCTCTGGATCGCCTGCTGATAGGCAGGTGAAAACCCGTCCCTGTGGCCTACCGTGTCGGTTTCGTCCAGGTGCACGAACACCAGGTCCGATTGGCCGTGCTCAAGTTCTTCGCCGGTCTTGTCGGCGACGCACTGGTCGTCTTCGGCACAGTCGACGGCGAGGTCGATATAGCCATTGGCAATGTCATCAGTGAAGTTGTGGTTAATGGTATTCCAGCTGACGATGCTGGCGGTTTTACGCTGGGGGTCTGCGAGCTTGAGCTGCTTGAACACACTGGGGGCCTGGTTGCGCCATTCATCGTTGTTGGACGGGACTTTATGCCGGTCGACCCAACTGCCGGTCAGAATCGTCGTCCAGCCCGGGCCGCTGCCCGTCGTTTGCTCGGTGGTTGTGCCGTCGATGCCGCCCACATAGCTTTTGGCCAGTTGCAGCCGCGCCAGGTTGGGCGCCATGCCCTGTTTAATGGCCTGGCGCAGTTTTTCGTATTGCAAACCGTCCACGCCAATCAGCAGGGCTTTGTGGGGCTTGGCCTGGGGGGCGTCAGGCGGGGAGAGGGGCGCGGCGTGGGATACCGCGACGCAGGTGATCAGGCCCAGACTGAAAGCGAGGGACAGCGCAACAGTGGCGTGGCTCATGGCTTCTCCGTGACGTGGCATTGGTTGACGGCTCCCAGCAGTTTAGACAACCCCTGGTTATTGTCCCAACACCACATCCGGTTTTACCCCCTCTAGAACTTCCAGCTCACCGATGCCGTGACGTTACGCGGTGCTCCGTAATTGCTCTGGCCATAGCGCACGCTTTGCAGGTATTTCTCGTTGGTCAGGTTGTCGAGGTTGAGCTGGGTACTCCAGTGCGGATCGATATCGTAGCTGGTCATCAGGCCCACCAGGGCATAGGCGGCCTGGTTTGCCGCCGGGGTGTCGTCATTCTCGACCTTGCTCTGCCACTTCAGGCTGCCACCTACTTTGACCTTGGGCGCCATCGGCAGTTTGTAGGTCATGGAGGAGGTGAGCGCATTGCGCGGGATAAATTTACGCCCGCGGTTGTTGTCGGCATCGGTGATATAGACATAGGTATAACCGCCGCTGACTTGCAGGCCTGGTGCCAGTTCGCCAGTAGCTTCGAGTTCTACGCCGCTGCTTTTGTACGACATGCCCTCATACAAATAGCCGCCCAGGGAAGGGTTGAAGCCTGCGTAGGTGGCGACGTTGTCCTGTTTGGTGTGGAACACCGCGGCAGACACGTCGAGGCGCTTGTCCAGCAGGTGCCCCTTGATCCCGGCTTCGTAGCTTTTGCCTTCCAGCGGGTCGAGCACCTGACCCTGGGTGTTGAGGTAGTACTGCGGGTTGAAGATTTCGGTGTAGCTGGCGTACAGCGAGTACTGCGGAGTGAGGTCATAAACCACCCCGGCGTAAGGCGTGACCTTGCCATGAATCCTCACGTCGCGCCCCGAACCGTAGTTTTCACCGTCGCTGTCGGCGCTGAGCATGCGCGCACCGGTGATCAGGTGCAGGTCGTCGGTGAGGCTGAAACGGGCACCGGCGTAGAGGCTTTTCTGGCGGTCGGTGAAGTCTGACGTGGCGTCGGCGTTGGCCATGTTGTAGGTGGGCTTGGGAATGACGCCGTTGAGGGCATCTTCCAGCGACACCGGGGTGTAGTAGGACGAGGTGCCGTACAGGGAGGTTTCCCGGGTGCGTGAGCGTGCCACGTTGGCGCCGACGGTCAATTGGTGCTCGCGACCGCCCAGGCTGAAGGGGCCACTGAACGAGAGGTCGCCATCCAGTTCGCGGGTCTTGCCCTTGTAATTGGACGCCAGCCCCGTGTAGCCGGTGCTGGAGGTGCTGTCGCCATAGATATAGAACATGTCGGTGTCCTCGCGATGTTCCATCGCAGTCACCGTCAGCGTGGACTTCCAGTCATTGGCGAAGTTGTGTTGCCACTCGGCAAAGGCGTGGCTGGTGCGCACGTCCCAGTACACCCAGGGCTGCGAAATATTGGCGCTGGTGCTGCTGTAGTGCAGGGCGTTGCCGCTGCTGTCGGTCAGGGGCAATGCGCCCCAGCTGGCACCGTTGGCGTTGCTTTTTTGCTCTTCGTAGCCGACGGTCAGGGTGTCGTCGTCAGTCAGGTCGAAGGCCAGCAGGCCACTGAAGATGTTCTTTTCCCGGGAGTAGCGGTCCAGGTATGAGTTACCCACTTCGTTGGCATAGATCAGCCGGCCGCGCACATTGCCCGAATCGGTCAGCGGCCCGGACACATCCAGGTCGACCCGACGCTTGTCCCAGGAACCGGCGCTCACGCTGACCTTGGCCTCGGGTTCATAAGTGGGCCGTTTGCGGATGAAGTTGACCGTGGCCGAGGGGTTGCCGCTGCCGGTCATCAACCCGTTGGCGCCGTGCAGGATATCCACCTGCTCATAGGGTGCGGTGTCGATATCGCCCACCAGCACCCCGCCGGCCAGGCCCATGCCCATGCCGTCGTACTGGAAATTGGTGATATCGAAACCGCGGGCGGTGAAGTAGGTGCGGTCGGTTTCGACCTTTTGCACATTGACCCCCGGGGTACTGTCCATGATATCGCGAATGCTGTTGAGCTTGAAGTCGTCCATCTGCTCGCGCTTGATGCTGGAAATGCCCTGAGGGGTCTGCCCGGCGGTGAGATTCAGGCGCGTGGTCGTGGCACTGGGTTTGGCTTGATAGCCTTGCGGCGCCTCATCGTCTGCGGTGGAGGTGATGCTGGTGGAGGGCAGGTTGAGGGTGTTCTCTTCGGCAGAAGCCGTATTGAGAATCCCTAGTGCGACAAGCGTAAGGGCAGACGTAGGAAGGCTGAACAGTGAGCGCATGATCTGCGAATACTCCGGCAGGGAAATACGTAAACGAGAATTAGTTACAAATAATTACATTTACGCAAATGATAATCAATGCCGTTAACGTATCTTTACTGTTTGTTGCCAAACCGTTGTGACGGCCTTTCGATCTGCTATTGATCTGGTTTTTGATCTGGCTTTTGATTTTGATCTACTGCCCCATCGGGAGGCCGAGTGGAGGTTCTCCCAAGGGGGCGGCCGAGCTGTTTGAATGCAGGATTTGTTACCGACATATTTCCTCTGTGGGAGCCGGGCTTGCCCGCGATGCAGGCACCTCGTTCTATTTGGATGACCGAAGTGCTGCCATCGCGGGCAAGCCCGCTCCCACAAGGGATTAATGTTGTTGTAGCCACTCGAGTGTCCAGACGACGCGAATGCCCCTCACTGAAGGCCGAGCGCAGGTGCTGTTATGTGGCCCCATAACACTGCCGGAGCGAGGGCAACGGCGAGCCTCGGCGAGTCGGCCGCAAGGGCGAAACCCGTAGACAGCCGTGACTCATCCAATGGATATGTACTCGGTGGTTTTAACCGGTGTACCGAGTACATATCCGGCATTTGCGTTTAACTGGAATATTGGTTTCGCCCTTACGGCGAGTCACTTTTTCCAGACGCCGAAAAAGTAACCAAAAAGGCTTGCCCCTGGCGTCCGGCCTTCGCTGCGCTCAGGTTCCCTCGTGCAGGTTAGCTCCGTGGGTACGCCGCCACGGGCCATCCATGGCCCATCGCGGCTCTCCCGGCATCCATGCCGGTCGACCCACTCCACAGAACCTCCACTCGGCCTCCCGATGGGGCGGTAGATCAAAATCAACAGCCAGAGCCAGAGCCAGAGCCAGATCAAGATCAACAATTTTCCGCTTTCAGGGCGGGGTGACTGTTGCCCTGAGAGTCCCGACGGGTAGCAAGCATCACCTCGCGTGGGCGGCCGACAGGTTGTCGGTCACTTGTCGATCAGTACCTTCGGGTTGGAGTTGCCCCACACCGTATAAAGGTCGGCCAGCAATGCACCGTTGATGTCTTCAACTTCCGCCTGGCTGATTTCGGCCTTGCCCTGTTGCCCGAACAGCACAACCTCATCGCCGCTTTTGACATCCGGAGCGTCAGTAACATCGACCATCAGCGTATTCATCGACACCTTGCCCACCACCGGCACACGATGGCCGTTGATCAGCACGATACCCTTGTTGGTGAAGGCGCGACGGTAGCCGTCGGAGTAGCCCACGGTGATGTTGGCCAGTTTCGAGTCACGGCCCAGGGTCCAGGTGCGGTCGTAGCCCACGGTGTTGCCCTTGGGGTAGCTGTTGACCGAGGCCACATGGGACTTGAATTGCATCACGCGCTGGTAGTCGGTGTGCGACGGCACGGTGTCGCCGAACAGGGCGCCGCCCGGGCGAACCATGTCCAGGTGCGACTCGGGCACTTCCAGGGTGGCGAACGAGTTGGCCGCGTGCAGGGTGATTTTGCTGCGGTCAAGCTCGGCCACGTTCATCAGCCATTGCGCCTGCTCGTTGAATGCCTTGAGCCCGGCGCGCACGTCGTCGGCATCTTCAACGGCAAAGTGGGTCATGATCGCGCGCACCTCAAGGTTCGGCACCTTGGTGATGGCGACGGCGTCGCGGCGGCCCTCGGCGGTGGTCATTTCCACGCCGTTGCGGCTCATGCCGCTGGAGTTCAGGCCCAGGTGAACCACCAGCGGACGGCCGTGTTTTTCGGCGATCAGGCTGGCTTTTACGGCGAAATCAAGGTTACCCACCAACTCTTCCATATTGTATGGCAACGCTGCTTCAAGCTCGCTGAGTGCTGCCGTGCGCACGCGGATCAGTTGGCCCTTGAAGCCGCTTTCGCGCACCACACGGGCTTCTTCATTGCTGGCCACGCCTACGCAAGGCACACCGGTGGCGATGATCGAGGGCATCAACAGGCCGATGCCATGACCGTAGGCATCGGCCTTGAGCACGGCGCAGATTTTCGATTTGTCACCGACAGTCGCTTGCAACACGCCAATGTTGTGCACGAACGCAGCTTTGTTGATCTCGACCCAGGCGTTGCTGTCTTGTGTATTGACCTGGGCAACGCCGTCAACCATCGACAGGGGCGGTGCCGCGAACGCCGGGTTTTGCAGGAGAGCCATGCCCAGGGAAAGGGCGAGAAGGGTACGGGTGAAGGGCATTTGTGCAGTTTCCATACGTTATTTTTTTAGGGGGGGGCAGGGTGAAGCGCGGCAATACTAGAACCCGCCTGTAGGAAAAGTCACTCCCTCGGCCGCAGATCTGTCTGAAAGTGTCGTGGTGCAATAGGGCGCGCGTTAGTCAAGCGTAACGACGTCTTCCAACCGGCATGGGCGGGTACGCTGTGTGGGCAGTGGGAACGACACGATTTGTAGCCGTTTATTGGTGGACTGGGAAAGGCAGGTTAGGTCTATTATTAGTTAACTGGCACCTGCAGGATGGGGTGTCGATTCACGGTAACCGGTCTGCCAAGGTCAAACCCCAGCCATGAGCAAGCTTGATAAATCCCCTTTGAATCTGCAGGTGCAAGCAGGTTTTTTTCTATGGTTTTGCCTGCTGCTGGCGCTGTTTGCAGTACCCAGGGCTCAGGCGGCAGTGGTCGAAATAACCGCAGTGTTCTCGCCGGATCCGACCAATCCGAATGTCAACGAGTTCATTAACACCACGCCCAATTCCGGGTTGTGCCTCACGTTTCCGAGTATGTGCAAGCCGCCGCTGTACAGCATCCGCCTGGGAATGGAGCCCACTACGCAGTACGCCATCCCGGCTAACCCCTCCAGTCTTCGGGACAGCGCAATGTTCAAGGTCCCAGCGGATACCAGAACCGTTCAAGTGACCAGCCCATCGGGGCAAACGGCCGAAGTGGCGTTTTCCATTACGGCTTTCAGCGCGACTATCAGAACGAATCCGTACGTAAACACAATAACCAGTGTCAATTCAGGACCGTTTTCAGCCCATGATGCTTTGTGGGGGCAGAACTGGTCTTATTTTGCGGCCGCCCCCTGCACACTTGGGGCTCAGATGACTGCCCTCTCTTATCTGGATGCAGATTTTTTCTGGTTTACACCTGTGCAGCAAGCCTGTGGCAAGCTTCCGAAGTTTGAAATCCCCTGGTTGCGGTTACGCAATACCAGCGTGGCTTACAGGATGACTACCCCGGACCCGCTGAGCATGGAAAGCGGCACCTACGTCGGCTCCATCACCTACTCGATTGGCCCTAATGGCGACTTCGATTTTGGCGACAATCTGACCACCAGTGTAACCGAGGTCACGTTCAATTTATCCCTTGATGTGCAGCACACGCTCAAGTTCCAGTTTCCGGCCAACTATAATCGCATCAGCCTGTACCCGGCAGGTGGCTGGCAACAATGGCTGGACCGCGGGCGGCGCCCGGAAGCACTGGCAGCGAGCCAGGCCTTCAATATCTGGGCATCGACGCCATTGAGCGTCGAGCTGCAATGTGAATACACCGAGGCCTCGCAGTGCGGTATACGCAACCCCGCAGGCCATACGGTCACCGTGGACACCCGGATAACCCTGCCCAACGGCCTGCGCGATGCCTCCAGTCAACCCGTGAACCGCTATCTGTTGACCACAACCCCGACCATTTTTTCACCGAGCCACTATGTCGACAATGGCGCTGCAACATTACAATTCAACGTTGAGCGCGATCAGGTGGCCAGTATGATCGCCGATCATTCAGGCAGCACCTATAGGGGCACCATCACCGTGATCTTTGACAGCGAACTGCACTGATGAGGGGGGCAAGCCTGGCGGCTGCCAACGGCAGAACAGCCTAGCGCCGCCACGCCAGCACCACCACGCCCACAGTGATCAGGCCGATCCCGACCCATTGGCGGATGTCGAGCTTCTCGCCCAGAAAGGTCACCCCCAGCACGGCGACAATCACCACGCTAAGCTTGTCCACGGGGGCTACCAGCGACGCCTGGCCCAGTTGCAGAGCCCGGTAATAGCAGATCCACGAGGCTCCTGTGGCCAGCCCCGACAACACCAGAAACAAATAACTGCGTGCCGAAATTGAGCTCAGCGACTGGTACTGGCGCGTGGCATAGAGGATCAACGCCAGGCTCACCAGCACCACCACGGTACGCAGTAAAGTGGCAAAGTCGGAATTGATGCCGGTAATGCCGATCTTGCCGAAAATGGCCGTCATGGCGGCAAACACTGCCGAGAGCAGCGCCCAGAAAATCCAGGATGAAATCAGAGGTGTGCTCATAAGGCCTGCTGCGGTGGTGGTTGGGAATGGCGCAAAGCATACGCCAGCTTTAGCCCCTGGTGCAGGGGACCAGAGTGAAACACACAGCCCGCGCCGGCTGGTTTCATCAGTAAAACCCAGTGCAACCCTGGCGCCGACCCGCTCGGCAATCGCCCTCACGATCGACAGCCCCAGCCCGGAGCCCGTTTCACCCGAGCCCAGGGTACGGTAGAACGGGTCGAACACCCGATCGTGCTCCTCGACGCTGATGCCAGGGCCCGAATCCTTGACCTGCAGGCATACACAGGTGTCGGTCTGTGCCAGGCACAGGTCGATGGTGCCGCCTGCTGGGGTATAGCGGGTGGCATTGTCCACCAGGTTCTTGATCAGGGTGAACAGGTCCATCGGGTTTATCAGCAACTGCACATCTGCGCTATCTTCAACACCGATATCGAGGTGTTTTTGCTCGGCCAGTGGCAGCAAGTCTTCGAGCACCCGCCGGTACACCGCGTGAACCCCAATCCGGGCTTGCGGGCGGGGAACGGCGGCCTGGGCGGCGGCCAGGCTGAGCAACTGATCTATCAACTGACGGCTGCGCTCAATGCCCTGGCACAAGGACAGCAGGCGTTCGCGTGCCGACACCTGCAAGTAGCAGACGGCCAGCCGCTCGGCTTGCAGGGGCAACGCTGTCATGGGCGAGCGCAGCTCCTGGGCCACGGCGATGCGCTCGCCGCGGCTTGTGCTGCGCACCAGGATACGAAAGGCTTCGCCACCGACATCAACCGTGGCCAGGCCATCGACCAGGGTGGCGGGTAAGGGTAGTGGCAGGGTTTCGTCGCCATTGGCCAAGGCCTGGCTGCTGTCAGTCAGGTGCTGGATGATGACCCGGGACTCTTCGTCATCGCCCTTCAGGGCCGGGCCTTCGGGATAGTGCAGGGTCATGTGCTGGCGGTCATACAACATGGCCACCTGGCGCAGGGTGTCGTCCTGCAGTTTGTGGGCCTCGTCGAGAGCCGAAACGAATACGAATGCGCTGGCTGCCACGGCCACCAGCACAATGGTCAATGACAGGGCCACCGACAGCCTGAGCTGGACAGATTCGCTCAGGCGTTTATTGAAACCATCCATCCCAGCCCCCTGACATTCCTGATGACATGGCTGCCCAACTTGCGCCGCAAGGCGTGGATCAGGAACTCGACAGCGTTGCTTTCAACTTCGTTGCCCCAGCCGTACAGGCGCTCTTCGAGTTCACTGCGCGACAGAATCGCCCCGGGCCTTACCAGCAGAGCCTGCAACAGGGCGAATTCATGGCTGGAGAGGGCCACGGCGTGGTGTGCTGCGGCGCTGGCCTGCTTGCACACCAGGTCCAGCGATACCACGCCATTGCCAAGCACGGGCACGGCGCTGCCGCCCAGGCGACGCAGCACCACGTTCAGCCAGTAGAGCCAAGGGGTGCAGGCGCGGGTGCGCAATTGGCAGAACAGCGTTACGGCCAGCAGCATGGCCATGCCGAGGCTGGTGGGGCCGGCGCCGAATCCGGCATCTACGGCCAGATAATCGGCACCTGTTTCGCCCACGGTGGTGGACATGATCTTGATCACCCAGAAGGACAGGGTCACCTCGGGCACTTCGTTCAGCCAGCGGGCTGCGTTGTTCATGGTCTTGACCTCTGCGGTATGGCGCGTTGTGTGGCGCAGGGCAAAGGTACAGCGCAAGACTTAGCCGGGACTGAGCCGGCACGCATCAATGGGGCAGCACATGGGCCAGGCCCAGGGTGGTGCCAGCAGCCCGGGGCTGTTGACCCGCCAGGGTGGCGGGCAGTAGCACTGCGTCACCGAGGAACAACGCGGTTTGTGTGTCGCAGGGCTACTGGTAGAAGACCACGATGCCGGCGTCGCCAGTTGCCGTATGGGCGTCAACGGTGCTGACCAAGGCTGCGGCCAGCTGGGCTTTTTTGAGCAGGGCAAAACGACGGGGAGTCATGGCGTTCGCAGCCTGTTTACCCCAGTGTGCCGATGATATTTACGCTGACGTTCTCCGGGATTTCATTCTGCGACAGCACATGCAGCCCCGGGCTGAAGACCCGCGCATAACGTGCCAGCAACGGGCGCAATTGCGGCATGACGGTGAGCACCGGCGGGTGGCCGTCCTTGCGCAGTTTTTCCTTGACCACCGGCATCGCATTTTGCAGCTGGTTAAGCAGGTTGGGCTCTACGGGAATGTTGTCCAGGCTCACCGGACCTGCCTGCTGGGCAATGCTCAAGGCCCCCAGCAGGGTGTTTTCCAGGGCATTGTCGAGCACGAATACGCTGATTTCATCGCGGCGCCCGCTGATACTCGCCACAATGTTGCGGCGCAAGGCATAGCGCACGTCGGATGCCAGCAGCACCGGGTCCTTGGTGGTCTCGCTGCTTTCGACCAGCGCCGTGGCTACGGTGACGATGTCGCGCACCGAGATGTTCTCCACCAGCAATTGGCGGTACACCCGGTGTTGTTGGGTATACGACAGCTGGCTTCTGAGGTTTTCGGCCAGCTTGGGCGCCAGTTCGGTCAGGCGCTGCATCAGGCTGTCGACGTCATCATGTTTGAAGATGTCCGCCAGGTTGTCGCGAATCACCTTGTTCAGATGCGTGGCGATCACCCCCGCGCAGTCCACCACCTGGTAGCCCAGGTTCAGGGCGCGGCTCTTGTCGGCGGGGTTGATCCACACAACCGGCATCTTGTAGGCCGGGTCGATGCCAAGAATACCGTCCACTTCGCCGTACAGGTCGGCCGAAGGAATGGCCATCAGATGGTCGGCATGGATTTCGGCGCCCTCGATCTGCTCGCCGTTGATATGGATGCTGTAGTGCGCCGCCTTGAGTCGCAGGCTGTCACGGATCTGGATCTCGGGCAGGAGAAAGCCCAGGTTCTCCGAGAGGGTCTGGCGCAGGCCGCGCACGCGCTGGGTCAGGGGGGCGCCCGCGGCCTCATTGACCAGACCCACCAGTTTGTAGCCCAGTGACACCGACAACCGCTCAACATGGGGGATGTCATCCCAGGCCAGGCTGTGGCTGCGCTCGTTGTGCATGGCCATGCTCAATGCGCTGACGGCTTCAAGTTCAGCGGCTTCGGCGGGTGGCTGAAAGCGCGACACACTCCAGGCCACACCGCCGACAATGGCGGCAAACCCGAGGAAGGCCAGATGCGGCATGCCGGGCACCAGGCCCAGTACCAGCAGGATCCCGGCCACGGTGTAGAGCAGTGCAGGCGAGGCCAGCAACTGACGGCGCACCTGAGTGGTGATTTCGGCAGACTCGTTGATCCGCGTCACGATCAGCGCGGCGGCGGTCGACAACAGCAACGCCGGGATCTGTGCCACCAGGCCGTCACCAATGGTCAGCAGGGCAAATTGCTTGAAGGCCAGGCCCGCGGGCAGGTCGTAGACAAACAGGCCGATGGCAAAGCCGCCGAACAGGTTGATCAGCAGGATCAGGATCCCGGCAATCGCGTCACCGCGCACAAACTTCGATGCACCGTCCATTGCCCCGTAAAAATCGGCTTCCTTGGCGATGGTCTGGCGGCGCTGCTTGGCCTGATCCTGGGTGATCAGCCCGGCATTGAGGTCGGCATCAATGGCCATCAGTTTGCCGGGCAGGGCGTCCAGGGTAAAACGCGCCGTCACCTCGGAAATCCGCTCGCCGCCCTTGGTGACCACCATGAAGTTGATAATCATCAGGATCACGAACACGATCATCCCGACAATGAAGTTGCCGCCGATTACCACCTCGCCGAACGACTCGATCACCTTGCCCGCCGCGCCCGTGCCATTGTGGCCCTCAAGCAGCACGATACGGGTCGAGGCGACGTTCAGGGTCAGACGCAGCAGGGTGGTAATCAGGATTACCGTGGGGAACAGCGAGAAGTCCAGCGGGCTTTTGGATGACACGCTGACCATCAGCACCAGCACCGCCATCGCGATATTGAAGGTAAACAGGATATCCAGTAACAAGGGCGGCAACGGCAGGATAATCATGGCCAGGATGGACAGGATAACCAGCGGGATCCCGATCCGGCCGCTGCGCAGCGTCGGGAGGAATGTGTTCAGTACGTTCATGTTTACGCCTTGTTCGCCATGCTTGCAGGTATCGGGAGGTTGTCGGGCAACTGCGGTCTGGCCCGCAAGCCGTTCCTGTATGCCTTGAGTTGCAGGATGTAGGTCAACACATGCGCCACTGCGGCATACAGCGGTGCCGGGATCTGCTGGTTGACCTGGGTGGTAAAGTAAATGGCCCGCGCCAGGGGCGGTATTTCCAGCACTTCGAGTGTGTTTGCAATGGCCAGCTTGCGGATATACAGAGCCATGTCATCGACACCCTTGGCGATCACGAAGGGCGCCTGGGCCTTGTTGGTGTCATATTTGATGGCCACGGCATAGTGCTGCGGGTTGACGATCACGGCATCGGCGTTCTGGATCACCTTGCTGATCTGGCGCTGGGAAATCTGACGCTGGATCTGCTTGATCCGTGCCTTGACCTCGGGGCGGCCTTCCTGGTTCTTGTGTTCTTCCTTGCGCTCCTGTTTGGTCATGCGCAGCTTTTTCAGGAAGAAATAGCGCTGTATTGGTATGTCGATGGCTGCAAACAGCACAAAAATCCCCATCAGCGCGATCAGGATATTGAACGCCATGCTGAAGGCCGTACCAATTGCCGTGGGCAGGCTGGTGCGCTGCAGGGCGATCAGCTGCGGGATGGCGTCGCTGATCAGCAACCAGGCCACGCCAATCAGCACGGCAATCTTGGCCATCGACTTGAACAGCTCAACCCAGTTCTGCTTGGACACGATGCGCCCCAGCCCGGTAATCGGGTTGAGCTTGCTGAATTTAGGGTAAAAGTTCTTGGCCACAAACAACCAGCCCCCCGGGATCAGGGAAAACACCACTACCAGCAGGCTGGTCAGCAGCAGCGGCGCGAGTATTTTCACAAACAGGGCCAGGTTGTGACTGAGGATCAGGCCGAGGTCTTGCTGGGTGATTTCGCTTGCGTGAAAGTTCAGAAACGAAATCCGGAAGCTCTGCTCCAGCCCCTGGTAATAGCTGGAAAACACCATCCGCAGGATCAGCAAGGTGGCAATCAGCGAGACGGTGGTGGCCAGGTCCTTGGAGCGGGTGACCTGGCCGTCTTCACGGCTCTTGCGCAGCTTCTGGGGCGTTGCGTCTTCGGTTTTTTCCTGGGCGCTGTTGTTAGACATCGGGTCCTCCTTCGAGCATCGCAGCGATGTTGTCCAGCAGCTCGCGGGTCAGGTGCAGGTAATTTTCCGGCAGGTTGGGCAGGGTCATGTAGATGCACAGCAGCCCCACCAGGATGGTGATCGGGAAGCCCAGGGAAAACAGGTTCATTGACGGCGAAATACGGTTGAGCAGGCCAAAGCAGAACTGCACCAGTACCACGCAGAACACCATCGGCAGGGTCAGCAGCACAGCGGCGCTGAATACCCAGGCAATGGCCTGCATGAACGCCGTGTAGCTCTGGTAGTTGAGGCCGCTTCCGACCGGCCAGTGGCTGAAACTCTTGAACAGCACACTGAGGGTCAGCAGGTGGCCGTCGATGGACAAAAACAGGAATACCAGCAGCACGAAATACAGCTGATAGACGATAGAAGACGACGACACGCCGTTTACCGGGTCGTTGTAGCGCGCCATTGTCATGCCCATCTGCGCCGAGACCACTTCGCCGACCACACTGAACACGGTGAAGACCAGTTGCAGGCACAACCCCAGGATCAGGCCGAACGCGATCTGTTCCAGTGCCAGCAAGGCGCCTTCAGCCGACAACGGGTTGACCTGCGGCATCGGGGGCAGGGCGCCGCTAATGGCGGCCGTGACCACCAGAGCGAGCAACACCCGGAGTTTTTTCGACATGGCCTTGTGATTGAACAGCGGGGCCATGCTGAACACCGCCAGCAGCCGGCAAAACGGCCACCAGTAGCCTTGCAGTGTGTGCAGGTACTGGCTGGCCTGCAGCAGGGGTTCGGTCGCGTTCATCGATTCAGCCCACCAGGGCCCCGGCCATCTTGAAGGTTTCGATAAACAGGTCGCTAAGTTTGCGCAGGATCCAGTGGCCACCGAACATCAGCATGCCCAGGGTAATCAGCAACCGCGGCAAAAAGCTGAGCATCTGTTCGTTGATCTGTGTTGCTGCCTGGAACACGCTGACCAGCAGGCCGCCCAGCAGGCTGGGCACTACCAGCACGCAGACAATCAGCGCGGTGATCTGTACCGCTTGGCCCACCAGGCCGACGGCGATTTCCGGGGTCATCATCACGCACCTCCGAAGGGCTGGACACTGCTGGCCAGGGTGCCCATCAACAAGGCCCAGCCGTCCACCAGCACAAACACCATCAGCTTGAAGGGCAGCGATATCATCATGGGTGACAGCATCATCATGCCCATTGCCATCAGCACACTGGCCACCACCAGATCAATCACCAGAAACGGCAGGAAGATCATGAAACCAAGCTGGAACGCGGCCTTGACTTCGCTGAGCACGAAAGCCGGCAGCAGCAGGGAGAAGTCCAGTTCCTTGAGGTCCTCGGGCATTGTTTCGTTGGCCAGGCCCACCATTGTCTCCAGCGAGGCCTTGTTGGTTTGCGCCAGCATAAAGCCGCTGATGCTCTTCTTGGCCACGTCCAGGCCCTGGTCCATCGTGATCTGGTCGTTCTGGAACGGCTGGTAGGCATCGTGGTAGATCTCCTGCCATACCGGGCGCATCACCAGCATGGTCAGGCACAAAGCAATGCCGATCAGGATCTGGTTGGGCGGGCTCTGTTGCAGGCCCAGAGCCTGGCGCAGGATAGCCAGGACAATGATGAAGCGGGTAAAGCTGGTCATCATCATCAGCATGGCCGGCAGAAACCCCAGCAGCGTCATCATCACCAGGATTTGCAGCTTGATGCTCAGTTGCTGGCCATTTTCACCGTCAGTAAGGTTCAGCAATGAGATTTCGCCATTGGCCGCCCAGGCGCATTGCGGCACCAGGATCATGAGCAGCACCAAAAGGGCAAAGCCGATCGGTTTGATCAATCTCATAGCGCCAGGTCACTCAGGCTGGAGCCGCTGAGTTCGACGATGCGCAAGCCATAGTTACCATGCACCACGACCACTTCGGCCTTGGCAAACAGGGCGCCGTTGACCTTGACGTCCAGTGGCGCACCAGCCAGTTTGTCCAGGGCAATGACACTGCTGGTGTCAACGTCCATCAGTTCGCGCAGGGATATTTCCGTGGAGGCCACCTCCAGGGTGACGGTGACCGGGATTTTGCCGAAGAACTTCAGGTCTTGTTGTGGCAGGGGGGCGGCCGCCGGGGCGTTGGCAGGCATGTCGCTGTCGTCGTCAAAGGCCGGCAGGGTGTCATTGAGCAGATTGTCGAAATCGGAATCGGAGATGGAGTTGTTCATGGGTTGTTGACACTGTCGAGAGAAGTTAAGAACAAGGCGCCGTCATCTTCGGAGATGGCTCCGTGAAACAATTTTTGTTGTTTGATATGCACTTCGCAGCGCTCCAGCAGGCGCACCATCAGGATCTCGCCCACCTGCAGCGCGAGCACGCAAGCCAGGGGCATTTGTGCCCGTGCCAGGATGCAGTCGAGGCGTACCGGCAACCCGACGATGTCATGCCCGCCGCCCTCGGCCTGGGGCGCGAGCGAGTCCTCGCTGAGGCGGCGAGTCAGCTCATCGACGGCGTGTGCATCCAGGTAGAGGAACACCGACGACTCCAGATGGGTGGCGGTGCTGCAGAACACGAACTCGATGCTGTAGGCCCAGTGAATTTCTTCGTAGGTGCTCACCGTGCTGTCGACAGTGCCCAGTGCAATGTTGCCCATCAGGATGCGCGCGCAAATAGTCGAAATATCGACACCCAGGCGGGTGCGCATGCGATCTTCCGAAGAACTGATCGGCGGCTCGTCCTGAGCCGGTCGGGCGCTGCCGCCGTAGTAACTTTCCAGCAACTCGCTCAACAAGGGGCGGTCGATACTGAAACCGATTTTGCCAATGGCGGTGCTATACCGGCATTGCGGAGCGGGGTGGCGCGCTTCCAGCACAATAACTTCACGCAGGTCACTGTTGATTCGATAGTGACTTAAAAAATAATCGCTGATCGCCCGAGGGTATTTGCCCGCCAGCTTTTTAATATAAACAGGTACTTTGTGATAATAGCGCCCCAATTTTTCGGGCTTTAAAAACAACAGTCCGTCTGCCGGTACCTGATGTTGAACTTTTCTATAACGGGTCATAGTTGAAAAGTTGTTCCTGAAAGTTGTAGCGCGCATCCTTTGGTGTCTCGTACCTGACCGTCGGGCAGGTGATTCGTGTCCTGGAATCGAGGAGCAGGCATCCGCTGCCTGCCAAGGCCGAGTAGCGTGTGGCCGGTCCCTTTGGCTGTCAGCGAGTATAGGAATGTGTGTGCAAATACCTAAATCAAAAACTGTCAAATCGCGGTTTGATAACGATCAGCACGATTTGATTGTTAATGATTTCAGTTTTTTCGCGCCCTTGCCTACAGTTCGAGCCGTCACAGGAACGTGAGTCTTCGCCGGTTGCCCGGGATGCAGCCAACAACCGAAACGAACACGCTCAGGTATCGCCCTGGGCTACCCGCTCAGGTGCATCGGCAACCCGCGAGTGGCCAACAGCAACAGGCGATCAAAACCGCAGGTATACAGGGTGAAACCGGTTATTAATTCGTATAGTCAGGCAGGCACTGCACCATTTGAAACTCGTATTGAACAGGCCCCCGTTATTGTTGTGGGCACTGCAGACAACAAGGGTTTTTCAATATTGGTAGACAGTTTGTCCGGGCAGCGCTGCGAGGTGATCTGCGTTGAGCATCATGGGCAGTTATATGACCATGTACTTGAACAGGCCACGCTGGTGTTTGTGTTGGTCAGCGGTTTTTCCGTTCAACTGTTGAATGCTGAAACTGAAGCGCTGATCCGCCGCGCTCCGCATATCAGCGTGATTCCGGTGGTGGAATACGCCGAGCAGGAACGGGCCACGGCGCTGCTGGAGAGAGGCTGTGTGGATTACCTGCTGGCGCCGTTCAGCAGCACCCAGATCAAGGCATTGCTGCAGCGCCATGCCGCAGCCGCCAGTGCTCAGGAAAGTTTTGTTTCCTGCTCTGCCGCCGGGCGTCGTCTGCTGGCAATGGCCCAAAGGGTGGCCGTGACCCGTGCGCCGATTCTGATTACCGGTGAAACGGGCACTGGCAAAGAGATGATGGCGCGCTATATCCATCGTTTTGCCTCGGGGGACAATGCCCCGTTTATAGCGGTCAACTGTGCCGCCATCCCTGAGCAGATGCTTGAGTCGCTGCTGTTCGGCCACGAGCGCGGGGCCTTCACCGGGGCGGTGACGGCCCAGTGCGGCAAGTTTGAAATGGCCAACGGCGGCACCCTGCTGCTGGATGAGATCGGCGAGTTGCCGCTGGGCTTGCAGGCCAAGCTGTTGCGCGTGCTGCAGGAGCAGCGCGTAGAACGCCTGGGCGGGCACAAGGAGATCGCCCTGGACGTGCGCATCATTGCCGCGACCAACCGTGACCTGAGCGAGGAGGTAGCCCAGGGGCGTTTTCGCTCGGACCTGATGTTCCGCCTGGATGTGCTGCCCCTGCATATCTGCCCGCTGCGCGAGCGCCAGGATGACGTGCTGGCGCTGGCGCGGCGTTTTATCAGCCGCTATGCGCCCCAGGAAGATGCCGAGCACCTGCTGACCGAACAGGCCTGCCAGGCCCTGTTGCAGCACGACTGGCCGGGCAATGTGCGCGAACTGGAGAACACCCTGCAACGTGCGCTGATCCTGCGCAAGGGGCTGTTTATCCAGCCCCAGGACCTGGGCCTGGCATTCGCGGCTGCGCCTGTCGGTGCGCCGCGGCTGCCGGACCTCGATGCCGGTGACGGCAAGGCGGCCTTGCGTGCTACCGGCAAGTGGGCCGAATACCAGCATGTGCTGGACACCATCCGCAAATTCGACGGCCATAAAAGCAAGGCGGCGCAAAGCCTGGGCATGACTCCCCGAGCCTTGCGTTATCGATTGAGTGCCATGCGCGAGCAGGGCATATCGATGCCGGCTTTCTGATTTTATACCTTCAACCGATAGGCCAACCCCAGTGGAACATAACCTATGAGCTCGATTTTGAGTGTCCAGCAAAACCTGTTGGGCCAGATGGAACAGGCCAAGAGCCTGGCGCAAGGCCCGATGATTCAACCTGCCGCGGTATTCGATCAGAGCGTTGGCGGCGGCATCGGTGCTGCCTTCGAACAGGCCATGCGTGCAGTCGATACCCAGCAGCATGTGGCAAGCAAGGCGATGGCCGACGTTGACAGCGGCAAGAGCGATAACCTGGCCGGCGCGATGATTGAAAGCCAGAAAGCCAGTGTCGCGTTCAGTGCCTTGCTGCAAGTACGCAACAAATTGACCACGGCATTTGATGACGTGATGAGAATGCCGTTGTAATCGACGAGTGAGTGCTGAACGTGCTGCAAACAATCAACGATAAACTCAAGACGTTGCTGGGCGGAGTCAAGCTTGACCCGCGTCTGGGGCTGGGGCTGATGGCCGCTCTGGCTGGCCTGCTGGCCATTGGCGTGGTGTTTTACCTGTGGCGTGATCAAGGCGCCATGCGTTCGCTGTACGGTGCCGGGGAAGCGTACCCGGCGGCGGAAGTGATGCAGGTGCTCGATGCCGACAAAATCGCTTACCAGCTGCATCCCCAGAGCGGCCAGATCCTGGTGCGTGAGGCCGACCTGGGCCGCGCTCGCATGCTGCTCAGCGCCAAGGGTGTGCAGGTGGCCGTACCCGCCGGGTATGACCTGTTCGACAAGGATGAGCCGCTAGGCACCAGCCAGTTTGTCCAGGATGTGCGCCTCAAGCGTAGCCTGGAAGGCGAACTGGCCCGCACCATCATGGCCCTCAAGGGCATCGACAATGCCCGGGTACACCTGGCAATGCAGGAAAGCAGCTCCTTTGTGGTCAGCAACCGGGAGCCGGCCAAGGCCTCGGTGATGTTGCAGATGAGCCCCGGGGCACGGCTGCAGCCCGAGCAGGTGGGGGCCATCGTCAATCTGCTGGCCAACAGCGTGCCCAAGTTGCAAGCCAAGGACGTCAGCGTGGTCGACCAGTACGGGGCGCTGTTGTCCCGCGGGCTCAACATGGACGGCGCCCCGGCGCAAAGCTGGCAGTTGGTCGAGGAATACCAGCAAAAAGCATCGAGCAATGTCGAGCAGGTGCTGGCGCCCATCCTGGGCCACGGCAACTACCGCATAAGCGTCACCGCCGATATCGATTTCAGCCAGAAAGAAGAGACCGTACAAGCCTTTGGCGACACCCCACGCCTGCGCAATGAGGTGCTGCAGGATGAAAGTGTGCTGGACCAACTGGCGCTGGGAGTCCCCGGTTCACTGAGCAACCGGCCGCCCACTGCTGCCCAGGCCCAGCCTGCAGCAGAGGCGCGGGCCAATACGGCGGACAAGGGGGCTACCTCGGTCCGCAAGGAGTCCACCCGCAAGTTGGATTACGACCAGAGTGTCACTCACGTCAAATACTCACCGTTCAGCCTGCGCAGCCAGAGCATTGCCGTGGTCTTGAACGGTACGGCCGAGCCCGACGGGGGCTGGCCGCCGCAAGCGCGTACCGATCTTGAAACCATGCTCAAGAGCGCAGTGGGGTTCAACAGCAGTCGCGGTGATGTCCTGACCCTGAGTGTCTTCCCGTTTGCCGCCGCCGACATGACGGTCGAACAGGCATTGTGGTGGCAGGACGACAAGCTGCATCAACTGGTCAAGATCGCACTGTTCGGCTTGATCAGCCTGTTACTGCTGCTGATGGTGGTACGCCCGGCACTGGGTCGCCTGCTGGGTCGCAAGGAGCCGGTGCTGCTCCCTGAAGTGCAGGGCAGCGGTGAGTTGCATCAGGACAGCGCCATGCTGTCCCAGCAGATGCTCAAGGGCATTGATAGCAGCAACTTCGCAACCATGCTGGGCGAATCCAACCCGTTGTCAGAAATTTGCCTGCCGGCACCGGGCTCAGGGCTTGAGCTGCAAATCGAGCATTTGCAAATGTTGGCAAAAAACGACCCCGAACGTGTGTCGGAAGTGATTAAGCAGTGGATAGGCCGCAATGAAACCAATGTCAACCCAGCCTGATGTCATGCAGATATTGAACGCCCGCAACTCATTGAATCGCAACATGACGTCTCTTGAGCAGGCTTCGATCCTGATGTTGAGCATGGGCGACAGCGTCTCGGCGGGGGTGCTGCGGCATTTTTCCCGTGAAGAGATTGTCATTATCAGCCAGGCGATGGCGCGCTTGAGCAACGTCAAGCAGCCGATGGTGGGTGAAGTCATCAGCCGTTTCTTTGATGACTACAAGGAGCAAAGCAGCATCAAGGGTGCCTCGCGCAGTTACCTGTCGGGCATGTTGGGCAAGGCGCTGGGCAGCGACATTACCCGTAGCTTGCTGGACAGCATCTATGGCGAGGAAATCCGCGCCAAGATGGTCAAGCTCGAATGGGTCGACCCCAAGCAGTTTGCCTCGCTGATCGCCAAGGAACACGCGCAGATGCAGGCGGTGTTTCTCGCCTTCCTGCCGCCGGGCATGGCCAGCGAAGTGCTGGAAAGCATGCCCGCCTGGCGCCAGGACGAGTTGTTGTACCGCATTGCCAACCTTAACGAGATCAACGGTGAAGTCATCAAGGAACTGGAGCAACTGATCGATCGCAGCCTGTCGGTGCTGTCGACCCAGGGCTCGCAGGTGCGCGGGGTCAAGCAGGCGGCCGATATCATGAACCGCTTCAAGGGTGACCGCGACCAGATGTTCGAACTGTTGCGTGCCCATGACACGTCCTTGGTGGAGCGCATCGAGGATGAGATGTATGACTTCTTTATCCTCTCGCGTCAGAGCCAGGAAGTGTTGTCGGCCCTGCTCGAAGCCATTCCGCTGAGCGAGTGGGTGGTGGCCCTCAAGGGCGCAGAGCCGGCGCTGGTGAAGGCGATCCAGGGGGCGATGCCGCGTCGACAGATGCAGCAGATGGAAGCACAGAACCGTCGACAGGGCCCGGTGCCCATCAGCCGGGTCGAGCAGGTGCGCAAGGAGATCATGGCGGTGGTGCGCGAGATGGCGACCGAAGGTGGCCTCGCGGTGCAACTGTTCCGTGAACAGACCGTAGAGTAAGGGGCGCGCAGTGTCGATCAAAATACTCAAAGGCAAGCCCCGTGACTGGCGGCCCTACCGTTTTCCGCCCTTGCCGCAAGGGCTGGCCCCGGAATGGAAAAACGACCCGATTGCCCTGCAACGGGCAATCGCCGACGGCTTTCAGGAAGGCATGGAGAAGGGCTATCAGGAAGGTCTCGACCAGGGCCAGGCGCAGGGTCGCCAGCAAGGCTACGACAGCGGCCTGGAGCAGGGCTTGCAGGAGGGTCTGGCACAGGGGCGGGCGCAAGGGCGCGAGTCCTTCGATCAGGCCAGTGCGCCGCTGGACGCCATCAATCGCCAGTTGCGCAGCTTTGCGCAGGGGGTTGAGCTGGCTCGGCGCGAGGAGTTGCTGGCGCTGGTCAAGAAAGTTTCGGAGCAGGTGATCCGTTGCGAACTGACCCTCAACCCGACGCAATTGCTCACCCTGGCAGAAGAGGCGCTGGCCAGCATGCCGCTGGAGGCGCTGGATGTGCATATCAACCTGCACCCACAGGAGTTTGCGCGGATCCGGGATCTGGTGCCCGAGCGCGCTGCCAGCTGGCGCCTGGTGGCCAACGACACGCTGGCGCTGGGGGAGTGCCGGATCGTCACCCCGCAGGCCGAGGTCGACGTAGGCTGCCAGCAGCGCCTGGATGCGTGCGTGGCCACCCTGTCTGAACATTTGCACTTGATTGAGGAGTAGGGCGTGCTCAAACCCTTTGCGCTGGATGAAGCCTTGCGCTCGCTGGATACGGTTCAGTTGGCCAAGGTCAGCGGGCGGCTGGTGCGCATGTCCGGGATCTTGCTCGAAAGCCTGGGTTGCCAGCAGGTGACCGGGCAGCGCTGCGCTGTCGAACAGGCCGACGGGCAAATGCTCGAGGCTCAGGTGGTGGGGTTCAACCGTGATATCACCTACCTGATGCCGTTCAAGAAACCGGTGGGCCTGAGTTCGGGGTCGCGGGTGTTTGCCGCCCGACAGGAAGCGGCGCTGCAGATCGATGAGTCCTGGCTTGGCCGTGTGCTCAACGGCCTGGGCGAACCGATGGACGACCTGGGCCGGCTCACCGGGCGGGACGAATTGCAAGTGGAGCTGCCCAGGGTCAACCCGCTCAAGCGTCAGCCGGTGAACGAGCCGCTGGATGTGGGGGTGCGCGCGATCAATGGCCTGCTGACCCTGGGCAAGGGCCAGCGCGTCGGCCTGTTCGCCGGCAGCGGGGTAGGCAAGAGCGTGTTGCTGGGCATGATCACCCGCCAGACCGAAGCCCAAGTGGTGGTGGTCGGCCTGATTGGTGAGCGTGGCCGCGAGGTACAGGAGTTTATCCAGCATTCCCTGGGCCCCGAAGGCCTGCGCAAGGCGGTGGTGGTGGTCGCACCTGCCAATGAGTCACCGCTGATGCGGCTCAAGGCGACAGAGCTGTGCCACAGCATTGCGGCTTATTACCGGGACCAGGGTAAGCATGTTCTGTTGCTGATCGATTCCCTGACCCGTTACGCGATGGCCCAGCGTGAAATCGCCCTGGCCCTGGGCGAGCCGCCCGCCACCAAGGGCTACCCGCCGTCGGTGTTCGGCATGCTGCCGGAGCTGGTGGAAAGTGCCGGTAACGGCGAAAGCAGCCAGGGCAGCCTGAGTGCGATCTACACCGTGCTGGCCGAAGGCGACGATCATCAGGACCCCATCGTTGACTGTGCCCGGGCCATTCTCGATGGCCATATCGTGCTGTCGCGCAAGCTGGCAGATGTCGGGCATTACCCGGCCATTGATGTGGCCGCGTCGGTCAGCCGTTGCATGAGCCAGGTGGCCGGGCGCAAGCACCTGGATGCGGCCCGTTCGTTCAAGGAATGCAGCAGTGTGTATGACGGCATCAAAGACCTGATCCCGCTGGGCGGTTACACCCCGGGGATGGACCCGGGCACGGATCGCGCCGTCAGGCTGGCGCCGAATCTGGAGCGTTACCTGCGCCAGGATGTGGAGGCCGGGGCGCCGCTGGGCGTGTGCATCGACACGCTGCAGAGCATCGTCAAATGATGGGCCATGACGCGAGCCGGCGAACATGAAAGAACGTATCAATGTGCTCAACCGCCTGGCCCAGCTGCGTGCTGTCCAGGCGCGCCAGATCATGGGCCGGGTGACTTATCAGCAGAACCTGTGCGAGCGCTATCGCATCAATATTGCCGGGCTGACCCGCTTGTGCGGCTTCACCACGGCCACCACCACCCCGTTGCAGCGGCATAACCAGCAGCAGTACAAGGCCACCCTGCATGCCATGACTAATCTGCAGGTGCGTGAGCTCAAGCTGGCCGAGCAAACCCTCAAGCGGATCCAGGATGAATTGCAGCAGGTGGTGCGCCAGGAGAAGGTGCTGGCGCAAGTGATCGAAGACCGAATGTGCCAGTGGCTGGCTACGCTGGCCCAGCAGGAGCAGAAAATCCAGGACGGCCTGGCGAGTCAGACCTGGTGGCGCAACAAGGCCCGGGATGTATTTGGCTGATTTTTGCCTTGCGCATTTAAGTGCCTCCCACAACGGGTCGCCTTTACTCAGTATTCCCCCGCTCAGGACCTTAATCATGGAAATCACACGACAGCCTGCCATCACTATCAGCCCGCTCGCCGGGATTGCCGCCTCCGGCAGCAGCGAGCGCAGCCCTGGCGGCCCCGTGGCCGCGATCAGCGTAACTGCGCCGGTCAAGCCGGGCCTGGAGCGTATCCAGGCAGCGCTTGGGCAATTGCCGCAAGTGGACCTGGGCAAGGTAGCGAACCTCAAGGCCGCCCTGGCCGCAGGCGAACTGAGCACTGACAGTGCCACGCTGAGCGCGGCCATGCTCACCTACCACCGGGGCGAGCGGTGAGCCAGCGCGCGCAGCTGCTCAAGGTGGTCGAGCAGGATGTATATGACGACCTGGCCGGGTTTGCCCACTTGCTGGGTTGCATGAGCCGCCTGCAAGCAAGCCTGATGGCGCGCGACTGTGACGCCATTGCTGCGGCCAATGAACAGATCTCGGCGCTGATGGATACTGCCGGGGCGCGTGCCCGCCGTCGCAGTCGGGTGCTGGAAGTCTTTCATCTGGGGACCGACAGCCGCGCGATGGAAAGCCTGATCGGTCTCTACCCCCCGCAGCGCCAGGCGCGCCTGGCCCAGGCCTGGCAGACCCTGATCAGCAGTGTCGAACGCTGCCGTGACCTGAATGAGCGCAACGGCAAGTTGCTGGCGATGCACAGCGAGATTTTCCAGCAGTTGGCCAAGCCCGATTGTGCCCAGGTGTATTCCCCTACTTTCTGACCCGATGCGGTGCCCGCCTGCGCCGGGCACCGGCCTTCCATTGTGTGTTGCCACTGTTCCTGAGGGGTTGACCCACCCGCCTCGAGGTCGCCTGTAACGAACAGGCGCTGAGCCTTCGCGGTGGGCGAAAAAGCGGAAATACGCCTTCCACCCCGGGCAGGTTTCCCCCCTCAAAGCGGAAACTAAATTTCTCATCAGGTTGAAATAAATCCTTATAAATCAATTGCTTAAAAGTTGGCACCGGTTTTGCTAACTACCCCCGCAAGGAGAGATTAGACATGGCTATCGATACCACTTACATCCAGAACCAGGCCAAGATTCTTGCTGAATATGAAGTTCAGCGCGAACTGAAGCAGGCCCAGCGCAATGAGTCCAAGTACAAGGCTCAGTTGGCGGCTGTGTCGACGTTGGACACCGCGCTCAAGGCGCTGGGTTCGGCTGTCAAAGGCCTCAAGGGCACTGACAAGAGCATGCTGATCAACGCTGCGGCTTTCAGCAAGGAAGGTATGGCCAGCGCCACCCTTGGCCCCAGCGCGAAGGAAGGCAGTTATCAGTTTTTTGTTCAGCAACTGGCCAGTCGGCATCAGGTTGCGCTCAGCGGTCTGGGCGACGATGCCGCCAGTTCCGGGAATTTTTATATCAAGCAGGACGGTGTCGAATTTGCCATTGACTTGAGCACCGGCGACAGCAATGGCGATGGCAAGCTGTCCCAGGAAGAACTGTCCGCCGCAATCAATGCCCACCCTGACAACAAGGGCGTCAAGGCCACGCTGGTGCGCAGCGGTGGCGAGGTGACGCTGGTTTTGACCGCTGAAAACAGCGGGGAAAAGAACCGCATCGAATTGCGCACTGACGCCACCGGCAGCACGCTGGAGACCAGCCTGGGCAGCCAGCAGGAATTGGCCAAAGGCCAGGATGCCATCGTTTACCTGGGCGCTGACGCCAGCGGCATGAAGCTGCAGCAAAGCTCCAACACCTTCAAGGACATGATCGACGGCGTCAGCCTGACGTTCAGCAAGGTCCACCAGAGCGGTGACGAGCCGCTGACCGTGAATATCAGCCGCGACCAGAGCGCAACCAACGCCAAGCTCAATGAGTTTATCTCCGCCATCAATGCCCTGTTCGGCACTTTCGACACCCTGACTGCCGCGGGTGTCGAGGGTGACAAGCGCGGCCCGCTGGCCGGTGACTCGGGGATCCGCGCAGTCGAGTCAATGATCAATAAGGTGCTGCGCACCCCGTTCAACGGTATCACGCTGATGGAGTTCGGCATCCTCGCGGACTCCAAGGGCAATTTGAAAGTCGACACCAAGTCGTTTGAAAAGATGCTCGATGCCAACCCGGATGCGTTCGAAGCGCTCTTTTCCGGCAAGGGCAACCTGATCGACAGCCTGGACAAGAGCCTGGCGACTTACACCAGTGGCCCCACCGGGGCTATGAAGGCCCGCAAGGACAACCTCAACAGCATGTTGCAGCGGATCGAAGTCAAGTACGACGAGCTGGAGAACAAATACCAGAACCACTATCAGCGTTACCTCAAGCAGTACACCCAATTGGCGCAGGTCATGGCGTCGATGGAGCAAACCTTCAGCATGTTTGGATGATTATGAATAATGAATGATAGCTATGACGAGTACCGCGCGGTCGACCTTGAGGTCCGCGTGTGTGCCTCCTCGCCGTATGAACTGGTACTGGTGTTGTTCGATGGTCTGCTCGACGAATTGAACAGGGCACGCGGGCATATCGAAACCAGCCATTACGAACTTAAGGGCGTGTCGCTGGAAAAGTGCATGAACATTCTCAATGCACTCAACAGCACGCTCGATTATGAACAGGGCGGCGAACTGGTCCATGACCTGTCACGGCTGTATGACTACTGCATGCACCGTCTGGTGGATGTCAGTGTGTCGCTGTCGGTGGCCGGTATTGATGAAGTCGCGCATCTGTTAGGGCAGATTCGTGACGGCTGGGAAGGTGTCAATGCCGCACGCCATTGATCTGCGTCGCCTGGATCACCTGGGGCAGTTGCTGGCCGGGGCGCTGGAGCAAAAGGATTGGGCGCGTGTCAGTGAAATCGATCTGCTGATTCGCCAGGGCCTGCAACGCCTGAGTGCCAACGGGCAACCGGGAGCTGATCTGCAGGCCCGTCTGGCGCCGCTCAAGGCTTTCCATGCCCGGGCACGGCAGGCGTGCATGCGTGAACACCAGCGCCTGGGCGATTTGCTTGGCAGTCTTGCTCAGCATGGGGAAGGTCGTCTTGCCTACTCCTTGCTCGATAGTGTGCAGGAGGAGGGTCAGGCATGAACGTGAGCCTTACTCCGCCCACCGGGTTTGCGGCAGCTCTGGATCTGCGTGAACTACCGGTGGAAGCCGCCCCGGTGGCGGATGATCAGGTGGTGTTGGCGTACTTGGCCCCCCTGGCCGAGTTCGAAGCGCCTTTGCCGCCGTCTGTTGACATGCCGCCGTTGGTGGCCAGCGAGCTGACGCACGAGGAGCAGCCCGGGGAGCCAGCCGATGTGCAACAGGATCCCGCGGTGGACCCGCAGCAATGGCTCGACATGATGCTCAGCCAGCAGGCCGTGCAGGTGCAGGCCCGTGACTTGGCTGTCCCCGCCAGCCTGGGTCTGATCGCTGAACGCAACACAGCCCCCGTGCCGCCACGCATGGCAGCGCCCAACGGCCAGCAGCCGGCAGGCGACCATGATGCCGACGCGCAGGATACCGATGTGCTGGCACCGCTGGCCGGGCCGGCCAGAACGGACCGCGGCCCGGCTGCTGAAGGCCTGGCGATGCAGCTCCAACGACGTGAGCTGCCGGCCAGCGTGCTGGCGCTGACCATCCCCCGCGATAGCGCACCGTTGGCCGCCCTCGTCGAGGCGCTGCCTGGCCCGGAACTGGCAACCGCGCCAGCGCCCCTGGCCCAGGGGGCGCCCGCTCACGGGCCGGTGCTTGAACGCGGGCTCAAGCTGGACACGCCGCAGGCCCGTTGGGGCGAGCAGATGCTACACGCCCTGCGCGAGACCGTAGAGGTGCAGGTCCAGCAGCGTTTCCAGCAGGCCACGATTCGCCTGGACCCGCCCGAACTGGGCAGCCTGGAGATCTATGTCAGCCATGAATCCGGGCGCCTGAGTGTGCATATCTCGGCGGCCCAGGTCGATGTAGCCCGATTGCTGGCGGCCACCAGTGAACGGCTGCGCCAGGAGCTGGTGGAACACAACAGCCTGCAAGTGCAGGTGCAAGTGTCCAGTGACTCCCAGGGCCACTCACCACGCGATCAGGGCAGGGCACCGCGTGAACATGCCATTGCCGAGGCCGCGCCGCAAGCGCAGGCATCGGCCGAATCATCCACGCAGCGCGACAACGGTGTGCTGGTGACTGTTTAACCCAAGCGCCGTTGTACGGCTTACCCGAAACTGAATTACAAGTGGATGAATCTTTTCATGTTGATGTCGCGTGTCATTTTATCTTTAGTGGGGTTGAACACGGTGCTGACCGTGGGGGCAATGGCAGGGGGGTATCTGTACCTGGCTCCGGTCATCACCGGCAAGGGTGCGGTGGTTGGCGCCGCTGCAGTGCGACCGATCAGCGACTTTACGTTTTACCCGATCGAGAAAGTTATCGTGAATCTGCCGGGGCCAAAGCGTGAGCGCTATATGGTGCTCGACTTGGCCCTGCAGGCTGACAGCAAGCTCAATACGGCCACCTTCAAGCAGATCGAACCGCTGGTGCGTCACTCGGTGATCAGTTCGCTGTCGCAACTGCCGTTCGACGAGTTGCGCCAGTTGCCTGTCAGTGACGTGCAGGGCCGGATCGAGAGCCGCTTGCGCCAGGACTTTGCTGGCAAAAGTATGACCGTTCCGTTCGAGGCGGTGCTGGTCAGCAAGTTGCTGGTGCAGTAAACGCGCCATGACTAGTCATCTTTTGGCCGATTACGGCTCGGGCTGCGCACAGACCCTACCGCCGGATGTTGAACAGCACTGGATCCTCAATTATTTGCCGCTGGTCAAGCGCATCGTCAACCAGCTGTCGTTGCAGGCCAGCCAGGTGCTGGACCGTGAGGACATGGAACAGATTGGCCTGATGGGCCTGTTGCAGGGATTACGGCGCTACGGCACGCCGGATGAACAGTTCGCGCGCTTTGCCGCACTGCGGGTACGCGGAGCGATCCTGGACGAATTGCGCCGCCTCGACTGGCGCCCGCGACAAGTGCGCCAGCAGGCCCACAAAGTGCGCGATACCTTGCGCAGCCTCACCCGCCAACTGGGGCGTGCCCCGCGTGATGAAGAGGTGCTCAGGGCCACGGGGCTGAGCGAAGCCCAGTACCAGAGCTATCTGCGGGCAGAAGCCGCAGAGGCCATCGAGAGCCTGGATGCCTTGCTGCTCGAGGGGGCGCGGGAGTTTCAGCAATCAGGCAGCGGCGTCGAGGAATATGTCCTCGGCGAACGTCTGTTGGCCCAGGCGCTGGCCCAGCTCGACGAGCGTGAGCGGCTGGTGCTGACGCTCTACTACCAGCATGAACTGAGCCTCAAGGAAATTGGCCTGGTACTGGATATCAGCGATGCCAGGGTTTGCCAACTGAGCAAACAGGCGATCGAAAAGGCTCACCATTTTTTAACCAAGAGTAATTTGACGTGCAGAAAATAATAGGTGCAATCATCATCCTCGGCTGCGTACTTGGCGGGTTTGCCGTTGCGGGTGGTTCATTGCAGGTGTTGTGGCAGCCCTCCGAACTGCTGATTGTGCTGGGCGCAGCACTGGGTAGCCTGATTATCGGCAACCCCAAGGAAGTGCTGATTGAAATGTGGCATCAAATCAAGGGGATTTTTTCTTTCCGCCGTCGCGGAGAACAGTTTCAGCGTGAGCTGCTGATGTTGCTCTACGAATTGCTGGAAACCGTCGAGGACGGGGGGCTCAAGGCGCTGGATGCGCATATCGAGGAGCCTGAGCAAAGTGACCTGTTCAGCAAATACCCGTTGATCCTCCAGGAAAGAAACCTGATGGCCTTTATTGCCGACAACTTCCGGTTGATGGCAATGGGCAAGATCAGTGCCCATGAACTGGAAGGCTTCCTGGAGCAGGAACTGGATGCCATGCACGAAGCCTTGTTGCTGCCCTCGCGCTCGCTGTTCAAGGTGGGGGAGGCAATGCCGGGGTTCGGGATCCTGGCCGCGATCCTCGGGATCATTATCACGATGGACAGCATCGGTGGTTCGGTGGCCGAGATTGGTGCCCATGTGGCGGCAGCACTGGTGGGGACCTTCCTCGGGATCTTCTTTTGCTACTGCCTGATGGAGCCACTGAGCAACTCGATGGCCCAGCGTATCCGCACGGAAATGTCGGCCCTGGAATGCGTGCGCACCACCCTGGTGGCTCATCTGGCGGGCAAGCCGACACTGCTGGCCGTGGATGCAGGCCGCAAGCTGATCGAACAGGACGTCAAACCGACCTTCAAACGCCTGGAAACCTGGGTTAACAACTACGAGGACAGGTTCAATGAGAAGGGGTAACGAACTGGGCGAGCAGATCATCGTCAAACGCCGCACCAAGCGCGGCCATGAGGTACTGCACAGCGGTGCGTGGAAGGTTGCGTTTGCCGACTTCACCCTGGCCATGATGGCCTTGTTCATGGTGTTGTGGATCATTCAGCCCCAGGCTGACGAAGAGCGTATGGCCCTCAAGGGCGATGGTTATGAAACCTTGTTCGACGGCGGGGCCGGTATTTTTGATGGTCTGAGCGCCGTGCCGCTGGAAAACCCCGTAGCCGGGCAAGCCGCTCAGGACCAGGAAGCGGATGCGCCGTGGCAAGAGCCGGTCCTGTCCCGGATTGAACCGGCGCAACCGGAAAACAGCGCACCGCGGGAAACTGCGCACTATGACACCGAGGCCGATTTGCAGGCCCTGGCCCGGTTGATGAACCAGCTGGCCGCGCGCACGGACGCAATGGCCAATATCGAGGTGCAAGTCGTCCCCCAGGGGCTGCGGATCCTGATCAAGGATGATGCCCGCCGCTTTATGTTCGAGCGTGGCAGCGCCACCATCAACCCGCATTTTCGTACCCTGCTGGTGGCGCTGGCCCAAGAGCTGGGCAAGATTGACAACAAGCTGATTATCAGCGGCCATACTGATGCCACGCCGTATCGTGGCAAGCGCGAATACGACAACTGGAACCTGTCGGGCGAGCGTGCCTTGCAGGCGCGGGGTGTGATGGTGGCAGCGGGCTTGCCGGCCAAGGGGGTGTTGCAGGTTTCGGCTCAGGCCGATGTGATGCCGCTGCGCCCGGACGAGCCGCTGAGTGGACTTAACCGGCGTATCGAGTTGCTGCTACTGACTCATCAGGCCGAGGCGCTGTACCGCCAGTTGTTTGCCCAAGGGCATGTGAGCTACGCGCCGAGCCGCGTCGAGTACATCGAGGCGGGTGGTAAACGAGCCGTGAACTAGGTGCTGGGTAAATATTTTGCGCGGCCGCAAGGCCGCGCAGGCTGCAAACCGGAAGGTCACTCCACGCAACTGCGCAGGCGTGCGTCGCTGACACTTTGGATTTCGTTGCGATGAAGGTTGAGCACATGGTGCTGGCCTGAGTTGAGCGAGCAATAGACCTGGTAATTACCATTGGCGTTGCCGACGATTGCCAGCTCGACCGGGTGCTCGCTCAGGCGCAGCAACCGATCACTGAGCGTGCGGGTGGTATCGATCAGTTGTTGGACCTGGGGCTCTTGTTGATCAACGTACATCACGGTACTGGCACCCACTTTTTGCACGCTGGCATAAAGTTCCGGGGCAGGTTGGGTAAAGACATACCCGGCCACGGCAATGGTGATGGTGCCGATTGCCACAAGCTGACGGCGCAGGCCGGCAAAAAAACCAGCAGGTGCCGAGGCCGGTGATGCCGATACCGGTTCCGGGGCGGGTACCGTTGCGGGTGTGGTGGCCTGGGGCTTGTTGGCCAGTGTACTCAGTTCAATGACGAAGGTTGGGTTAAGTCGGTAGCCGCGACGCGGAACGGTCTGAATGATCTGCAGGTTTTTTTCGTCACCCAGGATCTTGCGCAGGGTGTACACCTGCTGGTTGAGGCTGCCGGGACCTACGACACGGTCCGCCCAGGCATAGGCCACCAGGGTGTCCCGCTCAATCACTTCACCCGGTTGCTGTAACAGGCGTTCAAGCAGCCTGCCAGCAGAATAGCCCAGTTCGACTGTGCGTTTTTCTTCGTCCCTGAACAAGGTCAGCGTGTATAGCACCGGGCAAAAGACAGCATGTTGCTGGCTGTGCATGGCAGTGGCATGTGCAAAAAGAGTGTTCATCAAGAGCATTCACCATGTAGGGAATACCACTTTACTATTAGGGGTATTTTGCCTTCTGTAGGGTAATTCTGAAGTTGATTTGCAAGATATATCTTATCTCCATTTCCCATGGGCTCCCGCCAGGGCGCAGAGGCGGAAGTGGCGCTTCCTGCAGGGGGAAGCGCTTGCGCAGAAAAGGGAAGCCAAGGCGTTTTATATAACCCTGCTGTCTTTTGAAAAAATAAATATAGATCAAGTAGATAAGTCATCTTTTTGGGGTTGGCACGGCTTCTGCTTTTGAGTGGCAGGCTGCCTGTTTCAGCCGGGTTATTCATCCCGGTTACAAGACGGCGGCCATGCCAATCGGGCCGATACTGCGCCAGGCCCGGTCTCGCGCTCCCTTCGGATCGCAGAACCCTTTGAAGATGCTGTTCATGGACCACGATATTTATGTAACCAGCCCCTTGCTGCCGGAATTGCAGGCATTCATGCCGTACCTGCAGCAGATCTGGGACAGCAAGTGCCTGACCAATAACGGCCCCTTTCATCAAACCTTCGAACGTCGACTGGCCGAGTATCTGGGGGTGGAACATCTGTCATTGTTCAACAATGGTACGACCGCCCTGTTGACCGCACTGCAGGCCCTGCAAATCGAAGGCGAGGTCATCACCACACCTTATACCTTTGCCGCCACGGCCCATGCGCTGGAGTGGAATCACCTGACACCGGTGTTTGTCGATATAGACCCGCACACCTTCAACCTTGACCCCGTTGCCATTGAGGCGGCCATCACCGAGCAAACCCGCGCCATCCTCGCCGTTCATTGCTACGGAGTACCGTGCGATGTGCGCGCCATTGAGCAATTGGCCGACCGTTACGGGTTACGCGTGCTGTATGACGCTGCCCACGGGTTTGCAGTCGAGGAGGGCGGCAGCAGTGTATTGCGCCACGGCCACATGAGCGTTTTGAGCCTGCATGCCACCAAGGTGTTCAACACCTTTGAGGGGGGCGCCATTGTCTGCCCCGACGCGGCGACCAAGCTGCGGGTGGACCAATTGCGCAACTTCGGCTTCGTCAATGAAACCTCGGTGGTGAGCTGCGGTATCAACGGCAAGATGAGCGAGTTCAACGCGGCTTTCGGCCTGTTGCAGCTTGAGCATATCGACCGGGCCCTGGAGCGGCGTGCCGCGATCGACGGCCTGTACCGCGCGCGGCTGGCTGATATCCCCGGTATCACCCTGTGCCGTGAGGCGCAGAACCACGGTTATTTCCCAATTCTGGTCGAGGACACGTTCCCGGTCAGCCGCGATGCCCTGTACGAGTTTTTCAAGACGCGACAGGTGTATGTGCGGCGCTATTTCTACCCGTTGGTCAGCGACATGCAGGCCTACGCCGATCGTACCGGACATGTGCAACAGCCCTTGCCGGTGGCCACGCAAATCGCCCGCAAGATCCTGTGCCTACCGATTCATCCAGACCTGAGCCCGAGTGATGTCGAGCGTGTGGTGGCTGCTGTTCGCCACTGCGCTGTCGCCTCGCCCGACTATCACCAGGCGCCATAGCGGCGCGGCAACCTGAGACGCAACCATGACTGCTGAAAACTTTATTGCCAATTTTATTAACGCCACGGGTTTGTCACCCCGGTGGATATAAGCCTGGACAGCGAATTTCGTACCTTGCCCGAATGGGACTCGCTGGTTGCGCTGGGCGTGATCGTGATGTTTGACATGGAGTATCAAAAACCGTGTCCGGCGATGACCTGTACCAGGTCGTGACAGTGGGCGACCTGTACCGCTGGGTGGGTTGAGTCAATGCCGCAATGTGTCCTTCAACATGTCCGCTTTGCCGGCGGGGCCAGTTGTGTGCCCAAGGGCCGGGTTTCCAACATCACCGATTGCCCGCAGCCCATGCGCGGCGAACTTGAGCGTCTGGTACGCAATATCGGCATCGAATACCGCCGGGTGGCGCAACCCTGGTTACGGGCAGCCTGGCCCGGGCCGGCAGCGAAGTGGGCAAGCGCTGCGAGTGGCTGCTGGGGGCGACGCTGCCTTCGCAATTGGCGGACTACAGCTTTTATGACGCGGTATTGCCCGAAGGCTCAAGGATTTACCGCTATTGAAAATCCCTTTATCCCTCCCTGGCGCATGGAGGCAGGCCAGGCCTGTTTGTGTCGAGGTTCTCATGTTTTTTCCCCGATTTCTCCCCGCAGCCCCCTTTGCTAACAGAAGTGTAACGCCATGAAAGATTTGCCTCTGGTCAGTGTGATCATACCGGCCTACAAAACCTCCTGGTTTGAAACGGCGCTTGCCAGCGCTTGCGCGCAGACCTATGCCAACCTGGAAATCATCGTTTGCGATGACAGTGACGGGGCCGTGATCGGCGCCATCGTCGAGCGCTATGCGGGCAGCCAGCAGGTGCCCATCCACTATCAACGCAATCAGCAGCCCTTGCATGAAATGCGCAACACCGTCGAGTGCATACGGCTTGCCCGCGGTTTTTACATCAAGTTCCTGCACGACGACGATGTGCTGGCCCCGGACTGTGTGGCCCGCCTGGTTGCGACGATGGAGGCCGATCCGCACATTGCCCTGGCAACTTCCAGGCGCGAGCGCATCGACAGTGCCGGGCAGCCCCTGGCGGATATTCTGGCCACCGTGACAGCCTTTCCCCAGCCGGTGCGGGTCGATGGCCCGGGCCTGGTCTCGCTGCTGGCCGAGCACACCCTGAACTTTATCGGCGAGCCCAGTTGCGTGCTGTGCCGACGGGCAGATGTGTTGGCCTACGGCGATCAATTGATGTCGCTTAATGGCCAGCCCATTGACTGGGTCGGCGACTTGAGCATTTACGTCAAGCTCCTGCAGTGCGGGCACCTGGCGTACTTGCCGCAGACCCTGACGTGGGTGCGGGTGTCGAGCGAGCAGTTCAGCCAGCAGGGGCGCGACACACCCGGTATTGGCCAGCAGGGGCATGACAACTTTCGTCACCAGCTTCGTGAACTGGGTTGGCACCAGCCAGTGGAGGGGCCACGGCAGGTGGCCGTGGCGCGACTGGACAACCCCGAGGTGGTACAGCAGGTTGATATCATTGCCCACCTCAATGACGTGCGTAACACCCTTGTACAACAGGAGCAGCAACGCCAGTGGCTGGCAGCGCGGGTGCCTAGCGAGCCGCAGTCGCGACTGATTGGCCAGCGCCTGGCACAAATGGCTGGGGGGCCGACGATTGCCGTGGTGGTGCTTGACCCCGCAGGCGACAGCCAGGCGCTGCAGGCGACCCTCGACAGCATTGCCCATGCACGCAGCACAGGGGCCATGTTGCAGGGGATTGTGCTCACGCCGCAGTTCCGCCGCCAGTCACCGGGCGATGACATGCAGTACTGCAGCTGCCAGCGCGACGGTTTTGTCGCACAGATCAACCGGATTGCCTGCAGTGGCGATCATCGCTGGTTGATGCTGGTGGAGGCGGGGGACCGCCTGACCGACAGCGGGATGCTGATCTCGTCCCTGGAGTTGCTGGACGACCCCCAATGCCGAGCCATCTACGGCGATGCAATGGTGCATGAACACGGCGATGTCATAAGCCCGGCCCTGCGCCCGGATTTTAACCTCGACTATCTGCTCAGCATGCCGGGTGTGATGGCCCGCAACTGGCTGTTTCGCGCCAGCGCGGTGGCCGAGGCGGGTGGTTTCAATGAGCAGTATCCAGCGGCGCTGGAGCTGGAGCTGATCCTGCGCATGATCAACCGCCAGGGCATGGTCGGCTTTGGCCATCTGTGCGAGCCGCTGGTCATCAACCAGCGCGCTGCGCTGGCCGACAGCCCCGAGTTTGCCGAAGTGCTGGGCTTGCACCTGCAGGAGCGGGGCTATGCCCAGGCGCAGGTGCTGAGCCTGCGCAGCGGTCAGTTCAGGATCCGCTACGGTCACCCACAGCGACCGTCGGTGTCCATCGTGCTAGTGCTCGATACGGACCTGCCGGCCCTGCAGCGCTGCGTTATCAGCCTGCTGGAGCACACCCGCTACCCGAATTACGAACTGTTGATCGTCAACAATGCCTGCGCCGATCCGCAGGCCGCCGCCTGGCTTGCCGGCAGCCGACAGCTGCTGGGCGAGCGCCTGCAGGTGGTTGATCTGCCGCTCGCCCGGGGGCGGGCATCGGCCATTAACCTGGGCGCGGCACAAGCCCGGTGCGAATACCTGCTGTTGCTGCGCAGCGACACGGTCCTGATGCAGGAGCAATGGCTGGATGAGTTGCTCAACCACGCCCAGCGTCCGGAGGTGGCGATTGTCGGGGCCAAGGCGGTGTCTACTGCACGCACGATCACCCATGCCGGGATCATCCTCGGCCTTGAAGAGAGCGCCGGCCACGGTTTTGCCGGGCAGGCGATGAGTGCTTCGGGCTATATGAATCGCCTGTTTGTCGACCAGAACTACAGTGCGGTGTCTGACGTGTGCCTGATGATTCGCCGAGAGGTGTTCGAGGCGGTAAATGGCCTGGATGCCGAGGTTTTCGAGCAGGGTGCTGCGGATATCGACCTGTGCCTGCGCGTGGCCCGCACGGGCTGTCTGACTGTATGGACACCCCACGCCGCGATCATTCATGACCACCCGCAAACCGCCGTGCCCCTGGCTGTACGCCAGTCATTCCAGCGCCGCTGGGCAGCCGAGTTGCCCCGCGACCCGGCCTACAACACCAGCCTGTCCCTGAGCGATGCCGGCGGCTTCAAACTCGCCGATGCCCAACTGGCCTGGCAGCCGCTAAGCTGGAAACCCCTGCCGGTCATTCTGGCGCGGGCTGCGGATGTGTATGGGTGCGGGCATTACCGCATCATCCAGCCACTGCGGGCGCTGAAAAACGCCGGGCACGCCGAGGGCGCATTAATCCACGGTTTGCCCGGGCTGATGCAGCTGCAACGCTATGCCCCGGATACCCTGGTCATGCAACGGCCCCTGCAGGAGCAGAGCCTGGAGGCGATCGAAAAAATCAAGGCCTTCAGCCAGGTGTTCAAGGTCTATGAGCTGGACGACTACTACCCCAACGTTCCGCTGAAAAGCGTCCACCGTGGCAGTGTACCCAAGGACATCATGCGGTCGCTGCGCCGGGGCCTGGCTTGCGCCGATCGTTTTGTGGTGTCCACTGAACCGCTGGCAGAGGCCCTGGGCAACTTTCACTCGAAGATCCATGTGGTCAAGAACCGCCTTGACCCGCAGTGGTGGGCAGGCCTGCCGCCAAGCGCACGCAGGACTTCGCGCAAGCCCCGGGTCGGCTGGGCCGGAGGCTCTGGCCATACCGGTGACCTGGAGCTGATCGCTGATGTGGTCAAGGCCTTGTGCGACGAAGTCGACTGGGTGTTTTTTGGCATGTGCCCGCAGCGCTTGCGGCCCTTTGTCAAAGAATTCCACCCGGGCATCCGCATTGACCTGTACCCCGCGGCACTGGCCCGGCTGGATCTGGATCTGGCCGTGGCACCACTTGAAGATAACCTGTTCAACGCCTGCAAAAGCAATCTGCGCCTGCTGGAGTACGGTGCCTGTGCCGTCCCGGTAGTGTGCAGCGACGGTCCGAGCTATCGCGGTGACCTGCCGGTGACCCGGGTCAATAACCGTTTTCGTGACTGGGTGGAGGCAATCCGCATGCATGTCAACGACCTGGATGCGGCGGCTGTGGCGGGGGATACGCTGCGCGACTGCATACATCGGGACTGGATGCTGGACGAGGTCGGCCTGCAACAGTGGCGCAAGGCCTGGCTGGCGGATTGACCGCCAGGTAGACACGGCCCGCCTGGCGGGCCATTTTTTTGCCCAACGTAAAGCTGCCGTTAAAAAAAAACGCCCCCGAATCACTTAGGGGGCGTTTTGTTGATACCGGGTTTGCCTGTAGGGGTTAGCCCAGCAACGACATGACCATGCTTGGCATTTGCCCGGTTTGCTTGAGCATGGAAATACCCGACTGCATCAGCATGGAGTTCTTGCTCATCATCGCGCTTTCGCTGGCGAAGTCGGCATCCATGATGCGGCCACGGGCCATTTCGGTGTTGTCCTTGATATTGGCCAGGTTGTTGGCGGTGTGGTTAAGGCGGTTGATATTGGCGCCGAACTGGCCACGAAGCTCACCGACTTTGTCCAGTGCGCCGGTCAGTTTATCGATCATGTCCTGAGCGCCGCTGACGCTGGTGATTTCGCTGCCCGACAATGTGCTGTCGCTGAACGGAACGGAAACCCCCGACAAGGAGGTGGCCAGGTCCGTGGCACCGCTAGAAACGTTCAGCTCCAGGGTCTCGGCCGTTGTGGCGCCGATCTGGAAGTTGACCGCGCTATTGAATTTGGCGGAGCTGTTGGTTGGGTCACTGCTGAACAGCTTTTCACCGGCAAAGCTGGTGTTGTCCATGATATTGCCCAGCTCTTTGCCCAGCTCGTTGTATTCGGCCTGCATTGCATTGCGGTCGGCATCGCTGTTGGTGCCGTTGGCAGACTGGGTGGCGAGGTCTTTCATGCGCTGCATGATATCGGTCATTTCATTGAGCGCGCCATCGGCGGTCTGCAGTAGCGAGGAGGCGTCGCTGACGTTGCGCAGGGCCACGGCCATGCCTTTGGTCTGCGCGTTCATGCGGGTGGCGATCTGCAGGCCGGCGGCGTCGTCGGCTGCCGAGTTGATGCGCAGGCCGGTACCCAGGCGCTGCTGGTTGGTGGCCAGGGCGTTGTTGGTCTTGTTCAGGTTGGTCTGGGTCAGCAGCGACGAGTAGTTGGTGTGGATGGTCAGGGCCATGATCGAAATTCCTGTTGTGCATTGAGTGTCGGAGTAAAGGGCGGCGCAGTTTTTGTTGCTCGCTGACACTTAAAGGCGACGGATTGTTCGTTGCACTTAAACCGTATGGGCCATTATTTTCCAGCCTTTGCAGGTGCTGCTGTGCCTTGCCGGGAGCAAATATAAGGCAGCTGAAAAAGCGCCCCCGAATCACTTCGGGGGCGCTTTGTTGGTAGCGGGTTTGCCAGCAGGAGTTAGCCCAGCAACGACATGACCATACTTGGCATTTGCCCGGTTTGCTTGAGCATGGAAATACCCGACTGCATCAGCATGGAGTTCTTGCTCATCATCGCGCTTTCGCTGGCGAAGTCGGCATCCATGATGCGGCCACGGGCCATTTCGGTGTTGTCCTTGATATTGGCCAGGTTGTTGGCGGTGTGGTTAAGGCGGTTGATATTGGCGCCGAACTGGCCACGCAGCTCACCGACTTTGTCCAGTGCGCCGGTCAGTTTATCGATCATGTCCTGAGCGCCGCTGACGCTGGTGATCTCGGTGCCCAGGGTGGAGCTGGTATACGACTCGGAGATATCGCCTATACCACTTGCCAGTGCTGAGACACTTCCGGAAACATTCAGCGCCAGGGTTTCATCCTTGGTAGCACCGATCTGGAAGGATACTTCGGCGCCGAACTTGCCGCTGGTACCGTCTTTGCTGAACAGTTTTTCACCAGCAAAGCTGGTGTTTGCCATGATATTGCCCAGTTCTTTGCCCAGCTCGTCGTATTCGGTCTGCATCGAATTGCGGTCGGCATCGCTGTTGGTGCCGTTGGCAGACTGGGTGGCGAGGTCTTTCATGCGCTGCATGATATCGGTCATTTCATTGAGCGCACCATCGGCGGTCTGCAGCAGCGAGGAGGCGTCGCTGACGTTGCGCAGGGCCACGGCCATGCCTTTGGTCTGCGCGTTCATGCGGGTGGCGATCTGCAGGCCGGCGGCGTCGTCGGCTGCCGAGTTGATGCGCAGACCGGTACCCAGGCGCTGTTGGTTGGTGGCCAGGGCGTTGTTGGTCTTGTTCAGGTTGGTCTGGGTCAGCAGCGACGAGTAGTTGGTGTGGATGGTCAAGGCCATGATCGAAATTCCTGTTTTACAATGAGTGTCGGAGTTAAGGGCGGCGCATCTTTTATTGCCGCTGACACTCAAGGGCGACAGGTATCGGCGCCCGCTTAAATCCCGCTGAGAATTATTTTCCGGGGCGTTCCAGGGTGCTGGTGACTCTGGCGCGGCCGATCACCCGGGCCTCGATAACCTTGCCGCTGGCGGTGTTCCTGACCCGGATCAGCATGCCCATGTGCCCGTCCTGCAGGGCTTCGCCTTCAGTGCTGGCGTGTATGTCGCCGTGATTGGCCACCACCGTGACGCGCTCGCCGCGGCGCACCTGCCAGGGCTCGACCAGCATGTCGCGGCTAAGCACTTGCTGGCTGCGGGTGCGACGCTTGGCGCTGAGACCGGCGACCTGGTCAATCCGGTTGAAATAGCCGCTGCTCTGGCGGCTCACCGCCACTTCCTGATAGCCGAGCATGGCGCTGGTGATGAGCTGTTCGCGCTCGATCACCCGGGTTGCCATCACGGCCTGGATATAGACCGTGGCCTGGACGGTCACGTCAACCGACCATGCCGGTGCCGGGCAGGCAAGGGTCAGGCGCAGGCGCCCGTAGCCACTCCAGTGCTGTTCTATGCCTCTGGCCTGCAGCCGCTGCTCGCAGGGGCCGGTGGGGGCGCCGTCGGGCAGGGCAAAGACCTTCTGGGTAAAACGCGGGTTTTGCCAGCCTTCCTCGGCGGCCTTGTCGGCCAGCTGTTGCGTGAAGTACTGGTGTACGGCCTGGTCGACTTGCCGGTCCAGCGCTTCATCGGCTGTCGCGTTGCTGCAAGCCAGTGCCAGCAGCAGGGCACACAGCACCCCGGCGGGGGAAACAGCGCTTCCTCCCGATTGCCCGTCAGGGCCTGGAAGCGGAAGCCGGACGGTCACCGATTGTTCTGTGAGCTTCATAAATAGTCTTATAAATCATGATGTTACTGTTGTTTTTAGAAGTGGGCACGGTTCCTGCTATTACCTGCGGGCAAGAGGCACGGCCTCACCTTCAATCAATGGTACCTGCAATGAGTATAAGGATAGATGAGGCCCTCGGTGTGCATACGCGTGCGCTTGGGTTGCATATGAAACGTACCGAAATACTGGCGGCCAATCTGGCCAACGAAGACACCCCGGGGTTCAAGGCCCGGGATCTGGATTTCGCTGCAGAAATGAACCGCAACAGCGCCGCGTCCGGCAACCGTGCTCAGGCTCTCCTGCAATACCGTGTGCCGGGCCAGGCTTCGCAGGACGGCAACACCGTGGAGTTGAGCGTTGAACAGGCGGCCTTCGCCAAGAGCACCTCGGATTACCAGACCAGCCTGACTTTTCTCAACATGAAATTTCGCGGCCTCAAACAGGCCATTGAAGGACGCTGACCCTTATGGCTTTTGACTCTATCTACCAGATCGCCGGCTCTGCCATGAATGCCCAGACCGTGCGCCTGAACACTGTAGCCAGCAACCTGGCCAACATCGACTCGGCCGCAGGTACCGCCAAGGATGTATACCAGGCCCGCAAGCCGGTGTTTGCCGCCGTCTATGAAAACAACCAGTTGACCCGTGGCGTTGGCATGGGCGGAGCCCATGTGCAAGTCATGGATGTGGTGACCTCGGGGCGCGAAGCGAAAAAACGTTATGAGCCCGACCATCCTCTGGCCGACAGCAGCGGCTCGGTGTTCTACCCGGACATCAGTGAAATCGAAGAAATGACCGACATGATGTCCGCGACCCGCAGTTTTGAAACCGGGGTGGAAGTCCTCAATCGTATCAAGAGTATGCAGCAAGGCCTGCTCAAACTGGGAGAAGCCTGATGAGCACCGTCAATAACGACACCCGCAACACGGGTAATACCGGGCAGCAGGGGCCAAAAACCAACGGCGCTGAAATGCAGGACACCTTCATTCAATTGATGGTTGCGCAAATCAAGAACCAGGACCCCACCAAGCCGGTGGACAGCAGCGAGTTCCTTAGCCAGTTCGCCACCATGTCCCAGGTGCAAAGCCTGGAAAAAATGTCATTCCTGACCGAAAACAACATGGTGCTGCTGGAAAATTTGCAGTACCTGAGCGCGTCCACCCTGGTGGGCCAGACCGTCAAGGTCAGCACCGATCAACTGGACCTGAGCGACAAGAAAGTACAGGCCGAAGTGGAGTTGCAACACAGCGCTTCGGACCTGGTTGCGGTACTGACCGACGCCAACGGCGTGAATACCGAAATCCCGCTGCCACCCAGTGAGTCGGGCCGTGTCGGCTTTGATATCGACCCCCAGGCATTGGGCTTGAAGCCGGGCAAGTACGCTATTGAAGTCAAGTCTGCCAGCGGTGAAAGCCTGAAGGTTGAAGTCAAGGGCAAGGTCAGCAGCGTGCGCCTGGGCAGTGATGGCCCGGTGTTGTCCATCGAAGGTGTCGGTGAGGTGCCTTTCTACAAAATCACCGAATTCAGTGAAGACTCGGTGTTTGCCGGTGTCATGGCGCCCACCGGGCTCAATCCTTTCCAGCGCTCCCTCAGTCAATTTGCACAAGGTCAACGTTCATGAGTTTCAATATCGCCCTGACCGGGCTCAACGCCGTGTCCCAGCAGCTCAATACCATCAGCAACAACATTGCCAACTCCGGCACCGTGGGCTTCAAGTCGTCGCGTACTGAGTTTGGCAGCCTGTACTCCGGCACCCAGGCGATGGGGGTCGGAGTGTTGGGGCATACCCAGAGCATGAGCCTGGGTGGCTCGCACTTTGCCACGGGCAACAACCTCAACCTGGCAATCTCCGAAAGCGGCTTTTTCGTAACCCGCAGCCCCAGCGGCGATATCAACTACACCCGCGCCGGCGCCTTCGGCAAGGACCGCGACAACTTCCTGGTGGATGCCAGCGGCCAATACCTGCAGGGCTACCCCGTGGATGCAGCGGGTAATCTGCAGGTGGGTATCGTCAGCGATCTGCGCCTGCAGAACGGCAACCTGCCGGCCAAAGCCACCGACCGGGTCGATTTCGTGGCCAACCTGGATGCCAACAAGGCAGTGGTCAGCGTCACGCCATTCGATCCGGCCAACGTCAACAGCTACACCAGCAGCCAGACCACGCCGGTGTACGACTCCCAGGGCAAGCAGCATTCCCTGACCCAGTATTTCGTCAAGACCGCGGACAACACCTGGGAGACCCATTACTACGCTGGCAACACCGCAGTGGGTGGCCCCGAAAGCATGACGTTCGATACCTCGGGCCAGCTCAGCACGCCGCTGGCGCCGGTCAATATCAGCTTCACCCTGCCGGGGGTGAATGCCATGAGCATCGATATCGACTACACCCGCAGCACCCAGAGCGCCTCGGATTTCTCAGTCACGACCAACAACCCCAACGGCTATGCCGCTGGTGAAAACACCGGTGTCACGGTCGAAAAAGATGGCAAGGTCTACGCCACTTACAGCAACGGTGAGCGGATGCTGCAAGGCCAGGTGGTGCTGGCCAACTTCGCCAACCCCAATGGTCTGAAAAACGAAAACAACACTCGCTGGAGCGCCACGGGCGAATCGGGTAACCCGCTGATCGGCGCCCCGGGCACCGGCCTGTTTGGCGACCTGACGGCAGGCGCGCTGGAAAGCTCCAACGTCGACATGACCCAGCAACTGGTCGGCCTGATGGAAGGCCAGCGCAACTACCAGGCCAACAGCAAGGTGCTGTCGACCAACAAAGAGCTCACCCAAGTGCTCTTCAACTCCATTTGAGGATGACCGATGGATCGTTTGGGATACACCGCAATGACCGCCGCCAGCCGCACCATGACGGCGCTGGACGTGCGCGCCAACAACCTGGCCAACGTCAATACCCCGGGCTTTCGCAGCGATCTTGAGCAATCGGCCAGTGTTGCCGTGCAGGGCTACGGCTATGACAGCCGGCACCTGGCCCACTCACAGGGCAATGGTGTCAGCCTGGCGCCCGGCGCGCTGATGGCCACCGGTCGGGACATGGATTTTGCCATCAAGGGCCCGGGCCTGATTGCGGTGCAAGGGCCGGAAGGTGAAGCCTATACCCGTCACGGCAGCCTGCAGGTGGATGCCGACATGCAACTGACCCTCAACGGCCGTGCCGTGCTGGGCGAGGGCGGGCCGATCGTACTGCCTCAGTTCGACTCTATCCGCATTGCCGGTGACGGACGCATTTCGGTGCTGCCCCGCGGCGAGCCACAAATGGTCGAAATCGATCAGATCAAACTGGTGGACGTGCCAGCCGGGCAATTGAGCAAGGACAGCGCCGGGTTGCTGGTGACCCGCAATGGCGTGCCAGCGGCAACCGACGACAACGTGCAACTGGTGTCCGGGTTTCTGGAAGCCAGCAATGTCTCGGCCATCGATCAGTTGGTCGGGACCATGAGCCTGAGCCGGTTGTTCGAGACCCAGGTAAAGATGATGAAAGCCGCCGAGGACTTGTCCACGTCGGGTAACAGTTTGATGCGCGGCAATTGATGCCCGCCAGGAATTGACACATGAGTTCTGCACTCTGGATCAGCAAGACCGGCCTGGCCGCGCAAGACAAGGCGATGGCCGCCGTGGCCAACAACCTGGCCAACGTCAACACCGTGGGTTTCAAAAACGACCGCGTGGTGTTCGAAGATTTGTTCTACAGCATTGAAGTCCCGCCCGGCGCCCAGGCTGACGAGGTCAACACCGTGCCTACGGGCATTCAGCTTGGCAGCGGCGTGCGAGTGGTGGGCACGCAAAAGGTGTTTACCGAAGGCAACGTGCAGACCACCGGCCAGCCGATGGATCTGGCCATCAGTGGTCCGGGGTTCTTCCAGATTGAAGGCCCCAACGGTGAAACCTTCTACACCGAAAACGGCCAATTGCAACTCAATGCCGAAGGCATGCTGGTCAACACCCAGGGCCTGCCGCTGACCCCGGCAATCCAGCTGCCGGTAGGGCACAAGAATTTCATGGTGGGCACTGACGGGATTGTCACTGCGATTTTGCCCGGGGGTACCGAGCCGGTTCAACTGGGGCAGATCACCCTGGTCAACTTTGCCAACCCGGCCGGCCTGCAGGCCCTGGGCGGCAATTTGTACCAGGAATCGGTTGCCAGTGGTGCGCCGGTCGAAGGCGTCGCCGGCCAGGATGGCCTGGGGCAGATCAAGCAGGGCCAACTGGAAGGCTCCAACGTGGAAGTGGTGGAAGCAATGGTCTCGATGATGGCCATCCAGCGCGCGTATGAAGCCAATGCCAAGGTACTGGACGCCTCGTCCGGTATGTTGAAATTCCTTAACCAGACTGTCTGAGCAGGCCTATGCGTATTTTCATCCTGTTGTCTCTGGCGTTACTGCTCGGTGGTTGCCAGAGCTTCAACGAAATGCTGCCTGATGAGGACTCCAGTGTCTTCGAACCGCCGCCGCTGGATTACAGCGTGCCGGCCACCAGCAGTGGCGGGCTGTACCGTCAGGGGTACGGCGGTTCGCTGTACCAGGACAAGCGGGCAGTTCGGGTGGGCGACATTCTGACCATCGTGCTCGATGAGTCGACCCAGTCGAGCAAAAGTGCCGGCACCAGCTTCGGCAAGAAGTCCGGTGTAGGCATCGATATCCCGACCATCATGGGCAAGGCCTATCCCAATCTGGAAACCAAGCTGGGCGCAGGTCGGGACTTTTCCGGTTCATCCAACAGCTCGCAGCAGAACACCCTGCGCGGCTCGATTGCGGTGACGGTGCATCAGGTCCTGCCCAATGGCACCTTGCTGGTCAAGGGTGAGAAGGCGCTGCGTCTGAACCAGGGAGACGAGTTTATTCGCCTGGCGGGGCTGGTGCGCATTGACGACATCAACCGCTACAACCAGGTGTCTTCCCAGAGCGTGGCCAACGCCCGTATTTCCTATGCCGGGCGAGGGGTGCTCAATGACAGCAACTCGCCAGGCTGGCTGACACGCTTTTTCGCCAGCCCCTTGTTTCCGATGTGAGTGGACAGTTTTTTATGCGTAGCGTTCTCAATAGTGGGCTGATGGCACTGGTCCTGTTGCTGGCCTTGCCCGTGCGGGCTGCCCCGCTGATGGATCTGGTGGATATCGAAGGTATCCGCGCCAATCAGGTCATCGGTTATGGCCTGGTGGTGGGGCTTGATGGCAGTGGCGACAAGAATCAGGTCAAGTTTACCAATCAGTCAGTGGTCAACCTGGTCAAGCAGTTTGGCATCAACCTGCCGCCCAATGTCGACCCCAAGTTGAAAAACGTGGCGGCGGTGACGGTGACGGCAACCATTCCTGCTTCGTACAGTGCCGGGCAGACCCTGGACGTGACCGTCTCGTCACTGGGCGATGCGAAAAGCCTGCGCGGCGGGCAACTGTTGCTGACCCAGATGATGGGCGTGGACGGTGAGGTCTATGCCCTGGCCCAGGGGGCGGTGGTAGTGGGCGGGGTCAAGGCCTCGGGGCGCAGCGGTTCGAGTGTGGCGGTCAACAGCTCCAACTCGGGGCTGATCCCCAACGGGGCGACGGTCGAGCGGATGATCCCCAGCGATTTCAATGAGCGCGCCGACGTCATGCTCAACTTGCGCAAGCCCAGCTTCCAGACCGCCAGCCGGGTTGCCGAAGCGGTCAATGCGCGCTTTGGCGCCGGCAGCGCCACGGCCCTGAGCGGCACCAAGGTGGCGGTAACCGCGCCGATTTCCAGCAACCAGCGGGTCAGCTACATGGCGGTGCTGGAGTCGCTGGACGTGCAGGAAGGCCGGGTGCGACCCAAGGTGGTGTTCAACAGCCGCACCGGCACCGTGGTGGTGGGGCAGGGGGTGCGGGTCAAGGCTGCGGCCGTATCCCACGGCAGCTTGACCGTGACCATCAGTGAAACCCCGCAGGTCAGCCAGCCGGGGCCGTTCTCCGGCGGGCAGACCGCCGTTGTACCGCGCACCGGCATCGACGTCAGCCAGCAGCGCAACCCCATGTTCGCCTGGCCCGATGGCGCCGACCTGGACAACATCATCAAGACGGTGAACAGCCTCGGGGCAACACCGGATGATGTGATGAGCATCTTGCAGGCACTGGAACAGGCAGGTGCCCTGAACGCTGAATTGATCGTGATTTAAGGTCCATCGCCATGAGCATTACCCCTATTTCGCAACACCGTAAACCGCTGCAGCTCACCCCCGGCGATGCAGCTGCGGTGCGTCAGGCCAAACTGGAAAATGTCGCGGAGCAGTTCGAAGCGATGTTCCTGCAGCAGATCCTCAAGCAAATGCGCAAGGCAGGTGACGTACTGTCCGAAGACAGCCCTATGCGCAGCCGCCAGGGCGATACCTTGCGCGAGTTCCATGATGAAGCCTTGGCCCAGAACCTGGCCGGCCAGCGCAAGAGCGGCATTGCCAACATGCTGGTCAAGCAGTTGTCCCATGGCCAGGCACCTGTCACACCGGCGGTTGCGCCGCTGCAGAACGGGCAGTGCGCCACGCCAGTGGCTCCTGTGGGGTTACTTGGGGCAAACAAGGCGTTGACCGCGGTGCGGGCAACCCATTACGACATGCCGCCTGCCGCCCCGAAACCGCACATGGTGGACAGCCTGCTGGCGCCCATTGTCAACACCTGGCAGCGCGGTATCGACAGCCTGGGCAAAGGTGCCGCCGGGTTGATGGCGTTGGTTGAAAAAGTCATCCAGCACGAGTCCGGTGGCCGCGTGGCGGTGGTATCGCCCAAGGGCGCCCGTGGCCTGATGCAACTGATGCCGGGGACCGCCCGGGAAATGGCCCAGGAGCTGAACCTGCACTACAGCGAGCAGCGTCTGGTCCGTGATGGCGAGTACAACAAGCAGTTGGGCACGGCCTACCTGGACAAGTTGCTCAAGCGCTATGACGGTGCCACGGCGCTGGCGGTGGCCGCCTACAACGCCGGCCCCGGGCGGGTAGACGAATGGCTCAAGAGCAATGGTGACCCGCGCAAGGGTGCGATTAGCGTCAGCCAGTGGGTTGAGCGCATTCCCTTCAAGGAAACCCGCAACTATACCCGGTCGATCCTGGCTGACCTGGGCAAGCCCGCGCTGCCGCGCACGGTGCGTGTTGAGGAGGCGGCATTTAAGTCCGCGGCCGATAGGGTCGCCTTAAACACTCAGGCCCCCACTTCCACCGTCAACCGTGCAACCGAACGCAGCTCACCGGCCTTTGCCCAGAATGTGCGGGTTGCACGCAAGGAGATTGAAACATGAGCCTTATGAGCCAGATCGGTTATTCCGGTGTATCAGCGGCACAAATCGCCCTGAACAGCGCTGCGCAGAACATTGCCAACGTCAACACACCAGGCTACAGCCGGCTGACTACCCAGTTTGGCTCGGTCGGCGGGCAAGGCCAGCAACAGGTGGGCGGCGGGGTCCATGTCATCGGCGTCAAGCGCATGAGCGACAACTTCAAGACCCAACAGCTGTGGCGCGCTACCACCGACATGCATTACTACCAGGCCGGCCAGGACTACCTCAGCTCGCTCGAAGGGGTAATGGCGGGCGAAGGCTCCAGCCTGGGCACCGGGCTCAACAACTTTTATGCGGCCCTGAGTGCGGCCAGCAGCAGCCCCGGTGATATCCCGTTACGCCAGCAGATCCTGTCCGAGATGAAGAACCTCAGCCAGCGCTTCAACGGGCTCAACAACAATATCGACAACCAGCTCAAGGCCCTGCATGAGCAGCGTTCGGCCATGGGCAACGAAATCAACGGCCTGACCCAAAACCTGGCGCTGCTCAACCAGAAGATCATCCAGGCCGAGTCCGCCGGTGCCGACAGCTCGGCGCTGCGCGACCATCGCGAGTCGCTGGTGGGCGAGCTGAGCAAATACGCCGACCTGCGCGTCAACGAAAGCCGTGACGGTTCGCTGACCGTGTCTCTGGCCAACGGCCAGCCGCTAGTCAGTGGCAAGACTGCCGGGCAATTGTCTATCAGCCTCAACGCAGCGGGCGAACAGGAAGTGGCCCTGACCTTTGCAGGTACCAGCTTCCCCTTGCGCCAGGACAGCCTGGGTGGTGCCTTCGGCGGGCTCTACAGTGTTGAGCAGAACAGCCTGCTGCCAGCGCGTGAAAGCCTCAAGGAGATGGCGCAGGCCCTGGCCACCCTGGTCAACGATACCCTGGCCGGCGGCTACGACCTCAATGGCAACCCGGGGCAGCCGCTGCTTGCGTTCAACCCCAACAGCAGCAACGGCCTGCTCCAGATCAATGACCTCAAGCCTGAGGAACTGGCGTTTTCTGACACAGCCGGGGAAAGCGGTAACAACAAGGTGTTGTTGGCGCTGATCGAACTGAAAAACACCCGGGTCACGGTGGGCGGCAATTCAGTCACTCTCAATGAAGCCTACAGCGGCATGCTGGGTGACGTGGCCAGTGCCAGCCGGCAGAACCAGGCCGATCTCAAGTCCGCCTCGACCGTCGTTGAACAAGCGCAGAACCAGCGCGACAGCGTGAGTGCGGTGAGTGACAGCGAAGAAGCCCAGGCCGTTATGGAATACAACAAGGCCCTGCAAGCCAACATGAAGGTCATCCAGACGGCCAACAGCATTTTCGACACCATTCTGGCGGCTGTTTGACACCCGGCCCCGACTTGATTAAAGGCTTACGACCATGCGAATCAGCAACGCCCAAACCTCTGCCCTGATGCACGCCAACATGAACCGCAACGCCGAAGCCATTGGCAAGTTGCAGGCGCAAATCGGCAGCGGCCTGCGCATCCAGAAACCTTCGGACGACCCGATTGCCAGCGCGCGGTTGATGCGCATCGAACGCGAGCAGGCCAGCCTGGGGCAATACAACCTCAATATTGGCCGCGTATCGGACAACCTGATGGTGCAGGAGACCTATTTGAAGTCCACCTCCGACGCCATGCTCAGCGTGCGCGACCTGCTGTTGTGGGCCAGCAACGACAGCAACAGCGGCGAGGATCTATCAGCCATCGCGGGGGAAATGTCGAGCCTGGAGCAGAGCATTGTCAGCTACTTCAATGCCAAGGACGAGGCGGGCAATTACCTGTTCTCCGGCACGCTGAGCAACACCCCGGCGGTCACCTTCGATGCGACCACTGGCAGCTATACCGTCACTGGCAATGACCAGTACCGCCAGGCGGTGGTCGGCAACGGGGTAATGATTGATGACAACGTGACTGCCCACTCCATTCTGGGCAGCGGTGCCGACCTGCTCAACGATCTGCACGGTCTGATCGACAGCCTGAAGAGCGCGCCCAATGACCCGGCCACCCGCCAGGAGCTCAAGGACACGCTGGAGTCCCTGGACCAGACCCACGGCCGGGTGCTGGGCCAGTTGACCGAGCTGGGCGGGCGGCAGAATACCCTGAGCCTGCTGGGCAACGGCAATGCCGATGTGTCGCTGGTCAACCAGAAGATCCAGGGTGACCTGTCGCAGCTGGATGTGGGCGCTGCCTTCTTGCAGGTCAGTGGCTACGAGCTGTCGATGCAGGCCAGCCAGAAGGTCTATACCCGCGTGGCGGCTATCTCCCTGTTTGACCTGATGTAAACCGAGCCGGAACACCAGACATGAAAGTTGTAAACGAACGTTCGGCCATCGCCTCCTATGACCTGGGCATGCGTACCCGGGCCCAGTTGCGCGATACCACCCCCCAGCAGCGCGTCGGCAATGCCAGGTCGCCCGAGGCTGCCCCTGCGCCGCGTCAGCCGGGTAAAATGGCGGGGCTGAGCCTGCAATTGAACCAGCAGTCGTCCTCTATCCAGGCCGCGCACCGTTACCTGACTCAGGTGACCGAGCAACTGAGCAATTTCAAACGCGATCTGGGCCGTGGCCTCAGCGGCGCCACCAAGGCTGGCCCGGACGTTGAAACCCTGGGGCGCTCGGTCAAGCGCCTCAACCACCTGCTGGAGAACCGCAGCCGGTTGTCCGCCGCCAGCGTCGATGCGCAGCTGGGCCTGAATCTGGATCAGCCCTTGCGCAGCCGTTTTACCATCAAGGGCCTGGAATCACTGCAGGGTGTGCAGGCCTCGGGCAGCGAGACCCTGTTGTTCAGTGCCGGGCGCCACATGCCGGGGCCGATTGCCGTGGTGCTGGACGATGACCTGAGCGACAGCCAGATCCTGCGTCGCTTCAACACCAGCCTGGCCCAGGCCGGCCTGCATGCCGAAGTCACCGCGCAGTCGCAGTTGCGCTTTTCGGCCGCGGAGTCGCAGTGGGGCAAGCTCAAGGACCAGATGTCGATCCAGGGTGAAGACAAACTCTTCCCCCGGGCCAGTTTCAGCCCGGTGCAAAGCCGGGAAGAGAACCTGCTGGGCGCGCCGCTGGTTGCTCCCCAAGGCACCAGCCGCGCCGAACTGCGCCAGTTGCTGGACACGGTGGACAAAGGGCTGGTCAGGGTCAACGGGGTGATCGAGCAGCTCAACCAGCGCCAGGGGCACGCCCGGGAGCAGATCGGCCGCCACGAAAGCCGGGATGAAAAACGCTGGGCCCATGATTTCGCCACGCGGGCCTTTGCGCATGACACGGGGCAGGGCCGTGACTACCTGCAGGTGGCACAACTGGTGCAGTGCCAGGCCAATGTGTCGCGGCACCGGGTGGTCGGGCTGATGGGCTGACGCCACGGGCTGGCTGCGCCAGTACCTTGCCCTGCAACCGTCAAGCCTCTTGCGGGAGCAACAGTGACTGTTCGTAGGCGCGGGTCATGACCTGCCAGGTGCCGGCATCGGCCGGTATCAGGTGCTCGATGCGCAGTGACGTGACGGTGATGTCCAGCGGCATGCCGAAGGTGGTGAAGGTGGACATGAAGTTCAGCTCGCCATGAGGGCAGGCAATACGGGTCAAGACCAGTGGCGGCATTTCCCGTGGTGGGGCTGCGGGGGTGTCCGGGGCTTTGAGGGTTTGCATAAGGCTTGCCAGTTCGGGGTTGGCCAGGGCCTCGCGGCTCGCCCGTTGCCAGGCCAGGTTTCTTATTTCTTCGTGGTTTATCAGGTGATCGCCCAGGCCACCGGGTTGCACCAGGGTGGTCAGCAGGTTCAAACCTTGGGCCGCCTCTGCGGGCAACCCGACCAGATTGAACAGGGCTGCAGTACTGGCGTTGGCTGCCAGCACCTCCCAATGACTGCCCAGCACGATCGCCGGAGCCGGATTGTTGGCGTGCAACACATGGCTGATGGCTTCACGCACGGCGTCCATTGCCGGTGAAGACAGCGGAGTGGTTTCGTAACGTGGCGCATAACCCGAGGCCAGAAACAGGCTGTTGCATTGCTCCAGCGGAACCTCAAGGGCCATCAGCAGGTTATGCAAGGTGCCGGGCCCGGGTTTGGCGCGCCCGGTCTCGATACAGCTCAGATGGCGTTGGGAAATTCCCGTTATCAAGGCCAGCTCCAGCTGGCTCATGCGGGCCTGACGGCGCAGCAAGCGCAGTTGCGGGCCAGCAGTTGTCGGGGCGTTGATGCGGGGAAAGGTCGGGTTGTTCATCCATAAACTCTGACAGGGGTAAACGGCCGGGTCCATGACCCGTGAGGTCATTGCCGGTGGGGCAAAAGTATCACTAACTGGGCCCTTATCCACTTCGTCAATTCGGTAAATCCAATGAAAAAGCCCTATCTCGCCCTTGCCGCCTTGCTCGGTTTCTCTGCTTATACGGCCTTCACGATGTTGACGGCCCAACAGTCCCTGGTGGCTTTCGCACTGGAGTTGATGGCCAGCCCGGACACCGCCCAGGTGGTGATCGACCTGTACCTGCTGGCGGCGCTGGCATGCGTGTGGATGTACCGCGATGCACGCGGCAAAGGCCGCTCGCTGGCCAGTGTGCTGCCATACCTGCTGCTGACGGCGGTGTTCGTTTCCATCGGCCCGCTGCTGTATATCGTGGTCGAGGGGTTTGCCCGCACCCCGGCACCATCTGCCGGGTATCGCTGAAAACGCCCCGCAAACCTTGTTATTGCGACATCTCGGACATTTGCACACTGGTGTGGATTGGATTCACCCCCGCATAATGCTGGCACAAAAACAGTATGGCGTAGCGCAGAAGGGGTGATGGGTTGTCGAACAGTGATAACAGCGTGGTCGAGCTGAACTGGGCCGAGGTAGGGGATGGTTTCAAGCAACTGTTGCCCATTTCCATGTTTGTCGTGATCTTCGGTGTGGCCTTCGGCCTGGCTGCCGCGCAGACCGGTCTGGACAACAGCGCCAGTTTGTTGATGAGCGCGTTGGTATTTGCCGGCGCTTCGCAGTTTGGCGCCCTTGATTTGTGGGGCGCACAGGTGCCGGTCGTGCCCCTGATCGTCACGGTGTTTGCCATCAATGCCCGCCATCTGTTGATGGGCGCGACCTTGTATCCCTGGCTGCGCGAGCTGCCTGCGGCCAAGCGCTATGGCGTGATGATGGTGATCTCGGACGCCAACTGGGCGATGTCGATGCAGGCGTTCAACAGTGGCAAGTCGGGTATCGGCCTGATCCTGGGCGGTGGCATTGCTCTGTGGGCAGCCTGGGTGCTGGGCAGTTGGCTGGGGGTGTATTTTGGCAGTGAAATCCAGGACCCGGTCAGCCTGGGGCTGGACATGGTCATGGGCTGCTTTTTGCTGGCGATGGTGATTGGCGGGCAAAAAAACCTGCGCATGCTGATTATCTGGTGCGTGGCAGCTGCTTCGTCGCTGCTGGCGTACCGCTTTTTGCCTGAAAACAGCCATGTGGTGGTCGGCGCATTGGCGGGCGGTGTGTTGGGCGCGGTGTGGATGGAGAAGAAAAAATGAGCATCGATACCGCCGGTTACGGCACCTTCATCATTGTTTTGATCATGGCTGTGGTCACGCTGATCACCCGTTTGGGCGGGGTTTTCGTGATGTCCTTTGTGCCCATCAACTACCGGGTGCAGCAATTTATCAGTGCCATGTCGGGCTCGGTGCTGGTTGCCTTGCTCGCGCCCCTGGCCCTCAACGGCGATAACGGCGCACGACTGGCGTTGCTGACCACGGCGGCAGTGATGCTGCTGCTCAAGAAACCGCTGCCGGCGATTGCCGCCGGGGTGATCGCGGCTGCGCTGTTCAGGCATCTGTAAAGGGCTGTGGTTGCTGAAGTCGAACCTATTCAACAACAGCACTGTTCAAATTGACGGCTGATTGACTCGCTGGCTCAGCTCCTGGGCCGACTCCTTGCGCTCGGAATAGCGGTCTACCAGATCCGGACGATCGCGCAGCAACAGGGTGAACTTCACCAGTTCTTCCATGACATCGACCACGCGGTCATACAGCGCAGACGGTTTCATGCGGTTTTGCGAGTCAAACTCCAGATAGGCCTTGGGTACCGAAGACTGGTTGGGGATGGTGAACATGCGCATCCAGCGCCCCAGCACACGCAATTGATTGACCACGTTAAAGGACTGGGAGCCGCCGCACACCTGCATCACGGCAAGAGTTTTGCCCTGCGTCGGGCGCACGGCACCCAGGGCCAGTGGCACCCAGTCGATTTGCGCCTTGAACACCGCCGACATGGCACCGTGACGCTCCGGTGAACACCATACCTGGCCTTCAGACCATTGCATCAGTTCCAGCAGCTCCTGGACTTTGGGGTGATCATTCGGCGCATCATCGGGCAGCGGCAGGCCAGAGGGGTTGAAGATCCGTGTCTGGGCGCCGAAGTGTTCGAGCAATCTGGCCGCTTCCTCGACCAGCAGGCGGCTGAACGAGCGTTCGCGGGTCGAGCCATACAACAACAGGATGCGTGGCTTGTGCGGGTTGTCGGGTTGAGCGGTTTTGGCAGGAATCAATGTGCTGTCGAGATTGGGCAGTGTGTCGTTCATGGTGGCTCCGGTTACAGGGTACTGATGCGGTCGAGTTCGCGTTTGAGTGCCGCGGGCTCAAGCCGGGCAAAGGGCAGGGCAAGAAAGGCCCGGCAGCGCGTTTCGATATGTGCCAGGGTGGCGTGGAACGCGGCGGTTACGCTGGCCTCGTCACCCTTGACCTCTGAGGGGTCTGCCAGCCCCCAGTGGGCTTTGATGGCCGGGCCGAAATACACCGGGCACGCCTCGGCGGCGGCCTTGTCGCAGACGGTAATGACAATATCCGGCGGGTTGTCTTCAAAGGCGTCATTGCCCTTGCTGCTCAGGCCGTCAATGCCGATGCCGGCTTCTTGCAGGGTCATCAGGCTGCGGGGCAACACCTGGCCCCTGGGAAAGCTGCCAGCACTGATGGCCTGGAACCCTTGCGGCGCCAGGTGGTTGAACATGGCTTCGGACAGGATGCTGCGACAGCTATTGGCGGTACACATAAACAGAACGCGCATGGTATTTGCTCTTTGCGGGGGTAGTTAAAGGCTCAGGCGCAAAGCCAGGGCAGACAGGGTGACCAGCAGAATCGGCAGGGTCAGGATCAGCCCTACCTTGAAGTAGTAACCCCAGGTGATACGAATTCCCTTGCGTGCCAGCACATGCAACCACAGCAACGTGGCGAGGCTGCCGATGGGGGTGATTTTCGGGCCCAGGTCGGAGCCGATGACATTGGCGTAGATCATGGCTTCGCGGATCACCCCGCTGGCCTCACTGGCCTGGATCGACAGGGCGCCGAGCAAGACCCCGGGCATGTTGTTCATCACCGAAGACAACAGTGCGGCGAGCACGCCGGTGCCCAGGGTGGCGGCCCAGAGGCCGGATTCGCCCAGCTGGTTGAGGGCCAGTGTTAAGTGATGGGTCAGCCCGGCATTTTTCAACCCGTACACCACCAGGTACATGCCCAGCGAGAATGTCACCACCTGCCAGGGTGCTTCGCGCAACACCCGCCGTGTTGAAATGACATGGCCGCGGGCAGCCACAGCGAACAGCAGGGCGGCGCACACGGCGGCAATCGCACTCACGGGGATACCCAGCGGCTCCAGCGCAAACAGCCCCGCAAGCAGCAAGACCAACACTGCCCAGCCCACCTTGAAGGTCAGTGGATCGCGTATGGCGCTGCGTGGCTCGGGCAGTTGCTCCAGCGAGTAGTGGCGCGGAATGTCCCGACGGAAAAAAACGTACAGCACCAGCAGGGTGCTGGCGATGGCAACCAGATTGACCGGCACCATGACGGCGGCATATTCGCTAAAGCCCAGATGGAAGTAGTCTGCCGATACGATATTGACGAGGTTGGAAACCACCAGCGGCAGGCTGGCCGTATCGGCAATAAACCCCGCAGCCATGACGAATGCCAGGGTCGATGCGGCGCTGAATCGCAGGGCGAGCAGTATCGAGATAACAATCGGGGTGAGGATCAGCGCAGCGCCGTCATTGGCAAACAGTGCTGATACCCCGGCCCCCAACAGCACGCTAAATACAAACAGGCGCCGGCCGTCACCCTTGGCCCAGCGTGCAACATGCAAGGCTGCCCACTGGAAGAAACCGGCCTCGTCGAGCAGCAGGCTGATGATGATCACGGCGATGAAGGTGGCAGTGGCATTCCAGACAATGGCCCACACCAGGGCAACATCGCTGAGCGAGACCACACCTGCCAGCAATGCCAGACCCGCACCCAGAGATGCGCTCCAGCCTACGCCCAGGCCTTTGGGTTGCCAGATGACCAGAACCAGAGTGACTAAAAAAATAGCGAAAGCGCTGAGCATGATAAATCTCGGCTGGTTACAGGGTCAGCAGCAGGCCGGCGTACTGAGCGGGCGGTCGCCCATGGCAGCAAGTCGTGCGCTGTCATGGGCCAGCCAGTCGGTATTGGCGCTCAGGGTTGTGTCGATGACAGTGCGTACCCAGTCCGGCAGTTGCGGGTTAAGCCGGTAGTACACCCACTGCCCCTGGCGGCGGTCGAGCAGCAGCCCGCAGCCACGAAGCTGGGCCAGATGGCGCGAAACTTTTGGCTGGCTGTCGTCAAGGGCGCAGACCAGTTCACATACACAGAGCTCACCCTCGCGGGCGATCAGCAAGGTGGCCCTGGCACGGGTTTCATCGGACAGGCATTTGAAAAGGGCGGCGGGACTGAGCATGGTGACTCGCTGTATATATATATGGAAATACGAATATACGGATATCCATATGTAATGGCAATCCTGATCTCCCGTAAGGCGTGCTCGATAAAGGTAGGAGCCGGGCTTGCCCGCGATGGCTACGCCGCGGTGTGCCTGACTGACCATATCGCCCGAATCGCGAGCAAGCCCGCTCCCACAAGGTCGGCGCAATGCTTGTGGGAGCCGGGCTTGCCCGCGATGGCTACGCCGCGGTGTGCCTGACTGACCATATCGCCCGAATCGCGAGCAAGCCCGCTCCCACGAGGTCGGCGCAATGCTTGTGGGAGCCGGGCTTGCCCGCGATCGCCGCGCCGCGGTGTGCCTGGCTGACCGCATCGCCCGAATCGCGAGCAAGCCCGCTCCCACAGGGTCGGCGTGTGCCGGTGCTTTACCCGGGCCTGCTCACCGCGCATCATGTTCCGCCCCCACACTGGCGGGCATCCGTGGTGAAAAGGAACAGCAGTTGAACGAACACACATTGTCCATGCGCCTGGAACGCGTGGCGGCACATATGCCGGCCGGTGCGCGGCTGGCCGATATCGGCTCGGATCATGCTTATTTGCCGGTGGCGTTGCTGCGCCGTGGTGCCATTGCCGCCGCAGTGGCGGGCGAGGTGGCCTTGACCCCGTTTCACGCGGCCCGGCGTACCGTGCGCGAAAATGGCCTTGAGCAACACATCAGCGTGCGCCATGCCAATGGTCTGGCGGCGATTGCTGCGCAGGACGAGATTAACGTGATCAGCATCTGCGGCATGGGCGGCGAGACCATCCGTGACATTCTTGCAAGCGGCAGTGCCCACCTCAGCGGACGGGAGCGCCTGGTCCTGCAACCCAATGGCGGCGAGCAGCCCTTGCGCCAATGGTTGATGGAAAACCACTACCACATCCTCTGCGAAGAGTTGCTGCAGGAAAACCGCTTCTACTACGAAATCATCGTCGCCGAACGTATCGGGCCGGTCAGTTACAGCGCTGAGCAACTCTACTTTGGCCCCTTGCAGATGCAGGCGCGCAGCCCGTTGTTTCTGGGCAAGTGGCAACGCATGCTGGTTGAGAAGCGCAAAGTGTTGAGCAATCTGGCCCAAGCGCGCCAGGCCGTGCCCGAGGCCCGGATGGAGGAAATTGCCCAGCAGGCCAGGTGGATCAGCGAACTGCTGGCCTGACCTTCAACTCATGCTGCGCAGCCATGCCAGCAAGTGTGCCTGAGGGCTGGCGGCGGGCAACGCGACGGGTGACAGCAGGCAGTAACCTGAACCGTCCTCGACAAAACCCAGGGGTGCGCTCAGCACGCCGCTGTGCAGATCGTCACGCACCAGATGCCAGGGGCCGATGGCCACGCCTAGCCCGGCGACGGCCGCCTGCAGGCTGAAATAAAAGTGCTCGAAATACTGCCCCGCCGCCTCGGGCAACGCCATGCCCGTCGCGCCGGCCCATTCCTGCCAGGCCTGGGGCCGTGTACGCGAGTGCAGGGGTGGCGCGTCGGGGCGCAGCACGGCGCCGGCAGGCTGCCCGGCGAACCACTGCGCCACTTTGTCCGGGCGACACACCAGGCCGATCTTTTCCGCAAACAAGGGCTCGGCGTGGTAGCTGTCAGGCCAGGGAAAATCGTCCCGGCGGATGGCCAGGTCGATGGTGCCATTGAACGTGAATGGTCCGCCGCCCGCGACCAGCTGCACGTCGATCTGCGGGTGCCGGGCCTGAAAGTCCGGCCAGCGCGGGATCAGCCAGCGCATCAGTAATGTCGGCTCACACGACAGCACCCAGCTGCGCTTTCGGGCGGCGTTGGCGCGCAGCTCATTGATGGCCCGGGATATCAGGCCGAACCCGTCGCCTGTGGCCCTGGCCAACACGCGCCCGGCATCGGTGAGAAACACGCGGCGGCTGCGGCGTTCGAACAGCGCCACGCCCAGCTCATTTTCGAGCAGGCGCACGGCACGGCTGACGGCCCCGGGGGTGAGGTGCAACTCGACGCCAGCGTGGCTGAAGTTTTCCAGGCGGGCGGCTGCTTCGAAGCAGCGCAGGGCCAGCAGCGAAGGCAGGCGTGTCTGGTTTAATGGTGAGTCTGGCTCACAATGGTTGTCAGAAAGCATCGTTATTGCTCAGGGACTGTTGGCCATAACATGGCGTGTATGTGAATTGTCGACAGGATACGCCATGACAGAACTGATAGCTGTAATCACAATAACCTTGCTGGCCATCATCAGCCCGGGACCGGACTTTGCAATGGTCACGCGCAACAGCTTGCTGCAGTCGCGCCGCGCCGGGGTGTTCACGGCCCTGGGTATCGGCCTTGGCGTGCTGGTGCATGTGGCCTATACCCTGGTGGGTGTAGGCCTGCTGATTGAGCAGTCACCGTGGCTGTTTAATACCCTCAGGCTGGCGGGTGCCTGCTACCTGATCTACCTCGGAGTGAAGATGTTGCGGGCCAGGGCAGGAGGGGTGGCAGCGGCTGGCATGCTGGCACCGCTGTCGGATCTGGCGGCGCTGCGCACAGGTTTTTTCGCCAATGTCCTGAACCCCAAGACCACCCTGTTTATTGTCAGCCTGTTTATCCAGGTGGTACGACCCGAAACGCCGCTGGCCGTGCAGATCGGTTATGGCGGCTTTATTTCTGTGGCACATATGGCCTGGTTCGCGCTGGTTGCACTGTGTTTTTCAACGGGGACGGTACGCCAGCTGCTGCTGGCCGTGCGGCACTGGGTAGACCGTGTATTCGGCGGGTTGCTGGTGGGGTTTGGGGTGTTGCTGGCAGTGGGGCGCTGAGCCTGGTCAGGGCTCCAGGTTGCTGTCGAACATGGCAATAAAGCGCTGGATCAGCGGTGACGGGTTGTTGGCATGCCAGTTCATGTACAGGCCTATGGTCGGGTTGGCAGGCCCTGTCAGCGGCCGGATCGGGCGGAACGCAACCTTGTCGCGCAGTGTCGAGGCGGCAATCGACTGTGGCACCAGGGCCACGCCAAAACCACAACTGACCAGGCCGATCAGGGTATGCAGCTGTGCAGCCTCCTGGACCACCCGGGGGGAGAACCCGGCGGCTTCGCACAGGCCGACCAGTTGGCCGTGATAGCCGCTGCCCAGGGCTTGTGGGGTGAAGACAAAGTCTTCGTCGGCGAAATCGCGCAGCTCGACAGGCCCTGACTGGGCCTTGGGATGATCCAGGGGCAGGGCCATGACAATGGCTTCGTCGAGCAACAGGCGCGATTCGAGGGCGGCTGCGCTGAAGGGCAGTTTGCGCATAAAGGCGATATCGGCTTCGGCGGCCAGCAGCGCCTTGGCCTGGCAGGAGGAGGGCATCTCCTTGATCACCAGCTGGACCAAGGGGAAGGCCTGGCGAAACTGCCTGAGCGTGTTGAGCAACGGTTCGTAGTACGCAATAGACACCGCCGTGACCGTGAGTACGCCGGCAACCCCTTGCGCCACCTGGCGTGCGTATGCGACCCCCTGTTCCAGCTCCTTGAGTGTGCGATAGGCCGTCTGCACAAAGGCCTGGCCTGCGGGTGTCAGCACCACCTCGCGCCTGCTGCGGGTGAACAGGCGCAAGCCCAGCTTGTCTTCCAGACGGCTGATCGCCTGGCTCAGGGGGGCTGGGCCATATGCAGGCGCTCGGCTGCCTTGTGAAAATGCAGCTCCTCGGCCACCGCGATAAACTGGCGGAGCAGTCGGGTTTCGATCATGTGCAGTGTTCCTTCCTTTGAACCGTGGTATCTACGCGGTGGGAGCGGGCTTGCTCACGATGCAGGCGCCGCGCTGCTTCGGTTGAACGGCGTCAATACTATCGCGCGCCAGCCGAACCGTCGCACTGGCGCTCCTGTCAGGGGGCGGCGCTGATATGCGCCGGGTATCAATCGGTCTGTCGATCGGTATTAAACAACGCGTCTGTTGATTGCTACGGTGACGTCTCAATCAAGAGGACAGCCCTATGGACTTTACCGGCAAAACCGCAATTGTCACGGGCGCTGGCCGGGGCCTGGGCTTGAGTTATGCCAGCGAGCTGGCACGGCTGGGCGCCCATGTGCTGATCAGTGATATTGGTGCAGACAGCCAGGGTGCGGCGGCGGATGCCAGCGTTGCCCTTGATGCCGCGCAGGCGCTTGCCGCCCGGGGCTACAGCGTGATCGGCCATCACGGTGAGCTGGTCAGCGAGGCGGGGTGCCGGCAGTTGGTCGAAACAGCCGTCGAAGCGTTCGGGCAACTGGATATTGTGATCCACAACGCCGGCTGGGTCGGTTACCAGGCCATTGAAGAGGCACAACCCGAGTTTATCGAGCGGGCGCTGGGGGTCAATGTGTATAGCCCGATCTGGCTGTGCAAGCATGCCTGGCCGTACCTGCGCCAATCATCGGCGGCGCGGGTGGTGCTGACGTCTTCGGACCGGGCCATGTACCAGCCCTATGCCCAGCCGGGTCTGACGGCCTACGCCGCCGGCAAGATGGCACAACTGGGCATCATGAATGCCCTGAGCATGGAAGGCGCGGTCGATGGCATTCTGGTGAACGCGATTTCGCCGGTGGCCAAGACCCGGATGTGGGGTGTCAACGGCGAACCGGACAATCTCAAGCCCCAGTGGGTGACCCCGGGGGTGATCTTTCTGGCCTCGGATCAGTGCCAGGACAGCGGCTATATTTTGCGGGCCAGCAATGGCCAGTTCACGGCAACCCGGTTTGTCGAGAACCCGGGGGTGGACTACCCCCTGGATCTGGCCCGGATCAAGGCCGGCAGCGCCGAGCAGGTCGCCCGGCTGTGGGCGCGGATCAAGGAGTGTTGAGGCCGGGTTCGGTCGGATTAATTGTGCTTAACACTTAAGTAGGGAGGGGGTGGCGCAATGGCTTGAAAAAGCCCGGGGCGGGTGGGTCAGCGGCGGTTTTTATCACTGCAGTATTAGTCCTTAAGTGCAGTCACGGTCGCCCTATAGAGAGTGTTAATACCAAGGAGTGAGTTGTGGGTTCGCGCGAGTGGCGTTGTCATGTTTCAAGGATGGAAACTCCCTCTGATGCGAGTTCAGGGAGCTTTCGAACTCAGGCATGACAGATTCAAGGGAGCTAATTATGAACACCTCACTCTGGTTGAAAACAAGCACGGCCCTGTTGTTGGTCATGAGCGCCAGCCTGGCGGGCTGCCACAGTGGCGGTGGCGGCCATCACAGCAGTGACAGCGCAAGCACGCCAACGACCCCGACCGACCCGACCACACCCACGGATCCCACTACACCGACTGACCCTACCGATCCAACCACACCGACCAACCCTTCAGTTACCCCGCCTCTGGTCACGGGGCAGGTAGCCGGTGAGGTCGGCACTGGCTTGGGCGGTGTTGGTACCCTGGTCAGCGGCGTGGGCACCACCCTGACCAGCGTTCCGGTGGTCGGCGCGGCGGGCGGGCTGGTGGTCAATACCGGCAATGCGGTGACGTCCATTACCGATGGCGTCACCAACGGCCTGGGTTCGCTGGGTACGGACAAAAACTCGCTGGGGATCACCGTTGCCGGTGTTACCAACGGGGTCAGTGATATTGGCAAAGGGGTTTCATCACTCGGTACCGGTGTCAGCGGTCTGGTCGACAACACACCGATCAGCCAGGTGCCGCTGGTGGGCGGTGTCGTGGGCAAGGTCACCGACACCGCAGGCGGGCTGGTGAACAAGGTCGGCACCACCGTGACCATGCTCGGCAACACGCTGACCACAAATGTGACCAGCGGGCAGTTGGGCAAGGCTACCGGCGGTTTGAATGACAAGGTCGTCGTCCCCGTGATCTCGCTGGTGGAAAACGTCACAGGCAAGGTGGGCACCACCACCGGCCTGGGGCAGCCAGTGGACGGGCTGTTGACGAAGGTTGGCGGCGTGGTCGGCGGGTTGGGTGACAAGGTGGTCGATACCGGCAAAAACCCGCTCACCAATGTGGTGGGTGGTGTACTGGGCGGTGTGGGTGGGGCACTGGATAAATCCGGCGGTTACCTGAACCCGGCGACAACCGCCGGCACCGGCACCACTACCGGCGGGCTGGGCGGTTTGCTGGGCGGGCTGGGCGCTGCCACCGGCGCAACCGGTACGCAGACAAACACCGGCGGCTCAGGCGGTTTACTGGGTGGCAGCACTGGCTTGCTTGGCAGCCTGGGCGGTACTACCGGTACCCAGACCGGCACCGCTGGCTCGGGTGGGGCAAGCGCTTCCGGTGGTCTTGGTGGCCTGCTTGGCGGCCTGCTCAACAAAAACTGACGGCGCGCGCGGACGGTGTTGTACGGTTCGGTCTGTACCCCTGTTGTTCAGGTGCAGATCGGGCTGTTTTTCGTTCACCTATGGCCTGTTTTATTGGCAATTGCGTCCTCTGCCAGCGCTGGGCATTATCTATGTCCGCACTCAAGGAAGCTTTCCCATGGTCACTGCGACACTGCATCTGATGTGCGGCAAAATTGCATCAGGCAAATCAACTCTGGCCAAAACCCTTGCTGTGCAACACCGCGCGATTTTGCTGAGCGAGGATAAATGGCTCGCCTCCCTTTATCCCGGGGCGATCAATTCGGTAACCGATTACACAGGCTACAGCCTGAGGGTTCGCAGTGTGCTGGGGCCTCTGGTGGTCGACATGCTGGAGTCCGGTGTGAGTGTGGTGCTGGATTTTCCGGCCAATACCATCGCCAGCCGCGAGTGGCTGCTGGGCCTGGCAGAAACGGCACGAATGCCGCACTGCCTGCACTATCTCGATGTAGACGATGAGGAGTGTCGTGCGCGGCTGCATGTGCGCAACCGGCTTGCCGAACATGACTTCGCCGCGTCGGATGCCGAGTTTGACCTGATCACCAGCTACTTCCGTGCCCCGGGCGCAGACGAGGGCTTGGTGATTGTCACTTACCCCCGGCTTCTTGCATGATCCAGTGCATAAATGCCCTGACCTCATCCCGTTGCATTGCCTCCGCGCGCGTGACGGCGTAGTAGGCAAAGCGTGCCGGCCACGGCTTGTCCATGACTTGCACCAGTCGGCCTGCAGCGATTTCTTCGGTTGCGTATTCCTGGGGCACCAAGGCCAGCCCCTGGCCGGCTTCGGCTGCGCGGATCAATAAAAAATCGTCCTCGAAAGCCGTGCCGCGTTCTGCGCGCGGGTCTTTGCCTACGTCATGGGCGCTGAGCCACAAAAGCCAGTCGGCACGATCAGCGTCGTGCAGCAGGGGGAGGTCGAGACAGTCCTGCGGCTGCGTGAGCGGCGGGTAGTCGGCCAGCAAAGCCGGGCTGGCAACGGGCACCAGCACGGGCGCCATCAGGCGGGTCACCTGCAGGCCGGGATACACCCCAAGCCCGTGGCGCAAGGCAATATCGACACGCCCGCGGTGCATGTCCACCAGCGCGGAAGTGGCCTCGACACGCACCTCGATTTCCGGATGCAGGCGGTTGAATCGCCCCAGGCGCGGCACCAGCCATGAGGCGGCAAAAGTGGCCACCGTGCTGATCGTCAGGGTCTGGCGCGCAGTGCTTTGTTGCAGCGTCTGCATGGCCTGTTCGATTTGCCCGAAGGCCTCGAACAGGGCCGGGTGCACAGCGGCGCCGGCCTCTGTGAGCCGCAGGCCGCTGCGTTCGCGGGTAAACAGCGGCTTGCCGACCCGGTCTTCCAGCAGGCGGATCTGCTGGCTGACTGCACCTGAGGTGACATTCAGGGCTTGTGCGGCCGCCTTGATGCTGCCTTGCTGGCCTACTTCGACAAACGCTCGCAAGGCGAGAAGGGGCAGTGAAGTCGCCATGGGCTTTAGTTTTCCTGAATCCGGTGTGCAGAAAGGATCGTTTCCGCTGACGCACAGCGCAAGCGATGATGTTCCGAGTTTAGAGAAGCTGAGCAGGTTCAGTAAAACTATATCTAGCCGGACGCCCTGCATGAACCCCATGATCACGTTGTATACCGACAGCTCGCCCAATGGTTTCAAGATCACCATTGCCCTGGAGGAACTCGGTTTAACCTACCACCTGCGGCACATAAAAATTGACCAGGGCGAGAACCGCAGCCCGGCGTTTTTGCGCCTCAACCCCCACGGGCGCATCCCGGTGCTGGTCGACGCCAGCAACGGCATCACGCTGTTTGAATCGGCAGCCATCCTGCTGTATCTGGCCGATATCACTGGCCGGCTCTTGCCCGTCGAACCGGCTAAACGCTGGGAAGCCATCCAGTGGCTGATGTTTCATGCTGCCAGCGTGGGGCCTGTGATGGGCCAGCGCGTTCACTTCGAGCTGTTTGCCGCAGACAAAAATCCCCAGGCCATTGCACGCTACCGATCCTTGATGGATGAAGCCTTTGCCACCCTGGACAACCGCTTGGCCGAGCATCCCTATCTGGCCGGTGACGAGTATTCGATTGCCGATATTGCCCAGTTTGGCTGGAGCCATATCGCCCAGGTCATCGACTTCGATTTCAGCGCCTATAAGCACCTGAGCACCTGGTACCAACGCATTGCCGCCAGGCCCGCCGTGCAGCGCGGCATTGCTCTGCCAACGCGCGCCACAGGCGCTTGAATCAGGGGGTCAACATGAACACTACCGATCAGGCCACAGGCCAGTCGTCGCCCGCATTCGCCAGCCACCGCGGTTATCGGCGCATGTTCGCGGCCAATCAGCTGACCCTAGGGATTTTTTTGCCATTGCGCTTTTACAAAGGTGACATGGCGGTGCTGGCCGGGCAGGCCGAGTTGGTTCGCGACATCGACCGCTATGGTTTTGCCGCAGTCTGGGTGCGCGACGTGCCGCTGTTCGATCCGGCGTTCGGTGATGCGGGGCAAGTATTCGACCCCTTTACCTACCTGGCTTTTCTGGCAGCGCACACCCAGCGCATTGCGCTGGCCACCGGCAGTGCGATCTTTTCGTTACGCCATCCCATTGACCTGGCCAAGGCCAGTGCCACCATCGATCAGTTGTCGAATGGACGGCTGGTCATGGGTATTGCCTCGGGAGATCGGGCCATTGAGTTTCCCGCCTATGGTCTTGAACACGCCCGGCGGGGTGAGCGGTTTGCCCAGAGCGTGACGTATTTCCGTCAACTGATGCAGGCCCGTGCGCCTGTTATCGATTCTGCACTGGGGCACATGGCGGGTGCCGAATTTCTGCCCCGGCCCGTGGCGGGGGCCATCCCGCTGATGGTCACCGGTTCGTCCCGGCAATCACTGGCATGGATCGGCGAACACGCCGACGGCTGGCTGACCTTTCCCGAATCGACCCACGACCGCCAGGGGCCGCAGCGCCTGGCCGAGAAGATCCGGGCCTGGCGCCAGTTGATCCCGGACGGCGGGTTCAGGCCGCATATGACCAATGAATGGCTCGACCTGGTTGATGATCCCGATTATCCCCGCACGCCTTTACAGGGCGGTTATGTGTTGCGCACCGGACGCAATGGCTTGATTGACCTGCTGGGTGAATGGCAAGCGGCAGGTGTCAACCATGCGGCCCTGGGGCTGCAGTTTTCGGCCCGGCCTGCGGCAGACGTCATCCAGGAACTGGCTGAAGACGTACTGCCGCATTTTCCGTCACATCAGATGCCGGAGGGGGCCGGGCTGGCATGGTGAAGACAACGATCAGCTTACCGTTTTCATCTCCACAACCGGCGTGCTGCGTGTACGTGACACGCTCAGGCCCAGCAGCCCGCCGAGCACCAGCGCGCCGGCCATAAAGTACATGGCCGCCTGGGTGTTGCCGGTCAGTTGGGTCAGCCAGCCGACCACAATGGTGCTGAAAAAGCCGGCGACATTGCCCAGGGAGTTGATCAGCGCGATTCCGGCCGCTGCTGCGGCGCCGCCGACCACGGCGGTGGGCATGCCCCAGAACACCGGCAAGCTGCTGATCATCGCCGCAGTGCCGATGGTCAGGCCGATCATCGACAACCACAGGCTGGCGCCGAACAGGGTGCCGAAAATCACCCCGCCAGCGCCGATAAAGGCGCAGATCGCCAGGTGCCAGCGATACTCGCGAACCCGGTCGCTGCTGCGCCCCACCAGCACCATGCACACGGTAGCCACCGAGTAGGGAATCGCGCTCAGCACGCCGATGGCCCAGGGTTCTGCGACACCGCTGTTGCGGATAATGGTCGGCATCCAGAAACTGATCACGTACTGGCCCAGCACCAGGCAAAAATACACCGCGCCCAACAGCCAGATTTTCGGGTTGAGCAGGCCGTCGCGCACCGAATGATGGGCCTTGGCCCTGGCTTCGCGATCCAGCGCGGCCTGCATGCCGCGTTTTTCGTCGGGGCTGAGCCAGCGGGCGTCGGCAATCCGGTCGTGCAGCAGGAAGAACACAGCGGCGCCCAGGGCCACGGCCGGCAAGCCTTCGATCACGAACAGCCATTGCCAGCCAGCGTAACCCGCCACGCCATCGAGGGTCTGCATGATCAAGCCGGAAATCAGTGAACCCAGCATGCTGGAGATCGGCAGGGCGGCGATAAACAGGGAAATCATCACACCCCGGCGATGGCTCGGAAACCAGGTGGTGAGATAGAAAATGATCCCCGGGAAGAAGCCCGCCTCGGCAATGCCGATCAAAAAGCGCAGCAGGTAGAAACTCATGGGTGTTTCGACAAACATCATGGCCGCCGACAGCAGGCCCCAGCTCATCATGATCCGCGCGATCCAGCGCCTGGCGCCGTACTTGTGCAAGGCGATATTGCTGGGGATCTCGAACATCAGGTAGCCGACAAAAAACACCCCGGCCCCCAGCCCGTAAACCGCTTCGCTGAACTTCAGGTCATCGAGCATCTGCAACTTGGCAAAGCCCACATTGACCCGGTCCAGATAGGCCACCAGGTAACAGACCATCAGCAGCGGAATGACCCGCCATGCGGTCTTGCGGTAGGCCGAGTGCAGGGCGTGGTCCGGCATGTCGGCGGGGAGCGGCGCTTGGGTGTTCATGTTGAGCCTCATTGTTGTTGTTTTAGGGGCGGTTTGCAGATCACAGCGCACGGCCTCCCGGCCAGTCACCGCCCGCGCACATGGCGCGCACGACTTCGCGGATCAATTCGCTGATCAGGGTTTTCAGGTGGCTGGCAGGCATCGAGGCACAGCTGCAAATGCCCAGGGTGCGGGACAGGCCGTCAGCGGCAATGCGGTGGGCAACCAGACGGCCGTCTTCAATTTCGCGCACGGCCAGGTTCAGCGGCATGATGGTGTGCCCGATACCGGCCTCGACCGCACTTTTAAGGATATGCACGGAGTTGACCTCCATGACGATTTCGCCAACGGCCAGGCCGTGCTGTTTGACCGCGTGTTCAACCAGCGTGCGCGTGCAGTGGCCGTGGGCCTGGCTGGGGAACACCAGCGGCCGGGCCAGCGCCTGCTCCAGGCACACCTCGCCGGCCGCGGGGGCATCGGCGGCATCGGCGCGGTGGATCAGGTAAAAATCCTCTTCGATCAATGCGCTGAACAACACTTGCGGGGGTAGGTCGATGGCGCTGAACAGGGCCAGATCAATGCGCCCGTGCAGCAACTGGTCCATGACATTGCCGGTCAGTTCCTCGTTGAGATGGAAGGCCACCTGCGGGTAACGGGCGGCCACGGCACGCATCAGCGGCATGGCCAGGAGGGTGGCGACGCTTTGCGGCAGCGCCACGGTAATCGAACCGCTGAGAGAGTCGGGGCTGCTGCTGACCGCAGCCCGGGCATCACCCAGATGCTTGAGCATGCCCTGGGCGTATTCGTAAAACACCTTGCCGGCCTCGCTGGCGACTACGCCGTTGTGGCTGCGATGGAACAGCTGCACCCCCAGGTCGTCCTCCAGCGCCGACATCTGCTTGCTCAATGCTGATTGCGCCACATGCACCTGGCGGGCGGCGCTGGACAGGCTGCCGCAATCGATCACGGCGACAAAGTATTTGATCTGGCGGATTTCCATTGCGGTGCTTCCTGCAGGACTCGGCTATACGGGCCGATGATGGTAGCGCGGGTCAGCCTGCGGAGCGTGCGCGAGGGAAAATCTTGCCGGGGTTCATCAGCTGTTTCGGGTCGAGCGCCGCCTTGATCGACTGCATGACGTCCACGGCGTTTTGCCCGTGTTCAACGGCCATAAAGTGCTGTTTGGTCAAGCCGATGCCGTGTTCGCCGGTGCAACTGCCCTGCAGGGCAATGGCCCGCTCGGCCAGGCGATGGGCCACGCCTTCGGCGCGTTCGATCTCGTCGGGGTTGTGCGGGTCGACCAGGATCACGGCATGGAAGTTACCATCGCCGACATGGCCGAAAATCGGTGCGAGAAAGCCGTTTTGCGCCAGATCCGCCGCCGTGGCTTCAATGCACTCGGCCAACCGCGAAATCGGCACCACGGCATCGGTGGTCAGGGCGCGGCAACCGGGGCGCAGGGCGAGGGCGGCGAAGTAGCCGTCATGCCGGGCCTGCCACAGGCGGCTGCGATCCTCTGGATGCACGGCCCACTCGAAGTCCATGCCCTGATGTTCATCGGCGACCATGCGCACGGTCTCGATCTGCTCTTTTACGCCGGCTTCAGAACCATGCAGCTCAAAGAGCAGGGAGGGCGCCTCGCGCAACTGCGTGCTGCTGTAGGCGTTGAGGGCGCGCATGGTCAGGGCATCGAGCAGTTCAATGCGGGCGACCGGCACACCGAGCTGGATGATCTGGATCACCGCGCGCACGGCCAGGTCCACGCTGGGAAAGCGGCACACGGCCGCCGAAATGGCTTCAGGAATCGGGTGCAGCTTGACGGTCAGTTCGGCGATGGTCGCCAGCGTCCCGCCCGAGCCGACCAGTAAATGGGTCAGGTCATAGCCGGCGGAAGACTTGCGCGCCCGCCCGCCGGTGTTGATCACCCGGCCATCGGCCAGCACCGCCGTCATGGCCAGTACGTTTTCGCGCATGGTGCCGTAGCGCACGGCGTTGGTCCCGGAAGCACGGGTCGCCGCCATGCCGCCCAGGGACGCATCGGCACCGGGGTCGATGGGGAAAAACAGCCCGGTGCCATGCAACGCCGCATTCAACTGTTTGCGGGTTACCCCCGGTTGTACGGTGGCGTCCATATCGTCAACGCGAATGGCAAGCACCTGGTTCATCCCCGACACATCCATGCTGACGCCACCGTGGGAGGCCTGCAGCCAGCCTTCCAGCGAGGTGCCGCTGCCATAGGCGATCATCGGTGTATCGTGGCGATAACAGGCGCTGCTGATATTGACGATATCCTCAAGGCTGTTGGCGTAGGCCACGGCATCCGGGGGCATGGGGTCCAGCGCGGAAATATCGCTGCCGTGGTGCTCGCGCACGCTGGCCGAGGTGGAGAAGCGGGTGCCGAGCAATTGGCCCAGCTCCTCGCGCAAGGATTCGGCCAGGGGCGGATGTTCACAGGCAGCAGGAAGGCTCATCAGGCAATCTCCGTTTTTTCTGCGCCACCTGTGGCAGGCGGCATATATGGGGAGTTTTGGCTTATCTTAGGCAGCCTTTGGTGCACACTCGTAGTGCTGATTTCAGATGGAGTCATCTGTTTTTGAGATGGCCTGTGACAGACGTGATGATCAAGAAGGAACTTGAGTTGAGTGACTGGGAAGCCTATTACCAGGCAAGTGAACAGCGCGGGCAATCGCCCTTGCTGAGCAGGGCCTTGAGCCTGATCAGCGCGAATGAGGGTTCACGTCAGGCCGTGGACCTGGGGTGTGGGGCCGGAATGGAAACCCGGCAATTGCTGGCCGCAGGCTGGGACGTACTGGCCATTGACCGCGAAGCCGGCGCCATTGCGCGAACATCTGCATTGTCACAGGGTGTCAGCGGTGGCCGGCTGGCGACCCTGGCCTGCGATTTTGAACAGCTGACGCAGTTACCGGCATCCAGATTGATCCATGCTGGTCTCGCCTTGCCGTTCTGTCGGCCAGAATATTTTGAGACCCTTTGGCGGCTTCTTACTGCGGCGCTTGAACCGGGTGGTGTATTTGTCGGCCATCTGTTTGGCGAGCGGCACGGCTGGGCGGCACTTGCCCATATGACCTTTCACACCGAAGCGCAGGCGCGCTTGCTGTGCGGTAATCTTGAGCTGCATCTGTTACGCGAATTCGAACAGCCGGGTGCCAGTTTGCAGGGGGACATGGCCTGGCACCGCTTCGATATCATTGCCAGCAAGCCGCAAGGCGACGATAAATACCGTACTGAACCAAGGAGCCGGTGATGAAGGGAAGTTGCGCCTGCGGTGCCGTTGGCTATGAAATTGACCGTATCGACCTGCCTGTCAGCCATTGTCATTGCCAGTCATGCCGCAAAACCCATGCTGCTGCATTTGTCACCACGGCCGGTGTATTGCGTGAGCACTTCCATTGGACGAGGGGGCAGGAAAAGCTCAGCAACTTCGAGTCCTCCCCCGGCAAGCTGCGGCGCTTTTGCTCGCTGTGCGGTTGCCACCTTGTGGCTGAACGTGATGGCGCCGCGGCTGTGATTGTTCGTGTTGCGACCCTGGACGAGGACCCGGGCGATCGCCCGCAATACCATATCTGGGCTGAGCAGGATGCCCCATGGCTTGAACATGAAGACCTTGCGGTATACCCGCAATGGCAGCCGGGGCGCTAAGGCTTCAGTGGCATTCTTTAACTTTTATCAGGGAGATAACCGTTAGTGACCCGTGCATCCATTCATACCCTGCGCCCGCTGCCCGAGCTGGATTACCACGACAGCAGATCAGTCCTGCTGCCTGTGCAGATCACGGCTCTGCAAGCCTGGAACCTGATGACGGCCGAGCAGGGGCCGCTGATGCGCCTGGCGTTTCGAACCCGGGACGCAATTTCTGCGTTATTTGGCGTCAAGCGCATCGGTGGTTTCTCCGGTACCCGGCGTGAGGCCGTCCAGGCAGGCGATTATCTGGATTTCTTCCTGGTGGAGTACAGCGCCCCCGAGGTACTGGTGCTGACCGAGCGTGACCGGCATCTGGATGTCATGACCTGTGTTTCGCTGGCTGATCGCGTACTGACAATCACCTCCTCTGTGGTCACCCATAACACCTTTGGCCGCCTCTATATGCTGCCGGTGGGGCCAGCACACAAACTTATCGTCAACAGCTATCTCAAGCGCCTGCAGCGCAAGCTGCAAGGGATGGAGCCCTGAATTTATGAACATAACCACAAGACTTGCCGACCAGGCGGATATCCCGGCGATTTTTGCCATCCGCACCAGCGTCAGGGAGAACCATCTCTCCCTTGAACAGCTCACTGAAATGGGCATCACGCCCCAAGCCATCAGCCAGGCACTCCTGGCTGCGCCATGCATTTAGGTGGCTGAAATCCAGGGTGTGCCGGCAGGTTTTGCCATGGCTGATGCAGACGATGGTTGCGTATTTGCCGCTTTTGTACGGCCTGAGTACGAGGGGCAAGGGCTGGGCCGTAGCCTGATGGCCAGGGCCGAGGCGTTCCTGTTTGAACAGCATCGCACGATATGGCTGGAAACCGCAGAAAACAGCCGTGCCAGCGGCTTCTATCGAAGCCTTGGCTGGCAGTTGGTGGCGCACTTGCCCGAAGGCGATGTGCGTTTTGAAAAGAACCTGATATAGGGTCGCAAAGGAGCAAGATGCAGATTCGCTTAACGCAAACCAGGGACTGGATGCTCTTGAAAAGTGTACGTCTTGCCGCACTGCAGGATGCGCCGACGGCATTTGGCGTGAGCTATCAGACGGCGGCCAGCGACACCGATGAACAATGGCAGGAGCGCGCCTCGTCGCAGATTGGTACGCAGTTCTGGCTGGCCTTCGAGGGCGCCAGGCCGGTCGGCATGATAGGCGCGATGATCAGCCAGGCGGCCCGCTATAACCTGATCGGCATGTGGGTTGCGCCTCAATGGCGCGGCGCCGGTGCAGCTGCCCGACTGGTGAGCGCAGTGAAAGCCCGGGCGCGGCAGAGTGGTCATGACAGTGTGTATCTGGACGTATCCCCGGACAATGACAGAGCTTGCGGCTTCTATCTGAATCAGGGTTTTGTCTTTATGGACGAATGGGAGCCCTTGGCCAGCCACCCCCATATCAGGGTGCAGACGATGCGTTGGGACGTGGGCGACTGAATTGTGCTGTAGGGACAGAGGCGGGGGCGGGCCAGGTTCCACTTGCTGCCGCGCTGCAAAAACCAGCCTGAGCCAGCCCATAAACGCCTCTCGTCGAAATATCTGTCAGATAAATTGACCAGAATAGTCCTACGCAGTTAACTGTACGTTCATACAGTTATCGTAAGGCGTGCGTCATGAGCTTCACTTCCCTCGGTCCCATTGCTGCAGATGGCGTTCGCCTGCCACTTTGCTCCTTCAAAGTCCCCGCCGGTTTTCCGTCGCCGGCGGCGGATCATATCGAGAAGGAGATTTCCCTTGATGAGCTGCTCGGTATCCGTGCGCCCCATGTGTACCTGGTGCGCATCGATGGCGACAGCATGCAGGGTGTGGGGATTTATTCCGGCGACCTGGCGGTGGTGGACCGCGCCATCGAGCCCGGCCACGGTCATGTGGTGGTGGCGCTGCTCAATAACGATCCGATCTGCAAGCGTTTGTGCCTGCGCGGCAAGAGTGTGGTGCTGCAATCCGAAAACCCCAAGTACCCCGACCGTTATGTACTGGAAGGCGATGAGCTGACAGTCTGGGGCGTGATTACCTACACCGTGCGCAGTCATGGCCACTAAGTCTGCGCCGGTTTTCGCGCTGATCGACTGCAACAGCTTTTACGCCAGCTGCGAGCGGGTGTTCCGCCCGGACCTGGCCAAAGTGCCCATTGTGGTGCTGAGCAACAACGACGGCTGCGTGATCGCCCGCAGTTATGACGCCAAGCCCCATGTGAAGATGGGCGAGCCGTATTTCCAGATCAAGGATCGCCTCGAGCAGTTGGGGATCGTGGCGTTCTCGTCCAACTATGCGCTGTATGGCGACATGAGCGAACGGGTCATGAGCCTGATCGAGTCGATGCTGCCTGCCGTGGAGGTGTACAGCATCGATGAGTCCTTTGCCGATCTCAGCGGCATCGTTGACGCCACCGCGATGGGGCGCCAGTTGCGCAGCCGCATTCTGCAATGCACGGGCATTCCGGTGGGGGTCGGCATTGCCCATACCAAGACCCTGGCCAAACTGGCCAACCACACGGCCAAGCGCTTGCAGGCGCACACCGGTGGCGTGGTCAACCTGTGTGGCGACCATGAACGCGACTGGGTGTTGCGCAACACCGCAGTCTCGGAAGTCTGGGGGGTAGGGCGGCGCATGACCGCGCACCTGGAAGGCATGGGCATCAAGACGGCGATGGACCTGGCCAAAGCTGATCCGTGGTCATTGCGAAAAAAGTTCAGCGTGGTGATTGAGAAAACCGCGCGTGAGCTATCGGGCACGGCCTGCCTGGAACTGGACGAGCCCGATCCGCCCAAACAGGAAATCTGCTGCAGCCGCATGTTCGGCAAGCGCTTGACCGAGCTGGCGCCGATCAAGGAAGCCGTGGCCACCTACATGATGCGCGCCTCGGAAAAGCTCAGGGCACAGAAATCGTACTGCAAAAAGGTGCGCGTCAGCATTCGCACCGGCATGTTCAACCCGGACGAAGCGAAGTATGCCAAGGGCGTGGTGGTGACCCTGCCATACCCCACCGATGATGTGCGGCTGCTTACCCGGGCGGCAGTGGATGCTGTGGCGCATGTGTTCCAGCCAGGCTTCAGATACAGCAAGGCCGAGGTCATGCTGCTGGACCTGCGTCAGCCGGGGGAGTTTTCCGATGATCTGTTTGCCGTCAATCAACCGGCAGAGGCTTCACGGGTGATGGCGGTGCTGGACGCCATCAATGGCCGCTGGGGCAGGGGCACACTGCGGGCAGCCAGCGTGCCGGGCAAGCCGGACTGGGGTATGCGCCGGGAAATGATGAGCCAGAGTTATACGACACGGGTGGATCAGCTTTGGCGAGTGTCGAGCCATTAACGATGCGCCTCACACGGTGACCGCCAAACCTGTGGGAGCCGCCATCGCGTAAAGGCCCGACTCCCACAACAGGCGGCGAGTTAACGCACGGCTTGGCAAAACCCGCTGATCGCCTCGCAAGCCTTGTGCAAGGACCTTTCATCCAGCGCATAGGCAATGCGCAGATACGGCCCCAGGCCAAAGGCGCTGCCCTGCACCACGGCCACATTGGCTTCGTCGAGCAGGGCCAGGGCAACATCTTCGTCGGTGTGCAGCACCCGGCCTGCTGGCGAGGTGCGGCCGATCAAGCTGGCACATGAGGCGAATGCGTAGAAAGCGCCGGCCGGGCTAAAGCACTCCAGGCCGATGGCGTTGAGCCGTTCGACCATCAGGTCACGACGGCGCTGGAACGCCGCGCGACTGGCATGGATAAAGTCCTTTGGCCCCTCCAGTGCCGCCAGCGCGGCCTGTTGCGAGACCGCGCAGGCCCCCGAAGTCTGCTGGCCCTGCAGCGTTTCCATCGCCTGCAGCAGCCAGCGCGGGCCGGTGGCAAAACCGATGCGCCAGCCGGTCATGGCGTAGGCCTTGGACACACCGTTCATGGTCAGGGTACGCGCCGCCAGCCGGGGCTCTACCTGGGCCAGGGTGTAGAACCATTGATCATCGAAGATCAGGTGTTCATAGATATCGTCGGCCAGGATCAGCACATGGGGGTGGGCCAGCAGCACGTCAGCCAGCTCGCGCAGTTCGTCGCGGCTATACACGGCGCCGGTGGGGTTGGAGGGCGAATTCAGGATCAGCCAGCGGGTCTGCGGGGTAATTGCAGCGGCGAGCAATTGGGCGGTGAGCTTGAAACCGCTGGCCGCGTCACAGGTCACGATGTGCGGTTCGCCGCCGCACAACTGCACGATTTCAGGGTAGCTGACCCAATACGGCGCCGGGACTATGACCTGGTCACCCTCATTGAGGGTCGCGGCCAGGGCGTTATAGATCACCTGCTTGCCTCCGTTGCAGACCAGGGTGTCCTGCCAGCTGACATCCAGGGCATTTTCGCGACGAAACTTGGCCGCCACCGCTTCTCTCAGTGAGCGCACACCGGCGACCTGGGTGTAGCGGGTGTGCCCCTGTTCAATGGCCTGGAACGCAGCGGCACGCACATGTTCCGGGGTGTCGAAGTCCGGTTCGCCCGCGCACAGGGAGATGATCTGCGCACCTTGTGCCCGACGCTCAGCCACGCGGTCGATGATCCGGTAGGTCGCCGAAGGCTGTGCGCTGGCCAGGCGCCGGTTGAGCCGTTGGATATCGTCGGTCATACGCGGCTTCTCCATTCGGTCAGGTTCATCAGTTCAAGGGTGGTACGGCCTTCACTCAATGCCTGCATCATGTGGGCTTCCTTGTCGGCACGCGCTTCGCCTTCGGCCAGGGTGCGCGCCATTTGTGCATGGGGAATGATGATGACGCCATCGTCGTCGGCCACCACCCAATCCCCCGGCGCAACAGGGACACCGGCGAAATGGAAAGCCTGTCCCACGGACGGGGCGCTGGTCTTGAGCGTGCCCCTGACCGAAATGCCCCGGGCAAAGACCGGGAATTGATGCTTTTTCAGGGCCGCGATATCACGAACCCCGCCATCGATGACCAGGCCCGCCACCCCGGCGGCTTGTGCCGCAACGGTAAGTACCTCGCCCCAGTAGCCGGCCATAAAGTGACCGGTGCCCACCACCAGCACGCTGCCACGCGGGGCGCGCTCCAGGGCCAGATGCAAGGCCAGGTTGTCACCCGGTGAACACTGCAGCGGGTAAGCCGGGGCGGCGATAAAGGCGCCTTCCCAGATCGGGCGGATATCACTGTCCACGGCGCAAGGCAGATGCGAAGCCTCATAGAGCGTCGAGCTGCCCAGCGCTTTAGCCCGTTGGTAGTAAGGGTTCATCAGGCTTTCCTCTGCAGGTTGTGATACCCCAGGGCGGCCCGGGCGCTTTCAAGGGTCTGGCCTTGGCCGATAAGGCCACGGATATCGGCTTCGACCCGCTCGATCTGGCGCGCACAGGCTGCCACTTCAGCGGCCCGGGCACGGGGCACGATGACCACGCCATTGGCATCGGCAACCACGATATCGCGGGCGCAAACCCGCGCCGTGCCAATGGACACGGGCTGGTTGAGCGACTGCACCTGCACACGGTCTTTGCCGGTGCGCATAAAGCGGCCCCGGCTGAAGATCGGATAACCGTCGCCCAGCGCCTTGTTGACGTCACGGCATACACCGTCGATCACCGTGGCGGCGATATGCCGGTTGCCGGCGTACTGGGTCATGATGTCGCCCCACACGGTGCAGTCGGTACGTCCGGCATTGTCGATCACCACCACATCACCTGGTAGCACGGCGTCGATAAAGTCGCCTACGGTGCCGGCAGGCACACTGGCGGCAACGTACTGCACGGTAAATGCCGGGCCGACGACCACCTGGCTGTAGTTGCCCAGCGGCGCGATGCCCAGGCATTGGCCGGGCAGGCCGAGCTTGTCCAGGGCATCGGAAACAGCAGGGGTGTCGAGGCCGTCAAACAGGGCCACCAGTGCTTTGTCATCAAGGTTCATCAGGCGTGCTCCGGGGCAATGGCGTCGAACTGTGCGTCGTGCATGACCTCAGCCACCGAGCAACCGCTGCGCACAGCCTGCAGCATGCCTTCCTGGCGGTGGGCGATACGCTCGCCAAGCTCGATGACTTGCTCGATATGGCCCTGAGGCACAAATACCGTGCCGCAGTTGTCGGCGATCACATAGTCGTCTTCACTGACGGCCACGCCTGCCACGGTGATAGTGACCCCGGCACCGATCTGCCGCACGCGGTTGCGTGCGCTGATCATGGTCACGCCACGGCCATACACCGGGTAACCGATGGCGGCACTGCCGTCGATATCCCGGCTGCAACCGTCGATCACGGTGCCCCGCAGTTGTTTTGCCGTGGCGGCGTTGGCGAGGATATCGCCCCAGCAGGAGATGCCTTCGAGACCGCCTGCGATCACCAGCACCCGGTCAGCACTGTTGATCTGTGCGACCACGGGGGTGATCAGGTGCGCGCTGGAGGCCTTTTCGCACTGGGCTGCCAGCAACACGGTGCTGGCGCGGCCGACAATTTTCGGACAGTTCCACAGGGGCCGCAGCCCCACGGTGGCACCTGCCAGGCCGAGGAAATCCAGGGCATCGGATACCGTGTTGGTATCCAGTGCCGCCAGGCGTTCGAGCAAGGTGTTGCTGGGTTGAGTCATTGCGCTGCCCTCCGGTCATTAAGGCAGCCAGTGTCAGCGAGGCTGTTTGATAGGTATATTCCTGTTAACGTAAGACTTGCATATGTTTAACCTATGGATGAAGCATGATCAATTTTCGCCTGATCCGGCATCTGTGGCTGTTTCTGGCCGTGGCCGAAGAGCAGAATTTCGGCCGTGCCGCCAAGCGCCTCGGCATGTCCCAACCGCCACTGAGCGAGCAGATCCAGGTGCTGGAACAGGCGCTCAAGGTCAAGTTGTTCGAGCGCTCACGCCGCGGCGCCAAGCTGACCCCGGTGGGCGCGGCGATCCTGCCTGCGGTGCGCAAGTTCGCCGAGCAACTAGAGCGCCTGGAGCTGGCTGTGGAGGAAGCGCTGGGAGGGCAGTCGGGGATGCTGACCATCGGTGCGATTTCAACGGCCATGTTTGATGTGCTGCCGGGGTTGATTGAGCAGTTGAAAGAGGCATACCCGCATCTGACTGTCTCCGTGCGGGAAATAGACAGCGTCGAGGCGGTGCCGGCGCTGGAAGCGGGCGATATCGATCTGGCGTTCGCCCGCCTGGACGGTGACCTGGGCGCCTCGATCCAGTCAGTACCGCTACTGGAAGATCGCCTGGTGCTGGCCCTGCCCAGCGACCATCCCCTGGCGGCGCGCACGCGGATCAGCCTGTCGAGCTTGTCCAATGAACCTTTGGTGATGTTTTCGCGCCAGGTCAGCCCGGTGTATTTCGACAACTTGATTGCCACCTGCCGGGCCAGCGGTTTTTCCCCGCGGGTGCTGCATGAAGTGCGTTCAGTGGCCTCGCAAATTGCTTTTGTCAGCTATGGCCAGGGCATTGCGCTGGTGCCGGCATCCATGAAAAAACTGGCCCCTGCCAATGTGGTGTTTCGCGCGCTGAGCCAGAAACTCAGCGTGGTCACCACCGCCGTGGCCTGGAATACCGGACGGCCCAACCCGTTGATCGCAGAGGTGCTTGCCCGGTTAGGCGCCAAGGCTTGATGGCGGCCGACTTTCATGGCGCCGCTTCAGGCTCGGGCAATGCCTCTGCAACCAGTTCGATCCAGTGTCGCACCGGGGTTCTGCCAGCGCTGTCGAGGTGCGCCTGGCAGCCGATATTGGCGGTGACGATGACCTGCGGGTGCCCGCTTTCCAGCGCGTTGAGTTTGTTGTCGCGCAGTTGCCGGGACAGTTCGGGCTGGGTCAGTGAATAGGTACCCGCCGAGCCGCAGCACAGGTGGCTGTCGGGTACGGCGCTCAGGTTGAAGCCCAGCTCAGTGAGTACGCCTTCAACCGCGCCGCCGAGTTTTTGCGCGTGCTGCAAGGTGCAGGGGCAATGGAATGCCAGTCGCAGATCGCTGCGCACGCCAAGTGTGCCCAGCGGCTCGTCGCGCAGCACTTCCACCAGGTCCCTGGCCAGCGCACTGACCCTGGCTGCTTTTTCGGCATAGGCCGGGTCGCTGCCGAGCAGGTGGCCGTACTCCTTGATAAAGGCACCGCAGCCGCTGGCGGTTTGCACGATCGCTTCAGCCCCTTGGGCAATCCCCGGCCACCAGGCATCGATATTGCGTCGGGCGCGATCAAGGCCGGCGGCCTGGGCGTCCAGATGATAATCCACGGCACCGCAGCACCCGGCTTGCGGCGCCGGGATTACGCTGATACCCAAGCGGTCGAGCACGCTGGCCGTGGCTGCGTTGGTGTTGGGTGACAGGCCCGGTTGCACGCAACCTTCGAGCAGCAGTACGAGCCGTGCATGCTGGCGGCTCGGGCGGGGGATGGGTGCAGGCGGGGTGCGCGGCAGCCTGGCCTGCAGGGGGGAGGGCAGCCAGGGGCGCAATACCTGCCCGCTGCCGATCAGGCCCTTGAACAGCGCGGCATTGGCTATCACGCGGCGCAAGCCTTCGCGCACCAGGCGCTGGGCCAGCGGCCTTGGCACCCGGGCATCGACCAGCGCGCGGCCGATATCCAGCAGGTTGTGGTAGTCGACCCCCGAAGGGCAGGTGGTTTCGCAGTTACGGCACGACAGGCAACGGTCCAGATGCTGCTGGGTCTTGCGTGTCACCGCATTGCCTTCAAGCACCTGCTTGATCAGGTAAATCCTGCCCCTGGGGCCATCCAGTTCATCTCCGAGCAACTGGTAGGTCGGGCAGGTGGCGTTACAGAAGCCGCAATGCACGCAGGTGCGCAGAATGCGTTCGGCTTCTGCGGCACGGGGCAGTTGCAGGGCCAGTTCGCTCAGGGTGGTCTGCATGGCTCAAAGCTCCGCGTACAGTCGACCGGGGTTGAAAATACCCTGCGGGTCGAGCTGGTATTTGAGGCTGCGCTGATAGCGCAGCAGGGCCGCAGGCAGCGGCTGGAACGGGCTGTCGACAAGGCCGTGGCTGTAGCAGGTGGCATGCCCGCCGACCTCGGCGACGACAGCGCGAATCCAGCTCGCTTCGGCATCCGACTTGAGCCAGCGCTGGGCGCCGCCCCAATCGATCAACTGCTGGCCGGGCAAGGCCAGGGCCGGGGTGTTGTTGGGCAGGGACAGGCGCCAGAGAGGCGAGCCCACGGCGAAAAAATCCAGGCGTTGTGCGTTCAGATCAGCCCAGAAGGCGCCGTCCAGCAGTTCGCCGCCCAGCCGCTCACGGGCGGCTGCCACCGAGCCTTCACCGCCCTCAAGGCGCAGGTGCAGACGCTGCCCGTCGTGGCAGGCGGCGCTGATCGGCAGCGGTTGCTGCCCCCACTCGGCCAGGCGCAGCAGGGCACGTTCGCTGCTCATCTGCAGGCTGATGCTCAGGCACTGGCGTGGTTTGGGCAGCACCTTGAGCGACACTTCGGTGATCACCCCAAGAGAGCCGTAACTGCCTGCCATCAGCCGTGACAGATCATAACCGGCAACGTTTTTCATCACCTCGCCGCCAAAACGCAAATGCTTGCCGTGCCCGGTGATGACCCGGGTGCCCAGCACATAGTCCCTGACCGAGCCCACCCACGGCCGGCGAGGCCCTGACAGCCCGCTGGCAATCATGCCGCCCACCGTGGCGCCAGCGTAGGCGGGTGGCTCGCAGGGCAGCATTTGGCGTGCCTGCTCCAGTACATGGGTCAATTGCGCCAGCGGTGTGCCGCAACGGGCGGTGATCACCAGCTCGGTGGGGTCATAGCTGACGATACCGCGATGGCTGCGAGTGTCGAGCACTTCGCCGGCCACGGCGCGGCCCAGGAACATCTTGCTGTTGGCGCCCTGAATGCGCAGCGCAGTACCGCTGTGCAGGGCCTGGTTGACCTGCTCCAGCAGCACGCGGCTGTTATCGAGATCCTCGCTCGTGTGCATCAGAAACGCTCCAGTTCGGGGAAGGGCAACTGCCCGCCGTGTACATGCATGGCGCCGAATTCGGCGCAGCGGTGCAGGGTCGGGATGTTCTTGCCGGGGTTGAGCAGGCCACCAGGGTCGAAGGCGGCTTTGACGGCATGAAACAGGGTCAGTTCGTCGCTGTTGAACTGCGCGCACATCTGATTGATCTTTTCGCGACCCACGCCGTGCTCACCGGTAATGCTGCCCCCGACTTTCACGCACAGCTCAAGGATCTTGCCGCCCAGGGCTTCGGCGCGATCAAGCTCGCCGGGCTGGTTGGCATCGAACAGGATCAGCGGGTGCATATTGCCGTCACCGGCGTGGAACACGTTGGCAACCCGCAGGTTGTAGGCGGCCGACAAGGCGGCAATGGCCTGCAGCACGCCCGCCAGTTGCCGGCGCGGAATGGTGCCGTCCATGCAATAGTAATCCGGCGCAAGGCGGCCCACGGCGGGAAAGGCGTTCTTGCGTCCGGCCCAGAAACGTACCCGTTCGGCCTCGTCCCTGGCCTGGCGGACTTCGCTGGCACCCGCCTGCTCCAGTACCTGGCGCACGCGGTTGCAGTCGTCGTGGACATCGGCCTCAACGCCATCGAGCTCGCACAGCAAAATGGCCTGGGCATCAACAGGGTAGCCAGCATGAATAAAGTCTTCGGCGGCGCGGATGGCCAGGTTATCCATCATCTCCAGGCCGCCGGGGATGATGCCGGCGGCGATGATGTCGGCCACGGCCCGGCCGGCTTGCTCGACACTGTCGAAGGCCGCCAGCAGCACCTTGGCGGTCTGCGGTTTGGGCAGCAGCTTGACCGTCACCTCGGTGATGACCCCGAGCATGCCTTCGGAGCCGGTAAACAGCGCCAGCAGATCGAAACCTGGCGCGTCGAGCGCGTCCGAGCCCAGGGTCAGCGGTTCGCCGTCGACGGTCAGTACCTCGATCCTGAGCAGGTTGTGGACGGTCAGGCCGTACTTCAGGCAATGCACGCCACCGGCGTTTTCCGCGACATTGCCGCCGATTGAGCAGGCGATTTGCGAGGACGGGTCGGGCGCGTAGTACAGGCCAAAGGGCGCCGCAGCCTGGGATATCGCCAGGTTGCGTACCCCCGGCTGAACCCGTGCAGTGCGCGCGCCAGGGTCGATATGGAGGATTTTGTCAAAGCGCGCCATCACCAGCAGCAGGCCTTTTTCCAGGGGCAAGGCACCGCCGGACAACCCCGTGCCGGCCCCCCGTGCGACCACCGGCACGCGCATCTGATGGCAGATGCGCAACAGCTCTTGCACCTCGTCGAGGTGACGGGGCAACGCCACCAGCAGAGGCGTGGTGCGATAGGCCGACAGCCCGTCGCACTCGTAGGGCGCGAGTTGTTCACGCTCATGCAGGACTTCAAGCTGCGGCAAGCGCGTTTGCAAGGCGTGCAACAGGGCGGCTTTATCAACGTCAGGCAGTACGCCGTCGACGCGTTCATCGTAGAGGATATTCATGGCGGCTCACGACACTCGATTATTTTTATATGAGGTGTGTATCCGGTGCAGCCTAGTCGCAAAGTTCGCGGCGCATCACCACCATGGCGATAGCAGCCTTGTCGGTATTGTTGAAGTCAGACCGAGCATTACCGCCAGCGAGGCGATCGTGCAAGTGCCTTGGGCTACAAAAAACGCCGGGTGCTCAGTGCAGAGTCGCGGCGCGACCCATTTCGCCAATGCGGATGCGGTCCAGCGCCCGGTTCAGGGCGTCCAGCGCATCGAGCAGGGCCTTGGCCTCAGTTTCGCGGCCATCGCCCCACAGGCGCTCGGCCATTCGGTTCAGGGTCAGGATGGCGTGTTCTATCTCTGCTGCAGTCGCCATCGGGCTTTCTGCGGCTGGTTTGCTGGGCATGTTCAACACTTCTGCGGGGCCAGGCAATCTGGCTTGAGGGACGGTACTTGCGGGGGGTATTCAACGCACAGGGTAAGGGGTATCGGGCGGGTGCTTCAAACCTTTGTTTGCGGGAGGTGGCAGAGGAACCTTCGAGGCGCACTCGCGGCGCGCCCCGAAGGGTTTATACGCGCTTAGACCCGATGGATCTGGGTAATGTGCGGTTTGCCATTAATTGGCGCGTAGATTTCCACGATGGCTTGCCATGATGTGCCGGGCGAGCCAGGCAGTGTTGCGGTGCATTTGAAGCGATAGTTGGTGCCATTGACGACTTGGGTCGAAACCAGCTCCGGTGAGTACTGCACACCCACGAACCCGGTCAGGGCTTCTTTGAATACTTCCTGATCCTTTGGAGTCAGCTTGTGGTAGACAGTCCATCCGCCAACGAGTTGCTCTTGAGCAGTCATACGTTAAATCTCCTTATTTAAGTTCCTACTCGTCTGGCTTTTCGGAGTTCGCCCCGTATATTCAATGGTTTCCGGAATCCATTTCCTGAAGGTTTTCCCATACGATCCTTTTTTCCCTGTACCGGAGCGTCTAGAAAAACTGCACCATGACTGTTGATTAAATCGAGCATAGCAGTGCCGCCATTGGCCTGTAGGACGAATCGGCAGATGGCAGATGGCCGGTCATCAAGGTGGATGAGCGGCCACCGGGGCACAAAAAAGCCCGACATCAGGTCGGGCTCTTGGGCCTTAACTATAGGGCTCGTTAGCGGTGCTTGTTTTTGTGCTTGTGTTTACCCTTGCCATTGCCATTGGAGTGATGGCGGTCGCCATCGTTGCCCAGGTTGTTGCCGACTGCGCCGCCGACGGCACCGCCCACGCCTGCGCCGATGGTCGAGCCGGTGGAGCCACCCAACTGATGGCCGATCACCGAGCCGCCTGCCGAGCCAAGCCCGCCACCGATGGCGGCTTCGGTTTTACTGCCTTTTTGCGCGCCGAGTGCGCCACCTGCAGCACCGCCCAGACCAGCACCGACGGCGGCCCCGGTGGAGCCACCCAGCTGTTGGCCGACAATATTGCCCAGCGCACCGCCAACACCGCCGCCGACGGCGGCAGATCCATCTCCAGCGGCCATTGCTCCCTGCGATATCACCATGCCCAGTAATAGAACGGGTAATGTAATCCGCATGTCATTAACCTCAGTCGATAGTTAGCAAGACACTCATTCAGGGACCTTATGCCCCTAAAGATATAGAGGGGGCATAAAGTTTAAAGTTCGATCGTTACGTGTTTAACGCCTGATCCGGTTTTTTTGCCAGCTGACATCGCTGTGGAAAATGCCCGTATCACCTCGCAGCACATACAGGGTCGCCCTGTAGGCTGAGGTTAGCCGGGAGCACTGCAGGCCGCGAATCTTGTTGTAGGCCCATGCCCAGCCGTGGGTCGTTTTACTGCTCATCATCCAACTCCTGCGTTCAATCACATGAACGATATGAGTTGGGTTTGACCCGCTCTGGCCCAGTAGTTCCCTGTCAATTGCAGGGGGCCGGCACGGCGGTTATGACGGCGTCTTGACGGGCGGGGCAAGCCCCGGATTTTCTTCTTGAAGCAGCACCAGCGCACCGACGATAAGCGCGCGCATGCCTTGGGCCAGCTCAATTTCCATTTCTGCCTCCTCACTTGCGCGGTCCGCCTCCAGCAGCGGTTCGCGGCAGGTGACCGAATACACCGTGTCGGCGACGGCAATGCCGTGGAAGGCAATGGTTGCCAGCAGCCAGCGGGCATTTTCTATGGAAATGGCATAGATCTGGGCTATGTGGCGCTGATGTTCGTCGATCTTGGTGAGCATCGGTTGCGTCGCGGCCAGCCTGCGAATCACATAAGGCGTCAGCCCGGGGTGGGCCTTGACGAACACCCGCACCGAGGTGGCAAACCCGAGCAAATACTCCTTCAGGGTACCCGGCTGGTCGGCCTGGGCACGGGGGATCTGCCAGCGGGTGAAGATCTCCTCGGCGACCATGCTTTTGAGCGCCTCCAGATTGGCAACGTGCTTGTACAGCGCCATATGGCTGACCCCCAATGCAGCGGCAACGCCGACAAAGGTGATGTTCGGCAAGCCGATTTCGATGCCTGCATCGACGATGCGTTCGCGGGTGATGGTGCGCGGACGCCCTCGAGCGGCAGGTGGTTGTGGCGCTTTCATGACAAATCCTTGAACGGTGAAGGCTGTGTTTTAGCTGGCTTGTCAGGATTTCGCAAATTAGTTTATAGTCATGCAACTAATTAGTATTCTGATTCCCGGGGCCAATCCCGGTGCCCCGGCACCTTGAGAAACACCCCCGGTCTTTCCTTTTTGTGTATTTGCGGACCCTTGATTGTCATGGACTCTCCTCATTCGGCCTCGGCCAACCCCAAGGTGCGCGGCCCGATCAGCCAGCTGCTGGCCCCTATCCGTGGGCGCCTGATCGTCGCTGCCATGCTGGCTGCCATCGGCTCCATGCTGACCCTGGTGCCACTGGCCGCCATTGCCCATATCGGCCAGACAGTGCTGGGCAACCTCGAACATGAGCCGGGCCAGTTGTGGTGGTCGGTACTGGTCGCTGTCACCAGCCTGTGCCTTGGCATGTTGCTGATCACGGCGGGCGAGTTGCTGGCGCACCTGGCCGACAACCGCATCACCCATCATCTGCGCCTGGCCATTGTGCGGCGCTTGAGCCGTGTGCCGTTGGGCTGGTTCACGCAGCGGGCAGCGGGGGAGGTCAAGCAGGCGATACAGGACGATATCAATACGCTGCACAGCCTCACTGCGCATTTCTACACCACGGTGGGGCGCGCGGGCGGTGCCGTGGCCATTTCGCTGATCTATCTGTTTGCGCTGGACTGGCGCCTGGCAATGGTCTCGATCCTGCCGTTTCCCGGTTTCTTTATATTTTTCACCCGGGCTGTCAAGGCCAGCGAGCACAATATGCAGGCGTTCGTCGCGGGCATGGGCCGTATCGACAATGCCGTGGTGGCGTTCGTCAACGGCATGCCGGTGCTCAAGGCATTTGCTGGCGCAGACAAGGCCCAGGGCAGCTACCGCGAGGCTGTCGATGACTTTGCCCGCGCTTTTATCGGTTTCACCCGCCCGCTGGTGGGGTCGATGGCCAATGCCAATGCCATGATCGCGCCCGTAACCGTGCTGGGTGGGGTGCTGGTTTTCGGCAGCCTGTTTGTGGCGCTGGGCTGGATGACGGCGTTGCAGGTGCTGCCGTTCGCCCTGGTTACCCCCGGGCTGTGCGGGCCTCTGCTGTTGTTGCATTACCTCACCCATGACCTGAACCACGGCGTGGCTGCCGCCAGCCGCGTGCAAGCCCTGCTGCAAACCCCGGTGCTGGAACAGCCGGCACCCGGCATGCAGCGCACGCCTGTGGGCAGCGAAATTTGCCTGGAGCACGTCGGCTACAGCTATGACCACGGGCAGCCGGTGCTCACAGCGATCAACCTGAGGCTCAAACCGGGCACCACCACCGCCATTGTCGGCCGCTCCGGTGCTGGCAAGTCGACCCTGGCGCGCCTGCTGCTGCGCTTTTTTGACCCCAGCCAAGGGCGTATCACCCTGGGCGGCGCGGACCTGCGTGATCTCGACACGACAACCCTGTACCGGCATATCGGTTTTGTCTTGCAGGAGGTGCGCCTGATCCACGCCAGTGTCCGCGCCAACATTGCCCTGGGTAGGCCGTCGGCCAGCCAGCAGCAGATCGAGGACGCTGCGCGCATGGCCAACATTCATGAGCGCATCCTGGCTTTGCCGCGTGGCTATGACTCAGTGGTGGGTGAAGACGCGCAGTTGTCCGGTGGCGAGCAGCAGCGGGTGAGCATCGCCCGCGCAGTGCTGCTCGACCCGCCTGTGTTGGTGCTGGACGAAGCCACGGCGGCAGCCGACGCCGAAAGCGAAGTCGCGATCCAGGACGCGCTGTCGCACTTTGCCCAGGGTCGCACGCTGCTGGTTATCGCCCACCGGCTCGACACCGTGATGCACGCCGACCAGATCATCGTGCTCGACAACACCAAGGTGTGTGAGCAGGGCAATCACGCTGAACTGCTCGCCCGCGGCGGCCTCTATGCGCATTTGTGGGCGCAGGGCGGCTATCAAACTCTCGACCAACTGGCGGTGCCGTCATGCTGAAGTCCTTTTTACAGCTGCTGGGCGACGACGCGCCGGTGTTTTATCGTTATCTGCGCCTGGCCGTGGTCTATGGCTTGCTCAGCGGTTTGACCCTGACCACCCTGGTGCCGGTGCTGGGGCGTCTGCTCACTGGTGATATGCGTGGTGCAGCACTCTGGCTGGCACTGACGCTGACCGGCATGCTCGCCTGCTGGGCCGGGCGGCGCCGCGTGGAAAGGGCAGGCGTGGCCGTGGGCGTGGTCATGTTGCAAGGCGCCCGCCAGCGTATCGGTGACCATGTGGCAGGCTTGCCCCTGGGCTGGTTTACCGCGCAAAACACCCGCCAGCTGGGCCATGTGATTACCCAGGGCATGATGGCCCTGGCCCAGTTGCCGGCGCATGTATTCACCCCGGTGATCACCGGGGCGGTGACGCCGTTGGTAATCGTTGTTGCGCTCTGGCTGCTGAACTGGCCAATGGGCCTGATTGCACTGCTGGGGCTGGTGGTTTTGACCGCGGCCTTATGGCTCAGCGCGCGCCTGGGACGGCGCAGCGACCGGGCTTTCCAGGGGCAATTTGCCGAGGCCAGCCAGCGCATGGTCGAGTTTGCCCAGGCCCAGTCGGTGTTGCGCGCGTTCAACGGCGCAGGCGCCAGTACCCGGTTGCTCGAACAAGCCATCGAGCGCCAGCGTCAGTCTGGCTTGCGGCTGATCGTACAATCGTCACTCTCGGTGGTACTCAATGCCTGGGTGGTGCAGGCGATCTTTGCTGCGCTGCTGGTGGCCGCAGCCCTGTGGCTCAGCCCGCGGCTGGGCCTGGAGGTGCAGGGGGCGTCAGTGGTTGCCGTGATCGTTGCGCTGGTCCTGACCAGTCGCTATATCGAGCCGCTGCTGGACGTGGCCAGCTATGCCGAGATCCTGCGCAGCGCCTGCGGCCAGCTTGCGGCCGTGCAGAGCCTGTTCGCCGCCCAGCCCCTGGTGCAACCGCAACAGCCGCAGCAACCGGCGGATGCTTCAATCGAGTTGCGCAGCCTCGGCATGCGCTATGCCCCCGACCAGCCCGATGTGCTGCAGGGCATCAGCCTGCGTATCGAACCGGGCAGCATGACCGCGTTGATTGGCGCCTCCGGTTCGGGCAAGACCACCCTGGTACGGATGATTGCGCGGTTTTATGACCCAAGCCAGGGCTGCGTACTGATCGGCGGGGTGGATGTGCGGCAGATAACCAGCACTCAACTGGCCGCTCAGATCAGCCAGATCTTCCAGGACAGTTATCTGTTCCAGGGCAGCATTGCCGACAATATTCGCCTGGGCAAACCCGCCGCCAGTGACGCCGAACTCCTTGACGCAGTGCAGCAAGCCGGAGTCAGCGAACTGATCGAGCGTTTGCCGCAGGGGCTCGATACTCAGGTCGGCGAGGGCGGGGCGCGGCTGTCGGGTGGCGAGCGTCAGCGTATCGGCATTGCGCGTGCGCTGATCAAGGACGCACCCATCCTGTTGGTGGACGAGGCCACGGCCGCGCTGGATGCCGACAACCAACAACTGATCGCCCAGACCCTGGCCAGGCTGCGCGGGCGCCGCACCCTGGTGGTGATTGCGCACCAACTGTCGACGATTGCTATGGCCGACCAGATCGTGGTGCTCGACCAAGGCCGGGTTGTCGAGCAGGGAGCGCCGGCGGCATTGCTGGCCGGCGCAGGGCGTTATGCCCATTTCCTGGCGCAGCGCCGGGTGGCCAAGGGCTGGCGTATCGGCGGGCAAGCCTGATGCGTGCAGGCGGGTTGGCCGTATTTGCCTTGCTTTGCGTGACCTCGTTGCTGGTGGGGGCGCGGCAACTGGAGTGGTCGGGGGATGCCTGGCTGACCTTGACTGCCAGTCGCCTGCCACGTCTGGCCGCACTGGTGCTCACTGGCGTTGGCCTGTCGGTGTGCGGGGTGATTCTGCAGCATCTTGTGCGCAACAAGTTTGTCGAGCCGGCCACCTCGGGCGGCCTGGATGCCGCCAAGCTTGGCATCCTGTTGTCGCTGGCCCTGGTGCCCGCTGCCAGCGTGCCGGTACGCATGCTGTTTGCGCTGGTAGTCTGCTTCGCCGCGGGGTTGGTGTTTGTGCTGCTGATTCGCCGCATCCAGTTCAAGAACACGGTGCTGGTGCCGGTCATCGGCCTGATGTATGGCGGCGTCTTGAGTGCCATCGCCGAGTTCTACGCCTATCGCCACAACATCATGCAAAGCATGCAGGGCTGGCTGCTGGGGGACTTCTCCCGGGTGGTGCAGGGCAGTTACGAAATCATCTACCTGATCTTGCCGATCGTTGCGCTGACCTACCTGTATGCACACCGTTTCACCCTGGTCGGCATGGGTGAGGGCATGGCCACCAGCCTGGGTCTGAACTATCCGGCCACCGTGGCGCTGGGCCTGCTGCTGGTGGCGGTCACGGTGTCGGCCTCGGTGATCAGCGTGGGCGCGATCCCCTTTGTCGGGCTGGTGATTCCCAATCTGGTGGCGCTGCGTTACGGCGACAACCTTGGGCGTACATTGCCCATCGTGGCGCTGAGCGGGGCCAGCCTGCTGCTGGCCTGCGACATTCTCGGGCGCGTCCTGATCTACCCGTTCGAGGTGCCGATTGGCCTGACCGCAGGCAGCGTGGGTGGCGTGCTGTTTCTCGCGCTGATCATCTGGAGGCAGCGATGAGGCGCCTGCAACCCCGACTGGCCGTGTGGGGCACCGTTACGCTGCTGGCACTGGTGTTTGTGTTTCTGGGCGCAGGCATGGACGTTGAGTATGTGATCCCCAGGCGGCTGACCCGGCTGGGGGCGATGGTCATCGGTGGCGTGTGCATCGCCTGGTCGTCAATCACCTTCCAGACCCTGACCGGCAACCGCATCCTGACGCCGGCGATCATGGGCTACGAGGCCGTGTACCTGTTGTTGCAGGCCTTGCTGGTGTTGTTGCTTGGCACCAGCAGCGTGGTGTTGCTCGGCATCCACGGCAACTTCCTGCTGTCCGTGGTGGTGATGCTGGCCTATTCGTGGGGGATCCACCGCTGGCTGTTCCGGGACGGCAACAGCAACGTGTACACCCTGCTGCTGGTCGGGCTGGTGCTGACCCTGGTGATCGGCACGTTTACCCAGTTTGTCCAGCTCAAGGTCAGCCCCGGTGAGTTTTCGGTACTGCAGAGCTTCAGCCTGGCCTCGTTCAATCGGGTGCAATCACCGCAGTTGTTGTATGGCGCGCTGGTGGTGGCAGCAGTCGCCCTGGTGGGGCGCAAGAGCCTGGCCACCCTCGACGTACTGTCGCTGGGGCGTGACCAGGCGATATCCCTGGGGGTCGACTATCGACACAGCGTGCGCCTGCACCTGGCCCTGATCGCGGCCCTGGTTGCGGTATCGACCAGCCTGCTGGGACCAACGGCCTTTATGGGCATTTTCGTCGCCAATAGCACCTATGCCCTGGCCCGCACGTTCAGGCACCGGGTCACGCTGGCGCTGGGCAGTGCGGTTGCCATCGGCCTGTTTATCGCCGCCCAGCTGCTGGTCGAGCATGTTTTCAACTACACAACCACGGTCGGCATCCTGATCAATCTGCTGTGTGGCGGATATTTCCTGGTGCTGATGGTGCGTACCCGAGGAGCGCCATGATCACCGTTCACAACCTGCACAAGGCCTATGGCAGCAAAACCGTTTTGCGAGGTGTTGATGCCCGCTTTGCGGGGCAACGCCTGACCTCGCTGATCGGCCCCAATGGCGCGGGCAAAACCACGCTGCTGATGATGATTGCCCGGCTGATGCAACCCTGCGCCGGTACCGTTTGCCTCGAGGGGCGAACGGTGGCGGGCATTCCCGTGGGCGAATACGCCCGGCGTGTCGCCACGTTGCGCCAGTCGCCGGACTTCAACCTGCGCCTGACCGTACAGGAGCTGGTCGCCTTCGGGCGCTTCCCCTACAGCCGGGGCGCCCTGACCCGCGAGGACCACCAGGTGATCGACGAAGCCATCGCCTTTTTGTCGCTGCAGCCGCTGCGCCATGCCTACCTCGACGAACTCAGCGGCGGGCAACGGCAAATGGCGTTTCTGGCCATGACCATCGCCCAGCAGACCGACTACCTGCTGCTCGACGAACCCCTCAACAACCTCGATATCAAGCACGCCGTGCAGATTATGCGGGCGCTGCGCCGGCTGTGTGACGAGCACGGGCGCACGGTGGTTCTGGTGGTGCATGACATCAACTTTGCCGCCAGCTACAGCGACCATATCGTCGCCATGAAAGCGGGGGCGGTGCAGTGCGCCGGCAGCGTGGACGAGGTGATTACCGAAGCGCAGCTGGGTGAACTGTACGGGCTGGACTTCGACATCAGCCAGGGCCCGCGCGGGCGTTTGTGCAACTACTTCAACCCCTAAAGAGAACGGCAATGACCTTCCATCACATCTATCGCCTCAGGCCGCTGGTCCTGTTGATTGCCGCCACGCTGGCGGTGCAAGGGTGCAATGACAGCAGCGGCGAAATGCCCCGGCAAGCCACCCGCGCACCGGCAGAGCAGGGAGGGTACGCAGCGGTTCGGGTGCAGCACCAACTGGGCACCACCCTGATCGAACATGTGCCACAACGGGTGGTTGCCCTGGACATGAATGAGGTCGACTTTCTTGATCAGTTGGGCGTGCCCGTGGCGGGCATGCCCAAGGATTTTGTCCCGCACTTTCTTGCCCGCTACAAGGATGCGCCGGGTGTTGAGGACCTGGGGGCCATCGTGCAACCCAACCTGGAGCGGGTACATGGCGCACGGCCGGACCTGATCCTGATCACCTCGCTGCAGGCCAGCCACTATGGCGAACTGAGCGACATGGCGCCGACCCTGCACTTCGATGTCGATTATCGCGACAGCGAGGCGCGGCATATCGACGTTATCCGGGCTCACCTGCTGACCCTCGGGCAAGTGTTTGGCAAGCAGGCGCTGGCGCAGCAAAAAGTGGCCGACCTGGATGCCAAGGTCGAGCAGGCCAGGGCCATTACCCGGGAGCGCCCTGAAAAAGCCCTGGTGGTGTTGCACAACAACGGCGCCTACAGCGCTTTCGGCGTTCACTCGCGTTACGGCTTTGTCTTCAACGACCTCGGGGTAAAACCTGCCGGGCCGACGAGTGCAACCGGCCTGCATGGCCAGCCGGTGTCCAGTGAATTTATTCAGCAGGCCAACCCCGACATTATCTATGTGGTGGACCGCACCGCCGTGATGGAGGGCCGCCCGGTCATGGATGCCCGGAGTATGGGCAACCCACTGTTGCGCCAGACCAATGCCTGGAAAAACGGCCGGGTGATCTTTGTCGATGCCCAGGCCTGGTACGTCACCGGGGCCAGCCCGACCTCCTTGAAACTGCTGATCGACGACGTGCTCAAGGGCTATCAGGGCTAAAGCAGGGCAGGCCCGGGCCAGGCCTTTTATTGAGGCCTAATGATTCTCATTAGTTTCATTTCTAGCATTCTGATTCATATAAAAAACAATCTCTCAACCAACGGAGTCCTCGCGTGAGCAAACGCCCTCTACATCCTCGCATTGCGCCACCCTGCGCAGTTTTTGCCTTGAGCCGCACCGCTAAAGCTGTACAGACCGTGCTCCTTGGCCTGACCCTGGGCATGACAGGGCTGACAGCCTGTGCCGAGAGTTTGGCCGAAGAAGAACACGGCGACGTCTCAACCCTGCCCGCAACCCTGGTCGAGGGCGACATGGCCACACCTGCCGGTTTGCCCCCCAGTTACGCGGGTGATCAAGTGGCCTATGGCAGCCGGGTGGGCCTGCTGGGCAACAAGGACTTTATGGAAACGCCGTTCAGTACCATCAGCTACACGGAAAAATACATTGCCGACCGCCAGGCCCAGAACATTACCCAGGTGATTGCCGCCACCGACCCAGCAGTGTTCAGCAACGGCCTGACCGGCACCTTCAGCGAGAACTACTCGATCCGCGGCTTCGCCAGCAGTATCAGCGATGTGAGCATCGGCGGCCTGTATGGCGTGGCGCCTTACTACCGGATTTCGCCAGAAATGTACGAGCGCATCGAAGTGCTCAAGGGACCGTCGGCCCTGCTCAATGGCATGCCGCCGGGCGGCTCGGTGGGCGGCAGCGTCAACCTGGTGCCCAAGCGGGCAGGGGATGAGCCGTTGACCCGACTGACCGGTACCTATATGTCCGATGCGCAGTTCGGCGGGCATGTGGACGTCGGTCGGCGTTTTGGCGATGACAACCAGTTCGGTGTCCGTTTTAACGGGGTGTACCGCGAGGGTGACGGCGCGATCGACCATCAAAAGCCGAAAGCTGAGCTGACCTCGCTCGGCCTGGACTGGCGTGGCGAGCGTGTACGCCTGTCTGCTGACCTGTATGAAGCTGAAGATCGTGTGCGCGGTCAGAACCGTGGCATTAACCTGGGCCCAGGCGTGGCGGTGCCCAAACCGCCCAAGGCCGATACACTGCTCAACCCTGACTGGGCCTATGTGCAGACAACGGACCGGGGTGCCATCATCCGCGGTGAGTACGACCTGACCGACAGCCTGATGGCCTATGCCGCCTACGGCATGAGCCAGACCCACTACGAATACAGCGGCACGATGTTGGCGACGGTATTCAACGATGCGGGTGACTTTGAGACCAAGATGGGCCAATTGAAAATGGACCTGGAAGAAACCTCCGGGGAGATGGGCGTGCGCGGGCATTTGCAAACGGGTGCGATCAAGCACCAATGGACCCTGAATGCCACCCACTATGGCGATACGCAAAAGGACTACGGGCGCAGAAATGTGCCGGGGGCCGAGTGGGTCACCAATATTTACAACCCGGTGTGGGGCCCGGCGGCGGCCAGGGACTTTCCTTATATTGCCCACTCCGAAACCCGTCTGACCAGCTACGGCCTGGCAGACACCCTGTCGATCCTTGATGATCGGGTGCAGCTGACCCTTGGCTTGCGCCGCCAGCAAGTGCGCACCGACACCTTTAACGTCAAAACCGGCGCACGCAACGTCCCGGGGTATGACGAGGCGGCCAATACACCGGCGGCGGCATTGCTGGTCAAGGTCACTGACCAGGTCTCGCTGTATGCCAACTACATCGAAGGCCTGAGCAAGGGCGCCACTGCGCCGATGACGGCAGAGAATGCCGGGGATGTGTTTGCACCCTACAAGTCAAAGCAGAAGGAGGTCGGGGTCAAGGTGGACCTGGGCGAGTTCACCCACACCTTGAGCCTGTACCAGATCGAGCGCCCCAACAGTTACATCGACCCGGTCAGCAACATCTTCTCCTTTGGTGGCGAGCAGCGTAACCGTGGTGTCGAGTGGAGCTTTTTCGGCTCGCCGCTGCAGGATGTGCGCCTGATGGGCGGTGTGGCCCATGTCGACCCCAAGATCACCGCCGGGGAGCACAAGGGCAAGACCGCCACCGGCCTGCCCAAGCTGCAAGGCAAATTGGGGGTGGAGTGGGACACACCGCTGGTACCCGGCCTGACATTGACCGCCAATGCCACCTCGGTATCCTGGCAGTACATCGACACCAACAATACCCAGTCGATTCCGGGGTATACCGTCTATGACCTGGGCAGCCGCTACGCCACCCAGGTGGCCAGCCGTGCGCTGACCTTGCGCGCCAGCGTGACCAACGTAGCCAACAAGGCCTATTGGGGCACGCCGCTGCTGTCGAGCCTGGGCCTTGGTGCGCCGCGTACCGTTGAGCTGTCTGCGACAGTGGACTTCTAAAAAGAAGTACCCCCGGCTGCTGGCAGTGAACGGCCAGAAGCCGGGTGTCGCGGGTGATCCTGAACCGTCAGCCGCGGTGTCCAGCGCTGCCTTTACAGGCGGTGACGGTGGGATAAGGCCGACACACCAGCATCATTTTGTCCTTCGGTTCAAAGCCGTGATCCATCATGCAGCGTTGCGCTCGGGCTGTGCGCCCGATGTTGGCGACGTCCAGGTTCGACCCCAGCGGCTGTGGATAGCCGCAGGCATACATGACCGGCAGCGCTTCGCGATTATTCGCCACTTGCATCGAGAAGTGGCGGGGTGCGCCCACCTTGCGCCAGGTGACCTGCATGTCTTCATAGCGGCCGGAATCAGGCTTGATCGGATAGAAGCCTTCATCGGCTTCAAACGGCAAGGCCTCGAGCTGGGACACACTCAGCGCATGGCCCATTCTTGCTTCGACGCAGGCCGGCGCATTGATCATGACTGCGCAGAAATCAAAGCCGTCTTTACGGGTAAAACCCAGGCGCTGCATGCACTGAAACTGCAGCACCCGTTCGTTAGTCGGATAACGGTTCATTGAGTGTCCTACAGGCTCGCCACATTTAGCCATGGCCGCCTGGACTCCCACGACGGTAGTGGACGTGCGTTGCCACTGGGTGAATTCAGCGGGCGGCGGACAACCAGTAAGCAACAGCACCGATGTGATCAGGGCCGGGAAGGTAATGATCTGGGCTTTGCGCAGCATATCGATCCTTGGAGGGGCATGCGCCTGGCCGCACATACCGCAAAGAGGGGTTCTATTTGATCCTGTGATTCCAGAATGTTTGGAATTATTTGTGGATTATCTTTTATTTGAACACGCCTACAGTGATGGTCATTACTCGGCTGAAGCTGGCATGCCCCTGGCGCAGTCAATGTGCAGGCTAATGTCTGTGCAGTCCAGCCAACCCATCATCAACGAGGTCACTTGCATGGATATCCAGCTCAAGGCACTGCTCGATCGTGAAGAAATCCGCTCTCTCAGGACCCTTTACGCCCACCATCTGGACAGCAACAACATCGCCGCACTCGACCAGGTGTTTTCGGCAGATGCCGTGGTGGAAGTCACCGTCGGCAAAATGCAGGGCATCGATGCCATACGTGCCGGTCTGAATGATGCCTTCACCCTGTTTGATCGCGACCGCCAGGGCAGTTATCCGTTCCTGCATGCTATCGCCAACCACTGGGTGAAGCTGACCGGGCCGGATACGGCACAAGGTCGCTGCTACCTGATCGATTTCGAGACCGCCTCCAAGGCTGATCCCAATCCGTTGCTGCTGCTTGGGCTCTATGCCGACGAGTACCGGCGCATCGATGGCCAATGGCGAATCACCCATACCCGCCTCGAAGTCGTCTGGCCGCAACGCAACAGCAGCCGCGAACAATGCGCCTCCAGTTGAGGCGCATTTTTGTTTGAGCGGGGCCATCGCTGACGCGCCATTGACGCTTGCCCATTGCTGTATGATTTAGCGGATATGCAATCAGAAACCCTTTCACTTCAGCCCTGGAAGCCATAATGACTGCAAATCCGTTTGACGGTATTCGTGAGTTCGTTGCCTCGACTCAGTCCTTGAGTTTCACCGCGGCGGCACTCGAACTCGGGGTCACCAGTTCGGCGGTGGGTAAAAGCATCACCCGGCTTGAAGCGCGCCTGGGCGTCAAGCTCCTGCACCGCACCACGCGACGCCTGATCCTCACCTCCGAAGGTGAAGCCTACCTGGCCAGTTGCCTGCGGGTGATGGATGAGCTGGCCGAGACCCAGGGGTTCTTGACCACCGGGCAGCAGGAGCCTATCGGTCGGCTGCGCATAGACCTGCCGGCCGCCTTTGGCCGACGACATATTTTGCCGACCCTGATCGATATGGCTGTGCGCTATAAACAGCTCGATCTGTCCGTGAGTTTCAGTGAGCGGCTGGTGGATATCGTCAACGATGGCATCGACCTTGTAGTCCGTATCGGCAATTTGAAGGATGACGCAGAAATCGTCGCGCGCAAGCTGGGCAGTCAATGCCTGTTGATTTGCGCGACGCCCGGTTATTTGCAAGAACAAGGCACGCCTCAAACCCCTGAAGACCTTTTGGACCACGATTGCATTGTTGGCTGGCGCAACGGCACCCGTAAAACCTGGATGCTGATTGACGAGAAGGGGCAGACCCATGAGCACGAAGTACGGGTCAAGCACGAGATGGGGGACGGGGAAATGCTGCTGGACATGACGCTGGCCGGAGGCGGGCTGGCGCAACTGCCCACTTGGCTGGTGCAGACGCATATCCAGGAAGGTCTACTGGTGCCGGTGCTGGACACTTATGCAGGCGCCGAAATGCCCATCCATGTGATTTGGCCACGCACGCGCTATATACAACCCAAAATCAGGATGGTCGTGGATGAGTTGTTGGCATTGGCCCGGCGTGATGCAGGCATTTTCCGGCCTGATCAGGGCGACCAGGCTGCGGACAATAAAACCCGCTGACGGAGGTTGAGTACAAAACCCGACCTCGATCCAGCGCCCGTGGCCGGATATCAGTCAAACGAGGCTGGCTGCAAGCAGCCCATCGCCATGCCAACCAGGCTATCAAGGAATGCTGCGGATTCCATTTGCGCCGGCATATCATCCAGCACCGAGCGGATCACGCTGCGCAAGCCTTGCCCGAGCAAATAAGCCGCCAGGGCCGGGTGCTCGGTGTTGATCTCATGCTCGTACAGTCGCACCAGCGGCAACCAGGTGGCTTCGATGAACTCGCCTGTCGTCTGGTAAGGGCCGCGCCACTTGCCCAGGTGAAGGGCCGAGTGGTAACGCAAGTGAAAGGCCTTGTTCAATTTGAACAGTCGCGTTTCCACCCGAATGATGTTGGCCAGTATATCCCGCAACGCCAATCGCAAAGGCTTGCCGGTCAATTGCTCACGCATGCGCAACAGCGTCTGGGTTTCTTCATCGAGAACACGCTCGTACAACAAGGCCACAATTGCATCCTTGCTGGGGAAGTACTGGTAGATGGAACCGACGGCGACCCCTGACAGCTCCGAGATAAGGGCGACGGTCAGCGATGCTTCGCCTTTTGCATCGAGAATCTGCAAGCACGCCTGTTCCACGGCGTCCACTAGCGCGCGAGCGTGACTGGCTCGGGCGCTTGCGTAGCGCGGGAAGCTGAGCCGGGGGAATGTTTGGGGCCATCGCGGTTTTATCGCCTTGGTTGTTTGCAAAAAGCCGAGCGGGCCATTTCACATGGCCCTCTATCTTGAATATAAACAAACAAAATCAATAACTTACCAAGGAAAATTGTGCCTTGCGGAATGCGAATATCTGAACCTTGGCGACGTCAGTATGATCATTTTCGTCGATCAGACAACGTCCAAACGCGCAGCGATGCGCGCTACAGGATCGGTTACTCCACACCTGCCGGGAGATTGCCCATGTCATCAGCTTTCACCGTCCGCCCCCTGGGGCCAAGTATTGGCGCCGAGGTACTTGATCTGGATCCCGCTTGCGTATTCTTGCCAGATACCCTGGCAGGGCTTGAAGCGGCACTTGTTCAACATGAAGCCCTGGTACTGCACGTCCCGGGCTTGAGGCCTGAGCAACACCTGGCGATTGCCAGGCATTTTGGCGAGCCGGAAGTCCACACGTTCTATCCCAATCTGGGCGAAGGCCTTGAGCAGATCACCGTGATTGACTCCAGGCAGGGTGACCGTGCCGATATGTGGCACCACGACGAAAGTTTTTTACCGAGCCCGCCCATCGTCACCATGACCCACGCGCACATCTTGCCGCCGGTGGGGGGTGACACCTGCTGGATCAGCATGACCACGGCGTATGACGCACTGTCAGAGCGCATGCAGCACTACCTTGAGGGCCTGAGTGCCTGGCACGACATGAACGGGCCGATGACCGCAGCGTTGCGCCAGAACGTGGTCAGTCACGAGCGCTACCTGGAGGTGATCAACATGAATCGTCGGCACTTGCATCCGCTGGTGATCAAACACCCGGTAACAGGTCGCAAGGCGCTGTATGTGAGCCCGACGTACACCACCTACATCGACGGCCTGGCCATCCCTGAAAGCGACGCGGTGCTTGCTTATTTACACGGCCATTGCCAGCAGGCGCATTTTGCCTTTCGCCATCGCTGGTCTGTCGGTGACATGGTGATCTGGGATAACCGCAGCGTACTTCACAACGCCATCCTTGATTATCAACCCCACCAGCGGCGCATGCAGCGTGCCTCTGTATTCGCTCGCCAGAGCATCCACGCGTGATTGAAGGGGACTATCCATGTTGCACGACAAACTGAACCAGGCGCTGTTGGCGCGCTTCACGCCCAAGCCGGGCCGGCATGCGCTGCTGCCCGAACTGAGCCCCCGCCAGACGCTTGCCCTGCTGTGCCGGGTGTTGTGTCGCGAAGGCTATAACGACCATATCGCCGGCCATATCACGGTGCGCCAGGACGACGGCACATACCTGGCCAACCCGTGGGAGCTGACGTGGGCAGAGGTGAGTGCTTCGGATATCGTGCGCCTCGATCATGCGGGCAAGGTGATTGAAGGAGAATGGAACATCACCCCGGCGATCAACTTGCATATGGACTTACATGCCGCACGGCATGATGTTCAGGTGGTGATCCATAATCACCCGCAATGGGGATCGGTGTGGTCGGCGGCGGGGCGCATACCGCCGGTCTACGACCAGACATCGGCCCTGGTTGACACCGACCCGGTGCTCTATGACGAGTACCGCGGCACGGTTGAAGACGGCGAATTGGGGCGTGCCGTGGTGAACGCACTGGGCCCCAACAAGTGGGCGTTGCTTGCCAACCACGGTGTGCTGGTGGTGGGTAACGGTATACGCCAGGCGCATTTGCGTGCGATCACCCTGGAGTGGCGCAGCCGTCTGGCCTGGCATGTAGAGGCACTCGGAGGCGGTTCGCCGTTGCCCGATCAAGTGGTGCTTGCCACCGGCAAGCGCACTGATGCCAACGGGTTCCCGTTCTTGTGGGAGGCTATGGCCCGGGAAGAAATCCGCCGCGATCCGGGGGTGCTTGAGTAAGCGTTTTGTTAAGCTTGGGCGCCGGCACAACAGGCGCAAATGCTGTCGTCCAAAACTGTTGCGAGTGCGCGTCTTGGCGGTGATGCTGCGTGGGACAGGTGAGCATTACCGCCATGTGATAAAGGCTTGTGCCTCTGCAAGCCGAGTAGGCATAGGTGTTGGCCGAGGAACTGTTGCTATTGTGTCCTGGGGCTATTCAGCACACGGGCCCGGTGGAAATATTTTCACACATGAGCTTGAGAGAAAGCTGAGCACTCGCGTCTATCTTAGTTGGCTGAGTCGTTCATATTTGGGGGCATGCCATTTTTTTAGTGGCAAACGTGCCCCCATATTTGCCCCCAATAAGGCTGGAATCTAGCAGAATTCGACGGATGGCAGTGGATCAAAATGAGCCTTTGAAACCCTCTGAAACAAGCATTTCAGAACGGTTCCAGACGCCTCTGTCAAAGACTGTCCGGATCCCCGAAAAACATCTGAATCCTTGAACGCAACCAGCGCTCCCCCGGGTCGTTGTCCTGGGCGCCGCGCCAGGCCATGTGCAGTTCGAAGCTTTGTGTGTCCAGCGGCGGGTCCTCGGCGCGTACGCCACCCGCAGCCGTCAGTGCTTCGGCCGTGTAGTCGGGGACGGTGGCGATGATGTCGGTGCCCGCCAGCAGGGTGCTCAGGCCGTTGAACTGCGGCACGGCCAGGACCACATGGCGCTTGCGGCCCATTTTTTCCAGCTCAGTGTCGATAAACCCGCTCAGGTCGCCAGCAAAAGACACCAGGGCATGGGGTCGCTCACAGAAGTCGTCCAGGCTCAGTGAACCCGGCATGGTGTCGGCACGCAGCAGTTTGGGACGGCTGCGGCGCAATACCTTGCGCTTGGCGTTGGCCGGCAGGTCACTGGTGTAGCTGACGCCCACGGAAATTTCCCCCGAGGCCAGCAACGGCGGCATCAGGATGTAGTTGACCCGGCGAACCACCAGGACAATACCCGGCGCTTCCGCGCGCAAGCGCTTGAGCAGCAAGGGCAGCAGGGCGAATTCGACATCGTCCGACAGGCCAATGCGAAATACCGAGGTGCTGGTGGCCGGGTTGAACTCGGACGCACGGCTGACAGCCGTGGAGATCGAGTCCAGGGCCGGCGACAGCAAGGCGAAGATCTCGATCGCCCGGGCGGTCGGTTCCATGCTGCGCCCGGTACGCACAAACAGCGGGTCGTCGAACAGGTTGCGCAAGCGTGACAATGCCGCACTGATGGCCGGCTGCCCCAGAAAAAGCTTCTCGGCTGCACGGGTCACACTGCGTTCATGCATCAGGGTTTCAAAGACGATCAGCAAATTCAGATCGACGCGACGCAAGTCGTTACGGTTCATCAGGCAGGCTTCGCTGGGGGTTCAACAGGTAGTCAAGTAACGGATCTTACTGGCAAAAACGATTTTTCGTCACTCGGTAGATTTTTTTCTTACTTTTCTGCAGGCGTTTTATCACCCGTTTAAAGCGGGTTTGCCGGGTTTTTGCGGGATGTGGTGCGGGCCAACCTGTCGGCGGATCAATGTCAGGCATGTCGACTATTAATGCTGTCTGTTAGTCTTGCGCACAAAGCCCGGATAAAGTCCCGTGGTATTAGCGATTAATTAGGCGAGGTTGGTAATGTCGCGCACGATCCGTTTTCACAAGTTTGGACCGGCCGAGGTGCTCAAGTGCGAAGAGCACGAAGTCGCTGCGCCTGCGCCTGGCGAAGTACAGGTCCGTGTCGAGGCCATTGGCATCAGCTGGTATGACGTCCTGTGGCGCCAGAACCTGGCCCCCAGTCACGCTCGTTTGCCCGCGGGTATCGGCCATGAAATGGCGGGTGTCGTCACCGCCGTGGGGGCCGGTGTGGAAGATTTGGCCATTGGTGACAAGGTCGCCAGCTTCCCTGGCCAGAGCGCCAACGACTACCCGACCTATGGCGAGCTGATCCTGATGCCGCGCTCCACCCTGACCCGCTACCCGGACGTGTTGTCTGCGGTCGAGGCCAGCGTGCATTACACGCCGCTGCTGATTGCCTATTTTGCCTATGTCGACCTGGCGCAGGCCAAGCCCGGGCAGAGCGTGCTGATTACCGATGCCAGCCACTGTGCCGGGCCTTCCTTCGTGCAATTGGGCAAGGCCCTGGGCCTGAAGGTGATTGCCGCGACCAAGGATGCCAGCGAACGCGAGTGCCTGCTGACCCTGGGTGCCGACCATGTGATTGTCACCGAAGAGCAAGACCTGCTGATGCAGATCAACAAGATCACCGACAGCAAGGGCGTGGATGTAGTGCTCGATGGTCTGGGCGGTCCGCAAATGTCGGTGCTGGGTGATGTGCTGGCACCGCGTGGCAGCCTGGTGCTGTATGGCTTGCAGGGCGGCAACCAAACGGGGTTCCCGGGCTGCGCGTGCTTCCAGAAGAACATCAAGTTTTTCGTCCACTGCATCGGCAACTTCACCGGCAAACCCGAGCTGGGCATCGCCCAGGACGAAGAAGCGATGAAACGTGCCTTGCGTGATATCAACCAGCTCACCGCCGACGGGGTGCTGACGCCGCTGGAGATCAAGGTTTTTCCATTTGAAAACTTTGTTGAAGCCCATCGCTATATGGACGATTGCCCTTGTCGCGGTCGGGTGGCCTTGCAGTTGGCTGCGGTCTGACAAGTACACGGTAATAAACGCGCCCCTGAACGCAGTGTTCAGGGGCGTTTTTTTTGTGCTGGCGAAAGTTGTATTTTTTTCCCCGTGTTGCGCTCAGCAGGCCAGGGCGAATACATGAATTTTAGTGTGGAAAGAAAGGGCAAAAGTAATTCATAAAGTTGTCATGTAGCACAATATGTATTTTTTCGAAGGTTTCCTTGTAGGGTTATTCCTGTGCGTATGTGCGCCAAGTCTGTTCTGACCTGCAGGGTTGATGTAAATGTGGGCGCGTCAAATCGGGCTGCCGATAATAAGACCCTCGATATGGAGGGATAGCCCATGAATAACTTTCATGAACAAGCCATGAGTTTTGTCTATCAACAAGTCCTGCACCGACTCCTGGGTTTTTTCAGCCGCCCCGAGCGCATTGCCTTGCAGTTGTTGATTCAACGTTTAATGGTGGCAGCCGGAGGGCTTGAGCGAATAGGGCGCTATCGGGTGATGGTTGTTCATGAAGGCGGCAAGGAGTGCGCTTATACCCTGGCGTTTTTGCGCGCGGCACAACTTAGTATCGCCGGGCGCTCGCCGCACACCTTTATATTGCGCATTGCAATACTGCGTCAGCCGCGGATGACGGCCAATGTGATGGAGCGCATCCAGACCCAATGCAGTGAGTTGTTTATTTATGACGATGATCGCGTGGAGTTATTGCTGGTCGATGAAAAAGGGCCTTGGCAGGTTGCATAAGCCGGGTGCTTTTCAGAGCCAGGCATCGGAGCTGAACCGAACCCAGGTATTGATGTCGGGGCATTTGACCCAAGGCGACGCCCGGGCAACTTTCTTTTATGCCGACCTGCTGGGGCGCGCCAAGTTATATCGGCATGCCTGCGAGTGGGGAGGCAAGGTCGACGCGTTGATTGACCGCCGCCCGCCCAGCCATCTGGGCCAGTATGTAACCTGGATTCTGGAGGTCGCCCACCGACAGGGGCACTGGCCAAAGGGAGGCGGGCATGATGGCTTTGAAATGGCAGTCAAGTTGTGCAGCCAGTTGGATGATGACTACAAGCAGTTGTTGCATCTGGCCCCGGCGCACAGTGGCGAAGTGACGGTTGCCGGTGTCGGCACGGATATCAATGTGATCAATATATTTGATTGCCTGTGCCATGAAGTGGATGTGTTGCACTCGCAAGTGCTGATGTTTGTAGAGGGGCCGTGGAATATCAAAGCGTTTGATATCGAAGAACCCCAGGCTGCCGTCGTACTATTGGCCGCCCATGTCCACGGTTTGCGCGGTACTTATCAATATGGTGTGGATTACAGCGTGGGGGCGGATGCGTATTTGCGCCGTGCTTCCCAGGAAAACAAGGCCAATGATCGCTTTAAAGGGCAGTTGATCAAGCAGTTGGGAGCAACCTTCAATACCCCCAAAAGAATCCACAAACTGCACGGGGTGGCCACGCAATATCTGAGCGAGTTGCACGGTGTCAATGATGAACAACTGGGTTGTTTTATCTGCTCGCCGTTTGTCAATCAGGCCCGCGGGCTGGAAGCCTTTTTACATAATTGTTACCCCGACAAACTGCGTTTTCTCCAGGACTTCCGTCAGTTGTTGATGGCGGCCGGCACCACGACGCAGGTGGATGCCGGTTGGCTCGAGTCCGTCAGCGGTTTGTCGCTGGCGTCGTTGCAGGCGCTGTATCAGATGCAAAGAATCGACTTCAAGCAATGCGACTCGTTGATCGCCAACCTGTCGGCACACGATCCGGGCAAGAAACCCTGGCAGACGGCACCGAAGGGTTGATACCCGCGTTCAGCAGGCCCGTTAGCCAGCCTGACGGGCTGCCCGCCTGTAAGCCGCTCATCCAATAGGATTTGCCAGAGTGCCGGGCAAGCTGGTATCTGTACGCATATCCAGTATTCAAAGCCAGTGGTCCGTTTTGCCCGTGATTTCCAATCCCCTCGAAGACCCGTTTTATTACCTGAAGAACTTCCAGCATGTTCTCGACTGGATCGCCGCCCGTTATGACGATGTCCTGAGCGTCGACGAGCAGTGTTTTATCGCGGGTTTTGCCCAGCTGCCCGTGGCCTCGCAGGCGTTGTGGGTGCGCATGGTGATGCGCAAGGGCGTGCATTTTCGGGCCAGCAAGCTCAATTACCCGGAGATCGGCGAGCCGTCACGGGCCGCAACGGCGTTGCTGGCGTTGGGCTGGCTGGACGAGCAGGCGCCCCTGGGGTTGGCCGAGGTGTTTGAACTGCTGCAAAAACCGGAGATCCTCGGCCGTTTCAGCGCACATATCACTCGGCCCAAGGCCAGGAAATCGGACTGGCTCGAGGAACTGGCCGGCGTTTTTCCACAGCAGCAGAGCCTGGGGCAATGGCATCCCGGGCTTGGCGAAGCACTTTATACCCTCAACCACCGGGCGCTGTGCGATCGCCTGCGGTTGATGTTCTTTGGCAACCTGGGGCAGAGCTGGTCGGACCTGGTGCTGGCAGACCTGGGCCTGTTCAGCTATGAAAGGGTCGAGTTCAGCCCTGAATCCCGGGCGTTGCGCTGTCGGGCCGATATTGAAGGTTACTTGCACCTTTACGCCTGTCGCGAGCAGTTTGAGCTCAACGGCGATGCCGAGGCCGTGCTGCAACAGGTGCTGGACTACGAGGCGGATAACCGCTGGTTGCAGCGCCGGCGTGCACGTTTGCTGTTTCAGCTCGGCCAGCATCTGGAGCGGGCAGGGGAGCTGGACCGGGCATTGCAGTTGTACCAGCACAGCCAGCACCCTGAGGCACGCCAGCGCAGTATCCGCGTGCTTGAGCGCCAGGAGCTCTACCAGGCCGCGTTAAGCCTGGCGCAAGTTGCGCAACAGGGGCCAGTCAACGACGCAGAGCATCAGCATCTGTTGCGGATTATCCCGCGGTTGCGGCGCAAATTGGGGCTGGCAGCCCTGGCGGTGGTCAAATCGACAGCCCCGGATCGCCTCGACCTGTGCCTGCCACGGGACACTGCCAGCAGCGTGGAACAGCAGGTGGTGGCGCATCTTCATACTGGCCAGGCACCGGTGCATTATGTGGAGAACACCCTGATCAACGGCCTGTTCGGCTTGCTGTGCTGGCCAGCCATTTTTGCGCCGCTGCCGGGGGCATTTTTTCACCCGTATCAGGTCGGCCCTGCAGACTTGCACGAAGACGATTTTTATCATCAGCGTACCGAGTTGTTCGAGCGCTGCCTGGCGCAGCTCGATGATGGTCGTTATCGGGCCACGATTGGCGAGACCTATGCCGCCAAAAAGGGCCTGCAATCGCCTTTTGTCGCCTGGAATCACCTGCCCCCCGACCTGCTCGAAGAGGCGCTGGAGTGCCTGCCTGCGGCGCACTTGAAACTGTGGTTCCGGCGTTTGTTGCTGGATATAAGGGCCAATCGCACAGGCATGCCTGACCTGATCCAGCTGTACCCTGAGCAAAAAACCTACCGCATGATTGAGGTCAAGGGCCCGGGTGATCGCCTGCAAGACAACCAGTTGCGCTGGCTGGCCTTTTGCCAAGCGCATCAGATGCCGGTGACAGTGTGCTATGTGCAATGGCAGGAGCCAGCGCAGTGAGTTATCGCGTTGCAGTGCGTGCCCTGTGCGAGTTCACGGCCAAGGCGGGTGACCTGGATTTGCGCTTTACCCCCTCACCTACGGCGCAACAGGGGATTGCCGGGCATCGCACGGTGGCTGCACGGCGCCATGCACAGTATCAGGCCGAGCTGAGCCTTGAAGGCCAGTTTGGTGCCTTGACCGTGCGTGGCAGGGCAGACGGCTACGACCCGGTGGCCAATGTGCTGGAGGAGGTGAAGACTTTTCGTGGCGACTTCACCGCGATCCCGGCCAACCATCGCCAATTGCACTGGGCACAGGCCCGGGTCTATGGCTGGTTGCTGTGCCAGAGCCTGCAACTGGCGCAGGTCGATCTGGCGCTGGTGTACTTTGATATCGTCAGAGAAAAGGAAACCCGCCTGCAGGAAACCTGGTCAGCAACGGCTCTGCAGCAGTTTTTCGAGCAGCAATGCGGACTGTTTCTGGCCTGGGCCGAACAAGAAATGGCCCATCGGCAGGCGCGGGATGATGCCGCCCGCACACTGGCCTTTCCCCATCAACACTTTCGTACCGGGCAACGGGCACTCGCCGAGGCCGTGTACAAAACAGCCAGTACCGGGCGCTGCCTGATGGCCCAGGCGCCGACCGGGATTGGCAAAACCATCGGCACCCTGTTTCCGCTGCTCAAGGCCATGCCGGGCCAGCAGCTCGACAAGCTGTTGTTCCTGACTGCCAAGACCCCGGGGCGCAAACTGGCGCTCGATGCAGCGCAGGTGCTCTATCCTCCCGGGCAACCGGTGCCCTTGCGGGTACTGGAACTGGTCGCGCGGGACAAGGCTTGCGAATATCCCGAAAACGCCTGCAATGGCGACGCCTGTCCGCTGGCCAAAGGCTTTTATGATCGCCTGCCCGCAGCGCGCATGGCCGCAGTGGCCCGCTCGCCCCTCGATCAACAGACCTTGCGCAGCGTCGCCCTGGCCCATGAAGTGTGCCCCTATTACCTGAGCCAGGAGATGGCACGCTGGGCAGATGTGGTGATTGCCGATTACAACTATTACTTCGATTTCACGGCGTTGCTTTACGGTCTGGGCCAGGCCAACCAATGGCGGCTGGCGACCCTGGTGGACGAAGCGCACAACCTGGTGGAGCGGGCACGGCAGATGTACAGCGCAAGCCTGGACCAGCAAACCTTGAACACTGTGCGGTACTCGGCCCCGGCGCCGCTGGACAAGCCCTTCAAGCGCCTGAACCGTGAATGGAATGCCCTGCACAAGGAACAGGTAGGTCCGTATCAGGTTCATTCGCACTTGCCTGGCAAATGGCTGGCGGCCTTGTCGCTGTGCATTAACGCCATTGGCGATTACCTCAACGATCACCCTCAGGGGCTGAGCGGTAATCTACAGGCGTTCTACTTCGAAGCGCTTCAATTCAACCGGGTGGCGGAGTTGTTCGACGGGCATTTCCTCTTTGATATCAGCCTGCGCGAAGACGGCAAGCGGCGCCTGTCGCAGCTGAACCTGCGCAATATCGTGCCCGCCGGTTTTATCGGGCCACGGCTGGCCAGCGCGCAGAGCAATGTGTTGTTCTCGGCCACCCTGAGCCCGCAAACCTATTACGCTAACCTGCTCGGCTTGCCTGCGGATACGGTGTGGATGGATGTGGAGTCGCCGTTTCAGGCCGAGCAATTGAAGGTACAGGTGGTGAGCCAGATATCCACCCGCTTTGTCCATCGCCAGGCTTCACTGGGGCCGATTGTGGAGTTGATTGCCCGCCAGTTCGAACAGCGCCCGGGCAATTACCTGGCGTTTTTCAGTAGCTTTGATTACCTGCAACAGGTGGCCGGGTTGCTCGCCGAACGCTACCCGCAGGTCACCCAGTGGGCGCAGGCGCGGCGCATGGACGAAAGCGCCCGCCAAGGTTTTCTTGAACAGTTCACCCTGTCGAGCCAGGGCGTAGGTTTTGCCGTGTTGGGCGGGGCATTTGGCGAGGGCATTGATTTGCCTGGCGCGCGGCTGATTGGCGCGTTTGTCGCGACCCTGGGGCTGGCGCAGTTGAATCCGGTCAATGAGCAGATCAAACAGCGCATGGCCGCCCTGTTTGGGGCCGGTTATGACTACACCTACCTGTACCCCGGCGTGCAAAAAGTGGTGCAGGCTGCCGGGCGGGTGATTCGCACCCAGAGCGATGAGGGCACGCTGTTTCTGATCGATGACCGTTTTGCCGAGCCCAAGGTGCAGCAGTTGCTGCCGCGTTGGTGGCGATTGGGGTGAAATCGGTTGTCGGGGTTAACTTGGGTACCGGGTACTTGGCCGGCATTGGCGTTTGACTGGTAGCTGGGTAACGCCATGTTTTCTCTGTGGGAGCCGGGCTTGCCCGCGATGCAGGCACCTCGTTCTATATGGATGATCGAAGTGCTGCTATCGCGGGCAAGCCCGCTCCCACAGGGGGGGGGAGGTGTGTTGTTTCGGGCTTTTTGCTTTTGCTGCGCTTTAGTCGCGGTAAAACACCTGAACCAGGTGATAGCCGAACTTGCTCTTGACCGGGCCATGTACCACCCGCAGCGGTTTTTTAAAGATGATCTGGTCGATGATCCCGACCATTTGCCCCGGCCGCACTTCGCCCAGGTCACCGCCGCGCTTGCCCGAAGGGCAGGTGGAGAATTTTTTCGCCAGCACATCGAAGGCTTCGCCCTTGGCGATGCGTTGCTTGAGCGATTCGGCCTCTTCGGCGGTTTTCACCAGGATATGGCGGGCTTGAGCTTTCATGGGTCTTTACCTTGGAACTGTGGGGCATAGTGCGCGGGCGCGGATTATGCCTGAGTTTTCGCCTCGAAGTGGTGATGGCGCGGCAGGTACAGGCACACCCGGGTGCCACAGCCGCTCTTGCTGCTGATACTGACATGCCCACCCGACTGCTGGGCAAAGCCGTAAATCATCGACAGCCCAAGCCCGGTACCCTGGCCCACCGGCTTGGTGGTGAAAAAGGGGTCAAAGGCCTTGGCCAGAATCTGCGGGCTCATGCCGGTGCCGTTGTCGCTGACCTCCAGCATGACGTAGTCCCCCGAACTGACTGACTCCAGCGTGCCCAGGTCAGTGGCATCGAGGTAGTGATTGGCGGTCCTGACCCGCAGTGTGCCGCCGTCGGGCATCGCGTCACGCGCATTGATCATCAGGTTGAGCAGGGCACTTTCCAGCTGGCCGGTGTCGGTGTTGACCGACCAGATGTGTTGCCCCAGCTCCAGGATCAGCTCGATATGCGCGCCTTTGGTGCTGCTGAACAACGCCTGCAGCGACTTGACCAACTGGTTGGGGTCCAGTGGCTTGCGGTCCAGTGACTGGCGCCGGGAAAAGGTCAGCAGGCGGTTGGTCAGCGCGGCGGCGCGCTGCGCTGAGTTGACGGCGGCATCGGCAAAACGCTCGACCTCGTCAATGCGGCCTGCGGCGATATAACGCTTCATCAAGTCCAGGCTGGCAATGATCCCGGTGAGCATATTGTTGAAGTCGTGGGCGATGCCACCGGTAAGCTGACCCACGGCCTCCATTTTCTGCCCGTGGCGCAGGGCCTCTTCGGCCCGTGCCCGCTCCAGGATCTCGCACTGCAATTGCAGGTTGGCCTCGGCCAGCGCCCGGGTGCGTTCGGCCACGCGCTGCTCAAGGGTTTCGTTAAGCTCAAGCAAGGCTTGTTCGGTGGCAGTGGCCTGCAGACGCTGGCGGCGCCTAGAACTCTTGATTGCCATGGTCGTTCCCGGGTTTGAATCTGTTAGTCAGTGTATGTAATGCCGGATACCGGCTCAAGGCTATAAACCTTGCTGCAAGGTGCAGTCTTGACCGTTCGACTAAGGTCGAATGAGGCTGGAGCTTAGCCTTTCGTACAATTGCGCCCCTTTTTTTGATTGCGCACGCCGAGTGTCATGCCGGGCGTGCCTGCGATCGTTTTCACCTTGCCAATGATTGGCTGCTGGAGCTTGTACATGGTTGTTCCTTTTTCATTGTTGGCGCAGAGCCGGGTAACACGCTTGGGCGCGCTGGCAGTGTGTGCCGGTTTTGCCGCACCGTCACAGGCCGGCGGTTTTTTTGAAGACAGCAGCGCCAAACTGGAAGCGCGTACGGTGTACTTCAACCGCGATTTTCGCGATGGCTCAAGCTCAAACCCCCAGGGCGCGTCCAAGCGCGATGAAACCGCGCAGGGTTTTATCCTCAATCTGCAATCGGGCTACACCGAAGGCACCGTGGGTTTTGGCCTCGATGCCCTGGGTATGTTGGGCCTGAAGCTGGATTCCAGCCCTGCCGACAGCAACAGCGGCCTGTTGCCTTCGACCGGTAACGATCCCCGTCGTTCCAAGGACCAATACGCCAAGTTCGGCCTGACGGCCAAGATGCGCGTGTCCGACACCGTGCTCAAGTACGGCGCGTTGCTGCCCGACCTGCCTTTGCTCAAGTACAACGATGGCCGTTTGCTGCCGAACATGTTCAACGGCGCGATGCTGGTGTCCCAGGAAATCAAGGACCTCAAGTTCATGGCCTCGCGCCTTGATCGCTATACCGCCCGGGATTCCACGGACTCCCAGGACCTGCGCCTGAACTGCAAGAACAAGCGCTATGGCTGCAACATCACTGCCGATCACTTCACCATGTACGGCCTGGACTACAAGGTCAACGAGCGCCTGACCGCGCAGTACCATTATGGCGAGCTGCAGGACATCTACCGTCAGCAGTTTGTCGGTTTGCTGGCCACGCAGCCGGTGGGCCTGGGTGTGCTGTCAGCGGACGTGCGCTTGCTCAAAAGTGACGATTCGGGTTCGGCCAGGGCCGGCAATATCGACAACCGTGCCCTGGGGGCCATGCTCGGTTACTCCCTGGCCGGGCACAAGCTCAGTGCCGGCTGGCAGCGCATGAACGGCGACACCTCGATGCCGTACCTGGATGGCAGCAACCCGTACCTGGTCAACTATCTGCAGGTCAATGACTTCGCCAATGCCCAGGAACGTTCATGGCAGCTGCGTTACGACTATGACTTCAAGGCCATTGGCATTGACGGTTTGTCGTTCCTGACCCGCTATGTCAATGGCGACCATATCAAGGTGGCGGGCAGCACGCAGGAAGGCAAGGAGTGGGAACGTGACAGCGAGCTGAAGTACGTTGTTCAGAGCGGCACGTTCAAGGACGTCAGCCTGCGCTTGCGCAATGCCACCTACCGCACCAACTACGCCCAATTCGCCCGTGACGTGGACGAAACGCGCCTGATCGTGAGCTACAACCTGTCCATCTGGTAACCCTCAACTAAAGCCCTGCTGCAGCGGCCTGGCTTGCGATCGACGCGGTTCAAACGAATGCCCGCGTCGCATCCATCGCGAGCAAGCCCGCTCCCACAGAGGGTCTTTGTTATGCTGGCGATCATGACAAGTCTCCCCGTGTCGGGGCTGGATGGATCGACAGATGAAAACACTCTTGCTGATTGGCATTGGCGCCGGCGACCCGGAACATATCACCGTGCAGGCCATCAACGCGCTCAACCGTGCCGATGTGCTGTTTGTGCTGGACAAGGGCCAGACCACCAACGACCTGGTACGCCTGCGCCTGGACATCTGCCAGCGCTATATCCGCGCACCGGGTTACCGGGTGGTGCAGGTCAGTGATCCGCAGCGTGACAGCTCGACGCCGTCCTACACCGAGGGTGTCGAGCATTGGCACGAGCAGCGGGCCGAGGTGTTTGCCCGTTTGCTCGACGAGGAACTGGCTGACGGCGAATTCGGCGCATTTTTGCTGTGGGGCGACCCCGGGTTGTACGACAGCACCCTGCGCATCCTTGACCGGGTGCGGGCCGGGGGCTGCGACGATTTCGACTATCAGGTGATCCCCGGTATCAGCAGTGTGCAGGCGCTGGCTGCGCGTCATCGGATTGCGCTCAACGGCATCGGCCAGCCGATCCGCATCACCACCGGGCGCAGGCTGCACGCCGGGGATCTGGACAATGTGGTGGTGATGCTCGATGCCCATTGCGCCTTCGCCGCGTATGTCGCCGAAAACGTGGATATCTACTGGGGCGCTTACATCGGCACGGCGGACGAAATCCTGATTGCCGGCAAGCTGGCCGACGTGTGCGAGCAGATCAAGCAGGCCCGCGAAGCGGCGCGCCTGCGCAAGGGCTGGATCATGGATACCTATCTGTTGAGGCGCACCAATCATTGACCCACCGGGCAAGTCCCAAGTGGTTCAAAGAGTGTGCGGGCGGTTCTTGGCCTCGATCCATTGCGCCATGTACTGGGTGCTCTTGTGCTGGTGGTGGCGCAGCATCGCCCCGGTGAAGTTGTTGCGCCGGTGCTGTTCCAGCCCGGTGCGGCAACGTTCGATGCATTCAACCAGGGCCGGGCCGTGGCTGGCTTGCAGATAGCGTTGCGCCAGCAGGGTCTGCCCGTGTTGTTGGGCTTGATGCCAGGCTTCGGCGTTCTGGTACAGGTGTACAGCCGCCGCGGCAATCGCAGTGGCGCTCTGTTCGATGGCACCGGCCCACGGCAGTTCGCCATGCATGCCTTCGGCACCTACCGGCGTGGTGACGTTGGGTGTGCCGCAGAGCATGGCATCGGCGATCTTGCCCTTGATCCCGGCACCAAACCGCAACGGCGCCATGCAGATACGTGCATGGCTCATCACCTCAAGGGCATCTTCGGCCCAGTTGAGCACATGAAAACCCTGCGCCGGGTTGTGCAGCGCCGTGGCCTTGGGCGGGGTGTAGGCGCCGTAGACATGCAGTTGCGCGCCGGGCAGTTGCTGGCGAATCAGCGGCCAGACAGTGGTTTTCATCCAGAGCACGGCATCCCAGTTGGGCGCGTGGCGGAAGTTGCCGATGCTCAGAAAGTGCTGACGCTGCTCAAAAGGCACGAACGTGGCGGGCACGTTGTCGACCATCAGCGGGCACCAGTGCAGCAGGGCCCTGGGCACGTTGAAGTGCTCAACCAGCAGGTCGATTTCGTACTCGGAGATCATCAGGCTCAGGTCGCAGCGGTAGATCGCGGCGATTTCCCGCTGGGCCAGATCGGTGTTGGCCATCTGCTCGAACGTGTCGCGCCGGGCCGGAGCGAACAGGCTGCTGAAGTCATCCAGGTCGGCACTGCTTTTGAGGCGCGCCTTGAGCTGTTGCTGGCGGGCGTCGCGCAGGCTTTGCAGGTCGGAGGTTTCCAGCACGCGCAGGGCGGCGGGGCAGTGCTTCTCGACGCGCCAGCCGAACTGCTCTTCCATCATGAAGCGGTCGAACAGCACGATATCGGGGGCCAGTTGGCTGATAAAGGTATCGAAACTGCTGTTATTGAGCTCGATTCCGACTTCGTCGATGCCCAGGCTGGCCAGGTCAGCCTTGTGTTCGCCAATTCCGGCCGGGCTGCTGAACGTGATATGCCAGCCGCGCTGCAAAAAACTCTCGATGATCTGCATCATGTGCCCGCCGGCCGCCGAAGAGCGTGGCTCGGGCCACACGTAGCCGATAATCAGGACGCGGGTGGGGCGGGTGGACGGCATGGGCAGATCCTTGAAGCACTGTGGCTGAAAAAAGGCAGCAATTAGAACACATGTGCAACGAAATTCCTGTGTGGGAGCGGGCTTGCTCGCGATACAGGCGACCCGGTTTTGCGGGCAGATCGCAGTGATGCCATCGCGAGCAAGCCCGCTCCCACAGTCGATGGGTCAAAGCTGCGCATTGACCTGTTACAAAGCACTGCGTAGCCTTGCGCGTTCGAGGTTCTTCGCAGCGCGAAGCTAAGAAGGGAACGCGGTATGCCGCGGCTGCCCCCGCAACTGTAAACGGTCATTGATCTTGCACTGCCACTGCCAAACAGGCGGGAAGGCGCAAGGTAGGTATCAGCCGTAAGCCAGGAGACCTGCCTCGTGACAGATTCTTACTTCAACCGGGCGGGGTGATCCGGTGGCGAAGACTGACCGCGCACTGCCTGCGGTCGTCGTCCCGTATGCCCGCCGTTTTGCCAAAGGGCATCCGATGAAAACACTGGCCAAAACCCCCGTCACCATCGTCACCGGCTTTCTTGGCTCGGGTAAAACCACCTTGCTGCGCCATATGCTGGACAACGCCCAGGGCCGCCGCATTGCCGTAATCGTCAACGAGTTCGGCGAGCTGGGCATCGATGGCGAAATCCTCAAGCAATGCTCCATCGGCTGCACCGAAGAAGAGGCCAATGGCCGCGTCTACGAGCTGGCCAATGGCTGCCTGTGCTGCACCGTGCAGGAAGAATTTTTCCCGGTGATGCGCGAGCTGGTGGCGCGCCGTGGCGATATCGACCATATCCTTATCGAAACCTCGGGCCTGGCCCTGCCAAAACCGCTGGTGCAAGCCTTCCAGTGGCCGGAAATCCGCAGCGCCTGTACGGTTGACGCGGTGATCACCGTAGTCGACAGCCCGGCCGTGGCCGCTGGCACCTTCGCTGCCTTCCCGGACCAGGTAGACGCCCAGCGCAAACTCGACCCCAACCTGGACCACGAATCGCCGCTGCACGAGCTGTTCGCCGACCAGTTGGCCAGTGCCGACCTGGTGATCCTCAATAAAGCCGACCTGATTAACCCGCAAGACCTGGCCCGTGTGCGCGCCGAAGTCGCCGAAGAGCTGCCACCGGCGGTGAAGATCATCGAAGCCAGCGGCGGGCGCTTGCCGCTGGACGTGCTGCTGGGCCTGGAAGCAGGTTCGGAAGACCATATTGATGGCCGCCACAGCCACCATGACCATCACCACGATGGCGATGATGACCATGACGACCACGATCATGACGCCTTCGATTCGATTTCCATCGAGCTGCCCCAGGCCGAAGAACGCGCCCTGATGGAGGCCCTGACCCAACTGGTGGTCAAGCACGGCATTTTGCGGGTCAAAGGCTTTGCCGCTATTCCGGGCAAGCCGATGCGCCTGCTGATCCAGGGCGTGGGCACACGCTTTGACAAGCACTTCGACCGCGCCTGGGGCAGCGACGAGGCACGCACCACCAAGCTGGTACTGATCGGCCAGGAACTGGACGCGGCCCTGCTCGAGTCCACCCTGCGTACAGCGTTGAGCGTCTAAACCATGCATTTGCTCAGGACCCAGCCCGGCGGCTTTGTAGCGGACGACAATATTGCCGACCTCGGCCAGACCCCTGCCGAGCTGGTGATCCTGTGCAGCGGTGATTCAAGCCTGGCCCTGCTGGCCGAAGCGGCGCAGCAGTTGCCTGACGATTATCCAAGCCTGCGTCTGGCCAACCCGATGCAGGTGCAAAACCACGGTTCGGTCGACCTCTATTTCGATGAGGTCTTGCAACACGCCAAGGTGATTCTGCTGTCTTTGCACGGTGGTATCGGCTACTGGCGCTACGGCATCGAGCGGCTGGTGCAATTGGCCGAGCGTGGCGTGACCCTGATCCTGGTGCCCGGTGATGACCGCCCCGACCCTGAACTCAGCGCCCTGAGCACTGTGCCCGCCGGGCAGGCCGAGCGGCTCTGGCACTTTTTGCGCCAGGGCGGGAGGCATAACGCCCTGCAGCTTTATCGTTGCCTGGCAGGCCAATGGCTGGGCCGCGACTATGCCTGGGACGAACCGCAGATCCTGCCGCGTAGCGCGATTTATCATCCGGCTCATTCCAGCCCGGCACTCAAGGACTGGCAAGCCGACTGGCAGCCGGGGCAACCGGTGGCCGCGCTGTTGTTCTATCGCTCGCACCTGCAGGCTGCCAACACCGCGTTTGTCGATGTGTTCTGCCAGCGTCTGCAGGCGGCGGGGCTCAACCCCTTGCCGATTGCCGTGGCCAGCCTTAAAGAGCCGGGTTGCCTGACAATGGTGCAGGATTTGCTCGACGAGGTAGAGGCCGGGGTGATTCTCAATACCACCGGTTTTGCCCAATCCAGCCCCGAAGCTCCGCACTTGCGCCCGTTTCGCCGCAATATCCCGGTGATCCAGGCCATCTGTGCCCAGGATAACCAGCCCGGCTGGCAAGCCAGCGAGCAGGGCCTGGGGCCGCGCGATTTGGCCATGCACATTGCCTTGCCGGAGCTGGACGGGCGGATTATCAGCCGTCCGATCAGCTTCAAGGACCTGGCATGGCGCAGCGAGCGTAGCCAGTCCGATGTGGTGTGTTATCGCGCTCACCCCGAACGCATGGATTTTGTCGCCGAACTTGCGCGGCGCTGGGTCGAACTGGCCCGGGTGCCCAACCCGCAAAAGCGTATCGCCCTGATCCTGGCCAACTACCCGACCCGCGACGGCCGTATCGGCAACGGCGTGGGCCTGGACACCCCGGCCGCGGCGCTGAATATCCTGCGCGCCTTGCAGGCCGAGGGTTATCCGCTGGAAGGCGAGTTGCCCGACAGCGGCACCGGACTGATTCAGGCGCTGCTGGGCGGGGTCAGCAACGACCTGGACAGCCTCGACCTGCGCCCGTGCATGCAAAGCCTGGGGCTGGAAGAATACCTGACGATGTTCGATCGCCTGCCCGAGGCCAATCGCCAGGCCGTGATCGAGCGCTGGGGCGAACCGCAAAACGATCCCATGTTCCGCAGCGGCCGCCTGATGATCGCCGGCTTGCGTTTTGGCTTGACCTTTGTCGGCATCCAGCCAGCGCGGGGGTATCAGGTGGATGCCAGCGCGGTGTACCACGACCCGGATCTGGTGCCGCCCCACGGCTATCTGGCGTTCTACTTCTGGCTGCGCAACAGCTACGGTGCCCATGCGGTGGTGCATGTGGGCAAACATGGCAACCTGGAGTGGCTGCCGGGCAAGGGCGTCGGGCTTTCCGAGCATTGCTGGCCGGACGCCATATTGGGCCCCATGCCCAATGTCTACCCCTTTATCGTCAACGACCCGGGGGAGGGCGCACAGGCCAAGCGCCGCACCCAGGCAGTGATCATCGACCACTTGATGCCGCCGCTGACCCGCGCCGAAACCTACGGCCCGTTGCGCGACCTGGAGCTGCTGGCCGACGAATATTACGAAGCGCAACTGCTCGATCCGCGCCGGGCGCGGGAGTTGCAGCGCGACATTCTCAAGCTGGTGCGCGAGACCCGCATCGACCGCGAACTGCAACTGGACGGTGCGCTGGACAGTGAAGCCGATGCGGCCATCTGGTTGCCCCGGCTGGATACCTATCTATGTGATCTCAAGGAATCGCAGATCCGCGACGGCCTGCATATCTTCGGCGAGTCACCGGCCGGGCGCCTGCGCATCGACACCCTGTTGGCGCTGTTGCGTATTCCCCGGGGCGATGGCCGCGGAGCACAATCGAGCCTGCTGCGGGCGCTGGCCAAGGCTTTCGAGCTGGGTTTCGATCCGCTGGACTGCGCCCTGGCCGAGCCCTGGACGGCGCGTCAGCCTGCGGCCTTGCGTGCGGTCAGCGATGAACTGTGGCGCACCGCTGGCGATACCCGTGAGCGCCTGGAGTTGTATGCCGCGCAGTTGATCGAGCAAGCGCTGCAGGGCACCTTGCAACTGCCGGACACTGCGCTGTGGGATGAAACACGGAGCATTTTTGCCGCGTTGCTGGAACAGGTGGCACCGCGCCTGGACGCCTGCGGCCCGGCGGAAATGCAAGGCTTGCTGGATGCCCTCGGTGGCCGCTTTGTGCCGGCTGGCCCCAGTGGCGCGCCGAGCCGCGGACGGCTGGATGTGCTGCCCACGGGGCGCAACTTTTTTTCCGTGGATGTGCGCAACCTGCCTACCACCACGGCCTGGCGTATCGGTTTCCAATCGGCCAACCTGATTCTTGAGCGGCATTTGCAGGATCACGGCGACCACCTGCGCCAGCTCGGCCTGTCGGTATGGGGCACGGCGACCATGCGCACCGGCGGTGACGATATCGCCCAGGCGATGGCGCTGATGGGCGTGCGTCCGGTGTGGGCCACGGGCAGCCAGCGGGTCGATGACTTTGAAATCCTCCCGGTGAGCTTGCTGGACCGTCCGCGGGTGGACGTGACCTTGCGCGTGTCGGGGTTCTTTCGGGATGCGTTCGCCAATCTGATCCGCCTGTTCGATGCCGCCGTGCAGGCGGTGGCGGCGCTGGATGAGCCGGATGACCTCAACCCGCTGGCGGCCAGGGTGCGCAGTGAGCGTGAGCAACTGGAACGTGAAGGACTGGCCCCGGAACTGGCGGCGCGCCAGGCCGGTTGGCGAGTGTTTGGTGCCAAGCCCGGGGCGTATGGCGCCGGGGTGCAGAACGCGATAGATGGCCGCCTGTGGGAAAGCCGCGACGATCTGGCCGAGGTGTACATGAATTGGGGCGGCTATGCCTATGGCGGCGCCGATGAAGGTACGGCGGCCCGTGGCCAGTTTGCGCAACGCTTGGGGCAGATGCAGGCGGTGGTGCAAAACCAGGACAACCGTGAGCATGACCTGCTGGACTCCAATGACTACTACCAGTTCCAGGGCGGCATGCTGGCGGCGGTCGAAAGCTTGCGCGGTGAGGCGGCGGCCAGTTACCACGGTGACCATAGCCAGCCCGACTTGCCGAAGATCCGCACGCTCAAGGAAGAGTTGAACCGGGTGATCCGCTCCCGTGCAGCCAACCCGAAATGGATAGAAGGGGTCAAGCGTCACGGCTATAAAGGCGCCTTCGAAATGGCTGCGACCCTGGACAACCTGTTTGCCTTCGATGCGACCACGCATCTGATCGACGATCATCAATATGCGTTGTTGGCGGATGCTTATTTACTGGACCCGGATACCCGTGAGTTTGTGCGTGAGCACAACCCGCACGCCCTGCGCGACATGACCGAGCGCATGCTCGAAGCGCAGCAGCGCGGGCTGTGGAGTGAGCCGGGGGAGTATCGCGAGGCGCTGGAAAACCTGCTGCTGGATATAGAAGAAGAGTAACCAAGCATCCCTCACCCTAACCCTCTCCCGGAGGGAGAGGGGACTGATCGGGGGATGTTCAGGATTTGCGCCTCACCACAAATCGGCCCCCTCTCCCTTTGGGAGAGGGCTGGGGTGAGGGGCTTTTGAGGCCGATCAATATTCTAATATCTGGAGCCCGAAAACATGACTGACACCCCACATTTCCCGTTATCGGCGGTGGTCGGCGCGGACTCATTGAAACTGGCGCTGTGCCTGACCGCCATCGACCCGAAAATCGGCGGTGTGCTGATCGAAGGCCCGCGCGGCATGGCCAAGTCGACCCTGGCCCGCGGGCTAGCCGATTTGCTCGCCAGCGGTCAGTTTGTCACCTTGCCGTTGGGCGCAACCGAAGAACGCCTGGTCGGCACCCTCGACCTCGATGCTGCACTGGGGCAGGGCAAGGCGCAGTTCTCCCCGGGGGTGTTGGCCAAGGCCGACGGCGGGGTGCTGTATGTCGATGAAGTCAATCTGCTCGCCGACCATCTGGTGGATGTGCTACTGGACGTGGCGGCCAGCGGCACCAATGTGGTCGAGCGCGATGGCATCTCCCATCGCCACGCCGCCCGTTTTGTGCTGATCGGCACCATGAATCCGGAAGAAGGCGAGTTGCGCCCGCAGTTGCTCGATCGCTTTGGCCTGAATGTGGCCATGAGCGGCTTGCCGCAACCTGCCGAGCGCGGTGAAATCATTCGTCGGCGCCTGGACTTTGACGCCGATCCGCAGGGCTTTTGCGCCCGTTGGGACGCCGCGCAAACGGCTTTGCGCGAGCGCTGCCAGCAGGCCCGTGAACGCTTGGCCAGCATCGCCCTGGATGATCAGTCGCTGGCCATGATTACCGAGCGTTGTTTTGCTGCCGCGGTGGATGGCATGCGCGCCGATCTGGTCTGGCTGCGCGCTGCGCGTGCCCATGCCGCATGGCGCGGTGCAACCGCGATCGAACTGGAAGACATCGATGCCGTGGCCGAGTTTGCCTTGCGCCATCGACGCCGTGAGCTACCGCCCCAGGCACCAGCGCCCGCGCCGCAACAGGCGCCGGCAGGGACCTCGACCACCAGCGCGCAATCAGGCCAGGGGCAGTGGGGCGAGTTGCCTGCAGCGCCCCAGCCGATGGGTGTACGCCGTGAAGTGCCGAGCTGGCCAAAAAAGCCTTAGGCATCCGCCCTCAAACTGTTGCGGGGGCGGATGCCATACCCCGCGCCGGTCAGCTCGCCACGGGCAGGCAGGGTGCCAGTCGCAGCGCTGGCAACGGCCTCGTCGACTGGGTGCAAACCCTGCTTGGTGGTCGCCCGCAGCGGCGCGCCGATCTGGCCTTTAAAACCCGGCAAAGTGCAGCGCAGACGTTGTGGCTGGTGGTGGTGGATGCCTCTGCTTCAACCCGTCGGCATCAAGCGTTGAGCGATGCCAAGGGCTTGTTGGCCCAGCTGTTCGAAGATGCCTACCGCCAGCGCGCGCGGGTGGCCGTGATGACTGCCAGCGGCAGTTCGCCTGTGTGGCAGGTCAGCGGGGAAAAGGCTTCGGCAGCGCTCAATGACTGGCTGGAACAGCTGGGCGCCGGTGGCGGGACTCCCTTGCTGCAAGCCCTGGAAGAAGTCTCGACATGGCTGGCCATGCGGCGCAAACGGTTCCCGCAGGAACAACAGCGTTTTTTACTGGTGACGGACGGACGCTTGAAAGCCTGGTCGGCTCTACCGGCAATCGACTGTCCGGGGCTGCTGATCGATATCGAGCGGGGCCCGATTCGCCTGGGGCGCGCGCCTCAATTGGCGGCAGACTTGAATGCAGATTACCTGCACATTGATGGCTAACGGCTAACTAAATAGCCCGTGGGAGCTGGCCCGCTCCCACAGGGGCACGCAAACGGCTTTATGCAGGCATGACCCAAGGCTGCAGGGCATAGCCTTCGCTGCTGATTTCGGCACGGGCCTGGGCCAGCAGGCTTTCGAGCTGGGCAGCGTCTGCGCAGGCGCTGCGCGGGATCTGTTTGCGGCCGATACGGGTATTGGTACGATCGATGACCGTCAGGCTCAACTCGCCGTGGCCATCCTGTGCAGCCCAGGCAACGCATTGAAACGGTTCAAAGGCGTGGCCGGCAATCAAAAGAGCTTCGTTGAAACGGAGCGGGGCGTTCATAGGGTGTTCTCTCAAGTATGCCCATCAAGTGATTAACCGTCGGCTGGGCTTACCGTTCGGTTGGTTACTTGTACTGATGACTTCAGACCGGCATCAGGTCACACACTTTGCTCATTTTTTTAAAAGTTTTTTTATATGACTGATCCAGATCAATTTTCAGAGAGTGTACCCAGCGTCTTTCTACTTTGATCGGCCCTGCACAGTTTGATTGGCTATTAGCGTTATAAGCAAACAATCGAGAAAGCCCCCACTGCCTTGCTAAGGTTACGCGTAGGTATAACAAGGGACTGTTTTGAATGCGGTTTTATGTTTTTCTGGCGCCAAGGAACAGTCATGCTTGCAATGTCCTCTCCCCGACGTCTACTGGTGGTTGACCCCTGTGAAAATTGTCACGAGTTGCTCCCGGGCCTGCGCACCATCGGCTGGGCGGTAGACAGCTGCACGCTGGCAACGGTGGTCGACCGTTCTTGCGACGTTGGCCTGTTGAGGTTGCAACCTTTTCATCTGGAACGCCCTGAAGCCGTAAAAGACATGATCAGTCGCAGTGGCACCGAGTGGATTGCGGCGCTGACCCCTGATGTCCTGAAAATGAGCAATGTCGGGAATTTTGTCTGTGAATGGTTTTTTGACTTTCACACGTTGCCCTTCGATGTCTCCCGGGTGCAGGTCACACTCGGCCGGGCCTTTGGCATGGCGTGCTTGCGCGGACAGGCGACAACCGCGCCCGATCTACCACAAGATGAGCTGCTGGGTGACAGCCGCTCGATGCGCGACCTGCGCACGATGGTGAGCAAATTTGCACCCACCCAGTCGCCCATCCTGATTCGTGGCGAGAGCGGTACGGGCAAGGAACTGGTCGCCCGCACACTGCACCGTCAATCCCAGCGCAACGGCAAACCCTTTATTGCCATCAATTGCGGCTCGATACCCGACCATTTGATCCAGTCTGAATTGTTCGGCCATGAAAAAGGCTCCTTTACCGGCGCCCATCAACGCCGGGTTGGACGTATTGAGGCGGCCAATGGCGGTACGCTGTTTCTGGATGAGGTCGGAGACCTGCCATTGGAGCTGCAAGCCAGCCTGTTGCGCTTTTTGCAGGAAAAACACATCGAGCGAGTTGGCGGCAACCAGCCGATCCCCATCGATGTGCGTGTCCTGGCGGCGACCCATGTCGATCTGGAGGCCGCGGTTGCCAATGGTCAATTTCGCGAGGACCTGTACTACCGCCTCAATGTGTTGCAAGTCACCACCTCACCCTTGCGCGAGCGTCATGGTGACCTGGCCATGCTGGCCAGTCACTTTGCCCGCTTCTACAGCCTGGAAACCGGTCGCCGCCCGCGTACGTTCAGTGATGAGGCCCTGATTGCCTTGGGCAATCATGCCTGGCCCGGGAACGTGCGCGAACTGGCCAACCGCGTACGCCGCGGGTTGGTGATGGCCGAAGGACGGCAGATCGAAGCACATGACCTGGGTCTGGAATTGCGCCCGTTGCTCGTCGCCACGATGAACACCCTGGAACAATACAAGGACCGCGCCGAACGCCAGGCGTTGTGCGAGGTGTTGAACCTGCACAGCGATAATCTGAGTCTGGCTGCCAAGGTACTCGGGGTGTCGCGGCCGACGTTTTATCGATTGTTGCACAAGCATCACATCCGCTGAGCGGCAAAAAGGCCCGCAGCATTGCCATGCTGCGGGCCTTTTTTGTGAGCTAGAAGTAGTAAGGGAATTTCAGGCTGAACGTGAAGTCCGGCGCATCGTCGGTCATGCCAATCGACAGGTTGGGTACGATGGTCAGGTTATCGGTGGCCGCCACGGTCATGCCGATGTTGAAGTAACCGGCGTTGGCATCACTGGTAGTGACAGTTTGCCAGTCACCGCCATCCTGCTTGAGCTTGCTCTTTTTCTGAATCAGGTCGGATACGGAAAACGACATGCTCATTTTTTCGTTGAGAGCAAAAGCCACGCCGGCCCCAATCTGGAAGCTGTCACCCAGTTTGACCTTGCCGGGCTGCTTGAGGTTTTGCGTGGAACTGATGTCGTCAAATGACTCTTCGAGGTTGTGGGTGTACGACAGGGTGCCAAACAACACGGCCGGGTCGAAGGTCTTGACCAGGGAGATGGCGGGGCTGATCGACCATACGCCGTTACCGGTAGGCAGGTCTTCAGGGGTAAATACGTTGGTATTGTCAACCGATTGAACCAGCTTGATCCCGAACGGATCCTTGCCGGTGGGAGCCTTGACGCGCACGCTGAACACCGCGTCCGGGGTATTGACCGACTCGTCGAGGAACTTGTAGGCCACGCCGAAGTTGATGTCGCCGATGGTCGGATCGCGGGTGACTGTCTGCTCGGAAGTCGCTTGCGCGTCACCGCCGTTGGCACCGCCGGACTGGTAAGTACTCTCGCGGTAAATGACTGGCACGTTGACGTCGAACTGCCAGCGGTTGTCCAGGTTATAGCGACCGGTGAGGTCCAGGGTCCAGTTGTCGGCCTTGATCCGGTCCAGGTTCAGGTTGCCCAGGAAGATCGAGTCCAGGGCCAGGAAACCATTGAGGATCAACTGGCGGGTGTCATAGCGCGAATAAGTGATGCCGGTTTCGAAGCTGAACTTGCCACCGCCGAAGAACCCGCTGGCCTCATCGTAGAGGTTGACCACGCTTTGCGCCGGTGCGGAGTCATCCTTGAGTGCTTGCCCGTAAGAGCTGCCTGATACCGCTGCAGCGCCCCCTGCAGCACCACCGCTGGCTGCGGCTGCGGCAATACCCTGGTTGCCTTTCATGTCGGCCGGGGACTTGGCCAGGCGCTTGGGAGGAGGAGCCGCAGGCTGGTCCTCCACTTGTCGAACACGCTGTTCAAGTACAGCCAGGGCTTTTTGTTGTTGATCGTAACGCTGGCGTAGCTCCATAAGTTCTTTTTTCAGTAGCTCTACATCACTATCAGGGGCTGCAAAAAGCAGGGCTGACGGGAAAAGAGTGCTTATACATACAACTGCGCGAAAGGTAAGCGTTCGATGCATGAAATAGGCCGTCCAAAATAACTCGAATTATAAGAATTTGAGCCTAGTTCAATATCCCATGTTGCGAAGACCTTTTAGCGGACTCAAATCACAGTCCAGTGCGCCTGTACTGGGCAAGTTGTTGCGCAGCACCACATTAAGTTGGGTGAGGTTGTTAACCATATTGCTGCCGCCCAGTAGCGTGGTGTTCTGCAACACGCCGCCTTGGGCGATTTGTTGCAATGAACTGCCCTGGTTGTTGTTCGCCAGGATCGCTACCTGCACGCCACCACCGGTTGCAGAAACGGTCAGGTTACCTGCACCGCCTGTTTGGGTAACGGGGTTGTTGGCGCTCAGCAAGGTGCCTTGCTGGCTGACCACAGGGGCCTGGTTGGCCTCGCTGACATTGATGTCGACATTGTTATAGGCGCTGTTATTGTCACCCGCAGCCCTGACGCTCTGGGTCACGCCCTGGCCGGTGGTCAGCCCTGCGCCGCCGGTGACCGAACCAGTGCCAGCAGCGACATGTGCGCCGTTGCCGGGCGTGCTGTAGGTAGACACATAGAAGCGCGGTTCAACCGTGCTTTGCACCGTCATGGAGGCTTTGGCGCCGATAACATCGCCATTGCTGCTGGTCCAGGTGCTGTTCATCACCACGCCAAAACTGATGATCCGTCCGGGCATGACATAGCGGCCACGCAACTCGGACATTTCCTGGTCTTTCAATTCGACCGGTTTAAAGGCCGAAGCTGCCTGGACGGGCAGGCTGGTCGCAAGGCAGGCGGCAATCAGCCAGATGGGCATTTTCATGTGCTGCTCCAGGAGCCCTGGGCTCCGTAGTCATGCTGCGCACCTAAAAAAAGTCGCTTTGGATAAATCCGAAGTCCATAAGTTCTGCATCCTTGACCGGGCTGAAACCATCGAGCTGGTTTTTCGCTGTCAGCGGAGCAGGGGGCGTCAGTAATGCATTGGTCTTGTCGTAGCCGGGGCCGATGATGGCGAACACAATGCCATTCCAGCCCTTGAGGAAATCTTCATGGGAGTAGCGTTTGTGACCGAGCACCGGGTCGCCGATATACACCCAGTCTTTTTGCGTGCGCTGCAGGACCACAAAGTGCTTGTAGCCACGAATGTCCAGCAGCACCACAACCGGTATGTTGACACTTTCCAGGCTTTGGGCCGGGATCCGGTAACCCCGGGCGCGCATGCCGATGCTTTCGACGTAACGCTTCATGTCGAGCATGGAAAACCCCTGGGTGCGCACCAGGTCCTGATCCGCGTTTTGCAGCATGCCCTTGATGATCTGGTCTTCGTTGACATCCAGCCAGTAGGCCTGGCGCAAAATCGTGGCCAATGCAGCTGCGCCACAACTGAAGTCAGTTTTTTGCTCGACGATATCCGCAAAACGCCGCTCACGAATGCTCTGTACCTGCTTGAACACCAGGTTGCCCCCGGGCATGGCGGCGATCGGCATTTGCGCGGCCTGGCTCATACCGGTCAGACAGAACAACAGGCTGAGGGCGACAATACGCATGATTGATACGCCTGGCAGGGGAGTGAAAAGGGTCTCGTGAACGAGACCCTTCGTGTGCTGTCGCGATTACATGCAGACTTTGCAGCCAGCCGCGATGGACAGCGAGTTGCTTTGCTGGTTGCCCACACCCGCTGCGATGTTGGCACCGCCATTGCCCGAAATGCCATTGAACGAATGGTCCATGGTGGCATTGTTGACGACTGGCGTTTTGTTGTTGTTCCAGCTTGGCCCTTGCGACCAGGTATTCACATTGCTCAGATAAGAGGCACCGGCCTCGTTGATCACCGACAGGTTGTTCGAGGTTTGGCTGGCAGTTGCGCCAGCGGTGGCGATGCGGCCATTGGAAACGGCGATGGCCAGGTTGTTTTTCTGTTGGTTGAAGTCGCCGGCAGCCACGTTTATACCCACGTTGCCCGAACTGCCGTTGCCGGAGCTTTTGAGCAGGGCGTTGTTTTGTGTGCCGTAATTGTGATCGTTGTTGTGGCTGTTGGTCTGGGTGACGCTGGTCAGGGACGCGGCGGTACCAAACACAAAGGTTTCATCTGAGGTGGCTATTGCCGCGGCATTGTCTTGTTGGTTGCCGGAACCGGCGGCGGCGTTGACGCCCATGTTGCCTTCAGCACCTTTGACCGAGTCTTTGACCGTCGCGGTGTTTTTGATCGCCTTGTTGGTCACTTTGTTGTTGTGACTGTTTTGCGAGTCGATCACAACTGCAGCCGCCGACGCATTAGGATCCAGCGTATAAGATGGCGGGTTGGATGGCGGTGGTGGGCCATCGTTGTGGGCCTGTGCTGCAACGGACAGAAGGGCGGCCATGGCGAAAGCCAGAGGTTTCAAAGCGCTTGAAGGTTTCATGGTGATTCTCCGTGCTTCATTAGTTGTGTTAAGTGTTGGCACTTTCTAATTGCGCTGCGTTGTTATCGGGTCAATCAGCAACCCGGATATTCAGGGTGTTAGCCATGCGGTTCCCCACCCCGGCACTCTGGTTCAACTGCACCACCCCTCGGCTGCCGGTGAAGGCCTGATCGCTGTTGACGATCTGGCGACTGCCGCTGGCGGGGAGTGCGGTACCCGAGTTTGGTAGCGCCACGTTCTGTTGGGACAGGGCGCTGTCGTCGATGCCTTGCGGCTGGGCACTGATGCCGACCCGTACTGCATTGACCATTTGATTGTTGGCCCCGGCGGACTGGTTGATACCAATCGCGCCGCTGCCGTTACTGAAAGAGTTGCCGCCAATCGCGGCCCTGGCATTGAGCGCGGGGTCGGTCGCCGTGGTGATTTTTTGACTGACCGCAGTACTGGCCTTGGCCGCGGTACCGATGGCCACGGCGCGTACGTTGACCTGTTGCTGCTGGTCGCCAGCTGCCTGGTTGAGAGTCACGTTGCCGTGGTAACCGGCGCCGGAATTGTCGATGGTGGCGTTGTTATCAGAAGCTGCCAGCGCGCTGGACGTGGCTATCAGCGCGGCAATCAGCACAGGCAGGCGGCAGGCAGTCATGTTATTTCCCCTGACTCAGTGCAGAGAGCGGCCGCATGCCCTGTTCGATGCTGTTACCTATGGTGTTGGACAGGGTGCCGCCGCTGCCGCCACCGTGGCCGTTGCTCATGCCTGGCAGGCCGTTGCTGGTGTTGAGCCCGGGCAATGTGTTGCCAGAAGGCATGATGCTACGGCTGAGTGCAGTACCACTGCTGACGCTGGCAAAATCACCATCACTCAGCTCGCGGGTGGCACCCATGACCTGGACCAAGGGGCTGGCATTGACGGTGAGCGGGTCGGGATCTGGGTGCATGGGCGGATTGCCCACTGCATGGGGCTGCACGGTACGGGTCAGGATAATTTCGCCGTTGCCAGCGGCCTGAACAACGCTGCACCAGCCCAGCAAGACGCCGATGCTGCACGCCATCAGCAGCTGACTATGACCACGACTTGTATGCCCCATGAAGTGTGCTCCCTTTGCGCCGCTGACCCAAGTCAGCGTGATAAGGAGAGAGCATTAGCTGTGCCACTTTTAATTTAATCTTTGGAAACAACAGCACGCAGCGCGATGACTGTCAGGGGCTTGATCAGCTGTAACGAACTTGAGAGGGCGGGCAGCAGGCCACACGCTTGCGCAATAAGGGCCTAACTGTTTTTTGCGTAAAATGAGGGGGTGTTTCAAGAACTTTACAAATTCGCAAGTTGTGCTTCAGGCCAGTATTTCAGCGGCTTCACGAATTTTTCATGTATCAGCAACGGACATGGGCAGCAAGCTGAAACCATTAAGTGGTTTGTGTGCCAGTTGTTTATTGTAAACAACACAACTTAATGACTAATACTTGCGCAATAAGTTTCTGCGCAACTCAATAATTGTTCGACGGCGGCACAGGCATGCTGTTGCCGGGCATGCCAGTCTCCGGTTATCACCTGTACGGGTTGTTGATGATCGGTGAGCCATTGAAGGCTGGCCGCAAAAAACGCCTGGCGTTCCGTAAGCGAGGGTTGGCAGCGCTGGCCGTCAGCGGTCCACTCCACATCGTCAGGGGACAGCAGCAAATGCAGGTCGTAGTGACGTTTGAGCAATTCGGCTTCAAGCCAGGCGGGGCAGTCGCCAAACAGGGTCTGGCTCCAGAGGATATTGCTGAGCAAATGAGTATCCAGAATCAGCAGTCCGGGTTGTTTGGCGCGCGCCTCGTCTTCCCATCGAAGCTGCCCGCGAGCGATGTCCGGAATATCAGCCAGGCAGGTATCGCGGGGGTTCTGCTCGATAAAGTAGCGCACATACTCGCCCACCATGGTGCCGCCAAAGCGCTGCTGCAAAAGCGCGGCGAGCCAGCTCTTGCCGCTTGATTCCGGCCCCGCCAGTACCACCACCTTCATGTGCGCAGCGCCGGGTCGCGGCGCCAGTCACGCCAGCCCTGGATGGCAATCAGGGTAAACAGCGCGTACAGGCCGGCGGTGAAGTACAGGTCCTGCCAGGCGAAAAAACCGATATAGAGCACATCGATTACGCACCACAGTGCCCAGCACTGCAGGCGCTTTTGTGCCATCCACAATTGCGCAACCAGGCTGAAGGCGGTCAGCGTGGCATCTGACCAGGGAAATGTGGAGTCGGTCCAGTGGGCCATTGCTGCGCCGAGCGCCACGCTGCCGATGGCGCCTGCAACCACGCCGCCGAGCACTTGCAAGGTACTTAAGCGGCTGACCACACGGCCTTCGTGCTGCGCTCCCGAGCGGGTCCACTGCCACCAGCCATAGACTTGCAGCAGGGCAAAAAACACCTGCAAAAGCATGCCGGAATACAGCTTGATCTCAAAAAATATCCAGCTGTAAAGCAGCACCATCACCAGGCCAATGGGCCAGCACCAGGGGTTCTGTTTGACTGTCAACCAGACGGCAATGACGCCGAGCGCGGCGGCAAACAGTTCGAGCCCTGACATTGGGATTCCTGGGATGAGAGAGAAGGGCGGGGATTGTAACCGCAGGCGCAATGTTTGTGGTCTGCCGTTTTGCTGTAGTTGTGGGAGCGGGCTTGCCCGCGATGGTATCGACGCGCACTGCCTGACAGACCGCAGCGCTTGCATCGCGGGCAAGCCCGCTCCCACAGGGTCAAGGCAGATGCAGCAACACGTAGTCGTTCTTGTCGAAGCGCCCGCTCAGTGCCGGTGCCAGATTGCCCAACGCGGTGCCTTGCAGGGCTTGATAATCCTTGAGGTCCATGATGATCCAGGCCGGGGGCGGCAAGGCGGCAAGCTCTGTTGGCGACTGGGTGAACAGTGGCAGCAGGTCACGGTTGACGTTGACCATGAACTTGATCGCCTTGGCGTCCTTGCCCATGCCGTGCAGCACCACCGGCGCCGGGGCCTGGTCGATCAGTTGCAGCGCCTTGAGGGTAAAGGTACGGGTATCGTAGAGGCTGCGTTCGGCAGGTTCGAAGACCATGATGTAGCTGCTCCACAGCGCCAGTACTGCGCAGGTTGCCAGCCCGGCAACACGCCATTTGGCCTTGAACAACAAGGCAATGGCCAGAACCTGCAGAACCGCCAGCACGACGAAAATGACCGTCAAGGACGGAAGTTCATCGCCAAAACGCTTGCGTACCACCATCAGGCCAACTATCAGCAAACCCGGCAGCAGCAGCAACAACCCTTGAATCAAGCCACGCAGGCCAGCAAACACTCGCCCGTTCACGACTTGGAACGGGTAGGCTGCAATAATCGCGGCCATCGGCAACATGGGCAGCAGGTAGCGGGCTTTTTTCGCCTGGGGAATCGACAGCCCGATCATCACGACCAAAGCCGCGGCAACGCAGTATTTGACCAGTTGCAAGGCCGGGCCAGAGTGATGGCGCCCGGTAATCAGGATTGCCAGCAGCACCGCCACGGCGAGCGGATACGCCAGCGCGTAGTTGCCCATGGAGCTGGTGAAGTAGTACAGCACGCTGCTGGCGCCTTCGGTGCCGTCCATGCGCCCGGTGACTTGCATGCGGATCACTTCGTGTACAAAGGCTTCGCCGCCACTGAGCCAGGCCAGCAGCAACAGGGTGCCTATGCACGCTATCAGCAATACCAGCGCTTGCAGCCCGAAGCTGATCAGGCGGCGCCACTGGCCATTGAGCAGGTAATAACTGCACAGGATACCGGTGGGGATCACCAGGCCGATCGGCCCGCGAATGGCGAAGCCCAGCACCAGCAGGGCCAGCAGCCACAAATGTCGGCGCGGTGCAGCAAAGTGATCATGGGAGTAGGCCAGGTAAAAGGCACTGAAACTGACGGCGGCGAGCATCTGGTCCAACGATACCGCACGGGTTTCGGTGACAAAGGTCATGCTCAGCAACAGCAGCGCCACGCTGACCAGCGCCCAGGTTCGCGATTGCGCCGCAACCAGGCGATACATCAAGGTCACAATCGTAGCGCTGGCAAAGGCCGAGGGCAGCCATGCGGTGAGGCTGGTGACTTTGCCGAAGGGCAGCGACAGCAACCAGGTGATCACTGTCGAGGTGGCGCTGTAATCCGCATAGGGCTGGCCGTAGGTGGTCGGGAAAAAACCGGGGCCGTTGCGCAGCATTTCGTTGGCAAACATGACAAAGCGCGAATCAAAGCCGATCGCTGCCTCCTGATGGTTGCCCAGGATAAACAGCAGCAGGGCGAGCGCGCCCAGCATCAGCGATTGCCTGCGCAGGGTGAGCAGGGCTGGGGAGGTGAAAGCGGCAGGCATGTCGAGTCTCCTTGACTCATCGCAGCGCACATGAAAACGCCGCCATTGTTGCCAATGGCGGCGCTGCTAGATCATTAAAGGGCTGTCGAGCCTACCGGCAAGTTGCAGGACTCGCCTCGCCCCATCGGGAAGTACTGCAAGCCGATCTTGGCCAGGCGCTCGCCGTCATACAGGTTGCGCCCGTCAAAGATCACCGGAGTATTCAGGCGCTGCTTGATCAGGTCGAAGTCCGGCGCCTTGAATTGCTGCCACTCGGTACACACGATCAATGCGTCGGCGCCGTTGAGGGTCGACTCTGGCGTGCCCATCAGGCTCAGGCGCGGCTCGTCGCCGTACAGGCGCTGGGTTTCCTGCATGGCTTCGGGGTCGAAAGCGCGCACATTGGCCCCGGCAGCCCACAGGGCCTCCATCAATACGCGGCTGGGTGCGTCGCGCATGTCATCGGTGTTGGGTTTGAACGCCAGGCCCCATAACGCAAAGGTCTTGCCTTCAAGGTTGCCCTTGAAGAAGGCGTTGATGCGTTCGAACAGCTTGTGCTTCTGCCGCTCGTTGATCGCTTCGACTGCCTGCAGCAGATCGCTGGAGCAATTGACCTGCTGGGCACTGTGGATCAGCGCGCGCATGTCTTTGGGGAAACACGAGCCGCCATAGCCGCAGCCCGGGTAGATGAAGTGATAGCCAATGCGCTGGTCGGCGCCAATGCCCAGGCGCACGGCCTCGATGTCGGCGCCCAGGTGCTCGGCCAGTTCGGCAATCTGGTTGATAAAGCTGATCTTGGTTGCCAGCATGCAGTTGGCGGCGTATTTGGTCAGCTCGGCGCTGCGCAGGTCCATGAAAATGATGCGGTCATGGTTGCGGTTGAACGGGGCGTAGAGGTCACGCATGACCTCGCGCACTTCATCGCGGGCGCAACCAATGATGATGCGGTCCGGGCGACGGCAGTCGGTGACGGCGGAGCCTTCCTTGAGGAATTCCGGGTTCGACACTACGTCAAATTGCAGGGTGCGCCCGGCCTGTTCCAGGGCCTGGTTGATATGGGCGGTGAGGGCATCGCCGGTGCCCACGGGCACGGTGGATTTCTCCACCAGGATCAGCGGCTCCTTGCGGTGGCGGGCAACGGCGTCACCCACGGAGAACACCTGGCCCAGGTCAGCCGAGCCATCTTCGCTTGGCGGCGTGCCCACGGCGATAAACAGTACCTGGCCGTGTTCGACGGCGGTTTTTTCGTCGCTGGTAAAACGCAGGCGCTTGCTTTCGAGGTTTTCGCGCACCAGGGCGGACAGCCCCGGCTCGAAAATACTGACGTGGCCTTGTTGCAGCGACTCGACCTTTTTCTGGTCAATGTCCATGCAGATCACATCGTGGCCGACTTCCGCCAGAACCGTCGCCTGCACCAGGCCTACATAACCACTACCAAATACACTGATTTTCATGCGCAGTTCCTGCGGGTACGTCGAGAATTGATGGTCAGCACCCCAAGAATGACCAGTGTCACTCCAAGGGTTTTTGAAAGGGTGAAGCTTTCATGGAATACCGGCAGGCTCGCCGCCAGCAGGTACACCAATGCATAGCTGATACTCAGCAGCGAATAGGCGCGGCCCAGCGGCAAGTCGCGCAGGGCCAGCAACCAGCACAGCATCGACAGGGCATACGCAACGATCGCGGCAAACACCACGGCCAAAGCCATCAGCGAGACATCGCCCTGGCTGATGGCGGCCAGCCATTGAGCCGGCTCAGGCAGGCGCGTCATGCTCCAGCGCATGCCCAGTTGGGCGCCACTGACCAGCAACACGCTGCCTGAAGCAAAAGCAAATCCACGGTACAGGCTCATGCGTGTTGCCCCAGCAAAACCACCCCGGCAATCACCAGCCCGACGCCCAACCAATGGCGCAGGTCGATGGTTTCCTTGAACAGGTAGCGGGCCACCAGGGTAATCAGTACAAAATTCAGGCTGAGCATCGGGTAGGCAACCCCGACCTCAAGCCGTTGCAGCACCAGCAACCACACCAGCAAGCCCAGGCCCAGGCACAGCAGTGCCATCCATAACCAGGGTGAGCGCAGTTTTTGCCCCACCCCGGTGTCAACCCCGCGCCAGCCTTCGACCGCGTACTTCTGGGCGATCTGGCCGGCACAGGTCAACAGGCATGCCAACAGCAATAGCGTCAGGGTCATGGAGCAATCTGCGGGTAAATCAGAATCACCATATTGCCTTCGTCATAGCGCTTGGCATCTTTGGGCAGCTCGTCCATTTCATGGCTTTCATCGCTGTCCTTGACGCGCATCACCACGCCGACCGGGCCTTTGCGGCGGGCATCCGCCATCCACTGGCCCACTTCGGCCAGGCCAATGCTTTTGCCCTTGGCATCGTCGTAGGTCAGGCCGTACTTGACCTCACCCTGGGTGTTGTAGAGCGTCACGTCGGGGCGGCGCAGGCGCCAGGCCAGGGCAGAAGCGGCGCCCAGATCGTTGCTGAGGAAGGTTTTGGCCTGGGACAGCTCATCCATATGTTCAAGGACAAACTGGTCAGGCATTTTGTTGTGCACCACGCTGGTCGGCATGGCGGCTGGCAGCAGCAGTACCAGAACACCCATTGCCAGCGCCGGCGCAGCCCACATTTTCAACGGTTTGCTCAATGTCAGCAGGCCGGTGATGATCCACGTCAGCAGCACCACGACCAGCAGGGCCATATGCAGCGGTTCGTTGTCATAGAACGGCTGCTTGACCTGGAAGTACACCAGGGCCAGCAATGCCGCAATGCCGCCGATCAGGTTGAGCGCGCCATTAAAGCGCAGGGCGCTGGTTTTGGCCTGTTCAACCCGTTGCATCATCGCGTGGCCCAGCAGCAGCGCCAGCGGCAGCATGCACGGCATGATATAGGTCGGCAGCTTGCCCTTGCTCAGGCTGAACAAGCCCAACGGCAGCAGCAGCCACAGCAGCAGGAACACAATGCTTGCATGACGCTTGTTGTTCCAGGCGTCCTTGAAGGCAACCGGCAACAGGGCTGCCCAGGGCAGGCTGGAGACCACCAGCAGCGGCAGGTAGAACCACCACGGGCGACCGTGCTGGGCGTCGTCACCGGCAAAGCGGCGGATATGCTCGTGCCAGAAGAAGAAACGCCAGTAGTCAGGCTCCTGGGCGTGTACTGCCAGCACCCACGGCAGCGAGACAATGGCCGCTACCAGCATGGCCACCAGGCCGTATTTGACCAGCTCCAGGAAGCGCTTTTGCCACAGCATGTAGGGCAGGGCAATCAGTACCGGCAGCAGCAGGGCCAGGAAGCCCTTGGTCATAAAGCCCATGCCGCAGGCAAAACCCAGTACCGCCCAACTGATCAGGCGATCACGGCTGGAGCTGCTGTCGACGGCAAACCATAGCGCTACCATGCTCAGGTTGACCCACAGGGTGAACTGCGGATCGAGATTGGAATAACCCGCCTGGCCGGCAATCAGGCCAAAGGTCATGTACACCAGGGCACAGGCAAAGCTCTTGCGCGGGTCATTCCACAGGCGGCGGGCCACGGCATAGGCCAGGAACACGCTCAAGCCGGTGGCAATGGCCGAGGCAATACGCACACCGAACAGGTTTTCGCCAAAAATGGCCTGGCCGATGGCAATCATCCAGTAACCGGCAATCGGCTTCTCGAAGTAGCGCAGGTCCATGAAGTGCGGCGTGACCCAGTTGCCATCGATCAGGATTTGCTGGCCGATCTGTGCATAGCGCGTTTCGTCAGGGATCCACAGGCCGTGGGTACCCAGCGGCAACAGGTAAAAGGCGATAAAGGCCAGAACCAGCAGCGGTATTGTCCAGCGTGACGTCATGGCTTCTGCACTCCCAACCAGCCTTCTCGGCCTTCCAGTACGCCACGGCTCAACTGCCCGGCGGGCAGGCTGTCGAGGTCGGCGGGGAGCAGGTCGCGCAGGGGGTGAAAGTGAATGTCTCGCGCACGGGCTTGCGCCAGCAATTGACGGAAGTCGTTGGCCATTAGAATCCCTTCTACTTCAGCGTGAATGGTGTACGCATTCAGCTTTTGCGGGCTGAAGCGATCAAGAATGAATGAATTGAAGTCGGCGGCACTCAGCTCTGGCCCGACCACTTCATCGAACGTGGGTAAATCCACAGGGATTTGCGGCGCGCCCAGCCTGCCGTCGGCCAACCTTGGCCGAAACAGACTGTGCCCGCGGCAATCACTGTTGTAGCGAAAACCAAAGGTTTCCTTGGCCTGGACCACGCGTTCGTCGGCACGCCAACCGGCGGCGGCCGAGCATTCGACAGCCTCCCCGGTGATGTCGCTCAGGGTGTCGACACCCCGGCGGATCTGCTCGATCAGTTGCGCTTCGCTCCAGCGTGCGGTGTTGGCCTGCCAGCCGTGGTGATCCCAGGCGTGCAGGCCGACCTCATGGCCAGCGGCCAGGGTCTGGCGCATCAAGTGCCCCAGATCCTTGCCGATCGGTTTGCCCGGCCAGGCGGTGCCGGCGAGCAAAATATCCCAGCCATAAAGGCTGGCGGCCTTGGAGCGCATCATTTTCCAAAAGAACTGGGGCTTGATCAGCCGCCATAAATGGCGACCCATATTGTCGGGCCCCACGCTAAAAAAAAACGTGGCCTTGATCTGTGCTTCGTCGAGCAGTTCGAGTAGCCGCGGAACCCCCTCTCGGGTTCCGCGGTATGTGTCGACATCAATGCGTAGTCCAGCTTGCATCAGCGTTTTTCCGCGATTTCTACCATGGCTTCACGCAGGAAGAAGTCCAGGGTCTTGCCAATGGTTTCGCTCAGTTCAGTGGTCGGCGTCCAGTCGATCAGGCGACGGGCGTTTTCCACGCTTGGCTTGCGATGGCTGACGTCCTGGTAGCCAGTGCCGTAGAACGACTGGCTTTCAACATCACGGAAACCGGCAAACGGCGGGAAGTTGTCACGCAGCGGGTGCGCTTCGAACTGACGCAGCAATTCTTCGCCCAGTTGACGAATGCTGGCTTCGTTGTCCGGGTTGCCGATGTTGATGATCTGGCCGTCGCACTTGCCACCCTTGTTGTCGATGATGCGTGCCAGGGCTTCGATGCCGTCGGCCACGTCGGTGAAGCAGCGTTTTTGTTCGCCGCCGTCTACCAGACGGATCGGGGTGCCTTCCACCAGGTGCAGGATCAATTGGGTGATGGCGCGCGAGCTGCCAACCCGTGCCGAGTCCAGGCGGTCAAGACGCGGGCCCATCCAGTTGAACGGACGGAACAGGGTGAACTTCAGGCCTTTCTGGCCGTAGGCCCAGATTACGCGGTCCAGCAGCTGCTTGGAGACCGAGTAGATCCAGCGTTGCTTGTTGATCGGACCAACGATCAGGTTGGAGGTGTCTTCGTCGAAGTTCTTGTCCTGGCACATGCCATACACTTCGGATGTGGACGGGAAGATCACGCGCTTGTTGTACTTGACGCAGTAGCGCACCAGCTTGAGGTTTTCCTCGAAGTCCAGTTCGAATACGCGCAACGGGTTGCGGGTGTATTCGATTGGCGTGGCGATCGCCACCAGCGGCAGGACCACGTCGCACTTCTTGATGTGGTATTCGATCCACTCGGTGTGGATGCTGATGTCGCCTTCCACGAAGTGGAAGTTGGGGTGGCTGCGCAGGCGGTCGATGGCGTCGGAGCCGATGTCCAGGCCATACACTTCGTACTGGTCGTCCTGCAGCAGGCGCTCGGACAAGTGGTTACCGATAAAGCCGTTGACACCCAGGATCAGTACGCGGGTGCGGCGTGCCGGGCGGCCGGACTCAGCGCCACGCAGGCGCGAACCTTCCACCAGGCCCAGCTCGCGGGCCAGTTGCGGGCCGCTCAAGTACAGGCCGTTGTCATTGCGCTGGCCGGCAGTGATGACCAGCGAGTCTGTGCCGCAGGCAATGCGCAGCGGGTCGCAGCTGATGACCTGGCCAGGTGCATGGCCCTGGTTGCCGGCAACCACTTCGGCGCCCCAGACGATCAGCTTGTGCTCGCCCACGGCGCAGAAGGCGCCCGGGTACGGTTGAGTGACAGCGCGCACCAGGTTGAACAGTTCTTCAGCCGGGCGGGTCCATTGCAGCAGGCCGTCAGCCGGAGTGCGGCGACCGAAATAGGTGGCCTTGGATTCGTCCTGCGGGGTTTCGGTCAGCTTGCCTTGCGGCAGCAGCGGCAGGGCCTCGGCCAGCAGTTGGGCAGCGGTTTCGCGCAGCTTGGCGTGCAGGGTCAGGGCAGTATCCGAGCGCTCGATGCTGATGCGCTGCTGGGCCAGGATGTCACCCGCGTCGGCGCGCTTGACCATGCGGTGCAGGGTGACGCCGGTTTCGGTTTCGCCGTTGACCAGCACCCAGTTGGCCGGTGCGCGGCCACGGTAGCGCGGCAGCAGCGAACCGTGCAGGTTGAAGGCGCCCTTGCTGACGCTGGCCAGAAGTTCTTCGCCCAGCAGGTTGCGGTAGTAGAACGAGAAAATGTAATCGGCGTTCAGTTTGCGGATACGTTCGATCCACAACGGGTGGTTGGCGTCTTCAGGGGCGTGGACCGGGATGCCTTTACGCGCACACAGTTGCGCGACAGAACCGTAGAAGTTGTTTTCCTTGGGGTCGTCAGCATGGGTGAACACAGCAGAAATTTCATAGCCTGCACTGAGCAAGGCTTCGATGCCTGTGCAGCCAATATCGTGATAGGCGAAAACAACGGCTTTCAAACTCATGATTGGACCTGTGTCGAAGTAGAAGAAGTCGGGGTGCTAGTTGTAACCGAAGAAGTTGCAGGTTCGGCGCGCACGATTTTCTCGATGAAGAACCGTGGCCGTGCGCGAACATCGCTGTACATGCGGCCCAGGTATTCACCCAGAAGACCCATGCCGATAAATTGGCCACCGGTAAACACGAAGAGCACCGCAAACAGCACGAAAGTGCCGTCGCCTGCCCAGCTTGCACCGAAGATCAGCCGCAACATGATCAGCGCGACAGCGAACAGCGCGCCCAGTGCAGCCATGCTGAAACCGATGATGCTCAGCAGGCGCAGGGGGGTGGTGGTCATGCAGGTGATCAGGTCGAACATCAGGTTGATCAGGCGCATGGCGCTGTACTTGGAGTCGCCGTGCTCACGCTCGGCGTGCTCGACCAGCACCTCGGTGGTGTGGCGGGCAAAGCTGTTGGCCAGGATCGGGATAAAGGTGCTGCGCTCGCGGCAGGCCAGCATGGCGTCGACGATGCTGCGGCGATAGGCGCGCAGCATGCAGCCGTAGTCGCTCATGGCAACCCCGGTGGAGCGCTGCACGGCCAGGTTGATCAGGCGCGAAGGCCAGCGGCGCCAGGCAGAGTCCTGACGGTTGTTACGTACCGTACCCACCACGTCGTAGCCCAGTGCAGCCTGTGCCACCAGCCGTGGAATTTCCTCCGGCGGGTTTTGCAGGTCGGCATCCAGGGTGATCACCACGTCGCCTTTGGAATGCTCAAAGCCGGCCATGATTGCGGCATGCTGGCCGTAGTTGCGGTTGAGGATCACGGCAACCACCGGGCTGCCTTCACGCGCGGCGGCGTCTTCGAGGATTTGCGCCGATTTGTCCCGGCTGCCATCGTCGACCAGGACGATTTCATAGGCCTGGCTCAATTGGGCGCAGGCGGCTTCGGTGCGGCGCAAGAGTTCGGGCAGGCTTTCTTCTTCGTTGTAGACCGGAATGACGATCGACACACACTGGATTGGGTAGGGTTTCAAGGTATTCGTTCCAGTCAGTTTCAATGGCACAAGACGACATGTCTTTGTTGACCAAACTCGGGGCAATGCAAAGACTCTGGCCCTTTACGAGTAAAGCCGGTTTTTAACAAAGGTAAAGTCGTTCTAAAGCGTTATCTACATGATTTTGTTGCAAACTCTTCGGGCTTTGCCTGATGGGCTGTTGCATACGTTAAACGCCTCCTTGTGAAAAACCTATGAAAGTTGGATCAACAGCGCGTCCTTTCTAAACGCTAGACAGGTGCTATTCAGGAAAGTAATTACAGTACCCAAAGTTTGCATGACAGGACGATAGTGGTTTTCATGAATCAGAAGATTCTTACATTGCTTGAACGATTTTGAACAGTGACCTGGCGCAGGTTTTAAACTCGGTGAGTAATAAATACGGGAATAATGGCACAGCGCCAACCTGCGGATATGTGACGCGGGTCACATCGGTTGGCGCTGTAAAAAGCCTTGAATCAGTTCAAGCCAAGCTTGCCGCGCAGGGTCGACAGGTCTTCAGCCAGGGTATTGACCGGTCCGACAAGGGCCTTGCGGTCGTTTTCCTTGACCTTGTCATAGGTCTCAAAGCCGCCATCGGCGGTTTTGTATTTGGCCAGGATGGTGTTCACCGTGGCGAAGTTTTTATCCACCTTGGCAGCAAAGGCCTTGTCGCTTTGCTCGATTTGCGTGCGGAACAGGTCAAAGATTTTTTTCGCGCCGTCGACGTTGCCCTGGAAGTCATACAGGTCGGTGTGGCTGTAACGGTCTTCCTCGCCGGAAATCTTGGTAGCGGCCACTTCTTCCATCAGCGCAGCGGCACCGCCCACGACTTTCTCTGGCGGGAAGGTCAGCCCGGCCACGCGGGCTTGCAGGTCCTTGACGTCGCTGTTCAGGCCGTCCGCGAGCTTGTCGAGGCCCTGGGTGCTGTTCTGCGCGAACAAACTGTATTCGATGCGGTGAAAACCGGTGAAATCGGGTGCGGTGACGCCTTTTTCGTGGTCATCGACCCGTGAGTCAATCGAGGCGTCAAGGTCGCTGAACAGCTCGGCAATCGGCTCGATCGATTCGTAGTACACCCGGGTTGGCGCATAGAGTTTCTTCGCCGTGGCCAGGTCACCTTTTTTCACTGCATCGGTGAATTTTTGCGTGTTGCTGGCCAGTTCATCCAGTTGTTCGGTGACGTAGATCTTGTAGTCCGACACAGGTTGCACCAGGTCCAGTGGCGCAGTGGCGGCCAATGCCGAGAGCGGGGTGTGGAGCAAGCCCAGGGCCAGGAACAGCGCGAGCGGGGTCTTCTTCATGGGACTTTTTCCGGTGAGGTTGAGGTTCAGGTGCGTGTTGCAGCTTCAAGCAGCGAGCGGCCGATAAAATCCTGCCCGTCGCGTACACCCGGCAGGGTGAAGAAATAGCCGCCCCCTACAGGCTTGAGGTATTCCTCCAGCGGCTCGCCGTTGAGGCGGGTTTGCACGGCGATAAAGCCTTGCTCCAGGTCGCGCTGGTAGCAAATGAACAGCAGGCCCATGTCCAGCTGGCCGTTTTTGTTGACGCCATTGGAGTAATTGAACGGCCGGCGCAGGATCAGGCTGTTGCGCGTTTGCGCGGTGCGTGGGTTTGCCAGGCGGATATGGGCGTCGAGCTTGGTGAGCTTGCCGTGGGGGTCCTTGCTGTAATCCGGCACGTCGGTTTCCCGGGTCCCGTCCATAGGCGCGCCGCTGGCCTTGGTGCGGCCAAAGATGCTTTCCTGTTCCTGCAGCGGGGTGCGGTCCCAGCGTTCAACGAAATTGCGGATGATGCGCACCGCCTGATAGCTGCCATTGACTGCCCACTGTGGTTCGTCGCTGCCGGGCTGGACCCAGACAATCTGGTTCATCGCCGTGTTGTCGTTGGAGTCGGGGTTGGCCGAGCCGTCACGAAAACCCAGGAAGTTGCGCGCACTTTGCGCCGGCTCACCGGGCTTGGCCGGGGCTTGGGGCGGCACGGTGCCTTCCTGCTTCCAGCGCACCAGCAGCAGGTCAGGGAGGTTTTTTACAATGTCGCGCAAGGCGTGGATATTGGTGTCCGCGGTATTGGCGCAAAACTGCAGGCTCAAGTCGCCGTGGCACTGGGCTGGATCCAGGGCATCGTTGGGGAAGCCTTGCATGCGGCTGAGGCGCTTGGGCTTTACCTTGGACAGGCCAAAACGCTCATCGAACAGGGACTTGCCCACGGATACGGTGATGGTCAGGTTGTCCGGGGTGACCACCGGGCCCAGGATGCCCGAGTCCACGGGCGGCAGCTTGGGGTCGACCTGGGCGACCGGCCCGCCTTTTACCAGAAAGGCGATGCGCTCATTGAGGGTGCGCAGCAGGCGTTCGAGGTCTTCGCGGTTTGTGGCCAGCACATCAAAGGCCACCAGCATGCCTGCGGCCGGGCGCGGGGTGACGATGCCGTTCTGGTGCAGGCCGTAAAAGTCGTGGTGGTCCTGGGTCTTGTCGCTGCTGGGGGCCTGGGCGACCTGCGCATTGCCGGGGTTGCTGGCGGCCAGGGCCGGGCAGCTTAGCGCACCGCCGGCCAGGGCGGCACCGGCGACGCCCATGCCCATGAGAATGCGCCGGCGTTGCAGGTTGAACTCGTTCGGGGTGTGTTGTGAATCGCTCATGTGCGTCTCGTCTGCAATTACAGGCCGCTAAGGCCGAGGGCGGGATCGATTCCATCGAGTGCATCGGCCAGAGCCTTGGCCTTGTGACTGATTTGCTGGCGTTGCCCGGCATTGACCGTGTCGTAGGTGTTGAAGCCTTGCGCCGTTTTCAAACCGTCGAGTTCGGCGTCCAGCGCTGCACTGGCGTCATCAATGGTGCGCAGCAGATCGGCATTGTTCTTGGTCAACAGGGGGCGCAGCAGATCGACCACTTTGTGCGTTACCTGCAGGTTGGCGGCAAAGCCATTGAGGTCGATATGGCTGTAGCGTTCCTCTTCACCGCTGCCGGCACGGGTATCGGCCAGGTTGTGCAGGGTGCGGGCGACGATGCTGACCAGTTGCTCGGGCGGCAGCGACTGGGCCAGCAACTGTTGCTTGAGCAGTACGCTATTGGCCTGCAACTGTTGCGCAATGGGCGTCAGGCCCTGGGTACTGCGCTGCTCGAACAGGCCGTACTCAAGGCGGTGGAAGCCGATAAAGCCCGGGTCCTGTTCGCGTTTTTCAAAATAGTCGGCGCGGGCGTTGATGCTGTTGTCCAGTTCGGCCAGGCGCTGTGCTGCCGGGGCCAGGCGCTGGTACGCCTCGCGAGCCGGTACATACAAGGCTTGGGCCTGAGCCAGGTCGCCTGTGGCAATGGCCTGGGACAGGGCATCAACGGCCTTGATCAGGGCATTGCCCTGGCTGCTCAGGTAAACCCGGAACTCCGACAGCGGGCCAATAAATGCCACCATGGCCGGCCGTGCCCTGGCGCTGGCTTCGGACGCTGCGGTCGGGGTTACATGCAGGGTGCCGCGTGGATTGCTGAGCAGGCCGCAGGTGATCGCGTAGTCGCCGGGGGCGAGTGTGGCGTTGATCACCTGGCTCAGGCCCGGGGCGATATTTTCCCGTTCTTCGACCACCAGCACGCCGTCGAGAATTTCCCATTCCACTGCGCGTTCGGAGGCATTGACGATACGAAAGCTGTTAAAGCCGGCAGGTACCGTCAGTGCGTTGGGTTCGCAACTGTGGGGGTTGATGGTCACGGTGACTTCATTGCCGTGAACCTTGCGCTTGGCCGCAGCCAGTTGCGAGGCGTAGTAGAACAACCCGCCGGCCGCGATCATCACGATCACCGAGCCGGCCACCGCCCAGCGCAAGGCGCGTGGCGGTGTACCGCTTGCAGGGGTAGGCATGCTTGACCTTATGGGGTTGTGACTGAAGAAGAGTGGGCTGTCTTGGGCGGTGCCGGCGAGCGAAAGAACATCACCAGCGTCACGACCAGATAAATCACATAAGCACCGAGCACGCTGACCGTGGGGGCGTCCTGATAGCCGAACATCCCGGCGAGCACCGAGCCCAGCGGGCCATCCATCGGCAGGTGGGCACTGATGTCAAAGACCACGTCTTGCCAGTGGTTCCACAAGCCTGCCTCGTGCAGGGCCTGCACCGAATTGGCCAGGATGCCAGCGGCGACCACGAGGATAAACAGCCCGGTCCAGCGGAAAAACAGCCCGAGATTAAGTCGCATGCTGCCGCTGTAGATGGCAAAGCCCACGCCAATCGCCAGGATCAGCCCGAGCAGGGCGCCAACCGGTGCGCCGGGGCCTTCGCTTTGCTGGAAAACAGCGAGCAGAAAAAACACGGTTTCGAGCCCTTCGCGGGCGACGGCGAAGAAGACCATTGCAATCAAGGCCGTGACCTGATGTTTGGAGCCGGCGAGGGCGTGGTCGAGGGAGGTGTGCAGCGAGTGTTTGATCGAGCGCGCGACCTTGCGCATCCAGAACACCATCGAGCTGAGAATGCCGACGGCGACAAGGCCGACAATGCCTTCAAACAGTTCCTGCTGCTTTTGCGGGAATTCGGCGCTCATCAACTCCAGCCCACCGCCCACCAGCAACGACAGGGCGGCGGCGAGGAAGACTCCGATCCATACAGCGGGCATCCATTGCCCACGGCCGGTTTGCTTGAGGTAACTGGCAATGATGCCGACGATAAGCGCGGCCTCAATCCCTTCGCGCAGCATGATCAGAAATGGAACCAGCATGGTGGGCTACCGCGTCACAAATTAGATAGGGTGCTAATTTGTAACATATTGATACGTATTGCCAAACAAGAATCGATTGCATTTGCTGAACGGTAGCTGAACGAAGATGGGTGTGTCTATGAAGCTTTTGTGGGAGCGGTCTACTTGTGGGAGCGGGCTTGCTCGCGATGGAGTTACCGCGGTATGCCTGAGAGACCGCAGTGCCTGAATCGCGAGCAAGCCCGCTCCCACAGCAAGCCTGCTCCCGCAGGGTTGGGGCTGGGTCAAGTCAGGTAGTTCTACTGATCTTTGGTGAGCACGCTTTGTTCCGCATCCTTGTTTAACGCCTGCAGGCTTTCCAGTGCGGTTTCAGCCTTTATGGCGCGCAAGGAAAGGGCCGCGTGGCTTTCCTGGATCTGGGTGTGGGCCTGCTTCAACCCTTCACTTTCCTGTGCGGCCACGCGCAGGCGCTCTTGAAGCAGGGTGCGCTCACTCTGCAGTTGGCCTAGCTGGGCGGTGAGCTGTGCATTGAGGTTGCCCAGCTTGTGCTGCTGGTCGCCAGCCTGCTTCAGTTCCTTGCTCAGGGCACGGCTCTCGCTCAATACGCGCTCGTTGTCGCGATGCAGCTGGGTGATTTCGTCCTGACGCACCAGTGCGCTTTGTTGTGCCTGGCGTAGCTCCATCTGCACTTGCTGCAGCTGCCCTTCGTGGCGGCGCTGATCCTGCTCGCGCTGCTCCTTGACCGCGCTGCGGTAGTGCTCAAGGGCGTCGCGGGCGTGCAGGTGCTTCTCTTCCAGCGAACGGATCTGCTCGTCGCGGTCCTTGAGGCGCAGGTCAAAGTCGCTGCACGCCTGGTTCAGGGCGGCATTGCGGGTCTGCTCGGTCTGCAGCATGGAGCGGGTAGCGTCGAGGTTGGCAGTTTCCTGATTCAGCGCCGAGCCCTGGATCTCCAGTTGCTGTTCCAGCTGAGCGCGAGCGTCCTGCGCCTCGCTCAGTTGCGCCTGCAACTGCACCTTGAGCTGCTCGTAATGCGCCTGCGCCCGGTCGATGGGCTCTTGCGCCTGTTCTTGCAGGCGCTGGGCGAGGCGGGCGACCAGCTCGGTCAGTTCGTCATCGATCTGCTCGCGGGGCGCGCCACGGCGCGAATCCACCTCGTCCAGCTCTTTCAGGTAGCGGTGGATGGTGGTCTTGGACCCGGTATTGCCCATTTCGATACGTACCGCATCAATGCTCGGATGCTCGCCGCGGGCCAGGATCGCTGTGCGTGCAATTTGTACGACTGCCTTGTTTACACCGCCACGGGCCATGGCTATCTCCTACGATTATGTACTGTGGTATGTATCATGTAATTACATACTATATTAGCACATTATTTTTGGTTTATTTTGTCAAAAATAACACGGGATATACTGGTATTATCCCGTGCTAGAGCCTTGGAACTGCTTTTAAGGCCCGTTTTCAGTACGCCAGACAAGAGAGCTGCCCCATGAGCGAGCTGGATCGCTATTTAAATGCTGCGACCCGCGACAACACCCGCCGCAGTTATCGGGCTGCCATCGAGCACTTCGAAGTGACCTGGGGCGGGTTTCTGCCGGCCACCAGCGACAGCGTGGCGCGCTATCTGGTGGCCCATGCCGGGCAACTGTCGATCAACACCCTCAAGCTGCGCCTGTCAGCCATCGCCCAGTGGCACAATAGCCAGGGGTTTGCCGACCCGACCAAGGCGCCGGTGGTGCGCAAGGTGTTCAAGGGCATACGTGCCTTGCATCCGGTACAGGAGAAGCAGGCCGCACCGTTGCAATTGCAGCATCTTGAACAAGTGGTCGAGTGGCTGGAGGGTGAGGCCCTGTCTGCGCAAGCCTGCGGCGATCGGCCAGGGCTGTTGCGCGCAAGGCGCGATGGCGCCCTGATCCTGCTCGGTTTCTGGCGCGGGTTTCGCAGTGATGAGTTGTGCCGCTTGCAAGTCGAGCATGTGCAGGCAGTGGAGGGGGCAGGCATTACCTTGTACCTGCCGCGTAGCAAAAGCGACCGCGACAACCTGGGCAAAACCTTCCAGACCCCGGCGCTGCTGCGCCTGTGTCCGGTACGCGCTTACATTGAATGGCTCAACACGGCAGCCCTGGTGCGCGGCCCGGTGTTCCGCGGGATTGATCGCTGGGGCAACCTGGGGGAGGAGGGGTTGCACGCCAACAGCGTGATCCCGCTGCTGCGCCAGGCCCTGGAGCGAGCCGGCATCCCGGCCGAGCAGTACACCAGTCACTCCTTGCGTCGCGGTTTTGCAACATGGGCCCATCAAAGTGGCTGGGACCTGAAGTCGCTGATGAATTACGTCGGCTGGAAAGACATCAAGTCAGCCATGCGCTATGTTGAAGCCACCCCGTTTACCGGGATGAGGATCACCGCGCAAAAAAACATCGGCAACTGATCGACATCAAGTTGAAACCTGTTCAGGTGGATCATATTTAGTTTTCGGCTATTTATAGGTACGCCTGATAGCTAAAACCAATCGTCAGCATCAGCTTTGCCAATGAGCCAGATACGCAATGAGTTGTTAGGATTCACCCCATCAACTTTTCAACCCTGACGGAGAGTCAACGATGCCTATCATCAACAGCCAAGTTAAACCATTCAAAGCAACTGCCTACAAAAACGGCAGCTTCGTGGAAGTGTCGGACGCTGACCTGAAAGGCAAGTGGTCTGTCGTGTTCTTCTACCCAGCCGACTTCACCTTCGTTTGCCCAACCGAACTCGAAGACCTGGCTGACAACTACGAAGAGTTCAAGAAACTCGGCGTGGAAATCTACAGCGTGTCGACCGATACCCATTTTGCCCACGCTGCCTGGCACAACACTTCGCCAGCCATCGGCAAAATCCAGTACACCATGATCGGCGACCCTACGCTGACCATCTCGCGCAACTTCGACGTGCTGATCGAAGAAGCAGGCCTGGCTGACCGCGGCACGTTCGTGATCAACCCTGAAGGTCAGATCAAGATCGTTGAACTGAACGACGGCGGCGTTGGCCGTGACGCTTCCGAGCTGCTGCGCAAAATCAAGGCTGCTCAGTACGTTGCTGCCCACCCAGGCGAAGTGTGCCCGGCTAAATGGAAAGAAGGTGAATCCACCCTGGCTCCATCGCTGGATCTGGTCGGCAAGATCTAAGTCTGTGATGAACCCTAGGGCGGTGATCCGCACCTGAGTTGCAAGCAGCATCGCCCTCAAAACGCCCGGGCGACATTCGCTCGGGCGTTTTTTTTACACAGAATTCAGTATTAAGGAGATCGCCCGTATGTTGGACGCCAATCTAAAAGCTCAGTTGAAGTCATACCTGGAGCGGGTCACGCAGCCGATCGAGATTGTTGCCTCACTCGACGACGGTGCGAAATCCCGTGAAATGCATGACCTGTTAAAAGAAATCGCCAGCCTTTCCAGCATGATCACCTTGTTGGACAACGGTAACGATTCGCGCAAGCCTTCGTTCTCGCTGAACCGCCCGGGCGGCGATATCAGCCTGCGTTTTGCAGGTATCCCCATGGGCCACGAATTTACTTCGCTGGTGCTGGCCTTGCTGCAAGTCGGCGGCCACCCATCGAAAGCCAGTCCCGAAGTGATTGAACAGATTCGCTCCCTTAAAGGCGAGTTCAACTTCGAGACCTATTTCTCGCTGTCCTGCCAGAACTGCCCTGACGTTGTGCAGGCGCTGAACCTGATGGCCGTGCTGAACCCGAACATTCGTCATGTGGCGATTGACGGCGCCCTGTTCCAGGACGAAGTCACCGAGCGTCAAGTGATGGCGGTACCTAGCGTCTACCTTAACGGTGTCAACTTTGGCCAGGGCCGCATGGGCCTGGAAGAGATTCTGGGCAAGCTCGACACCAGCGCCATTGAGCGTCAGGCCGAGAAAATCAGCGCCAAGGAAGCCTTTGACGTGCTGGTGATCGGTGGTGGCCCGGCAGGTGCAGCAGCGGCCATTTATGCTGCGCGCAAAGGCATCCGCACCGGCGTGGCAGCCGAACGCTTCGGCGGCCAGGTGCTGGACACCATGGCCATCGAGAACTTTATCTCGGTGCAGGAAACCGAAGGGCCGAAGCTGGCCACGGCACTGGAAGAGCACGTCAAGCAATACGACGTCGATATCATGAACCTGCAGCGTGCCGACAAGCTGATTGCCGGCAAGGCAGGGGAGTTGCACGAAGTGAAGTTTGCCAGCGGCGCTTCGCTCAAGGCCAAGACCGTGATCCTGGCAACCGGTGCGCGCTGGCGTGAAATGAACGTGCCGGGCGAGCAGGAATATCGCAGCCGCGGCGTGGCGTACTGCCCGCACTGCGACGGCCCGCTGTTCAAGGGCAAACGCGTTGCAGTCATCGGCGGCGGCAACTCTGGCGTTGAAGCAGCCATCGACCTGGCCGGTATTGTGGCCCATGTGACGTTGCTGGAGTTCGACACCAAGCTGCGCGCCGATGCCGTGTTGCAACGCAAGCTGCACAGTTTGCCGAACGTGAAGGTCATCACCAACGCACAAACCACCGAGGTGACCGGTGACGGCCAGAAGGTTAACGGTTTGCGTTACAAGGATCGTCAGTCGGGTGAAACCCACACGGTCGAGCTGGAAGGCATCTTTGTGCAGATTGGCTTGCTGCCAAACACCGACTGGCTCAAAGGGTCGGTCGAGCTTTCGCCTCGCGGCGAAATCGTGGTCGATGCCCGCGGTGAAACGTCCATCCCAGGCATTTTTGCAGCCGGTGACGTGACTACCGTGCCCTACAAGCAGATCGTGATAGCAGTAGGTGAAGGTGCCAAGGCCTCGCTGAGTGCCTTTGATCATCTGATCCGCACATCTGCGCCGGACTAAGCGCGCAGACATAAAAAAACCCATGAGCAATCATGGGTTTTTTTTGCGTCCGGTTTTTACATCGGTTGCGGCTGGATGATCTCGACCCAGTAGCCGTCCGGGTCCTTGACGAATGCCAGGGACTTCATGCGGCCGTCGTTCAGACGCTTCTGGAAGTCCACGCCCAGGGTTTCAAAACGCTCGCAGGCGGCGCGAATATCCGGCACCGAAATGCAGATATGGCCAAAGCCGCGCGGGTCGGTGTTGCCGTTGTGGTAAACCACGCTGTCGTCGGTTTCCGAACCGTGGTTGTGGGTCAGCTCCAGAATGCCGGGAATCGACTTCATCCACAGTGTGCGGGCTGCGTCATCTGCCGGGATCTGTGCCTTGTCGACTAGCGCCAGGAAGTACAGGCTGAATTCGGCTTCGGGGAAGTCACGCTTCTCAACCAGGGAGAAACCCAGGACGCGGGTATAGAAATCCAGGGACTTCTCGATGTTCTTGACGCGCAGCATGGTGTGGTTGAATACGAAGTTTTGCGTTGCGCTATCCGGGGCAGCAGTGACACCGGGGATGTTGTTCAGGTCTTGCAGGCTCATGAACCCTCCGAAAATGATGCATAGGTGATCGGTCGCTACGGTGAGCGTGATGGGCGAATGATACGGAATGTGACGTCTGGCGCCAAACCCGTTTTCAGCGGTGCAGGCGGTCTGCGGCAAGGGGCAGAGCAGGGTGTGGGGCAAATCCCGGGCAAAAAGAAGCCCGCCGAAGCGGGCATGGGGCGCTAATCCTTTAGCAGCCTCTATCCTGTGACCCTCGATGTGAAAAATTTGTGAAGTGTCGGCGCGTTTTCAGCCTTTTGGTCGCACGGATCGCACAACAGGACAATTCCTACAAGGTATTACTGCTTTAGACGTAGGGCATTGATTATGGGCGCACTGATGGGGGAGTTAATTACGCGGACATGTTCAACGAATGAAATAGTGCATGGGTTTAACGGGTGGGTATTTTCGAGTGTTGCACTCAAACAACCAGATGATAAGTAGGGGCTTGAGCGAAGCTGAATGAAGTTGAGTCTTTGTAATTAAACAACTTTAATGGCGTTGACGATAAAAAAAGCCCCGCACTGGTGCAATGCTGTTCACTTAAGAGCCACGCAGTTCAAGTGTGGGAGCGGGCTTGCTCGCGATGGTTTTCAGAGCACCGCATTTACTCAGTAAATACGCGTCTTCGTTCACGACCATCGCGAGCAAGTCCGCTCCTACAGATGCACAAATCGCTTAAGTGACAACATTGCCGCTTTGTCGGGGCCTTGATTGTGTACAGGCTTTAAGCGCGCAGCCAGCTGTCCACTGTGGCAGCACCGTACTCTTCTTTCCAGGCTTTCAGGCCGCGGTGATTGCCGCCTTTGGTTTCAATTAGTTCACCTGTGTGCGGATTCTGGTAGACCTTCAACACTCGTGCCTTGCGTTGTTTGGGGGCAGCAACCCCTTTTGCCGCAGCAGGGTTGGGGTCAAGAATGGCGATGATGTCCCGCAGGTTTTTGCCGTAGGTTTTCATCAAGGCTTGAAGTTTTTCTTCAAACTCGATTTCTTTTTTCAGTCCCGCATCATTTTTCAAGGCTTCCAATTGAGCCAGCTGTTCTTGTAGCGCTTTTTCAGCAGCGCGAAACTCAGCAAGTCTAGACAAAGTCATTACTCCATTCACAGGTTCGGTGGCATGTCACCGAAGCGAATTAATGATGTTTGGAATGCACAAGATTTACAGGGCTAACGTGCAAGTGCCATTCACTTGCTGCCGCGCCCGCTGATGCAAACATTTAAAAGTTCATGTTGACACAAAAAAATTGTAGATGTTAATTGCTGCGCTGCCAAGTGCTGCAGGCGGTCTATTGGAAAAAGTTTTATGGACAACGCCTGCCTTATATTAAGAGGGGGTTAAGCGTGCCTGCAAAGCCAGAATAAACTCGGCGGGCGGCATGGGCCGGGCAAACAGGTAACCTTGTAAAAAATCAACGCCCTGATCAGCCAGGTACTGACTTTGTTCTTGTGTTTCTACCCCTTCGGCGACAATCCCCAAATCCAGCTTGGCACTCAGCTCGATGATGCTGTCCAGAATATGCCTGGACAATGCATCGGCGCCAATCATGGCGACAAAACTCTGATCGATCTTCAAGTAGTCGACATTAAACTCGCGCAAGTAACTCAAGCTTGAATGCCCGGTGCCAAAGTCATCAATTGCAATCATCACCCCCAGCGCGTGCAGTTGGCTGAACAAGTGGTGGGTGGTGCTGCTGGGCACGATCAATTCACGCTCGGTGAGTTCCAGCACCAGATTGATATGCCCGGGGGGGAACGCGGCAAGAAAACGCTGGCAGTCCTCAACCAGCTCAAGGTTTTGGCAATGGTGGGCGGCAATATTGAATGCCAGGTGAAAACCCGGTTCCAGTTCGCTGGCATGGGGGGCCAGCCACTGTGCGGTTTGGGCCATGAGCGAACGCGTCATGGGCACAATCAACCCTGAGTGTTCGGCAAACGGGATAAACAAGTCTGGCCGCACCAGGCCTTCTTTTGGGTGTTGCCAGCGCATCAAAACTTCTGCGCCGGCCCATTGTTTGGTATCGCCGCGAACAACGGGCTGGAAGTAAGGAATAAACTCGGCAGCGTCCAGTGCCCGTTGCATTTCATGGGTCGGGGAAGAGGAGCGTTTTTTAAGCCGGTTAACCGTGGCAGCAGAGATCAGCCCCAGGAAGATCAACAAACCCAGTAACCCCGGGTATTCAACAATAATGCGGCGCCATACTTCATCTTTATCAAACCCGGCGACAACCCGGTAAGGAAACGCTGGCGATGACACGGCAGTTAGTGCCGAAGGCGGTTGAGGCGTGGGCGTGTTGCGCACCTGGCCATAGCGGTCAATCCAGTGGTTACCGACTTCAATGATCAATTCGGTTTTAGGATTGATCAGGGCCAGTAGATTAACCAGATGCGAGCCATACAACACGATCAGTACGCCACGCTCGCCGTTGTTTTGCCGGTAAACCAGAACGGGGTCTTCGGGGGTTACGTCCGTGCCGTCCATCAGTGACAGCACGCCATCCTTATACAGGTCAGGGTTGACCGCCGCTTTAAAACTGCCAAACAAGGAGGTGCAGTAAACCTGGTTGTGCCAGACCAGAATCACCGAGCGTACAAACGGGCGCCGTACAACTTGTTCACGCAGGGCCAGTTCAACCTGAGGGCACTCCTGGCCTGCCAGCGGCAAGACGATATCCGCGGCCAGTTTTGCATTGTCGAGCATCAGGTCGAATTGGCGCACGGCTTCAGTGGCAGTGCGGGTGGCTTCAAGTTCAAGCGAGCGGTGGGCCTGCCAGATAATGATCAAGACCCCCAGCACCACCGGCAACAGGCCACTGAGCACAATCAAAGCATAACGGTCGGTCCATTTACGGCTCAGTTTCAAGGTGAGTGGCATTCAGAGTCCTGGTACACATTAGGAAGACTTGGGTGCAAGCTACTGAACAATAGTAAATGTCCAGCGTTGCCTGCGGGTATTTCACATGGGGTAGGACAAACCGGATTACGCCATGTAGAATCGGCTTACGCATACAAGAATAACGACTTCTGCCACCAGAAGCCCTACCGCGTAAGAGATGGATCGAAATGAAGCGATTCGGGTTGCAATTGATCTACGGAGATTTCCTTGCGCGCAGTGTACGCGGGATCTCCTGTGCGCCTCCTGCCAGCCTCGGCATTGTTAGTGAATAACCCCCTGTTAATTCTAAAAATGACCATGATGAGGCGCCGAAAATGGCAGATCTATACGAAAACCCGATGGGCCTGATGGGCTTTGAATTTATCGAATTCGCGTCCCCTGTTCCCAATATCCTTGAGCCTGTGTTTGAAATCATGGGCTTCACCAAGGTGGCGACCCACCGCTCCAAAGATGTCCATCTGTACCGTCAGGGCGATATCAACCTGATCCTCAATAACGAGCCCCACAGTGTTGCGTCCTACTTTGCAGCCGAGCACGGCCCTTCGGTCTGCGGCATGGCTTTTCGCGTGCGCAACGCGCAACAAGCCTACAACCGCGCGCTGGAACTGGGCGCACAACCGGTGCATATCCCTACCGGACCAATGGAACTGAACCTGCCGGCCATCAAAGGCATTGGCGGCGCGCCGCTGTACCTGATTGACCGCTACGGTGAAGGCAGCTCGATCTACGACATTGATTTTGTCTTTATCGAAGGCGTAGACCGCCATCCGGTGGGGGCGGGGCTGAAGATCATCGATCACCTGACCCATAACGTGTACCGCGGCCGTATGGCGTATTGGGCCAACTTCTACGAGAAGCTGTTCAACTTCCGTGAAATTCGTTATTTCGATATCAAGGGCGAATACACCGGCCTGACCTCCAAGGCCATGACCGCCCCGGACGGCATGATCCGCATTCCGTTGAACGAAGAATCGTCCAAGGGCGCAGGGCAGATCGAAGAATTCCTTATGCAGTTCAATGGCGAAGGCATTCAGCACGTGGCATTCCTCAGCGATGACCTGATCAAGACCTGGGACGCCCTGAAGAAAATCGGCATGCGCTTTATGACTGCGCCGCCCGAAACCTACTACGAAATGCTCGAAGGCCGCCTGCCAAACCACGGCGAGCCGGTGGAAGCGCTGCAATCGCGGGGGATTTTGCTGGACGGTTCATCTGACTCGCAAGACAAGCGTCTGCTGTTGCAAATCTTCTCGGAAACCCTGATGGGGCCGGTGTTCTTCGAGTTTATTCAACGCAAGGGCGATGACGGCTTTGGTGAAGGCAACTTCAAAGCGCTGTTTGAATCCATCGAACGCGACCAGGTGCGTCGTGGTGTGTTGAGTGCTGACTAGCTGACTAAAAGCCGACTTGAATCACAACCCCCTCACCCCAGCCCTCTCCCAAAGGGAGAGGGAGCTTGATCGAGGGATATTTCAAGGTTGTGGCAGTCTGATGGTGCCGAGTTGAATCCTGCATCAACTCGGTCAGTCCCCTCTCCCTCCGGGAGAGGGTTAGGGTGAGGGGCTTTTTGTTGCCCCCTAAAACAATCCCGCCGCAATATTGATCGAAAATCCCAGCACGGCCGTGTTGAACAAAAATCCCAGCAGTGAATGCCCCAACACCGCCTTGCGCATTTCGCGGGTGGCGATACTCACATCGGCTGTCTGCACCGCAACGCTGAGGGTGAAAGAGAAGTACATGAAATCCCAGTAGTCCGGGTTCAGCTCTCCCTCAGGGAAGCGCAGCGCCGGCTCGGTCCCTTCGTTGTTATAGAACAACCTCGCGTAGTGCAGGCTGAAAATAACCCCGATCATCAACCACGATCCCACCACTGTCAGCCCGGTAAAACCGTAATGCATCAGGCGATCGCCATCGCTGAGCTTGTTGCCTGACAGTTCCAGTGTCACTGCCGCCAGGCTGGCAATCGAAGCAATGCACACGGTGATTAACACCATACTGGCGTTTTCATCTTCCACTTCAGCCGTGCTTTTCACGTCACAGGCTTTGGCGCGGATCACCAGCCAGAGCGTCATTGCCAGGTACAGCCAGACCCCGGCATTCCAGCCCAGCAGGAACTTGGTGGTCAGTGTGGAGGCGGGGGCGAAAATGCCGACCGCTACCCCGAGCAGGGTGGCGACGGTGAGGCGAGGATGGGTGCGGGCAAGGTGCGACATAAACAATCCCTGTTACCAAGTAATGCAGCACCTTAGCACGCACCGCGCTGGCTTAACGCTGGCGAGGCTTGCTTCTTGTCAGTTTCATGACGACCACGAAGAACACCGGCACAAACACCACCGCCAGGGTGGCGACGATCATGCCGCCGATCACACCGGTACCGATGGCCTGCTGGCTGGCCGAGCTGGCCCCCGTGGCAATGGCCAATGGCACCACGCCGAGGATAAATGCCAGCGATGTCATGACAATCGGACGCAGACGCAAGCGGGCGGCCTGCACGGTGGCGTCCACCAGGTCATGGCCTTCGTCGTACAAGGTCTTGGCAAACTCGATGATCAGGATGGCGTTCTTCGCTGACAAACCAATGATCGTGATCAGGCCTACTTTGAAGAATACGTCGTTGGGCATCCCGCGCAGCGTTACCGCCAGCACGGCGCCCAGCACGCCCAGCGGTACAACCAGCAGGACCGCAGTCGGTATCGACCAGCTTTCATAGAGTGCCGCCAGGCACAGGAATACGATAAGCAGCGACAAGGCCAGCAGAACCGGGGCCTGCGCGCCGGACACCTGCTCCTGCAACGACAGACCGGTCCATTCCAGGCCCATGCCTGCAGGCAACTGGTCGACCAGGCGCTGCACTTCTACCATTGCTTCGCCAGTACTGTGACCGGCAGCCGATTCACCGGAGATGCTGATGGCCGGGTAGCCGTTATAGCGCGTCAACTGCGATGGCCCCTGGATCCAGCGGGCTTCGACAAAGGCCGACAGGGGTACCATTTTGCCCTGGTCGTTGCGCACATTGATTTTCAGCAAGTCTTCGACCTGGCTGCGCTGGTCACCTTCAGCCTGGACCACGACCCGCTGCATGCGCCCCTGGTTCGGGAAGTCATTGATGTAGGCCGAACCCACGGCCGTCGACAGCACGGCACCAATGTCGGCAAAGGAAACCCCCAGGGCATTGGCGCGCTTGCGATCGACTTCAAGTTGCACCTGCGGGCTCTCTGCCAGCGCTTCTTCGCGGACATTGGCCAGTACCGGGCTTTTTTCCGCCAGTGCCAGCAGCTCGCTGCGGGCTTGCATCAATGCGTCGTAGCCAACCCCGCCGCGGTCTTGCAGGCGGAACTCAAAACCACTGGACGTACCCAGGCCACTGACCGGGGGCGGCAAGATGGCAAAGGCAATCGCGTCCTTGAGTTCACTGAAGGCCGCGTTGGCCCGGTCGGCGATCGCTGCTGCCGAATCTTTGGCGCCGCGCTGCGACCAGTCCTTCAGGGTGGTGAAGGCCAGTGCCGCGTTTTGCCCGCTGCCCGAGAAACTGAAACCCAGAATCATCGTGGTGTTGCCCACGCCGGGCTCGCTGGCGTTGTGCGCCTCGATCTGCTCGACCACGTTGATCGTGCGGTTCTGGCTGGCACCCGGTGGCAGCTGGATGTCGGTGATGATGTAGCCCTGGTCCTCCACCGGCAAAAAGGAGGAGGGCAGGCGTGCAAAGCACACCACCAGTACCACCAGCAAAGCGCCATACAGCAGCAGATAGCGTCCGCTGCGCTTGATCAGATGCACCACCCAGTTTTCATACCCTGCGCTCAGGTGCTCGAACTTGCGGTTGAACCAGCCAAAAAAGCCGCGCTTGGTGTGATGCTCGCCCTTGGCGATCGGCTTGAGCAGGGTTGCGCACAGCGCCGGGGTCAATGACAGGGCCAAAAATGCCGAGAACAGAATCGAGGTCGCCATCGACAGCGAAAACTGCTGGTAGATCACGCCCACCGAACCCGGCATAAAGGCCATTGGGATAAACACGGCCACCAGCACCAGGGTGATGCCGACGATTGCGCCGCTGATCTGGGTCATCGCCTTGCGTGTGGCGTCGCGGGGTGACAGCCCCTCGCTGACCATGATCCGCTCGACGTTCTCCACCACCACAATGGCATCGTCCACCAGAATCCCGATGGCCAGCACCATGCCGAACATGGTCAGTACGTTGATCGAGAACCCCAGTACCAGCATGGTGGCAAAGGTGCCCATCAGTGCCACCGGCACCACCAGCGTCGGGATCAGGGTGTAGCGAATGTTCTGCAGGAACAGGTACATCACCAGGAACACCAGCACCATCGCCTCGACCAGGGTGTAGATCACCTTGGTGATCGAGACTTTGACGAAGGGGGTGGTGTCATAGGGGATGGTGTACGACACGCCTGCCGGGAAGTAGCGGCTGAGTTCGTCCATTTTGGCGCGAATCAGGTTGCCGGTGTTCAGCGCATTGGCCTCCGGGGCCAGCTTGACGCTGAAGGCGCTGGCAGACTTGCCGTTCAGGCGGGTGCCGTACTGGTATTCCTGGCTACCGATCTCAACCCGGGCCACATCGCTGACGCGTACCGTTGAGCCGTCGGGGTTGGCGCGCAGGACGATATCGGCAAACTCTTGCGGGGTTGAGAGCTGGCCCTTGACCAGTACCGTGGCGGTGATTTCCTGGGTGGAACGGCCCGGCAAGTCGCCGATGCTGCCTGCCGAAACCTGGGCGTTCTGGCTGGCAATGGCCTGGTTGACATCCGCTGGCGTCAGGTTGAAGCCAATAAGCTTTTGCGGGTCGATCCAGATGCGCATGGCCCGTTCGGCGCCATACAGCTGGGCCTTGCCCACGCCGTCGATGCGCTTGACCTCGTTCATCACGTTGCGCGCCAGATAGTCGCTGAGCGCGACTTCATCCAGGGTGCTGGTGCTGTCGGCGGTCAGGGTCACCAGCATCAAAAAGCCCGAGGAGATTTTCTCCACCTGCAAGCCTTGCTGGATAACCGCCTGGGGCAGGCGTGACTCGACGGCCTTGAGGCGGTTCTGCACATCTACCTGGGCCATTTCCGGATCAGTGCCGGGCTTGAACGTGGCGGTAATGCTGGCACTGCCCAGGCTGCTCTGGGATTCGAAATACAGCAGGCCGTCGGTGCCGTTGAGCTCCTGCTCAATCAGGCTGACCACGCTTTCGTCCAGGGTTTGCGCCGAGGCCCCCGGGTAAATCGCGTACACCTCGACTTGCGGCGGCGCCACATCGGGGTATTTGGCGACAGGCAGCTGCGGGATGGCCAGGGCCCCCGCCAGCAGAATGAACAACGCAACGACCCAGGCGAAGACCGGGCGGTCGATAAAGAACTGCGGCATGCTCACCGATCCGTGGAGTGTGCGAGAGGGAGTGTCGGGTCATCGATTTGGACTTGTTCGCCCGGGCGGGCGTGTTGCAGGCCTTCAGTGACAATCCGGTCACCGGCCTTGAGCCCGGACGTAACTGCCCAGCGATCATTTTGCGCGCCGCCCAGTTGTACCGGTTGCAACTGCACGCGGTTGTCGGCATCGATCAACAGCACCTGGGCGATACCGGCGCTGTCGCGCAGGATGGCCCGTTGCGGCACGCTGATGCCTTCCTTGTTGACGGCCTGCTCCAGCCGTACCCGCACAAAGCTACCGGGCAGCAAGTCATAGTCGGGGTTGGGGAATTCGCTGCGCAGGATGATCTGCCCGGTGCTCGGGTCCACCGTCACATCGGTAAACAGTAACTTGCCCGGCAACGGGTAAGCACTGCCGTTGTCGCGAATCAGGGTGGCCCTGGCCTGCTGCTTGCCGACTTGCTGCAGTTCGCCGGCGCGGAAGGATTCGCGCAGGTTGTCCAGGTCACGGGTGGATTGGGTGAGGTCGACATGGATCGGGTTCAGTTGCTGGATGCGCGCCATCGGCGTGACTTCGCCCTGGCCGACCAGTGCACCTTCGGTGACCAGCGCGCGGCCAATGCGCCCGGAAATCGGCGCGGTCACGGTGGCATAACCCAGGTTCAGTTTTGCGCGCTGCACGGCGGCCTTGTTGGCGGCCACATCGGCGTTGGCTTGCTGCGCTGCCGCGCGCGCGTTGTCATGGTCCTGGCGGCTGATGGCATTGATGCCGATCAGTTCGGCATAGCGCTGATCCTGCAGTTTTGCCTGCAGGGCCACTGCCTCGGATTTGCGCAGTGCTGCACTGGCGCTGTCCAGATCGGCCTGAAACGGGGCAGGGTCGATCAGGAACAGGACATCGCCCTGTTTGACTTCACTGCCTTCGGTGTACACGCGCTTGAGCACCACGCCTGCAACCCTGGCGCTGACTTGCGCCACACGCGGGGCGACCACGCGCCCGCTCAATTCGTTATTGACCGACAGGGGCGCCGTGGCGATGACTTCGGTGCGCACCTTGGCCAGAGGCGGCCGGGTTTCAGCGACCGGGCTTTTGTCACAGGCGCTGATGGCCAGGGCCAGGGCCGTTAGAAATAGAGGGGCGAAGAGCTTTTTCAACGATCGTGCCTTCTGAAATATGCGGGATGTTTCTGTTTGGCATGCTAAGCGCAGCACGCAAGGGGCGTTGTGAAGCTATGTAGAGGGTGTGTGAAAAAGTGTGAAGGTTATGCGGCTATCCCTGCCAGGTTGTATATCCTTCGGGTTTCCCCCGGTTGTAAGCAGTTATTATGCCCACTATTTTGCTGGTCGAAGACGATGCCGCACTTTCGGAGCTGATTGCCAGCTATCTGGAACGTAATGGCTATCAAGTCAGCGTGATTGCCCGCGGCGATCAAGTATGTGACAGAGCAAGAAGCAACCCCCCGGACCTGGTCATTCTTGACCTGATGTTGCCGGGCCTCGATGGCCTGCAAGTCTGCCGATTGCTCCGTACCGAGTCGGCAAGCCTGCCGATCCTGATGTTGACGGCCCGCGACGATAGCCATGATCAGGTGCTGGGGCTAGAGATGGGGGCTGACGATTATGTGACAAAACCATGCGAGCCCCGCGTCCTGCTGGCCCGTGTGCGCACTCTTTTGCGTCGCAGCAGCCTGGCCGAGCCGCAGATGGCCAGTGACCGCATCATTATCGGCAACCTGTGCATCGACCTGTCGGAGCGCACCGTCAACTGGCGCGGGCAGACCGTCGAGCTGTCCAGCGGCGAGTACAATCTGTTGGTGGTGCTGGCCCGCCACGCCGGTGAAGTGCTCAGCCGCGACCAGATTTTGCAGCGTCTGCGCGGTATCGAGTTCAATGGCACGGACCGCTCGGTCGACGTGGCTATTTCCAAGCTGCGGCGCAAGTTTGACGACTGCGCCGGTGAAGCGCGCAAGATCAAGACCGTATGGGGCAAGGGCTATCTGTTCAGCCGCTCCGAGTGGGAATGCTGAGTCCATGTTCAAGATCCTGATACGCCTCTATCTGGTGACCATCGTCACGTTTGCCATGGCCAGTTATCTGGTGCCCGGGGTGATCGTGTCGCTGTTTCACGAGCGTTTCATGAACTACAACATCGACATGTCGCGGGGCATGCAGGCCCTGCTGGTCAAACAGTTCCACCATCTGCCCGCTGAACAATGGCCCGACCTGGCCCGGGAAATCGACACGCAGTTCCAGCCGATAAGAGTCAACCTGCTGCCCATCACCGATGCCAAGTTCACTGCCGGCGAGCAACAACAGTTGAAGCAGGGGCAGGGCGTGTTGCGCATTGGCGAGTGGGGCTGGCGGACGCTGGTGGTTTCACCGCTGGACGATCAGGTGGCAATCGAATGGGTCATGCCGCCTGATCCGTTTGACATGAATGTGCTGTACTGGAGCATCAACGTGCTGATCGGTGCCGCCATGCTCGGTGGCCTGCTGTTGTGGCTGCGGCCGCACTGGCGCGACCTGGAACGGCTCAAACTGACGGCGGCACGCATTGGCCAGGGGCAGTTGAGCGAACGTACGCAGATCTCCCAGCGTTCCAATATTCATGGTCTGGCCACGGTGTTTGATGCTATGGCGCAGGATGTCGAGCATCTGCTCAACCAGCAGCGAGACTTGCTCAATGCGGTGTCCCATGAACTGCGCACGCCTTTGACGCGCCTGGACTTCGGCCTGGCCCTGGTCTTGTGTGACGACTTGCCCGAAGCCAGTCGTGAACGCCTGCAAGTGCTGGTGGGGCATATCCGCGAACTCGATGAGCTGGTGCTTGAGCTGTTGTCTTTCAGCCGCTTGCAGAACCCGGCGTTGCTGCCGGAACGGGTCGACGTGTCGCTGGATGAGTTTATCGACAGCATCCTCGGCAGTTTCGATGAGGAGCTGGAGGCCCCGGAAATCGTCCTGGATGTGCTGTTGCACGGTACTCAGGAGCGTTTTGCCCTTGATCCACGGCTGACCGCGCGGGCGCTGCAAAACCTGCTGCGCAATGCCATGCGTTACTGCGACCGGCGGATTCAGGTGGGGGTCAACGTCACTGCGCAGGGCTGCGAACTGTGGGTGGATGACGATGGTATCGGTATTCCCGAGCAGGAGCGCGAGCGCATCTTCGAGCCGTTTTACCGTCTGGACCGCAGCCGCGATCGGGCGACCGGCGGCTTTGGCCTGGGCCTGGCAATCAGCCGCCGTGCCTTGCAAGCACAGGGCGGCACGCTGAACGTCGAGCAATCGCCCCTGGGCGGTGCCCGCTTCAAACTCTGGTTACCGGTTTGAAGCGGGATGTTGCGGCCTAGATGGAGCGGCGCTGGCGGCTCACGTGTTTCAAGCCTTCAATGATCAGTACCACCACCGCCAGCCAGATCGGCCCGTAGGTCAGCCATTGACCGTCTTGCAGGCTGTCGCCCAGCAGCAGGGCGACGGCGACCAGCAGTACCGGTTCGACATAACTGAGCAGGCCAAACAGGCTGAAGGGCAGCAGGCGGCTGGCCAGGATATACGAGAAGCCGGCGGCAGCACTGATGATGCCCATCAGCGGGACCAGCGCATACAGCGCCTGGCGTTGCTCGCCAAGGTCGATATGCGGCCCTGCCAGCACAAACCACAGGGACGCCGGAACCATCAGCAACATGTCCAGCCAGAGGCCACCCAGGTTGTCGATGCCGATCTTTTTGCGCAGCACGAAGTACATCGGGTAACCGATGGCGACCACCAGGGTCGTCCAGGAAAACCCGCCGGTGCGATACAGCTCATTGGCCACGCCGACCACGGCCAGGGCCGTGGCGATTTTTTGCAGGTGCGACAGGTGCTCGCCGTACACAATGCGCCCGGTGAGGATCATCGTCAGGGGTAACAGGAAGTAACCCAGCGATACATCCAGGCCGTGCCCGTTGAGCGGCCCCCACATAAACATCCAAAGCTGCAGACCCACCAGGAAACTGGTGAGCAGTACGCAAGGAATTAGTAGAGGTTTATCGCGTAAGCGCTTGAAAATTATCGGAACCCATTTCCAATCGCCAGAGAGGCAGATAAACAGGGTCATGAAGGGCAGCGAGATCAGTATTCGCCAGCCGAAGATTTCCTGGCCATCGAGGGGCCAGAGAAGGGAGGTGAACCAGTACAGAACGCCAAACAAGCAAGAAGCCAAAATCGATAGAACAATGCCTTTAGACACAACAACCTCAATGGATCTACAACGTTACTCATGTGAGTGGGCACATAGCTTGAGGCTGTTGGAGGTCATTGGCAAACGCCTTTTAAACCAGTTACTTGGGAGTGATTCTTGTTGGTGATGTTTAAGTTTAAAAAACGCAAGCAATTACTGGGCCAAAGTCGTTTAAAACGTGCGTTCGTGTTTTTCAAAAAAACTGATTAACGGTGTGTTTTGCGGCTGCTTGTGGGAGCGGGCTTGCTCGCGATCGGAGCGACGGGGTGCATCAGGCAGACCCCATTGCCTGTATCGCGGGCAAGCCCGCTCCCACATGGAAACCGGGTCGCTACACAGATCGGCGCTGACGCACCAGGTGCTTGAACCCCTCATAAATCAGTACCAGCACCGCCAGCCAGATGGGCAGGTAGGTCAGCCATTGCCCCGCGCTGATGCTTTCACCCAGCAGCAGCGCCACCAGTACCAGCAGCACCGGCTCAACGTAACTGAGCAAGCCGAACAGGCTGAAAGCCAGCATTCGGCTGGCGAGGATGTAGCTGATCAGTGCCAGGGCACTGATGCCTCCCAGCATCGGGATCAGCGCATACAGCGCCGGGCGATGGCTGGCCACGTCAAAGCCTTGCTCACCGCTTTGCACAAACCACCATGCCACCGGCATTAGCAGCAACATGTCGACCCACAGGCCGCCGAGGTTGTCGGTGCCTGCGCGTTTGCGCAGCACAAAGTACAAGGGATAGCCGATGGCCACCACCAACGTCGTCCAGGAGAACCCGCCAACCCGGTACACCTCGTTGGCGACCCCGAGAGTGGCCAGTGCCGCAGCAATTTTTTGCAAGTGGGACAGTTGCTCGCCATACACCAGGCGCCCGGTGAGCAGCATGGTCAGCGGCAACAGGAAATACCCCAGGGATACGTCAAGGCTGTGGCCATTGAGTGGCGCCCAGAGGAATAGCCAGAGCTGCACACCCACCAGTGCACTGGATGCCACCAGCACTGCAGCGAACCGGGGTTGCTGGCGCAGCCGCGAGAAAATCGCCGGAATCAATCGCCAATCGCCGGAAAAGCACATGAACAGGGTCATGCAGGGCAGGGTCAGGAGCATCCGCCAGCCGAAGATCTCGGCGCCGCTCAAGGGCCAGAGCAGGGATGTGAAGTAATACATGACACCGAACAGGCTCGATGCCAGAACAGACAGAACAATACCTTTGGACACAACAGCCTCGTTGAAACACGCATTTTGATTATTAGAAGTGCGTAGCTTGAGGCTCGGCGGGCTGTAGGGCAAATCCTTGATTGATTGTGGGCGCCAGAGCATCTGTGGGAGCTGGCTTGCCTGCGATGCAGACGCCGCGGTCTGTCTGTCAGACCGCGGTGTTGCCATCGCGGGCAAGCCCGGCTCCCACAGGTTGTGCTTGATTAAGCGTTCTTGATCCCGCGGGTCATGCGCAGTGCCAGCAGGCTGCCACCTACGATCACCGCCGCCAGCAGGTAAAGGGCCACATCAGTGGAGCCTGTAGCGTCTTTGACAAAACCCACCAGGTACGGGCTGAGAAAACCGGCCATCTGCCCCATTGAGTTGATCAGTGCCAGCCCGCCGGCTGCCGCGCCAGCGCTGAGCATCGCTGTGGGTACGGGCCAGAACATCGGCAAACCGGTGAGCGCGCCCATGGTGGCAATGGTCAGGCCGAGAATCGCAATGGCCGGTTGGGTGGCGAAGTTCACCGCAATCACCAGCCCCAGCGCGCCCATCAGCATCGGCACCACCAGGTGCCAGCGGCGTTCCTTGTGCAAGTCGGCAGAACGCCCTACCAGCAGCATGAATACCGCTGCCAGCAGGTAGGGAATGGCGCTGATCCAGCCAATCACCAGGGTGTCGCTAAAGCCCAGGTTCTTGATGATCGACGGCAGCCAGAAGTTGATCGCATACACGCCACTCTGGATGCAGAAGTAAATCAGGCCAAAGGCCCATATGGCCGGGTTCTTGAATACCGCCAGCAGCGAATCAGTGGAAGAGGCCGGTTTGCTCGCCGCATCCAGCCGGTGGTCAGCTTCCAGTACCGCCCGCTCGTGGGCACCCAGCCATTTGGCGTTGGCAAAACTGTCACTGAGCAGGTAGATCGCCAGCACGCCCAGCAGTACGGTAGGCACGCCTTGCAGCAGGAACATCCACTGCCAGCCGGCAAGACCGCCCTGGCCGGCAGCGAAATGGCTGAGGATCCAGCCGGAGAACGGCCCGCCAATCAGGCCTGAAACCGGAATGGCGCACATGAACAGGGCCATGATCCGGCCACGGCGAAAGGTCGGGAACCACTGCGACAGATACAGCACCACACCCGGGAAAAACCCCGCCTCGGCGGCGCCGGTCAGCAGGCGCAGCAGGTAGAAGCCGGTGGGGGTGGTGACAAACATCAGGCAGGTCGACAGCGTGCCCCAGGCGATCATCATCAGCGCGATCCAGCGCCGCGGACCGAACCGGGTCAGGGCCAGGTTGCTCGGCACGCCGCACAGCACATAGCCGATAAAGAAGATCCCGGCACCGAGGCCGTAGACGGTTTCGCTGAACTTGAGTGCGTCGAGCATCTGCAGTTTGGCAAAGCCGACGTTTACCCGGTCAAGGTAATTGAACAGATAGCAGATAAAAATAAACGGGATCAAACGCAGGGTGATGCGCTTGTAGATGGCGTTTTTATCGTCATCGCTGATCAGCGATGCGGTGGCGCTCTGTGACATCTTATGTCTCTCTTTATTATGTTTTTTCACGATCCAGGGGTAACGTTGACCGCAGCTTGAGTCTCGGTCACCACAACGCCGCTGTCTTTGTGCTGTCGCACAGCATTTTGCTCCGTCGACTGTGCCCGTGAACAAATGTATCCAAGGATAGTCACCCCATGTTTGAACTGGACCACGATTTGGCGCAGGACATCGTTGACCGCGCCATGGCCATCTTGCCTTACAACGTAAACGTTATGGACAGCCAGGGCTTGATCCTGGGCAGTGGTGAACCTGAGCGTATCAATACCCGGCACGAAGGGGCGCAATTGGTGCTGGCCAATGGACGGGTGGTGGAAATCGACGCGCAAACCGCCAAGTGCCTCAAGGGTGTGCAGCCGGGTATCAATTTACCGTTGCTGCTCGACCAGCGCCTGATCGGGGTGCTGGGCCTGACCGGCGAGCCCGAGCTGCTGCGCACCTATGCCGAACTGGTGCGCATGACTGCTGAAATGCTGGTGGGCCAGCGCTTCCAGCAGGCCGAGCAACAATGGCGCCGCCAGCGTTGTGATGATCTGGTGGCGTTGCTGCTTAGCGAGGGCGGTGACTCTCCGCGGCTGATCGATGAAGCGCAGCAATTGGGGCTCAAGCCGCAGTTGTCGCGCATTCCCTATCTGTTTGAATTGGGCCAGGGGCAGAGTGCCGAGGCCCTGAGTGCCTGGCTGCAATCGCGCTACCCCGACAGCTGGTGTGTGTGCCCAGCAACCGGATCCCTGCTGTGGTGTCGGCCTGCAACGGCTGCACTGGATGATCTGCGTTTGCTGGAGAGGCTCGACGGACAAGGCTGGAAGGTGCTGCGCATTGCTGCAGGCGGGCAGGCCGATGCCCTGAAGGGCTTGCGCCGCTGTTACCGCCGCGTGGGTGACTTGTTGGCCTATGGCCGTGATGTGCTGCCGCAGACCCGCCTGCTGACCCTCAATCGCTATCGCTTGCCGGTGATGCTGTGGCGCCATCGTAATGACGACGCCCTCGAAGAGCTGCTCGGGCCGCTGCATAAAGTGGTGGCCAAGGATGCTAACGGGCAACTGATCGCCACGCTGCGCAGCTGGTGTGAGCACGACGGCCAGAGCCAGGCCTGCGCCGATGCGCTGGGGATCCATCGCAACAGCCTGCGTTATCGCATGGAACGTATCGCAGAACTGAGCGGGGTTGATCCGTTGAGCCTCAACGGCATGCTGGCCTTGTATCTGGGGGTGCAGTTGCTGCCCCAGGGTTGAGCGTCTTGTCCAAATGAACAACAAAGCCCGTGATTGCTTGTGCGCCCGACTGGCGTGTTTTCGCCCCGTTGCTGGCAGCATGGAAGGCATAAGAACTGGAGATTCGCCCCATGAAAATCGTGATTGCCCCCGACTCGTTCAAAGACAGCCTGAGCGCCGAAAAAGTCGCCGACGCGATCGCCGCAGGGCTGGCTGATGTCATGCCCCACGCGCAGTTGGTTAAATGCCCGATGGCCGATGGTGGTGAAGGCACGGTGGAGGCGATTGTCGCCGCCGGTAATGGCCAGTTGCGCCGCAATCATGTGCAAGGCCCGCTGGGCGCACCGGTAGAGGCCCATTGGGGCTGGTTGCCGGACAGCCACACGGCCATTATCGAAATGGCCGAAGCCAGCGGCCTGCAGCTGCTCAAACCGGAGCAGCGCAATGCCTGCATCACCAGCACCTTTGGCACCGGCGAACTGATCAGGGCCGCACTGGATGCCGGCGCTCGCCGGGTGATCCTGGCCATCGGCGGCAGTGCCACCAATGACGCCGGGGCCGGCGCGCTACAGGCCCTGGGCCTGGGCTTGTTCGACGCCCAGGGCAACAGCCTGCCGCGCGGCGGCCTGGCACTGGCCCATGTGGCGCGTATCGAACTGGCGAGCCTGGACCCGCGCCTGGCCGAAGTGCGCTTTGAAATTGCCGCCGACGTTAACAACCCGCTGTGCGGCGAACACGGTGCCTCGGCTATTTTCGGCCCGCAAAAGGGCGCATCGGCCGAACAGGTGCGCTTGCTGGATCAGGCGCTTGGGCACTTTGCCGATCACTGCGCAAATGTGCTGCCCAAGGATGTGCGCCACGAGCCGGGTTCGGGCGCTGCCGGAGGTTTGGGTTTTGCTGCCAAGGCGTTTTTTGGCGCGCAGTTCCGCGCTGGGGTTGAAGTAGTGGCCGAGCTTGTGGGGTTGGCAGAAGCGGTGAAGGGCGCTGACCTGGTGATCACCGGGGAGGGCCGTTTTGATGCCCAGACCCTGCGCGGCAAAACCCCCTTTGGCGTGGCGAGCATCGCCCGCGCTGAAGGTGTCCCGGTGGTGGTATTGGCCGGCACGTTGGGCGAGGGTTATCAGGCGTTGTACGAGCACGGGATCAACGCTGCATTTGCAATTGCCAGCGGCCCGATGACCCTGCAGGACGCCTGCACCCGGGCGGCGCCATTGCTCACCGACCGGGCGCGGGACATTGCCCGGTTGCTGATCCTGGCCCGGGGTTAAATACACCTCCCCCTGTGGGAGCGGGCTTGCTCGCGAAGGCATCGCTGCGGTTTGCCAGACAGACCGCGTCGCGCGCATCGCAGGCAAGCCAGCTCCCACAGTTTCAGCGGCGTACTCAAGGTCTGATGCTGACCTGATTCCCCTGTGGGAGCGGGCTTGCTCGCGAAGGCATCGCTGCGGTTTACCAGACAGACCACGTAGCCTGCATCGCAAGCAAGCCAGCTCCCACAGTTTCAGCGGCGTATTCAAGGTCTGATGCTGACCTGATTCCCCTGTGGGAGCGGGCTTGCTCGCGAAGGCATCGCTGCGGTTTACCAGACAGACCGCGTCGCGCGCATCGCAGGCAAGCCAGCTCCCACAGTTTCAGCGGCGTACTCAAGGTCTGATGCTGACCTGATTCCCCTGTGGGAGCGGGCTTGCTCGCGAAGGCATCGCTGCGGTTTGCCAGACAGACCACGTAGCCTGCATCGCAAGCAAGCCAGCTCCCACATTGAGGTCACTTATCACAGAATCGTGTAAGCTTTGCGGCTCTTCGCATTCGACCCTTAGCGAGCCCTATGCCGTCGCTCTTCAAACGCTCCTTGCTGCCTAAACTGCGCAGCTTTCCGTTGTCCGCCGATGCGCTAAGCATCCTGCCCAGCCCTGCGGACTTTCGTCGCTGCCTGCTGGAGCACATTGCAGGTGCACGCCATCGCATCACGCTGGTGGCCTTGTACCTGCAACAGGACGAAGCCGGGCAGGAAATCCTCGATGCCCTGCACGCGGCCAAGGCTGCACGCCCCGAGCTGGAGATTGCCGTGGTGGTTGACTGGCTGCGCGCCCAGCGCGGGCTGATCGGTGCCGGCAAACAGCCCGGCAACGCGGCCTGGTACCAGGCACAGACTGCAGCACACCCGACCCAGGTACCCATTTATGGTGTGCCGGTACAAACCCGGGAACTGTTCGGGGTGTTGCACCTTAAGGGCTTCATTGTCGACGACTGTGTGATCTACAGCGGCGCCAGCCTGAACAACGTGTACCTGCACAAGCTCGACAAGTATCGCTTCGACCGTTACCACCTGCTGCACAACAAGCAACTGGCCGACACCATGCAGCGTTTTGTCGAACACGACCTGATCGCCAGCAAGGCCGTGCATCGTCTCGACCTGCCCACATTGCCGACCACCCGCAGCCTGCGCAGCGCCATCGGGGATTTTCGCAGCCACCTGAAAAAAGCCAGCTACGACACCAGCGCCGGAACGGTCGGCCACTTTGGCCTGTCGGTCAGCCCGCTGCTGGGGGTAGGCAAGAATAATCAACTGAGCCGGGTGATTTGCGAACTGATTGCCAGCAGCCAGCAACAGCTGACCATCTGCACGCCGTATTTCAACTTGCCCTTGCCGGTCACCCGGGAAATCAATCGCGCCCTGGAGCGTGGGGTGCGCATTGATATCGTGGTCGGTGACAAGACCGCCAACGACTTCTACATCCCGCCGAGCGAGCCGTTCCGGGTTATCGCGGCGTTGCCGTACCTGTATGAAATGAGCCTGCGCCGGTTTGCCAAGAGCCATCAGCGGATGATCGACAATGGCCTGCTTAACCTGCATCTGTGGCGCGAAGGTGACAACACCTACCACCTCAAAGGCATGTGGGTGGATGACCGCTACACCTTGCTGACCGGCAATAACCTCAACCCGCGTGCATTTCGCCTGGATCTGGAAAACGGCCTGCTGATCGACGACCCGCGCCGTGAGTTGCTGGAACCGCGCCGCAAGGAGCTGGAAACGATCTTCGCCCACACGCAGCGTATCGACAGCTTCAAGAACCTGGAAACCCTGGTCGATTACCCGCCAGCGGTGGCCAAGTTCCTGCGTCGCGTAAGCCGGGTGCGAATCGAACGCCTGCTTTACCGGATTCTCTAAACATCTGTGGGAGCGGGCTTGCTCGCGATTCAAACGGCGCGGTCTGTCAGGTAAACCGCGTCGATGCCATCGCGAGCAAGCCCGCTCCCACAGTATGCCGAGTCGGGTCAGGGCGTTTGCGGGATATACACCACGCTGCCACCCTCACGCTGGTGCAATAACCGGTCGCCGTTGTCCGGCTGGCTGATGAGGGTCTGGTGATCCACGCTCAAATAGCCAAGGGGCAGGGGATCGCCACTGCGATACTGGGCAAAGATCAGCGTGCGTTGCGGGTTGAAATGTTGGCCGCTGGTTTTGTCCAGCCAGGCCATCAAACCGGCACTGTCGCCATCGCGGGGGTAATCCTGGCTCTGGTCGACATAGAAAAACGGTTCGCCGCCGTTCTGCACATACATCGGCAGCTTGTTGTCCACATCGATCATCACCATGCGCCATTGCTCCCAGGGCGCCTGCTTGCTGGCCTGCGCCTTCACGTCCTGGCCAAACTGCACAATCCCGCCGCCGCCGTTGGACCACGGATAGAACACCCCCAGCACCAACAGCAGTAACGTCGCACTCATGCCGAAACCGATGTTCCAGCGGCGTGGGTTGGTTTTGCCTTGCGCCAGGCGCCGGGTCACCCACCAGGCGGCCAACAGCTGCGCAAAAGGCACCAGCGGCAACACGTAATAACTGCGCCGACTGCCGCTGGCGGTAAAGAACACAAACAACAAACCCAGCCCCCATACCAGCCAGCGCGTATTGGGCTCGATATGGCGCCACTGACGCAGGGCAACCCACAATCCGATCATCCAGAAGGGCGCCCACGGCAAGGTGTAGGCCGGCAGGTAAATCAGGTAGGTATAAATCGGCCCCATATGGTCAAAGGGGTTGAAGAAACGCACCACGTTCTCACGCAGCACCAGTCCCAGCCCGCTCTCGCCATAGGTGGGCGCGCCATATAGGCGCGACAGCACGAAGGGCAGCATGTACACGGCCCCGGCAATGACCAGGGCCAGCAACAGCCGCCCGTTGAGATGGCGTTTCCAGCGTTGTTCGCTCAGCAGATGAGGCAACAGCACCAGCCCTGGCAGGATAAAACCGATCAGGCCCTTGAGCAGCGAAGTCAGGGACAGCAACAGGAAAAACACACAGTAGCGACTCAAACGCGTGTCATCAGGTCCGCGCCAGTACCACCAGACGGCCGCAAGCAGGCCGAACACGGTAAGGATGTCAGCCGTGGCCACCCGTGCCCAGAATACAAAGTAGAAGGTCGTGGCCAGCATCCAGCCAGCGATCAGCCCGGTACCCTTGCGAAACAACTGTTCGCCGATCAGGTACACCAGCCATACGCTCAGCCAGGCGGCAAACACTGAAGACAGGCGCAGTGACCAATGCCCCAGCCCGCCCATTAGCCCGGCACTGGCCGTGATCAGCCAGTACGAGGGCAGGGGCTTGTCGTAGTAGGGCGAGCCCTTGAGATAAGGGTCCAGGTAATCACCGCTTTGCATCATCTGCAGGGCGATATTGGCCCAGCGGGTTTCCGGGCCCCACAGCTCCCGTGAACCCAGGCCCAGCAACAAGAGCAGGGCAGACACGGCCAACAACACCAGCAAGGCTTTTTGCTCGCTGTTCCAGCGTTTGATCAGAGTCATTCAGGCTGAACCTTGGGGAAGATAAAAATCGCCAGATCACCGCGTTCGTAGCGCTTGCCGCCCTGCGGCAGCAACTCGACTTCGTGGGTTTCCAGCGCTGAATGAACCCGCATGACCACGCCGACCGAGCCGCGTAAACGTGCCTCCTTCATCCAGCGATCGATGGTATCCATATCAACCTGACGCCCGGCTGAATCGGCATAACCCAAACCATATTTAAGCTCGCCGGTGGTGTTATAGAGCGTAATTTCAGGCCGGCCCAGGCGCCAGGACAGGGCCGATGCCGCGCCCAGGTCATTGCTTAGCAGCGTGTTGGTCTCGCTCAGCTCCTGCACATGCTCGGCAATAAACTGATCGGGCATTTTGCTGTTGACGATCACCCCGGGCATCGCGGCGGGCAACAGCGCCACCAGCACTCCCATGCCCACCGCAGGTGCAGCCCACAGCAGCAGCGGGCGCAAAGCTTGCAAGGCATTGCTCAGCAGCCATCCCAGCAACACGATATAGGCCAGCGACAGGCTGAACACCTCGGTGTTCGCATACACCGCGCGACTCAATTGCAGGTAAGCCAGCCCCACCAGCCCGGCCACCGCCAACAGCACATTCAACAGGCCGTTGATACGCAGGATGCGACCCTTTGCCTGCTCCCTCCATGAAACCACGGCATGGCCCATCAGCAGGGCCAAAGGCAGTAGGCACGGCATGATGTAGGTGGGCAGCTTGCCCTTGCTCAGGCTGAAGATCGCCAGTGGCAGCAGCAGCCACAGCAACAGAAAACCTGTCAACGGTTCGCGCCTTTGCTTGCAGGCATCGATCAGCGTGTTGGGTAGCAGGGCAGCCCAGGGCAAGCTGGCGGCCAGCAGGATCGGCAGGTAGAACCACCAGGGCTGGGTGTGTTGCGCATCGGCCGCGCTAAAACGACGGATATGTTCGTTCCAGAAAAAGAACTGCCAGAAGTCCGGCTCCTGATGAAGGATCGCCAGCGCCCACGGCAGGCAGATCGCCACTGCCACAAGGATCGCCAGCGGGCCATAGCTCAGCACCTCCTTGATGCGCCGCTGCCACAAGGCATAGGGCACGGCGATCAATACGGGCAGTAACCAGGCCAGAAATCCCTTGGTCATAAAGCCCATACCGCAGGCCAGTCCCAGTACGGCCCATGCACACAGGCGCGCACGCCGAGTGCTGCTGTCGAAGGCGAACCACACGGCCACCAGGCTGAGGTTGACCCAAAAAGTGAACTGCGGGTCGAGGTTGGCATACCCGGCTTGCCCGGCCACCAGGCCGAAGCTCATATAGATCAGGGTACTGGCGAAACGCTTGCGCGGGTCGCGCCATAACCGCCCGGCGATCAGCCAGACCAGCCACACGCTCAGCCCGGTACTCAGCGCCGAAGCGATACGCACACCGAACAGGTTGTCACCGAATACGGCCTGTCCGATGGCGATCATCCAGTAACCGGCAATGGGCTTTTCGAAATAGCGCAAACCCATAAAGTGCGGGGCCACCCAGTTGCCGCTATGGAGCATGTCCTGGCCGATCTGGGCGTAGCGGGTTTCGTCAGGAATCCACAAGCCGTGGATCATCAGGGGCAACAGGTAAAACACCACAAACGCCAGGATCAATCCGGGTATTGCCCAGCGTTCAAGACCTTGAGTGCGGGTAGTGTGAGGTACAACGCCAGCCATGCTTTCCATCTGCGCGCCTGTTATCGACGTAAGTTATGGCCGGCACGTTAATCGGGAGGAGGTGGCAGGGAGGTGAAGCCAATGTGAAAAAAATGCGCGTCAAGCGGGGGTTACCCGATACACGCAACGGCGACTGCCGGCGATCATGTGTTCTGTGCGCTCAACCTGCCCGCAGTCACCGATGGCTGCCTGGAACACTTGCAACTCGGCCCGGCAAAAACCCTGGCATTGCTGCGCCGCAACACAGATCGGGCAGTGGTTTTCGATGATCAGCCAGTTGTCGCCTTCAGCTTCCATGCTCGCCATATACCCGGCGGTGTCGCGTATATCCACCAGTAATTGAACTTTCTCTTGCAGAGTTCGCCCTTGCTCACAGGCGGCAACGTATTCGCGGGTATTGGCCAGCTCCATGCTCTCGACCACTTTATCGATCCCTTCATTGCCGTAGATCAGCTTGATTGAGTCAATCAGCTGCGCCGTGAGCTGTGCATGGGTGTTGGGGAATCTGGCTTGAGCGGCATCGGTCAAAACCCATTTTTGCGAAGGGCGTCCGGCCCCAACCGGCGGCATCAGGCAGCCAACGATCATGGCGCCGTCTACCAGCTTCTGGACCTGCTGGCGCGCAGCTTCCGGGGTGATATTGAGCATGGCCCCAAGATCTGCGGTTTTCAGCGGCCCGCGGGTTTTGAGCAGAAACAGGATGCGCTCGGCAGTGGCGCCGGTGTTGCGTGCAGCATCAGGGGAGTCGGTCACGGGCATAGAACAAAGCCACCAGGGTCATAAGGTTTGTGGGCTGGAATCATACCGCCCGGATGATAAATTAATTACCAAAGACTTTCCTTTTATAATAGGCTGATTGCAATAAATGGCATTCAAGGAAGGCAAATGACAACGGCATCGGGATGGTCGGCATTGCTATGGGGCAGCAACGGGCTGCGCTCAGCGGCACTGGCAGGCGGGGTGGCGCTGCATGCCATCAACGTCTATCTGGTGACAACCATTTTGCCCTCGGTGGTCAAGGATATCGGCGGGCTGGACTATTACGCGTGGAACACCACGCTGTTTGTGGTGGCCTCGATCATCGGCTCGGTATTATCGGCCAAATGCCTCTCGGCCCTTGGCCCCAGGCTCGCGTACAGCCTCGCCGGGCTGGTGTTTGCGTTGGGTTGCGCGGTGTGCAGCAGCGCCCCGGACATGGCCGTGCTGGTATTGGGGCGAACCATACAAGGCTTGGGTGGCGGGCTGTTGTTTGCCCTGCCGTATTCAATGATTCGCCTGGTGTTCGACGAAGGCCTGTGGCCTAGGGCAATGGCCCTGATTTCAGGTATGTGGGGCGCCGCGACCTTGATTGGTCCGGCCGTGGGCGGGGTATTTGCGCAGTACGATGCCTGGCGTGCAGCATTCTGGGCGCTGATCCCGGTGACCCTGATGTTTATGCTGCTGGCCTGGGCCATGTTGCCCGGCAAAAGCGTCGAGGCCCCCCCTCGTCTGATCCTGCCCTGGCTGCAACTGGTGCTGTTGACCGGCGTGGTGCTGGCGATTGCCCTGGGCAGCATCACGCCATCGCCGCTGTATAACGCGCTCGGCCTGATGTCCGGGCTGGTGCTGTTGTATGCCGTGTACCGTGTCGAAGGCAGCGACAGGCATCGCATGTTGCCCAAACACAGCTTGACCCCTGGCAGTGCCCTGTTGCCGATCTATCTGTCGATGAGCCTGATGGTCATTGGCATGACCAGCGAAGTGTTTGTTCCGTACTTCTTGCAGGTCCTGCATCTGCAAACGCCGCTGGTGGCGGGCTATATTGCAGCCCTGATGGCCGCTGGCTGGACCTTGGGCGCGCTGTACAGCAGCGGCCTGGCACCGGCATCGGCGAATCGGGCCATCCGTTGCGGCCCGCTCTTTGTGGTGTCGGGGCTGGCGCTGGCAGCTGTCTGTGTACCGCTAAGCGGCAGTTCATTGCTCAGCCTGACCGGCGTGTGCCTGGCAATGATGGGGGTCGGTACAGGTATCGGGCTGGCGTGGCCTCATCTGCTCACTCGCGTACTGGCCAATGTGCCAGACAGTGAAAAGGACATTGCCGGTGCGTCCATTACCACCGTGCAACTGATCGCCACGGCGATCGGTGCAGCATTGGCGGGGATGATTGCCAATATGGCCGGTTTAACCACGCCAGGTGGCGTGACAGGGGCCGCCAGTGCTGCCGCCTGGCTCTTTGGCCTGTATGCCGTGTTGTCGGCGTTGCTGTTTGTTACGGTACAGCAGGTGATTGCCCATAGCGCAAAGCGCTGAATCCGCCAGAAATCAGGCCTGTGTCGATTTGTCGCAGGTCTTGCTGTACCCCGCGGTTTTACGGGCTGGCGGCGTGGCCATGCACCATTGAGGGGCATGGCTGCCGTGCGACAGACCTGCGACAGTGGTAAATTCCATGCCCATGCAACACGTCTACCCCACAGCAATCGTGCGCGCCGAGCCGGTCACTCCAGGCATCGGGCAGCGTACACACCTGCCTGACAGTGCGCAGGTTAAAGGCCTTGTTCGTTGGAAAAGGCCGCTTAAAGGAACCTGACATGAATGATTTACTGACTCGCCGCCGCGTAGTCACCGGTCTTGGCTTGCTCAGCCTGGGGTTGATCGCAGGTTGCGACCCCGGCAGCGGTTTGTCATACAAATACGGCAAAGACCTCAGCAATGAAATCCTCGGGCGCAAGTTCAAGCTCAGGGATGCGCAAGGCAACGAAATGATGCTGGGCAGCTTTCGCGGGATGATGCCGATGATTTTCTTCGGCTTTACCCAGTGCCCGGCCGTGTGCCCGACAGCGCTGGCCCGTGCCGCCCAGGCGAAGAAAATGATGGGCCCCGACGGTGACCGCCTGCAGGTGGTGTTTATCACCCTGGATCCTGAGCGCGACAAGCCGGCGATGCTTGATGCCTATGTAAAAGCCTTCGACCCGAGTTTTATCGCCTTGTCCGGCACCCTGGAAGAAACCGCGGCCACGGCCAAGGAATTCAAGGTGTTTTACGAGAAAATCCCGACCGGCGATTCGTACACCCTGTCGCACACCGCGACCAGTTTCGTGTTCGATTCCCGTGGTGTATTGCGCCTTGGCCTGTCGCCTTCGCTGTCCGCCAAGCAGTGTGCCGAAGACCTGCTGACAGTGATGTCAGTCTGCTGATCCTGTGCCCTTTGGAATGAGCCAAACCTATGAAGCCTGTTAAGTATCTGTTGTTGTCACTGCTGGGCATGAGTCTGCATGTTTCTGCGCAAACTGTTGTGGACGATGCCTGGGTACGCGCCACCGTGGCCGGCCAGCCTTCGACCGGTGCCTTTATGCACATTACTTCGAGCACCGACAGCAAGCTGGTTGAAGTCCGCTCGCCGGTGGCCAGGACGGTGCAGATCCACGAGTCGAAAATGCAAAACGATGTGATGAGCATGCAGCCGGTGGCAGCGGTAGCGTTGCCTGCAGGCAAGAGCGTGGCCATCGAACCTGAGGGCTACCATGTGATGCTGATTGACCTGATGAACCAGGTTAAAGCCGGTGATCAAGTGCCCTTGACCCTGATTGTTGAAGACAGCAAAGGGGTCAAGGAGCTGATTGAGGTCAAGGCCGAGGCGCGGGCACTCAACAGCATGCCGATGCACCACGACCATGGTGCGATGCACTGAAACACGGTTAAAAGCCTGTAGCCGCTGCCGAGGGACGAAGGCTGCGACCGGGTGTGTAGCGCCCGTGAACCCTGAGCACTCGGTGTACCGCACTGCCCGATCTTACGGGCGCTGCGCACCCGGTCGCAGCCTCGCTTCGCTCCTCAGCGACTACAGTTTTATAGGCCGTTAATCATCAAAATCGCCCCGTCAGCGGGTATTCGACCGCAAGGCGAATCTGGTCCGCATCCAGTTCGGCCTGTGCAGTGTTGCCACGATGAACATTGTGTCGCAATGACATGATGGTGCCCTTGGCCACACCACTCTGCACCACATAGCGCGCTTCCAGGTCCCGTTCCCAGTGTTTTCCGCCTTTGCCATAGCCCAGATACGCATAGCCGCCCCGCGGGTCAACGTGCGTACCGTCAATCTGGCTGCCTCGTACATACGCAGCGCTGAACACCAGCCCCGGCATGCCCCAGGGGGTCATCGCCAGGTCGTAGCGCGCTTGCCATGATTGTTCGTTGGGGGCGTTGAAGTCAGACAATTGCACCGCGTTGGTCAGGAAAATCGCGCCCCGCGTCACATAGTCAAATGGCGTGTCGCCATGCACTTTCTGATACCCCAGGCTGAAGCTGTGCGGGCCCTGGGCGTAGGTGCTCAACAAGCTCCAGGTGGTGTTGTCGATAGTGCCCGACAGCGCCTTGCCTTCATCGGTGGTGCGGTACAGGTTGAGGTTCAGCGACAGCGAGCGGTTTTCATCCAGCGCGTGGCTGAAGACGGCGCCCAGGTAATGCTGGTTCCAGGTGTTCTCGTAGCGCGAGGTGTAGAGGCTGGCGCTGAGGTTTTTGCCCGGGGTGTACACCAGCCCGGCCAGGTCGAATGCATCGCCCTTGGGGCCATTGGAATAATTGACCACGAACCCCTGGTCGTGGCTGCTGGCATTGCGGTCGGTGCTTTCGGTGAAATGCCCACCGACCATTTTCAGGGCATTGAACTCGTTGCTGGTGAGGAACACCCCGGTGGCGGTTTCCGGCAGCAAGCGGCTGTCGGATGAACTGAACACCGGGGTCTTGACCCGTTGTTCGCCCCAGGACAGCACCGTATTGGACATCCGCAGCTTGAGGGCCGCGCCGCCGCGGCCGTAGTTGTCCTTGGGGTAGCCGTCGTTATCCAGGCCCAGCAGGCGAGCCTTGCCGGCGCGACCACCACCGCTGTCCAGCTTGAGGCCCATATAGGCATGGGCATCCACACCGACACCGATCAGGCCCTGGGTAAAACCGGACTGCAAGGTGCCCATCAGGCCGTAGGCCCATTCTTCGGCATAGCCATTGCGTTCGGTGCGTAGTTTGTATGCATTGCGAGCGCCGCTGTTGCTGGCGCCGTGGCGATACTCACGGTTGTCGTAAACTGTACGGTTGACCAGGCTCCAGGTACTGTCTTCGATCAAGCCCTTGGCCTGCTCCTGGGCCGACTCCGCCAACGCCAGGGGGCTGGCGAGGGCGATCAGGATCGCGGAGCGCGTGCTTACGGCACTCATTTCGCCACCTGCTGTTGCAGTGCCGCATTCAAGCGATCAAGTGCGCGTTTGGGCAGCGTGGCGGGCAGTACCGGGGGCTCGGCAGCAGGCTCGCCCACCTGGATCAGCATGACCATGCCCATGGCCAGGTGCGGAGTACATTGAATGCCGTAGAGGCCGGGCACGCTGAAGGTTTGCTCCACCTCCTGATTGATCTTGCCCTTGAACGGTTGTGCGCCTTCAGGCAGCAGCCCGGGCAGGGTCGCAGCATTGTGGCCACTTTGCGTGGGGATGAACTTGACCGTGTCGCCGGGGGCAATCCGCAGGTAATCCGGTTCATAGACCATTCCGGCATTGGCGCTGCGGGTGAGCATTTTGACTTCGTGGGTTTGTGCCATTGCCGAGGTGCAGAGCAGGGCACTGGTCAGCAACAGTGTCAGCGATGAAATACGCATGGTGGGCTCTCTTAAATAGTGTTCAAACGCGCATGCGCAGGATCTGCGCGCCGTCAAAAGGGTCAGTCAGGTAGTGCGCCTGTACCCCGAATGTGGCCTGCAGCCGTTGCGGGGTCAGGACTTCAAGGGGTTTGCCAAGCGCCATCAGGCGGCCCCGCTCAAGAATTGCCAGGCGATCACAACTCAAGGCCTGGTTGAGATCGTGCAGGGCAATCAGGGTGGTCACGGGCAGGGCCTGTACGGTTTTTAAAATGCTCAGCTGATGCTGGATGTCCAGGTGATTGGTGGGTTCATCCAGCAACAGTATTTGCGGGCGCTGCGCCAGGGCCCGGGCGATATGCACGCGTTGGCGCTCACCCCCCGACAGCCCGCGCCAGCTGCGGTCGCGCAGGTGAGTGGCATCCACATCGGCCAGTGCCTGCTCGACGATGGCTGTGTCCTTGGCCGACCACGGGCTTAGCGCCGACAGCCAGGGTGTCCGGCCCAGGGCAACAGCATCGAACACGCCAATGGCGTCATGGGTGTCGGCATGCTGTTCGACCACCGCCAGTGTTTGCGCAATAGTGCGCTGGCTTATTTTGCGCAGCGCCTGGTCGTGCAGTAACACCAGGCCCTCGCCGGGCACCCGCAAGTTGGCCAGCAACTTGAGCAATGTGGACTTGCCCGAGCCATTGGGTCCGACAATCCCCAGGGTCTCGCCGCGCTGCACGCTGAGGGTGATGCCTTGCAACAGGTTTGCATCACCCACGCGGTAACCCAGATCGCTACAGCTAAGTACCGTCATCGTGCATGTCTCCTGCCGATCAGGATCAGTGCAAATACCGGCGCGCCCACCAGGGCGGTGACCACGCCGACAGGAATCACCTGGCCTTTTATCAGGGTGCGCGACAGTACATCGGCGGCGATCAGGAACAACGCCCCGCCCAGTGCGCTGGCGGGCAACAGGCGACCATGCCCGGTACCTGCCAGCAAACGCACGGCGTGGGGTATGACCAGCCCGACAAAGCCGATGGAGCCGACAATCGACACCATCACCGCCGTGACCAGCGCCGCACAACTGATCAGCAACAGCTGTACCCGGCGCACCGGGATGCCCAGTGACGCCGCCGAGTCCGCACCAAAGGTGAAGGCATCCAGCGCCCGCCGATGCCACAGGCACACGGCCAGCCCCGCCACGGCCACGGGAACCGCCAGCCACACTGCAGGCCAGCGCACGCCACTGAGGTTGCCGAGCAACCAGAACATGATCCCGCGGGCCTGCTCGGAGCTGGCCGACTTGGTGATCAGGAAGGCCGTGATTGCGTTGAACAACTGCGAGCCAGCGATGCCTGCCAGGATGATCTGGGCACTGGCGCCGGTGGGCCCGCTGGCGCGTGCCAGCAAAATAACCAGGGCGAAGGCGCAAATCGCTCCGGCAAAGGCCCCGGCCGAGAGTGATACCGCCCCCGCGCCCAACCCCAGCACCGCCACCAGTACGGCACCGGTCGAAGCACCGGCGGATATCCCCAACAGGTAAGGGTCGGCCAGCGGGTTGCGCAGCAACGACTGCAACACCACGCCACAGGTGGCCAGCCCCGCACCGCAGGCCGCAGCCACCAGGGCTCGGGTCAGGCGGTAGCTCCAGACAATCCCTTCGTCGATCGGGTCCAGCACATGCCCGGCGGCCCACAGCTTGTTGGCCAGTACCTGCAGCACGACCCCGGGTGCGATCGGAGTTTCACCGATGGCCACTCCGGCGAGCACTGCCAGTAACAGTGCAACACAGGCTGCCAAGGCCAGTAGCAAGCGTGCAGTCATTTAGGCAAGTCGTGTTGGCGGATGGCAGTGGCGAGTGTTTCGATCCCGTCGAACAGACGCAGGCTGGCCTGCATCGCATGGGCATCGAGGACGATGATGCGGTTGTTTTTTACGGCATCCATAGTGCGGGTTACCGGGTCGGTGCGCAGGAATTCGAGTTTTTTCTCGACGTCATCCGCCGGGAAACGTCGGCGGTCCATGCGTGCGATCACCAGAAACGTCGGGTTGGCTTTGGCCAGGGTTTCCCAGCCAACGGTCGGCCACTCCTCATCGGACTCCACGACATTGCGTACGCCAAGAGTGTTGAGCATAAAGTCGGGGATGCCTTTGCGCCCGGCAACGTAGGGGTCGATATCCATGTCCGCACTGGAGAACCAGAACAATGCGCTGGTGGAACTCAGGTCCTTGCCCTTGAGTGAGGCGATGGATTTTTCCAGGCTGGCCTTGAGCTGATTGTTGAGTTGTTCGCCGCGCTGCTGCACATCGAAGATCTCGGCCAGCTGGCTGATGCTCTTGTAGACGCTGTCTATGCTGAACGGCTGCAGGCGTGTGCCGTCGGCCCCGACCAGGTTGTCCTTGCCTTCGCAATCCGAAGGCATCAGGTAGGTGGGGATGTTCAGTTCGTGAAACTGCTCACGGGTACCCACAACCCCCTGCGGCCCCACCATCCACTCCAGTTGCACGGCCACCAGCTCCGGGCGCTTGGCAATGACGGCTTCAAAGCTCGGGTCGTTGTCGGCCAGGCGTTCAACCTTGTCGTTCTGTGCCTGGTATTGCACGGGGACATCGTTGAACCACAGCGAAGTGCCCACCAGCCTGTCGCCCAGCCCCAGGGCATAGAACATTTCGGTGCCGGCCTGGCCGATGGTTACCGCGCTTTTCGGGGCATGTTGAAATGTCAGCGGGCTGGCGCAGTTCTGCAGGGTCAGGGGGTAGTGTGTGGGGGCGGCATGGGCCAGTGCCGGCAACGCCAGGGTGGCGATGAGGGTAACAACACGGTGCAACAGCATGGTGCAATCTCCATTTGATCGTACACGGGGCACAGGTGCACGGTCGGGAATGCATCATCGGGTACTGCTGCAGCAACAGTACTAAGCAGGATGCCTCCCCGGACACCCCGCCGGTTAGTTTTTGGACTTTGCCGGCAGGTCTCCTGACTGATGGGTCATCGCCTGCACCAGCCTTCCCGGGGGGCTCCCAGTGGCAATTTTGGTGCAGGCTCGTCATCTACAGTTGCGGGGGCAGTTCCGTTGGGTGCTGTAACAGCACTGCGGATTCCCTTTTAACCCCCCGCGTGGGGGGACCGGCGGCGGGATGATAATCGATCTTGTTTGCTAATGGGGCCGCCGTCAGAATCAGAAATACTTAAGCCAGGTGATATCCCGGCGTCGGGCTTTCAGGTTGGCGAACCAGCGAACCGGCAAGTACAGCGAAATGGCCAGCAGCACTGCCGTTAGCCACACGGCACCGATGCTGTCGAAGCCGAAATAGGTGATCTGATTCAGGCCAAACAGGGCGACGCAGGCCAGGTACAGTACTTTGAGTGCATACAGATGCAACAAATAGAAAAACATCGGCGCCGCGCCAAATACGGCGAGGGTGCTGATCCACTTGCGTTGTTGTACCCGCTCAAAAGCCAGTAGCAGCAACAGGCCCACGCCCAGGGTCAGGGCCAGAAACAGCAGGGAAGGCGGGTACTTGGTGATATTGAAAAAACTCATCAAGGTTTGTGTGGTCTCGGCATGGCTGGCCCAGGGCGCCTCGCCGTAACCGTTGAGCAAACGCAGCGCAACAAAGCCGAGCAGGGCACCGCTGCCTGCCAGCAATAAATAACGCTGGCGCAAGGCCGCCGGAGCGGAGCGGGCAAACCAGGGCCCCAGGCAATAGCCCAGTGCGATAACGCCGATCCACGGCAACACCGGGTAGGAGGTGCGCATGCGCAAGCTGTCACCCACTTCAATCCAGCCGCGATCATGCAAAATCGCCCAGGGCACATGCATCACTGACCCCGGGGCAAAATGCAGGGTATCGAGCAGGTTGTGCCCGGCGATGATCACCAGGCCGAGTACCAGCAGAACCGGGCTCGGCAGCCACACCAGGGCAGCAAGGGCGATCATGCTGACGCCAATGGCCCAGATCACCTGCATGTAGATCACCGACGGCGGCAACTGGAAAGTCCAGGCAAAGTTGACCAGGGTGAATTCCAGCACCACCAGAAACAGCCCGCGCTTGAACAGGAACGCCGAGACATCGCGTTTGCCCTGATACTTTTCGCCATACAGATAAGCCGACAGGCCAGTGAGCAATACAAACACCGGCGCGCACAGGTGGGCCAAGGTACGGCTGAAAAACAGGGCAGGGTCGGTGATCTCGATATTCATCGGGTCAGCCACCTGGCGGTGCAGGAAAAACGTTTCGCGCACGTGGTCCAGCAGCATAAACAGGATAACCAGCCCGCGCAGGGCATCGATGGACAGCAGGCGCTGGTGTGAGGGAGGGGCAGTGGCAGTCATTGAGGGATCGCTGGCAAGGGAATGTTATATAGTATTGATACTGTATAACATTCCTCTTTGCCCTGTCATCCCTTCGAGAAACATTCGCAAATGTCGGCGGGGTGTCTAGTGCCGCACTTTCACCCATGCCATCAGCAGTGCTGAAGACAGCACCCCGGCGGTCATAAAGATATAGGCTGCGCCCGGATTGCCGGTCAGACCGATCAGATAGCCCACGATCCACGAACCGACAAAAGCCCCCAGCGCACCGCAGGCGTTGATCAGGCCGATGGCGCCGCCAAACACGTTGGCCGGCAAAATCTCCGGGATCAGCGCGAAAAACGGCCCGTAGGGAGCGTACAACGCGCCCCCTGCCAGGGTCAGCAGGGCGAACGACAGCCAGAAGTGCGAAGACCCCAGCAGGTACGAGCAAAAGAACGCCAGTGCCCCCAGTGCCAGCAGCGGCCATACAAAATGCTTGCGCTGCTGGGTCTTGTCGGAGGCCCATGACACCACCAGCATGGCTGCCACCGCCGCCACATAAGGCACCGCACTCAACCAGCCAACGGTGACGATATCCGCAGCGGCCGCCTGTTTGATAATGCTCGGCAGCCACATGATAAAACCGTACACGCCGATGCTCCACAGCGCATGCACGCAGCACAACTGCACCACCACCGGGCTGGTGAAGGCCTGGCGGTAATTGCGCACCTGCTTCATGCCTTTCTGTTCATCGGCCAGGGTGGCAGCCAGCCGGGCTTTTTCCTGTGCGCTCAGCCAGTTGACCTGCTCGGGCTTGTCCCGCGCCATGCGCCACCAGACGAAGGCCCAGAGCACCGCCGGCGCGCCTTCAATAACAAACATCTCGCGCCAGCCCCAGGCCTGGATCAGGTAGCCGGACACCACCGACATCCACAGCACGGTCACCGGGTTGCCCAGCACCAGAAAGGTATTGGCCCGCGAACGCTCTTTGCGGGTGAACCAGTTGCTGATAAAGATCAGCATGGCCGGCATCACGGCCGCCTCGACAATCCCCAGCGACACGCGGATAACCATCAGCATCGGGATATTGGTCACCAACCCTGTGGCCATGGCGCAAAAGCCCCACAGGATCAGGCTCCAGAACACCAGTTTGCGCACGCTGTACTTCTGCGCGTAGATCGCCCCCGGGACCTGGAAGAAAAAGTAGCCCAGGAAAAACAGCGCGCCGATCAGCGAGGACATGCCCTTGGTAATACCCAGGTCCTGCTCGATGCCCGCCGCACTGGCGAAGCCGTAGTTGGCCCGGTCGAGGTAGGCGAGGCTGTAGGTAATGAAAATCAGCGGGATCAGGTACAGCCAGCGCTTGGTCGCGAAGCCCTTGCCCGTTGCTTGTGCGCTGCCAGGGTCGAGTGCCGGCAGGGCCTGTTCGTTAAGGTTGCTCATGGGTGTTCCTTGTTATTGTTTTTTTGCCGGTGCGGGTCAAACAACGCTGGTCAGGCCTCCGTCCACAAACAGGGTTTGACCGTTGATAAAGTCAGAGGCAGAGGAGGCCAGAAACACTGCTGCGCCGCACAGTTCGTCAACCCGTCCCCAGCGACCTGCCGGCGTGCGTTTGCACAGCCACTCGGAAAACTCCTGGTTATCGACCAGGGCGCGGTTCATTTCGGTGGCGAAATAGCCGGGAGCCAGGCCATTGGCTTGAATACCGTGGCGGGCCCATTCGGCGCACATGCCCTTGGTAAGCATCTTTACCGCCCCTTTGGAGGCGGCATAAGGGGCGATGGTGGGGCGTGCCAGCTGGCTTTGCACCGAGCAGATATTAATGATCTTGCCGCGACCACGGGCGATCATGTGCCGCGCCACGGCCTGGGACACATGGAAGACCCCGTCCAGGTTGGTGCGCATCACATCGTGCCAGTCGCTGGCGCTGAAGTCCTCCAGCGGCGCGCGGCGCTGAATACCGGCGTTGTTGACCAGAATATCGATGGCACCGATATCGGCCTCGAACCTGTTGATCGCAGCCAGCAATTGTTCGCGGTCGGTGACATCAAAGGCCACGGATTCAGCCTTCAGGCCTTCATCGCGCAATTGAGCGGCAACCGCCAGGGATTTTTCGATATTGCGAGTGTTGATCACCACGGTAGCGCCCGCAGCGCCTAGTCCACGGGCCAGCTCCAGCCCGATACCCTGGCCTGAACCGGTAATCAGGGCACGGCGACCCTCCAGCTGAAAGCTGCTGATATTGAATGACATGTTGTTCTCCACATACGGCCGCTTATTATTTTGACCGGCCCTGTGGTTACTTCACCCCAGGCTGGCGGTGCAGTCCAATCGTCATTGCTGATATGGTGATCAATATTTTTGATTATCGCGATGGAACGTACTGCAGCGCCCGCTTGTCCATTGAGCCTGTACTCCCATACGTTGAGGTGAACATGCGCAGCTTGATTTCTGCATCGATAGTGGCTGGTTTCCTGTGTGTCGCGCCTTATGCCGCGCAGGCCGATGATGCCAAACCCGCAGACTGCAACCCCGGGCAGATCCTGGCCGAATCAATGGACCTGAGCAGTTGCTATGGTCACGGCGACAAGGCACCTGATCAATACACGCGGGACGATGTTGCGATCAGCGACTGGAAGGCCAAAGGGCTGCCCCAGCCCGATGAGCATGAACAATGGGTGCAAATCAGCGGGCATTATGTGCTGGTCAATCGGGTCAATGCCGTGATCAAGGAAATCCGTACCCGGGACGGCAAAGTACTGGGTAAATAGTCACAGCGCGGCGCGTTCTTGCTCGCGATGGCCGGAACGCGCCGTACCTGCCAGTTTGCGCTTAACCCGCCTCGCGGCCGTGGGCAGCAGTGGCCAGTTGCCCGGTATCGACGCGCACAAAAATCGAGTCGCCCAGCGCTGTCAGCACATCCCCGGCATACACTTCGCAGAGGATCCGCGTCTTGCGCCCGACATCGCCCTCGACCCTGGCCCGCAGGGTCAGCGGCACGCCCATCGGCGTCGGCTTGATAAACTTGATCCCCAGATTTCCCGTGACACAACTGATGCGTGGCAAGCTGGCCACTTCGCGGTGCTCCATGCGGTAGTGATAGGCCATTGCCGTCCAGTTGGAGTGGCAGTCGACCAGCATGGCGACCAGGCCGCCATACACCAGCTCGGGCCAGCCGCAGTACTTGGGGTCGGGCAGGTACTCGGCGCGCACATGCACGCCGTCTTCATCCCAGAAGCTCTTGATATGCAGGCCGTCGGGGTTGCTGCTGCCGCAGCCGTAGCACACGCCATCCGGCGCAGCGGTGTCTTGTAGCGAAGGGGTAAGCTCAGGCATAGCGTGATCGTCCGTGGAATGAAGGATGCCTTACGTTAACGTAAACGTTGGTATGAGTGCACGGCTTTGATGTGTGTCAGGCGGGGGCAGGGCAAGCGGGGCCATACTGCGCAAACCCGGCGTGACAAGCGGCCGCAGATAGGCCGGATCTTTTGCAATTGCAGGATCAATCCTGTATTTGTTGCGCCATAGAGCCAAGGCTCGTCTGTTTTTTGAATCTGCCCATCAGGAACCATGATGCCTAACCAGTTCCCCGCTGTACGCCCGCGCCGCCTGCGCCGTTCCCAGACCCTTCGCGACATGTTCCAGGAAACCGAATTCAGCCTCAACGACCTGGTGCTGCCGATTTTCGTCGAAGAAGAAATCGACGACTTCGTGCCTATCACCAGTATGCCGGGGGTGATGCGTATACCTGAGTCGAAACTGGCGGGTGAGATCGAGCGTTATGCGCGGGCGGGGCTCAAGTCGGTGATGCTGTTCGGCGTGTCCCATCATCTGGACGCCACTGGCAGCGATGCCATGCGCGAAGACGGCCTGGTGTCGCGTATGGTGCGCATCAGCAAGGATGCCGCGCCTGACATGGTGGTGATGAGCGATACCTGCTTCTGCGAGTACACCTCTCACGGCCATTGCGGCGTGATGCATGACCACGGTGTCGACAACGACGCGACCCTGATCAATCTGGGCAAGCAGGCGGTCGCCGCCGCGGCGGCAGGTGCCGACTTTATCTCGCCTTCGGCAGCAATGGACGGCCAGGTGCAGGCCATTCGCAGCGCCCTGGACGGTGCCGGCTTTAGCGACACGTCGATCATGGCGTACTCGACCAAATTCGCCTCGGCTCTCTATGGCCCGTTCCGTGAAGCGGGCGGCAGTGCGCTCAAGGGCGACCGCAAGTCCTACCAGATGAACCCGATGAACCGCCGCGAGGCCATACGCGAGTCGCTGCTGGACGAGCAGGAAGGCGCAGATGTGCTGATGGTCAAGCCCGCCGGTGCTTACCTGGACATCATCCGCGACATTCGCCAGGCCTCGCACCTGCCATTGGCGGCTTACCAGGTCAGCGGTGAGTACGCAATGATCAAGTTCGGCGCCCAGGCCGGCGCCATCGACGAAGCTCGTGTGGTACGCGAGAGCCTGGGTTCGATCAAGCGTGCAGGTGCCGACATGATCCTCACCTACTTTGCGATGGATCTGGCGCTGCAGGGCATCTAAGCTGCAGGCGGCAAGCAATCTCGTGCTGGCTTGCCGCCCCTCTTCCAAAGGAGAACTCCATGCCCCACGCCCGACTCGAACGCATCCTGATTACCAACGACGACGGGATTGACGCCCCGGGTCTGGCCGCACTTGAGGCAGTGGCCCACGAGCTGGCGGACGAAGTCTGGGTAGTGGCACCGGACCATGACCAAAGCGGCATCTCTACAGCCATCAGCATTCACCACCCGTTGCGCGTCACCCAGCGCGGCGAGAGGCGCTTCTCGGTCTCCGGAACGCCGGCCGACTGTGTAGCGATGGCCTTGCAGCAGCTGCTGGACAAACCGCCGCAACTGCTGCTGTCAGGTATAAACAAGGGCGCCAACCTGGGGGTTGAAACCTTGTTTTCCGGTACCGTAGGCGCGGCCATGACCGGTTTGTTGATGGGCGTGCCGTCCATCGCCTTGAGCCAGTACTTTACCCGTCGCAGTGCCGTGCGCTGGGATACCGCCCGCACCCTGGCCCCCGGCGTGATCCGGCAGTTGCTCGGCAAGGGCTGGGAACAAAGGGCCTGCCTGAATATCAACTTTCCCGACGTACCTGCCGATGACGCCGGGCCGATCCAGATCACCCGCCAGGGGGCCGGGCGCATGGACGGTGTGGAAGCCATCGAGCGCACCGACTTTCGCGAGGCCAAGTACTACTGGCTCAGCATCACCCGCCATCAGCACGCCGAAGCCATCGACACCGAAACCCAGGTGGTAACCCAGGGCGGGATCTCGGTCACACCACTGGAGTTCGATCGCACCGCCATGCCCCTGCGCGAGCAACTGCGCAGCGCGCTGCAAGCCAGTTAAGCCCAATGGGCCGGGTCATCGACGATGGCCTGGTGCCCTTCAAGCACCTTGGGGATTTCCTGCTTGAGGAACTCCACCCAGGTCTTGACCTTGGCATCCAGAAACCGCCGTGAAGGGTAGAGCGCGTAGATGCTTTTTTCGTGCAGGCGGTAATGCGGCAGCAGACGCACCAGCGAGCCGCGCTGATAAGAGCCTACCGCCACATAATCGGGCAACAGGCACACCCCGAGCCCGGCCTCGGCCGCTTTGGCCATCGCTTCCGCCACGTTGACCTGGAACACGTTGCCGGGGCGGATCACTTGTTCGCCCTGATCATCGCGAAAGGTCCAGCTGTCGGTAAACAACGGGTCGACCAGGTGCAGGCAGCGGTGCTGGTGCAGATCGTCAGGTACCGTCGGGATGTCCCGGCCCTTGAGGTAGGAGGGGGCTGCACTGATGACACTGAAGATGCTGCCCAGCGGCTGGCCGATCAGCTCCGAATCCGGCAGATGGGCCGACAGGGTAATCACCAGGTCATGCCCCTCTTCAAGCAGATCGGGCTGGCGTTGTGACAGAGTGAGGTCGACATGTACCTGCGGATACAGCTCGGTGTAGCGGGCCACCAACGGTGCCAGCAGCTGGATGCCCAACCCGGTGGTGGACTGCACACGCAAATGGCCACGGGGGATCAGGTGCGCACCCGCCGCTTCGGCATTGGCATCCTCGATCTCGCCCAGAATCATCCGGCAGCGTTCCAGATAACGCGCACCCACCTCGGTCAGGGCCAGGCGCCGTGTGCTGCGTTGCAACAGCCGGGCTTGCAGCGAAGACTCCAGCTCGGACAGCAGCCGCGAGGTTTGCGCCGTTGAATAACCCAGCGCCTGCGCCGCCGCGGTGAAGCTGCCGGTTTCGACTACGCGGACAAACACCCGCATCGCCTGAAAAATATCCATCCTGATTATTACCCCACACGTAAGCGTGCTTTCTTGTGGCGGCAATAATTACACAGTCCGGGCCACTGTGCCGTGGTGACGTGTGCTTTCCAGGAAAGCGGCGCAAATACGTTGTGACTTTACCCTGTTTTTTGTGAGGTAATTCTCATTAGAGCGCAGGAGATATCCTATTTTAAATAAAGTAGTTGGATATCATTTTCTAATTACTTGCTTTTGTTGTTCTATGTGCTTGATTTATATAGAAGCGAATTTTCCTAGGAATAGCCTGTCAAACACATTGCGTCATCATGTGGTCGATACGCCCTCAGCAGCCAGCTTGACTAAGCTTTATTTACAAGGTGCATTCATTTGACTATTCATCAGTACCCAAAAGGACGAAAAGTTGACGCTGAGATCGATTTGTTTGAATTGATCCATTCTTTTTGGCGACAAAAAAAACTGATTGCAGCCACTGCGGTAATAACCGGATTAGTGGCAATTGGCTATGTTTCCTTTGCGCAAAAAATCTATCAAACCAGCAGCCTGCTGCGCCCTGCAGCCATCAACGAACTGGATGCCCTGAATCGTTCCGAGGTCTACACCCTGCCTGCGGCAGAGGCTTTAGGTAAAGTAGGGCTGGCACTTGATTCCTATGAAAACCGCTTGAATTTTTTTCGCGATCACCCGGAGTTATTCAAACCCCTGGAACAACCCGGCAGATCACTGGAGCAAAGCTTCGAAATGTTTAACCGGGATGCCATTACCCTGGTACAGCCTGCTGCGAACAAGGGTGATTCAACCAATCCTTATATAAGGCTGGAACTTACTTACCCTTCCACGCTTGATGGGGTGGCGATTCTCAATGGTTTTGTTGACTACGCGATCAATAACCAACGTGAGCAAATTAGTGCCGACCTCAAGGTTATTATCAGTAACCGGCTCAGGGAACTGGATACCCAGATAAATGCTGCGCGATCAAGCTATCACTCTGAAAAAGAAGGAAAAATCGCAACTTTGGTCGAAGCTGACACGCTGCAAAAAGCCCGTCTGGAAGATGAGCTGAAGGCGTTGCGCCTGCAGCTTAAAATGGAGCGCGAATCGCGAATCCAACAGCTCAACGAGGCCATTTCGATTGCCAAGTCACTGGGCATTACCCGCCCGACCACGCCGGCAGCTATGGCCGATGCGGCACAGGGCGCCTCATCGAGAGTGGTGCGCACCGAAATCACGTCGCAAAGCACGCCCTTGTATTTTATGGGCTCCCAGGCCCTGGAAGCCGAGCGCGCAGCCCTGCTCAAGCGTACGACCGATGACTTTACCGACAACCGCATTTCGCAGATTCATAAAAAGATGCAGTTGCTTGAGGTTAATCGCCAGGTCGAAATGCTCGGTAAGCGCTCGAACGAAGATGTGTTCCTCAAGGATATCGAGCCATTGCGTGCCGAAGTGGTACGCCTTGGCCGGCTCAATACGGACATGAGCCATCTTGGCCTGGTCAGCATTGACCGCAAGGCCCAGGCCCCGACGGAACCGGTCAAGCCGAAAAAGGCACTGATTGTCGGGCTGGGCGTGGTGCTGGGCCTGTTGCTGGGGCTGACGATTGCGACCGTGCGCTTCCTGATCCAGCGCCGCCAGCAAGGGGTCAAGCCAGCACTGCCACCGACTTGATCTGTGCCCATAGCCATTGCCCGGGGTGCAGGCCCAGTTGGTCCCGGGAATAGCGGGTTATCCGGGCCAGCAGGGGAGTGCCGTCGGCATCCAGGCGTATCAGCACATGGGCCTGATTGTCGGCGACAGTTTCGCTGACCACCGCTACCCGCAAGCTATTGAGGATGCTGCTGTGCTCGGCCGGGGTCAGGCTCAGGCTGATATCCCGGGCCTGTACCTTGACGCGTAGCGGCCGGCCAATGGCCATTGAGGCATGGGTCACCCTCAGATGCTGGGCGCTGCCAGGCAACTGCAGGGTCAACAGCTGATAATTGAGGTTATAAGCACCCACTTGCCCCTCAATCACCACCCCGGCGTCATCCCCTCGCGCCAGGGGCAGGTCTAGCCTGGCCAGGGTCTCGCCAATCGGGCCGCTTGCTATTACTTTGCCTTCACTCAGCAGCACTATATGGTCCGCCAGCCGCGCCACCTCGTCCTGGGAATGACTGACGTAGAGCACCGGTATATCCAGCTCGGCGTGCAGGCGCTCGAGATACGGCAAGATCTCGCTCTTGCGCTGGCTGTCGAGCGCAGCCAGGGGCTCATCCATCAACAGCAGCCTGGGGCTGGTGAGCAAGGCCCGGGCGATACCGACCCGCTGGCGTTCACCGCCGGACAAGTTGTGCGGCGCCCGTTGCAGCAGGTGGGTGATGCCCAGCAGCTCGCTGGCATGGGCCAGGTCCACCCGCCGCTCCTGGCGGGCGATGCGCTTGAGGCCGAACTCCAGGTTGGTCCGCACCGACAGGTGCGGGAACAGGCTTGCTTCCTGGAATATAAAGCCCAGCGCCCGCTGGTGTACCGGTACAAAGTGCTTACGCTGGCTGTCTTGCCAAACTTCGTCATTGATCTGGACATAGGCCTGGCTGGCCCGTTCGAGCCCGGCGATACAGCGCAGGCAGGTGGTCTTGCCCGAGCCCGAATGACCGTAGAGCGCGGTCACCCCTTTGCCTGGCAGTTGCAGGTCGAGGTCCAGGGCAAAACCTGGATAGTGATGCTGCAAGCGAAGGTTGATCTGCGACGTCATCTTCAGCTCCAGCTGGTTTGCGATTTGCGACTGGAATACAACGCCAGCAACACCAGAAAGGAAAACACCACCATTGCCCCCGCCAACCAGTGTGCCTGGGCATACTCCAGCGCCTCGACGTGGTCGTAGATCTGCACCGAGACCACGCGGGTTTTTTCCGGGATATTGCCGCCAATCATCAGCACCACCCCAAATTCACCCACCGTATGGGCAAAGCCGAGAATCGCGGCCGTGATAAACCCGGGCCGGGCCAGGGGCAGAATCACGCTGAAAAAACTGTCCCAGGGGGTTGCCCGCAGGGTGGCAGCGACTTCCAGCGGCCTGGGGCCGATGGCGGTAAATGCGTTCTGCAAAGGCTGGACGACAAAGGGCATGGAATAGATCACCGAACCGATCACCAGCCCGGCAAAACTGAAGGTCAGTGTGCCCAGGCCCAGAGACTGGGTGAACTGGCCGATATAACCGTGCGGGCCCATCGCCAGCAGCAAATAAAAACCGATAACGGTGGGCGGCAGCACCAGGGGCAGGGCGACGATCGCCCCGACCGGCCCACGCAACCGCGAACGCGTATGGGCCAGCCACAGGGCAATGGGAGTGCCGACAATCAGCAGAATCACTGTTGTCAGTGACGCCAGTTGCAGGGTCAGCCAGATGGCAGCGAAGTCAGCACTGGTGAGCGGCATGGTTACAGGTGATAACCGTAGGACTTGATAATGGCAGTGGCTTTTGGCCCTTTGAGGTACTCGGCCAGGGCCTGGGCAGCAGGGTTGTGCTCGCCTTTTTTCAGGATCACTGCATCCTGGCGGATTGGGTCGTGCATGGCCTCAGGGACAATCCAGGCCGAACCCTCGCTGACTTTGCCGTCCTTGTAGATCTGCGACAAGGCCACAAAACCCAGTTCGGCATTGCCGGTGGAAACAAACTGGTACGCCTGGGTAATATTCTGGCCCTCCACGATCTTGGCTTTGACCTTGTCGGTCAGGCCCAGTTTGGCCAGCACCTGGGTGGCCGCCAGCCCGTAGGGCGCTGCCTTGGGGTTGGCAATGGACAGGTGCTTGAACTGATTGGCCAGCAACACCTTGTCAGTGCCGTCAATATAGCCGTCTTTGGCGGACCACAGTGCCAGGGTGCCAATGGCGTAGGTGAAACGTGAACCAGGGACAATATCGCCTTCTTTCTCAAGCTTTTCTGGGGTGCTGTCATCCGCCGCCAGGAACACTTCAAAGGGCGCACCGTTCTTGATTTGGGTATAGAACTGGCCAGTAGCCCCGTAGGCGGCAATCAGCTTGTGCCCGGTGTCCTGTTGAAAATCACGGGCAATGGCCTGAATGGGGGCGGTGAAGTTGGCGGCCACTGCCACCTGCACCTCATCGGCCTGGGCCGAAGCGAACGCGAAACAACCGATCAGGGCGGCAAGCGCGGTGGGAATAAAGGTGCGGGCACATGAATTCATCGCAAAACTCCGTTTTTATTGGTGTGTCGGGCGCAGGGAAGATAGCCGCTATATATAAATATTTACAGCGCTTTGTAAACCTGTGGCCGTTGAGGAGGGGGCAGCGATCAACGTTGTCTCAGCCAGCCTGGCGCAAGGTGATATTGATTCGCTGCTCGCCCAGCAACCCGTGCCGCCCTGGCTTGATCGGCATTACGCCGTGAAAACGCAAGCGGTCAACACCGCCCCAGACCATCACATCACCATGAAACAAGGAAATACGTTGGGTCGGATCGCTGCGCGCGAAGCCGCCAAATTGAAAGATCGCGGGCAGGCCCAGGGAAACGGAAACAATGGGAGCGGTATAAGAACGCTCATTCTTGTCCTGGTGCAGGGACATTTTGGCGCCCGGGGCATAGGCATTGATCAGGCAGGCATCGGGCACAAAGTCACTGAAGCCAGCCACGCTCGCCGCGGCGTCTGCCAGGCTCAGGAAGACCTCGGGCATGGCCGGCCAGGGCCGGGTACTAAGGGGGTCGAGGGGGGTGTAGCGGTAACCGTCGCGGTCTGTGGTCCAGCCCAGGGTGCCACAGCTGCTCAAGCGGGCAGACATGGCAAGGCCGCCCGGGGTCTGCATCTGGCGCAAGGGGGATTGCTGTAGAACACCCCTCAGGGCTGCCAGCAGTTCGTCGACCCGGGGCAAGGCAAACCCGCGCAACACAAACCCCTGGGCGCTGATGCGCTCGACGCGAGCGGGCTGCTGCAGGTCCTGCTCGGTGAACAGGTCCACTGTTACAGCGCCTTGCTGGCCTTGATCTCAGTGATCACATCATCGGCATCGCCGTGAATCTTCTCCAGGGCGGCGCGGGCTTCTTCTTCCGAGCCCGACTGCAACTGGGCAAACTCGAAGCGACGCTCGCCGTTGAGCTTGTACTTGATGACGTACTTGGTGGTTTGCACGGTAATTCCTGCCTGAGGTTTAGCGAAGTTTGGAGCTGGAGCGGCGCACGATCTTGATCGTCGGCTTGAAGCTGGGCTTGCGGGTGACGCTGATGGCCCGGGTGGTCACGGTATCAATGGTGATGTTCCAGAAACCGGTGCTCGGCGCAGTGATACGGGCCGGGAAGTCCTTGAAGGCACCGCCATGATAGGAGTGGCGGCCACCATTTTTAAAGCTGCGAAAGTGCGCATCGCTCATCAGGCGGATGTTGCAAGGCTGGGAGCACTCGATGACGACAATGTCGTCTTCGTTGAGGTGCTCGCGCTGGTGAATAAATTTCATGGTGTCTCCAAAAACGTGAATCTGCTGAATAATCAGCACGATAGCATGTGCTTTAGCCCTGTCAGGGGGCTAAAGCCGGGTATTATGCCGTGATGCGGGTGAGTTTGACGTAAAACGTGGATAATCCGCCACTATTGAGTATTTATTCACGATGGCCCGGGAGAAATTTCGGATATCCATTGTCGTAGTGTCTTTAACGGAGAATGTCTATGAAGTGGGGCTTATTGGCGGCGTTGCTGGCCTTGGGTGGCTGTGCATCAGTGACGGATATTGAGCAGACGCTGCCGACCATGAGTGTGATTTCGGGCAAGAAACCCGATGCCTATGCACAATGCGTGGTGCAACAACTGTCCAGCACACGCAGGGCGCCGCAGATTGAACCGCATAAAGACGGTTTTCGGATTATCGTGCCGCAAAAGCTGACCTCCAATCCAACGGCGGTCATTGATATTGAAGAACGTTCCGGCGGCAGCAGCATCAAGGTCTACGAAAGCATGTCCAATGTACCGGTGCGCCCGGGCGATATTCGCAAAGCCGCCACACACTGCATTTCCGGTGACTGACGCTTATCTCGGTCACCCCCCGACCTGACGATTGCCCTGCGCAACGTCAGGTTTTTTTTCGCCCCGATATCGGTATCGGATCCAAAGTAGTGTTGTGACCGAGTGGGAATTCTCCTAGGATCTATAGGCTTATATTTTATAGGCCTAAGCATATAACAATAATGGAGCTGGTCATGATTCCACTCAAGCGAACGCTATTGAGCAGCTTTGTGCTGCTCGCCGTGAGCAACGCCCAAGCGCAGCCTTCCCCCAACATCTACCTGCAAGGCGGGGCGCAGCCTGGCGCCACGGCCTGCGTGGCGTGCCACGGGGCAGATGGCATGGGGCTGGCACCCGCCGGGTTTCCGCGATTAGCCGGTATTTCTGCCGATTACCTGAGCAAGCAGCTGCACGACTTTCAAAGTGGCAAGCGGGTCAGCCCGGTGATGCAACCGCTGGCCAAGGCGCTTTCCGATCAGGAAATAGCCTCGGTCACGGCCACCATTGCCGCCATGCCGGCCCCAGCAGTGCCAGCCATCAACCGCAGCAGCCTGCCCGCAGGCCTGGGTGAAAAGCTGGCCCTGCGCGGCGCCTGGGATCGCCAGATCCCCGAGTGCGTCAGCTGTCATGGCCCGGGCGGGGTGGGCGTGGGGAGCGCCTTCCCGCCACTGGCCAATCAACCGGCCCTGTACCTGACGGCGCAGCTCAATGCGTGGCGCGACGGCACCCGGCACAACGATCCCAATGACCTGATGGGGCATATCGCCAAGGCCATGACCGAGGATGAAGTCAAGGCGGTTGCTGACTATTTCAGCACTGTGGGGCACACGGAGGCCAAGCCATGAAGCGTCTGATACTTACCTGCGCGGCGTCCGTGCTCCTCAGTGGCGCAGTTCATGCGGCGACCATCGCGATGGAAGACCAATCGCAGATAAAAGTGCCTGCGCCTGCCGAGCACATCACCTACTTTCAGCCACCGCAACAAAGTGATTTGCCTGACAACGCCTACGGCAAAATGGTGCTGGATGGCTACGCCCTGTTTGTCGACACCAAGCGCCAGGCGCCACAGTTTGTCGGCAATGGCCTTAACTGCACCAATTGCCATCTGGATCAGGGTCGGCTGGCCAACTCGGCCCCGCTGTGGGGGGCGTACCCCATGTACCCGGCATACCGCAAGAAAAACGACAAGGTCAATACCTTTGCCGAACGTCTGCAGGGCTGCTTTCAGTTCAGCATGAATGGCGGCACCCCACCGGCTGCCGATAGCCGTGAGATTACGGCGCTCTCAACCTATGCCTATTGGTTGTCGACCAAGGCGCCTACAGGGGTTGAGTTGCCGGGACGGGGCTATCCCGATGTGCCCGCGCCCAAAGGTGGCTACAACCTGACCCGTGGTGCGGCGCTGTACAAGGATCAGTGTGCCATCTGTCATGGCGACAACGGGCAGGGGCAAAAGGCGGGGGCGGATTACGTAATGCCGCCGCTGTGGGGCAAGGATTCCTACAACTGGGGCGCCGGCATGCACCGGATCAACACAGCTGCATCGTTTATCAAACACAACATGCCACTGGGTAAGGCCAACAGCTTGAGTGATGAGCAGGCGTGGGATGTGGCGGCCTACCTCAACACCCACGAACGGCCACAGGACCCGCGACTGGTCGAGGGTTCAGTGGAAAAAACCCGGGTGAAGTTCCACGCCAATGACGGCGTCAACGTCTACGGGCAAACCGTTAATGGAGTGTTGATCGGCCAGGGCACCGAGTAACCGTCTATACCGCTAAAGCCAAGCGCTTTAGCGGTATCCACTTACTTGCAGGCCACCACGATCGTGCGGCTTTTGAAATTGCCTACATCTGCACCCAGGGTTTTTTCGCTGTCTGCAAGCGCAGGCGTGCCATCGGTGGCAATGATGTTGTAGCCCGTACCGGCACAAGACGCTTCAGCTTTCTCGTAGCACTTGGCCCAGGACATGGCCTCGCCCGAACAGTCTATGCTCAACCCTTGTTTGCCGTCGGCCAGGTAAGTATTGGAAGCAGTCGCGCAGCCACCCAAGGTTACCAATGCGAGCAGTGTCAGAACTTTGTTCATCGGGGTAACCATTACATAAGTGGAGTTGAAATTAGTTTTTACCGCGGCGTGCTGCTGGCTCAGGTTGGTCCTGAAACACCGAGGCAACTTCTGCTGCGGCCTGTTGCGAACTGAAAGGCCCGGCAACGTTTTCGCCGCTGGCTGAAAATACGCACCATTGGCCCGATGCATCGGGTTTGATCTCGTAACCGTTAACGCTGATTGTTGCTGACATCGAAAAGCTGCCTGATTGGCTGGATTAATGGCGTGATAATAGCGCAAGGGCATCACGGGTAGTGCTAAACACGATGGAGTACCCATCAAATTCAATCGCCAAGGAACTAACGGGCAAAATATTTATCTAGGTTGGCATCAGTTTGCTATCGAGAAGCATTGTAACGTCGATGCTGCCTGATTAGACTGCGCCAAATTTGGAACGTACAGCCCTTTAAAGGACTCATATGATCAAGAAATGCTTGTTCCCAGCAGCCGGTTACGGCACTCGCTTTTTGCCAGCGACCAAGGCCATGCCAAAAGAAATGCTGCCGGTGGTGAACAAGCCACTGATCCAGTACGGGGTTGAAGAAGCACTGGACGCTGGCTTGACTGAAATTTCCATCGTAACGGGCCGCGGCAAGCGCGCCTTGGAAGACCACTTTGACATCAGCTACGAGCTGGAAAACCAGATCAAAGGTACTGACAAAGAGAAGTACCTGGTTGGAATTCGCCGTCTGCTGAGCGAGTGCTCGTTCTCCTACACTCGCCAGACCGAAATGAAAGGCCTGGGCCACGCGATCCTGACTGGCCGCCCGCTGATCGGTGACGAACCCTTTGCCGTAGTTCTGGCAGACGACCTGTGCGTCAACCTGGAAGGCGACGGCGTGCTGACGCAAATGGTCAAGCTGTACAACCAGTACCGCTGCACCATCATCGCGATCCAGGAAGTTGACCCGGCTGAAACCAACAAGTACGGCGTGATTGCTGGCGACCTGATTGGCGACGATCTCTACCGTGTACGCAACATGGTGGAAAAACCGGCTCCGGAAGATGCACCTTCCAACCTGGCCATCATCGGCCGTTACATCCTGACCCCGGACATCTTCGACCTGATCAAGCAGACCGAACCGGGCAAAGGCGGCGAAATCCAGATCACCGACGCGCTGATGAAACAGGCGCAAAACGGTTGCGTGATTGCCTACAAGTTCAAGGGCAAGCGCTTTGACTGCGGCGGCGCCGAAGGCTACATCGAAGCAACTAACTTCTGCTTCGAAAACTTCTACAAAACCGGCAAAGCTTACTGATAGCAGCCCGTTGTAGAACGCTTCAAGACAAAGCCACCCTCGGGTGGCTTTTTCGTTTTTTTGCTGTCGGCAACCTCCTGCGCTGGTCAATCGCGCTGGAGCGATTATGCTGATGAACTGCTTAGGAGAGTGAAATGGCCTACGAATTTGATCTATTTGTAATTGGTGCGGGTTCCGGTGGCGTGCGTGCTGCACGTTTTGCCGCAGGTTTTGGCGCAAAAGTGGCCGTAGCCGAAAGCCGTTACTTGGGTGGTACCTGCGTCAACGTGGGTTGCGTGCCGAAAAAGCTATTGGTGTACGGCGCACACTTTGCCGAAGACTTCGAACAGGCTTCGGGTTTTGGCTGGAGCCTGGGGGAGGCCGATTTCGACTGGGCGACCCTGATTGCCAACAAGGACCGCGAGATCAACCGTCTCAACGGTATTTATCGCAACCTGCTGGTCAATAGCGGCGTCAGCCTGATCGAGGGCCACGCGAAAATTACCGGCCCCCATGAAGTTGAAATCAACGGTCAGCGCCATACTGCCAAGCATATCCTGATCGCGACTGGCGGCTGGCCGCAGATCCCGGAAATCCCGGGCCATGAACACGCCATCAGCTCCAACGAGGCGTTTTTCCTCAAGGAACTGCCCAAGCGTGTGCTGGTGGTGGGCGGTGGCTATATTGCCGTCGAATTCGCCGGTATTTTCCACGGCCTGGGTGCGAAAACATCCTTGCTGTATCGCAGCGAGATGTTCCTGCGCGGCTTTGACGGTGCGGTGCGCAAGCATTTGCATGAAGAGCTGATCAAACGCGGCATGGACGTACAATTCAACGCCGATATCGAGCGGATCGACAAGCAGGCCGATGGCAGCCTCAAGGCCACGCTCAAGGACGGCCGAGAGCTGATCACCGATTGTGTGTTCTACGCCACCGGGCGCCGACCGATGCTCGATAACCTGGGCCTGGAAAACACCGGGGTCAAACTCGACAAGCGCGGTTTTGTCGAAGTGGATGATTTGTACCAGAGCGCCGAGCCGTCGATCCTGGCCATTGGCGATGTGATTGGTCGTGTGCAGCTGACGCCGGTGGCGCTGGCTGAAGGTATGGCCGTGGCCCGTCGCCTGTTCAAGCCCGAGCAATATCGCCCGGTGGATTACCGGATGATCCCGACGGCAGTGTTCAGCCTGCCCAACATTGGCACCGTAGGCCTGAGCGAAGAGCAGGCTGTTGAAGCGGGGCACAAGGTGCAGATTTTCGAAAGCAGCTTCCGGCCGATGAAACTGACACTCACCGAGTGCCAGGAGCGTACGCTGATGAAACTGGTGGTGGATGCCGACACCGACAAGGTGCTGGGTTGCCATATGGTCGGCCCGGAGGCGGGGGAGATCGTGCAAGGGCTGGCGATTGCCCTGAAGGCCGGGGCGACCAAACAACATTTCGACGAAACCATCGGGGTTCACCCGACGGCTGCCGAAGAATTTGTGACCATGCGCACCCCCGTCAAACGCTGACTTTCACTGTGGGAGCGGGCTTGCATCGCGATGCAGGCGGCGCGGTCTATCGGTTAAACCGCGTCGATCCAATCGCGGGCGAGCCCGCTCCTACAGTTAACGATTACCTGAAATCCGCATACGGGATCAAAGGCTGCACCGGCATCGGCAAGTTGCCTTGCCACACGTCGAAAGTGTAACGCAGATACAGCATGGCCCTGCTTGGCGCGTAGTCATCACTGTGTTGATAGAGCACTCCGCCGCCCAGTACCAGGTGATCCGACAGCCTGCGCTCTACCAGTCCCTGTACGCGATAACCGATGCCCGTGCTGCTGCCGCTGGAGGTCTGCCCCAGACCGTCGGACAACTGGTAGCCAGCATCATCGAGGCGTTGCAACAGTTTGCTGTTCAGCCCGTCCAGCGGGTAGAGGTCGTTGGCATCGGTTTTCGCATACGACCAACTGACCGAGCTTTCCAGTGCCACTGACCAGTTAGCGGTGCGGAAGGCGTAGTTGAGCGGTACACCAATCGAGTAGTACTTTTGCGGGCTGTAGTAACCACCCTGGCCCAAGGTGTATTCACTTGAGTCCTTGTCATACCCCCAGTACATCAGCGTCAGACCGGTGCGCAAACGTTCGTCGGCGCGCTCCACCAAGCGATAGTAGTAACCGGCCATGGCCGTACTCTTGTGGTTGTCTTCGACGTTCTTGCCGCGCAACCAGTGCTGACCGAAACTGGCCCATACACCGTCCACGCCACCTTCGTCGTGGCTCAGGCTCAGGGTCACGCCGTTGGAGGTGACACCGCCCCAGGTGACGCCGGTATTGAGATCGGTGGCACCGGCATAAGACAGAATCGAATTGCTCAAAGGGCGCCGTGAACCGGTCAGGGTCCAGCCCAGTGAGCCGATCTTGCTGCTGTAGGCTACGCCACCGAGCCAGTTGGGCACTTTGAAGTTGTCCGGGGTGCGGCCGATATCGACATTCCACACCTCGTTTTTCCAGCCCGCAGCCATCATCGTGCCGTTGACCGATTGCGAGCGGTCTTCACAGCCTGAAAAGTCCGGGCCATCGGTGCCCTTGCGTTTGACCGCTACTGCACAGGTACCGTAGTTCTCGCGCACCAGCCCGTCAGGATCCGCATCGAACTTGCCCGCATCCATATTCAGCTGTTCTGCACGCAGAAACCCGGTGCCATCGGCCACCGGCAAGTCCAGTTGCAGAATGGTGGTGCGGGTGTCGGTGTCCGACGTACCGGCCGAAGCGTTGTCCGAGCGCCAGCCATAGTCGGTATACAGATGCAGGGTCGGGGTTTGCCGCTGATAAAGCTCGTCCACGTCACTGCGCAGACTGCGGGCCAGCCACTGGTCATCGTCTTTTTCGCGACTGGCCAGGGTCATGGCACGGTTGTCCCGGGGGTTGGCCTGCCCGGGCTCGATCAGGCCGGCGGCAGCCATGCTTTTGGCGTAGTAATCCAGCGCTTGTTGCGGGTCCTTGGCGGCATTGAGCCGCGCGACATCGCGGTACATCAGCGGGTCAACCTGGGGTGACTGCAGCAGCTGAGCGTAGATGGCCTGAGCTTTGTCGGGTTCGCCTACGCCAGCCCAGGCATTGGCCACGCGCCGTTGCTGGGAAGGGGTCAACGGCGTGGCGGGGGCAGGGCTGAACTGCACCAACTGCTGGCGCGCTGCAGGCAACTGCTTGCTGGCAATCAGGGTTTCGATCTGCCCCAGTTGCGCCTCGGTATTGCCCGGGTCTTTTTTCAGCACCTGGCTGTACAGGCTTTGCGCCTGAACATAGTCACCGCGCTCCTGGGCCCAGCCGGCAATGGTCATCTGGTCGTCAGGGCTGTTGTCCTGCATCAGCAAGGCAATGGCCTGGGGTTCCTGGCCAGCGGCGCGCAGGCTTTCGGCACGGGCCACCAGAACGTTGCGCTGCAGGCGCGCGTCCAGTTCACGCATGGAGTCGGTCCATTGCGCCCGGGGCAGTTGCGCCATAACGTTAAGGGCGCTGGCATCGCGGTCGCTGGAAGACAGGTAAAGGGCGTAGGCATACACCGCTTCAGGGTTTTTCCCCTGGCGGGCCATCAGTTGCTTGAAGCTGTCGTCGGCAGCTGCGGGCTGGTTGATCTGGCGCTGGGCGTTGGCCAGGCGGTAGGTCACCCAGGGCTCGTCGGGGCTCAGGTTGCGAATCTTGCCAAGCAAGGCCACTACTTGCGGCCAGTCCTTGCGCTCGGTGGCGGCGTCGGCTTGCTTGTTCAGGTCGTCCAGTTCCATGCTCTGGCGCAGCCCGGCGAATTCCTTCTGGCTGGAGGCGGGCAGGCTGGCGAGAAATGCCTTGGCCTTCTGCGGGTCTTGCGCGCTATACAAGCGCACCAGGCCACGCACGGCACTGCCATTGTTCGGCTCCAGGCGCCGGGCCTGCAACAGCAGGGCTTCGGCCTGGATATCGTCGTGTTCGGCGCGAGCGACACCGGCCAGGCCGATCAGCGGGTCGGCATCGCCAGGCTTGGCCTTGCGGGCCTGGGCAAATGCGTTGCGCGCCGCCGTCAGGTTGTTCTGCTCCAGGGCCTTGTCACCCTGGCTGAGCAGCATGCGGTAGCGGCTAGCGTCCATCAGGTCTTGCCACTTGCTGATATTGGAGGTGTCCTGCTCCTTGGCGCGTGCCGTGGTGAAGTTGGCGTTGGCTTCGGCATAGCGGCTCTGGCGGAACTGGGCCATGCCCAGGGCACCGTAGAGGGTCGGGTCGTCGGGGTATTGCTTGAGGGCGCGGCGCAACTGCACCTCGGCTGCCGCCGGGTTGCGCGACTGATCGATCATCTGTTTGCCCTGGGCCCCGGCGGTCCACGCCGGGTCATTGAGCAACTGCTCCTGCTTTTTCAGGTTCTGATTGGCCTGGGCGATCAGTGGCGAGTTCGGGTAGCGGTCGATAAAGCCCTTCCAGGCCTGCGCCGAGCTGCGGTCCACCGGCAGGGTGCTGAGGTAGGTGAACTCACGCTCGGCTGCCTGGTTGCTGGCGACCGGGTCTTTGGCCAGTTGCTGCAGGACGACCAGGGCTTCTGGCGCCCGGTCTTCGCGAAACAGCAGGTCGGCCAGGGTTTGACGCAGGCCGGGATTGCCCGGGTACTGCTTGTCGAGGGTACGCAATTGCTCGATAACCTGCGGCCGTTGGCCCTGGATATTGCTGCGAATACGCAGGTATTCCAGTGCCGTGGCGAAATCCGGCGGGGCATTGCCAAACAGGCGCTCGAAGATCGCGGCGGCTTCTTCAGGGCGGCCGGCAGCGGCAAACAGGCGCGCCTGTTGCAGGTCTTTCTGGCTTTGCGGGTCCTGCAGCTTCATCAGGCTCTGGGCCTGACGCAATGCCGCCGACTCCGGGGCGACACTTTGCAGCTGGGCCAGGCGCTGCTTGGCCAGCTCGGGATTTTTCTCCAGCAAGGCCTGGCGTATGGACGCCACCAGCGCTTGCGGGTTGTTGGGTGAGATCAATTGCAGGCGTGCCAGCGAGTCACGTACCAGATCTTCGCGGTACATGGCTTCGCCGATGCGCACCTGCTCCAGTAGCCATTGTTGCTGTTCCTGCACCGTGGTCGGTTGTGCAATGGCTGCAGTGGACAATCCACCGAGCAGGAACGCCCAAGTTGTTATTTTTGGCATGTTTTGATCCACGAAGGTAGAAGCTGTCCATCCTTGTCAAAGCGATAGCGTTGTTCATCCCAGCCCTGGCCAAACAGCAGCAGCGACTGGTTGTAATAAGCATCGGCCGCAGGCGGCTGTTGCTCAATCCTGGCTTTTTGTGTGGCCAGGGCGGGAGACTCCAGGCTGGCCAGCAGTGGCAGCATGGCGGCAGAGAACCCTACCGGCCCCGTGCCGGTGTATTTGCCGGTGACGGCATTGACGCTTTCCGGCACATACCCCAGGGTCTGGGTAAGGCTGGCCATCGGTGCAAAGTGCTGTTGCAGGGTCTGGCGATTAGCCGCGTCTTGGGCCAGCATGCCAACCCACAGGTAGACACGAATGGCATCGTAGTCGCCCAGCGAACCTTCCTTGCTGTCCGCAGCCCAACCGCCAGCGGCTTTCCACACCAGCCAGTCCGGGGCAAAGCCCTTGGGTGAGGTCTCGATCAACATGCGTTGCTGGTTGCTCGCCAGTTCGGCCCAGATCGGTGAGATCCGGGCAAAGCGGGCCAGCAGTTGCGGTGGCAAATAACTGGGGTTCAGGCGCCAGCCCTTGGTGTTGTCAAAGCCAACATCGCCGGGCAACAGCATCAGGCCCAGCCCGGGCAGTTTGCGCAGGCTTTGTGCCGCGCTGCGCCAGAGCATGTTCTGCCCCAGTGCCACATATTCGGGCCACTGCCACAGCCGCCCGGCTTCGAGCAGGCTATAGGCGATCCACAGGTCGGCATCGCTGGCATTGTTGCTGTCCAGGATCTGCCACTTGCCGTTTTTCGCCAGGCCCCATTGCCAGGCCGGCAGGTGTGCCTCCAGGCTGCCACCGGCAAGGTTGTTGCGGGTCCATTCGAGAATGCGGGCAAAGCTTTTTTTGTCATTGCCCAGCAAGGCAAAAAACAAGCCGTAACTTTGACCTTCCGAGGTGGTGATCATTTGCCCCGACGAGCCATCGATAATGCGCCCGTCGCTGCTCATCATGGCTTTCTTGTAGCTATCCCAGGCGGGCCAGTTACAGGATTGTGCACTCGCACCCTGGGGCAAAAGCCCCAGGGTGGAGGTGATGGCGATCACCGCCAGCCGCTTCATGGCCTTAGTCATGCTTGTTCAGACGACGGTTGGCTGCCCAACTCAGGGCACGCCACAGCAGGAAGGCGCTGAGCAGAACGCTGATCACGGCCAGTACGGTGAGCAGTACCGGGTGCTCGGACAGTTGGTACCACAGCAGCAGGTACCACGGCAGGTTACCGACAAAGTACTGATCACCGACCAGCTGGCTGTACACACCGCTGCTGCGGATCAGGGCCGCCGAGCCCGCCACGGCATCCAGCTTGCCGCTGTCGGACAGGACTTCGCGCAGCAGGTTGTAGTCCGCATCATCATTGGCCAGCAGTGCCACGACACTGCGCTGGTTATGGGTGGGCGACTGCATGCCCAAGATAGCGGCAATCGGCGCCTGGGCGGTGACTTCCACTTTGTTGGCTGGCACGTTGCGCGCGTCGGTTGACGGCGTGCGACGGTTGTTGGCGTCAATCCCGCTGGTGCCATGAGGTTGAACCAGCATGTCGCGCTGACGTTGCAGCAGCACGCTCAAGTCCGGGTTGTCACGCAGGTCAGGCGCCATTTGTCCCAGTACCAGCAGGTCGGCATCGGCCTTGGAGGCTGCTTGCCAGTCATCGGTCAGGCGCAGGCCGAAAGCCGGGTAGCCGGAGCGTGCAGAAATGCTGGCCACGGTTTCCAGCAGGGTGCTGATTTGGGTCGGCGTGGTGTCTTTGGGGACGACCACGATGGATTCAGACATGTCGGCCATGCGGCTGAACGGGAAACCACTGCGGGCAAAGGCCTTGAGGTCGGGCATGCTGATGTAATGGTAGTAGCCGGACATATCGATGGTGGAGTCTTCATCGATAATTGCCTGGGTGTTGGCCGGCAGGATGGTCTGGCAGCGATCTTTCTGCGAACTGCCCATCGTGCTGGCAAAGTTGAAGTCAAAGCGCAGGCGGTTACGGTCGCCGATTTTCAGTGAAGGCACGATCAGCTTGTCGTTGACGTTGGCCGAGTCATTGGACAGGACCGCCAGGCGCAGTTCTTCCAGATTGCTGGTGTCTTTGCGCAGCAGCGGCAGGCTGGTGAGGAACTGGTCGTTGAGGCTGATATTCAGGCGCGAATCATCATTGGCCGACGGTGCGGTGTAGCGGTACTGGGTGCGCAGCGGGATACCCTGGTTGCGCCAGACAAACAGGTCAGGCGGCAGGTTGACGTCCAGGGTGATGGCGCGTGGCACCAGCCCGCTGACTTGCAGTTGTTGCGGGTAACTGACCAGTTCGGCAAAACGAACCGGGCGGTCGGTACGCATCCAGGCCGGTGCATCGTAGGGTTTGCGTGGCTGCAGCTCCTGGACCTTGTCGATGGTCACGCGCGAACCGCGCAGCAGGTTGCCGCCCAGGGCCAGGGCCTTGGCGGCCGTGGCCAGGTCTTCTTCGTTGCGGCCCATGACCAGCAGGATTTTGCTGTAAGGCGCATCCGGGTGGTTGATCATCTCCACTACCGGCGCAGTCACGGCCGGGAATTTCTCCAGGTCGCTCATGAACGCAGGGCGGTGATCGTTGGTGGCAAATACTACAGTGGGCTGGACGGCGTCCTTGTCCTGCACGCTGGGCAGGGTATCGAACACGACCGGGAAATTGGCCCCGCGCCAGTTGGACTGGCTACCGAAGTAGGAGGCCAGGATCGCAGCGGCTTTCTGCTCGCCCAGGGTCGGGTTGGCAGCGAAGACAAACGGCAGTTCCAGCTTGCCGCTGTTACGCGGGTCGAAAAACGGCAGCGGGAAAAACGCCAGGTCGTTTTGCAGGCTCAGCGCCTGTTCTTGCAGGGTGATGCTGCTGCCACGGCTGATATTGACCCACAGGGTGCTGTTGGCCGGGTCTTCGCAGAATTCGGTGTAATGGCCGACAAACTCCAGGCGCACGCGGTTGAAGTCCGAAATCAGTCGCGGATCAAGGGCCATCTTTTGCGTGGTTTTACGCCCCAGCTGGTCCTTCTCGATCGGCAGCACGCCCATCAGCACATCGTTGAGGTAGACCCGGATATGGGAAACCGTCGGGATCAGCGAAGGCGAAGGCGTGTATTCCAGCTGCAGGCTGGCGTCGCTGGCAATGCGGTCGCGGCGCATGCCAAATTCCACCTGGTCGGCGCTGTTGATACCCAGCAGCAATGAATCACCGGGGCGCCCCAGTTGCTCAAAGGTATAGGTCACCGGCCAGCTTGGCAGCACCTGATCGGTTTGGGCGAACGCAGGCTTGGGTAGCGTTTCGGCCACCGGCGAACTCCCTGGTAAAGGCAGGGTGGCCGACATCAGCTGTGAGGCAAAGGTCATCAGCGCAAGGCTGGCGAATATAGATTTTTTGGTTATACGACTCATGATCTGCTCACTGGCCGGGAAGTAAGAGGGGTGGAGGTGGGCATGCGCGGCAGGAAGCTGCCCAGCCACTGAAAGATGTGCAAAAAGGGTTTTGCCAATACGCGGATCCACGCCGGCAGGTATTCATACAAGCGGTAATAGCCCTTGATGCCCAGGGCCAGGATTTCCTTGAGGCTCTGGATCGGCTTATCGGCTTCAAACCCGCTGTTGTGGTCAAGCCATGCATCGGCGCGGCCAAAGGTGCATTGCACAAAGGCAATCTTTTCTTCAGCCGGCAACTGGGCAAAGCTCAAGCCGATAAAGCGCTCGTTGGCCCGGGTCAGGGTGCCGGTGAACACAAACTCGCGATTGCCGCGTTGCAGGATCAGCGACACCGGGCTGCCTACGGGTAGTTGCAGGGCCTGGCTCAATTGCAGGCCGACGCCGCCATCGGAGTAGTCCACCAGTTCACAGGGGTAGCTGTGCCCGTCAGCCAGTTTCACCGCCCCCGGCAAGCGCGCGAGTACGCGGTGGGTGTTGCGAACCTGGCGCACCTCGGCGGCCACCGCCACCGCGGCACCGATGATCAGCAGGTTGTAGATGACCCACAGCACGCTGACGATCACGGTGAAGATTTCATCCCGGGGGCCATAGAACAGGCGCCATACGGCAAAGCCCAGGCCGAGCACGTTCAGCACTGACAAAATCAGGTACGGCTTGGCGGTCTGCCAGTCGAACTGGTTTTCTTCCATCATGCCGCCCTTGGCGGTGACGTTGAACTTGCCCCGTGACGGGCTGAACAAGGCCACCGTGGTGGGCCGGGCGATATACCAGGCCAGTACGGTTTCATACACCTCGCCCCAGAAGGTCTGGCGATAGGCGCCTTGCATCCGCGAGTTGGTCAGGCTGGCGTGGATCATGTGCGGCAACACGTAGAGCAGGATCATCACGGCCGGTGCGTAGATGATATAGGCGTGAAAGAACAGAAAGGCCAGGGGCGCGGTGAGGAACACCAGCCGCGGCAGCCCCACCAGAAAGTGCATCATGGCGTTGGTGTAGCAGATGCGCTGGAAGATCGTCAGGCCCTTGCCCAGCAGCGGGTTGTCGGTGCGGAAAATCTGCACCATGCCCCGCGCCCAGCGGATGCGCTGGCCGATATGCGCCGACAGGCTCTCGGTCGCCAGCCCTGCCGCCTGCGGAATGCGCAGGTAGGCCGAAGTCCAGCCATTGCGGTGCAGGCGCAGGGCGGTGTGGGCATCTTCGGTCACGGTTTCCACCGCAAAACCGCCAATCGAGTCAATCGCGGTACGCCGCAAAATGGCGCAAGAGCCGCAGAAGAACGCTGCGTTCCACATGTCGTTGCCGTCCTGGATCAGGCCGTAGAACAGCTCGCCTTCATTGGGACGGTTACGGAAAGTGCCCAGGTTACGCTCGAAAGGGTCCGGCGAAAGGAAGTGGTGCGGGGTTTGCACCAGCGCCAGTTTTGGGTCGCGCAGAAACCAGCCCACGGTCAGTTGCAGGAAGGAGCGGGCGGGCATGTGGTCGCAGTCAAAAATCGCCACCAGATCGCCGTCGAGCAATTTCAGCGCATGGTTGAGGTTACCTGCCTTGGCGTGACGGTTGTCGGTGCGGGCGATGTAGTTGATGCCCACCTCTTCGGCAAACGTCTTGAAGCTTGGGCGGTTGCCGTCGTCGAGCAAATGGATGCGCAGCTTGTCCTTCGGCCAGTCGATACCCAGCGCCGCATACACCGTGCCACGGGTTACGGACAACTCTTCGTTGTAGGTGGGAATCAGCAGGTCGACCACCGGCCACTGGCTGGTGTCTGCCGGCAGTTGGGCCGGTTTGCGATTGAGCGGCCATGAGGTTTGCACATACCCCAGCAGCAGGATCAGCCAGGTGTAGGTTTCAGCCACCAACAAGGTCAGGCCGCAAACCAGGTCGAAGGTGTCGTTCCAGTTCAGGGTCGAGGTGTAGCGCCACCACAGATAGCGGCACGACACGATGACCGACAACACGATCAGCAACAGGGTCGGGAAGCGCCCCGGCATGCGCCGCACCAGCATCGCCAGCATCCACAGCAACACCACAAACACCAGTTGCGCGAGGAAGCCGAAGGGTTCGGTAATGCACAGCACAATCAGCGCCAGGGCCAGCACGCCCATGGCGATATACAGGCCCTTGCGCAGCGGCCAGTGAATGTTGTCCCACCAGTGCGAGCCTTTGGTCACTTGCGGGCTGAGGGTGGTGGGCAAATGGGCAAAGGCATTGGACAGCAGGTTCCACGGCTTTTGCACGATCATCAGCAGGGCCGATAGCAGGCCCGCGGTGCGCTGGCGAAAGCGCTGGCGGCCGATCTGGTTCTGGTTGGGCGTGCGCACCAGCAGCAGCCACAGGGTTTGCACCGTGTAGCGCAGCGGGTCACCAATGGTCGAGGGCTTGTCGGCCAGGTGCGGATACAGGCGCCGATGCTGTGCCCGCAAGGCTTGCCAGCGGGGGGATTCCAGGCGCAGGAACATCCAGCCCAGGGCTTGAATCAAGGCCAGGGTGAAAGCGGTAAAACGGGTGCAGTTCTGCTCACGGCGCAAGCGTGTATAGGGGAACCAGTGCCTGATCATTCGAGCCTCCTGCCGCGCAGCAGGCACCAACTGGCCAGGCTGATGATATCCAGGGCAATCAGGCTGGCGGGCGCATAACGCCCGGCAGGCTCGCTTCTGGCCAGGGCTTCGCCCATCGCTTCATCGGCATGCAGGTTGACGGGTACCAGGGCGTGGGCGTAACGCTGTTGCCAGATCAGCAGCAGATCGCGTTGCAACTGGCTGGCGGCATCGAAACGATTGACCAGAAACAGCGGGGTCTGCGCCAGTTGCGGTTGCAACAGCACATGGCAGGCCGCGTCCGCGTTGATCACCATCATCGCAAGGCTGCAGTGCGGGTTGCTCATATGGCCAGGCAAGCGTTGTGGCAAGTCGAAGATAATCCAGTCGAAGCCGTTCGCCAGGGCAGCCTTGCGCTGGGTCCAGAGTTTGGGCTGCTCGATCAACAGGGCATCGAGGGCAAACACTTCGCTGGGCTTCAATTGCCCATAGGGCAGCACGCACAGGCCTGGTTCCACCACCCAGGCATGTTCGTGCCAGGGTTGCTGGTCCAGGGTCGCCCGTGCCCAGCCTTCGCGGGGGGCAAGGTCCATATTGAAGTGCAGGCCCAGGGAGTTCTCCGGGCACATATCCACCAGCAGCACTTTCTGCCCCAGCGCATGCAGCGCATGGCCCAGGGCCGCCACCGTGGAGCTGGTGCCCACGCCACCGCGAACACCACGCAAACTCATGGCGATCATGGGGTTTGCTCCGGGTCTTTGGCCAGATCCAGGGGCTGCTTATACTGCGCCTCAAGATAGGCCAGCAACGGCCAGCGCTCGAAGGCCTGCAACAGCTCCATATGTGCCGACACATCGACATATTCCAGGGCGTGCAGCTCCATCATCGATTTAAGCCGGGCAATATCATCGGCCCGCTCTTTGCGCGAAAGGATATCGGCGCTTATTTGAACCGCTGTGGGTAAGGCAGCCATCCGCCGTTCTCCTTTATTCGCACATAGGGTTTGCCGTTGTAATCGAGTACCACGGTCCCTGAGTTTTCCGAGACTTTCGGGGTTTTTGGCAAATCGGTCAGCAGTTTCGACCAGTCCACGGTCTGCCCATTGCTCAGCGCCGGGTCGGCATACAGGCGGGCAATGATCTCTGCCACGGCCAGGTAGCTGCTTGGCTCGCTGACATGAATCGGCTGGGTTTGCGCGTTGTCGCCCATATTGATCAGCTTGATGCCCACCGGTACATGGGTGATGGAGTCACTGGGGATTTCGCGCATGCCGGCGATCTGCATGCGGTCACCGTGCAACGCTGCGCCGTGTTCGGGCACGATGGCGACCACTACGCGACGGCCGCTTTTTTCCAGCTCTTTAAGGAAGGCATTAAGGTCGTCGAGCAGGACCTGTGCCCGGCTGCGGTAGTCCGCCGCCTGGGTGCCGCCGTCGGACTGTACCTGGCGGTTGCCGTCGTGCAGGCTGGTGGTGTTGTAGAACAACGCCATATTGGGTGTGTCTTCAGCCATGCGGTGTTGCCACCACTTGCTCAATACATCCCGGTCGCGCCAGATCGGTGAACCGTCAAAACCGACATAGGTGCGTGGCAGCCCGGCGGGCACCACTCCCAGGGCAGGGGGCGGCAACTGGCCCTGTTCGCGCACTTCCTGCAGGAAGCCGTCGAATTCGCCGGTGTGGTTGAGCATCAGTTCATTGGCAAAGCCCAGCTTGCGCAAGTCATCGAACAACAGGCACTGGTCGGCCGGTTGCTTGTACAGCTGCGTATGGGACGTCTGGCCGCAACTGGCGCGCAGCAAACGAATCGCTGCCGGGCCGCTGTAGGCGGTGGCCGAGTTGAAGTTGTCGAAGATCACGTCCATCTGGCTGAATAATGGATTGTCACGCAGGCCCACGGCATCCAGGTCATCCCAGGCCATCGAGCAGATATTGATTACCAGCAGATCGAACGGCGGCGGCTTGACGGCCGGTTCCTTGAACTCGACCTTGCGCGTGGATTCGTTGAGATAGAACTTCTCCAGGTAGCCATTGAGCGTTGCATCGTCCGGCTCGCCCACGCTGATAGCTGGCCCGCCCGTGGCAGTCTGCGTGCCGGCCATTTGCGGTTGCACGGACGGTGGCAACAGCCATTGCAGATTGCCCATGCCCAGCCAGGCAAAACCCAGCAGGGTGAGGGTGGTCAGGCGCAGCCACTGGTTAAGGAACAGATAGGCGACACATAACAGCAGCAATAGTGCGCACACTTGCCAGTCGATAAAACGGCCCAACAGCTCGACGATATAGTCGAACGAAAAGTTCAGCACACCCGGTTGTGCCAGCAGGCGGCTGAAGGGCGGGAACCAGGTGTCCTGATACAGCAGGGCCACGGCCACCGGGATGGCAATCAAGGTGCGCAGGCGGCGCAGCGCCGGGCTGGCGATCGGGATCAGCAACACGGCAGCAAAGATCAGGTTGGGCAAAATCTGGATATTCAGATGGCCCGTCCAGGCCAGCAGGAACTTGGCCAGGAAATACAGGTTCCAGGCGCCCAGGCCGCTCCAGGATCCGGCAATTTTTTGCGCCGGTGCGTCGGACTTAAACAGACTCATCAGGCGTTCTCTGAGCAGGGCTGGCTGGCATGCGACGGCGAACGCCACACGATTTCAAATAGCGGGGTGACAGGTACTGCTCGAAATGATTTTTCAAGTACAGGCGCATGCGCTGCCAAAACAGCGTCAGCAGCACGGTCACCACACAGGTCAATGCAATGACATCGAGTAGCTCAAGGAACGTCATGACTGTGGCTCACTGATAGGCAGGATGAATCTTTGCGGGTTTAACGGCGCACGTTCGCCCGTAGCCGATACCGCCTGCGTGGCATGGGTCTCGACGGGGATATGCAGGTGTGCAGGCACGGCGCCTGCTTTCATAAAGGCCTCGGCCGGCAGATCGGACAAGCCGCTGAGCATGCGCCGCTGGCTGAACATATCGCGCCAGGGCAGGCGGCACACATTGCCCAGCGCCGGTTCCAGGCCGTCAGCGCGGCAGGCAAACAGAAACAGATACAGCTCACCGTCCAGCAGGCAGGCAAAATCGCCGAAGCGGCGCAGGCACATCTGATTGAGGAACAGTTCTTCGCTGATGCCAGGCATCGGTTCGAACTTCATTAACTGGTGGGTCACTTCGCCCGAGCTGTCCCGGTAGATCTGCGCCACCGCTTCGAAGAACTCACGGGGGCTTACCAGCCCGCGAATTTGCGGTGGCCGCTGGCGTTCAAGGAGTGTCTTGAAATCAATGTTCTGGGTGTACTGCCAGCGCTGGCCCTGGATGCTTTCGATCATGCTCAGGAAACGTGAGAGCAGGGTGCCGTCGGGCACGATCAGGTTGGCCCCGCACGCCAGTAGCAGGCGTTCATCGCGGTAACGCACCGAGGGCTCCATTTCACGCACCACGATCTTTAGTTGCGGGCCGCAATGCTCGCGCAAATCGTGCAACTGCTGGGCAAGCTCAAGTAACTGGTAGCTGTTGTCGATGCCCACAATCACGGTCGCGGCGCTGGCGGACTGGGCCGCTTCGAGCAATGCATCACGGTTTTCGAACAGGTACCAATGCTTGGACATTGACGGCGCGCCTTCCAGCACGGCGCGTTCGGCCAGGTAGACGTGCTGATCGTCGGCCACCCGCGGTTGGGTGTCGACCTCGGATTGCGGGATCAGGCGCAAGGTGGCGCCCTGGTCCGACAGCTTGAATTCCTGGCCGGCAGAAACACCCAGATCACTGTGCCAAAAGTGCAACTGATAGCGCAGGTCACCGTTATAGCGATACAAGCGGCTTAAGCCGCTGAGCGTCTGATTGATTTGCAACAACTGCGCGTGCAACAGCGCCGCTTCGTCGTGGATGATCACCAGCAAGGTTGCATTGCGCTCCTGCAACCAGGCGCGCATGCGCTCGACCCAGCGTTGCAGTTGCGCGGCCGTGGTGGTTTCGGCCCAGCTGCTTGCAGGCAGGAACAACAGGATCTGGCTGGAGGGGGCGACGCCGGCACGGGCAAAGTCGCGGGTCAAGGTGGCCAACCCGGGTTCGATGACGCGTGGCGCGATCTCGAACAACTTGAGTTTTTCCGGCCCGCGATCCGGCGCCATCGCGCTGACCAGATCTTGCACGCAACCGCTGCTGGCAATCAGCGTGGCCGGCACGCTGGCGGGTATGGATTCGAGAAATTGCCGGGCAAGCAGTTTTGCATCAGCACAGTGGTCGACCGTGACCCAATACAAGCCGCCTGCGCGCAACACGATGTGTTGATCCGGCAATCCGCCTATGGCCAAACTGATATGAACCAAGCGTAACGTCCCCCCCTGGGTAAAGCTTGTCGTAAGGCGTTTGGGTGCTGTCATGAATAAACAATCACTCTTTGCCGCCCTCAGGTTTAACCTTTTAGGGCGCCAATAGAATGACTGTCAACATCTAACCCTTCACGTCCCGGCTGTTTATTCTTGTACTGTGCGGTCTGCATCATCTAGAACAAGCGTAGTACTACACTAGAATGCATGTAAGAAAGTGCGCAGCTTATCACCGGAAAATTGCCAAACACATGGCATTCAGCGAATAAATGTCAAAAAAATAGCACCAGCTTGATACTAGTCATTAAATTGGCACGCAGGCGGGAGAGGGCGACGCAAAAGGGCCAGGCACTTGGCCCCAGGTGTCGGACCTGTAAAACCCATGAGAAAACCGCCGGCAGGAGCAGGAAAGTACACGCCTGGCTTTCTGATAAACCCATTGCGTGCTATTGCTTACGGGTGTTCATAGTGAACTGAGCAGTTTTGATCAGGTTCGCCCTCAGAACCTGACCCCGCCACTGAACTATCCATGAGGTGCAGATATGCCAGTCAAGCACGACTTGTTACAGGACTTGGGGCTCACTAAAGAGGCCGTCAGCAAGTTTCGCAGCGAAAACCCGCATCTGAATCAGTTGTTTGTCCAGTACGGCGAAAAAGATGCCGAAGTCGTTGAAGCAGAAGCCAACGATGCCATCGGCGTACCGGATGATGCATTGCGCGCGCTCAAGGAGCAGCGGTTGCAGATCAAGGATAAGATTGCGCAAATCTTGAGCGCCTAAGTCACCGCAAGCTGCAGGAAGTCGATATGTCCCAAATCATCAAAATTGTTGCCACATTGCGTGCTAAGCCAGGCCAGGGCAAAACCGTCGAGCAGGCCCTGCGCGCCTGTGTCGAAGGTTCGCGAGCCGAGCCGGGCTGCCGCTTCTATGACTTGCACGTGGATCGTACCGACCCCGAGCGCTTTGTGTTTATTGAAGGTTGGGCCGACATGGAGGCCATTGAGCATCACAAAACCACCCCGCACTACCAGGCAATGGCCCAGGCCGTGGGTGATCTTCTGGCGCATCGCGAAGTGTTGCTGCTGGACGAAGTGAGCGTTTAAGCCACGGTTCTCAAGTGCAACAGCCTGCGGCGGCCCTGAACGGGCCGCCGTTTTTTATGGGCGGGTTTAAAAGTGGCTGGCGTCCAGTTCGAACAGTGATTCGCTGCCAGCCCGTATCCCTTGCTCCAGGCTCAAGGTGCGGGGCAACAGGCGACTGAAGTAGAACTGTGCGGTGGCCAGCTTGGCGCCATAAAATCCGGGGTCGGCGCTGTGCGAGCGCTGCGCCACATCGGCCATGCGTGCCCATAGCCAGGCATATGCCACATAACCGAACAGGTGCAGGTACTCGACGCAGGCAGCACCCGTTTCGTTGGGGTTGGCCTTGGCCCGCACCTGCAACCAGTCGCTGACCTGTTCAAGACGCGCTACGGCGTCCAGCAGTTCGCTGGCGTAAGGTTTGCCGGGCTGGCTGGCGAACTCACGGATTTGCCCGGTAAACAGGCGCAGGCTCTCACCGCCATTGGCGATGACTTTTCGGCCCAGCAAATCCAGAGCCTGAATGCCGTTGGTGCCTTCATAGATCTGCGCAATGCGCACATCGCGCACCAGTTGTTCCTGGCCCCATTCGCGGATATAGCCGTGGCCACCGAACACCTGCTGGCCCAGCACACAACTGTCAAACCCGGTATCGGTAAAAAAGGCCTTGGCCACAGGGGTGAGCAAGGCCACCAGCGCCGCGGCGTGCTGTTGTTCCTGTGGCCCGGTCGAGAACTTGGCCAGATCCAGTTGCTGGCCCACATAACTGGCAAAGGCCCGGCCCCCTTCGGTCATGGCCTTGATGCTGAGCAACATGCGCCGCACATCGGCATGCACGATAATCGGGTCGGCGACTTTGTCAGTTGCCACCGCCCCGGTGGCGGCGCGACCTTGCAGGCGTTCGCGGGCGTAGCTGCGTGCATTCTGATAGGAGGCCTCGGCGCAGCCGATACCCTGGATACCGATCGACAGACGTTCGTAATTCATCATGGTAAACATCGCGGCCAGGCCTTTATTGGCCTCACCAATCAGCCAGCCCCGGGCACCGTCAAAATTGATCACGCAGGTGGCCGAGGCCTTGATCCCCATCTTGTGCTCGATGGAGCCGCAGTTCACGGCATTGTTCTGGCCGAGCGAGCCATCGTCATTGACCAGCACCTTGGGCACCAGGAACAGTGAGATACCGCGTGGCCCGGGTGGCGCATCCGGCAGTTTGGCCAGCACCAGATGGATGATGTTTTCGGTCAGGTCCTGATCGCCGCCGGTGATGAAAATCTTGCTGCCAGTGATATTGAAACAGCCGTCTGCCTGCGGCTCGGCACGGGTACGGATAATTCCCAGGTCAGTGCCGGAATGCGCCTCGGTCAGGCACATGGAACCGGCCCAGCGGCCTTCATACAGGGGCGGCAGGTAGCGGCTTTTAAGCTCTTCGCTGGCATGGGCGTCGATGGCCAGGCAAGCACCGCTAGTTAGCGCTGAATACAGGGCAAAGCTTGAGTTGGCACCGTAGAGCATTTCTTCAAATTGCACAGCGAGCATTTTCGGCATGCCCATGCCGCCGAACTCGGGATTGCCCGACAGACCGACCCAGCCACCTTCGATATAGGTGTGGTAGGCCGCCTTGAAACCTTCGGGAGTGGTGACCTTGCCGGCATGCCACTGCGCGCCTTGCTCGTCGCCGCTGCGGTTGAGCGGGGCGATCAGTTGGCCGGTGACCTTGGCGGCTTCTTCGAGAATGGCGTCGGCGGTATCGGCATCCACATGGTCGGCCAGGGCTGGCAGCCGGGCCCACAGTGCCGGGGCCTCGAAAACTTCGTGCAGGACAAAGCGCATATCGCGCAGGGGAGCGTTGAATTCAGGCATGAGAAACCTCTTTGTTACAGCGGTAGGCATCCTGTGGGAGTGGGCTTGCTCGCGATTTTGGCGCCGCGGTCTGTCTGGGTAACCGAGGCGATACCTTCGCGAGCAAGCTCGCTCCCACAGTGGGTCTATAGGGGGCAGTTACAGCGCTTTGGCCATATCTCGCAGCACAAACTTCTGGATCTTGCCCGTGGAGGTCTTGGGCAACAGGGTAAACACCACGGTGCGCGGCACTTTGAATCCGGCCAGGTGATCGCGACAAAAGGCGATGATTTCGGTCTCGCGCACCTGCTGGTGGTCGGCCTTGAGGGTGATAAAGGCACAGGGGGTTTCGCCCCATTTTTCGCAGGGCCGCGCCACCACGGCCGCTTCCATCACGCCGGGGTGGCGATAGAGGACGCCCTCGACCTCAATGGTGGAAATGTTCTCGCCACCGGAAATGATGATGTCCTTGAGCCGGTCGCGAATTTCCACATAACCGTCCGGGTGGCATACGGCCAGGTCCCCGGTATGGAACCAGCCGCCTTCGAAGGCTTCGGCCGTGGCACTGGGGTTCTTCAGGTAACCCTTCATTACCGTGTTCCCGCGCATGAATATCTCGCCCATGGTTTCGCCGTCGCGCGGGGTGGGCTGCAGGGTTTTCGGGTCGGCCACCATCACGCCTTCCAGCGTCGGGTAGCGTACGCCCTGGCGGGACTTGATCTGTGCGCGTTCGGCCAGAGGCTGCTCATCCCACTTGGCATGCCAGGCGCAGATGGTCACCGGGCCATAGACCTCGGTCAGGCCATACACATGGGTGACCTTGATGCCCATTTCTTCCACCGCACCAATCACCTTGGCCGGCGGCGCCGCGCCTGCGACCATCGCATGCACCGGGTGGTCGATGGCGGCCTTGGCGGACTCGGGCATATTGACCAGGGCATTGAGCACAATCGGCGCACCGCACAGGTGAGTGACCTGATGCTCGCGAATCAGCGTGAGGATTTTTTGCGGGTCAACCCGGCGCAGGAACACATGCACACCGGCCAGCGCCGTGATAATCCACGGGTAGCACCAGCCGTTGCAGTGGAACATCGGCAAGGTCCACAGATACACCGGGTGATTACCGATGGCCCAGACCAACTGGTTGCCCAGGGAATTGAGGTAAGCACCGCGATGGTGATACACCACACCCTTGGGGTTGCCGGTGGTGCCGGAGGTGTAGTTGAGGGCAATGGCCTGCCACTCATCTGCGGGCCATTGCCAGTCATAGTCGGGGTCGCCTTCAGCCAGCAGCGCTTCATAGTCCAGCAGGCTCACCGGTTGGCCTTCACCGTATTCGGGGTCATCCACATCGATGATCAGCGGCGGGTGATCGAGCATGGCCACGGCGGCATGCACCACATCATGGAATTCACGGTCGGCAATCAGCACCTTGGCTTCGCCGTGGGCGAGCATAAAGGCGATGGCTTCGGCATCGAGGCGCACATTGAGGGCATTGAGCACCGCACCGATCATGGGTACGGCAAAGTGGGCTTCGAGCATGGCCGGGATATTGGGCAGCATGACGGCGACCGTATCGCCCTGGCCAATCCCGCGTCCTGCCAGGGCACAGGCCAGGCGGCGGCAACGGCTGTAGGTCTGTGCCCAGGTGCGGCGAATGGAACCATGAATCACGGCAGGGTAATCAGGGTAGACGCTGGCCGTGCGCTCAATAAAACTCAGCGGGGACAGGGCAATATGGTTTACGGCAGTCGGCTCAAGGCCGTGCTCAAAAATCGACATGAAGGTCATTCCGGTGGCTGATTGTTAGCTCTATGGCTGCCTGCTCTGCCGGTGGCGAGCGGGTCAGTTTTATGTCCGGTCTGACTTATAGCTCAGTCAGTGTTTGATATGGAAGTAATACCTAAGCACTATAGTACTTGTACTATATAAATAAACCTTGCCCAAACGCCTGGATACCGAATGTCGCTTGCACTGCTCACGCATGACCCACAACCCACTGCAGTGCTCGACGCAGACGGCTCGCCGCGTATGGTAAATCCTGCGCTGAGCCGTTTACTGGGCGGCAAGGCGCTGGATCACGCCCGTGCGTTACTGCCCGGCAATTTGCCGGAGCTGGTGCGTGCCTGCCTCGGGCAGAACCGGGCAATCGAGCAGGTAGAGGCGCAATGCGGTCAGCAGGTGTGGCTCTGGACCCTGATCCCCGACCCCGACAGCCAATGCGTGGTGGCTCGCGGGCGTGAAGCGAGTGGCGAGCTGCTGGCCGGGCGTGAGGCGGCCAAGGCCCGGCGCCTGTACCGGTTGATTACCGAAAACACCACGGACCTGATTTCGCGCCATACCCCTGACGGGCGTTTTCTGGATGCCTCGCCGGCGTCCTGGACCTTGCTCGGTTACTGGCCCGAAACCCTGCGCGGGACCCTGGCCCAGCGCCTGTTCCACGGTCATGATATGAAGCTAGCGCTGCGTCAGGCCCGTGATGCCCTGCAACTGGACGGCTATCACACCATGACCTGCCGCATTCGCCATCAGGCAGGGCACTACCTGTGGTTTGAAACGGCCAGCCGGGCCATACGCGAAACTTATACCGGGGCAGTGGTCGAGGTGGTCAGCGTATCGCGGGATATCACCGCGCGTATTCAAGCTGAAGAGAACAAGCGGCGGCTGGCGGATGTGGTCGAGGCCAACCCGGATCCGGTGCTGTTTATCGACCCGGCTGGCGGGGTGTCGTATCTCAACCCGGCAGCACGCCGCCTGCTGGGCTTGCTGCCCGTACAGGGCATGCCGGCATTGGCCGATTTTTTCAGCGCGCAAGTCCTGGCCACCCTGGAGAGCAGTGGCTGGCGCAGTGCTGAGGAGCAGGGCCTGTGGAGTCTCGAAACCCGCTTGCTGCCCATGAATGGCGAGCCTTCGGTGCCGGTGTCGTTACTGCTGCTGGCCCATCGTTCGACTGCAGGAGAGCGGTTTTTCTCACTGATGGCCAGGGATATGCGCGAACGCGAATTACGCGAAGCCCAGCAGCGCCATCACCAGGATGAAATGGCCCATACAGCGCGGTTGGTGACCTTGGGTGAGCTGGCTTCCGGGATTGCCCACGAAATCAATCAGCCGTTGGCGGCAGTGGTCAATTACGCCAATGCCAGCCAACGTTACTTGCAAACCCTGGGCAGTAATCCTGCGGCGGTCGAGCGCGTAGCCCAAGGGCTGGAGCGGATCAATCTGCATGCCAATCACGCCTCGCAAGTGATCAAGCGCCTGCGCGGCTTTTTGCGTAAGGGGCGGCGTAACCTGCAAGCGCTGGATATCAGTGAGGTGGCACGCCAGGCCGTCAGCCTGTGTGCCTGGGAAGCCGGGGAACGGCATGTCACCATTGAACTGCAATTACCCGGCTCGCTGCCACGGGTCTACGCCGACCGGGTGTTGCTGGAGCAGGTGCTGCTCAACTTGCTGCGTAATGCTATAGACGCCAATAACGAACAACTGCCGGGCCAGCCTTCACGGATCCTCCTGCAGGCTCAAGCCCTTGACGCCGTCACCCTGCAAATCAGCGTGCAGGATCAGGGCCCCGGGGTCAGCGCCGGGCAGCTTGAGCACTTGTTCACGCCGTTTTACACCAGCAAGGCCGATGGCCTCGGCCTGGGCTTGTCGATGAGCCGCAGCATCGTTGAAGGCTTTGGCGGTGAACTCAATGCCCGACCACAAGCCAGCGGCTTGCTGATGTGCTGCTGCCTTCCCGTGATGGCTTCACTCAACCCAACAAGAGAATAACGATGACAACCCCGACCCGCTCTGTGGTGTATGTGGTGGATGACGATCAGGGCATGCTCGATTCGACTGTCTGGCTGCTGGAGTCCGTGGGCCTCAATGCGCTGGCGTTCACCAGCGGGCAGGCCTTTCTGGACGCTTGCGATCCGGCGCTCAGTGCCTGTGTGGTGCTGGATGTACGCATGCCGGGCATGGGCGGCCTGAATGTGCAGCAGGCACTGCAAGCACGCGGAGTCAAGATGCCGGTGATCTTTGTCAGCGGGCATGCCGATGTGCCCATCGTGGTGCGCGCCTTCAAGGCAGGGGCCCATGACTTTATCGAAAAGCCCTACAACCAGCAGTTATTGCTCGACAGTGTGCAAGAGGCCTTGAGCGGCGGCAGTGCGCGGCACACGGCCAGTCAGGAACAGACCGAACTTGACGCCCGCCTGCACAGCCTGACCCCCCGCGAGCGCGATGTGTTGATGCCCTTGGTCAAGGGTTACACCACCCGGGAAATTGCCCTGTTGTTGGGGGTCAGTGTCAAGACCATCGATCTGTACCGCTCCCGGGTGATGAAACGCATGCAGGCCCAGCACTTGCCTGATCTGGTGGGCATGGCCATTGCTGCCGGACTGGTTGATCCGCTCAGGTTGCGTTAGCCAGTAGCGCCTCGACGCCCGCCATGACGGCTGGCGTGTCAGTGTGGGCAACGTTGAAGCGCATGCAGTTGCGTAAATGGGGATCGAGGCCGAACAGGATCCCCGGCGCCAGTACCAGGCCACGGGCAAGCCCCTGCTGCGCCAATGTTTCGGCATCCAGCCCGGCAGGTAATGTGGCCCAGATAAACATGCCGCCGGTATAAGGCACATCCAGGGTGAAGCCCAGGCCCTGCAGCCAGCTCGACACCCGTGCGCCACTGGCCTGCAGGCCTTGCACCACGCGCTTGCGATGTTTGTGATAGGTGCCGTCAGTGAGCATCGAACACACCACCTGTTCGAGCATCTCCGACGTAATCCCGCCACAGATCAGCTTCATCTGGGTCAGCTCGGCGGCCCGCTGCGGCGGTGCCACGACAAAGCTGACGCGCAGGTTGGCACTGAGGGTTTTCGAAAAACCGCTCAGATAAGTCACTTGCTCAACGCCTGCCAGCGCTACCAGCCGGGGTGGCGGCTCAGGGTGCAAGTCACCGTAAAGATCGTCCTCGATAATCGAGCAGCCGTAGCGCTTGGCCAGCTCCAGCAGCCCGTAGGCCTGGCCGGGGGTGAAGGAGTGCCCGGTGGGGTTATGCAGCAGCCCGGTGGTCAGGTAGAGCGCGGGGCGGTGCTGGATCAACAGTGCTTCCAGATTATGCAGGTCCAGCCCTTGGGCAGTGCGGGCCAGAGTCACCACGTTGACGCCATGCAATGCCAGATTGGCGTGAAAATTGAAGTAGCAGGGCGTGTCCAGCAGCACCGTATCGCCGGGGCGTAAATGCAGGCGTAACAGCATGTCCAGAGCAAGCACGGTATTGGCCGTGGTGATGATCTGTTCGACCCCCACATCCAGGCCCTGGCCCAGGAGCTTTTGCTGCAAGGCCTGACGCAGCGGCAGATAGCCCGCCGGGTCGCCATAGCCGGTCAGGCGCAAGGCCGGCGAGCGGCTGAGCTGACGCAGGTTGGTGCGCAGGGCGCTGGCGTCCAACCAGTTCTCCGGCAAATGCCCGCTACCGGGTCGCAGGGCCCCGCTGGCACCGGTCAGGGAGCGCCGCAAGACGCTGTTCAAGTCTTGTGGCAGCAGGTCCAGGCCGACGGCGCGCCTGGCTGGCGGCGTGGTCGTTGCAACAAAGTAGCCCAGGCCCTGACTGGATGTGATCCTGTCCTGCCCACGCAGTCGATCCAGCGCCTCGATCAGGGTGAACTTGCTGACCCCCCAGTGCGCTGTCATCTCACGCGCAGAGGGCAACTTGCTGCCGGGGCCAAGCTGGCCCTGATCGATAGCCTGGCTCAAGGCATTCACAATCTGCTGGACCTTGGACAGGCCGGGTTGGAACACAACGGTAGGTAGGTGCATGCAGGGCCTCGTACTTTGCCGGTCATGCTACCAGTAAAGGTCGGTAAAGTTTGCCGGTGCTTGATCTGCCAATGATCGGCAGGGCCTGCCTAGACTGCGTGACCGAATTGACTGGATTGAACCACGGTAATGGCCACGCAACTGACACTCGCTTCATTTCTGTATTTTCTGATGTTCTGCGCCACCATGACCTTCAGTCCCGGCCCCATGACCCTGCTGCTGATGGGGTTTGGCATGCAGGAAGGCTTGAAACGGTCAATGCCGGTACAGCTGGGTGCCAGCGCAGCGTATCTGGTATCGATGCTGATTTTTGCCGTGGGCTTTGCCGAGCTGATCAAGGGTAATCCGTTGATCAGTCGCGCCCTGCAGTACATCGGGGTTGCCTACCTGCTGTATCTGGCCTGGCGCCAATGGAACAGCAGCGGGCTGGCGCTGGAGCGTACCGCCACCCTGGACAGTGGTTTGCGGGGGCGCTTTGGCAAAGGCTTGCTCACCGGGTTTTCCAACCCGAAAACCATCGTCATGTTCAGTGCCGTGTTCCCGCAGTTTGCCGGGCAGGGCAGTGTCACCCACGCGCAGGACTTGCTGGTACTGGGGCTGACCTTTCTGCTGCTGCAGTTCGCCAGCGGTTGCCTGTATTGCTACTTCGGCCAGCGTATTCGCCGGGTGCTGCAAAGCCCGTCGCGACAGGTGTTGTTGCAACGGGCTACAGCCTGCATGTTACTGGGGGTTGCAGTAATGCTGGCGCGAGGTTTCAGCCAGAGCTGACTTTGCCAGGCGCTGGTGCCATCACGCCGCCAGGGGCTTGCTGTTCAGGGACTTCTTGTACTCGGCTTTCATCGCCTCCATCTGTTTGCCCAGTTCCTCGAGCACTGCCTTGCCAAGCAACTTGCGGGCCTGGGGAAACATCTCGGTTTCCTCTTCTTCGATATGGTGCTCGAGCAGCTCCTTGACCACCTTTGCCCGCCCGGAGAATTCCAGAGAATCGGGAGCGGTTTTCTTCAGGTCAGGCAATACCAGGGAGTCCACCGTACGGTGTTCTTCCTTCGCTTCGTGGTACATGACGGCTTGCTCTTTACCACCGGCTTTCTTGAAGACCGGGTAGAGGATTTCCTCTTCAAGACGGGTGTGGATAGTAATTTCCATTTCCAGCTTGTTGAGCAGTTCAGTGCGTTTTTTCACGGCGCGCTCGGTGGAATCACTTAGCTGGTTCAAGATGGCCTTGACGCGCTTGTGGTCTTCCAACAGCAAATCGATGGCATTCATATTCACTCACCTGTCTCTTTCACGGATAGGGATGGGCCTTTTTGCATGCGACCCTCAGGGATGAACGTTGCATTAGCTGTACCAACTTGAATGAACGATATGAAATCAATAAAAATCAATTGGTTAGGTTTTAAGGCTGACATTTTTATTCGTGCAGAATGCATGTATGCCATGACCGGGCCATGCAAATCGCGAGTGGGTGGGCGTTGATGCGCTAAACGCGGAAATCCCCGGCGCATGGGGTATATTGCGAACTGTTTCTGCCTGTAATGAGATTGGTTTTGTCTACGATTGACTCCCCGCTACCGTCGCTTTCGCCCTCGCTGTTAAACCCGGTGCAAACCCCCGTGGCGCTTTACCTTCAGCGACTTGCCCCCTCCAGCCGCCAGACCATGCGCTATGTCTTGCAGGAAGCGGCGGATCGCCTGGGCGCCGAAGATGTGGCGATTGATGAATTCCCCTGGCATCAATTGCAACCGGGGCATATCACCGCGCTAGTGGCAGCGTTGCGTGAGGACGGCTACGCGCCGAATACCTCGTCGCTGTACGTCAATGCCATTCGCGGGGTGATGAACCAGGCCTGGCAACAAAACCTGATCACCCAGGATCATTTGCTCAAGATCCGCGCCGTCAAGGCGGGGGGCGGTTCGCGGCTGGTCAAGGGGCGTAACCTGCGGCGTAACCTGATTCGCGAATTGATGGATGCCTGTGCGGCAGACCCGCGTCCCCAGGGGCTGCGGGATGCGGCAATCATCGCGATTCTGTATGGCTCGGGGATGCGCAAGTCCGAGTCGGTGAACATGGACCTGTGGCAGGTCGATGTAGAACAGCGCAGCTTGCAGGTGCTGGGCAAGGGCAACAAGGAGCTGATCAAGTTCGCCCCGGCCTGGGCCTTTGAAAAACTTGAAGCCTGGCTGGCATTTCGCCGGGCCAATCTGCCAGATGGAGTCGAGGATGACAGCTTCCTGTTCAATCGCATCCGACGTGGCAATCACATCACCCGTGACCGCCTGACCAAACACGCCATTTACTACATTGCCAAGCAGAGGGGCAGGCAGGTGGGTGTCGACATCATGCCGCACGACTTTCGTCGTTCGTTTATTACCCGGGTGATCGAAGAGTACGACGTGTCGATCGCACAAAAGCTGGCGCACCACGCCAACATTGCTACCACGGTCAGCTATGACGTGCGTGATGACAATGAGCGGCGCAATGTGACAGACCGTTTCTTGTTGTGACCCTCGCGGGGGTGGGGCACTGAATTAGCAGACGCAGTGTGGGAGCCGGGCTTGCCCGCGATGGCGTACACCGCGGTCATTCAGACAAACCGAGGCGCCTGCATCGCGGGCAAGCCCGCTCCCACAATGATCCCGGCGCGGTCTGTCAGGTATTGGTCTTGAGCTTGGTCCACAAACGGGTGCTCAGACGGGCGATTTTGGCCGGCAGGTCTTCCACGGTGAACAGGGTGTCGATCACGGCACTGGACGGGTAGATCGCCGGGTCCTGTTTCACCTCCGGCGCCAGGTACGCGTCTGCCGCCTGGTTGGGGTTGGCGTAGTGGATATGATTGCTGATATTGGCAATCACTTGCGGGGTCAGCAGGTAATTCATGTAGCTGTAGGCATTCTTCTCATGGGGCGCGCTTTTAGGCATGACCACCATATCCAGCCATAACGTCGAACCTTCCTTGGGGATCGAGTAGGCGATATCGATCCCGTTCCTGGCTTCCCGGGCACTGGCCGCAGCCTGGACCACATCACCGTTAAAACCGATCACCGCGCAAATATTGCCGTTTGCCAGATCACTGATGTATTTGGATGCATGAAAATACTGAACATAAGGTCGTATTTTCAGCAGCGCCGCTTCGGCTTTCTTGTAGTCCTCAGGCTCATGACTATGGTGCGGCAAGCCCAGGTAATTAAGCGTGATCGGCAGCACTTGCGTCGGATTGTCGATGATCGCCACACCGCACTGGCTCAGTTTTTTGATGTTGTTTTCATCGAAAAACAAGCTCCAGGACTGGGTGACATCCGTGGTGCCAAAAATCGCCTTGATCTTCTCGACGTTGTAGCCGATCCCCGCCGTACCCCACATATAGGGGTAGCCGTACTGGTTGCCGGGGTCGTTGACTTCCAGCTTTTTCATCAACACCGGGTCCAGGTTTTGCCAGTTGGGCAACTGGCTCCTGTCCAACTTTTGGATGGCACCGGCCTTGATCAGGCGCGACATAAAGTGGTTCGAAGGGCTGACCACGTCATAGCCGGTATTGCCGGTCATTAACTTGGATTCCAGCACTTCGTTGCTGTCGTGAATATCGTAGGTAGCCTTGATCCCTGTTTCCTTGGTGAAGCTGGTCAGGGTGTCGTCGGCGATATAGCCGTTCCAGTTGGAAATATTCACACTCTCGTCGGCCTGGCTGACCACCGAAAACGCTGCGAGCATGACCGCAAGGGATAGCGTGTTGATGTGCATGTTCAATCACCTTTTCAAGGAGCTTTTATTCTTCTGTGCTGTGAGAGTGTTCAGATTTCTGTTTTGGCTCTGACGGCTTCCATGCGCATGCGCAGTACGGCGCCGATATCAAAGAACGGACGGGGTGGCAGCCAGCCCGGTTTGGCTCGCGCCATAACCGACTGCAACAGGGCAGAGCTGGCGCCAGATGCCAGCTCGGCGAGCAGACGACCCCACAGCGTGCCGCGTGCGACTCCGGAGCCATTGCAGCCGGCCACGGCATAAATACCTTCTTCGACCTTGGCAAAGTAGGGCTGGCCGCTACGGCTGGCGCTTAGATGGCCGGTCCAGGTGTAGGCAATATCCTGCTCGTCAAGCCCTGGAAAACGCCGTTGCAAGCCCAGCACATGGTGCTTGCGCCGTTGCAACAGGTCACGGTTGGACAGGTCCCTGGTGCGGTATTCCGCGGTGTTGCGGATCATTACCCGGCGATCGGGTGTCAAGCGCACTGTGGCGCCCAGCGGCCGGGTCGACAGTACCCCCCAGGGCTCGACACTGCCGATGGCCTCATACTCCTTGTCTGTCAGTGGGCGGGTGAGGCTGGCGCTGAGTTCCATCGGGAAGGTTGCGCCAGTGTCGATCCCGGCGCGGGGGATAAAGGCATTCAGGCAGACCAGTACCTGCGCAGCTTCAATGCTGCCCTGGCTGCCGCTGGCCCGGATGCGCCCGCCACTCAGGCGTTCAAGCCCGCTGATGTCGGTGTTTTCAAACAGACTGACATTGGCCGGCAAGGCATCCAGCAGGCCCTTGACGTATTTCGCCGGCTGTAACAACGCATTGCCATTGCCGCACCAGATGGCCGCCTGGTAATGGCGGGTACCGAGGGTCTGTGCCAGTTGCGCGCCTTCCAGAAAGTGCGCAGATGCGCCCACTGCCTGCAGGGTTTTAAGTTTGGCCTCAACCTGGGTCAATTTGCCCGGGTCGTTGACGGCGAAGTAGTAGCCCGAATCCCGGTACTCGCAGTCAATGCCGTGGCGCGCAATGCGCATGCGCACTTCATCAGCGGCCGCCTGGCCGATGGTCGAGTCCACGGCATAGCCGGCAAAACCGCTCTTGCCGATCAGTTCGTCATCAGCCGGGTTTTCATGGGCCACCGCGTAGCCGGAGTTGCGTGCCGATGCCCCTTGGGCAGCCCGTTGCCTGTCGACAATCACGATACGAGCTTGAGGGTGCAATTGCGCCAGGGAATGGGCCGCACTGAGACCGGTAATGCCCGCACCGATAATCAACCAGTCGGTTTTTTCAACGCCTTTGAGGTGATCACGGACAGGGGAACTTCCTGCCAGGGCAATCCAGCCACATTCATTTTTCACGTTTCACCTCATTTGCCGGTCAGGATGCAGCGCGGCGTCTGCATACATGCGCTATTTGCATGGCTGGCCGCTGCTGGCACGGGTTATGGATAGAATTTATGCTGTGGCAAGTGATATAACCAACGCTATTAATTCATTGATTGATGCATAAAACACATGGATAAGGTTCGTCATGTACCGTCTTTGCAGGGTTTGCAGGCATTGATTGAGGTTGCCGAATCGGGCAGCTTCACCCTGGCTGCGCAAACGCTGTGCCTGACGCAAAGCGCAATCAGCCGGAAAATCCAGCAACTGGAAGCTCACTTTGGTGTGACGTTGTTGGCCAGAACCAGTCGCAGCGTGCGCCTGACGGTCGAAGGCGAGCAGGTACTGGCAAGCGCCCGCAGCATGCTTGAGCAGTTGAAGCTGCTGGAAGATCGTTTATCGCCGCAAAAGCGGCCGTTTCGTATCCGCATGCATGTGTCGCTGGCCGTGCGATGGTTGCTGCCAAAGCTCAGTGACTTCTACTTGCAGCACCCGGACATCGCCTTGTCGATTGAAACGGTGGCCACCGAGATAGTCGAACCGGCCAGCGACAGCGATGCCTATATCCTGTACTTGCCTCGACCCTCCACTGATCCGGCCTGCATGGCTTTATTCGACGAGGCTCTGGTACCGGTGTGTGCACCTGATCTGGGGCCGCTGACGTCAATGGCGGATCTGGTGTGCTTCGCGTTGTTGCATCGCTCGGCCGACCAGCAAGCCTGGATCGACTGGCTCGCCGCCAATGACGGCAAGCCGTTGCACAGTTACCGGCATATCCCGTTCAATCTCGATGAACTGGCCCTCGACGCTGCCGCGCGTGGCCTGGGGGTTGCAGTCACGGACATGACCCTGGCGGCCGAGTCCATTCAACGCGGGGTATTGGTGATTCCGTTTGGCGAACCGTTGAAAACCGGTGGCAACTATTCGTTGTGCCTGCAACCTGCTGCAGCCTCGCACCCGGCGTGTGCCGCGGTGTTGCAATGGTTTGCCAGGCAGGTCGAGCAAGGCGGGGCAGGGAGGACTTGTTAAATTTTGTAATAAGTCCGCTAGCAGGAATTGAGGTTAATCGCTGTAGGATTGCATCCCCAATTCACTAAAGGCTTGTATGAACACCCTTCAGGAACCACCCAGTCGCAGCTCTGAACCTGCGCCCCTTCTTCGCTTGATCACCTCTGTCGAGCGTGCTTTACCTTTCTCCAGCCCTCCGTTTTGCGTTAGCACATCCGCTGCTACGCTTGCCCGCGCGCGCTCGTCGTTAACCCTGAACCTTCGTGAGATTGACTGATACCTATGGAATGGATTGCAGATCCCACGGCCTGGCTCGGCCTGTTGACGTTGATTGTGCTGGAACTGGTACTGGGCATTGATAACCTGGTGTTTATCGCCATCCTGGCGGACAAGTTGCCGCCGGAGCAGCGCGACCGTGCCCGGGTGATCGGTCTTACGCTTGCACTGGTGATGCGCCTGGGCCTGCTGGCCAGCATCTCGTGGATCGTCACGCTGACGGCGCCGTTGTTTGAAGTGTTCGATAAATCGTTCTCGGGTCGCGACCTGATCATGCTGTTCGGTGGTCTGTTCCTGTTGTTCAAGGCGACGATGGAGTTGCATGAACGACTGGAAGGGCATGTGGCCGAACGTACATCAAACATGGGCTACGCCATGTTCTGGCCGATCGTGGCGCAGATTGTGGTGCTCGACGCCGTGTTCTCCCTGGATGCGGTAGTAACTGCTGTGGGCATGGTTGAACACCTGTCGGTGATGATGATCGCGGTGGTGTTCTCGATCGGCTTGATGATCATTGCCAGCAAACCCCTGACCAAATTCGTCAACAGTCACCCGACGGTGATCATGCTGTGTCTGGGCTTCCTGATGATGATCGGCTTCAGCCTGACCGCCGAAGGCCTGGGCTTCCACATTCCCAAGGGCTACCTGTATGCGGCCATCGGCTTCTCGATCCTGATTGAAGTGCTCAACCAGATTGCCCGTGCGCGTCGCAAGAAAAGCGTGCAGGGGCTGCGCCCGATGCGCGAGCGTACGGCTCATGCAGTGTTGCGTTTGCTGGGCGGTCGTACCTTGAATGCAGATGAAGTGGGCGAAGACATTGCTGACATGCTTGAAGGCGGCGAAGACAAGGAAGTTTTCCACCGACGCGAACGCGTGATGATCAGTGGCGTACTGCAACTGGCAGAGCGCCCGATTCGTACCGTGATGACGCCTCGGGCCGAGATCGATCATATCGACCTCGCGGATTCAGCAGACACCATTCGTACGACGCTGATGCACTCGTCGTACTCTCGACTGCCGCTGATCCGCGAAGGCCGGGTTGACGAGCCGCTGGGCTTTATTCATAAAAAGGAATTGCTCAAAGAGCTGTTGGCAGGTCACGAACCTGATCTGGAAGCCATGGCCCGCAAGGCCATCAACCTGCTGGACAGTTTCACGATACTCAATGCTCTGGAGCAGATGCGCAAAGAGTCGACGCACATTGCGTTCGTCATCAACGAGTTCGGTGACTTTATCGGGCTGTTGACCATGACTGACATTCTTGAGTCGATCGCTGGTGAACTGCCGGATGCCAGCGAGATAGAGGGGCCCAATATCGTTGCCCAGGAAGAGGGTTATCTGGTCAGCGGCGCCTTGAACCTGAGCCAGATTCGCCAGCACATTGGCTTTGCAGCCAAGGCCACGGATGACTATCAGACACTTGCCGGTATGGTGATGAGTTTGCTGGATCGTCTGCCAATGATTGGCGACAAGCTAACGTGGGAAGGCTGGACCTTGACCGTAGTCGAGGTAGAAGAGCGGAGGGTGACGCGGGTGTTGCTGAGCAAGGCTGGTTAGAAGCTGTGGTAGCGGTGCTGCCATCGCGGGCAAGCCCACTCCCACAGTTTCAGAGGCTGTACCCAGGGTAAAAAGCTCCCACAGTATTAGGGGGTGTACCCAGGCTAAAAAGCTTGCGCGATCATTGTGGGAGCCGGGCTTGCCCGCGATGCAGGCAACCCGGTCTGTCTGAATGACCGAGGTGCTGCCATCACGGGCAAGCCTGCTGCCACAGGGCAGTGCTTAGTTGCTGTCAGGCAACGCGTAAGCGATCACATAGTCACCGCGATCCGGCGACTGACGGGCACCACCGGCGGTGATGACGACATATTGCTTGCCTGTTTTGGGCGATACAAACGTCATCGGGCCACCCTGGCTGCCCACCGGCAAACGGGCTTTCCAGGCTTCTTCACCGTTGGCCGAGTTAAAGGCGCGCAGGTAGAAGTCTTGAGTGCCGGCAATAAAGATCAGGCCACCTTGGGTGGACAGCGTACCGCCCAGGGTCGGCATGCCAATCGGCAGTTGCAGGCCCATCTTGATACCCAGCGGGCCGGTGTCCTGCACAGTACCGACCGGTACTTGCCAGGCGACTTTCTGGGTCTTCATGTCAATGGCGGTCAAGGTGCCGAAAGGCGGCGCCTGGCAAGGGATGCCAGCAATCGACAGGAAGCGGTTCTTGTTCACGGCATAAGGCGTGCCTTTAAGCGGAACTGCACCCATACCGGTGTTCAGCGCTTCGCCGCCGGAAGAGGCCTTGGCGTCTTTTTGCTGCGGTACCATCTGCACGCACAAGCCCAGGCGCATATCGTTGACGAAGATAAAACCGTGTACCGGGTCAGTCGACAGGCTGCCCCAGTTCATGCCACCCAGCGAACCCGGGAAACTCAACGACACGTCAGTGCCAGGCGCGGTGTACAGACCTTCGTAACGCATTTTCTTGAAGGAAATACGGCACAGCATCTGATCGAACGGGGTGGCGCCCCACATGTCCGATTCGGTCAGGGTCTGCGCGCCAATCTGTGGCATGCCCACGGATTTTGGCTGGGTAAGCGAGTAGGGCTCGTCCGGGATGTTCGAGGCCTTGACCGGTACTTCTTCAACTTTGGTCAGCGGCTGGCCAGTATGGCGATCAAGCACAAAAATCTGCCCGGCCTTGGTGCCGATCACCAGCGCTGGCACTTTGCTGCCGTCGGCGACGGTGAAGTCCATCAGGGTGGGCTGCATCGGCAGGTCGAAGTCCCACAGGTCATTGTGAACGGTCTGGTAGACCCACTTTTCGTCACCGGTAGTGGCATTGAGTGCCAGCACAGAGGCGCCGTACTTGTGGTTCAGTTCGGTACGTTCAACACCATAGATGTCGGTGGACGAGCTGCCCATTGGCAAGAACACGGTGTTCATCAGCGGGTCATAGGACATCGGCGCCCAGCTGTTGGGCGTGCTGCGAACGTAAGTCTTGCCGTCTGCCGGTGCTTGCTTGTCCTGCGGGTTGCCCGGGTCGAAGGCCCAGCGCATGGCGCCGGTCACCACGTCAAAACCACGGATCACACCACCTGGCATATCGGTTTGCACGTTGTCAGCCACGCGGCCGCCAACTACCACCGTGGTGCCTGCCATCAAGGGTGCCGACGACAACTGGTAGTAGGAATCAGGCACATTGCCCAGGCCAGCCTTCAGATCAACCTGGCCATTGCTGCCGAAGTCCTGGCAGAACTTGCCGGTGTCCGCATCGACAGCAATCAAGCGAGCATCGATGGTGTTGGTCAGCAGGCGACGCTGGCAGGCTGCGCCCGGGGCAACGGTGACAGCTGCGGCCGGGGTGCTGCCATCGGTAGGTGCGGCGACTGGGGCGCTGGCATCAAAGTACGCCAGGCCACGGCAACGCTGCCAGACGGCGGCCTTGGCATTGATGTTGTTCTTCCACAGCTCTTTGCCGGTGTCGGCATCCAGTGCGATCAGGTTGTTGTGCGGCGTACAGATAAATACTTTGTCGCCCACTTGCAGCGGGGTCATCTGGTCTTCGGCACCGTTGCCATCGCTGATAGCGACGTCGCCGGTCTGGTAGGTCCAGGCCGGTACCAGCTTCGACACGTTGCTGCGGTTGATCTGGTCCAATGCAGCAAAACGGCTGCCACCTTCGTCATTGCCGTAGTGTGCCCAGTCTTTCTGGGCCTTGGACGGGTCGACCTGGGTCAGGCCTGGGCCGTCACCGGTGGGGGCGATCGAAGCGTGAGGCTGGAACATGCCCCAGAAACCGGCAGCGATGGCCACGGCCAGTACCGCGCCCAGCGCATAACCGCCGTTGCCGCCCAGGCCATTGGCCTTGCGCAGTGTCGGGTAAGCTAGCGCCACGACCAGGCTGAGCACGGCCAGGGCAAACAGACGCGACACCAGCGGCCAGAACACCAGCCCGGCATCGACCAGCGACCAGACAAGACTGGCAACCATCACGACTGCGAACAGCCAGGCACCCGCCAGGCGGCGCTTGAACAGCAGCACGGCCGAGACCAGCATGCCCAGGCCTGCGATCAGGAAGTACAGGCTGCCACCGAGCGTGGCGAGGTAACCACCACCGGCGATAAAGAGCAATCCGAAGACCAGCACACCGAGAGCTGCGACCCAGATGGGCCAACGGCTTACGGCTGCCGAAGGTTGAGGCTTATTCATGGTGCATGACCCTATTGATACATGAACGGTTGGAAGGAGGGCATCGTCTTTGACTGTAGCTGTTTGCAGCGCAGCCCTAGACGCAGCCGGCGTTTCTGCCCGCCGCCCAGGCCTTATGCAGGCAGTAACGACAGAGCGGAAAACGTCCGGAATCGGAATGTACTAAACGGTTAGTTTTATAACTTTAACAAAAACACAGCCCTGCGACAAATTGTCAGTGCAGGGCGTGCCAGAGGGGGAGTGGGGCTAGAATCGCCAGTCCTGTGCCTGGACCAGTTGGCAGAAGGGCCCGGCAAGGCTGGCATTGTGATGAGCAACAATCTGTTCGGCCTTGAGCTCGGCGGTATCCGAGCATGTATGACCGTCAGCTATCAGCACGGCATCAAAGCCCAGGTCTCGAGCCGCCCGGCAGGTACTGTCGATGCAATACTGGGTTTTCATCCCGGCAATCACCACACCGGTAGCGCCGCAAGCACGCAACTGCTCGGCCAGCCCGGTCATGGCAAAGGCATTGGGCCTGTGTTTTTCAAAGACCACTTCACTGCCCAGCAACGTCAGCTCCGGTGCCAGCAGGGTCAACGGGCTGCCTGGCTCAATGGGCGAGCCAACGGGACCGATATGCCGAGCCAGAAAAATCCCCGCACCGGCACTGCGCGCCTTATGCAGCAGGGCATTAACGGTTTCCAGCAACTCAGGGCCGCGCCAGGGGCGGTCCGGGCCGTGAACAAGTCCAACCTGCATATCAAGAACCAAGAGGGCGTACATGGGTGCATCTCCTTGCGTTAGAACCAGCGAGGCAAGGGCATAAAAAAAGGCCCTGTCCATCGCTGGCGGGCCTTTGAAAATCGTTTGCCATCGGCTCACGACACTTCGCACGCTCCGCATTCAGCGGTCGTGGTGGTAGTGGTCGAGGTGAGGCGATAAGAAGTCATTGCCCGACACTAGCAATGTCGTCGAGCACAGGCAAGCCGCAGTGGGCAGGGGGTGGCTTTGGCCAGTGTGCAGGGTGAGAATCAGCGCACTAAAAACCCCCTATTAATAACTATACTAAATAGTTCTTTAGTTTAGTTATATCAAAAGCGCATATCAAACCAAGGCTACACGCAGCGGAAAAGGTCGCGAATACGCAATATTGAGGCCGGTTCCCATGGAGTCATCGCCACAAAACACTCGATTTGCCATTTTTGAGACTGCACGGCCTGGCGGGCTGCAGGCTGGCTCCAGGGCGGATAAACCCGCAAAGCGCGCTTGCCGCCGCGACCATTGATGGCAAAGACACCGCGTGACAACAAGGTTTCACGATCAAAAATGAACTGCCCGCATTGTCCTTCAGAAGAGACATGAACCACCACGAAATCGATATCATCCGCGCTATCCAGCGGCGTAATTTCGCCGCCTGGACAGGGCCGTTTCCACAAGGTGACGAACTGGCCGACCTTGGTTGGCGTGACTTTGGCGACCCTGAAGACGACTTTGCGACCTGCAAGGGTAAAGCGCACACCGCCATATTCCCGGGCGGCACTTTCTACCGAGTAATCAGCCGGATACGCCAATGCTGCGGGCAAAAACAGGGTCTCGATGGCTGCAAGCAAAGGTTGTGGGAGGATCAATTACTTAACGCCATCAGGTATTCAGCATGGCCTGTCTGCGCGTCAACTTGCTCGCGCAGCACCGCAAAACCCTGTGAGCGATAAAAGGCCAGGCTGGGCGCATTCTCTTTATAAACCGCAAGGGTCAGCTCGCCACGAAGGTTTTTCGCGTGCTCAAGCAACTGCTTGCCCAGACCTTTGCCTTGATGGGCCGGGTCAACAAACAGCGCGGCCAGTTGATTGCCCAGCAAGGAGCAAAACCCCTGGACACCGGATTGATCTTCGAGCACATAAGTCTCTGATGCAGGGATGTAAACATCACGCATCGTTGCTGTATGGGATTGCCAGTAAGCCGCGTCGATAAAGTCATGGGCCTTGATCGATGCGCTCAGCCAGATTTCCAAAACACGCTCCATGTCGTGTTGTTCAAATGCTCTGATCATTTGTCATTCCATTGTGGCGGGTGCAGTACGAAGGTGGTGATTATGCCGTAACGCAATCAATCAGGGATCGGTACAGAATGGGCGAATTATTCGGTAGGGTTTGCGACAGATTCAGGGTTGAACTGAATCGCGATTCGACGCCTTGAAATCTGACCTCCACTGGCCCTGATATGGGTATGCGTAATTACGCATAATGTATATTATGTTAAATCAGGTGCTATGTCAGATACGTTCATAACGTTCATAAGGTATTGATTCGACAAACTAGCTTCTGTCATCCAGTCTCTCAACGGGCCATGTCCTTCGCGTTCATGGCGAGTCATTCAATGAGGTGGCTGCCGATGAAGCTGATTCAGTGCCGTTTCTCTTCAGGTCAGCGTGTACCGCTGCTCGTGCAGACCGGTAATGCAACACCGTTGCCCATACTTTGAATAGCCGCGGATTCTCTAGAGACCTCCAAGCCTCACAATTGAGACTGTTGGGAGCTGAATACCTAAAGCAGCTGCATTAACCGGGCTTTCAAGGTGAGGCTATGGTCGGGCTGCTCTGCTGCGGGTCATATGGATGAGTGCTGATCTACGACTATCCAGAGAACTTCTCTCTTCGACAGCAAAGGGCAAGAAGCCTAGTTTTGGATATAGCAACAAGCCTGCTGTATTTTCATTGAAGCACGAGATCTGCACCTCTGTGGCGTCGTAGCGGTCGAACGCCAGAGCAGTCATCGTCTCCACGATGAAGGTCGCCACACCTTTACCTCGTGCCTCTTGGGCAACGATGACATTGCCGATACAGCAAACCCCACCCGTTTCAGCCCGATAAAAGTTAGCAAAACCGACGACGCTATTCCCCGCTTCGACAACCGTCGAGTCGAATCGTTGAGTAATAGCGTTAGACAGCTGAGCTTCAGTCAGGGGGTATTGAGCTTTCGGGAACATATAAAACAGTTCCTGAGCGTTAAGGGGAAAGCTACAGATAGTTTTGATGTCATCTGCCTTCACTGGCCTGTGTTGCAATGTCATCGCGCGTCCTTGAGGTCTATGCATTCGGCATTCTAGCTCACTACTATTTGCTCAAGCACCTTGCCTGGTTATCGGGGCACCCTTTGATGCGGCAGCAGCTCCGCAATCTCACTTGCCCGCTGAGTCGACAGGCGCACGATTCAGTTCCCGTACAGGCAAGTTTTTCAACTGCCAGCACGGGCATGACCCGATTTGCTTTTGTGGTGCCTCAACACAAACCAGACCAACAGGCTCAATGCGCCGACCAGTGCAGCCGCCGTCAGTAAAACCATGCTGTGAGAGGCACTAAACGCCTTTTGCCCCGCTGCAGCAAGCTGCTGGCCTTGTATGCCTCCCAGTGCTTTTGCCGCAATCATCGTTTCACCAATAGACCGCACGGCTGTCTCGGCAATGGCCGATGGAATGCCGTCAGGCAGCTGTATGGATTTTTCATAGGTGGATACGAGCAGAATTCCGAAAACGGTTATGCCCAATCCGGTGCCAAGGTCGTAACTGGTGGCCTCAAGGGCTCCGGCCGAGCCCGCTTTCTCCATTGGAATACTGTTCATGATCGCCACCGACGAGGCGGTCAAGCCGATGCTGAGTGAAAGCCCCAGAGCCACCAGCATCACAATAACGGCCACCCCGGCGCTGCCCAGGTGTATTTGGGCCAATCCGACCAGACTTGCAGCGGACACCAGCAACGAGCAACTGGCAACCCACCTCAGGCCAATCGCCCGCAGGATAACGCCTGCAAGAGGCCCACCGATTGCAGCTGCAATCATCAGCGGCATCATGAAAATGCCGGCCTCCAGGGGGGTACGGCCCATGACGAACTGCAGTTCTTGAGCCAGCAGCAATTCGAACCCGGCAAGCGCACCCATGGTGACCAGCGCCATGACGATACCCGTGCTGACCGCCGGAATGGCAAAAAGGCTCAGATCAAGCATCGGGGTCAAGGTATGACGTTGCTTGCGTACAAACCACGCAAGCATCAGTGCTCCGAATACAAAACAGGCACCGGTTACGAAATGAGAGCTGTTGGTTTTGAAACCCGATTTAAGGGCGTAGACACTTGCCATGACACCCAGGATCAGAATCACGGACTGGCCGATGGTCCAGTTTCCATCGCCGACCACACTGCGTCGCGGTATCCAGGCGATCACCAGGGGTATGACCAGCAGCATCACGGGCACATTAATCAGGAAGACCGCCCCCCACCAGAAGTGCTCAAGCAATGCGCCCCCTACCAAGGGCCCGATGGCGGCTCCCGTGGAGGCAACAGCGCCCCAGATACCCAGCGCTACGGCTTGATCGCTCTGATCTTCAAACGTCTGTCGAATAATCGCGAGGACACTGGGCATGATCATGGCGCCGCCGAATGCCATGAACGCCCGTGCCCCGATCAACGCTGCGACATTGGGAGAAAAGGCCGCCAGTACGGAGCCTGCGCAAAAGATCCCCAGCCCAGCCAGCAGCATTCGGCGATGGCCGACCCTGTCCGCAAGCGTGCCCATGGGAATCAGCAGGCTGGCCATCAACAACGGGTAGATGTCGATGATCCACAGAATCTCGGTACCCGTTGCTTGCAACGCAAGGGTCAGTGACGGAACCGCGACATGGAGAATGGTGTAATCCAGGACAATCGGCATAAAAGCCAGAATGACCGACATAAGGACTAACCAACGGTTTGACTTGCCTGTACGCACAATAAAGAGACCTTTTAACCGGGATCCCGGCTTTCAAACGCTTGTCAGGCATTTTAAGCCGTTGCTGCCAGCACGCTTGCGCCCCAAGGCAGCGCCGCGATGCTAACCCATATCCCCGCCCTTTCCCGCCGTGCAAATGTGAAGCTTTGTGAAGTCGCAGGTATGAATCAGGACGGTCCATACTGGGCCCAGGCCGCGCCCTGCCCTCTATGCCTCGGTCAAATGCTGACGGGTCAAATCAACCGCCCTCACCCTTGGCTCAGCACCACATCCAGCGCCATGCGCGCGTCTTCGAGCTGTACCAGTGTGGCCTGGCGCGCGCCCAAAGCGTCGCGGCTTTCGATCGCGGTCAAGATTGCCTTGTGCCGTGGCAGTGCAAGTTCGTGCAGGTTGGGTCGACGGTTGGAGTGCTTCATTGCTTCGCGCAAGGCCAAGGACAGCATGTTGCACAAGTTGGCCAGCAAGTCGTTATGGGTTGCGTCGGCAATCCGGCTGTGAAAGTCCAGGTCGGGTTGCAGCAGCTCTTCAGGGCTGGAGGCACTTTCCATGCGTTGGTAGGCTTCATGGATCGATGCCACATCCTCTGCAGTTGCATGCTGGGCTGCGAGCGCTGCCACGGCGGGCTCGATAATGCTGCGCACGGTGGTCAGCAAGCCAAAAAATTCATTTTGGGGCGAGGCCTGCAGCAACCAGTGCAACACATCAGGGTCGAGCATGTGCCACTCGCGCCGTGGTTTGACCACGGTACCCACCCGCGGCCTGGAGTACACCAGGCCTTTGGCAACCAGGACCCGGGTGGCTTCGCGCAATACCGGGCGGCTGACCGCATATTCTGCGCAGAGCAAGGCTTCGGCAGGCAGTTTGTCATCGGGTTTGAAGCGCCCGGAGACAATCTGCAGGCCGAGTTCCTGAACGATGCGCGTATGCATGCTTTTGCGGTCGGAGGGCTGACGATAATCCATGGGGCGCAGGTCGATCCTTTCGGTTGAAAGCGCGGATCATAGCAGGCGCGGGTTGAATCGCGCCCGCTATGATTGTCATGCCGGGCGCGCTTGGCCGGTGGCGCCACTCAGTGGGAATGACGGGGTACTTGCGATCCTCGGCAGCCCACCAGGAAATCGAAATCGCAGCCTTGGTCAGCCTGCATGACATGGTCGATGTAGAGCTGGCGATAGCCGCCAATCAACAGGTTTTTTGGCGGCTCGATATCGGCCAGGCGAGCGGTCAGTTCGGCCTCGGAGATATCCAGGTGGAGGCGTCCAGTGGCGCAGTCCAGTTCAATCCAGTCACCTTCCTGCACGGCCGCCAGTGGCCCGCCGGCTGCGGCTTCCGGTGCTACGTGCAGCACCACTGTGCCATACGCCGTGCCGCTCATGCGAGCATCGGAAATGCGCACCATATCGGTCACGCCCTGAGCCAGCAGCTTGGCGGGCAGGCCCATGTTGCCCACTTCGGCCATGCCCGGGTAACCCTTTGGCCCACAGTTCTTCATCACCAGAATCGAGTCGGCAGTGACTGCCAGCTCAGGGTCATTGATGCGGGCCTTGTACATGTCGAAGTTCTCGAAGACCACGGCCTGTCCGCGATGCTTCATCAGGGCCGGGGTCGCAGCGGATGGCTTGAGTACCGCGCCCAGAGGCGCCAGGTTGCCGCGCAATACGCAGATACCGCCATCGGCCACCAGCGGGTTATCGATTGCCCGGATAACTTCGTCGTCACCATAGATCGGTGAGTTTTTAACGTTCTCCCACAAACTCTTGCCGTTGACGGTCAACGCCTGTGGATTGGGTATCAGGCCGTTCTCACCCAGGCGCCGCAGCACGGCCGGCAGGCCTCCGGCATAGTAGAACTCTTCCATCAGGAAACGACCCGACGGCTGCAAGTCCACCAGGGTCGGTGTGCCCTGCCCTATGCGGGTCCAGTCATCCAGCTCCAGGTCCACGCCGATCCGCCCGGCGATGGCCTTGAGGTGAATCACGGCGTTGGTCGAACCGCCAATGGCGGCATTGACCCTGATCGCATTTTCAAAGGCTTCCCGGGTCAACACTTTGGACAGGCGCAAATCTTCGCGGACCATCTCGACGGCGCGCATGCCCGACATATGGGCCAGCACATAGCGGCGCGAATCCACCGCCGGGATGGCCGCGTTATGGGGCAGCGAGGTGCCCAGGGCTTCAGCCATGCAGGCCATGGTCGAGGCCGTACCCATGGTGTTGCAGGTGCCCGCCGAGCGCGACATGCCAGCCTCGGCCGAGAGGAATTCGTCGAGGCTGATGGTGCCGGCTTTGTAAGACTCGTGCATCTGCCAGACGATGGTGCCGGCGCCGATGTCCTTGCCTTTGTGCTTGCCGTTCAGCATCGGCCCGCCGGTAACCACAATGGCCGGGACATCGCAGCTGGCCGCGCCCATCAACAGCGCCGGGGTGGTTTTGTCGCAACCGGTCAACAGCACCACGCCATCGATCGGGTTACCGCGAATGGCTTCTTCCACATCCATGCTCGCCAGATTGCGCGTCAGCATGGCGGTAGGTCGCAGATTGGATTCGCCGTTGGAAAACACCGGGAACTCGACCGGGAAACCACCGGCCTCGATCACACCGCGTTTGACGTGCTCGGCGATGGTCCGAAAGTGCGCATTGCAAGGCGTCAGTTCCGACCAGGTGTTGCAGATACCGATGATGGGTTTGCCCTGGAACTGATGATCGGCAATGCCCTGGTTCTTCATCCAGCTGCGGTACATGAAACCGTTTTTATCAGCGCTGCCGAACCATTGGGCAGAACGCAGGGGAGGAAATTTGTCTGACATTATGGCGGGCTCTTATTGTATGACTAATTATTTTCCGTACCGCTAAATTAGCCTTAAAAAAGCCATTGTGGAAGTGTTGTTGGTTAAATAGTAATACTATATAGTCGCTTTCACTGAGAGCTGATCCTGGCGATACCCGCTTGAGGCCACTCCAGAGGTGCCATAACAAAAACAATGGGAGACCGTCTCATGAGCCAGGAACTCCGGCTTATTCGTCGCATTACGCTTAAACTCATCCCCTTCCTGATCCTGCTGTACCTGATTGCTTATGTAGATCGTTCGGCGGTGGGCTTTGCCAAGCTGCACATGGGCGCGGATATCGGCATTGGCGATGCCGCCTATGGCCTGGGCGCCGGGCTGTTTTTCATTGGCTATTTCCTGATGGAAATCCCCAGCAACCTGATGCTCGAGCGTTTCGGCGCCCGGCGCTGGTTTGCCCGGATCATGGTCACCTGGGGCGCCATCACCATTGGCATGGCCTTTGTGCAGGGGCCGCACAGCTTCTATGTCATGCGTTTCCTGCTGGGGGTCGCAGAAGCGGGGTTCTTTCCTGGCGTGCTGTACTACATCACCCAATGGTTTCCGGTCCGTCATCGCGGCAAGATCCTGGGTCTGTTTATCCTCTCGCAACCAATCGCCATGATGATCACCGGGCCCGTGTCCGGCGGTTTGCTTGGCATGGATGGCATCCTTGGCCTGCATGGCTGGCAATGGCTGTTTATTGTGATCGGCACGCCCGCCATTCTGTTGACCTGGCCCGTACTGCGTTACTTGCCGGACGGCCCGCAACAGGTCAAGTGGATGGATCAGGGTGAAAAGGACTGGTTGCAAGGCGAGCTGGAAAAAGACTTGCAGGCCTACGGCCAGACCCGTCATGGCAACCCGTTGCATGCTCTGAAAGACAAGCGCGTATTGCTGCTTGCGCTGTTCTACCTGCCCGTCACCCTGAGTATTTACGGGCTGGGGCTGTGGCTGCCAACGTTGATCAAACAGTTTGGCGGCAGTGACTTGAGCACCGGGTTCGTGTCTTCGGTGCCCTATGTCTTCGGCATTATCGGCTTGCTCATCATCCCTCGCAGTTCCGACCGCCTCAATGATCGCTATGGCCACTTGGCTGTGCTCTATGTGCTGGGTGCTATCGGGTTGTTCTTCAGCGCCTGGCTGACGGTGCCAATGCTGCAACTGGCGGCCTTGAGCCTGGTGGCGTTCTCGTTGTTTTCCTGTACCGCCATCTTCTGGACCTTACCGGGACGCTTCTTCGCCGGTGCCAGCGCCGCCGCCGGCATTGCCCTGATCAACTCGGTGGGCAACCTGGGTGGCTACATCGGACCGTTTGTGATCGGTGCGCTCAAGGAATACACCGGCAACCTGGCTTCGGGCTTGTACTTCCTGAGCGGAGTGATGCTGTTCGGGCTCTTCCTGACGTTCGTGGTGTATCGCACCCTCGAGCGTAAACACGTGCTCCAGTCGAGCGAATTTGCCGCCAGCGCCCGCGCGGCGACCCATCTTTAATCAAGGGACACCCGTTATGCGTTTAGTACAATTTGAACTCACCACCGGCGAGCGCCGCGTCGGCCTGGTAGACGGTAACCTGGTACATGAAGTGTCGGGGGCCAACAGCGTGCGTGATTTGGCCCTCGCTGCCATCGAAGCGGGCGTGAGCCTGGCACAGCAGGTCGACCAGCACGGCCTGGGCATTACCCATGACTATCCGGCATTGTTGGCCGAGTTGCGCATCCTGCCCCCTCTGGATCACCCGGACCCGGCCCATATGCTGATTAGCGGTACGGGCCTGACCCACCTGGGCAGCGCGTCTGCGCGAGATAAAATGCACCAGCAAGCCGGTGACGAAGCGGCGCTGACCGACACCATGCGAATTTTCAAATGGGGAGTGGAAGGCGGAAAGCCCGCCGCCGGTCAAGCGGGGGTGCAACCGGAATGGTTCTACAAGGGCGATGGCAGCATCGTCGTACGGCCTGGCGCTGCATTTGCGCTGCCACCCTTTGCCGAGGACGCGGGCGAGGAGCCGGAAATCGGCGGCCTGTATGTCATCGGCCATGACGCAAAACCCTATCGACTGGGGTTCGCGGTAGGTAATGAATTCTCCGATCACGTGATGGAACGCAAGAACTACCTGTATCTGGCACATTCCAAATTGCGCAGTTGCTCGTTTGGTCCGGAACTGCGGGTCGGTGCACTGCCCCAGCATTTGTCGGGCCGCAGCCGGATCCTGCGCGATGGCGAGGTGCTGTGGGATAACGAGTTCTTGAGTGGCGAAGCCAACATGTGCCACAGCCTGGAAAACCTTGAATACCATCACTTCAAGTACAGCCAGTTCCTGCGCCCGGGTGATGTGCATATCCACTTTTTCGGCACGGCGACCTTGTCGTTCGCCGACGGCATTCGCACACAACCGGGGGATCGCTTCGAAATCAGCCAGGCCGAGTTCGGCGCGCCTTTGATCAACGGTATCACCCCGGTCGATGGGGTGTTCGCGCCCGGCGGCATGGGCACACTTTAAAGGAGACCCCCAATGACTCAGATTCTCGGTCACAACTACATCGGTGGCCAACGCAGCGCCCTGGGCAGCGTCATCGTCAAGAGTGTCGACGCCAGCACCGGCGAGGCCCTCGCCTACGACTTTCACCAGGCCACCGCCGAGGAGGTTGACCATGCCGCCACGGCTGCCGCAGCGGCATACCCGGCCTACCGCGGCTTGAGTGCGGAGCGCCGCGCCAGCTTCCTGGACGCGATCGCCGATGAGCTGGATGCCCTGGGGGATGACTTCGTGGCGGTTGTCTGCCGGGAAACGGCATTGCCTGCGGGTCGCATTCTGGGTGAGCGCGGGCGCACCAGCGGACAAATGCGCCTGTTCGCCAAGGTGCTGCGCCGTGGTGATTTTTATGGCGCACGCATCGATCAGGCACTGCCGGATCGCACTCCCCTGCCTCGTCCCGACTTGCGTCAGTACCGCATTGGCCTGGGGCCGGTGGCGGTGTTTGGCGCCAGCAACTTTCCCTTGGCGTTCTCCACAGCGGGCGGTGACACCGCCTCGGCACTGGCAGCCGGCTGCCCGGTCGTGTTCAAGGCCCATAGCGGGCACATGGCTACTGCAGAATGGGTTGCCGATGCCTTGCTGCGTGCCGCCGAACGCACCGGCATGCCCGCCGGAGTCTTTAACATGATCTACGGCGCTGGCGTGGGTGAGGCGCTGGTCAAGCACCCGGCAATTCATGCCGTCGGTTTTACCGGCTCGCTCAAGGGCGGCCGCGCGTTGTGTGACATGGCAGCGGCACGCCCCCGGCCTATCCCGGTGTTTGCCGAGATGTCCAGCATCAACCCGGTGATCGTCCTGCCCCAGGCCCTTGTGGTACGCGGCGCCAGCATCGCCCGCGAACTGTGCGCCTCGGTTGTGCAGGGTTGCGGGCAGTTTTGTACCAATCCGGGGCTGGTCATTGGTCTGCGCTCGGCAGCATTCACGACCTTTATTGACCAGTTGGCCGGGCAAATCAGCGAGCAACCCGCGCAGACCATGCTTAACCCCGGCACCTTGCGCAGCTACGGCCAGGGCCTGGACAAGCTGCTTGCCCATAACGCCATCCAACACCTGGCCGGGCAGGCCCAGCAGGGCAACCAGGCATGGCCGCAGCTGTTCAAGGCTGATGTCAGCCTGTTGCTCGAAGGGGATGAAGTGTTGCAGGAAGAAGTCTTCGGGCCAAGCACCGTGGTGGTTGAGGTTGAGGATCAGACTCAGCTCAGTGCCGCGATAAACAGCTTGCATGGCCAACTGACGGCCACCTTGATCGGCGAAGTGACTGACATAGAGCAGTTCGGCGAATTGACTGCGCTACTGGAGCAGAAAGTCGGACGCATCCTGCTCAATGGTTACCCGACCGGCGTGGAAGTCTGCGACTCGATGGTCCACGGCGGACCGTACCCGGCCACCTCCGATGCCAGGGGCACTTCCGTGGGCACCCTGGCGATCGATCGTTTCCTGCGCCCGGTGTGTTTCCAGAACTACCCCGACAACCTGTTGCCTGACGCATTGAAAAACGCCAACCCTCTGGGCCTTCACCGCCTGGTGGATGGCCAGTTGTCTGACCGCTCGCTGGTTTGATCCTGGCATAACAGAGGGGATCGCCGAGACCACACAATGATGTGCGCAGATGCCAGGGTGTCTGCGTTACATCTGCGTGCCTGCTCGGGCCAGAGTTTCTACTCCGAGCCCCCTGACTGTTCGTCGAGTTCACGCTCAAGCTTCAATGCACGTTTCCAGCTGTCCAGTTCAGCCAGACGTTGCAGGTAAGCCTGCAGATGCGGGTACTGCGCCCCGCACTTCATCTGCTCGACCACCGTGATGGCAACAAAGGCCAGCATAAAGTCAGCCCCTGACAATGTGTCCCCCACAATAAAGGTTTTGTTCACAAGCGCACTGTCCAGATACCCCAGGACTTTATCAAACTCAGTCCGGGTGTAGCCGTCCAGGAACTTGAGCTGAGTCCCTGCATTGGTCTCAAACTGGGTGAACAGCTTGAGTAGCACCGGCACCATCGCCGAGCTTTCTGCAAAGTGAATCCATTGCAGGTATTGAAGGTAATCCGGTGAGCTGAACGCGGGTTCCAGCCGGGGCGCAAACCGGCGGATCAGGTATTCGACGATGGCGCCGGATTCAACCAGCACCTGCCCGTCCAGCTCAATCACCGGTGACTTGCCCAGCGGGTGAATGTTTTTCAGTGAAGCCGGAGCAAGACGAGTGGCAGGATCGCGCTGATAGCGAACCAGGGTATAAGGCTCTCCCATTTCTTCGAGAAGCCAAAGAATACGCAGCGATCGGGACGCGTTGAGGTGGTGAAGTGTGATCATGAAAGTCTCTCTGATTAGGGTGGATGATTAGAAGTTCTTTTTATATATTTTCCCGCCTTTCATGATCAGGCTGATGGTTGCATCCGGGTCCTCCAGAAACGCCAGGCTTACCGTGGGGTCACCCTCGACAACCAACAGATCGGCCAACGCACCTGGTTCTATCCGGCCAATTTTACCGGGATATGGATTGCGGGCTCCCGACAGCCCCAACAGTTCCCCATTCATCTTTGTCGCCATGTTCACGACGTCGTGCGCAGCGTAAAACCGGGTCAACTTTGCAAGCTGTCTTCCCTGAGTGGATGTTTTTTGCGGATTAAATAAAACATCAGTCCCCCAGGCCGTTTTTATATTGAAGCGCTGAGCAAGTTCATAAGCTCTCGCGGTGCCCTCAGCCACCACGCGCTGGCGCTCTCGCCGTACAGGATCAGGGTAAACATTGGCATCTTCATCCTGCAGGAAAGGCTGAAGACTCCACCAGATATCGTTGTCGGCCATCATGCGCACGGTTTCTTCATCAGCCAGCTGGCCATGCTCGATCGATTTCACCCCGGCGCGAATGGCACGCTGGATACTTCTGGGCGTATACGCATGCACCATCACATAGGTGCCCCAATCGGCAGCGGCTTCAACCGCCATTCTTAATTCAGACTCCAGAAACTGGGTGCTATCGAGATGATCATAAGTAGACGCGACGCCACCCCCAGCCATCAGTTTCAGCTGTGATGCACCGAGCATTAGCTGCTCTCTGGCCCGCCTGAGCACTTCGGCATCGCCATCGGCTATGGCTGCAGCCCCCAGTTGCTCAGTCACGCTCAGTGGCCTGAGTGAGCCGCGGGGAATCTCGGATCGCATCCTGAAATCACCGTGGCCAGAGGTCTGTGAAATCATGGCGCCGGAAGGATAAATGCGAGGCCCTGCAATAACGCCCTCATCAATGGCACGCTTCAATGCAAACGAAGGCCCCCCAGGGTCGCGTACCGTGGTAAAGCCGCGCATCAAGGTGCTTTCTGCTTCGCGGGCGGCGATTAGATGGATATAGCCCGGGTCTGCACTCATCGCGTCAAGTTGCGTGATGCCCGCTAACGTAGTGTGCCAATGGGCATCGATCAACCCCGGCATCACCACCCTTCGCTCGCAGTCGATAACCACGGCGCCTGCAACCTCTGTATTGGCGGGGAGCAGTGAGTCGATCACGCCATCCTTGATCAGGATGCAGACGCTATCGTCGAGCACAGCGCTGCCGTTGAACAAGCGAAGATTCTTGAGCAACAGCGTGCTCGCGCTGGATTCAGCGTTGTTACCTTGCCCTGAAGTACTCGATGGGCGCACTTCAGAAAGCTGCGCAGCTTTGGGTTTGATACCGCTATAAACGTCACGTCGAGACAGATCATGCATCATTCTGGCGTGGAAATCCTGTATAGCCGGCGAGCTACAGGTGCACAGGTCATGTACTTCAGGTTCAACAGGATGACAGGGTGTAAAACGCGCATTGGCCCTGGCCGATTTAAGCCTCATATCGAGCGTTCCGTAAGCATTTTCGGGAACAGAGACTATAGATCGAATTAAAAACACGGATCGAAAAACGCACATTCCTTGTTAACGCGGCAAGGTCACGCTGCTTTCAACCGGGCCGTGAAATTCCGTGGTAGCGCAGTTTGCGATAGAGCGTATTGCGGCTAATCCCCAGGCGCGCTGCCACATGGGCGATATGCCAATGCTCTGCCTCGATCAACGCCAGCAGCGTCTGCCGTTCGGATACGCCAAGTGGATCTTCGGCCAATGCGACTGTCACGGGTACTGCCGGTAGCAACTCCGTCAAGTCGTCTTGAGTGACACGCCCCTCCAGCGACAAGGCGACCAGCGTGCGCAGGCATGTACGCAGTTGCCGGACATTGCCCGGCCAGCGTTGTTTCAGCAGGCGCTCCCTGACGCCCGCCTCCAGCCGAATTTTTGAACCTTTGCTCTCTTCGAGCAGCAGAAGGTCAAGCAAACGGCCCTTGTCTGCTCGGTCGCGCAACGGCGGTAGCTGCACGGTGAACCCGGCAATGCGGTAAAAAAGATCTTCACGAAAACGCCCTTCGGCCACACAGGCATGCAGATCCTGGTGACTGGCACTGATAAGGCGCAGGTCAAGAGGACGTGCCGTCGCGCCACCGAGCGGCACCACCTGGCGTTCCTCCAGTACTCGCAACAGGCGAGTCTGTAACGCCAGTGGCATGTCGGCGATCTCATCGAGAAACAGGATGCCGCCATCGGCCTGCTCCAGTTTGCCGATCATCCCGTCCTTGCGTGCGCCAGTGAAGCTGCCGCCGCGATAACCGAACAACTCGCTCTCGATCAGCGTTTCCGGAATGGCCGCGCAGTTGATCGCCACAAACGGCTGCTTCGCCCTGCCGCTGGCTCGGTGCAGCGCTGCCGCAAAAGCTTCTTTGCCGGTACCGGTTTCGCCTTGTAAAAACACCGGTACGTCATGTTCCAGAACACGTAATGCACGGGTAAAGCCGCGTTGCAGGCGCGGGTCTTCCAGGCACACGTGCACGTCGTTGATCATGGGCGCTGGTGACGTGACCAAAGGCGCCGGCTGCGTGGGCTCGCGCAACTGTGCGTAGAACAGGCGTCCGTCTACCAGGCGCATGGGCCAACAGACACTCGACTGGGCGCTGGCCTGGCTCATCAACTGATCGACGGGTGTTTCCAACAGCATGGTCAGGGATTGCCCAACCACCTGGTCACGGCTGAGGCCCAGCAGATCCAGCGCAGCAGGGTTGATGGAACAGATACGGGCACTCTCGTCGAAACTGAGCAGCCCTTCACCCAGCAGGCCGACGAAGCCAGCTTCAGGGTGAAAACGCAGCAAATAGCGCTGCGGATCCTGGCCCAGGAAAAAACAGCTCTCAATCAGCCGGGCTGACAGGTGGGTCAATGCCACGGCCTGGAAGTGTTGCTGAAGGCTGAGGTCATCCCGCACAGAGGAGAGGTTAAGCACGGCCAGCAACTCTCCACTGGCATCAAATATCGGGCTCGCCGAACAGGTTAGACCGACGTGCTTGCCACGGAAATGTTCATCACGGCGGATGGTGACGTGCTGTCGCTCGACCAGGCAGGTGCCGACCCCATTGGTGCCTTCATATTCTTCACTCCATACCGATCCGAGCCACAACCCGGAACGCTGAAGCTGCACTCGCTCGGTTTCGTTAAACACACTGTCGATTGCTACGCCGCGGGCATCGGTGAGAAGCACAACGTGGCCATCACGGCCGAGTTGCTGGTGCAGGTTGCCCATCTGCCAATGCGCGCCAGCGATGATGTGTTCCAGGGGCGCGCGGTGGTCCTGCAAGCGTGGATGCTCAAGCACGTTGGGGGCGCGGCGGCTGGCAGGGTCGAGCTGATGCTGATCCAGGCAGCGGCGCCAGGATCGGGTGATGGCCAGGTCAGCATCGGGGCTGTGGCTGGCGATAGTGCCCTGCACGGCTTGTAGCACTTGTTGTGCATGGGCGTTGATCAAGGCCGGTTTCATTATTCTTGTTCTCCGTTACGGTCAGGATACGGGGCTGTTTGCAGCTTATATCAAAAGCTCGCAACGGGCGCTTTTCGTACCGGGTGACACTCTGTCATCCACCCTTTCCAAAAACGTGACAGAGATCCGCGTCCGGGCCTGAGCAGTACAGCAGCCGCCGCTCTGCAACGGGGCTTTGACAAAGATGGCCCGGGCCTTGCTCTGGTCTGGTTGTTACCAAAACAACAAGATCGGGAGAAACCCCATGAACATCGCTGTCGAAACACCTCTGCACACGCCAACGGCTCAGCTTGCGGCCTGGGTCGAAAGCCTCAACGAGCGTCTTGCCCAACGTGATCTGGACGCTACGCTGGAATTGTTCGCCAGCGAGTGTCACTGGCGTGACCTGCTGCTGTTCAGCTGGAACCTGCTGACCCTGGAGGGCAAGCCTGCCATCCGCGAGATGCTCGAAACACGCCTCGACCAGACGCGCCCTGAGCGGTGGCAAGTGGAAGGCGAAGCGACGCTCAATAACGGTGTGCTCGAAGGCTGGATCAGCCTGGAAACACAAGCGGCTCGAGGTAAAGGCTATGTACGCCTGAAAGATGGCCTGTGCTGGACGCTGCTGACGACCATGCGGGAACTCAAGGGGTTTGAAGAGCCCAGCGGTCGCCGTCGCCCGATGGGTGCCAGCCATGGTCACGCCCACGCAGACAAACGCAACTGGCTGGAGCGCCGAAGCGATGAAGAAGCAACGCTGGGTATCTCCACGCAACCCTACTGCCTGATCGTGGGCGGCGGCCAAGGGGGGCTGGGGCTCGCTGCGCGGCTCAAGCGAATGGGCGTACCCACCCTGATCGTCGACAAGGCTGACCGGCCTGGCGATCAATGGCGCGGTCGCTACAAGTCGCTGTGCCTGCACGACCCGGTCTGGTACGACCATATGCCATACCTGCCCTTCCCCGATCACTGGCCGGTTTTCACCCCAAAAGACCAGATTGGCGACTGGCTGGAAATGTACAGCAAAGTCATGGAGCTTAATTACTGGCCGCGTACGGAATGCGTGAGCGCCAGCTTTGACGAGCAAAGCGGCACCTGGACGGTTGAAGTGCTGCGTGATGGCGAACGTGTGACGTTACAACCGACCCAGTTGATTCTCGCCACCGGCATGTCTGGCGTACCCAATGTGCCAAGTTATCCGGGTGCCGAGGCTTTCAATGGCCAGCAGTATCATTCCAGCCGCCATCCCGGTGGCGACGCCTGGCGCGGCAAGCGCGCGGTGGTCATCGGCGCGAACAATTCGGCTCACGACATCTGCGCCGACCTGGTGGAGAACGGCGCCGAGGTGACCATGGTGCAACGCTCCAGCACCCATATCGTACGCTCCGACAGCTTGATGGAACTGGTGTTCGGCGGGCTCTACTCGGAAGATGCCCTGGAATCGGGTTTGACCACGGACAAGGCCGACATGCTGTTCGCCTCGATCCCTTACAAGGTGATGCCAGGCTTTCATCAACCCATCTTTGCCGCGATCAAGGAGCGCGACAAGGACTTCTACGAGCGCCTGACCAAGGCTGGCTTTATGCTAGATTTCGGTGACGACGAGTCCGGGCTTTTCATGAAATATGTACGCCGTGGTTCCGGGTACTACATCGATGTCGGCGCCAGCGAACTGATTGCTGACGGTACGATCAAGCTCAAGAGCGCACCTGGCCTTGGCGTCGAATGTATCGAAGCCGATGCCGTCGTACTCACCGATGGCAGTCGACTGCCGGCAGACCTGATCGTCTACGCCACGGGCTACGGTTCAATGAATGGCTGGGCGGCGAAGCTGATTTCCCGGGAAGTAGCGGACAAGGTCGGCCGTTGCTGGGGCCTGGGTTCTGGAACCACGAATGATCCCGGCCCTTACGAGGGCGAACTGCGCAACATGTGGAAGCCGACGCAGCAGGCAAACCTCTGGTTCCACGGTGGCAACCTGCATCAGTCACGGCATTATTCGCTGTATCTGGCGTTGCAGTTAAAAGCGCGTTTCGAAGGGCTCAACCCCTGCGTCTACGGTCTTGCCAAGAGCCACCACACGGGGTGAATCAAATGGCGCCCGACCGTGGCCGGGCGCCTCTGCACAATACCTCGGACAGCGCATCCAGGCCCTCTCGTTGTCCATCGGTGGCAATGTAGTCGTGCGTATAATGTGTTTTCTCTCAAACACTTAAGCTGTCCAATGAAAAAACTGCTTGCTGTAGTAGCGCTGTCCCTCGCGGTCATTACCCCTGCCTTTTCAAGCCCTCCATCGACATTTTCCGAAGCCAAGGTCATCGCAAAGCAGAAGATCTACCTCGACCAGGCCAACAGTGCTACGGGTGAGCTGTATTGCGGCTGCAAATGGACATGGGTAGGCAAGTCAGGTGGCCGAATCGATGCCGAGTCTTGCGGCTATCAAACCAGGAAACAACAAAGCCGCGCGCAACGCACAGAATGGGAGCATATCGTTCCTGCCTGGACTTTCGGTAACCAACGCCAATGCTGGCAGAACGGTGGGCGAAAACAGTGCGTGGATGATGATCCCGTATTCCGGGCGATGGAAGCCGATCTGTTCAACCTCTACCCCTCTGTTGGCGAGGTGAACGGCGATCGCAGTAATTTCAACTACGGCATGGCCACCGGGGTAGCGCCACAGTATGGGCAATGCAAGACGCGGGTTGATTTCGATCAACGTGCTGCGGAGCCGCGTGACGAGGTCAAGGGACTGGTCGCCAGAACCACCTTTTACATGTTCGACAGATACCGGCTGAGTATGTCTCGTCAGCAGCAACAGCTACTGATGGCCTGGGACAAGCAATACCCGGTGTCATCCTGGGAGAAAGAGCGAGATCGGCGCATTGCAGCCGTAATGGGGCACTCCAATCCTTTCGTAACGGGCGAGCGTCGATGGAGCCAAGGGTACAAGGCGGTGGGTGACGGGGTCGTCAGTGCCATTGCGCTTGATCCTCAACGTATACCCGTGCAGCCAACCCTGGCGAGTGCAAGTGGCGCAACTACGATCAAGGGCAACCGCAAGAGCCAGATCTACCACCTGTCTACGGGGTGCCCTGGTTATGCCCAGGTGTCCGCGAAAAACCAGATAGCTTTCGGCTCTGAATCAGAGGCTCAAGCGGCGGGATATCGAAAGGCAGGCAACTGCAAATAGTTGCCTTTCGGTGAAAACCGGCCTCACGAATTCATGAGGCCGGTTCAGCTCCGCGCAACGGCTATTTCAACTGTATCAACACCGGTGCAGCCAGCTTCGTCTACGGAGCATTGAAGCACTCTATAGATCTGCGAAACCACCTGCATCGTTGCTTCTTCAACGGTTCCTTCATTACGGCATAAAACCCAGCCGTGATCGGTGATCGCCCGTTCGAACGCCTGAGTAGAAGCGACATGTTCCTCCAGCTTAAGCATCACCGTACTGCCCAACCCGCGTGACCGTGCCGCGGCCCTCGCCCATGATATTTCCGGGGGCGTGACCACCCCGACATGCAGGTCCGGGACTTGCACGTTGCGATCGATATTCAACTGCAGAATCTCTGCAAACGGGGTTAGCCGGCGAAACGCGGCATCAGACGGGTACCAGCGATCGATCAGGATGATGCTGTCTGAGGGCTGTTTAGCCAATACATGCCGGGAAATCCAGCTACGGCTATCGGCAAGGCGCTCGCAAACCCGTAACTCCAATTCCCGGTCGGGATATCTGACGAGCTGGTTCACCAGGGCCATTGTTGCCCCCCGGCCGGGATCGCTTTTTTTCTCGCAAAGCCGGATGACCTTTTTGTTGTCTGCCCTCAGTACTTGGGTGACGGCTTCCAACAGTGTGGTTTTGCCGGCGCCCTTAGGCCCATCCAGAGAAACAAACAGCGCACGATTCATTCTTCACATAACGATTGATTGGGTGATGGGCACTCTAACCTGATTACTGGCTAACCGGTCGCAAAAATAGATGGCACAGCCGCTGCAGCCGATAGCCTGGAGCCGCGCACAACCCTTGCGGGGCAAAGTTTCCTCTATTGGCGGTTGCATCGGGTTTGGATTAACGTTCAATCCACCTGCCAACGTGACTTGAAGCCAGTCACTGCGTGCCCTTTCAGGAGGGCTGCTGGATGTCCCGGCGCCTGCCGCTGAGCCTGTTGTTGATAGCCCTCGCCGGTTGTACCGTGGGGCCGGACTTCGTGCGGCCCGAGCTGGCTGCGGATGCCGACTACACACAACAGGCATTCACCCGCACCGCGCAGGCTGATATTGCCGCAGGGGGCGCTGCGCAACGGCTGATCGCCGGCATGGATATCCCCGGGCAATGGTGGACGCTGTTCCGCTCGCCGGAGTTGAACGCACTGGTCGAAGAGGCGTTGCGCGCCAACCCGGATGTCAGCGCCGCCCAGGCAGCCTTGCGCCAGGCCAATGAGCTGGTCTATGCCGATCAGGCGTCCTTGTTTCCCTCGGTGGGCGCCAACCTGTCGAAAACCCGTGAGAAGGTCTCCGGGGCCAGCACAGGCGCTGCGTCTGCGCCGATTCTGACCCTGAGCTCCGCATCCCTGAATGTGTCGTATGCACCGGATGTCTTCGGCGGTACGCGCCGGCAAATCGAATCGTCCACGGCGCAAGCCCAATACCAGCGCTTTGCGCTGGAGGCCACCTACCTCACGCTGTCCACCAATGTGGTCAACACTGCGGTGAACCTGGCGTCCCTGCGCGACCAGATCGCGGCGACCGGGCAAATCATCCAGCTACAAAGTGACCAGCTCGACCTGCTGCAGGCGCAGCGACGCCTCGGCGCCATTGCCGATACCGATGTGCTGACCCAGCAAACCGCCCTGGCGCAAACCCGCGCGACGCTGGCGCCGTTGCAAAAACAGTTGGCGCAAACCCGTAACCAGTTGATGAGCTACCTGGGCAGGTTCCCCAATCAGGACAAGGGCGAGCGTTTCAACCTGGCCTCCCTGCATCTGCCGCAAGAATTGCCGGTAAGCTTGCCCTCGGCACTGGTCAGCCAGCGCCCGGACGTGCGTGCCGCAGAGGCGCAACTGCATGAGGCGAGTGCCAATATTGGCGTGGCGGTGGCCAATCAATTGCCACAGTTCAGCATCACCGGGTCACTGGGTTCCACGGTGGCCAGTGGCAGCAAGCTGTTTTCCGCAGGCTCGGGCGTGTGGAGCCTGGCCGGGGCCATCGCCCAGCCGCTGTTCGATGCCGGTGCGCTTGAACACCGCAAACGGGCGGCGGTGGCGGCGTATGACCAGTCGGCGGCGCAGTACCGGGGTACGGTGATTACTGCGTTCCAGGATGTGGCCAACGTGCTCAGGGCGCTGGAGGCCGATGCCGAGGCACTCAAGCAGCAAGTGGCCGCAGAACGCTCGGCCCAGGCCAGCCTTGCGCTGGTGCAGGCGCAGTACCGCCTGGGTGCAGTGGCTTATATCAACCTGCTCACGGCGCAGCAAACATACCAGAACACCGTACTCACCCGGGTCCAGGCCCAGGCCGTGCGCTACAGCGACAGCGCAGCGCTGTTTCAGGCGCTGGGCGGTGGCTGGTGGAACCGCCGCGACGTTGACCCTGGCAGCAAGGGTCACCCTGACCGCTTCGGCCTGCCAACCCGGGAAGAACTGATGCCGGCCCACAACAAGGCAGCGCCTGCCGCCCCCACCCGGTTCGACTGACCGGCTCACCGATACAGCGAGACCCCACATGGCTGACGTCAAGACTGCCTCTGCCCTGCCTCCTCAGCCCACCGCACCCGGCGGTCCGCGCAAGCGTCGGCTGTGGCGGCCGATGATCATCATGATCGTGGTGGTGCTGGTTATCGTGGCAATCATCGCCGGGGTCAAGTTCACCCAGATTTCAGCCCTGATCGCCCAGTCGAAACAGCCCTTGCCCGCGGCCGTGGTCACGGCCCTGAAGGTACCGTTCGACGACTGGCAGCCAACGGTCTCCGCCATCGGCTCGATAAAGGCTGTGCGCGGGGTTGATGTGACCACCGAAGTGGGCGGCATCGTGCGCAGCATCGGCTTTGTCCCGGGCCAGGAAGTGGCAGCACAGGCGCTGCTTGTGCAATTGAATGCCGACTCGGACATCGCCCTGCTGCACTCGCTGGAAGCCACGGCGGACCTGGCCGCCATCGTCCTCAAGCGTGACCGTGCGCAACTGGCGGTCAACGCCGTGTCCCAGGCACAAGTGGACAGCGACAGCGCCGACCTCAAAGCCAAACTGGCCGCTGCAGAGCAGCAGCGTGCACTGGTGGCGAAAAAAACCATTCGCGCCCCCTTTGCCGGGCGTATCGGGATTACCGCCGTCAACCCCGGGCAATACCTTAACCCGGGCGACAAAATCGCCACGCTGCAGACCTTCGACCCCATTTACATCGACTTCAACGTGCCCCAGACCCAACTGGAAGCGATTGCCGTCGGGCAAACAGTATCGGTGAGCGCCGATGGCCTCTCCAACCAGACATTCAAGGGGCGCGTCAGCACCATCGACACCCGGTTCGACCCGACCACGCGCAACATCACGGTCGAAGCCAGCGTGGCCAACCCCGGCAAAAAACTGGTGCCGGGCATGTTTGCGCGTGCGGTTGTCGACTCGGGGGCGGTGCTGCGCTACCTGACCGTGCCACAAACAGCGATCACCTATAACCCCTACGGCACCACCGTTTTTATCGCGTTGTCGAGCAAGAACGATAAGGGTGAAGAGGTACTTACGGCGCAACAGACCTTTATCAAGACCGGCCCGACCCGTGGCGATCAGGTCGCCATCCTGTCCGGCGTGAAGGAAGGCGACCTGTTGATCACCAGTGGCCAGATGAAACTCAAAAATGGCTCGCCGGTGCACATCGATAACAGTGCTGCACCGCTCAACGATGCGGCACCAACGCCTCAAGAACACTGAAGGTGACCCATGAAGCTCACCGATACCTTTATTCAGCGCCCGGTCTGGGCTGTGGTCGTTTCGCTGTTTATTCTTATCCTGGGGCTGCGTTCGATTTTCGAGCTGCCCGTCAACCAATGGCCGCGCACCGAAAATGCGGTGGTGACCATTACTACCGCTTACTACGGTGCCGATGCGGCTACAGTCGCCGGGTTTATCACCCAGCCCCTGGAGTCGGCGATCGCCCAGGCCCAGGGCATTGATTATCTGTCGTCGTCGAGCATTACCGGGGTCTCGACCATTACCGCCACGCTGCGGCTGAACTTCGACGCCAGCAAGGCCCTGACCGAGATCAACACCCAGGTCAACTCGGTGAAGAACCAGCTGCCGGCCCAGGCCCAGGAGCCGGTGCTGTCGGTTGCCGTCGGGCAAACCACGGATGCCATGTACCTGGGGTTCTACAGCGACACCCTGCCCACCAATAACATCACCGACTACCTGGTGCGGGTGGTCAAACCCAAGCTCGACTCGATCCAGGGCGTGCAAACCGCAGAAATCCTCGGCGGGCGCCAGTTCGCCCTGCGCGCCTGGCTGGACCCGGACAAACTGGCCGCCCATGACGTCACCGCCCAGGACGTAGCCACTGCCCTGGCCAACAATAACTACCTGTCTGCCGTCGGCTCGACCCGCGGGCAAATGGTCACGGTGGACCTGACGGCAGGGACCGACTTGCACACGGTGGATGAATTCAAACGGCTGGTGATCAAGAACAACGACGATGCCCTGGTGTACCTGGAAGATGTCGCGACCGTGACCCTGGGCGCAGAAAGCTACGACAGCAGCGTGGCGTTTTCCGGCAAGCGTTCGGTGTTTATCGGTATCAAGGCCGCGCCCAATGCCAATATCCTCAGCGTCGCCACCAGCGTGCGCAACGCCTTCCCTGAACTGCAGGCGCAATTGCCTGCCGGCGTGCGCGGCGAAATCGTCTATGACTCCACGGCGTTCATCAACACGTCGATTGTCGAGGTGGTCAAGACCCTGGCGGAAGCCATGGTCATCGTGTCTGTGGTCATCTACCTGTTCCTCGGCTCATTGCGCGCGGTGATCGTGCCGCTGGTGGCGATACCGCTGTCGTTGGTCGGTACCTTCTTTGTCATGTACCTGCTGGGTTATTCGATCAACCTGCTGACCTTGCTGGCACTGGTTCTGGCCATTGGCCTGGTGGTGGACGACGCGATTATCGTGGTGGAAAACGTCGACCGGCATATCAAGGAGCAAGGCAAAGGCGTATTTGAAGCCGCGCTGGTGGCAGCGCGGGAACTGGGCGGCCCGATTATCGCGATGACCGTCGTGTTGATTGCCGCCTATGTACCGATCGGGCTGCGCAGCGGCCTGACGGGGGCACTGTTCAAGGAGTTCTGTTTTTCCCTGGCCGGTGCAGTGACCGTATCGGCGGTGGTGGCCTTGACGCTGTCGCCGATGATGACCTCCCGGCTGTTGAAACCCGGGCAGGATGAAGGTCGCTTCGCGCGCTGGCTCGATCAGTGTTTTGACTGGTTGCGCGGGCGTTACCATCGCGTCCTGTCAGCTGGCCTGGACGTCTGGCCGGTGCTGGTGATATTTGGTTTTGTCCTGTTTGTGCTGGTTGCCGCCAGTGGCATGACCGCCAAGAGCGAACTGTCACCGACCGAGGACCAGGGGCTGGTGTTCATGATGATCAAGGGCCCGCCGACGGCTGCGCCCCAGCAGATGGAGCGCATTGCCGACCAGGCGTTCCAGATCGCCAACAAGGAACCTGAATACGCGCAAATGTTCCAGCTGACCGGGCTGCCGGCCCTCAATCAGGGCCTGGGCGGGGTCTTGCTCAAGCCCTGGAACGAACGCACACGCTCCCAGGCCGAGCTGATCATGGACCTGCAGCAAAAATGGAATCAGGTGCCGGGCGCTACCGTCGCCGCTTTTCCATTGCCTTCGTTACCGGGCGCCCAGGGCTTGCCGGTGCAGTTTGTGATCACCACCACCGACTCGGTAGAAAACCTCAATGAAGTGGCGCAGGCGGTAATGGCCGAGGCCCAGAAACAACAGCTGTTCTGGTTTGCCGACATGGACCTGAAACTGGACAAGCCGCAGGCCAGACTGGTGGTCGACCGGGAAAAAATTGCCGCGCTGGGCATGACCCAGGCTGATGTCGGCGCCGCCCTGTCCGCGGCTCTGGGTGGCAACTATGTCAACTACTTCTCCACCGCCGGACGTTCGTACAAGGTCATCCCGCAAGTGCTGCAGGTTGACCGGCTCAACCCCGGGCAGATTCTCGATTACTACATCCGCACGCCCGCCGGGGTCATGATCCCGGCGCGCACCGTGGCGCATATCGAGACCTCGACCCAACCCGAGTCGATCAACCACTTCCAGCAGTTGAACTCGGCAACCCTCTCGGGCGTCAGCGGCGTGTCCCAGGGCGAGTTGCTGGCGAAGCTCAACACCATTCTGAGCAACATTGCGCCCTCGGGCTACACCTCGGATTTTTCCGGTGAGTCGCGTCAGTTTATCCAGGAGTCCGGGGGTTTTGTCGGCTTGCTGCTGTTTTCGATTTTGATCGTCTACCTGGCGCTGGCCTTCCAGTTCGAAAGCTTTCGCGATCCGGTGGTGATCCTGTTCTCGGTGCCGCCAGCACTGTTTGGTGCGCTGGCCTTTATCACCATGGGCTTTGCCTCGATCAATGTTTATACCCAGGTGGGCCTGGTGACATTGCTGGGCTTGATCACCAAGCACGGGATCCTGATCGTGCAGTTTGCCAATGAACTGCAACGCGCTGGCCGCAGCAAGCGTGAGGCCATTGAGGAAGCCGCCGGCGTGCGTCTGCGGCCGATCCTGATGACCACGGCTGCGATGGTACTGGGCGTAGTGCCACTGGTGTGGGCTTCAGGCGCCGGCGCTGCAGGGCGCCATGACATGGGCCTGGTGATCTTCGCCGGGCTGTCCATCGGCACCCTGCTGACGCTGTTTATGGTGCCGGCGATGTACCTGTTTATCGGTTCCAGCCATCACCTCCAGGCGGCACAGCTATCGACCGACCCGCACGCCTGATGAATACGGGGGGCAAGGTTGACAGGTTCGCATACGTGCTCTAGGTTGACGCAAACGTAAACGGAAGCCATCCCGACCCCGTTTACCAAAACAATAATTATAAGAGAGTCACCCATGAGCACGATGGCGATACTGATATCCCTTCTGTTGTTGATGTTTCTCGCCTATAGGGGCGTGACGGTGTTGATCCTGGCACCGCTGATGGCCGCCCTGGCGGTTCTGCTCAGCGGCGCCGCCGCCGATATCATGCCCACCTATACCCAGCTGTTCATGAAAGAGCTGGGGCTGTATGTGATCAAATTTTTCCCCCTGTTCATCCTCGGTGCCCTGTTCGGCAAGCTGGTCGCCGACTCCGGGGCGGCGCATACCATCGCTGACTGGTTTATGCGCAAACTGGGCCATCGCCATGCCATTCTCACCGTGGTCCTGGCCTGCGCACTGCTGACCTACGGGGGCGTGTCGCTGTTTGTGGTGGCCTTTGCCGTGTACCCGATCGGCGCCGCGATTTTTCGTGAGTCCGGCACGCCAAAACGCTACATGCCTGCCGCCATCGCGCTGGGGGCCTTTACCTTCACCATGACCGCGCTGCCGGGCGCGCCGTCGATCCAGAACTCGATTCCAACCGCGTATCTGGGCACCACCACCTTTGCCGCCCCGGGCCTGGGCATTATTGCCTCGATCGTCATGCTCTGGATGGGCAGCTGGCTGCTGCAGTCACGGGCCCGCAAGGCCATGGCCAACGGTGAAGGCTACGGCCCCCACGACGACGAAATACCGGCCAGTGACGGGGTCAAAAGGCCCGGGCTGCTGGTCGCCCTGCTGCCGATTATTGTGGTGATCGGCCTTAACGCGGCCTTCAGCTACTGGATCCTGCCTGCGCTGGACCTCAGCGTGTTGCGTGAGGAGCGCTTTGGCAATATCGACCCGCTGAGCGTCATAGGCCTGTGGTCGGTGCTGCTGGCACTGATGTGTGCGATCGTCTTTGTGATCCTGCTCAACTGGCGGCGCTGGGACAACCTCACGGTCACTATCAACAAGGGCACCATCGGCGCACTGCTGCCGATCTTCAACACCGCCTCGGAAGTGGCTTACGGCGCAGTGATCGCCGGCATGGCCGGGTTTGCGGTCATCAAGGACACCATCCTCAATATCTCGCCGGAGCACCCGCTGATTTCCGCCGTGCTGAGCATGAACGTGCTGGCGGGCATCACCGGTTCTTCGTCCGGAGGCCTGAGCATCGCCTTCCGGACCCTGGGCAGTGACTATCTGCGCATGATCGAGGCCGCCGGTATCAGCCCGGACCTGTTCCACCGGGTCGCCACCATTGCTGCCGGTGGCCTGGACACCCTGCCCCATTCGGGCGCGGTGATCACCTTACTGGCGATTTGCAATCTCACCCATCGCCAGTCTTACCCGCAAATTTTCATGATGACGACCGTTGTGCCCATGACCGCCTTGCTGGTGGTGATGGTGCTGGGTTCAACGTTCGGCAGCTTCTGATCATGGCGCATAACAACAAGGATTCGACCATGCACACAGCGCACGTCTCTGCCCGCTACCCGCAATGGGATGCCCCGCAGCGTTTCAATATTGCCCGGGCCTGCTGCGACTGCTGGGCAGAGGACCCCACACGCATTGCGATCATCGAAAAAAACGCCGATGGTTCGGTACACCAGCACAGTTTTGCAACCCTGCAACAGCACGCCAACCGCCTGGCCAATAGCCTGCGTGAACACGGTGTGCAGGCGGGGGACCGGGTCGGGATCATGCTGCCACAGGGGCTGGAGGCCGGCACCGCGCATATTGCCCTGTACAAGCTGGGTGCCATTGCGGTGCCGCTGTTCAAGCTGTTCGGCAGCGATGCCATCGAACATCGCGCGTCGAACTGCGGCATGCGCGGGCTGATCACCGATCTGAGCGGCCTGCACAAGATCGACGGGGTACGCGCCAACCTGCCGCAATTGCAGCTGTGCTATGTCATTGATGCTCCCGCGCAGCGTTCCGATGTGCTGGATTATCACACCCAGCTCAAGCGCCAGAGCGACCGTTTCGAGACCCTCGACACCGCAGCCCAGGACCCGGCCCTGATCATCTACACCTCCGGCACCACTGGCCACCCCAAGGGCGCGCTGCATGCCCATCGCGTGCTGCTTGGCCACCTGCCGGGGGTATGCAGCTCCCATGACGACTTCCCCCAGCCCGGCGACCGCATGTGGACCCCGGCGGACTGGGCATGGATCGGCGGCTTGCTCGACGTGCTGTTGCCCGCCTGGTACCACGGTGTGCCCGTGGTGGCCTACCGGGCCGACAAATTTGTCGCCGAAGACGTGTTCGAGCTGATCGCTGACTTGCAGATCAAAAATGTGTTCTTCCCGCCCACCGCGCTCAAGCTGCTGCGCAGCGTGGAAAACCCGCGCCAGCGCTGGCCACTGGCGCTGCGTTCAGTGGCCAGTGGCGGCGAGTCCCTGGGTGATGAGCTGCTGGCCTGGGGCGATCATGCACTGGGGGTGCGCATCAACGAATTCTACGGCCAGACTGAATGCAACCTGGTGGTGTCCTCCTGCGCCAGCCAGGGCATCTACCGTGCCCACGCCATAGGCCGTGCAGTCGAGGGTTTCAACGTGGCCATCGTCGACGACTATGGCGTGGTCGTGCCCGCAGGTGGCTCAGGGCATATTGCCGTGGCCACGCCCAACGGCAGCCAGATGCTGCGCTATTGGGAAAACAGCCAGGCCACCGAGGACAAATACCTCAATGGCTGGCTGGTGACCGGCGACAAGGGCTCGATGGATGACGACGGCTATATCTACTTTCTCGGGCGCAATGATGACGTTATCACCAGCGCCGGCTACCGCATTGGCCCCACCCCGATTGAAGACTGCCTGATCAAGCATCCGGCGGTAAAACTGGCCGCGGCCATCGGCAAGAAAGACCCTATACGCACGGAAGTGGTCAAGGCCTTTGTCGTGCTCAACCACGGCTACGCCGCCAGCGACGATACCGTGCGCCAGCTGCAGGCCCATGTCCGCGCCCAGCTCGCCGCCCATGAGTACCCGCGGGAAATTGAGTTTCTCGATGAACTGCCCATGACCACCACCGGCAAAATCATCCGCAAGGCCCTGCGCGAGCTTGAAGAACAACGCACTGCAATGGAGCTTGATACATGAACTTTCTAGGCAAGGCATTCGACGAAATCAGTGAAGGCGAAACCTTTGGCCAGTCACTGACCATTGATGCATCCCATATCAGCCGGGCCTGCGGCATGTTTGGCGATTTCAACCCGCTGCACAGCGATGCCGAATTCTGCGCCAACAGCCGTTTTGGCCGCCCGATCCTCCACGGCCCGATGACCAGCGCTTTTATGTCGGCCTCCATCGGCATGTACTTCTACGGCACCGCCGTGGCCTACCTGGAGCACAATTGCCGGTTTGTCGCCCCGGTGTTCGCTGGCGACACCCTCAGCGTGCAATGGACCATCACCCAGACCCTGGACAAACCCCGCAGCAATGGCGGCATTGCCGTGCTGCGCGGCGAGTGCAGCAACCAGCGCGGCGAACAGATCGCCGAGGCCAGCGGCAAGATTCTGCTCAGTAACCGTGCGCTGGTCGACGTGGTGCAGGCAGGCGGGTAAACCGCACGCGGCCAGGCGGGCCTGTGCTGCAGCCTCAGGGCGCCAGCGCAGGTCAGTTGCTGGCTTGGGCAGCCCTTGAGCCGACTCTGCGCCCTCCACACCTGCAGCCTTGAACATTTCGTAAAAAAGCGTAACATCCCCATCCATGATTCTCGAACAGCTCAAAGCCTTGGGCAATGACACTCGCATGCAAATGATGGAGTGGCTCAAAGACCCGCTCAGCAATTTCCCGCCCCAGGACCACGGTGATCCTGCGATCGGTGTGTGCGTCACCCATTTGCAGCACAAGGCCAGGCTGTCGCCTTCTACCGCGTCGGCGCATCTGGCCATTTTGCAGCGCGCCGGGTTCGTTCTGACCACGCGTATCGGCAAGTGGACTTACTACCGACGCAATGAGCAGGCGATTAATGACTTTGCGGCTAGGCTGAAAATCGAGTTGTAATTTTTACCTATACATTTCGTTATTTCGCGCAATGTAAAAACATGAGGAAGCCCCATGAGCACTAAAGCAATCTTCGTCAAACCCGGCGGCGGCTATCAGAATGTAGTGGTCGGCCACAGCGAAGCGCCTGCGCCAGGTGCCGGTGAAATCACGGTGCGTTTGCATGCCAACTCGCTGAACTATCACGACTTTGCGGTGGTTAGCGGCATGTGGGGGCCGAGCGAAGAGCGTATCCCGATGGCCGATGGCGCGGGTGAAGTGATTGCCGTAGGCACGGATGTGAGTGAATTCAAGGTCGGCGATTCGGTAGTCAGCACCTTCTTCCCGCAGTGGATCGACGGCACCCCGCTGGTAGAAGGTTTTGTCACCGTGCCGGGTGACGGCATTGACGGCTATGCCCGTGAGCAGGTCACCGCCAGCGCCGCATCGTTCACCCACGCCCCGGCCCGCTGGAGCCATGCCGAAGCAGCGACCCTGACCACCGCCGGCCTCACCGCCTGGCGTGCGCTGATGGCCGACGACTCGCTCAAGCCGGGCGACACGGTTCTGGTGCAAGGCACCGGCGGTGTGTCGATCTTCGCCCTGCAATTTGCCAAGATGGCGGGTGCCACGGTGATTGCGACCTCCTCCAGTGACGAAAAACTGGAGCGCCTCAAGGCGATGGGCGCCGACCATGTGATCAACTACCGCAAGGACAGCCAGTGGGGCGCAACCGCCCTGGCCCTGACCGGCGGGCGCGGAGTCGATCACATCATTGAAGTCGGCGGCCCGGCAACCCTGGAGCAGTCGATGATTGCCATCCGGGTGGGCGGGCATATCTCGATCATCGGTATCCTCAGCGGCGTCACCGGGGCGATGGACTTTGTACCGATGCTGATCAAGCAAGTGCGCCTGCAAGGTGTGCTGGTCGGCAGCCGCAGCCAGCAGCAGGCGATGATCCGGGCCATCGATGCCAATGGCATGCGCCCCGTAATTGATCGCCACTTCCCGCTTACCGACATCGTCGAAGCGTTCAAGTACCAGGAAACCAATCAGCACTTCGGCAAGATCATTCTGGACATCTGACCCACCCTCGCCGATGGCGCATTGACAGTGCGCCATCGGCTTCTCTAGATTCAGGCTTTTGCCCAGAGAGTGAGCCTGATGAGCCTTGAATCCGTACGCGCATTTTTTCACGCCAACGCCCCCGACCTGCACATCATCGAATTGGCCACCAGCACCGCAACTGTCGCGCTGGCCGCCGAGGCCCACGGCGTGGAGCCCGGGCAAATTGCCAAAACCCTGGCCTTTCGGGTGGGTGAACGCAACGTGTTGCTCGTGGCACGGGGTGACGCACGTATCGACAACAAAAAAATCAAGGACGCCTTGGGCAGCAAAGCCAAAATGCTCGATGCCGAAACGGTCATTGCCTTGACCAGTCACCCAGTGGGGGGTGTTTGCCCATTCGGCTTGGCCACCGATCTGGCGGTGTACTGCGATATTTCGCTGCAAAGCTTCAGTGAAGTCATGCCCGCCGCCGGCGCCACGCATACAGCGGTGAAGATTTGCCCGACGCGCATGGCCGATCTGGTCAAGGCGCAATGGGTAGATGTCTGCCAGCCCCTGCCGGCCGCCTGAATTCACAGCGAAGGCTCTGGAACAGGCATCTGCGCGAAGATGATTGTCTGACAATGTAGAAAATACAGTTGCGATCGATTATCATCCGCCGTTCGCTCAGCATCCTGCAAGCGTGTATCGACATAACTAAAACGTCGCAGGGTGCTGTTTCAAGGGAACGACCTGAGGCGCTCATGCACCGCTTTACTTTCAGCAAATCTTTGATTTGCGCAACACTGGGGATTATCAGCCTGCCGTCTATTGCGGCATTGCAACCGGCATCAGAGGCCGCACTGGCGGGCGAAACAACCAAGATCTGCCATTTCAACCAAGACACCAGCAGCGATTGCAGCACCACTTACCGTTACACCATCCTGACCAACAATGGCCGCGAGATGCTGTCGCGCATCGACTTCAGCTTCCCCGAGACTGATCAGCTGGAGATCATCGACGCCCAGTCGACGCAACCCGGCGGCAAACCGGTCGCCCTGGCCCCCACGCAAATCGATACGCGCATGGCGCCCAACCCCGACCAGGGCTTCCAGCGGGCTCGGCAAACCTCGATCGCGTTCCCCAACCTGCGCATCGGCACCCAAATCAGCTACACCGTGCGTGAACATACGGTGGCCAAACCGCTGATGACGCACTTCCATTACCCGATGATGTTCGGCCCTGCCCCCGTGCGTTCGGATGCCTTCAAAAGCACTTTCACCGCCGAACAGCCCATCGTCTGGCGCAGTGAATTGATGGAGGACTTTACCTTCAGCCCGTCATCCGACAACAAGACCCTGGTGATCGAGCAGAAAACACCGCGCTTTGTTAACTACATCAACGAAGCGGGCAACGCCTATATCCGCCAGATGCCACGGGTTGAAATCGCCAGTTCCGGCCAGGTGCAGGATCATCTCGCCAGCCTGGCCACGCGCTATCACCAAATCCTCGCCGCCAACCTGCCAGCGGGCGCCGCCAGGGTCGTCTCAGGCCTCAAGGGTTTGCCTGCCGCCGGGCAAGTGGCCGGGGTGATGCAATACATCCACGAGCAATACCGGTATATGGGCGACTGGCGCGCCACGGATCGTGGCTATGTGCCGTTTACCCTGAATGAAATCGAAGAGCGCGGCTACGGCGATTGCAAGGACCTGTCAGTGCTGCTGACCGCCATGTTGCAGGCCAGCGGCATAAACGCCCAGACCGCCTGGGTCAGCCGTGGCAGCAACCCGCTGGGGTTGCTGCTGCCTGGCATCGGCGCGGCCAACCACGCCATTGTCAAGGCGCACGTCAATGGCCAGGTCTGGTGGCTGGACCCGACCAACCCGGTGTTTATGCCGGGGCGCAGCATGCCCGACATCCAGAATCGCTGGGCGCTGGTCATCGATGCCGAGGGCAAGGTGTACCAGGACCATATCCCTGAAGAACAGCCAAGCCTGAGCATGGCCGTGAAGAAGTTCGAGCACTTCAACCGCGACGGTCAGGCCCGCACCACGGCTGAGGTACAGATGGGGCAAATGACCCTGATGCAGCTCAGCTTTGCCGACACCGACTCCGGAGTCAGCGCGACCGACCTGAACCTGTGTAACCATTTCGGCAAGGAAATCAGCGACTGCAAGATCAACCGCGAGAAAACCGCTTTTGTCGTGCCTGAGCGCTACAAGGTGCAGGCCACGCTGACCAACCTTCGGCCACTGGACAACCTGTCAGGGCAACTGGTGTACAAGCCGGCCTTTGCCAGCGAGCGCTGGGACAGCCTGATGAACTATCGACGCACCGGACAACTGGCGGATTTGTACATGGCCGATCCGGAAACCGTGACCTACGACATCACCCTCTCAGGGGCCAAGGTGGGCAAGGCGATCAAGGCCTGCAAGGTGAACTCGCCGTGGTTCGATATGACCTTGAGCAGCCAACGCAGCAAGGATGAGTACCGCTACCTGTACACCATGACGCAAAAACACAGCTGGTTGAGTCATGACGAGATCATGAGTGCACCGTTCGAGGCAATGCTCCAGCAAGCCCGGGCCTGCAACGAGAACATGCAGCAAGTGGTGCAACTCAACGCCAAGGGCTAAGCGCTTTGCGCCCAGCCACAAAAAAGCCCGACCCCTTGCGGGGCCGGGCTTTTTATTGGCTTAGGCGATGGCGGTATCGACCAGCACTTGTGCTTCCTCAACCAGGCGGTTGAGGTGCTCGTCGCCGATAAAACTCTCGGCGTAGATTTTGTAGATGTCTTCGGTGCCCGAAGGGCGTGCCGCAAACCAGCCGTTTTCAGTCATGACCTTGAGCCCGCCGATGGCCTGGTTGTTACCCGGTGCATGGCTAAGGATCTGGGTAATGGCTTCGCCTGCCAGGTGGGTGGACTTGACCTGCTCGGGCGACAGCTTGCCCAACAGCGCTTTTTGCTGCGGGGTGGCCTTGGCGTCGACGCGGGTGGAGAACGGCTGGCCCAGTTCCTCGGTCATTTTCTGGTACAGCTGGTAAGGGTCACGACCGCTGCGCGCAGTCATCTCGGCAGCCAGCAGCGACGGGATCAAGCCGTCCTTGTCGGTGGACCAGACGCTGCCGTCCAGACGCAGGAACGAGGCGCCGGCGCTTTCTTCGCCACCAAAGCCCAGCGAGCCGTCAAACAAACCATCGGCGAACCACTTGAAACCTACCGGCACTTCGTACAGGCGACGGTCCAGGCGCGCAGCGACACGGTCAATCAGGCCGCTGCTGACCACGGTCTTGCCCACGGCAGCATCGGCGCGCCATTGCGGCCGGTTGCGGAACAAGTAGTCGATGGACACGGCCAGATAATTGTTCGGCGCCAGCAGCCCGCCCGATGGGGTAACGATACCGTGGCGGTCGTGGTCCGGGTCACAGGCAAACGCCACGTCGAAGCGCTCTTTAAGGCCGATCAGGCCTTGCATGGCATAGCTGGATGACGGGTCCATGCGGATGCGACCATCCCAATCCACGCACATAAAGCGGAATGTCGGGTCGACTTCGGTGTTCACCACGTCCAGGTTCAGACCGTAGTGCTCGCCGATCGCCGACCAGTAGCGCACACCGGCACCGCCCAGCGGGTCAACGCCCAGGCGCAGATTGGCGCCGCGCAGGGTGTCCATGTCGATCACGTTTCGCAGATCGGCAACATAGGTGTTCAGGTAATCATGGCGGTGGGTGGTGGCGGCTTTCAGGGCCTGCTCGTAGCCCATGCGCTTGACCCCGCGCAGCTTGTCGGCCAGCAACTCGTTGGCCTTGGCCTCGATCCATTTGGTGACATCGGTATCGGCCGGGCCACCATTGGGCGGGTTGTACTTGAAACCGCCGCTTTCTGGCGGATTGTGCGACGGCGTAATCACTACGCCATCCGCCAGGCCGCTGGTGCGGCCACGGTTGTAGCAGATGATGGCGTGGGAAATGGCTGGCGTCGGGGTGTATTCATCGTCCGCTGCGATCATGGTCTCGACACCATTGGCAGCAAATACTTCCAGGGCACTGGCGCCAGCAGGCGTCGACAATGCGTGGGTATCGATGCCTACAAATAGCGGACCATTGATGCCCTTCATTTGACGGTACAGGCAGATGGCCTGGCTGATAGCCAGTACATGCCACTCATTGAAGCTCAGCTCGAACGAACTGCCGCGGTGCCCGGAAGTACCAAAGGCAACACGCTGGGTGGCGATGGCGGCATCGGGTTGACCGGTGTAATAAGCGGTCACCAGTCGCGCAATATCGACCAGCACGTTAGCCGGAGCCGGTTTGCCCGCAAGAGGACTGAGTGTCATGCAAAACCTCGGGAAATATGTGATTCGGAGGAAAAAAAGCAGTTTACTGGCAGTTCGACACTGGCGCGATGCAATCTATCCATGCCAAGTGATCTGTTTTGCACTTTAATGCACTCTGCGTTGTCTGTAGTTGCTCCAGACACGTTGTTTTGTACATCTTCAGATCTGAAATAAGGAAAGCACCATGAAATCACTGGTGAACAGTGCGGCTGTACTACTTGCCCTGGGTACACTGTGCAGTGCGGCCAACGCCGCCAAACTGGAAGACGTCGCTCCCTATCCCAAAGCCGAGGCGGGCTTTAGCCGCCAGGTCATTCATTTGCCCAAGCAGAAGAATGAAGACGATTACAAAGTCCAGATCATCGCGGGCAAGACCCTGCAGGTCGACTGCAACCAGCAGCGCCTTGGCGGTAAACTGGAAGAAAAAACCCTCAAGGGCTGGGGCTACCCGATGTATCGCCTGAACAAAGTCAGCGGGCCGATGAGCACGATGATGGCCTGCCCCGATGGCAAGGCCCACCCCGAATTCGTCCCTGTGGTCGGTGAAGGCTTTATGCTGCGCTACAACAGCAAACTGCCGATCGTGGTGTATGTACCCAAGGATATCGAAGTGCGCTACCGCATCTGGTCAGCCTCCAAGCAGATCAAGCAGGCTGTAAGCGAGTAAGCGCTTGGTCTTTGCCTTGTGGGAGCTGGCATGCCTGCTCCCACAAGGGTTGAGGGTTATTGCAAGCCCACTCGATACAGCACGCCATTGTCCTCATCGGTCAGCACATATAAATAGCCATCCGGCCCCTGGCGCACATCACGAATACGCGCCTTGAGTTCACCCAGCAAGCGCTCCTCATGCACCACCTTGTCATCCTTGAGCTGCAGGCGGATCAGGTTTTTATCGGCCAGGGCACCGATAAACAGGTTGTGCTGCCACGGCTTGAACCGGTCTGAATCGTAAAAGGCCATGCCACTGATACCTGGCGATTTCTCCCAAACGTGATACGGCCCCACCGTACCTTCGACAATTGTGCCCTGCGCCTCGGAAATCGGCCTGGAAGAGTAGTCAATGCCGTGGGTCGCCAGCGGCCAGCCGTAGTTTTTACCGCGCTCGATCAGGTTGATTTCATCCCCCCCTTTTGGCCCGTGCTCATGGGTCCACAGGGTGCCGGTCCAGGGGTTCAGTGCCGCGCCCTGCTGGTTACGATGCCCGTATGACCAGATTTCCGGCCTTGCGTCCTTGTTGCCGACAAACGGGTTGTCGTCAGGGATGCGGCCATCCGGGTAGATGCGCACGACCTTGCCCTGCAGTTTGTCCAGGTCCTGTGCTGTCGGGCGCTGATTGTTTTCGCCCAGGGCGATAAACAGATAGCCGTCGCGGTCGAATACCAGCCGCGAGCCAAAGTGGTTGCCAGTGGAGAGCTTGGGTTGCTGGCGGAAGATCACTTCAAAATTGGTCAAGCGGGTCAGGTCATCCGACAGGCGCCCACGGCCCACCGTGGTGCCCGCCTTGCCGTCTTCGCCGCCTTCGGCGTAGGACAAGTACACCAGCCGGTCTTCACCGAAACTGGGCGACAGCACCACATCGAGTAAACCGCCCTGCCCTTTGGCCCACACCTGGGGCACGCCTGAGAGCGGTGCCGAGAGTTTGCCATCAGGGCTGACGGTTCGCAGGTTGCCCGGGCGCTCGGTCACCAGCATGCCTTGCTTGTCAGGCAAAAAGGCCAGTGCCCAGGGATGGTCAAGGCCTTCTACCACTGGGGTTACGGTGACGGTTCCGGATTCGCTGGCAAAGGACTTTTGCGGACCGGCATGGGCCGTGAAGACAGTAGTGAGTAGCGAAGAGGCGCACAAGGTGGCCAGCAAGGTTGTTCTCAACATCAGCAATTCCTTGTTTTGTTAAGGTTTGTCTCGCGGCTGGAGCGATGGAGCTGTCGGTTTGCGGGTGGGTGGCGGCGCCTGGTGACGTGGGTAGCCATTGCCGATGGCTCCATTTTCCAGGCTCGGTGCTCGCGGCACAGGGGCTGTTGACGGGCCTCCTGCCCCTGGAACGGATGCGCCCGTGCCCTGGCGGCTATTGGGGTTGATGCGGCGGATGGCATCATTGGCCGGCGGGGTATTGGTGATCGGCGTATTCTGCGCCAGCAGCACTGGCGAACCTGGCGGGGTGTGCGCCTGCGCCTGGCCAGCCAGTACGCCGCCGATCAACATGAGTAAACAACTGTATTTAAGCGGATTCATTACGCCCTCCGGATCACGTCTCGATGTCGGGGCCAATCTCAATCACCGTCGACTCCCGCGCTTGCGCCAGCAATGCTTCGCGGCAGACCTGGTAGCAGTCTTCGATATGACCGTTGCCGACCACTTTCATCACGCCGAAGCTGATGGTGGCCGCCACGGCCTGCCCCACAAAAGGAACAAAACGAATCACCGACTTGGTGGCCACCTTGGCGCCCATTTTGCGCACCAGCGACATCACCAGGGTGCGGCTGATAAATTTGCCGATCACTTCACTGCCAATACCGGTGACTGCCACCACGATCAGGCGTTTGGAGCGTGAGTCCATCTGCTCGATCTGGTGCGGGGTCAAGCCGAACTTGCTGTTGATAGCCGGCAGCATCTCTACCAGCAGTGCCACGTCGGTGCCGATGTCCAGCCCCGGTATCGGCAACGCAGCCGCACCTGCCGACACAGCCGAGCGCTTGGTGACCATGGCACGGCACTCGTCACGAATACGGTCAAGTTCGGCTAATGATCTGATTAACATAGGATTCCCCGACAGATAGAGATAGAACCAGCGTAGTTTACTACGCTCTTGCAACCAGCAAGGCAGGCCTGTCTTTATGTAGAGGGGTTACAGCGCAGGAAATTCACAACAACGGGGATGTTTTTGCCCGCAAGGGCCGCGCAGGCCCACAGAGGGGGTAGCCTGTACTCTTGTGAAGTACAGGCCGGGCGTGGCTTACACGTCTTTCTTGACCTTATCCCACTCAGCCTTGAGCTTGGAAACAAAGGATTCTTTCGGGGTTTCCTTGCAGGCCGTCACCACCAGCGGTGTGATTTTGGCGATACCGTCAACATCCAGCACGGCATCTTCAACCTTGCCCTTCTTGTTGATGGCTTCACCCAAGCCAACCGCAGTTGGCTGGAAGCTCTCGTCCACGGCCAGGAAATCCGCGCATGTCCATTTTGCCACGGGCTGCTTGGTTTCAGCTTGAGCCAGTGTGGAAAGTGCCGCCAAGCCAACGACGCCCATAAACAGAATGTGCTTTTTCATATGCCAATATCCCTATTATCAACGATTAAGTAACATGAGTTCTGCCGCAAACAACATAGTAGTGGAAGGGGTATCTGTCTATTTTTGAGACAGGATAACCTTCATGGCCTTCTCCTTGGCCGCATTGCCGAACACCTCATAAGCCTTGAGGATATCCGCCAGCGCAAAGCGGTGGGTGATCAACTTGCCGGCGTCGACTTTCCCCGACTGCACGGTCTTCATCAACAACGGCGTGGTATTGGTATTGACCAGCCCGGTAGTAATCGTGACGTTCTGGATCCATAGCTTTTCCAGGTGCAACTCGACACTTTTGCCATGCACGCCGACGTTGGCAATGGTCCCGCCCGGGGCAATCACCGACTGGCAGGTGTCGAACGAGGCCGGGATGCCTACCGCTTCAATCGCGACATCCACGCCCACGCCATCGGTCAGCTGGAAAATGCGCTCAACCGCATTTTGCGTGTTGATATCGATGACATCGGTCGCGCCAAAACGCTGTGCAACTTCCAGCCGATTGGTATCGCCATCGACCATGATCAACTGGGCGGGTGAATAGAACTGAGCGGTCAGCAACGCCGCCATGCCCACAGGCCCGGCACCGACGATCACCACGCTGTCACCCGGTTTGACCTTGCCCGCCAGTACGCCGATTTCAAACCCGGTGGGCAAGATATCGCTGAGCATCACCAGGGCTTGCTCATCGGCCCCGGCAGGCACGGGGTAGAGGCTGTTGTCCGCATGGGGGATGCGGACATATTCGGCCTGGGTGCCGTCGATCGTATGGCCCAGGATCCAGCCACCATCAGCGCAGTGCGAATACATCTGGCGCCGGCAATTGGCGCAACTGCCGCACGAGGTGATACAGGAAATCAGCACATGATCGCCCGGTTTGAAATTGCGCACCGCCGAGCCTACCGACTCGATCACGCCGACCCCTTCATGCCCCAGCACCGTGCCAGGGGTCACCTCGGGCACATCGCCCTTGAGGATATGCAGGTCCGTGCCGCAGATGGTGGTGTGCAGGATTCGGACAATGGCGTCGGTCGGTTTGTCGATGACCGGATTCGGGATCTCGGCCCAGGCTTTTTCGCCTGGCCCCTGATAGGTGAGCGCTTTCATGATGGCTTTCCTTTATCTGATCAAAAATCATCAGCGGCTGCCGTTGAGGTGGCAGCCCCCCAAAATCATTGATGCAGTTAAGCAGCCTTTTACCGACTCACCCTTGCCACAGGTCATAAAATGCCCTTTCGGACTAACGGTGCGGGTGAACCGTAAACGCCACCAGCTTCATCACAATGGGTCGCACGACCAGGATGCACAGGAAGGCTACCGGCATTGCCAATTGATAGGCATGCAAGGCATTGCTCAGGTAATCCCCCTCAATGCCGGAGTTTGCCGCAGTAATCACCAGCGACATCAAAAAAGCCATGATCGCTGACATGTAAAACGCAAATACATACGGGGTAACCCGGGCCGAGAGTTTGAAACGCCGGCCACCCAGGGTGTTTTCAGTGTTGTGTGACGTCATATACAGGCCTTTTTCAGCTTGGATTTCAGGTGTAGCGCACCTTAGCAAGATCGAAAACCGGCAACTAGACGCCCAGCAGCAGTTACTTTATAAATAAAAACTTACGAATGCCTGCGAGTATGCCCACAGTGAATTTGTTAGCAGCGATTGCCAGTTTTATCAAAGTGGTGGAAACCGGCTCCATCGTGGGCGCAGCCAGAAACCTGGGGCTCAGTGCGGCAGCCGTCAGCCAGACCCTCAACCGCCTGGAAGAACATCTGGGCACCCGCCTGCTGCAACGCACCACCCGGCGCATGGCCCTGACCGAAAACGGTGCACTGTATTACGCCAAGGTACGACGCATCGCCTCCGACCTTGAAGCCGCGCAAATGGCCATCCGTACTGACGATAACGAACTGCAAGGGCGCCTGTGCATTGCGTCTACCTCTGCGTTCGGTCGGCATGTAGTCGCCCCGCTCATCGCAGGCTTTGCTGCGCGTTACCCGCGCCTGGCACTGGAACTGTGTACCAGCGACGGCAAGATCAATCATATTCAGGACAATATTGACCTGAGCCTGCGCATCAAGCCGCAACTGGAAGACGGCATCGTGGCGCGCAAAATAGCCTCGGTGCCGTTTATTGTCTGCGCCGCGCCGGCCTATCTGGAGCGCGCCGGCATCCCCCGCACGCCGGAAGACCTCCAGCACCATGCCTGCCTGGGTTTTCGCTACCCCCTGGACGGGCGCCTGTTGCGCTGGGGGTTTACTCGCAATGGCCAGCACGCTTACGCAGCCTTGACCTTCAGCGCAATCAGCGACGATATCGACGCGCTTACGCAAATGGCCATTTATGGCGCCGGGGTGGCACGCCTGGCCGAGTTCCTGGCGGCGCCTTACCTCGAATCAGGCCAACTGATAGCGCTGCTCAAACACAGCCATGAGCCCAATGAATCCAGCGCGCAGCCGCTGGACATCTATGCTTGTGTCCAGGATCGCGCAGCCATGACCGCAAAAGTAAAAGCGTTTATGGACTACCTGACCGAACATCTGGATAAAAGCTGGATACAGGCCAGTGCTGTAATAACAAGGCCCAACTCACTGCACGACTTCAGCGCACCGAATTAGTGCAAACTCATTTGAATTAACTTTAACTTTTACACATTCAAAACAGTATAAAATCGTACTTTGTTATCCATGGCAACACAGACTATCGAGAAAAAACACCCCTATAGGGGGTAGTTGAATTTTTTAATGTACTGATACACTTGTCTGTAGAAACCATTCAAGGACGAATAAAAATGAGCGCCTCAACTAAACGTGGATGGACATGGGCCTACCGCAAGATGCGCGACCTGCACTGCAGCCGCAGCTCCGCCTTGTACAGGGCGACCCGTTACTGGCTGCGCGGGGATACGGGCACATTTGTTTGTGAACTAACGCACAAAAAGATCCGTATTAATCGTTAACTTATAATTATTACCAACGCGCCCCACTCGCTAAGCAAAAGTGTGAACTCACGCACGCTTTGGTCTTTACCAAATCAAGGCAGGGCTGTGCAGCCAGGCCAGTGACTTTATATGATGCGTCGGCATTTGCTTATGCCAAGGTTCAACTACATGCCAACGTCTGCGCCTGGCAGGGCCAAGCGTAACTTGCAGTTTTTTTGCGTGGCCTGGCATGCGTCGCAATGTCGCAAGTGCTACCACCGCAAGCTCTGGAAAAAAACCGTACCTGCACCGCCCGTTATCGCTGGGCGAGCCTGCCTCTGGACTGCTGATTCGGGCAAACGCCTGGAAACACCCTTAATCAGTCATCGCCTGCCGTACAACTGTCGTCACACCTATGCGACAATACGCGTAATGTCCGGTTTGAATCCCGCCTTCATTTCCCAGCAGCTTGGCCATAGCGTCCAAATGTTGCTGTCAACGTATGCGCATTGGTTCGACTCAAGCTCAGATTGGAGCGAGCTGGAAAAGCTCCAAATTGGTCCCAAATGGGTACCGGCTGAAACCAGCGAACTCTAAGCTATTGATAGGTAAAGTAATTGATCTCCACAGCAAATATCACGATGCAGTTCGGCGCAAAGCCGCTATTCGAGAACGTTTCAGTAAAATTTGGCGCCGGTAACCGCTACGGCCTGATCGGTGCCAACGGTTGCGGCAAGTCCACCTTCATGAAAATCCTCGGTGATGATCTTGAGCCGTCCGGCGGCCAGGTCATGCTGGAGCCGAACGTGCGTCTGGGTAAATTGCGCCAGGACCAGTTCGCCTACGAAGAATTCACCGTGATCGATACCGTGATCATGGGCCACGAAGAGCTGTGGAAGGTCAAGGCCGAGCGCGATCGCATCTATTCGCTGCCGGAAATGACCGAAGAAGACGGCATGGCCGTTGCCGAACTCGAAACCGAGTTCGCTGAAATGGACGGTTACACCGCCGAATCCCGTGCCGGTGAGCTGCTGCTGGGCCTGGGTATCGGCATCGAGCAACACTTCGGCCCGATGAGCGAAGTGTCGCCAGGCTGGAAACTGCGCGTATTGCTGGCGCAAGCGCTGTTCTCCGATCCTGAAGTGCTGCTGCTCGACGAACCGACCAACCACCTGGATATCAACACCATCCGCTGGCTGGAAAACATTCTGACCCAGCGCAACAGCCTGATGATCATCATCTCCCACGACCGTCACTTCCTGAACAGCGTGTGCACCCACATGGCTGACCTGGACTACGGCGAGCTGCGTCTGTTCCCGGGTAACTATGACGAGTACATGACCGTCGCTACCCAGTCGCGCGAGCAACTGCTGTCGGAAAACGCCAAGAAGAAAGCGCAGATCAACGAACTGCAAGCGTTCGTCAGCCGCTTCTCGGCCAACGCCTCGAAATCCAAGCAGGCCAGCTCCCGCGCCAAGGCGATCGACAAGATCACCCTGGCCGAGGTCAAGCCTTCGAGCCGGGTCAGCCCGTTCATTCGCTTCGAGCAGAACAAGAAGCTGCACCGCCAGGCGGTTATCGTCGAGCAAATGGCCAAAGGCTTTGATGGCAAGACCCTGTTCAAGGACTTCAGCTTCACCGTTGAAGCCGGCGAGCGCGTTGCGATCATTGGCCCGAACGGTATCGGTAAAACTACCCTGCTGCGTACCCTGGTCAACGAGCTGACCCCGGATGCAGGTACGGTGAAGTGGACTGAAGCCGCCGAACTGGGCTACTACGCCCAGGATCATGCCCACGATTTTGAAGATGACATGACCCTGTTCGACTGGATGGGCCAGTGGACTCAGGGCGAGCAAATGGTGCGTGGCACCCTGGGCCGCATGCTGTTTTCCAACGATGACATCCTCAAGTCGGTAAAAGTCATTTCCGGTGGTGAGCAAGGTCGCATGCTGTTCGGCAAGCTGATCCTGCAAAAGGCCAACGTGCTGGTCATGGACGAACCGACCAACCACCTGGACATGGAATCCATCGAGGCGCTGAACCTGGCACTGGAGAACTACCCGGGTACCCTGGTATTCGTCAGCCATGACCGTGAGTTCGTGTCCTCGCTGGCCACTCGTATTATCGAGCTGAGCCCAAGCGGTGTGATCGACTTCAGCGGCACCTACGATGACTACCTGCGCAGCCAGGGCGTGACGTTCTGATTCAGACGCAGCCCTGCAGGTTGTAACGAAAACCCCGTCCTGGTGACGGGGTTTTTCGTTTCTGGCCTTTTAATCACTCGCGGGGGGCCTGATACAACGCAGCGCTTTTATCGCGGGCAAGCCCGCTCCCACAGGTTGTGTGCCTGGCCCACTATTACCGTTAGCCTGCTTTCTTTTATGCCGGGGCCACGCCATCATGGCGGTTACCGATCGCCAGCCGGACTCCCCGCTCATGCCTGTGCAACACCCCTCCTCCCCGAGCAGCCTGTCGATCACCCTGCAAATCCTGTCGATCGTGTTCTACACCTTTATTGCCTTTATCTGCATTGGCTTGCCCATCGCCGTATTGCCGGGCTATGTGCATGACCAACTGGGCTTCAGTGCCGTGGTCGCCGGGCTGGCCATCGCTTCGCAATATCTGGCTACCCTGCTGAGCCGCCCGTCAGCCGGACGCCTGGTCGACAGCATCGGCACCAAGCCTGCCATCGTCTATGGCCTGGCTGGCATCGCCATCAGCGGCGTGCTCACGTCCTTGGCCGTTGCGCTGCAAGACTGGCCCCTGCTGAGCCTGGGCATTCTGATTGTCGGCCGGGTATTTCTCGGTGTTGCCCAGGGCCTGATTGGCGTCGGCACCATTTCCTGGTGCATTGCCCGGGTCGGCTCACAACATACCGCCAGAGCCATTGGCTGGAATGGCATTGCCTCCTACGGCGCGATCGCCATAGGTGCACCGCTGGGCGTGGTGATGGTCGAGCGGCTGGGCTTCGCCATGCTGGGTGTGACCCTGTTGTTGCTGGCCCTCGCCGCCCTGGGGCTGATTCGCAACAAACCGGCAATCGCCGCGATCCCGGGCGTGCGCCTGCCTTTTTGGTCGGTATTCGGCCTGATTGCCCCCTATGGCATCAGCCTGACCCTGGCCTCGATTGGTTATGGCACGCTGACTACCTTTATCACCCTGTTTTATATCGACCAGGGCTGGGAAGGTGCGGCGTATTGCCTGTCGGTATTTGGCGTGTGCTTTATCCTCGGCCGCCTGATCTTTACCAACAGTATCAGCCGCTTTGGTGGCTACAACGTGGCAATCGCCTGCATGAGCATCGAAGCGGTGGGCCTGGTCATGTTGTGGCTGGCACCCAGTACCGCTTTTGCCCTGGCAGGTGCCGGGCTGACCGGTTTTGGCTTGTCCCTGGTGTACCCGGCCCTGGGGGTCGAGGCGGTCAAGCAAGTCCCGGTTTCCAGCCGCGGCGCGGGGCTGAGTGCCTATGCCGTGTTTTTTGACCTGGCACTGGCCATTGCCGGGCCGATCATGGGGGCCATTGCGCTGAACCTGGGTTATCCGTGGATTTTCTTCAGTGCGGCCGTGATGTGCTGCCTGGGCTTGCTGCTGAGTTTGAGCCTGTCGCGGCGGGCGCAGCGCTAGCGGGTATGCGCGGCAGTGCGTAAACCGGACCCGGTATGGGCCTGCAGCGTCTTGCTGAAAAACCGCCCGGCCTCGTAAATCAGGTCGCGATGGATATCTTCCCGATCAACCCCTTGCGCATCCGTGCACAAGCCGGGCATGGCCGCCATTTGCTCGTCATTGCAGGGGGCCATGAACACAAAATGGCCGGCACCGGGTATCACCTTGAACTCCGGTTCCACCGGTAGCTTGCGGGCCAGGGCGTCAGCGTTTTTGTCGGGGAACACCAGCCTGTCGTTTTCGCCGCTGTACAGCAGCACAGGCACATGCACATCGGCCAGGGTCTGGCGGCCAAACATCAGGCTCAAGGGAGCCATCAGCAGCAGCGCGTGTACCCGGGGGTCAGCAACGGGCATCAGGTCATCACGGTCGGCGATCAGCTCCCCTTTTGTGGTGCAGGCATCACGGTCTTCGGGGCGCTCTTGGCAGTAGCGGCGCAGGCGATCCAGGTCAGGCTGGGCGCCTGCCAGGATCAACGCAGTTTCGCCACCTGCCGAATAACCGATCACCCCTACCTGGTCGTCATGCACATAGGGTGACAGCTCAGGGTCGTCCAGGGTTGCGCTGATGGCGGCCGATATCTGCATCGGCCGCCCGTAAAGGTTGCTCAAGGTACCCAGGCGGCTGTGGTCCTTGTAATTGTCTCCAGGGTGCAGCACCGCCACCACTACAAAGCCCTTGCGCGCCAGCGAGGTGGCCAGGTCATGCAGCGCCAGGGGCGTGCCGGTATTGCCATGGGACAGCATCAGCAGCGGGTAACGGCCGATGGCGACTTTAGCCCCCTCGGTCGCCGCCACTTCATAACTGCCTATTTTGGTCAGCCCCTGGGCCTCACTGGACGGGTAAAAGGCGATCGCCCGCATGGGTTGATCGTCCAGCGGATCGAGAAAACTCAAACGGTGAAAACCTACGCCCCACTGCAACGCGGGCTCGGCCTGCACCATCACGGAGCAACATGCCAGCCACAACATCAGTACCGCCCTGAGACCCATCATCGAGGTTCACCTGCAATGGCGCGTGGCTTGAAATCGGCTGTGCCAGAAGCTTTCGCCAAAAGCAGTGCATAACCTGGGCCAAACGCAAAAAAACTCCGTACTCCGGTCTTGGCAAGACACCCGGAGTACAGAGTTTAGCCGGTGAAGCGCTGTACAGGCTTACGCGGCGCTGAACAGATCCTGCTTAATCTGTGCATGGGCATCGTTCATGGCTTTGTTGCGTACTTCGTCACCATAGGCCAGGCCGTGGGCGCGGACAAATTCAACGTCGGTGATGCCGATAAAGCCCAGCATCACTTTCAAGTAATCTTCGTGGGCTACGCCAGTTGCCTGACCGGCATGCAGGCCGCCGGAGGTGGAAACTACAATGACTTTCTTGTTGCCGCACAGGCCTTCAGGGCCGGCTTCGGTATAACGGAAGGTCTGACCGGCTACGGCGATACGGTCAATCCAGGCCTTGAGCTGGGTCGGAATGGTGAAGTTGTACATCGGCGCAGCAATCACTACTGCGTCAGCTGCCAGAAACTGCGCCAGGGTGTCGGCGCTCAGTTGGGCTTCGTGTTTCTGCGCGGCATCACGCAGCTCGGCGGGTGTGCCGGCAGCCACCAGGGTCGCAGCCGAGAAGTGGGCGATGGCTTCGCTGGCCAGGTCACGGTAGCTGACTTCAACCTGTGGATCCGCTGCCTGCCAGGCTTTGACCACTTCGCCGCTCAACTGACGGGATGCCGAGTTGTCGCCCAGAATGCTCGAATCGATATGCAAAAGTTTCATGGTGATCTCCAGATGATGACCGCCTCTGGGCGATCTCGATGGAATGGATACTACCGATGAAAGCAATCGACGATAAGTTAGCCATTATGCGATAGTTCGTCCCACCTGCAGGACAGTGAGCACGCCATGCAAGACCTCAACGACCTTTACTACTTCGCCAAGGTGGTCGAATCCGGTGGCTTTGCCGCTGCCGGGCGACTGCTGGGCATCCCCAAATCACGCCTGTCACGCCGTGTGGCCGAGCTTGAGGAGCGCCTGGGCGCCCGCTTGCTGCAACGCACCACGCGCCAGTTGAAGCTGACCGCAGTGGGTGAGCGTTATCTGCGCCATTGCCAGGCCATGCTGCTGGAAGCCGAGATGGCGGACGAGGCCGTGGCCAGTATGTCCAGCGAACCGCGCGGCCCCTTGCGCGTGTCATGCCCGGTGGGGCTGGCCCATGAATTCATGCCCGGGGTGATCAGCTCGTTTTTGCAGGCTTATCCCCTGGTACAGCTGGAGGTCAACCTGCTCAACCGCCGGGTGGATCTGGTCACCGAAGGCATTGATGTGGCCTTGCGCGTGCGCGAGGAAGGCGACGAAGACCCGTCGCTGGTCACGCGGCGCCTGCGCCAGGCCCGCACCGTGATGGTAGCCACTCCCGAGTTTGCCAGTAAGTGGCCAGTCGACCGCCCCGATGACCTGAAAAGCGTGCCGCTGCTGGGGGCGCTGGAGGCCGATCGCATGGTGCATTTGCGCATGCTCGATGAGCATGGCCAGGCCAGCACCCTGGTACTTGAGGCGCGGCTGGGGATTGACGATTTTATCGTGCGCAAGGCCTGCACCCTGGCTGGCCTGGGTTTTACCGTGCTGCCCATGATGTATTGCGAGCAGGAACTGCAAGACGGCCAACTGGTGCAACTGCTGCCCAAATGGACCCTGCCGGGGGGCTGGCTGCACGCGGTGTACCCTCACCGGCGCGGAGTGATGCCGGCGGTGCGGGCCTGGATCGATCACCTGGTCGAGTCATTTGAACGTTGTGGAGAGAAACTGCTATGAGCCCGATGAGCAAGCAGGAAGTCGCCGAGTTCTGCCGGAACCTGCCGGGCGCTCAGTACGCGGTGAAATGGGGTGGGGTCGAGGTGTTTTTCGTCGATGACAGCAAGATGTTTGCCCTGTTCAACCTCAACAGCGACGGGCTTTCATTCAAGGTCGAGAAAGACCTGTTCCTGGGTTATATCGATCGCCCGGGTATCCGCCCCTCGCCCTATCTGGCGCGCGCGTACTGGATCAATATGCAGGCGCCCTACCCGATGGGCGCTGCGGAACTCCAGGACCTGTTGCGCCGTTCCCACCAACTGGTGGTGGGAAAACTGGCGAAAAAGCGTCAGATCGGTTTATTGCTGTAGCTGCAACAGGTGGAGAATGGAGCGGTTGAGGAACAGAGCGTCAATCCATACCACCTGATGCACAGCCACAATCAGCCAGAACGACAGTTGATAGGGCAGCTTGCGGGTTTTGTGGCGAAACATCTGTTGCGCCAGCAAAGCCCCTGGCCAACCGCCCAGCAGCTCTACCCCGTGCAACACCTTCTCCGGGGTTCGCCATTGCCCTGCCCTGGCTTGCTGCTTGTCATGCCAGTACAGGCCATACGCCAGAACACTGGCAACCCCATAAGCGAGCAAGGGTAGCCTGGTGCCCCCGGTGAGCCACAGGCTCACCGAGCCGCCGACCGGCAATGCACACAGCACAACCCAGGCCAGCAGCTTGAGCTTCAGGGCGCGAACCGGCGCACCCTGTCGTTCGGGCAAGCCTCTCAAGCCTCGGCCCAGTTGATCCAGCCAAACTGCCAGGTGGCCAGGATCAGCAGACCAAAGGCAATGCGATACCAGGCAAAGGCGGCATAGCTGTGGTTGGAAATAAACTTGAGCAAGGCCCGTACTGCGATCATCGCGAAGATAAACGAGGTGACGAAACCGATGGCGAACACCGGCAGGTCATCAGGCTGGAACAGATGACGGTACTTGTAGCCCGAGTACACCGCAGCACCGACCATGGTCGGCATGGCCAGGAAGAACGAGAACTCGGTGGCCGCCTTGCGCGACAGGCCAAACAACAGGCCGCCGATAATGGTTGAGCCCGAACGCGAAGTGCCGGGGATCATCGCCAGGCACTGGGCGAAACCGATTTTCACCGCGTCTTTCCAGGTCATGTCATCCACGGTCTCGGCACGAATCACATGCTGGCGACGCTCGGCCCACAACATGATCACACCACCCACCACCAGGGCCGTGGCCACGGTAATCGGGTTGAACAGGTACTCGTGGATCACATCGGCAAAAATCACCCCCAGCACCACCGCCGGCATCACGGCGATAATCAGGTTGGTGGTAAAGCGGCGTGCCTCGGGTTTGGTGGGCAGACCGACGACAACATCGATGATCTTGCGGCGAAATTCCCAGACTACAGCCAGAATCGCACCCAGCTGGATGATGATGTTGAACGCCATCGCCCGCTCGCCGCCAAAATTGAGCAAGTCGGCCACAATAATCTGGTGGCCCGTACTCGAGATCGGCAAAAACTCCGTCAAGCCTTCAACGACGCCCAGTATCAACGCCTGAGCGGCAGTCCAAAGATCCATTATTCCCCCATAAAGCCCTGCCTCATGCAGAGCTGATTAGTCTTGATTAAGGTGTTGCAAGCACGGCCCTGGAGCAGGTCAAAGGTGCGACATGTTCCCCAGAAAGCTGTGAAAAAACTGTCAGAAATCAATAAAGATGAAGCTTTGCCAATTTCGGCCGAGATCCTATCAGACACGTTCTACTTTCGCTGCTATGACATGACTTCGGTTTGGTCTGACAGACAAGTCTGGAAAAAGTTGTCCTGTGAAACACCACAACAAGAAAAACAAGGAGTCGCCCTTTATGAATACCCTGCGCGGGTTATCCATCAGCCGCCGTTTGTGGCTGATCCTGATTGTGGCCATGGCCATGTTGCTGGCGTTGGGCCTGCTGATGCTAAAGCAGATACATGACGATTTGTATGAAGGCAAAGCCCAGAAGACCCAACATGTGGTGCAGGCCGTCAGTGGCGTACTGGGCTACTACCACGGCCTGGAAACCGCCGGCAGCCTGAGCCGGGAAGCCGCGCAACAGCAGGCGCTGACCGTGATCAGCACCCTGCGCTATGACCACGATGACTATTTCTGGATCAATGACCTGCGCCCTTATATGGTCATGCACCCGACCAATGCCAAGCTCGACGGCAAGGACCTGTCGGCCATCAAGGACCCGGACGGCTTTGCGATCTTCAACGAGATGGCCAGCCTGGCGAAAACCCGGGGCGCGGGCATGGTCGACTACCGCTGGCCAAAACCCGGCGCCCAGGAGCCGGTGCAGAAAACCTCCTATGTGCAACTGTTCGAGCCCTGGGGCTGGGTCATTGGTTCAGGGGTGTATATCGACGACATGCAGGCCGAGTTTCGCGCCCAGGCCTGGAAGGCCAGCTGGGCGGGCCTGGGCATTGCGCTGATCATGGCCGTACTGGTCACCCTGATCGCCCGCAGCATCGTGCGACCGCTGCAAGAGGCCGTGCAGGCAATGGCTAATATTGCCAGTGGCGAAAGCGACCTGACCCGTAGCCTGGATACCCACGGCCGTGATGAAGTAACCCTGCTGGCGCATCATTTCAATGCCTTTACCGCCAAGCTGCGCAACGTCATCAGCCATTTGCAGGCCACTGCCAGCGCATTGGAGCAGTCCTCGACCGAGATGGGCAGCGACGCCAGCGACGCGCAACAGCGCAGCCAGCAACAGGCCCTGCAAATGGATCAGGTGGCCACGGCGATCAACGAAGTCACCTACGCCGTGCAGGAGGTGGCTAAAAATGCCGAACACGCTGCCAGTGAAATGCGCGGCGCCCAGTCGCAAGCCGAGCAAGGCCAGCAGAACATCGACAGCAGCTTGCAGCAGATCGACCAATTGTCCGGCACCATTAACCAGGCGGTCGAGGTCATCCGCACCCTGGCCACCCAAAGCAGCGAAATTGGCAGCGTACTGGAAGTGATCCGCTCGATTGCCGAGCAAACCAACCTGCTGGCCCTTAACGCCGCAATCGAAGCGGCGCGGGCCGGTGAACAAGGCCGCGGTTTTGCCGTGGTGGCCGATGAGGTGCGCTTGCTGGCCCAGCGCACGCAAAAATCCACGGCCGAGATTCAGACGATGATCGAGGGCCTGCAAAAGCATTCCGAAGCCGCCGTCGATGTGATCGGTAGCAGCAGCCGCGCCTCGCAACTGACCATCGAGCAGGCCACCCAGGCCGGGCAGAGCCTGACCAGCATCGGCCAGGCGCTGACTAACCTCAACGACCTCAACGCCTCGATTGCCAGCGCCACCCTGCAGCAGGCCCATGTAGTGGAGGACATCAACCAGAACGTGACCCAGGCCGCCGAGCTGTCCCAGGGCACCGCCCAGGCGGCAGAACAGTCGAGCGCCGCCAGTGTCCACCTCAAGGAATTGAGCGTTCAGCTCAATGGGTTGTTGCGTCAGTTCAAGGTGTAGAGGCAGCGGCCAGCGACAGCTGGCCGCTGGCTGTCAGGCGATGACGATGTCGGTGCCCGCCAGTGTGGCCAGGGCAACGCCCACCAGGGTCACCGAATCGTTGCCAAAGCTGAGCACGGTGTCATGCCCCACGGCGCTGGCATGGGCACGGTAATCGCTGTGATGCCCGCCCTCCACGCCCAGGAACACCAGCGTGTCAGTGGGTTGGTAGCCCAGCAGCGTATCGTTGCCAAAATGCCCGCTGAACACGAAGGTGTTGCTGGCGCCTGCCGATTCCAGCAGGTCGTTGCCTGCACCGCCGACAAACACGCTATTACCGTGCAGGCCGATCAAATGATCGTTGCCGCCCTGGCCCAGCAACCAGCCTGCGGGGCCTGGCGCCGTGACCGTGCTGTCCTCGGCACCGGCCTTGACCGAGTGAGTGTACTCACTGCGGGTATTACCCGCCCACAAGCCATCGTCAGCCACCCGATGGCTGACCGGGCGATGGCTCAAGCCCAACCACGCGGGTTCGTCACTTAACAGCACACTGATATCGCGGGCTAGGGTGATGCCGCCGTGGCTATCGCGCACATACAAGGTGCCCTGGCCGTCATTGACCACCTGTGTGCGGTTCAGCGATTGCTGCAGGTCGAGGGTGTTGACGCCCTTGCCACCCAAAATGATGTTGTAGCCGCCACTGTCACGGAAGGTGTCATTGCCGTCGCGACCTTCGAGAAAGTCATTGCCGCGCCCCCCTTGAATCAAGTCATTGCCGTCACTGCCGATGATAAAGGTGCTGCCCTTGTGCGGCTCGGCGTTGCGATTGAGGTCCTGGACCCAGGTGTTTTCCCGCGCCGGGTTGGACAGGTTGGCGAGCACGAGGGTCGAGTCCCTGGTCGTCAGGTCATAGAATGCCGAATCGAGGATGCGCGTCATCGCGCTGTCATAGCCATTGGGCAAGTGGCTGATCCAGGTCGAGACATTGGCAATCGAAAAAGGCATCAGATTCCACGCGGTGGAGGCGTAGTGATCGTTGAAACTGACAATGTTGTTGGTAGCGGACGGTTGATGCGCGTCATGCACACCCAGCGACGACAGATTAAAGTCCGAACCGTCCAGGGCGCGAAACACCGGGTCGTTCTCAAAGCCGATATTAAGCACGTTTTCCGTGGTTTCGCTCTGGGTGGGCGAAGCAAAGGCAATGTAATTGGCATCGCGGTAAAACCCTGCCCAGTGCTCGCCACTCAAATCTGCCAGGCTGTTGACGGCCAGGCCGCCCAGGCTGTGGCCACTGACCAGCACGTCCTTGCCGCTCAACCCTTGCGCGCTGGCAAAGGCAGCCACTTTGCCCAGCAGCAGGTCAAAGGCATTGGCGCTGTAGTTTTTCGCATAATCGGCAGGGCCGATCGCGGCAAGCAAATCGCTGATGGCATCGCCAATGGAATCGCTGATCAGCGACTCACGCGGGCCACTGGTGCCGCGAAACCCGATGCCGATCGAGGTCAGTTGGCCATCGGCGCCGTACTTGCCGAGGATTTCCACTTGAGCACTGCCATAGCCCGCTTGCTCACCGAAAAAGGTGCCGCGCTGATCGACCTTGCCTGCGTACCCCAACTGATCAGCACTGATGGGGGTCCAGCCGGCTTTTTCGACGGCTTCGCGGGCGAGTTTTTCCGAGTCCGGGTTCCACGGAATGCCCGGCACCACGCCCTGGGAATCAGTGCCACCGAGCACGGCCTTGACCAGGGTGGCGGGCAGCCCAAGGCCCATGCCGTTCTTCTGGTAGCCCACGGCAAAGCCATTATCGAGGTTGTGATAGCTGTAAAGGGTGATAGCCAGAGCATCGGCGACCAACGCCGTTGAAGCCTTTGATCCCACATCCATGTAGTCAAAAATCGCCATGACTGCTTACCTTCTTCGTTGATAAAACTGTGGCGGGCTCGCGCGGCACAAAGACTTCGTCGACCCGGGCCAGATCCTGCTCGCCCAAGGTGCCGGCGTAGAAGTGCAATTTGGTCCAGGCCAGCAGATAGTCGTAACGGGCCTGGGCCAGGTCGCGCCGGGTGCTGTAAAGCTGCTGCTCGGCGTTTAGCGCATCCAGGTTGACCCGCTCACCGCCGAGGATGCTCTGGCGCGTCGACACCACCAGCGCTTCGGCCGAGACCAGGGCTTTTTGATAAGCCCGCAATTTGCTCACCCCCGACTGGCACGCATTGAACTGGCGGCGCAGCTCAATCAGGGTTTCGCGGGTCTTGCCCTCCAGCTCGTACTCCACCCGCGCCAGATTGCTGCTGGCCTGGCGTACCGACGCGGCCACCCCGCCCCCCGCATACAGTGGCAGGCTGATCTCGATACCGATGGTGTTGGTGTCATAGCGCTGGTTGTAGGTGTTGCCGCTCTCGGACTCCATCTTGCGCACGCTGGCATAGGCATTGAGTTTGGGCAGATGCCCTGCCCGGTTGCGTTCAACTTCGTACCGCGCCACTTCCAGCGCCTCACGTTGCGAGGCCAGCAGCGGATTACTCTCCAGCGCCATTGTGTGCCAGCTCGAAAAGCTCGCGGGTTGCAGCGGCAAAGCGCTGAAGCTGACGGGCAATGGCGTCAACTCGTCGATATTCACCGTAGCCACGCCAATCAACGCGCCCAGCTCGCGCAGGGCTGCGTCCTGTTCATCCTGAGCCTGGAGTTGTTCGGCGGTGGCCAGCTCGTAACGGGACTCGGCCTCAAGAATGTCTGTGCGCGTGCCCTCGCCCTGGCGAAACAGCTGCTCATTTTGTTGAAACTGCTGCTCGTAGGCGTTTTTCTTGGCCCGGGCATTGTCGATCTGATCCTGCGCAAACAGAGCCTGGGTGTAATGGGTCAGCACCCGCACCAGCAGTTCCTGGCTTTTGCTGCGAAAGGTCTCATCGGCAAACAGCGCCTGCGCCACGCCTTTGCGGTAATTGGCGTACGCCTCGTAATCAATCAATGGCTGCTGCACCGTAAAGGTCGAGCCGTAGCTGTTGTAGTTGCGGTCTTCGTGGCTGTTGCCGCGCTCATTCAAATAAGTGGCCCTGGAGTTGTTGCGGCCTTTGTTGTAGTTGTACGACAGCTTTGGCAACAGCCCCGCACGACCGATGGTGCGGCTCTCCTGGCCGGCATCGCGCTCCTGGAGGGCGGCCAGGAACTCGGGATCATTGCGCAACGCCTGTTCGTACACCTGAAACGGGCCCAACGCCTGGGCATTGCCTGCCCACAGGGCAAAACCCAGGCCCAACAGTGCAGTAGTTCTCATAAAGGGCAGCATCCTAGCGCTCAGTCAACGCAGAACCTGCGCGGTCCAGCAGGGGTTTGAACAGGTAGTTGAGCAGCGAACGCTCGCCGGTGCGCACAAACATCTCGGCCGGCATGCCGGGCTTGATCACCAGCCCGTTGAGCTTCTCCAGTGCCTGATCACTCACTGAGCTGCGCAGCACGTAGTACGGCATCCCGGTTTTCTCATCGAGCAACTGGTCGGCCGACACCAGGTTCACCTGGCCCGACACCCGCGGCGTGCTGCTTTGGTTGAAGGCCGTAAACAGGATGTCCACCGGCAACTGGCTGCCCACCCGGTCCACCAGATTCACCGGCAAGCGCCCTTCCACCTCAAGGCGCGTGCCCTGGGGCACGATCTCCAGCAGGGTTTCACCCGCTCGCACCACAGCGCCCTCGGTGTGCACGCTGAGGTTGACGGCGATCCCATCGGCTGGCGCATTGATCTCGCTGTGCAGCAGGTCAAACCCCGCCGAGGCCAGTTGCTGCTCAAGGGTCAGGGTCTTGAGCTGGGCATCGGCCAGCTGGCTGCGCACGTCCTTTTGATATTCATCGCTGTGCTGTGCCAGTTTGAGCCGCGATTCCACAATGCCTTGCTCGATACGTCCGCTTTCACCGGTGTTCTGCGCCAGATCCTGCTGAACCCGGGACAACTGCCGCTCGTACTCCATCAAACGATTGCGCGGGATATAGCCTTTTTCAGCCAGGGGCCGAAGATTGTTCAATTGCTCACGCAGGGAATCGGCCTGGGCCATTTGATCGCTGCGAGCTTGACGCATCCCGCTCAATTGCCGGGTAGCGCCTTCGATACTGGCCTTGAGTGCAGCCTGTTCGCGGGCAAAGGCTTCGCGCCGGCTACTGAACAACTGCTGTTGGCCCTCCAGGACCAGGGCCAGGCGCGGGTCAGCGGCCTGGCTTAATTGCGCAGGGAAACTCACCCGTGCCAGGTTGTCACGCTCGCTTTGCCAGCGGGCCTGGCTGGCCCAGGCCATGCGGTACTGCGCACGCAACGATTGCACGTCGGCTTCGACCTGGGTCTGGTCCAGGCGAAACAACGGCTCGCCCTGCTGCACCCTCTGGCCCTCGCGCACCAGAATCTGGCGCATCACCCCGCCGCCCAGCGATTGCACCGCCTTGCGCTTGCCGGACACCACCACCGTGCCTTGCACCGCAATGCCCTCGTCCAGCGGAGCCAGGCTGGCCCACAGGAAAAAACTGCCCGCACCGACCAGGGTCAGCACCCAGCCTGCGCGCACATAAAAGCCCGCACTGCGCTCAGGCAATGGCGATTGAGTGTGCTTGTTTATCAATGCAGCGTCCTTGCTCATGCGTCAGCACTCTGACGGTGGATACTGGCCGCCTGCGGCGCGGCCTGTTGCGACTGGGCTGCGGACAGTGCCTTGAGCACCTCGGCACTGGGGCCGAACACCTGGCAGCGACCTTCATTGAGAACCAGCAGCTTGTCGGCCTGGGCCAGCGACGCTGAACGATGCGTGACCAGCACCACGGTGCAGCCCTGCCCCTTGAGATGGCCAATGGCCCGGGTGAGCGCTGCGTCGCCGACGGCATCGAGGTTGGAATTGGGCTCATCCAGCACCACCAGCCGCGGGTTGCCGTACAAGGCCCGGGCCAGCGCGACCCGTTGCTTTTGCCCGCCCGACAGGCCACTGCCCTCGTCCCCCAGAACCGTGTCGTAACCTTGCGCCAAACGCAAAATCATCTCGTGAACCCCAGCCTGCTGCGCCGCAGCAACCACCTGCCGGGGGTCTGCGTCGCGAAAGCGGGCGATATTCTCGGCAATGCTGCCGCTGAACAGCTCCATATCCTGGGGTAAATAGCCTATATGCGGCCCCAACTGCTCACGGTTCCACTGGTGAATGTCGGCACCATCCAGACGCACCGTGCCCGCCAGCGTCGGCCATACCCCCACCAGCACCCGTGCCAGAGTCGACTTGCCAGAGCCCGAGGCCCCCAGCACGCCGAGCACTTCGCCGGCATTGAGGCTAAAACTGACGTGCTGCAAGGTGGGCTGGCGCTTGCCCGGGGGGGCCGCACTGACCTGTTCAAAGCTCAACTGACCCTTGGGGGCGGGTAGCGGCAGGCTGTCCTCACTGGCCGGATGCTCGCGCAGCAGGCTGTCCAGGCGCTGATAAGCCAGCTTCGCCGAACTCCATTGCTTCCAGACCGCAATCAACTGATCAATGGGGCTCAACACGCGGCCCATCAAAATCGAACCGGCAATCATCATGCCCGCGCTCATGTCGCCCTGGATCACCAGCAAGGCCCCCAAGCCCAATACCAGCGATTGCAGGCACAAGCGCAGGGTCTTGCTCAGCGAACCGATCACCGCACCGGTGTCGCTGGCCTTGTTTTGCTCGGCCAGAAAGCGCGAGTGCAGAGCAAACCAGCGTTGGCGCAACACCCCCAGCATGCCCATTGCCTGAATGGTCTCGGCATTGTGCAAATGGCTGGTAGCCAACTGGCTGGACTGCATGGAATACAGGCTGGCGCGGCCCAGGGCTTTACGCGTCATCACTTCATTGATCCACGCCAAAGCAATCAGCAGCAGCGCACCCGCCGTTGCCATAAGCCCGAGCCAGGGGCTGAACAAAAAAATCACCCACAGATACACCGGAAACCACGGCGCATCAAAAAAGGCGAATAACGCAGGGCCGGTGACAAACTGGCGGATCAAGGTCAGATCGGCCAATGCCTGGCCAGCATGGGCCTGGCCGCTGAACAGGTTGCGCTCGAATGCGGCGCGGTACACCTGCTGGTTGAAGCGGCGCTCCAGCTGACTGCCGACGCGAATTACAATAAAACTGCGCACGGTTTCCAGCGTACCGATAAAGATAAAGAACCCCACTACCATCAATGACAGCATGGCCAGTGTTGTGGTGTTTTGCGACGACAACACCCGGTCATATACCTGCAGCATGTAAATCGATGGCACCAGCATCAATATATTGATCAGGGCCGTAAAACAGCCAACGCTGATCAATATGCTTTTATAGTCGGCCAGTGCATGTATCAGCGGCGCAACGGGGCTGTTTTTCAATCGCCTCATGAATCTTCCTTGATCGACAAAAACGGCAGGCAGGCCTGAACAAAACAGCCAGGCACACTTGAACCGTACTGTTCAGGTATCGCTCAGGTATTGAGAACTCCTGCTGAACGGCCACACTCTTTATTCAGGGTTACGCACCATGACCAAGACCGTTTCGGTTTTGACCTGCGCTTCATAGTGCCCCGGCTCGATACGGTTCATATGCACCAGCGCCGTGCCGTCCGGTCCCATCAGATAAATACCGTCGGGGGTTGGCGACCAACTTTTTGGCACTTCGCCCAACCATGTTTTCAGACACTTGACTTCACTGTTGAAGGTTTTGTGTTCGGCCACCAGCTGTACCGTACAGCGGTGCGTTGCATCATCCTGCGGGTAAAACGTCCAACTGCCCGCCAGTTGCGCGGGGCTCAGCAGCAGCAAGGAACTGGCCATGGTGCTCTCCGTGGTAAATGTCAGTAATGCGGCGATACAGCCCATTACCTTGAAATATCTGCATGCCATAGGGCTCATCCATTGACACTGTCCGGCAGAGGGCAGCGCTTGCGCACTGCCCGTGTACCGGCAGGCTTACACGACGATGTCGTAAGTTGCCACTTGACCCACGGTGTTGACCAGGAAGTCGGCTACAGCATGACCGCTGAAGTCGACCGCAAAGTGGCCCAGGTTGCTAGCCGTGTCATAGCTGACAATCGCTTCGCCAGCGCGGCCGGTGAAGGCATCGACAAAGTTCAGCCCCGCCAGCTTGGTGATGGCCGAGACATCGATTTTGTCGATGCCGGACTGGAAGTCCATGATGATATCGGCTGCACCCGGCGCGGAGTCAGACACTGCGCCAAATACAAAGACATCCGACCCGGTGCCGCCCCACAGGGTGTCAGCCCCGCCACCGCCATAGAGGATGTCGTTGCCGGCACCGCCCTTGAGCACGTTATCGGCGTCGTTGCCGATCAGCAGGTCATTGCCTGAACCACCAATGGCGTTTTCCACGGTCACGCCCTGAGCAATCGACACGTTACCGGTCATGCCGCCCACATCGGAGAACGAACCGGCCGTAAGGTTGATCTTCTGGTTTTGGGTGAAACCGGAGAAGTCCAGCGTGTCATTGCCGCCGCCATCCCACACCGAGAAAATCAGCTTGGAACTGGCAGACGTTGCGCTGTAGTAATCGCGATCAGCGGTGGAGTTGAAACCGTAGACGGTATCGCCCGCGCGGGTTTCGAGATTGGCGCCATAGAGCTTTTGCACCGCGGCGATATCATCCAGCAATGGCGCCGATGCGTAGGCACCTTCGCCGCTGTTGGTGAAGTGCTGACCGGTGTTGCTTTCGCTCCAGTAGCTCATGACGCTGTAGGCACGGGTGTCTTCGCCATACACCGCATCGCGGTAAGTAGGGTTGCCATTGCCGGCGTTGTAGTCTCCCGGGTGCGACAGCCCAAGGGTGTGGCCGATTTCGTGGGTCAGGGTCTGGCGACCGTAGTTGCCCTCGCCCGGGGTTTTGTTGACCGCGTAGTCTTTGTTGATCAAGTACCACGATTCGCCTTTGCGCGCACTGCTGGGCAGGTAGGCAAACGCCGCGCCGCCGTTGCTGGCACTGAAATTGGCAAAGGTCATGTGGCCATCCCCGCCACGGGCTGCCGGGCCTTCGGTGAACGTCACCTTGGCGACATCGGCCCAGGACTCCAGCGACAGCTTGGCCTGTTCCTTTTGCAGCGAAGAAAACTGGCTGAACGTGCCCAGGCCACGGGTGGCGTAACCCACCGGCGGCGCCGTGAGGAAGGTATAGGTGAGGTTGATCACACCATCGCCGTTGAGGTCATGCCAACTGGCCCCGGAACGCGTGAGCTGATCCGCGGCCTGGTCGGTGGTGAGCGAAGGTTTGCCATTGACCAGATGATCACCGCGATCATAGAAATGGCTGAAGTTATCAATCTGAGTGAAGGCAGAACTGCCGGTGTTTGCCGCTTGCACCTGGCCAACGGACAATGCTGCTTTCTCTTTAAGTTTCGACATGTAAACATTTCCTTGTTTAGCAGTAGAAAGTTTTTTGACAGACCACGACGACCCCTTGGCGAGATCGTCCTATCACTCGCCGTTTTATGGCGGAGTGAAACTGACACAATCTGAAATATTTAGTCCAGCACTTTCTCAGGGCTAATTTGCGCAAACGCCGCAAGTTACCGGAAACATTGAATGCTCAAGCAAAAGTATTTTTTAATGCGCAAGCGGCCAATAACTGACTGCACGGTCTAAACACAAAAAGTTAAATCGAGGGGCTTCTCATCCGTCTTGAACTTGGGCCGATACTGTATTTATATAACACCCGTCATATAACTTTCGTATCACTTCCAGCTCTCTATTGCTATATGCGCGATGTCGCTTATTAATAAGTTTTCGTCGTGACTTGAAAGTTGCCTGACCGTTGTAGCAGCTGACGAGTGGAACGAGGCTGCGTCCGGCTGCGCAGCAGTCGTAAACCAGGCGGCTCGATCTCTCAGGCACACCGTAATTGCCGGTTTTACGAGCGCTGCGCACTCGGACGCAGCCTCGTTCCACTCGTCAGCTGCTACGGGGCTACCCTTCCTTAAACCATTGTCACTTGACGCCACCCGGGCATTTGGGTTTCCATGAAACCGGTTTCAGCGTCCACTCGCGAAATCGCCTGCGATAACACCAATAAAAGGTTTCAGGCCGTGAACAGTTTTTCCGCAGCTCAGCGCACCCGCGTGACCATGCTCGATGTTGCCCTGCGCGCCGGCGTTTCCAAGGCCAGCGTGTCGCGCTTTATCGGCGAAGACCGTGCCTTGCTCTCCGAAGCCATCGCCGAACGGATCGAGCGCGCCATCAATGACCTGGGCTATCGCCCCAATCAAATGGCCCGTGGCCTTAAACGCGGACGTACGCGGCTGATCGGCATGCTGGTGGCCGATATCCGCAACCCCTACTCCATCGCTGTCATGCACGGTGTCGAAACCGCCTGCCGCCTGCACGGCTATAACTTGGTGGTGTGCAACACCGACCGCAATGATGAGCAAGAGCGTCAACATCTGGCAGCTCTGCGTTCCTACAATATCGAAGGTTTGATCCTTAACACTCTTGGCCATCACCCGGACGCACTGCAAGAGCTGCATCAGGAAATGCCCATCGTGCTGATCGACCGCAAAGTCGAACAACTGCACACCGATCTGGTGGGCCTGGACAATGCCGACGCGGTACGCATGGCCCTGGAGCATCTAGAGCAGCAAGGTTATCGCGATGTGCTGATGGTCAGCGAACCGGTCGATGGCACCAGCTCGCGGATCGAGCGCATCAACAGTTTTACCCGCCAGCTTGCCAGCCACCCCACCCTGCGCGGCGCCGTGGTCAACACCGGTGCGGGCCTGCGAGACGCACTGCACCATTTCCTGCAAAGCCCCGGCAGCGACGCCAAGGCTATATTTTGTGCCAACGGCCTGGCCACGCTGGCCTGTACCCAGGTACTGCGCGACTTGAATTGCCGTTTGTTCGAAGACGTGGGCCTGATTGCCCTGGATGACCTCGAATGGTTCCCGCTGGTGGGCAACGGCATCACCGCCCTGGCCCAGCCCACGCAACAAATCGGTGCCAGTGCCTTTGACTGCCTGCTTAAACGCCTGGGCGGCGACAAATCAGAGCCTCTGGCGCTGGATTTTGCCCCGCGACTGATTGTTCGCGGCTCCACCCGACAGCCCCTGACTGCCTGACACTTTAGCGGCTGGCAACCTTGACCCGGTTGCCAGCCGTTTGACACACAACAAAATGAAACCGGTTTCAGAGAATAATGACAATGACTACATTTCCCGTTTCCATCAGTTTGTCGAGCTACGGTGCCGATCTGGTTCGCCAGCGCGGCCAGGCCAGCTTTATTGAAGTGTTGGCCAACGCCGGTGTGTCACGCATCGAACTGCGCGAAGAACTGCTGACCACAGAAGATCCGCTCGCCTTCAGCCAGGCCGTACAGGAACAAGGCCTTGAATGCGTATTCTCATCGCCACTGGAGCTGTGGGAAGCCGGGCAGTCACGGCCCAACACCCAATTGCAGGCCACCCTGCAGCGCGCCCACGCGTTCGGCGCCCAATGGCTGAAAGTGTCGCTGGGCTATTTCACCGAACACTGCGACTTGCAAAACCTCGCGGCCCTGCTCAACCAGCAGCCGGTGCGGCTGCTGGTGGAAAACGACCAGACCTCCTATGGCGGGCGCATCGAGCCCATGCAGCGCTTCTTCGATCAGGTCGAGCAGCAGCAAGCGCCGATCAGCATGACCTTCGATATCGGCAACTGGCACTGGCAGGATCAGTCGGCCAGCACCGCAGCCCGCCTGCTGGGCCGCTATGTCACCTACCTGCACTGCAAAGGCGTGAGCCGTCGCCCGGACGGCAAGCTGGTCGCCACCCCGCCGACCGACACCGATCTGCAGCACTGGCAGCACCTGATGACCCATATGCCCCACGGCCTGACCCGGGCCATCGAGTATCCGCTGCAAGGTTCGGACCTCGACGGCTTGACCCTGGAACACGTCGCCGTACTGGCGCGCTTGAGCCACAAGCAACAGGAGCTGAGCCATGTCTAAGGTCGATGTGCTGTCGTTCGGCGAAACCATGGCCATGCTGGTGGCCGAAGAAACCGGTGACCTGGCCCTGGTCGAACGTTTTCACAAGCGCATTGCAGGGGCCGACAGCAATGTGGCCATTGGCCTGGCGCGGCTGGGCTTCAATGTGGCCTGGTTGAGCCGCGTGGGCGCGGATTCCCTGGGGCGTTTTGTGCTCAACACTCTGCAAGCCGAAGGCCTGAACTGCCAGCACGTAGCCGTCGACCCGCAACATCCGACAGGTTTCCAGCTCAAGTCTCGCGTCGACGACGGCAGCGACCCGCAAGTCGAGTACTTTCGACGCGGTTCGGCGGCCAGCCACCTGAACCGTTCTGCGCTCAACCCGCAGTTGCTCGGCGCCCGCCACTTGCACGCCACCGGTATCCCGCCGGCGCTGTCGGCCAGTTGCAACGAGTTGTCGTTTGAACTGATGAAGTCAATGCGTGCCGCCGGCAACAGCGTGTCATTCGACCCCAATCTGCGCCCTTCACTGTGGGCCAGCGAACAACAGATGATTCGCGACATCAATGCCCTCGCTGCCCACGCTGACTGGGTACTGCCGGGCCTGAGTGAAGGCCGTCTACTGACAGGCTTTGACGACCCGTCCGATATCGCCGCCTTCTACCTCGACCAGGGGGCTGAGGCCGTCATTATCAAACTGGGGGCCGAAGGCGCATTTTACCGCACCGCCCAGATTGAACAATTTGTCCCGGCGGTGCCGGTGGCCAATGTCATCGATACCGTGGGGGCCGGCGACGGCTTTGCCGTCGGGGTGGTCAGTGCCCTGCTGGAAAACCTCGGTTTTGCCCAGGCGGTACAACGCGGCAACTGGATCGGCAGCCGCGCCGTGCAGAGCCGCGGCGATATGGAAGGCCTGCCCACCCGCGCCGAACTCGACCACTACAACGCGCTGCGCGCACCTGATGAAACAACGCAATCTGCTTGACCTGTCACCTGCTGCGAAAAAACAAAAACAAGCTCAGGAGCATCCTCATATGCAATCGCTAAAACTCGCCGCCCGTCGTTGGTGGTACATCATGCCGATCGTGTTTATCACCTACAGCCTGGCGTACCTTGACCGTGCCAACTACGGCTTCGCAGCGGCCTCCGGCATGGCCGAAGACCTCAATATCACCCCCGGCCTGTCATCGCTGCTGGGCGCGTTGTTCTTTCTGGGTTACTTCTTCTTTCAAGTACCCGGGGCGATCTACGCCCAGAGAAACAGCGTGAAAAAGCTGATTTTTGTCAGCCTGATCCTCTGGGGCAGCCTGGCCACCCTGACCGGTGTGGTATCAAACGCCTACTGGCTGATCGTGATCCGTTTTACCCTCGGCGTGGTCGAAGCGGCCGTGATGCCGGCCATGCTGGTGTACCTGTGCCACTGGTTTACCCGTGCCGAACGCTCACGCGCCAACACCTTCCTGATCCTCGGTAATCCGGTAACCATGCTGTGGATGTCGGTGGTATCGGGTTATCTGGTGCAGCATTACAGCTGGCGCTGGATGTTTATCGTCGAGGGCCTGCCGGCAGTGCTCTGGGCCTTTATCTGGTGGCGCTTGGCCGATGACCGCCCAAGCGAAGCCAAGTGGCTGAGCCATCAGGAGAAGCAAGACCTGCAAAGCGCACTGGATGCCGAGCAAGTGGGCCTCAAGCCGGTGAAAAACTACGCTGCGGCGTTCCGTACCCCCGCCGTGATCCTGCTGGCCTTGCAGTTCTTTTGCTGGAGCATCGGCGTGTACGGTTTTGTCCTGTGGCTGCCGTCAATTCTCAAGCAAGGCGCGCAGATGGACATGATCGAAGCCGGCTGGCTCTCGGCCCTGCCGTATCTGGCAGCCGTGATCGCGATGCTGGTGGTGTCCTGGGGCTCGGACAAGATGCAAAAGCGCAAACGCTTCGTCTGGCCGCCGCTGCTGATCGCCTCTATCGCGTTCTACGCTTCCTACATGCTGGGTGCAGAACACTTTTGGTGGTCCTACGCACTGCTGGTGATTGCAGGTGGCTGCATGTACGCCCCTTATGGTCCGTTTTTCGCCATCATCCCGGAAATCCTGCCCTCCAACGTGGCCGGTGGCGCGATGGCGCTGATCAACAGCATGGGCGCACTGGGCTCGTTTGCCGGTTCGTACCTGGTGGGTTACCTGAACAGCTCCACCGGTTCGACGGGCGCGTCCTTTCTGTTGATGAGCGGCGCGCTGCTGATTTCGGTACTGCTCACCCTGATGCTTAAACCCGCAGCCAAAGACCCTGCTGCGTCGCAGCACAGCACATCGCAACGCCTGGCCCACTCTTGAATTCAATGTCGGTGAATCCCTTGAAAAAGAATGTCGTGCTTTACAAAGAACTCTCCCCGCAACTGATGCAGCGCTTGCAGGCCCAGGCCAATGTCACGCTGATCGACAAGCTGGACGCCGCGGGCATGGACCAATTGCGTGCCGCCCTGCCCCAAGCCCAGGGGATTTTGGGCGCCAGCCTGAAACTGGATGCGCAACTGCTGGACCTGGCACCCAACCTGGAAGCAGTGGCCAGCGTGTCGGTGGGTGTCGACAACTACGACATCGACTATATGACCGAGCGCAAGATCCAGCTCACCAACACCCCTGACGTCCTGACCGAAACCACCGCCGACACCGGTTTTGCCCTGGTTCTGGCCAGCGCCCGGCGGGTGGTGGAACTGGCCAATATGGTGCGCAATGGGCAATGGCTGAAAAACGTCGGCCCCGAGCAGTTCGGTACCGACGTGCATGGCAAGACCCTGGGTATTATCGGCATGGGCCGCATCGGCGAAGCCCTGGCGCAACGCGGTCACTTTGGCTTTGGCATGCCGGTGATCTACCACAGCAATTCACCCAAGCCCGCAGTCGAAGCGCGTTTCAATGCGCAGTACCGCAGCCTCGACGCGTTGCTGCAAGAAGCCGACTTTATTTGCCTGACCTTGCCCCTCACCGCAGATACCGAAGGTTTGATCGGTGCCGAGCAATTTGCCCTGATGCGCCGCGAGAGCATCTTTATCAATATCTCGCGGGGCAAAGTGGTGGACGAGGCGGCGTTGATCAACGCCCTGCAGCAAGGCCAGATTCGCGCGGCCGGGCTGGACGTGTTCGAGCGCGAGCCGCTGGAGCCGACCTCGCCGCTGCTGCAACTGGATAACGTGGTGGCCACCCCGCATATCGGCTCGGCGACTTTCGAAACCCGCGAAGCGATGGCCCGCTGCGCCGTCGACAACCTGCTGGCGGCATTGGCCGGTGAACGCCCGGCCAACCTGGTCAACCCGCAGGCATTGCGCTGATTATTTGCCGCTTTTGATATTGGTCCAGACGCGCGTGCGAACCCGGTCAATATTCAGCGGCATGGCTTCCAGGGCAAACAGCTTGTCCATCATGGCGGGGGTTGGGTAGACCTTGGTGTCAGCCTTGATTTCAGGGCTGACCAGGGCATCGGCCTGTTCGTTGCCATTGGCGTAGTGCACATAGTTGCTGATCCCGGCCATCACGTCCGGGCGCAGCAAATAGTTCATAAAGCTGTAAGCGGCTTTTTCATCCGGCGCATCGGCGGGCATGGCAACCATGTCAAACCAGATCGCAGCACCTTCCTTGGGGATCGAATACCCGATCTCAACGCCATTTTTGGCCTCTTTGGCCCGGGTTTCGGCCTGCAAGATATCGCCTGAGAAACCTACCGCTACGCATATATTGCCGTTGGCCAGGTCACTGGTGTACTTCGATGAGTGAAAGTAGCTGATATAAGGTCGGACCTTAAGCAGCAACTCTTCAGCTTTCTTGTAGTCAGCGGGGTTTTTGCTGTGATGAGGCAAGCCCAGATAGTTGAGCGCCGCCGGCAAGACCTCCGGGCCATTGTCCAGAATCGCCACGCCGCAGGACTTGAGCTTCTGCATATTTTCGGGCTTGAAGATCAGGTCCCAGGAGTCCACCGGCGCATCTTCGCCCAGCACGGCCTTGACCTTGGCGACGTTGTAACCAATCCCGGTGCTGCCCCACAGGTAAGGAAACCCATGCTCGTTGCCCGGATCGTTGACCTCCAGTGCCTTGAGCAGCACCGGGTTGAGGTTTTTCCAGTTCGGCAACTGGCTCTTGTCGAGCTTCTTCAGTGCCCCGCCCTGAATTTGCCGCGCCATAAAGTGGTTGGACGGAAATACCACGTCATAACCCGATGAACCCGTCATCAATTTGCCATCCAGCGTCTCGTTGCTGTCGAACAGGTCATAGCTGAAGGCAATGCCGGTATCACGCTGGAAGTTCTTCATCGTGTCGGGAGCAATGTAGTCCGACCAGTTATAGACCTTCACGGTCTCGGCGGCCTGACACAGCGTACCGGCCAGCATCAGGGGCAACAGGGTCATACGGATCATGATTCGATTCCTTGCATGTTTGGGGCAGCTGTTTTTATAGGCAGGTTTCGGCGATCAAAGGATCAATACATAAGTCTTGCGCACGGTCTCCTGGATATCCCAGATGCCGGTGCTGTTTGCAGGCAACATCAGTGCATCGCCCGCTTCTATGGTCAGGGTTTCACCGTTATCCGGGGTGAAGGTGCAGCGGCCTTGAATGAAGTGGCAGAACTCCTGCTCCATGATCTGCCGGCGCCAACGACCCGGGGTGCATTCCCAGATACCGGTTTCGACACCGTCGTTGCGCTCGACGCAGGTCACCGACGTCACGGCCACCGGCGTACCCAGCGGCACGGCGACGGGGAAAGATTCCTGCAAGGTGACGTTGGCGGTGTTTTTAAACTGAGTGATGCTCATGGCATGCTTCCTGTTAAGCGCACGTGGTGGTTAATGCATGAAGCCTTCCATAAACCCGGCCATGCGGCTGGCAAACTGCCGACGCCAGGGCGGGCTATGCGGATTGGCCAGGGTTTTGTCTTCGTACACAAAGCTGCGAATGATCGCGTTGTAGCCCAGCCAGCGGCACGGCTCGGGTTCCCAAGCCTTGAGTGCGCCAAGCCCGCCTGCGGTCAATACCCACGGCTGCCTGACCTCAAGGGTGTCGCGCTGCAAAATCAGGTCGGCCAGGGTGCGCCCGCCCAAATGACTGGCGCCTACCCCCTCACCGCCGTAACCCCCTGCCAGGGCTATGCCCTGCTGGTGATCACAGAGCATGTGCGGCTGAAACCGTCGCGACATGCCCAGATTGCCGCCCCAGGCATGGCTGATCTCGACGTCTTCAAGTTGCGGGAACAGTTCGCTGAACAGATAGCGGCGCAGTTCGATTTCGTCACTGCTGAGGTCAAAATTCTCACGCAGGCGCCCGCCGAACTGATAGCCACCCCGGGCACCGAATACCAGGCGGTTGTCTGCCGTACGCTGGCCGTAGGTGACCTGCCGGCTGCTTTCACTGAAGGCCTGGCCATGACACAGACCAATCTCGTTCCAAGTGGCTTGAGACAATGGCTCTGTTGCCACGATCAGACTTTGTACCGGCAGTTGATAGCGCCCCAAAGGCGCCAGGGTGTTGGCGTAGCCTTCCACGGCAGGCACCACCCAGCGGCTGCGCACTTGTGCCCTGGCGGTGCGGGCAAAGCCTGCACGCCATTCAGTGACCGGGCTTTGTTCGAAGATTTGCACCCCCATGCGCTCAACGGCACGGGCCAGTCCACGCACCAGTTTGGCAGGATGGAGGGTGGCGATATGGGGGGTGAAGATTGCGCCATACGGTTTTGCCACGCGGATTTGCTCTGCCAGTTCGGCGGGGCTCAACCAGCGGTAGTCGGATTCATTCAAGCCTTCGCCATACAGGTTTGCCAGATAGCGGCGCAAGCTGGCTTCCTGCTCCGGGTAGCGTGCTGCGCAATACAGCCCGCCGCCCTTGCGATAATCGCAGTCGATGCCTTCACGATCGATGACGTTTTTCACCTCATCGGGAATGCCGTGGAGCAAATCGAAGGATTGGCGCCGCTGTGCTGCAGGCAGGCCTGCAAGCAAGCGGTCTTCGCCCAGCAGGTTGCCCATCAGCCAGCCGCCATTGCGCCCTGATGCACCAAAACCGGCCGTTTGCGCTTCAACAATGGCAATGCTCAGTTCAGGCGCATGGCGCTTGAGGTAATAGGCCGTCCAGAGCCCTGTGTAACCGGCGCCGATAATGGCCACATCGACATCCAGATCATGCTCAAGGGACGGGCGAGGCGTCAGGTCCTCCCCGAGCTGGTCCATCCATAAACTGATTGAACGCCATGCTGGCATTTGCGACTCCACACCGATCCAGGAATGGCTCGATCCTAGTCGCTGGCATCAGGGCGCGTCTTGCGTGCGTGCCCGCAAAGAAATTTGTTTGGCGTAAGCCTTGGGCGATTGCCCGGTGTGCTGGCGAAAACAGCTGTAAAACGCCGAAATCGAATTGAAGCCTGCCGCAAAGGCCATTTCATCAACTTTGGCCGGAGTTGCAGCTGCGTCCATCGCCGCCAGCACATGGCGCAGGCGCGCCTGATTCACATAGCGGTAAAAGCTTTGCCCGAGCACCTGATTAAGCAGGTACGACATCTGGTTGCGCGTGTAACCGCAGGCCCTGGCGACTTGCTGCAGGTCAAGTTCGGGGTCAAGGAAGGGTTGCTGGCGTTCAAAGTAGGTTTGCAGGTCTTGCGCCATAAAGCTCAGTTGCCGTGCCGACAGCCCCAAACGGCTCACCGCCGGGCGCAACGAGCCCTGTCGGGCCGGGCTGGCCGCCGTTTCGTGAACCAGCGAGGCGTACTCATTGACCTGCCAGATCAGCCCGTCGCGCACGGTAATCGCCTCACTGGCGCGAAATGACACCAGGCCCTGGCTACCACGCAAAGTCATGCGGTATTGAATAAACGCGGTGTTGCCATCCAGCCGGATACGGTCGCTGTGCTCAAGGGCCTCATCCGGCGCCCTGGGCATGGACGACTGCACATATTCGCGCAGTTCATCGAGCAGCATGACCCGATTCTGGAAGAAGTCGTTGTAGGTCACATCGGGGTGATACAGCGCCATGACCCCGTCCAGATCCCGATGCTTCCAGCACAGGTGGTAACGCAGCACGGTTTCGCCAGTGGCGCGGGTATTTTCGGGGCCGTCGTCTGGGGCTGGCATGGCAGGCTCAAGGGCAAAAAATACAGAGTGCCGAGTTTGCGCGTGGCCTTCAATGGGGACAGGCAGCGGATAAATCACCTAAGTGCATGATTCACATCAAAGTACGGGTAAACAACCGGGTTGCAGGGTAAAAAAGGCTTAGCAGCAATGCTTTTGGGTGCTAGGTTTGAACTCGAAATACTCGATATACAGATGCGGTCAGAAACAACCGCCCGATACCTTGAGCTAAAGGAATTGCTCTATGTACCCGATGGACAACATCAACAAGGTCACCTTCCCCAATGCCTGCCAACTGATGCGCTGGCATTTCCACCCGATGGGCTTCGAGGCGACCATGGACGCGCCCAGCAGCATGGTGGCCAGGCTGTTTGACCGCGCCAGTGGCGAAACCGTGATTGCCGTCGCCGGTATCCCCTGCTCGGCAGTCATGACGCCCGGCCAGGTGGGGCGCATCATCCAGTGCGTTGAAGACGAGCTAGAAAGCTTTGTGCCGCCGATGGCGTGGCAGGCACAAGCCTGAGTTTGCTGTAGCCGCTGAGGAGCGAAGCGATGCTGCGATGGCGTGGTACTCCGACGCCGCCTCGTTCCTTCGGCAACTGCTACAGACATCAATCCCCCAATGCAGTGCCTTCACGGCGCGGATCGGCACCGCCCACCCAACCGTCCTTGCTGCGCATGATAATTTGCGTGCCACTGGTCATTTCAATCAGCGCAACCTTGTGCCCACGGGCCTGCAGCTGCTGCACCAGGGCCGGGCTGAAGCGGCCTGTCTCCAGTTCGGTGTCGACATTGCGGCTGCCGAAATTGGGCAGGCTGATGGCGTCCTGAGGGTTTAGTTTCCAGTCCAGCAGGCCAACCACCGACTTGTTGACGTACTCGATGATCTGCGAACCGCCCGGCGAACCAATGGTTGCGACCAGTGCGCCACTGTTGCGGTCGAACACCAGGGTCGGGGCCATTGAAGAGCGCGGGCGTTTGCCGGGCTCGATACGGTTGGCCACCGGCTTGCCGTTTTCTTCGGGAACAAACGAGAAGTCGGTGAGCTGGTTGTTCAAAAGAAAGCCATTGGTCATCACATGCGAACCAAACGCGGCTTCAACCGAGGTGGTCATGGATATGGCCCCGCCCTGATCGTCGACAGCGGCAATTTGTGAGGTAGAAATGCGCAGTGGCGATCGATCCGGGGCCAGGGCCAGGTGAATACCCGCCGGTACCCCCGCCTCGGCGCGGCCCATGCTCCTGTCACCCATCAACGCCGCCCGAGTCTTGAAATAACCCTGGTCTGTCAGACCTTTCACATTGACCGGTACATAGTCGCTGTCCGCCAGGTACTGTGCCCTGTCAGCGTAAACCAGGCGCTCGGCTTCGGCGATCAGGTGTACGGCTGCAGATGAAGGCTCAAGGCTTGCTCCGGTGCTGCTCGGTACAGGTGGCATTATGGCCAGGTCAAAGGCCGGGGATTGCTGTTGCAGGGCCTCAAGTATGCCCAGGGTCTGGATCACGGCCACACCGCCCGAGGACGGCGGGGGCATGCCACAGATTTGCCACTGCTTGTAGTCACCACATACCGGCGTGCGCTCCCGGGCCTGGTAACCGTTGATGTCAGCCAGGGACAGAGTGCCGGCTCGCGGGTGGGAGCGCACCTTGTCCACCATCGCCCGGGCCACTGGCCCCTGGTAAAACCCGTCGGCGCCGCGCTCTGCAATGGTTTGCAGGGTGTGTGCAAGTTCCGGGTTTTTCAGCAAGGTACCCACTGGCAAGGCTTGCCCTTGCGGTGTGAGGAAATACCGGGCCATTTCCGGAGAGCCAGCGATAAACGGGTCGGCGGCGATTTGCGTATGCAAGCGTTTGGACACAGGAAAGCCGTCGCTGGCCAGTTTGATTGCCGGTTGGAACAGGTCACTCCAGGGCAGTTTGCCATGTTGCTGATGGGCCATCTCCAGCGCCCTGAGCACCCCGGGCACGCCAACTGAACGCCCGCCTATCTGGGCCTGCGAGAATGGTATCGGCTGGCCATCTGCGCCGAGGAACATATCCGGGGTAGCACCCGCCGGGGCGGTTTCGCGACCGTCGAAGGCCTGCACCCGCTTGCCGTCCCAATACATAATGAAAGCACCGCCGCCGATGCCGCTGGACTGCGGTTCGACCAGTGCGAGTACGGCCTGCATGGCGATCGCTGCATCTATTGCCGAGCCGCCCTTGCGCAGCATTTGCTGGCCAGCCTGCGTGGCCAGCGGGTTGGCGGCGGCGGCCATATGCCGGGTAGCCTGTACCGTAGCCATATCGGTGCGCAAACCCGAGGCTATTTCGGGTGCTGGAGGCAACTCGCTGGGCGGTTGCAACCCCGGCTGCACGGTACTGCATCCCCCCGTCCACAGGGCCAGGGCTGAAAGTGCAAATACACGGGCACGGTTATTTTTGGCAAACAGGGCATCCATCAAAAGGCAATCCTTTAATTATTGTGGGTGAGGCGCAAATCCTCGAAAAACGCCTTGCCCTGGGGCACGCGGTCCGAGGCTCTGGGGTTATTCGGCCCTTGGCCATCCTGGTTTTCCACATACCAGTAGCAATGCTTCACGGCCCGGGTGATGCCGACATAGGCCAGGCGCAGGATTTCGTCTTTCTGGGCATTATCGTACGGCTCGGGGTCACCCTCCTTGCCCAGGCCTGCCATGCGGTACACCTGGTTTTTGTAAGGCGAGGTTGTCAGATGCTGACAATCCCCCAGCAGGAAAACAGCATCGGCCTGCAGGCCCTTGGAACTGTGATAGGTCAGTTGCTTGAGCCTGCGTTGCTCCGGCGCCAACCTAGAATCAACATTAACTACTGACTGTATATCCTTTTCAATCAATAACTTGTCGCTGCTTTTTCGAAACAACATCAAGATACTGTCGCCGGCGTTGTAATGCTCGATCAACTGCGCGGCCAGGGCCTGATCATCGCGATTGAGCACATTCACCGGGACCGCCAGCTTGGGCTCACCGCTGGCTTTGGCCCGCTTGCCGGCAATCGACGGCGCGGCACGGACGATATGCTCGGCAGCATCGATGATGTGCTGATGACTGCGAAAGTTGTCGCTGAGCATCACCCGGGTAGTGGCGGGCGACAGGAATTGCTTGTCGAACTCCATAAAGTACTTGGGTGAACTGCCCCGCCAGCCGTAGATCGATTGCCAGTCATCGCCCACGCACAATAGCGAAGAACGCTGGGCCCCACGGCCAACATGCATGGCCGGACCACGGCTGCGGATCTCGCGCAGGCTGGCGCGCAGCCAGGACACAATCTGCGGCGAGACATCCTGGAACTCATCGATCATCAAGTGCGACAGCGGGCGCAGCTGCTCGTGGCTGAGCAGCTTGAAGTTCTGCGGGGTGTTTTCGCCAAACAGGGAGAACATGCGGTTGTACGTCATCACCGGCGGGGTCTGTGCCAGCAAATGGTCTTCCAGCGCTCGCCAGAACAGGCTCAAGGCCTCAAAAAAGAAGCGGTCCGGGTCATCCTTGGCAAAGCGCATGTCGCCCACGGCAGCGGCCACGTCCAGCCCCAGGTTTTCGATAAAACTGGCGGCCGCGACAAAACTGTCGAGCAAGGGCGCTGAACCCAGCTCGCCCTTGAGCTTGTAATCGAACCCTGGGCCTGCGCTGGCATCCCCTGCCAGGGCACTGACCACACGTTTGGCTGCGTCATAATTTTCAAGCCATATCAATGGCTTACTGCAAAAAGCTTGAAACAGCGTGCGCTTGACTGCCCATTCGGCGCGCACGCTGAGCTTGGCCCCGGGGCGGCAGATCTGCGGGTTCTCACGCGGGTCGAAACCCAACACCACCCAGGCATCCAGCTCGGCAATATAGCCGTGGCAATGGAACTGCGAGCCATTGATCTCAACCGTTTCGCGATTGGGCTCGATGCCCTTGATCGGCCACGCGCCGGCGGCAAACCAGAGGTCTTCGAGGGTGTCACACAGTTCTTCGTCACGCCTGGCGGCCAGCTCGGTCACCGCCATGCGTTTTTGCACATCCGGGTGGTCGCGCTCCAGCTCCTTGAGCTGCAAGGCATGCAGGCGCAGCGGTGCTAGGGCCTGGCGGAAACGCTCATCACGGTTATGCAGCGCGTGATAACAGGTGTTGAGCTGCTGGCGTTGGGCGTCGTTGATGCGCAGGTCAAAGGGATTGCTGTCGGTATCGTCGTCGTTGAGCAGGTTGCGATTATTCAGGGTCTCGAAGGCCTGTAACTGGCTGTAGCCGGGCAAGCTGCGCACCATAGGCAAAATCCGCGAGTGAAAGGTGCGTACTACATCACGGGCTTCCTTGAGCGACAGATCGCGCCCCCACAAGGCGAAGATTTCCTGCAGCTTCTTGATAAAGTCCTTGCGTGACTCGCGGGTGAAGGTCACCACGGTCATCGAATCGAGTTCAAAACCCAGGTAATGGGTCAGCAACAGAATGCGCAACACCAGCGAAGTCGACTTGCCAGCACCGGCGCCTGCAACCACCGAGGTTGACGGGGTATCGCTGAAGATCATCTTCCACTGTGCCGCACTGGGCTGGGCATGCCCGGGCAGATTGGCGGCCACGTCGGCCTTGATCAGCTTTTTCAGTTCCGGGCCCAGCGGCAGGCGCCAGTCATCGAACAGGTTGTCGTCGATCCCGGGGGCACGCAGTACCTGCGGGCGCATGTCGCTGATAAACAGCACCTGGCGGCCCTCTTCCAGCCCTTCGGCATGGCCCTCCTTGAAACCGTAATCCACCCCGGCACTGTGCCCGCTACGAAAGCCGTCCGCCTGCCCCTGCAACCAGGACGGCGCATGCTGTGCGTGCAAACGGCTCAGGCCACTGCCAAACAATCGCGCCGCCAGGCGCTTGAGCAAAGGCAATTGAGCAATGGGGGCAAGTTGTTCAGGCAGTTCGGGATTGTGTTGCGGCACGCTGACTCCAGGTGTGAGGCTGTCCGGGCGGAAGGGCTATGGTCGCCCCATTGCCCGCCAATTTCTAGCTAATTGCTTGGGCATCAGCCGTTTAGAGCTTGTTTTGAAGGTTAATAGCGATTTAATGGCTCAGAAACACATCAATCAAATAGATGGGTTTAACGCATTTTTTCAGCTTTTTATCGATAGGTTTCGGGTGGAGAATCATCCCATCGCCAACCGGGCAACCCTTGGCAGCCTACTCAGGAGAAGCATCATGCTTGAACTCAGACCTTTCAACACACTGGGCGCAGCTAACCACGGCTGGCTGGACGCCCATCACCACTTTTCGTTCGCCGAGTATTACGACTCGCAGCGAATGAACTGGGGCAACCTGCGGGTATGGAACGACGACGTGATCGCCCCGGGCACCGGTTTCCCGAAGCATCCGCACCGCGATATGGAAATCATCACCTACGTTCGTGAAGGGGCTATCAGCCACGAAGACAACCTGGGTAACAAGGGCCGTACCGAAGCAGGCGACGTGCAGGTCATGAGCGCCGGTACCGGGATTGCCCACAGCGAATACAATCTGGAGCCGACGCCGACCAGGATTTTCCAGATATGGATCATCCCCAACCAGCAAGGGGATGCCCCGTCCTGGGGGGCCAAGCCTTTCCCCAAAGGCCAGCGCGAGGGTTTTGTGACCCTGGCCAGCGGCAAGGATGGCGATCAGCAAAGCCTGCGCATTCGTGCCGATGCGCGACTGGTAGCGGCCAACCTCAAGGCCGGCGAGACTGCCGAGTATCGCCTGGACAGTGGCCGCCGCGCCTATCTGGTGCCTGCCACCGGGGTGATCGAGGTTAATGGCCTACGGGCCAGCGCACGGGACGGTGTGGCCGTTGTCGATGAGACCGTGCTACGGGTCACGGCAATTGAAGACAGTGAGATTGTGCTGGTGGATGTGGCTTGACGAAGTGTGCGTGCGCAATTTCTGTAGTCGCTGTCGAGGCACGAAGGCTGCGTACGGCTGGTCAATAGTTATAACGACAAATCGCTGGACACATACTGGTAACGCACTCAAACAACACGCGCCTGATTGCCTACAGGCGCGTTGTTTTGACTCGTTGGTGTCGGGAAAAACTGACCCACCGTGTACATATCCGGCATTTGCGTTTAACCGGAAGATAGGTTTCGCTCTTACAGCGAGTCACTTTGCAAAAGCGGCAAAGTAACCAAAGCGCTTTCGCCCCATCGTACGGCCTTCGCTTCGCTCAGGTGCCCTCGCTACAGTCCTGCTCCGTGGGCACGCCGCCACGGGCCATCCATGGCCCATCGCGGCTCTCCCGGCATCCATGCCGGTCGACCCACTCCACAGAACTTCCTCTCGGCCTCCCGGGAGGGCTGGCAGATCAAAAGCACTGCACCCGAGGCGGCCGACCGGCCGGCCTGTTGGCCTGTTGGCATGGGGGGCCTACCCTCACTCTTTTGTGGCTCGCGCCTGATGGGTGACAGGTGCGTCACGGGAAGTTTCTTGAGTCAAGACGCCGCCAACACCTCGGCATTCACCTTGCGCCGCTGAATAAAATACCCCAGCACCGCCAGTGGCGCCGTTGCCAGCATCACTTCTACCGTGATTTGCAGCGGCTGGCTGATAAAACTCGACACCAGCAAGCTGCCCAAAAAGCACAATCCAAGCTGCAAGGTGTTCTGCAAACCTGCGGCCTTGCCGGAATTTTGCGAAAACGGCTTCAATGCACTCGCGACTACAATCGGATAGCTCGCACCGTTAACCAGCGCCATTAGACAAAATGGTATCAGCAAGGTGGTCAGCGTCGGCACGGTCTGGGTCGCAACTACATACAACCCGACCATGCTCGCGCAGTACGCCACCAGCAACCAGGGCAACAGCGCCCGTCCGCTGATCCGCTGCAGCGCGCTGCGACAGCTGTAGCCACCCACCATAAATGCAACAGTAGGCAGCGCGTAGCTCAAGCCGATATCGCTTGGGCTGTAGCCCATGTCACCCAAAATAAAGGGCGAGGCCGTCAACCAGGCAAAAAAACTGGCCGAGCACGCGGCGAAGATCATCACGTTGCCACTGAAAGTTGCAGTGCTCAGCAGTTGCCAGTAACTCACCCTTGCCTTGACTGCCCTGGACGCTACGCGAGGGGGCTCCTTGAGCAGCAGCGTCGGAACGATTAACAGCAGCGCCAAACCCAGCAACACCGCAAAAATCGCCTGCCAGCCCAGATGCCCCAGCACCACGGCCCCCAGTAACGGCGCCAACGCAGGTGACAGGCCCATCAGCGGCATGATCCCGGCAAACACGCGGTTGGCCTTGTCAGCCGGGTAGCGGTCAATGACCAGCGCCTGCCAGGTCACCGCCGCCGCGCAAATGCCGATGGCCTGAATAAACCGCAGGCTCAGCAGCAGCACACTGTCCTGAACCCAGAACATGCCCGCGCACCCCAGGGCAAACAGCGACAGCCCCGCCAGCAACACCGGCTTGCGCCCCCAGCGATCCGACAATGGCCCCCACAGCAACTGGCCCAGGGCAAAACCGGCCAGAAAGATGCTCAGGCTGGCGCCCACCGCCCCCGCAGACAGCCCCAGCTCACTGCGCAACGTGCCGAATGCCGGCAAGTACATATCCATTGCCAGATAACCCAGCATGCTGAGCCCGGCGAGGTAACAGGTAAATCCAAAAGAGTTCTTCATGTGCACCCAAAACTTGCCATCAAACAATTTGTTGACTGACGCGCATTATCCAGTTGAGCATTTGCTTGTGAAGCGATAATAATTGCCAACTGACATCGAATTTTTTGAAGGCAAAGCCGTGTGGTCTGAATACTCCCTGGATGTGATTGACGCTGTCGCCCGCCACGGCAGTTTCAGTGGCGCAGCCCAAGAGCTGCACCGCGTACCCTCCGCCGTGAGTTACACCGTGCGCCAACTGGAGCAGTGGCTGGCAGTGCCATTGTTTGTGCGTCGCCACCGCGACGTGGAGCTGACGCCCGCCGGGCAGATGTTTGTCAAAGAAGCCCGCGACGTGATGAAAAAAATGCTCGGCACCCGCCGTCTCTGCCAGCAGGTTGCCAATGGCTGGAGCGGCCAGTTGCGGGTGGCCGTTGACTCAATCATCAAAAAGCCGCGCTGCCAGCAAATGATCATCGACTTCTATCGGCACTTTCCCGATGTGGAGCTGATCGTTCAGTACGAGGTGTACAACGGTGTGTGGGATGCCCTGGTGGATGGCCGCACAGATCTGGTGATCGGCGCCACCCGTGCCGTGCCGGTTGCAGGCAGTTTCGCCTTTCGCGATATGGGTTTTCTGCACTGGTTGTGCGTTGCCAGCCCGCAGCATCCGCTGGCGGCCATTCCCGGTTTGCTCGGTGATGAGGACCTGCGGCCCTACCCTGCGCTATGCATGGATGACACCTCGCGCAGCCTGCCCAAACGCGACACCTGGACCCTGGATAACCAGCGCCGGATGATGGTGCCCGATTGGGCTTCGGGGCTGGCCTGTTTGAGTGACGGCCTGTGTGTGGGCATGGTCCCGGCCCATCTGGCCCAGCCCCTGATCGACCAGGGGCAACTGCTTGCACTGAATCTGCAGCGGCCCTTCCCCGCCAGCCCTTCGTGCATAGCCTGGGCGCAGAAAAATCACTCCCCGGCCATGAGCTGGCTTTTGGAGTATCTGGGAGACACCGCCACCCTGAGCCAGGAATGGCTCAATGAACATCAAACAGAATCGGATACAGCGACACCACCAGCAGCATCGCCATCGTCAGGTTGAATGCCAGCAGCCACCTGGGCCTGGTCAGCACGCTGCGCAACGCACTGCCGCAGCCTGCCCATACGCACACGCTGGGCAAGTTGATGATGGCGAACACCAGGGCAATGATAAACACGTTGGCGATATAACCCTGGGACGGCGTGTAGGTGGTAATTGCACCAATGGCCATGACCCAGGCCTTGGGGTTGACCCATTGAAAGGCCGCCGCGCCCCAAAAGCCCAACGGCCTGCCGTGGGCCGCCTCCGATGGCGAAACTGGCCCCGAAGTGGCGACCTTCCACGCCAGATACAACAAATACGCCGCCCCCAGATAACGCAGCACGGTGTAGGCCACGGGGACGGCCTTGAATACCCCGCCCAACCCCAGGCCGACCGCAAGCACCAGGAACATAAAGCCGAAACTGATCCCCAGGGCATGGGGGATGGTGCGCCTGAAACCAAAGTTGACCCCTGATGCCAGGAGCATGGTGTTATTCGGGCCAGGGGTGATGGAGGAAACGAAGGCAAAGAGCGCGAAGGCAGAGATCAGTTCAAGGGAGAACGGCATAAGGTTATCCGACAGTCAGGGAGCAGTAGCTCCACCCTATCGGATTACCGTGCTGGCATTGCGCTACAGATGGGCACTATTTTCACCACACACCTTGGCAGTGGCTTGCGTCATTACAGCAAGGCTTTCACATCAATTTCACATCATTGCGCCTAGATTGGATCCACTCCTTTAGTGAATCCCATTTAGGCCCGCTCCCCCAGCGGGCCTTTTTTTGCCTGGCATTCAGTCATCCAGCGCCTGCACCGCTTTGCCCGGCTTAACCGACTTGCCCGCCGCACTGCCTTTGGCGGGCGGCTCCACGGCAACCGGAGCCTGGGTCTCCTTCTCGGCCACGGGCAAGGCATCAATGGTTTTGAACAGCTCGGCGAGGTCAACATCACCCACTGTCTCGACTTTCTTTTCGCCATCCTTGCCGATCAGGATCACTTTGGCCTGGTCGATGATCATCCCCGGCTTGAGCCCGCGAATCAGCGACATGGTGCTCTGGGGTTCAAGGTCCTTGCCATCGCGTTTGCCGGTAATGCCCACAATCGTATAGAGCACCATATTGCGCTGGTCAAAAGCCTGCTTGTTGGCCGGGTCCTCAAGGGCTTTCTTGAGGTTGACCAGGGTTGGGTCGGCCTCGGCACGCGCAACGATAACCAGCGGGCGAAACTTGCCGCGGTCCTGTTCGAGCGGGCTTGGAACTTCAACGGCCTGCGCCGTGCCAGTGACCAGCACAGAGGCAAGGATCAATAAACGGATAAACATCCAGATCTCCTTTTACTATCGGACCGGCTTCGCGAGCGTGTTACCAATGCCTTGAAACCCTTGGCATTGAGCCTGTAGTTCAAAGCGTAGGCCAAGGGATCAGTCACGCAACCGGGTTCCCGGACTTTGCCTTTCATGTTTATTTTTTGCAACTGCATCCCGGGCGGGTATTGCCCATCCCCAGCGCACGCGACCCTCCCGACACACGCCAGAACATCAACGCCACCCCCTTGATCAGCCTGCCCCTTGCTCCCGCCAGGCTGACGGCAGCAGCGGGCACCTGGAGACCGTCGAGCGAGCCCGAAAACATTAGAGATCGTGGCGCTCACAAGATGGCAACAACGACAGTTGGCGCAGGAAAATTCCTCTATGAGCGCGAGTAAAATCCAATTTACCGAAGGGCATTTGGTGTTTTTTGACAGGACAAAAAACCCGGTTCAAAGACACAAATGGTAAACAAGTAGGCCGCGGATCAACTCGATTTGACGGCCTTGGTTTTCGCCCTGTAGTGACGGGCCACGGCCACCACCACCATCAATGCCACGACGCCCAGGGCAATCGGCAAGCGGTAGGGCTTGAGGTCGCCCAGCATGCCTTCGAGAAACTCCCCGGCCCAATATCCGCCACTGGCAAACAGCGTTGCCCAAGCAGCAGCGCCCAGGGCATTGATACAGAGAAACTTCAACGGCGACACCTTGCTGGCACCGATCACCATAGGCCCGATCAAGCGCATGCCATACAAAAACCGCACCGAGAAAATCGACACCGTCGGATACCGGTTAATAAGCTGCGTCACGCGATCGATGGCGGCCTGCTGCTTGTGCAGGCGCGGCAACAGGCGAGCACCGAAATAACGCCCGGCCCAAAACAACAACTGATCCCCCAGCATCCCCGCCAGGCTGGCATAGCCAATCACCGGCAACAGCTTGAGCACATGCTGGTGCGCCGCCATCCCCCCCAGAATCAGAATGGTTTCACCTTCGAGCAGACAGCCGATAAAAATGGCCAGGTAGCCATAGGTTGCCAGCAGGTAATTAAAATCGATGTGTTCAAACATGCGCAGTCCATAGCTCCATTAAATCAGGGTGCAAAATGCAGCGACTCAGTGCCGGTGGCGATGATGGATATCCGGGAAGTGCGGGTGGTTGTGGCTGATTACAGCATGCTGATGCGTGTGGCTGTGGGCCTTGCCGGCCGGCACATCCTCGGCATGTGTGTGCTGGTGGTGTTCATCGTGGGTATGGCGATGGGAGTGCTCCAGCGGCTGATGTTCATGCTCATGCTCATGGCTTTCGGTCAGGTGTAGCCAGACCCCGACCACCATGCAGGCTGCAGCCAGCCAGAACAGCAGCGACACCGACTCGCCCAGCAGCACAATGGCAATCGCTGCGCCCAGAAAAGGCGCCGTCGAAAAATACGCCCCGGTGCGCGCCGCCCCCAGGCCGCGCAAGGCCAGGACAAAAAGCACCAGGCTCACACCATAGCCTAAAAAACCGATCAGCAGGGTCGGGCTCAGCACCCCGGGCGCCGGGATCTTCGCCCCCAGAATCAAAGCAATCGCACAGTTCACCAGCCCCGCGAACAGGCCTTTGGCGCCCGCGATATAGAGCGCATCTGAAGCAGACACCTTGCGCGTCAGATTGTTATCGACCGCCCAACAGAAACAGGCCAATGCCACGGCCAACGGCCCAAGCCAGGACCGCGACACAACCGCGCCGCCCCCCGCCGGCCAGGACAACACCACGCCGCCGACAATGATTGCGAGCATGCCCAGCACAATCCGCCGGTCGGCGTTTTCCTTGAAGACCACCCAGGCCAGCAGCGCAGTCAGCACCGGCTCCAGATTGAGCATCAGCGAAGCCGTCGCACCGCTGGTGAGGGTCAAACCGAACATCAAGGCGACAGGCCCCAGGATCCCGCCAAACACGATGGCCCCCAGCAGCCAGGGCCATTCACCGGCCCCCAGGCCCGAGCGCTTCCAGCCCCGATCGCGGACACAGCGCACCAGCAACAACCCCAGGCCACTGCCCAGGTACAACAGCCCGGCCAGCATCACCGGCGAGACTTCAGTCCCCAGCACCTTGGCCAGTGGCGTACTGGCCCCGAACAGCGCAGCGGCTGCCAATGCATAAATCACACTCGTATTCATCACGCCCACTCATGTCCCGGCTGTGCAAGCAGCCTAGCCTACTCGGGAATACGCGCCGCAGCAGCGCGGCAAATGCCTGCGCCAGCACGGGCGCAAACCCGGGCCGATACTTATATCTATGATTTTTCGACGGTTTTAGCCGGCCAACGGGAAAAAAAATGTCGCCAAATACGCGCTATCGAACTTGCCTCATGGGCGCAGGCTCTATATATTCGTCCACCTGTTGCGCGGGCCTTGAGTACTTTGTTCGTTAAAGCACCGACCTTCGTGACCCGCTTTACAGCGCTACCGCCCGAATGGCGAAATTGGTAGACGCATGGGACTTAAAATCCCCCGGGGGTCAACCCCCATCATCCCTTCGCGTTACAAAAAATCAAAAAAACCTCAATTAAATCAGCCTGTTGAAGCGATTTCCTCTCTGTAAAATACTTTCCAAGTCCATACAGCTCAGCGCTTGGGAGCTATTAGGGAGCCGCAGCGCTCAAAAGTCCAATCTCCAGCAAGCTACGCACCGCCCACATAAGCTCCCGCCAGCCACAGAAGCTCCTGATTGATCGCCAGTCTCTATTGGCAAGCGGCAAGCGAGCAGCTCCCAAGCGGCTTCCAAGTGGATCTTTGGTGATGAGGTAGGAGAGGTGATCGCGCAAAAGAAAAGGCGCACCGCCTCAACCAAAGACGGTGCACCTTATTTTCTACCGCGAGTAAAACACCAGGCTGGTGTTAGGCGGCGCTCATGCTTTTTTCGGAAAATCGCTGTACATCAGCTTTTTTGTAAAAGATCTTCCGGCTGATGTGCATAAATGGTGGCAGCATGTCTTTGTACTTGCCGGTGTACCGCCAAAAGCGAAGGGTCTCAGGAGACAGGCCGAGAATTGCGGCAGCTTCTTTAGCCGGGACGTAATCGCTATTTTGTGGCAAGCGCATAAAAATACCCTTTAAAGTCAATAGGTTTCACCTTTCGCACGTCCTGGGGCTGTCTGGTGTCAATACATGCTCATTGTTTTTTGCGGAGAGGTCAACGACCGATCGTCGTATTTATTTGGGCTTTCTATTGACAGATCGTAAATTTAAGGAGTGAGTACAAGAAAGCTATACTGTTAAGGTTCGGCTTAAGCTTGAGGCGGGGGGGGGGATTTTTTAGGGGGTGACAACAAATGGCCTTTTAAAAGCTGGAATTGCTAGGGCGGTTGGCGGACATCACATACCAATCCCTGATGTGGATCACCGAGGTTTTCCTTGGCAATCTCGAGTTTGTCGGCTGCGATATCGAGCAAGACTACTTTTGCGCCCTCCTCCGCAAATCGACTGGCGATGGCCCAGCCAATGCCATTGAGCGATGCCGCACCCGTGACAACCGCTACCTTATCCTTGAGCAACATATCGGTATCTCCCATATAAGCCGTCAATGGCGGCATCAACCTAGTGGATGTGCAGCCCGCCATTGACGTCCAGAACTACGCCTGTCACGTAGCTCGAAAGGTCAGACGAGAGGAACAGGCAGGCGTCGGCAATATCCTTGGGGATGGCCAGACGGCCAAGAGGCGTCGCGTTCAATGCAGCCTGGCGCCCCTCATCAGTGAGCTTTCCAATGAGCAGCTCGGTATCGACCAAGCCGGGGGCGATCGCATTGACTCGGATACCGTCGATGGCCAGTTCCCGCGCCATGGCCTTTGCCAAAGTCTGCGCCCCACCCTTTGCTGCGGCGTAATGCGGCCCACCAAGCACCCCGCCACCGCGCTGAGCAGCTACCGACCCCATGTTGACGATCGCACCGCTGCGCCGGGCCCGAAGATGTGAAACAAGAGCTCGAGACATGTTGAATGCCCCGCGCAGGCTGACATCCATGACCAAGTCGTAGTCTTCAAGCGTGCTGGCCATCAGCTTGAACGGCTGACTTACGCCGGCGTTATTGATCAGGATGTCTACATGGCCGAAGACATCGATAACCGCATCTACGGCTTGCTGGCAGGCGTCCGCGGAACGGACGTCGCACTGCAATCCGATACAACCGTTCCCGAGCTCAGCAGCCGCCGCGTCGGTCGCGCTCTGATCAAGGTCTATAAGTGCAACACGCGCACCGTTTTCGACGAAACACTTGGCAGTTGCCCAGCCGATGCCTCTCAGCGAGGCGCCACCGGTAACGATGGCGGTCTTGCCTTTAAGTAACATGGTGTTCTCCCTTGTTCTTGTTTTGTGGAGAAAGCGTCGCGGTCACACAGTGAGAATCACCGACCCGCTGGTTTTACGAGCCGCCAGGTCTTGGTGCGCAGTAGCCGCTTCTTTCAACGGATAAGCGTTGTCGATGCGAATGCGTAAAGCACCTTTCTTCACCAGGTCGAACAGCTCTCCTGCGCCGTGCTGGAAGTCAGCCGCCTCTGCCACGTAATGCGAGATGGTGGGTCGGGTGATGAACAATGAACCCTTGTTGCGCAGGTAGGCCAGATCTATGGGCGGTACATCACCGGACGCCCAGCCGAAGGAGGCCACCAGACCGAAGCGTTGCACACAATCTAGAGACTTTTCGAAGGTGTCCTTGCCGATGGACTCGTAGACGACGCTGACGCCCTTGCCATCAGTCAATCGTTTGGTTTCTTCGAGGAAATCGAGCTTTTCGATGTTGATGGGATGGGCGTAGCCGTACTCTTTGAGGATGTGGGCCTTCTCGTCACCCACGCAGGTGCCGATCACATTGGCCCCAAGATGAGAGAGCCACTGGGTCAAAATCAGACCTACCCCACCCGCTGCTGCGTGTACCAGCACCCAATCACCGGCCTTGATGTCTTTCAAACGTGTGGCGAGATACCAGGCTGTGAGTCCACGAAACAGTGCGCCGGCGGCGGTTGCAGAGTCGAGGTTTTGGTCGGGTAGTTTGAACACGCGCTCGGCCAGCACATTGCGTCGTTCAGCGTAGCTTACTCCCTGAGTATCTGCATGACATTGATTTCGATCTGTCCATTTCCAACTTCATGATCCGCCCGTCCAATGGGGACGTTGTAATGAGCGATCCTGTTCATGGACTATCCGAGGTCTCGGCAAAATTGCATCGCTACCTCAGAGATGAACCTACCAATTTCGAGAAACGGTAGCCAGGTTGAGTGCGTTATCGCCCTGCCTAGCTAGCAGGGCCCTATGGTGTAAAGGAGGCGCAGGAGTGTTGCTGCCCAAAATTTCACACGCTAAGTAGTCAGTGGCGAGCGTTGATAAACTCGCGCTCGCAGGCCACCAACGCCGACACCATCATTTTGTCCAAGCTCGTCGCCCAGTATTATTGGAATAATAATGCCCTAACCAACAACTCGTACATACCATGCTGGTGTAGACGTCAGGTACCCTACCCCTGATTATTGGTGATACAAAAATTCAACGGATGAATTCATGAACAGGATGATCTGTGTCGCACTATGCTTTTCGATTATTGCTTCATCATTAACGGCGTGTTCCACACCTTCAAAGAAGACGGGAATCATCGGGCCACAGGTCTACGGCTATACCTTGCATAAGCCGCTCTCCGGCGATGAACTCAACGCGCTCACCAAAACTGGTTTCGAGACACTCCAGGGGGCCAGGGTGTTTCAACGCGATGATGGGTACGGCGGTGAAATTAACGTTTATCTGGATAGCCAAAATCGTCCCAGCGTGATCAACAAGGATAGCCACGTATTCACCAGCGAGGACGAATGTGAATCCGACCTCAAGGCGCAGATGAAGAACCTGCAACAAGACATCGACAGCTATAACAGTACAATCGACCAGTCGGTAAGAGAAGGTGACAAAGCGAGAGGACGCTATGTAAACGTGAGTCAACAACCATGCCGCGTTCGCCATGGTGACCAGGCCGAGCATTATCGTTATGTACTGAGTGTTTCCAAGCGTGAAAAGCCTGCTTCCTCGACATCAGAGTTGGGAAAGAAGATCGACGAGGCTTATACGGGAGCCTGGATGACAGTCTTCGTGGTTGTGCTGGCGCCGTTCGCACTTATTGGCGCCGCAGTTAGTAAGGCGATCGATTGAAATCAGCCTAACATTACAGGCAGCTGTGCGTCGAAAGCGGTCACTCGCGAACGTCCGCTTTTGGCCAACTTGAGCCAATCGGCACAGACAGGACAGCCCGTAAAAATGTTGTGCCTAAGCTGGCTCAACCTTAAAGCAGTTCTGGTTTTAATGAAGTAGTAGAGGCTTGCACACGTACCAAACGCCATAACCATACAACAACAAACAGAGCGAATACATTGATCCCGAGAGTTAGCGGCTTGCCAGTCATAACGGATATCTCCGCTTGACTCCCGATCCAGACTTGGAGATCGAACCTGTGTTCTGTTGGCTTCAACAATACTCCCGCAAAAGCTCCGTTGGAGAAGATGTAGCTGGCTAAAGAAGACTGGATGACCGGGATCTGGATTGACCAAAAGGGCATGCTGCTGCGTAGCGCTTCTGGTGAGCCTTTTAAAATTTTTATGCCACACCAAGTTCCCCACAAATAAAGAGTGAGGAAAACGACCGAAACTAACCCGGGGAGCCAAGAAATACTAACGTCCAGGAATGTGATACCTAGAGCAATTCCTGTCACGCCGCCGCCAATTGTAAGGATGCCTAATGTCCAGCGTTGCCAAGAATGCATTTCGAGCCTCTAGCTAAATTCAGGTGACGATCTAGCAAGCTCGAAAGGCGTAAAAGCACCGGGCTCAGGTTCGAGGCGTCATCAAGGGTATATAGTCAAACTGATCGCTAGGATAGCAATATTAGTTGTCGGTTCAATTATTAAGATAAGGTTAATCAGTTAGTATTTAGGACAATCAGATTCGAAAACGGACTGATGAGCATTCGCTCGGACGCTCAAGCACTGGATGGACGCAATACACTTTCTAATGAAGCGTGCTGTAGACACGGCTAGGAACACCTCTTCTATGCCTCCACTTAATTGGGGCAGTCCTTGCAATGATTGTAATTTAGATCGTTAGAGCTAACCGGCCCAAACGTTGATAATTTACGCCAAAAAATTCTTGCCCAGCCTGCGACAGGCTGTCGCAGTATGATGGCCTCGTATAGCAAAAACATTAATGATCATCGGTGTATTCACCTGTCTGACTATGTGATCAGGGAGGAGTACTTGGAACCTTTATTCAAAAATCGTCCGTACAAGCGGTGTTGCAAGCCTACTTGGAGTGGCTTCAGACGGGACGACCAATGAAATGACACCGCTGCAAACGAGCTCTGGAGTACGAAAGATGATAGTCGGCTCCTCAAGATGTTCGATGTACTACGTAACTTTTCAAGCTTAGCCAGGCATCACCCGATGATTGATACTCCCTTCGGACTTGAAGAATCTAAGATGCTCTGAGAGCGATGACTGAAGACTTAGATCAAGCCCCCTTTGGCCCTCTTCCACCTTTACCTGCGGCGAAATAGCGCACTCTCGAAAAATTTACATCATTCGTTAACGCGGGCTAAATAGCGCCCCCCTTTGCGGCCATTTCCTTTATGGGTTCGTTGAAACGCACCAGCCACTGGATTGCCTGCCTGGCCGTCTTGCTAAACATGTTCGCCATGCCGCTAAGTCATGCGATACAGACGCCGGACGTGCGCCTGATGCTTTGGGGGGGGTTCTGTTCAAGTGGACAATCAAATCTCCTGCCTAAAGATCTCAGCAAGGTGATTGATGCCTTGCAGATAGCCCAATCGAAATCTGTCATGCAACACGGCGACTGCTGCTGTGGTCATGCCGGATTAGCAGCATTACCCTCCAATTACTATCGGCATTTCCTACCGCAGTACACATCAAATACCACCCTTGATAATCCTGATTTCCCAACACGACATCCAAGAATTCGCTGGCCCAGCCTAAGCCCACGAGCCTCTCCCCTTACCTGATCACAACACCGCTGACAATGTCCGGTGCGCCCTCTTTAAATCCTTTTAACGTCCAGCTATGGACTTTAAACGCCCTTAAAGTTTCTTGATCATCAGGAAGTTCGTGCTATGCCTGCTCCATTTACTTTGCCTCACGCAAAGTGTTTGTCTGTGTCCCGCTCACTATGGCCATTGCTGTCGCTTGGCCTGTTTGCAATAAGCCCTTTGTCCTATGCATTGGCTGAAGCCAGCAAAACCGAAAACTCAACCCTAACCTTGGGCGCGGTTAACGTGCAGGGCTCGACTGGCGGCCCGTTGAACGCAAGCAACGTTCTCAGCTCGGTTGATATCCTAGGGGGAGATATCCTCGAAAAGATGCCAGTCAACTACAGTTGGGAGCTGTTTAGCCGCGCACCAGGAGTCATGCTGACTGAGTTCAATCAAGGCACCACATCCGGCAAGATTTCCTTTCGCGGCTTCAACGGCGAAGGTGAAGTCAACGCAGTGAAGCTGCTGATCGACGGCATTCCGAGCAACAGCAATGACGGCAACATGCCGTTCTTGGACATGATTTTCCCCATGGAGCTGGACAGCATTGAGGTGGTGCGTGGCACCAGTGATGCTCGTTACGGCCTCTATAACATCGCTGGCAACGTGAATATGTTGACCCGTACAGGCGGCGATTACAGTAAGGCACGCATCCGTTACGACAGTTTTAATACTCGAGAAACCCAACTTGCAAAGGGCATCGAAAATAGTAATTGGACGCAAAACTACTTCTTCGCTTACCAAAAGGCCGATGGGTATCGGGATCATGCCGAAGCCGACCGATATTCGATGTCCGGCAAGTGGTTCTACACGCCCGATGATGACAGTTACCGTATCGGTCTGATTGCCCGTCATTACGAGGCTGAAGCTCAGGAGGCAGGTTATCTGGCTAAAGACGATGCACATCATCATCCAGAAATGACCAATAGCTTTAACGCTACGGACAAGGGCACGCGGCGCATGAATCAAGTCAGTCTGCATTTCGATACAGACCTGACTGATACGCTGGCCTGGTCAGCGAAGACCTACATGAACACCTTCGATGACCGACGCTGGACACAATATTGGAGCACCAGTTCTCAACAAGAGCGTGATACCTACGAAACCCAGTACGGAGCCCTCACCTCGCTGACATGGCGGCCAGAAGTTAGCTGGCTCTATGACTTCGCCGTAGAAAGTGGTGCAGACATACAACAGCAGCAAAATAAGAGTGAGCGGTATCGCACCAAAGACCGTGCACGTCTGGCTACTACTCGCGATCAAAAATTCAACTTCGACACCTATGGCGCTTATGTCCAGGCTGAGATCAAACCTTTCGAGTCACTGAGAATCGTGCCGGCCTACCGGGTTGACAAGATTGAGGGCGACTTCACCAATGAACTGACCCGCACGGACTACGACATAAACAACTACGGGCTGATCAAACAACCGAAGATCAGTATTGTCTACTCCCCATGGGACGTCGCCAGCATCTACGCAAACTGGGGGCGTACCTTTCAAGTGGGCACAGGGGCTGCTGCTTACAAGATCCCGCCTAGGGATGCAAACCTCGCACCCTCGATCAACGAAGGCTGGGAGACAGGTATCAAGTTCACGCCGGCTGACTGGGTTGATGGCCGGGTCGCCTATTGGCAGCAAGAGGCAGCAGGTGAGGTCAGTCGCAGACTGAATGACCCGAGTGGCGAATCCGATAACGTGGGTGAGACCCGGCGGTGGGGTTATGACTTGCAGATGAACCTGCATCCGGACGAGCGCACTGAAATATGGATGGCCTACTCTTGGCAGTATTCTAAGATACTCCAGCCGAGTGCCTCTTTGCCTAACAGCAAAGGTCAGGAAATCGATCACATCCCCCATCATCTTTACAACGCCGGGATCAGCTATGAGGCAACACCTGCCTTACAACTCACCGCATGGATGAATGGCCAAACCAACTATTATCTGGAGCGAGAAAACACGACGGGGACTTATGGTGGTTACGTGCTAATGAACCTCGGTGCAATCTACAAGGTGACGCCGTCTGTGAGCGTCGATCTACAGTTAAAAAACCTTACAAACCGATATTATGAATACGTTTGGTACGATCCAGACGGTGCTCAGGCATCACTGCACTCTCCAGGTGATGGCCGCGCGCTTTACGCCGGAGTGACAGTGGATTTTTGATATGGAATATTGCTGAGGCCAATTTGGCCTCAGCAGATTCAGCACCGGATAGTTATAGTGTGGTTTTAGAGATACCTGCAATGTTGAATCCCGTACCGGCCATGACTTCGAATACATAAGCGCACTTAGTCCGAAAACACACTTATTCTTATTCATTATCGCACTCAAATACGATTTTACGGGATCTAGAAACCAACACTCCTACCAGATCTTGCAGTTGGCATGAGGAAAAATGAGCATGCATTGCTTGTCGGTCGTTCCAAAAACACTCAATTATCCAGCTGTTCGACTCGGCAACCCTTCTTAGCTCACACCTAGCGACACCTGAAAAATTTCGCTCCACCTGATTAAGGATATTAGAAATCCTGAATTCAAAATCATCGTCCATATCAACTTCGAATCCCATTGTGCTTTTCATAAGACCCGACATTTCATTAACTCCACGTTAATACTATTAGTAAAAATGCTCATTGCGCGCTTTCAGCAACACCTGTATCCACCAATGTCACACCGAGCGTTCCTGGAGCGTTCAACATTAAAACTACAATAAGTTTACATTGACAAAAAAACAGGACAAAACGTTGACAATTTCTGCCAAACTCATCGTCATCCAGGAGGTGCTCTCCTGGGAGGAGTCATTTGAAATGCCAGCCAAGTCCATACAATTCATTACCTACCCTGAAGTTAGCCTGCTCGATTTAGCCGGGCCCTTAGATGTTTTTATGGCGGCTAACCATTTTGCGCACCCCGATCATCCGCCCTACTCTTTCTCTATTCTCGCGCTAAGCCCAACGACTGAAATACTCTCAAATCTTTCATTAAACGCTGAAGTTTTAGCCGCACACACCTCTCCCGCACATACTCTTATCGTCCCTGGTGGGCCGGGAATACATGCATTTTGTGAGCATCCTAAGTTCTTTACTCATTTTGTGAGTCACGCTGAAAAATCCAAGCGTCTCGTTTCCGTGTGCACTGGGATATTTGCACTAGCGACCGCTGGAAAGCTGAAGGGTCGAAGCGTTACCACCCATTGGTCTGCCTATGACAAGCTAGAGCATGACTTTCCCTCCGTCAGTGTAAAGCGCGGGCCTATATTCATTAACGATGGAGACCTATGGACTTCCGCTGGAGTTACCTCCGGAATCGACCTGGCTCTTGCAATGGTTGAAGTCGACTTGGGGCATTCGGCTGCACTTGAAGTTGCACGTCATTTGGTTGTTTTTTTGAAACGTCCCGGCGATCAAAATCAGTTCAGTTCATCCTTGACCCTACAATCCAAAAGCAGTCAATTTTCAGACCTTCACGCTTGGTTGAACAACAATCTCAGTGGCGACTTATCGGTCTCTACGTTAGCCAGTTTTATGAACATGAGTGACAGAACCTTTGCGAGAAAATACAGTGAAAGCACAGGCAGTACGCCGAGCAAAATGGTTGAACAGCTCCGTTTAGAAGCAGTTCGACACTTACTTGCCACGTCAAGCACCCCACTCAAAACAGTGGCTAGCAAGTGTGGCTTTCGTAATGAATCAACTTTAATCCGTAGCTTTATAAAAAACTATTCAGTCACACCCGGTGAGTATCGAGCACGTTTCAAGTCAAGTCCGACGACAAAGAACTAAACAATACATCATGATTCAATTTTTACACCCAACGACAATAAGCTCTCAATTTTCCCTGTAGCATCACGCATTAGGTTAGTTAGCTTCGGCAGGTCGCGCTCATCTCATGCGACGGCGGCACAGGTACCAATGGTCAGTCGTTGACTGATGGCATCGTCGTAGACCTGTGACGGCACATGAACACCATTCTTGAGATCAATGCCGAAGAGCGGTGGGTGCGCGTCCAAAGTGGCGTGATGAAAGATCAATTAAATACGGTGCTCAAACCTTATGGGCTGTTCTTCGCGCCTGAATCATCCACCTCCAACCGAGCAGCGATTGGCAGATGATCAACACTGATGCCAGTGGCCAAGGCAGCGGCACTTACGGCAAAACCCATGACCACGTGCTAGAGATTCCCACAGTGTTGCTGGGTGGTGAGTTACTCCACAGCTCGCCATCGGAAAAAGGCTCTTTGGAGCAAGAAACAGCGCGTCGCGATCGGATCGGTAAGGTATACCGCTGCGCAGTCGGTATTGCAGACAACCAAGCCTATCTTATTGCGCAAATCTTCCCAAACTTAACCGCTGCCTCACCGGCTATGACCTTGCACATCTCCGCGAGCAAGAGGATAGCTTCAACATTAACAGCGTATTGTGTGGTTCTAAGGGCTCGCTGAGCTTCAGTCGAGGCCAAGCTAAACGTCTTGCCTATCACGAAGTATTCGATCCTCGTAAACGTGCGCTATGCAGGTTTTATGGATGCTTTGCGCGACGCAAAAGCGCTGATGCAGCTCAAGCCTTTATAGATTGAGACAGTTGACTCCAAAGTCCTGATGCTTGCGATGAAGGACATCGACTGGCACTGCGTTGCTGAATACTTCCCCGAAATTCCAGAAACACCCACATCGGGCTTCAACCTCATTGGGTTCAGCGGGGACGATGAAGCCACTGTCCCGCAGAGTGTTCATGACTTTGTCTTGCACCTGCAACAAGACACCTCCATATTACGCTTGGGCCATACACTTTCCATACCTATGGATATGAGACTACGAATGCTGAGATGTCTAAAGTGATTTACAAACAACCCTGGGGCCCACTAGTAACAAAAATGAATGTTTCAGGCCGGCTATTAGCTTATGGCTATTCTTGCCGAAGCCAGGTAAGCAAAAAGAGAGTGTAACTGTTCTACATCCGCTGCAGGCGCTACTCGCGGTAGTCAGGAATGCTCCGGCCTGACCAGTAGCACATCGTTGAGCGTCAAACCTTGGTGCGAATAAGCGGTTAGGTCTAATGCTAGCTGCCGCTTGCCTTGCCGCCCGGTATCGTTTCGCGAGAGAACATTCGTCGATACTCTGAAGGTGACGTTCCAAGCTGAGCGCCAAATTGTTGCCTCAAGGACAAGGGGGTTCCAAAACCGGCCTCGCCGGCAACGCATTCAATAGGTAAATCAGTCGTTTCAAGCAGTTCTTGCGCCCTGACGACTCGCTGAGCATTCAACCATTTAGAGACGGTACTGCCAGTGGCCTCCCGAAACCGCCGGGTAAAAGTACGCCTGCTCATTTTCGCCCTGTCTGCCATGACGTCGAGCGATAGATCACTGGCCAGGTTCACTCGAGCCCACGCCAACACATCGGACAAATGAGTCTCGCTAGAGAGTTTCGGCACAGGATGCTCCACGTATTGAGCCTGACCTCCCTGCCTGTGCGGTGGGGTAACCAACATCTTCGCGGTGCGATTCGCCACATCAGCTCCGAGCCGCTGACGCACCAAATGCAGGCAACAATCGATTGCCGCCACCGTTCCAGCCGAGGTCATGATGTTGCCGTCACTGACATAGAGCACATCGGGCCTGAAGCCAACCTCAGGAAAGCGTCGCGAAAACTCGTCTCTGCCTGCCCAGTGAGTGGTCGCCTCTTTACCATCAAGCAGTCCGGCTTCTCCAAGTACGAATGCTCCCAAACATAACCCTACGATGAGCTTGCCTTGTGCATTCGCCTGCTGAAGGGCTCTCAAAAGCGGTGTCGAGGCCGCGACCAATTGTTCGCCCCACGATGGAATGACAATTAAATCAGATGCCTCCATGAGTTCCAGGCCATGAGCAACCGCTAAGTCGATGCCTTGGTCGCAGCTAACCATTCCAGGCGTCTCTGTGCAGTAGCTGACCTCGTATTGAGGTTCGCCAGGTTCGGATTGAGCCGTCCCCAATACCATTCCCGGCACCGAAAGATGGAACAGACTCACGCCGTTAAAAGCTAGAACAGCTACACGTATGGGTTTCATCTGGCAGCCTCGAACATTTGGCCCGATTATATCGAAATATGTCATTTAGGCCGCTATCAGGCTTTAGCGCTTTGGGCAAGAATGGTGTATTCGATGCATTTACTGGATTAACACTATGAATTTTACACCTCTTTCTCTCGCCCTCAGCATTGCTTGCGCTGTGGCCACCACACAGGCATTTGCGGGCTCAAACGCCCCTCAGACGGCTGATGCAACCCATAAAGTGGATCTGCAGCAAGTTCGCAATGCAACGGTGAAGATCACCTACGGTGGCACTACGTTCTTGATCGATCCCATGCTGGCTAAAAAAGGTGCCTACCCCGGGTTTGAAAATACCTACCGAAGCAACCTCCGCAATCCACTGGTTGATCTACCCGAAACCCCAGACAACGTTATCTCCGGTGTGGACGCTGTCATCGTCACGCACACACACCTTGACCACTGGGATGATGCGGCACAAAAAGCGCTGCCTAAAGACATCCCACTGTTCACTCAGCACGAAGACGATGCACAGCTGATTCGTTCCCAGGGGTTCAAGAATGTACGTGTGCTGACTGACGAAGCTGAGTTCGGCGGCGTCAAAATAACCAAGACCGGTGGGCAGCATGGCACTGACGAAATGTATGCCGTACCAGCCCTCGCAAAACCGCTAGGCGAAGCCATGGGTGTAGTGTTTCAAGCGCCAGGCTACAAAACTCTCTATCTCGCCGGTGACACCATCTGGCGTAAAGAGGTCGACCAAGCCATCGAGAAATACCACCCTGAAGTAATCGTGCTCAACGCAGGGAAAGCAAAAATGACGGGATTCGAGGGGGCGATCATCATGGGCGAGGAAGATGTCCTGCGTGCTACACAGACCGCGAAAGACGCAAAAATTGTCGCGGTGCACATGGACGCTGTGAACCATATGTCCCTGACCCGTGAAGAGTTACGCAATTACGTCAATAAGCAAGGTATCGAGGGTCGTGTCGATATACCGGAAGACGGCGCTTCGCTGGAGTACTGATACAAACCCTGCTGGACATGGGCAAAAGGCATCTTGCTTACCCAAATGCCGTCTCAGCCTTCACAACAACATTACATTGAAAAGTTGATTGGAGATCGTTCATGAAACAAGGTCTAGTAGTAATTGATCTGCAAAACGAATACTTGCCCACTGGCAAATTACCTTTGAGTGGCATCGAGGCAGCTGTTGCGAATGCTCGTCGGGTCATCGACCATGCGCGAAATAAAGGTATTCCTGTTTTTCACATACGGCACGAATCCGATGATGCGAATGTCCCGATTTTCGTCAAAGGATCCAGCGGCGCGCAGATTCAGCCAGAGGTAGCTCCTGAGGGTGACGAGCCCGTGATTGTTAAAAAACACATCAACGCCTTCAGAGACACTGACCTCAAGAAGCAACTGGATGCGTTCGATGTTCAGGATATCGTGGTGATAGGTGCTATGAGCCACATGTGCATCGACGCAGTAGTGCGTGCTGCAGCGGATATGGGTTATCCGGTTACTGTGGTGCATGATGCCTGCGCCACCTTAGATCTCTCATTTCACGGGGTGAACGTGCCTGCCGCTCAAGTGCATGCGGCGATGATGGCCGCATTTGAGTTTGGCTACGCCACCGTTAAATCTGTGGACGAATACCTCTCGGCATAAACGTGTAACGGTTAGTTTTTAGGAGCCCGAACGGGCTCCTTCTGGTTTCTGGTTATTCGTGGGTTAAACCTTCGCGGATGTCACCACTGCGCCTCACCTGATTTGGGTGAATGAGGCAGGCCTGGAATGTCCAACCGTGAGTAGTTCTCAGTTGTCTTCCTGCGGCCTTGAGATTCAGTAACGTTTTTTATCGCTTAGGTTCATCTGTGGTGAAAATACAATCAACCGCTAATCGAGACTGTGCCAGGCGATCACGCTGGGTGTTCCAAGTAATCTTGTGCCTGATGGCATTCGCGGCAAATTCAATTTTTTGCCGGCGGGCGCTGATGGAGGGTCAAATCGATCCCGAGTCATTCACCGTGATTCGTTTGTTCAGTGGCGGGTTATTTTTGCTGCTGTTGATCAGATTTCGCAATCCTCAAGCCGCTATCCGTGGAAGCTGGAAGGGAGGCCTTTCACTCTTTCTATACGCCTATCTCTTCTCTATCGCTTACGTTCAGTTAGGCGCAGGAATGGGAGCACTGATTTTATTCGGGGCGGTGCAGATCACAATGTTTATGTTTTCTTGGGCGCAAGGTGAGCGCTTTCAAAAGAAAGTGGTGATAGGCATGTTAGTGACAACAGGTGGTTTACTTACCTTATTGCTACCCAGCGCTAATTCGCCGCCCTTGAGTAGCGCAGTGCTGATGACAATTTCAGGGGTAGCGTGGGGAGTCTATTCGCTGCTCGGAAAAGCAGCTGTGAATCCGCTGACGGAAACCGCAGGCAACTTTGCGAGGTGTCTCCCTTTCTTACTTTTACTGGCTCCAGTAAAGTTTTTTGGAAGCGGCCTTCATATGAGCCCTACTGGGGCGATGTACGCGCTTGCATCAGGCGTGTTGGCATCAGGCTGCGGTTATGCGCTCTGGTACAGCACTGTCAGGCATATCAGTTCCCAGCAAGCCGCCACCCTTCAGTTGAGCGTTCCAATCATTGCTTCGCTCGCAGGCGTACTGATTCTGAACGAGCCTATATCACTGCACCTACTATTAATCTCAGGCATCGTATTGGGCGGTGTCGCGCTAGCAATGTTGCCGGGGAAATCTTCGACTGGCTGCTGACTGTAAGAGTAATGAAGGCTGGATCAATATCCATCTGGTTGATATTGGACGACACGCCCCCACTAAGGTGCGTGCCTTAGATAAAGGCTCTAACCTTTTGCCATCCCAGAAAGTGCTTCTGCCTGCTTCGTGAAGTCCACGGCCATTTGGATCATTGCATTCTTAACGTGCAGGGGAGCGGTCTGCATATAGCTATCTGACACTGCACCAATAGTCTGAGACGATGCTAGCGGGTGTATCATCACCGCGCATCACTAAGTGATTTGGCAATCCAATAGCATCGATGGCTGATCAAGGTTGCTAGGGCCCCGTTGAAGGCCATGACCAGTTGCCTAAAAAAGCAACTTTCCAATCAATCCAGTCACCTGCTTGCCGAATGCAACGCAGGAGAGATCACTATGTCATTGCGCGCGCTTCGTACCTTAATCGCTATCGCTCAGCACGGTTCGTTTGCGCGAGCCGCAGACACCGTTCATCTCACACAATCGGCAGTGAGCCTTCACATAAAGTCACTTGAAGAGGAGTTCAACGCTTCGTTGTTTGACCGCTCGCGTCGATTGCCCGTATTAACAGATGCAGGTCATTTGGCCGTGGAGCGGGCGCGCGAGATCGTTGCACTTTACGACAGCATTGCTTCGGACATTGGTGGTGAAAACGAGCTGCGCGGTCGACTGAAAATTGGAGCCATCCAGACTGCGCTGGCCAGTGCCTTGCCTTTGGCCCTGGCCGGCCTGGCCGCCGAGCACCCTCATCTAAGGATAAACGTAGCCTCGGGCATGTCTGCCGAATTGGCCACGCGCGTAGAGGCTGGAGAGCTGGATGTCGCAATCACCACAGAACCTGTGAAACCGCACCCTTATGGTCTGGTTAGTACAACACTCTACGAGGAAGGCTTTTGGATCATTGCTCCCGGTTCATGCGCAGGCTTAGATTTTCGACAGCTACTTCAACAACTACCGTTTATCCGCTTTGACCGCAGGGCTTGGGCCGGGCGCACCATAGATCGGGAGCTTCGCCGGCTGCGGCTGCATGTGCAAACCAGTATGGAGTTGGACAGCCAGGATGCGATTATTCAGATGGTTGCCAGCGGTTTGGGGGTGTCAGTGGTTCCGCTATCCAGCCAGAACCTTGAACAACTCAAGCACCTAGAAGTCCAGCCATTCGGATCACCGCAAAGAACGCGTCGTGTTGTGCTTCTGGAGCAAGAAGAAAGGCCACTTGCACGGCTAGCAACCGCCCTGGCGGAGGCTGTCAAAAAGCACGCCCCCACGTAACGACCGATGAGTAAAACTTGTTGAACAACCAATTTTAAATCGTTTTTACTTTAGGTATCGACTCCTTATCGTGGTGCCCATCCAAACGCATTCTGAAGGGCACCATGCACAACAACGAAACTCCAACTAGTGCTTTCCAATCGCCCATTCTGCTTATGGCCAAACTTGCTGCCACCATGCGCGCTGAGGGGCGGGATGTAATTGACTTAACGCTCGGCGAACCTGATTTCAATGCCCCTGAGCATGTCCTCGACGCTGCGCATCTAGCGTTAGGCAGCCGTCTGACGTATTCCCCATCGAACGGTATCGAGCCCCTCCGCAGTGCTATCCGTATGCGAGTAAGGGAAGACCGGGGATTAGATTTCGGCGATGATCAAATCGCGGTTGGATGTGGCGCAAAACAGATCATCTTTAACGCCTTCCAAGCGACCCTTAAGCCCGGTGATGACGTTATCGTCCCGGCGCCTTACTGGGCCAGCTATCCCGCCATGATTAAGATGTGCGGTGCCCAACCGATCATTCTGCCGACCACCGCTTCGGAAGGATTCAGATTGACAGCGGAGCACTTGGCAGCAGGTCTGCGCCTGGCAAAATCGCCCAAGTGGGTGATTCTCAATGCACCAGGTAATCCCTCCGGCTCTTTGTACTCAGAAACCGATTTGCAAGCGTTGGCTGAAGTTCTGCGCCAGTATCCGGATGTGATGGTGCTGTCCGACGATATTTACGCGGAAATCCGATTCACTCAAGGCCCTTGTCTGACATTGGCGTCGGTAGCGCCAGACCTGGCAGAACGTATCCTCATCGTCGACGGCGTATCCAAAGCCTACGCCATGACAGGTTGGCGCGTAGGCTGGGGTTGCGGATCGAGGTCGCTGATTTCGGCAATCACTACCGTGCAATCTCAAAACTGTACGCAGACCAGCACCTTGAGCCAGCTCGCTGCGGTCGCTGCGCTTGAAGGGCCACGAGGTTTTCTTGCTGAGCGCAACGCGATCTATCGTCAGCGCCGAGACGCCGCACTTCAAGTCCTCCAAGCGAGCGATAAACTGGAGGTATCATGCCCCGAGGGTGCGTTCTATCTGCTTCCTCAGTTCAAAACGAGCATTGACGATCAATCTCTCGCGTTAGATCTGCTCGAAGTCGGCGTTGCAACGGTTCCCGGAAGTGCTTTTGGACTACCGGGACATCTACGCCTTTCCTTCGCCACCGACGAAGCTACCCTGGTTGAAGGATGCAAGCGGTTGGTTCGTGCGTTAGAGGCATACTCGTGACCGCCGAACTTTTGATTGCGCTTGCGCCCATAGCAGTGCTGATTGTGATGGGCGCCTGGCTCAAGCGCAGCCGGTTTCTGGAAGACAGTTTCTGGGCACAGGCCGAGCGCCTAGGCTACTACGTTCTTCTGCCCGCGCTGTTTTTGCATGGTCTGGCAACCGCCAAGTTGGACAACGTGCCAGTCCAAGGGATGATCATGGCGCTTGTACTCTCGACGGTCATGGTCGCTGTGCTGATGGTCGGCGCCCGTCGGATCATTAAGGGTAACGACGCGGCGTTCACTTCCGTCTTCCAAGGAGGGGTGCGCTTTAATAATTATGTGGGCGTCTCAGTGGTGGCCGGTTTGTTCGGTGCTCAGGGCATCGCTCTGGCTGCCGTAGCCAATGCTGCAATAGTGCCGACCGTAAACATCCTTTGCGTATTGGTGTTCGCACGCTATGGCACAGGTGGCAGGATGTCTTTGGGCAAGGTTGCCAAGCAGTTGGCACTTAACCCTCTAGTACTCGCCTGTTTCGGAGGGATATTGCTTCAGGCATTAGGATTGGGCCTGCCTGCTGGCATTGAGCCGGTGATCAAGGCTTTAGGACAAGCATCCTTACCACTTGGCTTACTGTGTGTAGGGGCAGCACTTGAGCTGGGCTCTGTGCACAGCTGGGTTCGACCCGTCGCGTATTCATCGGTGGTCAAGTTCATGATCATGCCGCTGACCACGCTGTGCGCATGTCATGTGTTTGGATTGGACGGCAAAGCAGCAATCGCGGCATTGCTTTTCCAGGCACTGCCTACAGCTTCGTCGTCCTACATCATGGCGCGACAGCTAGGCGGGGATGCACCACTGATGGCAGGGATAATTGCCAGTCAAACGTTGCTTGCAGCGGTGGCACTTCCCATTGCAGTGGTCGTTTTGATTCCTTGGATCTGATATTCATGGTCTTCACCCTGGAAGGCTGGAGTTGATGCGAAGACTCACCTACACATTTAACAGATCCGGTAAATTTGTAACGCTTGAATCGGAGTAGTCGTGGTGAAGATATAGCCATTCGCTAGTGGCATCGGCACCCTGACATTGAACGGAATAATGCCTACTCAACACAGACCGATACCATCCTCTCGAATGCCAGAAAGCAAAGGGGGGTTCACTGGACGCTAACTAATAATGCCCCGCTCTCCAATGCTCTGATGCCTGGGCAAACGACTGGATAACAACTATGAGCATGAAAACGAATTTGTAGATAAGTAACAGCTATTTTTGCGCTTTTTTATGATGTGAAAGCGATTAATGTCGACCTATCGACTTAAGACGATAGTGAATAAAAATCATGTCCAATGTTCTCATCATCGAAAGCAGCATCCGTCAAGAAGAGTCAGTTTCTCGCCAACTGACCCTGAAATTTATTAGTCAGTGGCGAGTCGCCCATCCTACAGATCAAATAATCATTCGTGACGTGGCTCTCAACCCCATACCCCACATGGATGCAAACTTGCTAGGTAGTTGGATGAAGCCTGCTGGACAGCGCAGTGAAAGTGAACAGGCTTGTTTGGAGCGCTCCAACGAATTGGTTAACGAGCTAGTAAAGGCTGACGTATTGTTCATCGCATCACCCATGTACAACTTCACTCTTCCCAGCACTCTTAAAGCTTGTTTAGACCATGAGATCCGAGCTGGCGTGGCTTTCAAATACACACCCGCGCGCGCCCAAGGTTTGTTAACCGGTAAACGCGCAATCATCCTAACCGTCCAAGGCGGAATTCATGCTGATGACAGCTCGGATTACCAAGAACCTTATCTACGTCAGGTGCTTTTGTTTCTTGGCATACACGGCCTAACCTTTATCCACGCCGAGGGAATTAATGTCAGCAGCATTTTCCGTGAAAAAGCTATTAGGCATGCCACTGCATTACTGGCACGGGTATTTGAGCCGCTACCTCCAGAATCTATCACCGACTGATCTTAGTGTTGAATCTTGCAACTAGCGTCTCCTCTCAAAACACTCGTTGTAAATGAAGGCTCACGGCGCGCCCCAGCAATGGAACGCGCTGTAGGCCTTGGGAGGCTTTAGCTTTTCGTTATGCCAGCAAGCGCTTCTGCCTGTTTGGTGAAGTCCATAGCCATCTGGATCGTTGCGTTCTTCACGTATGGGGGAGCCGTCTTCATGGAGCCTGCGTTGAACGGAGGTTCAGGATCATATTCGCTCATCAGTTGGGTGCACTCGGCATAGGTCTGGTCGCGTAGCTCAGCGACCATACTTAGGCCAAAATCCAGCCCTGCTGTTACACCCGCCCCCGTGATCCGGTTACGGTCGCGCACAACGCGAGCTTCAGTCGGAATTGCACCGAACCCGGCCAAAGCATCCCGGCACGCCCAGTGCGAGGTAGCCTTGTAGCCCTTTAACAATCCCGCAGCACCAAGTATCAGCGAGCCAGAGCAGACACTGGTGACGTATTTGGCACGTGACCCTCGATCAGCCATGAAGGCCAGGGTATCGGCATCAGAGGCTGCTGCTAGGGTGCCGTCCGTACCACCGGGGGTGAAAAGTACAGTCAGGTCGCGAGGACAGGTATCAAAGGTGTCGGTCGGGACAATCGTTAACCCTGCATCGCTCGTGACTGGATCCAGCGATTTGGCGACGATATAAATCTTGGCCCCCATGAGTGAACCAAACATGCAGTGCGGCCCGACGAGATCCATCACCGTCATGCCTGGGTAGATCAACATTGCGATTTGTTCTTCGCCCATCCAAGGCACTTTATCCATGTCGGGGCCCATGTCAGGCATCTTATGCTCATGCATGGATTTGTCAGCAGCCGAAGCCTTGAGGTGAATACTGGCAGCCAATGGAGCCAGGAGCGCACCAATCACCAAGTTACGTCGTTGGTTATCGATCATGATGGTTTCCTTAGAAGCTGGCTGTCAGCGTTAAGTAAGCTGAGCGTGGTTGTGTGGGTAATACCACTGGAGACCCCAGATATTGATAGGTCTCGAAGACTTTACGGCCTGTCAGATTGACCGCAGATACAGAGATCGTGTAACAGTCGAAATCATACGAAGTCTGCGCATCGAGCAATGCGTAGCCCGGCACGGAGACCGTATTAGGCAATGTCAGCTCGCGAGCGCTGAGCGCGGTAATTCCGGCACCAAATCCCAGTCCCTTTACCGCGCCATCCAGTATCCGATAGCGGGCCGCGAGGCGGCCGCTATGCCGAGGTACGCGCGCTAGGACATCACCCATCGGAATCGTATTGTCTTCTGTCACTTGTGCCTGTGTGTAGGCGTAGTTGCCCAGCAATGAAAGAGCCGGGGTTGGTTCCCAGACCAGATCTGCTTCTATTCCGCGAGCGCGTTGTTCACCGCTCTGGACTGAATACCCCAGAATCGCTTTAGCAGGGTCGGGATCTGGGGTGGATACGTTGCGGCGCGTCTGCTCGAACACCGCGAGAGTGCCGGACAGGCCGAGATCTAGGTATGCCAGCTTGACGCCCGCCTCGTAGTTACGAGAAAGCTCAGGCTTGGGTGTTTCCTGGCCGTTATAGTTGAACTCGCCCCTGAAACCGGTGGAATACGCTGCATACAGTGCAAGACTCTCGGTCAGGTCATAAGTGATGCCCAGTCGTGGTGTCACACGATGATAAGAGGTATCAACGCCCTGCTCTTGCTGCTTGAGGTTGAGCTGGGTAAGCCGCAACGACCCCAACAGATGGAACCGGCCATAAGTCGCCTGATCCTGAAGATAAACAGCTTTCGTTTCGTAGCGGTTGGTCTGAGACACAATGGTTTGCGGCGTCGCTCCGTAGGAAATCCCATAACTGGGATTGGCCAGATCAAGCTCGCCAATCAACTCGGCATTAGAGACACCCGAGGTGAAGTCGGTACGGTCGTAGCTCGCGCCCACCATCAGTTCGTGGCTGCCGCCAAGCGATTCGATTCTGGAGCTCAAGTTGGTATCCAGCGTGCTTTCCCGAATGCTTGTTGGCAGGTAAAGCTTGAATATTGGATAAACCGTGGGTGTTGCAGGATCCGCCCCAAGCAGCTCCGGAAATATGAAGCCGCCGTTGTCGCGTATCTTGCCTTCGTAATACTGGGCGGAAACGCTCAACCTCGTATCGTCGTTAACCTCGTGCCTGAGTTCGGCAGTGGTCGTGCGATTCTCGATGGTGGTGTGAGGCTGCCCGCTGCTGGCACCCGGGAAAGCGTTGCGGTCAATCTGCCCACTCAATGCCTGAGCGGCGGGCAGGCCGGAAAATTCGAGCTGGCTGCGATCCTCATACTGGCCACGCAGCAAGAGCTCGGTCTCAGGCGATAGCTGGAACGCAACGCTGGGCTGTATCGACCATTGATGACCGTTTACGTGATCAATCCAGCTGTCGTTTTCCTGGTAGTCGGCGGAAATCCGCGCGGCCACCTTGTCGCCAATGGGTGTATTGATATCCATCGAAGGATTCACCGTGCCGAAGCTACCGGCGCGCATCGACAGGAACGCGCTAGGCTCGGCCTCTGGCCGCTTCGAAATCACGTTGATCAGGCCACCCAGTGGCGCGCCGATACCGCCGCCGTACAGCGCTGACGTAGGGCCTTTAAGCACTTCGATGCGCTCAGTACCGATCAGGCTCGTCGGGTCAATGCTTGCCGCAGTCCCTCCGAAGGCTGGCAGCCCATTCATGTAAATTTCTGCCGGAAAACCGCGCACGATTGGTTGAGCGAACAGCGCTTCCTGAGGCTTGGTTGCTCTTACCCCGGAAACGTTAACCAGCGCATCGGAAAGAAAGCGACTGCCCTGTTCCTTAAGCATCGATTGGGTGACAACTTGCACCGACTGCGGGACTTCGACCAGGGGCGTATCGGTGCGCGTGGCTGACTCAGAAGTGGGTGCAGTATAGCCGTGACCTGCTCCAGAAACGGTTGTAGGTGCCAATGTCCAGGACTGTAAGCTTTTTGCACCCTCCTCAGGCTGCGCGGCTTGGACAATAACGGGTAATGCCAACCCCAGAAACATACAAAAGGCTCGGCGCCAGCGCAGATGCGATGGGGCAGTGTGAAAAAATGGCTCGTTCTTGGTCAAGTACATGGGATCTACCGTTGAAAGACAGGTGCTGGCAAAGCGCACTTGAACAATAAGCATCAGCGGGTGCGTGGCCCCGGCAACGCAGATCCAGCCATGTGCGCCTAGCAGAAAATGAAGAGAACATTCAACGGTCGAGTAGGCGGAGCTCGGCTTCGTGCGCCAGGGAACACCGGTGGTACAGCTTGCCGAGGGATAAAGCGGGCAGATAGACACTTTGACAGTGGAACATGGCGCCGAATGCTCGGCAGGCTTGACTCAGTGAGCGCAGGGTGCTGGAACAGAAGAGAACAATATCCGCACTTTTCCCACACGATCAGATCATGGTGCTTGTCCACAGAGCCATGGTGAGACATCTGGCTCATGCCAGGCATGTCGTGGCACTCCATGACAGCCATGCTCATTGCTTGGCTTTTGTCTTGGGCAAGACTGATCCCCTGACTGATCAGCGGGCCGGCAAAGATCATCAGCATGGCGAACAGACTGAGCCAGGCTGCGATAATTTGACGTCTACGCACTAGCAGGTGCTCTACTTATCACGCACAGGCTTGGATAACTGTGTTTGACCTTCATATCCGGGAATAGGCAACCACCGTCGGAATCCGCTGCCGCCCTTCCCTGTCAAGGGACACCAAGCAAAGTCCCACGGCGCAGGAGGAAACTCTTCATGCTCAGGATCGTTACCTGGAACGCTGCGAGGCTCTACTTTCCAGTCAAACACCCTCATGGGTGAGCCTTGCCAAACGAGTACCATCCCACGCGCTTGGCTATCGTCGGTGTTTACCCATCGGGCTGCCGCTGCAGCCATGAATGAGTCGATGTAATCCTCAGTAATTTGAGATCGATAGTTTGACGTGAGTAACCAGCGGCAGACGCTCAGGTAGTACGTCCAATTCAGCGGTGGGTGATTGCGATATGCCCAGATCATGAAACTACGGAAGATGTTCAAACCGTCTGGAGGATCAAGCTTGAGTAGCCCGGGGCACACATCAAATAGCGTGTGCCAGTAAGGCAACAACCGGGTATCAAGATGAACAAAACAGCGTGCATTGCCGGGGTAATCAGGAAACGGCAACAGGAAATCGCCACGACTGCTTAGGCGCGAAGTTTTAGTGGCTAGCCGTGAAACCCCTGAAGGAATAACTACAGAGCGCATGCCAGCCACCCCACAATCGTTCGTTGCGGATTATCTGATGTAGCAGATGTAAAACTTAAGCTTTCGAATAAGCTGAACTTGCAACCTGAATGATCAATAACGCGAGACATAGGACTACCTCCTCATGACGATTGAACGACGTCCACCTGCGGTCGCGTCAGCGACAATCAGGCGTAAAAATAACGTCGTAATAAAGCAGTGACGGCCGAGTTTGACCGGTCACATGCAAGCGTCAGTTTTGAGGGGGAGCGCGGGGATTAGCCGATGGCCAAGAGTATCGAGGAGGCGCCCTGGAACCCAATTCACGGCTTGGGCGCAGCTTTTGCCCTACCCGCAATAACCAGGTCAGACAAAATAAGAAAGCGATGCTCAACGTCACCGCAGAACAGATCGGACAGGTAAAGCTTCCAACCCAACCGCTAACTGACTGGTCGGTGTAGTCCGTGCTTTGTACCGGACTCTTGTTGCCCGACGCAGAACAGAACTGACCGCCGACGCCATTAAGCTCGAACCCGGTCATCTGCCCATGCCCCAAACCGCAGGCGTACACGTTGAGCAGGACGCAAAAACACAGCATCCAGGCAACGAGTGAGCGGTCTGCAAGGGACAGTTTCATGTGAGCGGCATTACTACTAATTAAGGGCATGAAGAAGTCGGTCAAACCCACAGCCCAGAAATAACTGGACGATGGAGGTACAACTCAATTACACGACTTTCAGAGAGTTCACCCAAGTGAAATTCTAACCGAAGACGTTGCCAGAATTACGCTGTGAGGCAGGTCTTCGCGCTGGTAGCCCGATAGCTTCCGGTACCTTCCCAGTAGAAATGGCCCAAGAGAGCTAGGCGTTCACACTTGGTGGAACAGTGTGGTAAAGGCATACCTACTCCCCTATTACTTCAACAGCCGGTGAAACCACAAATCGCTAATAGATTAAGGCTTTTATGTGTTGTTCGCACGAGCCAGGAAGCCTTTTTCAAGCAGGGTTCCACGAAGCCTCATGCGACAGACTGTCACATGTCTTTTGACGAGCATGTTATAGCGAGCCAAGGCCTATGACTGCGTCGGAGTGTCGCAGCTTATGCGGGCGACTGGCATCGGCAGATTTTTCGCATTTCCTGTGGCCGATCAAAACAAATACTCAATAGGCATTGCTCGGATAAGGCCTAAAACTTTAGTGATCAAATAGTCCCGGACACGACGTTAATTATTTCCCCGGCCTGCAAGCGGGCGTTGGCCAGCAATTGAGTTGATGAGGTAGCATCCACATTTGTAACCGAGCATCAATTATTGACTAATGTCCAGTTGGGCCTGCTGAACCGAAATGTAATGCACCCTGGGAAGACACCTGATCGCGGCCCCAACTTCCTGCAAGGCTGGAAGGGCAAGCTGGTCTGTGATGATTTTGGCGGTTACAAGGCCAGCTTCGAACTCGGCGTGACGGAGATCGGTTGCATGGCCCATGCGCGGCGTAAGTTCTTCGAATTGCATGCCACCAACAAGAGCATGCTCGCCGAGCAAGCCCTGCGCTATATCCAGTTGCTGTACGAAATCGAAAGTGAAGTCCGTGACCTGGATCCGGATTTACTGCGCCGAATACGGCAAGAAAAAGCAGTACCGGTGATGGATAGGCTGCATGCCTGGATGATCGCGCAGCGCGATCTCGTGCCCGAAGGTTCGGCTATCAGCAGAGCATTGGATTACAGTCTGAAACGCTGGGCAGCGCTGTCGCGCTACCTCGATGACGGAACTGTTCCCATTGACAATAATTGGGTAGAGAACCAGATCCGGCCTTGGGCTCTTGGACGCAAGAACTGGCTCTTCGCAGGGTCGCTACGCAGCGGTAAACGGGCGGCGGCGATCATGGGTTTGATCCAATCTGCGCGGCTCAACGGGCATGATCCGTATGCTTATTTGAAGGACGTTCTCACGCGTCTGCCGACGCAGCGTGCGAGTGAAATTGATCAGCTCCTGCCGTATAGGTGGACGTCGGGCTTACCCAGAACGCTCAAGAATGACGGATAAGGATCTTAAACTTCAAATAACCGACGCACCTGCACGGAATCGGCGCTTCCGCTTTGTTCAAGAGGAAGGAAGTATTGTAGTTGCCATTGTTGTGTCCTAACGGCCTCTTTGGCGACTGGTTTGACCCAAGGTGGATAAACGCGGATGGCGCGCTTACCGCCTTTACCGTTAATCGCCATGATGCCCTTTGATGCCAGTATTTTCTGGTCGAAAACAAACTGTCCGCGATGAGTTGCATCGAACACACTCACTACAACAAAGGCTACGCCATCATCGACATCGAGAGGTGCAATGATGCTGCCTGACGTCGGGCGCTTCCATATTGTGACGAACTGTCCAATCTTCGTCGGCGTTGTTTTAGCCACACGGAAGGCAATGGTGTGTCCGTCGAGGCCAAAGCGGGAGGCACCATACTCGACACTCTCAGCCTCGCGTAGAGCCAGATCCGTCAATTGCATTCCCGCCGGCTTGTACACATCCTGGATAGCAGCTATCAGATCGTTCGGAATATGGCCGAGGGCCGGGTCTGCCGCGCCTGCATATTTTGTGTGTAGTTCAGTTAAATCGAATTTCAACGGGAACAACTCCTAAACGACTCATTGACCATACGACCCATTCCAGAACATATGCTACGCCCTTCGACATGCAGAAGCGGGCTGCGTGCGGTTACGTCTTGTAATTGCGCAAGGTGGGATAGCCAGCCGCTTACGCTTTACCCACGCATAAAGGCTGTGAGTCGATACGCCAAAACGTGCTGCCACATAAGCGACAGGCAGCTTTTTTTCGATCATTTGATTGATCGCTTGGATTTTGAATTCTTCGGCATAACGTGGATTGCTCATGGCACCTCCTGAATGGCCTAATTTTAAGGTATGAAGATGTCTACGAAACTAGGGGCTATTCAAATATCGTGCTCTACTTTGTGCTGTAAAGCCACAGACGCTGACGCTGACGCTGACGCTGACGACTAGCGTATTGCGACCCCTGATCGAAATGAAGCAGCAGCAGTTCTGAAGCTTCTCTCTTTGATTGTAGGCCATATCAAAAGCATTGATCATCAAGTCTACATCAGGCTTTCCTGACAACACCCTGCCCACTATTCAGCACGCATCTAGATCCATGACCATCTCTATGCTATGCCATTTCCCTTACGGGCTGATGTGAGGGATTTCACCTCTCCACATCCCTAACGCCCTGCCCTTCAGTCCGCTCGATCCATACTCTACTCAAAAACGCTCGCAAAGCGGTCACAAACATTGCAAACCTACCTACTGGATGGTAGTCTTGCTTCGTAATGGCCACCGCATCCTTAGAAAGGCCGTGGCAAAAAATGCTTCTCGGTCAAGTCTCGATCTTTTGCTGAACCAATAGCTGATCTGTGGAAAAATCATGAGCAAACAACAGATAATATTTAAAAATTCTGAATCAGTAAGCTTATCCGGCCTTCTTCAAACGCCAGAAGCACCTAGCGCTTACGCTCTATTCGCCCACTGCTTCACTTGCGGTAAAGACATCAAAGCGGCTGCGAGAATTGCAAAAGCCCTGGTTGACAACAATATTGCTGTTCTCAGATTTGATTTTACAGGCCTTGGCAATAGTGAAGGTGATTTCTCCAACAGCAATTTCTCATCCAATGTTGCTGACTTGGTAGCAGCAGCAGACTATTTGCGAGAAACACATGAAGCTCCAGCTATCCTAATAGGCCATAGTTTAGGAGGGGCTGCAGTCATAGCAGCGGCCAAATATATCCCAGAAGTAAAAGGAGTTGTGACCATAGGTGCTCCTGCTGAGGCGTCCCATGTAATAAAACAGTTCAAAAGCGAGGTAGCTAACATAAGAGATCATGGAGAATTTAAAGTCATGTTAGCAGGTAGAGAGTTCAACATAAAAAAACAGTTCCTTGATGATATTGAGACACATCAACAGGACAAAAATATTGCAAGCCTACGTAGGGCGCTGCTAGTTTTCCACTCCCCAGTAGATACCGTTGTTTCAATAGAACAAGCTCAAAAAATTTACCAGACCGCGAAGCATCCTAAAAGTTTTATTTCACTAGACTCTGCCGACCACTTGTTAACCAATAGCAAGGACGCTGACTATGTTGCCTCATGCATTACCGCATGGAGTTCAAGATATTTGTACACTTCGGAAAAATCACATTCAATATAAATTAATCTAGGGATATTTACATGCGATACTGCTCAATATTAGCTCTTAAGAGAGCGAGGGAACAAGGGCGAAATAGTTCACTTTGTTGCGATAGTGAGTCTGCCAAAAGAGGCGATCAAAGGAAACCAACAAAAAACTCATGGGGCATTGTTTTTTTGTTGATTATATTAGTCACATTTCTATGTGCAGCTGTGATAGGAGCAATTTGACCTAGAGTCCCGCCTGGCAGCTCACTCAATCGCAAAAATTAGCTGCTTTACATTTTGAATAAAGTACATCGCCAGTTGGTTGAGTTTTAGCACAATAAAATTATCATCTATCATTGATGCATTTAAAAAATATAACGATAGCTCTTCGATCATGAAACATCTAAATCTGACCCAATTAAGTGGAAGACTACTTCATGAGTGCCAGCTTTACTCAAAAAATCATGAGCAAGCGATCACGACGCATAATTTTACTAACAACCATCGCAATGGTCGCTTTCGCAGCGAACTCCGTACTTTGTCGGCTGGCACTGCGAGACAGTGCTATCGACCCCATCAGTTTTAGTGTTATACGTTTAGTCAGTGGTGCGTTTGTTTTATGGATAATTCTTAAGCTTAGGCGGTCTACTCCAAATTGCACAGGAACTTGGAGAGGAGGCTTATCACTCTACGTCTATGCATTCGCTTTTTCCTATTCATACCTGAATCTGGACACTGGCATCGGCGCACTTATTTTGTTCGGAGCAGTACAACTCACGATGCTTGGGTTCGGTTTCTTCAAAGGAGAGCGAATGGGGCCTTTAACATTACTGGGCTTAGTTTTCGCTATTTCTGGATTAGTTGTGATTCTTGTTCCAGGTACGAATGCCCCCCCTCTGATAAGCGCAGCAATAATGATCACTTCAGGAGTAGCCTGGGGGATATATTCAATTCTTGGCAAAGCTTCGACTGACCCGTTGGCGACGACAAGTGGCAACTTCATGAGGTCTGTACCGCTCATCATGCTTACGGCCCTACCCTTCATTAAGTCTTTTCATGCGGACGTTATTGGCATAGCGGCAGCATTTGCGTCAGGCACCATTGCATCTGGCATTGGATACGCAATTTGGTACGCGGCAATGCGACAGCTTTCATCGTTCCACGCAGCGACCGTCCAGCTCAGTGTCCCTGTTATTGCATCACTTGCCGGAGTTTTATTACTGGGAGAAATCTATACTGCACGTCTTGGTCTTAGCTCTCTCGCGGTGCTTGGAGGAATTACTCTAATCCTATTATCTAAACAATCATCCATACATAAGTTAAACACTGAAGACTAGCCTTATACGTCTAGCTGGATTTCTGAGCCAATTGTATAGGCCACTAACTATCGACAAGATAGCCTAACTCAAAAACCAAGCCTTAGCTCCTTAATAATCAACAACCCAACTTGACCAGCATTACCATCAATCATACAAGAGTAGATGAGCTATCCACTTCAGGATATAAGTTAATCTCAACAATACACAAGAGCAGGTGAACACCGAAACCCTTGATATCAGGCATCGGTGTCATTAACCATGTAAGAATTAACAGATAACATTTATAATATCTGCTCCAACATAACCCCTATTAAATCTGTAACTATTAATATATTCAACGCCGCACCTCAAATCGAAGTGGTTCGCTGCAATAACCCTATCTCAACTGCGGAAGGTACGTTTTTTGGTAGCAAGAAGCATTACCAATGCCCCTAACAGGGTTAGTGCTGACAAAAAATACCAAGCGGCATCTGTTGAGTGAGTCGTATCTTTGATCCAGCCAACGAAATATGGACTAGCAAAACCCGCAACTTGACCTATCGAATTGATTACTGCAACGCCTCCTACTGCGGAAGCCGTACTAAGGAACGAACTCGACAGTGGCCAAAACATTGGGAGTGCTGTAAAAGCGCCCATAGTTGCAATAGTAAGTCCTAACAGAGCAGTTGTAGATGAGCCCCCTGCACTGGCAGTAACTGCTAGACCTACAGCACTCATAATCATCGGAACTGCCAAGTGCCAACGCCGCTCACCACTGGCATCGGCAGATCTTCCCATGAAAAGCATGAACAAGGCAGCTGCAGCATATGGGATGGCAGTGATTGAACCAACCATAAACATCCCACCCCAATTCCCAGATTTAATTACTGTTGGAAGCCAAAAGCTAATAGCGTAAACGCCACCTTGAAATGAGAAGTAAATAAGACCCAGAATCCAAACCCACTTGTTTTTCAGGACTTGCTTCATGCCCTCCGCCTTGCAGGAAGGCTTTTTGGCTTCGTCAGCGGCCAAGTCAGATATAATTACATTTTTTTCTTCTTGAGTTAACCAACGCGCATCCTGTACTCGATCATCCAAAATAAAATATACACCTGCACCTAACAGAATAGTAGGCACCCCTTCAATAACGAATAACCATTGCCATGCAGCCATACCACCAACGGGGCTGGACGAAAATGCTTCAAGGATCCACCCAGAAAGCGGCCCGCCCAGAACGCCAGAGAGTGGAATAGCAGACATAAACAAAGCCATCACACGTCCACGTATTGAAGCAGGAAACCACTGCGTAAAGTACAAAATCAGACCAGGAAAAAAACCTGCTTCAGCGGCACCTGTGAGAAACCTGAGTACGTAAAATGTTTCCGCTGTTTTTACGAACATTAATGAGGTTGAGAGAATCCCCCACAGCACCATGATAATCGCTACCCAGCGCCTAGCGCCGATCCGTTGCAGCATCAGATTACTTGGCAAGCCAAACACCAAGTATCCAATGAAAAATATACCCGCCCCTAATCCGTACGCGGCCTCGCTCATACCTATATCTTGAAGCATGTGCAGCTTAGCAAAACCAACATTCACGCGATCGAGATAATTAAATAAATAACAAACAAACATGTACGGTATTATTCTTCTAATCACCTTTCCATAAAGAGCTTTTGAGCTTGAGCTCTCATTAGAAAAAGCTGCTATGTTCGTTTCCATTTTATACTCCCAGGGTGTAACAAAGCACTGACCTGAAACAAGACCAGTGCTAAGTTCACAATGCTTTATTATTTTATTGTTGCTACCAAGTACTGATGAACAACTTCATCGTTCAGTTCTTGACCAAGCCCAGGCAACTCAGGAACTGTAAAAAAGCCATTCTTTGGTTGATAGTCATACTTGCAAAGATCGATAATATCTTTTTTCAAAGCAATTGTGTGGTGTTCATGAATAATGAAATTGGGTATTGCAGTCTCAATATGCAGTGCTGCTGCGGTAGAAACCGGCCCACCGCACACATGCACTTGAACAGTAGCATGATATATATTTGCATAATCGCAAATTTTCTTAGCTTCAGTAATCCCTCCCACCAAGCAAGCATCTGGTTGAATTACAGCTACCGCCTGTTTCTCTAAAAGCTCACGATAACCCCAGCGCGTATAATTCCGCTCCCCTGTGGACACGGGCATACTCACGCTATTTGTAACCCTTGCAAATGCGTCAGTATTCATCGGGTTTGTTGGTTCCTCATAGTAGTAAACACCTATGTCTTCAACAGCGCGGGCTAACTGAATAGCGGAGTTTGCCCCGAGCAGAGAGTGAATCTCCAAGATAATATCAACATCTTTACCCACGGCATCCCGCATAGCTTTCAGGCGATCGTATGCTCGATTGATATCTTCGTTACGTAGAAGTCCATAGTAACTTTGCTTAGGGTTGCTCAGCGCATTTTCTTCTTTGGTGGTACCATAAAACTGAATTGGATCGACTTTAATACAATCATAGCCTTCTGCAACCGCCTTTAAGGCTGCATCCGCGTAGTCTTTAGGATCGAAAAGGGCTGTTTGTTCATCTCCCCAACCAAATTGAAGCTGACTGGCATAGGTTCTAAGCTTTTCATTGGTTTTCCCCCCGATCAGCTCGTAAATAGGGGCATTATATTTTTTACCCTTGATGTCCCACAATGCGATATCAATCGCACTCATGCCGGCATAAAATACTGGCCCTCCTCCCATCCCCCAGAAAGTGCCACGGTAAAAGTCTTCCCAGATGGACTCAATCCGCATGGGGTCTTTACCAATGAGGCGCGGAGCAAGATCCTTGATTATGCCAACAGCTGCATTTGAACCTGATCCATATGCAAGTCCAGCCTCTCCTATTCCAGAGACACCTTCATCAGTGTTAATACGGATCAGAATTGGATTAAAATAACTAAGCGCAGGATCTTTCTCACGGACATTGCAATCAAATACTTCGACACTTGTAATTCTCATACCAACCAGCCTCAATTATTATTTTGTCTATCATGAAAAACGTGGACTTTTCATTCACACAACCTAATAAAAGCAGCTTCCCAAATAGCTTTCAACCCCTGCAAAAATCTCAAAAAATTAAACTCGTGAAATTTCACTGCACTACAATTATTTATTTTAAATATTAGTATTCACATGCGCCAACCTAGAGCATCTCCACCTGCCACAGTGAAATATCAGCCGCGCAAAAAAAAACTGTGAAATTTCACAAAAATCTCTAGACCGTTGTGAACAGCGCTCTTACGGCGCTCATCGTGCAGTCATGCTGCTGGCAGCAGTTATGCGTAACGCCTCCTCCAAAACGCGAAAACACTTTAATTATCTAAAAGCATATATAGATCCTTAGCGAGGGAACCGCTCACACTTATCAATAATAAACACCCACAACCAATACATCAGATAGAAATCCTTCTTGGCAAACTTGGCTTCACAAAAAAACATAGCGACCAACTTCGAAGCGCTCAACTACAGAAACTCTCACTCACTCCAAACTTCACAATAGTCAATACGCAAACAAGCAACAACACAGATAAAAAACCATAACCACCTGAGGACGTACGGAGCATGTCCGTCCTCGCAAATGAACAAAAACACTTACTCCTCCCTGGAAAATATATCTTCCAAGCGTTTCAAATGCAAAGATAAGATCTTACATGCTTGATCAATCTCGCCAACAACAACCTTCTCATAAATAGCTTGATGATCACCAAAAGATAGCAGCATATCGCCAACTGTATACTTATCAAGAATACTCAAATACCACAACACCATTACTTTTATGGTAATCGCGCTAGATGCCATAACGAGAAATTCATTCTCTGAATACTTATAGAAAACATCATGGAACTCAGCATCATACTTTAAATACCCTGTTAGATCTCCCTGCCTTACAGACTCCTCCATTTTTGAAATCACCCTAGAAAGCTCCAAACTAAATCGGGTAGAGCTATTTACATGAGCTTGCCGCAGCGCCTCGCTTTCAATGGCGTAACGCGCAAGCGTCATTTTACATATGTCTTCCTTGGTAAAAGTAAATATATACGTTCCTTTCCGTGGCTTTATAATGACCACACCAAGCCTGTTCAAAGCCTGCAGCGCTTGATGTACAGGAGCAGTGCTTATTGATAGTTTCTCTGCAAGTTCAGCCTCAGTGACTCTGGAGCCCAGCTTGAGGTGCCCTGCTATGATCATGTTCACGATCTTAAATTCAGCAATCTCTGCAAGCGACTCGAGTTTTTTTGCCATGCTCTAATACCCTTAAAAATCACAAACCAGATTATCAAAAAAACAATATAAAATACCACTTCACTAAATGCTTTCCAACTAATCTCAAAGAGGTAGCGTTGTACTCCGCTTAACTTCTCGCAACGAAAACCCTGTGTACATCTCTTTGATATTGCCCAACCTACGAATCTTAAACATGGCCAACTTATGAAACTCATCCATGTCCTCTACAACAACCTGCAACAAGTAATCATATTTCCCAGATATGTTATGACACGCCAACACATTAGGCAGCGCATCAACACCTCGCTCAAAATTATCCATCGCCTCTTCTGAGTGGCTATCAAGCGTAATACTAATAAACGCAAAGACATTTAAGCCAAGAGCCTTTCTGTTAAGGGTTGCATAATAACCATCAATAACTTCTTCCTCGAGTCGCTTAAGACGCTTCCAGCTTGCTGGTGGCGAGAGAGATACGCGCGCGGCAATTTCCGCGTTAGTCAATCGGCCATTCATCTGAATAATGCTGAGAATCGTCCGATCTACTTTGTCTAACTCAATCATGATTTTCCCTCATAGGCGAATTTAGGCATCCTCGCACAACTTTTGAAAAACTTCCATAGCATCATTTTCAGCTAATAAAATTAACCAGAATGGCTATAAATGACAAACAATCGAAAGATAGTTTCCTTCACATAAAAATATACTTAAGGTCTCGCCAATAGACTCATCGATGGGAAAATCTATGAAAAATAAAAAGGTAATACACTCTCCCTCAACTGTACTTACGCACACGGGAAGTCACCCCGAAGAACATTATGGCTTCGTAAATCCTCCAATATACCGTGGTTCAACTGTAATATTCCCCAATGTCGACTCTATGCAGCACGGTAGTCAAAGGTATCAATACGGCCGCTGGAACAACCCATCCACCGAGGCTCTCTGCGAAGCGATCACAGCACTTGAAGGAGCAACTGGAACTGTTCTCTGTCCATCAGGACTGTCAGCCTGCGTCACGGCGATACTTTCCGTCGTTGGCTCAGGCGAGCACATTTTGGTACCTGATACCGTTTATGCCCCAACACGTCACTTTTTGGAAACGGCTGGAAAACGGTTCGGGATCGAAACCACTTACTATGACCCACAGATTGGGCATGACATAAAAACCCTCTTTCAATCCAATACGAAGGCAGTGTTTACTGAGTCTCCTGGATCCCACACCTTTGAAATACAGGATATACCTGCGATTGCCGAAGCGGCCCATGACTGCGGTGCCCTAGTGCTGCTGGATAACACTTGGGCTACACCTATGTACTTCAAAGCGATCAAACACGGTGTTGACCTGTCGATCATGGCAGCCACGAAGTATATTGTGGGGCACTCAGATGCATTGATTGGCACCATCGCGGCTTCACCGCTCGCCTGGCCTCAATTAAAGGCCTACCATTTTGAATGCGGCATCTACGTTAGCCCAGATGATACAAACTTGGCTCTCCGAGGACTTCGCACGCTCGACGTTCGTTTGGAGAGACATCAACGGAATGCAACCAAAATTGCACAATGGCTCGAAGATCAAAAGCAGGTTGCACGCGTTATTTATCCTGGGCTTCCATCCCATACAAATCATGCCCTATGGCTAAGGGATTTCACTGGCGCTACTGGCCTACTGTCATTTGTAACCAAACCCGCACCTTTCGAGGCTGTCAAGGCACTACTCGACAATCTCAACTTATTCGGCCTGGGTTACTCTTGGGGTGGGTTTGAAAGTTTGGCTATCACTGTAGACCCTCGCAATATCAGAAGTGCAACACAATGGAGTGATGAGGGCCACTTGGTACGGCTGCACATCGGCTTGGAAAATCCAGATGATCTAATTGCTGACCTAGCACTGGGTTTTGAACGATTTGATCAAATGAAAAACCATATTATGCTCTAGGCATGTTTTAAAATTAATCTTTATAGCCAAATAAAAAAGCCCGATACTTGGTATCGGGCTTAACTTTATTTAGCAAAAAACATAACATTACTAACAGCACCGAGGTTGACAGTTGCCACCCCCGTAGCGAGCCTCTTGTCGCTCTCTGAAAAATCCCTCATATGACATCATCGTCTTATCAGGGTGCTTAGTCTGCATATGCTCAACGTACGTATCGTAATCGGGCATACCAACCATCAGGCGCGCTGCTTGACCTAGATACTTACCGAAACGACTCAGGTCATTGAACACGTTGAAGTCCTCTATTACGCATTGGGAATTGCTACATATAGTGCTGAAATCGCGCAAAAACTACTTCTTGACGATGGTAACTCGAACGAGCCACCCCCACGGGAAAACCAAGTTCTATATAAAATAGCTCAAGGGTTGAACAATAAGGAAATGGCTCGCGAATTGGATATTAGTGTCAGAACCGTTAAGACTCATCGTCCGGCGCAAGCTTAATATCGACAAGCCCACTGCTTTGATAAATTATGGAATAGACCATGGAATAATTCCAAGATGAGGTTATCCCTAAAATCCAACTAAGCTACTGAAAAGCCTAACCTGTTAGGCAAATAAGCTCACTGAGGTGTCTTTGATGCACCTAAACCGGCTTGTGCGTACTGCCACAACACTGGATAGAATTCCTGAAAATCTTCACTCAGCGGCTCATATAGCGCTGACAGCTCCTCGTAGACGCCAAACATGCCTTCTGGTTGGGATAAGCGCTGTGAGATGACTTTGAGTCCATGACCAATCATTGGAAAATCTTTATATGCACCAAGCCAATCTTCTCTGATTATGGACGGAACGATCTGAGCCAGACGTTCCGGTAAGGCAGGCTCGTTTTTTAAAATGACATAGACCTTTTTTGCGAAAGCCTCCAGAGGCTCATCAGCAAAGTGCTCCCAGTCGCGAGCCAAGCAATGATCAAAAAACATGTCTAGTGCAATTCCTGCATAACGACGCCTTGCCACTCGAAATCGTCCTAACGCCCTTTTGACCAATGGATGGGAGTCAGTGAACACATCAATTTGGCGATGCAACCTGATTGCCTCTTCAGTCTGTAAAGGAAAATGGCCTGCAAGCGTTCCCTTTACAAAATCCCCATAGAGACTCCCCAGGAGCTGCTGCGGCTCCTGACCGCCCAAATGCAAGTGCGCTAGGTAATTCATCAATAACCTCGTCTAACTGCATGATTTTAATAACGCTTAACACTCAAAGCCCGTCCTGCTGTCGAGCGTAAAAAACTACCATCTACTAGGATTGTAATAAATACAATCTAAAACCGTATTCGTAGAGGCTCTAGGCATCGATCTGAGCATTGAACCATCAGTGACAACATCTCTAGGGTGCCAAATTCTATCACGCCCCTTGCAAGCCTACCAACTGGATGGTAGATTTGATCCAGTTCCACATTTCCTCGCGCCACTAACCGGGCTGAACGCCCAAGTGAGAATCAAATGCAAGACTGGAAGCAGACCCGTAAAGACATCAACACTCGTTTGGTAGAACTCAACGGCTTGTCCCCGGAGACCATGAAGGGCATGGCTGCACTCGGCGCTGCCGGTAGCAAAACAAACCATCTGGATGCGAAGACTCGCGAGCTAATTTCCTTAGCAGTAGCCGTTACGACTCGATGCGATGGTTGCATTGCTTTCCACGCAGCGGAAGCCAAGAAGCTCGGTATTACAAGCGAGGAAGTTGCTGAGGCACTGAGTGTTGCCATCAACATGAACGCCGGTGCAGCACTGGTGTATAGCACCCACGTACTCGACGCGTTCGACAAGTCATAAATCAAACGCGACCTTGCTCCCTCACACGACGTCGAGAGTAATCATGAATAAGCTGTTCACACCTTACGATCTGGCCGGAACATCTCTGAAGAACCGCGTTGTCATGGCCCCAATGACTCGCACAAGGACGCTGAACAACATTCCAAATGAATCCAACGCGCTGTACTACGCGCAGCGTGCTTCTGCTGGACTGCTGATCACTGAAGGGCTGCCAATTTCCGACGAGGCTCGTGGCTATCTATATACCCCTGGGATTTATGCTAAAGAGCACTTGCCAGGCTGGCGTACAGTCACAGATGCAGTGCATGCCAAAGGGGGGAAGATTTTTGCGCAACTCTGGCACGTTGGCCGCATGTCCCATGTTTCGGTGCACGGCATAATACCAGTCTCCTCGGGTACTATCCCTGCGGTAGATACCACGGTATATGCTTGGATAGAGCCTGAAAAATCTGGCCCGGTTCAACCCTCCGCACCACGCGCATTGACAACTGACGAAGTGAAACGCGTTGTTGCGGATTTCGTGAAATCGGCTCGCATGGCTATTGACGCTGGTTTTGACGGTATCGAAATCATGGCTGCCAATGGCTTCCTGTTCGATCAATTCCTGAGCAGCGCCCTGAATACTCGTACCGACCAGTACGGCGGCTCTATCGCCAATCGCCAGCGTTTCCTGCTTGAAACCATTGACGCAATTGCTGCTGAAATCGGCGGTTCCAAGATAGGTGTACGGTTCTCGCCATTTGGCCGCCTGTATGACTTCGGCGTATACGAGGGCGAAGCAGAAACTTGGATGAGCATGGCTGATGCACTTAATGATCGCGAGCTTGCATTCGTTCACCTGAATTACCAGCCAACCATCCTAGTCGCGCAAACCCCTCCAGGGTTTGGTGCCGCATTCCGCGAAGCTTACAAAGGCACTTTGATGGCAGCCGGCGGCTTCACCAAAGATATTGCTGAGTCTGAACTAGCCAAAGGCGAACTCGACCTGATCGCCTTCGGTACTGCTTACATTGCCAACCCAGATCTGGTGGAGCGTATGCAGAACGGCTGGCCACTATCGGAAGGCGATCGCACAACCTACTACGGTGTCAGTGGTTCGATTGACAAGGGTTATACCGACTATCCGAATTACGGTAACGCGACTCAACCTGCTCCAGCTAAAGCGTAATTGCTTAAAGGCCTAGCCCACATTCATTTCTGCGTGGGCTGTCCTGTCGTAATCCGGAACCTGCCTGTCATGTCTGTTGTATCGACGGGAAAAATCCGTACCCCGAAGGTCGCGAAGATGTGGGCGTCTTCGACACTGACCCTAAGCCCTTGCATAAATGGAGCACACCATGCCGTTAGTCATCATTAAAGGTATCGAAGGCGTTTTCACGGAAGAACAGAAAGCCGAGGCGATTCACAAAGTTACGGAAGCCATGGTTTCAGTCGAAGGTGAAAACATGCGAGCTCTCACTTGGGTTCTTTTCGAAGAAGTAAAAAGCGGTAGTTGGGGAATTGCAGGAGAGCCAATAACCGCAGAAAAGGTGCTCAAGATACAAGCTGGCGAGTAAAGCGCTGCTCTGACAATCAAGCCTTTTCTGGATTTGGTGTATCTCGTTCCTTGGGACTTGGCATCTTCTCCAGGAAGGGCTTTTTCGTTCACAAAAATTAATTGGCCTCAAAGTACTGAATTTAAACCATCCTTTATGAGGGTGGGTTCTATCGCTCATCGACTAACGGACCTCCTGGAGGTCATCTTGATTCTTATCATTTATGCTCATCCCTACCCCGAAAAATCACTTGTTAATCAAGCAATGCTCGAGCGCGTATCAAGCAATCCGGACGTTGTCGTACGCTCCTTGTACGACCTTTATCCGGACTTCAATATCGACGTTGAGGCTGAACAGAGAGCAGTCGATCAAGCTCAACTGCTCGTATTGCAACATCCGATGTATTGGTACAGCTCCCCGCCGCTTTTGAAATTATGGATAGATAAAGTATTCACCCACGGATGGGCATACGGCAAAGGCTCTGTCGGCCTAAAAGATAAGAGTCTGATGTGGGCCGTCACGACGGGTGGCGAGCACGATCATTTCCAAATTGGCGACCATCCAGGTTTTTCGGTGTTGGCTCAACCCCTCCACGCAACAGCAATCTATTGCAACATGCGCTGGCTGAATCCTGTGGTGGTACACGGTGCGTATGCAGATGAACCTGACTTCATACACTCACAAATCGAGCATTATTACTCGCGGTTGGCCTCCTGGAAGGAATATTAAGATGGAGACTCACAGTCTGATTGAGATGCTCATTTACTTGGGCTCTGCTGCATTGATAGTCCCGATAGCCGTTCGATTAGGACTTGGCCCAGTTCTGGGCTATCTATTGGCCGGCTGCCTGATTGGCCCCTGGGGCCTGAAGCTTGTTACGGATGTGGAATCCATTCTGCACTTTGCTGAAATCGGCGTAGTTTTGATGTTGTTTATCATTGGTCTCGAACTTGATCCCAAACGTCTTTGGGCCATGCGCCGAATGGTCTTCGGTGGCGGTGCATTGCAGATGCTGGTCTGCGGCGCTGCAATTGCCGTGTTTTGTGCCGCACTTGGCTTGAACTGGTCAGCAGCACTATTGGTGGGGTTGACGCTAAGTCTATCGTCGACCGCCATCGCCATGCAGGCCATGAACGAGCGAAATATGACACCCACTGCCGTGGGCCGCAGCAGCTTTGCCGTGTTGTTATTCCAGGACATTGCAGCGATTCCGCTGGTCGCGATGATTCCATTGTTAGCGGCAAATGGTGGTACGCCCTCCGGCGCGGAGCTCGCGTTGTCCATTGCAAAAATCGTCGGCGCGATCGGCGCGGTGGTGCTCTTGGGTCAGTACGTCTCACGACCCGTTCTGCGCTTTGTTGCGCGCTCAGGCTTGCGCGAAATCTTCAGTGCCGTGGCGCTCTTCCTAGTGTTTGGATTTGGGTTGTTGCTAGAAGAGGCAGGATTGTCCATGGCTATGGGGGCATTTCTCGCCGGTGTCCTATTAGCAAGCTCAGAGTACCGGCATGCGCTGGAAAGCGACATTGAGCCATTCAAGGGGCTACTGCTTGGTTTATTCTTTATCGGCGTCGGTATGTCGATCGACTTTGGCACGCTGATTGATGCACCACTGAAAGTTTTAACACTGACCTTAGGTTTTATCCTGATCAAGCTGCTGGTGATCAAACTTCTTGGCCGCTTCCTGAACGTTCCTACTCAACAGCGCTCTTGGCAGGCGGTATTTCTCGGTCAGGGCAGTGAGTTCGCCTTTGTGGTATTTGGCGCAGCAACGGTTGCGGGCATCCTGGTCGACCCTTGGGGTAAAAGTCTAACCTTGGCGGTAGCACTTTCCATGTGTGTGACTCCTCTGCTGATTCTAGTGCTCAATCGCTTGGAATCAGCGCGCAAACAGGACAATCAGGAAGCTGACACCATCGACCAACGCAATCCTCGGGTAATCATCGCTGGCTTCGGTAGATTCGGCCAAATTGCAGGCCGTCTATTAATGTCCTGTGGTTTTGAAGTGGTGGTGCTAGATCACGACCCCGATCATATCGAAACGTTACGCAAGTTCGGAGTCAAGGTGTTCTACGGCGACGCGACCCGTCTTGATTTGCTGCACGCCGCTGGTGCAGCTCAAGCAGTGGTTCTGATCAACGCCATCGACAACCAGGAAGACAACTTGGCACTGACACGGCTGGCCCAAGAGCATTTCCCCGCCATGAAACTGGTAGTGCGCGCTCGTGATATGGGACACATCATTACCCTACGCCAAATGGGTATAGAGGAAGCCGAGCGGGAGACTTTTGAAAGCGCTTTGTCCCTTGGACGCAAAGCCTTGGAACAACTTGGTGTTGGGCGCTATGAAGCCCGTGAACGCGCGGATCGCTTCCGCCGATTGAACCAGGAAATGCTTGAAGAAATGGCCCGACAGCCCGAGGAGGACACTGAATTCAAGTACGACGCATACAAGCGGGCAAACGCCCTTCTAACAGAAATATTCAACGAAGACCGAGCTCATACTATCAACAACTGGCCTGATAAAAGTCGCGCCAAGCCGGAAGAGAAATATAGCTAATCCAAGGCAGAAAAATCTAAAGCCACTTTAAGGTAGCTTTACAAGACGTCCTTTAACTCAGCCAGGATTGCTTTCTTCAACGCGGCAACAGAACGAGAGCCGGCCAAGACTAAGCGCAACCGCCCTTCGTGAAAAATCGCCAAGGATGGCACTGACCGGATCCCATACATTTGGGAAATCGTCGGCGAAACAGCTACATCGATCCTTGCAAAGGATGCGCGAGAATGCATCTTGTCTGCAAGGTCGTGAAAGACCGGCTTCATCTCTTGGCATGGTTTGCACCAAGACGCCGAAAACAGCACGACACTGTTCCCCTTTGCAACGAATCGAGTGAACTGTTCGGCTTTCAAGTCTACGATACGGTTCATTTTCACCTCACCCACGATGCAATTTCAGACACAGAAATTGCAGCACCATCAGGTGCCGCAATCTCTCTAACATCAATTACAACCATCAAGACCGCAGACTTGGCCATTAAACGACTCATCCTCACCCTTTGATTCCAAATACATTTGGTTCAGTGCTTGAAGAAAAGCTTCTTGAGACTGAGCACCCGAAACAGAGAACGAATTATTGAAAACAAAAAAAGGAACGCCTGACCCAAATTGAGCCGCCGCGCGCTCGTCGCTCTGCATCTGAAGGCGCAGATCAGGGGATGACCACGCGAGTCGAATCGACTCATCAGATACCCCAACAGACTTTGCTATCGCCTCTAGACTTGTTCTGTCAAACAGCGATTTACCTTGGGTGGTACTTTGCTCATAGAGCGCTTCCATAAGGTTTTTCTTCACGACTTCATCTTCGACTGCTTTGACTAATACGTGAGCATCCGCTGTATCACCAAACATCATGGTTTCAAAATGGTAATCAAGCCCCGTAGATGCGCCATATTGCTTAACTGTATTCATCATGGTTACAGCAGCGGCTGGACTACCCAACTTACGCTTGAGGGCTCCGACCATAGGTTCAGCAACATGGTTCGGGGCAAGACGGTAAGCTCTGACGTTAACTTGAACGCTGTCCTTGTGAGGAAAGCTTTCAAGCGCTTTCTCAAAACGACGCTTAGCGACCCAGCACCAAGGACAGACATAATCAGACCAAATATCAACTACGAATTTCTTCGGAATACCGCTCATAAATCTCTCTCTAGTGAAGGGAATAAAGGCGTCGCTATTAAGGAAAACTAAAAGCGACTATTAACAACTCGGCTGCTTGCTTTTGGTGTGTCTGATCTGACGAGCAGGCATCACGACTGATTGCTCCAGGGATTCGAGTATGTAGTCGAATCCTGCTAAGGGATCAGCTGATCTACCTAATGTCCAATCAATAAGGCACTCCCCCTCTAACACACTCAAGAGCATGAATGCATAGGATTTAGCTGGCTTGGAAAGTATCCATCCTTTCTGAATGGCTACCTCGCTAATGGTTCTCTGTAGCCAGTCAAGTTGTGTCTCAAAAAAAACTCGAGTCAGCACTTGAAGTGATAAGGGTAGCGCTGCCATTTCTGCCGCCAGTGCACCACACAACGGTAGAAGCCCTTCATTCCCACTATCGACGAATAGACGGGAGAAGGCTCGAAGCCGCAACATAGAGTCTTCATCAGCGTCTTCAATTGACAGAATAGTCGCATCAAAGCGAATGATAGAGTCTTTAATCAACTCTTGACCAAGACACTCTTTGGTCGGAAAGTGGTGATGAATGCTGGCTTTTCTAATGCCAATCGTCGTGGCTAGATCTGCATAGCTAAATGCTGAGTAGCCCTTAGACCTCATCTGATTTTCCGCGACTTTTAACAGCGCTGCTCTTGTCGAACCTGACATTGAAAAACTCCTGCGCCCAGAACTAAGCCGCCCTACACCAAAAGCTGGTAGTTGAAGCCAGCTGGGCCAGTCAGATAGCCGTGAATAATCACTCGAGCCATTACACCTCCCAGCACTCTTGGTGATGGAATGGGAGTCGATTTTGGCAGCTCCCATCAGACAGCGTTAGCTGAAATCAGGCACGAACGGCCATGATTCCCGCATCCACGTCCCAGATAGCACCGGTCACCCAGGATGTCTTATCCGACAACAGGAACACGATAGTGTTGGCCACATCTTCCGGAACGCCAACTCGGCCCAGTGGGTGAAAATCGTTCAGAGACTTCATCGCTTCTGGGATTGCCTCTTTGTCCATGAAGCCCTCATAGATAGATGTGTGAACAATTCCTGGAGAGACGGCGTTTACGCGGATGCCCGAGTGAGCCAATTCAATCGCAAGGTTGCGGGTCAGCGCATGCAGACCTGCTTTAGCCATGGAATAGGCAGAGGACGGCGAACCTGCCAAAGCAGCCTGTGCGCCGATGGAGCCAACGTTGACAATTGACCCTTCCCGCTTGGCGGCGAGCATGTTCTTGACCACCGCTTGGGTGATGAAGAACGTTGCACGATTAATAGACAGGTACATATCGTACTCAGCCTCGTCGTGCTCAGTGAAAGCTTTGGGAATGAAAATACCAGCGGAGTTAACCATCAGGCTGATATCGCTATGATTTGTGTTGATTTCGTTACGAACGAAATTCATACCCTCTTCTGTCATGAGGTTTGCGACTATCACTGAAACCGGGCCAAGCGGGCTCAATTCGCTACGGACGGCGTCTGCCTTGTCTTGCTTGCTACCCGTCAGCACCACGCTGCCACCCGCTTTCAGCACCATACGAGCAGTTTCCAAGCCCATTCCGCTGGTACCACCGACGACAAGCAGTTTCTTACCTTTGAAAAAATCGTTCATTTCATGCTCCCGGTAACTAGATTACGAAAACCGTAGCGCCAGAGAAAACTCCTCAACTGGCGCTTTTAGGGTTCAGCAGGTGTCAAACCCTAAAAATCAGTCTTCTAGAACTTCGAGCGTTGGCACCATACGAATGGCTTTAGAAAAGTTGGCATAGTTGACCGATGTCTTGATCACATTCTTATGCAGCTCTTCCACACGCTCACGGGATGCGTCGGTGTGCAAACGAATTACAACACTTACTTCGTCGTAGCCTGGGTTAACGTTCTCGTCCAAACCCAGAAAACCACGTAGATCGAGGGTACCGTCAGTCTCAATTTCCAGACTGTGGATCTTGATACCCATCATTGCAGCGTTGGCCGCGTAGCCTACTGACATACAGGCATTGAGGGCCGCCATCAGCAGTTCCTGAGGGTTCGGCGCAGTATTCTGGCCAAGCAACTCATTTGGCTCATCGGCGACGATTTCGAAATCACGTGAATAGGTCTCACCGGCGAGGCTGTAGCGGCTGACTTTTGCCACAGAGCGTGTTTGGCCTTTCCACTGAGTCTTGACGTTAAAGCTGGCGTGCCGCTTGGAAGCATCCTCAGCAACGCCTTGGGCAAACTGCTGCAGTGCGGCTACATCAATACCATTCAGATTATTTGTCATTTGGTAAATCCTCTGTGGAGCGCATTGTTTCGTGTGGGTTTGTTTGCGACAAAACAATCCTACCAACTGGTAGGTTGGCTTGCAACAGAGTTTTTGGAAAAATAATCCCTGCGCTAGAGATCTTGATGACACCAATGCCTCCAAAGCCCTATGAAACAAGGCGCGCATCGATACGCTACCTGTCAGAACAGACAGGCAGATACGGAGCTTCACCAGGCTAAAACGCCATGAGCTTTGTATTCGAGCGGGAAGATTCAACCTATGCAGAGAAAATCTACAGAGTATCGGAGACGTTACGAGATGGGGCCCATCTAAAAGATGGGCAAAAACAATGACTTAAGAAGAAATCCGGAAAGGGATCATCAAATCGTATTCTAGATAGAAATTACGAAACGATAATTTTCTGCAAAATAAAATCAAACCCAGATTGGTCGACAACCTTATCGTTGAACGCCCAAGAAACGAAGCTACTACCTTCAAGCAAGCTCAAAATAGCACGTGAAATTTCTTTAGGATTAAGGTCTGCCTTTATAACGCTCTCACCCTGCCCCTTCGCAATATTTTCCTCCAACCATGAGATATGTATTTCGAAAAACTTTCTAGTCAGTTCTTTGAGACTATCAGGCAAAGCAGACAGCTCAGCTGCAAGTGCACCGCACAGAGGTAGCATCCCATTTTTCGAGCTATCAACAAACAGAGATGAAAATGCTTTCAACCGGATGATGGTATCGGAACTCTCCTCGTTAATCAGATCTAAATTTTTAGTAAATCTAAAAAGATAGCTCTCAATAACTGCAATACCCAACCCTTCTTTTGTAGGAAAGTGATGATGGATACTGGCTTTTTTAATACCAATTTCTTGAGCTAAATCAGCATAGCTAAATGCAGAGTAGCCTTTGGTACGTAGCAATAATTCGGCAGCAGTTAAAAGGTCTGAACGCGTGCTCATAAGCTTACCTAAATGTTTGATACAGGCATATTAGCCGTCTTAGCACTATGGTTCAACTCAAAGCGATGAGAGAACGCCGCGAGACGTGCTCTCATCGCTAATAAGCTAGGCCCCTACGTGACTAGGTGTACCCGCTCCTTCTAAGTCCTTTTCTTTTGAGCGAACTGCCCTCGACCAACCAAGCATCAATGCTCCTGCGACTAAAGGTATAGAGAGGACAGTATAAGTACCATTTGGATAGTCGAGCGCCAAGAGAACCAATACTACGAGTAAAAAACCGAGCGTCAGCCATGAAGTAAACGGCGCTCCAGGCATTTTGAATGAGACCATTTCCACCTCGCCCCTCTTCACTGCACGGCGATACATAATTTGAGAAAGAACTATGAAGGCCCACGTAGAAAGTATCCCCAGAGAGACCAAATTCAGTAAAAGCTCAAACAATTGAGAGGGAATGAGGAAATTCAAAATAACACCAAATACGTTAATGCCCATGGTAACCAAAATCCCCATATAGGGCACACCTTGAGTACTCATGCGCTTAAACATTTTGGGTGCAGATCCGCCCATAGCAAGTGATCTCAACACACGACCCGTAGCATACAATCCTGAATTGAGACTAGAAAGTGCTGCCGTCATTACAACAATGTTCATGACGGAACCAATTCCTGGGATACCAAGTGCCTCAAAAAACGTGACAAACGGGCTAACATTTGCACTGTAGGCAGTCCAAGGTAATACCGTAACAAGCAAGAATACGGAACCAACATAAAAAAGGCTAATCCTCCAAATCACACCATTAATTGCTTTTGGAATCACTTTTCTTGGATCTGCCGTTTCTCCAGCTGCTGTTCCGACCAACTCTATGCTTGCATAAGCAAAAATGACACCTTGCACGATGATAATCGCTGGTAATATTCCATGAGGAAAGACCCCACCGTTATCTGTTATCAAATGAAAGCCTGGGATATGACCAGCCACTTCATGACCCGTTGCAAAAAAATACGATCCAACTATCAAAAATATGCTAATTGCAGCTACTTTTATCACAGCAAACCAAAATTCCATTTCACCAAACCATTTGACACCAACCATATTCATTAGCGTCACTACGCCTAAAGCACTCAATGCAAATAGCCACTGAGGTACATCCGAGAACACACTCCAGTATTTCATGTATATAGCAATAGCAGTAATATCAACCACACCAGTTAATGCCCATACAACAAAATACATCCAACCCGCAACGAAGGATGCACGTTCCCCCATAAACTCTCTGGTATAGGACACAAAACTTCCACTACTTGGGCGATGCATAACCAGTTCGCCAAGGGCCCTTAGTATAAAGAACGCAAATATGCCACAAATTAGATACACAACTGCAAGTGCTGGCCCCGCAATTTGCAACCTAGCACCAGCACCTAAGAACAAGCCAGTTCCGATCGCACCTCCCAAGGCCATCATTTGCACATGCCGTTTTTTTAAATGCTTCGAATACCCACTATCTTGAGAATCGAGCCAGTTCGATGCATCATTTTTTTTGTCACTGCACTGAGTTGCTGTTAGGGATTCTATTTTTTGTTTTTTCATACTTCACCCAAGCGATTTATCTGCAGTTTTTATTATCCATAGCAATTCTTAACTTCTAATCCTTTTACCAACGAGATACGGAAATCGGCGTGTACTTGCGTAGCAGCAATAGCACGAAGCCATCCACTCCCAATTCAAAATCCTACACCGAGCGTCGATGCGATACCGACCAGATAGTAGAGTTTTGAGTCGCAAAAAATCTACCATCCACATGGTTGTCGTGTAAACTCTATTTTTTAAAATATCCTAAGACCATGTTCTATATGACATTTATTTATAGGCCAACCTAGTAGTAGACATTTAATAAAAATAGCTTTTTAATCCTAACCCTGCGTCACTTCTGTCCGCACCAAGCCACCAACCGCTGCAGGAATTGGATGCCCGTATGAAAAAATATAAAAACGTTCAAACCTTACTCGCCCACGCGTCTATCGAGCCTGAGCAGCATCATGGATTCGTAAATGTGCCGGTTTACCGAGGCTCAACCGTGGCTTTCCCTTCGAGCGCATCTATGCGCGAGGGGCGCCAAAAATACATCTACGGCCGATGGAACAACCCCTCCACGGAGGCACTTACTCAGGCCCTTAAGCAGTTAGAGCATGCTGAAGGCACAGTGCTTTGCCCATCAGGGCTATCTGCCTGTACGACTGCCATACTGTCGGCAGTTGGAGCAGGGGATCACCTGCTAATCGCCGACAACGTATATGCACCAATTAGAGCCTTTTGTGAACAAGTGGGTAATCGCCTTGGAATAGAGGTATCGTTTTACGATCCTACAATAGGTGCCGGTGTAGTAGATTTTTTTAAGCCAAATACAAAAGCCATCTATACGGAATCCCCAGGCTCATTGACTCTAGAAATACAGGACATACCAGCCATCGCTAAGGTTGCCCATGAGCATAATATTTTGGTCATTGCTGACAACACGTGGGGAACTCCCCTTTACTTTCCATCGCTCGAACTAGGTGTCGATCTTTCCATCATGGCCGCCACCAAATATATCGTCGGCCACTCTGATGCCGTTCTCGGTACTGTATCAGCCTCCAAGCGTGCATGGGAAAGCCTCAAAAAATTCCACTTCAACATGGGATTGTTTGTTAGCCCTGATGATGTAACCTTGGCACTTCGGGGAATGAGAACGTTAGATATTAGGCTTGAACGCCACTATAAAAATGCGACAACAGTAGCCAAATGGTTGGAAACACGCGATGAAGTTGAAGTAGTCTATTATCCAGCATTAGAGTCTCATCCTCAGCATCAATTATGGAAAAGAGACTTTAGAGGAGCCTCGGGCTTGCTGTCCTTCGTGACCAAACCTTCTTCACAAGCTGCGGCAGACGCGTTATTGGATAGCTTATCGTTATTTTCAATTGGCTACTCTTGGGGTGGATTTGAAAGTTTGGCTATGATTGCAGATCCCAAAGCCATCCGAAGTGCGACATCCTGGGAGATTGATGGGCACCTTGTACGACTTCATATCGGCCTTGAAGATCCATTTGACCTGATCGAAGATCTCGAAAAAGGTTTTGAAGAATTTAATTCTCTACGCAACAAACCATAATCCACTAATTGCTAGGTTAACCCTTTACAGGGTTTTCCTAGTTTGCCGGATGCAAAATTTCAGTCTTTGAAATTAGTCTTTGTCGCTGCCTGTCAACCCAAGTGGCGTAAGCCTCCGGCCAACTCACCTTCCTGACCACGACGCCAAAGGCGATGGCGCCCAACTAATTTTAGTGGACACCATTTCTAGTCTTTTAAGCTGGTCTTTCATGCAGCCACAACGCCTTTAGTACTTCAAATCCTTCAAAGCCGGATTCATTCAAGAGAGCTCCGAACCTGGCGCCTCGATTGCCATCGTCGCGCTGGGCCACAATCTCAACGCAAATCTCGTCCATAATTGGATTCGGCTGCAATCGCAAAAACCATTGCCCTGCAGCCTGCCTTGATTCCCCTGAAATTACCGTCGTCGAAGTCACGAACGGATATTACTGGAGCAACCATCTGCTTCGAAATCCCATATCCACGCGGTGCCTTCAAAATTAACTGATCAACCGAAAGCGCGGCGGCCTATGCGACCTTTCTGCGAGACTTGTAGAGATGATCCCCGACGCCATAAGGCTCGCCACCGAGCCTATCAGCAGAGCCTTGGATTACAGCCTGAAGCGCTGGACAACGCTGTAGCCCTACCTCAATGACGGGGCCGTACACATTGACAATAATTGGGCCGAGAACCAGATTCGACCGTGGGCCTTGAGTCGTCAATACTGGCTCTTCGCAGGGTCACTACGCAGCGGCAAACGGGCGGCGGTGATCATATGCCTGATCCAGTCGCAGCGACTCCACGAGCATGATCCGTATGCTTATTTGAAGGACGTCCTCACTCGCCTGCCTACGCAACGGGTCAGTGAGATTATGGAACTGCTACCTCGTCGCTAGGTGCTTGCTCAATGAGTCCGTTTTTTAATGGACTTTTCGAAAACTATCCCAGGAGGGAGCAATGGTAGATAAAGCGCACGAGTACGAAGTCCAGGTAACTTGGGCCGGCAACAACGGGACAGGAACGTCATCTTATCGGGGTTACAGCCGGGCGCACTTAATCGCAGTTAACGGCAAAACTCCAATCGAGGGCTCATCCGATCCCAGTTTTCGAGGAGACCCTACGCGCTGGAATCCCGAGGAATTGCTCTTGGCATCCTTATCTGCGTGCCACAAGCTTTGGTACCTTGGCCTTTGCGCTGAGGCCGGGGTCGTTGTAGTGGCCTACGAGGACAACGCTCAAGGAACAATGGTCGAGGAGAGCAACGGCGCTGGTCAGTTCACCTCAGTTATTTTGAGGCCCAAAGTGATCCTGGCATCGGGGTCTGAGATCGAAAAAGCTCAGATGCTGCACAAAATAGCTCATGAAAAATGCTTCATTGCTCGTTCGGTAAACTTTCCAGTCAGCCACGCTCCCGAAATATCGATAAGGCCAGCCACTTAGTTAACCAGAGATGGTGTCCGCATAGTCGAGCACCATCTCATAGTCTACGTAACTGCTTAGAGGAAATTGCCGGACGCTTACGACTCGGATTCTTAGCTCTACACTGCAAAAAAGGCCCTTAAAGGGCCCTTTTGCACTCAAACCAGAATCACTTGGCTAACCAAGACTCAACGGTGTCCGAGCCGTACTCTGCTTTCCATTCCTTCAACCCTTTGTGATTCCCACCTTTGGTTTCGATGACTTCACCAGTGTGAGGGTTTTTGTAGACCTTAACCTGACGAGGCTTACGAGAGCCGGATTTAGATTCGGCTACTGGAGCGCTACGGCCAGCCTGAGGATCCAGCAAGTTGATTACGTTAGACAAGCTGTAACCGTACTCAGCAAGCAGAGCGCGCAGCTTCGTTTCGAACTCTATTTCCTTTTTGAGGCCTGCATCCCCTTTCAGGGTTTCTAGGGCTTGTAGTTGCTCGGCTAGGTGTTTTTCGAGCTGGCGAAATTCGGCGAGTTTTGACATGCTTAGTCTCTACGTAGTTAGTCCCCTAACAATACACCAAACTCTAGAGTTAACCGTAAATCGTTTAGTTATAAGATTCATGAATGAGCGATCACAAAGACCCGCACTGAGGAGTCTAGGTTCGCAACTTTAATTTATTCGTGTCCTGTCAAAAGCGAAGTATTGAGACCAACCTTTTGAGGCATGGCGGTGTCTACGGAACCTGGCGCGATTCACCGGGTGGCGTGATCTAACTCCGCTAACCAGTCACGAAAATGCGTTCGTGACTGATCGTTCTAGGTAAACATAAGGACTTAGAACATGGGATCTACTGCTCATCTGCAATCACGGATACGCCTAGCTTAAGCACTTTCTTCCTCAGCCTGGAAGACCTCGATAAGTTTTTGATTGTAGTCATCCAGATAACTCTGAAGCCCATCTCGGTCGACCAACCGTACACCGGCTGCGCTTGCCAACTCCTTCGCTGACTTCGTGTAGTAGGAGTTGGTAACTACCATAGCCTCGTCACACCCGTAGAAGGCTTTAGCAGAAATGGCCTGCTGCACAGCCGCATTGCCTACAGAGCCAGAGTAATTCTTAGCTTGAATGACCATGTTTTTACCGAACCTAGTAACGAAAAGGTCTGCGCCCTGATCAGCAGTCTTCTTGGTCTCTTTAACGTCATAGCCAATGGTTTGAAAGATCTCGACCAGGAAGGCTTCGAACTGAAAACCGTCCATCGCATCCACCAGGTACATAGTGATGAACTGGTTCGGATTGAAATGCTCGAGCTGTGATCCCAGCCGCTCAACGAGGATATCGAAATAAATCTCCTCGCACAGGCTCAAGCCATTCCGAAAAGACTGTAGCGGAAGCAGCGGTACGCCAGATGTGGAGGCTGCTTGGGGATTGAATTGGACATTGGGAAATGGAACGTCATTTTCCCAGAGGTGGTAGTAGAACAAGGCCAGGTCAGACCTGAACGTTGTCCCGGCCTCTTCAATCCAGGAACGTAAGGTGTCGGCAAGATCAGCTCGGATGTGGCGGGTCAACTCTCTCGAGAAGCCCAGGTAGGCAGAGTTGAATGCTGTGGTTTGCAGCAGCTTGTCCAAAAGAGATGGAAGCCCTTCAAGCTCGTCAAAACCTTTGCGAATCAAGACCTCCCTGAATAGCTCTCTCTCGCTGTACACACCATCCAAACGTGGGCCGGGCACGCCTGCGTCATCGCTGCTACCTGCGCTTTCGCGAGTCGTGTGAATGAAGTTCGTAAAGTATGGCTGCTTCAGCTCCGCGTATTTTCTCAATACGTTGTTCAGAAGATCGTTCAGTTGGGCTTGCTCTTTCTTCTTACCGAAGAAATCTTGAATCAAGCCTTTGGATCTGTATTGAAAGTCGGGATAAAACGAAGGATCCAGTGGAGTGAGGTGCCGCAACGTGAGCTCTGATGACGGCGAAACTTGGGAGCTCATGCACCACGGGCATGCTGTCTCGAAGGTAGTCCTGTTGCATCCGTTGCATTGGTAAATCATCGTTTCCGTTCCTTCCCAAGTCATCGCGCGCCTTCACGCACATCATGCTAGCGACCATAGCTCAGTGCCATCACTCAGTCCACGAGCTTGTTTCCACTGCACGCAGACGCACCAATGATGGCGAAATCCCACCACGGCGATTGGAGTGCCGGGCCGGCTAAGCTAGAGTTCCAGCATCTATCAGCCGGACGCTCCGTTGTTGAGCAGTCATCAGGGAAGAGACTATGCAAATTCAGCATCTGGAAATCGCGAACTTCCGCAAGCTCCTATCCGTACGAGTCGACCTCGCAGCCGAGACCACACTCCTCGTTGGAGCCAACAACAGTGGCAAATCATCTGCGATGCTGGCCTTGCGCAAGTTCCTACTTTCGAAAGCGTCGATTTTCAGATTGCAAGATCTTACTCTGAGCCATCTCGCCACAATCGATGCCATTGGTGAAGCTTGGGAGGCTGCAGATGATAGCTTCCCCATCCCAGTCGCAAATGAATGGGCTGATTGGTTGCCAACGCTAGATATTTGGCTTGAAGCAGCTCAGGGCGAGCTTCATCACATCCGAGATCTCATACCGAACTTCGCCTGGAAAGGCGGCCATGTCGGTATGCGGTTCCGGCTGGAACCAGATGATATGCCAACGCTGTTTGTCGATTACCGCAAAGAGCGGGCACGAGTGAGGGAGCTTCAGCAGGAAATTCAAAAACAGGCAGCGCTAGGTACGCAGCCACCATCGCTTCCGCTCTGGCCGCAGAGCTTGCATGATTACCTGAATCGGCGAATCGGTAAAACCTTCAAGATCCGATGGTACCGACTTGATCCAGGCCAGCTAAAAGCTCCAGATCCTGCAACTCGTAAAGCTAACCCGCAACCGCTTGCGGCCACTGCAACGCCACTCGAGCGCAATCCCCTAACAGACCTGATTCGAGTCCACGAGATCAATGCTCAACGCGGCTTTGGTGACAGCGCTGACGAAGGCGTCCTAGAGGGAGGACATGGATCGGGCAGGAAGCTCTCGGAACAATTGCGAGCGTACTACAGCAGGCATCTCGATCCAGGCGATAGCCCAGATATTTCAGATTTGGAGGCACTCAGAGCAATTGAGGCAGCTCAAACCGCCTTTGACACTCGCTTGAGCACGAGCTTCGCGCCTGCGCTCAAGGAAGTCGCCGGCTTGGGCTATCCGAATAATTCCGACCCATCCATCCGAGTTTCCACCCGCCTCGCCCCTACGGACGGGATGAACCACGAAGCAGCGGTGCTGTTTGAATTGGATTCCGTTGGAGGAGCCCCTGGAGCACCGCCTCTTAGGCTTCCGGAGACGTCCAACGGGCTCGGCTACCAGAACCTCATCTCAATGATATTCCGATTGATGGCATTTCGAGATGAATGGCTGAAGAAGTACAGAAGCCCTGAAGAGCAAAGCGCTACTGGTGTTGAGCCTATACATTTGGTTCTAATCGAAGAACCGGAGGCCCACCTACACGTCCAGGTTCAGCAAGCATTCATAAAACACGCCTACCATGTGCTGTGCAGCGACCCATTGCTAGTGAAGTATCCGAACCTCAGGACACAGCTGATGGTGAGTTCCCATTCCAGCCACGTAGCTCATGAGATTGACTACGAAAACTTGAGATACTTCCGCAGACTTCCGTCCGGCATGGCCGGGATATCAATCCCAGTCTCTACCGTTTCGAACCTAAGTACAGTGTTCGGCGAGTCCAATCAAACGAAGGAATTCGTTACCCGTTACCTTCGGGCCCAACATGCCGACCTGTTCTTTGCGGATGCGGTGATCCTTGTTGAGGGGGCCGCTGAGCGCATGATGCTTCCACATTTTTTGAGGCAGCACTTTCGTTTCCTAGACCAGTGCTACATCACCATTTTGGATATTGGGGGAAGCCACGCGCATCGGCTCCGGCCCCTGATCGATGCGTTGGGTATTGTCACTCTGGTGATAACTGACTTGGACGCGGGTCTCCTACAGATCGGCAAACCTGTCGAGCGGAAGAAAGGCCAAACCACTAACAACCCAACCGTGCGCCATTGGATGCGAGCAGCAGGCCTTGGACATGATGTGGACTCATTACTGGATCTGACCTCCGACAGTAAAGCTCAGCAAATTGACGAGCTGTTTTCGATCAGGATCGCTTATCAGACGCCCATTACTGTCCGCTTACCCAAAACTGGGCTAGAGGTCGAAGCATTACCAAATACCTTTGAAGACAGCCTTGTCTTGAGCAACACAGAGCATTTTGCTAACAAAGCGGGACGCGGGCTGATGCGATCTTTCGCCAAGGCGCTACGTGAAGCAGAAACATCCTTAGAGCTTGGCACAGAGCTGTTCACCAAACTCAAGGATGGTGATAAGGCAGAGTTCGCACTACACGTTCTCGGCGATTCTGATTTCGCCAAGTTGACGGTGCCTACTTACATCCATGAAGGCTTGGCGTGGTTGCAGTCCAAGCTCGAAAGAAAAAGCAAAGAGCTACTGGTCATCCCTTCAGCGATTGTCGAGGTGACACCATGAGCCGGCAGCCGGAAGCTACTATGGATGATGTTCCAGATGCCGATCAGATCATTCAGGACTGTCTGAATCTCGACCATCCGAAGAGTTTTTTCCTATACGCCGGCGCTGGCTCTGGAAAAACCCATTCGTTAGTCGAAGCCGTGAAAATTCTAAAGAATAGGGAACGGCAACGACTGACTTTTGAAGGACGCCAAATCGCGATCATCACCTATACCAAAGCGGCGTCCGAGGAAATTACCCGCCGTCTTGAACACGACCCACTGGTGGTTGTGTCAACCATTCACGCCTTCTCTTGGCGGATGATTCAGGGCTTCAATGATGACATTCGTGAGTGGCTTCGGGTCAAGCTCACCCAAGACATTGGTGAGCTCAATGAGAAGCTTGGAAAGGCTCGAGGGCAAAACAAGACATTTCTAGCAAATCAAGCTTCAAGGGATAGCAAAGCTCGTCGCCTCGATTCCCTGGATGAGATATCCACATTCATTTACAGCCCTACCGGCGACAATCGCGGTAGGCAAGCCCTAAACCATAGTGAAGTCATTCAAATGGCAGCTGCTTTTATCCAGTTGCCTCCATTGCTGAATATTATGGCGGATTTGCACCCTGTACTCTTGATCGATGAGAGCCAGGATACCTATGGGCCTCTCATGGATGCTTTTCTGCGAGCACAATCCCTCATCCCTGACCGTTTCTGTCTCGGGCTTCTCGGCGATACCATGCAACGCATCTACAACGATGGGAAGGTGCGCTTGGAGGAAGCGATCCCTCCAGATTGGGCGGTGCCCGAAAAACGTATGAACCGTCGCTGCCCAACAAGGGTTGTTGATCTTATCAATGTAATCCGTGCGGGCGCAGACAATCATCAGCAGAAGCCAAAGCCGGACGCCATAGAAGGCACGGTTCGAATGTTTTGCACCCAACAGACACCAGGTCAAAGCTTCGGGTTGGAGGAAGACATAGCACAGCGCATGGCAGCCATCACCGGCGATACTCAGTGGGCAGCTGGTAAGGATGGAAGAAAGACCCTCATCCTTGAACACAAGATGGCCGGACGTCGAATGGGGTTCGAGGGTGTGTTCACACCTTTGTATGGGGTTGAGCACCTACGAACCGGGCTGTTGGACGGAACACTGCCAATCTTGAAACTGTTTTTCGAACGGGTGGCCCCTATTCTTCAAGCTACCAAAATGAACGATTTCAGTCTCATGGAAGCTGTGCGGCTTCAGTCGCCGCTTCTCGACCCTAAATCCATGAAAGAGGTGCCTGACCAGTTAGCCTTGCTTGAGAAAGCAGGAGACGCTACTGAATCGCTGTGTGAACTATTCAATGACAACGACCCCCTGATAGGAGACGTCGCTCAAGTCCTACTCCAAACAGGCCTGCTGGATCTCCCAGACCGACTTGTAGCAGCTCTATCGCTGGGCGCTACGACTGATGCCCCTCCAGACACATCGGATCGTGATGCATTAGAAACCCATGCATACCAGACTCTACTAGGGCGTCCCTTCTCGGAAATGGCTGCGTTCGCTGGTTATACCGATGGGCTTTCCCCCTTCGACACGCACCAGGGTGTAAAGGGGCTGGAGTTCCCCAGAGTCATGGTCATCCTCAATGACGAAGAGGCAGGTGGTTTCCTTTTCAGTTACGACAAGCTCTTGGGTGTCAAACCAGCTTCTGACAGCGACGTAAAAAATCAACACGAGGGCAAAGATGATTCCTTGGCTCGCACTCGTCGCCTGCTGTATGTCACGTGCAGCCGGGCCGAAGAAAGTCTCGCGATTGTGGTTTACACCGCTCAGCCTGGGATAGCTAAGCAGCGAGTAATCGAGGCAGGATGGCTCAAGCCCGACGAGGTCGATCTTCTGTGAAACTCACTACCAACGACATGAATTGTTTGACGGATGTACTGAAGAGACAAGTGGCACAGGGCATGGCTTCAGCTAGGTGATTAGGCGACGCAAACCTGCTTTCGGAAAGCTAGGCGCAGTCGAAGCATTCCAATGGATGTTTGACCTGCGCTGATCCAAAATCTGACAGTCTTCACAGCGTAATACGCTTACTACTTTTCAGGATTGAGACAGCGTTGATGCGATTTTTTTTGGATACAAACATCTGGAGTTACATCGCAAATGAGGATGCTGGCAGCGAACTTGCCATGCGCGCCCGGGCAGCAGGAGTTGAAATTGTCGTTTCTTCCGCTGTGGTGGATGAGGTACAGCAACTGCCGGTGCCGGACGCCCGCCGTAAGGTAATCCGGCTTCTTACAGAAAATGATTGGAAGCGCCTGATGCCGGAGGTGTTCAGCGAATGCTCTGAGGTCAAAGCAGAGATAATCAGGCTGCGGCCGGAATGGGTCATAGCCAAGCCGAACATGAGGGAGTTCAACCGAGTCAGATATGACTGGGTAAGGCGTACCGGTGGCTTCTGGGATCGTGCACGCAGGGAGATTGATTCCCCTCCAACGAATGAAAGCGTTCGACGGGAGCAAGAAGAGAACCTGGCTGTCGAGCAGTCATTCGCCATCAGAGAACGGCTGAAGAAAATCAGGCCTGGCAGTGAGACACATCTACAGCATGTCGGACACATCCCAGAAACCGGCACGCCAGGCTGGACGGGAAAGCCTGTGCACTACTGGCGCGTGCCCAGCCTGCATATGTTCAAGTCCGAACTGCAGATTTACGAGAGTGCGATCAGAGAGTGGCTCGACAGCGAGATTGACGTGCCCGCCATGCTTTCATCAACCGAGTCGATGAATCGGCTATGGCTGCATGAACTCGATCCCGCAGCGGTTCCGCGGCAATGGCTACGCGGGTCGTTCGAGTTTCTTCAAGCATGGCACAAGGTCACCACCGGCACGCCGGGCGACTCTCGTCTGGCGACGCACTTGGTTGACGCGGAAGTCATCATATCGGCGGATAAGAATTTCGTCCGGTTTGCAGAACGCTGTAGAGAAGAAGCGCCATTTAAGATTGGCAAGACTCTGCTTGCGAAGGCTAATCGCGCAGGTGTCGATGAGGTACTGCAATGGATTTCCAACGCAAACACACTATGACGTCCTGTCCCGAGCGTCCGGTGTAGATTTCTAGCTCTGCTGCGGGGATTCAGGCCCCGTCATCTTTCTAATCTGCTGTAATGAGGTAACCATTGTGACTGCCCCCCATGAACTGTCTGGCGACGAATATCAGCTTGAGGACTTTCTGCGAAGACAGCGTGCGGACTTCGACGAGCGCAGCTATTGGCTTCAACATTCGCTGGGCGCAGAAAGTCATTGGCTTTTCATCCAGGCGTATGACGCGCTGAAGCATGAGCTCTACCTGCCAGCTTGCACTGGATTTCTCACCGGAATCGAGGGCTCGCTTCGCAATACGATGGCTCAAGTGAAGATCCCTGCACGAATCGACAACGTTGACGATATCTCGCTGCTCAGTAACTCACTGCTGCGCCAAGCTAGGGCCAACGGCATGTCAATCGACGCCTTAGCATTTCCAGGTGAGCAAGATTTCGAAGCCAATCTGCCTACCCGCCAGAATGTTGAACTCGTCAGGGTTCGGCACACCCTGTGCCACGGCAACATTCTTGAGTATGTCCGTGCGCAAGATGATTTGCCGCCATTCTTCACACCTGAGTGCTGCCGTGACCTTGCCAATAAGCTTCACATGATCTCGCGTAACTGGGTGGCGAACCTTGGCGAGTACAGAAAGCAGATTGTCGGCCCGCAATGATTCATCTTCCAGGCCCGGCCTCTTTTGGCCCGAAGGAGCGACCTCTTCATTGACGCCACTCCACACCGCAACTTAGCGTTAGCAAGCAATGACTCAAGCTCAGAATGATTTGAACACAACCTCCCCTCTCACCGCCCGCAAGGTCTGCCAGATACTGACGGACGTCGCACTCGGTAAACGCATCATGACACGAAGATCCGTGCAGTCCTGGAGCGAGATCTATCACGGCCTCATGGCTGTGGAAATTGATGGCTGGCGACTCACACTCTTAAATGACTGTGACACCCTGGACTACTGCGAGTACTGCAGGTCGCCTGATGGTAGAGTCGGAACACTTGAACTCTGGCTGCGCGACGGATTTGATCCTGTCGAGCTAATGAGTTCCAGGGAGCGTGAACGGCTCGAACAGCTGCTCGCCGCGCTCTGAGCCTGCACGCAAAGCACGTTACCATTGCCGACTTTAAGCTATGGAGACCACACGTGAGAAAGCCACCGATAAAAATCATGATCGAAGAATGGGATGGTGACGGTGCAATCCGAATTCCCGATGAGGCGCTACAGGAATTGGAGCTAGACGTCGGCGACGCGGTGTATTTGATAGAGGAGTTTGTCGGCAATACACGCTGCCTTGTCCTATCAAAAACGCCTCAGATTGCAGATCGAATAGACGAGCTCACTGAAGCCTGGGATAGCGGACAGCTTGGTAAGGCCCAGGACAAATGAGACAGCCGTAATGTGCTTTCGAACTTCCAGCCCACGCATTGGAGTCTCGACGGAGAACAGTTGATCCTGGAGCCGATTCCAAAGCTGCGGTTCTCTTCGCTACTTATGGTTCGCGATGCGGCTATTGCCGGTGGTGGCGCCGCCCTCATTCCACAGTCCATTGCCTGGAACCAGCTTGCGCGTGGGGAGTTAGTTCAGTGGGGCACGGTGTTGGGTGTTGAACCAAGGCTTTGGGTCTTGCATACATCCAGGCGCCTTACTGCTCCCAAGGTTCGCGCATTCGTCGATTTCATGTGCGCTAAATATCCAGATATGTCCCTCATTCTAAAGGGATAGCTCTCTTTCACCCTGAGTCATACGCCCGCTTTTGGTCGGATAGGACTTGCTACGGCTATGAAAGAGCCAACCGCAGAATCGCAGGCATCGTAGTCAGTATCAAAATTATGGACATAGAGATGTTGAAGGCTAACGAATAACTGGGGTCGTCGGGGTAGATGTCCTCTAGGCTGAGGTATCCCATATCGAACTCCTAGCTAAGAATTTACTCGTTACATAGTACTGCCTGTACTCTCCACAAAGCTCAAAGACGCCACCGATAGCGTGTAACAACATTAAATTCGGCCCTTCGCGTCAGCGCCTACAAAAAACCAGCCAGCAGCAGGCGATATAGTGTGCGCATGATAACTTCAGCTCAGACATCACTGTTCTGAGAACCCAACTTGAGCACAGCCACCGTACACAACGATTTCAATACACTGATCAACGCCCCAAAATTTTCGGACGACCCGGTTGGTCGGCGTCAAATGAAGCGGTGGCAGATCATCGCGGAAGACATCTACAAAAGCACTTCAGCAGAGGCGTTGCTCGAAGCTAGAGGCAGAGCTGAAGGCTACATCCATGGCCTTGTGGACGCTGGGCACTTATCAACGAGAGACACCGATCGTGACCACCTCATTTTAAGCATTGTCCAACGGAGACGTGAGTTTTTGCAGAAACTGCTGAACGAGTTCGGTTACTGAAGAAGGGCTAACTGTGAATCCGTCCGATGAAAAAATGGGCTTCACTGGATAGCGGCAGTTTGAAGCGCTCCACACGTCTAACTCGGAGCGCTGCTGATCAAAACCGTAATAGCCATCCAGCGCTCATCAGCTGCCATGCAGTCATACCGCCACTACGCCAGAGATTAAGTATTCAATCTTCTGATTTGAGACGATCACCCCATCGAATCAATTCAAGAAAATTACGTCGCCCACCGCCGCGCTTGAAGCTACCAACAAGGTAATTTCCCTCCCCCGTTTCCAAAAGCCAGAAGCGTCCTTCTTTCCATGCCCTATGAATTTTTGTCGTGCAAATGATTCCGCCATTGGCTGTTCGATACACCTCGTCTTCCTGAAGGTGATCGAAGAACACGCCAAGGCACCTGTTGTCTATGATCACCGCATCGCTGATAAAAGCCGTAATGGCCACGGTGTATTTTCGAAGACTTGCCTGTACAAGACGGCTCAGCTGAAAATCACTGAGATACTTACTATGAAATTCAACTTCAATGATTTCAGGCATCCGGCCAAAGCTCCAAAAAGGGTCATTATGTATTTGTGCTGACCGTTGCCTACCCGGCCTTCATGGAAAAAGCAGCGCCAATGCTTGCCTCTTTTTTCAGACCTGAACCTAAAAGAAGGTAGACGGTACTGTTGGTTTCAAACATGCAGCCTTCAGTGAAGGATTTTCCGAAGTTACTGCGTACCCACATACCGGATTGAAAGCGACCTTTACTGTCAAGCACGACTTCGTGAGCGAAAAGCGTCATGGGAAATAGACCGAGGCTCGTAAGCTTTTCCCTTTCAACCGGCGTCACAGTGAGGTCGATCAAGATCCACTGTTTCACCACACAGAATGCTTTGCCTGGGAATGTCTTTGCAGCCAAAGAGATCAAGTCTTCTTGTGAACCTTCCCAGCCGACAACCTCCTCTCCAGCGCCGTACAAGAGTTGCGAGACCTCTTCCAATGTCACCATCAAAAATCCTCCATCCCGTTGAGCTCGGCCAGCCACGCGAACGTGTCCAATAGCCAATCACTGACAATCAAAGCTTGATCAATAAATCAGGATCAAAGCCCGTATTCTGCCCCGGATAACCGCGTGGATTGGACACCACTCGACACCCTTCCTTTAAGAAGTCCGCCGCAACGTGGGTATGCCCATAAACCCAAAGATCAGGCTTACTAAGTAACTCTGACCAATCGTTCGCATACGCTGCAGCCAGATGTCCAGGGTGATCGTCACCCAGGTGATCCAACACTGGTGCATGGTGTGTGACCACCACTGTTTTGCCGTCGAAAGGTCTATTAAGCTCTTGGGTTAGCCATAGGTGAGCTCTCATTGACTTAGCGACTAGGTCGTCTGGACGCAAGCGCCTGTAATCCAAGTCGGCTCGAATAGTCAAGAAATCGTTCATCGAATCCCAAGCAATTCTCTTTGCCGCAACCACATCACCCGTAGACGAATAATCCGTCCAGGCAGTTGTGACCAAAAAGCGTGTGCCATCGAGAATGAGCATCTCGTTTTCGAGTACATGCACATGGGGCAATGTAGCGTCTTTCATCTTTCGCAGTGTGTGACCTATGTGCCCGCCGTAGTACTCATGATTACCGCATACATAGATCACTGGGCATTGAAAAACCTCGCTTGCCCATTTCACGCCCCGCGATTTGATATCAATGTCGCCGGCGAGAATTACTACGTCCGCGTCGCTTGGGGCGGGATCGAACCGAGCGAACTCGAGGTGCAGGTCTGAATAGATTTGTAGCTTCATGGATTAACCTGCTGCCGTTGTAGTGGCGGAGCGATTCGGGGTTTGATAGTTGGTGCAATGGAAATGCTTCCCGGCGGCAGTCATGGCGTCGTAGATCGTTCGAATATTTCTGAGCAGGCATGCGTCGATCACGCCGGGCGAGCTGCTGTAGATTGCTCCGCTATCGACTTTATGAAGCAGTACGCACTCACCGCTTCTGTCGTAGCCGACGATTGCACTGATCAACTTTTCCATACGCTCTAAAGGACTCCCATTCATGCAAGGGGGAGTCACAATCTGAACCACCTCAATCTTGTGCTCTGGGCTCTGCTGCGAGAGTAGGTGTGTCAGCATCGAAGGGTCTGATGGCATCATTTTTTTGAACCGAGGCTTTGCTCCTTCACAAATGCGAAAGCGCACGTGATACCAGAAATCCTCGGTGTCTCGTTCGATCATCCGCCAAGCCGTGCGGCCAGGCCCAGGGAAGCCCGGTAAGCCGACCATACAAGACTCATCTGAAATAAACATGATGCTGATTTCCTCGTTTGCGGTGCTGCAATTCGAAAGGCGGCGCCCAAGTTCGCAAGCAACCAACCTCAGCGATAATTCCTTTAAATTGACAAATATGGACTAAACCGCTGCTGACGACGGAGCCCAACCATCGGCGCCAGTGCAGTGCGGTGGTAGCTACTCACCTGAAATTCACAATTACGCACTATATTACATGGATATGAATTGTTCAATGTGGCCTTATCCTTCCCTTTACGGGAAGCACCCATGCCTTCGAGATCAACGCTGGCAGCGATCCTACGCTCGATCAGAACTGCTCGAGGTCTGTCTCAAGAGCAACTAGGTGGCGCAGTGGAAGCACGGCATTTGCACAATGTCGAGCACGCGAAGACCAACATCACACTCGACATGCTCGAGCGCATCAGCGCGCGACTGGAAGTCGACCCCATTGCTTTATTGGCGATGGCATCCATTTACGAGCGTCAAGAATCTCTCACTTCGTTCAATGCCCGTCTGCTGGCAGAGATGAACAAGCTTGAAGCGCTAGGGGTTCTCTCTGGTTTACCGAGCCATTTCGAAGGCGGTGGTTTAGTAACAGGCAAAGCCGGCAAGCGACCTATCCCGGCAGATAGAATTCAGGCTGTGCTTGCCTGCAAAGCTGAAGGAATGACGCAGAAGCAGACATCTTTAAAATTAGGGATGGCTGCTTCAACCGTTCATAAAATCTGGCATTCAGATTCTGGATCCGCCGCCAGTCAATGAGTCTAAGTACCTCGCGGTCTAGCTCTAGCGGTGGCTTCCACAGCCGGCCACTCTTAGGCAGCACTGTTGGGTTCTACTCGATGAGGTCTCACGCATGCTCACCAAGGGGCAACTGTCGGGATGCGACATCCCATCCCCCAAGCCTCCCGCCGCGCATGCACGGAAAACTAGTAACCCTGTGCCCAAGGGCGGCTGCCACTTTCGCACCTCCGCGTGTGAATCAGAACCGGCTATCGCTCACTGCTTATGCGTCTTGAAGGGCTGCGCTCTTGGACAGGGTATAGACGTAGTCCTGGAAAGTACGGCGGTAAGCCAGCGGTCGCCGCACCCAGTTTGCTGAGGCGCCAGTTCGATGTCAGAGAACCCAACAAAGTTTGGGTCACCGACATCCGTACGTATGAGGGCTGGCTGTATTTGGCTGTGGTGCTGGATCTGTTTTCTCGTCAGGTTGTTAGCTGGTGAATGAAGTCGCAGATGACCGGTGATTTGGCAATTGATGCGTTATTGTTGGCGGTTTGGAGGCGTAAACCGAAACACAAGGTGATGGTTCACTCCATCCAAGGCAGCCAGTACAGCAGCTCGGATTGGCGCAGTTTTTTAAAAGCGAACCATTTGGTTGCCAGCATGAGTCGTCGAGGCAACTGTCATGACAACGCCGTGGCCGAGAGCTTTTTCCAGCTTCTAAAGCGGGAACGGATCAAGCGGAAAATCTACACCACGCGGGAAGATGCACGTAGTGATGTGTTTTATTACATCAAGATTTTCTACAACGCGAAACTTCGTCATGGTTTCAACAATCAGCTGTTGCCGGTAGAGTTTGAAAAGCGTTACGCAATGAGCTTTCAGGGGGTCTAAAGAACCCGGGGCGATTCAAACCGTCAAGATGAGTGCTGATTCAACCCCAGACATAGTCAACCTCATAACTTAATCATGGCGAGTTATCAAAAAACATTCCGGCAGCGCTTACCCGGGGGTTAAGAGTGTTCGCGGCATCCTCTACTCGCCATGCATAAATTGAATACTCACGGGGGGAGCACTATACCGCTGGCTCTCCTTGCCTGAATTATAAATACAGGATTCTTCGTCAAAAACCCTATCATTGCATCATGCCTTAACCCTCATTAAGGACTTCATATCAAATCAATATCATGCGAAACACACCCTGTTACAATTCAATAATCAGCCAATATCACATCCACTGCTCGGTAGATCACTAAAAACCCACAATACTGTCAAATTAGAATTAGAAATATATCATTTTGAGGCCTTGACAACTTTTTTAGCTGTTTTTAAAATACTTAAAAAGCAAACCATTCTTCTCTTTCTGAACGCACTTCAATATAAAACTGCAGAAATTATAGAAATCAACTTTCATCTTCCTTGTGCTTTTCCTAAAACTTGTACATGGGCTGGATTTCAGAGAATCGCTTATTCGGCCGCAGGCCGGCTAGCTTATCTTTTGATCTCAAATGAAAGCGGTAATTTTTTGGGATAATTACGTCTAGATTTTGGGAATCGGCACACCATCAAAATGTCTGGTTTGAGGACAGCCTCACTGGCGAACCTATGTTGAACAGATGTAGCGGTGCCCTCTGCCCCGGGACAATCGATTAGCGTATCAGCTGGTTGCTCCACTCTGCTCTACTGCACGTCAGTTTCAGGTTGAGTTTCAATATCGTTCTCACGGCCATCCAGTCAGCTACTCCAGTACATTCTGCCATCCATTCCAGATTCAGCCGGACACACTTAATGAAGGCCGTAGTTCAGGATTGATTCGCCACCATCGACCGTTTTTTTCGTCACCGCCTCCTCAGCCTCCCCTCATGATCTGCGGCAAAAACTGGCCTAATTAGCGTCAATCAAATACCCAGACTCTGCCAGCCTAACGCTGGGACTAGGAAGGTGACCTGTCTAGACGCTCACGGACAGCGCTGCACCCATAAACATTAGCGCGACCAAAATTGTTGAGGCCGCGGACACTTGGACGATCGAGCTAGATTTTCGTCGGGAGGCTACGTAGCGGAAAGCGGGCGATAGCGATCATGAGGTTGTCCAATAACCGCTTGAATGGGCATGATCCTTGCTTGGCTAGCCTACGCAAAGTGACGATAAAAAGGCTGTATTAAAATAAGCCATGCCAACTCACAGAGCCATGATCAAATCAAGGCAGCTAAAGGTTACCAGATAAAAACCGAAGCCCCGAAACGGGTGAAATGGAGCGTAGGTGGTGTCGAGCAACTCTACTGGCCGGCTCAAAAAGTCGAAAAAATCAGTTTACTGCTGTCGACATCAGCGCGCCAACTAACGGTGCTGGCCGGCTCACCATGATCCAAGACACTTTTTTTGAGAGTTTTTACGCTGCTGGATCTGCGGCTCAATGGAAGAAATCGTCTTTCGAACCAGTCGATGTCACGCGCTACGACATGATCGAAACCCCTGCAATCCTGACACCGCGCATCGTCGTACTTAAAGTCGGCGGTCTGGTGCGTGCTGCCAGCTTTTGTCTTCAACAAAAAGCTCACCTACGTTTTCCTAGATCTTGGATTGGTTGCGTTTGGATGTAGTCATCGCCACTTTGAAGGCTGAAAACGTACCCAGCAACGCGTTGACCGGGTACGCCATCACCAATAACGAACCGAGCATTATGGATGCAGTGAATCAAACTCGTACTCCATTGGCTTTTTGGCGGGTAGAACCAGAGGCTGGCCTGGGATGTACTCGACATAATACTTGGATGGCCTGTTGTTAGCGCCCTTTAAGGTCAGATCGATACCTAGCAGCATTTCCAGGGCTTCTAGGATCGCTTTGACGTCTCTGTCGAGTCTCCAGTTGTTTGATTTGACTTTGATCGGGATTCGTCGCGCGCCGCCTTCGAATAGGAGGTAGAAGTACCGGAGTCGCTCAGATCTTTGATGTTCGTCCTGATCTCTTCGAACAATTTCGACCTGAAGCTCTGAAATGGTTTCGGGGTCATAATGTATTCCTTCCTGTGTAGTTAGTTTGTGCCAAGTCAATCTTGAGCGCTTGAGCTGTCTACCACTGATGTGTTTGCCGTCAAATTCGAACGAGATCCCTTTGGGTTGGCCATCGTCGTTCAGCGTCAGTTTGATGTAGACCTTTTGCTTTCTCAGCGCCCGGACGAAGTCGAACATGTCGCCATCCTGGGCGTTCGTGGCTTCGATAGCTCCAGCGATCTTGGTGATCATCTTGTGCTTCAAAGGCAGGTCGTTGTCGCGAATCGATGCTTGGAGCTCGGCATGGGTGATCGAGACGCCCCAGGTGCCCTTCGGCTTAGGGGCTTTGCTCAGGTTGAAGCGGTCTTCGATACCCGACACTGACTCCAGGCTGATTGAGCGTTCGTTGCTGTCCCTGACCATGGAGAAGTCATCATTGAGCCGGATGCGATTTGCGACGATGTGGACGTGTTGATGATCCTTGTCCTGGTGCATTACAGCGACGTACTGGTTAGTCTCGTCAAAGCTCAGATCAGTCATGTATTTGGTGACCGCCTGACGCCATTGTGGAGTTGTCAGGGACTCTCCGGGGCGCAGGGACAGCATTGCGTGGAAGACCGGTTTGATGGCTTTCTCAGAGTCGATTGAGAAGCGGCGAAGGGTCTCAATCTGGTCGAACTCTTTGATAATCTCCGCGAGGTCTGCTTCGTTACCCTGAAGGACGCCTGGCAGTGGATCTTTGCTCATGGTGTTGAAGCTGATCGTACGGATTCCGCTGATCCCGTGGTCGTGCTTTGTGCAGCCGAAGATGTATCGAATGCGGTTCTTGAAAGAGCCTGCTGACTTCGGAAAAATCTTGCCGATCATTGAACACCCCCGAGGTTTACCTGGGCGATGTACTTCACTTTTTCAAGGAGCTCACTGCCGGGGCGGTCGGCGTTGATCAGCGATGCGAGATTCATGAGCTCCCTGGCGATCTGGACGACATCCTGGGTGACCTTGGGCTTTACATGACCGTTAGCAACGAAGTCACGGATAAAGGCACCTGCGGACTTGTAGCCTGCCTCGTTCATTTTGGAATTCAGGGTATCTAACTCAGACTTGTTAAGTCTAAAAGTTATCCGGGTTTCTTTATTTTGCTTCTCGATGTTCTTCATCTTGGCTTACCTATTATTGTTTTTATTGGCTAGCTTTTATCAACGCAACACCCGAAGGGATGTGAGTAGTCGCTTATTGCCTGCCACAGACACAACTGGCTATCTACTGATACAAGATTATTGTGCCGGTGGAGTTGTAGTAGGTGGAAGTATTTTCGAAAATATAGTGATGTATTTTCGGTTGTATGAATGTTCGCTGTGGGTGAGTGCAAAATCGCAGTATGGGAGTGCGGGTATTGGCTACCTCGCACTATATAAGAGTATTTTCGCAGTAAGTGAGTGCGGATTCACAGAGGGAGAGTGCGGACATGGTTGGATGTCGCAATATATGATTGCGGATTCGCAGTATGGCAGAGTGATTTAGCAACTGAGCGCGCGGAATAATCTAAGGCGTGACTAAGTTAGTCTAGATGGTTTTTTTAGGAGTGTGCTACCAGCTGATCCATTGCTTTTTGATCGAGCGGGGCCAAAGTTTCCAGCAATCCTCGGCAAACAACATCTTTTCCAATTTTAGACATTGTATGAATATCGCTTTCCACAAGTGTAATTGCGTTCCTGATTTCCGAGAGATAATCGGTTTTATACCCATCCGTCACATCCACGGATCGTCCCTTCCCACCATGGTTAGATAGAACCTTAGTATAATACTGACCAATACGAGCTTTTTGAGCTGTCGAGATAAAACTAGCTCGCATAATTTTCCGGGGTAGGCTTGTACCAACCTTTTTCTGAACTCTAATCAGAAAATCCCTGACACTGGATTCACTGATTTTTTCTTGCGAAACTCCGGAGAAGACGTATTCGCTTATTGAGTGCTTCATTGCATAAAGGAGTTGGCAATACGCACTGTCACTTAGTACCAAGTGAAATTCCTCTCCATTTTTCAGGGAGTCAAGTTCGTTGAGTTTTGTCCGCGCCGAAAAGATGATTGATCTAGTCGGGTGGTGTATATCCGTCTTGCGAATTTTTGCAATCTCCCCTGGCCGCACTCCGCTAAAAAGCATAAAGAGGACAGCGGCTGAAACGGTTTTAAAAGATGTTGGCACATCTCGCATCGGCTGCTGATCAGCAATAGCTAGGCACTCTGCAATAAACCCCCCAAGCTCATTAGGATTTATGCGTATCTTTGATCGCTTATTTTCGTGCCAGATTTTTAGCGTAGTCATGATGTCAACTGGATTGTATTCAACCAGCCTTTTTGAGCCGCTATCGTAAAAGGCTATGGCAAACGAAAAGATCGAGCCGAGCAGGGATAGTGTCTTGTTAGCCGTCCTCTCCCGTGGCGGGCCAAGTGTCCCATCCTTTTTTGGCAACGGTTTAGTCACCTTTGCGTGCAGGGCGGTCACATCTTTAGCGGCTATTGTGCGCAAAGGCCTGCCGGACAAATTTGGAGCAATGTGATTTTTAAAAGTCTTGCGATAGTCGTCGATGGTGCACTCAGTGAGCTTCGCTTTTGCGATCAGCATGTCCTCGAATGCGCTCTCGACAGTCACTTCCTCTTGCAAGTCTTTCGTGGTTTTTTCCTCCAGCATCGCTTCCAGGTTCGTGTACACCGACAGGGCTTCGTCGCGAATCATCGGAATTTTTGTAGTGCGTTTGTCGAAAGCACCCAGCTTAATCCTGTGGTCTCGCCCTTTGATTTTGCGCACCACAAAAAAAGTTTTACCGCCTGCTTTGGTGACCCGGATCGCCAGACCTTTGATTTCCGTGTCGTACACTAGGATGTCGGATTTGCCTTGCGGGCACGTCAGGTCGTCCAGCGTGGACTTAGTAAAATTAATTTTCAAGGCCATAACACGTCGTTTCCCTGGTTAAGTGATTGATTTTGACTTTGTTTTGGGGTTAAATCGTCGCCTGCTTTACCGCAACATCAGCCCCGATGGTGAAATTGGTAGACACACCGGACTTAAAATCCGTCGCAGAAATGTGTGCCGGTTCGACTCCGGCTCGGGGCACCATCTAGCTTCATCCCGCTCAATCAAAAAACACCCCTATTTGTCCCCAGCGTCTACCGAGACCTTGGTGTTTTTTGCTGTCTGCGATTTGGTATGCAGCACCTTAAAATTGGTAGCCGGCTTGGGAGCTATTTGGGAGCTGGCGTGGGAGCTCTGCTGGTAGCTTTCGCCATTCCAGGCCTGCCGAGCTCAGCTTTCACCCGCTCTTTAATGCAGCTAAGAATGTCCGTAAGTTACTGTTTTAACAAGTTTTTAAGCCTATAAGTACGGGCAAAAGCCGGCCTCAGCGCTCAACTGCTTTTGTATGCTGGCGACGGGTAAGATGACTTAAAATCCCCCGTTCGTAAGGACGTGCCGGTTCGATTCCGGCTTCGGGCACCAAACAAATCAAGGGCTTGCATGAGATTCTTCATGCAGGCCCTTTGTTTTTTGCACCGCAAAAATTCAGACTGCTGCGCAATTCTGGCCCCCTCCTCAGGCCATCTCCTCGACAGCAACGGCCTGGCGCTTGCCCCGCCGCCGCTCAAACCACAGGTACACCACCGGCGTGGTGTAGAGCGTGAGGATCTGCGACACCAGCAAACCGCCCACTATCGCAATCCCCAACGGCTGGCGCAGTTCTGCGCCAGCACCATGACCGAACGCCAGCGGTACGGCGCCGAGCAAGGCGGCCAGCGAGGTCATCAGGATCGGCCGCAGGCGCAGCAGACAGGCTTCGCGCACCGCATCCCGGGGCGACAGGCCCCGCTGCTGCGCCTGCAAGGTGAAGTCGACGATCATGATTGCGTTTTTCTTGACGATGCCAATCAGCAGGATGATGCCGATCATGCCCAGTACCGACAGGTCCTGCCCGCTCAGCATCAGCGCCAGCAGCGCGCCAAAACCCGCGGACGGCAAGGTCGAGATAATGGTCAGCGGGTGGATGGCGTTCTCGTACAGCACGCCCAGCACGATGTAGACCGTGAGGATGGCCGCCAGGATCAGCCAGGGTTGCGATTTGAGCGAGTCCTGGAAGGCCTGGGCGCTGCCCTGGAAGCTGCCGACCACGCTGTCGGGCATGGCCACGGCCAGTGAGGCCTGGTTGATGGCGCTCACCGCTTCGCTCAAGGCATGCCCGGGCGCCAGGTCGAACGACAAGGTAATGGCCGGGAATACCCCCTGGTGGTTGATGATGATCGGCACTTGCTCGCTCTTGACGCTGGCCAGCAGGCTCAACGGCACCAGCGCCCCGCTGTCGGCGCGGACAAATAAATGTTCCAGGGTCGCCGTGGACGTCTGCCAGGCTGGGTCGAGTTCCAGGATCACATGGTTCTGGTCCAGTTGGGTGAACAGGGTTGCGATCTGCCGCTGGCCAAAGGCGTCATAGAGCACGTCGTCGATGGCCTGCACCGTGACGCCCAGGCGCGAGGCCGTGGGGCGGTCGATCACCAGGGTCGACTGGGCAATGGCCTGTTGCTGGTCCGAGGTGACGTTTTGCAGCGGTGCCAGGGTCTTGAGCCGAGCCAGGAGCACGCCGCTCCAGTGATCCAGTTCGGCGCTGTCCGGGTCCTGCAGGGTGTACTGGTACTGGGTCTTGCTGGCCCGGCCACCGATCTGGATGTCCTGGTTGGCCTGCATGAACACCTTGACCCCGTCCAGCCGGTCCAGCGCCGGCTGCAGGCGACTGATGACCTGCCCGGCGCTGGCACTGCGCTCGCTGAACGGCTTGAGGTTGATCATTATCTTGCCCTGGCTCACGGTCGGGTTAGGCCCGATCCAGAAGTACACCCGGGCCACATCCGGGTCCTGGCCGATGATCTCGGCAGCACGGTTGACCTGTGCCTGCATGGCGGTTGGCGAGATGTCTGCAGCGGCCTCGGCAACGCCCTGGATCAGGCCGTTGTCCTGTTGCGGGAAGAAGCCCTTGGGGATGGCTGCATACAGCGCCGCGGTGACGACCAGGGTAGCCACGGCCACTGCCAGGGTGATGCGCTGGTGGTCGAGCACCCAGTCCAGGCTGCGCCGGTAGCGGTTCTGCACGCCATCGAACAGGCGTTCGCAGGCTTTGGCAAAGCGCCCCTCCTCGCTTTCGGCATGGGGTTTGAGCAGCCAGGCGCAGAGCATCGGGGTGATGGTCAGGGACACGATCCCGGACATGATGATCGCCACGCTCACCGTCACCGCGAACTCGCGCATCAGTCGCCCGACAATCCCCGACATCAGCAGGATGGGCAGGAACACGGCAATCAGCGACACGGTCATCGAGACGATGGTGAACGCCACTTCGCGCAGGCCGTCGACCGCCGCCTGCAGCCGTGACTTACCCATCTCAAGATGGCGCACGATGTTCTCCATCACCACGATCGCATCGTCCACCACAAAGCCCACGGCAATTGCCAGCCCCATGATCGACAGGTTGTCCAGGCTGTAGCCCAGCAGGTACATGACCCCGAACGTGGCCGTCAGCGACAGCGGGATGGTCAGGCTGGGGATCAGCGTGGCCGTGGCCTTGCGCAGGAACACGAAGATCACCACGACCACCAGGGCAATGGACAGCAGCAAGGTGAACTGCATGTCATTGACCGAGGCTTCGATGGTCTGGGTACGGTCGCCCACCACCTGCACCTGCACGTCCCGGGGCAACGAGGCGGTCAGCTCCGGCAGGCGGGCCTTGATCGTGGTGATGGTCGACAGCAGGTTGAAACCCGGCTGTTTATGAATGTCGACAATCACCGTGGGCTCGGCGCCCAACTGCGCCGCCTGCTGGGTGTCTTCGGCCCCGGCGATCACCCGCCCGAGGTCGCCGAGCTTGATGGGCATGCCGTTTTTATAGGCCACCACCTGCTCGCGATAGTGTTGCGGGTCGAGCAATTGATCGGTAGCCCCCAGGCTGATGGAACGGGTCGGGCCGTCGAGGGTGCCCTTGGGCTGGTCGAGGGTGCTGACGCCAATGATGCTGCGCACATCCTCCAGGGTCAGGCCACGAGCCGCCAGGGCATCGGGATCTATCTGCACCCGCACCGCCGGTTTCTGTTCACCATGAAAATCCACCATGCCGACCCCGGGGATTTGCGACAGGCGCTGGGCAATGTAGTTGTCAGCGTAGCGGTCCAGTTCAGGCAAGGTACGGGTGGGCGAGGTCACGGCCAGGGACATGACCGTGCCTTCGGCCGGGTTGACCTTGTTGAAGGTCGGCGCGCTGGTCATGGTCCGCGGCAGGTTGGGCGTGGCGGTGTTGATCGCCGTTTGCACGTCCTGGGCGGCGCCGTCGATGTCCCGCGACAGATCGAACTGCAACACCACCTGGGTTTTGCCCGCCGCGCTGGACGAGGTCATCGAGGTCACTTGCGGCACTGTGGCAAACGCACGCTCCAGGGGCGTGGCCACCGAGGACGCCATGGTTTCGGCACTGGCGCCGGACAACTTGGCGGTGACTTGTATCGTCGGGAAATCCACGCTCGGCAATGGCGCGACCGGCAGTTGAAAATAGGCAAACACTCCCAGCAGCATGACTCCCAGGGCCAACAGGCTCAGGCCCACACGGCGCTGGATCAATCCGGCAAGCCCCTTCATGGCGCCACCTGCGCCAGCTCGGCCGTGCTGTCAGTGTTGACCGGCGTGACCTTGAGCCCCGGGGCGATGCGGGACTGGCCCTGCACCACAACGGTTTCACCCGCCGCCAGGCCCTGGCGGATCCACTGTTTGCCATCGACCACCGTGGCGGCGTCGACCCGGCGTGGCTGCACCCGCTGCGCGGCATCCACCACATAGACAAAATGGCCGTCGCGGCCCAACTGCACGGCATCGCTCGGCACCACGGCCACATCATGGTGGGTCTGCACCAGCAACCGCGCACTGACCAGCTCGCCGGGCCACAGTTTGGCGGCGCTGTTGTCGAACTGCGCCTTGAGCTGCACCTGACCGCTGGCCGGGGCCACCTGGCTGTCGATAAAACTCAAGTGGCCACGGGCGATTTCCTGCTGGCCGTCACGGCTCATGGCGACCACCTGCAGCGCGCCCTTGGCATTTTCTTCAAGAATGTTCGCCAGCGCGTCCTGGGACACGGCGAACGCCACCGAGATCGGGTTCATCTGGGTAATGGTCACCAGCCCGGTGGCCTCGGCGCCGTGGGCGATGGCGCCGACATCCAGCTGCCGCTGGCCGGTACGCCCGGTGAACGGCGCCTTGACCCGGGTGAACTCCAGTTGCAGGCGCGCCGTGTCCAGCATCGCCTGATCGGCCTGCACCGTGGCGTGCTGGGCCGCCAGTTGCGCGCGATAGGTGTCCACGTCCTGGGTCGGCCCGGCCTGGGCGGCGGCCAGTTTGCTGGCGCGGTCGAGGCTGACCTTGAGGTTGGCCAACTGCGCCTGATCCTTGGCCACCAGGGCTTGCGCCTGGGCCACCTGGGCCTGATACAGGCGCGGATCGACCACCGCCAGCAGGCTGCCCGCAGTGACGGTCTGCCCCTCTTCGAAGAGCACTTGTTGCAACTCGCCGTCCACCCGCACCCGCACATTGACGCTGTTGAGCGGCTGCACATTGCCAATGGCGCTGATCCATACGGGCAGGTCCTGGCGGCTGACCCGGGCCATCTGCACCGGCACGGCGTCCTCCCCGGTCTTGAGCGGCGCGGCCTGGGCCTGCCGCAGCCAGTAGGCGCCGGCAAAAGCCACGGCGAGGCCCAGCACCGCCAGCCCCCAGAAAGTGACGCGAGGATGTGATTTCAAGGCATTCATGGCTGTGCCACCTGAGCTGGAGAATGGGAAGCGAGGGTCTGGGGCGCGAAGTCGCCGCCCAGGGCGCGGAACAGCCCGACAGCGGCCTGCAAGTGCTGCAGGCGCACCTGCAACAGGGTGTCTTCGGCCTGGTACTGGGTGCGTTCGACGATCAGCAGGGTCTGGAAGTCGGTCGAGCCGAGCCGGTAGCGAACCTGCGCCAGGCGTGCCGCCTCCCGTGCCGAATCGACCGCAGCCCGGTTCAGGTCGTAGCTTTTGTCCAGTTCGCGGGCGGCGCTGAGCTGGGTTTGCACATCCTGTAGGGCTTCGATAATGGATTCGCGGTAGCTCGCGGTCAGTTCCTGCACATGGGCCTGATCGAAATGCAATTGCCCCTTGAGCTGACCACCGGCAAACAGCGGCTGACCAAGGGTGCCGATGGCGCTCCAGATCTGTCCGCCACCCAGGGTGTCGAGGCCGCCGAGCAAGTCCAGCGACAGGTTGGGCAGGAACGCCGCGCGGGCGACGCCGACATCGAAGTTGGCCGATTGCAGCCGCGCTTCGGCGGCCTGGATATCCGGGCGCTGGCGCAGCAGGCCGATTGGCAGCCCGGCAGCAGGCTGCGGCACTTGCAGGTTGTCCAGCCCGCCCGCTTGCAGATGAAAGCCCGCAGGCTGCTCACCCACCAGCACGGCCAGTTGATACAGGGCCAGATCCCGTTGCTGGCGCAGGGGCGGCATCGCGGCCTCGAAGGTTTGCATGGCGTTGCGTTGCTGGGCGACTTCCAGGTTCGACACCGCGCCCTGGCTGGCCTGCACTTGTACCAGCGCCAGTACCCGCCGCGCATCGTCGGCAATGGCCTGGGCCAGGCGCAAACGCTCTTCGAGGGACAGCACCTGGAAGTAACTGTCGGCAATGCTGGCACCCAGGCTCATGCGCAGGGTCTGGGCATCGAACAGCGTGGCACTGGCCAGGGCATCGGCAGAGTCGGCCGCAGCCCGATGCTTGCCCCAAAAGTCGATCTCATACGTGGCCTGGGCAAACACGCTGCGTTTTGCCGTGGTGCCGTAGTTGTTCTGGCGCTGGAAACTGCCGCCCAGGTTCAGCGCCGGATACTGCCCCGCACCCGCCACCTGCGCCGAGGCGCGGGCCTCATCGATGCGGCTGGCGGCAGCCTTGAGGGTGTAGTTGCCGGCCAAGCCGCGGGCGATCAACTGGTCCAGTTCAGCACTGTGGAACTCACCCCACCATTGCCCGCCACGGGCTGCGGCGTCAGCGTTCGCGCCCTCCCACTGCGGGGCCAGGGGCAGTTGCGGCGAGTGGTAGGCGGGCACCATCGAGCAGCCGGCGAGCAGCAAACCGCCGAGCACGGCCAGGGAAAAAGGGAAAACACGCACGCGGCGCCATCTGCGCGCCGCCAGGGTTGGAACCGACATGGGCAAGCCATCTCCCGCTTGAGCCTGTGTGGAACACTCCACGAATGCGGCCAAGATAGCGGGGGGCGCCTGCCAGAGCGTTCGTCGGCAGGTAAACTTTTATTTAGCCGGGCGCCGCCGGTGCCTCGAAGCTGTAGCCGGCACCGGGCACGGTCCTGATCAACGAATAATCGAAGCCTTCATCGAGTTTGCGGCGCAGACGATGGATATGCTTGTCGATCACATTGTCGTTGGGGTCGAAGGCGTAATCCCAGGCACTGTCGAGCAACATGTCGCGGGTCACCACCTGGCCGCTGTGGCGCATGAGTTTTTCCAGCAACAGCGCCTCGCGATGCTGCAACGCAATCACCCTGCCCTGGCGCACGGCGGTGCGGGTGGCGCAATCCAGTTGCAGTTCGCCCACTTGCAGCTGGCGTGTCGGGCCGCTGCCTTGCTCACGGGTGCGCAACAGGGCGTCAAGGCGCGCCAGCACTTCGGCAAAGGCATAGGGTTTGGCCAGGTAATCGTCGCAGCCGGCCCGCAGGCCTTCGACCTTGTCGGTGGTGGACGCCTGGGCGCTGAGCATCAGTACCGGCACCCGCAGCTGCTGGGCGCGAAGGGCCTTGACCAGGGCGATGCCATCGAGGCCGGGCAAGCGGCGATCGACCACCAGCACGTCATGAATGCCCTCCAGGGCCATGCCCAGCCCCGTATTGCCGTCGCTGGCGATATCCACCACATGACCGCTTTCGCTCAGCCCGCGCAGCAGGTAGGCCGCCGTGCGAGCGTCATCTTCAACCACGAGAATGCGCAAGGTAGTGTCTCCGCCCGTCAAAACTAAACTTTTATTTAGCCGACGACGACGTGGCGCCGCCGCAGGCTCTGCCACACTATGCCATCTCTGCCTGATGATGCGAGCGGTGCAACTGCCATGACCCATGTACTGGTCGTCGAAGACGACGTGCCGACCTGCCGTGAAATCGAAGCGGCCCTGTGTGACCACGGCTTCACCGTGAGTTGCGCGCACACCGGCCGCGACGGCCTGCTCAAGGCCCTGAGCGAGCCTTTCGACCTGATCGTGCTAGACCGCATGCTGCCCGGCGGCCTCGACGGGCTTGGCCTGCTCACCGCCTTGCGCGCCGCGGGCGTGAGCACCCCGGTGCTGATCCTCAGTGCCCTCAGCGCCCTCGATGAACGGGTGCGTGGCCTGCGCGCCGGCGGTGATGATTACCTGACCAAGCCCTTCGAATTTATCGAACTGACGGCACGCCTGGACGCCCTTAACCGCCGGCGCGCCGAGCCGGCTGCCGAGGCACGGCAAACCCGCCTGCGCGTAGCCAGCCTGGAAATCGACCTGCTGAGCCGCACCGTGCGCCGGGGTGACCGGATGATCGAACTGGTGCCCCGGGAATACGCCCTGCTCGAATACCTGATGCGCAACGCCGGGCAAGTCGTCACCCGCACCATGCTGTTCGAAGCCGTGTGGAATTACCGCTTCGATGAACGCACCAACGTCATTGAAGTGCATATGGGCCGCTTGCGGCGCAAGGTCGACGGCGAAGGTGAAGCGCCGATGATCCATACCATTCGCGGAGCCGGCTATGTCCTTCGTTCGCCTGAGTGAAATCCCGCGCACCATCAGTTTTCGCACCGGCCTGGTGTTTCTCGGCCTGTTTGGCTGCTCGTTCCTGGCCCTGTTCGGCTATGTGTACTGGCAGACGGCGGTGTACCTGAAAACCGAGGCCGACACCCTGCTCTATCGTCAGGTCGAAAACCGCAGCGCGCAGGACCCGCAGCTGCAACTCAGGGAAATCCGCAACCACGCCGCGCAGGACGCCGACGGGCGCATGCCCCACAGTCTGTTCGACCAGCAGGGCCAGTTCCTCGCCGGGGCCATCGAGCAACTGCCACCGTTTACGGCCTACGACAAACCCCAGGAATTCCGCTGGAAAAAAGCCAACGGGCACCATCGCCCCGTGCGCTTTATCGTCCATCGCCTGGCCGACGGCAAGACCCTGCTGGTGGCCCAGGATATCCACGACATCCGCGAATTCGACGAACTGCTGATTCGCGCACTGGTGTCCGGTGGTGTGCTGTTGCTGGTGGTGGGCCTGTTCGGCGCCGTGGTGCTGGGGTATTCGGCGCACCGGCGGCTGGACAAGGTCAGCCGCTCGATCAAGGGCATTATCGAAGGCGACCTCACCGGGCGCCTGCCGGTACGGGGCAACAACGACGACATCGACCGCCTGGCCACCGTGGTCAACGGCATGCTCGATGAACTGGAGCGCTTGATGAGCGAGGTCAAGGGCGTGTGCGACGACATCGCCCACGACCTGCGCACCCCGCTGACCCGCCTGATCGCCGGCCTTGAGCGCACCCAGCGCCGTGGCCTGGATGAAGCGCAATACGCCGCCAGCATCGACGCGGCGTTGAACGAAGCCAAATCCCTGCTGCTGACCTTCAAGGCCCTGCTGCGCATCTCCGAAATCGAAGACAGCGCACGGCGCAGCCACTTCGCCCCGCTGGACCTGAACCTGATCAGTGCCGACGCCGTGGAGCTGTATGAACCCCTGGCACAGGAGCGCGACATCAACCTGACCCTGGAGCCCGCCCGGTTCCCGGCGGTGATGCCCGGCGATGCGCAGCTGCTGTTCGATGCCATCTGCAACCTGCTGGACAACGCCATCAAGTTCTGCCCGGACCACAGCGCAGTGCGGTTGACCGTGATCAGTGAACCGAACCGGGTCGGGCTGTGCGTGACGGACAACGGCCCGGGTATCGCCCAGGCCGAGCAGGAAGCGGTGCTGCGCAGGCTCTACCGTGCAGAAGCCAGCCGCCATACCCCGGGCAATGGCCTGGGGCTGAGCATGGTTTCGGCGGTTGCGCGCCTGCATGACATGAAACTGAGCATCAGCGACGCGGCGCCGGGCTGCCGTATCGAATTGACCACCCGGCGCACGGCCTGAGCTCAATTGGAGCGGGCGGTTTCGCTGCTGGACGCGGCCTGAGTGCTGGCCGTGGCGGTCTTTGTTGCCGACGGCTGCGCGCTGGCCTGGGCGGACGCCGTGGCTGCGTCCATCCGCGCCATGACCCGATCGGCACCGCCTTCGGCCATCGCAGCCACAGAGGCGGTCATCAGGGTTACAAGCAACAGGCTTTTGAGGGTATTCATGGGGCAAACTCCAGTGATAAATGGCGCCAACCCACAATTGGCTGGCTTGAACCTATCCTGAGGCCCCGGGCCTTACGGCCTGTTCTGCGCAACATGAATTTTTTGACAGGTACAGGTGGGAGCGGGCTTGCTCGCGATGGCAGCACCTCGGTCATCCTGCTGGAACGAGGTGCCTGCATCGCGGGCAAGCCCGGCTCCCACAAGGAAAACATGTCACTCGCAAACCCTGCATCCAGACAGCACCTGCGTTCGGTCGGCTGCGCCACTACAACGTCCGAACGGACGATGAGGCAACCCCCGCCCAGGTCGAGCATCAGCCTGGCCGGAACACTGCTGGCACACCGATAATCGAGGGGGCAAGATGGACATCGAACACCTGCTGCTTGAGCACCAGCTCAATGAAGTGCTGGCTCGCTATGCACGGGCCTGTGACCAGCGCGACTGGGCCGCGCTGGATGAGGTTTTTGTGCAGGAGGCAACCGCCGACTATGGCGGCTCCCTTCACCTGCAAGGACGCGGGCCGATTGTGGCGATGATCCGCGCCCATCTCGGCGGTTGCGGCCCCTCCCAACACTTGCTCGGCAACCTGCTGGTCGAAGCCCGCGACGGGGCCGTGGCGAGTCACGTTTATGTACGCGCAGCCCATCGCGGCACCGGCAACCTGCACAGCATGACTTATGAATGCCTGGCCGAATACCAGGACCGCTGGGTGTCAACGCCCAACGGCTGGCGCATCGCCCATCGGCGCATGGATATCAGCCACGAGCTGGGATCACGCGACGTCCTGCGTCCGTCGCTGGCCTGACAGATCAGTGGGCAAAGTCCCGTTGCGACTGGGTCTGGGCAGCCGTCTGCAGGGTGCGCAGCCCCAGCCATACGATCAGCACCATCACCACCCCTGCGGCGATGGGCACGGCAAAACCTGCCCGGGCGCCATAGGCATCGATCACCAGCCCGGCCACCACCCCGCCCAACGCCACGCCGATGCTGATGCCGGTGGACATCCAGGTCAGGCCCTCGGTGACCCGCTCCGGCGGCAGTATCAAGGTGCCCAGGTTCATCACAATCACCATCGTCGGCGCAAAAGACACCCCGGAGATAAACAGCATCAACGCCAGGAAATACACCCCCGGTGAAAAAATCGGCAATACCGCGGTGATCGCCGTGACCAGAATACCGATGAAAAATTGTTGAGCCATAGGCATGGCAACCCTGAAGGCGCCAAAGGCCAGGCCGGCGATCAATGAGCCCAGGGCATAGGCGGCAAGGATAAAACTGGCGGATGCCGGCCAGCCATGGGCGTTGGCAAAAGCGACCACGGCCACATCGACGGCGCCGCCAATCACGCCCATGCCCAGCAGGGCCAGCACAATGGTGCGCAGGCCCGGCAAGCGCCAGGTCGAACCTGCATCAGTGTTATCGACCTTGATCACCTGCGGCTCGGTCTGGCGCTGCAGCACAAACGCCGTGACGCCAACTGCCAGTAGCACCGCCACCGCCAGCGGCCCGGCTTCGGCAAACAGCCCGGTACTCAGGCCAATCGCCAGGGGCGGACCGAGGATAAAGGCCATTTCCGTCAGCACGGTGTCCAGGGAAAAGGCCGTATGCAGCAGCGGCTTGCCGCGAAACAGTTGCGTCCAGCGCGCCCGGGTCATGGCCGGCATGCTGGGCATGGTGCCTGCCAGGGCCGCCAGCACAAACAACAACGGCGCATCGGCACGCAGATGTGAAGCGGCGATCAACCCCAGCAGCATCACGATGCTGAACGCAGTAAACACCGGCAACACCCGGCGCTGGCCCAGGCGATCGACCCGCTTGGAAATCTGCGGTCCCGCCACGGCATTGGCCAGGGTAAAGGTGCCGGCCACTGCCCCGGCCAGCCAGTAAAGCCCGGTTTGCTGGACCAGCATGGTGATGATGCCGATACCAATCATTGCCTGCGGCAAGCGAGCGATGGAACTGGCGATCACCAGCCCCATGACGCCGGGTATGGCCACAAGGTCGCGGTAAGGATTGGCCATGAACACTTCCGTTTCAAGAGGCTTCAGATAAGCAATCAAGCATCGTATCCTGCATGCATTAAGTCAAAGCCTGCGGCCTTGACACCCCCTGCCCATTTGCGGAGCCCCAATGCCTGATCACATTGCAGCCGTCCCACTGGACAAAGCCTACCGACTGCTCAACCACGGCCCCACCGTTCTGGTCTCGGCCCGCCACGGCGGCGAACAGAATGTCATGGCAGCGGCGTGGGCCTGTGCGCTGGACTTTGCCCCGCCCAAACTGACCGTGGTGCTGGATAAAAGCGTGAAAACCCGCGAGCTGGTGGAAAGCAGCGGCACCTTTGTCATCCAGGTACCTACGGTAGCCCAAATCCACCTGACCAGCCGGGTCGGCAGCGTCAGCCTGTTCGATGACCCGGGCAAGCTTGGGCATTGTGGAGTTCAATTGTTCGAGCGGGAGGGCCATGACCTGCCCTTTGTTGAAGGGTGCTCAGCCTGGCTGGCGTGCAAGCTGATCCCCGAGCCGCACAACCAGACTGCCTACGACCTGTTTATCGGTGAAGTGGTCGCAGCCTGGGCTGATACACGTGTGTTCAGCGAGGGCCACTGGCATTTTGAAACTGCCGACCCCGCCTTGCGCAGCCTGCATTACATCGCCGGTGGGCATTACTACGCCATCGGCGAAGCGCTGGATGTGGATGAGCACAATATTTAGCTGCGGGTGATAGCACGGTGAGAACTGGCATCTGGCAGGCATACCGTAGCGCTACCATCGCGGGCAAGCCCGCTCCCACAAGGGATTCTGGCAAGGCACAGATTCTGTTGGCGATGAATAACCTGTGGGAGCTGGCTTGCCTGCGATGCGGACGGCGCGGTCTGGCAGTTACACCGCAGCGCTGCCATCGCGAGCAAGCCCGCTCCCACACACCGGTCATCAAAGCCTGGCCATTTCCTGCAACAGGCGATCATCCTCGCCAATCGCGCCAATCACCTGCAGCCCTACCGGCAGGCCCCTCACCTGCCCGGCAGGCAGGCTGATCGCCGGCAGGCCGGTAAGGTTCCAGGCACTGGTGTGGCTGAGCACCGCGGCACGCACGTCGGTCTCCTGCTCGCCCACCCGCACTTCCCGCGCATCAACCGCCGTGGCAGTAATCGGCACGCTGGGCGATACCAGATAGTCATAGCGCTCGAACAACCGCGCCATCTCGGTCTTGAACAACGCCTGGGCAGCCTGGGCGCGGATGTATTGCCAGCCCCTGACTTCCTGCGACAACACCAGCCGCTCGCGCACTTCCGGGTCGAACAATTGCGGTGCCTCGTGCATACGCTCGGCATGCACGTCATAGGCCTCAGCGCGCTGCAAGGTCAGCAGGGTGTCTTTCATGGCCGCCGCCAGCGGTGCCAGTTCGACAACCTCTTGCAACCCGTCACCGAACCACTGCCGCGCCACCTGCCGCACTTGCCGATCCACTTCGGCGTCAACCGGGCCGAAGGTGCCCGTGCTGATCCAGCCCACCCGCAGCGGTCGAACACGGTGTGCAGCCGCCACCGCGCGCCCGGCGATCACGACATACAGCAAGCGCGCATCCGCGACGTTGTGGGCGATGGGCCCCACATGGTCAAGGCTCGACGACAGCGGGAACACCCCTTCCAGCGGCACGCCGCCAAACGACGGCTTGAAACCGACCACGCCGCACAAGGCAGCCGGAATCCGGATCGAGCCGCCGGTGTCGGTGCCCAGCGCCAGCGGCACCATGCCGCTGGCGACCGCTGCGGCACTGCCGGCGCTGGAGCCACCGGTGATGCAGCGCTCATCCCAAGGGTTGCGTGCCGCTCCGTGCAACGAACGGTCGCCAGTGGGGCCATAGGCGAATTCGTGGGTCAGGGTCTTGCCCACGATCACCGCCCCCGCCTCGCGCAGACGCTGCACGCACAGCGCATCCCGGCCCGGCCGGTGCCCTTGAAAATGCGCCGAGCCATAGGTGGTGATGTAATCAATGGTATCGATATTGTCCTTCACCGCCACGGGTATGCCTTGCAGCGGCCCCAGGTCCTGCCCCTGGGCAAACAGCGCATCGGCCTTGCGCGCCTGGGCCAGGGCGACGGGGGCATCGACCTCGACAAAAGCGTTAAGCGTCGGGTTCAGCCGCGCGATGGTGTCCAGGGCGGCTTGGGTCAGCTCGACGCTTGTCAGGCCGCCCGCGCGCAGGCGTTCGGCCAGCGCCGTGACCGATTGGCCACAAAAATATCCAGCGTGAACAGGCTTCACCAGGCTCATGCAAACAACTCCATCAAACAACGGCGGGAATAGGGGAACTGGCTGCCTGACGACCGCCCGGGCGCACCATCAGCATGGCGCTCATGCCCAGGGCCGTGGCCACTGCAGCGGCCACGAACATCGACGAATAGCCGTATCGCACGGTCAGGTAACCGGTGAGCATGGGCGCGATAAACGAAGCGGTGTTGGCAATAAAGTGGGTCATGCCGCTGTAGGCGCCTACGCGGTTGGATGGCGCGGTGTCGATCACCACGGCCCAGTAGACCGAGTTGGGCAGCGCGTTCAAGGCATTGGCCAGGGTCATCAGGGCAATCACGCCCCATACGGTCTGGGCTTGTGACACCAGAATGAAACACAGCGTGGTCAGCAACAGGCAGGTCGCGGCCAGCCAGCTGCGTGCCACTTTCAGGTTGCCGGTGCGGCGCAGCAGCCAGTCGGAAATCTTGCCGCCCAGCAGCACGGTGAAGCAGGCGCCGGTCCACGGGATCATGCCCATGTACCACAGCGAAGAGAGGTTGTAGTGGAACTCGTCCTGGAGGTACTTGGGCGTCCAGGTCAGCAGCAGGAAGGTCACGTAGACAAACGCGAAGTAACCGACGGCGTTGAGCAGCAAGTCCTTGTTCTTGAAGAAGTGCCACACCGGCGCCACGGTGGTGGTCGGGGTTGAAGCATTGACGGCTTCGGCACGCTCCTTGCGCAGGAACTCCAGCTCGGCTTTGGACACCCGCGGGTTTTCATCGGGGGTGTTGGTAAAGCGGGTCATGAAGAAAATCAGCAGCGCCAGGCTGACCACACCCAGTACGACAAACATGCTGCGCCAGTCGCCCGTCAGGGTTTGCAGGCCGACAGCCACCGGCGCGGTGAGCAATGCCCCCAGCGGGGTGCTGAGCAAGCCCACCGACACGACAAAACCGCGCTCCTTCGGGGTCGCCCAGTTAGCCACGCTCTTGTTGATCACCGAGTACGCCGGGCCTTCGGCAAAACCGAACATGACGCGAATCGTGGCAAAGCCGGCCATGGCCGAGCCACCGAGAAACGCCAAGCCAAAATCACCGGCAAATGCGGTGGCAATTTCAAAGATCGACCAGGTGCCCCCGGCAATCAGCCACACACGTTTGGCACCGAAACGGTCGGCCAGAATGCCACCCACCAGCGCGCCGAGGATATAACCGTAACCGAAGTAACCCAGGACATTGCCCCAGTCGGCCTTGTCGAAACCGTACTCGGGAAGGATGCTCGCCGAGGCATAGGCAATCGCGCCACGGTCGATGTAGTTGAGCAGCGCCATCAGCATGATCAGGAAGAAAATCTGGTAGCGAAAAGACGGGATCACTGGGGTGTTCATAGGAATCTGACTCTTGAAGTGATGGCAGAAGTCAAAAAGTCGGCCGTAATCGGCGTATTTTTATTGGTTACCCAAACGTTTGGGTTTGACGGAATGTAGAGCGCCGAAAAACTTTAGTCAAACGTTTGGGTAAAAATTTAATTCCGGGGCTAGGGCCTCTGTTCGGGTAGAATTCGCGCGTTGAATAACGGACTGCCGGAAGCCTTGCCACCATGTCGAATCAATCCCGCCCCGCCACTTTGAAATCCATGGCGACCGCTCTGGGTATTCATGTGTCCACGGTGTCGCGAGTGCTCAATGGCGACCCGGCCGGGGTTGAACGCGCTGCGTCTGCCGAGGTGGTGGAGCGGATTCGCGCACTGGCAAAAGAGCTGGATTATCGGCCGAATACCCAGGCATCCAACCTGAAACTGCGCAAAAGTCAGGAGATCTGCGTGCTGATGCCGCGCCTGACCGATCTGGTGATGGCGACCATCTACGACAGCATCGACAGCACCGCCGAACAGGCTGGCTACCTGACCTTTGTGTCCAACACCGACGACAAGCAACCCCGGCAAATGGCCCGCGCCGAACACGCCCTGCGCCGCTCGGTGGCCGGGCTGATCGTGGGCGACTCCCATGTGGGTGACACCCAGCCCCTGCTTGACCTGCTGACGCGCAAACACATCCCCTATGTGTTGGTCAGCCGGCAGATTGCCGGGCACCTTACGGCGGGCAGTGACGATGAACTGGGCGGCTGGCTGGCGGCAGAGCATTTGTACCGCCAGGGTTTTACCGATGTGGCCATACTGGCGGGCGAGCGGCATGCGTCCACGGGGGCAGACCGCACCCGAGGCTTTACCCGTTACTACCGCGAAAAAGGCATCGCCCTGCGCCCGGAGTGGACCCTCAACGGCCCGTTTGACAGCTTGACCGGGCACCAGCAAGGCGAATACCTGCTGGGACTCGACCCGCGGCCGCAGGCGTTTTTCGCGGTCAACGACTTTCTCGCCATCGGCCTGATGGGTGCTGCGCGGGACAAGGGTCTGGTGCCGGGCAAGGACATTGCCGTGGTCGGTTTCAATGACATCCCGCTGGCCAATGAATTGAGCGTCCCCCTGACCAGCGTGCGTCTGCCGCTGGCCGACATGGGTCAACGCGCCGTTGAGTTATTGCTCAAACGCATCAAGGGTGAAGCCTGCGAGTCGATTATCCTCCCGCCGCAGTTGCAGGTGCGGGCGAGTTCATCGGTAGTGCGCCGCACTGAATGAGAAAAACGCCAGGTCCTTGTTAAGGCATACGACGCCAGGCTCACTCCCACCGTCTTTATTGTGGAATTCAGCGCCACAATGTTTGGAATCCATAGCTGATTATCCATCCGTAGCTTCGCAGTATAGTGACTCTGATCGGCGCCGCACCGCGCCCCACTTCAGAGGTCACAGCCCTATGAGCATGCTTTTTTCCTCGTTCAACCTGTCGGGAATCGCGCTGAAGAACCGTGTCGTGATGGCGCCGATGACCCGCGCCCGTGCCCTGAACGATATCCCTGACGCCCTGACCACGCTTTACTACCGCCAGCGGGCCAGCGCCGGCCTGATCATCAGCGAAGGTGTGCCGGTGTCCATCCAGGGGCGCGGCTACCTGTTCAACCCCGGCCTGTACAACCAGGAGCAAGTGCAGGGCTGGAAGCAGGTTACCGACGCCGTCCACGAAGAAGGCGGCAAGATATTTGCCCAGCTCTGGCATGTGGGACGGGTCTCGCACACCACCTTGCAGCCCGGGGGCGGCGCGCCGGTGTCATCGAGCGACAGGCTGGCGGCCAACTCCATGACCTATGCCTGGGATGAAAACCGCCAGCCGGGCCCGATCCAGGCCAGCACGCCGCGGGCGCTTTCAACCCTTGAGGTCGAAGGGCTGGTCCAGGACTTCGTACTGGCCGCCCGCCGGGCGATGGAAGCTGGTTTTGACGGTGTGGAGATTCATGGCGCGAACGGCTACCTGTTCGAGCAATTTATCAACCCGGGCGTCAACAACCGTACCGACCGCTACGGTGGCTCGATCGACAACCGCATTCGCCTGCTGCTGGAAACCATCGACGCCGTGGCCGAGGAAATTGGCGGCAGCAAGGTCGGGGTGCGCATCTCGCCCTTTGGCCGTCTCTTCGACATGGCCCCCTTTGCTGACGAAGCGCAGACCTGGGTTAGCGTTGCCCGGCAATTGCAGGAGCGGCACATCGCCTACGTTCATTTGAGCGACCAGTTGACCATTGGCGCCGAGCGTATGCCCGAAGGCTTTGCCCAGGTGTTTCGCGACTCGTACCAGGGCACCCTGATTGCCGCCGGCGGTTTTGACCGGGACTCGGCACAGGCGACGCTGGAAGCCGGCGAGCTGGACCTGGTTGCGTTTGGCAGACCCTTTATCGCCAACCCCGACCTGGTGGCGCGCATGCAAAACGGCTGGCCGATCGCCCTGCCCGACCGTGCCACTTTCTACGGCAACAGCGGCGAAAAAGGTTATGTCGACTATCCCTGCCATGCATCTGCGCGATAGGTTTATCTGAACCCTTTGTGGGAGCGGGCTTGCCCGCGATGGCAGCGCTGCGGTGTACCGGCCAGACCGCGTCGCCAGTATCGCAGGCAAGCCAGCTCCCACAGGTGATGCATCGCCAACAGAATCCGCGCCTTGCCAGGCCTCTTTGTGGGAGCGGGCTTGCCCGCGATGGCAGCGCTGCGGTCCATCAGCCAGACCGCGTCGCTTGCATCGCAGGCAAGCCAGCATCCGCAGGTGATGCATCACCTGCAGAATCCGCAGCTTGCCAATCCCGCCACCCGATATTTTCATATCAGTCCACCCTCGCCCCCTGTAAAATCACCGCCCTACGCCCCACACACCGAGCAGTAACCATGAATCGTCGCAAAAAAATCAACCAGATATTGAAGGCCAATGCCAAGAAGGCCAACGCCAAGCTGGCCCCGAAGAACAAGAACCCGTACATCAGCAAGGCTGACCGCCTCAAGCTGGCCGAGCAAGCTGAACAGGACGCAACCCCGTCCACCGAGAGCTGAGCCATGCCCCTGTTCAGACAGGCAACACCCCAGGACGCCGAAACCTGCTATCAGATCGAAATCAGCGCTTATGAAGGTGACGAAGCCGCCACGCTGCAGAAGATTCGCACGCGCATCGCCCAGTACCCCCAGGGCTTTCTCATCCTTGAGCAGGCCGGCGAAGTGGTCGGGTTTATCAACAGCGGCTGTGCCTATTCTGTCGTTATGTCGGATGAGGATTTCAAGGAACTGGTCGGTCATGATCCCGTGGCACCCAATGTGGTGATCATGTCCGTGGTGGTGGCCCCGGCCCACCAGGGCAAAGGTTTTGCCAGGCTGCTGATGGACGAGTTTGTCGGGCAGATGCGCAGCCAGGGCAAGGCAACCATCCACCTGATGTGCAAAGAACAGCATGTCCAGCTCTACGCAAAAATGGGCTATGAATATGTTCAGCCTTCGCCCTCCGAACATGGCGGCATGGCCTGGCATGAAATGCTTATGACCCTCTGACTGCCTTGACGAGCGCCCGCGGCGCTCGTTGCACGACCCAAAACACCCCCACTTATGAAAACCACGCCACCCGCAGAAAAGGCGTTGTATTGTCTCGAAAACAAATGTTATGTTCGTAACATAAGGCACGCAAATGACATGCCTATAACAATTAAACAGTCGGCGCGCTTATGTCCCTGGAAAAGAACAGTTTTCTTCAGTTGCTGGAACACGAGTTCTCCAACCTGACCCCCACCGGCAAGCGCATCGCCAGTTACTTGCTGGGCAATCCGCAGCAGTTGCCGTTCGAGTCCGCCGACAGCATTGCGCAGCAGGCCAGCACCACGGGTATTTCCGTGGGGCGGTTTTTGCGCTCGCTGGGTTACCAGAACCTAGATGAGGTCAAGCAAAGCCTGCGCGGTGAGGCGCCCTCTTCCTGGCTGATCACCGACCGCATCGGCGCCTTCCGCGCAGAAAACACCCACGACGATGCCCTCGAGCGCTCCATGCACCGTGAAGTCGAGGCCATTCAGCAGGTGTACGGCCTGGCCCGCAGCGACGCCTTTGCCAGCATCGTGCAACGCATTCACGACGCCGATGCGGTGTTTATCCTCGGCATCCAGTCCACCCGCGGCATTCTCACCGCCTTTCACAGCCACCTCGAATACATCCGCCCCAAGGTGTATTACGTCGACGGTTTGTCCGGCATTTATGCCGAAACCCTGAATTCCGGCTTCGCCAACCCCTACGCGATCATTGCCGACTTCCGTGCCTATTCCAGCGTGACCCAGACCTTCTGTGACGCCGCCATCGAGCACGACTTGCCCCTGGCCCTGATCACCGATCTGCAATGCCCTTGGGCCCGGGATTACCCGCTGGACCTGCTGCAGATCAAGACCGATGTCGGCCAGTTCTGGGATTCCCCGGCGCCCCTGGCGTGCCTGCTGAACCTGATGGTTTCAGCCGTCGCAGAAAAATACGGCGAGCACCTGGATGCGCGCCTGGCGAAAAACCGTCAACTGCAAAAAGCCTTTGGCCAGTTCGAAGGCTGAGCCTGTCGCCCGAAACCAATCACCACTGGAGTGTTTGTGTGAATCAAAGCGTTGCATACCCAAGCCCGCTCGTTGATATCGATGCCGAGCAGTACCAGGTGCAGATCGAGATGATCTATGCCACGGCCGATAACCTGGCCGGCAAAGTGATCTACCCCACCGCCCGTTGCCAGTTGCACCGCGATGCCGCCGCGTGTTTGCGCAAGGCCGTCGAGCTGGCCGCCCTGGCGGGTTTTACCCTGCGCATCTATGACGCCTACCGGCCGCCCTACGCGCAATTCCTGTTATGGGAAGCCCTGCCCAATGGCGACTATGTGCGCGACCCGCACCTGGGTTCCCATCACAGCCGCGGCGTGGCCGTGGACCTGACCCTGGTGGACGGCGACGGCCAGCCACTGGACATGGGCACGGCGTTCGACGCGATGCAAGACCAGTCCCATCAGTTCTACCCCGACCTGCCGCCCAACGTGCAGCGCAACCGCCTGTTGCTGCTGGGCATCATGCTGATTGCCGGCTTCCACGCGATCGCCACGGAGTGGTGGCATTACGAGTTGCCCAACGCCGACGACTACCCCCTGATCAACCCCTGATCCGGCCTACGAAACCCCAGAGTTTCGCGGCCAGCACCACTGTTTGAACACAACAAGAAAACGCTGCACACCTGCTTCACCTGCTACTGCCCGGTTATAGATTCCAAAAATAAACCTACTTCCAGATATCGAATGTTGAAGGAAACCGGCATGACCCTGATAAACACCGCTTCACGCACCCGCAACCTGTTGCCGAGCCTGCTCTGTGCCGCCCTCAGCCTAGGCGCCTGGCAAGCCGCTACCGCTGCCACCGCCCAGGACACGCTGATCATCGGCAAGCCCGCCGACCCGCAAACCCTCGACCCGGCCGTGACCTTCGACAACAACGACTGGACCATCACCTACCCGTCGTACCAGCGCCTGGTGGGCTACAAAACCGACGGCGAAAAAAGCACCACCGAAGTCCAGGGCGACCTGGCCGAGAGCTGGACCGTGTCCCCGGACAACCTGGTCTGGGAGTTCAAGCTCAAGCCCGGCAACAAGTTCGATGACGGCACCGAAGTGGACGCCAACGCCGTCAAGTTTTCCTTCGACCGTCTGATGACCCTCAAGCAAGGGCCGTCCGGTGCATTCCCCGAAGACATGCTGGTCGAGGTGGTCAACCCGCAGACCATCCGCTTCACCCTCAAGACCCCGTTCGCGCCCTTCCTGTTCACCCTGGCCCACAACGGCGCATCCATCGTCAACCCGCTGGTGGCCGCCAAGGGCGCCGAGGCCAATGCCTGGCTCTCCAGCCATACCGCCGGCTCGGGCCCCTACCGTCTGGCCAACTGGCAGAAAGGCCAGTCCCTGACCATGGAGCCCAACCCCCACTACGCCGGGGCCAAGCCCGCGCTTAAAACCGTAGTACTGAAGATCATCGCCGAGCCTTCGGTGCGTCGTCTGCAACTTGAACGCGGCGACCTGGACATCATTGAAGACATGCCAGAAGACCAGTTGGGCTCACTCGCCAGCAAGCCGGGCGTGGTGGTCAAGGAATACCCGTCGCTGCGCGTGACCTACCTGTACCTGAATAACAAGCAGGGCCCGCTGACCAACGTCGATGCGCGTCGGGCCATCACCGAGGCCGTAGACTACAACGGTATCGTCAAGGGCATTCTCAAGGGCAAGGCCGAACTGCTCAACGGGCCGATCCCGGACGGCATGTGGGCCTACGACAGCTCGCTGCCAGCCATGAAACAGGATATGCAGGCCGCCGCCGACAGCCTGGCCAAAGTGCCGAAAAAGATTACCAACCTGAGCTACATGTACTCGGACAAGGACGCCAACTGGGAGCCGATCGGCCTGACCCTGCAAGCGGCGCTGATGCCCCTGGGCATCAACCTCAAGCTGGAAAAAACCGCCAACGCCACCCTGCGCGAACGGGTCGGCCAGGCCGACTACGACATCGCCGTCGGCACCTGGAGCCCGGACTTTGCCGACCCCTACATGTTCATGAACTTCTGGTTCGACTCCAAGATGCAGGGCCTGCAGGGCAACCGCTCGTTCTACAGCAACCCCCAGGTCGATACCCTGATCCGCGAAGCCGCCACCACCAGCGACACCGCGAAACGCACCGAACTGTACCAGCAGGCGCAGAAAACGGTGCTCAACGACAGTGCCTACGTTTACCTCTATCAGAAGAGCTACACCCTGCCGATGCGAGATTCGGTCAAGGGCTATGTGTTCAACCCGATGCTCGAACAGGTGTTCAACCTGGGCAGCATGAGCAAGTAAACCTGCTGCTGCGTGCGCGCCAGCCATGGCGCGCATGGCGTTGGATTTCTGTCGTTAGAGTGACTGAGGTGCCCTATGGCCTTCCTGACGTTGTTGCGCAAGCGCCTGCTTGGCCTGTTACTGGTCGTGTTCGGTGTCTCGCTGATTACCTTTACCATTTCCCACCTGATTCCCGGCGACCCGGCCCGGTTGATCGCCGGTGACCGCGCCAGCGATGCGCTGGTGGCCGGCATCCGCCATCAGCTGGGGCTGGATCTGCCGCTGTACCAGCAATACGGCCGTTATGTGCTCGACCTGGTGCAGGGCGACCTGGGCACCTCGATCCGCACCAATCGCCCGGTGCTGGAAGACTTGCAGGCGTTTTTCCCGGCCACCCTGGAGCTGGCCCTGGTGGCGCTGTTTCTCGCCATTGTCGTCGGTGTGCCGCTGGGTGTGCTGTCGGCGGTGTACCACAACCGCGCCATTGACCAGATCGCCCGCACCCTGGCCGTGACCGGCATCTCCACCCCGGCGTTCTGGCTGGGCCTGGGCGCCATCGTGCTGTTTTACGGGCACCTCGGCTGGCTGCCTGGCGGCGGGCGTTTGTCGGAAGGACTGACACCACCCAACACCATCACCGGTTTCTATCTGATCGACTCATTGCTGGCGGGTAACTTCAGCCTGTTTGTCGATGCACTCAAGCACTTGATCCTGCCCGCCGCCACCCTGGGTTTTGTGACCCTGGGGGTTATCTCGCGGCAAATTCGCTCGGCCATGCTCGACCAGTTGGGCGAGGACTATATCCGCACCGCCCGCGCCTATGGCCTGTCGAAATGGACTGTGATCCTGCGCCATGCGCTGCCCAATGCGCTGATTCCTTCTGTAACCGTACTGGGCCTGACCCTCGGCGACCTGCTCTACGGCGCAGTCCTGACCGAGACCGTATTCGCCTGGCCGGGCATGGGTGCCTATGTGGTCAAGTCGATCCAGTCCCTGGATTTCCCGGCGGTGATGGGCTTCGCCATCCTGGTGTCGTTTATCTATGTTCTGCTGAACATGGCCATCGATCTGCTGTACCGGGTGATCGACCCGCGTATCGGCGAGGTGAATTGAAATGTCGGTACCCTTGAGCGCAACACACAGCCCGCAATGGCGTGAAAAACTCACCTACCTGGCCTACCAGATCCGCCGCAGCCCACTGACCATGGCCGGCCTGTTGATCACCCTGATGGTGGTGATGTGCATGATCTTCGCCCCCTGGCTGGCCAGCCACGACCCCAATGCCCTGAACCTTGCCGAGCGCCTGGCGCCGCCTTCCGCCGAACACTGGTTCGGCACCGACGAAGTGGGCCGTGACCTGTTCAGCCGGGTGCTGTACGGCAGCCAGCAATCGGTAGGTGTCGGCCTGTTCGTGGCCTTTGCCTCGTGCTTTATCGGCGGCCTGCTGGGCTGTTTTTCCGGGGTGATTGGCGGGCGCTTCGACGCCCTGACCATGCGCCTGATGGACATCATGCTGTCGGTGCCGTCGCTGGTGCTGATCATGGCCCTGGCTGCCGCACTGGGTGCCAGCCTGTTCAACGCCATGCTGGCCATTACCCTGGTGCGCATCCCGTCCTATGTGCGCCTGGCCCGCGGCCAGGCCCTGAGCATCCGCCAGATGGGCTACGTCAAGGCCGCCGAAACCTTCGGTGCCCGGCGCTGGCACATGGTCCACTGGCATGTGGCGCGCAACGCCATGCCGCCCTTGCTGGTGCAACTGAGCCTGGATATCGGCAGCGCCATCCTCATGGCCTCGGCCCTGGGCTTTATCGGCCTGGGCGCGCAACAGCCCACCGCAGAATGGGGCGCGATGGTCGCCACGGGGCGCAACTACATCCTCGACAACTGGTGGTACTCGACCTTTCCGGGGCTGGCGATCCTGATCACCGCCACCGGCTTCAATTTGCTGGGCGATGGCGTGCGCGATCTGCTCGACCCGCGGCAACAGGGGAAATGACCATGACTCATTCGCAACCCGTACTGGCCATCGACAACCTGAGCCTGGAGTTCCCGGCCTACAAGAGCAGCGTCAAGGCACTCAACGGCGTGTCGCTGCACGTCAACCCCGGCGAGATTGTCGGCGTGGTCGGCGAGTCCGGCTCGGGCAAGTCGGTGACCGCCATGCTGAGCATGCGCCTGCTGCCCGAACGCAGCTATCGCATCACCTCCGGCAGCCTGAGCATGCTCGGTCGCGACATGCTCAAGGCGCCGGAAAAGGACCTGCTGAAAATCCGTGGCCGCGATGCGGCGATGATCTTCCAGGAGCCCATGACCGCGCTCAACCCGACCCGGCGCATTGGCCGGCAGATGCTCGACGTGATCATCCACCACCAGAAAATCAGTACCAGCGCAGCCCACGCCAAGGCGGTTGCCCTGCTGCGCGACATGCATATCGCCAGCCCCGAGCAGGTGCTGGAAAGCTACCCGTTCGAACTGTCAGGGGGCATGCGCCAGCGGGTAATGATTGCCCTGGCCTTCTCCTGCGAACCGCAACTGCTGATTGCCGACGAACCCACCACCGCGCTGGACGTGACCGTACAACGCCAGGTGCTGTTGCTGCTGCGCGAAAAGGCCCGGCAAAAAGGCACTGCCATCCTGTTGATCACCCACGACATGGCGCTGGTGTCGCAGTTCTGCGACCGGGTGTATGTGATGTACACCGGCGCGGTGGTGGAACAGGGCCTTACCGCCGATGTGATGAGCAACCCGCAACACCCTTACACCCGGGGTCTGCTCAGCGGCCTGCCGGAGATGGTCGAGCCGGGGCAGCCTCTGCTGACCATTCCCGGGCAAGTCCCCAACCTGTCGCGTTTGCCCACCGGCTGCACCTTCGCCGAACGTTGTGTACATGCCATGCAAGTATGCGGTGAGCGCCCGGTGCTGACCGCCATCAACCGTGACGAACAACGCAAGCGTGCGTGCTGGTTGCCGCAACAGGAGCTTTCATAATGAACAGTGCGCTGATCTACCCCGTCAACCAGAGCGGCCCCGAGATTCTGAAACTGGCCGACGTGCGCGTGCGCTTCCCCGTCAGCAACGACTGGCTGGGCCGGCCCCGGGGTTACGCCCACGCGCTCAATGGCATCGACCTGCAGGTGCGGGCCGGGGAAACCCTGGGCATCGTCGGCGAGTCGGGCTGCGGCAAAAGCACCCTGGCACAACTGCTGATGGGCCTGCTCAAGCCCAGCAGCGGCGAACTGAGCTGGGCCAACGGCAGCAAAGGCGAAGGCAGCAGCAACGTGCAGATCGTGTTCCAGGACCCGCAGTCGTCGCTCAACCCGCGCCTGCCGATCTGGCGCATCATCACCGAGCCGCTGTACGCCCGGGGCATGCGCTCGAACGAACAGATGCGCAGCATTGCCGCCAAAGTAGCAGCCCAAGTAGGTATCCGCCCCGAGTATCTGGACCGATTTGCCCACCAGTTTTCCGGTGGCCAGCGCCAACGCATCGCAATTGCCCGGGCACTGTCATCGGACCCGGACATCATCGTCCTTGACGAACCGACCTCGGCGCTGGATATCTCGGTGCAGGCACAGATCCTCAACCTGCTGGCCGAATTGCAGCAGGCGCGTAACCTCACCTATATCCTGATCTCCCACAACGTCTCGGTGGTGCGCCATATGGCCGACCGCGTGGCGGTGATGTACCTGGGGCAGATTGTCGAACTGGGCAGCGCCGCCCAGGTGCTCGACCAGCCGCACCACCCTTACACGCGCCTGCTGTTCGAAGCCGTGCCGCGCCTGGGTGTGCCCTTGCGCGCCGAGCAGGTCGCGGCGCCCACCGAACTGCCGGGCAACCGCAAGCTGCCTGAAGGGTGTTTCTTTCTGGAGCGTTGCAGCTCAAGCCGCGAGGGCTGCGGCCAGCCCCAGGAGATGCGAGGGGGCGAGCACCAGCGGGTAAGGTGCCACGTTATGGGCTGAAACGGCTGTATGGGAGGTGGTCGTCTGTGAGGAGGCAGCACCGCAAAAACTGTGGGTACTGGCTTGCCTGCGATGCTGGCGACGCGGTCTGGCAGGTACACCGCAGGGATGCCATCGCGAGCAAGCCCGCTCCCACAAAAGATCCTGCCAAACCGCAGTTTCTGCTGGCAATGCATCACTTGTGGGAGCTGGCTTGCCTGCGATGCTGGCGACGCGGTCTGGCCGGCACACCGCAGGGATGCCATCGCGAGCAAGCCCGCTCCCACAAAAGATCCTGCCAAACCGCAGGTTCTGCTGGCAATGCATCACATGTGGGAGCTGGCTTGCCTGCGATGCGGGCTACGCGGTCTGGCCGGCACACCGCAGCGATGCCATCGCGAGCAAGCCCGCTCCCACAAAAGATCCTGTCAAACCGCAGGTTCTGCTGGCAATGCAAAACCTGTGGGAGCTGGCTTGCCTGCGATGCTGGCGACGCGGTCTGGCCGGCACACCGCAGGGATACCATCGCGGGCAAGCCCGCTCCCACAGAGGCGACCTCGTTGTAAAGGCCGGCTTTTACGATCGCAATGCAACGGGGCTCTGCATCAACCGCAAGCCGCTGGCCAACGCACCCGCCAGGGCAAAAACGCAACCCAGCCACAACGCTAACTGCGGGCCACTGCCCGTGGACAGATGAAAGCACAGCGCCACCAGCGACGCCCCCAGTGTCTGCCCCATCAACCGCGACGTGGCGACAATGCCACTGGCGCCGCCACTGCGGGCCAGCGGCGCACTGGTCATGATCGCCTTGAGGTTGGGCGACTGGAAAAACCCGAACCCGGCACCGCACAACGCCATGCGCCAGCCGATATCAATGGCCGAAGCCCCTTCGCTCAGCAGCGCCAGCGCCGCCATGCCTGCGCTCAACAGCAACAAGCCGATCCCGCACAGCAGCGCCAGCGACACCCGATCAGCCAGGCGCCCGGCAATCAGTGCCATCACCGCCACCACCGCCGGCCACGGCGTCATCAAAAACCCGGTAGCCACCTGGCTATGGCCCAATGCCGTCTGCAACAAGAAGGGCAACGACACGAAGGCCAGCCCTTGGGCACAAAACGCACAAATCGCCGTCAGTGACGACAACGCAAACAGTGGCCGCTTGAACAGATCGATTGCCAGCATCGGCGCCGGATGATCGGCCTGACGACGCATCAGCCACACCCCGCAAACCAGCGCTACTGCGACCAGGCCCAGGCTCAGGTCACCTTCGGCGCCATGTACCGCCGAACCCAGACCCAATACCAGCAAGGCAAACAACCCGGCACACAAGATCGCCGCCAAGCGGTCGAAGGCGTGCCCGCTTCTGGGAATTTCCGGCAACGAGCGCAAGCCCAGCACAACCGCCAGCAACCCCAGCGGCACATTGATCAGATACAGCCAATGCCAGGTGGTCACCGCCAGAATGGCCGACGCCGCCGTCGGCCCCAGGGTAAAGGCCAACCCCACCACCAGCGAGTTGTAACCCAGGCCCCTACCGAGGATTTTCGCCGGATAAATGTGGCGCAACAACGCGATATTCACGCTCATGATCGCTGCAGCGCCCAACCCCTGCACCACCCGCGCTGCGGTCAGCGTGGGTAGCGACCAGGCCAGCCCGCAGAACAGCGAGGCGACGATAAACACCAGCAAACCGCCGAGAAACACCCGTCGATGGCCCAGCACATCGCTGAGCGAGGCAAACGGCAGCACCGCGGCGATGGTTGCCAGCTGGTAGGCATTGACCACCCAGATCACCGAGGCGGAATCAGTGCCAATACCTTCGGCCAGGGTTGGCAAGGCCGTGTTGACGATGGCGGTATCCAGGGTCGCCATACCGATCCCCAGGGAGATCGCGATCACGGCGGGCAGGCGTTTGTTGCTGGGCAAGCCATCGGCAATTGAAGACATGAATCATCCGCACACAGACAAAGAGCTCAAGATTAAGGGCTGCAGCGGTTTTTTTCAGCGGCGGATTGCTCACTCGGACGAAATTTCATGTTCGTCGTTGCCCTCGCCACAACAGCGGATTATTGCTGCTTTACCAACAATGTTTCTCAAACCTGCGGATTTATCGAAAAAACCATCCGCATAGACTGCTCCTGATTAATGAATACCGATATGTGTGTATCAACCATGGAGCATTTAACAACATGACGGACAGTAAACAGCCCCCGGCTGGCAATAGTGCGCGGGTGCTATTTTCCCTGCTGGTATTGGTCGTATCACTGGCCCTGATATATGGCGGGGTCAAGCTGGTGGCTCTGGGAGGATCCAGTTACTACCTGATCGCGGGCCTGGCTTATCTGCTGCTGGCGGTGCTGTTTTTTTTGCGCAAGCGCATCGGCATCAGTCTTTCAGTGGCCATTTTCCTGGCAACGTGCGTCTGGGCATTTTATGAAGTGGGTCAGTTCAGCTATTGGCAACTGCTGCCACGTCTGGTCGTCCCGGCCATTATCCTGACCCTCAGTCTGTGGGTCGGCGCGACCTTGCCAGGCCTTCCCCTGAACACCCGGCGTGCGGCTAACCGCAGCGGTGTTGCAGTGTTCTTGGCGTTGATCGCCACCTTGATCGCTGCTTTTTACCCCCACGGCGCTATCTCCAACCCGGTTGCCGCGTCTGACCCGGCGCCGGCCGCTGAGCCATCACCGGCTGCGCAAAACTGGGAGTTCTTTGGCCGCAATGCATCGGGTACCCGCTTTGCGCCTTACACTCAAATCACCCCGGACAATGTCAATGACCTGCAAGTGGCCTGGGTCTACCGTACTGGCCGCCGCACCAGCGGCCCGGGCGCGGGTGTCGACGAAAACACCCCGTTGCAGATCGGCAATGTGCTGTACTCCTGCACCCCGGAAAACCTGATCACCGCCCTTGACGCCGATACCGGCAAGCCGCTGTGGAAGTTCGATCCTCACGCCAAAAGCGAAGAGCATGTTACTTGCCGGGGCGTGGGCTATTACGACATCGACAAGGACGACAGCCTGAGTGCTGAAGTCAAAGCGTCCTACAACGATCAACAGCAATGCCGTCAGCGCATTCTGGTGTCCTCTGTGGATGCCCGTTTGTTTGCCCTGGATGCCCAGAGCGGCGCCCTGTGCCCGAGCTTTGGCGACAACGGCTATGTTGACCTGAAAAAAGGCATGGGCCCCACCGAACACAGCAAGCGCTACCACCCCACTTCCCTGCCGGTGGTCATGGGCCATCTCACGGTGGTGGGTGGCTGGGTGCGGGATATTGTGGCCGGAGAACCTTCAGGTGCCGTGCGCGCATTTGATGTGCTGACCGGTAAGCTGGCCTGGGCATGGGATGTGGGTGCGCCGCAAAACAGCGACGTCACAGAGGCCGATCACCAGTTCGCCCTGGAAACCCCCAATGTATGGACCATTCCGACTTACGACAAAGAGCTGAACCTGGTCTACCTGCCCACCGGCAACGGCCCGCCCGACTATTGGGGCGGCGACCGCAACCAGGCCAAGGAGAAATACGGCTCGGCCGTGGTCGCTGTGGATGCTTCGACCGGCAAGGCCAAGTGGGTGTACCAGACCGTCCATCACGATGTCTGGGACTATGACCTGCCTTCACAGCCTGTGCTGTACGACATCAAGAATGCCCAGGGCGTGAAAACCCCGGTGCTGATCCAGACCACCAAGACGGGCAATATCTTTGTCCTGGACCGGCGCACGGGCCTGCCGGTGACCGCCGTTGAAGAACGCGCCGTACCAACCTCCCCTGCAGCCGTAGGCGAACACCTGTCGCCGACCCAACCGTTCTCGACAGGCATGCCGATGATTGGCGCCGAGCCACTGACCGAAAAATCCATGTGGGGCGTGAGCACATTCGATCAGCTCTATTGCCGGATCCTGTTCAAGGATTCGGTCTATATGGGCCCGTTCACCCCTCCGGGCGAAAAGCCCTATATTGAATGGCCGGGCTTGCTGGGCGGGATGAACTGGGGCGGGATTGCCATTGACGAAAACACCGGCATGATGTTCGTCAATGACATGCGCATGCCCCTGCGCATGGCACTGGTCACCAAGGAAGACACGAACAAGTTCAAGGTGTCGACCGACGAAGTGCCAGGCTTCATGGGTACCATTCGCCCGCAAGTGGCCGGTATTTATGGCGGTGTAAAAATCGACATTCTCCAGTCGCCCCTGGGCGTGCCGTGCAACACCCCGCCGTTCGGCAGCATGAGTGCGATTGACCTCAATACGCAGAAACTGGTCTGGCAGGTCCCGCTGGGCACTGTCCAGGATACCGGGCCGCTGGGGATCAAGACCCACATGCCGGTGCCGCTGGGCATGCCGACCCTGGGCGGCCCCACCGCCACCGCTTCCGGGCTGGTGTTCTTTGCCGGTACCCAGGATTACTACCTGCGCGCCCTGGATTCGAAAACAGGCAAGCAAGTGTGGAAGGCCCGCTTGCCGGTGGGTGCGGTAGCGGCACCGCTGATCTACAAGTCACCCGCCACAGGCAAGCAATATGTGGTGATCTCGGCGGGGGGGATGAGCCATTCGCCTGACGTGGGCGACTACATCATTGCCTATGCGCTGCCGGATGCTGTTGGCAAAGAGTAAGGCTCTGGCCTTGTAGGCACTTTGATGTGGGAGAGGGAGCTGGCCGCAAGCGGCCTCAATATCTCCACTGATCAGCCCCCTCTCCCTCCGGGAGAGGGTTGGGGTGAGGAGCTCAGCGCAATGCTTGCCCTGCATCCCGCCTGGTCATGCCGGCTGCAAACGCTCGACAATGAACGTCACAAAAGCATTGAGCTTGGGCAGTGCTTTTTTGCTGCGTGGATAGACCATCTGTACCGGTTTGGCTGCCGGTGCACAGGCATCCATGATGGTTACCAGCTCGCCTTTGGCCAGGGCCTCGGCGACCAGAAAGTCGGGTTGCATCAAGATGCCGTTGCCGGCGATCGCCGCTTGCAGGAGGACCTGACCGTCGTTGCTTCTGAGCACCGCGTGATCGGGCCAGGGCATGGTTTTATTACCGTGTTGCAGGGGCCAGGCGAAACGGTTGGTCCACGAGGTGTGGGTGAGGATTCGGTGCTGGTACAGCTGCTCCGGCGTCTGTGGCTCCTGGTGCGTTTGCAGGTACCCGGGTGCTGCGCAAATAACCATTCGGTACGGTGGCAGCGGCCTTGATTCGAGGTTGACCTCAATCAGCTCGGATATCCTGAAACCCAGATCAAATGAGCTTTCGTGCAAATCCACCACGTCGTTGCTGAGGATCAGCTCCACTTGCACGTCCGGGTACAGCTGCATGAACTCGTTCACCAGCGGCCCCACCAGCGTGACGCCCAGGGTCATGGGCGCAGTCATGCGCAACAACCCGCCCGGCTTGCCAGTGGAGGCTTCGACCCGGCTCCAGGCGTACTTGATCTGTTCAAGGGCCTTTTTCGACTCTTCATAAAACAGCCGCCCCTCACCTGTCACCGACTGGCGGCGGGTAGTTCGTTGAATCAACTTGCTGTTGAGCGCTGTTTCAAGGCTCTGAATATGGCGCCCCACCATCACCGCCGACATGTCCAGGCGCACTGCCGCGTCGGCAAAACTGCCGGCCTCGACCACAGCCACTAAAACTTCCATCTGCCTGAGCTTGCTCATAAAACCGCCTTCTGGCCACGCTGGAAAAATAAACGGCTCATCGGCACGCCCATGCTTTTCATCTGAGTTTAAGCGCTTGTCAGGCATAAATTAAACGGGCTTTTTATCTATAAAACCCGGGCCATCCATTACAAACTTTCAGTTCCACCAGTCCTAACTCTTACTGCATTTATTGCCGCCCATTTAACCCCTACAGTTAGGCCCCATTCAATTGAACACTCAGGTATCAACCCATGCAAACCGTACTGGACAAGGCGCTGAGCGCGTTCCCCCGCGCCGACCTGTTACAGGGCCCTACCCCGATTCAACGGGCCAGCCGCCTTGAACAACAGCTGGGTTTGCATGAGCAGCAAGTGCAGCTGTATATCAAGCGCGATGACCATATGCTGATCGGTGGTGGCGGCAACAAGTTGCGCAAACTTGAGTTTCACTTGGGCGCAGCCCTCCAGGACGGTATTGATACGATCATCACCGTGGGCGGCATCCAGTCCAATCATGCCCGGCTGACGGCGGCGGTCTGTGCTCGCCAGGGCATCGACTGTGAATTGATCCTCAGCCGTGCCGTGCCCAGGCACGACGCCGATTACGAACTCAACGGCAACAGGCTCCTCGATCATCTGTTTGGCGCCCGGGTGCAGGTACTGGCTCGGGGTGAAGACCCGTTGGCACAGGCCGACATCAGAGCGGAGCAACTGCGTGCGGCGGGGCGCAAGCCGCTGGTGATCCCCACCGGCGGCTCCACCCCGGCAGGTTGTCTGGGTTACGCCCGCTGCGCGGCGGAGGTCCTGGCGCAGGAAACACAGCTGGGGGTGCGGTTCAGCCAGGTCATGGTGCCCAACGGCAGTGCCGGCACCCATGCCGGACTTGCCGCCGGTTTTGAACTGCTTGGGCGCGGCGCGACAACGGTCAGGTCCTGGTCGGTGCTGGCGGATCGCGACACGGCGGCGGCCAGAACCCTGCAACTGACCCGCCAGACCCTGGCCCTGCTGGGCAGCTCGGCGGCCCTGCGCACAGACGCGATCGACATCGATGGCAGCCAGTTGGGCGAAGGTTACGGCTTGCCGACCCCGGCCATGCTCGAAGCGGTACGCCTGCTGGCCCGTTGCGAAGGTTTACTGGTGGACCCGGTGTACTCGGGCAAGGCCCTGGCCGGCCTGCTGAGCGACTTGCGCCAGGGCCGTTACCAGGCTGGCGATAAGCTGCTGTTTGTGATGACCGGTGGCACACCGGGGTTGTATGCCTACAGGGACATTTTTAGCGGCCATTGACCGCGTCAGCAGGACTCGCGCTCAACCAGCGGGCAGGCAACCTTGTGCACGGCGCAGTCGTCCAGACCTTCAATCAGGTGCAGCACCGCACGCCGGCCCATGTCGTAATACGGCAGCTGCACGGTGCTCAAGGGCGGGTAAAACAGCTCGGCAACCCCCACCATATTGTCAAAACCCAGCACCGCCACATCCTGCGGGATACGCAAGCCGCGGCTGAGCAGATACTGATACGCGACCAGGGCAATCCGGTCGTTGCCGCAGATCAGCAGATCAAAGGGCGCCTGCCCTTCACCCTCACGCAACTTTTGTTCCAGTACAACCAGCGTTTCCTGATAGCCATCATCGTTGGACAGGTCATATTGCGGCACTTGCGCAGCCTCAATCCCGGCCTCGTCCAGGGCACGGGCCAACCCGCTCTGGCGCAGCCCCCAGGCCATGCTGCTTTGCGGCAGGTTTATGCATAGCGGACGGCGATAACCTTGTCGCAGCGCCTGGCGGACCGCCTGATACTGCCCGTCTTCATCGTCTGATATATAGCAGGCGATGCCGGGGTCGGTGCTGACGCAATTGCCCAGTACCAGCGGCACGCTGCGCAGTACCCGGGGAATGTCCACCCGCCGCAGCTGCATGGCGCTGAAGATGATGCCGTCCGGTTGATGGGAGAGCATCAACTCGATGGCCTGCTGGTCTGGCGGGGTTTCAAACACGTTGAGGATAAACACGTTCCAGCCATGTTCGCGGGCCGTGCGCTCCATCGACAGCAGCATGTCAACGGCAAAAGGCGTGGTGGCCGTGTCCAGGGCAAAGATACCGATGGTCTTGCCACTGGAATGCCCGCCACGGGTCTTGCGCGCCGAGAGGCTGGGCACATAGCCAAGTGTTTCGACGGCTTGCAGCACTTTGGCCAGGGTCTCCTGGTTCAACTTTCCCGGGGTATTGAGGGCCCTGGAAACGGTCATCAGGGAAACCCCCGCCAGCCGTGCAACATCTTTTACTGAGGCCATCGGTGCGCGCCATTACCTGTCTGGCCGGGCATGATGTCATGCCTGCCAGCGGCAGAACAGCGCCAACCCGGGCGCCGCCGCTCCTGTGCAAAAACCTTGGCCTTAAAGCTGCAGATCAGCCAGCCCCCATACCAGGGCTTCGCCAAAGTGCCCTGTGCCATTGACGGCATACGCCCGCAACGCAAGGCTGTTAGCGTGCGGGTAAATCCGGCTGCTCAGGCTCCAGGCGCCATCATCGACAAACACTTCAATGGACGAGCGATCGAGAAAAATCCGCAGGGCAATGTGTGTCTGGTCCGCCGCAACAGGTACGCTGCGAACACCGCTCACCCCGGCACCCGAGTGCTGCCGGTCGAGCACCAGGCGGCGGGCCATGGCATCGTAGTACAGCAGGGTTTGCTCCTGCTGGTCATCGCTGCAGCGCAATGCCAGGCCGAAATGCTCGGCGCTGCTGCGGGCAATATCCAGCTCAACCTCAAGCTCCAGCAGCGCGCCGCGGGCCTCGAGCAACTGGCTCGCGGACTTGACCTGACCTATCTGCAGAACTTGCCCGGACTGCCTCAACGCCACCAGTTCACGGGCCGGACGCATCCGCAGCCGGTCACCGTCGCGGCTCAATTCGCGGGGTAATGTCAGCGCGCCGCACCAGTGTTCGGCCTGGCTGGGCATCGGGCTTTCCCACATATCCATCCAGGCCCAAAGCAGACGACGACCATCGGGCGCCAGCAGGGTCTGGGCGGCATAGAAATCGTGGCCATGATCGAGTTCATGCAGCGGTCCGCAGGGCTTGAACACGCCCTTATCGTCCAGTTGGCCTACCCGGTAGCTGTTCTGGTACAGGTTCCAGTTGTCGTATCCAACGGGGTTCAGGCCCTGGGGCGAATACAGCAGCACATCGCGGCCATCCAGTGCAAAGATGTCCGGACACTCCCACATATAGCCATCCAGCTCGCGCTGGCCTTGCAGGGCACAGCCCAGAAAGTCCCAGTGCAACAGGTCAGCAGATCGATAAAGCAGCAACTGCGGGTCATCGCCCAGCCGCGCGCCCAGTGCCATCCACCATGCACCGTTGCGCTGCCACACCTTGGGGTCGCGAATATGCATGATGGCCGGGTCCGGCGGTGTCTCGATGACCGGCCCGAGCTTGGTGAAGGTAATACCATCGATGCTGCTGGCCAGGCACTGGACCTGGCGGATGTGCTGGTCATCACCCGGCTCTTGCAACCAGATGTGGCCGGTATAAATCAGGTAGAGGGTGTCATCGAGCACCACTGCCGAGCCAGAAAAGCAGCCATCGCGGTCGTAGTCGTCACCGGGCGCCAGGGCAATCGGCAAATGCTGCCAATGCACCAGATCGTCGCTACAGGCGTGCCCCCAGTGCATGGGGCCCCATTGCGCAGAAAACGGATGGTGCTGATAAAACACATGGTATTGGCCGCGAAAGAACACCAGCCCGTTCGGGTCGTTCATCCAACCGGCCGCAGGGGCCAGGTGATAAGCGAGGCGATAGTCGGTGCCGCGTTCGGGCAGTGTTTGCGCGATGGCGCGATGGGCCTTGTCCAGCCGTACAGCGTGCATGGGGTGGTCCTTGTCAGGGTTCATAACGGGTAACCGATTGAGTGATAGCGGGCATTGCCAGCGCCTCTGCCACACTTCCCTTGCGCGGCGGCGGCCGGGGGTCGTTGCGCAGCAGGGTCCAGGACAGCAGCAGGCAGGCACCGGCCAGCGCGGACATCAGCAGATAAACATCGGCAAACCCATACTGGTCATAACCGTAGCCCACCAGCGGCGAGAGCAGCATGGCGGTGAGCTGTTGGGCAAAATGAAAGCCCACCAGATAGATCGAGGCCGACAGGCGCGGGTCGAAATTAAACGCGATATATTTGAATACCGAGACCAGCAGGATCGGCACCTCTACCGCATGCAGCATCTTGAACACGGCGATGGCCCAGGTTTCTGTGGCCAGGCCGGAACCAAGAATGCGAAAAAACATGATGCTGCCAGCCAGGATCAGCCCGTATTTCGCACCGGTACGCCCGACCACCCAGGGCGCAACCAGGAGCAGGCCCGCTTCCAGCAAGACCTGGGATGAATTCAGGTAACCATAGGCCTGGATGCCCTGTTCCGGGGTCGCAAAAAACGACGAGAAATACACTGGAAACTGCTGCTCGTAGATCATGTAGATCCCGCAAACCCCGGTCAGGTAAACACTGAAGGCCCAAAACCGCGGCAGCTTGAGCAATGCCCACAGGTCGCTGACGGTTACCGGCACAGCGCCGCTTTCGCCGCCGCAGGCGCCGGGTTGCTTGAAGCGGCTCAAGTCCAGCCGAAACAGGATCAGCAAAAACACCGCGCCGGCAGCGCTGCTCATATAGAAGGCAATATTGGGGTCGATATTGAACACCACGCCCACAATGCAGGTGGCCGCAGCCCAACCCAACGATCCCCACATCCTGCTGGTACCGAATTCAAAACCCACATGCCGGGACAGGCGTTCGGTATAGCTCTCGATCACGCCCACCCCCGCCAGCATGGCAAAGGCCAGAAAAATCGCCCCCACCACAGCGCCCAGCACCACGTTTTGAGCCAGCAAGTGGCTGTAGACATAAATTGCGAACGGCGCTGCAGCACACAGCAGCACGCCAATCCACACCAGCAATTTTCTCGACAACCCGAGCTTGTCCTGCAAGGCCCCGTAGAACGGCTGGATCAGCAACGCCGCGATCGCGTTGGCGGCGAACACATAACCGGTCTGGGTACCATTGAGGCCGATGACCTGATGCAGCCAGATGGAGAACAGCGAGTAGCTGGAAGACCAGGAAAAGAAGAAGAAAAACAGTAAACCGCTGATAAGCCAGTAATCACGCTTGACCGTCCGCTGCATGGATTGCGCCTCTTGTTATTATTTAAGTTAACGTTAACATTTCCTCCTATTACGGCTGCCAATGGCTTCGCTGTCAAGCACCGGGCGCTGCAGAGCGCCTGGCAAAACAAGCAAAAACCCATCGTGCAGGCTGACGCATGCTGGGGTTTAAACCGGGCTATCGACCACTACCTGCAGGGTCTGCTGCGAACACCGTTCAACCCGTGCCCTGACCCCATATACTTCGGCAAACAGCTGCGCAGTCAGTACCTGCTCTGCCGCGCCAAAAGCGACCACCGCCCCTTCGCGCAACACCGCAATATGGTCGGCAAAACGGGCCGCCAGGCTGATATCGTGCAGCACGATCACGGCAATCAGCTGGTGCTGGCCAACCATCTGGCGCACGCACTCCATTACCCGCAGTTGATAACTTAAATCCAGCGCACTGGTCGGCTCATCCAGCAGCATGACCCGGGGCTTGCGGGCAATCAGCTGCGCCAGGCTGACCAGTTGCCGCTGGCCGCCGGACAGTGCGTTGAGCATATGATCGGCCAGCGCTGCAATGCCAATGCGCTGCAAAGCCCCGTAGGCTTGCTCCAGGCAATCACCGCCACTGCCCGCCACCCGCAGTGCCGCCATCACGCTCTCGATCACACTCAAGCCCAGCCCTGGCGGCAGGTGCTGGGGCATATAGGTGACCTGCCGCGCACGCTGTGCCACGCTCATCGGCGCCAACGGCTGACCGTGCAGGGTGACTGCGCCGGTCATCGGCTCAAGGCCCGCCAGCCCGCGCAACAGGGTGGACTTGCCCGCACCGTTGGGGCCGATCAGGGCGGTCAATGTACCCGGGCGCAGGGCCGGCAGCGAAGCGTCGGCAATCACCACCTTGCGCCCGTATTTGACTTGGGCGTGCTCGATCAACAACCCTTGTTCACTCATAACTGCCTGCCCCGCTTGAATACCAGTACGACAAAAATCGGCACGCCTACCAGCGCGGTCACAATACCCACCGGCACAATCACCCCCGGCATGATGACCTTGCTCACCACCGAGGACAGCGACAGCAACAACGCCCCCACCAGGGCACTGGCCGGGAACAGAAAGCGCTGGTCTTCACCGATCAGGATCCGCGCAATATGCGGCCCCACCAGGCCGATAAAACCGATGGTGCCGACAAACGCCACCGCCGTGGCGGACAGCAGGCTGATGCGCAGCAAGGCGAAAAAACGCAGCCGCCGCACGTCCACACCAAAGCTCTGCGCCCGCTCCTCGCCCATGCGCAGCAAGGTCATGCGCGAAGCTGCATGCAGGGAAAACGGCGCGGTCAACCCCAGCACCAGGGCAAGAATGCCCAGTTTGTCCCAATTGGCCCGTGCGACGCTGCCCAGGCTCCAGAACACCAGTTGCTGCAACACATCTTCGGTGGCCAGCAACTGCAACAGCGCCACCAGGGCGTTGCAACTGAACACCAGGGCAATACCGAACAGCACCAGGGTCTCGACCCCGGCCCCGCGCAGCCGCGACATGCCGTGCAGCAGGAACATCGAAGCGCAGGCAAATACAAAGGCTGCCAGCGCCACCAGCGAGTCGCGGCTCAACAAGGCGCTGCTCAGCGGAAATACGATCACCAGCGAAGCCCCCAACGCCGCCGCCGAAGACACGCCCAGGGTAAACGGGCTGGCCAACGGGTTATTGAGGATGGCCTGCATTTCTGCGCCGGCCAGCGACAGCGCAGCGCCCACCAGTACCGCCATCAGCGCATAGGGCAAGCGCACATTCCAGATGATCACCCGGGCCGTGACATCCAGGGTCTGCGGATGCAGCAGACCCTGCAGCAGTTGCCCCACCCCCATGCCGGACGAGCCGGTGGACAGGTCCAGCAACACGCTGCCCAGCAGCGCACAGCCGATCACCAGTAACAGGCACACGCGCCGCGCCAGCAGGCGTCGATAACCGTGACTGGCAGCAAGCACTGCCGGGTTGGCGATAGCGCTCATGGTTGTTCACTGATCCAGTACTGACCTGCCAGCGGCGTGTCGAGAAACTCTTGGTTGAGCTCATTGAGGGTCAACTGCGGATCAAGGTCGGTGAACTTTTGCGGGTGAACCCACTTGGCCAGGGCCTCAATGGCGAGGATGTTGTACGGCGAGTTGTAGAAGTCATGCCACAGGGCATGCACCGTGCCCTCGCGTACCGCGCGCAATTCGGCGAACTGCGGCCGTTTCAACACCTGCATCAGCGAGGTACGGGCCGTTTGTGCATCGATGCCCGCACCCAGCATCACCCCGGGCTGCTGGTTGCCAGACAGGATGTACACATCAGGGTCGGCCTTGAGCGCATATTCCACACTGATATCCCCCAGTGCACCGGGCACCACGCCCGCGGCGATATTGCGCCCGCCCACAAGGCGGATCAGTTCGCCCATACCGCCTTTACCCGTAGTGTGTCCGGGGTTGGCCCAGACCCCGGCCAGCAGTTCGAGAAACACGCTGGGCCGCTGGCTGTCATCGAGCGTACCCAGGGTGCGGGTAATACGTTCGACATGCCGGTTGTAGAAATCGACAAAGGCACTGGCCTGTGCTTCGCGGCCCAGAGCCTGGCCCAGCGCGATCATGCTGTCACGGGTGCCTTGCAGCGGGTTGACCCGAAAATCCACAAACAACACCGCAATACCGGCCTTTTCCAGCACATCGGCCACCGGGCTGTGTTCGGTGGGGCCATGCCCGGAGATGCTGAATACCGCCAGGTCCGGCTTGAGCGCCAGGATCTGCTCGGCGCTGACGCTCTGCTCCGACGCCTGACCGATCAAGGGGATGTCCTTGACCTGGGGGAACTTCGCCACATAGGCGGCATAGGTGTTGGGGTCGAGCTTGCGCAGGTCGTTCTGCCAGCCCACGATGCGCTGGAACGGCCGGTCGCGGTCAAGCAGGGCAAAGGCCGAAATCAGCCGCCCCTCCCCCAGCACCACCCGCTGTACGGTGTCCGGCACCTTGACCACCCGGCCCAGGGCATCGGTGACGTCCCTGGCCCAGGCCGTCGATACCGCCATGCCCAGAAGGACGATAAGGGCGCCCAGGCGCACACAGGCTTGACGCAAAAACAGCTTGGACACGGCAAATCTCCCGCTCAATAAAGGGTTCATACGTCGCTCCAGCGGCGCAAGAGGTTGTGGTACACGCCGCTCAGTTGCAGCAGCGACTCGTCATCCGCCTGCTGGACGGTGAGGCGTTGAATGGCCACGTCCATGTCCAGCAACAGGCCGCGCTGACTGTCTTCGCGCACCAGGCTTTCGATCCAGAAAAACGCCGCCAGCCGCTCGCCCCGCGTTACCGGATTGACCTTGTGCACGCTGCTGCCGGGGTAGAGCACCAGATGCCCGGCGGGCAACTTGACGCTGCGTTCGCCGAAGGTGTCGCGGATCACCAGTTCACCGCCGTCATAGCTGTGCGGATCGCTCAGGAAAAGGGTCGCGGACAGGTCGGTGCGCACCCGCTCACGTACCCCCTTGATGCCGCGAATGGCATTGTCGATATGAAAGCCGAACCCCTCGCCGCCGCTGTAGCGATTGAACAGCGGCGGGTAGATACGCTTGGGCAACGCGCCGGACATAAACAGCCCGTGCTCGGACAACCGCGCCAGAATGCGTTGGCCCAGGTTGACGCCGACGGCATCGTCCTCGGCCAACTGGCGGTTGATTTTCACCCGTGCCGAGCCCACGCCAGCCGTCTGCTTGCCATCCACCCACGGCCGGGCAAGCAACTGGTCGCGCATCTCGTCTACCTCATGGGCGCTCAACACCTCGGCGATTTCGATCAGCATGGCGTGCTCCGCAACCGGTTGCGGTCAGAAGTCATAGTCGATGCTCGCCGTCAGCGTGCGCCCGGCCCCCGGTACGCCATACAGCTGGAAGCCATCGAGGGAGGCACCGACGCGGCTGAAGTAGAAGGTGTTGAACAGGTTGTCGACGTTGAGGTGGACGGTGGTCTGAGGATTAACCTGGTACTGCGCGGCCAGGTAATGCACCCAGTAACCGGGGGCTTTTTCCTTGTCTTGCGTGTAGATCGCCAGCACCCCGGACGGGCCGTCGGCGTAGCTGCTGTTGTTATTCAGGCCACCGACATACTTGTTGTCGGTATAGCGCCTGCGCCCGACATAGTTGGCGCCGTAGCTCAGGCTCAAGTCGTCGGTAAAAGCGTAGGTGGTCCACAGGTTGGCGGTCAGATCGGGGACGTTCTTGGCTTCTGCACCTTTGTTGACCCCCTTGGTCTGCTCGCTTTTAAGCGCCGAAAAACCGCTGTAGGCCGTCCATCGACTGGTCAGGTTGCCCTGCAGGCCCAGTTCCACGCCATCGGCGCGCTTGGCAGGCAAGGCACGCACCGGCGACGCTTCGCCCTCGGTGTACTCCCAGGAGTTGACCAGTTCGGTGCGAAACACCGCCGCCGTGACGCTGATGCCCTTGTCCAGCAAGTCCCACTTGGTGCCCAGTTCGTAGGTCTTGGACTTGGCCGGGGTGTAGCGGCTGGTGCTGGCGGCGCCGTAGATCTGGTTGTTGGTTGAGGCACCGATGGCCGAAGGCTGGGTCGACTCACTGTACGAGGCGTAGATCGTGCCGTTGGGTTGTGGCTTGAACACGATACCGGCACGGCCGCTCCAGGCGCCCGAGGTGTCCTTGACATCGTCCTGGCCGCGCTGGGTGGTCTCGGCGCTCCAGTGGTCGTAGCGCAACGAGCCCATGACCTGCCACCACGGGTTGAGCGTCAGGGTGTCGCCAAAAAATAGCCCGGCGTTGTCGATGCTCGAACGCGGTTCGCCCACGCCCTTGGTGGTGTACTCCACGGCAAAGTCATGTTGCGGGTTGGCCATGTCGAAGAACATGTTGGCCGCCGGCACCTTGGCGTTGCGCTCAAGGCCACCGTAGGTTTCGTGGTACACATCCAGCCCCGCCACGGCCTTGTGGCTGATGGAGCCGGTATCGAAGGCAAAGCTCAGGTCAGTCTGGTTATCGAGGATGGTGTAGCGCTTGGACAGGCCGAAATCGCTGCCGCGCAGGATGCCGTAGGCGGTACTGCCGGTGTTGCTGTAGTCGGTGTAGGCCTTGACCCCGTTGACCGTCGACGCCGGGCCGACGCCCACATAGCCGAGGGTGGCGCAGCGGCTGCCGGTGCAGGTTTTCGCGCCGTCGGCACTGGCGGCATTGAAGCGCGCCGGCGACAGCACCGAGAAGTTGTCGGTGCGCTGCCAGCGCAGCTGGTTGGTCAGCAGTGCGCCGTTGTCGAAGTCGTGCTCCAGGCGCCCGGTCAGCGAGGTAGTTTCGGTCTGCTGGGTGTACAGGCTGGAATCGCCGTACCAATTGCTGCGTTTGACGCCGGGCATGCGCTTGCCATCGGTGCCGCGCAGGATCGGCAGGCCGCCGTCCGGGGTGTTGTCATCTTTCTGGTAGAAGAAATCAACAAAGGCCCGGGTCGGCGTCGACAGTCCCAGGGCCAGGGAGGTGGCAATGCCCCAGCGGTCGTAATCCACCTCATCACGCTCGGCCACCTGACTCTGGTGCTTCATCAGGTTGATACGCAGGGCGCTGGTGTCGTTCAGCTCGTGGTTGATATCGGCGGTCAGGCGTTTGTAACCGTCAGTGCCGACCCCGGCAGAGACCCGGTTGGCATCCCCCAGATGGGCCTCCTTGCTCACCAGGTTGACGCTGCCACCCACCGCCGAAATGCCCGACTCGATGGCGCCGGTGCCCTTGAACACTTCGGCTTGTTGCAGGTTGAACATGTCGTTGCGGCTGGACATGCCCGCGTCGCGCACGCCATCGACTGTCAGGCTCTGCTCGGAGGAAAAACCGCGAATGGAAAACAGGTCGCCCCAGCCCAGGTTGCCCTCCCCCGACATAAAGGTGATACCCGGCACATTGCGCAGAATGTCCTGCAGGCTCTGGGCGTTCTGCTCCTTGAGCACCTGCTGCGGCACGATGGTGATGCTTTGCGGGGCATCGAGCAGCGGGGTCATGACCTTGCGCGATGACACTTCGTCGACCTTGAACGGCGAGTCATAAGTCCCCTCGACGTTCGACGCAGGCAGGGTCAGCACGTTGTTTGCCGGCTGCGCCGCCTCGCTGGCCGGGCTGAAAACCCCCAGGGCCAGCAGACTGATAACCGGAGCCAGGGTACCGTTCAATGCACAAGGGGTATTGCGAACTACTGCCGCATCGGGTGACGATGACATCGGGCCTTCCTTAATTACAATTACTCGCATTTAGATTCGCCATTCTAAAGAGCGTCATTGCCACGGATGGCCCGACTTTGTATCGGCGCTGCACGAAAACAGCGCCCACAACATTCCATTACATTTCGTTTGGCTCCACCGCGTGAAATCCGCTATTGCTGCGAGCCCCAAGGCGTACCCGAAGCCCATGTCCAGGCAAGACCATATATTGATCGTCGATGACGACCCCGAAATCCGCCAGTTGCTGGCCGACTACCTGCGCGACGCCGGTTACCAAACCTGCACGGCCTGCGACGGCAAGGAAATGCGCCGGCGCCTGGAGCTGAACGTGATCGACCTGATCGTGCTCGACCTGATGCTGCCCGGCGAAGACGGCCTGAGCCTGTGCCGAACTCTGCGCGCCAGCTCCAATATCCCGGTGATCATGCTCACGGCACGCGCCAGCCTGATCGACCGCATCGTCGGCCTGGAAATCGGCGCCGATGACTACCTGCCCAAGCCATTCGATCCGCGTGAATTGCTGGTGCGCATCAAGGTGGTGTTGCGCCGGGCGCAGAGTTTTCCTGAGCGCGCCCGTGTCGATGAGGCGCCCTTTGTCCGCTTCGACCAGTGGCGCCTCGACACCCGCGCTCGCCAGGTGCTGTCCGCCGAAGGCCTGGTGATCAGCCTGGGCAACTCCGACTATCGCGTGCTGCGCCTGCTGTTGCAGCACCCCAACCGGCCGCTGAGCCGGGACTTTTTGCTCAACCATGTGTTCGACAAGGACAGCACGCCCTTCGACCGCTCCATTGATGTGTGCGTCAGCCGCCTGCGTCAGCAACTGGCCCCCGGCCTGATCAAGACCGTGCGCAATGAAGGCTATATGCTCACTTCGGCCTGTGTGACGAGCGAATCATGACGCTGTTGCCGCGTACCCTCTACGGTCGGCTGGTGGTGATCCTGGTCACGGGCATGCTCGCCGCCCAGGTGCTGACCAGCAGCATCTGGTATGACGTGCGCCACAGTCAGGTGCTGGAAATCCCCACGCGCCTGATTGCCAGCCGCCTGGCCGATATCGTGCGGGTTGCCCGCAGCGATCCGCAGCACATCGAGCTTTTTTTGCACAACCTCAGCACCCCGACCTTCAACCTCGAACTGCGCAACGCCGCCGATATGCAGCGCAACCCTCTGCCCCTTCAGGACCAGGCCACCGAATCGCTGCTGCGCAGCCTGGTTGATGAAAAAACCGCGTCGCGCACGGCCCTGAACCTGCTTAACCTCACCCTGCTCGACAGCCAGGGGCACAAGGCCGGGGTAGATACCCTGTTCGGTTCCAGCCCCGCTGCCGGGCAATTTACCCTTGAGCTGCGCCTGGCCGACGGCCGTTGGCTGCACGTGAAAGCCACCGAGGATCAGGGCTGGACCAGCATGGCGCCGGCCGATGTGCTGCTCGATTACTTTTTGCGCATCTATCTGGTGCGCATCATCGTGGTGGCAATCATTGTGTTGCTCGCGGTGCGCCTGGCCGTTCGCCCGCTCAATCAACTGGCGCAAGCCGCGCAGGCACTGGGGCAGGATATCCGCCGCCAGCCACTGTCGATTAAAGGGCCCGTGGAAGTGCAGCGTGCGGCCCAGGCCTTCAACCTGATGCAGCAGCGCCTGCTGGCCAGCATGGCCGAGCGCACGCGCTTTCTGGCGGCGGTGTCCCACGATCTGCGCTCGCCCATCACCCGCCTGCGCCTGCGCACCGAAATGCTCGACGACGAAGCACTCAAGCAGCGTTTTCGCAATGACCTGACGGACATGGAGGGGCTGGTCTCCACCACCCTGGAATTTGTCAGCAGCGGTGAAATCAACGAGCCGCGCCAGAACATCGACCTCAACGCCTTGCTGCAAAGCCTGCAGGCCGACCTGCAGGACATGGGAGCAACCATCACCCTGAACGGACGCGCCAGTCGCCCGGTGTCGGGTTATGCCCGCAGCCTGAAACGCTGTATACAGAACCTGCTGGAAAACGCCGTGCGTTATGCGTGCAATGTGCAGGTGCTGGTCGACGAACACCGCGATGGCCTGAGCATCACGGTCAGGGACAGCGGCCCGGGGATAGCGGCGCAGCAACTGACCCAGGTGCTGGAGCCGTTCTATCGGCTGGAGTCTTCGCGCAACAGCCGCAGCGGCGGCTATGGCCTGGGCTTGAGTATCGCCCACACCGTGGCAGTCGCCCACGGCGGCACATTGACCTTGCACAATCGCCCCGAGGGCGGCCTGGATGCGCTGCTTACCCTGAAAAGCCAGGCGCCCGCGATCACAGGGCAATGACCCCAGCGTGGATAGGGTATTACCCCGTCCATTTACGTTTCGTATACCATATCTTTTTTACCAGCGAACGATGACCACCGTGGCCCATCCAAAACTCAATGCTCCCGACCTGGGTAACTCACCTTCCACGTCGGAAATCATCACCCTGCATCTGCGCGACGCCATTGTCGCCGGGCATTTCGCTGAAGACGAACCGATTCGCCAGGATGATATCGCCCGCCAGTTCAATGTCAGCAAGATCCCCGTGCGCGAAGCCCTCAAGCGGCTTGAAGCGGAAGGGCTGGTGATGTTCCAGCGTAACCGCGGCGCGATGGTCACGCGGATCTCCGAGGCGGAACTGGCGCAAATGTTCGAAGTGCGCATGCTCCTTGAAGACAAGTTGCTGCGCCTGGCCATCCCCAACATGACCGCAGACACCTTTGCCCGTGCCGAACGCATCTGCCAGGAGTTTGTCGGCGAAGATGACGTGGGGCGCTGGGCCGAGCTCAACTGGGAACTGCACGCCTGTTTGTACGAGCCTGCGCAGCGGCCGTTCATGATCAGCCTGATCCGCTCGGTCAATGACAAGCTGGAGCGTTACCTGCGCATGCAGATGAGTTTATCGGCGGGCAAGCACCGCGCCGACCACGAACACCGAGAAATCCTCGATGCCTGCCGCGCCGGCGATGTGGAGCTGGCGGTCAAGTTGCTGGATGAGCATATCGCCGGTGTGTGCAAAACCCTGTTTGAGCATTTGCCGCAAAGCCATTGATTGGCCTGCAGACGCTGCGGTCTGCCAGCCAAACCGCGTTGATGCCATCGCGGGCAAGCCCGCTCCCACCGGAATGTGCCGAATGGTGCGAGCGCCGCATACCCTGTAGGAGCTGGCTTGCCTGCGATACTGACGCTGCGGTCTTTCAGCCAAACCGCGTTGATGCCATCGCGGGCAAGCCCGCTCCCACCGGTGTGTGCCTAATGGTGCGAGCGCCGCATACCCTGTAGGAGCTGGCTTGCCTGCGATGCAGACGCTGCGGGCTGCCAGCCAAACCGCGTTGATGCCATCGCGGGCAAGCCCGCTCCCACAGGAGTGGGCCTAATTGTCAGGAACAGCCCCCCAAGTGTTCCCTTGTGGGGCATTTCCTACGTCACTGCTCCCTTCTGTAACACCGCCTTCCCCAACACCCCACCGCGCAAACCCGTGACAAACCCTCTCCCGCGCTGATTACAGCTTTGCAGGAACAATCGGCACACGATTTGCTAAACAAATATCGTATACGAAATCCAAAGAACGATTTTCAACAGCACTTCAACGACTCCGAGGCTTCCATGAAAAACCCCGTACTTGCCGTAGCTCTCAGCGCTGTTCTCAGTACTTCCTTTATTGCCACGGCCCAGGCCGACAAGCTCGACGACATTATCGGTTCGGGCAAGTTGCGCTGTGCCGTGACCCTGGATTTCCCGCCGATGGGCTCGCGTGACGAAGCCAACAAGCCGGTGGGCTTCGATGTGGACTACTGCAACGACCTGGCAAAAGTGCTGGGCGTGGATGCTGAAATCGTTGAAACCCCCTTCCCTGACCGCATTCCGGCACTGGTCTCCGGGCGGGCCGATGTGATCGTGGCGTCCACTTCCGACACCCTGGAACGGGCCAAGACCGTCGGCCTGAGCATCCCTTACTTCGCCTTCCAGATGGTCGTACTGACCCGCGACAACACGGGCATCAACAGCTTCGACGACCTCAAGGGCAAGGCATTGGGCAACACCAGCGGCACCTATGAGGCCATCGCCCTGGAAAAAGACGTGAAAAACTGGGGCAGCGGTTCGTTCCGTGCCTATCAGTCGCAGAACGACACCCTGCTGGCCGTCGCCCAGGGCCATATCGAAGCCACCGTGGTGACCAATACCGTGGCCGCAGCTACCCTTAAATCAGGCAAGTACAAAAACCTCAAGGTCGCCGGTAACGCGCCCTATGTGGTCGATTACGTGTCCCTGGGCGCCAAGCGCAACGAGTACGGCCTGCTCAACTACCTCAACCTGTTCGTCAACCAGCAAGTACGCACCGGACGCTACAAGGTGCTGTGGACCAAATGGGTCGGGACCGAGATTCCACCGGCTGATCTGACCGTACCTCACGTCTACTACTGAGGTATCCAGCATGTCCGGGATAAGTGCTCTTGAAGGCCGCAGCCTGGTTGATGGCCATGCATCAGCCCCGCTGTTGTACGCCGATATCGGCCTGAGTTTCTGGGGCGGGGTCGACCCGTTCAGTGGCGAAGTGATCGACCGCCATCACCCCCTCAGCGGCGAATGCCTGGCGGGGCGCGTGCTGGCGATCCCCAGTGGACGCGGCTCCTGCACCGGCAGCAGTGTGCTGATGGAACTGATCAGCAATGGCCATGCCCCCGCGGCGCTGGTGCTGGCTGAAGCCGACGAGATCCTGACCCTTGGCGTGCTGGTCGCTCGGACCCTGTTCCAGCGCTCCCTGCCGGTGCTGTGCATCGGCAGGGAAGCCTTTGGCCAATTGCGCGGCAACGCGTTCGCCAGGGTTGATGGCACACATCTAAGCCTCTACGACTCAGCACCTGACGACACTCCGCCACCGCGCAACGACACACCGGCCGCAGAAGCACATGCCTCGATCGAACTGACCGAACACGACCGTGCACTGCTCGCCGGCAGTTACGGCAAAGCCGCCCAGGTTGCCATGCAGATCGTGTTGCGCATGGCGCAGATTCAAGGTGCCACGCAACTGGTTGACATCACCCAGGCCCATATCGACGGCGGCATCTATACCGGGCCGGCGAGTTTGCGCTTTGCGCAGCAGCTGGTGGCATGGGGCGCAAAAGTTCGCGTGCCCACCACCCTCAATTCAATTTCCGTGGACCAGCGCCGCTGGCGCGAACTGGGTATCGACCCGGCACTCGGCGTGCCTGCCAGTGCCTTGGGCGATGCTTATATGGCCATGGGTGCGCAACTGAGTTTCACCTGTGCCCCTTACCTGCTCGACAGTGCGCCCAAGGCGGGCGAGCAAATTGTCTGGGCCGAATCCAACGCGGTGGTTTACGCCAACAGCGTGCTCGGCGCCCGCACACTCAAGTACCCCGACTATCTGGATATCTGCATTGCCCTCACGGGTCGTGCACCGCTGATCGGCTGCCATCTGGAGGACCAGCGCAAGGCCCGCCTGCAGATCGAACTGCCAACCCTGGGCAACCTTAATGACGCGTTTTACCCCCTGCTGGGTTATCACATCGGCGCGTTGGCCGGCAGCCGGATCCCGTTGATTCTGGGGCTCAAGCAGCAGCATCCGGACCTGGACGATCTCAAGGCATTCGGCGCGGCCTTTGCCACCACCAGCGCCGCGCCCCTGTTTCATATCGCCGGCGTCACCCCCGAAGCCCTAGACCCGGCTCAGGTGCTCGACGGTCCGCTGCCGGTGCTCAAGGTCAGCCTTGAAGACTTGCTGCTCAGCTGGCACGAACTCAACAGCGCCCGTGACCCGCAGGTCGACGTGGTGTCATTGGGCAACCCGCACTTTTCCCTCAGCGAGTTCGCCCGGCTGGCGCGCCTGTGCCAGGGCCGCAAGCGTCACCCAGATGTGGTGCTGGCGATCACCTGTGGCCGTGCCGTGCTGGAACAGGCCCGTGCCGCCGGGCATGTCGGGGTGCTCGAAGCCTTTGGCGCCGTGATCGTCAGCGACACCTGCTGGTGCATGCTCGGTGAGCCGGTGATTCCTCCGGCGGCCAGGAACCTGATGACCAACTCGGGCAAATACGCCCATTACGCCCCCGGTCTGGTGGGCCGCAAAGTTCACTTCGCCAGCCTCGCCGAGTGTGTGGCTGCGGCCTGCAGCGCCACGGCCAGCGGGCGCTTGCCAGCGTGGCTGCAACCCGCTGCCTCACTGGAGAACGCAACCCATGTTTGACTACACCTTCCAATGGCGCTCTGCCCTGCGCGCCTTGCCGGACATGCTCGCCGGTGCCCTGGTGACCTTCGAGACCGCGGCCCTGTCGATGATCTTCGGCGTTTTGATCGCCCTGGCCCTGACGGTGATGCGCGAAAGCAAAAACCCGCTGCTGCGCGGCACCGGCAATGCCTGGGTGTCCATCGCCCGCAATACGCCCTCGCTGTTCCAGATCTATGTCCTGTACTTCGGTCTCGGTTCCCTGGGCCTGCATGTCAGTTCATGGATCGCCCTGCTGGCCGGGATCACGTTCAACAACGCCGGCTATCTGGCGGAGAACTTTCGCGGCGGCCTCAAGGCCGTGCCCGAAACCCAGATACGCGCCGCCCGCTCGCTGGGCATGAGCGCCTTCCAGACCTACCGCATGATCGTCGTCCCGCAATTGCTGCGCATCGTCTTCTATCCGCTGACCAACCAGATGGTCTGGGCGGTGCTGATGACTTCGCTGGGGGTGATCGTGGGCCTGAACAACGACCTCACCGGCGTGACCCAGGACTACAACGTCAAAACCTTCCGCACCTTCGAATACTTCGCCATTGCCGCGGTGCTGTATTACCTGATTGCCAAGGCGATCGTTGCAGTAGCCCGGCTGATGGCCTGGCGGCTGTTTCGTTACTGAGGACTAGCCCATGTTTTCCACCAGTTTTACCTGGAACGATTTTGTGTTTTTGCTGCAGGGGGCATGGGTCACCCTGCAACTGACCAGTTGGGCGATTTTGCTCGGCACCGTTGCCGGCCTGCTGTTCGGCCTGCTGCGCGCCTTGCTGCCACGGTCCAGCCTGCCGCTGGCCTGGGTGCTGGATGTGTTTCGCAGCGTACCCTTGCTGATCCAGTTCGTGCTGTTCAACTCGCTCAAGAGCATCGTCGGCTTGAACATCAGTGCCTTCAGCGTCGGCTGCATCGTGCTGGGGGTCTACGCCGCCGCGTATTTCACCGAGATCGTGCGCAGCGGCGTGCTGGCAGTGCCGTTCACCGTGCGCCGGGCCAGTCGCTCGCTTGGCCTGAGCTACCTGCAGGATTTGCGCTATATCGTGCTGCCCATCGCTATGCGCGTGGCCTTCCCCGGCTGGCTCAACCTGGTGCTCAGCGTGATGAAAGACACCGCGCTGGTGATGTGGATCGGCATCGTCGAACTGCTGCGCGCCTCGCAAACCATCGTCACCCGCATCCAGGAACCAATGCTGGTGCTGTGCATTGCGGGCCTTATCTATTACGTCATGAGCCTGGTGGTTGCGCGCCTTGGTGCTCGCCTGGAAAAAAGGTGGCAAGAAAATGATTGAGATCGACAACGTCTACAAATCCTTCGGCGACCTCGAAGTGGTCAAAGGCGTCAGCCTGACTGTGAACAAGGGCGAAGTGGTTTCAATCATCGGCGGCTCCGGCTCCGGCAAGTCGACGCTGCTGATGTGCATCAACGGCCTGGAACCGATCCAGAAAGGCCACATCCGCGTCGACGGCATCGAAGTCCATGACCGCGCCACTAACCTCAACCACCTGCGGCAGAAAATCGGCATCGTATTCCAGCAATGGAACGCCTTCCCCCACCTGACCGTGCTCGAAAACGTGATGCTGGCACCGCGCAAGGTACTGGGTAAAAGCAAAGCCGAAGCCGAGGCGCTGGCAGTGCAGCAACTGACCCATGTGGGCCTGGGCGACAAGCTCAAGACCTTCCCCGGCAAATTGTCCGGCGGCCAGCAACAGCGCATGGCCATTGCCCGCGCCCTGGCCATGTCACCGGACTACATGCTGTTCGACGAGGCCACCTCGGCCCTCGACCCGCAACTGGTGGGTGAGGTACTGGACACCATGCGCATGCTCGCCGAAGACGGCATGACCATGGTCCTGGTAACCCATGAAATCCGCTTCGCGCGGGATGTGTCCGACCGCGTGGCGTTCTTTCGCAACGGCCTGGTGCACGAAATCGGCTCCCCCGATCAAGTCATCGGCAACCCTGTGCACGCGGAAACCGCGGCCTTTCTCAAGTCGGTCAAATAGGAGCAGAGCATGCGTTCATCGAAAATCATCCATGTGGTCAGTTGTCACGCCGAGGGCGAAGTCGGCGACGTGATTGTCGGCGGCGTGGCACCGCCACCGGGTGCCACGGTATGGGAGCAGTCGCGCTGGATTGCCCGGGATGAAACCCTGCGCAACTTCGTACTCAACGAGCCTCGCGGCGGCGTGTTCCGCCACGTCAACCTGCTGGTGCCGGCCAAAGACCCGCGGGCGCAAATGGCCTGGATCATCATGGAGCCGGCCGATACCCCGCCCATGTCGGGGTCCAATTCGATGTGCGTGTCCACGGTGTTGCTCGACAGCGGCATCCTGCCGATGACCGAGCCGCAGACCCGGCTGGTGCTCGAAGCCCCCGGCGGCCTGATCGAGGCGGTGGCCGACTGCCGCGACGGCAAGGTGCAACGGGTCGAGATCAAGAACGTGCCGTCCTTTGCTGACCGCCTGGATGCCTGGATTGAAGTCGAAGGCCTGGGCTCGCTCAAGGTTGACACTGCCTATGGCGGTGACAGCTTCGTGCTCGCCGATGCCAGGGAACTGGGCTTTTCGATCAGCCCGGATGAAGCCAGAGATATCGTTGAAGTCGGCCTGAAAATCACCCGTGCCGCCAACGAGCAACTGGGTTTTGTGCACCCGCTGAACCCGGATTGGTCGCATATTTCCTTCTGCCAGATTGCTGCACCCGTGCAATACGAGAATGGCGTGGCCAGTGGCGCCAACGCGGTGGTGATCCGTCCGGGCAAGATCGACCGCTCGCCCTGTGGCACCGGCTGCTCGGCGCGCATGGCGGTGTTGCAGGCCAAGGGCGTGCTCAAGGTGGGCGAGCGCTTTATTGGCCGCTCGATCATTGGTTCGGAATTTCATTGCCGTATCGATTCCATGACCGAAGTGGCCGGGCGCACGGCCATTTACCCGTGCATCGCCGGGCGGGCCTGGATCACCGGTACCCACCAGTTGCTGCTGGACCCGAGCGACCCGTGGCCCCAGGGCTATCGCCTGTCGGATACCTGGCCGGGGGCGTAACCCCGCCCACAACAACCCGCCCTGTGGGAGCTGGCTTGCCTGCGATGCAGACGACACGGTCTGGCAGGCACACCACAGCGATGCAATCGCGAGCAAGCCCGCTCCCACAGGGGCAAAAAACATCCCTGCAAACGTATACGAAATACGATTATTACAACCGGAGGCAATAAACAATGAGCAAGCGCATCAACTGGAGTGGCGTCTTCCCTGCGGTGACCACTCAATTCAACGATGACTTCAGCATCAACCTGGACAAGACCCACCAGGTGATTTCCAACGTGATCCGCGACGGTGTGTCCGGCCTGGTGGTGTGCGGTTCGGTGGGGGAAAACACCTCGCTGAGCGCCGAAGAGAAAATTGCCGTCACCGAAGTCGCGGTGGACGCCTCCCGCGGCCGGGTGCCGGTGATTTGCGGCGTGGCCGAATTCACCAGCGTGCAGGCGGCCAAGGTGGCCAATGCGGTACGCAAGGTCGGCGTGGATGGCGTGATGTTGATGCCCGCGCTGGTGTATGGCTCCAAACCCTTCGAGACCGCCGAGCACTATCGCTATGTGGCGAAAAATGCCGATGTACCGTTGATGGTCTACAACAACCCGCCGATCTACAAAAACGACGTCACCCCCGACATCCTGATTTCCCTGGCTGACTGCGACAACGTGGTGTGTTTCAAGGATTCATCGGGCGATACCCGGCGCTTTATCGATATCCGCAATCAAGTCGGTGACCGCTTTGTGCTGTTTGCCGGGCTCGACGACGTGGTGCTGGAAAGCCTCGCCGTGGGTGCCGAAGGCTGGGTCTCGGGCATGTCCAACGTATTCCCCAAAGAAGGCGAAACCATCTTCCGCCTGGCCAAGGCCGGACGCTTCGCCGAAGCCATGCCGATCTATGAATGGCTGATGCCGATCCTGCATCTGGACGCGCGTGCCGACCTGGTGCAGTGCATCAAGCTGTGCGAAGCCATTGCCGGTCGCGGCAGCGCCCTGACCCGCCCGCCGCGCCTGGCCCTGCCCCGCGAAGATCGTGAGTTTGTCGAGCAGATCATGGCCAGGGCCCTGGCCAACCGCCCGCACTTGCCTGACGTCGGTCTTTGACTGATTGCCGGGGCGGGCCGGCGAGTGCCCGCCCTGCCCCCTGTCTTCGCGCCCTTTAAGGAATACCCGCATGACGACACAACCCTCTCACGCAACCACCAGCCCTGCAGGACTCAAACGTGTCGTGGCAGCCGCCATGGCTGGTACCGTCGCAGAATGGTATGAATTCTTCCTTTACGGGACGGCCTCGGCACTGGTGTTTGGCCAGCTGTTTTTCCGCCAGACCGACAGCCCGATTGACGGCATCATCGCCGCCTTCGCCCTGTATGCCGTGGGTTTTCTGGCCCGGCCACTGGGTGGCCTGGTGTTTGGTCACTATGGTGACAAATTCGGCCGCAAGCGCCTGCTGCAACTGAGCCTGGTGGTAGTGGGCATCACCACCTTCCTGATGGGCTGCCTGCCCGGTTTCGACACGATCGGCTACGCCGCCCCGGTGCTGCTGGTACTGCTGCGCCTGATTCAAGGCTTCGCCTTTGGCGGTGAATGGGGCGGGGCCATTTTGCTGGTGTCCGAACACTGCCCGGACAACCGCCGTGGCTTCTGGGCCAGTTGGCCACAAGCCGGAGTTCCGGCGGGCAACCTGGTCGCCACCGTTGCCCTGCTACTGCTGTCGACGACACTCTCGGAGGCGGACTTTCTCGCCTGGGGCTGGCGTGTAGCGTTCTGGTTCTCGGCCGTGGTGGTACTGATCGGCTACTGGATCCGCACCAGCGTCGACGACGCCCCGATTTTCAAGGAGGCCCAGGCCCGTCAGGCAAAAAACAAGCAACAGCAACTGGGGGTGGTTGAAGTCCTGCGTCATCACTGGCGCTCGGTGCTGGTAGGCATAGGTGCGCGCTTTGCGGAAAACATTCTTTACTACACCGTGGTCACGTTCTCGATCACCTACCTGAAACTGGTGGTGCACAAGGACACCTCAGAAATCCTGTTGTTGATGTTCGGTGCCCACCTGCTGCACTTTTTCATGATTCCGCTGATGGGTTATCTGTCCGACCTGGTGGGCCGCAAGCCGGTGTACCTGGTGGGTGCGGTGCTGACAGCGTTCTGGGGGTTTGTCGGTTTTCCGATGATGGACACCGGCAACAACTGGCTGATCATGGCGGCCATTACCCTGGGCCTGGCCATTGAGTCGATGACCTATGCACCTTACTCGGCGTTGATGGCCGAAATGTTCCCCACCCATGTGCGCTACACCGCCCTGTCGCTGTGCTACCAGGTGGCACCGATCTTTGCCGGTTCGCTGGCGCCGTTGATCGCCATCACCCTGCTCAACAAGTACCACAGCTCAACGCCTATCGCCTGGTACCTGGTGGGGGCATCGCTGATCTCCATCGTGGCGGTGGGCCTGACCCGCGAGACGCGGGGCAAGTCGCTGCATCAGGTGGACGCCGAATCGGCAGCGCGTATTTCGGCGCTGGATGAGCCGGCGGTGGCGACTGCACGTCAGGGCGATTCGCTGGCCTGACCCATAGGGGATGCCCTGTGGGAGCGGGCTTGCCCGCGATGGGATCGCTGCGGTGTTTCAGTCAAACCGCGGCGCTGCCATCGCGAGCAAGCCCGCTCCCACAACCAGCGCCACCCCGCACACCTATCCCTTCAGCAACGCCTGCAAGTCATTGAACAGGGCTAGCGGGATCTGCACCCCCTCCACCTCGCTGCGCGCCCGCGCCTCATACCTGCGCTGCGACGGCAAGCGCGCGCCCTGCCCTTCGATACCGGTAAACAATACCTCGGCCCGGGCCAGGTGTTCCTCGGTTGCTGCCCCCAGAAAACGCTGAGGGTCCAGCGCGATGATCAACTCGCCATGATATGGCGACGACTTGCTTCCCCCGTCCCAGGCCAGGGATTCGGCACTGGTCAAGTCGCCGATCAAGGGCCCTGCGATCAACTCCACCATCGCCGCCAGCGCCGAACCTTTATGCCCGCCAAACGTGAGCATCGCGCCGCTGTCGAGCACCACATTGGCATCGGTGCTCGGTTGCCCGTGCGCATCAACCCCCCAGCCCTCAGGAATAGCCTTGCCGGCCCGGCGATGCAGCTCGATATCGCCACGCGCAATGGCACTGGTGGCAAAGTCAAAGACAAACGGGTCGCGCCCCGGCCGTGGCCAGCCAAAGGCAATGGGGTTGGTGCCAAACACCGGCTGGTTGCCCCCCGCCGGCGCCACCCAGGCATGGCTCGGGTTACAGGCCAGCGCCACCAGCCCGGCGGCGGTCAACTGCTCGATCTCCACCCACAATGCCGAAAAATGCACACAGTGGTTGATCGCCAGTGCCGCAATGCCGTTGCCCCGGGTTTTTTCCTGCAATAACGGCAAACCCGCCTGAAAGGCCAGCTGGGAAAAACCGCCTGCTGCATCCACGCGCACAATCGACGGCGCCTGGTCGATTACCCGGGGCACGGCATCGGCTGACACCTTGCCCGCGCGCAGTGAATTGACGCAGCCCAGCACCCGGTACAAGCCGTGGGACGCGCAGCCATCGCGTTCCCCGGCCAGTACCGTGGCACTCACTGCACGCGCATGGGCCGGGTTGAAACCGTTATGCAACAAGATCGATTCGGCCAGCTCATAAGCCTGGGCCAGGGTCAGTCGTTTCATGGTCAGCTCCTTGAACAGACCTTTCAGACTGGACCATCGCCGAGCTTGCGGCTTGATCGATTCAGGCCGCCTGCATGACGAATTCAGCACAGAGCGGGCCGTGGAAGTGCCCGGCGATGGACGCGATCAGCGCCGCATCCTGCAGCGGATCGAGCCCCGGATACGGTTGGCCGTTATAGCTGCCGGTCCAGGTCAGTACCGCCTCGATGCTGCCACTTTCCCGATACAGGCTGCGCATTTGCTGGCACTCCAGATCCTTGCTGTCAGTGCTGCGCAGCGCATAGTGCAGGGCCAGCGCGGCGCCGAACTCCAGGGCGCTGCTGTCGATGCCATGTTTTCTGGCCAGGTCGATACTGCGGAAAATCCGCTCGTTGCGTTGCAGTTTGCGCAGCGGATCACGCCCGACCCGGGCACAGGGGTCCTTGAACGAGGTGTTGCAGCGTTCCAGAAAAGTGCTCGAAAACGCGGCCACAGCCTCAGCCATATGCGGGTTTTCGGCTACCAGTGCCGGGCCGACGGCCTCGCCGATCAGGCGCTGCGCCAGCTCATTGACCCGTGGATCGCCCATGCCCTGCCCCAACCAGTCATGCCCCAGCAGGCTGGCGTACCAGGCAATGATCGCGTGGGGGCCATTCCACAGCAGGTTCTTCATCACCTGGGTCTGGGTGATATCGTCCACCGTCTTCACCTGACGCAAGCGTTCGAGCAGATTGCTGCAGCGCTGGGCATACAGGGGCATGTCCGGCTCGCTGTTAAACAGGATCAGGTGCAACTGGCTCAAGGCGTTGCTCGACTGGGCAAAAGGCCGAAAGCGGCTGATCAACCGTTCGTACTCGGGCACCGGTGTGCGCGGCGCTGTGCGAGGGGCGTCGGGTTCGTCGTTGAGGCTGTTCTGGAACATCTTCGACTTGATCCGCAACTGGCGCACCAAGGCTTCATTGGACAGCTTGGAGACGATCCGACTGACCACCGTTTCGACAAAATGGGTGTTGTCCAGAATCTTGCCGCACAGTTCGGGCGAAACCAGCCGTTCAAGCTGCGCCTGCACCTGGCGGCGTACAAAGTCCGCGCCGCCGACCTTGTTCAACACAATCAGAATGGTCAGCTCCCGGCCCCGGCGCTCGTAGCGACGCACCAGGCCCTGGGCAATCACGCCAGCCTGCTTGCGAATAGCGGTTTCAGGCAGGCTCAGGCCGACGATTTCCGCCACGTCGTACATGCGGATCACCGCTTCGGCGTCGTCCATGTCGATCATGCGCAGGTTATCGATGGTCTGGTCGAAGGACGTGGCGCTGTAACGCACACTGAAGCGGCCAAACGCCTGGATGGTCTCGCGCAGCATCCGCGAGCGGGTCGCGGCAATAATCTCGCAGGGCCGCGTGTAGCCGTCCCAGTGGGAAAAAATCTGCGTCAGGTAGCCACCGCCCATTGCGCCAAAGCCATGAATAGCGGCGCTGAACTGGTTGAGGGTGGGCGGGAAGCTCTCGGTCAGTGCCGGGGTGCCGAGGTCGGGCATGCATTCGCTCAGGTCACCCAAAAAACCGTGCATACCGGTGTAGGCCTTGAGGGCACAGGCTGCGACTTCAGGAGCCGGCGGTTTGATGTCCTCGATCAGGATCGGCTGGCCGCCGGCACGAATGGCCGACAGCAAGCCGTTCTGCGAGTCTTCCAGCATCAGGCAATGCTCAGGCAGGCAATTGAGCGCGCTGGCCGCCTTGAGGAAAATCTCCGGGTGAGGCTTGCCCTGGTCCACTTCATCGCCACACACGGTGACGTCGAAGTACTTCAGCACATTGGCGTTGATCAGGTATTCCTCGGCAATCGCCCGGCGGCTGGAGGTGGCCACCGCCATGGTCAGGCCGTACTTGCGCAAACGCTCCAGTACTTCGAGCAGGCCGTCCTTGATCGGCACGCCGTGATTGCGGACGTGGGCCAGTTCCAGCTCATCGGCGCGCCGACGCACCTGGGCATAGGGGAAGTCTTCGCCGTGATTGGCCCTGGCCAGCGCCTCGGCTTTTTTGGCACTCAGGCCCAATGAGCCGATCAGTGTTGCTTCACTCAGCGGCGTACCGTAAATCTCCTCGGCGGCCTGCTTGAGCGTCTTGAAGCGCAAGCGCTCGGTGTCGAACATGGTGCCGTCCATATCGAAGATGGCACTGAAAATTCGTTTACCCTGAAAATAAATCATGAACACAGCTCCTTGTAGCGCGAGGGATTATTGGCTGCTCGCGCAAACGCTTTGGATCGAAAACGTGGTTTCAAATACAAATGCCGGGCAGCAGAACGCACCATTGACAGCGGGGCGTGAGTGCACCGGAACGGCTGGTGATCAGAAATAGTCAGGCGGAGGGACGTAACAATGGCGCCAGTTGGCGCAGCTGCCCGAGAAGCAGGGTCTCAGGTGAGGAAAAGCGAAATTGGCGAGAAGGCGGGGAACAAACCCTGTGACTGCACGAATGCAGCATTTGACGTGAGGCCCACAGCTTGCAATCAGGGATGCGAAGTGTGAGCCCAACTGGCGATTGATACGTGTGATTCCATCCATAAGAACGTTGATATTTCCTGTAATAGCACTGGAGACCTTTTTAGCTATAACCCATGCAGCACGTCTAAATCAAGGCTTGCCTTGCGCCGCAGGGTCTAAGACCCATTCGGAAAATTCCCGCCAGACTGCCACTTCCCGCCCACAGCTGCAGCCTCCCCGGTGGCCAGGCGCCAAGCGAAACCTGGCTTGCAACTGTATGATGGCGGGCTTGAGAAACAGGCTCGGGTCTCAAGCCTGCCCATCGTTCAGGAGCTGTGCATGAACATGCTTTACCGGACTTTCACCGAGGGAGAGTCCGCCCCGCGATTCACTCTCAGTTTGCTCAGCCTCAGCCTGCTGCTGGGCAGTGCCATGCCTGCGGCATACGCGGCCAAAACCGAACTGCCGGCCACCGCCGTGACCGCCGACGAAACCGGCACCTGGCAGGCCGACAACGCCTCGGTGGGCGGCTTCGAAGCAGCGCCCTTGCTCGATACACCTGCCGCCATTGCGGTGTTCACCGATGCCTTGATTGAAGATCAACAAGCACGCCTGCTCAGCGATGTGCTGAAAAACGATGCCTCGGTAGGCGAAAGTTACGCGCCGGTCGGTTATTACGAAAATTTCGTGGTGCGCGGTTTTTCGCTGAACTCGGCCAGCAGCTACAAGATCAATGGCCGCACCATCACCGGCGAGCAGAACGTTGGCCTGGAAAACAAGCAGCAGGTAGAGTTGCTCAAGGGCCTTTCAGGCCTGCAAAGCGGCGTCTCCGAGCCCGGCGGCGCGGTCAATTACGTGACCAAGCGGGCCGCCGATGTGCGTTCTGTTACCGTGTCTACCGACGATCGCGGTAGCGGTTACATCGCCACCGATGTGGGCGGCTGGTTCGGCAGCGAACAGCAGTTCGGCCTGCGGGCCAACGTTGCCCACGAAGACATCCACTCTTACGTCGAGCACGCCAATGGCCAGCGCGATTTTGCCTCTGTGGCATTCGACTGGAACATCAGCCCCGACGCACTTTTGCAACTGGATGTGGAATATCAGAACAAGGAGCAGCGCTCGGTACCGGGCTATCAATTGCTCGGCGGCAGCGAGTTGCCGCACCACGCTTCGCCGAAAAAACTGCTGGCTCACCAGAGCGGCTCCAAGCCGGTCACCATTGATTCGCTGAACATCAACGGCAACTTCGAGTACCGCTTCAGCGACAACTGGAAAGGCAACCTGAGCGCCTCGCGCAGCAAGGTAGTGATCGACGACTACAGCTCGTTTGCCTGGGGCGGCTGCACGGTCGGCTGTGTCACACCGAATGTCGGCAACTACTTCACCCCCGAGGGCGGTTACGACATCTACGACTTTCGCAGCCCTGACGATACCCGGCGTAATGATGAGCTACAGGCAGCGCTCAGCGGCCACTTTGATACCGGCACCATCGGCCATGAACTGACCGTGGGCAGCAGTGCGTTCAGGCGCGTAGTGAATAATCGTGAAGCCATCAACCATTGGCTTGGCAGTGGCAATATCGACAGCGAGCCTGACAACCTCGAGCGCTATAACGGCGCCCTCAACGACAGCCATCGCCGCCTGGACAGCCGCCAGTACGGGGTGTTTTTCAATGACCTGATCAGCTTCAACGAACACTGGCAGACCCTGATCGGCGGGCGCGAAGTGCGTCTGGATGAAAAGACCTTCGACGATCAGGGCGACACCACCCGCCACACCCAACGCTATGAATTTCTGCCCGAGGCCGCGCTGATCTATAAACCGGTGCAAAACATGACGTTGTATACGCGCTACAGCAAGGGCCTGTCCCTGGGTGGCACAGCGCCGTGGTTTGCCAGCAATGCCTTTGACATCCTGCCACCCACTGTGTCGCGGCAGATCGAGGCCGGGATCAAATACGACTGGCAGCGCATCAGCCTGAGTGCCACGCTGTTCCAGATCCGCCAGGCTTACCAGTATGCTCGCCCCGAAAATGGCGAGTTCACTTACGTACAACAGGGCCAGCAGAAAAACACCGGCATTGAGCTGGCGGCCAACGGTTGGGCCACCGAGCGCCTGCAGATTGCGGCCAGCGTCGCGGCGATCCGCTCCCGGGTCAGCGGCAGCGGCACCCCCGAATATGAAGGCCACCAGACCATCAACGTCCCGACCCTGCGCGCCAGCCTCTACGGCGACTACGCCCTGCCCTGGGTCGACGGCCTGGCCCTGCTGGGCGGCGTGCAGTACAGCGGCAAGAAATACGCCAGCCAGGTGGGTACGGTACAGGCCGACGCCTACGCCATCTTCAATATCGGCAGCCGCTACAGCACCCGTATCGAAGGTTATGACACGGTGTTTCGCCTGACCGTCGACAACCTGTTCGACAAGCGCTACTGGCGCGACGTGGGGGAATACATGGGCGATAACTATGTATTCCAGGGGGCGCCATTGACCGCGCGCCTGAGTGCATCGATCAACTTTTGACGGTAACGCTGCCTTCACGGTGAATTTAAAAAAACCTGCGCTGCCAACACCAGAAGGGCCTTGAAAACAGCGACAAATCCTGGCGTTTGCCGGGCTTGTCGCTGGCCGAGAAGCGGCCCCCGGCAATGCTAATTTTCTGTAACCGCGGTGGATGACCCACTGTGTGCACAGGAATGTTCAATATGCCCAAGGAAACTTCACCCCCGACGGACTCGCCCGTTGATTCGGGCCTTGTGCCCGAATCCCCCCCCACCTGGTCGGCCCTGTTCAAGGACGACTGGAACAGCTTCTGTTCACCCTCCTCCCTGGCCGCCGTCGACTCCCCTGCCGCGTATTTACAGGCGCTGTACCGGTTCGCCCTGGAGTTGGAGGGCAGCGGCCAGGGCACTGCAGCAAAAATCACCCTGGCTCGGCGTCGCCCCATGCTCAAGGATCTGCTGGTGGACGCCGAAAACACCACCCGGCAACTGCCCCTGCTGACCCTGGTAAATGAAACATTGCTCGAGCCCGTCAAGGCATACCTGAAGAAGAACCGCGACATCTATGGCGACAGTACGGTCGAGCAAGTGCTGGCCGAACTGCGTTACCCCTTTACCCTGCCTTTCGATCTGGCCCACCGCCAGTGCGTACTGGGCCTGGGGGATAAAAAACCGGGGCTGGGCGAGCTGAACTACCGCATCAGCCTTAAATTACCCCACAGCCAGCAGCCGGAAAACAGGTACGGCACTGTGCTGCAGGAAGCCTATGTTGCCCAGCGCCTGCTAACCCTGCTCAGCCCGGCACAGCAGAACCTGCTAACCGAAGACATTGGCGGGCAGCAGGCACAGAACGACCCTGCGGCCTTCTACAAAAAACACTATGGCCACGAACAGCCGATCACCGAGCAGCAGCAGTTCATGCAGCACACCGGGCTCAACAGCCTTCAGCTTCAGGAGCTGCTGGCTAGCGGCAGCTTTCGGCCGCGACTGTCTGCCAATGTGGTGCAAACCGCAGATCAAATGAGCCAGGACCATACCGTGGGTGCCCGTTTTATCAATGGCCCCCACCACAAGGGGCAAAAGAACCTGGCGCTGGGCCGCGATACTGCGGCGGCGGTTCACCTGCTCAACACCAGCCTTGAGCGGCACGACCGATTGCAACGAATGATCCGCCTGCAACGCTGGCTCGATATTCCCTATGCCGACCTCGACACCCTGCTGTACAGCGCCAGGGCCTGCGAAGGCAGCGCGAAGGAGCCAATCCTCATCAATGACAACAGCCTGCGGGCGCTGGGCGTGTTTGGTTATCTGCGCCGCCGTTATGGCATCACCCCCGAAACCTTTGCTGCATGGCTTTACCAGTTGCCCGTGCATGGCGTAGGGCAGACGCCGGCATTGTTCGACCGGGTTTTCAACCCGCCCCACGGCTCCAGCTCACCACTGACCCTGGACAACCGTCGTCTGGACCTGAGCACCGACGCGGCGACCCTTTATCAGGTGTGCGCGGCGCTGGGCCTGGAAGACACCCCGCAGTCACTGGGTCTGCTCACCGCGCGAAGCCACAAGCACCTGAAGGGGCTGCGCCGGGATTTGGCAACCTTCTCCAGCTTTTACCGGCAAGCCACGATACCCGCCCTGTTCGGCCTGCCCCTGCAGGACATCGACCACCTGGCGCAACTGCTGGGTGGCGAAGACTACCGCCAGCAACTGGTCAGCCCCAACCTGCGGCTTTCGGGCAGCAACGCCCCGGCGGATTTTCTTGATGTACTGATGCAACTGGACTGGGCAGTAACCTGGTTCAAGGGCAGTGGTACCGACGTGCAGCAGATACGCCGACACTTGATACTGGACGGCGCAGCGCCCCCCTCGCGGGTACAGCTGCGGCTTAGGCAGCTCGAGGATATTTTGCATGGCATGCAGCAATTCATGATGCCCGAGGCCACCCTCGCCGCCCTGGACTTGCCGCAGCCCGAAGCTGGCGCACGCCCTCTGGCCTACACCTGGAGCGCCTTGCTGGCCAAAGGGCTACTCAGGGCCCAGTCCCACTTACCCAGAGAAACCAGGCCCGGAAGCCTGGAAAAGGGTTTGGTTTACATCATCGATCGTTATGTAAACCTGAGTGTGGATTCCGGGCGTAACCTGGCCTTCAAATCCACAATCAAGCTCAAGCTCAACCCCTTGTTGGCCGACGCCTATGCACGGTTGCTGCCGTTCAAGCAAGTGCTGGAAAAACTGCTCAAAGACACCTCCACTGCCACTGAAACCAGTGAACTGCTCAGGCAGGGGTGCCGCCAGGCGGCGCGCATTTTCGCCAATGCCCTGGGCAGCGAAAACCCGCAGGAAATACTCAAGCACCTGTTGCTGTATTTGCCCGATGCCGAGACCGATCTGCTACTGCCCCTTGAGCGCACGGCTCTGCATGCCTTCCTGCTCAACCCGCACTGGCTGGATCACGAACAACCAGCCAGTGCGCCCCTGAAGTTGACCCTGGGCACGCTGTACCTGTTTGAACGGTTCCGTCACTGCTGCCATGCCTATGGTGTGCAGCAACCAGCTTTGCTCAATTACCTGCAGTTGGCCAACTCTGCAGGCCAGAGCGAGGGCTTGACCGCGCAGACCTGCCAGCAGCTGTCCGTGCTCCTGGGCTGGAGCATCAGCGAAATCGAAGTGCTGGCCAATCGGCTACCGGAAAAACGCGTGCGCTCGATGGCTGAGCTGGACTGGCTGATGCGCTGCCATGACACCGCCCGACAAACAGGGCTCTCAACCAGCATGTTGCTGATGACAACCGGTTTGACCGCCACCTTTGGCTCCGATGACTGGACCAGGGTCGGCAACGCCATTCTCGCGGCCCTTCCTCCAACTTCAACGCAGCCGGTGGCGGACCTGCCAAGGAGTAACCATGTCTGAATACATCCATCAACAACTCAATGAACAGACCCGCGACGCCCTGCTCGCATTCTGCCTGACCCATGTATCGGGTCATGACAGCACCCTGCCCGCCGTGCCCACTGATGGCAAGCCCGTCACTGATGACGACCTGCATGCCTGGTGGCTGCTGGACGTGCAGGTCAGCCAGGCCGTGCCCACCAGTCGCGTGGCCAGTGCCATTGCCAGCCTGCAGCAATACATCAACGCCATTTCCCTGGGCCTGGAGCCCGGTTATGACATCAAGGGCATGAGCGCCGCCCAGCACGCCACCTGGCGCGACAACCTGCACGCCTACTCGGTTTGGCGCACGGTGCAACAACTGCGTCATTTCCCGGCCAACTACCTGAGCCCGATGCTGCGCAGCCAAAAAAGCGACAGCTTTCAGCAACTGGAAAACGACATCAATCAGTGTCGCATCGAGCCCGATAGCGTGCTCCCGGCCGTACAGCGCTATCTGACCCGTTTCGAGCAGATCGCCACCCTCAGAACGCTCAATGGCTATATCGATGGCAACAAGGACAACTTTGCCAACAGCACCTACTGCTTTGTTGCCCGCTCGAATGTCGACAACACCTATCACTGGCGGTCGCTGGACATGTCTCGGCGCAGCCTGCCAGCTGGTGCAAGCCAAGGGTACAAGCAGGATGCCCCCGAGCCTGGCGCCTGGTCGGACTGGAAGAAAATCCCCCTGCCCGCCTCGGAAAACATCCCGGACCACAGCATCCGCCCGGTGTACTTCAACCATCGCCTGTTTGTGGTCTGGGCCCAGTGCATGTCCCCGACCACAGTCAGTGGCAGCGCGGAATACTCCTGGCTGGAGCCCGATGAGACGGAAAAGGACTACAAGGCTCGCCTGGAAAGCTACCTCAAAAACCGCTTTATCCAGTTTCGCCTGTACTTTATTTATTTGAAATACGATGGCACCTGGAGCGTGCCGCAGCTGTGCAGCGACGAATACTGCGTCATGAAAGAACTCAACAAACTGGACAAGGAAGCCCTGAAACAGGCGACTGAAACCGTGGCCGTGCTCGACTCCACGACCCACCCTCCATCACTGTTCCTGGGGCTGAACGCCCATGCCAGCCCACTGCCTGCCGCAGCCCAGGAGCACACCCGCAGCGATTTTTACCAGGCTGTACGCATCGATCAGGATTTTGCCATCGAGCGACTGTTTTCCAGGGGGACCGTGTGGGATGCTCGGCACACTACCGAGCATGAAAAATTGGCAAAGCGCTATTTGTCACAGTTTGTTTACAGCAACACCCGACGCTTCAATTTTCATGCACCGCACAGCGAAACAGTGGCCGTGACGGGCATTGCTGCCAGTACGCCCACCCCCGTACCAGACGGGTGGAACTTCGACAAGAAGCACGAGCATATCAGCGAAGTGCGCGATAACAGCGATATCGTGTTCAACAAGACATCCTGCGTGCTGGAGGTCACCTCAAGGCTCAGCAAGCCATTCGAGGAGCACCGCAGTATCGTGCTTAAGGCGCGTACCAACTGGGCTGAACTCAGCCTGGAGCTGAACCTGAGCGTGCCGAGCCCCCCGGCAAACATGACCGACAAGGTGGCACTGCAAAACGGTTCGCAACTGACCCTCAAGACCGAAGTCAAGCCGCCGTGCATCTGGGTCTCGCTAGCCATTACCTGCAACAAGACTGGTCTCAGCTACAAAAACCTGATCTATGACGCCGCCAAGGACCCTGATGGCCTGCCCAGGCCTCAGCAAACCTTGCCCATACGCAGGGATTGGCAAGTTCCATTGCATGACAAGTTCATCGAGTACGACGCCTTCAACTTCCTGTTTGAAAACACCAATACCGACTACAGCATTACCGTTCATTTTCACTCACTGCAAAACGACACTGCCAACCCGCAAAACGACTGGCTGTTCGACAATGCCGAGGCCAGGCTGTATGCCCGCCATTACAAGCGGGTGATCATGATCCCCCGTCACCAGGGCACCCCGCACCCGGCCAATATCCATCGTGGCAACAGCCATCTGGTCGGCGAGCCCAATACCTCCCGCCGGGAACTCAACGGCACGTTCCCCAGCCTGGACCCCGCGCAGCCGTTCAACGCCCATATTCAACTCAACCCCCGTACGCTGCGCCCTCTTGACGAACAAAGCGGCACCGGCCAAGGGGCAATCACGATCATCCACGGGGTGTTGATCTACGACACCGATACCCGCCACAACGACCGCGTGATCCGCGGCTACGCCCTCAAAGCCCTGCAACTGACCCTGGACCCGGCCAACGCCACACCTGTCATCTCGCTTGCTCCCGGAATAAGCCGCAGCAGGGTGCAATTCGAGGGAACAGCCGAGTACATCGATTTCAGCGGTTCGCTCATCCACTTTGGTGACGATGCCCAGGCCCGCCAGCCGCGAGCACCGATCCGCATGAACACTGGGGTTGGCCGACAACTGAGTGCAGCCGCCAACGTCAGCCTCGACCATCTGTTCGCAACAACGGCCAGCCACTGGCACGAACCCGGCATGGGCAACCGGGCCGCGCCCCAGCCACTGGATTTTCATGGTGCCCACGGCAAGTACTTCTGGGAGCTGTTCCTGTACCTGCCCTGGATGGTGGCCTGCCGCTTGAACATGGAACAGCGCTACGCCGAAGCCGAAGCCTGGCTGCGGTATATCTTCGACCCGCAAGGCCAGCGCGCGCATCGCCAACACTGGCGCCTGCATATTCTGCACGCAGACCCACCCGACCCCAGCTATGCCCTGGACAACCCCGACGATCCGCACCAGATCGCCCTCAGCACGCCACTGCATTTTCGTCAGGCGCTGTACATGCTGTACCTGGACATCCTGCTCAATCGCGGCGATGCCGCTTTTCGCCAGGCCAGCAGCGACAGCCTGGCTGAAGCCAAGCTGTGGTACCTGCGGGTCAAGAGCCTGCTGGGGCCACGCCCTGACATCACCCGCAGCGATCCCTGGGAGCCCAGAACCCTGCACGAGTTGGCCACCGAACCCGCCAGCACCCTGTGCAAGCCCCTTAACCCGCAACTGCTGACACGCTGGGACAAGATTGAAAGCCGCCTGTACAACCTCAGGCATCACCTCGACATCAATGCCAGGCCCCTGCAGCAGCCCCTGTTCGCCCCGGCCCTGCAAGCACATACGCTGCTGAGCCACTACGCCCGCGGCGGCGGTACCAGCGCTGCAGCCCTCCCCGCAGCTCCGGCCGCCGACATCGGCCATTACCGCTTCCAGACCGTCCAGGCACACGCCATGAGCCTGATCGAGAATGTCATCCAGCTCGGCAACACCTTGCTGCTGTTGTTCGAACGCAAGGAACAGAGCGAGCACCTGCAATTGCAGCAACAGCAGGCCTGGGACCTGGCCCGGATTGCCGTCGACCAGCAGCGTCAGGGTTTGCTCGCAGACGCCAGCAGCCATGATGCCCTGCTGGCCGGGCGACGGGTGATCGAGGGCCGCATGCGGTACTTCGAAGGCCTGCTCAAGGAAAAAATTTCTGCAACCGAGGCACAGGCCACCCAGCATTATCTGGAAAGCGCGCAATGGGACACGGCCGCCTCGGTAGCCCAGGCCGGCGCGGGGCTGGCGATGTTGGCACCGAATATTTTCGGCACCTCCAACGGCGGGATGCGTTATGAGGGCGCCTTTCATGCGGTCCAGGCCGGAGCCCAGAGTGTTGCCAATGAAAAACGCGCCAGTGCTGCCCATCTGGACCGCACCGCCCTGTTCAACCGGCGCGCCCAGGAATGGACCCAGGCCCTGGAACAGTGCAGGCTGGAACTGCATCAGGTCGACATGCAACTACAGGCCCACGCCCAGCAAAGCGCGGCACTGCGCCTGCAACTGCGGTACAGCGAAACAGCCCTGGAACAGGCACGGCAAACCTACGAACTGCTGAGCAGGCGCTTTGGCAACGCGCAACTGTATCAGTGGCTGAACAACCAACTGGCGGCGCTCTACTATCAGGCCTATGACGTGGCCCATGCGCTGTGCCTGACCGCCCAGGCCTGCTGGCAGTTCGAGCGTGCCGACTGGGACACACGCTTTATCCGCAGCGGCAGCTGGAATAACCACTTCAAGGGCATGATCGCAGGCGAAACCCTCAAGCTTGACCTGCAGCACATGCTCGCCGCGTATCTGCAGCGCAACCAGCGTGAACTGCAGATCAGCAAGACCGTGTCGTTGCGCCTGCTGCGCGCCAAGGACAGTAGCGGGAACGTAAACCAGGACTGGGCCGAAATGCACAAGAGTCTGCTCGACAAGGGCAGCGTGGCCTTCGAGCTGACCCAGGCCCTGTTCGACGACGACTACCCCGGGCATTACCTGCGCAGGATCAAAAGCATCAGCATATCCCTGCCAGCCACGCTCGGCCCCTATGAAGACATCCGCGCGACCCTGACCCAGACCTCGAGCAAGATTCAGCTGTCCGCAACCAGCAGTGACACCCGCGATGACCTGCGGGTCAGGGAGCAGGTCGTGCTCTCAACCGGGCTTAATGACAGCGGCCTGTTCACCCTCAACTTCGACAGTGACGAACGCTACCTGCCCTTCGAGTACACCGGGGCGGTGTCCGCATGGCAGCTTGCCTTCCCCAAGCACACGGCCCAGTTGCCCATGCTCAACTCATTGAGCGACATCATTGTGCATATCCGCTACACCGCGCAGAGTACCGGAGAGCCGAAATGAGCACTCAAACACCGGCCAATGATCAGGTGCAAACTCCTTCCCTGCCCAAGGGCGGGGGTGCCATCCACAGTATCGGCAACAGCTGGGGCGCGGTGGGGATGACCGGAGCGGCGTCGTTGCAGATTCCCCTGCCCCTGTCCCCCGGGCGCGGGTTCACCCCGGCCATTGACCTCAACTATCACAGCCCGCTGGGCAACGGTCCGTTCGGCACAGGCTGGACGGCGAGTGCCGGTGCCATCCTGCGCAGCACCCTCAGGGGCGTGCCCGCCTGGGACCATGAAGACAGCTTTATCGGCCCTTCGGGCGTGGAACTGGTGCCCGAGCGGGCGGCCAGCGGGGCCTTGCAAAGCCGCAGCGTGAACCAGTTCAACGGCCTGGTACTGGGCGCGGACTACAACGTGGTGCGTTATTTGCCACGCACTGAAACCAGCTTCGACCGCATCGAACACTGGTCCTCGACGGCAGACCCTGCAGGGTTCTGGCTTGTTCAGGGCGCGGATGGCAACGTCCATCTGTTTGGCAAAACCGCTTCGGCACGCATCGCCGATCCGCAGGCCCCCACCCATGTTGCGCAATGGCTGCTCGAAGAAAGCCTGAACCCCCTCGGGGAGCAGATCCTCTATCGCTACAAGGCCGATACCCGCGGCGATGGCCCCCATGACTACAGCGCCCAGCGTTACCTGAGCCGTATAGGCTATGGCAACATCACGCCCAGGGCGCAACTGGCACTCTGGACCGACCGCGCACCGGCCGCCGGGCAGTGGCATTTTGAGCTGCTCCTGGACTACGGCGAACGCACCACGGCCCCGGACCAGACGCCCGGTTACGCCGAACAACAGCCCTGGCCGGTGCGCAGCGACCCGTTCAGCAGCTATGCCTGCGGTTTTGAACTGGGCACTCGGCGGCTGTGCCGGCAGATCCTGATGTTCCACTACTTCCCCGAAGAGGCCAGCCTCGGCCCCGCCCCGGTGCTTACCCGACGCATGCTGCTGGAGTACGCCACCACCGGCACTGGCGCCAGCCTGCTGCAGGCCGTGCATCAACAGGCAGTGGACACGGCGGGAGCAATCAACCACTGGCCCCCCCTGGAGCTGACCTACAGCGGTTTTGAGCTGGCTCCCGACCGCGCGCGGTATCAGCCATTTGATGCCCTGCACGGGCCCCACGACGGCCAGGGCTACCAACTGGTTGACCTGTACAGCGACGGTTTGCCAGGGGTGCTTTACCGTAGCGACAAGGCGTGGCACTACCGTGAACCGCTCCGGGGGGCGCCAGCGGCAACCGCCGAACATGTGGCCTATGGCCCGCTGCAGACGCTGGCACGCATCCCCGTGACGGACCGCAACCGCCCGCTGCGGCAGGCCCTGACAGACCTCAACGGCGACGGTCGCCTGGAGTGGGTGGTTGCCCAGCCAGGCATGAGCGGCTTTTTCACCCTTGAGCAAAATCGCCAATGGGCGCCTTTCACCCCCTTCGCCGCCCTGCCGCAAGAATTTTTCCAGCCGATGGGCCAGCTCGCCGAGCTGATGGGCAGTGGCCTGCAGGACCTGGTCCTGATCGGCAGCAACAGCGTGCGCTTATACCCCAACCAGGGCCAGCAGGGCTTTGCTGCAGCCACGCACATCCCCCACGCCCATGACGATGACCGCCTGCCGCTGCCCGGTGACCAGGCCAGCGAAGTCCTGGCCTTCAGTGATCTGCTGGGCAGCGGCCAGCAACACCTGGTGCGTATCCGCCACAACGAGATCAAATGCTGGCCGAACTTGGGCCGGGGCCGGTTTGGCAAAGGTTTTGTATTCGCCAGCCTGCCTTTTTCATATACCGGGTTCGAGGCATCGCGGGTGTTGCTGGCCGATATTGACGGCTCCGGCGCCAGCGACCTGATCTATCTCGAAGCCGACCAGGCGCTGATTTTCATGAACCAGTGCGGCAACGGCTTGCAAACGGCCCCCACCCCGCTGCCCTGGCCGACGGGGGTGAGGTACGACCGCTTGTGCCAAGTCAGCGTCACCGACCTGCAAGGGCTGGGCTGTACCAGCCTGGTCCTGAGCGTGACCCACCCCGTGCCGCGCCATTGGCGCTACGACTTTGTCACGCAAAAGCCCTACTTGCTGACAGGCACCGATAACAATATGGGGGCAGTCGCCCGCCTGCGTTACCGCAGCAGCGCCCAGCAGTGGCTGGATGAAAAACAGCTACGCCGCGCCAGGCGCCTGCCACACCGCAGCGGCCTGCCTTTTGCCCTGCACCTGGTCAGCGAGCAGCAACAACTTGACCAGATCAGCGGTAACCAGCAGACCCAGCGATTTGAATACCGGGACGCTTTCTACGATGGTAAAAAACGCCGCTTCCAGGGCTATGGCCTGGTCCTGGCCACCGACACCGAGCACTCCACCACAGCCCCCGACGACCAGGCCCATACTGCGGCACTATTGCGAAAAACCTGGTATCACACCGGTAAATCCCTCGACATGCCCCGCGACGATTACTGGGCGGGGGATGCCCACGCCCACCTGCCGGGCCATACCCTGCTGACCCGTCTGGAGGCGAACGCCACGCAGGACAGCGTGCTGCCCGCCCTGCCTGTGGCGCAGCAGGACGAGGCACGCCATGCGCTCAGCGGCCTGGTATTGCGCGAAGAGGTATTCGCCGCCGATGATCCGCCCGCGTCGCGGGTGCCCTATACCGTGAGCCAGCATCGTTACCTGCTACGCCTGTTGCAACCTTCGGCCAGCATGCTGGTACTGCCGCTGGAGTCGCAGGTGTACCGTTACGAACGCGAGCCCGCCGATCCGGCCTGCCAGCACACCATCAACCTGCGCCGGGATCGTTATGGCTGCCTGGTCCACGGCCTGACCATCGACTACGCACGGCGCAAGCAGGCCAGCGACACGCCCCCGTTCAGCGAGCCCCATCAGCAGACATGGTGGCGCGACACCCACGACCCGGCCCAGCAGGCGTACTACATCAGTGAAGTCCGCGCACAATTTATCCATCTGGACAACGCCCAGCGCTGGCGCCTGCAACTGCCTTACCGCCAGCGCAGCAATGCCCTGGTGCTCGCCAAGGCGGCCCTGGACCCGACGCGGATCAGCTACGAACACCTGATTGGCAACACCGCCGACAACCCGTTGGGGCCGCAAGCCGCACGCACGTTGGCCGGGTTGAGCCTGCAGCACTACTGCCTGCCCCACAGCGATACCTCTTTGCCACCGGGCCAGGCCAGTTTCCAGGCGCTGGCTGCACACCGGGAAACCGCCGAACTGGACGAGCAGGCACTCAGCGCTTATGACGAGGTGCCGACCATGCCCGCAGAAAGCCCCTTCGATCTGGCCGCCACCCTGTCCCAGGAGCATTACCACCCCATGCGCCTGTTTTTGCCTGACACCCCGGATGGCACCGCGGCGCCCCCACTGTGGTCGCTGAAACAGGGATTTACCCGCTATGCCGGCGAACAGTTGTTCTATCGGCCCCAACAGGTGCGCCCCTCCGAAAGCCATGCGGCCACCACCCTGGAGCATGACCGTTACAGTTGCCATCTTGCCGTGGTGACCGGCGCTGACGGCTGCAGCACGCAAGCGGTGTATGACTATCGCCTGCAACTGCCCATTGCCATCACCGATGCCCAGGGCAGTGTCCAGCAGGCCCGCTATGACGCTTTCGGGCAATTGCAGGCCAGCAGCCTTTTTGGCCAGGAACAGGGCAAAGCGGCGGGCTTCGCCCCGCTGGCGAGCTACCGGCGCCCGGCTGACGACAGCCCCCGGGCCGCCATCGACAACCCCCGGGGGGCGCTGCTCGATGCCGCCAGCGCCTGCTTTTACGCCCCCTACAACTGGATGGGGCACATCCCCCCATCGCCCCTGCGCGAGCAATGGATCGCACAGGGTTACCTGACCCCGGGCGGCCATATCCGCGCCAGCACCCGTAGCCGGCTTGCAGCCCTGGACATGGCCCAACCGACCAACCGCCAGCTCGCCGAACAGATCCTTGAGGCCCGTCGCGAACCGGTGTGCAGCGCAGTGCTACAGGCAGACCAGTACCCCGCTGAGGATGTCGGCGTTACCCGGCAGATCCGCATAAACCTGACGTTCAGCGACGGTTTTGGCCGCGAACTGCAAACCAAACAGAAAACCTCGCCGGGCCAGGCCTATGCGGTCACCCCGTCGGGGCGCCTGAGCCTCGACAGCGATGGCAAGCCATTGCGCCAGGACAGCGAGCAGCGCTGGCGTGTCAGCGGCCGGGTCGAATACAACAACAAAGGGCTGGTGGTCAGAAACTACCGGGCGTATTTCGCCGATCACTACCGCTACATCGATGATGAAACCCTTCGCAAGGATGGCTACAGCGACCAGACATTCCATGACCCCCTGGGCCGCCCTGTCCGCAGGCTCAACGGCAAAGGGCATTTAAGCCGCCAGACCTATTGCACCTGGTACACCATCAGCGAGGACGAAAACGATACCTGGGAAGAGGACGACTCCTGAAGCATCCATCGCGGGCAAGCCCTTCACCAACTTGCGCCCGGCCTCCAATGCTGGGTGCTCACTTGGCTAGAGCAAAAAACCGCCTCTGTGGGAGCGAGCCTGCTCGCTCTCACAGAGGCTTGGAAGGGCCGCCTACCGATGGGGGTTGCGCACCCCGACCACCCGGTAGCGACGCCCACCAAGATGTTCGAACATCAGCCTGAATGCGCCACGCCCGGTGCCGCCACCGGGGTAAGCATGCAAGTCCGCCGACCACAATCCGCCTTCGTCCTGATGTTTGTGCCAATGCACGGCGGCTGTACGGCCCTCACGCAGATGCCCGATGGTCAGGGCAATGCTTCGCCCTTCAGGGCCACCCATCAAGTGTTCAACCGCGGACATATCGGCACTGAACGCCGAAGCAGGTGCCCGTGCCAGCACGCCGGGGCTGTCGCTGCTCGCGGCTGGCGCACCTGCCCTGGCCACTTTGCGCCTGGCCAGCCCGGTGGTGGCCTGTACGTCAAAGGTGCTGACTGCCCCGGCAGTAGAAGGCCCCGCAGGTTGTTCGGGTTGTGCCCGAACCGGGTCACGCAGCAGGATATTGCTGTACCCCAACCGGCGCATGTCCCTGCCCATGGGCTTGCCGGCTTGCATCAGATTATTGGCCACTTGCGCAGAGACTGCCGGCCCGACAAAACCATAAATCTTGCCTTCTGGCGTGCTATGGGCCGCGACCGACAACAAGGCATTGTCCCCCTGGTGTTCGTAGAAAAAATTGACCAGCCGATGGGTTTCCTCATGGGTCAACCCCCGGGACTCTGCAATGTCGATGGCCCGTTGCGACAACCATTCGGCAATGCTCTCGGCGGAGTTGTGCACGGCCCTTCTTCTGGCATTGCGATATCCTTCATGCACCAGCAACCCCAGCAACACTCCACCCAGCAAGGCACCCGCCGTCGCGCCAATGGCCGGCATATCAACCAAAGCCCCCAGCGCAAGACCCGCCAGGCCAAGAAAGCCAACAAAAAACAGGCCGAGACTCACTCGCTCACTCATCGTGCTGCCCGCACGTCCGTCGGCATCAGCCAGCGTCATCGGGTTATTGCTCACCATTGCATAAAGATTCAGGCCATCGACCTCTGCCGCCGGGTCAGGGCTGATCCAGCGCTGCAACCACGGCGCGTAGTACCTGAAACCGTAGTAATACAACCCGCTGGCATCGCGTTCCTTGCCCGAATAGCGAAGGGTTTTGTAACTGGCCTCGACGGCATTTTTCGCGGCCCACCAGGCAGTTTCCCCGTAGGGGTAAAAGCCTTCCTGGCTGAGCAACACCGCTTGTTCATCCAGTTCCAGGGTGCAACTGCCGGTCAGGTCCGACAGGCTGAAACGCAACTGCTCGTCGTTGACTCCCGCAGGGCGGCCCTTCTGCCATTGCAGGGCCCTGATCGACGTGCGCCCAGTTTCAATTGTCAGCACATTGAGCCACTGGCCGGTGGCGTGGTCGCGATGCAGCTCCAGGCCCGGCAGATAAATCACTTCGCGCAGATGCGTCATGCCTGCAGCCTTGCTCACGCGGCGCTTGAGCAGCCGCTGGCCGTGGGCGTCGTACGCATAGCTCTCGGTATCCGCCTGACCGTCGTCACGGAGCACCTGGCTTACCTGCGCCAACTGGTTGCGCAGGTTCCAGCTCAGGGCCTGGCCCGCTGTCAGCGTCTGCTGGTTGCCACAGCGGTCGAAGCCCACGGCCTGGCCCTGGATCCAGGCATGATTGCTGTGCGCGGCCACGGCCATGCGCCGGGTGTAGCCCTGTCCGCTTGAGGGCACATGGCGCATCTGCACCAGGTTGCCTCCCGCATCGTACTGATAATGGCGGCTGTAATTGCGCCACAGGTCAGCCTGGGCGGCACCGAACACGACCAGCCCGGGCAAGGCCGGACCGCCAGCGTGCCGGGCGTTTTCCCGGCCACTGGCGTTTATCAGCTGGTACAGGCTGTCATACCCGTACACACAGGTGGCATCGCTGCGCACATTGCTGTGCCAGGTGGTGGGCTGTGCTGCATCGCGGATACTAAGCACATTGCCCACGCGATCGTAGGCATAGGTCATGTCTTGTAGCGCGTTTTCCCGACGCGCCGAACGATAGGCCGCCAACCGCAGCAGGCTGCCATCTTTTTCGTCGTAGCTGAATTCGGCGAGCATACCGTTACCCATCTGCTCGCGGGTGACCTGGCCCTGCGCGTTGCAATCCCTGCGTTCCAGCAGCACCTTGCGCCTGGCGCTGCTGAACACCAGTTCGACCCGGGCCAGCTCACCCTCCACGCCGTACTGCCACAGCCGCTGATTGCCCCTGGCGTCGGTCAATTGCTGCAACCCGCCCAGTGCATCGTAGTGCCAGCTACTGGCAAAGCGCTCAGGGGCCAGTTGCAGCTCGCGCAAGTGTTCGGCTGCCGGCCAGTCAGGCGGCGTATCGGCTTTCAGCAGGCGCCGCGATTGGCCCGTCATGACCCCGCCGAGCCCGTAATGTTCAATTGTCACACTGCCTGCCGGGTCATCGTGGCGCACCAGCCGGCCACAGCAGTTGAACGCCGCATGCCCGGCACTGGTCGGCGCATATGCCAGGCGTTCGACACAACGCTCGCGCACGTCATTGCCCGCCTGCTCGAACACCGCCACCCGGCGCAGCAAGCCATCGTATTGATGGCGTTGCCGGGAGCCCCGACTGTCCCAGCGGGTTAATCCCTGCCCGCCACTGCCTGACAAGACAATGTGCCACCCGGCATCCACGCTGTCAGTGCGCAGCACCCGCCCGGACAGGCTGTATTGACGACTGATGGCGGGCCGCCCACCGGGGCTGTGACCTTGCAAGGCATGCAGTCGCGGATCCCACTGCTGCTGCAGCGCGCCGGTGATACCAAACACATTGCGGCGGACCCGGGCCACGGGTTGATCCTCGACGCGCAAGCGCTGGTAGGCCACCGTACGCACACTCGCCCCTCTGGGATCGAAGGCGGTCAGTGAAGGGGTAAAACGATGTAGAGAAGCCATAAGCACATACCTGACTGGCAGCAAGATTTAGCCAGCCTAGGTAGACCCGCATCGCCACAGGCGGTACATATTGGTTTTTTTACCAGGCCGTTCTGACCGCATAGGCAACACCCTTCGTCACGTCATGACACAGAATTTAATTGATAGTGTCCTAACAAAAAGCGCAGGCTAGAGAGCTTGGTAACGCTTTGTATCATTCCGGATGATATTGATCTTCGCTGGGTTCGATTCGTGCCCCGGCACGCGCGCCAGCATTATCCGCCCATCTCAATAGATTGGCGGACTCCCCCTCATGGAACAGTCACTTAAACATTTGCGCTTCCCACTCGCGGCCCTGGCCATCGTGGTGATGAGCGCATGCGGCAAAACTCCCCAAGCGACTGCTCCGGCTCCAGCTGCAAAAGTCAGCGTGGCCAAGGTGCTTGAACAGCCGGTCAATGAATGGGATGAATTCACCGGGCGCCTGGAAGCACCAGAGACCGTAGAAATTCGTCCACGCGTGTCGGGCCAGATTGATCAGGTCGCCTTTACCGAGGGCGCCCTGGTGAAAAAGGGCGACCTGCTGTTCCAGATCGACCCGCGCCCGTTCCAGGCCACCGTGCGCCAGCTTGAAGCCCAGGTGCAACAAGCCCGCGCCAATGCCAGCCGTACCGATAACGAAGCCCAGCGCGGCGAGCGCCTGCGCCAGAGCAATGCCATCTCGGCAGAGCTGGCCGACTCGCGCACCACCGCTGCCCAGCAAGCCCGTGCCGGCGTCGCGGCCATCCAGGCAGAACTGGACCTGGCCAAACTCAACCTGAGCTTTACCCGCGTCACCGCACCGATCAGCGGCCGTGTCAGCCGTGCCGAAATCACCGCAGGCAACATCGTCACTGCCGATGTCACGCCGCTGACCAGCCTGGTGTCCACTGACAAGGTGTACGCCTACTTCGACGCTGACGAGCGTGTGTTCCTCAAGTACAACCAGCTTGCCCGCCAGGGCCAGCGCGGCCAGACCACGCCGGTATACCTGGGCCTGTCCAACGAAGACGGCAACCCGCACCTGGGCCAGATGAACTTCGTCGACAACCGGGTCAACCCGCAGACCGGCACCATCCGTGGTCGCGCGGTGTTCGACAACACCGACGGCAGCTTCACCCCCGGCCTGTATGCGCGTCTGAAGCTGGTCGGCAGCGCCACCTACTCCGCCGTGCTGATCAATGACGAAGCCGTGGGTACCGACCTGGGCAAAAAGTTCGTGCTGGTGATGGATGCCGACAACAAGTCGACCTACCGCGCCGTGGACCTGGGGCCGAAAATCGAAGGCCTGCGCATTGTTCGCAGCGGTCTGAACAAGGGCGACACCATCATCGTCAAGGGCCTGCAGAAAGTGCGCCCCGGCTCGCCGGTAACGCCTGAAGTGATCCCGATGGCCAACGAACAGACCCTCGCCGCACTGGCACAACAACGACAAGCCCTGGAAGCCAGCAACCTGCCGCAAATCAAGCCCGCCACTGGCGCGCCGAAATTGGCCAGCGTCGCGACTCCTCGCGGTTAAGGGACGATAACTCCGATGAATTTTTCCCAGTTCTTTATTCAGCGGCCGATTTTCGCCGCTGTACTTTCCTTGCTTATCCTGATTGCGGGCGGCATTTCGCTGTTCCAGTTACCGATCAGCGAATACCCGGAAGTGGTCCCGCCTACCGTCGTGGTGCGCGCCAACTTCCCCGGGGCCAACCCCAAGGTGATCGGCGAAACCGTCGCCGCACCTCTGGAGCAAGCCATCACCGGTGTTGAAAACATGTTGTACATGTCTTCGCAGTCCACCGCTGACGGCAAGATCACCCTGACCATCACTTTCGCCCTGGGCACTGACCTGGACAATGCGCAGGTGCAGGTGCAAAACCGCGTGACCCGCACCCAGCCCAAGCTGCCGGAAGAAGTGACGCGTATCGGCATCACGGTGGACAAGGCCTCCCCCGACCTGACCATGGTTGTGCACTTGACCTCGCCGGACAAGCGCTACGACATGCTGTACCTGTCCAACTACGCCATCCTCAATATCAAGGATGAACTGGCGCGGCTCAACGGTATCGGCGATGTACAGATGTTCGGCATGGGCGACTACTCGCTGCGGGTATGGCTCGATCCAAACAAAACCGCGTCGCGCAACCTGACCGCCACTGATGTGGTGACAGCGATCCGCGAGCAGAACCGCCAGGTCGCCGCCGGCGCCCTCGGTGCCCCGCCCGCCCCCAATGCCACCAGCTTCCAGTTGTCGGTCAACACCCAGGGCCGTCTGGTCAATGAAGAAGAGTTCGAGAACATCATCATCCGCTCCGGCGAAGATGGTCAGATTACTCGCCTGAAGGACATCGCCCGGGTCGAGCTGGGCTCCAGCCAGTACGCCCTGCGTTCGCTGCTCAACAACCAGCCCGCCGTGGCGCTGCCGATCTTCCAGCGCCCGGGTTCCAATGCCATCCAGATCTCCAATGACGTTCGCGCCAAGATGGCCGAGCTGAAGCAGAGTTTCCCCGAAGGCATGGACTTCGACATCGTCTACGACCCGACGATCTTTGTACGCGGTTCTATCGAGGCTGTGGTCCACACCCTGTTTGAAGCGCTGATCCTCGTGGTACTGGTTGTCATCCTGTTCCTGCAAACCTGGCGCGCTTCGATCATCCCGCTGGTCGCTGTGCCCGTATCGCTGATCGGTACGTTCGCAGTGATGCATATGTTCGGCTTCTCGCTTAACGCTTTGTCGCTGTTCGGTCTGGTGCTGGCCATCGGTATCGTGGTCGACGATGCGATTGTGGTGGTGGAAAACGTCGAGCGAAACATCGAACTGGGGCTCAACCCCGTGGACGCCACCAAGCGCGCCATGCGCGAAGTGACCGGGCCGATCATCGCCACTGCTTTGGTACTGTGTGCGGTGTTTGTTCCGGCGGCATTTATCTCGGGCCTGACCGGGCAGTTCTACAAGCAGTTCGCCCTGACCATTGCCATTTCCACGGTGATCTCGGCCTTCAACTCGTTGACCCTGTCCCCGGCATTGGCGGCGGTACTGCTCAAGGGCCATCACGCGCCCAAAGACCGCTTTACCCGCTTTCTGGACCGCCTGTTCGGTGGCTGGCTGTTTGGCCCGTTCAACCGTTTCTTCGTCAAGGCCAGTAACGGTTATGTCGGTACTGTGCGACGGATCATCCGTGGCAGTGGCATCGCCATGCTGGTGTACGCAGGCCTGATGGCGCTGACCTGGGCCGGCTTTGCCCACACCCCGACAGGCTTTGTCCCGCCGCAAGACAAGCAGTATCTGGTGGCCTTCGCCCAGTTGCCGGACGCAGCAAGCCTGGATCGCAGCGAAGAAGTGATCAAGCGCATGTCCGAGCTGGCCCTCAAGCAGCCCGGCGTGGCCAACTCGATCGCCTTCCCCGGCCTGTCGATCAACGGTTTCACCAACAGCCCCAACAGCGGCATTGTGTTTGTTGCACTCAAGGACTTCGATGAGCGCAAGGATCCGAGCCAGTCAGCTGCGGCCATTGCCGCCACGCTGAATGCGGAGTTTGCCGATATTCAGGAAGCGTATATCGCCATCTTCCCGCCGCCGCCGGTACAGGGGCTGGGCACCATTGGCGGTTTCCGCCTGCAAGTCGAGGACCGTAGCGGCCTGGGTTATGACGAACTGTACAAAGAAGTGCAGAACGTGATCGCCAAGAGCCATAACGTGCCGGAACTCGCCGGGTTGTTCACCAGTTATCAGGTTAACGTGCCGCAAGTCGACGCGGCCATCGACCGCGAAAAAGCCAAGACCCACGGCGTTGCCATCAGCGACATCTTCGACACCCTGCAGATCTACCTGGGTTCGCTGTATGCCAACGATTTCAACCGCTTCGGTCGCACTTATCAGGTGAATGTGCAGGCTGAGCAGCAGTTCCGCCTCGAGCCTGAGCAGATTGGCCAGCTGAAAGTGCGTAACAACAAGGGCGAAATGATCCCGCTGGCGACCTTTATCAAGGTCAGCGACACCGCAGGCCCTGACCGCGTGATGCATTACAACGGCTTTGTCACCGCTGAAATCAACGGCGGCGCAGCACCGGGCTACAGCTCCGGTCAGGCCGAAGCGGCAATGGAAAAACTGCTCAAGGAAGAACTGCCCAACGGCATGACCTACGAATGGACCGAGCTGACTTATCAGCAAATCCTGTCGGGCAATACTGCGCTGTTCGTGTTCCCGCTCTGTGTGCTGCTGGCGTTCCTGGTACTGGCCGCCCAATACGAAAGCTGGAGCCTGCCACTGGCGGTGATCCTGATCGTGCCGATGACACTTTTGTCAGCGATTACCGGGGTGATCCTGTCGGGGGGTGACAACAACATCTTCACCCAGATCGGCTTGATCGTACTGGTGGGCCTGGCGTGCAAGAACGCGATCCTGATCGTCGAGTTTGCCAAGGACAAACAGGAAGAAGGCCTCGACCCGCTGGCCGCTGTGCTGGAAGCCTGCCGCCTGCGTCTGCGGCCGATTCTGATGACCTCGTTCGCCTTCATCATGGGTGTGGTGCCCCTGGTGCTGTCCAGCGGTGCCGGTGCCGAAATGCGCCATGCGATGGGTGTGGCGGTGTTCTCGGGGATGCTCGGGGTGACCTTCTTCGGCCTGCTGCTGACGCCGGTGTTCTATGTGTTGATTCGCCGTTATGTGGAGCGCAGTGAAGCGCGCAAGGCGGCCAAACACCTCAAGCTGGAGTCGCAACAATGAGCGTGAAAGTTTTTCTTCCGAGCCTGTTGGTGCTGGCCTTGAGTGCCTGCGCCGTGGGCCCGGACTACAAGACCCCGGCCACTGAACCGGCACAGATCAGCGCCGATAACCTCAAGGGCTTTGACCGGGCGCATTTTGAAGGGATCTGGTGGCAGCAATTTGATGACCCGACCCTCAACCAGCTGGTGACCCAGTCACTGGCCGGCAACCGCGAGCTGCGCGTGGCATTTGCCCGCCTGCGCGCGGCCCGGGCGATTCGCGATGATGTCAGCAACGACGCCATGCCGACCATCACCAGTCGTGCCAGCAGCGATCTGGGCAAGGGCCAAATCCCGGGCCAGACTGAAAAGCGCGTCAACAGCGAGCGTTACGACCTGGGCCTGGACATGGCCTGGGAAGTCGACCTGTTTGGCCGTATCCAGCGCGAGCTGGAAGCCAGCGACGCTGACGAACAGGCCGCTGCAGCCGATCTGTATCAGCTGCAAGTCACCATGATTGCCGAACTGGTCGATGCCTATGGTGAATTGCGCGGTGCCCAACTGCGTGAGCGCATCGCTCTGGACAACCTGAAAAACCAGCAAGACTCCAAGGCCATCACCGAAAGCCTGCGTGATGCCGGGGTTGGCGATCAGTTGGACGTAGTCCGCGCTGATGCCCGCCTTGCCTCGGTTGAAGCCAGCGTGCCGCAGTTGCAGGCCGAGCAGGTGCGCGAGCGCAATCGTATCGCCACCTTGCTCGGTCAGCGCCCTGAGCAACTGAGCGTCGATCTGAGCCCCAAACAGCTGCCGGCCATTGCCAAGGCGCTGAATATCGGCAACCCCGGCGACTTGCTGCAACGTCGCCCGGACATCATGAGTGCCGAGCGCAAGCTGGCAGCGGCGACGGCGCGGATTGGCGTGGCCAAGGCCGACCTTTTCCCGCGGGTCAGCCTCAGTGGTTTCCTCGGCTTTACCGCCGGGCGCGGTTCGCAAATCGGCTCGGCGGCGGCCAATGCCTGGGCCCTGGGCCCGCGCATTACCTGGCCGGCGTTTGACCTGGGCAGCGTGCGGGCACGCCTGCGCGGGGCTGACGCCGAGGCCGATGGCGCCCTGGCCAGCTACGAGCAGCAAGTCCTGTTGGCCCTGGAAGAGTCGGAAAACGCCTTCAGTGACTACGGCAAACGTCAGCAGCGTCTGGTATCGCTGATTCGCCAGAGCGAGTCCAGCCGTACTGCGGCGGACTTGGCGGCGATTCGCTACCGCGAAGGCACGGTGGATTTCCTGGTGCTGCTGGATGCCCAGCGCGAGCGCCTGGCGGCCGAAGACAGCCAGGCCCAAGCCGAGGTTGAGCTGTATCGCGGCGTGGTAGCCATCTACAAGGCACTGGGTGGTGGCTGGCAAGCCGAGACCGTGGCCAGCGCGCACTGATTCAACGAGCTCCTTTGGTTGGCCGCAACCAACCAAATTTTTGGCCCCGCGTACATTCGGTCGCGGGGCTTTTTTTTGCCTGAACATCAAGAGCCCCTCACCCTAACCCTCTCCCGGAGGTAGAGGGGACTGATTTGTGGCGGTCTTGAATCTCTGCGCAGTCAGCTCCCTCTCCCTGCGGGAGAGGGTTGGGGTGAGGGCATGGCGATTTGACTCAAGCCCCCGACTCACCCACTCTTGCAGCCCATACGTAAGCCTGTTTCTGGATATTGGATGACCCAGCCCCGCCGCTACCTCGTAATCAGCCTGGTGTCAGCACTCGTTGCCGCCGGCCTCTGGTATTCGATGGCCCCTGCGCCTGCCGTCCCCACGCCCTCCGTGAGCCAGCGCTATTCCATCGCCCTGGACATGGCCCACAACGGCAAACCCGGTGCCGCCCGCGTGCTCTATCAGCAATTGGCCCGCACCGACCTGAGCGACAGCCGTCGCGCCAGCCTGCATGCCGAACTGCCCAACTACCCAAGCCCGCAAGCCCTGAAGCTGGCCGACGCCGACCTGCACAACCCGTCACCGCTGGTGCGCAAAGCGGCGATCCAGAGCATTGTCGGCCTCGTGCCCAGTGCCCAGCGCACGTTGTTGTTGGGGCCATTGCTCGATGACGAGGAACAAAGCGTGCGCTTTGCCGCGGCCAACGCCCTGCTCGGCCTGTCGCCAGATGAACAGGGCCTGTACTTCGGGCCGTTGCAGCAAGTGATCGACGAGTTCGAACGCGACCTCAAGACCCGCCCTGACGACCCCCAGGCCCAGGGCCAGCTCGCTCGCCTGTACCTGCACGAAGGCCAGCTGGATGAGGCCCAGGCGGCGCTGGAACAGGTCACCCGCCTGGACCCGGACAACCTCAAGGCCGTGGTGGCGCAGATCGATCTGCTGGACAAGCGCGGCAAGCCTGACCAGGCCCGTGAATTGCTGGCCCGTCAGCTCGAAGCGCACCCGGATTCAGCGTACCTGCAACATGCCTTGGGCATCTGGCTGCTCAACCACGGCCAGACTGAGTACGCCCTGCTCGGCCTGGCCAAGGCCGTGGAGCTTGAGCCCGACAACAGCGACTACCGCTACAAACTGGCCACGGCCCTGCATGACCTCGACCAGCTGGAAGCCGCGCAACGCCAGCTCGAGGAGCTGCTGCAACGCCAGCCCGCCAATCGTCGGGCGCGGGTGCTGTTGATTCGTTACTGGAAAGAGGCCGGGCAATTGCAAAATGTGCAGGTACTGCTGGCGCAACTGGAGCAGCAGAACCCGGATGACCCGGCGCTGCAGCAGGGGTTGTGAACAGCTGAACCTGTGGGAGCGGGCTTGCTCGCGATGCAGGCAACCCGGTCTGTCTGAAGCATTCGGGGTGATGCAATCGCGAGCAAGCCCGCTCCCACAAGCGCACCCCCAAAGGTATCAAGCGTCAAGCCAGCAATTTCTGGATCTGCGCCTGCAGGGTATCGAGGTCGAACGGCTTGGCCAGGATCGGTGCAGTCAGGGTGATCGGGCTGCCCGTGTCGCGGATCTCGGCCGGGTAGCCGCTGATAAAGATCACCTTCAGGTCCGGGCGCAGCTTGAGGGCAGGCTCGGCGATCTGTACCCCGGAAATCCCTCCCGGCAATCGGAAGTCGGTGACCATAAGGTCCAGATGCGGCTTGCTCGCCAGAATCTCGAACGCCTGCTCGCCATTTTCGGCCTGCAACACCCTGTAGCCCTCACCCGCCAGATAGGCACTGAGGACCATCAGGATCGAGGGATCGTCTTCGACAATCAAAACAACATCTTGCGCATCTTCACTCATGGGAAACCTTAATTCATGCCATCGCTGCCAGTATGACCCCGGGCGCGGTCATAGGTTGCGCCCAGTTTATGCCTTTTGTACCAACGGCAGGCAAACCCTGAACAAGGCCCCCTCACCCAGCGTGCTCTGCACGCTGATGGTGCCGCTGTGCGCAGTGACAATCTGCTCCGAAATAAACAGCCCCAGGCCAAGCCCTGCGGTCACATGGCTGGCCGATACCCGCTCAAATTGCTGGAAAACCCGCTGCTGGTTTTCTGCGCTGATGCCAATGCCCTGGTCGCGTACATCCACCACGGCCTGGTCATTTTCGATATAAACCGCTACATCAATGGGCTTTTTCGCGCCATAGCGCAAGGCATTGGTCAGCAGGTTACTGATGACCTGCTCGATCCTGAATTCATCCCACTGCCCCACAACCGGTTGCCCGGCCGTGAAGTTAACGCTCGATTGCGCCGCGCTGATCTGCGCGGCAAAGTTTTCCAGCAACCGGGCCACGACCTGGGTCAAGTCAACTGGCGCAGGGCGAATGGACAGCTTGCCGGTGCGGATGCGCGACACGTCGAGCATGTCTTCGATCAGGCGGATCAGGCTCTGGATCTGGCGCTCGTCGCGCTCGACCATCGCCTGCATCTTGTCCAGGGTGAATGCCGCGGCATTGTCCCGGGCCAGGTGCATCTTGCGCAGCTGGGTTTCCAGAATCAGCCCGTTGAGCGGCGTTCGCACCTCATGGGAGACAATCGACATAAAGTCGTCGCGCATGCGCACTGCATGCTCCAGTTCCACCTGGGTCAGCTGCAACTGCGCCAGCAGGGTTTCCTGCTCACGGCGACTCTGCTCCAGGGCTTCGACCTGCTGCTTCATGGCCTTGCTCTGGCGATACAACTCAACGAACACATTGACCTTGCTCTTGACCGCATGGATATCCAGCGGCTTGTGCAGAAAGTCCACCGCGCCGCTTTCATAGCCCTTGAAGGCATAGTTCATCTCGCGCCCGGCGGCACTGACAAACACGATGGGGATGTTTTTGGTCTTGGCCGTACCCCGCATCAGCTCGGCCAGCTCAAAACCGTTCATGCCGGGCATCTGCACATCCAGAATGGCCATCGCGAACTCGTGCTGCAGCAGCAGCGACAGCGCTTCGTCAGCCGACAGGGCCTTATACACGATGCGGTCCTCGCGCTTGATCAGCGCTTCGAGGGCCAGCAGGTTTTCCGGCAGATCATCGACGATCAGCAGCTTGGCTTTGATTTCATTCAGTAGCATTGGCTATGTTCCAGCTCGACAAGCAGACGGCCAATGCCGCGCAAGGGAAGGATGCAGTCCGGTTGAAAAAGCTCCAGGGCTGCGCGGGGCATGGTCGCCACCTGGGCTTCGTCCGGGTCCTGGATAATGGTCAGGCCGCCCGCCTGATTGACCTGGCTCATCCCTCGCGCACCATCGCGATTGGCACCTGTCAACAATATCGCGGCCAGGCGCTGTTGATACACATCGGCCGCGGACTCAAAAAGGTAATCGATTGCAGGCCGCGAGTAATGCACCGGTTCCTCCTGACTCAGGGAAAAACTTTGATCCTGCTCCACCGAGACATGGTAACCGGGCGCGGCAAAGTACAAGGTGCCCGGCACAATCGGCTGTTTGTCCTGCACCTCCCTGACCGGCAGGGCCACGCGCTGGGCAAACACTTCGGCGAGCTGGCTGCGTCGCTCGTCGGGCAAGTGCAGCACCACGATGATCGGCAGGGAAAAATCAGCCGTGAGCTCGGCAAAAATCGTCAACAACGCTTCGACCCCACCCGCCGACGCGCCGATCACCACTGCCGCTACCTGTCTGTTGTCAGCCACAGGGCTGTGCCGGGCTGTCATAGCTTGCGGTAGATCCGTTCGTGTTTGAGCACGGGGGTGAATTGCTTGCTGTAGTCCGAAAAATCCAGGGTTTCCTTGCTGCCCAGCATCAGGAACCCGCGGTGGCACAGCGACTCGTGAAACAGACCAAAGGCTCTGTTTTGCAAATCTTTATTGAAATAAATCAATACGTTACGACACGAAATTAAATTCGTTTCCGAGAACACGCTATCGGTCGCCAGGCTGTGATCGGCGAAGGTCACGTTCTCACGCAGGCTCTTGTCGAAAATCGCGTAGTCGTAGGCGGCGGTGTAGTAATCGGCAAACGAGCGCTGACCACCGGCCTTTTGATAGTTGTGGGTATAGGCGCGGATATTCTCCAGGGAAAAAATCCCCTGCTTGGCTTTTTCCAGGGACCGCGGGTTGATATCGGTGGCGTAGATGATGGTGCGATCGAGCAAACCTTCCTCGCGCAGCAGGATGGCCATTGAATAGACCTCCTCGCCGGTGCTGCAGCCGGCAATCCAGATTTTCAGCGACGGGTAGGTCTTGAGGATCGGCACCACCTCCTGGCGAATGGCCAGGAAGTGCTCCGGGTCGCGAAACATCTCGCTCACCGGGATGGTCAGGAACTGCAGCAACTGCATAAAGGCCGTGGGATCGTGCAGGATGCGCTCCTGCAGGGCCGAGATGGTGTTGCAGTCGAACTGACGCAGCGCATGATTGACCCGGCGCTTGATCGACGCACCGGAGTAATCGCGAAAGTCATAACTGTATTTGAGATAGATCGCTTCAATCAGCAGCCGTAACTCGATATCGGTGTTCCGTTGCACTTAGAGTCGTTCCATTTTCGGTAGCCAGACCCGGATCAACGAAAACAGTCGGTCCAGATCGATAGGTTTGGCCAGGTAATCATTGGAGCCTGCCTGCAGGCAACGCTCCTGATCGTCCTTCATTGCCTTGGCCGTGACCGCAATGATCGGCAGCTTGCGCCAGCGCGGGTTCTTGCGAATTTCGACGGTGGCCTCGTAGCCATCCATTTCCGGCATCATCACGTCCATCAGCACCAGGTCGATGTCTTCGACTTCATCGAGGCGCTCGATGGCTTCGCGGCCATTACGCCCGATCACTACGATGGCGCCCTTTTGCTCCAGGGCGCTGGTCAGGGCAAAGATGTTACGTACATCGTCATCCACCAGCAGAATCTTGCGCCCCTCGAAGACCTTGTCGCGGCTGCGGGCGGTCTTGAGCATCGTTTGTCGCTCATGGGACAACTGAGATTCAACTTTGTGCAGAAATAATGTCACTTCATCGAGCAAACGCTCCGGCGAACGGGCGCCCTTGATGATGATAGAGCGCGAATACTTGCGCAGTTCGGCCTCTTCATCACGGGTCAGGTTGCGCCCGGTATAGACGATAACCGGAGGGAACGAGCAGATATCCTCGGTGGACATGCGCTTGAGCAAGTCGTTGCCGAGCATGTCCGGCAGCTTGAGGTCGATGATCATGCAGTCGTAGATATTGCTGCGCAGCAGGTCCAGCGCTTCCTGGGCGTAGCCAACGGCGGTGATTTCAATGTCATCGTCGCCGATCAGGCGGGCAATGCTGTCGCGCTGCAGGTCGTCGTCCTCCACCAGCAGCACGCGTTTGACCTTCTGCGTCAGCTTGGCCTCCAGGCGGGCGAAGACGTTTTTCAGTTCTTCACGGGTGGTCGGCTTGACCGCATAGCCCACCGCGCCCATATGCATCGCAGCTTCGACCCGATCCTCGACGGAAATCACATGCACCGGGATATGCCGGGTCGGCGCCAGCGCCTTGAGGCGCTGCAGCACGGTCAACCCCGAGTGATCGGGCAGGCGCATATCGAGCAGGATCGCGTCGGGAATAAACTGCGCGGCCAGGCTGAAGCCTTCGTCCGCACCGTGGGCCACCAGGCAGCGATAACCCAGCTCATGCGCAAGATCGAAGAGGATGTTTGCAAAGTTGGGCTCATCTTCAATCACCAGGATGCAGCGCGTGGTGAACGGTGCCTGCTCACGGTCATCCATAAAGCGTGCAATGTCTACCGGCGGCACAACGGCCGGCAGCAGCTGAGGCCTGTGGGCCACTGCCGCCGGCCGTGGCGCAGGAGCAGCGGACAGTTGCGCCAGCTCCTGGGCCGACTCCACATACTGCTCCGGCAACACCAGGGTAAAGGTGCTGCCCTGCCCCGGCTCGCTACTGACCGTGATCGAGCCACCGAGCAGGGTCGCCAGGTCGCGGGAGATCGACAGACCCAGGCCCGTGCCACCATAACGACGGTTACTGGTGCCATCTGCCTGGCGGAAGGCTTCGAAAATGCTTTCCTGCTGATCCGGGGCGATACCTATGCCGGAATCGGTCACGGCAAAGGCAACGCCTTCCCCCGGCTGGCGGGACACGACCAGGCTGACCTGGCCTTTTTCGGTGAACTTGACCGCATTGGACAGCAGGTTTTTCAGGATCTGCTCCAGGCGCTGACTGTCGGTGTAGATCATCGGCGGCGTGCCGGGCTGCAATTGCACATCAAAGCTCAGGGATTTTTCCCCGGCCAGCGGCTGGAACATGCCGCGCAGACCTTCTACCACCCGCGCCACACTGGTGTTCTCGGGGCGCACTTCGAGCTTGCCGGCTTCGACCTTGGAGATATCCAGGATGTCGTTGATCAGGTTGAGCAGGTCATTGCCCGCCGAATAGATCGACTCGGCAAACTTGACCTGCTCTGCACTGAGGTTCTGCTGCGGGTTTTCCGACAGCAGCTTGGCCAGAATCAACGAGCTGTTCAGCGGCGTGCGCAGTTCGTGGGACATATTGGCGAGGAATTCGGACTTGTACTTGCTGGAGCGCTGCAACTCATCGGCGCGTTCTTCGAGCTGGATTTGCACCCGGTTAAGCTCAGTGTTCTTGCGGTCCATCGCATCGCGCTGGCCAGCCAATTCTTCGTTGGTCTGCTCAAGCTCGGCCTGCTGGGTTTCGAGGCTGGTTTGCGACTCTTTGAGAATACGCGACTGTTCTTCGAGTTCTTCGTTGGCGGTTTTCAGCTCTTCCTGCTGGACTTGCAGCTCCTCGTTGAGCTGCTGGGTTTCGGCCAGCACCTCTTGCAGGCGCTGACGATAGCGGGCGGCTTCGATCGAAGTGCCGATATTGTCAGAAATCAGTTCAAACAACTCGATATCACGCTCGTTCAGCGGGCGCAGAAAGCCCAGCTCAATCACGCCGTTAACCCGATCATCATCACTGGTCGGGATCACCAGCACACTGTGCGGGCTGCCCTGACCCAACCCGGAGGTTACCTTGAGGCTGTAGTCTGCAGGCACGTTATCCAGACGAATCAGCTGATCTTGCTGTGCGGCTTGCCCGACAATGCCTTCATCGTTGTGAATCAGCTGGTCTTGCGCTTCTTGCTCACGGGAGAAACCATAGCTGGCGACACGCTTGAGGCCACCGTGGTCTTCACGCACGTAAACTGCCGCCACCACCGACCCCAGATACTGGGCGCAGAACTGCAGGATATTGCGCCCCAACATGTTCAGGGTCAGACGGCCCAGCACCTGTTCGGCCAGTTCAGTCTGGCCGTTACGCAACCAGGCCTGCTGTTCAAGGCGCTGCGCAGTCTTGATCTGCGACTCGAAAGCATTGTTGTAACTCTCTGAAAGACTGAGCAAATCACGGCGACCGATATAAGCCAAAAAGCCGCCCAGCCCCAATACAAAACACAAGTACAGGGCAATACTGATAATCGTGGTACGACTCACATCTTCGCTGCGCGCTACGCGCAGTTGCTGCTCCATTTGAATGAAGTCGTCATATTCCTTACGAATTTCATCACTCAGGCGTTTGCCACGGCCGGCTTGCACGGCCGAGCGGTAATCGCCGTCCTGACGGCGCAGCTCGACCATCGACTGTGCGTAGGTGTTCCACTCATCCTGCAGTGCCTCAAGCCGCTTGAGGCGGTCAATCTGCTGCGGGTTATCGCTGACCAGTTCCTGCAAGCCTTTCAATTGCACATTGATTTGCGGCTTGGCGACCGCATAAGGGTCGAGGAAATGCTCATCTCCGGTGATCAGAAAGCCGCGCATGCCGGTTTCCAGGTCAACCGTCAACCGCACCGCTTCGTTGGCATTGCTGATGACCCGATCACTGTGCTCAACCCAGCGGATTACCGACAGCAAATAGCTGACCATAACCACAAACAGGGCGGCACTGAGCGCGCCGACGGCCAGCGGCAAACCGACGTTGCGACTCAGGAGCTTGCGAAAGCTTCGCTCGTCGATTGATGCAGGTGAGTTCATTTTCAGGCCCGTGAAAGTCATAAAAAAACTGGAGTTTGCCGGATTATCGAGCAATAGTTCTATTTTCTTACCTTTATATACGTTTTTACACACATACAGATGCAGGTGACGGCTATCCTTGCTGCCTGTGAGAACCGCGTTTAATTTTTTATCGAGATCATGATTATGTCCGCAACACCCTCCACCATCCTTGTGGTCGAAGACGACGCCATTGTTCGCATGCTGATCGTTGACGTCCTGCAAGAACTGGAGTTCAGCGTGCTTGAAGCCGACGGCAGCGAGCGCGCCCTGGAACTGCTTGAGGACACTGCCCGTAACATTGACCTGCTGATGACCGACGTTGGCCTGCCGGGCATGGACGGCCGCACCCTGGCGACCAGGGCCAGGGAACTACGCCAGACATTGCCTGTGCTGTTTGCCAGCGGCTACGCCGAGACCCTTGAGGTTGCAGAAGGCATGGCGGTGATCGGCAAGCCCTTCTCCATTGACCAACTGCGTGCCAAAGTCAAAAGCATGTTGGTGAACGTCTGACCTGTAGCCGCTGCCGCAGGCTGCGATGGGCTGCGCAGCGGCCCTGCTTTTTGAAGGTAATGCGGCCCTTTTCGCAGCCTGCGACAGCGGCTACAACGGCCCCTTGAATTGACGGCTCTCACGGGCTGTGGTTTCCTACACATCTTGTATCAGGTGCCCTTCACAGGGTGAAACGGGAAACCGGTGCGTCAGGCGTTATGCCCTGACAAGTCCGGCGCTGCCCCCGCAACGGTAAGCGAGAGAAACATCACGTCCACTGTGCCGAAGGCATGGGAAGGAGATGTTTGCAGGCTCAACCCACGAGCCCCTCGCAAGCCCGGAGACCGGCCTGATTATTTCGAATAACAAACCCGCGGTGGGCGGGCGCTGTTAAACCCTGCGAGCTTCGTTCGCGGGGTTTTCTTGCGCTTTGCTGCCCGTCGTCCGACCCGAGGCAAGCGCCATGTCCGTCAGCACCAGCCGTACCCATTCCGCCGCTACCAGCACCACCCAGAGCCAACGCATCGTCGCTGCTGTCGGCGCTGCCGTACTGGGCGCGTTCCTCGTCTACTTCGCCGGTTTCTCCCATATCGATGCCGTTCACAACGCAGCTCATGACACCCGTCACAGCTCCGCCTTCCCGTGCCATTGAGACTGCCTGCCATGATCAAGCGTATCGCTCAAACCGCAGGCTTTACCGGCCTGCTGGCTGCCCTGCTGCTGACCCTGCTGCAAAGCCTGTGGGTCGCCCCGCTGATTTTGCAGGCCGAAACCTACGAAAAACCTGCCGCCAGTGAAGTGCATGAGCATGCCGACATGGCCATGCCTGCCCATGAGCACGATGCCGAAGCCTGGGAGCCGGAAGACGGCTGGCAGCGCGTGCTGTCCACCACCGGTGGCAATCTGGTGGTGGCGGTGGGCTTTGCCCTGATGCTGGCAGGCCTGTACACCCTGCGCGCCCCTACCCGCACGTCCCAGGGCCTGCTCTGGGGCCTGGCTGGCTACGCCGTGTTTTGCCTGGCACCGACGATGGGCTTGCCGCCTGAACTGCCGGGCACCGCCGCGGCAGATCTGCTGCAACGCCAGCTCTGGTGGGTCAGCACTGCCGCCTCGACGGCCGTAGGCATTGCCTTGCTGGTGTTTGGCAAGCATTGGGCACTCAAGGTACTGGGTGTAGCGATTCTGGTAGTGCCGCATATCTTTGGCGCACCGCAGCCACTGGTGCATTCCAGCCTGGCACCGGAGGCACTGGAGTCGCAGTTCAAAATTGCCGCGCAACTGACCAACCTGGCCTTCTGGCTGGCCCTGGGTGTCATCAGCGCCTGGTTGTTCCGCCGCAAAGCTGAAGGCCAGTACTCGGCATGACGGCAACTCGCACAGCGCCAATCCTGGTGATTGGCCTGGGCTGCCGCCGGGGGTGCAGCGCGCAAGCGCTGCGGGCGCTGATCGAACAATCACTGGCCCGGGCCGGGCTCACACTGGATGGGGTGCAGGCCCTCGCCAGTATTTATCTCAAGCGTGACGAACCGGGGCTGGTGCAACTGGCAGCGCAACTGGGACTAGAGCTTGAGGTGTTCAGCGCGGCACAGCTGGATCGGTATGCTCCGCAACTGAGCCATCATTCAGCTATTGCCTACGAGCAAACCGGCTGTTTTGGCATTGCCGAAAGTGCTGCCCTGGCGCTGGCCGAACAACTCGCCGGCACACCTGCCAGCCTGCTGGTCACACGCCAACATACGGCCGAAGCAACCTTTGCATTGGCCTGCGCCCGGCAAAACCCGCGATAATCCCCCGCCTCACTATGAGCGTTGTTCAAGAACAGCTCTACCTCGACCCTTTCAAGAGACTGCCATGACCGTCTATTTCATCGGCGCCGGCCCCGGCGATCCAGAGCTGATTACCGTCAAGGGCCAGCGCCTGATTCGCAGTTGCCCGCTGATCATTTACGCAGGCTCCCTGGTGCCCGAAGCGGTGCTGCAAGGCCATCAGGCCGAACAGGTGATCAACAGCGCCGAGCTGCACCTCGAGCAAATCATCGACTTGATCAAGGCCGCCAACGCCAAGGGCCAGGACGTGGCTCGCGTGCATTCCGGCGACCCGAGCCTGTACGGCGCGATTGGCGAACAGATCCGCTGCCTGCGGGAGCTGGGCATTGCCTTTGAAATCATCCCCGGGGTCACGGCCACCGCGGCCTGCGCGGCGATTCTGGGGGCTGAACTGACCCTGCCGGATATTTCGCAAACCGTCATTCTGACCCGTTATGCGGAAAAAACCGTGATGCCTGCAGGCGAGGAACTGGCCAGCCTGGCGCAGCACAAGGCGACGATGGCAATTCACCTGGGGGTCAAGAACCTGGAAAATATCGTCGCCGAACTGACCCCCCATTACGGCAGCGATTGCCCGATTGCGGTGATCCATCGGGCCAGCTGGCCGGATCAGGACTGGGTACAGGGCACGCTGGCAGACATCGTGGCCAAGGTCGAGGCCAAGGGTTTCAGGCGCACGGCGCTGATTCTGGTGGGCCGGGTGCTGGCCAGTGACAGCTTTGCCGATTCGTCGTTGTACCGCGCGGGGCATGCGCATTTGTACCGGCCATAAACGGCACTTCCCCTTGCAGGAACTGGCTTGCTGTGGAAACGGGCTTGCTCGCGATCCAGGCGCTGCGGTCTGTCAGGTAAACCGCAGCGATTCCATCGCGGGCGAGCCCGCTCCCACAATCAAGCGTTCTCCCACAAGGGTTGAGCCGTCGCGCAGGCATAAAAAAACGGTGCTCACGGGGCACCGTTTTTCTTCAGCTTCGCAGCGAACGCCTTTTTAGTAGTAGGCGTTTTCTTTCTGCGAGTGGTCGGTCACATCACGTACGCCTTTGAGCTCCGGCACACGCTCAAGCAAGGTGCGCTCGATACCTTCACGCAGGGTCACGTCTGCCTGGCCGCAGCCCTGGCAACCGCCACCGAACTTGAGCACCGCAATACCGTCTTCAACCACTTCGATCAGGCTCACCTGACCACCGTGGCTGGCCAAACCGGGGTTGATCTCGGTTTGCAGGTAGTAGTTGATGCGCTCGTTGATCGGGCTGTCGGCATTGACCATCGGCACTTTGGCGTTGGGCGCCTTGATGGTCAACTGGCCACCCATGCGATCGGTGGCGTAGTCCACCACAGCATCGTCCAGGAACGGTTCGCTGAACGAATCGATCCAGGCCGTGAAGCTTTTCAGGCCAATGGCGGTGTCTTCAGGTTTGACTTCAGCCGGCTTGCAGTAAGCAATGCAGGTTTCAGCGTACTGAGTACCGGGTTGGGTGATAAAAACGCGGATACCGATACCCGGGGTATTCTGCTTGGACAGCAGATCAGCCAGGTAATCGTGGGCAGCGTCGGTAATCGTTATGGCGCTCATGGAATCTCCTCGCAGACATGGGACGCAGTTTACGCCAATCGGCGCGCCTGACAAAGTCCTAGTGTTTTTGTCAGGAAAGCTGCGTCCCATTCGTTCAATTTCAACCGTCCCTTTACAGGTTTTCGTAACGGTTCATGTCCAGTACGCCTGCTTCCACCGGGTCGGTTTCATTGATGTACTGGCCTATATCATGGAAGTACTGCCAAAACTGCGGGTGGCTGCGGCGAATGCCCCACCGCTCGACGATGGTGTCGAACGTTGCCTGATCCTTGCATTGCTCCATCGCCTCGACAAAGGCTTCGACCTGGCCTGCCGGGATATTGAACATAAAGTTGGGGTAGCTGCTCAGCACGCCCGGGTAGATGGTCAGGGTGTCCAGCCCCGGCTCCAGGCGGTATTCCTCACCCAGCATAAAGGCCACGTTGGTGTGCGCGCGATTGCGCAGCATGCTGTACATCTCACGCTTGCCGTCTGTACCTTCGATACGCAGCATGGTGGCTTCGGGCAACTGGTTGATCACCGCCAGCCCCGCTGCCGGGCGCGAGGTCAAGCGGCTCAGGGATTGCTCGGCGTACCTGAACTCTTGTGGGATATTAGGCCGTGAGCAGTAGGCACCATTACAGCGGTTGATCGGGTCGGGCCTTGCATTGAGGGTGCCGGTGCGCTCAATCAGCTTGAGGGCAAAGTCACGCTTGGGGTCGGCCGGGTCGAGTTTCATGCCGGTCGGGGTGTCGGTGTCGATTTTCTGGTAGTCCATCCACATCTTCAGCTTGCCGCTGTTCTGATACCAGTCGCTGAGGATCGATGCGCGGGAATCGGCGGGCATCAGGCGCAGGAAGTTGACCTCGGCACCGTTACGAATCAAGTCAAAGTACAGACGTGTCTGAGCCTGGTGCGAGACATTGCCGAAGACGTCGAAGTTGACCGCCAACTGGTAGTAGGTCCGTTCCAGCAACGGGTAGTCGAACAGCCACATGGTCTGCGGGATCTCGCCGATCAGGCCCTTGCTGACACTGGCACTGTCAAAGTGGCGGAATACCGTCAGCAAGGCGTTGTCATTGCCCGCCCACAGGGTCGACCAGCTCGGTGGCGGCATGTCGGCATAGGCTTTTTGCCGCAGCTTTTCATAGTCGTTGCGCTTGTCGCGGTAGTTGTGCCACAGGGAAATCACGCTGCCAACGTCGTCGATCTGCCCGGGCATGGCCAGCAAGGGTGTTGCCAGGCCACGGTACACCGCATCGGTGACATAACGGTCGCGGGCCGGTTCCTGGAACACGGTCCAGAAGTTGTCGCGGATTACATCGGTGGCGATCTGCCCACGGCACACCGGCCCGCGGATAAAGGTACGCACGAAGTATTCGGCGTTATCGAGCATAAACTGATAGCGCGCGACCGCCGGGATGGCCTCAAAGGTCTCAAACGGGTTGGCCCGCCCGCGTGGCCCGTAGCCAGGCAGCTTGGTGGCATGCCAGTCACCGCTGTAGAACAGCTGCTTGACCCGCGCCAGCTTGTGCGCACCCATCGGGTAGGTGATGTGGGTTTTATGCACAATCACACCTTGCACCGGCTGCAAGCGGTAGTAAAACGCTGTGCCCGGATCGTCGTTGGGGCGACGCGTGGCAATCAGGTCAACAGGTTGCCCGCTGGGCGTGCGCGACCGCACCCACTGGAAGTAATGCCCCGGCACACCGTTGTCAAAATAGGTATGGGCGAGGAACAGGTGCTCGTACAACCAGCGCGCCACCAGGGCTTCAGTGGAACCCGGGCGGTTGAACAGCTCTTCCCACTCGGCAATCTGCGCCGCCTCGACCGCTGTGGGCTTGATGGCGTTCTGATCAACTTTCGCGCCCTGGGCCAGCCAGGTCTGCACGGTGCTGTATTGCTGGTCGGTCAGGCCGGTAACGGCCAGCGGCATGCCCTCTTTGGGATGGCTCTGGGCATAGGCATTGAACTCGCCGGGCGCCGGGCATACGTTCTCGCGGTTCAGGCCCAGAACGATTTCTTCAGGCAATTTGGCATTCGGGGTCAGCGGCGTGCTGTGCCCCAGTTCCAACATGCGCGCCATCAGGGCCGCCTGCGCGCCCTGGGCGTCAAGCACCGAGTAAAAACCTTTGTTGCGCCATTCAGTGGGGCCGCTGGCATCGTAGAAGATCCGCGTGGGGGCCACGGCATCGACGCGATCACCCTTGTATACCGGCACCTTGCTGGCACCCCGGGTCGCGCCCTCCGCACTGCCCAGGTTTAACTGGCAGGCGGCGTCGTTGCAGGCATGGCAGGCCACGCATTTTTCGGTAAGGATCGGCTGTATGTCCCTGGTATAGGAAATAGCCGGGCTAACCAACGGGGCCTGTGCCAACGCTGTACTGCACACCACCAGCGTCACGGCGCTGGTGAGTAGGCGAAAAAACATGTGCCAGTGTCCTGATATCAAAAATATGTCGCGATTCTACCCGTCGAACAAACGTCACAACATGAATCAAATTCATGTAAATCAGCAGACGCTCAAATCCCACGCAGGTTTGTTATGATTTCGCATCTTTTGCATGGCTCTAACAGGTAGTCCTATGTCTGACCGCAGCGCTCGTCTCCAAGCACTTCAGCAAGCCCTCAAAGAGCGCATTCTGATTCTCGATGGCGGCATGGGCACTATGATCCAAAGCTACCGTCTAGAGGAACACGACTATCGTGGCACACGCTTCGCCGACTGGCCGAGCGACGTCAAGGGCAACAACGACCTTCTGGTGCTCACCCGCCCGGACGTGATCGGCTCCATCGAGAAGGCGTATCTGGATGCGGGTGCCGATATTCTCGAAACCAACACCTTCAACGCCACCCAGGTTTCCCAGGCCGACTACGGCATGCAGGCACTGGCCTACGAACTAAACGTAGAAGGCGCCCGCCTGGCGCGCAAGGTTGCCGACGCCAAGACTCTGGAAACCCCGGACAAACCGCGTTTTGTCGCTGGTGTACTGGGCCCGACCAGCCGCACCTGCTCCCTGTCCCCGGACGTGAACAACCCCGGCTACCGCAACGTGACCTTCGATGAGCTGGTGGAAAACTACACCGAGGCCACCAAGGGCCTGATCGAAGGCGGCGCCGACCTGATCCTGATCGAGACCATTTTCGATACCCTCAACGCCAAGGCCGCGATCTTCGCCGTACAAGGCGTATTCGAAGAGCTGGGTGTCGAGTTGCCGATCATGATTTCCGGCACCATCACCGATGCCTCCGGCCGTACCCTGTCGGGCCAGACCACCGAAGCATTCTGGAACTCGGTGGCCCATGCCAAACCGATTTCCGTGGGCCTGAACTGCGCCCTGGGCGCCAGCGAACTGCGCCCGTACCTCGAAGAATTGTCGAACAAGGCCAGCACCTACGTTTCGGCGCACCCCAACGCCGGCCTGCCCAACGAATTCGGCGAGTACGACGAACTGCCGGCCGAAACCGCCAAGGTCATTGAAGAATTCGCCCAAAGCGGTTTCCTCAACATTGTCGGCGGCTGCTGCGGCACCACGCCGGGGCATATCCAGGCCATCGCCAATGCCGTGGCCGGTTATGCGCCACGCCAGATCCCGGATATTCCAAAGGCCTGCCGCCTCTCCGGGCTGGAACCGTTCACCATCGATCGCAGCTCGTTGTTCGTCAACGTCGGCGAGCGCACCAACATCACTGGCTCCGCACGCTTTGCCCGCCTGATCCGCGAAGACAACTACACCGAAGCCCTGGAAGTGGCCCTGCAGCAGGTTGAAGCCGGTGCGCAGATCATCGACATCAACATGGACGAGGGCATGCTGGACTCGAAGAAGGCGATGGTCACCTTCCTCAACCTGATCGCCGGCGAGCCGGATATCAGCCGCGTCCCGATCATGATCGATTCCTCCAAGTGGGAAGTGATCGAAGCCGGCCTCAAGTGCATCCAGGGCAAGGGCATCGTCAACTCCATCAGCATGAAAGAAGGCGTGGAGCAGTTCATCCACCACGCCAAACTGTGCAAGCGCTACGGCGCCGCCGTGGTGGTGATGGCCTTCGACGAAGCCGGCCAGGCCGACACCGAAGCGCGCAAAAAGGAAATCTGCAAACGCTCCTACGACATTCTGGTCAATGAAGTGGGCTTCCCGCCGGAAGACATCATCTTCGACCCGAACATCTTCGCCGTGGCCACCGGCATTGAAGAGCACAACAACTACGCCGTGGACTTTATCAACGCCTGCGCCTATATCCGTGACGAGCTGCCGTATGCGCTGACGTCCGGTGGCGTGTCCAACGTGTCGTTCTCGTTCCGCGGCAACAACCCGGTGCGTGAAGCCATCCACTCGGTGTTTTTGCTGTACGCGATCCGTAATGGCCTGACCATGGGTATCGTCAACGCCGGCCAGTTGGAGATCTACGACCAGATCCCGGCCGAGCTGCGTGATGCCGTGGAAGACGTGGTGCTCAACCGCACCCCGGATGCCACCGACAACCTGCTGGCCATTGCCGACAAGTACAAGGGCGATGGCAGCGTCAAGGAAGCCGAGACCGAAGAGTGGCGCAGCTGGGACGTCAACAAGCGTCTGGAGCATGCACTGGTCAAGGGCATTACCACCCATATCGTCGAAGACACCGAAGAGTCGCGCCTGTCGTTCAAGCGCCCGATCGAAGTGATCGAAGGCCCGCTGATGTCGGGCATGAACATCGTCGGCGACCTGTTTGGCGCGGGCAAAATGTTCCTGCCCCAGGTGGTCAAATCTGCCCGGGTGATGAAACAGGCCGTGGCCCACCTGATCCCGTTTATCGAACTGGAAAAAGGCGACAAGCCTGAAGCCAAGGGCAAGATCCTGATGGCAACGGTCAAGGGCGACGTGCATGACATCGGCAAGAACATTGTCGGTGTGGTGCTGGGCTGTAACGGCTACGACATCGTTGACCTGGGGGTGATGGTGCCTGCGGAGAAAATCCTGCAGGTGGCCAAGGAGCAGAAGTGCGACATCATCGGCCTGTCCGGCCTGATCACGCCGTCGCTGGATGAAATGGTGCATGTGGCCCGCGAGATGCAGCGTCAGAACTTCCATCTGCCGTTGATGATCGGCGGCGCGACCACCTCCAAGGCGCACACCGCGGTCAAGATCGAACCCAAGTACCAGAACGATGCCGTGATCTACGTCACCGACGCCTCCCGCGCCGTGGGCGTGGCCACCCAGCTGCTGTCCAAGGAGCTGAAACCGGCATTCGTCGAGAAAACCCGCGAAGAGTACGTTGAAGTTCGCGAGCGCACCGCCAACCGCAGCGCCCGCACCGAGCGCCTGAGCTACGCCGCATCTGTCGCCAAGAAGCCGCAGTTCGACTGGGCCAGCTATCAGCCGGTCAAGCCGACCTTTACCGGCGCCAAGGTGCTGGACAATATCGACCTCAAGGTGCTGGCCGAGTACATCGACTGGACACCGTTCTTTATTTCCTGGGACCTGGCCGGCAAGTTCCCGCGCATCCTCACTGATGAAGTGGTGGGCGAAGCGGCTACAGCGCTGTACGCCGATGCCCAGGAAATGCTCAAGAAGCTGATCGACGAAAAGCTGATCAGCGCCCGTGCGGTGTTTGGTTTCTGGCCAGCCAATCAGGTCAACGATGACGACCTGGAGCTGTATGGCGACGATGGCCAACCTTTGGCCAAGTTGCATCACCTGCGCCAGCAGATCATCAAGACCGACGGCAAGCCGAACTTCTCCCTGGCTGACTTCGTTGCGCCAAAGGACAGCGGCGTGACCGACTATGTGGGTGGTTTTATCACCACCGCGGGGATCGGTGCCGAAGAAGTGGCCAAGGCTTACCAGGATGCCGGTGACGACTACAACTCGATCATGGTCAAGGCCCTGGCCGACCGTCTGGCCGAGGCCTGCGCCGAGTGGCTGCACCAGCAGGTGCGGACCCACTACTGGGGCTATGCCAAGGACGAGCAACTGGCCAACGAAGAGCTGATCAAGGAGCAATACAGCGGCATCCGCCCTGCTCCCGGCTACCCGGCGTGCCCGGATCACACCGAGAAGGCCACGCTGTTCAAGCTGCTTGATCCAGAAGCCGAAGAAATGCGCGCAGGCAAAAGCGGCGTGTTCCTCACCGAACACTACGCCATGTTCCCGGCGGCGGCAGTCAGCGGCTGGTACTTTGCCCACCCGCAAGCGCAGTACTTTGCAGTGGGCAAGGTCGACAAGGACCAGATCCACAGTTACACGGCACGCAAGGGCCAGGACCTGAGCGTGACCGAACGCTGGCTGGCACCAAACCTGGGCTACGACAACTGATAGACACCCAGGGGGAGCGGGCTGCCCGCTCCCCCACCGTCAAGCCCCTTCAATACTGCTGATCGCCTGCTCTGTCAGGCGCTCACGCAGTTGCCGTTCCTCGCTTTTCTTCTCTTCGTCCAGATCGTTGATGTCTCTCTGATAGTCATCCCCAAGATCAGCATGGCGTTCTTCCAGGGCTTTGTGCTCCTGGGCAAAACGCTGTTCAAGCTCCACGAACGCCTGGGGGTACTGGCGTTTGAGATAACTCGTCCAGTAATCCTGCTCAAGCAACTGCGCCATAAAAGCCGGGGAGCTTTCTGCTGCCTTGATTTTCAGGTAGGCGCTCTCGATATCCAGCGCGCTGACCTTGGCCGCATGCCTGTAATGCATGTCCTTGGGCTGTGATGGCAAATCCAGGCGCTTGCCCAGGCTGATGCGGTAGGCCAGGCGCACTTCGGCGATATCTGCGCCCCGGCGGTTCAAACAGGCCATTTGCGCAATATCCTCCAACTGCCCCAGACGGAACAGACGCCTGGTCAGGGCCAGCAATGCCGGGCCTTCCTGACCCGCCACTACCGACTTCAAAGCGTTGAATTCGTAGACCTTCACTTCCAGATCGCTGAACAGCAGGATGCGGCCATCACCACAGGTCACATCCGAACGCCCCATGACAAACAGTTCGTCGCATAGCCGGGTATCCGACGCCGCAGCCTGCAGCACATTCAATACCCGCTGGGTCAAGCCGGCCCGGTCCTGGATAAAGTCCTGGGTAAATTGCAACTGGTCAAGCAGGTAGAACAGCCCCCTGCCCTCACTGCGTGCCCACAAGCCATCCCAGATGCCCTGCAAGGGCGAGTCCTGGGCCACGCCCTGCAACCAGCGGGTCTTCTGCTGCGCCACTTGTGCCGGGCTCAAGTCATCAAGGTGGTCCAGGTTCTCATCACCGACAGGGGCAGGGCCCTGCTCATTGTCACTGTCGGAACTGTTGTCGCTGTAAGCCAGCCCGTCGTCAATGTCTTCGGGAGACAAACCCATGTCGTTGCCTGAAAAGTCGATGTAGTCGCGCAAGGTTTCATACCCCGCGGCCGAAAGCGGATTATTGGACAGATCGGTGTGCGCCATAAGCCCGTCGTTGTCACCTTCAAACAATTCCACCGGAATATTCTCGATCTGGTTGCCGCTCAGGTTGAGGGTCGTCAGCGTGGGGGTAGTGAGCGCCCGGGTTGGCCAGCGCACCAGGCGATTGCCTTGCAGGTTCAGGGTTTGCAACTGGTTCATGCCGCTCAGGTCGAAGCTGGCAAGCCGGTTGTAGCTCAGGTCCAGCCACTGCAGATGGGCCAGGGAGCGCAACGGGCCGTAACTGTCCTCGGCCTGCAAATGGTTGCGCGAGGCTTCCAGCCGCGACAGGTTCTGCAAGGAACCCAGCCCCTCTGGCAAGCGGCTCAGCTGGTTGTTGTTCAGGTGCAGGCTGCGCAAGGCCGGGAACTCGCTGATAAAGGCTTGCGTGCCTCGAGCAGTGATGCGCACGCCACTGAGGTTGAGGGTGGTGACATGCTCCTGGGCGACGCTCAGGGCCGGTATGTCGCCCAGGCACAGATCGGAAAAGTCCAGGGTCTGGCCCTCGTCGCCCCTGGCGGCGGTCACCCCCTGGCGCCAGCTCCCCATAAGCCGGTCAGCCGCGCGCCGGCGGTCGACGGCACTGACCCAGCGTCCGCCTTCCCGGTGCCCTGGGGTGTTGATCCAGTCATTGAGGCGCTGGATCAGCACCTGGTGCTGGCGATGCAATTCGCCAAGCCGCGCGTCAATATCCAGTACCGCCATACCCTCTGCCTGCCACCGATCCAGACAGGCCACCGCGTCCTGCAGGCTCAGGTCCGGGTTGACCTGCTGCAGCAAGGCGGTACGACTGGATGAGGGGTTGCCCGGTTCAAACACAGGTGCAGGAACGGGCACCACTTCATCCGGGCTGAATACAGGCCCGTCGGCCAGCAGCAGGTCTGGCTGGTCGTTCACCAGTACGGGGAAATACTCCGGGCTGCCGCCGGTCCTGCCGGCAGCCAGCAGCCCGGTTGCAATATTGCCAACCCTGTCACGCCCTGTGCGCCGAGCATAAGTGAGCAAGTCCGCGCAGCTTTGCGCAGTCAAGCTGCAACCGTTGAGTCGCGTGCCCTGCAGCAACCCGTCATGACCACTGAGCAGGGCATCGGGCACGGTCCTGACGGCGCTGCTGTTCAGGTCCAGCTGGCGCAGGCGTGGCAACTCCAGCACCCCGGCCGGCCAGCTCTTGATACCCGTATGGCTGAGGTCAAGGGACTCCAGTCGGGTCATGGTGCTGACGTCCAGAACCGTGACCCGATTGCCCTGCAGGTTCAGGCGCTCCAGCCGGGTCAACCCGTTCAGGCGGGTTTGCACCGCCGGGGTGATGATCAATTCGTTATGGGCCAGATTCAGGCCGGTCAGCTGGTGCAGTTCACCCAGAGCCTGTGGCAGCGTGTCCAGGCCGTTGCGACTCAGGTTCAACTCGCGCACATGCTCAAACGAAACCAGGAAGCGGTCAAGCAACTCCACCCCAAGGCCCAGTTCGCTCAGATTGAGGCTGTGGACATGAGCAAAGGCCGCCTGGCCCGGCAACACCGGCAGATCACTGATCGGATCACCCGCCAGATCCAGCGTCTGCACGCCGGGTGTGGCTCGCCACGACGGCCCCGCTGCGGATTCTTCCAGCCCCAGCCGTGGCTCTAAGCCGGCACGCCAGCAGCGCAGAAGCCTTTCTCCCGCCTTGCGACGAAACAGCGTATCGGCACTGGTCGGTTCACCCTCGATCCAGGCATTGATGCCATCGGTGAGGGCCTGATGCTCCGCCTGCAAGCCATTGACCCGTTCCAGCAGGCGGGCGACAGCGTTTTCGTCCTGGCCCAGACTGGCCATGAGCGAACGTGCAAACTGGCGGTCCCGGGGCAGGAAGCGGGTCAGGCAGCCGGAGCAGTAAGCGCTGGACCACATGTGCAGGTCCACCCCAGTGGCAGGGTTTTCACGCAGGTACTCACAGGCCTTCATCGCGGTGCGCGCTTCAATCCCGGACCAGTCCAGCAACAGGCCCCGCCAGAGCCTTGGATGGCCGGCAAACAACTCGTCGGGCAAGGTCTTGAGTGAAGTACCAAACAGGTCCAGGGATTCGAGGTGGGCCAGTTCCAGCACCCCGGCCGGCCAGTGTTCCAGCCGGCCACTGACGCGCAGCAGGCGCAGTTGTGGCCAACCACTTGCATCCAGGGTACCCACGGTGCCTTTGAGGGTCAGGGATTCGAGCCGGGCCAAGCCCTCCAGGCGCGCCAGAAATGCTCTGGGAAACCCCTGCCAACTGGCCTCCAGCGACAGTTGCGTAACCGTGGGCAACTGCGTCAATGCATCGGCCACGGCCGGCATCTGCCCCTGTTCGATACTCAGTTCCAGGCTGCGCACAGCGCCAAAGCGCTTGACCAGACCGCCATCGGGCTCGCTCAGCAACAGGTCGGCGCTGAGCTTCAAGGTCCTGACATGGGAAAAATCAGCTTCCAGCACCGGAAAATCACCTGCGGCGCTCAAGTCAAACCCGAGATCAAGATAGGCAAAAGGCTGCTCGCTGCGCTGCAACCCTTGCCGCCAGCATGTGACCAGGCGGTCAGCGGTCAGGCGCCGTACCCGCTGATTCAAAGGCCCGTTAGCCGCCGATGCCCAGTTCTCCAAGGTGGCACGCAGGGCATCCAGCTCCCGCTGGCGGGCGGCGAGAAAATCGAAGATCTGCCGGTCTGTCTGTGCGCTCGCCATGTGCTCGCGCACAAAGACTTCGGCCTGCTCGTCGCTCAGGTTGGGGTAAATATCGCGCACCCTGCTGATCAAGGAAGGGGTGACCTCCGCCCCTGCCCCGCGGCCCGATAAGGCATAGCCTACCTTGCCATTGAGCCGTTGCCAGCCGGGCATTGCGCGTATCGGTCGCATATGCAGTGCGCCCGCCATCTCATTGCGATGGGACGTGGCATAAGCAGCCATTGCTTCGTCCTGCGCAGTGCCCAGCAGGCCGTTTGCATGCAGCCTTGCCTCGATGGCCAAGCGCTCGCTGTCAACACTTGCCAGCTCCGGCACATACAGCCCGGCCAGTGCCCGGTTCAGGCGCGCTTGCTGGGCGTAATACCGCGCCAGATCGTCCAGCTCCCTGGAGCCCTGGCCTGTCAGGCGCAGGCGCGCCAGGTCACTGGCTGCGGCATACCCGAGGACTTCCCGGGCAGCATTCCCGGTCAGCATCGGGAAGCGGCGACGCAGCCGCTCAAGATCCGGCCCGCCGCTGTCAACAGCCGCGCCCCGAGCACCGTTGGCACGCCCGCCCGGCTCCCGTGCGGCCCTGAACTGCGCCAGGGTGTCCTGCAACAATGCCGGCACCGGCAGGCCGTCCATATGCACCCTGCGCAATTCCTCATCCGTTACCCCGCTCACATCGCCAATCTGCACCAGTACCTGGTCATCAAAGAAGCGGGTTTCGTGCCCAAGCCGCCGCAGCAGGGTCAAGCGCTGCCACTGCAAGGGTTGCTCATGGCTATGGCGCCAGGCGCCCGCATGGTTGTGCTTGAGCAGTGGCTGGTAGGCGCTGTTGTCGCCGGGGTGCCTGACCCTCCAGGCATCGAGCTTCGGATCGTAGACCTGTTCGTAGAAGTGCCGGTCTATCCGCACATAGGTTTTGCCCTCCAGCCGATACTGGCCCAAGGCATTGGGCTCAACCTGCGGGTCGAACGACTCGGCGCACCGATAGGGCTCAAGTTCAGGGCGCCACAGGCGGGTTTGCCCATCAGGCAAGACGATCGGTACAAGCCCCTCGCCCCAGCGCGCCGTTGCCTTCGCCAAACGGCCGCCGATAACCTGGCCGGCGGCCCCCGTCACACCGGTGACGGCGATATTCAGGGCAATGGACTCCATATGGGACCAGGCCTGCTGCACATCGCCCACATTCCATGCTTCGATGCCGTGGCAGACATCCATGCCCATCTGCAGTGCCATTACGGCCATCATCACCTCCCCGGCCCCCGGGATAAAAAACGCCGCCACATTCAGGGTATCCAGACCGATGCCCAGGTAGTACTCCAGGCGCTCCTGCAGCAACTTGCTGTCGGCATCGGCCGTGGGCACCGCCAGCACGCGGGCATTGGCCTTGAGTCGGGCCAGGTGCTGGCGGTTGAGGGTCGTGAACAGCTCATGGGCTGGCGTATCCATGCCGACCAGCGCCAACTTGAGATCAACTTCGTCCACATACACCGGCGGCACCTGGCCAGCAGGGTCTGGTCTGGTCTGGTACAAATGCTGATTGAGCCGCGCCATAAAAGCCCCGGCGCTGCCCTGGGGTAGCAGGCTGGCGATCAGTTGCCGACAGCCCGGATCGCGCAGGTTCAGGCCCAGCTCATACTGGAACGCCTCGAATGACGGGTACTCCTTGAGGGGGGTCACAAGAGCCCCCGGGATATAGACCACCACCGGCTCCATGTCCGGCTTTTTCATGACGGGTACGCCATCAAGGCCGGTATGCTCCCACTCCAGTACCGGCCAGCGGGACCGATACGGACCGATGACCAGCACCTCATCCAGGGTCATGCCATAGATCTGGAGACGGTTGAACGCCACGGGCTTGCCATACAGCTGCGGGTCCCGCTGACGTTGCAGCAGGGCCATGACCATTGCATGGGCTGCCTGGCTGACATGGCCCTGGATCAGCGCCGTATGCAGGCGAACTGCAAGTAGCTCGATCTGCGCCCGGATCATCAGGGACCGCACGGCTGGAGGGTCGAACACCTCATTTAAATGCGCCTGGTACTGCTCGCCCAGATCCAGCGCCCTGCAGATTTGTGAGAACACCTGGGGGCTCATGGGCAAGGTTTGCTGATAACTGAAACCGGCCACGGGGTTCAGGTTGTCCAGTTCCTGCTTGACCTTGTCCACCGGCCAGCCTGAGCCGTGGACCAGACTATCGGCGAGCATGGCGGGGTAATCGGGACCGGTTTGCGGCACAAAGCGTTCGACGGGCAATGCCCCCGGCGGTGCCAGCGCACTGACCTGCCCGGCCACCCGCTGATTGAAGTCTTCGTTACCCTCGAAGTTCGACAATGCCGCCTGCAGCAGGGTCTGTTGCTGTACTGGTCGGTTACGGCGCAGATAAAACAGGCGGTCACTGTTGATGTCCATTGCCCGGCCCTGGCCCTGATGGCTCTGCAGGGCCTCCTGCAAGCGCGGCTCGGCAAACTGGGTGATGCCCTGCAGATGCCCGAGCGCCAGAGCCAGCGCCTGATTGGCGGCGCGACTGCGCAGCTGGCTGGCCAACAAGGCCTGGATCTGCCATGACGGGGCGCGGGCGAAACGGTTGTCGGCATCCGCCGGTGCGGTGTAGCCCGGGAAGAGCCCCGGCTTCAGGCGCTTGATATCGTCCGCCACAGTGTGTTTGACCCAGGCGGGCATTTTATTGCTGATAAAGGTGTCGTACGGCCCTGACTCTGCCGGGGAGTGCAAACTGTCCATGGGATGCCTCTGGCTGAAAACCCGTTTGAATGAGTCGCCAGTACAACCAACACGGCATCGCCAAAGGTGGTAAATATTTATGCAGGAGAAAATTGACTAAGCTCAGGGATATCGCCGCTTCACCTCAGACAGTCGAGGCACTTATGGACGATCCTGCCGACAACAAGCCACCTACCCTGTGGCAAGTGCTGCACAGCGTAATGGCCGCCGCCTTTGGTGTCCAAAGCGCCAAAAACCGGGCGCGCGACTTTACCCACGGCAAACCCGCCCATTTCCTGGTGCTGGGATTACTGTTTACAGGGGTATTTGCCCTGACCCTGTACGGGATCGTCACCCTGGTGCTACATCTGGCAGGGCTCTAGCACGGGCTTGTGGTGGGAGCGGGTTTGCTCGCCCCCACAAAGGAGCCTTGAAAACCGGCTGATGTTACCCGCCAGTTACTGGTGGCTGACCCAGAACACGGCTGTCGCCACCACCAGCACAATCAGGAAGAAAATCGCCCAAGCATCGACCTTGCTGTCGCTTTTACGGACTTTCACGGGAGTACTCATCGCATCGCCTCTTTTCGGTTTTATGGGTGATTGCTTGAAGACTTCCACTGAGTTAAGTCCAGCCATGACCTTCCCACAAGTAAGGGATTGAGAATCAACCGCTTATAGTCGTTTTGGTTCTTTGCATATGCTTAAACATCACTTTTGCGCATAACTACAAACTGGTATCGTGCCCCGCTCCTTGGGGAGTGCGCGGCCGTGCGCGCAGATAAGCTGTTAGCAGCCTGAGAACAGGACCTATATGTACGTATATGACGAGTACGATCAGCAGATCATCGAGGACCGCGTCAAGCAGTTCCGGGATCAGACCCGACGCTATCTGGCAGGTGAGCTGAGCGAAGAAGAGTTCCGCCCCCTGCGCCTGCAAAATGGCCTTTATGTTCAACGCTTTGCCCCAATGCTGCGGGTCGCCGTGCCGTATGGCCAACTGACCTCGCGTCAGGCGCGAATGATGGCCAAGATCGCTCGCGATTATGACAAGGGCTATGCCCACATCAGTACCCGCCAGAACGTGCAGTTCAACTGGCCTGCGCTGGAAGACATCCCGGATATCCTGGAAGAGCTGGCCACCGTGCAGATGCACGCCATTCAGACCAGCGGCAACTGCTTGCGCAACGTCACCACCGACCAGTTTGCCGGTGTGGCTGCCGATGAGCTGATCGATTCGCGCCCTTGGTGCGAAATCGTGCGCCAATGGACGACCTTCCACCCGGAATTCGCCTACCTTCCACGCAAATTCAAGATCGCCATCAACGGCTCGACATCCGACCGTGCCGCCATTGAAGTGCATGACATCGGCCTGGAGCCTGTGCTCAACGACGCCGGCGAAGTAGGCTTCCGTGTACTGGTGGGTGGTGGCCTGGGCCGTACCCCGGTGATCGGTGCCTTCATCAATGAATTCCTGCCGTGGCAAGACCTGCTCAGTTACCTCGAAGCCATTCTGCGTGTGTACAACCGCTATGGCCGTCGTGACAACAAGTACAAGGCGCGGATCAAGATTCTGGTCAAGGCCCTCACGCCTGAAGTGTTCGCCGAGCGCGTCGAAGCGGAAATGGTCCACCTGCGCGGGGGTTCCAACACCCTGACCGAAGCCGAAGTGCAGCGTATCGCCAAGCACTTTGTCGACCCTGACTACAAGGCCCTGCCCGACTTCGGCGCCGAACTGGCCGAGCTCGACAAGCAGCACCCGGGCTTTGCCCGCTGGCGCGTGCGCAACACCCTGGCCCACAAAAAGCCGGGCTATGTCGCCGTTACCCTGTCGCTCAAGCCTACAGGCGTTGCGCCGGGCGACGTGACTGACAAGCAGTGGGATGCCATTGCCGATATGGCCGACCGCTACAGCTTTGGCCAGCTGCGCACCTCCCACGAGCAGAACATCATCCTGGCCGATGTTGAAGAAAGCCAACTGTTCACCATGTGGGGCGAGTTGCGTGAAAACGGCTTCGCCACACCGAACATCGGCTTGCTGACTGACATGATCTGCTGCCCGGGCGGTGATTTCTGCTCCCTGGCCAACGCCAAGTCAATTCCCATTGCCGAGTCGATCCAGCGCCGCTTTGAAAACCTGGATTACCTGTTCGACATTGGCGAACTGGACCTGAACATTTCCGGTTGCATGAACGCCTGTGGTCACCACCACGTCGGTCATATCGGGATTCTGGGCGTTGACAAAAAAGGCGCCGAGTTCTACCAGGTGTCCCTGGGTGGCAGCGCCAGCCGTGATGCCAGCCTGGGCAAAATCCTTGGCCCGTCGTTCGCCCAGGACGCCATGCCGGATGTGATTGAAAAGCTGATCGACGTGTATGTTGAAAAACGTACCGAAGACGAGCGTTTTATCGATACCTACCAGCGTATCGGCATCGACCCTTTCAAGGAGCGCGTCTATGCAGCGAATAATTAAGAACAACCAAGTCATCGATGAAACCTGGCACTTGCTGCCCAAGGAAACCACCTTTGACGAAATCTCCAACTGCGACGACCTGATCGTGCCGCTGGCGATGTGGCGCGAGCACGGCCATGCCCTGAAGGCCCGCGATGGCGGCCTGGGCGTATGGCTGGACAGCGATGAAGAAGCTGAAGAACTGGGTGAAGACGTGGCGAATTTTCAGGTCATTGCCCTGAATTTTCCGGCCTTCACCGATGGTCGCAGCTACTCCAATGCCCGCCTGCTGCGTGACCGTTACGGTTACAAAGGCGAGCTGCGCGCCATTGGCGATGTATTGCGCGACCAGTTGTTCTATCTGCATCGCTGCGGTTTCGACGCCTTTGCCATTCGCCCCGACAAGGATCCCTACGAAGCCCTGCAGGGCCTCAAGGACTTTTCGGTGACGTACCAGTCGTCAACCGATGAGCCGATGCCGCTGTTCCGTCGTCGTTGATTCGCCGGCCGGCCCCGAACGCTCGGGGCCGGCCTTCGTACCGGCGGCTCAGGCACCGGGCTCGGAAAATGGATACTTTTCGATTTCGGCCCTGGTCAGCCGGGCGATCAACGCTTCCCTCACTTGCTGGCGACTCTGGCCCACCGCCTGGGTTTGCGCCACATAATCCTGACTGGACATGCCCTCACGGGCGATGTAAATCACCTGCATGCGCTCGTGTAATGGCGCATCGGCAGCACTGAACGCCTCCGGGTATTTCTTCTCCAGAAAGCCAGCCCAAAATCCCTGTTTTTCGATATAGGCCGTCCGGGTCTCCAGCGTGTCCTCGCTCACTACATGCAGCCGGGCAATTTCCAGTTGCTGCGGGGTGACATTGGCCATGCGCTCGAAAATCATGCTCGTGGGCCGAGCGGGCAAGCCCAGCTGCCGCGCCAGGTTGACCTGATAGAACATCTGCACCTCCAGCGGGTCGATGCGCTCAATGCGCGCCTGCAAGTCGGCCGGGCTCAGGCGCTGGGCCAGGCGCATGGCTTGCCGTGTACCCAGCCGGTAGGCCACGCCCTGCTGCTCCAGGGGCGTCATGTCCGCCACCGGCCCGGACGCAAAATCCGCACTGACAGCATCCACCAGGGTTTGCAGCTGCCGCACATATTCGCTCTGCTCGGCGTGAACCTGCGCCACCCTCCCCTCAATGACCGAACGCACATGCTTGTCCAGCAGTTCCAGGCGAAACAGCCCTTGGCCAAGCGTCAGCAGCTTGCTCTCGGTGTTGACCGTGCTCTGGGCGATAAAGATCTGATGGCGCAGCTCCAGATCGGCAAAGATCATCGGGATCCCGTCGGCGCAGGTATTGGGGTTGGCCGAGACCTCGAACAACTCGTCACGCAGTTCACCGTGGGCATGCATCGCATTGAGCATTGCCCACACGCGCCGGCTGAGGCTTTCACGGCCATGCAAGTACTGGGATGAGGCACTGAGGTCCTCAATCACGCGGAAAAAATCCGCCGAGCGCTCGAGGCTGCTCAGGTCGTGCCAGATATCGTTCTGCTGGAAAGTCGGCTGGGATGCCCAATGAAAAATACCGCGCACGGGCATCACGTGCTGGCGCCCGGGCATGATTCCAAAGTCAATGCCCTGGCTGCGCCGGTAGCTCTCCAGGCGCCGCAGGGAGTCTGCGCTCAGCGGGTTGTCATGCAGATGAGTGACACGATTGAGCGCGGCCCTCTGGGCGGTCAGTACCTCCTGGGGGATACGGGTGATGGCGTTGTCGCGCAGGTCCAGGGTTTGCAGGCCAGTGAGCGCCTCGACCCCTTCCGGCCAGGTCTGCAGGCCGGTATAGCGCAGGCGTAAATGCACCAGCCCGGTCATGCGGCGCACCGAGATGCGCCGGCCCAGGGTGTTGCCCACCAGGTTCAGCGACTGCAGCTTGTTCAGGCCCGCCAGGATGCTGGTGGAGCGGTCGTTGAGTTCGATCCGGTTGCCGTGCAGGTCCAGGTCGATCAGTTCATGCATGCCGGAAATCGCCGTGGGCAATTCCAGCAGCTGGCAGTTGACCAGGGACAGCACCCGCACGTTGGGGCAACGCTCCAGAAACCGGTTGGCAAACCGGCCGTTGGGCGAGTTGTGCAGGCGTAACGTGCCAACATGGCCGAAATCGGCGGACAGCTCGGGCAGGCAATCCACCGGCCAGGCATTGAGATCAAGCACATGGCCCGTGTAATCGCCCAGGCTCAGGGTTTCAGTTTGCCGGCGCCAGGTTCGGATCAAGGCCTGGCTCATGGCCCGTTTGACCGGAACGGGCACCGGCACCCGCGGTCCCTCGGCAGGCTGGGTCCACACCGTGGCCTTTTCCCACTGTTCCAGATCGTTACGCAGCGTCTGCAACTCGCCCTTGAGCCTGGCCAGCGCCCGGGTGGTCAGTTCGGGCGTCAGTTTCAGGCGGTACAGAAACTGTCCGGCCTGCGTCTCGTCCATCAGCGGGAACAGCTCGCTGACCAGGTCTTTGAGCAGGTGCGTGCGCTCGGTTTCCAGCATATGCCCCGAACGCCCGCCCAAGGTGTAACCCAGACGGCCATCGGCCAGCCGTAACGGTGACCTGAACCAGGGTTTGACCGGTTGCATGCCCAGGGCCACGGCACTGTTTTCGCGGTAGCTTGCCGCCCGGGCGGCGATGCGCGCGCGCAACGCCGCCAGCGGTTCTGCGAGCGGCAACCCCAGGCTTTGGCGCTGTGCCGGTGTCAGTGACTGGAGCACGCACTCCAGCAGGTCGGGGCTGCGATAAACATCTTGCGAGGCCGTGCCATGAAACTCGTAGCCGTCAGCACTTTTAAACAATTCGTGGCTGTAGAGGGCCGAGTCACTGCCCACGCTATCGAGCACCGTGCCGCTGGCCTTGTCCCGGATCACCAGGCGCAGGCTGGCGGGCCAGCCGGGCACCTCGGGCAAGGTCTTCCAGGCCAGCCTGAGGCTGTCGGCATTGCTCAGTGCGTCGAAACCAAGCCCCTCCAGGGCGCGATTGAGGCGCAGGGCCCGGGTATAGCTGCGCGCCTCCTCCAGCACATGCAGGGGCAGGCGTCCGGCGCTGTCATCCACCCCCAGTCGGGCGGCCGACAGGTGGTGCAGCAGCTCCTGCAGCACCACCCCCGGCAGGCCGGGAAACTGGTTTTTCAGTGCCTGGGCCTGCTCAGGCACTGCATCCTGTGCGTCATACAAGCGTGCAAGCAATTCGCCCCTGGTGGCCGCGGCCTGCTCGCCCAATTGACGGGCAAGGGCCTGCAGCTGCTGTTGCAGGCCTTCGATGGCCTGCCCCAGCAACGCTTCAACCTGGGCCGTGGACAGACATTCCAGGGTCACCTTCAACAGATCACCATTGCGGATCTGGCTTTCCACGATTTGCAGCCGTGGGTGTGCGGGCGCCAGGTCCGGGCCGTACTCGCGCAGCGTTGTACCTTGAATGTCGACGACGCGCAGGACACGGTCTGGCGGCCAGCCGGGCAACCGGGTTATCAGGTCCAGTTGCATCTCGGCATTGTCTGCCCAGCGGTTGCCCCCCTGCTGCATCTGCACAATAAAGCTTTCAATCATTTCATTGAGGCGGATGCGCGTGAGGCTGTCGCTCAGCATTGCCGGCAGGGGCAGATGCTCCAGGTACAGCTTGCGCAGCATGCCCTCATCGGTATTGCTCACGGCCAGAGCTTGCCTGGCACCGGCATCGCCAATCCCACGGGCCTCAGGCCCCAGGCGACGCAGCAGTTGACTGCTCGACCAGTGCATGGGGTCTTCCAGCTCATGCACCCAGGCGCCGCTGCCGTTGTGCTCGATGCGCGGAGTGTAGGCCTGGGGGTCATGGGGATGCTGAATATGCCCCTTGAGGGTCTGCGGGTCGACCTTGACCCCGTACACTTTGTCTTCAAGCCTGATAAATTGCCGCTCACCCACGCTGTACAGCCCCTGGGCATCAGGTAAAAGCCCTGCGAGGGAATTTTTGGGCATGGCGTAAGGGGTCAGGTCCGGGCGCCACAGGCGCCTTTGCCCGGTCACCAGACGCACCGGCACCAGGGCATCGACCAGCGGCGCCGGCCGCAGCGTTGCCGGGCCCGCCGTCAGCGCGATGTTTTGCGCAACATCAAACAGATACTCCAGGGCAGCAACGCGATCCCCCTGCTGCCAGGCACTGATGCCTTCATACACATCAACCCCCAGCTGGATCACGCTGGTAACCAGGAGCACCTCGCCCAGCACCGGCACAAACCCCAGGGCTATGGTCAGCAAGCTCAGCCCCAGATTGAGGAAGCAGGCCTGGCGTTCCAGACGGGTTTTGGAGTCTTCATCCTCTGTGGGCACCACCAGGCCCCGGGCATCGTCCTTGATCTGCGCCAGTTGCAGGCGCCAGGCCACGACAAATGGATCCTCCCGCTGCAGCAGGTGCTGGCTTTCGGACATCAGTGCAGGTTCATTGATGATGGGCGGGCGGCGCAGCAGCAGCGAGTCCCAGGTCATGTTCTTTACATCGGCACGCCGCATAAACTCGGCGCGATGGCGCAGGGGCACACGCTGAAAAAAATAGTGGGCAAAATTGCGGCCCTTTAGCCATTGCCACAGTGTCGCCTTCAACAATTGGAACGACTCGAACTCGTGAAATGCCCGGTTCGGGCTGTCAGGCAGATACAGTACGCATGGCTGCACCTGTCGCGCCGGTTTGCCTTCGGGCCAGAAGATCATGACCCCGGGCACTTCGAACGCCATGATCTGCAAGGTGCTGTGGACCACAGGCAGACGCGACGAGATTGCTCCCGGCGCAGCCAACAGGTTGATCAGAAAGGCGTAATTGGCCGGGCTGATCTCCATCTTCATCATGGCCATGTGCAGGGCCGAGGTAAATTCGTAGCGCTTGTTCTGGCTGAATGCAACATTGACCTTGTAGGCTCTGGAGTTGCTGTCTTCAGGAGCCAGGTTGTCATCAATCGGCTCAAACACGCGGCTCAGGTGCCACTGGTATTGCGTACCCAGATCCAGGTCACGGCAGATCGCGGCAAAGGCCCAGGGCTTGAACGTGGCATGCTGCACATCTGCCTCGCCACTCACTTGATACAGGCAACTGCCCGGATCAAAACCGTCTTCGGCGGTTTCTGCACGCTCGAAATTTTGCAGGGCCGCTTGCAGCAAGCTGTGCCGGGTGATGCCGGACACCAGATCCAGCTCCAGTGACTCGGGGGTCAGCAGTTCAGGCCAGGCCAGCTGGATCACCGTATCGACCAGCTTGACCTGCTGACGCGCAAAAAACAGCACCAGATTGCTCAACAGGCGCACCTGTTTGATGCCATAGCTACGCGGATCTACCTCACCCCAGCCGCGGGCAGTGAGGGCCGCCCTGAGCAAGGGTTCGGCAAACTCTTCGATGGGCTGGACCTGGGCCAGGATAGCGGACGTGGCACGCCGGGTGGCCTGCCATTGCCTGAAGCTGCTGCGCAATGCCTCGCGCAGCGCCGGGGGCGCCTGGACGAACCAGGGCGGCATCAACTCGGGCAGGTAAGCGACATGGCGGTTTTCGGCCGGTGTTTTGGCCAGGCGAGCGGCCTGTTCAATGACCGTTTGTTCGGCCGTGGATATAACGCTGGCAAAAGTGTCTGTCATCACTAAACTCCGGCATCCAATACAATGCTTGAAGTTTATAGACAGCCCGCAAAACGAGTCGGTTAATTACTTGATCAACAATCGGCCAACGCATTTAAAAACACGGTTAAAACAATAACTATCTACCGCACTTTAAAAGTAACGCCACAGTGTAAAACAGCGACACTGTTGCAATCGTGTAATTGCAAAAGTGTCGCCGCCCTTTACCAGAAGCGCTGCTGGGTCAGGCGCGCCCACAACGAGTCGACCACTTTTTCCGCCGAGGTGCTCGCCGCGAGGCCCACACGCTCCTGCAGGCTTTTGCGCTGGGCATAGTGCAGGTGGTAGAGATGGGCATCCCTGGCGCGTGCCGACAAGTATTCATCGCTGGTTTTAAGTTCGTCGACCAGGCGCTTGTCGATGGCGGCAACTCCCAGCCAGACTTCACCGGTTGCCACTTCGTCGATGGTCAGTTGCGGGCGATATTTGGAGACAAAGTTCTTGAACAGTTGATGGGTGATATCCAGATCCTGCTGAAACTTCTCACGCCCTTTTTCGGTATTTTCGCCAAATACCGTGAGGGTGCGTTTATATTCGCCAGCGGTCAGCACTTCGTAGTCGATATCGTGCTTTTTCAGCAAGCGGTTAACGTTGGGCAATTGCGCAACAACGCCGATGGACCCAAGGATGGCAAAGGGGGCGCTGATAATCTTCTCGCCGATGCAGGCCATCATGTAGCCGCCACTGGCGGCGACTTTATCGATGCAGACGGTCAACGGGATGCCCGCCTCACGGATGCGCGCCAGTTGCGAAGACGCCAGGCCATAACTGTGGACCATGCCGCCGCCGCTTTCCAGGCGCAGCACCACTTCATCGGTGGGTTTGGCCAGGGTCAGCAAGGCGGTGATTTCGTGGCGCAGGCTCTCGGTGGCCGACGCCTTGATGTCGCCGCTGAAATCCAGCACGAAAACGTTAGGCTTGTCTTCGGGCTGTTTTTTCAGCTTTTTGTCGGTCTTGGCGGTCTGCTTGCGCAGCGTCTTGAGCTGGTCCTTGGACAGCAGCGATTGCTCCAGGCGCTCACGCAGGCCCTTGTAGAAGTCATTGAGCTTAATGACCTGCAATTGCCCGGTGGTGCGTCGCCCTTTGCCGCGCAGGGCGGCGAGGGTCACCAGTACCACCACAATGGCGATCACCAGGGTCACGGTTTTGGCCAGAAAACTGGCGTACTCGGCAAGAAATTCCACAGCCTCTCCTTGAAAACGTCTGCAGCCCCCGGATCAGGGCTGCGCAATGGCAACCAGCATACCGGCGCCAACCTGGCCCTGCCAGCCGTGAAACACCTTGAGCGCAGGCGCCACCAGCAATTCAAACAAGCGTATGTTTTTTCATTGACAGCCACTTGCCATCCTCCTAACCTCGCCTGACTTTCACCGCAGCGGAATGACGCGCACGTGGGCAGCATTTATCTGATCAGACATGGCCAAGCCTCCTTCGGTGCCGACGACTACGACAGGCTGTCGCCGCTGGGCGTGCGCCAGGCCGAAATTGCCGGCCAGCACTTGGCCCATCTGGGCCTGCGCCTGGACCGTTGCCTGGCGGGCGACCTGTCGCGCCAGCAAGACACCGCGCGCCATGCCCTGGCGCAACTGGGCGCCGCCGGGCTGCCTGCCCCTACCGTTGAAACAGACGCTGCCTTCAACGAATTCGATGCTTTCGCCATACTCGACGCCCTGCTTCCCGGCCTGCTGCCAGACGAGCCCGAGGCCCTGACGGCGATGAACAATGCCGCCCATAACCCGGCAGAATTCCAGCGCATCTTTGAACTGATTATCGAACGCTGGATCAGCGGCACTTACGACGCGCCCGGGCTGGAAACCTGGCCGGGTTTTGTCGAACGGGTACAGGGCGGGCTCAATCGTCTGCTCGACCTTGCCAAGGGCCAGCAGAACATTGCCGTGTTTACCTCTGCTGGCACCATTACGGCGCTGATCCACCTGCTGACCCAAATTCCCGCCACCGATGCCTTCAAGCTGGCGTGGCAAATCGTCAACACCTCGCTCAGCCAGCTCAAGTTTCATGGCCGCGAGGTCACCCTGGCTTCCTTCAACAGTCATGTGCATTTGCAACTGTTGAAGACGCCGGCACTCATCACCTATCGTTGAGCACCGGCAACCGTGGCCTTCGGGCCGCCGTACTCCACCCTATATAAGGATCGAACCATGACTTCTGTAGCTGATGCCGTTCAAGCAATGAAAGCCAAATTCAACCCAGCCGCTGCTGCAGGCCTGGACCTGGTATTTGGTTTCCGCATCGATGACGACAAGCACTTCTCCCTGATCGTCAAAGACAGCACCTGTGAACTCAAGGAAGGTGAGAACCCGGACGCCCAGGTAACTCTGGTGATGGACGGCGAGACCCTGGAAGGCATCGTCAGCGGCGAAACCGACGGCATGCAGGCCTTCATGGGCGGCAAGCTGCGCGCTGAAGGCGACATGATGCTGGCCATGAAGCTGAGCGAACTGTTCCCGGCTTAAGCCACACGCAACACCCAAAAACCGAAGCCCACGACGCTTCGGTTTTTTTTGCTCTGTGCTTCACTCAAACAGGCTTATCAAGGAGGCTGATTGCCCATTAACACCCCTGCCTATTAAGACCCTGCCTGCCTTGTGGCACCCCGGGTTGCCCATTAGATTAGCGAATGTTGTCAGGCCACAAATATAAGCAGAAGAGATAAACATGGCGCTTACCGACTCATCCACCCGCATCCGCCCTGGCGAAGAACTCGACGCCGGTCGCATTGACCCTTACCTCAAGGCGCACGTCGCCGGGCTGGTGGGAACACCTGCGATCAGCCAGTTCCCCGGCGGCGCCTCAAACCTGACCTACCTGATCGAATACCCCGGCAAGGAACTGGTACTGCGCCGACCGCCCTTTGGCCAAAAGGCCAAATCAGCCCATGACATGGGCCGCGAGTTCCGCATCCTCAACCAGCTCAGCGAGGCCTTCCCCTACTGCCCCAAGGCCTACGCGCATTGCACTGACGAAAGCCTGATCGGCTCCGAGTTCTATGTGATGGAGCGGGTCAAGGGCATCATTCTGCGCTCTGACCTGCCAGCGGAACTGGCACTGGGCAGTGAGCAGACCCGCGCCCTGTGCAAGGGCTTTATCGACAAGCTGGTGGAGCTGCATCGCGTCGACTACAACGCCTGTGGCCTGGGTGAGCTGGGCAAACCGCAAGGCTATGTGCAGCGCCAGATCAGCGGCTGGAGCGAACGCTACGACAAGGCCCTGACCCCGGACGCGCCACGCTGGCACGCGGTCAAGGACTGGCTGCAGGCCAATATGCCGGCCGACCACCCCACCCCGGCCATCGTTCATAACGACTACCGCTTTGACAACGTGATCCTTGACCCCGCCGACCCGATGCAGATCATCGGTGTACTGGACTGGGAACTGACCACCCTGGGCGACCCGTTGATGGATCTGGGCAATACCCTGGCCTACTGGATCGAAGCCGACGACCCGGCACCCGTGCAATTGATGCGACGCCAGCCGAGCAACGCCCCCGGCATGTTGACCCGCCGCGAATTCGTCGATTACTACGCTGAGCGCTCAGGGATTCAGATAGACAACTACGATTTCTACTACACCTACGGCCTGTTTCGACTGGCGGGTATCGTTCAACAAATCTACTACCGCTACTACCACGGTCAGACCGCAGACAAGCGTTTTGCCCAATTCGTGCACATGAACGCCCTGCTTGAGCAGATGAGCCTCACCGTCATTCGCCGCTCCAGCCTCTAAGCCGAGAACCCAAGGAACCTCCATGTCCAGGACCCAACTGTTCGACCTTGATGGCAAAATCGCCTTTGTTTCCGGTGCCAGTCGCGGCATCGGTGAAGCCATCGCCAAATTGCTGGCCCAGCAAGGGGCCCATGTGATTGTCTCGAGCCGTAAGCTCGAGGGCTGCCAGCCAGTAGCCGATGCGATCATCGCCGAAGGTGGCAAGGCCACGGCCATTGCCTGCCATATCGGTGAAATGGAGCAGATCACCCAGGCCTTTGCGCGCATCCGCGCCGACTTTGGCCGCATCGACATCCTGGTCAACAACGCGGCGACCAACCCGCAGTTTTGCAACGTGCTGGACACTGACCTCAGCGCCTTCCAGAAAACCGTGGACGTGAATATCCGCGGCTATTTCTTTATGTCGGTCGAAGCGGGCAAGCTGATGCGCGAGCACGGGGGGGGCAGCATCATCAACGTGGCCTCGATCAACGGCATATCGCCCGGGGTTTTCCAGGGCGTGTATTCCATGACCAAGGCCGCAGTGATCAACATGACCAAGGTGTTTGCCAAGGAATGCGCAGGCTTCGGCATTCGCTGCAACGCCCTGCTGCCGGGGCTGACCGACACCAAATTTGCCTCGGCGCTGGTCAGTAACGACGCCATTCTGAAAACTGCATTGCAACAGATCCCGCTCAAACGCGTAGCAGCCCCCAGCGAAATGGCCGGGGCCGTGCTGTACCTGGCCAGTGATGCATCCAGCTACACCACCGGTGTTTCGCTGAATGTGGATGGCGGCTTTCTGTCCTGAGCCAGTCACTCCCGGAGCAGGGGTGTTTTTCAGCCTCTGGCCGTTCTCCAGCGTGCAAACAGGCTGCTGTAGCCACTTCTGGCAGTTTGCAGCAGCAGCCCGCGCACCTCGGTAAGAGCTGACACCACGCCCTTGGCCGCCCCTACCCAGGCCCGCGCCCGGGCACTCTGCCGGGCAATGGGCACGCCCGTGGCAAAGGCCGCAATGGCCTCGATACCTACCCCCGCCCAGTAACTCCAGGTCTGGTTGAACATCCGGCTAAGCCCGCCCTGGGCGGTGTCCATCAGAGCGGGCAGTTGCAGTGTCTGGGCATGCCGCTCCAGGTGCGCAGTGGGATGGCCCGCGCGAATCCACGTCCCCGCTGCCGCATCGTAAGCCTCAATCGCCGGGGCCAGGTTGGACACCAGCGGTCCCGGCACATAGTGGCCATAGACCGCACCGGGGATGGTGGCCAGGCTATAGGCGCCCGCAGCCATCAACGTTCGCGGGATTCGCGCTGGGACCGGGGTCTGGCCCCAGGCCACGCTGTCCCCCATGCCTCTGAGCGCCTGCTGGACGATTTCCCGGCTAAAGGCCCGGACATGGCCGGCCAGGCGCAGACGGGCCACCGGGTCCCAGGCTTGACTGCTTCCCGTACCCTCGATGGCACCACGCATTTCGAAACCCCGATCCGCCGCCGAGGCGGCAAAAAAGCCGATAAAGGGGCTCCAGCGGGTGAGGTGGCCAAATACCCCGGTGGTCATGTGCATCATGGTCAGTGCGTCCAGGACCGCCACCACGCTTCTCAGGGCGCTGTTGGCCGCACCCGACGGCTGGCGCCCCTCGAACAGGGCAATATCGACCCCGGCGCCTATGGCATTGCTTATATATGTGGCCAGGGCATCGCGGATTGCCGCCGCACTGGAGGCCTGCACGCGCGACCGCACCAGGTTCGACACCCCCGTGGCGACACCTTTCACCGTAGCAAGCAGGCTGCCCTGCGCGACCACTTCGCTGCTCTGCAAGCCCTGCTCGTCCCGCCTGCTGATCGGGTTACCCCGCGCCATCGCGTACAGGTTCAGGCCATCGACCGCGTCCCCCGGATCGGCGCTGATCCAGCGCCCCAGCCAGGGTGCGTAATAGCGGTAGCCGTAGTAATAAAGGCCGCTGGCATCGCGCTCCTTGCCCGAATAACGCACATGTTTGTAACTGGCCTCGATGGCCGATCTGGCTGCCCACCAGGCCGTGGCGCCATAGGGGTAGCAAATTTCCTGGCTGAGCAGGCGCGCTGCCCCATCCAGCTCCAGGGTGCTGCTGCCCAGGTGGTCTACCAGGCTCAAGCGCAACTGGTGGTTCTCGATGTCCGCGGGGCGGCCCTGCTCCCAGTGCAGGATCCGCGCACTGCTGAGTTCGCCGGCAATGGTCAGCACATCCAGCCACTGGCCCGTGGCGCTGTTGCGACGGATTTCTAGCCCGGGCAAGTAGTACACGGCTTCGTTCCGGGGCAGGCGATGGCCGTGCCTTTGTCGGACTTTAAGCACCCGCGCCCCGCCACCGTCATAAACGTAGATTTCCTCATCGTTGGCCCCTTCTGCCCGCGCTACCAGTGTCACCCGCTGCAACTGGTTGCGCAGGTTCCAGGCCAGGGTCTGGCCGGGCTCCAGTCTCTGCTGGTTGCCATTGCCATCAAAACCACTGCCCGGCACCGGGTTGGCGGCCAACCCCGGCGTTTGCTCAAGGCCGTGATTGCTGTGCTGCGCCAGCCTCATCTGACGGGTATAGCCCGAGCCGTGGCTGGGGATGTGTTGCAACCGGGCCAAATTGCCTCCGGCATCGTAGGTATAGACCTGGCGGTAATTGCGCAAGCGCTGGGCGCTGCCCCCGGATAACAGTGCAACACCGGGCAGTTGCGGGCCGTAGGCAGGGTCCGAATTTTCCCGGCCGGTAGCTTCGATCAGTTGGTAGAGGGTGTCGTAGGCATAGTTGCTCACCGCTTGCACACGGCTGTTGTCAGCCCACTGCAAGGGTTGCGCGGCATCCGCCAACTTCAGCACATTGCCGACCCGGTCGTAGGTATAGGTCAGGTCTTGCAGCGGTTCACCCGGTTTGCCGGTGCGCCAGGTCTGGCGACGCTGCAGGCGATCATCCAGCGGGTTGTAGGTCAGAACACTGACCACGCCGTTGCCCGCCCGCTCGACTTCAATCTGGCCATTGGCGGTGTAGGTTCTTTGTTCTATCACCCGCTGTTCGGCGCCGCTGCCGGTGCGCACCAGCAGCGAGGTCAGCAGGCCATCCACCCCTTGCTGGAGCACTTGCCGATTGCCCCGGGCATCGGTCTGTTCGATCAACTGGCCCATGGCATCATGGCGCCATTGTGTGCGCCAGCTGCCGGGTTCCAGATACGGCTCACGCCCTGCGCTGTGCACCGGCCAATCGGGGAGCAGGGATACGTCGCGGACAAAGCGCCGCGACTGGCTCGTCACCTGCCCCAGCAGGTCATAGCCCTCAAACCAGAGCGAGCCTGCCGGGTCATCATGGCGGAGCAGCCGCCCGCAGCAGTTGAGCAAGCGGTGTTCTGCGCGGTTGTCGGCATAGCTCAGGCGTTCGACACAACGACCGGTCGTGGCGTCGGCGCCCTGTTCGAACACGGCGCTCAGGCGCAGCAGGCCGTCGTATTCACAGGTGTGCCGTGTGCCCCGGGCATCCCAGCTGTAGCGCAGTTGTGCCCCTGCGCCAGTCAGGGTGATACGTACACCCCGGTCGACATGGGCGCTGTACAGCAGGCGCCCCGACAGTGAGTGGCGGTTGCGTTGATTGGCCACCGTGGCCGGATCCTGGTTGCGCAAGGCCAGCAGGCGCGCATCCCACTGTTCACCCACATGCCCCGTGGGGCCGAACACCTGTCGGCAAATGCGTGCTTCGGCCAACTGTGCCGCACTGCGCCGGTGGTAGGCCACCTCGCGCACGGGCAGCCCGCGAGGGTCACAGGCGCTAAGCGTCGGGGTGTGGCGATGCAAGGCTTGAGGCATGGGGCAAGTTCCTGAACTGCACAATAATTAAAAAGTGTAGTGACCAGGTTTGCTGCCCCACGGGCTTGTGCGGACCGGTTTTGTATCGGGATAAGTTCAGTTACAGCATAAAAGGCCCTTTCACAGCGCCGCCGGTTCACCAGCCCTACAGCGCATGGCCTGCTGCCGTGCATTGACCGCGATCAGACAGCGTTCGGCCTCCTGCACCATCTCGTCGATCAGGCTCTGGCAACTTTTCAGCTCGCCAATGGCCGCGGCCACCTGCCCGCTCGACAAAATCCCCTCATCCGGCACGCCATCCACCATCGAGCGCTGCAACAGCACCGGCTGATTGGCCGCCATCACCGTCTGCGACAGCGCACTCGGATCTTCTTTCACTGACTTTGCAAACACGCCGAGCATATGCCCAAGGCTCATGCCGGTCTGTTGCTTCCACTGCCAGGCGCTGCCCAGGGCAATGCGCAGGCGGCCAAAGGCACTGGCTTGTTCCAGGCGCTTGATAAAGGCGTTTTCGATCATGCGGTGGCGCATGCCGTCCACCGCCGTGGTGACGCGAATCTGCTGCGGGTCGGTGACGTTCACATAACGTTCCAGGGTCGCCAGGGGTGTGGGCGATTCCTGGGTCATCAAAAACCGCGTGCCCATCGCTATTCCCGCCGCCCCCGCCGCCAGCGCACCGGCCAGCCCGCGCCCGGTGGAATAACCGCCCGCCGCGATCACCGGTACCTGCACGGCATCCAGCACCTGGGGCAGCAAAATCGTGCTCGGCACCCCGCCGGTATGGCCGCCGCCTTCACCACCCTGCACGGTAATCATGTCCGCGCCCAGTTCCACGGCCTTGAGCGCGTGCTTCAGTGCGCCCACGGTGGGAATACACAGCACCCCGGCCTTTTTGAAACGGTCGATAGTTTGACGATCCGGGCCGCGACCATAACTGACCGCACGCAGACGGTATTCAATGGCCAGGTCCACGCACTGCGCAGCGTTGTCCTGGAACATATGGAAATTGAGGCCGAAATTACTGCCACCCGTGGCCTCGATCACTCGCTGGATTTGCGCTTCCAGTTGATCCGCTGCAATGGTCGCCCCGGCCAGAAACCCGAAGGCCCCGGCGCGGGTGCTGGCGATCACCAGATTGGCATCCGCCACCCAGCCCATCGCGGTTTGCACAATGGGATAGCGACAGCCCAGAGCGTCGGTCAACACCGTTTGCAGATACTCACTCATCGACGCTCTCCCGCAGCACTCTTGTTCGCTTCAATCATCGCCTTGGCGTCATAGCCGCCCAGCTTGTCGCCGGAGAGCAGTTCGTTATGGCTATGGGCAAAGTGATGCCAGGCAAACACAGCGTCCATCGCCGTGCGCTTGCCCTGCAAGTCCTCGACGTGATTGATCGCCTGTTTGGTCAGCGCCAGGCCCATGCGCGGCTGTTTGGCGATGGCCGCCGCCAGCGCATAGGTGCCCGCCTCCAGCCCCTCGCGGGCAAACAGGCGGTTGACCATGCCCATTTGATAAGCGCGTTCGGCACTCATGCGATCGCCGGTAAACAGAAATTCCTTGGCAATGCGCGGGTTGAGTTCATAGGGATGGGCAAAATATTCCACCCCCGGAATGCCCATGCGCACCACCGGGTCCTGGAAAAACGCATCGTCGCTGGCCACAATCAAGTCACAGACCCAGGCCAGCATCAGCCCACCGGCAATGCACGCGCCCTGGACCATGGCGATGGTCGGCTTGGGCAATTCACGCCAGCGCCGGCACATGCCCAGGTACACCTCCTGCTCGCGGGCATACAGGTACTCGCCGCCCGGCTTGTTGGTGTGATCCCACCACAGGCTGGCGCGGTCGAATTCCTTGTTGATATCGCGCCCCGGGGTGCCGATATCGTGCCCCGCCGAAAAATGCTTGCCGTTGCCGCGCAACACAATGACCTTCACGGCGTCGTCATTGACGGCACGGCGAAAGGCATCGTCCAGGGCGTAGGTCATTTGCGAGTTCTGCGCATTATTGACGGTCGGCCGGTTCATCGTCAGCGTGGCAATTCCGTCCGCCACCCCATAGAGCACCGGCTCCTCGGTTTCATACACAGCGGTATCAGCCCGCTGCACAAATTCGCTGTCGCTGCTCATGTGAACTCCTGGCCTTCAGGCCTGACGAATGCCGGGCGGGTTGCCCTTGAGCGCAGAGGCGCGATAGTCATGGGGATCGAGGCGGCGGATCAGCGCCAGTTGCTCCGGCGTCGGCGCCACGGTTTGCTTGAGGTCGGCGGCCTTGAGCAGCGGGAAACCGGTTTTTTCCTGCACCTCTTCAAAGCTCACGCCAGGGTGCAGGGAACGCACCTGCACCGCGCGGTCCGGCCCGCCGAAGTCCATCACGCACAGGTCGGTGACGATCAAGCGGATGTCCATCAGATCGCGGCGCATGCCTTCTTGCCAGCGCTCGGGTTTGAAGCCAACACCCGAAACCATGTCCACTTCCCCGGCGACAAACGCCCGGGTGTTATGCGCCGGCACGAAAAACGAGTTGATATGGTTGATGCTGTTGCCCGGCAAGCCGCGCACCCCGAGCATCGCCACTTTCGGCTTGTGATAGTCGCCGATGCACGACAGGTTGGTCTGGCCCCAGCGGTCGATCTGGGTCGGGCCGATCATCGCGTGGCGACGCCCGCCCCACACGCACTCGAACACCCGCTCGAACGACAGGTAGCCCGAGTAACGCGGCACATAGTCACCGCGCGGGCCCAGGGGGATCGGTTCCTCTACCAGAAAGGCCTCGCTGTCGGTCATCAACAGTTCGGGGCTATGGGTCAGCTTGGCCAGGCTCGCGCCCAGACGCGGGATTACACCCAGGCCCGAAGCAACCACTTCACCGTTGCCACGCCAGGCTTCACAGGCGGCCACGATCAACAATTCAGCCAGGGTAAATTCGCTAGTAGCAGTCATGTAAAAGCTCCTTAAAACACGGGCAGCGGCAAGGCGCTGAGTCGGTCGACACCGCCATTGCTGGCCTGATAAGCGCTCTCGCCCGGGGTCACGAACTCGGCCATGTAGCCTTGCCAGCCGCCTTCTTCGGCGGCACTGGCGCTGTAGCGTTTCAAGTGGCTCAGGTCCCAGCCGTAGTCGGACGGGCACGACGTCGGGTGCGCGCCAAACGGTGCATGCACCACGCCGCTGACCAGATACCGCTCAAAGGTGTTGAAGCGGGCCTGGGCAGCATCCAGGCTCAGGCGTTCCTCGATGCGCTCACAGGACACAAAGCATTGTTTCGCCGCACGCGCATACAAATGATCGAAATACGGATCGGGGCCGGTCACCAGGGTGTTGCCCAAACGGTCGGCCACGTTGACATGCAGGAAGGCGATATCCAGGTTGAGCGCTGGCATGGCCAGCAGCACCTCGCCATCGGCATAGGGCGACTTTATCGGCTTGATGTCGGGGTTCAGGCGGCTGACATCGGTGGCCAGGCCACAGCGGGTGGGCAGGAACGGCAAGTGCATGCCGGCGGCGCGCAGGCCCCATTGCAGCATGCCCTCGTCCAGCTCCATCAGTTCCAGCTCACCGGCCTCGCGGGCCTTGCGAAAGTAGGGTTCCAGGGGGATGGCGTCGAGGGTGGCAAAACCGAAAATCAGCTTTTTCACCTTGCCGGCAGCGCAGAGCATGCCGACCTCGGGGCCGCCGTAGGCGACCACGGTAAGGTCCTTGACGTCCGAGCGCAGGATCTCGCGCACGATCGCCATCGGCTTGCGCCGCGGGCCCCAGCCGCCGAAGCCGATGGTCATGCCGTCGCGCAACTGGCCGACCACATCGGCCGCTGTCATTTGCTTGTTCATGTGTTGCTCCTTACTGCTGCTGGCCGACGGAAAAATCGTGGCCCCACAGGCTGACCCGGGTGAATTCAAAAGCGCTGTGCTCCTGCCAGTCCACCAGCAGGCCGCCATAGCCGTACTCCAGGTCGAAACCTGAAGGGGTTTTCATATAAAAAGAGGTCATGTGATCGTTCAGATGCTGGCCGAGGGTGGCCGACAACGGCACGTCATGGGCGATGCGCCGGTCATGGGCACGGCCTACTTCGGTCATGCAATCAACCTCGACCATCACATGCACGCAGCCCGACGGCACCGGGTATTCGGCCAGGGCCAGGCTGTGGTGACGGCTGTTCTTGCAATGCAGAAAGTGGATACGGATCGGGGGAGCCGACGGGTCGGGGCGGAAGTTGAAAATGTCCGACAACTCAAAACCCAGTACATCCTTGGCAAACGCCAGGGTGGCATCGAAGTTCGGCGCCGGCAGCACGGTGTGGCCCAGGCCCATGTCCCCGGTGATAAACCGCGGCACCCCCTGGGGCGAGACAAACGGCTGGCAATCGGAGCGATGGCCCCAGCTCAGTTCATGGCGGTTGCCTGACGGATCGGTAACCTGCAACAGCGCCTGTACACCGCGCTGATTGCATTGCTCGGCGGTGCCGTGGCGCCAGCTGACGTCGGCCTGGTCCAGCACTTCGATGGCGGCATTGAAAGCCTTCTCGCTGGCCAGCTCCCAGCCGGAGGCCAGGTAGCGCGATTCGCCACCGGGCACGATCAGCATGCGAAAAGGACGCTCGTCCATCTTCACATACAAGCCACCGGCGGGTGCTTCGCTGACCATCATCCCGAGCACGTCTGTGGCGTAACGCTGCCATTGAACGGGATCTGCAGACTCTGCAACGAAGTAGCTCAAACCACGAATGTCGATCATGTGCCTGCTCCTCAATGCCTGTATTTATTGGCTTGGGGCAGTATGGGAAGGTTGCGGGCGGGACTCATCGTCCGTTGAGACTAAAGCTTGCCAGGCGGGGCGCCTTAAACCGGTGGGAGCGGGCTTGCCCGCGATGCAGGCGGCGCGGTGTGTCATTAAAACCGCGTCGATGCCATCGCGGGCAAGCCCGCTCCCACAGGGCATTACATATACAAAATCACCAGCTCATTGATCACCGACGGCCGCTCGCTGCCCAGCACATGGGTGTTGAGTTCCAGTGTCAGTTGGGTGCCACTCTTGACCCGCTCCACCCGCTTGACCCGCGCCCGCGCATGGATGGTCGAGCCCGCCGGCACCGGCGCCGGGAAGCGCAGACGATCCGAGCCATAGTTGACCATATTGGTAAAGCCGGTGATCTCGTACCCCAGATTGAGCTTCATCCGCGATTGCAGGATCTGCACCAGCGCACCGTGGGCGATGGTGCCGCCAAATGGGCTGTGCTTGCGCGCCCGCTCCGGGTCGGTGTGGATCCAGTAATCATCCCCGGACAACAGGGCAAAGCTGTCGATCAAGCCCTGATCAACCACCACCTGATTGCTCCACGGGCTGAACTCGTCGCTGACCAGCGCCTGCAACGCCGCTTCGTCATCCAGCGCCACCTGACGCACCTGTACAACGGCTTCTACCACCGGCTGTTCCACCGCACGCAAGGCCTTCAAACCCTCGGCGTCCTTGTCCAGCCCGGTAAAGCGCAGCAGCCGGTTGCCCTTGGCATCGACCTCGGCATACACCGGTTGCAGGCGCATACCGACCTTCACTTCGGCCTCGTCCAGCCCCACCAGATTGGTATTGATGCGCACACCCTGATCCAGCTCGACCACCGCCAATATCTGCGGCATTTCATCGGCAAAGTCGGGCAGGGTCGCGATGCGGGTCACGGTGAAGCTGTACAGCGTCGCCCCGCCGCTGACTTCACGCCAGGCCAGTGCATGGGTAAAACACGCCGGGCAATGCCGGCGCGGGTAAAACACCCAGTGGCTGCAGCGCTCACATTGCTGAATCAGCAGGCGCTCGGCCTTCAAGCCTTCCCAGAACGGTGCAGAAATCTCGGTCGGAACCGGCATTGGTTTGTTGTTCGACATTAGATTCAAGCTCCCTGAAGTATCAATGCGCCCTGCTCACTCATCACCCCACCGGTGCCTGAGACATACACCGTGTCGCAGCGCTTGAGCTGGCGCTCGCCCGCTTCACCGGCGATTTGCGTCACCGCCTCGATCACCTGGCTCATGCCCCCCGCCGCACCGGCCTGGCCAAAGCTGAGCTGGCCACCGTGGGTGTTCATCGGGAAGTCACCGCGCCAGGTCAGGTCGTGTTCGCGCACAAAGCTCATGCCTTCGCCCTTGGCGCAAAACCCGGCGTCCTCCAGGGTCAACAAGGCGGTGATGGTGTAGCAGTCATAAATTTGTGCCGCATCCACATCGCCCGGCTTGAGCCCGGCCATCGCGAATGCCCGCTGCGACGCAGGCCCGATAGGCGTGTGCAGCATGTCCTGGGCATAGGACGGTGACTTGAATGCCAGATGCTCGCCAAAACCGGTGATCCACGACGGCCGCTTGCGGGCCCGGGCCACCACCTCTTTGGAGGCGATAATCATCGCGGCGCCACCCGCCACCGGCATGACGATTTCCAGCACATGCAGCGGGTCGGCGACTTTTTTACTGGCCAGCACTTGCTCGATGGTCAGCGGCTGGCCGTAAAACATCGCTTCGGGGTTGTACTGGGCATTGGTGCGCTGATCGACGGCGATTTTTGCCAGTGCCCGCGGGTCATAGCCATATTGCGCGGCATAGCGCTGGGCGATCATGGCGTAGCCGGTGTTCTGGCCCATATGCCCGTACGGCAAGTCGAACTCGGCTTCGGGAGCGCCGAATGCCGTGCTGTGCCCGCCATAGCGCATGGCCCGGGCCATCCAGCTGGCGTCTTCATCCGGGCCCAAAGGCGCCATGCGTGCCGGCAGTACGCACAGTACCGCCTGGCACAAACCCAGCTCGATGGCAGCCGCCGCGCGCCAGACCATACCCACCGACGTACAGCCGCCGAGGTCGACCACCTCGGCAAAATTCAGGCGCATGCCCAGATACTCGGCGGCCATCGCCGGCACGAACACCGAGGCTTCATGAAATTGCGGGCCGTTGATCACCAGGCCGTCGAGATCGGATGCCTGCAAGCCGGCATCCTGTAAAGCCCGGGCCGCCAGGTCGGCGACTTGCTCCAGATGGAACATGCGCGGCGCCGTGGCGTATTTCTCGGGTTTGTACTGAGCGCTGCCAACAATGGCGGCATGACCTTTAAGACCCATGGTTTTCTCTCTTTAAAAGTGCAAATCAGGCCGTTGCGCGGGAGCGGGCTTGCTCGCGATGGCACCAACGCGGTTCTGCTGTAAAACCTCAGTGCCTGTATCGCGGGCAAGCCCGCTCCCACAAAGGGAACGGGCAAATCGTCAGAACGTGTATTTCATCGAGAACGTGGCGTAGTCACGGTCTGCCAGCGGGCGGTAGATCGGGTCCGGCGAGCCCAGGTAGCCGATGTATTTGAGCGACACTTCGAGGTTGCTCAGGTATTTGAAGGTGGTCCCAGCACTCAGGCGGCGATCCCCTGCCACACCGGCAATCGTTCCCGACATCGGCGCAGCACCACTGAACACATTGGAGAAGGTGAACGGCACTTCCAGGTCCCAGCCCTGGAAGACCCCCGGGTAGCTGAACGAGGCGCCCACGGTGTAGGCGCTCGACGAGCGCGTGCGCCAGGCCGTGGCGGTCTTGTAGGTGTACTGGTCGGACGGCTGCACGGAAGGCACCAGCGACGGCAACAGCCCCACCCCTTCAAGGTTCGGCGCGGCCGAGGTTTCGTCGGCGTGGTCAGCACGCACGGTGACAAATTCACCGGTCAGGGTGGTCTGGCTGGCCCACGGGCGATCACCCAGGATGCGCATCGCCGACAATTGGAACTGCTGGCCACGACCCTTGGCCGGTACCGGGCCAAGGCCGGTATTGACCATCACCGGCGCGCCGTCGCGATACGACCATTCTGCCCCCAGCTGGTATTCGCCCAGCTTGGTGGTGGCGCTGATACCGGTCAGTTTGATGTCCTCAAAATACTTGACCCGGTAACCGTTGGCCTTGTAAGCCAGGCCACCGGGGCCTGCCGGTATCGGGTCCCAGCCGACCAGTGCGGTAGCCGGGTTTTTGTCGTGGTACACCACATGGAACAGCGACAGCTCAAGGTCGGTGATCGGCCGGTAGCGCACCTGCGCACCCCACTGACCGCTGTCGCGCGGCTCATCGGTACCCAGGTAAGGCACCTTGTTGGCTCCCATGTACAAGAACTCGCGGCCCGGGCCGATCACGTCGGAAGTCGACAGGAAGCTGCCCACCGGCGGCAATTCGGTGCCCTTCCACTCGTACTGCACATAACCGCCCAGGGTGAATTGCGGGTTGATGCGGTACGACGCCGAGAACTGCCCCACCGGCAGCAACACCTCTTTGACCTCGACCCCCGGCTGCGCCGCCTTGACCGCGTCGGACGGGTTCTGTACGCCGTTCACGCCCGGGTAGTACAGGCTTTCACCCCAGGACTCGATATGCCGACCGGCTTTGACATCGAGCATGGTGTCGTTTTCAAAGCGCCAGCCGCCGAACACATAAGCGTCGAGCAGGCGCGTGCGCCCGCCACTGTAGTAGCGGGTATCGCTGGTGAACTCGTCGTTGTCACCGTACTTGTTGACGGTGGCCGGTGAGTCGTTGTCGTTTTTGCGGTGATACACGTCGTCGTAAAAGGTACTGGCGCGCACCACTGCGCCGTAGTTGTCCTTGCGCAGGATCATCTCGCCCAGCGCGCCCACCCGGTTGGTGGTCAGGCTGTGCTGATCAAAGTTGCGGTTCGGATCATCGGCGTTAATCCCCATCAGCCGACCGCTGGGGTTGCCCAGGCGCGTGCCGATGCCGTAGCTGGTGGTCACCGACCAGTCAATGGTGGTGCCATCTTCAAATTCAATGGTATCCCCGGCCCACAACGGGCTGCTGACCAATGCCACGGCAACAGCCAGGCCACTGGCCTGAACACTGTGCGGGCGCAGCCCAAGACATTTATTGTTATTTTTATTGATCACTCTGCCTCTCCTGATTCGCGACTCGGTGGCCGCTTCGATGGGTTCAAGCGTCATTGCATGCTGCAAAGCACAACTGAAGCGGGTCGAATTTCGCGACTCCTGTCGGGGCCAGCCGATAACGATGCAGCCCTCCTTGCACCTCACGAACGAGCGCCCCCTCGGCCATAAGGTAATTGGCGTGCGCCAACGTCTCCCCAAGCGCCATCAGCTCGTCGAAACGGCCTGACAGCTTTTTGAACAGCACCGCCATCAGCTCCAGCCCGGTGCGCGGTTGTGCACAGGCCGCGAGCAACTGCTGCAGGTGGTTGTGATGGTGGTCACGCAACTGGTCCAGACGCAGATGCAGGTTGAAAAACGGCCGCTCATGGGCCGGTAGCACCAGCACGCTGTCGGGGATCACCCGCAGCCGTTCGATGGAGTCCAGCCAGTCGCGCAGCGGGTTGGCGGCAGGTTCGGTGACGTACACAGCGATGGTCGAGGTGATGCGCGGCAACACCTGGTCGCCGGAAATCAGCAGGCCATCGTGCGCGGCATACAGGCAGGCGTGTTCCGGCGAATGGCCGTTGCCCATCACCACCTGCCAGCGGCGCCCGCCGATGGTCAGTTCGCTGCCGTGGCGTAACCGGGTAAACCCGGCCACCAGCTGCGGGCGAAAGTGCTCGCCCTGGATCAGCGGTAGCAGCGAGGTGGCGCGCTCGGCGCTGAAACCGGCCTTTTGATAGAAATCCAGAAACGCCCAGTCCGGCTCTGCCGCCGTGGGCGGACCGTGATGCAAGGCATCGAACTCGCCCTGGGTCATCAGCACCGGGCAGCGGAAGCGCTCGGCCAGCCAGCCGACCACACCGGTATGGTCACTGTGAAAATGGGTGCAGATCACCGCCTTGAGCGGCAAGCCAGCCATTGCCTCGACAAACACCTGCTCCCATACGCTGCGGCATTGATCACTGTTCAGGCCAGTATCCACCGCCACCCAACCGTCAGCGTGACGCAGCAGGTACAGGTTGATGTGGTCGAGGCCAAATGGCAGCGGCATGCGCAACCACAGCACCCCCTCGGCCACAAACTGCACCTGGCCGTTGGCCGGGGCCTGCGGCCAGGGGTAGCGCAGGCCATCACGCCATTGATGGCCCTGGGCGTCGAGGTCATCACTCATGGCTGGCCCCGGCAAACGGCAGCAGGCCGTTACGGGCCAGTACCTGCAGTGAATACGGCTGATAGCTGGCGCTGCTTTCATCGCGCACGAACAGCGGGTCGCTGAAAAACTGCGGGGCGTAGCCCTGGCGCTGCAAGTCGACCTTGCGCAGCTTGAAAGTGCTAGTCAGGTCAGCTGCAGGGGTGACCCGCACAAACACCGGCGCCGCATAACGGGGCAAACGCGCCAGGGTCAGGTCATAAAAGGCCTGCGGGTCAAAGACATGCCCGGGCTGCATCAGCACCGCCGCCATCCCGGCCCGCCCTTCATGCTCGGGCACCTGCACACCGTAGACGTTGATCAGCTCAAGACCCGGCATATCGCTCAGGGTGTCGGCCACTTCCAGGGTGGAAACGTTCTCGCTTTTCCAGCGGTAGGTGTCGCCGATGCGGTCGACGAAGTAGAAATAACCCTCGTCGTCATAACGCAGCAGGTCCCCCGAACTCCAGTAGGCATCCCCCTCCTGGAACACGTTGCGGCGGATCTTGCTCTCGGTGGCGGCCGCCTGGGTGTAGCCCTCGAAACGTCCGCCGCCAATTTGCGGGTGGTCAATGATAAAGCCCATTGCCTCGCCCAGTTCACCGGGCTGGCACAGTTGATAGAAGCCGTTTGCGTCCCGGGGATGGCTGTCGCTTTCGACGTCGTACCGCACCAGGCGCAGATTGGTGCGGCTCCAGTCTGGTACACGACCACAGGACCCTACATAGTTGTCGACGTTGATCAGGTTGGCGTTGGACTCCGTGGCGCCCCAGCCCTCGAACACCTGGATCGGGCCGAACCGCTCCAACCAGCGTTGCCAGGATTCCGGGGTCAGCCCGGCACCGAGCATATGCCGCAAGCTGTGCTCGCGCTCGCCGGCTACCACGGGTTGGTTGAGCAGGTAGCGGCAAATCTCGCCGATGTACTGGAACACGGTGATGCGATTGCGCCGCACATCGGCCCAGAACTCGCGCACGCTGAACTTGCGCCGCATGACGATGCTCGCCCCGGCACGCAATGCCGTTGACGTCACCGAGGTGGCCGCCGCGCCGTGGTACAGCGGCAGGCAGCAGTAAAACACGTCGTCGCAGGTGGCCCCCAGGGTCACCTCCATCACGTCACCCGAAGACATCCAGCGCATATGGCTGTAGCGCGCCGCCTTGGGCAGGCCGGTGGTGCCCGAGGTAAAAATCAGCAGGGTGGTGGTTTCAGCCGTGATCGCTGCGCGCACGTCACGGGGGAACACCGTGCCTGGCGCCTGCCTGATCTGCTCGGCAAAGTCGCAATCGACAAAGGTCGGCAACGGGCCATCAAACGGGTTGAGGGCATCTTCAACCAGCCAGAGCGGCACATCCGGCAGGCCATCGGTGCCCAGCAGGTTGCCCAGGCACTCCTCGCCCACCACCACCGCCTTGGCGCCGGTGGATTGCAGGGCATGCACCAGCGGCTTACCGGTGACCTGGGTATTGATGAACGCCACCACCACACCGAGCTTAACCAACCCGAACCAACTGAAGAAAAACTGCGGGCGGTTTTCCATGGCAATCGCGCACACGTCACCCGGGCGCAGCCCCTTGGCATAGAACACATGGGCCATGCGATTGGCCTGGGCCTCCACGCTGGCGTAGCTGAACCGCTGCTCGCCAGCGATCAAGAAGGGCCGCTCGGCAAAGTCCCGGGCCTGCTCCTCCAGGCGGTCGGCCAGGGTGTACAGGTCCGCTGGTTTGATCCGGGCACTGGCCGCAGAACGCAAGTCCAGCAGGGCCTGGGTCTGCTGGCGCGGGACGGGCTGTTGTGTGGGCGCCACCAGTGCGCTGATCCGGGACATGTCATTCATGCGCTCACCGCTTCGGCCAGGGGGTAGTCGCTGTAGCCTGCAGGGCCAGGGGAATACAGGGTCTTGCGCTCGAAACGGGCCAGGGGCAGGCCCCTGCGCAGGCGCTCGACCAGGTCCGGGTTGGCGATAAAGTGCCGGGCAAACGACACCGCGTCGCCCTGCCCGGCCTGCAGCGCGGCGTGTGCCGATTCGCCGTCAAAGCCGTCATTTAGGATCAGGCCGTTGCTGCAATGACGCTGGGCCAGGGCAAAGGCATCCAGCTCGGCCAGGGGTGAGCGCATGATATGTACATAGGCCAGGCCCAGCGGCTCGGCGGCCTTGCACAGCGCCACGGCGGTACCCAGCGGGTCCTGATCTTCAATATCGTTGAACGGGTTACCCGGGCACAGCCGCAAGCCCACGCGCCCGGCGCCGATGGCAGCCGCCATCGCCGCCAGCACTTGTGCCGGGAAACGCACGCGGTTCTCGACACTGCCACCGTACTGGTCATCGCGCAGGTTGCTGCCTGACGCCATGAACTGCATGGGCAGGTAGCCGCTGGTGCAATGCAGCTCGACGCCGTCAAAACCGGCGGCGCGGGCATTCAATGCCGCCTGGCGGTAGTCACCGATCACCTGCCCGATAGCGTCCAGCGTCAGGGCCTGGGGCTCGTCGGTATCGACCAGCCCGGCCGCATCGGTAAACAGCTGGGTACGGGCGCGCAAGGCCGAGGGTGCCACCGTGGCGGCCCCCTTGGGCTTGTTCAGCGCGCTGGCGGCGCGCCCCACATGCATCAGTTGCAGCACGATCAGGCCGCCCTCGGCGTGGACCGCCGCGGTCACGGCTTTCCAGGCAGCGATCTGCGCCTGGGTATAAATCGCCGGGGTGCGGCAGTAACCCAGGCCGCTGGCCGACGGCGACGTGCCTTCGGCAACGATCAGCCCGGCCGAGGCACGCTGGCGGTAGTAATCGACCATTTCGGCGGTCGGCACGCCCTGCGCATCGGCGCGGCTACGGGTCATGGGGGCCATGACGATGCGGTTGGCCAGCTCAAGCTCGCCCAGGCGCACGGGTTCAAACAAAATGCTCATGGTTTTTCCTCAGCGCACGCGAATTTTCGGCGCACCAGCCCCGCGGCGCAGGGTGGCAAGAAAGTGTTCGACCGGGGCAGCTGGCGCCACTTGCGGCAGTTGTTCCTTGTCCGGGCGTTGGGCCCAGAATTCGGTCCAGGACGGGAACAGGTCGTGAAACGTACCGGCGTAGGGTTCGCGCCCCGGCCAGCGCATTTTTTGCGTGCCGATCGGCGGTTTGTTGAGGTCACTGGCGTACCAGTAGCACGGCAGGCGGCGGCGGAAATACCAGCGCCCCTGCATACGCTCGTAGTCATCCCAATAGAGCATTTGCATGGTCACCCATTCGGGGCCGGTCTCGTGCTCGTTCTTGGAATACACCACGCCCACCGCATGGTCGGGGTCGGTGAACTCGATCAGGTGCTGGCCCAGGTGATGGGAGGTGCCGTGAAACTGGTCGCGCAGGGTGTCATCGACCCAGGCCTTGAGGTGCGCACGCCCGGTTTTTTCGCGGCCCACGCGAATGTCTTCAGCAAACAGGTTGACGTGGGCATCGAGGTCGCGCATGTCCAGCGACAGCGAATACTTGCCGGCCAACTGGCGGATTTCTTCAATCGACTCCAGTCGGTCGAGACGGGCTAGCAAGGCGTTCTGTTCCATAAAAAGGTCCTTATTCCAGTACCGTGTACAGCTCGCTGCTGCGCCCGCCATCCACCGGCAGGCAAGCACCGGTGATGTAAGAAGCTTCGTCGCTGGCCAGGAACAGAATGGCGTTGGCCACTTCCACCGGCTGGCCGACGCGTTTGAGCGGGATGAGTTTTTCGGTATTGGTGCGCGTCTTGTCATCGGTGAGCATGCCTGCCGTGGCCGGGGTCTCGACCACACCCGGGCTGACCACGTTGCAACGGATGTTGTGGCTGGCACCTTCACTGGCCGCAGCGCGGCTGAAGTTGATCACCGCCGCCTTGGCGGCCGAGTAACCGGCCATCCACGGCGTACCGAACTGCCCGCAGATCGACGCCAGGTTGATGATCGAGCCGCTGCCCTGGGCACGCATCAGGCCCAGGGCCGTGCGCGTGCCCCAAAAGGTGCCGTCCACAGTGGTGGCAAAGTTCGAATGCCAGTCAGCGGTCGAGGTGCTGTCAATCGCGCCCCAGCTGTAGGCCATCGCGTTGTTGACCAGAATGTCCAGGCGGCCGTGGCGCTGCGCCGCATCGTTGATGGCTGCGACATAGGCCGCTTCATTGCTGACATCGGCCACTGCGCACTCGGCGCACCCACCGCTGTCACGGATCTGCGCAGCGACGGCCTGCAATGGCTCGATGCGCCGACCACAGAGCACCACCCGCGCGCCCTCCTCGGCAAACCGCAACGCCGTAGCCGCCCCGATGCCGGAACCGGCGCCGGTAACAAATGCAACCTTGCCCTGTAAACGAGTACCCATGTTCTGCTCTCCCATTGGCCTGTCAGATAAACGCCATGCCGCCGTTGACCGCGAGGTTCTGGCCGGTGATGAATGCTGCGTCTTCGCTGGCCAGAAAGGCGGCGACACGGGCGATTTCATGGGTTTCGCCCATGCGGCCCAGGGGGATGGCCTTGAGCATGCTTTGCATCCAGTCGTCCGGGATGTCGGCCATCAACGGCGTGTTGGTCGGGCCCGGAACGATGGTGTTGACGCGTATGCCGTTGCCTGCCAGTTCGCGGGCCATGCTGCGGGTCAGGCCCATTACCCCGGCCTTGGCCGCGCAGTAATGGCTGGGGCCTTCACCGGTCAGCGCCGCGGTGCTGGAGATATTGATAATCACCCCGGGCGTGGCGGCGGCAAGCATCAGTTTTACCGCTTCACGGCTGCAGAAAAACGTCCCGGTGAGGTTGACCCCGATCACCCGTTGCCAGTGCTCGTCAGGGGTTTGCGCGAAGGCATCGATGGAGCCGATACCGGCGTTGTTGACCAGCACATCGAGGCTGCCGAAATGGGCGTAAACCCCCGCCATTGCAGTGGCCACCGAGTCGCTGTCGGCCACATTGCAACTCACCGCCAGCGCCATGTCGCCCAAGCCTTCAATACTCTGGCGTGCGGCTTCGAGGTTGATATCGGCGGCAACGACCTTGGCCCCTTGCTCGGCAAAGTGGCGCACGATCGCCCGCCCCATGCCCTGGCCTGCACCCGTTACAAACGCCACTTTATTCAGCAGTTTCATCGTGTTCTCCCACCTGCCCGATGTTGGCCCGCCGGTAAACCCGGACGGTGTATGGGAGCAATCATTGACTGGCGCAAAAAGCTGAACATCGTCCGATGGGACTAAGCAGCCCCGCAGCGGATGACGACCGTAGCAGCTGACGAGCAGCGCGAGGCTGCGTCCGGCGGCGAAGCCGTCGTAAATCAGTTAAACGCGGTGTGTCTGAAACACCGAACCCAAAGGGTTTTACGACGGCTTCGCCGCCGGACGCAGCCTTCGTTCCTCGGCAGCTGCTACAACTTGCATCCCCAGAGAGATCCTGTGCATGACCGGCTGGTCTAAATGGACGATGTTCTCCAGCCCCCCTTCGTGGAATAACACCCCCACTAGAACAAAAACCGGGAGAGCCCACCGTGTCCATACCCTTGCGCCCCACCTGGCGAACCCATTACGCACTCGGCGTCTTGGCTGCCATCTATATCTTCAACTACATAGACCGGCTGCTGATGGCCATTTTGATCGAGCCGGTCAAAGCCGAGTTCGGCATTTCCGATACCGGTATCGGCCTGCTCTCAGGCGTGACCTTTGCCGTGTTCTACACCCTGTTCGGCTTTCCACTGGGGCGCCTGTCCGACCGTATCGGGCGCAAGAAGGTGATTGCCTTCAGCTGTATCGCCTGGAGCGTGATGACCATTTTCTGCGGCTTCGCCGCCAGCTTTGCCATGCTGGTGATAGCGCGTATCGGGGTGGCCATCGGCGAAGCCGGGGGGACCGCACCGTCAATGGCGATGGTCTCGGACCTGTACCCGCCCGAACGCCGTTCCACCGCCCTGTCGGTATTGATGCTGGGCTCAAGCCTGGGAGCGATTTTCGGTCTGGGCCTGGGCGGCTGGATCGCCCAGCATTACGGCTGGCGTTTCGCATTTGTGGTCATCGGCGCGCCGGGAATTTTCCTCGGGCTGCTTCTGCTGCTCACCGTGCGCGCGCCCAAACCGGCACGGCTGGTAAGTCCCAGTCTGGTGGCGCAAGACCACTGGGCGGTCACGGTGCGCCAGTTGTTCCAGACCCCGTCCTTTTTCTGGCTGGTCTGCACGGGCGGCTCTGCGGCCATTGCCGGTTATGCCATCGGCACCTGGAGCCCGAGCTTTCTGATCCGCTCCCACGGCTTGAGCCTGCAGGACGCCGGGCTGCTGGCCGGGGTCGCTGGCGGCGCCGGGGCAACGTTCGGCACCCTCACCTGCGGCATCTTGTGCGATCGCCTGGCGCGCCGTGACAAGGGCTGGCAAATCGGCGTGCCGCTGCTGGGCACGCTGATCAGCATCCCCTTTGGCCTGGCCTATTTTCTGTGGCCGGTGGGCACCGCGTTTTATGTGGGCAACACCCCCGTGCCCAGCGCTTTCCTGTTTTATGGCGTGTTCAGCTTCTTCGGCACCTGGTGGGCAACACCTTGCCTGGGGGCGATTTCCCATCTGTTCCCGGCCACGCGACTGGCGCAGGCCACAGCGATTTTCGTGATGGCCATGACCCTGCTCGGGGTTGGCGTCGGGCCGCTACTGATCGGCATGCTCAGTGACGGCTTCGCCCATACCCTGGGCAACGAAGGCCTGCGCTATGCCCTGGCCTCCTGTGTTTCGCTGCTGGTCCTGGCCTCGGTGTTTCTGGCCTTGGCCCTGCCGCGCTATCGCAACCACCTGATGAACAAGACCCCTACCCCAGCACCGCTGGCTGACGCGGCCACTGCCTGACAACTGGAGATTGACTGATGACCGAACAAGACCTTCCCCTGCCCATCGGCCACTTTGTGACACTGGACAACGGCCTGCGCCTGCACTTTCTCGACGAGGGCAGTGGCCCGGTTGTGCTGTGGCTGCATGGCAGCGGCCCGGGCGCCAGCGGCTACAGCAACTTCAAGGGCAACTACCCGCAGTTTGTCGCTGCCGGGTTTCGCAACCTGGTGGTGGATTTGCCGGGTTTCGGCCGCTCCGACAAGCCGGAAGAGGTGAACTATGACCTCGAGTTTTTCGTTAACACCCTGTCGGGCTTTCTCAAGGCCGTAGGCGTCAAGCGCGCTACCCTGCTCGGCAACTCGTTGGGCGGGGCGATTGCCCTGGGCCTGGCGCTGGCGGAGCCGGAGCGCGTCGAAAAGCTGATCCTGATGGCCCCCGGCGGTGTTGAAGAGCGCGAGACCTATTTCAAGATGATCGGCATCCAGCGCATGGTCGAGCTGTACAACGCAGGCCCGCTGGGCATCGAACAGATGCGCCGGATCATGAGCCTGCAACTGTTCGACAGCTCGCAACTGGACGACAACCTGCTGGCCGAGCGCGTAGCCGTGGCCTTACACCAGCCGCGCAATCTGTTCAGCACCATGCTGGTGCCCAACATGACCGAACGCCTTGAGGAACTGCAGGCGCCGATCCTCGGTTTCTGGGGCACCAACGACAACTTCAACCCCGCCACCGGCGCGCTGAAAGTGCTGAACCACGCGCCCAATGCGCGTTTTATCATGCTCAACCAGTGCGGGCACTGGGTGCAGGTTGAACACCGTGAGCTGTTCAACAAGGCGTGCCTGGAGTTTTTGCGCAGTTGAGGTCAACCCGTATCAACTGCGGCTGCCTGCGGGCGGCCGCAGCCCCTTCCAACACCCGCTCGGGCTGAAATAACAATGACAAAATACCCTCAGTTGCTGGCACCTGGTCGCATCGGTTCGATGGAACTGCGCAACCGCATCATCATGGCGCCGATGGGCTCCAATTTCGCCGAGGCCGATGGCCAGTGTGGCGAGCGCATCCAGGCCTATTACGAAGCCCGCGCCCGTGGCGGTGCCGGGCTGCTGATCATGGGCGTGTGCTCGGTGGCGTTCCCGGCCGGCACCGCCGAGCCATTCCAGGTCGGCGTTTCCAGCGATGACTTTATCCCCGGGCTCAGTCGCCTGGCCGAACGCGTGCATCAGCACGGCGCCAAAATCGCCATGCAGTTACAGCACGCGGGCAAGACTGCAGTGCGCGACATGGCTGAAGGCCGGCAACTGTGGGTGCCTTCGGTACCGCCCGTGTTGCAAAGCGACATGATGGCCGCTTTGACGCCTGAAGAACTGGCCAACTTTGTCAGCTCCATGAAACGCCGCGCCGAAGGCTCGCCGATCCGGGTGATGGACAGCGCCGATATCGCGCAGATGATTGACTGGTTTGCCTGTGCCGCCGATCGCGCCAAGCGCGCCGGTTTCGACGGTGTGGAGATCCACGCGGCCCACGGCTACATCATCGCCGGCTTCTTGTCGGGCTATTACAACCAGCGTGAAGACGAATACGGCGGCACGCTGGAAAACCGCGCCCGGCTGTTGCTGCAAATCATCGCGGCCATACGGGCCAAGGTCGGCCATGAATTTGCCGTGTGGCTGCGCCTGGACGCCGAAGAGTTGCACACCCCCGGCGGCATCAATCTTGAAGACGCTAAAGCCGTGGCGCGCCTGGCAGAGGCCGCCGGGGTAGATGCCGTGAGCGTATCGGCCACTGCGCGAATCACCAGCGGCGTGGTGTTTACCGAGGCGCCACTGGTGCACAAGCCCGGCGGTTATCTGGAATGGACCGCCGCCCTCAAGCGCAGCGTACAGGTGCCGGTGATTGCCGTGGGGCGCATCGAGCCGGATGTCGGTGAAGCAGCCCTCAAGCGTGGCGACTGTGATTTTATCGCAATGGCGCGCAAGTTCCTGGCCGACCCCGACTTGCCCAACAAGCTGCTCCACGATCAGGAAGCCAGCATCCGCCCGTGCATCTATTGCTATGTGTGCGTGAGCCAGATTTTTATCAACGAACGGGTCAAGTGCGCGGTCAACCCCATGACCGGCCATGAGTTCGAATACGTGATCGGCCCCACGGCCACGCCCAAACATCTGGTGGTGGTCGGGGCTGGGCCGGCGGGCATGGAAGCCGCACGCATCGCCGCCTTGCGCGGCCACCGCGTGACCCTGCTCGAACGCAGCGACCGCCTCGGTGGCACGCTGTTTTTCGCAGGTCTGGCCTATGCCGAAAACGCGCGGTTACTGGACAACCTCAAGGTGCAGGTGCAGCAGTCGTCGATAGATATCCGCCTCAATACCCAGGCCAGCCCTGCCCTGCTGCGCGACCTGGGCGCCGATCAGGTGCTTGTGGCCGTCGGAGCCGAACGTGCGGCCCCGGCGATTCCCGGCGCCGATCAGGACCATGTGTGGAGCGGCGACGAACTGCGTCGCCTGATGACCGGCGACCGCGCTGAAGAAATCGCCAAACGCAAACTGTCCTTTACCCAACGGGCGATGATGAAAGCCGGCAGCCTGACTGGTATCACCGACAGCCGTGAAGCCATGGAAAAACTGTCACGGGTGTGGATGCCGCTGGGCAAGCGCGTGACCATTATCGGTGGCGGCCTGGTGGGCCTGGAGCTGGCGGAGTTCCTGATTGCCCGCGGGCGCCAGGTGACCGTACTGGAAAGCAGTACCCACCTGGGCCGCGAACTGGCCATTGTGCGCCGCTGGCGGGTGCTGCATGAGATTCATGTGCATGGCGGCCAGCTGATCACCGGAGCCAGCGTCAGCGCCATTGAAGGTCATTGCGTGCGCTATCAACTGGCCGATGGGACCTCGGCGCAGAGCGAGGCCGACTCCGTGGTGCTGGCTATCGGTGCCCAGCCCGATACCGGCCTGCTCGACGAGCTGACCCGGGCGGGCCTGAGCGCCAGGAGCATTGGCGACTGCCACAGTATCGGCTACATCGAAGGCGCCATCAGCGCCGGGCACAAGGCCGGGCGCGAAGCCTGATCCGCTAGCCGCTTCAGGGTTTTGCGAGCGACATACTTTCTCTGTGGGAGCCGGGCTTGCCCGCGATGCAGGCACCTCGTTCTGTCTGAATGAGCGAAGTGCTGCCATCGCGAGCAAGCCCGCTCCCACAAGAGCGGGTTGTTGTTGCACATTGTTACTTTTGCCGTGGCGACGAAAGCAGGCTCATCAGGGCGTTTCAAGCAAACAGTCAAACATCGCCTGGGCCGCGGCAGACAGCTCATGGCCGGGCTTGGTCAACACCCCGATGGCCCGCTCCACCACCGGCTCATGCAGGGTGATGCAGCATGCACCGAGTTCGCGCATCTGCTCGGCGCACAAGGCTGGAACCACACTGACACCCAGCCCGCAGGCGACCATGCGCCCCACCGTTGCCAGTTGATGGCTTTCAAAATCCACCGGCAGTTTCATCTGCCGGGCCTGCAAGTGTTCCTCCAGCATGACCCGCACGGCTGAAGGCCGCTGCAAGGTGATAAAGGGCTGCTGCAGCAAGGTGTGCCAGTCAATCAGGGTATGCCCGGCCAGCGCTGAGTCACGCGGTACCACGGCGACAAAACGGTCCCTGTACAACGGGGTAAAGGTCAACGAAGAACCCGGCGCGGGCTCGAAAGCCACGCCCAGTTCCACTTGCCGATCGCCAACCAGCTCCAGAACCTGCTCATTGATCACGTCGTTGACCGTGACATTGACCTTGGGGTAACGCACACGAAAATCCTTGAGGATCGACGGCAGCAAATTACCCGCGAACGACGGGATGGCCGCCAGGGTCACGCGTCCACGTTGCAGGGTAAAGCGCTGACGTATCTCGTCCTCGGCGTTGTCCCATTCAGCGATCAGGCGCCGGGCCAGGGGCAGCAGCGATTCACCTTCGGGAGTCAGGGCCACATTGCGCGTGGTGCGGCTGAACAGGCGCCCGCCCAGGCCCTCTTCCAGGGCCTTGATGGTCAGGCTCAGGGCCGACTGCGACAAATGCAGGCGCTGGCAGGCCACCGCAAAACTCAAGCTCTGGGCCACGGCAAGAAAGGCGCGGATCTGTTTGACGGTCATCACATAGCCTCACGCTGATTAATTTCTTTTATCTATTAATTCACCTTAAAAATCAACTTAACAAAACAATCACCGGCAGTAACACTGCTGCAAACGGCTGACGACAGCCCACTAACAATAAAAGAGGTGCATATGGCTGGTTTCGACAAGTGCGTGGCGACCTACGAAGAGGCGCTGGCCGGGCTCAAGGACGGCATGACCGTGATTGCCGGCGGCTTTGGCCTGTGCGGCATCCCGGAAAACCTGATCAACGAGATCAAGCGCCAGGGCATCCGCGATCTCACCGTGGTCTCCAACAACTGCGGCGTTGACGGTTTTGGCCTAGGTGTGTTGCTGGAGGACCGCCAGATCAGCAAGGTGATTGCTTCTTATGTGGGTGAAAACGCCTTGTTCGAGAAGCAATTGCTCAGCGGCGAAATTGAAGTGGAACTGACCCCGCAAGGTACGCTGGCCGAAAAAATGCGCGCTGGCGGTGCTGGCATCCCGGCGTTTTTCACCGCGACCGGGGTCGGCACCCCCGTTGCCGACGGCAAGGAAACCCGCGAGTTCAAAGGGCGCACCTATTTGATGGAAGAGTCCATCACCGGCGACTTCGCGATTGTCAAAGGCTGGAAGGCTGACCGCTTCGGCAACGTGATCTATCGCCATACCGCGCAAAACTTCAACCCCCTGGCCGCCACGGCCGGCAAGATCACCGTGGTCGAAGTCGAAGAAATCGTCGAGCCCGGCGAGCTGGACCCGACGCAGATCCACACCCCCGGCATCTACGTCGACCGGATCATTTGCGGCACGTTTGAAAAACGTATCGAACAGCTCACCGAGCGCGCCTGATCCCCTTCCCCCAGCTCTGACGGAGTACCCACATGGCACTTTCCCGCGAACAAATGGCCCAGCGCGTCGCCCGCGAAATGCAGGACGGCTTTTATGTAAACCTGGGGATCGGTATCCCCACCCTGGTCGCCAACTACATCCCCGAAGGCATGGAAGTCATGCTGCAATCGGAGAACGGGCTGCTCGGTATGGGCGCCTTCCCCCGCGTCGGTGAAGCAGACGCGGACATGATCAACGCCGGCAAGCAAACCGTGACGGCCCGCACCGGGGCCTCGATTTTTTCTTCGGCCGAATCCTTCGCGATGATTCGCGGCGGCCATATCGATCTCACCGTACTCGGTGCCTTCGAGGTCGACGTACAGGGCAATATCGCTTCCTGGATGATCCCCGGCAAACTGGTCAAGGGCATGGGCGGCGCGATGGATCTGGTAGCCGGCGCAGACAATATTATCGTCACCATGACCCACGCTTCCAAGGACGGCGAGTCCAAACTGCTGTCGCGTTGCAGCCTGCCACTGACTGGCGCAGGATGCATCAAGCGCGTGCTGACCGACCTTGCCTATCTGGAGATCGAAAACGGCGCCTTCATTCTCAAGGAGCGCGCCCCCGGCGTCAGCATTGACGAGATCGTGCGCAAAACCGCAGGCAAGTTGATCGTCCCGGAGCATGTCCCGCAAATGCAGTTCGCTTGAGCCGCCCATTTTTCAGGAGAGATTTGATGCAAGATGTCGTTATTGTTGCCGCCACCCGTACTGCGATAGGCAGCTTTCAAGGCTCACTGGCCACTGTCCCGGCCGCCGAACTGGGCGCTGCGCTGATCCGTCAGTTGCTCGCGACAACCGGCCTGAAGGGTGACCAGGTGGATGAAGTGATCCTCGGCCAGGTGCTCACCGCAGGCTGCGGGCAGAACCCGGCACGCCAGGCGTCGATCCTTGCCGGCCTGCCCAACACGGTTCCGGCACTGACCCTCAACAAGCTCTGCGGTTCGGGCCTCAAGGCCTTGCACCTGGCTACCCAGGCCATTCGCTGTGGCGATGCCGAGGTGGTGATCGCCGGGGGCATGGAAAGCATGAGCCTGGCCCCCTATGTGCTGCCCGCAGCCCGTACCGGCTTGCGCATGGGCCATGGGAAGATGCTCGACAGCCTGCTGCACGACGGCTTGATGGATGCCTTCAACGATTACCATATGGGCATCACCGCCGAGAACCTGGCAGACAAGTACCAGTTGAGTCGCGAACAGCAAGACGCGTTTGCCGCCGCCTCGCAACAAAAAGCCAGCGCGGCAATCGAGTCCGGGCGCTTCGCTGACGAAATCACGCCGATTCTGATCCCTCAGCGCAAGGGCGACCCGCTGTCATTCGAAGTCGACGAACAGCCCCGCGCCGGGATCACCGCCGAGTCCCTGGGCAAGCTCAAGCCTGCGTTCAAAAAGGATGGCAGCGTCACTGCCGGCAACTCATCGACCATCAATGACGGCGCCGCTGCCGTGATCCTGATGAGTGCCGACAAGGCCAAGGCGTTGGGCCTGCCCGTGCTGGCCCGTATCGCCGGTTACGCCAACGCCGGGGTCGACCCGGCAATCATGGGCATCGGCCCGGTCGCGGCCACCCGCGCGTGCCTGGGCAAGGCTGGCTGGAACATCGATCAGTTGGACCTGATCGAAGCCAACGAAGCCTTTGCCGCGCAATCATTGGCCGTGGCCAAGGAACTGGAATGGGACATGAACAAGGTTAACGTCAACGGCGGTGCCATTGCCCTGGGCCACCCGATCGGCGCCTCGGGTTGCCGGGTGCTGGTGACGTTGTTGCACGAGATGATCAAGCGTGATGCGAAAAAAGGCCTCGCGACCCTGTGCATCGGTGGTGGCATGGGCGTGGCCCTGGCCATCGAGCGCGACTGAGGGCCAAGCGTTCAAACAGCCAGTACGCAGCTCCACGATAGCCAAGTGCTGGCTGGCAGTACGCCCGGCGTGACCTCGGTTACGCCGGGTTTTTTTTCACCCGGGTTTGCTCGGGGGCAATCACCTGCCCTTGCGCAGTCACCGGCTGCATCAGGCCCAGCGGTTGGCCAGTGGTGCTGTCCACCAACTGCGAATGTGCCTCGTGGGGAGCAAACAGATGCTGCTCGGCCCATTGACGAAACGCCACGACCACCGGGAACAGGCTCTGGCCTTTCGCCGTCAGCACATACTCCTGATACGAGGTGCCATCTGATGCGGGTCGCACCTCGAAAATCCCGGCTTCCACCAGATTCTTCAGGCGGTTGGTGAGCACGCTGCGCGCAACGCCCAGACCACTCTGGAAATCCCCGAAGCGGCGAACGCCATCAAAGGCGTCACGTACGATCAACAATGACCAGCGATCGCCGATCAAGTCCACCCCCCGGGCCACCGGGCAGGCTGGGGCAGTTGAGGCAGAATCAGTAAGCGGCTTGACCATGCAGGCTCCTCTGGTGAAACGGGATGTCAGGGTGACGTCGAGCAACGAGTTTCATTTTAAGACTGGTTGACCTAGAATGAAACAAGTCTTAATTCGAGACTAGATTGCCGAGAGGTCCGCCCGTGCCATGTCATCATCTTAACCCGGTCAATACCGCGGCTTCTCCCGCACTGGTAGGGCTGTTTGCCTGCGCCAGCGGTTTGAGCGTAGCCAATGTTTATTACGCCCAACCCCTGCTTGACCAGATGGCCGCCGACTTTGCCATCAACCCGGGCGCAGCAGGTGGCGTGATGGCTGCAACACAGGTCGGCAGTGTGCTGGCATTGCTGTTAGTCGTGCCGCTGGGTGACCAACTGAACCGCCGCACCTTGATGCTGGCCCAGATCGGCGCCCTGGTTGCGGCGCTGGTTTGCCTCGGCATCACTGGTTCTGCGGCGATCATGCTGCTGGCCATGATGATGGTTGGGCTGCTGGGCACCGCCATGACCCAAGGCCTGATTGCCTTCGCCGCCACCGCAGCACGGCCACAGGAACAGGGCCGGGTGCTGGGCACGGTTCAGGGCGGCGTGGTCATCGGCCTGCTGCTGTCACGGCTGGCGGCCGGGTTGATAAGCGATCTGGCCGGGTGGCGCTGGGTCTATCTAGGCTCGGCGCTGGTGATGGCCGCGCTGGCCCTGATCCTGTGCAAAGTCTTGCCATCACAGCGGCCCACGGCGGCACCGATGGCCTATCCCAAGTTGGTGCTCTCGATGTTTGTGTTACTCAGGAACGATCGCGTGCTGCAAATTCGCGGCATGCTCGGCCTGTTTATCTTCGCGGTACTGGGTATTTTCTGGAGCGCGCTGGTGTTCCTTCTGACTCAGGCCCCCTATGAATTCTCACATACCATCATCGGCACCTTTGGCCTGGTCGGCGTCGCGGGCGCACTGGCAGCCTCACGCGCAGGGAGTTGGGCGGACCAAGGCCTGGGCCAAAGAACAACCGGTGCGGCCCTGGGGTTGCTGATACTGGCCTGGGCAGCCTTGTGGCTGGCCCCTTGGTCGCTGCTGTGGCTGGTGATTGGCATTGTCATCCTCGACCTTGGCGCGCAGGCCGTACATGTCACCAACCAGAGCATGATTTTCAGCAGCCCGGGCCACTCCCACAGCCGGGCCGTGGGCTGCTACATGCTCTTCTATGCCGTCGGCAGCGGATCGGGGGCGCTGGCCTCCACGGCCGTGCATGCCTCATTCGGCTGGAACGGCGTATGCCTGCTCGGCGCCGGAGTGAGCCTGGCTGCCCTAGGATTCTGGGCAGCCACATTGCGTCATGCCCCCGCAACGGCCCTGCCCGCGTAGTCGTACAGGTCGGCCGGCCCTGTGACATTCGCTCACTCATACGGGCCGCGGCAGCACTCGCCACCGTTCCGTATTGCGGAACAAATTCCATATGAGTGATACTGGCCAGCTCACCGACGCCAGGAATCCTGACTGATGCCCCATCGCCTGCATGCCGATGCCGTAACCCTTGGCTACGATCAGCGCACCATTTCCACCGACCTCAGCGTCAACATTCTCGATGGCTCGTTTACCGTGATCGTCGGCCCTAATGCCTGCGGCAAGTCCACCTTGTTACGGGCGCTGTCGCGCCTGCTGGTGCCCTCAACCGGGCAGGTGTTGCTCGACAACACGCCGATCCATGCATTGCCCGGCAAAGAGGTGGCGCGTCGGCTCGGCCTGCTGGCGCAAAGTGCTACGGCGCCGGATGGCATCACCGTGGCCGATCTGGTGGCGCGCGGTCGTTACCCGCATCAGTCTTTTCTGCGCCAGTGGTCACCGGCCGACGAGCAAGCCGTGAGTGCTGCAATGGCTGCGGCCCGGGTCAGCGAGCTGGGCGAACGCCTGCTGGACGAGTTGTCGGGCGGCCAGCGCCAGCGGGTCTGGATTGCCATGGTGCTGGCACAGCAAACACCGATCCTGTTGCTGGACGAGCCCACCACGTTTCTCGATATTGCCCATCAGATCGAACTGCTCGAACTGCTCGCCCGGCTTAACCGCGAAGGCCGCACCATCGTCGCCGTGCTGCACGATCTCAATCAGGCCTCTCGCTATGCCTCGCACATCATTGCGATGAAAGACGGGGCCATTGTCGCCCAGGGAGCGCCAGCCGAGGTCTTTACCGAAAGCCTGGTCGAACGGGTATTCGGCCTGGCGTCGCTCATCATCGCCGACCCGGTGACCGGCACCCCGCTGGTGGTGCCCAAGCCCCGGGTGCCTGCCTAGGGCTTACTCGCCACCCTGCCAGGGCAAGCCACCGGTGGACTGGTTGACCCGGTGGGCAGCGTGGAACAGTGCCTGGCGGTCCTCTGGTGTCTTGAGCTGGCCCAGGTCGGTCACTGTGGTCATCACGCACACCAGTTCGCCCTGGGCATCAAACACCGGTGCGGCCTGGCCGGTGACATTGGACAGCAAGTGGCTGGTCAGTTCAGCCCAGCAACGCTGGCGCACTTCGTCCAGTACCGCCTTGGTTGGCGGCGTGCCGCGAAAATGCGCCGGTTGCTGCTTGCGCGCGGCATCAATGGTGGTTTTCGGCAACCAGGCCTGAAACACCAGGCCACAGGCGGTGTTGTCCAGCGGCAGGATATCGCCCAACGCCAGCGGGCTGATGGAAAAAAAGGCACTGCGGTACCAGCGCACCAGCGTCGGCCCGCGGTCGGTCCAGATCGCCACACCACCACTGGCCGCATGTTCATGGGCCAGCGACTTCATGTGTTGGGCGGCAATTTCCACCGCATCCACGCGCTTCAACGCGCCGATGCCGATGCTCAATGCCGCCGGGCCCAAGTCGTACAAGCCACTGGCCGGATCCTGCTTGGCCAGCCCTTCCTTGACCAGACTTTGCAAATATCGATGAGTCGTCGAACCGCCGGTTTGGGTGCGACGCGCCACTTCGCCCAAGGCCAGTTCGCGTTCGGCGCTGGCCAGCACATTGAGAAACCGCGCTGCAATCGCCACCGACTGGATGGTGCCCGAGCGCTTTTCGCTCGGGGTGTCCGGTGCATCGTCATCCGGTGCCTTCAGGTTTTTCAAGGGTTCTCTCCTCGCCACTGTCTCGCGGCTGTTTCTCAATAGGCATCAATCGACGCCGCGCATGATACCGGCTTTGGCAGGCGTCGCCTGCGACAAAATCCAGCATATAGCACGCCAACAAATACCACATAGAGGAATCAATTCTTTATTGAGGAACGTGATAGCCACATGCTACGATCACCATAACGCGGATCATTCTCATTTGGAGCATCTCTTGAAGGCCTACTCCCCCCGAAAGCTGACGTGCGGTTTCAGCGTACTGACCCTGTCTACCCTGCTTGGCGCCAGCGCCGCACTGGCAGATGAAGCGCTTGCTGGCGATAAAAAACAGGCACTGGTGTTCGAGCCGATTACCGTGACGGGCGAAAAGCTCGAGCGTGACCTGAAGAGCACTGCTTCGTCGGTAACGGTTATTTCGGGGCGCGAGATCGACGAACAAAAAACCGGCGACTCCACCGTGCATGAAGTGCTCGAAGGCGTACCCAACGTCATCTATACCGATACCGTTGGCGCGCCGGTGATTCGCGGCATGGACAGCCAGGGGCCAAACAATGGCCAGAATGTGTTCTGGGGCGGCACGGTACCCCGCGCCACCATCAACCTGGACGGCCACTACCTGAACTACAACGAGATGTTCTTTGGGGCCACCTCGGTTTGGGACCTGGACAATATCGAGGTGTTCCGCGGCCCGCAGACCACCTCCCAGGGTGCCAACGCGATTGCCGGGGCGATTATCGTCAACACGAAAAACCCCACCTTCACCCCCGAGGCGCTGTACCAGGCCGAGATCGGCAACTACAACCACAAGCGCACCTCGATTGCCCTCTCCGGCCCGCTGATGGGCGAAGACCTGGCCGGGCGCCTGGCGGTGGACTACTCGGCCCGCGACACCTTTATCGATTACACCAGCCCCAACTTCCAGAAGGGCAAGACTGATCAGGACTTCAGCGCACTCAATGCCCGCGCCAAGCTGCTGTGGTTACCGAGTTCGATGACCGGGCTGCAGGCAAAGCTCACCCTGGCCCACAACGACAGCAACCGCCCGAGCCAGGAATCAGCTTCCAAACCCTTCCACAAACTCGACCACATCACCAACACCATGCCGTCCTGGGAACAGACCACCAACACCGGGATCCTGGATGTCAGCTATGACTTCGACAACGGCATCAAACTGTTCAACCAGGCGCAGTACTCCCACTCCAGCGTCAAGCGCTACACCGGTATCGCTGGCCAGGGTGATGCGGATATCAAGCAAAGCAATATTTCCAACGAAACCCGCCTGGTGTTTGGCGACCAGCACAGCGAGTTCAGCGGAGTCAGCGGGGTCTATGTAGCCCGCACCAAATCCGACGAATCGCTTTTACTCTCCGGCCTGTCGAGCTTTGATGACACCAAGGAAAACTTCGGCCTGTTCGGTGAGTTGAATTACCGCCTCAACGACCGCTGGACCCTGAGCAGCGGCCTGCGCTACCAGCAAGACCGCATCGACCGCCAGGGCACATCGGTGCTGGCACCGGGGCCGCTGGATTATCAGAAAACCTTCTCGGCCTTTTTGCCCAAGGTGTCGCTGGCCTTCGCCGCTACCCCGGACTGGACACTGGGCGCCATGATCAGCCGCGGTTATAACCCGGGTGGCATGTCGCTCAACCTGACTACCCGCCAGTGGCAGGACTTCAAGGAAGAGTCGGTGTGGAACTACGAACTGTTTACCCGCGCCAATCTGCTGAATGACCGCCTGATCCTCAGCGCCAACCTGTTTTACATGGACTTCAAGGATGCCCAGTACAACATCCCAGTAGTGGTCTCCCCGGGTATTGCCCAGTCCTACACCATCAATGCTGAAAAAGCCCACGGCTACGGCCTGGAGCTGGGCGCCGACTATCAGCTACTCGACAGCCTTAAGCTGCGCGCCAGCCTGGGCACGCTGCGCACCCGCATCGACAAGATCTCCAGCAACGAGGCGTATCAGGCCAACGAATTCGCTCGCTCGCCGGGTTACACACTGAGCATTGGGCCGAGCTGGGACATCACCGAAAAAACCAATCTGTCGGTACAGGTGCGTCATTACGACGGCTACTACTCCGACACGGCCAACAGCAAAAGCCTGACCATCGACTCCTACACCCTGACCGATGCACGCATGAGCCATCGTTTCAGCGAGGCCATCGAAGTGTATGGCTATGTGAAAAACCTGTTCGATGACCGCTCCGCCATTTATATGCAGCAAAACCGTGGCATTGGCGGCCTGGAAGCGAGCATGACCACGCCGCGCATGTTCGGTATCGGGGTCAAGGGCGCGTTCTGAGCCTTTGCCTGCCCATGAACGGGCGGCCCCGTGGCGGGCTGCCCTGGTTTTTTTTCAAGCTGGAAACCTGCATTTATGAGCACCCACAAACACCTGCATATAGGCCTGTCGCTGGCCCCTACCTGGTTGAGCGGCGATGGCTGGAGACGGGAAAACAGCAATATCGAAGAGATTTTCACCGCAGACTACGCCATCGATCTGGCGGTGCGCGCCGAAGCCGCGCACCTGGATTTCGTGTTTCGCCCCGACGTCAGCTGCATGCCCATGCACATGCTCGACAGCGGCTCAGGCTTTGCCAGCCTCGACCCCACAGTGCTGCTCGCTGCCGTGGCCCGGGAAACGTCGCATATCGGTCTGGTGTCCACGGTATCGACCACCTTTTTTCCGCCTTATGTGGTGGCCCGCCAGTTGCAATCGCTGAATTGGGTGAGCCGTGGCCGCGCCGGCTGGAATATCGTGACCGCCCTGCAGGGCCACGAAAACTTCGGCCTGGAGCAAATGCCCAGCGCCGAGGAACGCTATGAGCGCGCCGCCGAATTTACGTCGGTGGTGCAGCAACTGTGGGCCAGTTTCCCCAACGCGGCATTGAAGATCGACCGCGCCAGCGGCCACTATGCTGACGCGTCCCAGGTGCATGCCATCGACCATGACGGCAAGCACCTCAAGGTCAAGGGGCCGCTCAACCTGCCCGCCTACCCCGGCCCGCGCATCCCGCTGATCCAGGCGGGTGCATCGGCATCGGGGCGCGATTTTGCCGCCTCGGTGGCAGACCTGGTCTTCGCCCCGACGCCCGACAAGGAAGCCGCCCTGGAACTGCGTCGCGATCTCTCGCAGCGGGCCCTGCGCCACGGCCGCGACCCCGCCGGGATTCGGCTGCTGCCTGGCCTGAGCCTGTACCTGGCCGCCACCCGCGAAGAGGCCCGCGCCCTGTTTATGCAAACCCACGCGCGGCTGGACAAGCCGCGCAAACTGGCGTCGATCAAGGACATGATCGGCCTCGACCTGACTGACTGGCCCCCAGGCCGCCCGGTGACCCGCACCGACCTGCCACCTGTGGCGCCCGATGCCGGCAGCCGCACCCACAACAGCCTGCTGCGCCGCCTGATCGAGCGTGAATCCCTGACCCTCGAGCAGTTGCTGCTGCGCCCCGAGGTGATCTCTGCAGCGCATTGGCAAGTGGTGGGCACAGTGGACGACGCCCTGGAGCAGATTATCGACTGGGCCCACAGCGGTGCGATTGACGGTTTCATTGCCGCCCCGGGCGGCTCGGTGGAGTCGGTGCATCTGTTTCTTCAACAGCTGATGCCGCGTCTGGTGCAGGCCGGGCTGTTCCGCCAGGGCTACAGCGGCACGACCTTTGCCCATCACCTTAACGAGGGTCGCGAGCATGCTTAGAACACTCGCCTTGCCCCTGGTCGCGTTGCTATTGACGGGGCTGGCCCACGCCGCCGACAAACCGCAACGCATCGTCTCCACCACCCCCAGCGTGACCGGGATCTTGCTGGCAATAAATGCACCTGTGATTGCCACCGCCGCTGCCGCACCCAGCCGCCTGACAGATGCCAAGGGTTTTTTCCGGCAGTGGGCCGAAGTCGCCGACCAGCGCGCAGTGCAAGTGCTGTATCCCAACCTGCAGTTTGATCTTGAGGCCGTGATCGGCTGGGCCCCTGACCTGCTGGTGGTGTCGGCCACCGGTGCCGACAGCGTGCTGCAACATCAGGCCGAGCTTGAGGCCCAGGGCATCAATAGCGCCGTGGTCAACTATTCCAATCACAGCTGGCAGGAAATGGCCGTCGAACTGGGCAAGGTCACCGGGCTGGAGCAGCAGGCGCAGGCTGCAATCCAGCGCTTCGATGCCTACACCCTGAAGGTCGCCTCAGGCCTGACCCCGCCCCCGGGCACGGTCAGTGTGGTGGGCTACAACATTGCAGGCAGTTATTCGGTAGGGTTGCCCGCCAGCCCCCAGGCACGCTTGCTCAGCGCACTGGGGTTTACCGTAGCGGGCTTGCCTGACGCACTCAAGGATCAGGTGCGGCGTAGCTCGGACGTGGGTTTTATATCCCGCGAGAACCTGTCCCGGGTCATTGCCGGTGACAGCGTGTTCCTGCTCGGCGGCAGTGATGCCGATGTACAGGCGTTTCTCGCCGACCCGGTACTGGCCAATCTGCCTGCGGTGCGCAACAAACAGGTGTACCCACTGGGGGTCAGTTCGTTTCGCATCGACTACTACTCGGGCAAGCAGATGATCGATACCGTCGCACGGAGTTTCCCCTGAGTCATGGCCCTGTCTCTTCAGCGAACCGCGGTACGGTTCAAGCAGCCACACCGTAAACGCCTGCGCGGCCTGGTGGGCGGCCTGGGATTGCTGGTACTGATGGTGGGGCTGAGCCTGGCCCTCGGCTCACGCCCCCTGAGCCTGAACCAGGTCCTTGATGCGCTGGGTACCTATGATCGGCAAAACGACGTCCACCTGATAGTGCGCGAGCTGCGTATCCCGCGCACCCTGGTGGCGGTCCTGGCCGGGCTGGCGCTGGGGATGGCCGGAGCGATCATGCAGGCGGTCACGCGCAACCCGCTGGCCGAGCCGGGCCTGCTGGGTATCAATGCAGGTGCTGCACTGGCAATCATCATAGGAGCGGCCGCGTTCAATCTGGTGACGCCACTGGCCTATGTGGGGTTCGCCTTTATCGGCGCAGGGCTGGCAGGGGTCACCGTGTTTATCATCGGTCAGGCCCATGCCGGCACCTGCAACCCGGTGCGCCTGGTCCTGGCCGGAGCCGGGCTGTCGATCATGCTGGTATCGGCCACCGGCATTTTTATCCTCAATGCTCCTGCCGACGTCTTCGACCAGTTTCGCCATTGGGCCTCCGGCTCCCTAGAGCGCAGCGGCCCGCAAGCCGCCTGGGTGCTGTTGGCGGCCGTGATCCCGGGCGGCGCCATCGCCCTGGCGATTGCCGGCAACCTCAATGTGCTGGCGTTGGGCAAGGACATGGGCCTGGCCTTGGGCGCCAGCCCGCGTTCAACCTGGCTGCTGGCGTGCCTGGCGGTGATGCTGCTGGCCGGCGCGGCCACCGCCGGCGCCGGCCCAATCGGTTTTGTCGGGCTGGTGGCACCGCATATTGCAAGGTTGCTGGTCGGCCCGGATCAGCGCTGGATCCTGCCCTATTCCGCCCTGTATGCCGCCATCCTGCTATTGGCAGCCGATGTGCTCGGGCGCGTGGTAGTGGCCCCGTCCGAAGTCGCTGCGGGGATCATCGCCCTGTTGCTGGGCGGCCCGTTCTTTATTGCCGTGGTACGCAAGTACCGATTGAGTCAACTATGAAAACTGCCCTGCCTGCGGTCATCCGCTTTGCTTCATATTCACTGCTCTGGCGCCCGCGAGTGATGCTGATCGGCACGCTGTTGATGGTCCTGACCCTGTTGCTGGGGCCCATGCTGCTGGGCGTCGGCACGCTGGCGCTAAGCCCCGGCGAAGTGCTGGCCAGCCTGTTCGGAGCGGGTGACAACCCCACCGCCGAGCGGGTGATCTGGCGTGTCCGTTTACCCCGGGTACTGACAGCCGTCTGCGTCGGCGCGGCGTTGGGCATGGCGGGGTCGATCTTCCAGTCCATCTCGCGCAATGCCCTCGGCTCGCCGGACATCATCGGTTTCACCACCGGAGCGGCCAGCGGTGCGATTGTGCAGATCATCCTGTTCAATGCCGGGCCGCTGGGCACCTCACTGGCCGCAGTGCTCAGTGGCATATGCACCGCAGCCCTGGTCTTTGTGCTGTCGATGAAGGGTCGCACCAGCGGCGGCTACCGCCTGGTGCTGGTGGGCATCGGTGTTGGCGCGATGCTGACCGGGCTCAACACTATCCTGCTGGTGACCGGCGATCTCGACCAGGCCATGACGGCGCAGCTGTGGCTGTCCGGCTCACTCAACACCCGCACCTGGGCCCATGTGCTGCCAGCGGCGCTGGGCCTGGTGCTGATCACCCCCGTTGCGGTCTACCAGGCCCGGCAACTGAACCTGCTGGAAATGGGCGACGACACCGCCAGCCAACTGGGCGTGAGTGTTGAACGTTCGCGCCTGCTCATGGTGATGGCGGCGGTAGGCCTCACGGCCATTGCCACGGCGGCGGCCGGCCCTATCAGCTTTATCGCCCTGGCAGCGCCGCAGCTGGCCCGCAGGCTGACTGCTTCGCCCGATATCCCGTTGCTGACAGGTGCGGTGATGGGGGCCTTGCTATTGCTGGTGGCCGACCTGGTCAGCCAGCGTTTCACCCAGCACCTCAACTTGCCGATCGGGTTGACTACCGGTTTGCTGGGCGGGCTTTACCTGCTGTGGTTGCTGGCCGGCAGTCGCAAGCTTTAACGCTGGCGCAATCGCGTGGCCCCTGCCTGCAGCCCCCCATTCAATCAATGGGGGGCCGGTTCTTCCCTGACCTCTGGAATAGTCAAGATCCGCTTGAGCAACTCGGCGGTCTCAACCCGACTGGTTTTCTTGAATTCGACCGTGACGCTTTCAGTGCCCATCTGTGGCCCCTGCTCGACCAGCACCTCCTTGAGGCGCACGGCATCCACGCCCAAAAACGCCTCAAGACTCTTACGATTGAGCACACCCGTCGGCGCTACCAGCTTGATCACATGGACCTTTATATAATCGCGATAACGGTGCTCGATCGGCCCGATGGCGATCAGGATGGCCAGAATCAGCACGGTCGCAGCCACACCCAACAGATACATACCGCCGCCAATCGACATGCCGATGGCCGCCACCGCCCACAGGCTCGCCGCCGTGTTCAACCCCTTGATCACTTCACCGCGCATCATGATCGAGCCGGCCCCGAGAAAGCCGATGCCGGTGACAATCTGCGCAGCAATCCGCGAAGGGTCCAGTTGCGTGCCCGGCTGGGTCAGCGCCTGCTGAAAGCCGAAGGCCGACACCGTCATAAACAAACATGCGCCGGTCGCCACCAGCATGTGCGTGCGCAAACCCGCCGTCCAGAATTGATGCTCGCGCTGCAAGCCAATCAGGCTGCCGAGCACCGCTGCCAGCAGCAAACGGCCAATCATTTCCCATTCTGAAATCATGCCAATCCCTCGAACCAGAGCATCTGCCTGCGCAGTAAGTGCCCACAGCATAGTCAAGGATCGGCACGGTGCCGGGCCGCGTTATTTAATCAGGCGCACTTCCTTGGACGGTCGATAGCCGAAATAGGTGCTGTAGCACTTGCTGAAATGGCTGGGCGAGACAAACCCGCAGGCCACCAGTACCTCCACTTGTGACAGCTCGGTGTGCTGCAGCAACCGGCGCGCTTCGGTGATGCGCAATTCCAGGTAATAGCGTTGCGGTGTGGTGCCCAGTTGCTCCTTGAACAAGCGCTCAAGCTGACGCCGGGAACGGCCGACATAGACCGCCAGTTGCTCAAGCTCCAGGGGGTCTTCGAGGTTGGCGTCCATCAGCTTGACCACTTCGCGCAAGGGCGCACTGACGCAGATATTTTCCGCCGGCTTGATCCGTCGGTAGCGCGACTCCTCAAATGCCAGAATATCCTCGATACCCTCCACCAGCGCCTTGTCATGCAGGCCCTTGATCCAGCCCAGAGCCATCTGGAAGGCTCCGGCAGGGCTGGAGGCAGTCAATCGGTCACGGTCGATGACATAGGGTTCGCTGGTGACCTGCGCCGCCCTTGCCACTTCCGCCAGCGCCGGACGATGCTCGGGGTGGATCGCGCAACGATAACCGTCCAGTACCCCGGCGCTGGCGAGAAACCAGGCGCCGTTCCATAGCCCGCCCAACGTGATGCCCTCACGCGCAGCGGCCCTGAGCAGGTTGCTCAGCGCATCGCTGATTTTTAATTCGGTCCGGTAGCCGCCGCAGATCACCAGCAGGTCCAGTTCATGGATCATCGCCGGATCGATACGGGCATCGGGGCGGATCACCAGGCCCAGATCGCTGACCACCTCACTGTCGCTCAAGCCATAGGTGCGCGAAGAAAACAAACCGGCACGCAGCAGGTTGGCGGTAATGAGGGTGTCCAGTGCCTGGGTGAAGGCCGGCAGTGAAAAATGCTCAAGCAACACAAAACCGGTGCGTACCATGGGTCCTGCCTCTATGGCACTGTCTTTGAGGTAACGAAGGTTCTTGCCCTTCATGCCGGTGCTGAATTGACGTCGTTCGGTCAAGATTCGATCCGTTTCTTGTGTATTTATAAGGCGCAATCCTAACCGGCGGCAGGCCAAAAATCTCCTGGCATGCCCGCGGCCCTTCTCCCTGCCAGATAGGCCGATACTCCCAGACCGCCTGGGAGTATCGGCCGATGCGCAAGCTGACGCGCAAATCCATAGTTGATTTCTGTCGCAATAAATTCCCAGCGGTCAGCCCTGTGACCGTAATCCGCCAGGAGAGCACCATGGCTATCATCTTGAACAGCAGCATCACGGTCGATGAAACGAGCGGTTTACAGAACGCCGCCACCTCCACCGATATCGAAGATATCAACGATAACGACATAACCGTCGCGGCCATCAATGCTACCGACGATACCGGCGATCTGCCCTTCCCGTTCGAGTCCCGGCTGTTCGCCCTGCTGGGCGCCACCCCGGTCAAAAATGCGGCGCTGAGCGGTTATACCGGCGCTGCCGGCAATACCGGTGCCGACCTGATCACCATTACCGGCACCTATGTAGACCTGGCCTTTACCGATGCCCAGGGCAAGGCGCTGGGCGATCCGGGCAACGCCAATGGCGGCTCGGACTGGAGCGGCCTGTATACCCTCGATGGCACGAAAATATTTCTCTACTCGGACACCAACAACAATATCGTGCTGGGCCGTGCCGGTAGTGAGGGTGCTACACCTGCCCCCGACGACGATCTGGCCAACCCGAACGGCACCATCATCTTCGCCGCCTATCTCGAGCAGACAGCAACCGGGGCCAAGGTGTGGATGGTGCAGCAAGAACAGCTGATGCATCCGGATACCGCCAACCCCGACGATGTGGTCGACATGACCAACCACCTCTGGGTGACAGCCAGCCAGGATCTGGCCTTTGATTTCGCCGGCTTGCCCTCCGGGCAAAACGGCTTTCTGATGTTCAAGGCAGGTGGCAGCACCACAGGCCTGATCGTTACCGGCATGGACCCGGACCAGGTACCCGCCAACCAGGCTGACACCGTCAACACCAGCCAGGGCGCAGGGCCGACCACCATCGGTACCAACAGCCAGGGGATCAAGGCTGGCGAAGGCATGATTTTCAGTTTTATCACCAACCCGGACGCGCGCTACACCGTGCCAGACCTGACCCATGGTGAGGCGACCAACGAAAGCAATATCCTGTTTGGCGGGCTCTTCGCGGCAAGCGGTGCAACCATTATCATCGCCCAGGCCACGCCGCCAAAAACCTGCGCAGCCACCATCAGCGCCTTTACCACGGGCCTGGAAGTCGGCTCGGCCTACTATGACGGCCTGCTCGACGGCAATGGTCATGCGGTGAACGGGGCCGACAATCTTGGTTATATCGCCAGCGTCACGGTAATTGGCGCCAACGGGGTGGCCATCGCCGGCCTGACCGGGGTCACGACCAATACCACGCTCGGCAGCATCAGTGTGACCTTCACTACCAGCAATGCAGGGCTTGACCGCACCGCAACGATTGTCGGCTTTGAAGCCAACTTCTCCCTGCAATACACCGTTGATGGCACCCACAACCGCGTGGTGATTGAAAACAGCGGCACCGGCAACTCCACGTTCGATATCGGCGGTTTCCATCTGCCCAATGTGGTGGCAGTGCCTCAGGAAGTCGGCAGTCAACTGAACTTTGAAGACGACGGTCCTGCCGCCGCCGGGCTGCCGGTTACGGCACTGGTGGATGAAGACAGCCTGGCCGGTGGCATCGACGGCGGTGTCGGCGACGCGGGCCTGCTGGTTCCTGCATCGGCCTCCGGCACTGTGGCCACTGTATTCACCTCAGGTACCGATGCACCGGCGAGCTACTCCTTGTCCAATGACACCTCCGGCGTGCAAGTGTTTGACAGCGCCGCGACTGCGGTGGCGCTGGCCTCCAAGGGCGAGACGGTTAAATATGACGTGATCGGCAACACCCTGTGGGGCTATGTCGGCGCTGCTGCCGAATATGTCGCCGCCACTGACCGCGCCGTCTTCAAGCTGGAGCTGACCAATACCTCTGACGGCAGCTATACCTTCACCCTTCTCGATCAACTCGACCACCCGGATACGGTGGGCGGCGACAACAGCGAAAACGAATTGCTGCTGCAGCTGGGTTCGGTGCTGAAGGTCACCGACAAGGACGGCGACTCGGTCACCGCTACGGCGCAGAAACTGGTGATCACGGTGGACGACGACACGCCCATCGCCACACTGAACCAGCTCACGGGGACGGTAGATGAAGACGGTGTGCTCGAAGGTGCGGCTAACGCTGGCCCCGGCGATGGTATCGCCGGTGGTACAGGCGACGTAGCCGGAGAAATAGTCCTGGCCAGCGGCAATATCAGCACCCTGTTCCAGTCCGGTGCGGACGAGGCCCTGAGCTACTCGCTGACCACCAATGGCCTCGCAGCACTGGGCCTGAAAAGTGCCGGAGTGACCGTCACCTATGCCGTGGCCTTTGATGCTGTCAGCAGCACCTGGCTGCTCACTGCCTCGGCAGGTGCGGGCAATACGGCGTTCACATTCAGCCTGCATGCAACCACGGGGGCTTATGCCTTTACCCTGGTGGATCAACTCGATCATGCCTCTGGCCTGAACGAAAACGATCTGAGCATTGCCCTTGGCACTGCGATCAATGCCACTGACTTTGACGGTGATACGGTAACGGCCGCCGCCAACGGCCTGGTGATCACGGTGAACGACGACACGCCAATCGCCACGATCAATCAACTCACCGGCACCGTGGACGAAGACGGTGTGGTGGAAGGTACGGCTAACGCTGGCCCCGGCGATGGTATCGCCGGTGGTACCGGGGATGTGGCCGGGGAAATCGTGCTGGCCAGCGGCAATATCAGCACCCTGTTCCAGTCCGGTGCGGACGAGGCCCTGAACTACTCGCTAACCACCAACGGCCTGGCAGCACTGGGCCTGAAAAGTGCCGGAGTAACCGTCACCTATGCCGTGGCCTTTGATGCTGTCAGCAGCACCTGGCTGCTCACTGCCTCGGCAGGTGCGGGCAATACGGCGTTCACATTCAGCCTGCATGCAACCACGGGGGCTTATGCCTTTACCCTGGTGGATCAACTCGATCATGCCTCTGGCCTGAACGAGAATGATCTGTCCATCGCCCTAGGCACTGCCATTAATGCCACCGACTTTGACGGTGATACGGTAACGGCCGCCGCCAACGGCCTGGTGATCACGGTGAACGACGACACGCCAATCGCCACGATCAATCAACTCACCGGCACGGTGGACGAAGACGGTGTGGTGGAAGGTGCGGCTAACGCTGGCCCCGGCGATGGTATCGCCGGTGGTACCGGGGATGTGGCCGGGGAAATTGTATTGGCCAGCGGCAATGTCAGCACCCTGTTCCAGTCCGGTGCGGACGAGGCACTGAACTACTCACTGACCACCAACGGCCTCGCAGCACTGGGCCTGACGAGCGGCGGCGTAGCCGTCACTTACGCAGTCGGCTTTGACGCAGGCAGCAGCACCTGGCTGCTCACGGCCTCGGCCGGTGCAGGCAATACGGTGTTCACGTTCAGCCTGCACGCCGCAACCGGCGCTTATGCCTTCACTCTGGTGGACCAACTCGACCATGCCGCCGGCCAGAACGAGAATGATCTGACCATCGCCCTCGGCACCACCATCAACGCCACCGACTTTGACGGGGACAGCGTCACAGCAGCGGCGAACGGCCTGGTGATCACGGTGGATGACGACACGCCAATCGCATCGATCAATCTGCTCACCGGCACGGTGGACGAAGACGGTGTACACGAAGGCGCGGCCGACTCTGGCCCCGGCGATGGTATCCCGGGCGGTACAGGGGACGTAGCAGGGGAAATCGTATTGGCCAGCGGCAATGTCAGCGCCCTGTTCCAGTCCGGTGCGGACGAGCCGCTGAGTTATTCCCTGACCACCAACGGCCTGACGGCACTGGGCCTGAAAAGCGGCGGTGTCACCGTGACCTATGCCACTACCTATGACGCGGGCAGCAACACCTGGTTGCTGACCGCTTCTGCCGGGGCCGGCAATTCGGTGTTCACCTTCAGCGTGCAGGCGGCGACCGGGGCCTATGCCTTTATGCTGCTTGATCAACTCGACCATGCCGCCGGCCTGAACGAGAACGATCTGAACATCGCTCTGGGCACGGCAATCAACGCCACGGACTACGACGGCGACAGCGTCACAGCCGCCGCCAACGGCCTGCTGATTACTGTGGATGACGACTCACCTGTGGTAACGGCCAAGTCCAATGTGGTCTATGCCAACTCCAGCAACCCAACCCCCGGCGGCACTGGCGTATTTGCCTATGACATCGGCGCGGATGACCGCCTTGGGACGGTCTACAGCTCCGCAAACAGCGACTTGTCCGTAAGCATGGGAGACAGCACGGTAGGCACCACTGCCATCACCAACAAAGTGGTGACATGGGCCTCGGAGTCAGACACCAGTGCGGTGTTCAACCTCTCCTTCACCTACGTCTCCAACAACCCGACGCTGGGCGCGCTGACCAACGCAACCGGCACCATGACCTTTGACAAGGTGGCAGACACCTACACGCTGAGCCTGGCGGACGATATCGACAGCTTCAGCATCCTGAAAACCTCCGCCGCACAGGGTTTCACCGGCTATAACATTGGCGGTACGACGCCCATCAACCAGCAACCGCCGGTGTCGGTGGCCAAGTTGGCCGATGACTTCTTTGTGCAGTTCAGCGGTTTCGCCGAACAGGGTTCAGGCACGGGTGCCAATAACATCATGGCAGGTGGCAACAACGCCTTCGTCCCCGGCGAACTGTTCTCTGCTGCAACCTCATGGGTGAGTGTTTCCGGGACCGCCGCAGGCGTGGCCGGTGACACCATCCAGCAAGGCGAGGTAATGGACCTGGACTTCTTCACCGCCAGCCCGTTCGGTGATACAACCGCAGCGCCCACGGCCACCAGCAAAGGGATCTACGTCAAGTTCGACGGTATCGGCAGCGAGGACCTGATACTGGTGCTCAAGCTGATCGATCCTGATGACAACAGCCTGATCACGCGGGCGATCATTGTCGACAGCGAAGACATCATCATAAAAAACGCCTCGACTTCACCCAATAACTTCCACCCGATTGCGAACCCGGCAGCCTACGGGATCACTCTGGATCAGAACGACGGTGCAGTGATTGTCGAAAGCAATGACTATAATTTCGGCAACGAGAACTACCTGATCCAGGGCCTGCAGGTGCTGGTTTCCACCGAGGGTGTCACCGGTAGCGGCTACAACCTCAATGGCAATGTGGGTGTCAGCGGGGCCAGTACCGGCAACACCTTGACCTTCAGCAACGAGTCCGGCGAGGGCAGTAAAAGCAACCCTGTTGAAGCCGGTGAAGCAGGAACCTGGGATGGCGATGTGGTCAAGATCACCGACCTGGGCTTCGTAACGTCGTCGACGCCGGATGCCCATCTGACCTTCAATGTCGTGGTGACGGATGCGGATGCCGATGCAACCCCCGCCCAGACCCTGGATGTGACCATTGAAGGGGACAAGACCTTCACCGGTGGTGTGGGGGCCGACACCTTCAACTTCAGCGGCCTGGATACCGATGGCTCACTGACTGCGGCAACGGCTGTGATCTCCGCCGGCTTCACTTCCGGGGTGGATACGCTGAACTTCCCGACCGCAGGTACAGGGGCTAACTATACGGAAGTGGCGGCCCCTGCGGCCAACGTGGCGGCCTTTATCACGGCAGCCGATACGGCGCTCAACGGCACCACCAACTACTACTTTGGCGTCGTTGGAGGCGACGGCTATCTGGCATACGACGGTGACGGTACGGGGATCACCAGCATTATCAAGCTGGTGGGTGTGACTGATATTGCTCCGACTGACATTGTCTAAATGTCGCAGCAAGCAAAAGGCCTGGCTCCCATAAGGAGCCAGGCCTTTTTTTGACTGGCCGTTATTGACTGTCAAACAGCCCGTGCTTGATCGCGTACATCAGCAAGTCCGTCCGGTTGATCAGGTCAAGCTTCTGGTAGATGTTGCTCAGATGGTTATGCACGGTGTGTTCGCTTATGCCCAGGTTCCCGGCAATGCTCATGTACTTGGCCGAGGGTTCGTCCACGATGGCGCGAATCAGCTCTCTCTCGCGCAAGGTCAGGCGCGATTGTTTCTCCAGCTCCAGATTGTGTTTCAACACCGTGTGCCCGCTTGCGGCATAGTTGCCTAACCCGCCGGTCCAGGCCCGGTTGAGCCCGGTGTCACGATGGTGGACCTTGATGATGGCAAGGATGATCGACTCTGTAGGATCTTCCGCCAGCACGATGCCACGAGCACCCGCTTCCATTGCCTGGGCTGCGGGTATGACGTCGTACAGCCCCTTGAGCACCAGCACTTTCATCCCGGTGCTGCGGGTGAGTTGGCTGATGACTGCCAGCGGGTTCAGGGCGTCCGGAAAAAAGCTGAAGAAGATGACATGGGGCCGCAACTGATCGGCAAGGTCAAGCGCATGGGTATAGGTGGTGGCCTGGCCGCTCACTTCCATTTGAGGCTTCCTGGCATTGATCAAGTCGTGAAGCCCCCTGAGAACAAGGGGGCGACAGTCGATCAGCATCACGCGTATGGGTTTTCTGAGAGGCGGCATTACCTTCCTGACTCCCTTGAACAATCAAACACCCCTACCCGTTGCCCGTACGAATAGTGCCATTTACTGCTCCGGCTCAGGTTGCACGTACTGGCCAACACCGGGCAAAACCATTGAAGCGAAATAAACAGGAATAATTATCAATAGCTTGCGCCTTTTGATGTTCTCCCTCGGGCTGTCAGGTAAGTCTAGGACAGAGCTGCGTGCTGCCGCGGCTGCCAGCACTGCAGTCGGGCAAGCACGCTTCTTTCAGGCGCCTGGCAGCTTTTCCTGCAAAAGCTCAGCACCCCACGCAAATCAAGGCCTTAAGCGCGCGGACGGGGGGCGTGCGGCATGCATGACATATGACATATGCGTCAAAAAAACAGACAGATGGTGTAACGCCAAGCTAACAGATACGCAAGGAAGTCAATTAACTGGCGCCACTATGGGGAGGCAATATCCGGCCCGGGGCTACCCGGATTCAGCCAGAGGTTAACGCTTGCGACACTATCCCCAGGGGGTTTTCCCGCCCAGCGATTAAGCGTAATGACATTGGTAACGAAGTCGTACTGGGTCTTGAGCAAATCTCTATGAGCCCGGTATTCGTTACGCACACTGGTCAACACATCGACGGCATTGACCATCCCGTAGCCGAACGCTTTCTCTGCAGCGGCTCTGGACAGCTGTGCCGAGGCCAGGGCATTGCGACTGGCACTGATCTTCTCTGCGCTTGTATCGGCCGTCAGGTAGGCGCTGGTGATTTCCTTGACTACCCGCCGCTGTACCGACTCCAGCTGTTGCTCGGCCGCGATTTGATCCTGATACAGCCCGCGCACCCGTGCCGAGGTAGAGCCGCCGCTGTATATCGGCACCTGCAGGCCGATCCCGGCCACATAACTGTCGGTCCGCGGTACCAGGGCGTTGTTGTAGCCTTCGTTGGACTGCTGCGCGCTAAGGGTCAGACTCAGTGTCGGGTAGTGGCCACCCTTGCCACCGCGCAACGCCGCGCCAGCTACTTCAACCCCGCTTTCATTGGCCTTGAGCGCCGGATTTTGCGCGACCCCTTCGCGCACCCAGCTTTCCAGGCTCTGCGCCGAGACGCGCAACTGCACATCGTCACGCACGCGACTGAGCTTCTCCTTGACCGGCCGTCCGACAATCTCGGCCAGCGCCGCGCGACTGACACTGACCTGGTTGCGCGCATCCAGTACCTGTGCCGCCAGCCCGTCGACACGAGCCTTGAGGTCCAACTGATCGGTAATCAGGGCTAACTGTTTGGCATACAACGCGTTGACCCGGTCCAGGCTTTTTTGCGTGGTGCGCAACTCGGCCTGAATCAGCTCCAGCTCGTCCTCGGCGGCCAAAACCGTGAAGTAACGCCGGGCCAGCTCCACAGTGGCTTCGGACTGTGCCTCAAGGGCTTCGGAATCAGACTGTTTGGCCATGCTTTTGAATTTTTGGTAATTCTCCCAGGCGGACTTGTTGTACAGGTACTGGCGCAATACCAGGCTGTAGATTTCACTGTCGAAACTCTGCTGCACCAGCTCGTTTTCCTGGTGGATCCGGTTCGCCCCGGCATTGAGCGCAACCTGCGGAAACAGCGTCCCCAAGGCTTCGCGCTGGTACTCCTGCCCCGCTTGCGCCCGCGCACGGGAGGCCAGTATTCGCGGATCTTGCAAACGTGCCTCGCGATACAACTGCATCAGGTCGGTGGTGAATGTCGAGGCGCTGACCCCTTCTGGCGCCGGCACGGCGGCATGCACAAGGGCAACCCCCGCGGCAAGCCCGAACAAACCGCCCAGCACACGTGCAGTCACTTGCATGGTCATTCCTCGATCATCGATTGTGAGATGGCATTGCGCGCCGGTTGCAGCAGATAGTGCAGCAGCGTGCGCTGCCCGGTAATGATCAACACGTCAGCAGGCATGCCTGGCAGTAACTTGCGCTCCCCCAGAGTGTGCTCGCCGGCCTTGGTCACCTTGACCCGTGCCAGGTAATAACCGGCCCCGGTTTTTTCATTGATCAGCCGGTCCGCCGAGACACTGCTGACCTCGCCTTCGATCACTGGCGTGGTGGCGCTGTTAAACGCGCCAAAACGAATATCAGCACGCTTGCCAATGGCAATTCGATCAATGTCCACCGGCGCCACCTGGGCCTCTATGACCAGCCCCGACACTGACGGCACAATGTCCAGCAGTGGGGTCGCCGGGCGTACCACGCCGCCGATCGTATGCACGGTCATGCCGATCACCATGCCCGCTTCGGGAGCGCGAATCACGATATGACCCAGACGGTCTTCGAGGGCCGCGGCCCGCTCCTGCAGGTCGTAAATTTTGCTCTGGATTTCGGCCAGTTGCTTGACCACTTCGGCATTGAAGTCCTTGTCGATTTGCAGGATCTGCAACCGGGTTTCATTGATCTGCAGCCGTGAGGTGGTGATTGCGGATCGGTGCTCGACCACTTCGGACCTGAGCAGTTGACGCTTGCGCTCCTGCTCCAGCAGGCGTTGCTTGTCGACAAAACCCTGGGCCAGCAGATCGGTCAATTCGACGATTTCGCCGCTGTAAGACCTGTCCAGATGCCCCTTGGCGCCGATAATCGCCTGGGTTCCATTGATCTGCTCATTCAACTGGTCAATACGCTCTTGCAACACGGCAATCTGGCCCAGGCGCGAACCGCGTTGCGCGTTGAACACACGGATCTCGCCCTGGCGCGCTTCGCTACCGCGCAGCTTGTCGGCAGGGGCCAGCGGTTCAAAAACAATCTCGGGCAGGCTGTCCCGCTCTGCAACCAGCCGGGCCTCCATCGCTTTGGCGGCAATCAGTTGCCCGCGAGTCATCTGGTATTCGAAGCGCAGCGGCGTATCGTCGAGAATGATCAGCGGGTCATCCGGTTTGACAATATCGCCGTCATGCACCAGCACCTCCTTGACGATGCCGCCTTCAAGGTGCTGCACCGTTTTGCGATACGCCTGCACGGTCACCACACCGGGTGCATAGGCGGCACCATCGAGCGGTGCGAATGCAGCCCAGATGCCAAACACACCAAAAGTCAGCAATACAACGGCAAACCCCAGGCGCCGGATTTTTCGATCGCAGGTGGTCAATTCGGCAAAGTTGTCAGTTGATTGAATTGGGGTCATGGGGTTCATCGAAACTGTCCTTGCCGTTAGCCACCGAAGCCATGGCGGTATCAGACTGCATGGCCTGTTTGGGTGTCTGCTGTGCGTTGAGCTCGTTCAGCACCAGCTCACGCGGCCCGAACAGACTGATGCCGCCGTTGCTCATAACCATGAGCCGGTCAAGTTGGGACACAATGTTGGTGCGGTGGGTAATCACAAACAGGGTGGCGCCTGAGAGCCTGATGTTATGAAGGGCGGCGATCAGGGCACGGTCGCCGACTTCGTCAAGGTTGGAGTTGGGCTCATCGAGGATAATCAGCCGCGGGCTGCCGTACAGGGCACGGGCCAGTCCGATACGCTGGCGCTGCCCGCCGGAAAGCACCACGCCGTCACCGCCAATCACGGTGTCATAGCCATCGGGCAACAGCAGGATCATGTCGTGTACACCGGCCGTGGTGGCCGCAAGAATGACCTGCTCTGGATCGACCAGAGCAAAGCGGGCAATGTTGTCGCTGACGCTGCCTTCGAACAGCTCGATATCCTGGGGCAGGTAGCCTATATGGGGGCCCAGGTCATGTTTGTCCCAGGCGCTGATATCCGCGCCATCGAGGCGCACCACGCCATGCAGCGGGGCCCAGATGCCCAGCAGCGCCCTGGCCAGGGTCGACTTGCCGGCGGCACTGGGGCCGATAATGCCGACCACGCAACCGGCCGGCACGCTGAAGCTGATGTTCTTGATGATCGGGATATTGGAACCGGGAGCCGCAACGCTGAGGTTCTCGACCTGCACATCGCCCTTGGGCGCCGGTAATCGCATGCGCTCGGGCTGGGCCTGCTGCTTGGCCAGGATGGCATTGAGCCGGGCGTACTGCGAACGCGCGGCAATAAAGCCCTTCCAGCTGCCGATGATCAGATCGATGGGCGCTAGTGCGCGCCCCAGCAATACCGACCCGGCAAACACCAACCCGGCCCCCACCTGATGATCCACGGCCAGATAAGCGCCCAGACCGAGAATCAGCGACTGCACCAGAATCCGGAACGACCTGGACAGCGTGCTGATCATGGCCCCTTTGTCGCTGGCCCGGGATTGCAGCATCAGCACATTTTTTTGCCGGTTCCACCAACGTTCCATCAGGGTTTCAAGCATGCCCATGGATTCGATGACTTCAGCATTGCGCAGGTTTTTTGTGGTGTAGAGCGAAGCGCCAATATGCTCCTTGTTGGCCTGGGCCAGCGTTGGCCCGGTCAGCCTTTCATTGATAAACGCAAGCACCAGCAACAACAGCGCACTGCCTGTCGCCACCCAGCCGAACCAGGGGTGAAACATAAACATCACGGCGATATAGATGGGCAGCCAGGGCGCATCGAAAAAGGCGAACAGGCCGTTACCGGAGAGAAACTGGCGCAGGCCGGTCAAATCGTTGAGCGGCTGGGCCGAGGCGTCCATCCCGCCGCTTTCCAGGGCCCGCTTGAAACTGGCCTTGTAGACCTGGCGGCTGAGCAGCATGTCGAGGCGGTTGCTGACCCGGACCATGATCCGCGATCGCGTCCACTCAAGGCAGCCGAGGGTAATCACCAGCCCGGTCATGATCAGCGTCAACATGGTGAGGGTGGTCAGGCTGCCGCTGGTGATCACGCGACCGTAGACCTGCAACATATAGAAGGTGGGAACGAGCATTAACGCATTGATAAAGAAGCTGAAAAAACCGACAGAGAGAAAGCTTTCCCGGCAGGCTTTCAACGCATTGTGCAGGCTGTTTTCAGATGGGCTACGCATTGAAAATTCCAGCTTTGAAAGCCTTCGTTAGTGAAGCGTAGATCATGGCCGGGCGGTGTGCGCAGCATCACACCTCACGAAACCAGCACCGCCAGCCAATGGCTGACAGATACGCGCTCAGGCACATCCCCCCTCAGGGCAAAATCACCCACTGCCCGGCTTATCGGTTAAACATTCGGTTACGGATGATTTCCTTGAAATAATACATATCTGGAGTAGGCTGATTTTATAGACCCTATGGAGGCCGTCATGCAGCTAGTCGCCCATAACCCTGAACCGGACATCACCAGCGGTGATGCTGGCCGAGTTGCCCTGACCTTTTTCTTCAATCTGATGGAGCATTGGGGCTGCACCAAGGACCAGCAGTGCACCCTGCTTGGCGCCATTGGCAATACCACCTACTTCAAATACAAAAAACTGCCGAACGTGCGCTTGCCCCACGATACCCTGGAACGCATTTCGTACTTGATGGGCATTCACAAGGCACTGCGTATCCTGTTCAGCAACACCCCGGAACGGGCCTACCAATGGGTACACAAACCCAATACCGCAGCGCCCTTCAATGGCCAGAGCGCCCTGGGCTACATGCTCGCCGGCCAGGTGGTCGATCTGGCGGATGTGCGCCGCTATCTGGATGGGGTGCGCGGCTGATGCCTGATGCAGTGCTGCCTGAATGGACCAGGGCTTATCGCATCGTCAACAGCGCCTTCCCGCCCATTTCAGTATTTGAAGACACCCTGGACCCGGCCGACCTGGAGATCGCCTTTGTCCTTGAAAGCCTCACCAATGACCGTCTGCGTGACCAGGCTGGCGTCCTGCAGCGGGTAAAGCCGCAAGACCGGTTGTGCGGCGAAGGGTCGACACCCGTCATGGCCGCCTTTACCCATATTGGCCGGGCCAGTCGTTTTACCGATGGCACTTATGGTGTGTACTACTGCGCCAGCAGCGTCGAGGCGGCCATTGCTGAAACCTGTTTTCACCAGGAGCAGTTCTGGCGGGCCACCCGCGAGCCCAGTATTGAAATTACCTTGCGGACCTATATCAACCGCGTTGTACAACCGATGATCGATATACGCGGCGTTGCCGACCTGCACGATCCCTCACCTGCCCGTTATGGCCTGAGCCAGGATTTTGCCCGGCCACTGCGTGCAGAAGGCGCCTGGGGCCTGCTGTACAACAGCGTGCGGCTGAGCGGCCACGAGTGCGTGGCAGCGTTTCGCCCTCCGGCGCTTTCGCTACCGGTGCAGGGCCAGCATTTTCGCTATGTGTGGGATGGCAAGGCGCAGGCAATTACCTGGGTGCTGCAACTCAGCGAAGTGCCGAGGTAAGACCAGGGCGACATAAATGCCACCGCCCCGGCTCAGGTGTTACAAACCATCCGTTGGCTTGAGTGTGCGCTCGGCAATAGCCTCAGCGCTTTTTTCCTGCCAGACCGGCCAGTACTCCGCGCGCTTTTTCTCGACGCTGGCCTTGACCCGCTGGTACCAGGCCAGGGATTTCGGCGAGTTGGTGACCAGATCGGTGTCTTCGACCCAGCCCTTGAAGTTATTGGACTTCAAGCTGTGGGCCGCATCCGGCTCATTGCTGATCGGCCACAGGGAAAACCGGGCTTTCCACAAGCCCATGCGCGGCGTAACCAGCGCGTAGTAGGTTTTGCCAGCCACCAGGTCGGCCTCCATAAAGTCAGCCGCTTCGGACACCACCATAAAGGTGTGCTTGCCCGGGGTGGTCGGGTGGGCGATCTTGGTGCCATTGGCCATTACGCCGATAAAACGGGTTTGGCCATCGGTCACGTCATACAGTGAAGAGACAATGGCTTTGCCGGTATAGGCATCGCGCATAAACACCACTTGTGCCATGTCGGGGCTCGGGGCCTGCACCGCCTGGTCGGCTACCGGGGCCATCGGGTTGCTGGCGCAACCGGCCAGCAGCAAGCTGCCCAACAGGGTAAAGATATAAAACACGCGCATTTACAGCTCCTTTGAATGGCAACATCCTGACCCGACACCTGTCGGGCCCGCGGCATTATCGGCACATCTTGCCCCAGCCACCAACCGGAACATTGACCGCGATCCCCGCTCACAGGGTGTATTGCCTGAACAGTTCCTCCTTGATAATCAGCAACGCGTCTTCGTAGTAACGCTCGCCGCGCGCCTCACTGAGCAATACCGAGCGCACACTGCCCTCGCCTTCGGCGGGCGTGTGTTCGCACGTCAGGTAAAACTCGGCGGTATCGGGCTTGAATTCCAGGTAATAGAACAGCTCGCGACCTTCGCGGTGCCAGTAGCCAATTTCTCTGCGCATGGGGGTCCTTGGATAGTCAGGGGTGTTGCAGGCATGCAATCCGCTGCAGCGCCACTTTCAGCACCTGGGCGCTGGCAGCCGCCGTCAGGCTGATGCGCACCGCATGGCTTGGGGTGGATTTAACCGCAAAAACATCCGCCGGCACCACCTCAACCCCAACGGCACGACAGCCTTCGGCGCCGCCTGCCAGCGTCACCCAGATATGCGGCGATGGTGCGTCTGCCGGGTCCATTGCCGGCCCCAGCAGCTTTCTTGCCAGGCGCCAGCGCCGGGTCACTTCCGCGGTTTGCCACTGCAGTCGCGCTTGCGCAGTGCCATCACTGATCCATTGGCAGGCGATAGCCAGGCACAGCGGCGATACGCCCCAATGCGCCGACTGCGCATAAGGATCGATACGCGCCAGCACAGACGGGCTCGCCACAATCCAGCCCAGGCGCACGCCCGCCGCCACGGTCTTGGACAGGCTGGTGATCAAGACTCCCAGCTCGGGCATATAGCGGTACAACGGCGGGCTGGCGGTCAGCGCACCGTATACATCGTCTTCAATCACCTGCACACCGTGATGCCGGGCGATCCGGGCAATCGCCTGTTTGCGTTCAACGCTCATCACCGCCGCAGTGGGGTTTTGCAGGGTCGGGGTCAGCACTGCAACCCGCGCCCCGGTGGCACGAATCATCCGTTCGAAGTCCTGCGCCAGGATCCCCTCATCGTCCATCGCCACCCCCTGCATGGGCAAACGCAACTGCGCGCAGGCGGCCTTGATCCCCGGCGCGGTAAAGGCTTCAACCAGCACCGTATCGCCCGCCTGGCACAACGACAGCAGCACGGTAAACAACCCTTGCTGGGCACCGGTGCAGAGCATGATCTGCTCCACACTCACGTCCAGCCCGCGCCCCTTGAGCCAGGCCGCTCCCTGGACTCGCGCCTGCAGCAGATCGGCAGCACTCAGATAGCCCTGCAAGCGAATTGCCTGGCGACTGTCGAGCAACCAGGACAAGGCTTGCGCATCCTGCTCACCAAGGTGGTCGATGGCGGGAACGTTGGTGCGCAGATCGATACGGCTGGCCTGTTCGTCGGCGTGTTGCAGCCTGAACAGGGTCGCCTCCTGGCTGCCCGCCAGCACATAGGTGCCACGCCCCACCTCACCCGCCACCAGATGCCGCCGCGCTGCCTCGCGATAGGCCTGCATGGTGGTGCTGGGGTTCCAGCCCAGCGCCCAAGCCAGACGCCGCTGAGGGGGCAAGCGCGCTCCGGGCTGCAGTTCGCCACAGGCAATGGCCCGGGTAATGGCATCGACCAGCGCCAGGTAGCGCGGCTGGTCCGTGTCGGTGAGCGTCGGTATCCACATTTATTGTTGGCCATGCAATATAAGGGTCGGCCCATACAATGCGTTGTGCCTAGAATCGAGTCAAATCCCTCGATGACGGTGCGCCATGTTTGACTTGAATGCCCTTCGCCTCGCCGCCCACACCGTACACCAGACCCTGGCGCCAACCCCGCAGCTGGCCTGGCCTTTGCTGACCGAACGCATGGGTTGCACGGTGTGGGTCAAGCATGAAAACCACACCCCCACCGGTGCCTTCAAAGTGCGGGGTGGCCTTTTGTATGTGCAGGGTTTGCTGGCCCGCGAGCCAGGCACCACAGGCTTGGTCACCGCCACCCGCGGCAATCACGGGCAAAGCCTGGCGCTGGCGGCCCGCAGTGTGGGCCTGCCGATCCATATCGTGGTGCCGCAAGGCAACTCGGTTGAAAAAAACGCCGCCATGCGGGCGTTGGGCGCAACCGTGATTGAATGCGGCCAGGACTTCGATGAAGCGCGGGCCGAAGCGGCGGCATTGGCGCAAAACCGGCAATGGCACCTGGTGCCGGCCTTTCATCCGGACCTGATCCGCGGCGTGGCCACCTATGCGCTGGAACTGCTCGAAGCCGTCGAAGAGCTGGACACGGTGTATGTCCCCATCGGCATGGGTTCGGGGATCTGCGGACTGATCCAGACCCGCGACCTGCTGGGCCTGAACACCGAGATTGTCGGGGTGGTGTCCAGTCACGCCGATGCGTTTGCGCAAAGTTTTGAACAGGGCCGTGTGGTGTGTACCGACTCTGCGCGCACGTTCGCCGACGGCCTGGCGTGTCGCCAACCGCTGCCAGAAGCGCTGGACATTATCCGCAAAGGCGCGGCGCGAATCATTCGGGTCACCGATCAGCAGATCGCCCACGGGATTCGGGTCTACCATGAAACTACCCACAACACCGCCGAAGGGGCCGGGGCCGCAGCGCTGGCCGGGTTGATCAGCGAGCAGTCGCGCCAGCAAGGCCGCCGCGTGGCGCTGATTCTCAGCGGTGCCAATATCGATCGCCAGCTCTACGCCTGGGTGCTGGCCGACGGGGCTGGCACGGCGGCCCAACCGCACTAGAGCAAGGAGCCTGTATGCAGTGCCTGATTCGCCGTGCCCTGCCAGTCGATGCCCAAGCCATCAGCAACCTGGTGATCGCCGCCTTGCGTGAGTCCAACGCCCGGGACTATGCCCCGCAGGTGATCAGCGCGGTCGAGCAGCACTTCTGCCCGACCTCGATCCTGAATCTGATGCAACAACGCCAGATGTATGTAGCCGTACTCGAACAGCAGGTCGTGGGCACTGCCAGCCTGGATCAGGCGGTGGTGCGCAGTGTGTTCGTCAGCCCGCACCATCAGGGCCGTGGCATAGGCCAGCAATTGATGGCGCGCCTCAAGGACGCCGCCATTGCTGCGCAGATTGCAGAACTGCGGGTGCCCTCCTCGCTGACGGCGGAGTCTTTCTATGCGCAACTGGGCTTTGAGAAAGTGCGCGACGAGTACCACGGGGCCGAGCGTACGGTGATCATGGCCCTGCGTCTGGACGACTAAAACCCGGGGCAGCTATGCTCAACGCCATGACGCCTTCCGTGACGCTTCGTTCACCCTGCCCACCCGGCGCCTGCATCTGCGAGCGGGAACAGCTGTTGGCATCACCTGACAGCGACCTGCGGATCTTCAACCTCACGCGCCAGGCCGAGAAGGTGCTGCTGGAGCGGCTGGAGAACATACAAAGCCTCAGCGACCTGGAACATATGCAGCGGCGCATGCATGAGCAATTGGGCATTGAGGTGCTGATCGACCCCGGCCATACCGAAGTGCGCACCATGCGCGGCATTGCCATCCGCCTTGCCGAGCAGCCGGGGCTGTGCCGTAAAACCCGCCAGGCCATCCCGGCTGCCATCCGCCGCGCCCTGGAAAAGCGCCCCGAAATTGCTTACAAACTGCTGGATGGACATGGCTTGTTGCGCGACAGCTAAATTGGATCCAATAAACGCAAAAAACCCTGAATAAGCGGTAATTTGTAGCAAATGATCAAATTTTCTTGCCATAACCCGAACCGCTGCCCTATAAGCGCCTCTTTAAAATTATCAGAGAGCTATCAATGAGTGCCGGATTCACCGAGGACGACATGCGCAGAGCGCTCGGCCTTGATCTGCCTGCTACCCCGGTTCAACCTGAGGTTGAATTCGACGTTGAACCTGCCCCCGAAAAAATCGCCCCGGTTGTAAAAAAAGCGGCGGCACCTGCCAAGGCGCCATCACCTGCGCCAAAAAAACGCAGCGGCCCGATTCTTCGCGTCACCATGCGGGTGACCAAGGTGTTTGACGGCGATGAAACCCTGTTTGTGCATGACTCCAAGGATCTGAGCCGCTTCAATGCTGAGCAAGAGGCCAAAAAGGCCCTGGCCAAAGCCGGCTTTAAATACTTTGAGCTCCAGTCTATCGTTTCCGTGGACTGACTTCGCACCGGCGATCTGCACCGATCGCCCGCTGTACCGCCCCCTCCAAGGAGCCCGAACATGCAATCGCAACCCCTGAACGCCAGCGACTTTGATGTGATCGAAAACACGTTGCTCAAATACGGCGACGATCACTCCGTGCTCAACCCTTCAGAACTCGACGGTTACTTCACCGCGCTGGTTTCGAGCCCGACGCAGGTCGATATTGGCGAATGGTTCCCGGCGATCTGGGGCGGTCAGAACCCGGCCTGGGAAAGCCCTGAAGAAGCCAAACAGTTCATCGAACTGAGTGTGCGTCATATCAATACCCTGGCCCGGCAACTGGCTGAGGACAGCAGCGCATTCACACCGCGTTTCGAGCAGACCGAACATCTGGGCCAGGACGTGACCCTGGCTGAAGAGTGGTGCTTCGGCTACACCCGCGCAGTAGCCATCAGCAACTGGCCAGCACTGCCGGCACCGCAAGCACGCCTGCTGCAAGCCATCGCCGACTGCGCCGAGCAGGACAACTTCGAACTGCCCGCCGACCTCGACGTAGCCGCCCATCAGCAGAGCGTTGCTGCCATTGCCCCCGCCGCGCGGGCGCTGCATGACTTTTGGTTGAGTCAGCGCTGACCTCGGCGAAGCTGATTTTGATTTTGTAGCAGCTGCCGAAGGCTGCGTCCGGCGGCGAAGCCGTCGTAAGATCAGCCACCGCGGCCATCCAGGTAAACCTCGTACCGCGTATTTACGATCGCTTTGCAATCGGACGCAGCCTTCGGCAGCTGCTACGAATTGTCCTGCGGCACACTATAGAAACCATGCCATGCCCCTCCTCACCCATTTCAATACCCCGGTCAGCGAGCCGATCAACAGCCAGATCCTGCAACTGGTGGTCGATCACCTGAGCGATATCAGTGCGATGGAAATCGCCCCGAGCAATCTGCTGTACAGCATCTATCAATACGCCATCGGCTTTGAAGTGCACTTGTACCTGCAGGCACTCGATGGATCCAAAGGCATTGACGTTGAGTTGCTGGTCGCGACTGACGACCAGGACCCGGAAAAAGTGACCGGCTTCGCCCTGTACTTGCCCGTCAAGGACGATCCCCAGGCCTGCGGCATTGCCTATATGGCCGAACTGGCCAGCCATCGCCAGCAGGGTGTGACCCGGGCGATGGTCGCGCAGGTGGTGCATCGCTACCCTCACACCGAACTGACCTGCAGCGTGGGCAAGGTCGCCGCATTCGAGGCGATGGGCCTGCAAGTCATCGGTACGCGCGGCCCGCAAGTGCTGATGAACACACGCGACCACAGCAGCGATGGCCTGATGGGTGTGCTCGACGTAGCCGCGATCTACCAGTCCACCGAAGTACGCCAGATCCATACCTACCTGCTGCAACGCAACGGCAAGAAGGCCATGCTCGACGCCGAGAAAAAGCGCGACCGCCAGATCGACCAACTGACCGCCAGGGCCAAAGCCTTCGTGGCACAGGCAAAAGACTAACCGGGCGAAATAACGCATCATGAGCGCACTCCGTTTAGAGGGAACCCGTATGCGTGCTCACTTCACCCTGAACCGTCTCGGCGCCTTGAGCCTGGGTCTGGCGTTCAGCGTTGGCGCCATGGCCAGCGAAGAATCGCAATTGATCGAGTCGATCAACGCCTACCGCAGCCAGATTCAGCTGTGCGCCGGGCAGCCATCGCAAGAGTTGCCGCCGCTGTCGGCCGACACCCGCCTGGTGCTGCCGGCCAGCAGCTTCGGCGATTTGCAGCAAGCCCTTGCCCGGGCGGCCTACCCGATGGTCAATGTACAGGCGATCAACCTGTCCGGCCCTCGCGATGCGCAAGCCGCCATGAAAGCCGTGCAGGAAAGCTTCTGTCGCGTGGTGCTCGACCCGCAATTTGTCGATATCGGCGTCAGCCATGACCAGCGCGACTGGCGCATCGTCCTGGCCCGCCCGCTGCTGGCGGCACGCTTGGGTGACTGGCAGGCCGAAGGGCAAAAAGTCCTCGAGATGCTCAACAGTGCCCGCAACCAACCCCGCCAATGCGGCACCCAGACCTTCAGCCCCGCCGCGCCCCTGACCTGGAACAGCAACCTGGCCAGCGCTGCCGAAAATCATTCGCGGGACATGGCCAACAACAACTATTTCGATCATAAGGGCCGTGATGGCAGCACCCCGGGGGATCGTGCGGAACTGGCGGGCTATATCGCGCAACAGATCGGCGAAAACATCGCCGCCGGGCAAGACACCACGCGCAAGCTGGTCGATGGCTGGCTGGCAAGCCCTGGCCATTGTGCCAATGTGATGAACCCTGAGTTTCGCGAGCTGGGCGCTGCCTATGCGACGGACCCGAAAAGTGATGCGGGGATTTACTGGACGGCCCTGTTCGGGACCCAGTGAGGTAGTGCGCGGAGGTTGAACGAGGAAGTCACGCCAAATAAAGCGGCCCCACCCGAATAGCATCGGGCGGGGCCGTTTTTTTACAGCGCCATGTCAGCCGCTGGATTGCTTGGCGCAGGCTTGGCCGGCGCTTGAGCAGGTGTTGCAGTGTGAGTCGCCGCCGGGATTGCCGGTGGTGGAGTCAGTTTCAGGACTTCAGCCGTGTAGGCCCACTCTTGAGCAACGCGATCAGGATCGCCGTTCAGCTTGGTGCCATAGCTCGGCACGATCTGGTGCAGCTTGGCTTGCCATTCTGGTGTCGCAACCTTGTCCTTGAACACGGTTTCGAGCACGGTCAGCATGATCGGTGCCGCAGTGGAGGCACCCGGGGATGCGCCCAGCAGGCCGGCGATGCTGCCATCTTTGGCGCTGACAATCTCGGTACCGAGTTTCAGCACGCCGCCCTTGTCTTCGTCACGCTTGATGATCTGCACACGCTGACCGGCCTGCCACAGGCGCCAGTCTTCGGACTTGGCGTTCGGGAAGTACTCTTTCAGAGCATTGAAGCGGTCTTCGTCCGACAGCATCAGCTGACCGGCCAGGTATTCAACCAGCGGGTACTGTTCGATACCGACTTTGGTCATTGGCCAGATGTTGTGCGTAGTCGTGCTGGTCAGCAGGTCGAAGTACGAACCTTCTTTCAGGAACTTGGTGGAGAAGGTTGCGAACGGGCCAAACAGGATGACGCGCTTGCCATCCAGCACGCGGGTGTCCAGGTGCGGAACCGACATTGGTGGCGCGCCAACCGAAGCCTTGCCATAGGCCTTGGCCAGATGCTGCTCGGCAACAGTCGGGTTTTCGGTCACCAGGAACGAGCCGCCAACCGGGAAGCCTGCGTATTCCTTGGCTTCAGGAATGCCGGATTTCTGCAGCAGGTGCAGGGCACCGCCGCCAGCGCCGATAAACACGAACTTGGCGTCAGTTTCGGTTGTGCTGCCGTCTTTCAGGTTTTTGTACACCACACGCCACGAACCATCTTCGTTGCGCTTGATGTCTTGCACTTCGCTCGACAGCTTCAGCGAGAAGTTAGGCTTGGTTTGCAGGTAGGCTGCAAACTGGCGCGTAATTTCGCCAAAGTTCACGTCAGTACCGATCGGCGACCAGGTAGCCGCGACTTTCTGGTTGGGATCACGCCCTTCCATCATCAACGGAACCCACTTCTTGATCTGCACCGGGTCTTCGGAGTACTGCATGCCCGCGAACAGAGGGCTGGCCTGCAATGCTTCGTAGCGCTTTTTCAGGAACTTGATGTTGTCGTCGCCCCACACAAAGCTCATGTGCGGCGTGGAGTTGATGAACGAGCGCGGATCTTTCAGCACGCCGTTCTTGACCTGCCACGACCAGAACTGGCGCGAGACCTGGAAGGCTTCATTGATTTCAATGGCCTTGGGGATCTCAACATTGCCGTTCTTGTCTTCCGGCGTGTAGTTCAACTCTGCCAGGGCCGAGTGACCGGTACCTGCGTTGTTCCAGCCGTTGGAGCTTTCCAGGGCAACGCCATCGAGACGTTCGATCATCTCCATGGACATGCCGGGTTCCAGCTCATTGAGCCAGACACCCAGAGTAGCGCTCATGATGCCGCCGCCGATCAGCAGTACATCCACGTGTTTTGGTTCTGCCGCCTGCACGGAGGTAATCCCCATGGTCAGCGCCAGGCCCAGTAGCCCCTTGTTCATTTTTTTTAACATGTTGTAGTACCTAAGATAAAACGCCATCTGCCCGGCACGCAGTGCCTGAAGTTGCCTGGCCCACTGCAGACGGTCACCTGCAATCGAACCAGCTTCAAGCCCCGAACGGGCAGATATATAAGGCCTGTGCACGTTACAGACCTCACTTCATGTACCTTGGGCGCTGATCTCTTGTTGGTCTTGGCTTCAGCTACTTGGGTAACATTTTGGGTACAGCAGATGCGACTCCCTTGATGTCCGGCCTGCTCGCGGTTCCTTCCGGGGAACCTGCGTGGACATGACGCTCCAGGGCGGCCAGCCGTTCAACCGCGACATTCTACCTCAGGTGGCACTCTGGGCGAAGCAGCAGTAGCCAAGCCCCGCGCTCAGGTATAATCACGGCTTTGCCCCGCCTATCAACAGGATTCACCCATGTCTTTAAGCAAACGCACCCAGGCACAGATCGAACGTCGCCTGATCACCTCCCTGACCGAGGCCTGTGAAACGGCCAAATCACAGATCCCGGGGTTTGCCTGGCTCACCCATGTGGTCGACTACGAAGCCTTCCCGGCCAGCCTCAAGGTGGTCTGGGTGTTCGATACGCAAGCCAGCAAAGACTTCGCCCTGGCCGATGGCGAGGCGCGCTTTATGGGGGAACTGACGGCCCAGGCATTGGCGGATGCCGGCGTCAAGGTGCGTAACGGCTCGGCCCATGTGTATTTCGACTCGGAAGAAGAATGCCAGCGCAGCTGTGGCGGCAACTGGCCAAAACGTTTGGCCCAGAAGAACTGAGCCGTGGCAAAAGACATCGAAAACCCGTGCATTGCGGTTTGCCAGCTTAGCGGCGACTTGTGCGTGAGTTGCGGGCGTACCAAGGAAGACATCCGCAAATGGCGGGGCATGAAGCGCCCGGAAAAAATGGCCGCCGTGCAGCGCGCCAGCGCACGGATCAAAAGCCTGCGTAAAAAAAACAGCTAAGCGCTACGCCAGGTACTTGGTGAACCAGTCAAGGGTTCTGTTCCAGGCCAGGGTGGCAGCGGCCTCGTCGTAACGGGGCGTGGAGTCGTTGTGAAAGCCGTGATTCACCCCCGGGTAGACATGTGCCTCATAGACTTTACCGTTGGCCTTCAACGCCTGTTCAAAGGCTGGCCAGCCTTCATTGATGCGCGTATCCAGCCCGGCGTAGTGCAGCATGAGCGGTGCCTGGATACGGCTGACCTCATCGGCACCTGGCTGGCGTCCGTAAAACGACACCGCCGCCCCCAACTCCGGGTAGGCCACTGCTGCCGCATTGGCCACCCCGCCGCCATAGCAGAACCCGGTAATGCCCACTTTGCCAGTACTTGCATCGTGGTGCATCAACCACTCCACCGCCGCGAAAAAGTCATTCATCAGCTTGGTCGGGTCAACTTTCTGCTGCAGCGCCAGGCCTTGCTCGTCATTGCCGGGGTAACCACCCACCGACGTCAGGCCATCGGGTGCCAGGGCAATAAACCCCGCCTTGCCCAGGCGCCGGGCCACATCTTCGATATACGGATTCAGCCCGCGATTCTCATGCACCACCACCACGGCCGGCAGCTTGCCGGTGGCCTTGGCTGGCCGCACCAGATAACCCCGCACCTGGCCGTTACCCTTGGGCGACGGGTACAGAATGTACTCGGCAACAATATCCGGGTCGGTAAAGGAAACCTGCTCGGCGAGTGCATAGTCAGGGCTCAACGCCGTCAGCAACGATAACGCCGTCGTACCCAGGGCGAACACCGCAGCACGGTCAAGAAACTCGCGGCGGTTGATCTTGCCGTGGGCGTAGTAGTCATAGAGCTCAAGCAATTCGGGGGCAAAGTCTTTCGCTGTCAGACGCGTCATCAGTGCAGTTCCTTGGGCCGGTTGCGCTTAACCATAGAGCATTTTGTAGCTAAATGCGTCTCAGACCTTTTACCTGACGCCGTGGGATACCATACCGGCCCTGCCTGAAACCTGTCAGGCCAGACCTAGTTAACTGAAGGGGTATCGAACGGTGAAAATTGCACTTGTGCTGCTGTTGAGCGCTTTTTCCATGCTGGCCCAGGCCGCGAATATCGGCGAGCGCCTGACGCAGTGGACCTTGCAGGATCAGCACGACCAGCCCTACACCCTTAACGAGAAAACCCGGGTGCTGCTGGTAGCACGCAATATGGACGGCTCAAAACTGGTCAAGGCCGCACTGGAGAACCAGGCCAAGGGCTATCTGGAGGCACGCAATGTGGTGTTCCTTGCCGATGTGCAGCGCATGCCTTCGCTGATCGGCAAATTTATCGCCATCCCGGCCATGCGTGACTACAGCTACCGCGTGGTGCTCGACCGCGACGGCAAGGTGGCTGCCAACTATCCGGGCGCAGAAGACAAGGTGCTGTGGCTGCAACTGGACAACGGCACCCTGGTATCCCGACAGGAATTTGCCAGCGCCGACGAGCTGCGTGCAGCACTGGAAAAGCTGCCGGTGCAGTGACCCCTGTAGCCGTTGACGAGCGGAGCGAGGCGACGTTCGTCAATGACTACAAAGTGTTTGCTCTCGCTCAACGCATCGGCGGCAAACCGTAGGCCGCCAGATCAAAATCGGCCAGCTGGCGAATGATCTGGTCGGCATGCGCGTACTTGCTGTCGGCCATCGCTTCATCCGGCACGGCTATGGCGGTCATGCCGGCGGCTTTTGCCGCAGTTACGCCGAAGGGGGAATCTTCAAACACCAGGCACTGCCCGGGCGCAACGCCCAGGCGCCGTGCTGCCGTGAGGAAGATATCCGGCGCAGGCTTGGCCGCGCCCACTTCAGGGTCATCAGCAGTGACGATGGTGTCAAACAGGTCAAACCACTCACCATGCAAGGTGGTCTTGTGCGCAAATGAATGCTGCGACGAACTGGTACCTACTGCTATCGGGATATTGTGTGCCTTCAAATGCCGCACCAGCGCCTCGGCACCCGGCATGCCCGCGGCTTTGGGGAAGCGCTCTTTTAGTAGCGGTTCGCGGATAACCAGGAATTCCTGCGCGGTGATCGGCAATTCCAGCGCCTTGACCAGAAATTCGGCGAGGTCGAGGGCGCCGCGACCAATGATGTGCTGCTTGATGCTCCAGTCATAAGTGCGACCGTAACGTTCGGCGATGATCTGCGTAACTTCGGTGTAGATGCCCTCGGTATCCAGCAACAAACCGTCCATATCGAAAATCACGGCCTGGATCGGGCCGACAGCAGCACGCGGTGTAGTCATCACAACAAATCCGTTGGCAGGAAGGATTCAGCACCATAACACCGCAAGAGCTTCAATGTGCTGCACGCATCGTCAATCGCCCAGGCTCAGGTGGTGATCAGCATCCGTGATCACAATATCACCATATACGATTGGCACACGGCGCAGGAGGGGTTGAAAGTGGGGTTATTGCCCCACTCATAAATCCAAAACAAGGAGGCACGCATGCCCCAGTCCCTGCCAACCCTGTGCGGTTCGATCATGGGCTCGCCCTTTTCCCTCTCTGCAAAAATCCACAACGCGGCCTACGCGGCCCTGGGTCTGGACTACACCTTTGTCTGTTTTGGCATCGAAGATCCGGTAGCAGGCGTTGCGGCCATCCGCACATTGGGTGTGCGCGGAATGAACGTGTCCATGCCCTACAAAACCGTGGTGATGGAGCATCTGGACGCGATCGATGAGTCCGCGCTGGTCATTGGCGCGGTCAACACCATCAATAATGTCGACGGTGTACTCACCGGCTACAACACCGATTACCTGGGCGCGGTGCGCGCCCTGCAAGAAGTCTGCGAGCTCAATAAGCAGCGGGTTGCCGTGATCGGCGCGGGTGGTGCAGCACGGGCCGTAGTCTATGGCTGTTTGCAAGCGGCAGCCCGGGTCACAGTGTTCAACCGCAGCAGCGAACGGGGCAAGGTCCTGAGCTCAGACCTGGGCGCGCACTGGGGCGGCGGTGTCGAGACCTTTGCCGCGCAAGATTTCGACATCGTGATCAATGCCACCAGCGTGGGCTTCAAGCAGCCCGACAGCAACCCGTTGGACGGGTTGCTGGCCAGCCACCTGATTGTCATGGATGTAGCCTTTATGCCCGTGCGCACCGCCTTGCTGCTGCAGGCCGCCGAGCTGGGCTGCCGCACCGTGTCCGGCACGCGCATGCTGGTGCATCAGGCCTGTCGACAAATCGAGTTGTACACCGGCATGGAGGCGCCCATCGACATCATGGAGCAGGCCATGCTCGAGGAAATACAGAGGTTGAATCTGTAAAAAACCTGCTGCCTATCGATAACAAGATGCCGTAAAGGCACCTACCAGAAGGTACCCACATGACTCACGAACATGGTTCATCTGATATTGACCTGGTCCCCGAAACCGAAGCACCCAAGAAAGACCTGCACCGGGCCGCCTGGGCCTGCTCCCTGGGCAGCGCGCTGGAATACTATGACTTTGCCCTCTACACCCTGGCCGCCGCGCTGATTTTCGGCCCGCTGTTCTTCCCTGAACAAACCCGCACCATGAGCCTGATCGCCAGCTTTGGCACCTACTTCCTGGGCTTTGCGATCCGCCCGCTGGGCGGCGTGCTGTTCGGCATGATCGGCGACCGCGTGGGGCGCAAGTTCGTGCTTACCTCCACGGTGCTGCTGATGGGCGTTTCCAGCACCCTGATTGGCGCCCTGCCCACCTTCAGCCAGGTCGGCTACCTCGCCCCCGTGCTGCTGGTGGTGCTGCGTCTGCTCCAGGGGCTGGGTGCCGGTGCCGAACAAGCCGGTGCGGCGGTAATGATGACCGAGTACGCCCCGCAAGGTCGCCGCGGCTTCTACGCGGCGCTGCCGTTTCTTGGTATTCAACTGGGTACTATCCTTGCCGCACTGGTGTACTTTGCGGTCATCAGCAGCAGTGACAACGTGCTCGAAAGCGGGCTGTGGCGCATACCGTTTTTCAGCAGCGTGGTGATCGTTGCCCTGGGCCTGTACATGCGCCTGTCGCTCAAGGAGTCACCGACCTTTATCCGCCTCAAGGCACTCAAGCGCGTGTGCGACAACCCGCTCAAAAGCGCGATGAAACATTCCAAACCTACGCTGTTGCTGGGCATCGGCCTGCGCCTGGGCGAAAACGGCGGTTCGTCGATTTACCAGGCCCTGGCAGTGAGTTACATCGTGGGCGTGGTCGGCCTGCAAGGGCCGGTTGGCGTACTGACACTGATCTGCGCCGCCAGCCTGGGCGCGCTGACCGTGCCGATTGCCGGCAAGCTCAGCGACCGTTTTGGCCGTGTGGTGGTGTACCGGGCCTTTGCCCTGCTGCAACTGGCACTGGCCTTCCCGGTATGGTGGGTACTGAGCCAGGGCAACGTGGTGGCCAGTATCATTGCCATCTCCATCGCCCTGGGCATCGGCACCTGGGGCATGTTTGGCACCCAGGCGGCGCTGATGCCTGAGCTGTTCGGCTCGCGCCACCGCTATATGGGGGTATCCATCGCCCGGGAAGCCTCTGCGGTGATTGCTGGCGGCATAGCACCATTAATTGGCGCCGGGCTAATCGCCCTGGTCGTGGCCAGCCATGATGGCGATGCCAGCGCCGGTATCGGCGCCTGGTTGCCGATTGCCTGCTACCTGTCACTGCTGACGCTGATTACCCTGTATACCACCTTCAAAACCCCGGAAACCCTCAACCGCGACCTGGACGAGCCCCGTGATGCGTGGGAAATGATGCCCGGCCATAGCGAGCAGAACCTTGCACCGCAATCTGTCGCCCCTTCGCTACCCCGCTAAGGCGCGAACAACCTGCAAACAAAGCCGCTGTTGCCAGCGGCTTTGTTATTGGTCATCCCCAAAGGCCGACATAACTATAAGAATCGCCTGACTTTATTATTTGGCGGGTTGAGTAGATTATTTGGCCTGGACCCGCCCCGCCGGCAGGCAGGGGCCTTGCAGCAGTTGCCAATCGCAGGAGGCGAAATGAAACAGTCGATCACCCTGTATGACGCGCTGACATCAATCAGCATGCCCTCAAATAAAGCCAAGGCAGTCATTGATGCCTGGGAGAGTGATGTGGAAAAGCTCGCATCCAAATCGGATCTCGCACAAACAGAAAAACACCTCAAAACCTCCCTTTCAGAGCTGGGCGCTGAGCTGCGCGCCCTGATCAGGGAGCAAAGTGCCGAGCTTCGCTCGTCCATAAGGGAACAAGGCGTAGAACTGCGTACCTCAATCTCGACACTGGAAGCCCACAACAAGATTGTTCAGTGGCAGTTCGGCATTCTTTTTGTTTGCATCAGCGTGCCCGCAATCAAAATGGGCTATGAGTTCCTGAGCGAGGTCCTTCTGAGCCAATAGCCCTCTGGCTTTTACAACTGGCAGCCATTGGGCTGCCAGCTGCGTGCAATCAACCCTCGATAAAAGCCTTCAACGGCGGTTCATGCATCAGGAAATTCTGATGCGAGATGTTCCAGGCATAGGCCCCCGCCAGGGTGAATACCAGCAGGTCACCAATCGCCAGTTGCGCGACCGGTTGCTGCCTTGCAAGCACGTCTTTCGGCGTACAGAGCTGGCCTACCAGGGTGACGCGTTGATCGCTGATCTGTGCGGGTTGATTGCCCCGCACTACCGTGAACGGATGGTCATGGCCCTGGGCTGCCGGGGTACGAAAATGGTGAGTACCGCCACGGCCAATGGCGAAAAGCTCGCCGTGGCTGCTTTTGATATCCAGCACCTGCATGACGTAGTAGCCGCACGCAGCGCTGATAAAGCGGCCGATTTCAAAGCGGATACGGGTCGCGCCCATCGGGTACTCGTCGAGCAACCCCTTGAGGCCCAGGCAAAACCTCGGCCAGTCGAACGACTGCGCTGCGTCCTGATAGTTGATCCCCATGCCGCCACCGACGTTCAGCAGGGGCAGTTGCAAGCCGTGGTCGCGACACAGTTGGCGGAAGGTCAGTAAATAGCTGCGAATCAACTCAAGATGCGCATCCACATCCAACTGATGGGAAAGCAGATGGAAATGCAGCCCCTTGAGTTCCAGCGACGGCTCTTCGCGCAACACTTGCAGGGCGCTGGCCAGCCCCTCTTCATCCAGGCCGAACGGTGTAGGTTTACCGCCCATGACCAAACGGCTCTGAGGTGCCCGGGCCAGCTTCAGATTCAGGCGCAGCATCACCGGCGCCTGTACGCCCCGCTTGCCAGCGATGCGAGCCAGGCTGCGCAGTTCGGTGACACTCTCGACATGAAACGCCGAAACCTGGTACTGCAGGGCAATATCCAGTTCATGATCGAGCTTGCCAGGGCCACCAAAGATCAGCGGCTGGTCAGGGCACTGCTCGTGCAACCAGGTCAGTTCACCGCCCGAGGCAGCTTCAAATCCATCCACCCAAGGTGCCAGGGTTTTCAGCACCCGAGCTTCAGGGTTGGCCTTTGCAGCGTAGAACAGTTCGCAATTTTCGGGCATTGCCTGACGCATCGCTTTTACATGCTGCTCAAGGGCTGGCAGGTCGTAAATGTAGGCGCACAGTGGCGCCTCGTGCCCGGCCTTGAGCTGCTCGATACGTTGACGGACCGCTACAGGAAGCTTCATGCGCATTCGCTCTTTTCAATGACTGCCAGCGGGCTGGGCAGCAAGGTGTAACCGGCCTCTCGGTCGGCACGCATCATCAAGCGGGTCATAAAGTTTTCCTTGCTGGGAAACGCTGCCCCGGCGCACAGGTCAAGCAGTGGCTGTGGCTGGCCGAGCTGCAGGGATTGGGCCTGTAACAGTTCAGCAATTCGACCCCAGAGCTGCTGCTCCAGGGTGTCGCTGCCATTGGCCAGATGAAAAATCGCTTCTCCCAGATTGTTTACCAGAGCGCAGTAACCCACCCGCTGCCAGGCCTTTTGCGCGCTGTAGTAGACCGAGGTCCGGGTGCGCTCATCCAGCGCGCTCAGGCGTTCGGCAGGCCAGATTTCCGGGACCAGCTTGGTCCCTTCCAGATCGCGAATCCACACCCGGCAAGGCAGGCCGTCTTCGGTGAAACCGATCACCGTGTTCTGTAAATGCGGCTCCAGCGCTATGCCCTGGCGGAACAGGCAATACAGCACGCCGCCCAGCATCCGAGCGGCATAGGCATCCAGCCAGTTCAACGTGGCCTGTTCGATGCTCAAGCCGGCCCGGTCAGCGTATCGCTGAACCTGCTGGCGGCAGACGCTGCGATCCTGTTGATCCCAGGTAAACAGTGCCATCGCCACTTGCGGCTGATAGCGCTCGCGGTCAGCCACGCTCAGGTTTGCCCGGTACACGATGCCGAAACACTCGGTGACTTCGCGGGCCTCCTCCAGGGAACCAAGGGCACTGAGGTCCAGGCTGGTAGCGGCAGGTTCGGGCATCAATACAAAATCCGGTTGCCGGGTTGCCAGTTCGTCCATGATCGGCCCAAGCAGACGGGTCAGGGCAACGGCGCTGTCCAACTCATACCAGGCGTTTTTGCGCACGCAGTTGGTCAACCGCACATGCATCGAGAACTTCATGAAATAGGCCAGTTGCGGGTGGTAAAGCGTACGCACGGACGAGGTCGGGTACATGGCCAGCCCCAGTACCCCGAGGTACTCGATCAGGCCCTGTTGCTGCGCACGCTGCACCAGCGGGTCGGCCAGTATGCGAGCGACTTCCCAGGGGTGGCACGGATAAGCGTCGTCGCGCCCCGAGAGCTGATGCAGGGTGCTGCGCGGATTCTCGCCCTGATGACGGATCAGCAGCGGATCAACCTTGAACCAGTGCAATTGAAAGCGCGCCCCGACCTCCGGCGAACAGGCCAGCAAATCGTCATGGGAAATGCCCTCGCGGCTTTTTGGCGTCGGATGCAGGGCATGGCCCCACAATTGATGTTGCTCGGACGCCAGCAGGCTGTCAGTGACCTCATTGGCCGGACGGGCATGGCGCAGAAAGGTTCGGGTAATCTGCAGGCTGTTGGCGACTTGTTGCAACATCTCGCCAACTCGCTCGACACCGCTGAGCGGCGTACACAACAGGCTGGCCAGCTCCTCGGCGTCCAGGGGGCGCCAACTTTGCTGGTTGCCCTTGAAGTAAGGTGCGCCGATGTAATGGCAGCGCCCCAGCAGGCTGGCGCGGTCGATGCGCACCACCAGCCGGCCACCCGGCAGACGCAGGCTGATGCAACGGCCGTTGGCCTGGCGCAGGCTCATCGGCAAGTCCTGTGCCTGATAGTCCAGGTTGGCTTCGTTGCGTGGCAGGGCATATTCACGCAAATAGCAATTGAGCAGGCACTCGATGGCATGGCGCTGGGCCTCTCCATCCAGGGCATGGTCGTTCAGGGATACAGTATTAAGGGTGATCGTCATGCCGGAATCTCCCGGGAAGTCATCAATAGAGGGCGTGCGATTACCAAGGCAGCCAGGGCCGCCAGGCATGCAACAAGAAAGGGCGATGCAATGCCGCAGGCCTGACTGACCACGGCAGCCGTGACACCGGCAGCCGTGCCGGCCCATTTGCCACTGGAGTCGAACCAGCCGAACAGGCGCCCTGCACTGCCCTGGCGGCTGCGCTGGCTCAGGCAGCGATGCAGGCCGACAAAGCTGAGCAGCATGCCCGCCCCACTGAGCAGGCGCAGGGCAAACAACGGCTCGGCCTGCACGCTCCAGAATTGCAGTGCATTACTGACGGCCAACAGCGCCAGCCCTGGCAACAGCAGGTTGCCCGGGTGCTTGTGGACCCAGGGCAAGGCCAGCAGGTACACCACATGGGGCAGGCTGTAGAGCACACCGATCAAGGTGTCGCTGCCAATCCCCAACTGCTCGCCGAAGGGCATGAAATAGGGAAATGTCACGACCATGGCGAAACTGAACAAAAACTGCACCGCCAGCAGCCGCGTCATGTCCGCCGGAAGTTCGCTCAAGGCCTCGGGCTTCTTGCGGTCCAGGGCATGCCTGGGCGTGTCATTGGGCAACGGCAGCACCAGCACGAAGGCCAGCAACGGCAGCCAGGCCAGCCAGCTGTACAGGTTTATGCCCAAGCCTTGCGAGGTCAGTAGCCCCAACAGGATCGGGCCGCTGATCATCGCCAGGCGTGCCGAATACTGCGTCCAGTTCAAGGCCCGGGACAGATCCCCGCCCTTGAACTGGGTCGACAGGTAGGCATTGGACGCCGCCATCGCCCCGCCGAAAGTGCCCTGGATGATCAACGCCAACACAAACACCCCCAGATTGGGACTGAAGCCCGCCAGCAGAAAACCCGCGAACAACCCTGCATGGGCACGCAACAACGAAATACGGCAACCGTTGCGATCGGCCCAGCGCCCCCAGAGTGGTGCGGCCAGGGCTGTGCACAGCGTCGGCAGGACAAACAGCACGCCGATGGCCCAGCCCGGGGTATCAGGGGCCAGGTCGGCGAGGATCCGTGGCAGGTACAGGGGAATGCCCAGGGCAGTAAAGGCCGACAGGTAATGCCCCAGCAGTACGCTGGCAATCAGACGGCGCTGCATGCCACCTCCTCCAGCAGGAAATTCGCCGCGCTGTAGCCATAGAACTTGTTGATGTCACTGGCCCCCGAGTGCGCCTTGCTGAACAGGCTGCCGGCACTGAGCAGGTATTTGACCGGCAGCCTGGGGCTGTCGAGCAGCCAGCGGCGTGCGTCTTCACCGTTGATGCCTTCGGCTTCGAGTTGCCCCAGACATGCCGTCAGGCGCTGACGCAACGTGCCATACAGGCGGGCTCGCGTGTCCAGGCCCGCCTGCGCAATGGCCTCCACAATGGCGACCATGTTCAGTTGCAAGGTGATGGTGCAGAACATTTCCGCCAGCGGCTGGCTGCTGTCGACGCGAATGCGTTCATCCTGCAAGGCGTCTGGCCATTCGCTCAGGTCCGGGCACGCCGTGACAAAGCGCTGCGGCCACAGGCGAGCGGCATCGTTGTCCTTCATCAGCAGGCGCACGGGCTGATCCTGCTCGTAGATCAACACCGCGTTCTGCTGGTTGGCCTCAAGCGCGATGCCGTATTGCAGCCAGAGCCGCAGATGAACCTGCAACAGCAGGTCGAGATAATCATCCAGCCAATGCTGCAAGGAGCCTGCGTAGAAGCGCTCGACCAATTGCTCGAGGAACAGCCGGCCATCAGCCAGCGGGCTGGCCAGCGCAGCCACAGGTACCAGCGTGGTGTGGTCCAGGCCCGCCGGGTAACGACGCACGATATAGGCCAGATGGCGGCTCTGGGCAGCATGGCCACCGTGCTTTTCATCAACGTGCAGATACCGCGATGCCAGCGCTGGATCACGCTCGGCCAAGGCCAGCAGCGTGGTCTGAAACCAGTGGCCGTCATACAGGGTGCTCGGCTTGATCAAACGCAGATTGCGTGCCCCCAGGGTGGTGACCAGCAATGGCAACTTGATATGCCACTGGGGGTGATCAATGCACACCAGCGTGCGCACGGACAACGTCGGTTCGACCTGCATGGCGGTGCGTGGCGCCTTGAGCGCGCCTTCAGGCAGGCCATACTGCTCAAGCACAGCCCAGGTCAACGGATGTACCGGCAGCAGTGAGTGGCTGGTGTGCAAAGTCGCGGGCAAGCCAACCTCCTCAAAGCCCGGCCAATGCGGCGGCTGCGCACTGGTGAGGGTCAGGGCCTGATTGGGGATAGCCAGCCAGTTGAGTTCGAAACGCGGCGCGAACTCCGGCGCATAGCCTTCAAGGGCCGCGTCATCGAAGCCGCTTTTGGCCCGCGCGGTCGGGTAGAACGGGTGGTCCAGATAGCTGGCCAGCTGGTCAATCTTCAACAGGCGCTGCGACCAGTGCTCGAGCCCGATGATATCGCCGAGTGCGGCGGCATTGCGCTGATAGGCCTGCTTGCACAGGGTCCGATGTTGCGTGGCGCAATCGGCCTCTTGCCGATACGCCGCGAACAACCCGAGGCTTTCTTCATCCAGCCCCTGGCTCAGTTGGCCCAGCCACAGCCGGTAGCCACGCTGGACCTGCGGCAGCTGCTGGGGCGCTACCCGGATCCAGGCATCGCCAGTCACGCTCCAGTCCTGCAACGGATACGCCCGCACCACCGGCAGCCACAGCTCGTCAGTGCCCAAGTGGGCAATCCTCAGCCAGTGGTTGCCCGGCTGCGCTGGCAGATAATGGGTCAGTTCTTCGGGCAAGTGCGCAATCAGCCCCTGGCTGACCACCCCGCGAATGTCTTCACGCAGGCAGCAATCAATGATGCGACGGGTAATGAATGCCTGATCGGCGGCGTCTGCTTGCAGGCTCATGCCACCACCCACTTCAAGTCGTTGAGGGTCGAGTTCAGGTGGGCATCGAGGCTCACGTCATCCGCGGCGATCAACCGCAGTACGCCAACATAGTCCTTGTTGGAGTGGCTGATGGTGACGGTGTCGCCGGCATGCTGCAACGCGCGATAATCACACCAGTGGCTCTCGGACTCGACATTGAAACTGGCGCTGGCCTGATCCAGGCGCCCCGGGCGCTCAGCCACCAGGTAATGCACCGTGGCCTGGGCTTGCGCCGGCTGCGCTGCGATCAGGCTGTGGCCCAGATGCAGCGCGACGATACGGTCGAACCAGCCCTGTGGCAGCAGGCGATCGAGCAGGAACTCGCGGCCATCGCCAATGCTGCGGTAGTTGATCTCCACCAGCATCGGGCCTTGGGCCGTGAGAATGAACTCGCTGTGACAAACGCCGAAATTGACGCCAAACGCAGCGACCTGTGCCAGCGCGGCAGCCCGCTGCACGCAGCTGAGCTGGCCGTTCCAGCGTGCAGCCAGTTCCACGAAGTGCGGTGGGGCCGACAGGCTCACGTCGAAGCCGCCGATGGCTTGCAGGTTGCGCCCGTCGCCCAGGGTCTCGAGGGTAAACAATGGGCCAGCCATATAGGCTTCGAGCAAGAGCGCGCGGTCCGGTTGTTGCTGCCAGAACTGCTCGCAGTAAGCCCTCAGCTCGGCGGCGTTATGGCACAGGCGCACGTCCAGGCTGGCCACCCCTTCCCGCGGCTTGGCCACTACCGGCCACGGCGCATCGTCAGGCAGTTCGGTGTTCGCGCCAAGCACCTGGAACCACGGCCCGGGCAACCCCAGACGCTGCATGCGCTCACGCATGGCTGCCTTGTTTTTCGCGGCGTAACACAGCCGCCAGTCTTTGCCCGGGCACTCGAAGGCTTCTGCCACTATCGCCGTCGCGGTTTGCAGATGATCGCTGTTGGAGAACACCGCCACCGGGCGCAAACCCTGGGCGTTGAGGCTCTCGATCACTGCCAGCGGGTTGAACACATCACATTCGATAACCTGGAGCTGGTCAGGCGAAATCGGCGATGTGGCGAGCAGGCGCCGATGTTCCTGAGCATGGTCGGTAATCACCACGACTGGCAGGCCGCGCTTGTGTGCGGCAGGCAAAAAGCCCTCGAGAATGGCTGGGTGTGCGACGTGAGCAAGGATGACGAATGGACGTTGCATGGCACTTTCCTGGGGGCAACAGTTGCCCGTCCCGCAGGCTCGGGCAACTGGTTAAGGGGCGCGTGTGCGCGGTTTAGAAGCGGTAGTTGACGCCTAGGGTGAGCGAACGCTCAGGCGCGGCTTGACGACCCCACGGGCTGGTGTCGATCCCGCGGAAGTAGTATTCGCGGTTAAACAGGTTGCTGATGCCCGCCGAGGCGGTCAGGACGCTCTTGTCGGCCAGCGGGAACTCACGTTCGATGGCGGTATTCCAGACCCAGTAGGCAGGCAGCTCGCCCACGCTGGCCGAGGCATTTTCTTCGCGGGTATTGGCCGCATCGGTGTAGGCCTTGCTGATGTACAGGCCATCAAGGTTGTAGGTCCAGTGCTCGGCAAAACGGTAGCGGGCATCCACCAGGAACTGGTTGCGCGAGGAATACGGCACCTCGTTGCCTTTGTAGGTGCCGTTGCGCTGCTTGGCGTCGAGGTAGGCATAGCCGGCATGCAAGTCCAGGTCACGCATGGCCTGCGGCGTCCAGAAAATATCGGTCTCGAAGCCCTGGTGACGGGTACTGCCCAGGTTGTCGAAACGGTCGGTGGTCGCGTTGTATGCAATCTGGTCGTCGAAGTCGATGCGGTACAGGTTGAAGTCGACACGCATGCCGTCCCACGGGGTATATCGCACGCCGGTCTCGTAGTTCCACGCCAGTTCGGCACCCACGGCGCCTTCCTTGACGATCTGCGTGACCTGGGGCGGACGCAGGGACTTCTGGGCGTTGGCGTAGACATACCAGGCCTCGCTGGCCTGGTAACCCACGGTCAGGCCCGGCAACCACTCTTCAGACTTGTTCTCGCGCTCGAAGCCGGTAATGCCGTCGCTGTAATTCATGCGCGCATTCTCATAGCGCGCGCCCGGGGTGATGGTCAGGCGGCGATCGAACAGGCTGATGGCGTTGCTGATATAAAAGGCGCGAGCGCTGTCATCGAACTTCCAGTCGCGAAACGGTGCAGTGACGCCGGTGGCCAGGCTCTCGCGGTTGACCTTGTAACTGATGTCTTCGCTGACATACCGGGCACCGAGCAGCCAGGTCTGGCCGACGGTGTCGCCATCGATGGTGGCACTGATGCGCGGCTCCGTACCCCAGACCTTGAAATCACGCGGGCCGTCCTGCTTGGTCACCGCTGTACCGTCCGGAGTGAACGGCAAGCCGACCACAAAGTTGCGATAGCTGTTGTGGGCAAAGTTGGTCCAGCTGAACTCCACCGAGTCAAATGGCCCGATTGCGCCCAGCCGCTGGGTGTAAGTGCCCCAGACGCGATCGGTGTCACCCTCGAAGCGGTCCAGCGGGCGGGTCGACTGGCGCGGGTCGTCCTTGTAGTCCTTGACGCTGAGCGCACCTGCCAGGTCCATGTCGGCCTTGTAGTGCTGGATACCGAAGCTCAGGTCGCGGTCGTCGTCGATGTTCCACTGGCCGCGCAAACGGTAGTTCTGCACATCGGTATCGGAGTGCTCACGACCGTAGGAGCCGCTCAGGGTGTTGATGTCCAGTTGCAGGCCGAAGTTGTCGGTCAGGTAGCCGCCGGTGCCCATATAGGTGTCCCACAACTGGCGCCCGCCCACGTTGAACGTGGTCTTTTCCTGAAGGGTGGTTTCCCACTCGCGGGGGATCGGCTTGCTGATGAAGTTGATCACCCCGCCGACGTTGTTCGGACCGTATTGCACCGCTGCGCCCCCGCGCACGATGTCCACACGATCGACCGTGGCCATGGTCATTGGAAACAGCGAAAGCCCGGTCTGACCGTAGGGCGCCAGGGCCAGGGGAATGCCATCGGACAGGGCCTGGATGCGACCGCTGCGGCTCTCATACAGACCGCGCACGGAAATTTGCGGCAAGGCCCCGGTGCCGGTTTCGTCAAAAATCTTGATCCCGGGCACTCGCTGCAGCGCATCATCCAGACCGCGGGCGCTGGCTTTTTTCAGGTCGCTGGAATCGATCACGCTGCGACTGCCGGCATAGGTACGGACTTCCTGGTCGCTGGCCGCGCCAAGAACGTCGCCCTGAATCGTCATGGGCGCCAGCTCCACGCTGCTGCCCGCAGGTTGATCCGCGGCCATGGCCGCGTGGCAGATGCCCAGGGTGAAGAGGCTCAGTGAAAAGTGCAGTGTTGTTGTTTTCATTGGACTACGTCGACTCATTTATTGCTGTTGGAGAGAGTGCAGGCGGGCTTTCAAGGCGTTATGCAGCAGGCCGCGGTCTTCACCCGCCAGAAAGCTGCGAACGCCACGAGCGCGCCACAGCGCATTCTGTTCAGCCGTGCGCGGGTTGGCGCAAAACGCTACTTCGGCGCGCAGGCAGGCGTCGGCCATGTCTTGCAGGGTTTGCCAGACCTGAGGATTGAGCGGGTCCGGGCCGAGGCCAAGATCAAGGGCCAGGTCGAGGGCGCCTTCCATGATCATGCCGACACCCGGCAATTGCAGGATCTTGCTTAGCGCGTCGACGCCGGCGCGGCTTTCGATCATGGGGATTATGGGGGTCTGGCGGTTGGCCAGCTCGATGTAGTCGGGCAGTGGCAGGCGACCGAAGCCGGTGATGCGCCCGCCAGTGATGCCGCGCTTGCCCAGGGGCGGGAAAAAGGCTGCATCGAGGGCGCGCTGAACCTGCCCTGCACTCTCGGTGCGCGAAAGCACGATGGCTTCAATGCCCGCGTCAAGTGCCCTGCCAATCAGTTTCTCGTCCACTTGCGCCATGCGCAGCCAGGGCGAAATTCCGGCGGCCTCACAGGCCCGCACGCAATGCATGATGTCGTCTTCGGAACGCAGCAAGTGCTCTAGATCAAGGATTACAAAGTCATAGCCGGCAAATGCAAGCATCTCGCAGAGCAGCGGTGAAGGGAGAGAGTTGAGCATGCCGTAAACGCTTTTCCCGGCTTGCAGTCGGGAAAATACCGGAGAAGTTCTTATCACTGACACAGATCCTTTGAGCTAGACCGAACTGCAGGCAATAATAATCATTCTCAGATAGGAGTAAACGATTTTTATTATCGAATAGCGATATTCGTGACGAACTTCTTAAAAAAAACGTTTCAGGTTGCAAGAAAATGGCTAAAAGCCATTATTTTCTGAGGGGTTCAGGCGGGGTATCCGGCAGGCATTTGCCAAATTTCAGGCAAAAAAAAGCCGCTATTGCTAGCGGCTTTTTTCTATCTGGCTCCACGACCTGGACTCGAACCAGGGACCCAATGATTAACAGTCATTTGCTCTACCAACTGAGCTATCGCGGAATGGCATCTATCTTACTGATATAAAAAGAGAAGTCAACACTTTCGATGACTTCTCCCGGATTGTTCAGATGACCTGAACAATGGCGTCGGTTACCGCTTCAATGTTGCGCTGATTCAAAGAAGCCACGCAGATTCGACCGGTATCCAGGGCGTAGATGCCGAACTCGGTACGCAGGCGCGTCACTTGTTCAACGGTCAGGCCGGAGTACGAGAACATGCCACGCTGACGGGCAACAAAACTGAAGTCATGGCCAGGGGCCTTTTTCGACAGCAGTTCAACCATCTGCAGACGCATGCCACGAATACGCAGGCGCATTTCTGCCAGCTCTTCTTCCCACATCGCACGCAGCTCAGGGCTGTTAAGCACCGCAGCGGCGATGGTTGCGCCGTGGGTCGGCGGGTTGGAGTAGTTGGTGCGGATCACGCGCTTGACCTGGGACAGAACGCGGGCGCTCTCTTCCCGGGATTCGGTGATGATCGACAGTGCGCCAACGCGCTCGCCGTACAGCGAGAACGACTTGGAGAACGAACTGGAAACGAAGAAGCTCAGGCCCGATTCGGCAAACAGGCGCACGGCTGCAGCGTCTTCGTCGATACCGTCGCCAAAGCCCTGGTAGGCCATGTCCAGGAATGGGATCAGGCCCTTGGCCTTGACCACGTCCAGCACGTTCTGCCAGTCGGCCGGGGTCAGGTCGACACCGGTCGGGTTATGGCAGCAGGCGTGCAGCACCACGATCGAACCGGCTGGCAAGGCGTTGAGGTCTTCGAGCATGCCGGCACGGTTCACGTCATGGCTGGCAGCGTCGTAGTAGCGATAGTTCTGCACCGGGAAACCGGCGGTTTCGAACAGAGCACGGTGGTTTTCCCAGCTTGGATCGCTGATGGCCACCACAGCGCCCGGCTGCAGTTGCTTGAGGAAGTCCGCACCGATTTTCAGCGCGCCCGTGCCACCAACGGCTTGCGTGGTGATCACCCGGCCAGCAGCCAGCAGTGGCGACTCGGCACCGAACAGCAGCTTCTGTACAGCTTGGTCGTAAGCAGCAATGCCGTCGATCGGCAAGTAGCCGCGCGACGCATGCTGGGCAACCCGGATCGTTTCGGCTTCGACAACGGCACGCAAGAGCGGAATTCGTCCCTCTTCGTTGCAGTAAACACCGACCCCCAGATTCACTTTGCTGGTACGAGTATCGGCGTTGAATGCTTCGTTGAGGCCCAGGATAGGATCGCGTGGTGCCATTTCGACAGCGGAGAACAGGCTCATTATTACGGCGGCTCTGAATGGGGAATGGAGGGGGTGACAACGCTCCAGCCGATTGCACTAGAGCGGTGCACAAACGGGGAGCAAGTATAAGCCCGATCAGGATTCGGGCAACAGGCTATTGCCGGTTTTGGCCAAGTATTTGAGTTTATTTTCAGGCCACTGGTCTAATTGCAATCTTTGCCAATATGCCCGTATCAGAGCTTCGCCTTGAAACAGTAGGACAGGGCCTCCATATTTACCCGTATCCTGTTTTTTCCTGCGGCCTTACAGACGCAAACCAGAGGTCCTTCATGCCCGATTTCCAGCTTGTTACCCGCTTTGAGCCTGCGGGCGATCAACCCGAAGCCATTCGCCAGATGATCGAAGGCATCGAAGCCGGTCTGTCGCACCAGACCCTGCTCGGGGTAACGGGCTCGGGCAAGACCTTCAGCATCGCCAACGTGATCGCCCATGTGAACCGCCCCACCCTGGTGCTGGCGCCCAACAAGACCCTGGCCGCGCAGTTGTACGGCGAGTTCAAGTCGTTCTTCCCCAACAACGCGGTGGAGTACTTCGTCTCGTACTACGACTACTACCAGCCCGAAGCCTATGTGCCCTCCTCCGATACCTTTATCGAGAAAGACGCCTCGATCAACGACCATATCGAGCAGATGCGCCTGTCCGCGACCAAGGCTTTGCTTGAGCGCAAGGACGCGATCATCGTCACCACGGTGTCATGCATCTATGGCCTGGGCAGCCCCGAGACCTATCTGAAAATGGTGCTGCACGTCGACCGCGGCGACAAACTCGACCAGCGCGAGTTGCTGCGCCGCCTGGCCGACCTGCAATACACCCGCAACGACATGGATTTTGCCCGCGCCACCTTCCGCGTGCGCGGTGATGTGATCGACATCTACCCTGCCGAGTCGGATCTGGAGGCGGTACGCATCGAGCTGTTCGATGACGAAGTCGAAAGCATCAGTGCCTTTGACCCGTTGACCGGCGAAGTCATCCGCAAGATGCCGCGCTTTACCTTTTACCCCAAGAGCCACTATGTAACGCCACGCGAAACCCTGCTCGACGCCGTGGAAGGGATCAAGGAAGAGCTCAAGGAGCGGCTTGAGTACCTGCGTGCCAATAACAAGCTGGTCGAAGCCCAGCGCCTGGAGCAACGCACCCGCTTCGATCTGGAAATGATCATGGAGCTGGGTTACTGCAACGGCATCGAAAACTACTCGCGCTATCTGTCGGGGCGTGAGCCCGGCGCCGCACCGCCTACTCTGTTTGACTACCTGCCGGCCGACGCCCTGCTGGTCATCGACGAATCTCACGTCAGCGTGCCGCAGGTGGGCGCCATGTACAAAGGCGACCGCTCGCGCAAAGAGACCCTGGTGGAATACGGCTTCCGCATGCCCTCGGCCCTGGACAACCGGCCGATGCGTTTTGACGAATGGGAGCGCATCAGCCCGCAGACCATTTTTGTCTCCGCCACCCCCGGCAATTACGAGGCCGAGCACTCGGGCCGGGTGATCGAGCAAGTGGTGCGCCCAACCGGTCTGGTCGACCCGCAGATCGAGGTGCGCCCGGCCCTGACCCAGGTCGACGACTTGCTCTCCGAGATTTCCAAACGGGTGGCTTTGGAAGAGCGCGTGCTGGTGACCACCCTGACCAAGCGCATGTCCGAAGACCTCACCGACTATCTGGCCGACCACGGCGTTCGGGTGCGTTACCTGCACTCGGATATCGACACCGTGGAGCGCGTCGAAATCATCCGCGACCTGCGCCTGGGCGTGTTTGACGTGCTGGTGGGGATCAACCTGTTGCGTGAAGGCCTGGACATGCCCGAGGTGTCATTGGTGGCGATCCTGGACGCCGACAAGGAAGGCTTCCTGCGCTCCGAGCGCTCGCTGATCCAGACCATTGGCCGTGCAGCACGTAATCTCAATGGCCGGGCGATTCTCTACGCTGACCGCATCACCGGCTCGATGGAGCGTGCCATCGGAGAAACCGAACGCCGTCGCGAAAAACAGATCGCCTTCAACCTGGCCAACGGCATTACGCCCAAAGGCGTGTTCAAGGACGTCGCCGACATCATGGAAGGCGCAGTGGTACCCGGCTCGCGCAGCAAGAAACGCAAAGGCATGGCCAAGGCTGCGGAAGAAAACGCCAGGTACGAAAACGAACTGCGCTCGCCGAGCGAGATCAGCAAACGCATTCGCCAACTGGAAGAAAAAATGTACGCCCTGGCCCGCGATCTGGAGTTCGAGGCCGCTGCGCAAATGCGCGACGAAATCGGCAAGCTCAGGGAGCGCCTGTTGCAGGTGTGACCCTCCTGTGGGAGCGGGCTTGCTCGCGATGCGTGCGGCTCGGTGTAGCTCAATCACCGAGGTGCTGCTATCGCGAGCAAGCCCGCTCCCACAGGTCAATCTCTCAGACGGCTACCGCCGCTACCGCCTCGACCTCAAACAACATCTCATCCAGCGCCAGGCGCGGCACCGGAATCAAGGTACAGGCCGGTGCCGGCAGCTCGCCCCATACCCGCTTCACCTCGGCGCCCAGAATCTGCAAACGCTCCAGGCTGTGATCAACGATCAATACGGTGATCTTGGCCACGTCCTTGATCTGCGCATCCGCCGCTGCCAGGGCGACCTGCAGGTTGGCGAATGCCTGGCGGACCTGCTCGGCAAAGTCGCTGGACAGCTCGCTGTCGGCGTTCTCGCCGCCCTGGCCGGCGGTGTACACCAGCCGCACATTCGCTGCCACACGGGCAACATGGGAGTAACCATTGGGCGCAGGGTCATACAGCCCTGCGGGGTTGAGCAATAGCACTGCGGAGTCAGAGTTCTTGTCCATAAAATACGTACCAGTGGCAGCGGGATAAGCAAGCGCGCTATTCAACCACTCTCGCCAATCCGTACGCCAGCGCCCTCGCGAGCCATGCCGCAAATATGCAAGGATGTTACGCCGCAGCGCACCAAAGCCCGTTTTCCAAGGATGACCATGACTGCCATCACCACTCAAATGCCCCTTGTGCCAGGGCGTCTTGAACAAATGTCGACCCGCATTGCGTTTTTTATCGCAGGTTTCGGTCTCGCCGCCTGGGCGCCCCTGGTGCCCTACGCCAAAGCGCGGGCAGGACTGGACGAGGCCACCCTGGGCCTGTTGTTGCTGTGCCTGGGCGCGGGCTCGATCCTGGCGATGCCCGTCGCCGGTATCCTGGCCACGCGCTATGGCTGTCGCCGGGTGCTGGTGGGCGGCACGCTGTTGATCTGCCTCGCCTTGCCCCTGCTGGCAACGGTCAGTGCCATACCTTTGTTGATCGCCACACTGTTTTTGTTTGGCGCGGGCCTGGGCGCCGTCGACTCCACCGTCAACCTGCAAGCCGTGATCGTTGAACGCGCCAGCGGGCGCAACATGATGTCGGGGTTTCACGGGCTGTTCAGTGTCGGCGGGATTGCCGGCGCTGCCGGGGTCAGCGCCCTGCTGGCGTTGGGGCTGTCGCCGCTGTGGGCAATAGTGGTGGTGATCATGTTGATCCTGGCAGCCCTGCTCAAGGCCGCTCCGCATCTGCTGCCCTATGGCAGTGAAAGCAGTGGCCCGGCGTTTGCCGTGCCCCACGGCGTGGTGCTGTTTATCGGTTTGCTGTGCTTTACCGTATTCCTGGCTGAAGGCGCGATGCTCGACTGGAGCGCCGTGTTCCTGACCAGTGAGAAAAGTATCGACGAAGCCTATGCCGGGCTGGGTTATGCCGCGTTTGCCTTGACCATGACCGCAGGACGGTTGATGGGCGACACCATCGTCAGGCGCCTGGGCGCCCGCCGGGTGATTGTCCTGGGCGGGTTATTTGCCGCCGCGGGCATGGCCCTGGCAACCTTGGCATCGAGCTGGGAAGTGGCACTGCTGGGCTATGCACTGGTGGGCGTGGGTTGCTCCAATATCGTGCCCGTTCTGTACACCGCCGTGGGCAAACAGACGGTGATGCCGGAACACATCGCCGTGCCGGCCATTACCACACTGGGTTATGCCGGGATTCTGGCAGGGCCTGCGGCCATCGGCTTTATTGCCCATGCCAGCAGCCTGAGCAGTGCCTTTTTGCTGATCACCGCCATGCTGCTGGCCGTGGCCATCAGCGGGCGGATTTTGCGGGTTTGACGGACGCTGCCCTGGCCCTGTGGGAGCGGGCTTGCTCGCGACAGGATCACGTCGATGAAAATGAAACACCGCGCTGCCTGAATCGCGGGCAAACCCGCTCCCACAGTCTGTGTGATGCGTTTAGAACCCCACACTCGCCTGCACAAAGAACGTACGCGGCTCGCCCAGGTAAATCCCCGCGTTGTTGTCGCTGGAGCGGGTGTAGTACTCCTGGTTGAACAGGTTCTTGATCCCCGCTCCCACTTTCAGGTTCGACGCTTGCGGGCCGAAGTCGTAGCCAACCCGGGTACTCCAGGTAGCATATCCGGGAATATCACCGTACTGGCCGTCCGGGGTCGGATCAGTGATGTACACCCCGCCCGTGCCTGGCGCGTGCTGCTGGGACTGAGCAAACATGTCCAGGTTGTAGGTCCAGCGGTTGACCACATACCGCGCGCCCAGGTTGACTACCTGGCGCGAATACAGCGGCAGGTCACGGCCCTTGAAGTTGGCTATGTCTCCCTCGGACGTGGCCTTGGTGTAGGTAAAGCCCGCATTGACCGACAGACCGTCCAGGCGCGCGTCCAATGCCGACATGTCGTAGTGCACCGAAGTCTCGATGCCCTGGTGCTTGGTCGCGCCCAGGTTGGTCCAGCCCACATCGTTACTCACGTATTGCAACTCATCGGCAAAGTCGATGTAGAACAGCGTCACTTCACCGCCCCACACGCCATTGTCGTAGCGCGTACCCAGCTCGTAAGTCTTGGCCTTTTCAGGACGCAAGCCTGCCGCCGTGGCATCACCTACACCCCCCTGGCCCAGCTGGAAGTACTGCAGGCTGCCGAACGAAGTTTCATAGTTGGCAAACAGCTTCCATGCATCCGACAGGTGATACATCACGCTCAGGGCCGGCAGTGCTTCGCTGCTGTCGATGCTGCGGTTTTTCTCCTGCACCGGCTTGCCGTTGTTGCCCAGCACCGGGCGGTCGTGCCAGTTGGTGCTGATGCGCTCAAAGCGGATCCCCGGAGTGACCGTCCAGTTGCCCACATCGATCTTGTCATCGATATAGAAGGCGTTGGCCTCGGTGCCGCCGGTGCGGTCCTGATACACATGGCCGTCAGCCCCGGGCCCCGGTACGGGCACGTTATTGACCAGGTACACCTGGCTGGCCTCTTCATGCATGGCTTCCTTGAGATAGCGATAGCCCACACCCACTTCCTGGGTCACTGGGCCCAGGCTGAACACATGGGACACCCGCGGTTCGATGCCGAAGGTGTGATAGCTGCGCGGGTAGGACGCCAGGGTTTGCAGGTTGCGCGCGGCAATGTTGCTGCCACGGAAGCTGTCGGTGTAATAGGTCAGGACTTCAAACTGGGTCTGGTCGTCGATCTGCCGCAAGTACTTGAAGGACACATCCTTGCGCCGCCCGGTGAAGTTGTCGTAGTCGCGCAGCGACTGGTACGGGTCGGCGTCGAACTGCTTCTGGGTCAGGCCGCCGGGCATGTCTGCCGTGGCGTCGTAATAGTGGAAATTAAGGGTGAAGTCATCCTGATCGGTGGGTGCCCAATGGGTCTTGAGCAACACGTCATCGATATCGTTGTCATTGTTGCGCGCCCTGTAGCCATCGCCCTTGACCCCGGAATACAGCAGTGCGGCACCGATGCCGTTGTCCGCCGTGCCGCCGAGGAAGGCCGACTCGATGTGCTTCCAGCCGCCGCGCTCGGAAGTCTCCAGGGTGGTGCCGACTTCGCCCTGGAAGGTCTCGGGAATGGCCCGGGTCACAAAGTTGATCACCCCGCCCACGTTTTGCGGCCCGTAGCGTACCGAACCGGCGCCGCGCACCACGTCGATGCTGTCCAGGTTGCCCGAGGAAATCGGCGCCATCGACAGTTGTGGCTGACCGTAAGGAGCGAATGCCGCGGGAATACCGTCAATCAATACAGTGGAGCGCGGCGACAAGCGCGAAGTCAGGCCACGCACGCCGACGTTCAGGGAAATATCGCTGCCGCCGGTGCCGTTGGATTCCTGCACCTGCACACCCGGGATGCGCTTGAGGGCATCACTGACGTTCATGGTGCCCTGTTCGACCATCGCCTCGCGGCGAATCACCGTGCGGGCGCCGGGGTGGTTTTGCACCACGGCATCGTTGGCATCGTTCAGCCAGTTACCGACCACCTTGACATCCACCGGCCCCAGCTCCAGCGGGCCGGATGCGGCGGCACTGACCGCCGGTGCGGCACGCAGGGTCACGGCATCGCCACTCAGCTCATAGCTCAGGCCACTGCCTTGCAGCAGGCGGCCCAGGGCTTGCTCGGGCGACAGATTGCCATCGACGGCCGGGGCCTGTTTGCCTGCTACCAGTTGCGGGCTGAAAAATACCTGCAGCGAAGTTTGCTGTGCCAGTTGGCTCAAGGCCGAGCCCAGGGGTTGGGCCTGAATATGGATGGCGCTCGACGCCGCTTCGCCAGCAAAGGCCGCCGGCATCGCGGCGCTGACCGCCAGGGCCAACGCCAGTGGCAGCAGGCGCGCCCGAGTCAGGCAGGAAGGTGTGCGCAAAGGTGTTTCAAGCGAGCAAAGTCGCCCACGAGGATTGTTGTTTTTCACGTCGAGTCTTGCCCTGTTGATCGCACTTGAGTGCGACTGTTAATGCAAACCAGTTGCAGTTGTTCAAGAAGACGAAGAACTCGAAAAAAACCTGAATCCAGTAGCCAATTATTTTTTCGCGATGATTTCCTGGCTGCCGTCTGCCCGCGTCATGATCGCGACCGGCAAGATCTGCGGCAGCGCCTTGAGCAGGGCATCGGTGTCATTGGTTTTGAACACGCTGGTCAGGCGCATGCGGGCCACCGCTGGCGTGCTGACCCACAGCGGCTTGTCACGATAGCGCGACACTTGTGCCGCCACGTCTTCAAGGCTGGCGTCTTCGAATACCAACTGGCCCTTGCGCCACGCCGTCAACGCACGGGTGTTGACCGGCTGCGCGGCGGCCACCCGGCCACGCTCATCGACAACCGTACCCAGCCCGGCCGTCAGGTTGACCACTGCATCCGGATTGGCGCCCTGCACCCGCACATGCCCAGACTCCACCGCAACGCGGGCCTGATCGCCTTCGCGCAGCACGTCAAAGCGGGTACCCGTGACGGTTACCTGGCCGGCCCCGGCCTGCACCACAAACGGCCGGTCGGCATCATGGGCAACGTTGAACATGCCCTCGCCGCGCTCCAGCTCGACAATACGCTGCTGCCCTTCGTAGCTGACGCGCATCAGGCTGCGGCCATTGAGTTCAATGGCCGAACCATCGGGCAATGTCACGGTACGACGCTCACCCAGCGCCGTGGCAAATGTTGCGTGATAGCCGGCAGAGGCTTGCAGCTGCATCCATATGCCCGCCCCGGCCGCCACCGCGACAAGGCTGGCTGCCAGCCCGTAGGCCAGAAACGAACGCCGGCTGTGCCGCGGTGCAGGCACTTCACACAGCGCCTGCAAACGGGCCTTGGGCAACAGATCGGCGGCAGACCACAAACTGGCCAGCCACTGGTATTCGGCCTCATGGCTGGCGTGTTGCGTGCGCCAGGCCTGGAATTGGGCCTGCTCGCCAGCATTCAGGGTTTGCGCTTGCACCCGGGTAAACCAGGTGGCAGCCGCGTCACGCACACTGGCACTGCCACAGGTACAGTCTCGTGTATCCATCCTGCAATCCTTTACCGATGTCATCACGGAGCCTCCACGCGTTCACGCAGATGGCGCAGGGTGCGGATCATATACTTTTCCACCATGTTTCTGGACAGCCCCAGGCGCTCGGCAATTTCGGCCTGGGTCAGGCCTTCGATCTTCTGCCAGACAAACACCTTGCGGCAATTGAGCGGCAGTTCCTGCAAAGCCCTTTCGACCGACTCAGCCAACTGGATAGCGCGCATATACTGCTCCGGATCGCCGGTTTCGGACGAACTTGGGGGAACGGCTGCCAGCTCCTTGGCGTCGCGTAGCTCTTCGCGGCGAAAGCCGTCTACCGCGATATTGCGTGCTGTCTGGTGCAAGTACGCCCGCGGCTGCTCGACCGAATCCGGGTTGGATTCGAGCACGCGGACAAAGGTGTCATGGGCCAGGTCTTGCGCCTGCTGCCGATTGCGCAGGCGCCGGGTCCAGGTGCCGATCAACTCTTCGTAATGTTCAAAGAAGCCCGTTTTGCGGGGCACTTTCTGAGTCATCGCACGGGACTGCACAGGTGGGGCGCGAATAGTAATGCTTCCTATTAGAGCCAGCAATCACCGTGATGACCGAAGGTTGCCACCTGCTACATTTCGGCCTTGGCCAATAGACGCTGCTCGACCTGTGTCGCGCCGCTCAAACCGTAGCGCCGGGCGGTGAGCAAGCCGACCAGCCCCATCATCGCGCAGAACGCCACGCACACCCAGGGGCTCCACGGCATCAGGGCGATCAGCAGCAACGGCGTGGTACTGGCCCATAGCGCATAGGCGATATTGTAGGTGAAGGAAATTCCCGAAACCCGTATCGGCGCCGGAAACAGGCCCACCATCACCGACGGCACCACCCCGACAATCCCGCAGGTCAAGCCGGCGAACGCATAGGCCAGGCCGGGCATAATCCACTGCCCGACCAGGCTGGCGTACAGCAGGCCGATACCCAGCGGCAACAGCACACTGTATAGCGCAATACTGCGCCACACGCCTATACGATCAACGATCAACCCGGCCAGCACACAGCCGATATTCAAAAACACTATGCCCAGGCTGCTCAACGCAAAGGTATGGCTGGCGGTCATGCCGAAGCGTTGCTGCATCACGGTCGGGGTGATGACCACAAACACCACCACGGCGCTGGTGAGCACGCAGGTCAGCAGCGCGGCCGGCAGCAAGGACGCCCGGTGATCACGCAGGACGGTGCGCAAGGGGAATTCGGCACGGCCCTCCTTGCGTTCACGCAGAGCCAGAAATACCGGTGTTTCACTCAGCCAACGGCGTAGCCACACACCAATCACGCCGAACACACCGCCGAGCAGGAACGGAAAGCGCCAGGCGTAATCGAGGATCTCGGCCGGGGTGAACAGTTGCGCCAGCAGCGTTGCGCTCAGGGCACCAATCAAATAGCCAAAGGTCAGCCCGGCCTGCAAAAAGCCCAGCGCAAAGCCTCGGCGCCCGGCCGGCGCATGCTCGGCCACGAACACCCAGGCACTGGGTACCTCGCCCCCGACCGCTGCGCCCTGCAGGATGCGCAAGGCCAGCAGGATCAGCGGCGCGAAGTAACCGATGTCGGCGTAAGTAGGCATGATGCCGATCAGCAGGCAGGGCAGCGCCATCATCAGGATGCTCAGGCTGAACACCCGCTTGCGCCCCAGGTGATCGGCAAAGTGAGCCATCAGGATCCCGCCCAGTGGACGTGCCAGATAGCCAGTCACAAAAATCCCGAAGCTTTGCAACAGGCGCAACCACTCGGGCATGTCCGGGGGGAAGAACAGCTGGCTGAGGGTCAGGGCAAAGAATACGAAAATAATGAAATCGTAAATTTCCAACGCTCCGCCCAGGGCAGCAAGGCCAAGGGTTTTATAGTCGGAACGGGTAAAGCGCACCGTTGTGGCTTGAGTATCGGCAGACATAAATAGGCTCAATATGAACGGGACACGCCTATATTGGCGTTTGCGGTCGAGGGCGCGAGCATAGCAAAACCTGTGGGCAATCACTCAGTACCTGTGGCAGCTGGCTTGCCTGCGATGCCGGCACTGCGGTTGGCCGGGATAACTACGCCGATATCATCGCGGGCAAGCCCGCTCCCACCAGAAGCTGCAAGCAACTAGCCCTGCCACCCCCCACCCAGCGCCGCGAACACATCCACCAGCGACAGCGAGACCTGCGCCGTGCTGTCCACCAGCGCTGCTTCGTTGGCCAGCAACGCGTTTTGCACCGTCAGCACGTTGAGAAAGTCCACCGTGCCCTGGGCATATTGCTGGTGAACGCTGTCCAGTGCCCGCTGGCTATGCACCACTGCCTGCTTGAGGCTGTCGCGCCGACGCTGGCTGGCCTGATACGCCACCAGCGTATCGTCCACCTCATGCCAGGCGCGCAATACGGTTTGCTGGTAGGCAATACCCGCCTCCTGCTGGCGCCCTTCCTGCAACTGCAAGGCCCCCTGCAAACGTCCGCCCTCGAACACCGGCACGCTCAGGCCCGGGCCGAAGGCAAAATTGCGCGACCCCCAACTGCCCAGATCCGACAGCTGCAGGGCTTGAAAACCGAGACTGCCCGACAGGGTGATCCGCGGATAGAAATCCGCCTCGGCCATGCCGATCGCCGCAGTGGCTGCATGCAAGCGGGCCTCGGCACGACGAATGTCGGGGCGCCGTTGCGCCAGCTCGCTGGGCAGGCCGACCGGCACATCCGCGCCGTAGGCAGGCACGTCGGCCGCTGCGCTCAATTGCGCCTGCAAGGCCCGTGGTTCGCGGGCCAGCAGCAAGCTCAGGGCATTGATCAACTGTGCGCTGCGTTGCTGCAAGGGTGCCTGGCGCGCTTCGATCTCGGCCACTTGGGCCGCAGCTTCAGACACCTGTAAATCCGTGGCCACGCCCTCCCGCAGCTGCAACCGGGTCAGTTCCAGGCTGCGCCGGGCGATCTGCAGGTTTTGCTCGACCACCGCCAGTGCCTGCTGTGTGCCGCGCAACTGGATATAGTGCTGCGCGGTCTGCACGATCACCAACAGTTGCACCGCATTGCGATCCTGTGCGGCCACCTGCACGGAGGCATCCGCCGCTTCCACCGAACGCTTGACGCGACCCCACAGGTCAGCCTCCCAACTGAACCCCAGACCGCCGTTCCACAGGTTGAAGGCCTGCTTGCCACTGTTCCCGGAAGGGTCACTCAAACCCTTCTGGCTGTTGCGGCTACGACTGTAGGCTGCCGCTGCATCCACCTCGGGCAGGGTGTCGGCATTGATCTGACGGCGGATCGCCAGGCTCTGTTGCAGGCGGCTGGCTGCCAGTTGCACATCAAAGTTGCGCTGCTGCGCCTCGCGCACCAGGGCAGACAATTGCCGATCACCGAAACGGTCCCACCAATGCAGGTCCACAGCTGTATCTACTGCGCGATTGTGCCCCGGCTCAGTGGGCACCGACGCCCAGCCCGCAGGCAACTTGGGCACGGGCGCCTTGAAGTCCGGGCCGACCACGCAACCACTCAGGCTCAGTACGCTGTAACAGGCCACAGCCCAGGCCACTGCATGTTTTTTCATCGTGTGCTGACCTGCTGAGCGTGCGCCATTGCCGTGTCGATGGAGGCATCCACCGACATCCCCAGGCGCAATTGGCTGGCCAGTAGCTGCCCGTTATCCAGCGTGACTTTCACCGCAATGCGCTGGGCCACTTTGGTGAAGTTGCCGGTGGCGTTATCCGGGGCAATCGCCGCGAACGTCACCCCCGTGGCCGGGGCAATGCTGTCCACGGTGCCTTGCAGGGTCTGGCCCGGAAAGCTGTCGACCTTGATCGTCACGCGCTGCCCTGCCTGCATGTGGGTGAGTTGATGCTCGAGAAAGTTGGCCACCACATAGGCGTCGGCCAGCGGTACCACCGCCATCACGGTGTCGCCGGGTTTGACGTAAGCCCCCAGGCGTACGCTGCGCCGCCCCACCACACCGTCAAACGGCGCCAGCAGTTGCGTATGCGACAAGTCCAGCCCGGCCCGTGCCAGCAAGGCCTCGGCATACTCCACCGATGCTTGCGCGGCCGTGGCCTGGGCGGCCAATACGCGGGTTTGCTGACGGGCGGCTTCCAGGGCGGCCTTGTGCTGGGCCAACTCGGCACGAGCGGTCAGCGAACGGTTTTTCGCCTGCTGGGAGTTCTGCAGCGTACCTGCACCCTGCCCCGCTAGGTGCTCATAGCGCTGCAGTTCATGGCTGGCAAATTCCACCTGGGCCACATCCGCATCCACCGTGGCCTTGGCCTGTTCGATCAGCGAGCGTTGGCGTTCCAACATCGCCAGGGCATTGACCCGTTGCGCCTGCGCCGTCGCCACACTGGCTTGCGCGGCCTGCACCGCTGCGCGGTAGTCCTGCGGGTCGATCCGGGCCAGCAACTGCCCGGCCTTGACCGGCTGGTTATCCTGCACCAGCACCTCGTCGATAAACCCCGCCACTTTGGGCGCAATCAGGGTGAAATCGGCGCTGACAAAAGCATCATTAGTGCTCTGCACGGTACCCGTGACAAAGACCAGCCGCCACAGCGCGTACAGCACGATAACTGCCAGCGCGACGGCTGCGGCCAGGACCCGGGGCTTGCGCCCGTTTGTTGTACTCATTTCACAACTCCAACAGGTGTGCCCGGCGCGTAGATCCGCGTGGGGCCAAAAGGGATTAACACAATCAGGAAAAGCGCCAGGACGGCCATGTACAGATAAAGATCGGAGCTGGTCAGCACCACGGCCTGCTGGTGAGCCCGGCGCGCCAGGTCGGTACCAGTGCTGACCAGCGGCGAGTTGCCCAGGCGGTCGAGCAACATGGTTGAGTGGTAGTGCTCGCGGTTGAGGGTCAGCACCCCCAGCACACTGCTGGCTGCCACCGCCGAAAAGCCTTTGACGGTATTGAACCAGGCCGAGGCAAACGGCCCGTCTGCCGGGTTCAGGCCTCCGGTGGCGAGCATCAGCAAAGGAATCACGGCCATGGGCTGGGCGATGATCTGTATCGCCTGCAGCCCGTAAAAGTTCTCACGGCTCCACTGCGACGTGACCTGCGAGCCGATGCCACACGCCAGCGCCAGCAGCCCCAGCCCGATGGCCAGCACCCAGCGGCAATCGACCCAGCGCAGGTTGCACACCGCAACCACCAGCGGCAGCGCAATCAATTGCGGCAAGGCCACCATCAGCATCACCGGCGCGGTTTCCAGGGGCCGATAGCCCTGTATCTGAGCAAGATAGCTGGAAGGGATCTTGATCACCGCCAACAGCACAAACAGCACCCCGCCCAGCGTCAGCAAAGCGTGGCTCAGATTGCGGATTTTCAGTAATTGCAGCTTGAAAAACGGCAGCGGGTGCGACCATTCATTAATGAAGAACAGCACCATCAGGGTGCTGCCCGCGACGATGAAAAAACGGATCATCGGCGACTCAAACCAGTTCAGGCGTTGTCCCAATTCCAGCGCCAGCACCAGCATGATCAGCCCCGGCAAGCCCAGCAGCAGGCCACGCCAGTCAAACTGTTTGAACCGCTCCAGGCGCAACGGGTCTTGCGGCAAGCCCCAGGCCACGCACGCCATCGACAACAATCCCAGGGGGATAATTTGCCAGAAAGCCCATTGCCACCCGGCGTACTCCACCCACCAGGCGGACAACGGTGTACCGAAGCTGGGGCCGAACGTCGCGGTCAGCGCATAACTGCCCAGGCCGTACAGGCGAATGCCCGGCGGCAGGAAGCGCAACGCCACTGACATCAGCATTGGCGGCAAGGCCCCACCGGCAAAGCCCTGCAAGGTGCGCAGCAGCATCAGCACATCGACATTGGGGGCCAATGGGCAAAGGATGCCCAGCAGTAAAAAGGCGCCGATGGCACACAGGGTAAAACGGCGCAGGGAAAAGGTGGCTGCACACCACGGCGCAAAGGCCATGGCACTGATGGACGTGGCCGAATACACCGCCAGCAACCAGGTGCTTTCGTCATAACCGATACCCATGGCCCCACGGATATCAGGCATGGCCACCTTGGTCACATTTTCGTTGAAACCCGACACCAGCACGGCCAGCAAAACGCCCAGCAGACCGGTAAAAATCCGCAGCCCAAAAGCCGCACTGCCGGCCGGGGCCGGAATGGGTGCCACGGCACCTGCAACCAGCGCCGTCACAGCACAGCTCCAGGCGCCAGACCGCGCCCATGATCAAACCGCCAATACATCGCTGACTCCGTCGTCTTGATAGATGACAGAAAGTTTAATCAGCCGGCATAGCTATAAAAATTGATAAATAACTAACTGTGGAGTGCGTCAGACGCAATGGTCAGCTGAGCATTATGTTCTGTGAGAGCTGACTTGCCTGCGATGCAGGCGCTGCGGTTTGTCTGGATAACCGCGTAGATACCATCGCGAGCAAGCCCGCTCCCACAGGGTTGGGGCCTATACCACGGCATTCTCGCAGAAGGTCTTGAGGGTGCGACGCAGCCAGCGGTGGGCATGATCGTTGTCCAGCCGCGGATGCCAGGCCTGGACAATATCCACCGGTTGCAAGGTGATCGGGAGCTCGAACGGACGCAGTTTGAGGCCAAGTGGCTCCAGGTTTTTGAGCAGCACCTGGGGCATCAGCGGCAGGATCAGGTCCTCCCCGGCCAGGGCAAAAATCGCCGAGTAGAACGTCGGCGTGGTGAACGACACCCGCCGCTCCAGCCCCAGCTCGGCCAGCAGCGCGTCAATCGGCCCGCGGGCATGGCCCCTGCGTGACACGCTGATATGGTCAAAACCGGCAAAGCGCCGGGCCGTAATGGGCTCATCGAAAATCGGATGCCCTTGCCGCGCCAACCCCACAAACGGACAGGTAAACAACCTTTGTACCTTGATATCCGAGCTGAAGCGGTTAGTGGCGCAGATAGTCAGGTCAATGCGGCCTTCATTCAGCGCCTCGTCATCGGTAAAGCCCTCAGGCACCACCCGCAACGTGGCCTTGGGCATGTCCAGGGCCATTTGCTGGCGCAATGCTGCGCCATACACGCCAAAAAATACGTCATTGGCGCGAATGCTGAATGTTCGCTCCAGCTCACGCAAATCACTGTTCTGGCTCTGGGTAAACACCCCGTGCGCCAGCTCGACCACCCCGCGCACTTGTTCACGCAACTCCAGTGCACGCGGCGTTGGCACCAGCCCACGCCCCGAACGCACCAGAATGGGGTCGTTCAAGACCTCGCGGATGCGGGTCAAGGTGCGGCTCATGGCCGGGGCGCTCAGGTTCATGCGCCGGGCCGCGCCCACCACAGAGCCTTCTTCGAGCAAGACATTCAAGGCAACCAGCAGATTCAAGTCAGGTATTTGCATGGGCCAAAGGGTATCGGCTAACGCTGCCCCTGCCTAGCCAGCCTGTAATGCACCATTGTTGCGCAGCAGGTAAAACAGTTTCGCACACCCTTAGCTAGCTAACTAAGAGTGGGATTGATACATTGCCGCTCGTCAGGTTTGCGCCTGACGCTCTCTTTGGTTGAGATTTTTGGCCATTACCGGATCCCCATGATGGTAATGGCCTTTTTTATGCCTGCCGCTTTCCTCCCCTCGCAATAGAGCCATCCCCAGTGGTGGACACGCCTGACCTGAACTACGCTGCCAGCCCAATCCACTACAGTGATTGGGGACTTTATGCAGTTGGGTAAAAAGATTTCAAATCTGGAAAAACTGGTCTGCAAAAATTACCGCTGGATTCACGCCACCCGCATCAGCCTGGCGTTCCTGATTACCTTTGTCGTCATCCGGTTTTTCAAACTCGACGGCGCCTCCTATGCCCTGATCACCATGCTCATCGTCATGGGCCCACAGCCCTACTGGGGCAACGTGTTTTCCCGCGCGCTGCAACGTACCGGCGGTACGGTGCTGGGCGCGCTGTCGGGCCTGGTGGCGCTGTACCTGGAGATGCATTCCTTTGCCCTGATGCTGCTGTGGTGCGGGGTGATGATGTTTATCGCCGGTTACCTGACCCTGGGCAAACACCCCTATATGGCCCTGCTGATCGGCGCCACGCTGGCGGTGGTCAGTTGCGCACCGCCCAACGACATGGAGTCGGCCCTCACCCGCAGCGGTTATGTGCTGGCGGGGTCGCTGCTGGCCATGCTTTACACCAGCATCTACCCGCAGCGGGCCTACACCGACCTGCGGATCAAATTCGGCGAAAGCCTGGGCAAGATCAACAGCCTGTACTCGCAGTATTTCTCGCCGCGAATTCCCGAGCGCCCCAACCTGGATGATCAGTTGAAGGACGAACTGGACGCGGTGATCAAGTTGCGCAATTACATCTCCCCCGCCAGCAACGAGAGCAACCTCAAGCCACAGGTGTTCGAGTCCCTGCAAACCCTGCACCGCAACTTGCTGGCCACCATGAGCCTGATGATCGATGCCTATTGGTCTTCGCGCGAGAGCCACCTGCTGATCGAGAGCGAGCCCGCCCTCAACGGCCTGCACCACCTAATCCCGCAGGCCCTCGAATCGTTGCAGAACAAACTGTGCGAGGGTATTTCCAACAACCAGATCAGTGGCGAGCTACGGCAGAAAACCCACGACCTTCATGAACTGGTGCTCAAGAGCCTGGACGGCAAGATCACCGAAACACCCTTCTATGCCTATGTCTGGCTGAGCCTGGAAATGCTCCGGCAACTGACCGAGCTCAACGACCAGTTGCATGCTGCGCTGTATCACTGCGGCCATCGGCATTTGTTTAAAAACGGCAAATTACCGGACGAAAAATAACGAAGCGCACTCATTTAGACGAACAGCTTCAACTGTTTAGATGACATATCGCACTAAAGATGAAGTTTTTTCTGACCTAAACAACGAATCACTGGCCAAAAGCAACGCATTGAAACGTTACAAAAACACCGTAACAAACTGTTTTATAAGAAGTTTACAGGCAAACGCTGCCTTTCTATCTGTGTCAACAGACTCTTTGTCGCGTTCCGGTCTCGCCTGGCCGCCCGGTGATTATGGTCTAGGCTCTGCCTCGCACCCGTATTAATGGATTTGAACGGTTGAGCTTATGAAACGACAACAGGCATTAAACACCCCCACTCAAACGTCACCCTGCCTTCGCACGTCCCCGTCGTGTGGAGTGTTTTGCATGCGCGCACGCCTGAGCGGCACTCCAGAACTTTAATTCTTACCGCACTGCAGATAGGAGGGCTTATGCAGCTCACCCCCAGAGAAGTCGAAAAGCTGATGGTTTACACCCTGTCGGACGTGGCATTCCGGCGCAAGGCACGCGGCTTGAAGCTGAACTACCCGGAGGCCGTGTCAATCATCACCGTCACCGCCCTGGAAGGCGCCCGCGACGGCAAGTCGGTTGAAGACGTAATGACCGAGGCCAGCAAGGTACTGACCAAGGATGACGTGATGGAAGGCGTCAGCGACCTGATTCCCAACGTACAGGTTGAAGCGATTTTCACCGACGGCAGTCGTCTGGTCACGGTCCACGACCCGATCAAGTAAGCACCTGCCCTGAACCCGGTTAACGCAAGACCGCCACGTTTCGAGGAGTCAGTCATGAGCACCAAAGAGACCAACAGCCCGCACCAGGATACTCACCCGAACCACAGCATCCCCCACGCCAAAAACCCCGGCGGTATCAGCAAGGGCAATGAAGCCGATGTGCCACTGGGCGGTACCCTCTACGCCAGCACGCCCATCACCTTCAACGAAGACCGCCCCGTCACCAAAGTCAAAGTGCGCAACACCGGTGACCGGCCGATCCAGATCGGCTCGCACTTTCACTTTTTCGAAGTCAACCGTGCCCTTGAGTTCGACCGTGCTGCCGCTTTCGGCAAGCGCCTGAACATCTCGTCCACCACGGCTATCCGCTTCGAGCCGGGTGACGAGATTGAAGTGCCATTGATCCCCTACGGTGGCAAGCAAACCCTCTACGGTTTCAACAACCTGGTTGACGGCTGGGTCCCCGACAAACTGACCAGCAGCCATGAGCGCCCGGAAAAACTGCAAGCCATTCAGCGCGCGCGCGACCACGGCTTCAAGTTCTCCGAGCCGGGCAAGCCGTCCAAGCCTGTCAACGACAAGTAACCCGCATTTTCATACTTTGCACACGCGCCGTTGAACCACTGACGCTCGCGCGGCATTAGAAAAGGAGCCACCGATGCCTACCATTTCACGCAAAGAATACGCAGGCCTGTTCGGCCCAACCACGGGCGACAAGATCCGCCTGGGTGACACCAACCTGTTTGTCGAAATTGAAAAGGACCTGCGCGGTTACGGCGAAGAATCCGTTTACGGCGGCGGTAAATCCCTGCGCGACGGCATGGGCGCAGACAACACTCTGACCCGCGACAACGGCGTACTGGATCTTGTGATCACCAACGTCACCATCATCGACGCCATCCAGGGCGTAATCAAAGCCGACGTGGGTATCCGTGACGGCAAGATCGTCGGTATCGGCAAAAGCGGCAACCCGGGCATCATGAGCGGCGTCACCCCGGGCCTGGTGGTGGGTGTGAGCACCGACGCCATCTCCGGTGAGCACCTGATCCTCACCGCCGCCGGGATCGATACCCATATTCACCTGATCTCGCCGCAGCAGGCCTACCACGGGCTGTCCAACGGCATCACCACCTTCTTCGGCGGCGGCATCGGCCCAACCGACGGCACCAACGGTACCACCGTGACCGCTGGTCCCTGGAACATCCGCCAGATGCTGCGCTCGCTGGAAGGGCTGCCGATCAACGTCGGCATGCTGGGCAAGGGCAACTCCTTTGGCCGCGACCCGCTGGCCGAACAGATCATCGCCGGTGTTGCCGGCCTCAAGGTTCACGAGGACTGGGGCGCAACCTCAAACGCACTGCGCCATGCGCTGCGTACTGCCGACGAGATGGACGTGCAGGTGTCGGTACACACCGACAGCCTCAACGAATGCGGTTATGTCGAAGACACCATTGATGCCTTCGAAGGTCGCACCATTCACACCTTCCACACTGAAGGCGCCGGTGGCGGTCACGCTCCCGACATCATCAAGGTGGCCAGCCAGAGCAACGTGCTGCCGAGCTCGACCAACCCGACCCTGCCCTACGGCGTCAACAGCCAGGCCGAGTTGTTCGACATGATCATGGTCTGTCACAACCTCAACCCGAATGTACCGGCCGACGTGTCATTTGCCGAAAGCCGCGTACGCCCGGAAACCATCGCCGCCGAAAACGTGTTGCAGGACATGGGCGTGATTTCCATGTTTTCCAGTGACTCCCAGGCCATGGGCCGGGTCGGTGAAAACTGGCTGCGGGTGATGCAAACCGCCCATGCGATGAAAGTCTCCCGCGGCAAGCTGCCGGAAGACAGCGCCGACAACGACAACTTCCGCGTCCTGCGCTATGTGGCCAAGATCACTATCAACCCGGCCCTGGCCCAGGGCATCAGCCATGTGCTGGGCTCGGTGGAAGTCGGCAAGATGGCTGACCTGGTGCTGTGGGACCCGCGTTTCTTCGGGGCCAAGCCGAAGATGGTAATCAAGGGCGGCATGATCAACTGGGCGGCAATGGGTGACCCTAACGCCTCCCTGCCCACCCCGCAGCCGGTGTTCTACCGCCCGATGTTCGGTGCGTTCGGCAAAAGCCTGCAAGACACTTGCGTGACCTTTGTGTCGCAGGCGGCACTGGAAGACGGCGTCAAGGAAAAGGCCGGGCTGGAGCGTCAGGTCATGGCGGTTCGCGGTTGCCGCACCGTGTCGAAAAAAGACCTGGTGCGCAACGACCAGACTCCGCATATCGACGTTGACCCGGAAACCTTCGCGGTAAAAGTCGACGGTGTGCACGCCACGTGCAAACCCATCGACGTGGCCACCATGAACCAGCGTTATTTCTTTGGCTAACGCCTGAACGGGCCGCTGCCGGGGTGCGTGCATCCCGGTGGCAACCCCCGGAACATGATTCAGGGAAGGAGCTTGCAACGTGATTTTGATTGAACACATTTTGGGCAATGCCAAGAAAGACCCGCACTGGCAACACAAACTCGAAGGCGCCAAGGTTGACCTGCTGGTGCTCGACCAACGTGAAGCGCAAAAAAGCCGCTGCCGTCGCACCAGCCTCGGCGGTCTCGACCTGGGCATCTCGCTGGAACGCAACGTGGTGCTGTCCGACGGCGATGTGCTGCTGTGGGATGAGGCTTCCAACACCGCCGTGGTGGTGCAGCTGAACCTGCGCGACGTCATGGTCATCGACTTGCGCGAGCTCAAGCAGCAACCCCTGGACGTGCTGATCAAGACCAGCTTCGAACTGGGACATGCCCTGGGCAACCAGCACTGGAAAGCCGTCACCAAGAACAACGAGGTCTACATCCCGCTCACTGTCGAAACCAAGATGATGGACTCGGTGATGCGCACCCACGGTTTTCAACACCTGCCGTACGCCTTTGTTGGCGGCGCCGAAATCCTGCCACTGCTGACCACATCCGAGGCGCGCCTGCTGTTTGGCGGTGCCGAAGAAACCGACACCCATGTTCACGTGGCCAGCCCGCAAGACAAGCTGGACGCTGCAGCCCTGAAGATCCAGGGCGTGCACAGCCATGACGCACACAGTCACAGTCACGACAACGGCCATACGTTCCACAGCCATAAGCACTGAACCCGGCAAGAAGGCGCATAGATGAACGCATCCGATCTAATTCGCATCATGCAGTTTGGCGACTCCGTATTGCCAGTGGGTGCCTTTTCGTTCTCGAATGGCGTGGAATCGGCCATTCAAAAAGGCATCGTTCACGATGTCGCGACCCTCAAGGGTTTTGTGCTTACCGCCCTCAAGCAGGCGGCCAGCTGTGACGGCATGGGCGTGGTCGCTGCGCATCGGGCTGCCGTGGCTGAAGACCGCGACGGCATTTTGCGCGCCGACTGGGCGGTGAATAACCGCAAGCTCAACGAAGAAAGCCGCTTGATGGCCACGCGCATGGGCAAAAAACTCGCCGAGATGTCGATCCATGTCGTGGAAAAACCGCTGGTGCGCTGGTGGCTTGAACAGATCAAGGCCGGCAACGCGGCAGGCACCTACCCCGTCACCCAGGCCGTGGTGATGTCGACCCAGGGCATCGGTGCCCGTGAGGTGGTGGTGATGCACCAGTACGGCGTGGCCATGACCATCCTCAGTGCCGCCATGCGCCTGATGCGGGTCACTCACCTGGATACCCAGCACATCCTCTTTGAACTCAACCACGACATTGAAGCCTTCTGTGATATCGCCGAAATCGGCGATATCGAGCAGATGTCCTCCTATGTCCCGATTGTCGATGTGCTCGCCGCCGTACACGTCAAGGCGCATGTACGGCTATTTATGAACTGACTCCCCGGGCTGCGTCGGCGTGTGTCGACGCAGCTTCAGCTCCCCTATCTGGTAAGGAAATAACCGTGAAAAAGATTACTCGTATTGGTATTGGCGGCCCGGTCGGTTCAGGTAAAACCGCGATCATCGAAGTGATCACCCCGATCCTGATCAACCGTGGCTACAAGCCCTTGATCATCACCAACGATATCGTCACCACCGAAGATGCCAAGCAGGTCAAGCGCACCCTCAAGGGCATCCTCGACGAAGACAAGATCCTCGGCGTCGAGACCGGTGCCTGCCCGCACACCGCAGTGCGTGAAGACCCGAGCATGAACATTGCGGCGGTCGAGGAAATGGAAGAGAAGTTCCCCGACAGCGACCTGATCATGATCGAGAGCGGCGGTGACAACCTGACCCTGACCTTCAGCCCGGCCCTGGCCGACTTTTATATCTATGTGATCGACGTGGCCGAAGGCGAGAAGATCCCGCGCAAAAACGGCCCGGGCCTGGTGCAGGCCGATATCCTGATCATCAACAAGATCGATCTGGCCCCCTACGTCGGCGCCAGCCTGGACGTGATGGAAAGCGACACCAAAGTGGTACGCGGCAACCGCCCGTATATCCTCACCAACTGCAAGACCGGCCAGGGCATTGAAGAGCTGGTAGACATGATCGAGCACATGTTCCTGTTCGCACAAAAACCGGCGATCAAAAGCGGGGTCAGTGCATGACAGCGCAGAGCCAGATCGTGAACAACCCGTCACGGCTACGCGCTCACTCACTCGGCATTGATGCGCCGGAGCTGTCGCAGTACCAGGACGAACCGGCGCAAATGCACAGCGGTGCCGTGGGCAAAAGCGGTTACTTGCGCCTGGGTTTTGAAAAGCGCGGTAATCGCAGCGTGCTGGCCGATATGGAGCGCCGCGTGCCGTCGCTGGTGCAGCGGGCCTTGTATTGGGACGAGGAGATGCCCGAGCTGCCGTGCGTAACCATGATTTCAACCTCCGGTTGCATACTGCAGGGCGACCGCCTGGCCACGGATGTCAACGTGGGGGTGGGTGCCTGCGGGCACGTCACCACCCAGTCCGCGACCAAAGTGCATTCGATGAATGCCAACTACGCCTCGCAAATCCAGCACTTCACCGTCGAGGCTGACGGCTACCTGGAGTTCATGCCCGACCCGCTGATCCCCCATCGCAATGCACGGTTTATCACCGACACGCAAATCAGGATCCACCCTACGGCGACGGTCATCTACTGCGAAACCCTGATGTCGGGGCGCAAATACCACCATGTGGATGAGCGTTTCGGCTTTGACGTGTACTCCTCACGGGTGCGTGCCGAGAACCTCGAAGGCCGCGAGTTGTTTGTCGAGAAGTACATTCTTGAGCCCAAAAAGGAGAGCCTGGACGCCATCGGCGTGATGCAGACCTTCGATGTGTTCGGCAACGTGGTGTTGCTAACGCCCAAGGAACATCATGACCGGATTGTCGAGCGCATCCCGGCGCTGTTCGACATGGAGGCCGGGCTGGCCAGCGGCGTGACCCGCCTGCCCAACGACTGCGGGCTGATCTTCAAGGTGCTGGGCAACGACAGCGGTGAGGTCAAGGCGCAGATTCGCGAGTTCTGGAAGGTGGCCCGCGAAGAAATTTTTGGCGTGACCCTGCAGCCGGCGTTTTTGTGGAAGTAAAAAGATCGAGGCTTTTGTAGCAGCTGCCGTAGGAACGAGGCTGCGTTCGGGCGCGTAGCGGCCGCAAAACCTGAAATCAGAGACTAGCTGACACAGCGCAGGTGTCTGATTTTACGACTGCTTCGCAGCCGAACGCAGCCTCGTTCCTACGGCAGCTGCTACGCAAGCTGATCCTGGCCAAATGCTCAATCGGGAGAGTCAATATGGAAGCTGCATCCAAGTGGTCGAAAATCGCGGATGGCAATGTCGTCCTTGAATTTATCGACGTCACCCTGCGCGGTTGTGCTCAGGTCATGTTCCAGAACAACCCCCTCACCGGGCTGCTGTTCTTTGCCGCGATCTTTGTCGGCGCATTTGGTGAAGGCATTCCGGCCATGGCCTTCGGCAGTGTACTGGGCACCGCCGTGGCCACCTTTACCGGCATGCACCTCAAGGACCGCACCTCCTGGAAGGCCGGCCTGTACGGCTACAACGGCTGCCTGGTCGGTGCTGCGCTGCCGACCTTTCTCGCCGTGAGCCCCATCCTGTGGCTGTGCATCATCCTCGGCAGCGTGGTCTCAGTAATCGTCACCATCTGCATTGCCGACATTCTGAAAACCTGGAAAGTCGCCGCCCTCACCGCCCCCTTCGTGTTGGTGACCTGGACCATGCTGCTGGCCAGCTACGCCTTTGGCGGCCTGACTTCCAGCGCCCTGCCCGTCCCCAACCTGCCCCACGACCTGGTCGCGTACAACACTAGCCTGTTCGACGGCATTGACCTGTTCAAAAGCACCTTCTACGGGATCTCGGAAGTGTTTCTGATCAGCACCGTGCTCGGCAGCGTGCTGTTCCTCGCCGGGCTTGCGGTGTCGTCGTTGTGGGCAGCGGTGTTCGGCCTGCTGGGCTCGCTGCTGGCAGTGCTGGTGGCCGTGGTCCTGCAAGCCGAACACGCCAGCATCAACAACGGCCTGTATGCCTTCAGCGCCGTGCTGACCGCCATCGCCCTGGGTTCGACCTTCAACAAGCCCAGCTGGCGCGTGCTTATCTACACCCTGATCGGGGTGATTTTCACTGTATTTGTACAGGGCGCCTTGAATACAGTACTGGCCCCGATTGGCATCCCGACCCTGACCATGCCTTTTGTACTGGCATCCTGGTTGTTCCTGGTGCCTAACCAAGACGTGATGCCGGCCCACCGCCAATAATTTCGATCCTTTTGCCGGAGCGTTTCCATGACCGCGATTGCCCACCCCCTGACGAATGCCGAACCGTCGAACACTACGCGTCGTGCCATTTATCTGCTGACCGGCTTGATCGTGGCCAACCTCCTCGCCTGGGCCTGGGCCTTTGCCGAGTTCGGCAACAACCCGGTGCTGATGGGCACCGCGTTGCTGGCGTACGGCTTCGGCCTGCGCCACGCCGTGGATGCCGACCATATTGCCGCCATCGACAATGTCACCCGCAAGCTGATGCAACAGGGCAAACGCCCGATCGCAGTAGGCACCTGGTTCTCCCTGGGGCACTCGACCATTGTGGTGCTCGCCTCTTTCGCGATTGCGGCCACGGCAATGGCCTTCAAGGACGACATGGAGTGGTTCCACGAGACGGGTGGCCTGATCGGCACCCTGGTGTCCTCGGTATTCCTGCTGCTGTTCGGTGTGCTCAACCTGGTGATCCTGATTTCGGTGTACAGGAAGTTCAAACAGGTCAAGGCCGGTCACTCCCTGCCACCCGAGGAACTGGACCTGATTTCCACCAACCCGGGCGGCCTGATGGCGCGCGTCTTTGGCCGGGTGTTCAACCTGGTCAACAAAAGCTGGCACATGTACCCGGTGGGTTTTCTGTTCGGCCTGGGCTTTGACACCGCCACCGAAATCGGCCTGCTGGGCATCAGCGCCACCAGCGCCTCCCACGGCATCAGCCTGTGGTCGATCATGGTGTTCCCGGTGCTGTTCGCCGTGGGCATGGCCCTGATCGATTCGCTGGACAACTTCGTGATGATCGGCGCCTACGGCTGGGCATTCTCCAAACCGGTGCGCAAGCTCTACTACAACATCACCATCACCGCCGCCTCGGTGGTGGTTGCCCTGTTTATCGGCGGCGTCGAAGCGCTGGGGCTGATTGCCGACAAACTGCAACTCACGGGCGGGATATGGACGCCGATCAATGCCATCAGTGAAAACTTCGGCGAGATTGGCTACTGGATCATTGGCATGTTTGTCCTGTGCTGGCTGATTTCAGCCCTTAACTACTACATCCGCGGTTATGACCAACTGCCAGCCAATGCCTGAGGCAAGGCTCAAGCACACGGGCTGCAGGTGGCAGCCCGAAAAACCTGACCTACACTCCCCTCACCCTTTAACAGACGCGTCGTAGGTGCCATGACTTTATTACAGGACGTAAAAAATCGGATCTCCTTTGCCTATGGAGTCGCCCTGCTGGTGGCGATCAACGGCTTTCTCTTGTTTTTGCCGGTGCTGGAGCGTGGTGTTGCCCACGCCAACGCCAAGTCCGGATCATTTGATACCTGGAAGGAGGCATTAAGCTTTTTGGCCTTGCTGGAAATCCCCGGTTTTGTCGTGGGGCTTGTGCTGTTACTGATGTCACTGGGGTTGCTGATCAAGTCGCGTATCAGCTGGTTTTTTTCCCTGCTGCTGCTGGTGGCCACCGTCTGCGTGGATTTTTTCATTTTGAAAAAACCTGACGGCGTGACCTTCTTCTCGGTGTTCACCATTGCCGTACTGGGCTTCTACTGGCGCCGTTTTGATCACTACAGCCTGGCCTCGGGCAGCTTCTTTGCGGTGGTCAGCATCGCCTCGCTGATCGTCTACAGCACCCTGGGCACGCTCTACATCGGTGACGGTTTTGCACCACCCGTGACGGACCTGCCCTCAGCGTTCTACTTCGCCATTGTGGTGATGTCCACCGTAGGCTTTGGCGACATTGTCCCGCACACCACCGATGCACGTTTTTTCACCCTGACGGTGATCATACTGGGCATCACCATCTTCGCGATTTCGGTGGCGTCCATTGCCGGCCCGCTGATCAGCAACAACATCCAACGCATTGTTAAAGGCAGGATTACCCATATGGCGCGTAAAAATCACTACATCCTCGTTGGCGTTGGCTCCCTGGCACAAAACGTCTACAAAGGCCTGACCGATCGTGGCGAGCATGTCACCGTGGTGTGCGCTGCCGGCAGCCAGCACGACCTGCCGGAAAAGGCCGATATCATTGAAGGTGACCCGTCGGCGGCGTCGACCCTTAAACTGGCCGGTGCTGAAGACGCCAAGTACATCGTCACCCTGTGCGACAGCGATGCCGAAAACGTGTTCACCATCCTTGCGGCCAAGGAAGTGGCTGGCGACGACACCCAGATCATCGCGCTGGTCAACGAAACGCGGAACATGCCCAAGGTCAAACGCGTCAACCCGACGATGGTGTTGTCGTTACCGCTGCTGGGCAGTGAACTGCTGGTGCGCACCCTGCAGGGCGATCAAATCAATAACGACCTGATCACCGAGATGTTCTTCGGCAAGCGTACGTCGCTGGCCTGAACCTTTATGCAGGCAACAAAAAAAGCCCTCTGACGAGGGCTTTTTCATGGGTGTTGCAAAGGTCTATTGCGGCGTATCGGATGCGGGTAGCGGAGTCACTTTGGCCCCGGCCGCCAGGCCCAGCTCAACAGCGGCAAAGCCGATCACCAGGCTGATCACCAGATAGCAGATGGAGACAAAAACACTGCCCGGGTCTTGCATCATCTCGACGGCGCCAAAGACGAAACTGGAGAACGTGGACAGCCCGCCCATGATCCCGGTGCCGACCATTACATGTACGTACTGATTGATCCGGTTGCTCTTGAACAGCGACGTGGCCACGCCCAGCAGAAACGCGGCGACGATATTGGCGACGAAGATATCCATCGGAAAACCGTCGGCCAGGCGCGGCACCGACAGCATGACAAACTCGCGACACATGGCGCCGAATGCGCCGCCAACGAAAATCAGAATAATCATGTTCAACATGGGGTTTGCTCCAGAGTCAGCGCGCCAGCCAGGCGCCGAACGCGGCGGCGGCCAGGCCGACCAGAACCGAGATAATCAGATAACCGGCGGCCCATGCCCGATCCCTGGCCTTGGCCAGTTTCGAGGCATCCAGCTGCATGCTGCTGAATGTGGTGTAACCGCCCAGGATACCGGTGAGCACCGCGGCGCTAAGAAAATCGCCATAGCGGTCGCGCCAGTCCACGGTAAACAGGATGCTCAGGTAACCGATCACGAAGGCGCCGCTGACGTTGATCAGGAACGTGCCCAGCGGGAACGGCCCCTTGTACAGCTGCCCGACCCGCAACCCGATCCACCAGCGCAGCAGCGAGCCCAGCCCGCCCCCCAGTCCGACCCAGAAAACATCCAGCGCAGTCATGAAAATCCCTCTCGTGTCTGTTGGTGATTGGGGGGAACTCTAGTTCATAAAACCGCGGGCGGGCATGACTTGGGCCGGGTCTTTCGCTGTTACAGATGAGTCCATGCCGAGGACAGTGAGGCCTGAATGGCACAGCTCATATTTGCTCAAGTTTTCAAACTGGCGTTCTTGAGCATTGCGGGGTATTTGAGCTGCACAGGACGTAAAGCCAACTTGCAAAAGTCCCACCATGGGACTAGGATCATTTTATGAGAATCATCGCAATCAGTCAGCTCAAGATCTTTTGGCAGAAGCATCCAGGCGCAGAGCAATCTTTCCTGTGCTGGATTGATGAAGCAAAAAAGGCGAACTGGCAAACACCGGCCGACATCAAGGCGCAGTTTCGCCATGCCAGCATTCTCAAGAGCAACCGGGTCGTGTTCAACATCAAAGGTAACGCCTATCGGCTCGTGGTGGCTGTGGCCTATCGCTACAGCGCCATCTATATCAAATTCGCAGGTACTCACCAGCAGTACGACACCATTGATGCCAACACCGTGGAAATGGAGTAACCCATGAATATTCGTCCAATTCGCACAGAGCAGGACTACAAAGACGCACTGAAGTCGGTTTCGCCGCTGTTCGACAATGAACCGCAGCCCGGCACACCTGAAGGCGACTACCTGGAGGTGATGATCACCCTGATCGAAGCCTACGAAGCCAAGCATTTCCCCGTCGACCTGCCCAACCCGGTGGATGCCATCCGTTTCAGAATGGAGCAGTCCGGGCTGTCACCGGCTGACCTGGTGCCTGCTATCGGCCGGCAGAACCGGGTATATGAAGTGCTCAACGGCAAACGCTCCTTGACCCTGCCCATGATCTGGAAGCTGCATGAGATGTTCGGCATCCCGGCAGAAAGCCTGATCAAGCCGGTGAAATCATGACCGCCGGGGCAGGCAAGATCATGGGCGCGGGTGAAAAGGAGTACCATGCGCTCCGGCTTCACCCTACCGCCCCATGGAACCCCTATGTTTCCCAACGCTGAACGCTACAACCACTCCACCGAATACGCCAACAAACTGGTCGACCGCATCGGCCAGACCCCGGCCTGGATTGCCCTGCGCCTGGGGGTTACGGAAAAACGCATGCGCTATATCCTCGCCGGATCCCGCACGATCAAGGGCGACACCACCGAAATCCTGATGAGCTACGCCGAGCAGTTCTGCCTGGAATGCCTGGCCGCCGAAGCCAAGGCTGCCAAGGACCGTGCCCGCTCCAAAGCCGCCGCCAGCCCTGCCAGCGACGCCTAAAACAGCCCCATCTGGCCGCCCACCAGGGCGCTGAAATCGTCGTCGACAAACACCAGAATCGCGTCCGCAACCGGTTGCAGCTGGCGCGTCAAATAGTGGTCGTAATCCACCTCGGCGGTGCGGTTCTCCAGCGGCTGGGGCCCGGCCACGGTGATCACGTAGCTGATGCTGCCGCCATTCTGGTACTGGCGCGGGCGCCCGTGCAGGTCGTTGTACTCATCGGCCAGCCGTGCCGCCCGCACATGGGGCGGCACATTGCGCTCGTAGTCACTGAGCGGGCGGCGCAGGCGCTTGCGGTAGATCAGCAGTTCATCATGCTCGCCCGCCAGGGTAGCGCGCACAAAATCGCGCACGTAGTCCTGCCACGGCTGGCGGTCGAAGATGCGCCGGTACAGCGCCTGCTGAAACTGCTGGGCCAGCGGCGACCAGTCGCTGCGCACGGTTTCAAGACCCTTGTAGACCATCTCCCGACGCCCGTCGGCATGCACCACCAGCCCCGCATAGCGCTTTTTGCTGCCCTCCTCGGCACCCCGGATGGTCGGCATCAGGAAGCGGCTGTAGTGGGTCTCGAATTGCAGTTCCAGCGCGCTGGTCAGCCCGTACTCGTCACGCACATGGGCCTGCCACCAGTCGTTGACATACGCCACCAGCTCACGGCCGATCCGGGCGGCATCGGCTTCGCTGTGCTCGCTGCGCAGCCAGACGAAGGTGGAGTCGGTGTCGCCATAGATCACGCTAAAGCCCCGGGCCTCGATCAGGGCCCGGGTCTTGAGCATGATCTCGTGCCCGCGCAGGGTGATCGACGACGCCAGCCGCGTATCAAAAAACCGGCACCCGCTGGAGCCCAACACCCCGTAAAAAGCATTCATGATGATTTTCAGGGCCTGGGACAGAGGCGCGTTTTTCTCCCGCTTGGCCACTTCGCGACCATTGGCCACACGCTCGATAATGGCCGGCAGGCAGTGCCGGCTACGCGAGAAACGCGCGCCGCGAAAACCCGGCACCGAGGCCTCGTCGCTTGGCTCGCGCAACCCTTCCACCAGCCCCAGCGGGTCAATCAGAAAGGTGCGGATAATCGACGGATACAGGCTTTTGTAATCGAGCACCAGCACCGATTCGTACAGCCCCGGCCGGGACTCCATGACAAAACCGCCGGGGCTGGCCTGGGGCGGGTTGTCGCCCAGGTTGGGGGCGACAAAGCCCTGGCGATGCATCAACGGCATGTACAGGTGATAGAACGCTGCCACCGACCCGCCGCTGCGGTCCGCCTCCAGCCCCGTGACCGAGGCACGTTCCAGCAAAAAGGTCAGAAGCTCGGTTTTGGCGAAAATCCGCGTGACCAGCTCGCAGTCCTTGAGGTTGTAACGGGCCAGCGCAGGCTTGTCATGGGCAAACATGCGGTTGATTTCGTCCATGCGCTGGTACGGCGTGCTGATGTCCTTGCCTTCGCCCAGCAGGGTCTGGGCGACGTTTTCCAGACTGAAGGAAGTAAACGACCAGGTCGCCGAGCGCAACGACTCAATCCCGTCGATGATCAGCCGCCCTGCAGCACTGGCAAAAAAATGGTTTTTGCGGCTGCCGTGCTCGCGCCACTGCATTTCACTGCCGCCACGCCCCAGCAGCAGCGGGATACCCAGGCGCCGGGCATGCTCGTGCAACACCCGCATGTCGAACTGCACCACATTCCAGCCGATGATCGCGTCGGGGTCATGCCGGGCCATCCACTGGTTAAGACGCAGCAGCAGGTCGCCGCGGGTGGCACAGAACTCCAGGTCGAAATCCACCGGGGTATCGGCCGCAGTGGCCTTGCCCAGCATATACACCTGGCGCTGGCCGCAGCCTTCCAGGGCGATGGAATACAAATCGCCCTGCTCGCTGGTTTCGATGTCCAGTGACACCAGTTTGAGCTGCGGTCGGTAGTCTGGATGGGGTTTGAGCCGCGCATCCAGCAGCGGCCCGTCGTCCTGGGCTCGGCCGCCGAAACTCACTGGAGCAGTGATAAAGCGTTCCATCAAAAAACGCTCCGGCGGGCGGATGTCGGCCTCGTACACATCGACCCCGGCACGGCGCAGGCGCTGGGCAATGTCCATCAGCAGGCCGTGCTGGCGGCAATACAGGCCGGTCACCGGGCGTGACTGGAAATCACACAGCGCCAGCTCACGAAATTCCACCCCCGCCTCGCCCTGCAACAGCGCCTGTGCCTGGCCTGACTGAATGCTCGGGATAAACGCAGTGGACGTTTGATAAGGCAGGCGCACAAGCTGCGGCCCGTCATCGGTGGCCAGCCAGAATTCGACCTCGATGCCCGACGGCGTATCACGCCAGTGCCGGGTCAGGACAAAGCCCTGCCTCAAGTCCATTACGCGATTACAGGCACGTCGCCAGCATCGCCAGGCGGCGCATGGCGGCAGCATCACCCGGCTGTTTGGCGTAGTAGCTCACTGCCGTGCCGGTGCCCTGGGGCTGCAGATCGGCAAAGGACTCGGCACCACGGGTGTAGACCGTCTGTTTGCCGGCCTTGTCGCTGTTGATATAGGCACTGGCATCGACGCCGAACACGCTTTCATCCTGCCAGGAAAACTTGATGCATTCGGCGACCAGCGCCGTGGCTTTTTCCGAAGCCAGCACCCGGGTTGGAGCCTTGGCACGGGCAGTGTCCATCGCAGGAGATACACAACCGGCCAGCAAGGCCAGACTCATGACGCCGATCAGCATTCGCATTGGATATCCCCTAGATAAAGGCCAATACGATATCACGCAGTCAGTGCCCACAGGTGGCTAAATAACCAGTAGTCCGCTGGAGGGGCGTGCTCGACCAAAGAACATAGGTTCGCGGGTCCCGCCCCAAAACAGGCTCGCCGGTCAGCCTTCTGTGAGAGGTATTCGCTTCGCCTGGACAATCGAGTGGCAAAAGCAAAAGCAAAAGCAAAAATCTCAAACAACACCAATCCCCTGTGGGAACGGGCTTGCCCGCGATGGCAGCACTATGTTCCTCCAGATAGAACGAGGAGCCTGCATCGCGGGCAAGCCCGGCTCCCACAGAGAAAATAAGTCGGTCGCAAATCCCGCATCCAAACAGGCCGGCCGGTCGGCCGCCTCAGAGGCATTTGATCTACCCGCCCCATCGGGAGGCCGAGAGGAGGTTCTGCGCAGTGGGCCTCCCGGCATGGATGCCGGGAGAGCCGCGATGGGCCATGGATGGCCCGTGGCGGCGTGCCCACGGAGCTAACCTGCACGAGGGAACCTGAGCGCAGCGAAGGCCGTACGCCAGGGGCAAGCCTTTTTGGTTACTTTTTCGGCGTCTGGAAAAAGTGACTCGCCGTAAGGGCGAAACCATAATTTCTGTTAGACACAAATTCCGGATATGTACCCGGTACACCCGTTAACACCACCGAGTACCTATCCACTCTATGCGTCGCGGCGTTCTAGGGGTTCTGCCTTCACTCGGGCACTGTTATGGACATTCGCGTCGCCTGGACAATCGAGTGGCAAAAGCAAAAGCAAAAGCAAAAATTTCAAACAACACCAACCCCTTGTGGGAGCGGGCTTGCCCGCGATGGCAGCACTATGTTCCTCCAGATAGAACGAGGAGCCTGCATCGCGGGCAAGCCCGGCTCCCACAGAGAAAAAATGTCGGTCGCCAATCCCGCATCCAAACAGGCCGGCCGGTCGGCCGCCTCGACGGCTTTTGATCTACCCGCTCCATCGGGAGGCCGAACCGCTCGTCATTTAAAAGAGACCCAGCCCACAGAATCAGCAGCATTTCGGCCGCCAGCCAGCGAAGTCTGCGGTTACTGCTAGCTTCATTAAACAAATAAACACGCCGGGCATTGGACGATAAACCGCCAAAGAGCGATCGAAGGAGCACTACGATGGGAGCAAGTACCGCCCGCAAGGCCAGTTTTACGGCACTCACCCTGATCCTGACGCCGCTGGCCGGCTGGGCCGACAATGCCCGCGACTGGCAAAACACACCCACCGACCTGAACATGCTGTTCGGCTACTACAACCGCGTCGACTCCAATACCCCCATCGACACCTCGCTGCCCATCGACGGGCTGTCCCTCAATGCCGACCTGTACATCTTGCGTTACGCCCGCTCATTCGGCATCGACGGGCGCAACAGCGCCATCGAGATCCTGCAACCCTACGCCGACGTCTCAGCCTCGTTCGACAATGCCCGTTATTTTACCGGCACCAAGCACAACGGCGGCATGGGTGACACCCAATTGGTGTTCGCACACAACATCTTCGGTGGCCCGGCGCTGAGCAAGGAGGAGTTCGCCAAATGGACTCCCGAGACCTTCCTCACCGCCGCCCTGACAGTCACCACACCCACCGGCGACTATGACAAGAACCGGGTGATCAATATCGGCGCCAACCGTTGGGTGTACAAACCCGAGCTAGGTTTCGGCACCCCCATTGGCCCCACCTGGCTGGAGATCAACACCATGGTGTCGTTGTACGGGTCCAACGATGAATACCAGGGCAACAGCAAGCTCGAACAAAAACCCCTGTATGCCATCGAGGGCCATTACAGCTACGACTTCAACCGTGCCCTCTGGGCCTCGCTGGACGCTACCTACACCCGCGGCGGCGAAACCAAAATCGACGGCGACTGGCAGGACAATAAACAGGAAAGCACCCTGGCCGGTGCCAGCATGGGCTTTATGCTCACACCGCAGTTCGGCGGCCTGCTGGCCTATACCGACACCGTGACCGAGCGCAAGGGCTCACCGGATATCGCCACCTGGACCCTGCGCATGCAGTACGTCTGGTAGAGGCCGTGACCATGCCCTTGATGCGCCCTGCCCTGCTCGGCCTGCTGCTGATGTTCACCGGCCAGGCCAGCGCGGCCGTCGAACCCGCTGCCCTGCAGGCCCTGGAGCGGATGGGCAGTTACCTGCGCAGCCTCAAGCAGTTTGGCGTCGAGGCCCGCAGCCAGACCGACCAGGTGCTGGAAAACGGCCAGACCGTCGAGTTCCGTCACACCACCCAACTGCTGGCCCAACAGCCGGACAAGCTGAAGGTCTCGGTGGACAATCAGGGCGGGCGCCGCACCCTTTATTACGACGGCAAGCGCTTTACCCTTTACCAGAGCCCCGGCCCCTACTACGCAAGCGCGCCCGCCCCGGCGAACATCAACGCACTGATCGACCTGCTCAATACCCGCTACGGCATCGAGCTGCCGCTGGCCGATCTGTTTCGCTGGAACGCCAGCACCGCCCAACAGGCCGGCCTGCGTTCAGCCGTGCTGATCGGCAGTGACACACTGGACGGTCAGCGCTGTGATCATTACGTCTTGCGCCAGGACGATATCGACTGGCAACTGTGGCTGCGTCAGGGCGAACAACCCCTGCCGTGCCGCCTGACCATCACTCGCCGCGACATACCCGAACACCCGCGTCACAGCGTCGACTTTGCCTGGCAGCTAAAACCTGCCCTCAGCGCCACCAGCTTCGAGTTCGACCCCCCGCACGGAGCGCAGGAAGTGCCATTGCAATGGGCCCCAAGCAAGTACAGCCTGGAGGCGCAACCATGAAGCGCCTGCATTGGCTGCTGTGTGGCGTACTCAGCGCCTGCCTGCTGCACACCTCCGTCGCCCAGGCCTGGCAACTGCGCGGAGGTGGTGGCGCACGTACATTTGTGGTGCCGCACACTGGCGGACATCCACCGGCGCCGCACCCCATGCCGCAACCGCAACCGCACCCACAGCCACAACCCAGGCTGCACCCGCAACCGGAGCCGCGCCCATACCCGCAACCGCAACCACATCCCTACCCGGCGCCACGGCCGATGCCGCCACCGCCAAGGCCCATGCCACCGCCGCCACCGCCGGACAACTGGTATCACCCGTGGGCCGCAGCCGCCGTGGTGGGTGCAACCACGGCCACGGCAATAGCCATCGGCTCGCAAGTCACCAGCGTGCCTGCGGGCTGCGTATCGGTCGTGGCCAACAATGTGGCGTATCAACACTGCGGCCCGACCTGGTATCAGCCGCGCTATGTGGGTGGCAACGTGCAGTTTGTGGTGGTCCCCGCCCCCTGGTAACCGTGCTCAAGCAAGGAATGCTTTATGACAGCGCTCAACGATCTGAATGCCCTGCAAGCCAGCATCGCCGAAGCGGTACTGGGCCAGGACGAGGTCATCCGGCAGATCATCGTCGGCCTGCTGGCCAACGGTCATCTGCTCCTCGAAAGCCTGCCCGGGCTGGCCAAGACCCGTACCGTCAAGGCGCTGGCCAGGCACCTGGATGCGCAGATGAGCCGTATCCAGTTCACCCCCGACCTGTTGCCATCGGACATCACCGGTGCCGAGGTACTGCACCAGGTTGATGGCCAGAACCTGATCCGCTTTCAACCCGGGCCACTGTTCGGCAACCTGATCCTGGCCGACGAAATCAACCGCGCCCCGGCCAAGGTACAGGCGGCTTTGCTCGAAGCCATGGAAGAGCGGCAGATCACCGTGGCCGGCAACAGCCACCCGTTACCCGAACTGTTTATCGTGCTGGCCACGCAAAATCCCATCGAGCAGGAAGGCACCTATCCGCTGCCCGAGGCGCAGATGGACCGCTTTGTGATGAAGGTACTACTTGACTACCCCGCGCCGGCAGACGAATCCCAGGTGCTGCGCATGCTGCGTGCCGAGGAACAGGCGCAACATGCCAGCGCCGCAGCGGCACCGGCGTTCGCCCTGGGTCAAGAGGTGATTTTTGCGGCGCGCCGCGAAGTCGCTGCAGTGACCGTGTCCCCTGCCATCGATGCTTACCTGATCGACCTGGTCAACGCCACCCGCCACCCCGCCGACTACGACGCTGATCTGGCCCGCTGGATCAGCATCGGCGCCAGCCCCCGCGGCGGTATCGGTCTTGACCGATGCGCCCGTGCCGACGCCTGGCTGCGCGGCCAGGCCTTTGTCACCCCGGACAATGTGCGCGCCGTGGTGTATCCGGTACTGCGCCACCGCCTGCAACTGAGCTACGACGCCGTCGCCGATGGCGTCAGCGCTGACCAGGTACTGCAGCGCCTTCTCGACAAAGTCGCGATACCCGCCTGATGCGCCCTCAACGGCAGGAGGCCGACGGCCTGGTCTATGTTTCGCTGGCGCAGTTGATGACGCTGGAGTTCAAGGCGCGGGCGCTAAGCTTTGTCGCCCGCCAACCCCGGGCCAGCATCCTCTCGGGCAACCATGCTTCACGCTTGCGTGGCCGTGGCCTGAATTTCGACGAACTGCGCCGCTATCAACCCGGCGACGACCTGCGCCACCTCGACTGGCGCGCCTCATTGCGCACCGGCAAACCCGTGGTGCGCACCTTTACCGAAGAACGCGACCGCCCGGCCTTGATCGTGGTCGACCAGCGCATGTCGATGTTTTTTGGTTCCAGCCGCAGCTTCAAATCTGCCACCGCTGCCGAACTGGGCGCGCTGGCCGCCTGGATGGTGTTCAACGCCGGCGACCGGGTGGGCGCGCTGGTGTTCAACGATCAACGCATCGACAGCATTGCCCCGCTGCGCAGCCGCAAACGGGTCGAGGCGCTATGCAGCAAAATCGCCCGGCAGAACCAGGAACTCAACGCCACATTGCCCGACTGCGAAGACGCCGATCAATTGGACAAGGTGCTGCAGCATTGCCTGGCCATTGCCGGGCACGACCACCTGATTTGCCTGATCAGCGATTTCGCCGGGGCCGGAGCGCACACCCTGCAGTTGCTGCGCCAGCTGGCAGTGCACAACGATGTGATCGCCATGCAGGTCTACGACCCCTTGGCGCTGGACCTGCCCGAGACCGGGCGTTTACTGGTTACCCAGGGCCAGTTGCAAGTGGAACTGGCGGTGCAGCACGCACACGTCCGCCAACCACTGGGCGACTTCCTCAGCGGGCGCTTCAAGGACATCGCCAGCCTGCTGCGCCGCAGCCAGGTGCCGCTGATGATGTTCAGTACCGCCCGGGACGCCCACAGCCAGCTGCGTATCGAACTGGGCAAACTGGGCGGAGTGCGGCCATGACCAGCCCTATCCCCAGCATTGACCAACTGCAAACCCTGGCCCTGCCGGCACCCGTCAGCTACCTGCCGCAGACCTGGGGCTGGTGGGCCTTGCTTGGGCTTGTGCTGAGCGGCCTGGCGGTCTGGGCTGCACGCGCTTGCCTGCATTGGCGGCGCGACCGCTACCGGCGCGAGGCCTTGCAACGGCTGGCGCAACTGCGCGCGGCCAACGACCCGCTGGGCACTTTGCGCGAGCTGCCCACGCTGCTTAAACGGGTGGCCCTGTCCATGCCCGTGCCGCAGGCAGCGGGGCCGTTGCAGGGCGAGGCCTGGCAGAACTTTTTACGCCGCCACGGCCCGCAGCCGGTGCCCGAGGATTTCAGCCAGCAACTGGCGTTTCTTGCCTACGCCCCGGATGAGCAATTGCTCGCCCTGCCCGCCATACAACGCCAGCAGTTGGTCGACACCTGCACACGCTGGGTGGAGCTGCACCATGTGGCAGTTTGATTACCCCTGGCTACTGCTATTGCTGCCCTTGCCGTGGTTCGGCTACCGCTGGCTGCCCGCCTACCGCGAAGCCCGCAGCGCGGTGCGCGTACCGTTTTTCTACGGCATGAGCCGCGCCGTCGATCAGGCCCCTCAGGTGGCAGGCGCGCAGCACAATAGCGGGCAATTGCTGCTCAACCTGCTGGTGTGGGCATTGCTGGTGGTGGCCGTGGCCAGGCCGGTATGGGTCGAAAAACCCATCGAGCGCCAGCAACCGGCACGCGACCTGATGCTCGCCATCGATATCTCACAGTCGATGGAAACCGCCGACTTCACCGACGCCAGCGGCCAGAAAATCGACCGCCTGAGCGCGGTCAAACACGTGGTGCAGGACTTTATTGCCCGGCGCAAGGATGACCGCATCGGCCTGATCCTGTTTGGTAGCGCGGCCTATCCGCAAGCGCCCCTGACCCTCGATCACGCCAGTCTGGCACTGCTGCTGGACGACACCGGCATCGGCATGGCGGGCCCCGACACCGCCATCGGCGACGCCATCGGCCTGAGCCTGAAACTGCTCGACCAGGCCCATGAACAGGAAAAAGTGCTGATCCTGCTCACTGACGGCAACGACACCAGCAGCGCCATCCCCGTCCCCCGTGCCGCTGCCATGGCTGCGGCCAAAGGTGTGGTGATCCACACCATCGGCATCGGCGACCCGAATGCCGACGGCGAAGCCAAGGTCAACCTGGCCGCCCTGCAGAGCATCGCCAAAAGCACCGGCGGCCAGTACTTTCGCGCAGAAGACCGCGACAGCCTGAACCAGGTGTACACCACCCTCGACCGCATCACCCCGCACACCGTGCAGACTTTCAGCCACCAGCCCAAACGTGACCTGTTCTGGTTGCCCGTAGCGGCCGCCATCAGTCTGGTGACGCTGTATCACCTGCTTGCGCTGCTGGCCTCACGGCGGCACCCGCACCCGCCACCGCAGGAGGCCCGAGATGGAGATCAACCTCAGTGACTTCCACTTTCTGCGCCCGGCCTGGCTGCTGCTGGCGATTGTCGGTGCCCTGCTGCCGCTGGTGTGGCGGCGCAGCCATGACCAGCAACGACGCCTGCGGGCGATCATAGCCCCGCACCTGTTGCCCCACTTGCTGGTCACCCCGCCCGACAGCCACCACCTGCGCCCGGTGCATTTGACCGCAGCCCTGCTGATGATCGGCGCCGTTGCGACGGCAGGCCCCACCTGGGAACAGGACCGCCCGGCTTTCCTGCAAAACCGCGCCCCGCTGATCATCGCCATTGATCTGTCACCGTCAATGGATGCCAGCGATGTGCAGCCCACCCGACTGGAAGCCGCCAAGCACAAACTGCATGACCTGATCGCCCGGCGCAAGGGTGCCCGTACGGCCCTGATTGCCTATGCAGGCAGCGCCCATCTGGTTTTGCCCGCCACCGACGACCCGGCATTGCTCGACAGTTTTGTCCAGGCCCTGGGCACCGACCTGATCGCCCGGCCCGGCAAGAACGTAGCGGCGGTAATCGAACAGGCCAGGCGCCTGCTGCAGGCCGAAAAAGCCCCCGGCACGCTGTTGCTGATCACCGACGGTGCCGACACCACGCAACTGGACAGCCTCAAAGCCCTGTTACCGGGCAGTGCCCTGCAAGTGCTGGTACTGGCGGTGGGCAGCAGCAATGACGGGATCATTCGCGACGCCAGCGGCCAACCGCGCACCGACAGTACCGGCCGCCCGCAATTGGGTACATTCGACAGCGCCGCGCTCAAGCAACTGGCCGCCGCTACGGATGCGCCGCTGGGCAGCCTGACCCTTGATAACGATGATCTGGACTGGGTCGAAGGCCACGCCCAACAGCACTTCCAGGCCGCCAGCGACGAGCAGCGCGAGCTGCAATGGAAAGACGCCGGCTATTGGTTGTGTGGCCCCCTGCTGTTGCTTGCCTGGTTCTCGGTGCGCCGTGGCTGGAGTTTGAACTGGAACGCTGTTCTGCTGCTGGGCGCAGGGCTGGCCCTGCAACCGGCACCGGCGCACGCCAACGCACTGACCGATGCCTTCTTCACCCGCGACCAGCAAGGGCGCTGGGCCTTTGAACACCAGCACTATCCGGCAGCTGCGGAGTTATTTGTCGATCCTTACTGGAAAGGCATCGCAGCTTATAACGCCGCCGATTTCGATCTGGCACTGGCCAGCTTTGCCCAGTTGAACACCGCCCAGGCGTACTTTTACCTGGGTAATATTTACGTGCGTCGCTTCAAATTCGAACAGGCAATTGCCGCCTATCGCCAGGCCTTGACCCTGCAACCGCAGTTCCCCGAAGCCAGCGCCAACCTGGCATTGGCCATTGCCCTGGAAAAAGACACCGACAGCGCCGAGCAGAACACCCCCGAGGTCAAACCCGACGCAGTCAAATTCGACAAGCCCCCAGGCAAAGGCCAGAGCAAGCCAGTGCAAACCCTGCAGGCGGCCAGTGACGAACAGTGGCTGCAAAACCTGACCACCTCCCCGGCGAATTTCCTGCGGCAAAAATTCAGCCTGCAAGATCAGAAGGTGGCGCCATGAAGCCCTGTGCCCTGGCACTGCTGATGTTCGTCGGCCTGGCGCAGGCCGACGAGCCACAACTGCGGGTGCAGGCCCGGCTGGTACCGGGCGACGCCGTGGTGGTGGGCGAGGCCGTGCAACTTCAGGTCGATGTGCTGACCGACAGCTGGTTTACCCGTGGTGCGTCATTGCCCGAACTGAGCCTGGCCGGTACCGATGTGATGCCACCCAATGGTGAAGCCGAGCACCTGTCGCAGACGATCCAGGGCCAGACGTTCAGCGGCCTGCGCTACACCTACCGGATTACCCCGACCCAGGCGCAAGCGTTCTCCATCGCGCCCTTGACGGTGCGTGCCACTCCGGCGCAGGCCAGCCATGAGCTGTCGGGGCAAACCCCGGCACTGACCTTTCGTGCCAGCCTGCCCGAGGGTTTCAGCCCCGGCGAGCCGGTACTGGCGGCCAGCGCGTTGCGCCTGAGCCAGTCGCTCACTCCGTCAGGCGGCCCGTTCAAGGTGGGTGACAGCCTGACCCGCAGCGTAACGTTACAGGCTGACGGCACTCCGGGGCTGGCACTGCCCGCCCCGCCCCTGGCCTCGGTGGCCGGGCTCGGTGCATACCCGCAAACCCCGCAGGTGAGCAATCTGGACGACGGCCGCGGCGGCTTCAATGGCGGTCAGCGCATTGACCGCGTCCGTTATCGCATCGAGCGCGAAGGCGATTTCGAGCTGCCGGCGATCCGCGTCAAATGGTGGGACAGCGTCAACCGCAAAACCCGCTTCAGCGAACTCCCGGCCGTCACCTTCAAGGCCACCGCCAGCAGCAGCTACACCCCGGTGTTCTCCATCGTTGACGACCTCAAACAAATGGGCCAGCCCACCCGGTTACGGCTGCCCGCCTTTTGGCTGGTGGGCGCTGCCGCGTTGCTGCTGGCTGTTGCCCTGTATGTAAACCGGGGTCGCTTGCTGCATGTTCTCAACGCCGTCAGGTACTGGCTACGCAACCGCCCGCCGCGCCAGGATTATGGTTTACGCCCGCTCAACCCAAGACATGAAAAGGACTTCCAGAAATGAATAAACAAAAACCTGTAGCCGCTGCCGAGGCACGAGGCTGCGATAAGGACCGAAGGGCCTTCAACATCTCGGGGCCGCTTCGCTGCCCATCGCAGCCTCGTACCTCGGCAGCGGCTACAACAGCACTTGCGGCGCTGTTGTTCGCCCTGCCGCTGTTCGCCCTGGCCGCCGACCCCTTGCCCTCCTGGAACGAAGGCCCGGCAAAAAAAAGCATCATCGAATTTGTCGAGACGGTTACCACGCCGGACAGCAAGGGCTTTGTAAAACCCGAAGCGCGCATCGCCGTGTTCGACAACGATGGCACCCTGTGGAGCGAGCAGCCGGGTTATTTCGAAGAGCTGTTTGCCTTCGACGAAATCAAACGCATGGCCCCCCAACACCCGGAATGGAAAGACCAGCAACCGTTCAAGGCGGTGCTGGAAAACGACCACAAGGCCCTCGCCGAAAGCGGCATGGAGGGCCTGCTGAAAATCTTTATGGCCAGCCATGCCGGGCTAACCACCGATGAGTTTCGCAACAACGTGCAAGCCTGGCTAAGCAAGGCCCGCCACCCGACAACCGGCAAGCCCTACACCGAGATGGTCTACCAGCCGATGCTGGAAGTGCTTGCATACCTGCGCAGCCAGGGGTTCAAGCCCTACATCGTTTCCGGCGGCGATACCGGCTTTATGCGCGTATTTGCCGAAGAGGTCTATGGCGTTCCGCCGGAGCAGGTGATCGGTTCCACGTTTGTCACCGAGTACCAGCTCAAGGACGGCCAACCGTCCATCCTGCGCACCGCCAAAATCGCCCATAACGATGACGGCCCCGGCAAGCCGGTGAGCATCGACAGCGTGATTGGCCGCCGGCCGATCCTCGCCTTCGGCAACTCCGACGGCGACCTGCAGATGCTCCAGTGGACGGCTGCAGGCACGGGGCCGCGCTTTATGGGCCTGGTGCACCACACCGACGCCAAACGCGAATGGGCCTATGACAGGGACTCGAAAATCGGTCGCCTGGACAAGGCGCTCGATCAGGCAAAACAACAAGACTGGACTATCGTCGATATGGCGTCGCAATGGCGACGGATCTACCCGTTCGAGGCCAGTGCAAACGAGCAACAGCAATAAGAAAAACAGCCGTCAGCAGTGCACTAACCAGGTCAACAAGGAGCAAGTTGCATGACTCGAATAGCCAAGTGGTTACCCCAGCTAGCCCTCGTGGCGGCTTCGGTGATGGCGTTTTCTGCCACCGCCGCAGCCGCTGAAAAGCCCAACATCCTGGTGATTTTTGGTGATGACATTGGCCAGTCCAATATCAGCGCCTACTCCATGGGCGTGGTGGGCTACAAAACCCCCAACATCGACCGGATTGCCAAAGAAGGCATGATGTTCACCGACTACTACGCGGAGAACAGCTGCACCGCCGGGCGCTCGTCATTCATTACCGGGCAGACGCCGCTGCGCACCGGCCTGTCCAAGGTCGGCATCCCGGGGGCACCGGTGGGCCTGCAAAAGCGCGATATCACCATCGCCCAGGCGCTCAAGTCGCAAGGCTACGCCACGGCACAGTTCGGTAAAAACCACTTGGGCGACCGCGACGAATATTTGCCGACCAATCATGGTTTTGACGAGTTCTTCGGCAACCTCTACCACCTCAATGCCGAAGAAGAGCCCGAGCGCCCGTACTGGCCCAAGGATGACCCAGCCTTCGTCAAGGCCACCTCGCCCCGAGGGGTGATTCACAGTTTTGCCGACGGCAAGATTGAAGACACCGGGGCCCTGACCGCCAAGCGCATGGAAACCATCGACGATGAAACCACCGCGGCGGCGCAGGCATTTATCGAAAAGCAGGCCAAGGCCGACAAGCCTTTTTTTGTGTGGATGAACACCACGCGCATGCACGTCTTTACCCACGTGCGCGACTCGATGAAGGGCCAGAGTGGTATGCCCGGCAACGAGTACGCCGATGGCATGCTTGAACATGACGGCGACGTCGGCAAACTGCTGAAAACCCTCGACGACCTGAAAATCGCCGACAACACCATCGTGGTCTACACCACGGACAACGGGCCCAACCAGTTCTCCTGGCCGGACGCGGCAACCACGCCGTTCCGCAACGAAAAGAACTCCAACTGGGAAGGTGCCTTCCGGGTCCCGGCGATCGTGCGCTGGCCGGGTAAAATCAAGGCAGGTGAAGTCAGCAACGAAATGTTCTCCGGGCTGGACTGGTTCCCCACCCTGCTGGCAGTGGCTGGCGATGCCGACGTCAAGGACAAGTTGCTCAAGGGCTGGGCCCCGGTGGCCGGCGGCAGCAACTTCAAGGTGCACCTGGACGGTTTCAACCAGCTGCCGTACCTGACCGGCGAACAACCCAAGGGCAATCGCAACGAGTTCTACTACTTCAACGATGACGGCATGCTGGTCTCGATGCGTTTCGACAACTGGAAAGTGGTGTTCTGCGAGCAACGCGAACCGGGCGGTTTCAAGGTCTGGAGCGAACCATTCGTGTGCCTGCGGGTGCCGAAAATCTTCAACCTGCGCATGGACCCGTTCGAGCGGGCTGACGTGGTCTCCGATCAGTATTACGACTGGAGCACGAAAAACGTCTACTTGAATGAACTGGCAATCATGAAGGCGGCCAACTTCCTGGAAACCTTCGTTGATTACCCGCCGAGCCAGAAGCCGCCAAGCTTCAGTATCGATCAGGTACGCGCAGCGGTAGATGCCAAGATTGCGGAAAAAATGAAACATCAGCCAGCGCAGTAAACCTGCCCTGTGGGAGCGGGCTTGCCCGCGATTGTCTCGACGCGCTGCATCTGTCAGATCGCGCCGCCTCCATCGCGAGCAAGCCCGCTCCCACACGGGGTAACGACTCCTTCCCGAATTCCTTCTGCACAAGGCTCCAGCGCAATGCCGCCATCCTTACCGTCCAGCCGTACTGCATTGACTGCCCCCGCCTTGCTGCTGTTTATCTCCGGTACTGCCGCCCTGATCTATCAGGTGCTGTGGATCAAACAACTGTCGCTGGTGATCGGTGTCGAGGTGTACGCCATCACCACCGGCATCAGCGCCTTCTTTGCCGGGCTGGCCCTTGGCGGGCTGCTGTTTGGCCGTTGCGCCGACCGCCTGGGCAAACCCTTGCTGCTGTATGCAGGCCTCGAAGTCGGTGTGGCCGTGCTCGGCATCGGCGCCACGCTGGGGCTGGGCATGGCCGCCGCGCCATTTGCCTGGCTCGAACAACGGATCGGCCTGCCCGCCTGGCTACTGCCATTGCTGCTCGTAGGCCTGCCCGCCCTCTTGATGGGCGGCACGCTGCCCGTGCTGATGCGCGCACTGGCGGCTGATCCGCGCCATCTGGGCCAGGCCGGGGGCCGCCTGTATGCCGCCAATACCGGCGGGGCGATTGTCGGCACCCTGCTCACCGCCTTTGTCTTGATTGCCAGCTTCGGCGTGTTCGCCAGTGCCCTCGTTGCCGCCGCCCTCAACCTGATTGCCGCCGTGGCTGCCCTGGGCTTGCAACGCGGGCAGCACGCAATTGTCAGCGGCCCCGTAGCGTCCAGCCCGGCACCCACACCGGCCCGGCTGGCCATGGCCTTGTATGCGATCGCGGGTGGTGTGGCGCTGGGCTACGAAGTGGTCTGGTCGCAGTCGATCGTACAGTTCATGAGCACCCGCACCTATGCCTTTGCCGTGGTGCTGGCCACTTACCTGGCCGGGCTGTTTATCGGCAGCAGCCTGATGGCGCGCCGGGTTGATCGCCTGCGCGATCCCTGGGGCATTTTTGCCTTGCTGATCGCTGGAGCCGGGCTGGTGGCACTGCTGGAAATCACCCTGCTCGGGCGCTGGCTGGTGCTGCTGCAAACCCAGGCAGAGACTGCGGTACTGGCCTTGGGTGGCAGTGTGTTGCTGGGCATGAGCGCGCGCTTCGCGGTGGCGGCACTGAGTATTGTGTTTGCCCCCACGTTGTTGCTGGGCGCCGCGTTCCCGGTCGCCCTGCGCCTATGCGTCGGCCCCGGCCGGGTCGGGCGGGATGTCGGTGCGGTCGTGGCGTTCAACACCCTGGGCGGGATCATCGGCGTTGCGCTGTGCGGGTTTGTGCTGATCCCGTGGCTGGGGCTGGTGCGTACCCTCGGTGTGTTGGCGATCATCGCTGCTGCCGTCGGTTTTATCGCGGTACGCCAGGGGCACGGGGTCAAGAAAGGTCATCGCCAGGGCGTAATTGCGGTCAGCCTGGCAGCGTTGCTGGTGGCCATACTGACGCCGGTCGAACGTCTCGCCGACCTGCTGCCCGGAGCCCGCAACGGCGAGCTGGCGTTTTACCAGGAAGGCCGCGGTGGCACGGTTGCCGTGGTCACCCAGGGCAAGGGCGAACGCACCTTCCACCGCCTGTATATCCAGGGCGTGTCCAACACCGGCGATGCCATGCCGTCGCTGCGCTATATGCGCATCCAGGCCCTGTTGCCGCTGTTGATCCACAACGGCGAACCCCGCTCGGCGCTGGTGATCGGCTTTGGCACCGGGATCACCGCCGGCGCCCTGCTCAGTTATCCGGGGCTGGAACAACGGGTGGTGGCCGAGTTGCTGCCCGCGGTGGTCAAGGCTTCAACCCTGTTCAAAGGCAACTTCGCTGCGGCGACCAACCCCGGCTTGCAGGTGCGTTTGCGCGACGGTCGCCAGGAGCTGCTGCGCAGCGAACAGCGCTATGACCTGATCACCCTTGAACCACCGCCGCCCTCCGCCGCCGGGGTGGTCAACCTGTACTCGCGGGACTTCTATCAACTGACTGCGCAGCGCCTGCAACCGCAGGGGATCGTTGCGCAATGGTTGCCGTTGCCGACACAAAATATCGACGACTCGCGCTCGCTGGTGCGCAGTTTTCTCGACGTGTTCCCCTACGCCACGCTGTGGACCAGCGAATTTCACGAAATGCTGCTGGTGGGTTCACTGCAACCGATGGAACTGGATGCCGCACGCATCAGCGCCCGCTTCGAGCAACCCGGTGTACGCAACGCCTTGCAGGATGTGGGCGTGGCTTCGTCAGCGGCACTGCTGGCAACCTGGGTGACCGACCGTGCAGGGCTGCAGCGTTTTGCTGCAGATGCGCCGGCCGTCACGGACGACCAACCGCGTATCGAGTACGCTCCCTGGGTGCGCAGCAAAGAAATCAGCCGGGTACTGCCGGCGTTGCTCGACCTGCGCAGGCCAGCGAATGTGGTCAACGCCGACCCGGAGTTTGTCGAGCGCATGAATACCCATCAGCAACGCCTGATGCAGTTTTACCGTTCCAGCCTGCATGCCTATGATGGCGACCGCGAGGCATGGAGCCAGGATATTCGGGAAGTGATGCGTGGCGATGGCGCCAACCCCTATTACCGCTGGTTTGTCGGTGAACGCTAGAGCCTTTTCGATACGGAAGTCGCAATGCCCAAAACTAAAACTATAAAAGCTGCAAACCAACCTGATTCGCGCCCCACCCTGATGAGCCGTTACCTGTTACCCGCAAGCGCCGGGGTGTTGCTACTGGTGCTGGCCGGGCTGTGGTTTTACCTCAGCCGCCCGGCCCCGGTGGTATTGCCGCCCCCGCCTGCGGCAATTGCTTCAGTGAGCCCGAAACCCGCCCCGGCGCAGATGGTTGACGAACAACAGTGCCAGGGCTGCCACGGCGCCCAGGCCAAGGACTGGCAAGGCTCCCATCACCAGTTGGCCATGCAGGTGGCCGAGTCGCAGACTGTGCTCGCTAATTTCAACAATGCAGCGTTTACAGGCGAAGGCGAAAGCAGCCGGTTTTTTCGCCAGGGCGCCGAGTTCTGGGTCAACACACCCGGGGCCGATGGCAAGCCCGCCGACTTCAAGGTGGCCTATACCTTCGGTATTGCACCGTTGCAGCAGTATCTGATCGAAGTCGGTGACGGCAAGCTGCAAGCCCTGGGCGTGGCCTGGGATAGTGAAAAAAACCGCTGGTTCCATCTGTACCCGGGCCAGGGGGTGAATTTCAAGAACCCGCTGCACTGGAGCAAGCCCAGCCAGAACGCCAACTTTATGTGCGTCGAGTGCCACACCACCGGCTACAAACGCAACTTCGACGCAGCAGCCAACACCTTCAACAGCCAGTGGAACAGCCTCGGCGTCGGTTGCCAGGCCTGCCACGGCCCGGCGTCCAATCATCTGCGCGCCGTAACCGAAAACAACCCGTTGCCCCACAGCGGCTTTGACGTCGACCTTAAAAACAAGGACGCCACCGTCGAGATCGAAACCTGCGCCCGCTGCCATGCCCGCCGCGCACCGCTGGGCGATGGTTTTACCGTGGGCAAGCGCCTGATGGACGACTACCTGCCCAGCGTACTGACCCGCGAACTGTACACACTGGACGGCAAGATCAAGGACGAGGTGTTCGAACACGGCTCATTCCTGCAAAGCAAAATGTTCGACAAGGGCGTGCGTTGCAGCAACTGCCACAACCCCCACAGCACCGAACTCAAGGCGCCGGGCAATGGCGTGTGCCTGCAATGCCACAACACCGCCGGCAAGGCTGCAATCCCCGGAATTGACGGCAAGGGCCTGTTGGCGAAGAACTATGACTCCATCGACCACCATCGCCATGCCGAAGGCCAGCCCGGCTCACAGTGCGTGGATTGCCATATGCCCGGCAAGTTCTACATGGGCAACGACTTTCGCCATGACCACAGCTTCAGCCTGCCCAACCCGATGCGGGCCAAGGCCCTGGGTACCCCTGACGCCTGCCTGACCTGCCATCAGGGCAAGGCCGGTGACCGGGTAACCGAGCAATTCAAACTCTGGAGCGCCCACGATGCACCACAAGCGGCGCGCTACGATGACAGCCTGTGGTTGATCCGCGGTGGCCGTCCCGGTGCCGGGCAGGCGCTGTACGAGCAATTGCGGCGCAGCAACTTGCCAGCGATTCAACGCGCTACGCTGTTGGCCGAACTGGCCAACTACCCCAGCGAATCCGCGTTGAAACTGGCCAGCAAGGACCTCAACCACCCTGCCCCGCAAGTGCGTGAAAGCGCGGTGCGGGCGGTGAGCGCCTTTTTGCCACCGGCTGAGCGGGTCGCCTTGCTCAGTCCGTTGTTGAATGACAGCGTGCGGGCGGTGCGCATCATTGCCGCGCGCAACCTGCAGGGAGCGGCACGCAATGGCTTGGGGGGCAGTCAGGGCGCGTGGGACAAGGCCATCGGCGAATACGAGAAGGTGCAATTGAGCCTGGCCGAACGGGCAGAGTCCAACCTCAACCTGGCCATGCTGTACCAGGCCAGCGGGCGCAATGCCGAGGTTGAGCCCAGGCTGCGCACAGCGTTACTGCGTGATCCCGACTTCTACCCGGCGCTGGTCACCCTGGCCCAATGGCTGGAGGCCGGTGGTCGCAAGGCAGAAGCCTCGACCCTGCTCAGCGATGCGATCAAGGCACAACCCCAGGCAGCGTTGTTGCAACACAGCATGGGGCTGGCATTGATTCGCGCCGGCCAGCCCGAACAAGCGATGAAAGCTTTGCAGCAGGCGGTAAAACTGGAACCGGACAACGGCCAGTACCGCTATGTGCTGGCCGTGGCGCTGCACCAGGGCGGCCAACTCGACCAGGCCTGCGCACAAATGGAAGAACTGCTCAAACGCCAGCCGGCGTTTCGCGATGCGCGTTTGGCGTTGATCCAGTTCTACCTCTACAGCGGCCAGGAGCCCAAGGCGCAGGTGGTGCTGCAGGCCTGGAAACAGATCAATCCTGAGGATATGGCGTTGAAGTGACAGCCCTCACCCCAACCCTCTCCCGGAGGGAGAGGGGGCTGATTGATGGCGTTACTCATATCTGCTTTTGCCTTTAGTCCCCTCTCCCTCCGGGAGAGGGCTAGGGTGAGGGGCTTTTGATCTGCTTTGCCCTCACTCCCCTGCCATGCGCTCCAGGCTGTTGCTCAGATGCAGCAGCATGGCGGCGCGGGCGGCGTCGGGGTCCTGGCGGCGGATGGCGCGCAGAATCGCTTCGTGTTCGAGCACGGCCATTTGACCCAACTGCTTGAGGTCGGCATCACCGCGCTCCTGACTGTTGATCCGGGTACGCGGGATCGCCGAACGCCCCAGCTGGGCAATGATGTCGGTGAAACAACTGTTGCCCGTGGCCTGGGCGATCAACTGGTGAAACCGCAAGTCCGGCTCGACGCTGCTGTCATTGTTGGCCAGTGAGTTCTGATGGTCATCCAGCGCCTGGCGCATCTGCAGCAGTTGCTCCTCCGTGCGACGCCTGGCGGCCAGTGCCGCCGCCTGGGTCTCCAGGCCCATGCGCAACTCGATGATGCCGCGCACGCTGGCCGCGGTATCCCGGCTCAAGTGAATGCCCTGGCGCTGATCACGCTCAAGCACGAAGGTGCCAATGCCGTGACGGGTCTCGACCAGCCCCGCTGCCTGCAATTTTGAAATCGCCTCACGCACCACGGTGCGGCTTACGCCGTGCTCACGCACGATGGCCGACTCGGAAGGCAGCTTCTCGCCGGGCGCCAGTTGGCCCAGCAGGATCCGCTGTGTGAGCTCGGCCACGATGTCGTGGGCCAGGCCCGGTGAACGCTTGCGCAACGGCGCACTCTGGGGGTTGTGCATGGGGCAAATCCCTTCGAACAAGACGGTCTGATACTAGCACCTGAACATGTATGACAAGCTATATAAAAATCAGACAACCCTATGTTTAAAACTGATTACGACCTTCAGGCAAGTACCTCGCTTGCAGCTTTCCCTAGCCTTAAAGCCAGCAAATCACCCGAATAATCGACATTAAAGTATCTATATCAGCATTTTTATAACTTTTTGGTTTGTTTCAAAGCATTGCCAAGAAAAAAGTCCACTCGTATGATGTCTGGCAACTGCAGGCCTGACCTGCGGCACACATAACCCGCATAAAAATAATCAGTGGGGCTTTGAATTGTGAACACTTCCGGCAATCCGTCTGCTGCGTACGCCAACGACCCGGTCCTGGCGCGTGCGATCCAAAAAGTGAAGCGTCATGTACTGCCGCTCTTCGTCATCATGTTTATCGTCAACTACATCGACCGCGTAAACATCGGCTTTGTGCGCAGCCACATGGAGCACGATCTGGGCATTGGAGCCGCCGCCTATGGTTTCGGTGCAGGGCTGTTTTTCATCGGCTACGCACTGTTTGAAGTGCCGTCCAATATGCTGCTGCAAAAAGTCGGCGCCCGTATCTGGCTGACCCGAATCATGTTCACCTGGGGCATCACCGCCACCCTGATGGCCTTTATCCAGAACGAAACCCACTTCTATATCCTGCGTTTCCTGCTCGGTGTAGCCGAAGCCGGCTTCTTCCCGGGCGTGATCTATTACTTCACCCGCTGGCTGCCGGGCGCCGAACGCGGCAAGGCGATTGCCATCTTCCTCAGCGGCTCGGCACTGGCCTCACTGATCTCGGGACCACTGAGCGGCCTGCTGCTGCAAATCACCGGCATGGGCCTGCATGGCTGGCAGTGGATGTACATCATCGAGGGCATGGCTTCGGTGGTGCTGTGCGTGTTTGTGTGGTTCTGGCTGGACTCAAAACCCCATGACGCCAAATGGCTCAGCCGTGCCGAGCAAGATGCGCTGGTCAACGAGATTGACCGCGAGCAGCGTGAACGCGATGCCGTCAACACCGTCAAGCCCACCTTGGGCAGGCTGCTCAAGGACCGGCAGATCATGCTGTTTTGCGCGATCTACTTCTGTATCCAGCTGACCATTTACGCGGCGACGTTCTGGCTGCCGAGCATCATCAAGAAAATGGGCGACCTGAGCGATATCCAGGTGGGCTTTTACAACTCGATCCCGTGGCTGATCTCCATCATTGCCATGTACGCCTTTGCCTCGCTGGCCAGCAAGTTCAGGTTCCAGCAAGCCTGGGTGGCGGCCGCCCTGGTCATTGCCGCCATCGGCATGTTCATGTCCACCACCGGCGGACCGATCTTTGCGTTTATCGCCATCTGCTTTGCCGCCATCGGTTTCAAATCGGCATCGGCGCTGTTCTGGCCCATCCCCCAGGGCTACCTGGATGCACGCATCGCGGCGGCGGTGATCGCACTGATCAACTCCATCGGCAACCTCGGCGGCTTCGTCGCCCCCACCACCTTCGGTTTCCTGGAACAAACCACCGGCTCGATCCAGGGCGGCCTCTATGGCCTGGCCGGCACGTCGATCATTGCGGCACTCATTGTGTTCTTTGCCAAGACCAAACCCACTCCTACGGCCGTGACCCCCACCGCCCTGCAACCTGCCTGACAAGGACCAGACCATGAATGCCGACCATCAACACCACGCCAGCCAAGCCCCGACCGTCACCAGCCTGCAGGTAATCCCGGTGGCGGGCCATGACAGCATGCTGCTCAACCTCAGCGGCGCCCACGGCCCTTTCTTTACCCGCAATATCGTCATCCTCAAGGACAGCAGCGGCAATATCGGCGTGGGTGAAGTGCCCGGTGGCGAACGCATCCGCGAAACCCTGGAAGACGCCCGCAACCTGGTGGTGGGCCAGCCCATCGGCAATTACCAGAGCGTCCTCAATGCCATGCGTCGCACCTTCGCCGCCCGCGATTCGGCGGGCCGCGGCCTGCAAACCTTCGACCTGCGCATCACCATCCACGCCGTCACGGCGATGGAGGCCGCCCTGCTCGACCTGCTCGGCCAATTCCTGCATGTGCCGGTCGCGGCCTTGCTCGGCGAAGGCCAGCAACGGGAGGCGGTGAAGATGCTTGGTTATCTGTTCTATATAGGCGACCGGCAACACACCGACCTGGCCTACCGCAATGAAACCGACGGTGATGACTGGCAGCGTCTGCGCCATGAAAAGGCGCTGAGCCCTGAGGCCATTGTGCGCCTGGCAGAAGCCGCACAAGCCCGCTACGGCTTCAACGATTTCAAGCTCAAGGGCGGCGTACTGCGCGGCGCTGAAGAAATCGAAGCGGTGACGGCATTGGCCGAGCGCTTCCCCGCCGCCCGCATCACCCTGGACCCGAATGGCGCCTGGTCACTGAAAGAAGCCATCGCCCTGTGCCGCGACCAGCACAACGTGCTGGCCTATGCCGAAGACCCGTGCGGCGCCGAAAACGGCTATTCGGGGCGCGAAGTGATGGCTGAGTTCCGCCGCGCCACCGGCCTGCCTACGGCTACCAACATGATTGCCACTGACTGGCGCGAGATGGGCCACGCAATTCAGTCGCAAGCCGTGGACATTCCCTTGGCCGACCCGCACTTCTGGACGATGCAGGGCTCGGTACGCGTTGCGCAGATGTGCCACGAATGGGGCCTGACCTGGGGCTCGCACTCCAACAACCACTTTGATATTTCCCTGGCCATGTTTACCCAGGTTGCGGCGGCAGCGCCGGGGGACATTACCGCCATTGATACCCACTGGATCTGGCAGGACGGCCAGCGCCTGACCCGCGAACCGCTGAAAATTGTCGACGGTCATATCAAGGTGCCAAGCAAACCAGGGCTTGGCGTGGATATCGACATGGACGCCGTGGCCAAGGCTCACGAACTGTACAAAGGCATGGGCCTGGGTGCGCGGGATGACAGCGTAGCCATGCAGTACATGATTCCCGGCTGGAAATACGACAACAAAAAGCCCTGCCTGGTGCGCTGAGCAGCTCATTAGCGCGTGATAACTACCTGAAGGCGCCAGCGATAGGCGCCTTTTGCTTGCCCGAAAATTGGATCCAATATCAAATTTCAGGCAAAAAAAAGCCCAAGTAGCTGATGGAAACTTGGGGCTTAAAAATGCATAAACCGTGGTAGGTGAACGCAGGGCGATCTTACCCTATCGTAACAATCAGTAACAAGTGATTCTGCACATTTTATTTCAAGGCAATACTGACCTAAGTCATTAAATAGCCACAGGTTTTAAGATTTTTTTGATTTTAAAGTGCCATCACTGCACGGAAGCTGGGTAGTTTCAACCCACTTTTGCGCTTGCATTTAATGTGCAAGCGAGCTTGCCTGCGATGGCATCGACGCGATTCAACTGAAATACCGCGCCGCTTGCATCGCGAGCAAGCCCGCTCCCACAGAGTAAATATTCGGGGGTCACAGACCTCGCCGCCAAACAGGTCGGCCGCCTCGGGGCCGCAGTGCTTTTGATCTGCCTGCCCTCCCGGGAGGCCGAGAGGAGATTCTGTGGAGTGGGTCGACCGGCATGGATGCCGGGAGAGCCGCGATGGGCCATGGATGGCCCGTCGCGGCGTGTCCACGGAGCAGAACCGGAGCGAAGGCCGTACGAAGGGGCGAAAGCGCTTTGGTTACTTTGCCGCTTTTGCAAAGTGACTCGCTGTAAAAGCGAAACCAATATTTCAGTTGGACATAAATGCCGGATATGTACCCGGTATTGCAGTTAAACACCCGAGTACAAATCAGCCTGCGAAATTGCCGCTCAGCGCCGCCAGCCCACCCTGATAGACCCCGGTAAACAGCTCTTCGGCAGCTTCAGTGCTCACACCTGCCGGGGTGAACTGCCCCGACCAGGTAACACGGGCGCCGTCGCCCAGGGCTTCAACGCGCAAGGTCGCCAGGTAGTCGGTCACCGGAAACGGCGCCTCGACAATGGAATAGCTATAGGTCTTGCCGGCATTGTCGAACGTTTGCAGGCGCTCAACGATCACCGTGCCATCCACGGTCTGCAGATGGCGCAAGCGCCCGCCTTCACCAGATTCGCTGGTAGCAACCAGGGGCAGCCAGTCCGGCAGCGAGTTGAAGCCACCAATCAATTGCCAGACCTGATCGGCTGTGGCGGGAATATCAATAAATGCGTATGCAGTTGCCATGGGGGCATGCCTCTTGGAAGAAGTGGGGGGGGTTACTCGAAAACAGGCCTGAAAAAACTGCGCTCGTAACTCAGGATACAGCGATTATCTTCAGCCAGTTTAAACGCGGCAATGCACTCGGCATCGGTTTTTGAGCGCTCGCGGTAGTCTTCATAGGCCGCGAGGCTGGGGAAGGTAAACATGGCCAGGGCGATATTGTTGGCACCTTCCGAGGGCAGGAAGTAGCCATGATGCTGGCCGCCGAACTTCTCTACCAGCGGGATCCAGACTTTGGCATAGGCCTCAAATTCGGCCAGTTGGTAAGGGTCAATCACGTAACGCAGGTAGCAGGTGATCATCAGTGCATTCCACGGGGCGAAAGGAGATCGAGACTAATCTCCAGCCGCCCCGCGGGTCAATTCACTCAACGTCGATGCAGGCAGTCGTCCTCGGCGTAAATGGCCGTGTGCAGACCGCCGTCAGCATCCAGCCAGGCGCGGTACATGCCCGGCGTATTGAAGCTCAGCACGGTCTCGCCAGCCGGTGTCACGGCGACCACGCCGCCGTTACCGCCCAGCTCCTTGAGCTCGCCCTGCACCACTTGCTCGCAGGCGTCTGCCAGGCTTGAGCCCACCAGGCGAATGCGCGATGCAATGTTGTGGGCCACCACGGTGCGCATAAAGAACTCGCCGTGCCCGGTCGCCGATATCGCCGCGCTGCGGTCATCGGCCCAGGTGCCGGAGCCGATCAGCGGCGAGTCGCCCACCCGGCCATAGCGCTTGTTGGTGATGCCGCCCGTGGAGGTGGCCGCTGCGACATGGCCGTGGCTATCGAGGGCAACGGCGCCCACGGTGCCAAATTTTTTCTCCACGCCGCCCGGCTCCAGCAACACCGTCTCCGGTTGCTGCTGTTGCGCAGCCCACTGGCGACGACGCAACGGCGTGTCGTACCAGTCATTGCTGACATGTTCGAGACCCGCCTGCTCGGACAGGAACAAGTCTGCCCCGGCACCGGCCAGCAGCACATGCTCACTGTGCTCCAACACTGCTCGCGCACCGCAAATCGGGTTGCGCACATGATGCACACCGGCCACGGCACCGGCTTCGCGGTTGGCACCGTTCATGATTGCCGCGTCCAGTTCATGGTCCCCAGCATGGGTAAACACCGCGCCTTTGCCGGCGTTGAACCAGGGGCACTCTTCCAGTTCAACCACACTGGCCTGGACCGCGTCCAGGCTGCTGCCGCCCTTTTCCAGGACATCGACCCCGGCCTTGAGCGCCTGCAGTAATGCGGCGTGGATCGCCTGCTCGTCTTCGCGGGTCAAAACACCGGGCATCAGTACACCGGCACCGCCATGCAGGGCCATTGCGATAGGCTGGGTCATTGGGCATGCACTCCGTGATTGATGATCTGGCTCAAAAAACGTTGGGTACGGGGAGACTCGGGGGCGGAGAAAAACCGCTCGGGGGGAGCTTCTTCAACGATCTCGCCCTGGTCCATAAATACGATCCGGTCAGCCACCTTGCGCGCAAAACCCATTTCGTGGGTCACGCAGATCATGGTCATGCCTTCCTGGGCCAGGCCGGTCATCACGTCCAGCACTTCAGCGATCATTTCCGGGTCCAGGGCCGAGGTCGGTTCATCAAACAACATGACCTTGGGCTGCATGCACAGCGCCCGGGCAATGGCGATGCGCTGCTGCTGGCCACCGGACAACTGCGAGGGAAACTTGTTGGCGTGGTCGCGCATCTTGACCTTATCCAGCAGGCCCAGCGCACGCTCGATGGCTTGCGCCTCGGGTACGCCCAGATTAGACGTCTGGGGCAAGGTGCAGTTTTTCAGCACGGTGAGGTGCGGGAACAGGTTGAAGTGCTGGAAACACATGCCCACCTGCCGACGAATACGCTCCAGGCCCCTGACACTGCCATTGAGTTCTTCGCCCAATACCTCGACCAACCCCTGCTGGTGCTGCTCCAGCTGGTTGATGCAGCGGATCAGGGTCGATTTGCCGGAACCCGAAGGCCCGCAGATCACCACTTTTTCGCCAGCGTGTACATCCAGGGAAATGTTCTTCAATACATGGGCATTGCCGAACCACTTGTTCAATTGTTCGATGCGCACCATCGCGGCGGCATCAGCCTTGGGTTTGCTGATCATGAGCGGCTTTGCTCCATACGTTGTTCAAGGTGTCGGGCATAGCGCGACAGTGCAAAACAGATGACGAAGAAGTAGATCGCCAGGAAGACGTAGATTTCGTGGCCGTACTCAACCCACTCAGGTGCGACGGCGGTGCTCATGGCGATGCCGACGATGTCCAGCACACCCACGATCATCACCAGCGTGGTCTCTTTGAACAGACCGATAAATTGCGTGAGCAAGGGCGCTATGGACTGCTTGAGCACTTGCGGCAGGATGATCTGGCCCATGGTTTTCCAGTAGCCGAAACCCAGCGCCATCGCCGCCTCGTACTGCCCCTTGGGCAGGTTCTGTAAACCGCCGCGCAAGGTCTCGGCCATATAGGCGGCCGTGAACAGGATCAGCACCAGCTGCACCCGCAGCAGGATGTCGAAGGCCGAGTCTGGCGGCAGGAACAACTGGATCATCAGCGAGGCCATAAACAGCAGCGATATCACCGGCACCGAGCGCACCAGCTCGATGTACAGCACGCAGAGCATGCGCACCACGGGCAGTTTGGAACGCCGGCCCAGAGCCAGCAAAATCCCCAGCGGCAGGGCAAAGATCATCCCTGCGGTGCCCAGGAACACCGTGACCAGCATCCCGGCGAATTTGGTCGAGGAGACCTCGGGCAAACCGGCACCGCCCTTGAGCAGCCACCACATCACAATCGGCAGCAAGGCCAGGTACCCCAGCAGCAGGCGACGGTCCAGGCGCTTGAAAAACAGCAAGACAAACGCTGCCCCTGCCAGCACCAGAGCCAGGCTTACCCGCCACTGTTCAGCCTGCGGGTAGAAGCCGTATACGAACAGGTTCCAGCGCTGGGTTATCGGCAGCCAGCAAGCGCCGCCGGAGTTGCAGTCCTTGGCGCTGCTGCCGACGAAGGTGGCATCAAATACCAGCCAGTTCAGCGCAGCGGGAATGCACCAGCACAGCAGTGCCAGTACGCTCAGGGTCAGCAGGCTGTGGCCCGGGCTGGGGAACAGGTGGCTGCGGCTCCAGGCCAGGGCACGCTGCAGCCGGGGCAAGCGCGGCGGTGCCAGCGGGACTGCCAGTGCCTGATTCATTGCGGTCATGTTCAGTGCCCCCTCTGGCCAATGCGGTGGTTATAAATATTCATCGCCAACGAGATCACCAGGCTGATCGCACAGTAGGTGCCCATCACCAACGCGATGCATTCGATAGCCTGGCCGGTCTGGTTCAGGGTGGTGCCGCCGGTGGACGACACCAGTTCCATAAAGCCGATGACCACCCCCAGCGAGGAGTTCTTGACGATGTTCAGGTAGGTGTTGGTGATCTGCGGAATCATCGGATAGATGGCCTGCGGCACGATCAACTGGCGCAGGGTGGTACCGGGTGTAAAGCCGAGTGCCCTGGCCGCTTCGTACTGGCCGCGCTGCACCGATTCAATTGCGCCACGCACGATCTCGGCGATGTAACTGGCGCTGTAGAACGACAGGGCCAGGCACAAGGCAAGCATCTCCGGAACCAGAGTGATCCCGCCCTTGAACCCGAAACCGCGCTGCACCGGCACTTCCCATTGCACATGAGCATCACTCAGGGCGTACACCAGCAAGGGCAGCAGCACCGCCCCGGCCAGCAGCGCTGGCCAGCGCCTGGAGGCAAAACCGCGCCAGGGCCCGCGGGCTTCTTTCAAGCGGCAGAACATATAAGCCAGCAAGGTGCCCAGCAGCATCAGGAAGAGCCCCCAGCCGACCACACTGCCCTGCTCGAGCCACGGCAGGTTGAGACCGTTGTTGTTCAAAAACACCACACCAAACAGCGAGGCCGAGTGCTTGACCCCGGGCAGCGCCAACACCAGCCCGTACCACCAGACCAGATGCACCACCAGCGGCACGTTACGCAAAAATTCGATGCAGGTGCCGCTCAGGCGCTTGATCAGCCAGTTGTCGGAGACGCGCGCCATGCCCAGCGCACCTCCCAGCAGGGTCGCCAGCACAATGCTCAGCACCGACACCAGCAGGGTGTTGAGCAAGCCCACCAGATAGGCGCGGGCATAGGTTGCATCCGGGGTGTAATCAATCAGCGAGAAGCTGATGTCATAGCCGGCGCGCTGGGACAAAAAACCGAACCCCGAGGCGATATTGAGGTTCTTCAGGTTCAGTGCGGCGTTGCTGGAGAGCAGATAAAACACTGCCGCAACCAGGGCCAGTACCAGCCCCTGCTGCAGCACGCTGGACAGGCGCAGGTTGGGCGAACGATGGGTCGACATGACAGTAATCCCCTCAGCGAATCGGCGGTGCGTACATCAGGCCATGGTCTTTCCAGCTGCGGTTAAGACCGCGCGGGATGTTCAATGCCGTCTGCTGGCCGAGATTGCGGTCGTAGATTTGCGCGTAGTTGCCGACCTGCTTGAGGGCGCGATAAGCCCAGTCACTGTCCAGGCCAAAGGACTTGCCGATACTGCCTTCGGTGCCCAGCAAGCGGGCGATATCGGTGGATGCGCTCTTGTTGCCACGCAACTCGTCGACGTTGTCCGAGGTTACGCCCAGCTCTTCGCCGGTCATCAGCGCGTAAGCGGTCCAGGTCACAATATTGCGCCACACCGTGTCACCTTGAGCGACAAAGGCCCCCAGCGGCTCCTTGGAAATCACCTCGGGCAACAGCGCATAGTCCTTGGGGTTGTTCATCAACGCCAAACGCGCCGCCAGCCCCGAAGAGTCATTGGAAATGGCGTTGCAACGCCCGCGCTGAAAGGCGGCATAGAGTTCGGGGCTTTTTTCGATGACCACGGTTTTGTAAGTCAGGCCACGGCGGCCGAAATAGTCTTCCAGGTTTTGCTCGGAGGTGGTGCCCGGTGACAGGCAGAAAGTGGCGCCGTCCAGGTCGGTGAGTTTCTGGATGCCGTCGGCGGCGTGGGTCATAAAGCCCTGGCCGTCATAGAACCACACGGTGGTGAAGTCCACGCCCAGGTTGGCGATGCGTTCAGCGGTCCAGGAGGCAGCCCGCGACAGGATATCGATCTCCCCGGAGGCCAGGGCGGTGAAGCGGTTTTTCGCGGTGGTGGTCAGGTACTCGACCTTGTCCGCATCCCCCAGCACCGCCGCGGCCACGGCGCGGCACAGGTCCACGTCCATGCCGGTCCAGCGGCCCTTGTCATCAATCAGCGAAAAGCCCGGTTTGTCGCCCGCGACCCCACAGCGCACGCTGCCATGAGCCTTGACCTTGTCCAGCACACCTGCCTGGGCGGCCTGGGCACCCGTCAACAGCAAGGCCAACAGCGGAGCCCCAAGTAAAAGCTTGGCCCTATTCAATTTATGCATATCATTGCCCCTTCAAAATTCTTCTTGTTATGCCTGTCAACCACAGTTCAACGGCAGGTGGCGGTTCAGCGCACAATAAAGACACAGGCTTGGGCCGGATAGCGGCAATTGATCCACTATGCTGCACGGGCTATCGAATATTGGAATAAGTCCATGAACATTGACTGGTACGAAGATTTTCTCGCCCTGGCCGACACCGGTAAATTCACGGCAGCGGCCAGCATGCGCGGCTCATCGCAATCGGCCCTGAGCCGGCGTATTCAACTGCTTGAAGCTCACCTGGGCGCGACCCTGATCGACCGCGAACGCAACCCGGTGCGCCTGACTGCTGCGGGCGAAGCGCTGCTGCCCAATGCCGTGGAACTGGTACGCATGGCCCGCGATTGCGAACAGAGCGTCAAGGTGCTCAACCGGCCACTGACCTTTGCTTCGCTGCACACCCTGGCATGCAACTTTTTCCCGGGCTGGATCAGCCAGTTGAACAGCCCGCAGGCGCCGCTGTTCACCCGTATCGACACGGGCTATCGCAGCACCGATGACTACTACATGGCGCTGATGTCCGGGCGTTGTGATTTCATCCTGTTCTACCGTGACACCAAGACGGCGCCCTACTCGCGCCAGAGCGAGTTCGAGGTCAAGTCCCTGGGCCATGACGAGCTGTACTGGGTCGCCACGCCCGTACTGGCGGCGCATTGCGCGCACACCGACGAGCCGATCCCGCTGCTCAGCTATTCGCGCAGTGCGCAACTGCATGAGCTGTCGCGCACCCAGATCAACCGTCACCCCCAGCCGCAGCGTTTGCTGCAAGTGTTCGAAGCCACCGTCTCGGAGGCGCTCAAGCCGATGGTCGCCAGCGGCCAGGGCGTGGCGTGCATGCCCCACAGCATGGTGGCGCCACTGATCGAACGCGGTGAGCTGGTGCGCTTGTACCCGGACATGGAATCCGATCATCTGGAAGTGATCCTGGTGCGCTGGCGCGATAACCGCAACCCCCAGGCCGACGCGCTCTGGCAGCGGCTTTAACCACTTGCTCCCACAAGGTGTGATACCTATTTACGACATCAAATGTCACATGGGCTGGCTGTTAAGGCAGGAGTTTCGCTAAGCTCTGCGGTTTCCCATAGTCCTCAAGCGGTAAGCCCATGATCGAAGTCACCGAGGTGTCCATAGCCCAACTGCGCGGCGCGCTCGAAACCGGCCAAACCACGGCAGTCGAACTGGTGCAGGCCTATCTCGCGCGGATCGACGCCTACGACACTCCTGACACGGCCACCGCGCTCAATGCCGTGGTGGTGCGCAACCCCCAGGCACTGGCCGAAGCACAGGCCTCGGACGCCCGCAGGGCCAAGGGCCAGACCCTCGGCCCGCTGGATGGCATCCCCTATACCGCCAAGGACAGCTACCTGGTCAAGGGCCTGACCGCCGCCTCGGGCAGCCCGGCCTTCAAGGACCTGATCGCCTATCGTGATGCCTTCACCATTGAGCGCCTGCGCGGTGCGGGGGCCATCTGCCTGGGCAAGACCAATATGCCGCCCATGGCCAACGGCGGCATGCAACGCGGTGTGTATGGCCGCGCCGAAAGCCCGTACAACGCCAACTACCTGACGGCGCCTTTCGCCTCCGGCTCGTCCAACGGTGCAGGCACGGCCACGGCGGCCAGTTTTTCGGCTTTCGGCCTGGCCGAGGAAACCTGGTCCAGCGGGCGCGGCCCGGCGTCTAACAACGGCCTGTGCGCCTACACGCCGTCGCGCGGGGTGATTTCAGTGCGCGGTAACTGGCCGCTGACACCGACCATGGACGTGGTCGTGCCCTTTGCCCGCACGATGGCCGACCTGCTCGAAGTGCTCGATGTTGTCGTCGCCGAAGACCCGGATACCCGTGGCGACCTGTGGCGCCTGCAACCCTGGGTGCCGCTGCCGAGCGTGGCCTCGGTGCGTCCGGCCTCCTATGCACAACTCAATGCCGGCAGCGAAGCGCTGGCCGGCAAACGCTTTGGCGTACCGCGCATGTATATCAATGCCGACCCCGAGGCCGGCACGGCTGAATGCCCCGGCATTGGCGGCCCCACCGGGCAGCGCATCATCACCCGCGCCTCGGTGATTGACCTGTGGCAAGCCGCACGCCAGGCCATCGAAGCCCAGGGCGGCGAAGTGCTGGAAGTAGACTTCCCGCTGGTGTCCAACTGCGAAGGCGATCGCCCAGGCGCGCCCACCGTGTTTACCCGCGGGCTGGTGTCCAAAGAGTTCTTGCATGACGAGCTATGGGAGCTGTCGGCCTGGGCATTCGATGATTTCCTGCGCGCCAACGGTGACCCGCAACTCAACCGCCTGGCCGACGTCGACGGCCCACTGATCTTCCCGCACGACCCGGGCACCCTGCCCAACCGTGAGGACGAACTGGCGGCCGGCATGGACGAGTATGTGCGCATGGCCCAGCGTGGCATTACCCCGTGGGACCAGATCAGTACCGTGCCCGACGGCCTGCGCGGCCTTGAAAAAACCCGGCGCATCGACCTGGAAGACTGGATGGACCACTTGGGCCTGGATGCTGTGCTGTTCCCGACCGTCGCTGATGTTGGCCCGGCAGATGCGGATGTGAACCCGGTGTCAGCGGATATCGCCTGGAGCAACGGCGTGTGGGTGGCCAACGGCAATCTCGCCATTCGCCATCTGGGTGTGCCGACCGTAACCGTGCCTATGGGCGTGATGGCGGATATCGGCATGCCGGTGGGGCTGACGTTTGCCGGTCGCGCCTATGACGATTCGGCGTTGCTGCGCTTTGCGTCGGCATTTGAGGCAACGGGCAGCAAGCGCATGATCCCGCCGCGCACGCCGCCGTTGAAGTAATAAGCGGCACGATCGTGGAAGCGGGCTTGCTCGCGATGCAGGCGCCGCGGTGTTTCAGTCACACCGCGGCGATCCAGTCGCGAGCAAGCCCGCTCCCACAATCGTGTGTTGTTCTCAGCCCTTGGCCGCCATCGCCGTCACTTCCACCCGCATCCCCGCCACCGCCAATTCGGCCACGCCCACCGCAGCGCGCACCGGCCACGGTTGGGCAAAGTAACGTTTGTAAACTTCATTGAACGCCGCCCGATCAGCCATATCAGTCAGGTAAATGGTCAGGTGCAGTACCCGACTCATCGAACTGCCCGCCTTCTCCAGCGCCAGCTTGAGCGCCTGCAACGTACACTCGCTCTGCTCGACAATCCCGCCCAGCTCCAGGCTGCCATCGGCACGGGTCGGAATCTGCGTCGATACCAGCAGGCCGGCAAAGCCGGCAACATCCGAGGAGATGGAATCCGCATCGGGATCAGGGATAAAAGTGATGTCGTGGTGAGACATAAGTGATCGCTCGCTTGAAGTGAAAACACCCATTGTCCAACGTCTGCCAACGCCTTGCGCGTTTTTTTGCACCGTCGCACATGGCCGTGCTTGGCTAAAACCTTCTGCGATCCATTACCATGCGCTTCGCCATGACGTCGTTGCATAGCCTGGAGTGCCCTGTGGAAATCAAACACCTGCGATCATTTGTGACCCTGGCCGAAGAGCTGCACTTCGGCCGGGCCGCGCAACGGCTGTCCATCGTGCAACCGGCCCTGAGCATGCAGATCAAGATGCTCGAAGAAGAGCTGGGGGTGCGCCTGTTCGAGCGCAACCGCCACTCGGTCGCACTCACCGAGGTGGGCACCCTCTTCCTGCCTGAAGCCCGGGCCACGCTCCACCAGTCGGCCCATGCCGCCGACGTGGCCAGGGCGTGTGGTCGCGGGGAGATCGGCCGCGTGCGCTTTGGCTTTGTCTCCTCTGTACTGCCCGAATTGCTGCCCATGCTGGTCCGCTCGCTGCATGCCCGCTTCCCGCGGATCGAACTGGAACTCAAGGACATGCCCGGCCCGGACCAGGCCGTGGCGCTGAAAAACGGCCAGCTCGACTTCGGCCTGATGCGCCTGCCGGCCGCCATCCCGGGGATCCACACCCGCGAGGTACTGCAGGAAAACTTTATTGTCGCCCTGCCCGGCGACCACCCGCTGCTGGCCTGCGACGTCCTGCACCCCACTGAGCTGAGCCAGTTGCCGGTTTTTACCCTGGCTCGGCGTTACGCCCCCGGCTTTTACGATGAATTGATGCAAGCGCTTGCCCGCCAGGGCGCGCATCTGCCACACGCAACCGAGTTGGGCGAGTTCACCACCATGCTTGCCCTGGTATCTGCCGGGCTAGGGGTTGGCCTGCTGCCAGCCAACGCCGGGCGCGCCTTGCCCGCCAATGTCATCTCCAGGCCGCTGGATCTGGGGGAATACCGGGCAACCACGGGGCTGGCATGGACAGCGCTGAACAGTGCTGTCAAAGCCACGGTGTTCAGCTTGATGGAGGAGTTGTTGGCGCTGGACACACCACCGCTTGAGGGCTGAGCAACCTGTCGGGTACGCCGTGAAGGGGGACGGGCAGGCGCTATGGCACCCGCCCGTTAAGCGGGAGGTTACGGCCGGGCTGCCGTGACCTCGATCTCTACCAGATAATTCGGGTTGGCCAGACCGGCCACCTGGAACGCCGAGCGGGTTGGCAGCTTGGGCTGGGCCTGGGTGCCGAAAAACTGGGTGTAACCCTTCATAAAGCCGGCGAAATCCATCTTGCCGGTTTCCGGCGTACCCACCAGATACACCTGCATCTTGATCACATCACCCATGCTCAGGCCCAGGCTTTTGAGGGTGGCCTCGATATTTTTCAGCACATTGACCGTCTGCACTTCGGTGTCGCCATAAGCGGCGAGGGTCTTGGGGTCGGCCTTGCTGTCGGCAATGGGCGGCACCACACCACTGAGGTTGACCACGGTGACACCCGGCGGGATTTCCACGGCCAGGGAAATCGGAAAGTCGGAATTGGGCAGCTTGTGGCGGATCACTTCTGCCGCACTCACCTGGGTTGCCATCAGGCCGGCCAGCACCGAGGTCAAAACAAAAGCGGGGATCATTTTTTTAGTCATCGTTACATTCCTTTAGGGGTATGAAAAAACGCGCAGTCCATGATTGCTTGTCAGCGCCGGGTGACCGCGCGTACATCCTCGACGGTCACGGTGTCGGCATAGTGGTTGCCAAAGTGGGTTCGCACATAGTTGACCACCTCTGCAATCTGCTGGTCATCCATGTATTTCTTGAAGCCCGGCATGCCGCCCTGCCCTGATGTCACCATATACACCGGGTACACCTTGGCCCCCAGTTTCTGGTTGGCAGCCAGCGCCGGATACGCGCCCGCCCCGTGGGAGCCCTGGCCATCAGCCATATGGCAACCCTGGCAGACCTGATTGAACAGGGCCTCGCCACTGGGCTGATCGAACTTGCCAGAGGTGGACAGTATCGGCGCATCTTCGGCAAACGCAGGCACACTGGCCAGCACGCCGGCCAGGATAGCGGTGGTTAAAGTCATTCGCATGGCTGTCTCCGGGCTCAGGCCGCTTTCGCGCTGGCGATGATATGGGTGTGCAGGCGTTTGATCGCATCCTGGGAAGACAGGATGGCGCCCTCCATCCAGGCCGGAATGTAAGAAGCATGTTCACCGGCCAGGACAATGCGCCCGTCAATCTGGCACAGGTTCTTGTAATGCTGCTCGCGGGTTTCGGGGGTCCACAGGCCGTAGCAGCCGTTGGTCCAGGGCACCCGGTGCCAGCCCACGGCGATGCCGTTTTCGAACTCTGCCGGGTATTGCGGGTGGATCTGGGCACCGTATTCAACGGCCTTTTGCACGCGCATTTGCGGGCTCATGGCGGTGAACTCGTAAGCGTTCGGCCCCCAGATATAGGCGCCAAGCAACACGCCTTTGCCCTGCTTGCCGTAATCGGTGCTCGGATAGCTGATCTTGCTGATGGGCGTATCGGTGTAGCTGATGCCGCCATAGATATGCTCGTCCTGCTCCCAGAAACGGCGTTTGAATTGCAGCCCGACCTTTATCGAAGACTCGTAGGGCACGGCGCGGATCGCGCTCATCATCGGCGCGCTGACATCGATGGGCAGCTGTCCGAGGATCGACAACGGCAAGGTACACACGCACCAGTCGGCCTGCTCTTGCCGAGCCCCGCCGCTGCCGTCGCTGTTCTGGTAGGTAACGGTCACACCGTTGCCGTTTTGCTGGATACGCGTGACCTTGGCGTTGTACTGGATCAGGTCGTTGACCTGTTTCTGGAACGCCTGGGCAATCATGTCCATGCCGCCAACCGGCTGGAAGATGCTGCTCTGGAATTCGTACTCCTGGCCGCTGGCGATGCTTTGCCACAGATTGGAATCCAGCAGCGCCTTGCAGTCGATAGGCTCGGACGCCACCGCTGCGGGCATCAGGCCGCCGCCATCGTCCACGGCAAAACCGCGACGCATGCTGGTCTCCAGGGATTTCTTATAGGCATTGCTGCTATCGAGCGCGCCCCATTTGCGCATCACCTCCAGCAGGCGCTCGCGGTCTTCGCGGGTCAGTGCCTGATCCAGCCCGTGCTGGTTGACGGCCTTGCTCAGCAGTTCGGCCACATGCCCCTGAAAATCGGCCTGCACGGCACGGTAACGTTGCGGCTTGCCCTCAAACGCCTGGGTGGAATGCACCATCGCGTTGTAGTTGACCTGGATAAAGGGCTCCAGGGCGACGCCGAATTTGTGGCAGTAGTCGAGCACGGCATGATGGTGATACGGGATGCGCCACGGGCCGGGATTGAGGTACAGGCCCTTGTCGAATTCGCAATGCTGGGTAGCGCCGCCCAGCTCGGTGAAACGGTCACCGCCACGCAGCGTCCAGCAGCGCCCGCCCGGCTTGGCATTGAACTCCAGCACCTTGACCTGATAGCCGGCCTTGCGCAGCTCATAGGCGGCGGTCATGCCCGCCAGCCCCGCCCCAAGGATCAGTACACGGGTGCCCTTTGGCGCACCGCTCAAGGCAAAATCCCGCTCATAGTTCGATTCAGCGGCAAAACTCAAGGCAGTCATTGCCTGATACATCGCGGCGGCGCCCGCTGTCACGCCGATCCAGTTGAGTACTTTGCGTCGGCTCACAACCATTGCTTTCTCTTGCATGACCAGTCCTTTGAATCGAAGGGAAATACGCAGGCAATGACAGACGAGCAACCACGCTTGCTGCGTCGCCCGACCACAGAGTTGTCTGCGCCCGGTCATCCTCCAGAGCAAGTGGTGTGCCATAAAACTGTAATGGGCGGAAAACTGAAGATGTAGGAAGTTTCATAAAACTTAGACAGCCAGAATGCTTCACCATGAATCAGCCAAGTCTGTTTTTGGTGCAAGACACTTGCGCCAGGATTGTGCAGTTTTTAAGTGGGTGTGCCGCATGAGCGCATCGTACCCGGCGACGAAAAACCCTCAAGATCTGATCTAGACGGTGATGCAATAAAACATGCCGAAACACCCCCCATATAGCAACTTTCACATCATGCAAAGCCCAATGCCGCAGGACAGCTTCAACCTACAAATCATATAAATAATATAAACAACTGCACACACTCTTTCAGCCCGAAAACTTTAAGGCCAGTATTTCGCTGCCTGATTGCAGTGCTAATGTTGATATAAGCGAGCCTGACGCTCGCCTTATAAATCGTTACTTTATAAAGGCAGATCAAATGACAAAACACTACTTCTTATTTACATATTCGATTTCTCCGACAGGAGATACGGATATTGCAGCCAAAGCAGCCGACAAGGTCAGAAAAAGCATCGCCAATATACAAACCCCCGACTGGAGCAAACTGTCTACGGTTGAAACCACCTTTGCCGGCCAGGTGACCTTGACGGCTGAAACCGCCTGCGAAAAACGAGAAGAAGCCAGAAACATTATCGACCGTGAACTCAGAAGCGCCATCGACCTGTGTAAAGCCCGTTGCGAAGTACAGGCCCATATATCCGTGCTGGTCGACGGGCTCGGCCCGCGCATGGATATCATCATCTGACCGGGCCAGCACGCTCTTGCATGCACAGGGCCTTACAACTCGCCTATAACTCTTCCAGCCAACAGCGGGCGCTCTATTACGGGCGCCCTATCGATGGCACTGATAATTACTATCGAAGTGCCCGCGTGTTTGATCGGCAAAACTGCCCCCTATAATCCCCTCCAGCTTCCCCCGCCCCCAGCCTAGCTTCAGGCGACATCTCCCCTTCTGGAACTCACCACCATGCCAAGCGCCAGCCTGCCGCCTCGCGGCCGCCCCGAACATCCTCAACAGAGCGTCAAACAGCAGTGGCTGGCGATTCTCTCGGTCGCCGTGGGCGCCTTTGCCCTAGTGACCAGCGAGTTTCTCCCGGTGGGCGTACTCAACGACGTTGCCAGTGACCTTGGCATCAGTGCCGGCCACGCCGGGCTTATGGTCACCCTGCCCGGCATAATGGCCGCGCTCGCGGCGCCCTTGCTGTCCATCGGCATTGGTACGATGGACCGTCGCTACCTGCTGGTCGGCCTGACGCTGGTCATGATCATTGCCAACTCAGTCGTGGCCTTCGCCAGTGATTTCAACCTGCTGCTGGTGGGTCGTGTGCTGCTGGGTATCAGCATCGGCGGTTTCTGGGCGACCGCCATCGCCCTGAGTGGCCGCCTGGCCCCCAAGGGCGTGGGCGTCGCCCAGGCCACCTCGATCATCATGGTCGGCGTAACCCTGGCCACCGTCCTGGGCGTGCCCGTAGGCACATGGCTAAGTGGCTTGCTGGGCTGGCGCATGACCTTCCTGGTGACGGCGCTGGTGGGCGTGCCGGTGCTACTGGCGCAGATCTTCCTGCTGCCGCGGCTCACCCCCGAGAAGGCCATTCGCGTCAGTGACCTGCCGGCCTTGTTTATCAACCCGCAATCGCGGGTGGGGTTGATTGCGGTATTGCTCATTGGCCTGGCGCACTTTGCCGCCTACACCTATGTCGCCCCCTTCTTCAAGCACAGTGCCGGTTTCGACGGGCCGACCATTGGCTCATTGCTGTTGCTCTATGGTGTTGCTGGGGTAATGGGTAATCTATTCGCCGGCTTTGCCGCCAATCGCAGTGTGCGTCACACCCTGTTGCTGGTGGCCCTGATGATTGGCACCAGCACCGCCCTGTTCCCCTACTTCGCCACCGGCATGACTGGCGCTGCGATGCTCATCGCCCTCTGGGGCTTCGCTTTCGGCGCCTTCCCGGCCTGCGCCAGTATCTGGATGTTTGTGGTAGCGCCCAAGGATGTGGAGCGCGGCATGCCGCTGTTCGTAGCCCTGTTTCAGGTGATTATTGCCCTGGGCTCGTTCTTCGGCGGGCAAATCGTCGACCAGTTGGGCAGCTCGGTGCTGCTGAGCCTGGCCACGGCCCTGGTGGGATGCGGTTTTGTAACGGTACTGGTGTTAGGGCGTAACGTCAGCAATAACCTGGTGGCCCAGCCCGCCTGAGCAGCGCGCTGCCTGCCGGGCGAGTACACGGGGGGATTGCGTACTATCGCGATCTGAAAACGGGCAAGCAGGCTCTGATGCTTGCTGGCAAAGCCTCGACACTCTTCAAAACGCTGGATATCCAGGATCTCTGGGCCAGATGTGCGTTACATCATCTGTAACGCACATCCCGCGGGTCAGAAGCGATAGGTGATCGAAGTACCAAAACCGCTCGCGCTGTTTTTGTAGGTAGAGCTGTACGCGCCCTTGGAAGCCGAGCTGTCGTTGACCTTGGTACTGTCTTCCCACAGGTAGGAGTACGCCAGGTCGATCGTCATGTTACTGACCGGCGTCCAGCCAGCGCCGAAGCTGATGGCGGTACGGTCACCGGTAGGAATGCGCGGCGAACGATTGGTGTTGTTGGTTGGCGACTGGTCAACCGACAAGCCGGTGCGCAGCACCCATTGCGGATTCAACTGATACGCGGCACCAATGGCGTGGGCCCAGGTGTCATGCCAGTTCTGCTCTTCGGTAATGGTGCTCAACGAGCCGCCAAGACGCGGGCTGACATCACTGTTTTGCACGGTAATGTCCTTGAGGCGACTCCAGCGCGTCCAGGTGCTGCCCGCATACAGCGTCCAGTCATCATTGAGCTGATGAGTGACCGAGAAGTCCACCGACTCCGGCGTATCCAGGCCCAGCTTGGCATCGTAGCTCTGGCCGCTCAGGCCCAGCAGGCTGAAGGTACCGCCAGTGACCTTGGTAGTGCCCTTGAGGTTGTAGCTGACCTTGGAGTGATAGGTCAGGCCCACACGGGTGCTGTCAGTGGCCTGTACCAGGATACCGGCGTTGAAACCGATGGCCGTGTCATCGCCGCTGATCTTCACCTTGCCGTCGTTTGTGCCCGGAGTGAAGGCATTCGGCACCTGGGAAGTCAGTTCACCGTCAATGCGGTTGATAGTCGGACCAAACCCGATCGATACCTTGTCATTGAAGGCATAGCTGACCGTGGGCTGGAACGTCATGACCTGAATTTTGCTCTTATTGGCGAAGTAACGCCCTGCGAAACCACTGCCATAGTCCGTAATCAAACCAAACGGCACATAGAAACCGACACCGAAGGCCCAGTGTTCATCAATCGGCTTGACGTAATAACCCATGGGCACCGCAGTCAACGGCACCATATCGCCATCTTCCTTGCCACCAAAGGTACTGCGGGTATGGCTGATATCGGTTTTCGCCACGAGCAAGGCAGCACCTGCACTCACCTGCTCCTGCTTCAGGCGCGCCATGCCGGCAGGGTTGCCGTATACGGTACTGGCATCATCGGCAGAGGACGATCGACCGGCGAAGCCGGTGCCCATGCCACTGATACTTTGTTCATTAATTGCAAGACCGCTGGCAAGTAGCTGAGAAGACGCAAGTGCAACGGCAAGACCGAGGGTGGTCTTGAAGAATAGTTTTTTCATTATTAGAGGTCCAGTGATCAACGGGGCGCAAATTACCAATATTCCCGACCCGCTGCCATAGTCTGTTATATAGAAACCAGGCCCCTTGTCGGACAATACAACAAGAATTCACCGTTATTCAGCGTGCGAATATCCAGTGATCGGCAAACCTGATCAACTACCTGATTTCGCTAACATATTTAACCATCCAAGATCATTAAACATGACGCGACAAAGATGAAATCGCAATGTGCCTGCCGGGATCTGCCGGCGCCAGGACTGCATGAGACGGGTCGCGGGCGGGGCAAGTGCGCCCTTTATTGAAAGAGCGGCGAGCTTAAAATAAGCCACTATTAGAGTGGCCCTCTAAATAGCCCGCCCACTCTATGGCGAACAGCGCGAACATCATCGCCGTCTCAAGCTAACTTGCCAGAAAATACCACCCGGCTGCAGCTTCACAAGAGCGACTCGGCAAACCCGGATGAAATGCCAGAAACGAAAAAAGGACCCGAAGGTCCTTTTTTCTTGCTCTATCAAATTTCATACAATTCAACAGAGCCATATTTGGAGCGGGAAACGAGACTCGAACTCGCGACCCCGACCTTGGCAAGGTCGTGCTCTACCAACTGAGCTATTCCCGCTTGGTGATGCGCATTCTATAGAAATCTAATAACGCGTCAAGCCCTTGATTCAAAAAAGTTTTATTTATTTTACCGAGGTGGTCTTCAGGTGCGGCCAGGCAGCCCGCAAATACTGAAGCATCGACCACAGGGTCAAGCCGGCAGCCACCAGCAGCAGCCCGTAACCCACCAACACCCAGAAGCTGAAGTCCGAAGGGTTGGCCAGCAAGATCACCAGGGCCAGCATCTGCGCCGCTGTTTTCCATTTGCCCATGTTCGATACCGCCACCTGGGCCCGTGCGCCCAGTTCGGCCATCCACTCGCGCAACGCGGAAATGACGATTTCACGACCGATAATCACCGCCGCCGGCAACGTCAGCCATACGTTGTGATGCTCTTGCACCAGCAACACCAAGGCCACCGCCACCATCAGCTTGTCGGCGACCGGGTCCAGAAAGGCACCAAAAGGCGTGCTTTGCTCCAGTCGACGGGCCAGATAGCCGTCAAGCCAATCGGTCGCCGCGGCAAATGCAAAGACTGAGCTGGCGGCTGCATAACTCCAGCTGTAGGGCAAATAGAACAACAAAATGAAGAAAGGAATAAGTAGAACGCGTAGTACGGTGATCAAATTAGGGATATTCATCGGCACAACTGGCTACGAGGTGAGGTGGCATTCTACTCGCTGTGCAGGTTTGCATAAATCAACTCAGCGAGCTTTTTACTGATCCCGGGTGCTTTGGCGATCTCCTCGATGCTGGCACGAGATAGCTCCTGTAAGCCACCAAAATGTTTCAATAAATCTCGGCGACGGGTCGGCCCTACCCCTGCAATGCCTTCCAGGGTTGAGGTTCGTCGGGTTTTACCCCGTCGTGCCCGATGCCCGGTAATTGCAAAACGGTGAGCCTCATCGCGGATCTGCTGGATCAAATGCAAGGCCGGCGAGTCGCCCTTGAGGGTGAATTCATGGGCTGCATCGTTCAGGTACAGGGTTTCAAAACCCGCCTTGCGTGTCGCCCCCTTGGCCACGCCGAGCAAAATCAGGTCAGGGACGGCCAGTTCATTGAGCACATCGCGGGCCATCGACATCTGCCCCTTGCCACCGTCGACCAGCAGAATGTCCGGCAACTTGCCCTCCCCGTCCTTGAGCCGGCTGAAGCGGCGCATCAGGGCCTGGTGCATGGCGGCATAATCGTCACCCGGGGTTACGCCTTCAATATTGAAGCGCCGGTAGTCCGACTTGATCGGCCCCTCAGGGCCAAACACCACGCAGGACGCCACCGTGGCTTCGCCACTGGAGTGGCTGATGTCATAACATTCCAGGCGCTGGGGTATCTCATCGAGCTTCAACACTTGGGCCAAGGCTTCAAAACGTGCCGCCACATGCAGACGGTTGGTCAGGCGAGCCATCAGGGCCTGCTCGGCGTTGGTGACAGCCAGTTGCTGCCAGCGCGCACGGGTACCACGCACACGGTAGCTGATCGCCAGCTCACGGCCGCGCAGCGCCTCGATCGCCTCGGTGATCGCCTCGAAGCTCTCGTGCTCGACGTTGACGATCAATTCGCCGGGCAGGTCGCGCTCGGGGCTGCTGATGTAGTACTGACCGAGAAAGGCGGCCATGACCTCGGCCACGTCTTCCTCGATGCCCACTTGCGGGAAGAAGTTCTTGCTGCCCAGCACCCGCCCGCCACGCACATTGATCAGGTGTACACAGGCACCACCCGGGTTCACAAACGCGGCAATCACGTCCACATCCCCGGTGCCGCCTTCCATGCTTTGCTGGTCCTGAACCCGGCGCAGCAGGGAAATCTGGTCCCGCACCTGGGCCGCACGCTCGAAGTCCAGCGTACTGGCGGCCTGCTCCATTGCGGCGTTCAGCTCATCGGTCAGGGCACTGCTGCGCCCTTCCAGGAACATGATCGAGTGGCGTACATCCTCGGCGTACTCCTGTGGGTCCACCAGCCCGACACAAGGGGCCTTGCAGCGCTTGATCTGATACTGCAAGCAGGGTCGCGTTCTGTTTTTGAAGTAGCTGTCGTCGCACTGACGCACCAGAAAAGTCTTTTGCAAGATGCTCAGGCTTTCGCGGATGGCGCCCGCACTGGGGTAAGGGCCGAAGTATTTGCCTTTGAGCTTTTTGGCCCCGCGATGGATGCTCAGGCGCGGGTATTGGCCATCCGACAGAAACACATAGGGGTAGGACTTGTCGTCGCGCAACAGGATGTTGTACGGCGGGCGCCACTCCTTGATCAGCGTCTGCTCAAGCAGCAGCGCTTCGGTTTCGTTGGCGGTGATGGTGGTTTCAATTTGCGCAATGCGCGCAACCAGCGCGGCGGTCTTGGGCGCCAGGCCGGTTTTGCGAAAGTAGCTGGCCAGGCGTTTTTTCAGGTTCTTGGCCTTGCCCACATACAAGAGCCGCGCTTCGCGGTCAAACATGCGATACACGCCGGGCCGGCCGCTACAGGTCGAGAGAAATGCACTTGCGTCGAACACGTCAGTCATGATCAACCAGCATCAACCATGCCATGACGAACGGCCAGCAAGGCCAGCTCCACATCGCTCTTGACCGAGAGTTTCTCGTAAATCCGGTAGCGGTAGGTATTGACCGTCTTGGGCGACAGGCAGAGTTTGTCGGAAATAACCTGGACCTTCTGACAGCCGACAATCATCAGCGCGATCTGGATTTCACGCTCGGACAGGGCATCAAAGGGGGAGTCACTGGCAGGCTGGAAGGACTTGAGCGCCAATTGCTGGGCGACTTGCGGGCTGATGTAGCGCTGGCCGGCGAAGACCTGGCGAATCGCCTGGACCATTTCGGCCAGGCCCGCACCCTTGGTCATGTAGCCCGCCGCGCCTGCTTGCAGCAAGCGCGTCGGGAAAGGGTCTTCTTCACACACCGTCACGGCAACCACCTTGATATCCGGGTGGCTGCGCATCATCTTGCGGGTCGCCTCAAGGCCACCAATGCCAGGCATTTTGACATCCATCAGGACTACATCCGGTTTCAGTTCGCGAGCCTTGAGCAACGACTCTTCACCGGACTCGGCCTGGCCGACCACTTGCAAGCCTTCGATATCGGCCAGCATTCGTGTGATCCCTGTACGCACAAGATCGTGGTCATCGACCACTAGAACCCGAATCAAGTCGACACCTCGCAAATTGGTCTTGGTTGATTGCCGACACCTTAGCAAAAACTAATGCACCAACCTACCGACTTGCGTCATCTATCGCTGGCAAAACGTTAATTCCTTGTAAAGACTCATTCCTTGACAGGCTCAACCTCCTCGGGATCACGTCGTTCCTTAACCGGTTGCGGCGCGGACAACTCTGCCAGGGTGACGGTCAGGCGGCGGATGGCGTCCTGATCCTCCTTGTGCAGCACCCGGTAGCTGATCAGAACCTTTTCTTCAATTTGACTCAAATTATCGATCAAGGTCGGGGTCGGACTGCCCGTCAATACATACAGCACGTCCACACCGCGTGCGGCAACGCGCGACAAATAATCCGCCTTGGGCGCACGATCTCCATTTTCATACTTGCCCTGGGCGTTGGCCTCGACACCACCGATTTCGCCAAAAATTTTCTGCGACAAACCAAGCCGCTCTCGCTCCTGCCTCAAGCGCAAACCAATTCCACTCATTTGGATGTAGGATCCCATTTTAAACACCCGCAAGGATGGTATAATCCATAAATATTAAACAACTTTGAACGGTTTTGAACCATGACCGGAATTCGTACCGCCGCACAAGCCAAGGCATGGCTGGAACACCAGGGAAAGTCCGTTCAAGAGTTCGCTCGGGAACATGGCGTCGACCCTGCTACCACTTATCAAGTGCTCGCCGGGCGCAAAAAGGGGAGGCGTGGTGAAGCCCACAAGGTAGCGGTTCTTCTGGGCATGAAAGACGGCATCATTCCGTCTCAGGGCACGCATCTGACAGAAGCAAAAGATGGTGAGTCAGCTTGAGTATGCGCTTAATTGAGGCAAGCTCCCGATTTACTACGCAGGCCCCGCAAACAGCGCCGTGCAAGGCATGACAGGGGCTCAAGCGAGGGCCATAGCCAGCACAATTGCGCCGCATGGTATTTTTTTATTGAATCCGCAGGCTCGCCTCAAGTAAGCTGCGGAACATCAATTGGAGACAACCCATGTTGCACCACGCCATCACTGCCGCCTGTAAGACCACACGCCAATCGCGTCTGGCTGCTGCCGTGTGCGCGAACAACATGCACTCCGCTGCACGATTTTATTTTGGGTATTGGTTTAGCCACTGGCGCGCCTGATACCCACACGGCGCCCACTACTTAGGGGTCGCCTGCCAGAGAAATCTAACCCCCGGTCGGCTCCCCGACCGGGGGTTTTTTTTTCAGCCCCACACATTTTCTTGAATTGAGGATTTACCCCATGAACTACGCCACTTATTACCGCTTCGACCTTTGCACTGCATGGCGATTTATCAGCCGCCGTTCGGGACAGCCTGCCGCCTCCGAACGGACCCACATTGGTGGCACGCCTGTACTCACGGCCAGTCTGGCCAATTGTCGAACACCCCAGTAGGGCTGAGCGCGCGGGACAACCCGCCGCCTGCCCAGGAAGCCCATACCATGAACGCATCCGTTTCAGCTCTGCAAACCGTACACACTGCCACTGCTCCTGTTTCGACCCGTCGTCTGCCAACCGCAGCGCAACTCAAGCAGCAACTGCCGCTGAGTACCCCACTGAGTGCCCAGGTCAGCAGCCAGCGCCAAGCCATTCGCGCCATCCTCAACGGTGAAGACTCCCGCTTGCTGGTGGTGGTCGGCCCCTGCTCCATCCACGATCCCGTCGCCGCACTGGAATACGCCAGCAACCTCGCTGCCCTCGCCCATGATGTGCGCGATGACATGCTGCTGGTGATGCGCGCCTACATCGAAAAACCGCGCACCACCGTGGGCTGGAAAGGCCTGGCCTACGACCCGCACCTGGATGGCAGCGATGACATGGCCCACGGCCTGACCCTGTCGCGGGAACTGATGCTGGAAATGCTGCGCATGGGCCTGCCGGTCGCCACCGAGCTGTTGCAACCCATCGCCGCCGGCTACTTCGACGACCTGCTGGGCTGGGTGGCCATTGGCGCCCGCACGACGGAATCGCAAATCCACCGCGAAATGGCCAGCGGTCTTGATCTGCCTGTAGGCTTCAAGAACGGCACCGACGGTGGCGTTGCCATCGCCTGTGACGCCATGCGTTCTGCGGCACACAGCCATCGTCACTTCGGTGTCGACAGCCAGGGCCACCCGGCCATCGTCGAAACCCGTGGTAACCCCGACACCCATCTGGTATTGCGCGGCGGCCACAGCGGCCCTAACTACGACCGTGCCAGCGTCGCCAAGGCCCGCGCCGGGCTGCAGAAGTCAGGTATCCCCGCCCGCCTGATGGTCGACTGCAGCCACGCCAACAGCGGCAAAGACCCGCTGCGCCAGCCCGAGGTGTTCAACGATGTGCTCGAGCAACGCCTGGCGGGCGATCACTCGCTGATCGGCATGATGCTCGAAAGCCATCTGTTCGAAGGCTGCCAGCCCCTGGGTGCATCGATGCGCTACGGCGTGTCCGTAACCGACGGCTGCCTGGGCTGGGATGCCACCGAACACCTGCTGCGCAACGCCGCCCGCAGGCTACAAGCACAGCGCCACACGACCAAGGCCACCGCCTGACAACCACGTTCGGCAAAACCGTGCGCAACCTGGGAAAAGCCCCACGGTTGCGCAAAGACGATCTCGGCTAAGGTGTTTTCATGGATCAAAAACACCCTGCGAGATTGAACATGGACGATTCGGTAAATACACGCTATCCGATCTTATTGGTACACGGCCTTTTTGGATTCGACCGGATAGGCTCGCATCACTACTTTCATGGTATCAAGCAAGCACTCAATGAGTGCGGTGCCAGCGTCTTCGTTCCAATCATTTCAGCCGCCAACGACAATGAAGCCCGAGGCGATCAACTGCTCAAGCAGATCCACAACCTGCGCAGGCAGGTCGGTGCACAGCGTGTCAACCTGATCGGCCACAGCCAGGGCGCCCTTACCGCGCGTTATGTGGCGGCCATCGCCCCTGAACTGATCGCCTCGGTGACGTCAGTCAGTGGCCCCAACCACGGCTCCGAGCTGGCCGATCGCTTGCGCCTGGCCTTTGTCCCGGGGAGGCTTGGCGAAACGGTCGCTGCCGCCCTGACCACCTCGTTCAGCGCATTTTTATCCGCCCTCAGCGGCCACCCGCGCCTGCCCCAAAATGCCTTGAATGCGCTTAACGCCCTGACCACCGATGGCGTTGCCGCCTTCAACCGCCAATACCCCCAGGGGCTGCCCGACACATGGGGCGGCATGGGCCCCGCACAGGTGAACGCTGTGCACTATTATTCCTGGAGCGGCATCATCAAAGGCTCGCGGCTGGCCGAGTCACTCAACCTGCTCGACCCCTTGCACAATGCCTTGCGTGTGTTTGACAGCTTTTTTACCCGCGAAACCCGAGAAAACGACGGCATGGTTGGCCGCTTCAGCTCGCATCTGGGCCAGGTCATCCGCTCCGACTACCCCCTGGACCACCTCGACACCATCAACCATATGGCAAGAGGAAGCCGCAGGCGCATCAACCCGGTAGAGCTTTACATCGAGCACGCCAAACGCCTGAAGGAAGCGGGCTTGTAGCCTGTAATCAATTCATTCAAGCGCAGTTTGCCGAGAAAAAAATCACCGAATCCGGTAGGCTCAGCACCTTATTCAAAGGAGTACTCCCTCATGGCCAAAGCCACTGCCCGTCACATCCTGGTTGCCACCGAAGACAAGTGCAACGAACTGAAAGCGCAAATCGAAGGCGGCGCTGACTTCGCCGAAGTTGCCAAAGCCAATTCCTCTTGCCCGTCGAGCCGTCAGGGCGGCGACCTGGGCTCTTTCGGCCCGGGCCAGATGGTCAAGGAATTCGACACCGTGGTTTTCAGCGCGCCAATCAACGTGGTGCAAGGCCCGGTTAAAACCCAGTTCGGCTACCACCTGCTGGAAGTCACCAGCCGCCAGGACTAATCCTCCCAGCGCTGCGTGAAGACGGCCCACCTTTTGGTGGGCCGTTTCGTTTGGGCTACAGCAAACCCCGTGCTACGTTTCCTCATTCACGAACCCATCGTGTTTCATTGAGGAATTGATCATGAGCCTTAAGGGCAAAACTGCATTGGTTACCGGTTCTACCAGCGGCATCGGCCTGGGCATCGCACTGAGCCTGGCCAAGGCCGGAGCCGACCTGATTCTCAACGGCTTTGGCGATCCGGGCAAAGTGATTGCCGAGGTCGAACAGTTTGGCGTAAAGGTTGGCCACCACCCGGCAGATGTCAGCGACCCGGCGCAGATCGCCGACATGATCAATTATGCCGAACGCGAATTTGGCGGCATCGATATCCTGGTCAACAACGCAGGCATCCAGCATGTGGCCAGCGTCGAGGAGTTCCCGGTAGAGCGTTGGGACTCGATCATCGCCATCAACCTGTCCAGTGTGTTCCACAGCACCCGCCTCAGCCTGCCCGGCATGCGCAAGCGCGGCTGGGGGCGTATCGTCAATATTGCCTCGGTGCACGGGCTGGTGGGCTCGGTCGGCAAGGCCGCCTATGTTGCCGCCAAGCACGGGGTGATCGGCCTGACCAAAGTGGTGGGCCTGGAAACCGCCACCAGCAATATCACCTGCAACGCCATCTGCCCGGGCTGGGTCCTGACGCCGCTGGTGCAAAAACAGATTGATCAACGTATCAGCCAGGGCATTGACCCCTATCAGGCGCAGCACGACCTGCTGGCAGAAAAACAGCCTTCGCTGGAATTCGTCACCCCGCCGCAACTGGGCGAACTTGTGTTGTTTTTATGCAGCGAAGCCGGCAGCCAGGTGCGTGGCGCAGCATGGAATGTCGACGGCGGCTGGCTGGCGCAATAAATACGCACATTACTGCATGGCTAACAGGCAAAAATGCACACCAACCCTGCACTTATCAGGGTTGTAATGGGCAAATTTGCACTGTTAGCATCGGTTATCGTTCGCCCGTGAACACCCACTAAAAATAATATAAAGCAGGGAGTTAGTGATGACTGCTCAGGTTTCATCCTCACCGACACCGGAAGTCGCGCCGCTTCCAGACACGATTCTGGCCGAGGTCCGCAACCATATTGGCCACCTGACCCTGAACCGCCCCGGCGGCCTCAACGCGATCAATCTTGAAATGGTGCGCGGCCTGCAACAGCAGCTGGATGCCTGGGCCACTGACCCGCAAATCAAGGCCGTTGTACTGCGTGGCGCAGGCGAGAAAGCCTTTTGCGCAGGCGGTGATATCCGCTCGCTGTACGACAGCTATCAAAACAACGACACCCTGCACAGCCAGTTCTTTGAAGAGGAATATGCCCTCGACCTGACCCTGCACCGCTACCCCAAACCCGTCGTCGCCTTGATGGACGGCTTCGTTCTCGGCGGCGGCATGGGCCTGGTACAGGGCGCGGATCTGCGCCTGGTCACCGAGCGCAGCAAACTGGCGATGCCAGAAGTGGGTATCGGTTATTTTCCTGACGTTGGCGGCAGCTACTTCCTGACCCGCACCCCAGGTCAGCTGGGCACCTACCTGGGCGTCAGCGGCGTGCAAATCCGCGCCGCCGATGCGTTGTACTGCGGGCTGGCAGACGGCTATCTGGAAAGCAGCGCACTGCCTGAACTGGACAAGGGCCTGGACAGCCTCAACTGGCAAAAGTCCCCTATTGATGACCTGACTGCACTGGTCGCCCGTTTCGCAGTAACCGTACTGCCCGACCCGCCGCTGGCCAGGCTGCGCCCGCTTATTGACAGCGTTTTCGCCCAGGCTGATGTACCGCGCATTGTCGCCCATCTGCGCGCAGTCATCGCCCCGGAAACCCGCGAATGGGCCAATCAAACCGCCGACCTGCTGCAAACCCGCTCCCCGCTGGCGATGGCCGTGACCCTTGAAATGCTGCGCCGTGGCCGAGAACTGCCCCTTGAGCAATGCTTCGCCCTGGAGCTGCATCTTGACCGTCAGTGGTTTGATCGTGGCGACCTTATGGAAGGTGTGCGCGCATTGCTCATCGACAAGGACAAGAACCCGCGCTGGAACCCGCCAACCCTTGAGGCGCTGGACAGCGCCCATGTGGCCAGCTTCTTTACCGAATTCAACGCCAAGGGAGCCTGAGCCATGCAAGATATCGAACTGAGCGAAGAGCAAGTGATGATCCGCGACATGGCCCGCGACTTTGCCCGGCGTGAAATCGCCCCCCATGCCCAGGCGTGGGAAAAGGCCGGCTGGATCGACGACGCGCTGGTGGCCAAGCTTGGCGAACTGGGCCTGCTGGGCATGGTGGTGCCGGAGGAATGGGGCGGCACCTATGTTGATTACGTCGCCTACGCCCTGGCGGTGGAAGAAATCTCCGCGGGCGATGCCGCGACCGGCGCCCTGATGAGCATTCACAACTCGGTGGGCTGCGGGCCGATACTGAAGTACGGCAGCGAGGAACAAAAACAGACCTGGCTGGCGGAGCTGGCAAGCGGCCAGACCATCGCCTGCTTCTGTCTGACCGAGCCCCAGGCGGGCTCAGAAGCCCATAACCTGCGTACCCGCGCAGAGCTGCGTGATGGCCAATGGGTGATCAACGGCGCCAAGCAATTTGTCAGCAACGGCAAACGTGCCAAGTTGGCGATCGTGTTTGCAGTGACCGACCCTGACCTGGGCAAAAAAGGCATTTCGGCGTTTTTGGTGCCTACGGCAACACCCGGTTTTATCGTCGACCGTACCGAGCACAAAATGGGCATCCGTGCTTCGGACACCTGTGCCGTGACCCTGAGCAACTGCAGCGTGCCCGAGGCGAATATGCTCGGCGAGCGCGGCAAGGGACTGGCCATCGCCCTGGCCAACCTCGAAGGAGGCCGTATCGGCATTGGCGCCCAGGCACTGGGCATCGCCCGTGCGGCCTTCGAAGCAGCACTGGGCTACGCCCGTGACCGGGTGCAATTTGACAAGGCCATCATCGAACACCAGAGCGTGGCCAATATGCTGGCCGACATGCAGACCCGCATCAACGCGGCGCGGCTGCTGATCCTGCATGCCGCGCGCCTGCGCAGCGCGGGCAAACCCTGCCTGTCAGAAGCCTCACAAGCCAAACTGTTTGCTTCGGAAATGGCTGAGTACGTGTGTTCCAAAGCCATCCAGATCCACGGCGGCTATGGCTACCTGGAGGACTACCCGGTGGAGCGTTACTACCGCGATGCGCGGATTACCCAGATTTATGAAGGGTCGAGCGAGATTCAGCGCATGGTGATTGCGCGGGAGTTGAAGAACTATCTGATTTGAGTGGTGCTACAAGAGCCCCTCACCCCAACCCTCTCCCAAAGGGAGAGGGAGCCGATCTGCGGTTAAGCACAAATCTGCTTTTAGTCCCCTCTCCCTCCGGGAGAGGGCTAGGGTGAGGGGCCTTTGATTTTTAGCGGTTTTTAAAATCAGCCTCTCGCTTTTCTACAAACGCCGCCATCCCTTCCTTCTGGTCCTGTGTGGCGAACAAGGCATGGAATACCCGACGCTCGAAACGCACACCTTCCGCCAGATTGACTTCAAAGGCACGGTTGACGCATTCCTTGGTTTGCATCAGCACCGGCAGGGATTTTTTGGCGATGGTCGCCGCCACTTTAAGCGCTTCGTCGAGCAGTTCATCCACCGCCACCACACGGGCCACCAGCCCCGAACGCTCCGCTTCTTCAGCCCCCATCAAACGCCCGCTCAGGCACATTTCCATGGCCTTGGCCTTGCCCACTGCACGGGTCAGACGCTGTGTGCCGCCCATGCCCGGCAACACCCCCAGGTTGATTTCAGGCTGGCCGAATTTGGCATTGTCACCGGCCAGGATAAAGTCGCACATCATCGCCAGTTCACAACCGCCACCCAGGGCAAAACCTGCCACCGCAGCGATGATCGGCTTGCGTCGGGCCGCCACGCGGTCGCTGTCCGAGAACAGGTCGTCGAGGTAGATTTGCGGGTAGCTCAGGTCAGCCATTTCCTTGATGTCCGCACCGGCGGCAAAGGATTTTTTCGAGCCGGTAATGACAATGCAGCCAATCCCGTGATCGGCTTCGAGCGTGTCCAGCGCGTGGTTCACTTCGCGAATCAGTTGCGCATTCAGGGCATTGAGCGCCTGGGGCCGGTTCAGGGTAATCAGGCCCACCTGGCCATGAATGTCCAACAGAATGGTTTCGTAGCTCATCGCTAATGTCCTCAAGTCAAAGATTGCGCGAAATAACCATGCGCTGAATATCGCTGGTGCCTTCATAGATCTGGCACACCCGCACATCGCGGTAGATCCGTTCCAGCGGGAAGTCGCTCAAGTAGCCATAACCGCCCAGGGTTTGCAACGCTTTGGAGCACACGCGCTCGGCCATTTCCGAAGCAAACAGCTTGGCTTGCGAGGCCTCGACCAGGGCCGACTGGCCGCTGTCACGCAGTGCGGCGGCGTAGTGCACCATCTGCCGGGCGACGGCGATTTCCGTCGACATGTCGGCCAGGCGAAACGCCACGGCCTGATGTTCAACCAATGGCTGGCCAAAGGTCACACGTTCGCGGGCGTAGTCGCGGGCCGCTTCAAAGGCTGCACGGGCCATGCCTACGGCCTGCGCGGCAATGCCAATGCGCCCGCCTTCGAGGTTGCCCAGAGCGATCTTGTAGCCCTGCCCCTCCTCGCCCAGGCGGTTGGCCACAGGCACCTTCAGGTCAGTAAACAGGATCTGGCAGGTGTCCGAGGCATGTTGCCCCAGCTTGTCTTCGACCCGCGCCACGCTGTAACCCGGCGCGTCCGTGGGCACGATAAACGCGCTGATGCCGCGCTTGCCCGCGGCCGGGTCCGTGACTGCAAACACAATCACCACCCCGGCGTTTTGCCCGGAGGTGATGAACTGCTTGCAGCCATTGAGAATGTAATGATCGCCCTCACGGCGGGCCCGGGTTTTCAGGTCACTGGCATCGGAACCGGCCTGGGGTTCGGTCAATGCAAACGCGCCGAGCATCGCACCGCTGGCCAGCGCTGGCAGGAACTGCTGTTTCTGCACCTCGCTGCCGTACTTGAGAATCGGCACGCACCCCACCGAGTTATGCACGCTCATGATCGTGGAACACGAGCCGTCACCGGCAGCGATTTCTTCAAGGGCCATGGCATAGGCCTGATAGCCCGTGTCGCAACCACCCCACTGTTCAGGCACCAGCATGCCGAAAAAGCCCAGTTGCGCCATTTCGTCAATCGCTTCGCGGGGGAAACGATGCTGCTTGTCCCACTCGGCGGCAAAGGGCTTCAGGCGTTCCTGGGCAAACTGTCGTGCTGCTTCGCGTATTTGTAATTGTTCTGCTGTAGGCAGCATACGAAATCCTTAATACAGACATTCCACGGCAATGGCCGTGGCTTCACCGCCGCCGATGCAGATGGCTGCAACGCCGCGCGTAGCCTTTTGCTGACGCAAGGCCGAGAGCAAAGTCACCAGTATCCGTGCGCCCGATGCACCGATCGGATGCCCCAGCGCACAGGCGCCGCCGTAGATATTGACCTTGCTGTGAGGAATCTCCAGCGCGCTCATGGTCACCAGGCTGACGACCGCAAACGCCTCGTTGATCTCGAACAGATCGACCGTTCCCAGATCCCAGCCAGTCTTGCTCATCAGGCGTTTGATGGCACCCACCGGCGCTGTCGGGAACAGCCCCGGCTCATCGGCAAACGCGGCGTGACCGTGGATCACCGCCAGGGGCTTGAGGCCGCGTTTTTGCGCCTCGCTGCGACGCATCAGTACCAGTGCCGCTGCACCGTCGGAAATCGAACTGGAGTTGGCCGCCGTCACCGTACCGCCCTCGCGGAACGCCGGTTTCAGGGTCGGGATTTTTGCCAGATTGGCCTTGGGCGGCTGCTCGTCTTCGTTGATGAGGCGTTGCTCCTTGCCCACCGTGACCTGCACCGGGACGATCTCGGCGCTGAAGCTGCCGTCCTTGATCGCCTGCTGCGCACGGGTCAGCGAAGCCACGGCAAACGCATCCTGCGCTTCACGGGTAAAGCCGTGGCTCTGGGCGCAGTCTTCAGCAAAAGTACCCATCAGGCGGCCACGGTCGTAGGCGTCTTCCAGGCCGTCGAGGAACATGTGATCCAGCACCCGGCCATGGCCCATGCGGTAACCGCTGCGGGCGCGGTCGAGCAGATACGGCGCGTTGGACATGCTCTCCATGCCCCCCGCCACCACTACATCGGCGCTGCCGGCCAGCAGCCGGTCGTGCCCCAGAATCGTGGCTTCCATGCCCGAGCCGCACATCTTGTTCAGCGTGGTGCAACGGGTGCCCTTGTCCAGCCCGGCACCCAGGGCAGCCTGACGCGCAGGTGCCTGGCCGAGGCCGGCCGACAGCACGCAGCCAAACAGCACCTCTTCCACACCATTGTCGGCAACACCCGCGCGCTCAACCGCAGCGCGGATCGCCGCAGCACCCAGTTGCGGCGCGGTCAGGCCCTTGAAGTCGCCTTGAAAGCCGCCCATGGGCGTGCGCGCAGCACTTACGATTACAACCGGATCATTACTGATTGTCATTTCACACCTCTTATTTCGCGGCCATGCGCAAGGCGCCGTCGAGACGGATCACCTCGCCATTGAGCATGCTGTTTTCAATGATGTGGCGCACCAGCGCGGCGTATTCGTCAGGCTTGCCCAGGCGCGGCGGAAATGGCACGCCAGCGGCCAGGGATTCGCGCACTTCTGGCGTCATGCCAGCCATCATCGGAGTTTCAAAAATACCCGGGGCGATGGTCATCACCCGAATCCCGAAGCGGGCCAGTTCACGGGCTGCAGGCAAGGTCAGGCTGGCGATTGCGCCCTTGGATGCAGCATAAGCGGCCTGACCGATCTGACCGTCGAATGCGGCAACCGAAGCCGTATTGATGATCACCCCACGCTCGCCTTCGGCATCGGCAGTGGCTTCGGCGATCGCCGCGGCAGCCAGACGCAACATGTTGAAGCTGCCAATCAGGTTGACGTTGATCACCTGGCTGAACGTCTCCAGCCCATGCGGGCCGTTTTTGCCGAGGATCTTCTCACCGCGCACAATCCCGGCACAGTTGACCAGCCCGTTGACCGTACCAAAGGCGGCCACTGTAGCGGCCACGGCCGCCTGGGCGGCGTCTGCCTGGCTGATGTCGGCCACAGCGCTGCGCGCCTGGTCGCCCAGCTTCAGGGCCTGGGCGGCCACTGCTTCGGCGTTCAGGTCCACGAGCATCACTTTGGCACCGGCCTTGACCAGCATCTGCGCCGTAGCGGCACCCAGCCCCGATGCACCACCGGTAACGATAAAAACCTTGTTTTCGATTTGCATGATGATTCCTGACAGTTAGGCGCTGACGCTGGCACTTGCGGCCAGTTCAGCCTTGGCGATTTCCTGGTTGCGCAAAATAAAGCGCTGCAGCTTGCCGCTTGGTGTTTTCGGCAGCTCGCTGACAAATTCAATTTCACGGGGATAAGCGTGTGCCGCCAGCCGTTGGCGCACATGCAGGCGCAGGGTTTCGGCCAGTTGCGCGTCACCCAGATACTGGGGGTTCAACACCACAAAGGCCTTGACCAGCTCGGTGCGCTCGCGGTCGGGCTTGCCCACCACGGCGGCTTCAACCACAGCGGGGTGCTCGATCAGCGCGCTCTCCACGTCGAATGGGCCCACGCGGTAACCGGAGGTGGTGATCACGTCATCGCTGCGCCCGACAAAACTGATGCTGCCGTCCGGGTTCAGCTCCACGGTGTCACCGCTCAAGTAATAATTGCCAACAAATGCTTTGGTCGGGAAACCTTCGTAACCGCCAAACCAGCACATCGGCGACTGGCTGCGATCCACCGCCAGGATGCCCGGCTGGCCCACGGGCAGTTCCTGGTGGTTGTCATCGAGCACCACGATGCGGTGCCCCGGCGAGGCGAAGCCGGCAGCGCCCATATGCACCGTATGCTTGAGGCCGTGGTGGTTGCACAGCACCATGCCGACTTCGGTCTGGCCATAGTGGTCATGGATGGTGACGCCAAGCTCATCGGCAAACCAGCGGATCACTTCGGGGTTGAGCGGCTCACCGGCGCTGCTGACTACGCGCAACTGGCCCTTGATCTTGCTCGAGAAGGCGTCACCGGCGGCAATCAGCATGCGGTACGCAGTGGGTGAGCCGGTGAGGTTGGTGATGCCGAGCTTTTTGATCACCCGGCAAGTGCTCTCCACGGTAAACGGACCATCGTAAAAGGTGATCGGGTGGCCCATCGACAGTGGCCCGGTGATCCCGAAGTAAATGCCATAGGCCCAGCCCGGATCGGCCAGGTTCCAGAACGAATCCTCGGGGCGCAACCCCACAGCATCACGGGTGTAGCTCTGGAATGCGACAATGGCCTTGAGCGGCACCAACAGCGGCTTGGCCGGGCCGGTGGTGCCCGAGGTAAACATCAGCAGGAACGGGTCTTCGCCGCTCAGCATCACCGGTTCGCAGGTGGCCGGATAATTGTCCAGCTCTGCCCAGAAACTGAAGTCGCCACGTACCAGGCCCTGCCCCTTGGCGCCCGCCACCGTGACAATCGCCGGGCAGGCCATGACCTCGTTGAGCTTGGCGCGGTTGACCGCATCGGTGACTACCAGGGCGGCGCCGGAACTGTTGAGCCGATGCTCGATCGCCTTGGGACCAAATGCCGTGAACAACGGCTGGTAGATGGCGCCGATACGCCACGCGGCAAAGGCCACGATCAACAACTCGACATTACGCGGCAGCAGGCCCGCTACCTTGTCACCACGCTTTACGCCTTGGGCCAGCAAGAAATTGGCAAAGCGTGCGGCCTGCTCCTGCAACTGGGTGAAGGTGTACGTCGCGCTGCTGGCATCACGCCCCTCCCAGAACAACGCAATACGCCCCGGCAAGGCGTGACGGTCGCAGCACTCGACACAGGCATTGACGGCCGTCAAATGGCCGTCCAGGGCAGCGGTGACCGTGCGCTGGTAGTCAAAATCAGCCATCGAAGTCAGATAGTCGCGCATCAGCAGAATCCCTCGGTCTTTATTTTTAGGATGGGAACCGTGAAAAATCCTGTTGATAATCGCCCCGGCAAGGCTCTGCAACAATGGTCAAAACACTCAAGGTGGCTGACTGGTTTGGCCAATGGTTACGCGCTTCTTGTGCTTAAGAGAAGCGGATGGCATTCAGCCAGTCACTTATCTATATTTGAGCCTCATAAGGAGATGCCCGTGACCACTGACAACCGCCACAACAGAATCGACAACATCGAATTCAACGTCCATGACATCACACGCAGCAAAGCCTTTTATGGTGCCGTGTTTGGCTGGACCTTCACCGACTTTGGCCCCACCTACAGCGAGTTCAGCGATGGGCGCCTGAGCGGCGGCTTTACCACTGGCGAACCTGTACGCCCCGGTGGCCCGCTGATCATTCTGTACGCCGACGACCTGGCCCAGGCTCAGCAGGCCATCAGCGCTGCCGGAGGCCAGATCACCCGGCCTGAATTCAAGTTCCCGGGGGGCAGCCGCTTCCACTTCACCGACCTCGATGGCTACGAACTGGCCGTCTGGTCGCAGGCGTAACCCCCCCTCTTACCCCCTCCTCCTGGCTGCGGTAATGACCTGTTGCATTACCGCCACCCGCCGCCGCTTCGCAAAGGCCTCGCCTGTAAAAAAACCTGCACAACCTTGCGATCCGTCCTAATTGCCCTTGAGACACCACAGCCCTAGCGTTCCGATGGTCACCCTCTATCACATTGGATGTGGGTCTGATCAGACGAACAGCCGCAGATGGCGGTTAAAAAAAAATTGACCCGGAGTAGCTTCAAAGCTACATTTCTTATGATCGAGATAAGACACTATGTCAGCGAAACGGGTAACGACCACTACCAGCAATGGCTGGACCATCTAAAGGATCGAACAGCCAAGGCACGTATCACCGTCAGGGTTAACCGGCTTTCAGCGGGTGCTTTTGGTGATTGCAAACCCTTGTGCCGGGGCGTTTGGGAGTTACGTATCGATCACGGCCCGGGCTACCGGCTTTATTACGCTCAAGACGGTAAAAAGCTGGTGTTGTTGCTGTTGGGCGGCGACAAGCGCCAGCAGCAGGCTGATATCGAGAAAGCCGTGGGCTGCTGGAATGAGTATCAGAAGAGGAAGCCATGAACAGAACCAGAAATCACGACGAATCCGTTATCGAGATGATCCGCCAGGATCCCGAATTTGCCATTGAATACCTGCGCATCGCCATTGAAGAGCTCGATGAAGAAGGCGGCCAGGCCAGTTTTCTGACCGCGCTGCGCCATGTGGTCGAAGCACGGGGAGGCATGGCTCAAACAGCCGAAAAGGCCGGGCTGTCCCGCGAGAGCCTGTACCGCGCCCTTTCGCCCAAAGGCAACCCCACACTGCGCACCCTGCGCCAGGTGGTTCATGCCACCGGTATGACTTTTGCCTCACTGACCTGAGCCAACGAAAAAGCCCCGCAGGCGTTACACCTGCGGGGCTTTTGCTTGCAGCTTGCCGCTGGAAACCTAAGGCTTAGCGACCCATCGCGCGTGCCGCATCGGCGGTGTACTGATCAGCGGTAAACTTGCCCTCGTTGAGGATCGGGCCTTTCTTGGCTTCGTTGGTCATGCCGTAACCGGTGTATTGCCCCGAGTTCAAGTCCATGAAGAACTGCGAGCCGGCCTGCCAGCCACTCATGTCCGGGTGGTAGTAGTAGTTGATCATCGCGTGCTTCCACAACTGCCCACGGGCGTCGTAGTTGTCCGCCAGTACCGAGTTCCAGGTGTCTTCGTCGAGGAACAACACACGCTTGCCGTATACATGGCGGTAGCCTTCCTTGAGGTCGGCTTCAACCACCCACACCCGGCGCAGCTCGTAACGCATCAAGTCCGGATTGGGATGGTTGGGCGTCAGCATGTCGGCGTATTTCACCGTACCCGCGTTGGGCTTGTAGGCGTTGGCCGGGATGTAGATTTCCCGCTTGCCCAGCAGCTTCCAGTTGTAGCGCTCCGGTGAGCCGTTGTACAAACGGTCTTCGTCCACGGTCATGGTGCCGTTGGTGCCGATCATCGGCTGGTCATAGCCGTAACCCGGCAACAGCCGGACACGGCGGGTCGAAGGGCTGTAGCTCCAGGCCTGACGCGGGTCGGTGGCGAAGTTGTAGGGTTCGTGGGAGATGCTCAGTGTGCCATTGTCCCGGGTCGGCTTGAGGGTCATGTTGTTGCTCATGGCCTGCAGCTTGTCTTCAGTCCTGGGCTCTACTGTTGGCGAGTTGGCCATAGCCAGGTTGCGGGCATAAGCGCGCCCCCAGCCAATACTGCCGTTGGGCAGCACGGAGGCCAGGTCACTGGTTTTTTCTTCGGTCCAGGCACGGGCCGGGAGCTGGTGGTTCCACAGGGCTTCCATGCCATTTTTCGGAATCGGGAACGGTACCTGGCCCAAGCCTTCAAAGCCCATGCCGTCATTGACCAGCTTGGCATTCAAGGCGTTGCTCATGACCCGCTTGCACACATAATCCGGGTAGCGGTAATCGCGGTGGCCGGGGTAGATGTTCATCTTGTAGGTGGTAGGGTAGCGCTTGAGCAGGGCCTTCTGGCCCTCGGTCAGCTTGTCTTCGTACTGGGCCATGTTTTGCGCAGTAATCACCAGGATCGGCTTCTCGGCGGCGTAGGGATCCACCGGCTGGTCACCGGAAAATTTTACATGGTTCCAGCCCGGCACTTCCCCCAGGTACTTGCCGGTATACGGCGGGATGGTCCCTGCCGCGTTACCCGCCTGCTCGGCCCCGACACAGGTCAGTTCCTTGCCCAACTTGGCCGCTTCTGCGGGCGATACCTGGGCGGTTGCCGTACCGATGGCGGCCACGTTGACGGCCATGGCGGCTGCGAGCATTACGCCTGTTCTTGTTATTTTCATGTATTGCCTCCTACGCGAATAAGGCTTGCTGGGGGTATGCACCCATTCTTCGCCAATCAGCAGCGAGTACATCGTCCACTAAGACTATTCAGGCCGTTACAAGCAGCTCTTTGAGCACACTTTTGAGTGTCTTGCCCGAGGCATTGCGGGCAAACGGTGTGTGCTGGACATGAATCTGCGCCGGCACCTTGAAGCTCGCCAGGCGCTGCGCAATAAAGCTGCGCACCGTGTCGCCATCCGGGGTTGACGCCGGCTCGCCACGCACCACCAAAAACACCACTTCTCCCAGTACATCGTCGGGTACGGCAAAAGCCGCGGCTTCAATCACACCGGGCATTTCACAGGCACAGGACTCGACCTCGGCAGCGGCAATCTTCTCGCCGCCGCGATTGATCAGGTCCTTGGCCCGGTCGGTGATGTAGAGGAAGCCCTCCTCGTCCAGCAGGCCGATATCACCGGTGTCCAGCCAGCCCTGTTGCAGAGTCTGGGCGCTGGCCTCGGGCAGGTTCCAGTAAGCGTTCATCAGGGTCGGCGAACGGACCCAGATCAGCCCGCTGACACCGCTGGGCAACGGCCGCTCGGGGCTGTCGCCAATGCGCACATCGACAATGGGCAGCGGCCAGCCCGCCGACGCCGGTTTGTAGACAAACTGGTCGCCGCCGATCGCAGCACAAATGCCATTGCTTTCGGTCAGGCCGTAGCCGCTGCCGCCGATGGCTTCAGGCTTGCGCTGGGTCAGGTGGGCCAGCAGGCTGCTGGACGGGGCCGCACCGCCCAGGCCCAGACCGAACAGGCTGGCCGTGTCGGGGCTACCAAAGCGCGGTGAGGTCAGCAGTTGCTGCATCATGACCGGCGCCCCGTTGAACTGGGTGCAGTGCTCATCGCGGATCAGGTCAAAGGCTTTTTCCACATCCCACTTGTACATCAGCAACAATCGCCGGCCGCTGCGCAAGGCCAGTAAAAACTGCGCATGCAGGCCACTGACGTGGAACAGCGGCACGGCCATCAAGGTGGTGGGGGCATAGCCGCTGTTGATCACCACGCTGATGCGCTCCGGCGAACTCAACGCACAGAACGCGCCCTGAAACTCCAGCGCCACCAGCGCCTGGCACACCGCACCGTGGGTGGACAGCACACCCTTGGCCAGGCTCGTGGTGCCAGAGGTGTAGAGGATCATGGCCGGGTCCTGGGCCGTGACGGGCTGCACCGGCACATTCAGCGTCGGTGCCGCCAGCAGGTCTTCGAGGCGCTGGCAGTGTTCCTCCAGCAGCACGCCGTCGTCCAGGCCCACCACAAGGGTTGCCAGTCCTTGCGTACGCAGGTCGTCAGCCAACAGTTGCAAGCGCGGCGGGTCGCACAGCAACAGGTGCGCGCCACTGTCCTGCAAGCCGTGGAACAACTCGTCACGCAGCCCCCAACTGTTGAGCGGCACACACACCGCACCACAGCGCTGGATAGCGGCAAACGCGACCAACCATGCTGGTTGATTGCGCATGGCAATTGCCACACGATCGCCCTTGCGCACGCCGAAGCGCTGCACCAGTTGCCCGCCCAGGCGGTCCACCTGATCGAAGAACTGGGCGAAGGTCAGGCGCTGCTGCTCCCACACCAGAAATTCACGATCACCGTGTACGCGGCCACTGTCGATCGCGGCCCAGACGCTGGCTGCACTGTGGCGAAAATACTTCACCCCGCCATCCGCTGGCGTCAGTACTTCAAAAGGCGAGCCGGCACCAATCAACTGCTGCCAGGCGCTCTGCCATTGCTCAAGTTTCATTTTGTTATTCTCCTGACTCGAACAGTTCGCTACAGGCTCAAGCGTGCGCCAGCTCCAGAGCTGCATAGCGCTCGCAGTGAAAATCGGCATCGCCCAGGCAGGCCTGGGCCACGCGGATGCGCTTGAGAAACAACCCCACATCCAGCTCGTCGGTCACGCCGATGCCGCCGTGCATCTGTACCGCCTCATTGACCACCTTGAGTGCCATCTGCCCCGCTTTCCACTTGGCCAGGCTGGCCAGGCGCTGACGCTCACCCTCGCTCAGGCTGATGGCGTCCAGTGCGTCCAGCCCGGCCATCACCGCGCTGCGCGCCAGTGCCAGTTCCACATACAGTTGTGCCGCACGGTGTTGCAGCGCCTGGAAGGTGCCAATCGCCACATCGAACTGGACACGGGTCTTGAGGTAGTCGAGGGTCATGTCGAAGAGTTTTTCGGACATGCCCAGCATCTCGGCCGCCAGGCATACGCGGCCACGGTCCAGGGCTCTGTTGAGCGCTGGCAAGGCCGACCCGGCGGCGCCGAGCAAGGCATCAGCCCCGACCTGTACCTGATGCAGGTGCAAGCGCGCATGGTTGCGTGAGTCAATCAGCGGCAACGGGTTGACGGTCAGGCCCGGGGCAGCTGCCGGCACCAGGAACAGGCTGATCCCCGACGTGCCGGTCTGTGCCGCTACCAGATAAGCGTCGGCGCCCACACCGTCGATGACGAAATATTTATCCCCGCTCAGGCTGTAGCCGCCGCCATTGGCCACGGCTTGCATCGCCACTTTTGTCGGGTTGTGCCGGGGCTGTTCGTCCAGCGCCAGCGCTACACGCCGCTCACCGCTGATAATCGCCGACAGCCAGCGGTCCTGCTGCTGCGCATTGCCTTGCAGGTGCAGCAGCGTACCGCTGAGTACCACGCTGGAAAGCAGCGGCGTAGCGCTAAGGTTGCAACCGATGGATTGAAAAATCGGCCCCAGGCCCTTGCAGCCGAAATCCAGACCACCGAGGTTCTCGGGAAAAGGAATCGCGCTCCAGCCCAGTGCCACGGCGTCTTGCCACAGTTGCGGGTCAAAGCCGCCCGCCAGGGCCTCATCGCGCAAGGCGCGCTGGCGCGATACCGGGCTGCGCGCGGCAAGGAACTCACGGGCACTGTCGGCCAGCATGCGTTGATCTTCGTTGTAAAGCAGGTTCATGGTGAGTTTCCTTACTTCACGTCAGGCAGGCCCAGGACCCGCTTGGCAATAACGTTGAGCTGCACTTCCGACGAGCCGCCAGAGATGGTCAGGGCAAAGCTGTTCAGCCAGCCACGGGTGATGGCCTGTTCCTGGGTTGTGAAGGTGCCCTGGTCCCAGCCGAGCGCGTGATAGCCCATGACATCCAGCAGCACCTCGAACTTGTCACGTTCCTGTTCGGTGTGGACCAGTTTCATGATCGCCATCAACCCGCTGACGTCCTGCCCGGCGCGGGCTTCTTCAGCCATGCGCTGTACGGTCAGGTTGTAGCTGTGCTCGTTCATCGCCGTGGCCACTGCCCGCGCCATCAGTGCTGACTCGCTTTGCCCCGAAGGGTCGGGCAAGTACTGGCTGACCAGAGGCAGCAGATGAAAGTGAGTGGGCAAGCTGAACTCGCCAAACTTGGACATGGCCTTGCGTTCGTGCTGCAACAGCCGCTTGGCCAGGTTCCAGCCACCGTGCAGCGGCCCGATCAGTTGGCTTTTCGGCACTTTGACGGCGTCGAAAAAGACCTGGCAAAACGCCGACTTGCCGCTGATCAAATCAATCGGCGCGACGCTGACACCCGGGCTTTGCATATCCAGCACGATCAGGCTGATGCCCGCATGCTTGCCGGCTGCTGGGTCGGTGCGTACCAAGGCATACATCCAGTCCGACTTGTCGCCGTAGGAGGTCCAGATTTTGCTGCCATCGACCACAAAGTGGTCGCCGGCATCCCGGGCCGAAGTTTTCAGGCTGGCCAGGTCAGAGCCGGCATTGGGCTCGGAGAAGCCCTGGCACCAACGCACCTCGCCGCGGGTCATGGGGGTGAGCAGCTGTTTTTTCTGTGCTTCGGTGCCGAATTCCAGCAGCACCGGGCCCAGCATCCAGATACCCAGGTTGATCTGTGGCGGGCGGCACTTGAGGCGGCGCAGCTCGCTCTCGAGCACTGCGTTGTATTCGTCACTGAGCCCTGCGCCGCCGTATTCGACCGGCCATTCGGGGCAGAACCAGCCTTTGTCGCGCATGCGCTCGAACCACACTTGCGCGTCTGCACTGGGGAACTCCATCTCGCGGGCGCCCCAGACCATCTCGCCTTCCGGGATGGCCTTGCGCTGCGAGGGCGGGCAGTTGGCCTCAAGCCAACTGCGGGTTTGTTCTCTGAACTGGTCAATCGTGCTCATGGTTGTTCACCTTTCGGTTCTTGTAGCCGCTGACGAGGTACGAGGCTGCGCCGGTGATCTGAAGGGCCTGCGCCCCTTGTCGCAGCCTCGTACCTCGTCAGCGGCTACAGGCTTTCGGCAATGTTTAACGCTGGGTACGCGGCATGCCCAAACCGAACTGGGCAATCAGCTCGCGCTGGATTTCATTGGTGCCACCGCCAAAGGTCAGGGTCACCGAAGCACGCACTTCGTACTCCAGGTCGCCATGCAACAGGGACGCGGCAGAACCACTGCGCACCAGACCATTGGCACCGACGATATTGCTCAGCGTGCGCAAGATTTCGATCCCCGATTCCGAGCCGTAGACTTTGGTGGTCGAGGCCAGTGCCACGTCCATGCGCTCGCGCTCAAGGTCGGCAGCAATGCGCAGGTTAATCAGGCGCATGGCCTCCAGCCGGGCATAACACTGGGCCAGCCCTGCACGCACCCAGGCCTTGTCTGTCGCCCGCACGCCGTTTTCATCCGCCGCCCTGGCCCACGCCAGCACCCGGCCAAACAGCCCCACGACCTTGTCCGACCAGGCCCCCAGGCCCAGCCGTTCATGGTTGAGCTGCGCGGTGATCAGCTTCCAGCCACCGTTCAGCTCGCCTACCAGCATGTCTTTGGGTACCCGTACGTTGTCGTAAAAGGTGGCCGTCGTCGGGTTGCTGGTGGTGGGGATCACCGTGGCCGAGAAACCCTCGGCCTGCGTATCGAGAATCAGGATCGACACCCCTTTGTGCCGTGGCCGCTCGGGGTCGGTACGCGCCGCCAGCCAGATGTAATCCGCCGACTCCGCGCCCGAGGTCCAGAGCTTGGCGCCGTTGACCACAAACGTGTCACCCTCAAGCCGTGCCGCGGTCTTGAGCACCGCCAGGTCACTGCCAGCATCCGGCTCGGAGTAGCCGATGGCGAAGATGATTTCCCCTGCGGCGATACCCGGCAAGAACCTGGCCTTTTGCAGTTCGGTACCGTGGGCCATCAACGCCGGCCCCACCGTGCTGATGGTCACGAACGGCAACGGCGCACCGGCAATATTGGCCTCTTCAAAAAAAATGAACTGCTCGGTGGGGCCGTAGCCCTGGCCACCGTGTTCCTTGGGCCAACCCACGGCCAGCCAGCCGTCGCGCCCCATCTGGCGGATGGTGTCGCGGTACAGTTCGCCGCCCTCTTTGCCGCGCAATTGCTCACGCAGCTGCGGGGTCATCAGGTTCTGGAAGTAGTCCCGCACCTTCAGGCGCAGGGCGTGTTGTTCGGGCGTGAGGTCGACGTACATTCAGGCTGCTCCCAAAATCAGGCCGCTGGTAGGCACGCCGGTACCGGCAGTGACCAATACGTTTTCTACATGGTCGACCTGGTTGACCGCGCTGCCGCGTACCTGGCGCACCGCTTCAGCCACGCCGTTCATGCCGTGGATATAGGCCTCGCCCAATTGCCCGCCGTGGGTATTGATCGGGAACTTGCCGCCACGCGCATGGTGCCCGGCGCGGATAAATTCCTTGGCTTCGCCGCGTTCGCACAGGCCGAACTCTTCGAGTTGCGGCAGCACGAACGGAGTGAAGTGGTCGTAGATCACTGCCGTTTGCAGCGCATCAGGGCCAAGGCCCGACTGGCGATACAGCTCTTTGGCGACCACACCCATTTCCGGCAGCCCGGTAATGTCATCGCGATAGAAGGAGGTCATGATCTGCTGGCCTGAGGTGATCCCCTGCGAGCCGGCCTTGATCATCACCGGCTTCTGGCGCAGGTCCTTGGCCCGCTCGGCCGAGGTAATCACCATCGCCACCGCGCCATCGGATTCCTGGCAGCAATCGAGCAGGTGCAGCGGCTCGCAGATCCAGCGCGAGGCCTGGTGCTCTTCGAGGGTGATCGGTTTGCCATAGAAAAACGCCGCCGGGTTGGTGGCGGCAAAATCGCGCACGGCGACCGCCACGCGACCGAAGTCTTGCGAGGTGGCACCGTAGGTGTGCATGTAGCGCTGGGCAAACATCCCGACCCAGGATGCCGGGGTGTGCAGGCCGTGGGGCATGTACCAGCCGTAGTTGACGTTCTCGAAGATCGGCGTCGACGCAAAGCCGTAGCTGCCACTGCCAAAGCGATACCAGGAGCGTTCGTTCATGGCGCGGTACACCACCACCACTTTGGCCACGCCGGTGGCCACGGCCATGGCCGCGTGCATGATCGGCGCACAGGCCGCTCCCCCCCCGTGGGGAACCTGGGAGAAGAACTTGACGTCCTTGCAGCCCAGCAAGCGGGCGATTTCGTATTCCGGCACCTTGTCCACCGAGTACGAGCTGAAACCCTCGACCTCGCTGGGGTCGATACCGGCGTCCTGCAGGGCTGCCAGGGTCGCTTCCAGCGCCAGGCGCAGCTCGGTGCGCCCGGAGTTTTTCGAGAATTCGGTTGCGCCCAGGCCAACAATGGCTGCGCGGCCCGAGAGTGACGATTGCGTCATGTGCGTTGTCTCCCGCGATCAGGGCAGAACCAGCGCGACCGTACCGGTCACGTGGTTGCCCATGGAATTTTTGCCGCTGAGGGTGATTTCCACCGTGCGGGTGGCCGCGTCATGGCCGGTTACCGCGCCATTGAAGGTCATGCTGTCACCGGGGTAATTCGGCGCACCGAGCTTGATTTTCAGCGCGCTAAAACGTGCCTCGGGCCCCGCCCAGCTTTCGACATAACGCTGCACCAGGCCGTTGGTGGTGAGGATATTCATAAAGATATGCGGCGATCCCAGGGCCTGGGCCGCATTGAGGTCATGGTGGCCGGGGAAGTAGTCACGGGTGGCAATCGCGCCGCCGGTGACCAATGCCACGGTGATCGGGATGGCCAGTTCCGGCAGGGTTTCGCCGGGGCGCACGTCGTCAAAGCGCTTGGTGTTCTGCAAGGTCATATTTCCATCCCAGCTTGTCGTTATGGCTCAGCCAGTCGCCGAGGCGTTCAAGGCATGCGGCCGACCCACCCAGGGCACAGCCCAGGGCGCGGCTCCAGTAGAGAAAGCGATGCATCGGGTAGGTCAGGTCGACGCCGATGCCGCCGTGCACATGCTGGGCGTTGTGCCCGATCAAGTGTCCGGCTTCGCAGGCTTGCCAGGCCGTGGCCAGGGCTTCGCTCGGTGCCGGCAGCCCGGCGTCGAGGCGGTAGCACAGCTGCCACAAGGTGCTGCGCAGGGCTTCGAGGGCGATATGGGCGTTGGCCATACTCATTTGCACCGCCTGAAAACTGCCGATGCTGCGTTCGAACTGGCGCCGCTCGGTGACGTACTCCACAGTGCGGCGGATCTGCTCGCTGCTCACCCCCAGTTGCAACGCTGCCAATGCCGCGATGGCACGCGGCTCAAGCCAGTCGAGGGCGGCGGCCGGGAGCAGGTGTTCGGCGCCAATCAGCAGGCCGTCGATATGCAGGTCGGCTATCGCTTCGCCGTGGGTCATGCGCCCGGCGACAGGCTTGATCGCCGTGTTGGCCAGTTCGATCAGCGCCAGCCGCGGCTGACCCTCGACACTCACCAGCAGCAACGCCGCCTGTGATTGCTCGGCCAGCGCCAGTGCGCCCACCTGACCGTCGATGCGCCAGCCACCGTCAGCCGCTCGAGCGTGCAAGCGCATACCCTGGGCGGTATGCAAACCGCTCAGGTCAAGCGTCAGCAGCGCCCTGCCCGCCGCGGCTTCGACGGCCCACGACGACAAAGAGGCCTGGGCAAACTGCGCCAGGGTCGCGGCCGCCAACTGGTGACGCCACAACGGCACTTGCCCCAGGGCCCCGCCCTGCGCCTGCAACACCAGCATCAGCTCGGTCATCCCCAGCCCGCTGCCCCCCTGAGCTTCCGGGATGGCCAGGGCTTGCAGCCCGGTTTCCACGCACAGCTGCCACAGGGGCTGCATATAGGCCTGTTCGCAGGTGTCGAACTGGCGCAAACGGTCATCGGTGCAATAGTCGGCAAACACACTGCCGGCCATTTCTGCGATGGCGCGCTGGTCTTCGGTAAATTCGAAATCCATGCTGGCTCCCTTACTCGGCCACAGGCCGGAACATTGGCAACGTCAGCTCGCCGTCAAAGGTGTGAAATTCCAGTTGCAAGGGCTGACCGATGCGCAACTCGTCACGCGTTGCCCCCGCCAGACCGGCCACCAGCCGCACACCTTCCTCAAGCTCGATCAGGCCGATCGGGTTGGGGTGGTCGAACGGTGCGACTTCGGGGTAATGCATGATCACGAACGAATACAGGCTGGCGCGGCCGCTGGCCTGCACGCTGTCCCAGTCGAAGGAGTGGCACTCGATGCACACCGGCGCCGGAGGATGGCGCAGGGTCTGGCATTGGCTGCAGCGCTGAATCAGCAGCTTGCCCGCGTCGCAACCTTCCCAGAAAAACCGCGTGTCATCGCTCATGCCCGGCTTGGGGCGCTTGGCCGCAGGCGGGGCTTCGGCCTTGGCCGGCGCCGCTGCAACGGCATGATTATTGGCCGGGCGAAACTTGAACACGCGAAACAGCAACTGGCCCACGGCCTCGTCACCCGCTTTGTGTTCAACGAAGTAATCCATCACCAGGGTGACAAAAAAACCGGTGCCCAGGCCGGTGGTTTTCTCATCCCCCACCGACTCCAGCCGGGTGGTGTAGTAGAGCTTTTCACCCGGGCGCAGATTGCGCTCGAAGGTCAGCTCGGAGTTGACCGCAACCACCGACGGGTAGCCGTAGGACTCGATCAGCTTGAGCACTTCATAGGGGTTTTCGCGGGTCGAACCCGGGGCGTAGTTGTTCTGGTGAAAACCTTCCATGCACCACACCTGCAGCATTGCAGGCGGTGCCACCAGGCCGTCGTGGACGCTGCTGGCGGCAACCGCCGGGTCGCTGTAGAGCGGGTTGTCCACACCCATGATCTCGCACCATTGGCGGATCATCGGGGCGTTGACTTCGTCCCAGGCGTAGACGCGACCATATTCACGCCCCACCAGGGCGCGCACGTCGGTTAGCAATTGAGAATCAGCCAAGTTCGTCTCCTGCGTGTCAAGGGCAGCGACCCGGTGGTCGCCGCTGAAGGTCGTCAATGCGCGGCGCTGAGAAACGCCGGGCGCTCGCCGCCACCGTGCAACAACAAATTGCAGCCGCTGGCATAACCGGCCAAAGGCGAAGCGATAAACAGGCAGGCGTTGCCGATGTCCTCGGGCAGCGCCATGCGCCCGGCCGGGATCCCGGCGCTGACAGCGGCGATGCCCTGTTCGTCGCCGTAATGCAGGTGTGCCTGTTCGGTAAGCACCAGCCCCGGGCTGACCGCGACCACCCGCACTTTGGGCGCCCATTCCACGGCCAGCGATTGCACCAGGGCCAGCACCCCGGCCTTGGCTGCGCCATACGCCGCAGTGCCGGGCGATGCACGCAAGGCGCTGATACTGCCGATAAACACGATGCAGCCACCTTCGGCCTGTTGCTGCATCAGGGCATTGGCCTGCTGGGCAACATTGAGGGGGGCGATAAGATTGAGGCGGATGATGCCTTCATGAAAACGTGGCGATACGCTGCCCGCTTCGGCCGCAGGGCTGCCACCGGCATTGTTGACCACCACATCGAGGCGACCGAAATCGGCGCGAATGCCGTCGAACAGCGCCTTGAGCGAACCCCCGTCACGCACATCGCAGGCCATGAACACGGCCTGTGCCGAACCTGCGTGAGGCAACACCTCAGGCGCTGTCCTGGCGCAGACGATGACCTGCGCGCCGGCCTGTAGAAAGCTGCAGGCAATACCGGCACCGATGCCTTTGGTACCGCCGGTAACCAGCACCACCTTACCGCTGTAGTCCAGCCCTGAGAGTTGGCCCATGACGTGCTCCTGTTCTACTGATGGAGCCACTCTAGGGGCAATCGGTGGGCTGCTCGTCGTCTGAACGGACGATGAACCACACTCGGCCGGGCGCAACAATCCAGCGCACGCTGTGGTGACAGCCCCCGTTAATGAGGAAGCCCATGTCAGACCCATCTGCCGCGCCGGTATTGCTTGAATTTCCGACCCCGGGCGTGGCCCTGCTGCGCCTTAACCGACCCCAGGCCACCAACGCCCTGAGCCTTGAATTGCAGGCGCTGTTATCACACTACTTCACGCAACTGGCGGCAGACCCTGATGTGCGCTGCATTCTGCTGACCGGCGGTGACACGGTGTTTGCAGCAGGTGGCGATATCAACAGCATGGCGGGGGTTGGCCCCATCGATATTTACCAGCGCCATACCGAGCGGGTCTGGGCGCCGATCCAGCATTGCCCCAAACCGGTGATTGCGGCGGTGTGCGGCTACGCCTACGGCGGTGGCTGCGAGCTGGCCATGCTGGCGGACATTATTGTGGCCGGGCGCAGCGCCAGGTTTTGCCAGCCTGAAATACGCATCGGCATCATGCCGGGCATCGGCGGCACCCAGCGCCTGGTGCGGGCGGTGGGCAAGGCCAAGGCCATGCGCATGGCCCTGACCGGGCAGCCGATCAGCGCTGAAGAAGCCTGGGTAGCAGGGTTGGTCAGCAACCTGGTGGACGATGATCAGGTGCAGGCTTACGCCCTGGAGATGGCGCAAGTGATCGCGGCCATGCCGCCATTGGCGGCCGAGCAAATCAAGGAAGTGATACTGGCGGGCGTGGACGGGCCGCTGGAGACCGGCCTGGCCCTTGAGCGCAAAGCCAATGCACTGCTGTTTGCCTCCCGGGATCAGAAGGAAGGGATGCAGGCGTTTATCGAAAAACGTGCGGCGCGGTTTGAGGGTAACTGAGCCTCTTAAAGCAAAAGCGCCCTCACCCTGGCCCTCTCCCTTAGGGAGAGGGGACTGATCGGGGGATGCTGTAGATTTTTGCCGGGCTGAAGGTATTGCACTGAATCCAAGAACGACTCACCCCGCCTGCCCTTCGAAACCACTCTGTTCAGCATCAACCCTGGCATCAACGCCCACGCGGCACTGCTTCAGGATACGCAGCCTCGCTACGCTCTTCAGCGACTACAGGAAAACCGTTGAGTCGAGTACATATCCAGCATTATTGTCCAACTGAAATTATGGTTTCGCCATTGCGGCGAGTCCCTGAGTGAGGGGCATTCGCGTTGTCTGGACAATCGCATGGCAACAGCAAAAGCAAAAATCTCAAATAACGCCAACCCCCCTGTGGGAGCGGGCTTGCCCGCGATGGCAGCACTTTGGTCATCCAGGTAGAACGAGGTGCCTGCATCGCGGGCAAGCCCGGCTCCCACAGAGAACATATGTCGGTCGCCAATCCCGCATTCAAACAGGCCGGCCGGTCGGCCGCCTCAGGGGCTTTTGATTTTGATTTACCCGCCCCATCGGGAGGCCGAGTGGAGGTTCTGCGCAGTGGGCCTCCCGGCATGGATTGCCGGGAGAGCCGCGATGGGCCATGGATGGCCCGTGGCGGCGTGCCCACGGAGCTAACCTGCACGAGGGAACCTGAGCGCAGCGAAGGCCGTACGCCAGGGGCAAGCCTTTTTGGTTACTTTTTCGGCGCCTGGAAAAAGTGACTCGCCGTAAGGGCGAAACCATAATTTCGGTTAGACACAAATTCTGGATATGTACCCGGTACACCCGTTAAAACCATCGAGTACATATCCACTCTATACGTCGCGGCACTCTGGGGTTCTGCCTTCACTCGGGCGCTGCTATGGGCATTCCCGTTGTTTGGATAATCGAGTGGCAAAAGCAAAATAATTAAACAACGAAAACTCTTGTGGGAGCGGGCTTGCCCGCGATGGCAGCACTTTGGTCATCCAGGTAGAACGAGGTGCCTGCATCGCGGGCAAGCCCGGCTCCCACAGAGAACATATGTCGGTCGCTAATCCCGCATTCAAACAGGCCGGCCGGTCGGCCGCCTCAGGGGCTTTTGATTTTGATCTATCCGTCCCATCGGGAGGCCGAGCAGAGCCGGAACAAGGAAACCTGAGCACAGCGAAGGCCGGACGCCAGGGGCAGGCCCATGGTTACTTTTTCGGCGTCTGGAAAAAGCGACTCGCCGTAAGGGCGAAACCATAATTTCAGTTAGACACAAATGCCGAATATATACGCAAGACAACAGTTAAACCCGGCGGCGGCCGCTTCGCGCAGGATCCCTATTTCCACCCCGCCCGCAACTCATTCTTCGCCACCTTGTTCGCCGCATTCACCGGCAGCGCCACATAGAAACGCACCAGCCGCGGCACCTTGTAGTTGGCCATGTGCTCACGCGCCCACTGGATCAACCCGGCTTCATCCAGCTGCCGGCCATGGCGCAACACCACACAGGCACAGCCCACCTCCCCCATGCGCTCATCGGGCACGCCAATCACCGCCACCTGGGCAATGGCCGGGTGCTCGATCAGGCCGGCTTCAATCTCCGCCGGGTAGCAGTTGAACCCGCCGACAATAAACATGTCCTTGAGCCGGTCAGTAATGCGCAGGTTACCCGCTGCGTCCTGCTCGCCAATATCGCCGGTATGCAGCCAACCCTCACTGTCGATGGTGTCGGCGGTGGCTTGCGGGTCTTCAAAATAACCCTGCATCACATGAAAACCGCGCAGGCAGATTTCCCCCGTGCTGCCCGCCGGCAAAGCCCGGTTCTGCGGGTCACGGATACTCACTTCGGTGCCCGGGATCGCCCGGCCACTGGTGCCGGCTATCACTGTCGCGCTGTCGCCGGGGTCGCAGATGGTTGCCAGGCCACCACACTCGGTCAGGCCATAGGCCGTGGTGACCACCGAAAAACCCAGCTCGCGGCGCATGCGCTCAATCAGGATCGGCGGGATGGTGGCCGCTCCGGTCACGGCAATGCGCAGGCTCGACAGGTCGGTTTCGGCCAGCTTGGGATGGGCCAGCATCGACAGGTACAGGGTCGGCGGTCCCGGCAACACGTTGATGCGCTCGGCGGCGATGCGCTGGAATACCGCTTCGGCATCGAACACCGGGTGCGGCAGGATCGTCGCGCCCGCCAACAGGCACGTCAGCCAGCCTGCCTTGTAGCCAAAGGCATGGAAAAACGGATTGATCACCAGATATCGATCACCGGCCTGCAAGCCAATCACCTTCGCATACTCGCCAAAGGCGCGGATAGTTTGCCCGTGGGCACTCATCACGCCTTTGGGCTTGCCGGTGGTGCCGGAGGTGAACAGCAAATCGCTGAGGTCTTCACCGCTGACACTGGCCGCACGCAAGAGCGCTGCCGCTTCGCTGGTGGCCGCGCCCAAGGACAAGAAGCCCTCCCAGTCCAGCCCCTTGGCGCTGGCCGACGGGGCTTCACCCAGCAGCACCAGGCACTCCAGGCTGGCCGGGCGATACGGTGCCAGCAAGGCGAGGTAATCTGTGCCCAAAAACATCGGCTGCACAAACAGCAAACGGCTGGCGCTGCGCTGCAGGATATCGGCCGCTTCGCCGCCTTTCATGCGGGTGTTGATCGGCACCATCACGGCGCCCGCACAATGGATGCCCAGTGCGGCGATGATCCAGTCGCGCCCGTTGGGTGCCCAGATCGCCACCCGGTCGCCCTTGCCAATGCCTTGGGCCATCAGGCTGCGGGTCACGGCCAGGGCCAGACGCGGCAGGTCGCTGTAATCGATGCACTCGCCGTGCTCTTCGATGGCCGTGCGCCCCGCATGTTGCTTTGAGGCGTTGAACAGCAGTTGCGGGATCGAGCGCGGCAGGTTCTGTTGCGGGCTGGAAGTCATCGGTCACTCGTCTGGCAAGTTATTCGGGAAAGCACACACGCAGGTGTTCGCTGCTGGGCACTGACTGGCATGCCAGCACCCAGCCGTCATTCAGTTCTTGTGAGTCCAGGGCATCGTTGCGCAGCATCTCGACACTGCCGCGCTCCAGCGTACACATGCAGGTGGCGCAGGAGCCCACCAGGCAGGAACTGGGCGGGTTGAGGCCCGCGCGCTGCATGGCGCCAAGCAGGGTTTCGCCCTCGGCGCAGGGCACTTCAAATTCTTCACCGTCCAGGCGCACCGACAGCTGACTGCCGATGACCTCGGTGTTGACCGGGGCCTGGGCCGCCACGCTGCCTTCTTCGGGCAGCGAGACAAAACGCTCGACATGAATGCGCCCGTGCTCCATGCCGATGTCGTGCAAGGCGCTGACGGCGGCGTCCATAAACGGCCCGGGGCCGCAGATAAACGCCTGGGCGTGCACAAAGGGCCGGGCCATTTGGGCCAGTTGCGCCACCGCCGGAATACCTTGTACCGAGTCCAGCCAGTGAATCACTTGCAGGCGCTCAGGGTAGGCGCTGGCCAGGGCCTTGAGTTCAGCGGCGAAGATCACCGAGGCCTCGTCGCGGTTGGCGTAGATCAGCAGGATCCGGCCCGTGCCGGCAATCAGCGCCGAGCGCAGGATCGACAGCACCGGCGTGACGCCGCTACCCCCGCCAAACAAGACAAAATCATCATCAAAATGCCGGGGCACGAACACCCCCGCCGGTGCCAGCACCTGCAGCTGATCGCCTTCGCTCAACTGCGTGCACAGCCAGTTGGAGGCGCGCCCGTCGCGCACTTGCTTGATGGTCACACGCAACGGTTCGTCTTGCAGCGGGGTGCTTGACAGTGAATAGCAGCGCGGTAACCAGCCGCCGTCAAACGGCACGCGCAGGGTCAAAAATTGCCCGGGCTTATAGGCAAACCGTTCGCGCAAGGCGAGGGGAACATCGAATACCAGCGATCTGGAGTCCGCTGTTTCAGTGACGATTTGCGCCACGCGCAGGGAGAAGTACGCAGGTTGGTTCATGTCAGATACTCATCACAAACTGGCCGCTGTCGATGCGCAGCTCGATACCGCTGATGGCGCGGGACTCGTCACTGGCCAGGAACAACACACTGGCGGCCACATCTTCAGGCAGGCACATGCGTCCCATCGGGTCGGCATCGATGGTCAGGCTCCACGGGTCGAGCCCCGCGGGCAGGCCGGCGGTGGTCATGGGCGTAAGGATGCCGTCAGGGTGCAGGGAGTTGCAGCGAATGCGGTATTTGCGCCGGCGGCACAACACCGCCACGGTGCGTGACAGGGCAGCAACGGCGCCTTTGGAAGCGCTGTAGGCAACGTAATCATCGCGTCCGGCCACGGCCGCAATCGAAGACATGTTGATGATGGAGCCGCCCTCACCTTCTTTCATCAGGCTTATGGCAGCGCGACAGCCCAGGAAGACACTGTCGGCATTGATGCGCTGCACCCGTTGCCATTCACTATAGGTGGTATTTTCAATATCACCCTTGAGCAGGATGCCGGCGTTGTTGAACAGGATGTCCAGCCGTGCGTGGTGTTTGCGCACGGTTTCAATGACCCGCGCCCAGTCTGTTTCGCTGCCCGCGTCGTGCTCGACAAACAGCGCCTGGCTGCCGATCTCCTCGGCCAGGGCCAGGCCGCCGGCCACATCGATATCGCTGATCACCACCCGGGCGCCCTCACGGGCCAGCAGCAGCGCCGTGGCCCTGCCTACGCCACTGGCACCGCCAGTGATCAACGCCACCTTGCCTGCAACACGTGCGCTCATGTTTTTGTCCTTTTATTGAGGATGCCGGCTCTGTGGGAGCAGGTTTGCAACCCTTTCTCAAACCGTTTCAAGGGTCTCTCTTTGCGCATTGGCAGTGCTGGCCGCCAGGCCCGCACGACGTCCCGAAAACACACAATCGGCCAACGACAGCCCGCTGATATACAGGTGCGACGCTACGCCAATGGCGGTGCGCCCGGCACTGAACAGGCCGGCAATCGGCTGGCCATTGTTATCGAGCACCGCGCCGTTATTTTCATCGACCTTGAGCCCGCCCAGGGTCAGCGCCCCCAGCGGAAAGATCGGGTTGCCGACGCTGATATCGCAGGCATAGAACGGCCCCTTGTCCAGCACCTGGCGGCTACCTTCAGACTTGCCAAAGGCATCCGGGGCATCACCTCGCGCGGCGGCGTTATAAGCGCGCAGTGCAGCACTCAACTCACCCGCCTGCATGCCACACACATTGGCCAATTTGTCCGGGTTGTCGCCCTTGCGTACCTTGAGCAGCATCAAGGCCAGTGCCGGCAACGCCTGGAACCACCAGTAGCCGCCCAACAGCGCCTGGCGGATCGCCTGTTTGCGCAGACGCGCATCCAGCACCAGCCAGGCCTGGCCCCCCTGTTCATCGCACAGTGGCTGGCCCAGGGTGGCGCCATACACTTCTTCGTTGCAAAAGCGCTGGCCGTTGCTGTTGACCACAATCCCCTTGGGCCAACAGTGCGGCGGGTTGATAAAGCGCCAGGCCGACACCCGGCCCAGCCGCTCGCTTCTGGCCCCCACCGATTGCCCCAGCAGCAAACCGCTGCCGTCGCAGCCGGTGGCACCCACCTTGAAGTTGCGCCGAAAGTTGGGCGCATGATCGCGAATCAACCCGCGATTGAAGATAAAGCCACCGGTACTCAGCACCACCCCGCGCCGGGCGCGGATCAGCAGCGGCTGGCCATGATCACGCTCAAGCGCACTGAGCTTTTGCCGCAGGCGGTCGCAATAACCGGGGGCGAAGTTCTGCAGGCGCTCGGCCCGCGCCGCCAAGCGCTCATGCAAGAGGGCTTCGCGGCTGCCCGCCGGCAAGCTCCAGAATTCGGCACCCACCACCCGGCCGCTGTCATCCACCACCAGGCGCCGCGCCGCTGACTGCAGCAACGGTTGCACCCCGGCCCGCAGGCATGCGGCTTTTAAATGACCGTACAGCACCGCGCCACACTGGCCCTTGCCCACCGTACGATGGCCACGGGGAGCGGGTGCCTGGGTGCCGGCATGGGACGGCACCAGTTCATTGCCCGAGTAATACAAGAAATAGCCATCGGACGGGTATGAGGTCTTCCCTCCCGGCGGCACGCTGTGGGCATAACGCGCGCCGTGGCTTTCGAGCCAGGCCAGGTTGCTGACGCTGTCATCGCAGAATTTGTGCAGGGTGGCATCGCTGACCACGCCCTGGGTTTCATGCTTGAGGTAATCAAACATGGCTTGCGGGCTGTCGCTGAAACCTGCGGCCTGCTGGTGCTGCGTGCCGCCACCGGCGTACACCACCCCTCCGCTCTTGGCACTGGCACCGCCGCCCATGAAGCGGTCGGCAACCATCACCCGGGCGCCAGTACTGCTGGCCTCCAGCGCAGCGCAGGCACCCGCCGCGCCCCAGCCGATCACCAGTACATCGCAGGTGTCATGCCAGTCCCGGGCGCTGAGGCGATCAGCGTGCAGGGGCGCGAGGATCTTGCTGTTGCTGGCGGTTTTTGTGCTCCGGCTCATGACAGCACCCGCACCTTGGCACTGGCCGGTGCCGACACAGCACTGGCGATATGGTTGGCGGCGATATAGCCGAAGGTCATGGCCGGGCCCAGGGTGCCACCGGCACCGGGGTAACTGGTGCCCATCACCGACGCCGAGCAGTTGCCGATGGCATAGAGGCCGGGGATCGGCTGACCGTCTTCGCGCACCACCTGAGCATGACGGTTGGTCAACAGTCCGCCCTTGGTGCCGATATCACCGGCATCCAGGCGCATGGCGTAATACGGGCCTTTGCGCAACGGTGCCAGGCACGGGTTGGGTTTGACATTGCTGTCGCCGTAGTAACGGTCGAACACATTGGCGCCGCGCTCAAAGTCCAGATCGACACCGCTTTGCGCGTAGCCGTTGACCTTTTGCACGGTGTTGGCCAGCCCCTGGGCATCGACGCCGATCTGCATGGCCAGCGCCTCCAGGCTATCGGCCTTCCAGTACACCGTGTTGAGCCATTCCTTGCGCAGACGGCTGTCGGGAACCACCTGGGCCGGCATCAACGGGCCCATCGCGTAGGTATGCCGGAAGTGGCCGTCGAAGATCACCCACGACGGTACCGAGCGGCCATCGGTTTTCTGGTTGTCCTGGTACATGGCATCGACAAATTCCAGGTACGGCGCGGCCTCGTTGACAAAGCGACGGCCCAGGCTGTTGACCACGATGGCCCCCGGGAATGCCCGCTCGGCAAATACGCCACGCGGTTTTTCTTCACCGGGCACGGCGATGGTCGGTGCCCACCAGGCCCAGTCCATCAGCGCGGTGGCGGCGCCAATGTGCATGCCAGCCTCAAGCGCTGCCCCGGTATTGTTGCCCGGTGGCGTGGCACTCCAGCTCGCGCGGGTGGGTTGCGGCAGGTACTTCTCACGCAGGGTCTGGTTTTGCTCAAAACCGCCGGAGCCGAAAATCACTGCGCGCCGGGCCTTGAGTTCCAGCACCTTGCCGCCGGTGGCGACCTTGATCCCGCACACCCGGTCACCGTCGAGCAGCACATCCTGAAAGTCGGTGTTGAGCCACAGCGGCACGTTGCGGTCCATCAGCGAACGCCGCAACGACGCCACCAGCGAGCTGCCCAACGCGGCGCGGCGGTCGTATTTGCTTTTGCGTCGCCATTTGAAATCGAGCTTGTAGCGCGCCATCAACTTGAAAATCAGCCATTGCCAGCCAAAACTGCGCGCCATGGCCTTGTGCGCGTCGCGGGCGGTCCAGGCAATGCGCCCCATCAACAGGGTGGAGGGTGAAGGCTTGCGCAGGTTGGGCAGTTCTTCAGCCAGCAGGCTGGTGTCGAACAGCTCCGGGTCCAGAGTGCGACCGCCAGGCAAGGCGCCGGGCAGTTGCGGGTAGTAATCGGGGTATTTGGCCGCCACGGCATAGCGCACATGGCTACTGGCTGTGAGCTTTTTGATCATCGGCGCGGCGTTGTCCAGATACGCCTGCAGGCGCTGCGGGTCACCGTGTTCACCGGTTGCAGCCTTGAGGTACTGCATGGACAGTTCTGGGCTGTCCTGGCCGCCGATTGCGGCGAAGTAATGGTTGTTGGGGATCCAGATACCGCCGCCGGAAATGGCCGAGGTCCCGCCGTATTTATCACTTTTTTCGACAATCAGAACCGACAGGCCCTGATCAGCCGCAAACAGGGCCGAGGTCATGGCGCCGGCACCGGAGCCGACAACAATTACGTCATAGCTGGACTGAGACTGATCGTGAGCCGTCATTATTGTTATGCCTTGCGCTGAGGTCAGAGGTTTGAAGGTGGATCAGGTCAAACAAACGGGTCTGCGTTGGGCAGGCCCAGTTGCACCAGGCCGTAACTGCGACGGTAGGCCGCCTCGTTATTGGCGATATGCCCGCGGGCCTGGTGCAGGTCGCGGAAGAACCGCGCCACCGGGTTGGTGTGGTACAGGCCAGAGGCGGCCATGCAGCGCAGCAGGTCACTGACCCGGTCGGCACACACATTGGTCACATGAGAGGATTGGTAGCGGTACAGCAAGCGGGTTTCCACATCCGGGTATTCCCCGGCAGCGGCCAGCGCCATCAGGTTGGCGTAGTTGCGCATCAGCACCAGCTTGAGCGAGTCGACGGTGATGATGGCTTCGGCCACGGCGGCCTGTGCCGCAGGGTCTTCGGCGGTTTTGGCACCGTGCTTGCCGATATGCTTGGCCGCGTTGTCACGGAATTCGTTGATGGCGCCTTGCAGGGCGCCCAGGGCCGATGTCGAGACGGCGCGGGCAAACACCTGGGCAAACGGGATGGCGTACATAGGATTGGTGTTGACCAACCGCCCCGGCGTGGCTTCGATGCTGTAGTTATTGGTGCGCTGCACGCGATGGGCCGGGACAAAGGCGTCTTCGACGACGATATCGTGGCTGCCACTGCCGCGCAGGCCCAGCACGTCCCAGTTCTGTTCAATGCGGTAGTCGCTGGCCGGGATCAGGAAAGTACCGTGTTCGGTGGGGCCGGTTTCGTCTTGCGGCACAATACCGCCGAGCAGGCACCATTGGGCATGCTGGCTGCCACTGGAGAACCCCCAGCGCCCGCTGACCTGATAGCCACCCTTGACCGGGGTGACCTTGGCCACCGGCATATAGGTGGAGGCCACCAGCACCGAGCTGTCTTCGCCCCACACATCGCGCTGGGCCTCAACCGGGTAGCGAGCCAGTTGCCACGGGTGTACGCCGACCACGCCGAAGACCCAGGCAGTGGACATGCAGCCTTCGGCCAAGGTCATTTGAATCTCGAAAAAGGTGCGCAGATCGACTTCATGGCCGCCCCACATTTTCGGTTGCAGGGCGCGAAACAAACCGGCTTCCTGCATGTCACGAATGGTTTCGTCGGGCAGCTTGCAATCCTTGTCCGCCTGGGCTGAACGGCTTTTGAGTGCGGGGATCAGATCACGCGCACGTTGCAGCAGCTCAAGCTCAATCGGACTTTTCTCTCGTATCTGATCCATCCGTGTGTTCTCCGTCAGTCTCTCGCTGCGCGAATGCGCGGGCGGTGTGTGACGAATAATCCCGCCAGCGGGGTTGGCGATCATCGTCAAAGCGGACTAGTCGCCAGATCGCGGTGAGGTTGACCCTCTCCCTGGGGGCGAGGGTCAGGCTGAGGGCGCGTTTAAACCACCGGCAACTTGGCAAACGGCCGGTCCTGCTCGATCTGCGCCCCCAGGCGCAGCAACACGTCTTCACCGCCCAGTGGCGCCGTAAACATCATGCCAATGGGCAGACCGCTGTCGCTCATGCCCACCGGCAATGACAATGCAGGCTGCCCGCTGACATTGGCCAGCACGGTAAAGGCCGCGCTGCCCATCGCATTATGGGCGTAGCTGTCCCAGGGCTGATCGAGGCTCAGCAGGCCCAGATCGGGGGTGACATTGGCCGTCACCGGCGACAGGATCACATCAAAGGCCTGGAACTGATCTTCCATATAACCGCCAATGCCTTCGAACGACTGGCGCGCCCGGTACAAGCCCTCCCCCGTGACCTTTTGCGCATTGCCCAGCACCACCTGGGTGATGCGCTCATAGTCATCGGCCGTGGCACTGCGGCCCAGTACCTGTTCGCGGTCGCGCACCATGGTCAGCAGGGCATCGCCAATCACCGAACCGTGGGCACCGAACAGCTGGCGCGGGTCGATATTCAGGCGCAGCTCTTGCACCTCATGGCCCTGGGCGGCCAGGCGCCGGGCGGTGTCGTCCAGTACCCTGGCCACGGCCGGGTCCAATGGCGCGCCGGTCAACGAGTCACGCACCAGGCCGATGCGCAAACGACCGGGAGCAGCACGCAACTCTTCAACATACGGGCGCACCAGCGGCTTGGCCCAGTACGGGCTGCCCGCCTCATGCCCCTGCCCCACATCCATAAACAGCGCCATATCGCGCAGGTTGCGCGACACCACATTGGCCACGCTGGCACCAAACCAGCCTTCGTATTTGCCCGGGCCGCTGGGGGTGCGGTAGCGCGTGGGCTTGAGCCCGACCAGGCCGCAGTAGGACGCCGGGATACGGATCGAACCACCGCCGTCAGTGGCATGGGCCACCGGCACAATACCTGCGGCTACCGCCGAAGCCGCCCCCCCGGACGAGCCGCCGGCGCTTTTGCCCAGGTTCCAGGGGTTGCGGGTCTGCCCCCAGAGCAAAGATTCGGTGGTGGTGGTCAGGCCGAATTCCGGGCAAGTGGTCTTGCCAAACGGTACGGCACCGGCCGCCTGATAACGGGCAATCAGGGTGCTGGTGTGGGGCGCTGGCGGCGCGTCCTTGTACAGGCGGCAGCCGTTGCTGGTGGGGGTGCCTTGCAGGTAGGTGTTGAGGTCCTTGATCAGGATCGGCACCCCGGCCAGGGCGCCGCTGCTGGCCACGCCAGCGGTACTGCGGGCCTTGAGCAATGCCTGGGCATAATCGTCGTGGCGCATATTGACGGCATTGACCTTGGGGTTGACCGCATCACAGCGGGCCATAGCCGCAGCCAGCAGGTGTTCGGGTCTCAGCTCACCCTTTTGCACGGCGCGGGCCATCTCCGTGGCATCCATTGCCAGATACTCGGCGGGTGAAATGGCTGTGCTACTGGCGGCATTGGCAAACCGTCCCAGCAGGCCCGCGCCCACGGCCAGGGCGCCAGCCTTGAGCACATGGCGACGGGGCCAGCCGGCAGGTTGTTCAGGTGTTTCGGCAGGGTTTGGCAAGGTCAATCTCCACAACAGTTATTGTTTTTATAAAACCATCTGTCTTGACCTGTGGGGGCGGACTTGCTCGCGATGCCATCGACGGGCTGATGCTGACAAACCGCGCCGCCTGCATCGCGAGCAAGCCCGCTCCCACAGTAGAAAGTTGAGGGGGATCAGTCGGCTGTGACCATCGCCTGCATGGTGGGCAAGAAGTGCTCGCCGTAAGGCGGCAGCAAGCCCCATTCGCGGCGTGGGTCATGGGCCGGGGCCTTGTACACGGTGCGCATATGGCTGAATTGCAGAAAGCCTTCACGGCCGTGGTAATGACCCATGCCCGAGGCGCCAATGCCGCCAAACGGCGCATCGTGCAAGGCCGCATGCATCATCACGTCGTTGATGCTGACCCCACCGGAAATCGTGTGCTGCAGCACATAGCGCTGCTCTTCTTCACTCTGACCGAAGTAGTACAGCGCCAACGGGCGCTCGCGCGAATGGATGTCATCCAGTGCCCGCTCAAGGTGCTCATAAGGCAATAGCACCAGCGCCGGGCCGAAGATTTCTTCCTGCAGGATGCGGCTGTCGCGAGGTGGCTTGATCACCACTTGCAGGGGGCGTCGACGTGAAGCGCCAGTGTCCAACTGCACTGGCGGGAAATGCTCGACCCGGGCCCCCCGTTCGCGGGCGTCTTGCACATAACTTTCGATGCGCTGCAAATGCCGGTCATTGACCACCGCCACCACGTCCGGGTTGCCTTGTGTGGTGGGCAGCAGCTCGCTGTAAGCCGCGCCCAGCAGAGCGAGAAAATCCTCCAGTTGCTCACGGGGCACATAGACCACGTCCGGGTTGATACAGATCTGCCCGCCGTTGTTGGCCTTGGCCACGGCAATGCTGAAGGCCGCCTTGGCCAGGTCGGCACTGCGGGAAATGATCACCGGGGACTTGCCCCCCAGCTCCAGGGTCAGGGGCACCAGGTTCTCGGCTGCATTGCGCATCACCGAGCGCGCGACTGCGGTGCTGCCGGTAAAGACCAGATGGTCGAAAGGTTGTGCGGTAAACACCTGCGCCAACTGCGCATCACCGTTGACCACCGCGACTTCCAGCGGGTCGAACAACTCGGCAAACGCCTGGGCCAGCACCTGCGCCGTGCGCGGCACCACTTCCGAGGGTTTGAGGATCGCCCGGTTGCCCGCCGCCAATACACAGGCCAAGGGGCTGAGCAAGGTGAACAGCGGTGCATTCCAGGTACCCAGAATACCGATGGAACCTTTGGGCTGGTGCATGACCCAGGCCTTGGCGCCCAGCTGATCATAGGGCGCGAACACTTGGCGTGGCTCGTCTTCGAGCCAATGGCCGAGATGGTCGCGGGCGTATTTGAGCGATGCCAGTGAACCCAGCACATCATTCATCAAGGAAAAGCCCTGGGGCCTGCCGCCAAAATCGGCGTCCATCGCCTCGACCAAGGGTTGCTGAAAACGCACCAGCAGCTCTATCACCCGCTGAATCCGCTCGCGGCGCTGTTCGGCACTGACAGGGCCGGCCGCAATAAAGGCTTTTTTCTGCGCCGCCAACAGGCTGGACAGCTGTTCTGGGGCAGTGCTGCTGAACGTCATGGGCAAGTCCTCTGATACACGGGTTCGATGAGCCGACGCTAGCGAACTGTGCCCCGTACTGCCTCGTCCGATCGGACGATAATCGGCTGTATTCGTTAGTCCATTAAGACGATGTAGTGCCCCGCCACGAGGCGAATACTGCCAGCACGAAAATTCAATCCATGGGGTTCGTCATGGCAATGCAAAGCAGCTTTGACCCGCAGGCCTTCCGTACCGCACTGGGCACGTTCACCACCGGGGTGACGATCATCACCACCCAGGCCGAAGACGGCTCGCCCATCGGCATTACGGCCAACAGTTTCAACTCGGTATCGCTCAACCCGCCGCTGGTGCTGTGGAGCCTGGCCAAGTCCGCTCGCAGTTTGCCGGTGTTCAGTTCGGGCAAGCACTGGAACGTGCATGTGCTGTCCACCGAACAGGAGCCGCTGTCCGGTCGTTTTGCCATGCAGGGCGAGAACAAGTTTGCCGAGATCGAACTCGACAACGGCATCAGCGAAGCGCCGCTGTTGCAGGACTGCACCGCACGTTTTCAGTGCCGCACCGCCTTTCAATACGAAGGCGGCGACCATGTGATATTCGTTGGTGAAGTGCTTGCCTTCGATCACAGCGACCGCGCCCCGCTGGCTTTTCAAAGCGGCCAATATGCCCTGGCCACCCGCAAGCCGCGCAGCGAACTGCGCCTGGCAACCACCCCGCCACCGCCTGAATGCAGCTACACCGAGGACCTGCTCGGCTACCTGCTGGGCCGCGCCCACTACCAGTTGCTCGACGCCCTGCATCGCCTGCTGAGCAATCAGCAACTGGACGAGCATGCGTTCTTTATCCTGTCGGTGCTGTGTATCCGCGACAACCTTACCCTCAACGAAATCAATACGTTCGTCAGCTACACCGGGCATGTGGTCAGCGTGGCAAGCATGCGTTTTCTCGAAAAGCAGAATCTGGTCGCCCTCGAGGGCAGCCAGCAGCAACCGCGCTATGTGCTGACCGCCACTGGCCGTGAGGCTTCATTGCAACAGTTGGCGCTGGCCAAGGCGGTGGAAGAAAACGTATCGGCCAAACTGGGGCCCGGTGATGCCCAGGCGCTCAAAGTGCTGCTCAAGCGCCTGATTGCCGCCAGTGATCCTGGCCTGCCTGACCTGTGGGCGCCCCGCCAATAAAAAAGGACCCGTTATGAACATTATTCAACGCTTCAACCTCAGCGGCTGCGTGGCCGTGATCACCGGCGGCGGTCGCGGCATTGGCCGCGGCATCGCCCTGGCCTACGCTGAAGCCGGCGCAGATGTGGTCCTGGCGGCCCGCACCCTGGCCGACGTCGAAGCCGTGGCCGAAGAAGTACGCGCCCTCGGCCGCCGGGCCCTGGCCCTGAGCTGCGACGTAAATGACAGCGAACAGCGCAGCGCTCTGGTCACCCAGGCCCGCGAGCAGATGGGCCGTATCACCCACCTGGTGAACAACGCAGGCGGCGCCGGGCCCAATGACCCCTTGACCCTGAGCGTGGAGCGTTTTGAGGAAATCATGCGTTTCAACGTCTCCTCGGCCTACCACCTGAGCCAGCTGTGCGTGCCGCACATGCGCGAGGCGGGCCAGGGCAACATCATCAATATCACCTCGGGGGCCGCGCGTTATGCGCAAACCCAGTTCAGCGCCTACGGCACTGCCAAGGCCGCGTTGAGCCATATGACCCGCCTGCTGGCCCAGGACTTTGCGCCGCAGGTCAGGGTCAACGGCATAGCCCCCGGCCCGGTACTGACTGCTGCCCTCAATGGCGTGCTGCCGGTGGCCATGCGCGACGGCATGATCAAGGCCACGCCGCTGCAAAGCCTGGGCGAAGTTGAAGACATCGCCGCTGCGGCACTGTACCTGGCCAGCCCGGCATCGCGCTGGGTCACCGGCAAGATCCTGGAAGTGGACGGCGGCGCCGAATCGAGCGTCTGGCCGGGTTGAGCCACCGGACACAAAAACGGTGGGAGCGGGCTTGCTCGCGATGGAATCAACGCGGTCTGCCTGAAAGACCTCACCGCCTGCATCGCGAGTAAGCCCGCTCCCACAAAGCGTTTTCTGGCGTTTAAGAGAGCCAATTTATGGACACACAGTTGATTGAAGCCCTGGGCGACGAGCTGTTTCACGCCCTGCGTGAACGCCGCAGCCTGCAGCCATTGACCGCCCGCTACCCGGACTTGAGCCTGGACACTGCCTACCGCATTTCCCTGCGCTTTTTGCAGCGCCGCCAGGCCTTGGGCGAGCAAGTGGTCGGCAAAAAAATCGGCGTTACCAGCCGTGCCGTGCAGGAAATGCTCGATGTACACCAGCCCGATTTCGGTTTTTTGACTGACCGCATGCAAGTCGCCGACAACAGCGACGTCAGCTTCGCCGCCCACCAGTTGGTGCAGCCACGAGCTGAAGGCGAAATCGCCTTTATCCTCGGCGAAGACCTGCACGGCCCCGGTATCACCGCCGAAGACGTGATGGCGGCCAGCCAATGGGTAGTGCCGTGCTTCGAGATTGTCGACTCGCGCATTGCCGACTGGAAAATCCGCATTCAGGACACCGTGGCCGACAACGCTTCCTGCGGCGTATTCGCCCTGGGTGAACAACGCATCAACCCACGCGAACTGGACCTGGCCAAGGTCGAGCTGCATCTGCTGAAAAACGGCCAGCCCGCCGGTCATGGCTTCGGCTCGGCAGTACAGGGCCACCCCTGCGAGGCCGTGGCCTGGCTGGCCAATACCCTGGGCAAGTTCGATATTCCGTTTCGCAAGGGCGAAATCATCCTCTCCGGCGCACTGGCGCCGCTGGTGCCGGTGCAACCCGGCGATGAGGTCAGCCTGACCCTCAGCGGCCTGGGCTCTGCCCGCCTGCGCTTTGTGCCCTAACCCCCGTTCGAGACCTTTCCCATGAGCAAAAAGATCAAATGCGCCCTGATCGGGCCGGGCAATATCGGCACCGACCTGCTCTACAAATTGCTGCGCAGCGAGGTGCTGGAACCGGTATGGATGGTGGGCATCGACGCCACCTCCGAAGGCCTGAGCCGCGCCCGCGAAATGGGCCTCAAGACCACCAGTGACGGGGTCGACGGCCTGTTGCCCCATGTGCTGGCAGACAATATCCAGATCGCCTTCGATGCCACCTCGGCTTATGTGCATGCTGAAAACAGCCGCAAACTCAACGAGCTGGGCGTGCTGATGATTGACCTGACGCCCGCCGCCATTGGCCCGTATTGCGTACCGCCGGTCAACCTCAAGGCCAACCTCAAGCGCGGCGCGATGAACGTCAATATGGTCACCTGCGGCGGCCAGGCCACCATTCCGCTGGTGGCGGCCGTGTCCAGCGTACAGCCGGTGGCTTACGCCGAAATCGTCGCCACTGCCGCGTCCAAATCGGTGGGCCCGGGCACGCGCAAGAATATCGACGAATTCACCCGCACCACGGCCAGTGCCATCGAACAGGTAGGCGGAGCGAAAAAGGGCAAGGCGATCATTATCGTCAACCCCGCCGAGCCGCCGCTGATCATGCGCGATACCGTGCATTGCCTGACTGAAACCGAGCCGGATCAAGCCGCGATCAGCCTCGCCATCGCCACCATGATCGAGCAGGTGCAGCAGTATGTGCCGGGCTACAAGCTGGTCAACGGCCCGGTGTTTGACGGCAACCGGGTATCGATTTTCATGGAGGTCGAAGGCCTCGGCGACTACCTGCCCAAGTACGCCGGCAACCTGGACATCATGACCGCCGCCGCTGCGCGCACCGCCGAGATGTTCGCCGAGGAAATCCTCAAGGGCGAGCTGCAACTCAAGGCATCCGCCCCTCAACCTGCCCTCGCTTAAGGAGCCGATCATGGATCTTCGCGGCAAAAAAATTACCGTGCATGACATGTGCCTGCGCGACGGCATGCACCCCAAGCGTCACCAGATCACCCTGCAGCAGATGAAAGACATTGCCTGCGGCCTCGATGCTGCGGGCGTGCCCCTGATCGAAGTCACCCACGGCGATGGCCTGGGCGGCAGTTCGGTGAACTACGGCTTCCCGGCGCACACCGATGAGCAGTACCTGTCGGCGGTGATTCCGATGCTCAAGCAGGCCAGGGTCTCGGCCCTGCTGCTGCCCGGCATCGGCACGGTGGACCATCTGCAAATGGCTTACGAGCTGGGGGTCAACACCATTCGCGTGGCGACCCATTGCACCGAAGCCGACGTGTCCGAGCAGCATATTTCCTATGCGCGCAAGCTGGGCATGGACACCGTGGGGTTTCTGATGATGGCCCATATGAACAGCCCCGAGGGCCTGGTCAAACAGGGCAAGTTGATGGAGAGCTTCGGCGCCAACTGCGTATACCTCACTGACTCAGCAGGCTACATGCTGCCCCACGATATCCAGGCCCGGGTCGCGGCCCTGCGTGCAGCCCTGCACCCGGATACCGAGATCGGCTTTCACGGCCATCACAACCTGTCGATGGGCGTGTCCAACTCCATCGCGGCCATCGAAGCCGGCGCCACGCGCATTGATGCTGCGGCTGCCGGGCTGGGTGCCGGTGCGGGCAATACGCCGATGGAAATCCTGGTGGCGGTGTGTGACCGCATGGGCATTGAAACCGGGGTCAGCGTGTTCGGCATTCAGGACGTGGCCGAGGATCTGGTGGTGCCGATCATGGACTTCCCGATCCGCAGCGACCGCGACGCCCTGACCATGGGCTACGCCGGGGTGTATGGCTCGTTCCTGCTGTTTGCCAAGCGCGCCGAGAAAAAGTACGGCGTGCCGGCCCGGGAAATCCTCGTGGAGATGGGCCGTCGCGGCATGGTGGGCGGTCAGGAAGACATGATCGAAGACACTGCCATGACCCTGGCGCGCCAGCGGGCCTGAGGCATCGCACCTTGCCGAAGGCGCTGACCGGGTCAGCGCCTTCGGCGTTTTTATCTGACAGGAAACCCACCATGTCCAACGCTCATGTCGGCTGGCGCAGCCATGCTTTGCTGTTATTGCTGGCGGCGGTGTTTGCCGACAATTTTGTCGGGCGCCAGATTCTGGCCGTGATGATTGAGCCGATCAAAGCCGAATTCGGCGTCAGTGACACGGCGATGGGGCTGATTTCCGGCCTGGCCTTTGCCGCGGTCTTTGCCCTGCTGGCCTTGCCCGCCGGGCGCCTGGCCGACCGTATGGTACGCACCCGCTTGCTGGCGATCGCCTGTTTGCTGTGGGCCGTGGCCACCCTGCTGTGCGGGCTGGCAGTGAGTTTCTGGATGCTCGCCCTGGCACGCATGGCCGTGGCGGTGAGCGAGTCGCCGACCACCTCGACCTCGATGTCGATCATTGCCGACCTGTACCCGCCCCATCGCCGTTCGTTTGCCATCAGTTGCTTCACTGCGGCACCGACCTTCTCTGCGGTGATCGGCCTGAGCCTGGGCGCCTGGGTGGTCGAACAGTATGGCTGGCGCACCGCATTTATCGCGATCGGCATGCCGGCACTGTTGTTCTCCACGCTGCTGGCCTTTGTGGCGAAGGACCCGGCGCGGGGCCGCTGGGACCTGGCCAGCGCCCATGCGGCCCACCCGTTGCAGAGCCTGGGCAAGGAAGCGCGCAAACTCTGGGCCCTGCCCGCCTACCGCTGCCTGGTCATGGCAGGCGGCTTGACCACCCTGGGCTCGTATGCGATCGGCATGTGGAACACCAGTTTTCTGGTGCGCTCCCACGGCTTGTCACTGCAACATGCAGGGCTGCTGGCGGGTTTTATCTGTGGAGGCTTTGCCGGGATCGGCGCCTTGTTCAGCGGCTGGCTAAGTGACCACCTGACCCGACGCAACCCGTACTGGCAAGTGGGTATTCCGGTGATCGGGCATGTCACGGCACTCAGTGCACTGTTCGCGTACCTGTTATGGCCAAACACGGTGTGGCTGCATGTGGCCAGCGTGCCGGTACCCAGTGCGATGCTGCTGTGCGCGCTCTACAGCTTTTTTTCGGTGTGGTGGGTTGCGCCGTCATTCAACCTGATCACCCAGTTGGTCCCGGCCAATCGCCGGGGTACGGCGATGGCTTTGCAGACCATTATTTCGACCCTGCTGGGCATTGGCCTGGGGCCATTGCTGGCCGGTTTGCTCAGCGATGCCCTGCAGCCGGCGTTCGGTATTGAATCGCTGCGTTATGCATTGCTGCTGGTGAGCCTGCCGGTGGCAGGTGCGATCATGCTGCTGATTCGCACCGCCAGCCATGCCGGGCAAAACCGCTATATGCATGCAGAACGGGCGGTATAGTCCTCGACAAACTGGCGTGTCAGCTCAAAGGACGACAGTTCGGCGGTGCGCCCGGGGCTCAGGGGGAAACCCTGGCCGGCCCAGAGGTTGATAAAGTCGCCGCTGTCAGCGGCAGACTTGGCCTTGAGCGGCAACAGTACGCCCCCGGCCAACGGAAAGGCTGGCGCCTGGGGATTGATCGGGCCCAGTTCGCGCATCACCCGATTGACGATGCCCCGTGCTGGCCGCCCGGTAAACAAGTTGGTGAGCGCGGTGTCACTGGCACTCGCCTCGCGTAACGCGCGGTGATGAGCCTGGGCCAGTTTTGCCTCGGGGCAAAACAGGTAGGCGGTGCCGATTTGCACCGCACTGGCGCCCAGGGCAAACGCCGCCGCAATCCCTCGCGCATCGGCGATACCGCCTGCGGCGATCACCGGCACCGACACGGCATCGACGATCTGCGGCACCAGGGCGAAGGTGCCGATTTGCGTGGTCAGTTCACGGTGCAGGAACATCGCCCGATGCCCGCCCGCTTCGTAACCCATAGCGATAATCGCGTCACAGCCGTGGTGCTCCAGCCATTGCGCCTCGTCAACCGTCGTGGCCGAACTGAGCACCTTGGCCCCGCTGGCCTTGACCCTGGCCACAAACTCCGGCGCCGGCAGGGCGAAATGAAAGCTCACCACTTCGGGGCGCAGTTCCTCGACGAGGGCGCAGGTGGCGTCATCGAATGGCGCGCGGCTGGATACCGGGGTCGGCGCGTCATAGTCGGCGCCGAGTTCGCTGTAGTATGGCTTGAACAGCGACTTCCAGTGCTCGATAGCGGCCTCGTCGTACTCCGGGGGCTGGTGGCAAAAGAAGTTCAGGTTAAGCGGCTGGTCGCAGGCCGCGCGAAAAGCGGCCACCTCGCTGCGAATGGCATCAAGGCTCAACGTGGCACAGGCCAGGGAACCCAGCCCTCCGGCCTTTGCGACGCCGATCATGATATCGGCGCCAGCGCCCAGCATCGGTGCCTGGATCAGGGGGTGGGCAATGCCCAGCAGATCGGTGAAGCGCGAATCGGGCCAGCAGCTCATAAGGGCTCTCACGGTCGACAATCGAGAGCTGGATACTAGGGGGTCGGCTGCGGATGAGGCAAGTGGCCCAAGACTATGTAGCCGCTGAGGAGCGAAGCGAGGCTGCGACCGGCTGCGAAGCAGTCGCAAAACCTGAGAACCGTACCTGACTCCACGAACGCTTCGCGCTCGATCGCAGCCTCGCTTCGCTCCTCAGCGGCTACGCCAAGCGCGTTAAACGCTATTATTTTTTGCCAGCCAGTGCCGAAATCAGTGCCGGGTCATGATTGTAGATATCCGGCGCATAGATCACCTTGCCGTCCTTGTTCGCCTGGGCCGTCCAGTAGGTCATCAGGATCGGCGTCGGCTTGGACAGCCTGAACTCATGGGTCAAGCCGGTGCTCAACAGCTCTTCACTGCGTACTTTTTCGGCAGGTGTCACCAGCAGGTCGCGCAACTGGAATACCGCTTCGACCCGCACGCACCCCGAGCTGAACGCGCGCGGCGCCTTGCTGAACAGGGCCTGGCTGGGCGTGTCGTGCAGGTACACCGAGAACGGATTGGGAAAGCGGATGGCAATTTTGCCCAGCGGGTTTCTTGGCCCGGCCCCCTGGCGCAGGAGGATGTTGCCCGGGCGGTCCCAGTCGATATCCTGCGCTGCCAGCGGCTGGCCGTTGCTGTCGACGATCTGCAAATCCTGGCGGCTGAGGAAGGTAGGGTCGCGTCGAATCTGCGGCAGTTTGTCTTCGCGAAAGATGGTCGGCGGGATGGTCCAGGTCGGGTTGAGGGTCAGGCGATTGACCCGGGACTTGAGCAACGGGGTCTGGCGCTCGGCACGGCCCACCTGGGTACGGGTCTGCCACACCGGCACACCGTTCTGGTACACGGTCAATTGGGCGGCGGGTACGTTGACCAGCAGGCTGTCAGGCTCCAGGTCCTGGGCGATCCAGCGAAAACGCTCCAGGTTGATGCGCAGTTGTTCGCGCCGGTCACGGGGGCTGACGTTCAGTTCCTTCAAGGTGCCGGCGCCGATAACGCCGTCGGCCTGCAGTGAGTGATCAAGCTGAAAGCTCTTCACCGCCGCCACCAGCTCATTGCTGTAATGGTGATCGACAGTCGTCGGCATGTGGTTCAGATAGCCTTCGCTGACCAGTCGCCGGGCCAGGTCCGGCACTCGCGCATCCTGCATGCCAGGGCGCAGCAAGGGGCCGCTGGCCAGCGACTGCCATTGTGGCAGCGGTTGCTGGCGCAGACGCGCATAAACCTTGCGCAAATTCTGGTACAGCTCATTTTGCGGGCGCGCCTGGGCAAAGGCCCGAGGGACATCGTTCAGACCCGGGCCGGCCAAGGCCAGAGTCCAGGCCTGACGATCTTGTGGCACTTCACTGGCATGCCAGACCGGCTCGAAGCGCGACTGTTGCAGACGGCCATAGTGCAGATCCTGCAAGGCCTGCAGGTAGTGCTGGCTGGTTTCGATGTCGGCACACAGGTCATGCCCGGCAGGCACCTTGTAGTTGCCGGGATCAAGGCCGTCGTCGGCCAGTTGCGTCAGCGCCGCTTGCAGGGCACCCAGGCGGCCATTGACCGACCACACCGGCTGATCGCCCTGGCCCTGATAAAAGCCCTGCAGCAGTTGCTGCATCGGCTGACTGATGCGTGTAGCCAGACTTGGACAGGCCTGGGGCAGTTGGTTTAGCGCCTGTTGCACCGGGTTTTCGGCGCCCGCCTGTAGGGGATCGGCTACAGCGACCAGTGGCGCAGTCAGTAAGGCAATGCTCAAGTAAAATGCGCGTTTTTTGAACAACTGCTTTACTCCAATTAATGGCCATGAACTGAATCGGCCGTCACGGCAAACCCACAGGCTAGCAGTTAATACAGGCGCGCCAAGTTATCGGCGCAGGGTGCTGGCCAGACTACCTTCGAGAACACACGAACCATGCTGATCTTTTTACGTCGCTTTTGTCTTGCAGCCATTGCGCTGAGTGCAACCTGTAGCACTGCATACGCAGCCACCGCCAATCCCGTCCTGCTCAACAAACTTAGCCACGCCGCCCCCGAACTCAACCCGCAAGCCCTCAAAAGTGCCCTGAGCGCCATGCAGTGCGCGGTCAACAACGGCGCCAAGCAAGCCCGGCACCTGGCCGTGATCGATTACTCGGAGCCTTCGACTGCGCGCCGTCTCTGGATCTTTGACCTCAACCGCAAGACGTTGGTTCTGCGTGATCTCGTCGCCCACGGGAAAAAATCCGGGGAAAATTTTGCCACCAGCTTCTCCAACGCCGATGGCAGCAACCAGTCCAGCCTGGGCCTGTTCAGCACCCGCGAAAGCTATATCGGCAGCCACGGCTACTCGTTGCGCATGGACGGCCTGGAACCGGGGATCAACGATCTGGCCCGCGAACGGGCCATCGTGATCCACCCGGCCAATTATGTGAACCCCCTGTGGAGCAAGACCCAGGGTCGCATCGGCCGCAGCCTGGGTTGCCCGGCGGTACGCCCGCAAGTGGCGCGTCAGGTGGTCGACAAACTCAAGAATGGCCAGTTCATGTTCGCCTGGTACCCTGACCAGCAGTGGCTGCAATCCTCGGCTTACCTCAACTGCCAGCCACGCCAGGTGGCAAGTATCGTCTCGGCCAGGATCGGGGGTTGAAAGCTCGGCGTTAATGCCGCTAGATAGCGCACACCTGTTCAAGGAGTTACACCATGTGCGCACAGCCCTGCACTTACCGCCCCATGAGCCCGGCCGATTTGCCCGCGGCGCATGGGCTGTCCGCGCAACTGAACTGGCCCCATCGCCTCGAAGACTGGAGCCTGTTGCAGCGTACTTTCAAAGGATTTGTGGCCTGCGTCGATGATCAATTGATCGGTACGGCATTTGCCTGCCCCCAGGGCGCGTTTGCAACCATAGGCCTGGTGGTGGTCAACCCCGACTTCCAGGGCCGGGGCATTGGCCGCCGGTTGATGGAACAGGCACTTGAAGCCTGCAAGCCAGGCATTGCCATCCTCAATGCCTCCGTCGCCGGCGCCCCCCTGTATCTGAGCCAGGGCTTTGTCGAATTCGGTATCATCGAGCAACGCCAGGGCCTGGCGCATGCCGTAGAACTCCAGGCCTTGCCCGAAGCCGAGCATTGCCGTGCTCTCGGCCTGTCAGACCAGGCCCGACAACTTGCTCTGGCCAATGCAGGCAGCGCACTGGAGCGCAGCGCCATCTTTGCGCAGTTGCACGACACGCTGGAGCACACGGCAGGCATCGAACGTGACAGTCAGTTACAGGCCTTGGCGCTGTTGCGCCGTGCCGGTCGGGGTCATTGCATTGGCCCGGTCATCGCTGAAAACCTTGAGCAAGCCAAATATCTGATCGCTACCCTGCTCGCCCGGATCCCCGGCCAGTTTGTGCGAATCGATGTACCGCAGGACAGCGGCCTGAGTGAATGGCTGACGCTGGCCGGCCTTGAGTCAGTAGACTGCGTCACCCAAATGGCCCTCGGCACGCCCCCGCAACCTGCTGGCGGTGTTCGCCAGTACGCACTGGTTTCGCAAGCAATGGGTTGACCGGCAAGAGCCCACAGGACTGATCCGGCGATAAACCGTCAGGGCAGGTCAAAAAACTATGGGATAAAACAGAGATATGGGTGACTGACGGGAGTGCGTCAGGCCATATGGCGTTGACGCTGAACTTGAAGATGCTTGCCCGATGCTGGACAAGACCTGGAATATGGCAGGGGCGGCTGGATTTGAACCAACGCATGGCAGGATCAAAACCTGCTGCCTTACCGCTTGGCGACGCCCCTGTAGATGTTGCGATGAATGCCTGGCATTCACTTATCGATTCTTGCAGCCTGCGAATGTTGCCAACCGCGCTGAACCTGTAAGGGTTCGCTGTGAGAACGAGCGCAAATATACCCGCACTCTCAGGATATGGGAAGCACTTTTTAAATAAATTTATTCAAAAACAGCTACTTAGTGGTACTCACGGGCAGAAAGCCCCGTTTTTACGGGCTTTGCCAGCGCCTGCGAGATTGCCCCATGACGCTCCCCTGTCGCAGCCGGCCTAGCGGGCCAGGTCAAAGGCAGGCCTGGGCAGAGCATCCAAAAGCGCATCAAATGCCCGCAGATCATACCTGCGGGTATTGGCAGAGGTTTGCGGGATCTTGAAGTCAAGCGGCAGATGCCAGAGCACCCGCCCAGGAAACACCTGCTCGATTGCACGGTACCAATCCAGCAGTGGTGCTTGCAGACTCAGGTGCAACTCGAAATTTTTGCGTGTACGGCCTGGGTCGCCCGCCATTTGCTGGCGCGCTGTCGCGGCGTCGATAGCCTTGACCAAATAAAGGTCGGCAAAACCCAGCTGCTGCGCGGCGACCGCACGACGAGCTGCCTGCCAAGCGAGTTGCCACTGCGCCTCGGTGCCCTGCCCAACTTGCCAAAGACACCAGCTGTAATGCAGCTTCAACGGATCGGTGTCGCAGACGGCCACTGCGTACAACTGCTCAATCGCGCACGCATCACTCCAGCGTTTGGCATTCCAGCGGGTCCAATAGGCTGCTACCTGCTCGTCCTGCACAGGCTGGCTCTTTCGATCCGCAGGAAATGACTCCGGTAACAGGCTGGCTGATGCGGCCTGATTGCACCAGGTGGTTTTACCTACGGCACTGATCCCTTCAACCACCACAATCATCTTGCATGCCTCCTTGGCCAAACAGTCGATTGTTTCAGCAAACGGTGCTGGTGTGAATGGCAAAGCAGATTGATCTTATGGCCTGTTGAACAACACAACCGGCTGCAGGGCATGACCTTAACAACTCATCCAGTCAAGCGCTCAACCACCACAGCCCTTATGTAAGGCATGGACAATGACTCACAGGCAACACCGACAGGCACAAAATTTACGGCGAGCATCAATTGCGAGAAAACTGCCTGACCAGCGACCCAATGGAGGTTGCTGATAATGGTTACAAGCCATCGCCAAACTACAGGCTTCAACAGACGCTGCGCCTGCCGTTAGTCACTGGACAGGGCTACAGGGCTGCACTAGCCTCCAGACCAGGCGTTTCAATCCGGCCAGAGAATCATCCATGATGCTACTTTTAATTCTCTTCTTGATCATTGCATCGATTTTGCTCGGCTTTTTTTTTCATACTGCCAAGCAGCCGTCGAACCCCAGAAAACTCCTTAAGGCATGTGCCTTCAGTGGCTTGGCATTTATTGCTGCCATACAAATTATTCAAGCAACTTACGAAGGCAAACAGTCCATTGCCGAACAATCGCCCTTGATATTCTTTATGGGTATGGGTGTCGCCATCGTCATTTGCTTCTTCTTGGGCTGGTCTTATGCCGGCATAAGACAAGAGAAAAAAATCTGAATCGCTAACCTGTGGCCCCTATAGCGTTGCGTAAATGCGCCCATACTGGGGCGTTCGGCTTTTGCCCGGATGATGCCCCGAGTGTTCTATTCAGCCAGCCCCCCTGAGCCCTTATTCCACCAGCGTCTGGCTGACTGTTTGGTGCTGCCCAAGTAGCGACCCTGGCCATTTCAAGCACGTCGCGGTCGATCATTACCTTGACCATCGCCCCAACGCGATTGGCCCGCTCGATGGCGCCGGGCTTGGGCTGTCTGTTTTTGGGCGAAAATCTGGCTCTCTTGATACACTTGCGCCCCTTCACACTTCACACGGATCTGCGCGGTATAACGTACCGTGCCGTCGGCGAGTTTTCTGGATCTGATCGTAACCATAGTAAAAGTGGTACACGTCAGTTTTCAGGTGGTACATTTTATTACCACCCACCCTAAAAAACGCCCTTTTACCCCCTAAAACACGCCTTAAACACGTAGAGCAAAATGGTAGAAAAATCAGCTACAAACCCCGTAAACAAAGGCTCTGCGGTGTCCAGGCGCTTTAGTGTGGCGCCTATGATGGATCGAAGCCACAAAATTAAAAAATCACTATAAATCAATAAGATATTTTAATTCACAGCATTGCTGTAGCAAAATTTAAGCAGCCAATGCGACTTGATAAAAAATCATCCAAAAACGCTCTCCCCGATCTGTCCAATCAATGACTGCATGTGATCTTCTCTTACTACTATTGCTGTAGCGTCTTGCCGACAAAAATACCACCAACAGATGGGAGCTCTACCAATTTCGCGTGCCCGTGGCCCACAGTAAAAAACCTTTCTGTAGTGCTCTAATAAATCCGGACACACGACCAAGAACGAGCGTTAGAGGAGGACCAAGCTGCCGGGAGGAACTGGTTACATGAGTAAGTTTTGGGAGTGCTGTCTAATTCATCGCAGCGTCGGTTAAGATAGAGAGGCTTTCTACAAAGTCCGCACCGACTAATAAACTGGTATGAGTTCATGACTGGCAACAACAGAGACTCTTTGAAAAAGCTTGGTGTTGTCTTTCCAATGGATGATATCCGAGCTCATATTGCAACGATGAGTAATCTGTCATCCCTAACGAATTTGCGCGCCCAGATGGCAGCAATGACCAATCCGGAGTCATTGACGAATCTGCGTGCCCAGATGGCAGTAATGACCAATCCGGAGTCTTTGACGAATCTGCGTGCCCAGATGGCAGCAATGACCAATCCGGAGTCTTTGACGAATTTGCGCGCCCAGATGGCAGCAATGACCAATCCGGAGTCTTTGACGAATTTGCGCGCCCAGATGACAGCAATGACCAATCCGGAGTCTTTGACGAATTTGCGCGCCCAGATGGCAGCAATGACCAATCCGGAGTCTTTGACGAATTTGCGCGCCCAGATGGCAGCAATGACCAATCCGGAGTCTTTGACGAATTTGCGCGCCCAGATGGCAGCAATGACCAATCCGGAGTCTTTGACGAATTTGCGCGCCCAGATGGCAGCAATGACCAATCCGGAGTCTTTGACGAATTTGCGCGCCCAGATGGCAGCAATGACCAATCCGGAGTCTTTGACGAATTTGCGCGCCCAGATGGCAGCAATGACCAATCCGGAGTCTTTGACGAATTTGCGCGCCCAGATGGCAGCAATGACCAATCCGGAGTCTTTGACGAATTTGCGCGCCCAGATGGCAGCAATGACCAATCCGGAGTCTTTGACGAATTTGCGCGCCCAGATGGGGGCAATGATAAGTAGTGGACGTATGCAGTCAGATTTTTCTGCTGCTATAAGCTCTTATCATGAGCTGATCAGCGAATCGACCTTAGCGAGCTTTCTCGTATCACCAGGAGATTTAAGCAAACCATCAACTCAGACAATAGAGGCTGAGGGGTTAAACTTAGTAGCTCCAGATCTTGACAATATACATGGTGTTGATCTGGAAATCATGAAGGCTCTATCAGTTGGAGATGCCGAACTATCTTTACCGGCAATACAACGCCTACAATCGATTTACCTTCAAATTATTGTGATTTGGGACATACTCCTGCGCATGTTCAATACATATGTAGCCATAGGCATTTTAGTTGCGCTGATGTCTACCGTATCGAAACCTGTAGATATATCCAGGCAAGTTGCGCTACTACCCGATAACGAGCGAGCACTTCTCGCGGGGTACCGAATTGTTAACCGTAACGGCGCGAGACTCCGTGTAGAACCAAGTAAATCTTCTGAGCTAATTGTGTCGTTGCCTTTGGGATTGCTAGTTGAAGTTTTAGATAAAAATGACAAGGGATGGTTCTACGTCGCAGTGGAGTATCAAGGAGAGTGGATCGAAGGATGGGTGTATTTCAGTGTAACCACGCCAGTACCTCCGCCCCAAGGCTTTCGTAAGCACGAAGCAAATGGCTATACTGACCTGCAATAGCTAATAAAAAATCATCAACGATATCAAGAATAAGGGAATACATATCAATGAGACTTTGATTGGACTTTACCATCTACCATTGTCACCGTCATGTACACATACACCTCAGTGCCCCACGTATAGACTTGAACCCTACCCGTACTTGCGGCTTCTTTGCCGGGTATTTTCACGATCATTAGTACCTCGTCATATGTCATTCCCGGTTGTATCGACTGATATTGCTGCTCACTAATATTGGGGCGTTGCGCTTTAATCACTTCAGCGCTAGGAAACCCAACCTGCGACTGGTAGTTAACGGTATTCCCGTTTCCAGAAATAATCGGACTATTTACCCCACTGCTACTCTGCGAGACTGCGGTTTCCGGCAATACTAGCGCTGCTACTGAAGCCAAAGCACCTAAAACCCCGGTGTATAAACCTATTTTTTTCATACTAACCATACGAAACTCTGAAAAAATAAATATGCATAAGCAAAACTGCTTGCCGCTCCACCCCAAACGAGAAATGACGCCATAGACCGCATGTAAACCCTAAACGCGGATCCACTCCCCCGGATCATCAGGTAACCCGAGAACAGAAGTATCCAGCAACTCGAATGTCTCGGGGTGTAGTACAGAGCTAGTCGCATCATTTGTCAGATCATCGATTGCCTGAGCAATGCTTCGATAGCTACCCAAGCTATCGTCATCAAACATTGGGTGAAATCGCCCATCAGCCGACTGGGCTATGTAGAAGGTGCCAGCCTGCGTCGGGTACCTCAAAAGAGCTCGCATCAGTCTGCCTCCCTGCATCGAGGACAAAATGCCATCGATCGATTCATGCATACTGTCGAAAAAACCACTATAAAGCCATCATCTATTTCAATGCCCCTACCACAATTAGGTGAAGCCTAGATCAAGTCGCCCTTACTGAATTTATCGAATTACTCTATCACCATCAGATTGATACTGTTTAAACCAGTTCGAAGCTCGATGTCGTCTTATTGTGAGCTATCAAAGTAACCCTAGAGGCACAAAATCGAGGTCTCGTCACTAGCTGTCTTATTGCTGCAAGTCCCTGCTGAGGCTTTCCACTACCAGCGTACGCCGGAAGCCTCCAGGCGGCCCAGTTGCTCTGCTGTACACCTCGGCAAAGATCGGATAGAAGGAGGAAAGATTTATTAGTGTGTAGACCGACTGACCATTAGCTGCCTGTCAGGAATTTCTATTTCCGGCTAGGAGGGGATGTGAGGTAAGGGCTATCTTGTTCTTTTCACACGCTGCATCGGAAGGTAGGGAATCCATGTCTGACTTTTTTCAAGAAACGCCTGCCGCCATCAAATGGGCAGATGAGGCGGAACAGCGACACCAAACTGGAAAATTTGGCGAAATTGTGCGCGCGGTGATCTGGACGGATGCGCGCGGCTCAGATGGTAAATTGTTGGTGGATGTCGATCCAGGCATATTGGCTACCAAGATAAACTGCAATCCTTTCACACTTCTTGAGAATCACGATCCCGGACGTCCAAAGGGACAACTGCTGGAAAGTGCATCGTTCGAAAGTTCTGAAGGTCGAAAATTTGTCGCCGCAGTCCTTGGGTATTATGCAGAAGGAGACGTTCTGAGTTTTCTTGGCTTGGGGATAGATGTTGACTTATCAGTTCCGCCACCAATACAGCTCCCCAGACTGTTGGATGATGTCTGGATCGAGATCGCGACGGATGCAAGAGAGGTGGATGAAGATTGGTTGGATCAAGTAACTAATGATTCACCCGTTAGAGTCGAGCGTTCCGAACTGTCGCACAACGCAGCGGATTCATTACAAGAACTGATAAGGGTCGGTCTGCCCTACGTACTCCTTGTTTGGAATCCATTCGTGACTACGATAGCTACTGAGACGGGTAAGACTACGTACGCTGGAATACATGCATGGTTTCGGAAATTGCTCAGTCGGTTAGCCGATAGACGTAACCCTATACTCGATTTTCATTCACATCAGGACGGCTGTCAGGTCTCATTTCTATTCAGAGGTAACGATGAGAGAAAGCTTCACTTAGCCATGGACGCGTTGGCCGGTGCGGCGGCTCAAGCAGCTCGGTTAATTTCGAGGCTGAAATCTCAAGGAAAAATAAGTCGGCAAATGGTGTATGAATTCAATAAAGATACACTTTTGTGGGCACCGTCATTTGTTCTACTGAATGATGATCGGATCATCACCGATAACCTCGCACTTATTGCGATTGGAAATCTTCCCAAGGGATTGAGTCTAGGTCTGACGCGAAGCAATTCCCTATGAATTGAAGTAGAAATGTACAAGGCAGCCAAGACGACCATGCCCTCGATCAACGTCATCTATCATCAACAGCTTGCTGAAGGTTATCCTCCTCCTAAGTAGCACGATGGCGATCGAGTATCCTAAAGGGTGTGGCATGCTACGCTTACGCCGCTGGCATCTCGACACATGTAATGATCACCAGAGTTAGCTACCCATGGCAAAAAAATAATTGCCAAATACCAAAACTTCATCAAGGACCATCTGGCATGGCAGTAGATATCCTAGTCACGACTGAAAGATTGCAAGAAGATCCGCTCGGAAGAGACCTTATTGAATCGCTTAAGAACTCTGAAAGCGCTATCAGCTCTTCACCGTCGGCTCTTTACTATGATTTTCCTGTTTACTCAGACTACGACGGCGCAGATCACAAGCCAGATATTCTGGTGCTAAGCCGCAGCTGCGGAATCCTAGCCATCCGGGTGATCACGGCAATCCAGGCGGATCGTGACAGCACCAACAGCCTTTTAGCAGTCGATGATTCGCTTAATCAATTTTGTAGCATCCTGATAGGAAGGCTACTAAAAAGTAAAATATTAAGAAAGTCACGCTCGCAGCTCTCTCTGAACGTAACACCTATTATCTTTTGCGACAGTGAGTTAGCAGACAGAATTTTTGATTCGAGCGACTCTGTAATCGTGTCCTCAATGGACTCATTGAAAGATCTGATTCAGGATCTTGAAGAAGAGTTATTAGGTCCAGAGGCATATGACGAAGCCCGATCTGTAATCGAGGGAGCTAAAGCCCTCACTCGATCGAACAAGCGCCTAGTCGAAAATCCAGAGCAGCAGCGCGCAGCCAGTGCGCTCGCCGAACTCGAATCTGAAATTGCAAACTTTGACCAAAAGCAGCGTGCTGCAGCCTTGATAACAATTAATGGCCCTCAGCGTATACGTGGACTTGCCGGTTCGGGTAAAACTATCATTTTGGCTATGAAGGCCGCACACCTTCATATGAACAGACCAAATGACAAAATCCTCCTAACCTTTTATACAAAGAGTCTCAAGTCTTCCATAAAAAACTTGGTCACCAAGTTTTACAGACATTATAAAGAAGTTGATCCAGACTGGAATAACATCCACATAGTGCATGGTTGGGGCGGCTCTAACACAAGTGGTGCCTACTCTGATGCCTGCCTACGAGCAGGGAGAACACCTTTCACATTCAGCACCGCACGCTCTGGTGCACCTAATGGTATAGACCCTTTTGAGTTTGCATGCCAAGACCTGATGCAAAAAGGTGATATCGAAGAGTACTATGACCACATCCTCATTGATGAAGGGCAGGATTTTCCAGCCGCATTTTATGAATTAAGTTTCCGGCTTGCGAAAGGCCACCGAGACAAAAAAAACATTGTATGGGCGTACGACGACCTTCAAAATATCATGAAGGTGAGAATGCGGAGCGCTGCTGAACTATTCGGCATAGATCATGACGGTGAACCGCGCATATCGCTTGAACGGGCAGCAATAGGCCTGCCGTTCAAATTCTCCAACGACACCGTCCTTAGCAAGTGCTATCGCAACCAGCGTGAAGTCCTCATTACAGCTCACGCACTTGGATTTGGAATTTATTCAAACATCGTGCAATTGCTTGAAAGTGCTGATCACTGGAAAGACGTCGGTTATGAAGTTATCTCACCAAACTATTATGCCAACGCAGATATAGAGGTGGTGCGCCCAGTTGAAAATAGCCCGGTTAGCTTGAGCGGAGAAAACCTACCCGAGCTGATAGAGCATTACAACGCACAGTCCTTAGATGACGAAACAGACTGGGTTATAGCCTCGATATCTGATTTTTTAGAACAAGGCTTGAATCCGGAAGACATAATAATTGTCGCTCTGGATGACCGCCACATGAAGGGTTACTTCAAAGCCTTGTCTTCAAAGCTGGCGGACATGGGGATTGCGTCGAATAATATTCACGCCGACCCGTACTCAGACCCACCCTTTACAATATCCAATAAGGTAACACTATCCACAATTTATCGCGCCAAAGGTAACGAGGCCGCTGTAGTATTCGTCATTGGCGTCGATGCGATTTCACTTAAAACACGTGGAGATCGTAACAAATTATTCACGGCTTTCACACGTACTAAAGCTTGGCTTCGCGTCTCCGGGATGCAAGGATCTACAAGACAAATCATTGAAGAAATGACTGAGGCAGAGCAAAACTTCCCCGCTTTGCGTTTCACCATGCCTGACCTTTCCAAATTGGATATGATTCAGAGAGATCTCAGCCAGCGCTCTATCAAAGCCAAAAAATTGAGAGCTGAGTATCTAGACAGCCTTCGTCGTGAAGGCTTGTCAGAAGAAGACGCTGACTTGGATTACGATGATGAATAGACAGGAGACTCAGTCAGGAATCCACAAAAGTTGGGACCTGGCGGATAAACTTGGATTGGCAGCAGCTTTCAGCAATCCAAATTTACTTCAACTAAATACCGAGTTCCGAGATGCAATTCTTTCGAAAGATAGTACGTACATCGACGTCTATCTTACCGCGATGAACTTATCTCATCACAACATGATTTTGTCTGATTACTCATACTTTCAATTCAGTATGGAACGTGATGGATACGTGCGCTACGCCTATTACCCCAATCCTTTTATTTCCGGAAAAGAATCAGAAACCACCTCTTTCAAAAAAATAACAGAACTTTTCGAAAACGAATTTATTTCTCATGAACAGTATCTTAGCCTACTGGACAGCAAGAGGAGCTTGAACGGGAAACCCATGTGGAGGTATGAAAACGCTCCCGATCAACGGAAACGTTTTTTTCATCCGTGCTCACACTTTCACATTGGGTTTCATTCTGAAAATCGGTGGCCACTAAAAAGAACACTGACCCCTCTTGCCTTCTCGATGTTGGTTTTCAAACAGTATTACGGAGATGAGTGGAGAGCATTTGGTGATGACGACGACCCTGAAATCAGCAACTCATTTGAGCGCGCTTTAATCCGGGAGCGCCAAAACTGTCACGTCGTCCCTGACGATCTATTTGAAAAAATAGAAGAGCAAGCATTCTTCTTCTCATAGCCATGAGCCTTGATTTGTAGAAATCTTCGAGTGTCCGCTTTTGGTCGACACCAGTCCTTCGTGACAGGCTGCTATCGACCAATAGCTGAGGCTCGAGACAAAGCCGGTCTCCGAATATGCCCCAACCCAGATATGTGTCACTCTGAATAGCCTCGATTTTTCTACATACGTCCAACTGACTAATTTTGAACGTTTTTTGCCCGCCTCGAAAGGCAGAAAACGGCCAATACTGACGGGCAGATGTCACCAGACTCCGTCCAAAAACTGCGGTCGCCAACCTACACTCGCGCTATACAGTGTCAGATACGTCTAGGAACCTCAGGACGATTCAAGGCTAATCTGTTTCAGACCATAATTTATAGGCTGATTTACTGGCAGAAGACTCGCGATTGGCAAGTTCGCCATGCCTGTCAAATTTGGCGAGAAATGTACTTCTTGGTAGCGGCGTAGCACCTAGAACTCGCATTCCATTTCCAACTTGGCACACATGACGATCAAAACCTATAAATCTATCGTGCGATTCCTTCTTGAAAAAATCTTCATTCGCGGAAATTAGCGTAAGACTTTCAAGTGCCAAAGAAAACTTCTGATTACTACGGAGCAAAGTTGAAAACGCAACACTTACAGCACAATGAAAATCACTATGCCTCTCCCCTCCATGCGAAATAATTTTGACATTGTATTTTTTTCCGAGCCTGGCTAAAAAAGTGAAAAAATTAACTAATCCAGCATCAACTTTTTTATCTTTAGCAGCACGCCAAATAGCGTCAAAAAAATACCTATCTATAATCGTGATTTTTTTTGAAAAGCGAGCTAGCGGTTCGAATCTGGCTCGCCACACCTGTTCTGCTGTATCGCACTCTAAGATATCTGACTGAGAAAGCCTTTGAGAATTACTGATGTGAGAGGACTCACTGCAGACACCAGCACCCAGCATTTCAAACCCTGTTTTTAGGCATGTTCTCTTACTCGTCTCATCTCCAGACAATAGATAGCCAACATCCTCATCAGTGAAAGCAATTTTAAACAAAGAATTTAATTCGCATAGACTCTCGAAATTTGCGTAATTGCTAAACTCCCACCACCCGCGACTAACTTCAGCCTTCTTTCCATACTCAAACGCCTCAACCCAGCGCTGGCGAAACTTAATTGGTAAGTTATCTATAAGTTCTAAAAACTCATCGCTTCCACCTTGAGGCAGGATCAATACACCTAGGTCGACCCAAGCGCTAGTCAAGTAATCATGAGCTAGGCTTATTGACTCGTTATTGAGAACGCCTGAGGAAAAAAAGTCTTTATCTAAAGAAAATTCTGAAATCATTTCGGGGCCACCACTTTACCCCGATACTTCTCTTTAAGACGTTCTTCAAAGAAGCCTTCTGGCCAAGCATCAATAAAATCACCATCACTATCCAGTCGAATAGGTATTATTTCGCCACCAGCTTTAGTGGGCTCCACGTAATATATCGCGACTTTTTTTGGTGAGAGTTCTTTCCTTGCAATCATCGCCTGTAATCTGAGAAGAAGAGACTCACTATGTGTTTCTATGATCCACTGATTGCTATCGCATGTTTTAACAAAAAAATTTGCCAGGTTCGCTTGAAGCCGCGGATGAAGGTGGATTTCAGGCTGCTCTACACAAATAACGCTATCATCTCTAACAAGCCCCTCAACGATTATTGGCAACATTTGGCCTATGCCAAATCCGACATCTGAAGGCCCTACGATAACATCAGTCCGTTTATCTTTTAACTGAAGACAAATTACAGGTCCTGAAACATCGTTACCAATGCCTGCTGACGATAACTCATAAGGAACTTCGAATGATGAAAACCAATGATTTATATCTTCAGTAATTTCAGGTCTTTCGTAAATGAACCGCGCAACGTTTTCCCCTTGCTTACCTACAGAATCATTCTGATCGGTCTTAGGGGCATAAATTCGACTAGGGTGGCTTCTTAAAGGACCAAGATAGGTAACTGAGCTAAACTTATCTTTTAAGTCTCGCGCCAAACTTGCGCATGTGAAATTCAGATAAAAAACGCCCTCAGTATCTTTTGCAGGATTCGTCTTTCCTTCATAGGTCGCCATTGAAGGCGTTGCATAGTTAAGATCGCTTCGAAAAGTAACGTAATCAAGCAGATTATCTATGTCAATTTCTTTATTGTTAAATCTAGGTCTACCTTTCAAATACTCACTTGTAGAAGACCATGCCTTACGACCTGAAAACGAGAACGTTTTTGCAGCTGCGATTTTCATTGCGGGGGCTTTTTTTCTAAAATCGTCAAGCTGATGTAAAAGTTTATTTTTTTCTTTATCAGTCGCAGACTCAATGCTTCTCTCAAGACTTAAAAGATCAGACTTAAGCTCTTGAACTTTTCGTGGCAATGCCGAATTTAACTCAGTAAAAAAAAGAACAGCATTATCATCCGCATTACTAACCGATACCGACATAGAGTCAATATAAGAAAACCCTTTGTGCTCTTTCTCTCCATCCATGTGCCTGTATGTAAGCTCATACTCTCTTTTTCTTGATTTCCCGAATACGTCAAAATCAAGACCTGAAACTGGCTGCTTTGTTGTTGGAAGGTAAGAAAATTTGAACGCTATAGGATCTTCTCGTTTGTGACCATGGACCATTGAAGAAAAGTCGCCCAAATCAACATATTCGCCGTTTGATACCAAGCCACCCTGAACATTAGGTCTTGTTATGGATTGTTTAAGGAGCATGATGGAGTGAATTATTGAACTTTTACCCGAAGAATTGGGACCATAGATCAAGGTTATTGGAGCAAGTTTAATATCTTGCCAATCTGAAAATGCTTTGAAGTTTTTAATTGATAATGTTTCTAGCATGATTCGTCCCTGATCTAAAATTTCGCTAATCATGGCACAATGCCTCACGTGTTCACAGCCTCATAGCAGGTGTTTTTTGCACCGTACCACCGGCCAGACCGTTGGCCCGTGGCGTGGTGGTGGCGCAACTGGTCGAAACATGATTTGCCCCCTATTTCTAGTCGATCAAGGGTTAGTACTTTAGTCAGGGAGCTGCTCTTGTGACAGGAAGCTATAGGCCTGAAGCAGATGTCCTTATATCTCTACATAATCAGACTATATTCCGTCACCGATACTCCAAACTCAGATTAGGCCACCCCCTCTCGGTTGTGGCCCCTACTCCGGCAAGAGAGTTTTATTGTGTCTGCGACGCTTTTCTCATCATCCAGAGGGAAGACCATAGGCGTCTTCCAGACGACCCAGCATCCCCCCTGCTAAGCCGGTTGAACCAAAACATAAACGCTCTAGGCTCTGCTATCGAAGAAATTGGAATCTGAATCGATCAGCGAGGCTCCATAGAAACATGTCATCGAATTACCCAACACCTTAAAACGCTGTCAGAGAACAGTGATGCAATTGTCGAATTGCTCGTTGACCTGATTGTTAGATGGGTGCCAGAAAGCGATCCTGATGCGGAAGAGTAAATCCTCTTCTAAATACAGGGGTTTACCGGCTGCTCATAGCGACAAGCGGGTTAATCCTGCGTGCTGGGCAGATGAAAAATCCCCCTGATCCAGTCCCCTGAGTCTGCGGAAACTCGGGGGCTGAAATGGATGTTTACGCCGTTTTATCTAAGACTCATATTTAGTGGATGCCTGAAATCCCTCTGATATAGGCCTGACAGGCCTGCAAAGCAATCAGTCCTTGATCGCCGTCGCCGGTGATTCCGATAATTCGTTGAGCATGCGCTGGGTCAAGTTGGGCTCTACGGGCGCCATAAACCACGCCGCCGGCGCTGGGGGTGGTTTGCAATGCGTCACAACCAGTTGCTGCGGTGGCGTCGAGTTGGACTGACAGCCGCAAGTCAGCAGTAGCGAGGCGATCACGAAGGCGTGCCTGTTTCGTTTTCTCATCGGTAAGGGCTCGGTAATGGGATTGGTCACTGGCTGCCAGCCACTGCTCCAGGGCGAGGCGCTTGCCCTGCTCCGCCAGAATTTGCGCGGAGTTGGCGTTGGCAAGATTTGTGCGCTCGGTTTGGTGCGCAGCTTCCTTGGCGGACAGTTGCTGGCCGTATGCGTTGGCCTGCCAAACCCATGCGGCCCACACGCTGCCCGCCATCAGGCCAAGGATGATCAGCAGCAACCCGCCCCACTTCACCGCATCGATCTTCACGCCAACACCTTAAGCCCACGGGCGTACAACGCCTGCCGATCGGTCGCGCCATTCTGGCCACCATTGATACGTTGGGTGATCTTGTCAAACTGCCCAGCGTCGGCAAGGGGGTTGAGCCCCTTGGTGGCCCAGAACCATGCCGCTGACATGCAAGCATGTTGTGGCTTTTCCAGCAGCTCGGGCTGCTTGAGCAGATCCAGTGCCAGCGCGTCACCGCAGGTCATGTAGTTGGCCCGGCCTGTGATCTGGATCAGGCCACGACCGCGATACTTTTGGCCGTCGCCGTCAGCCTCTGGCGTGTTGCCCAAGCGCTTGGCGAGTGAACCTGTGTCGTACTTGCTCAGGTACTGATCGTTGCCCAACTCGCGCACGTAGCGGAACTGGCCGGACTCATGGCCGATCTGGGCAATAAACGCGGCTACACGCTTCGGACCAATGATCTGGTAGCGCACCATCGCGGCATTGAGTACCGGCACATAAACGCCAACTGACTGGCCAGCATCGGGAAGGATCTGCAAAAGTTGTTGCTGGGTAATCGACATAAGTTGCCCTTACGAAAAAGCCCGCACAAGGCGGGCCGGGGGTGGGGATTTTCGGGTTAGAGTTGAACGATTTTCAGGGTTTTCTCGGGCTTCTTGCCTTTGACCTTGGCCTTTCCCTTCTTGCCGGCGTTGCACTCGATCGTCGTCGACCAGCCAGACTGGGTGAATACCTGTTCCCGGGATTCCACCAGGTACTCGCCATTAAGCCCATCCTTGAACCCCTGTGCATTGATCATCCGTTCTGCGAACAGATCAGAGCGCCCGGGCATTTCCAGTCGCACACCTGCAGTCGAGCGGTTGAATGCGGCCAAGCGCGCCTTGGCGGCCTGTTCGGCGGCGGTCTTGTTCGGGTGGATATGCCGATCTGTATGCACCGGCGGCAGTCCGTCCGGGGCGTCGTCGTTGTTCAGATTCACCACCGCCAGTTTGCCGGTGGCTTTGTCCTGGTACTTGGTGCTCACAGCCTTGTGGGTCGAGCGATCGACCAGACGAAAGCTGTAACGACTGACGTCCGTTTTGTTGATGGTGACGACGCCCAGTGTCTTGCCGCTGGCCGTGACACCGCCCTGACGCGGCATAACGATTAACTTGCCGTCAGCGACCTTGGCCGTGCAGTCATGCTGCCGGGCCAAGCGGGTAATCAAGTTAAAGTCCGACTCACCCAACTGGTCAGCCCGGGGCACGATCGTGGCCACCGTACAGGCCGGCTCCCAGCCGTTACGCCGCGCTACAGAGCTGACGATGGTGGCCAAGCTATCGCCCTCCCAGCTACCGCTGCGGGTCGTCTTGCCGCTACCGCGCATGTCGCTGGCCTTGCCGCGTATCACCAGCGTGTCTGGCGGGCCGGAGACTTCAACCTCATCCACCACATAGCGGCCCTCCCGGGACAAGGTGGACCCGGCATAGCCCAGAAAGATTTCGATACTGGCCCCCCGAGACGGCAACGTCACAGCGCTGTCACGGTCATCAATGCGCAACTCAAACTCGTCCGACTCCATCCCGGGCTTGTCCGAGGTGCGCAACAGCAACAGCCGGTCGTTGATCATGCGGGTGATATCGCTGCCATCGGCGACGATGCGAAAAACGGGCGTCATATCCAGCTCCAACAAAAAGCCCCGCCCAAAGGCGGGGCTCAGGTTTTAAGGCGCGTTACGCGTAACGGTCAGCTCCAGAGCTGGACGGCCTGCTCATCGCTGGCTAGCGGCAAGTCCGGCAACACGATCAGCACACCGCCGCGATACGGCTCCGGCTCGGCGGCCAGCCCGGGATTGGCTTCCAGCACCGCCTCCACGCTGCCATTGAGGTGACCATAGGCGTTGTGACAAATGGTGTAGAGCTTGTCGCCGTCAAGCGTTCTGCAGGTCTTCGCCATAACGGACAAACTCCAAACTAAAGCCCTGCTTGCGGGGAATTCCGCCCTGCAGGAACGCGCTTTGATCCTCGGTGATCGAGGTCAGGCACCAATCCCCCAGGACATAGCCATAGCCCGTGGTGAGCCCCAGAGGCACCAACAACCCGCCAATGCTACGCAGGGTGTCCAGTTGCTTGAGACCGCCCCGGTGCCCGGGAAAGATCGAGCCTTTGAGGGTAATTTTGTCGTCGCCCATGCCCACCGCCTGCTGTGCCGGCCGCCGCATCAGGCGCTCTTGCGAGGCCCAGCGGAAACCGCTCTGCCGGTTCAGTTCCTCAAAGGCTGCCGTATCCAGATTGAAGTAATACGGCGGTGCCTCATGCTTGTGCGGCTGCAGGATCAGCAAGTGGGGGAACGGTTTCACCGCCTCCACTGCCGGGGTGGTGTCGGTAGCAAAGATGCTGGTCGGCAGAATGTTGCCCAACGCCGGATTGATCTTGCCGGCAATCTGGTTGATCGCATTTTTTGCCCGGGTTGCCTGCTCTCCCAGTACCTCCAGCCGCTGCTCGATCTGCGAGGCGGCGCGGGTGGCCTGATTGTAGACAGCGACCACCGCCCCCACTTTGGCCTGCGCCGCGCTGATACCGCGCATGACCCGCTGCAGCTTTTCACCGACCATCGGCCCAATGACCGGCAGGGTCTCCAGCTCAGAGGCCGCGCCGGTCATTTCACTGATTGCGCCGTTTACCGGCCCCATCATCCCGTCAAGACTTCGCCGCCCAGCCTCCCCGGCCGTGGCCAAGTAACTGACCGTGCTTTGCATCTGCTCCATATAGGGCATATCACCTCCTTACCCGATGTGTGGGGCGTCGTATAGCTTGCGGTCATTGGCCCGGCGGGCGTTGTCTTCCATCTGCCGGGCGAAGTCATTCAAATGGCCCTGCATCATGGGTTGCAGCTTGCGCATCAGCTCGTCGGGGTCTTTCACATCACCCTGAACCGTAATGGGCATATGCGGGGCAAAAGTGAACTTCTGATCGATCGGCGCCGGCTTGGATTCAGACTTGAGCACCAAAGGCGACGGGGCTTGTGACCGACCGGACTGCGCGCTCATCGAACGCACCACATCACCCGGCTCTGCATCGCTGCCAAACAGCGACTTGGCAAACGACGTTTTGCCGAACATACCGCCCACGGTGTCGCCACCCATGCCCCCCAGGAACGCGCCAACCAGCCCGCCCATCGCCGTGCCAATGATCGGAACAACGGAGCCGATCGCCGCACCGGCCGCTGCACCCGCCACCGACCCGGCCAAGCCACCGGCAGCACCGCCGTAGCCTTCGGCTTTCTCTTGGGCGGTCTTGGCTGTGGTGTAGGTGTCAAAGGCCTTGATGCCCGCCTCAAATAGCGAGCCGGCAGGGATGGCTTTCCCCGCCTTGCTGATAGTGCCAACGGCGTTCATCAATCGAGCGCCCAAACGCGGCGGTACGGGTGGCGGTGCCGGCGGGCGGGGCGGCCCTCGGCGTCGCGATCGGCGACCACCGCGACCTCCACCACCCGGGCCACCGCCGCCGATTTCCCGGGCGTTGACCACAAAGACCTTCTGCGTGTGCTCTGGCCCGCCCTCGTCGCCTCCACCCTTGGCCTCCCGGATCACATCGAGCAGCTTCAGGCCTGTTTCTACCGGGTCCAGCTTGGTATCTGCAGCACCTTCACCCTCTCCCCCGTCATCCTTGCGGCCCATCAGCGCGTTGAGGCCAGCCGAGACCAGCGACTTGACCGCGTCCCCCTTGCCGTCTCCGTCATCGTCACCGCCGCCCAGTGCGTCCTTGGCGTTGGTGACAAAGACCGACTGCACGCCGGCACGACCTGCACCGCCACCACCGCCCAATCCGCCCCGGGCCAGATTGACCAGCCCCCGGCCAATCTTGAGCGCGCCCAGCAGACTGGTCACGACGCTGGCACCGGTGGCCAGCGCCGTCAGCCCCATCACCAGCTTGGGCGACTCGTCCGACAGCTTGGTGATGCCCTTGACCACCGTGGTCAGCCCAGTGGCGACCGCATCCGTAACGGGCCGAATGGCATCGCCCACGCTACGCATGGCATCGTTGCCCGCCTGAACCGTCTCGGCCCATTTTTGCGATGAGGTGTCGCGCCGTTCCGACAGGTTTTTGTCGAGGATGCCCGAGGCGCCTGCCGCCTCATTTTTAAGCTGCTCGTACAGCGCCTTGTTCTGCACATAGGCGGTCAGTGCTGACTTAACCTGCATGTCGGCAAAGATATCGCCTGTGCGCAAAGCCTGCTCCAGGCTGCTGAGCATGGCCTTGGCTTTTTCCGGGTTCGCCTCCTTGCTGATCTGGGCCGTGGCCTCGGCCATCTTGGCGGCTTTCTTTGGGTCGGTGGCTTCGATGTAGCGCTTGGCCAAGCCGAAACTGGCCTCCAGCGTGGACATGCCTCCCTGAATACCGGTGTTTAGCGAGCCCTGATAATCAATGCCGGCCTTCTTGTAGGCATCCACTACTTCGCCGGAACCAATTTTCTCCATCCAGTTTTTCAGGTTGTTGGCCGCCTCGTCGGAGGTGCCGGCAGTTTTCATCTGCACTTGAAGCATCGCACCCAGTTGCGTCACGGCGTCCATGCCGGTGATGCCCTGTTTCTGCATACTTGCGAGCAGTTGCGGGAACCAGCGCGCCATGTCGCTGGCTTCAAAGCTGCCCGCCTGCCCTTGGAATGCTACCGCCTCCAACGCCTTTTCCAGCACCTTGGGGTCGGTGATATTGGCGTTACTCTGCAGTGCTTGGATCATCTTGGCGGTGTCGACACCAGACGAGCCCTGCCCCACGACGAACTTGGCCGCCACCGGCGCAAACTCCATCGCCTGCTTAAGGTCCATCCCCGCGCCGACCAACTGGTTAACCACATCGGCCACTTCGTTGCGGCCCATGCCGATATCGTTCGACGTGGCGATGATGCTGCGCGACATCTCGGCCTCTTGCGCCGAACGGGCCACACCAGCCTTGATCGCAATGTCACGGATGATCGCCTGATAATCGGCACTGACCTTGGCCGTCACGGCCACCATGCCGGTGGCCACCACTCCCTGCCCCACACCGGCGCGCACCTGCTGCTTGCCTTGGTCGATCTGGCCAAAGCCTTTGGCCTTCAGTTCAGCACTGCGACCGGCCCGGCTAAGGCGGTCGTATTCCTTGGCCAGCCGGCCGACTTCCACGCCTTCCTTACGCAGGACGCCGAGGTTTCTCTCCAGCCGGTTTAGCAACGCTTGCGCACCCTTCTCGCCGGCGGCGTGAGCCTTTCTCCACTCATCACGCAGGCGCATGGTTTCGCCGATCGTGCTCTGCAGCACCCGGGCCTTCTTGCCCTGCTCGCTGAGTTTTTTGACGCGGCTCTCTACATCCTTAAATGCAGCGCCCACGGTCGAGCTCACCGCCCCGCCGATCACTAGGCCGAGCGACATGTTGTTTGCCATAGGAGTGCCCTGTTACTTGTAACGGAGGGAGCAGCTCAATCCGTGAGCCACCACAGCATGCGGTTAAACGGCATGGCCTCGATCTCGCTGGCCGAGAAATGAAATTCCCGGGCCAGGTACTTGGCCGCCGCTTTAATCGTGGTAGGCGTAAGGTTCATCATCTTCGACCAGGCGAAAATAACCGGCCTGCAGGCGGTTGTAGTCGACGATGGTCATGGCGCTAATGTCCTTGTCGCCGGACCCAGTGAGGGAGGCGAACAAAATCAGCTCACGCTTTTCAGCATCACCGCCGGACTGGACGGTCGCTTGCTGTACATCCTTGACCGTTGGGGCACGCAGGCTGATCCGATCAACTTGGATCTGGTTGATCTCGGTCGGTTTGCGCAAGGTGATGGTGGCACCTTCGGCCGTCAGCTCGAGCCAGCTCGGTATTTTTTTAGTAGTGCTAGTGGTCATGTTCGTTGTTCCTTAGAGGCCCAGGGCGTTACGCACGTCAGCCAGTTGGTCCACGCCATCGATGACGCGCACGCAGTTGATCGGATCGATTTCAAACATCACACGCCCGTCGATTTCGAGCTTGTAGTAGGTGACGTCCACGGCGTACTTGAACTCGGCCTTGGAACCGGCCGACCACTCGCCCGGGTCGACTTCACGCAGGCCGCCGCGCAAGGTGGCGACCACGGCAGTGGTCGCACCTTTCTGACCCTTGAAGGCACCGCGAAACGAGGCATCGAAACCCGTCTGGTCAAAAGCACCGAAGTACTTCAGTACCTCACGGCGGATACCGTTGGTGGCAAAGCTGGATTCCAGTTTTTCCAAGCCCATGTCCATTGCTACCGGCGCGTCCATACCGCCGCCGCGATATTCCTCGGTTTTGACCGTGACCTTGGGCAGGCTCAGGCTGGGGACGTCGCCCTGAAGGCTTTGGCCAGCGATAAACATGTTGGTGTTAAACAGGGTTTGCGGAATCATTGAACGCCTCCTCAGGCTTCAAGAACTTCGGTCAGCCACTGGTTAGTGACTTCAATTTGGAAAATCGGGTTTTCCGCCGGCGGCACATCGGTAAAGCGGATGGTCCAATACACTTTGCCCTGCTCGATCTGCGTGGCCGTGGTCTTCTCAAGGTCGGGGTAGACCTCGAAATTGATCACCGCGCCCTGCGCCTTGAGGTCACGCATAAAGGCGTTGATCGTCTCGGTCACGTCCTTGACGTACGTCTTGGTGATACCCCGGTCGACCGCCCATTTCATGCCCGCCTGAATCGCGTCCATCACCATGTCGGTGGTGCGCACACGGGTGACAAAGGCCCACTTCGCATCCGAGGACAAAGTACGGTTGCCCCACAGGCGATAGCCGCCGTCACGGATGATGGTGGTGATATTGGCGCCGTTGAGCAGGTTCGCGCGGCAGGTCTTGTCACCGTCCAGGTACTCGACCGGACGCACCGTGCCGGTGATACCGGCAATCTCTTTGTTCGACGGCGACGACCAGAAACCAAAGCGCGAATCGGTCTGCGCGAACAAACCTGCAGCGATCGCCGAACCCGGAACCGACACGTCGCCGTTGAGCGTTGTGCTCCACTGCTTGACCGCCGGATCGACCATAAACAGGCGCTTGGAACCGAAGGTTTCGGCATACGCGATCGCCGCCTCGTCGGTGGTGTTTGGCCCGTCGATGATGCCGATCGCCTTCAACTTGCCGGCCAGCACATCCATCGCGGTGGCCACTGCTTCCGTGGCGCTGTGCTTGGGCGCAATGATTAGCCGCGGCTGCAGGTTGAACAGGCTCTTGCCATCGAGCAGCGCCTGCAGACCGGTACGCGTGCCATCGGCTGATACGCCACCAATAACGGCACTGGTGAGCACGGCCGCTTCGGTATCTGCCGGCACACCCACGGCCACGATCGCGGCCGCCGACTGGTTGAAAATCGCCTTGCACGCACGGGTCATAGCCGAGTCAGCACCGAACGCGACCACCGCTTCGCTCTCACGGGTCAGCAAGGTGGGCACGTTGGTCTCCACCAGACCCAGCCCCGGGGTGAAGGTATCGACCAGGCCAATGATCGAGGACGAGGGCAACGCAATGACGCGCGCGCCGGTCTCGACCAGCGACACGGTAATGCCGTGAAAGAAGTCGGTAGAACTCATGGTTTTCTCCATAGAAACGAAAAAACCGCCATTTAGGCGGTTGCGGTACAACGTTGAATCCTGTGTTTACATCGGTGTAACGCGATACCCGACCGCGATCCAGCGAAAGCCGAATTGCTGAATCTGGCCGACATATTCTGTAAAGCTGAACAGGCACTCCGAAGCGGTAGTGTTTTGTTCGTTCAGCGCACAAGTGACCGTAGCAGCCGAAACAATGCCGCCCGGATACTGCGTAATGACCGGAATAACGATAAAAGGCTTGGTATCAAACGGATAAGTAAAAACAACCTTTGTCGTCACCATGCCGCCGGGCAAATCGCCCATCGCCCGGTTTCCCCACTGCACAAAAAAACCGGTGTCCTTTTCCCACCAGTAACCCGCCGGGTCGTGATAGAAACTCGATGGAACACCCGCGCCGATACCTGCCCGGGCTTCAGCCGGTGTGCCGCCACCCGTTCCCCCGCGAGCGACGGGCAAAATACCGCTGGTCAATTTGCCAGCATCCAGCGCAGCCAGAGCCAACTGGATGTTGACGTCGCCGCTACCGTCGAACCAGCCCATACCGGTGGCAGCGCCGCCAAAGGTCAGCGCCCGGCCGGTCTGCAGCTTGGTCGCTGTACCGGCGTTGGCCGAGGTCGGGCGGCTCAAGGTGCCGGTGGTGATCTTGCCGGCATCGAGCGAAGGAATATCCGCTGCCAGTAATGACTCAGCCTTAACAACCAAGCCCTTCGCCGTTACCGTCACCTTGGAATACGTGCCCGCCTTAATGCCCGTATCGGCGAGCGTCAGGGCAATCTGGGCATTGTCTGATCCGTCAAATTGAGCCTCGCCCGTCGCCGCACCTGACACCGAGATAGTGCGCGCCGTCTTGAGTTTGATGGCACTCCCCGCCTCGCCCTTGCCGATTTCTTCGCGCACGGTCGAAAGGGTCGCTGTCACCAGCGTCGGGTCATCCTGAATCGTGATGTTAGCCGTGCTGCTGACGAGGATCTGCAGGCGGATGCCTTGGGTGCGGCCGGTGCCCTGGGCCAGCGTTGGCTTGTATGTGGGCGGGTAGCTGGCCACCGCCACCAGAGCACCTGTCGAGTCATACAAACCGACCTCGCGCACCCACCAGCCGCCTACGTTTGACGGCAGGATCAGCTCAGCACTGATCACCGGGCGGTCCGCGCGGACCGTCAGGCGGTTCAGTTTGAGGCGCAGGTTTTCGTTAACCAGGTTCTTTTGCAGCTTCGACGGAATCGGGGTAACACCGTTACCGTCCCCAACGCCCATATGGGTGATGTTCCAAGGCGTGCCGTTTGCGATCGCTTTGGCCTGCTGCGCCGCGCCAACATCCGTCAGCATGGCGATGTACAACGTGTTTTGCTCTGCCATGAATGTGCCTAATTGAGTGGTTTACGTTGGCATGGGAGCGCCGTAGATATTCGCCCCGGGGCCAAGGTTTCGGTACAGGACGTACAGGCCCAGGCCTCGCAGAATCTCCCCGGCCCAAAAGCCGAAGAACATGCCGTTGTCCGTGCCCAGCCGTACCGCCGGCGACCAACTGCCGTTCATGGGCTGGCCCGGTACCGGCGTCACCACATAGTTGTATTGCAGTTCGGTCACGCAGGCTTCGATCAGATCATCCAGTCCCGCCACCTGGCAGCCTGCCAACCCGGCCAGGCAGGCACCGGCCAACCACAGCCCAGTCACATGCCCGGTAAATCCATCTTGTTCGGGCTGCGGGACACTGGTCATCGGAAAGTCAGTGGGCAGGATCCCTCCCGAGGCTTTTACAAACTGGACCAGCCAGCCCAGCCAGTTTTCGGCGTAGGCCTTGAGCTTTTCCGGCACCGCTTTGCCTTGGCTGGCCAGTTCGTACCACGCCCGGCATGCGCCCATCATTGCCCGGGGCTGGTAGCCGCTCCACGCAGTCCCCGTGCCCCAGTGGTACATGGTCCAGGTATCCGGATCGCCGTACTTGTAGTTGTCCCAGCGGTTCCATACATAGGCCGATGCACCCGGGCCAAGCTGGCCGAATTTCTGCGCGTACCACTGCTGCGAGTCATACAGAAACTCGACCATCTGATTGAGTTTCGGCCCGTACTCATTGAGCGGGTCGATGCAGTAAATCAGTGGGTACTGATACCCCGGGTACGGCATGCCGTGCCAAGCGCCGATCTGGTCGGTGCCCTCGGCGTAGATGTTGGAGAACGGAATCACGCCCGGGCAGTACGCCAGAGAATCATCCCGGTAATTTACGATCGTGCAGTCGCCCACCAGCGCCCGGAATTTAGCCTGCCCCTTGATCGTCAGCCGATAGTTGAGGGTGTAGCCATCCTCGGCCGCAAAGGCCGGGGGGACGTCATTGATGCAGTAATACGAGAACGTCAGGTTCGTGTCTGAGCTGTCATCCATCAGGACTGAAAAGCCGTCCAGATCCGTATAGACCGGAGCATTTGGCTCAGGACGATCTGCCGCGCCGGGCTGGTAGCCGGACAGCGTAGCGTCTTCAGGCCGGATCATCCGCGTGACCCAGGCACCCGCCGTGGCGGGCAACATCCACCACCAACGCCAACCGTCATCATCAACAATGCGCAGATTGAAATTGCCGTCAGCGCGGTAGGTGATGCTCTGCAGCGGCGCCTTCTCGGTCGGCAACAACCAGTGTCCGACGCTGTACCAGCCGTCATCGCTGGGGAAGAACGAGCTAACCACATTGCCGCCGCGCCCCTCGAAAATCCCGGGCTCGTAGCCTTCCTCGGACAAGATATCGTCCGAATGCGAGACAGCGCGGAGGTCGGCCATGATGTACTCAGAACCGTCATCCTTGCTCAGCCGAGTAAAACTGCTGAGCGGGATATCGTGCGTGACCACTTCGATGTTTGACACCGACTTGGGCAACGCGCAGCTGTAACGTATGCCGCTGCCCTCGGCCTTGCTGGGCGACACCACCAAATCGACCTTGGCATTTAGCGGCGCATTAAAGCTGTCCACGCCGCCGTAACAGGTGCGCACCAGTGAGTCCTTGCTGATCCGGAACCACACCGCCTGCTGCTCCAAGGAGACTTGCGCCGACTGATCACAATCAACGGTGATGTAGCCCATCGAATCGCGGCTGATCACCGGCGCCGCATCACTTGGGTAGCTGAACTGGTAGGCAATACCGTCCGTGTAAGGCGTCAGCTCGGTGCGGCTCTGACGAAAGAAACGGTCGCTGGAGTCGATCTGTGTGTATTCGTGTGCAGTGAAACGGCAGGCATCCATCGCCTTCTTGTAGCGACTCTCGCCGGTGATCCGCCAGAGCATGTAACACGCGTCCATATACCACTGCTCGCCGTCCGCCGCGTTGCCCATTTGGTTGACGCTGCCCGGCAACGGCACGTGCAACGGCCGGTTGTGCTGCACCGCGTTACGCGGGATCAGGTAGCCACCGTGCTCAACCGGTTGGCGAGTGGCGTAGTTCAGCTTGTGCTCCCCGTTCACCGCCGTGTTTTTCAACTGGACCTGTCCGTGCTCCTCCAGCGGGTGGCCATCAGAAAGCACGTCGCCCTCAGCGTTAATCTTTTGCCCGGTCCACGCGATGATCCAGTCCACATCGAACTGATCGCCCGCCTTGTCCCAGTCAATCGAGCCGTCTTCTTTGACTGCCTGCACCGTGGCGTTGATCGCCTCCCAGGCCAATGCGCCGTCAAAGGCAAAGGTCGCCTTGTCCAAATACTCACCCCAGTGCGGTTCGCCGTGGGGGATGCTCAAGGCGCCATTGGTGAACTCAAAGGGAACGCCCTTAAACCCGCTGTGCGTGGGATCAGCGGCATCAATCGGCCAGTTCGCCAACACCGGTTCTTTTGAGTTAACAATCCAGTTAGCTATGCGCCGCAGGGGAATGTCAGGGATCGGCTGGCCCGCGTAGAAATAAGCCTCGTAAGCCTCCCAGTGCCAGATCGCCGCGTTCAGAAAGCGCTGATCCTTGGTCGCCAGATAGGCATGGGCATAGCCGAGGATGTGCAGCGCCTGTCCTTCGGTCGTACCGTCGCCGTTGGGCTGGTACTCCATTTGCGAGTGGGCAATAAAATGTCGGTTGTTGGCCAGTATCCCCTGCAGGTTCTGCGCGTAGTGCTGCTGCGTGGCGTCTTCGGTGTCGCCGGTGTTATTGCGCAGAAAACGATGATGGCCTTCAATCATGCTCAGTGCATTGTTCAAGCCGGTTTGCTGGTTAGCCGGACGACGGCTGTTAAGCGGAGACAGATGCATCGAACCAACTCCCATCATGAAAGCCCAACCAACCGTTACCGTCTGACATAAATGTCAGCACATCCGCCACTCCCGCCTCGTAGGCCAGCACCGGCGGGCGCTTGCTCGACCAGTGGACGCTGGCCGGGAACGTGACTTTATTCGCCCCGGTGCCTTGTCGCAGCCGCACGGTGAATGACCAGGTGTAGCCCGCCGGCACATCGGTATTGAGAAAGCTGAGCAGGCATTGCGGCTTGTCCAGCGTCACGTCGAAGAACGACACGCCGTTGGTGTAGGCCACGTCCAGAGCCAGCGCGGTGCCGGCGGATGCGATCGCCTGCTTGCGCGGTAGCAGCAGGCCACCGGTCAAGTCGGTGATCATCTTGGCCAATGCCAGGAACGTAGGCGACGGCCCGGATCCAGTCTCGACAACCTCGTCCGCCGGCAGGTGAACAATGTCATGGGCCGTTTGCGCCGCTGTTTCCAGCATCTCGATAGCCGCCCGTTGGCGGTCTGAAAGTTCGGTCATGTAACCCTCATCAGGCCCGGTAAGGCGAAGTTGGCGAAGTAATGGAGGTCATTGGCCGACAGCTCCAGGTTGATCAGGTCGAGGTCATCCGACCACAGTTCAGGCGACGAAATAGTTACCTCGTCGCCTGAAGAAATACCGGCCCCGATGTAGTAGGTGCCATCTGGGCTAAAGGTGATGCTGAGCCCCACCAAATGCCGGCTAACCGGCTTGGTGTCGTTGATCATCCGCTCCAGTTCGGCAATGCCCGTGTCGCTCAAGCCACTGTCGAACAAAGCCAGGCTCATGGTGAAGGTGCCCGGTTCACCCATCGGCTCCAGCTCGTACCACTCGACAATTTCCAGAATGTCTGCAAACGGCTCGACCACCCGGCGCAGCGCGCCCACGGTGCCCTTACGCTTGTGAACCTCAAACGCGTCCGTGACTACCTTGCGCTTGATCGGCTCTGACCACTCCGGGTCCCAGCGGTCGACACTGCGCTGGATGGCCAGCCACGGCAGTAGCGCCGCCGGACAGTTCTCGACCGAGTGCATCTGGCGCAGCACGTTGGCCAGGGTTCGGTCACCGGCAGAAAGCTGGGCAAGCGCCGTTTCCAGCGGCGTGCGATTGAACGGCAACAGGCTGGAATCACTCATCGGTGCCACCGATGGATACCTTGAAGGCCGTGCAGTTGGCCGCTTGATGATCCAGCACCACCACATCCGCCGCTGGGTGAATCAGCTCGACCCGCTGCACCCGGGATACATGCAGCGCGGCATGAATGGCTGAATGGCGAATGTCCCGGCCCAGGCGACGCTGCGTGTTTACATAACGTTCGAGTGAAGCGTTGGCCTCGGCCAAGCTCAGCTCCATTTCCGGGCCCGGGTAGAGGTAAAGAACCGCCTCAATTTGATAGTCGATCAGCTCGGCCGACTGCACCAGGAGCCGATCACCCACCGGGCGCACATCCTCATCGCTGAGGGCTACACGTACATTTTCCAGCAGATCGGCCGAGGCCTGACCGTTGCCCAGACGGCTCAAGATGCTGACCAGCACCGTGGCCGGGCTTGGGCTGCTGGCCCGGGCATCCGCCACACGACCGTCCGCTGACAGCGCATGAAACACATACGCATCCCGGGGGCCCGCGATCGACATGCCTTCAAAGGCCAGCAAGGTGCGCTCGACCAGGGAATCGTCCGACTCGTATTGCGCCTCGATCGGCGGCACTGCAGTGGGATCAGCCTCGACCACGGTCAGGCGTTTTACGTTGTAGTTGGCCGCCAGATGATCCACGTCGCTGCCCCGGGCAAACGCCAACAACAGCGCCTTGGCCGCGTCGTTGATCCGCGCCCGTTCCATCATCTTGTCGTAGGCACGTTTTTCCAGCAGTTTGACCACCGGCTCAGACTCCAGCGGGGCCGACCAGTTTTTGCCCATCAAGGTGCGGAAGTCGGTCAGTGCCTCTTGATACAACGCCTCAAAATCCAGTGGCTCCAGCACAAGTGGTGCCGGCAAACGGGACAGGTCCAGTGTGCTCATACAGTCACGTCCAATAGCTTGCTGTCGCCCAGATAGTTGCCCGACAGGCGAAAGGTGATACGCCCGCTCAGCACGGACACGACTTGAACCCGAGTCAGTTCCAGACGAGGCTCCCAGCGCTTCAGGGCGCGGGCGGCTTCGGCCTGGACCGCACTCTTCCAACCCTCTGAAACGGGCAAGTCGACAAAGCGGCGGATCGTGCTGCCGTACTCAGGACGCATCAGACGAGACCCCAGAGGCGTGGTTAAAATGTCTTCAATGGACTGCAGCAGATGGTCAAGGCCCGAGATAGGCAGCCCGGTGTGGCGGTCCATTCCGATCATGGGGCTACTCCGGCAGACGCTCTAAGTCGGGGTGTTTATCGAGAAAGGCCTGCGCTTCAGCATCTACCCCCTCGACGCGGTGAGCACTGACATGCAGCGTTCGACCCTTGGGCATCACCAGGACGCGAGAAATAAAAGCCCGGTCGTGGTAAACGACCGGGCTGACAGGCTTGTCGATCGAGACAGGTTTGCTCGTCATCGTTTTCTCCAGGCAGAAAAAAGCCCACACGCGGCGGGCTGGTTGAGGTTCTGTTTAGTGCTTGTGGTTAGGCGTGTTGCCACTGGTGTCGATAATTGCCCCGCCACCGTTGATATCGCCCGTCACGCGCAACCCGCCGTTGATCAACACTTCACCGTATATCGTGACGTCGCCATCAAGCGCGATCGCTCCGGACGTAACCACCACGGCGCTATCCGTAACGGTCGCCGATGAACCACCCACCTTGATATCCACCGAGCCGGCCGGCAGCACAATGCTGTAGCTGTGGGTCTGCCAGTTATAGGTTAGCGACCCGCCATCATCGAACAGCCAGCGCTCAATGTGATCACGGTTATCCGGGGCTGGTCCGGCATCGCCAAACAAACCCGGCACAAAGGTGCCTTGTGACACATCACCACTCGGGCTGAGCAACACGCCCTGCTCGCCCATGCTGGGCACCCGCCAGTGGCGCGCCTTACCCGCCGCCTGATTGTGCCAGCGCACCCAGGCACTGACCCATTCACCATCAGATACTCGGCACACGGGCGGTTTGGCCGTCAGATCCAGAGCAACCACATAACAGGCCTTAACCACACCGGCGATCATGCGGTCGTGCTCTGCAAGGGCATGGCTCACGGGTCAACCTCACCGCCTACGTTGAACACCAGTGAGCCGGGCTGCTCGTCGGGCCATGGCCATTCCGTTTCACCGAGGTAAATCGTCTGGGTCCACTCGACCAGCCACACGGTGTAGCCATCCAGCTCCGGACGGGTCCAGTCCTGGGTTGAACGTTTGAACTCGGCAGGCTCAACGGCCAGGCCCCACGTCTGAGTGCGCAACAGCACCGCCAGTTGCGTGGCCAAGTGAATGGCCTGCTGGTAATGCTGGTCGCGGATCACGTCGACAATCACCCGCGCTTCAAAGGTGACGTTCAGGGTGCTTTCCCCGGTGCCGATATCGGTACCGGGCTCGATCTCGGCGATATCAAGAAACACTGCCGGCAGCGGGATGTGCTGCTCGATGTCAGGCCAGAAGCTGACCAGTTGAATACCGGCCAGCGATTGCTGCAGATGCTGCTCGATCGTTTGATACAACAGGTCGAGGCTAAACGGCTGCTCAGACACGGCGTGTCCCCTTCAGGTATTTCTGCAGTTCAAAGTTCATTTCTTGCCGGAGAATCTGCAGCAGACGTTCATCGGCCTTGCGGCTCCAGTCTTCGAAGTGAGGTCGCACCGAGTCGAGCGAAATCTTGGCTTTAGCCAGTGGATAACGGTCCGTGTTTTCAGCAATCCAACCCGAGCTGTCACCCTTGTGCGAAGTGATATCGCTGTCGGGATAATTGGCTCGACCAAAGTGTTTACTGGCGGTACGAATCCAGATATCGGCCTGATTGCCGTACACCTTTTTATAGAAGGCGCCGCGATAGCGACGACTGCCTACTGACACACCGGCCTTGGTCTGTCGCGGGCGCCCAGTCCGGCTGGCCTCCAGCGGGTTAATGCCGAACCAGAGCTTGCCGCGCATTGCACCGCCCGCGATCGGATAACTGCGCAAACGCTGCCGCACCGCCTTGACCGCAATCCGCTCCTGCTTGCCCACGGCCCGGGCGATATGGGTACTGAGCCAGCCCAAGGTTTTGTTGATCGCTCGGCGCTGCGCGTTGGCAGCGGCTTTGGGTACCAGCGTGGCGAGTGCTGCAAACGCTTTCAGGTCCTCGGACGAGACCTGAATATTGAACATTCCACTGCTGGCCCTGTTCTCACTGAAGCTGCCAATGCTCATGCGCGTTTCCTCAAGATCAGCGACACCAGGCCGTCGCCGCTGGGCTCCAGCTGCAGCAGGTCGTAGTCGCCACCACCGTCCAGATCGGGCAAGTCGATGGTGACCAGTAGCCCTTTGCTCAGGCCATCCGAGTCTGCGACCCGCACCACAAAGTGCGGCTCGCGAAGGCCGGTGTTGAGACGACCAATCTGCGGCTGTTTCCACGGTGCAGAGAACATCCCCAGCACCGGCTCGGCGCGACCTTCGATGCGCGCGCTATCGCCCAGCACGTCGAAGATCACGCTGTCGATATCGGCCACCAGATCACGAATGCCCACGGTTACAGCTCCAACAAGATCTGCGCCAGGGGGCGTGTGCACATGTGCAGCGGGTTCGACTGAGCTTCACCTGCCATGCCTTTGTTGAACGGCAGCGGCTCGATCTTGCTGTAGTACGGAATGCCCTGGGTGTTGACCGTCTCCATGTAGTCGGCCGGAGCGAACACCGAGATGTACAGGTCGGGAACGCCTTCAGGGATTAGCAGCGCCTTGTCGTCATGGATGAACGACACGCCTGCGACCTTGCCGCGATAACGTTCCCAGACGATGCCACCGAACTCGAAGCTTTCACGGGCATCGCCGCGCAGGGACGCGGCCTGCATGGTGTTGAGGTAGGTTTCCTTGACCGATGTGTGGGTGACCAACTTGTTCCAGAAATTCTTGCCGCAGAAAGCGCGAGAGCCGGTACTGGTGATGTTGCCCAACGCATCCTCCTGCAGGTCCAGGGCATCAGAGCAGCGCACACGCAACTCCGTGGCCTGGTCGTTCAGCCCCATAGACTGCTTTTTTCGCGTAACGCCAAAGGTCTTGTAAAGATCGAGCAGGACCGTGGTGCCATCGGCATCCAGAATCTGACCGTTCAAGGCGCCCATGCGCTGGAATTCGTGAGTAGCATCCAGCTGACGGCGGGCTTTGGACAGTCGTCGGTTGACCACGTCCTGCACGGCTTGCAGCTCACTGCGGGTACCGAAGGCACGGATGCCCTGAATCTCGTCCGCCTTGATGGTGAAACGTTCCGGCAAGTGCACGGTGTTGAAAGGGATCATGTGACGCTTGGTACCAGCGACCACCAGGCCGGAAGTGCCACGTTCACCCGCTGGCACCAATGCCAGGGTGTCACCGTCTTTTTCGATCTGCACAGTCAGGGTGGTGATGCCCTCTTCGCGGAACAGACCCAGGCTGCTGATACGACCCGGCAAGTACTCCTGATCATTGAGTGCAGCGGTCAACGACGAAACGCTAAACGCATCGTCTTCAAAAATGGCGATATCGGCCATGAGGTACTCTCCAGAAAAGAAAAATCCCGCACTTGGCGGGACGGGTAAACAGGGATGCTCGCTTTAGCGAACGATCAGGAAGTGGGCAGCTAGTGCTTTTTCAGCAGCAGGATCGAGGCCGGTCAGGTGCACTTCGCTGATCTCGGCCAGGCGCACTACGGCGCGACCGCGACGCACAACATCCGACTCACCCAGCGGGCCGTAGAGAATGGCGACAGCGTTTTCCGTGCCGTCTTCAGCCGTTGGCTGATACGGCGCAAACTCACCCGTGGCGGTGGTCAGGCCCAGAATCTGGCCCGGTTCAAGCGCAGCCCCGGCGGCAACGTTGATCGCTTCACGCGAGATGTTGCCGGCCCCCTCGGACAAGAGGAATTCACCGGCGTGGCGCTGTTCGTATTGGATCGTCATGCTCTGGTTCCTTTTGCAGATTTAGATTGACCACTTTGCGCCGACTGACGCGCCGCCCAGATCGAGGGTGGATCAGGTTGTTTGGCCTGAATTTTCGGTACCGAGTCATCGCTGATCGGCAGGCTGTTGTCGATTTCAAAACCGCCGCCACTGACCAGCTTGTCGAACAGTCGCCCGCGCACCGCTTCGGCGCTGAGCCCAGCCGCGACAAACTCCTGGGTGAACTCCGGCAAACGCGCAGCCACGCACAGGTCGCGCACGGCCTTGGCGTTGGTCAGCGCGGCATTAACTGTGGCCTCGTCGGCCAGTTTGGTACTGCTGATCAGTGGCTCGATCAGATTGCTGATCCCGGCTGCCGTGCAGCTTTGAGTGATCAACAAGGCCAGCTTCGCCGAGTCCGCAATGGGCGTTTTTTCAGGCTCTGGCGGAATCGGTTCCGGTGTTGGCTCTGGGGCTGGCTCCGGCGGCTCATCCAGCTGGGCCAGCAATGCCTGCGGTGCGTGCTGGTAGCGATGCAGCGCACTACCTTGGCCCAAGCAGGCTTTAACGGTAACGCCCTCGCCCACTTCGTCGGCCAAGCCCAAGGCCACCGCTTCGCTGGCCGTAAGCCAGGTTTCGGCATTGACCTGGCGCCGAAGCTCCACCTCGTCAATGTTCGGCGCCTTGGATTTGTAGGCGGCGATGATCACTTCAGTCGCTTGATCCAGTGCGGCGGCGACCTTGCGTAGATCCTCGGCATCGCCAGACGCGTAGGTATAAGGGTTGTGGATCATCAATATGGCGTTTCTCGCGATCACCACCTTGTGAGCACCGCACACCGCAACACTGGCCGCGCTGGCTGCCAAGGCATCAACCCGGCCGGTGCAACGCTCGCCCAATCGGGACAGCGCATTGTGAATGGCCAGGCCGTCGAACAGGTCACCACCAATGCTGTTAAAGGCCACCACGATTGGTGACACACCATCATCCAATGCAGCCAAGTCGCGGACAAACTGGTTGGCAGTGATGCCCCAGGTACCAATCTCGCCGTAGACATAGACCTCGATGCTGCGGGTTTCGGCCTCGCCGCTGGCCTTCAGGCTGTACCAATGTTTGCTCTGCGGCGCCGGAGGGTCACCGGCCTTGTTGAAAATCCGTAGCGGGTACTGCTTGATCATGGTGTCTCCTTGTCGGCCGCCGGTTCAGGCTGGTCGACGAGTGTTTTGTAGTTGAGGCCGAGCTTTTGGGCGCGGGCCTGATCGGCGGCGTTTTCAGCATCGACGGTTTCGGCGTCATAGCCCGAACGCAGGACCATCTCGCTGCGGGAGTTAAAGCCCGCGTTGACCTCCATCATTCGCGCCTGAATGTCCTGCACCGGCTGGATATAAGCCCAGCCCTGCGGTACCCAGCGGGTGCGCAGGTATTCGCGGCGCCGTTGCGCGTAGTCGTCCAGCTTGAGGCGACCGGCCAACACCGCCATGTCCATCCAGGCTGCCCGCACCGGGCGACACAACTGGTGCACGTACACCCCGAATTGCAGTTGTTCCAGGCGACGGCGGAATTCGTTGAGTACAACCCGCAGCGCCCGGTCGTTGACCTCGCGCATATCGCCGGTGAGAATTTCGTAGGGAGTGCCAGTACCGGCCGCTGCGGCCATCAATTGCTGCCGCATAAAGTCCGGGTAGTTGTTGCCCGCGTCCGGAGGCTTGGAGAACTCAACCTCTTCGCCCGGCCCCAATTCCTGCATGGTCCCGGGTTCCAGCGCGACCATCGGCGTGAAGCCATCGCGGTCTTCGTTGAAGGGCTGACCTGTAACCGGATCGAGCGCAAGCTGCCTGCCCTCCGGAGGCGGCCTGCTAATAAACCCAGCAAACAAGTTGGCCACCTCCTGACGGAACAGCACCGCATCGTCGTAGTTGTCCAGGCTGCGCAAGCGCTTGAGCACCGGCGCCAAACGCGGTACGCCGCGCAACTGGCCGGGCTCAACCGGTTCAAAGATATGCAGCACCTGCGCCGCTGGTATCCGCACCAACTGGTTGTATCCGGCGTTCAACGAAGAGGCATCGCGAGGGTGAACTCGGTACATCCAGTAAGCCACCCGCTGGTGAGCCGGGTTGAACTCGATGCCGGCACGGATGCTGTTGCCATTTTTGGCCGTCTCAAACTTGTCGTGCGGCACAAACTCGGGGGCCAGTACCTGGAGCTGCAGCGGTACCGCCAGATTTTCGTCCAGGCTGCGTGGCCGTATACGCACAAAGCATTCACCGGCGGTTTCGACGGTGCGGGCAATCAAAGCCTGCTGGCCGTAAAAGTCGGTCAGGCCATCGGCGTCCGACTCGTCCACCCAGTCCTCCCACAACTCCTGCTGCACTTTGCGCAGGGTGTCGTCCTCGATCTTGGGTCGAGGGGTAATGCCGGTACCGATCAGGTTGCTGACGCGCTTGTCGATGACGTTAAACGCATACGGGTCATTGCGCACTGCTGCCCGCGAACGGGCCCGCAGGTTGCGCAAGGCCGGGGTATTGATGCTGTTGATACCGATATCAGGGGCGTCCCAACTGGCCGAACGCCTGCCCTCTCCGGCCCCTTCATAACTGGCTTTAATCCGTTCCGGCAGCAAGAAGCCGTTGCGGGTCAGGGTTGGATATTGGCGTGCCATTAGATTCCCTTGCCTCCGTGGTAGAGCCTCACCACTTTTGAACGTGGCCCAGCAGACGCGACCAGGGAAGTACGGATCTGATCGCGGGCCTTGAGCAGCTCATCCACCGTGCGGTACTCCACAGTGCGATCGGCATAGCGCACGGTTTTCTCGCCGCGTGCGATGGCCGCCTCAACCGCATCGAGGTGCTTCTGGGTAAAGGACATAATCAGCGTCTCTTGAGATAGCCGCTGCTGGAGCTGCGACGTTGAGGGAGGCGTACGACCGGCTGCGGTAGAGCTGCCGGGGTTGGTACAGGATCAGGTTTAGGTTCTGGTGATTCCATTGCTGACTCAGAAGCAATGACTGGCAGCGAAACTTCCGAGGAAGCAGTTGGTACTTTTTCAGCAAACAACTCAGCCTGAGCCAGCGCCTGGGCAACTCGGTCCCAGTCACGCTCTTTGTAACGATCCAGCCCCAGGTAATGGGCCATTGCCAGGCAATACACCATCAAGTCCAACGCTTCGTTACGCTCGGACTTGCCCTTGATCCACTCGGTGACCGGCTTGCCTTTCACGTAACGCGTCATTCGGCGTTCAGCCACGCATTGCGCAAAAAAGTCATCGGGCAAATCTTTCGCAAAGTGCAATGCACCAGGACCGCTTTCAAACGGGTAACGGTTATAGATCCAGTCTTTGGCGGTATCAGTCCCAACGATCCAAAGCTCGGCGCCGTTTCGTTCGGTTTGGCCACGCCACGTCACATCGACCATAGAGGGCCGCTGGGCAATGGGTGGTTTGCCAGGCTTGCTCGCACCTTTGATTGCAAACACATTGCGCCATCGCCGCAGACGGCAGAACTGGTACACCTCATTTGTGTGGTGCCCCCCGGTGTCGATAGCAGTGGCCAAAATCGACAACCCCACGCAGCATGGATGCCAATAACGCGACTTCAATTTTTCATCCAGCGCGGACCAGGTGCGATCATCTGAGGGATCACCCATGATGACTTGGTGATCGATGATCCATCGCTCTAACCCCACGCCCCAGCCCATCACCATGAGTTCAAGCCGGTTGGCCTGCACATCGACCGAAGCTGTCAGCATCAAAGCACCTTTCGGTACAGAGCCAAGTACATAGTCTTCCTGCAAGGCACGGGCCTGGAGAACGCTCGCCTTGGTCTGCTCCTGAGTACTGTCCCAGACCTTGGCCAACCGTGTGTTGAAGAACACCTGCATGGCTTCCAGATCACCACTGGCCTGTTTCACGATGGCCTCGTCGTAGTCCTTGGCCATTGATAACCAGCTGGTCCAACCCAAGGGCGCATACAGAGCATTAAGGTGGAACCCTACAGTTTCGCCATCCCCTTCAGCGTGAGAACGCCACTCGCCCTGGGCCAACATTTCGCCTTTGTGGTGTTCTTCAATCAGCGCACCGCAATCAGGGCCGCTGCAGAGGTACTCAATACGGCTGTAATCCTCCGTGTATTTGAGGTTCTCCCATTCAAGAATTTGCATGTGCCGGCAATGAGGGCATGGCACGTAGTAGTAACGCTGGTCGCTGATCGCAAATAGATCGGCAATGCGTGAAGCACCTTTCAGCGTGGGCGAGCTTGAGAAGTAGAACTTGGCCTTCCTGCCAAACGTACTGCCCCGAATTTCGGCCAGTTTTACCGGATCACCTTCGTTGCCTACGTCGACCTCCCAACGGTCAATCTCATCTCCATAAATAAACCGGGCGGCCAGCTCCGCAAGGTTGGCGGCGGAGCCTGCAGTAACTGCATACAGAGTGCCGCCCTCAAACTCCTTGGTGTCCTGAGTATTCTTGGCATCGCGCGACCTCGGCGCAGCCACTCTTTCGCGCAGCACGGGGGTGGCGTCGATGGTCTTGCTTATCCGGGATGAAACCCGCGACGCGAGTTTGAGTGTGGGGAGTAGCGTCAGAATGTTCGACGGCGACATGTGGATCAGGGCACCAATCCAGTTCAGCGCTATCTGGGTTTTCATCAACTGCGAAGCCACCATCGTAACCACGCGTTTGCAGGGGTGAGCCGGTGACAAACAGCGCATGGGCTCCCGGGCGTATGGAGTGCGGGCGGTTCGATATTGACCTGGCTCAGCAGCACCGACACTGCGAGGAATACGCATGTACTCGTCTGCCCATTCATCAACCCAGAGGTCTGGGTCTGGACGCAAGCCACGGTAATACGCCAAACGGTAAACCTCCGTTCCGTCAGCGTATGGAAAGTGCATAAGATCAGCTCTTGGTGAGTGCTCGGGAAAGATCACTGATGGACATGCGTTCAGCGTCTTCAAGCGTTCTGCGGATAGAAGTAGTCAGGTGTTTTTCGATTTCCCAAGGATCGGTCATCGCAACCAATTCAGAGGCAATCTGCGGTGGCAGTCCGAGAAGAAGGTCCCGCAGCATGCGGCCTGCTTCAAAGGCCGCCTTATCAACCACACTCGCCTCCACTAGGGAGCCGTTTTCTTTTCGGACCTGGGCTTCGATCTGTTCCGCCTGAGCGTGTTCACGACGTGCCCGGGAACGCTGGTAGTCAGGAATAGACGGAAGCGAGGCGTTAGCCGGAGGGTGAATCGGCGCAGTAGCTGGAGCACTGGCCTGCTTGTCCTGAGCATGACGAGCGCTCACACCAGCCTTGCTGGGGTCACGAGTCATCGCCAGAAACTGTTCACTGCCGTCAACATCCACAAGGCCTGCTTCATTCAAAACCAGACGATCATTTTGAATCAGCTTGCTGATGTGTTGTTTGGACCAACCCTTCAGTTCGCCGTATTCCTTACGTGTCAAAAACGCCATGTGGTCGTCCCTTTTAATATCGAGTCAACTGGTCAACCAGTCAACTGTGGTCAACTAACTTTGAAACCCAGCCACTAACGATTTCCCGCGGGTTTCCTGCCCCGTACCCGTGGAAAATGCCCAGGGTCCCCGGCAGAATTTGAGAGACGAGAATTACTCTGATTGGTCGGAACGGGGTGGGGGTTCACAAACCCCGAGGCGCTTGGCGGCCCAGCGCTCGTAAAGGCCGATGGCAACGTCTGCCCCGGCCATCGCCGTGAGGCAGCCCACCGCCGATGACGCCCAGATTGATACGCCGTTGGCATGCAGCAGCATCATCGTGGACAGCCCGCAGCCGATACAGGCACCTGACCGCAAGGTAAGACGCCGCACCAGTGACCAACCCCGGGCACCATCCTTGTCCGCTCGCCACATCTCACCCGACACCCCACCGATCAAGGACAGTGCAATCACCAGCCAGACGGGCATATCTGCTAATGCTTGTTGTTCGTTAGTCATGGCTGCTCTCATTAGGGTCTACTGCATACGAATAATTTGATCTTTTATGTGAGAGCTTCCACATGTCTGTACTAAACGTTTTGGTTTCGATATCTACGTTAATTCTATTTCTCATAGGTGTTGCCACATTCATGATGCTTTGGGTAAGAGCATCAGACGAAGACAAAGCCAAGTGGCAAAAGCTGCGTAAGCTGATGGGGAAAAAGGTTTACCGATTCTGGACGTACGTTTCATCAATAGTCCTCATCGCACAAGGCGTATGGAAAATCGTCGCGTTTCTTCAATCATCTGACCCTGTCACGCGGGTAGACATTGTGATGCTGTTGGGGAATGTCTTCAGCCTCGCGGTATTCACAGGGGTAGCCTTGGCTGTCTACGTGTACTGGGCTCTCCAAGACAAAGCCGAAGCCAACTAAGCCCCTATCCATAAACGCAAAAACCCGGCGCAATGGCCGGGTTTAGTGGTGGGTGTCGGCCGCTCTCTGCGGTCGCACCTATCGAAGATGACTACTTTTTACAGGTCGATTCCGGTGGCAGCAAGCGGGTTTTAATGCCACCGGTGAATAAGTGGGTTAGGCAGCTGAACGCCCGGGGAATGTCGGCGAATATATCGCCCCGGCTAGCGCTTTTGGGGGGTGTCTGCCCTGCCCCACTGCTCTGGTTCAAGGTGGGACAAAGGAGAGCGCCTAAATCAAAGGCTGTGCCCCACTGTCCTACTTCTTTTACTTTTTCCTCGTATATAGAAAGATTATTAAGAACACGCATGCGCGTGAAACGCGCGTATTGCTGCCCGCTATGCTCACATGGGCGAGGGGCATTTACAGGTGGGACTGTGGGACAGCCCAGTGACGGCGCGGCCTGTGCGTGACCCACTGCCTTGCAAAGCAGTGGGACGCGGTGGGCCAAGACAAGGACGATGGTTGGAGTGGTGCCAGGGATCACGCAGCCTTCCCCATCAGCAAGCCAGCAATGCACAGGTGCGCGTCGTGCAGACGCTGGTAGTAGGTGTCACGACTGCAACCGCAGTGGGTGTACTTCTGCGACAGGAAGCTGTCGTGGTTGCAGTAGTGTTCGCGCACCACCACCGACAACTGCGGCGGCAGGTGTTTATTGACGATCAACTCAATGTCGGCCGACTCATCGAGCAGTACCCGACTGCCCCGCGTGCCGCGAATCAGCTCGCCCTTGGTTTCCATCAGCATGGCAATCATGTTGCCGCTGCCTGTACCTTCAGGTGCTGCGCTGTGCAGATCCTCTGCCCAGAGTTTGAGCATGGCGTCGATGTGCTTAATCAAAGCAAGGCTCCTCGATCTTCTGCACCTGCAGGGCTGACTGGCCGCCCCAGTTATCAGGCTTCTTGTAAGCCCAGGGACGCTGCCCGCTTTTGGCCAGGGCTGGCAGGCGCACACGACGCCATCCAAGCCGGTGCATGATCGCGCCGACGCGCATCTGCTCGGGCTTGCCCCAGTGGCCGAAGTCGAGTTTGAGCGCGCTAGCCAATACCTCACTGCCGCTGGTGGTTTCGCCGATCTGTGACTCTTCCAGCCAGGTCAGGATCGGGCCTTCCCACTCATCCACCACAAAACGCTCGTCCTGGGCTTCGGAGAACATCGCGGTTTCGTCACGGTTGACCCACCAGATCTCGCCTGCCTCATAACAAAACATCGCCTCGGCCCAGAGCTGGTCGCGGATCTCGCGCAGCTGCTCGAGGTCGACCTTGGTGCAGGCCACCGGCCAATAGCGGCGGTTGCCGGTGGCGTCCTTGAGGTATTCGTCCTGGTTGGTGGTACCCACGAAAACACACTGGCGTGGCACGTCATTGGTTCTGCGGCCATAGCTTTCGCGGTAGGTGTCGGTGGATGCCGAGAAAAACTGCTTGGCCTTGGTGCTTTCGGCCTTGTTGAAGCTGTCCAGCTCGCCCAGTTCGATGATCCATTTGCCACGGATCGCCTGAAAGCCGTCCTTGTCGCCCAGGGCAAACGGCGTATCCATAAACCAGTCACCGCCAAGGATGCTCATGGCCGTGGACTTGCCTTCGCCCTGCCCGCCTTCAAGGATCATTACCGAGTCAGCTTTGCAGCCCGGCCGCATTACCCGTGCGACCGCCGAGATCATCCAGCGCTTGCCGACCTTGGCGCTGTAACCGCTTTGGGCCACACCCATGACCGTGGTCAGCCAAGTATCGAGACGCGGCACCCGGTCCCATTCGAGCTTGTTCAGGTAGTTGCGAACCGGGTGAAATGAGTTGTCGTGGGCCACAACGCTGACCGCCTCAATCACGCTGGAGGCTTTGACGCGCAGATTGTATTGCTGGGCCAGCCACTTCATAACGCGTATGTCATCGATATCACCCCAGTCCCCGGTGCCGCCGCCATAAGGAGGCGTACGCAATTTGACGATCTTGGAGCTGAAAGCGCTGAAGCTGATAACGCCTGCCCAACGCTCATCGTTGCCCAATATCAGTTCAATGTTCTGCATGTGTGCGATCAAAGAGCCGTTTTCAGTGCGGGCCAGTTGATCTTTCCAGCCACCAGCTGCGGGTGGTTTGACGACCGCCAATACCTGCCTGCGAACAGCGTCCAACCCTTCGGAACAATGCAGGTCGTTGAAGTCGGTCCACTTGATCTCGCGCTCGCCTGAAAAGACCGGACCAACCACCTGGCCGCCAACGATCAAAGCGGCGTTGCTACCCTTTTCTTCACCAGGGTTCCAAGGCTCACCATTGGGGCTCTTGGTTTTCCAGTCATCGTCTCGACACACGATCAAAGCGCGGCCTGGGAAACGTTCGCGCATGGCCTTGGCCACCACGCTCAAATTACCCGCGTCAAACGCGATGGCCACCGTCAACGAGGTGGCCATATGCAGGCTTGCGCCGGTGGCGTAGCCCTCACAGACCAGTACCGGTTCGCCCGGTTCAGGGTGCGGGCCAATAAGGTGGAAGGCACCCACTTTGGACATGCCGTAAGGCCAGTAGGATTTATCTCGGCCGGTATCTGCCTGCTTCTCAGGGTAGATGACCTGAAGTCCGATGATCTCATCCCGTACATTGCTCATCGGGACCAGCACCGCACCGGAGCGCGGGGCGTAACGCACGCCCATGCCGACGATCTGCTTGCGATCCAGATAAGCGCTACGGCCCTTCTCCGGCATGCGCTTGAACAGGCCAGATGCGCGATTGGCAGCACGGCGTGCGGCGTTCGCGGCAATCTCGGCGGCGCGGCGTTTACCTTCCTCCTGACGAGCGCGCATCACGTCGCGTTCTTCCTGGCTCATGCGGCCGGCCTTGACCTTAATCTTGTTGCTGTCGCCCGAACGCCAGTCACCGAAGCTGCCGAAAATCAGCGTTTCGTTTTTCTCGGTGCGATGCTCATGGATCACATACCAGCCGTTTTTCTCTTTGCCCTTGTCCTGCGTGGTCTTGCAGCGGGTCAGCTTGCCGAACGTGAGTGGTTGCGCAGGCTCAAGGCCGTGGTCAGCGAATTGACCGAGAACGTCATCGAGCATAACGGGTACCTATTTGTTCATTCAGTTGTTGGCAGGCTGCACAGCGCGTGCAACTGGTGACGGCCAAGCGGCGGGCCAAGGGAATTGATGAATCGCAGTCCACGCAAAACTCGTAAGACTCAAACACCTGCTGCGCTTTGCGCGCGGCCAGTGCTAGGTCAATACGCTCCTGCACCAGGTCATTAGCAAAATCTGCGATATCAGCCACGGTCAGCACCCCGCGTAGTCGAGTTGACGTAGCAGGCGCGATTGAACATGCCCAGTAGCCCCTGAATACCGCGGAACACCTGCAGGCGGATCTCGGCCAGTTCGCGGTCGTTGACCACCCCGTCGCCAATACTCTTGGCCCAGGTGTCGGCCAGATCTGCTACCTGACGGAAATACACGGCAAGACCAGTGGTCAGCGTCTCGGGCATATCGTCGGTATAGGCCTCGGCCAGTTCCTGCCATATCGTGTCCCCCACCAACGCATGCACTGCATCCAGGATGCGGCGGTCTTTGGTCAGCTCCAGGATCTCGGCGAATTCTTGAACATTCACCGTGTGGCTTGGGTGGGTCGGAGACAGCTTGTGCTGCAACGTGGTGGGATTGCGGCCGGTGGTGGCGGCGATGGCAGCAGCGCCACCCGGATAGTCTCGGGCAGCGTGGTAAAGCGCCAAATCGAGCGGCAGAATTTCGCGGCGCGCTCGTTGGGTGCAACTAAGAGCAATACGGCTCATGGCATTAATCCTTGAATGTTGCCAGTGCCGCGCGGCGTGCTGTGGTGGTACATTTGCCGCGTGGCTTGAAAGTGCCCAAAAGCCGGCGAGGTCCGCAAGACCAAAACCGGCACCGTGCCGAGGCAAGCGATCCGTCGCTCACCTCTGGCGCAACAGCTGCCAGATCTGTGGTGGAGAAGGCAGCAACCCAAAGCTTCCGAGCCTTGGAAAGCGCGGTTAAGGGAGGCGGAATTGCATGTGGTGTGCCCGCCTACCTTGACCGCGACCCGTCGACACTGTGGTGGTGTGTGCCGGGAGGAACTGGGCGGCCTTATTGGTCGCCTTTTTTCTTTCTAGGCCGCCTAAGTTTCCGTGACGCCGAAGTGATCAAGAACCTCAGCGAGCGATACACGGCCTTCACTTTGGTGGGTCAATGACCTGATCAGCGAAACGCTTGGGTCTTTGCTGGCGTACTTAATATGCAAGCGAAGGTAGTTGACCGCGATCTTGCAACGCCCGGCGTAAGCCTGCTGCGCTTCTGAATCTAAGCTTTCGATGTAGTCACGCAATTTCATGTGGTGTACCTCCGGGATACGCAATTTAACCATAAAGGTTAATTTTTGCAATACCAATAAGGACATTCACCCCATAGGTTAATCTGGGCACAATCAAGGCATGAGAATTTCAGATACCCGCCTGCACAATTTCCGCCACATCCTGGCCGAAAAAAAACTACGCCTGATCGACATTGCTGAGCTGCTCGGCAAAGCGCCTGCTCAAGTGAGCGCATTCGGCGGGAAGAACCCAACAAAAGGAATTGGCGATCAAATTGCGCGTGAAATTGAAAGAGCCCTCAGCTTGCCGAATGGCTCGCTCGACATTCCTCATGGTTTCGCAAACTTCGATAACGGCTCTGTATTGGGCTATACCGGCAGGAAGCTGCCAGTGATCGGCTCAATTGCTGCAGGTGCCTGGTGCAGTTCTGAAGAGAATTTTGATCCTCGCGATGCCGAAGAATGGATCGAAGCACCGGGGCCAGTGGGGCCACGTGCATTCATCCTCCGCGTTGAAGGTATCAGCATGGAGCCCAAGTTTATGGAAGGCGATAAGGTTGTTATCGATCCATCTCTTGACGCTTTCCCTGGGCATTTTGTTGCAGCCAAGCGCACCCGCGACGAGGCTACAACACTGAAGCAGCTGAAACAGGAAGGGAACGAGCTGTATCTGTACGCGCTCAACCCTGATTGGCCAGAGCGCATTATTCGGATGACTGAAGACTGGAGTATTTGTGGGCGGGCCAGATGGAAAATTTCAGATCTCTAACTCATGAATTTGTTAAAGTGCAAAAGGAAATAGCACATGAACTTCATTATCCAACAGAAAGACCAACTTAATGACGACTTGTGGATACACGCCGAAAGCTTTCTTTTAGTCCCAATCAACTGGAATGATCAAGGTTACAAGACACAATACAGCCTTTTTCATCTAGGCAATCCAGACTCGATGAAAAGAGAGTATATCGGCTCGGTTAAAATCCTCAAAATTAACCAGAAAGCAAATTTTGAACACGTTCTAGTCAATAATTTCGAAAGCCTAGACGACAGCTTCATATCTTTAGGCCAAACTTTAGACTACTACCAACGAATTGCCGAGCTACCGCCACAGATAGGCCAGCAACTCCTAACATCTTTAAACGACACCATTAACAACCCCGAACTCAAAAAACCATTTGTGTTTAGCCCAGGATGGCATGAGTCCATTTTTCGCGAAGTGAGTGATCCTGGCGAGTTCTCAAAGCTCGCCACATCAATCTTAAACAAAAACTTCAAATCCCTCACTAGCAACAATCTAGAATTCTCATTTAAAATGAGCGACTGGGATAGTGAAATTTCGTTCAAATTTGGCAATGAAGAACTCGAGCCCAGAGCTAGCGCAATACTCACCAATAGAATCATCTCGATTATTGGAAGAAATGGCTCAGGTAAAAGCACTCTACTGTCACGTATCGCTCGAGTTGCACATGCATCTGAAGATGACAGGCAAGACCCGTCCCTTGCCAAGCTCGGAACAATAACCCCACCTAGCATTGGCTTTCCTCGTATAATAACAATTTCTTATAGCCCATTTGACAGTTTCAAAGTCCCTGGAATAAAAAGCCAAAATTCCGAATCAAATATATTCCTCAGCCTAACCGAAAAAGAAAAAGAGAGAGAGAAAGAAACATTCCGACGCAGAGAAAGAAACCAAATCGTACATGAAATGAATTCTGGCACAGGTAGATTTGTTTTCTGCGGATTAAGAGACATAGCCAAAGAAGCTATAAGCAACATAGAAAATACAACTTCATTAAACAACCCCTCATTTGATCGAGAAATTAAAACTTCACCGCGCCCGCTTGAAGCTATGGCAGGTGAATTCTCTAAGAATCTAAAAAAAATATTACTTACTGATGAGGATGCAGACCTTTTCGACGAGGCGCTACAGCACATTGAGTACGAGAACACCTTTGGTTACGACGAAGCATTATTAAGTATAAGCACCCTAATGAGTCAAGATATTGAAAACACTTTCATGTCTTGGAGTACAGGCCATAAAATTGCAATGCAAATGCTAGCTAGTTTAGTAGCCCATACAACTCAATCATCTCTTGTCCTAATTGACGAACCAGAAACTCACTTACACCCCCCTCTTCTTGCTGCCTTAATGCACGCAATACGGAACATACTAGATAGAAAGAAAGCATTTGCAATTATCGCCACCCACTCCCCAATAATACTACAAGAAACCCTTAGAAAAAGTGTTTACATAATAAATAGAGACGAGAATACAACCGAAGTCAAACACCCTGAAATTGAAACGTTTGGCGAAAGCATTGGATCTTTAACAACTCAAGTTTTTGAATTAAACTCTAGATCTACAGATTTCTATAAAACCCTAAGAACACTATCAGCCACATACAGTACTGTTTCAGAAGTCGAAGCGCTTTTCGTACCCTATGGAATGAGTCCTCAGGCGCGCGCCTTTGTAATCGGCTGCTTCGCCAAGAGAAAAATGTAATGTGGAACATAAAATACCCTGACAATCTTAGTACCAAAGCCACATTCGAAATTGCATTTCCAAAAAACAAAATACACTGCAAAATAAATTCAAAACATAGCGATATATATCAACTTTACAGCTTGTACATAAAAAACCGGGCCATTCCCAGCACCGCACTATCAGGTGGAAATATTGCAAGCAACATCCTAGATGCCATCTTTAACTCCTACAACCTGACACAAAAAGGCAGATTACTTGAAGATGTCAGAAAAACACTAAAAAAAATGGCACCAAATAACAAATGCACATATTGCGGAATAGGAAGACCGAACACTCTCGACCATTACCTGCCGCACACAGAATATAAAGTTTTCTCTATACATACGCATAACCTTGTACCGTCCTGCCAAGAATGTAATAGAAAAAAGAGCACTACTGCTAGTACAAATATAAATGAGCAATATCTCCATGCCTACCTACATACACTTCCTAACACTACAATTTTGCAGGGTGAGCTAGAGATATTAAATCCTGGATTTCTTTTTAGATTTTCAATAATTGGAGGAAACCCAAACTGGGACTACCTCATAGATAAGGCAAAGTTTCAATTCAAGACACTCGAATTAGATAATGATTTCCAAGAGGAGGCAAACACCTTCATGTTCGACCAGCGTGTTTCTTTTGAGAAGCTTTTTGCTCAAGGGGATCTGAATGACCATTTGGCAAAAAATTATCTACTAGCCATTAAAGGCTACGGACTAAACCACTGGAAGACTGCAATTTGGAGAGCTCTCCTTCTCTCTGTAGATTTCTGTACAAAAGGACCGGCTAGGCTGTACTGACCAAAATGGTTATGCATTTGACAAATTAACCTTTAGGGTTATTATTTGCCTCACTCTCCCACCACAGAGCGAGGCACATCATGCACACCACAGCAACCCTGCACGTCCACCCAGCGTGCGCCAGCAACCGTCGACTGATTGAGCAACTGCAAGCCACCACCGGCCGCTTGGTCATCCTCCACAACCACAAACCCCGGCTGGTCCCGCACAGCAACCGCCCTGCCCCGTTCGATCCAAACAACGGAGGGCATGCAGCATGAACCGGTTTTCTTTGGCTGATAAAACCCTTCGCCTGCTGGCTGCGCAGGTCAACTTGAACGGCACGTTTAGCCACTCGTGCAGCTTCAAAAATACCAACCTGCGGTTGATCTTCGTGCTACAGGTTGAGCACGGCTCCTCTGGCACGCTTTTCACCATTGTTTCCGGCGAAGAGAAGCACAGCCTGACGGTTTACGACCCCGACAAAGACACACACCTAGTACTCGCTGACTTTATAGAGTCCATCGCCAACGGCCGCATGGACACTGCCAAGCCAGCAACACCGCGCGTGCGTGCTGAATCTGTCGATTGCGGCCAGCTACTGGATGCCAATCAACAAGAGCTGCTGCAGCAACTGGTGCGCAAAGGTGGCTCGTTGTTGCTCGATGTCGGTCTGGATGAAGCTGTCAGCTTGGCAGTTCATCGCACACAGAGCCGTAAAGGCATCACGGCGATTCTGGTCGCCGGCGACAGTTGCCTGCGCACTCAGTGCTTTACCGCTTATGGCGACGACCAGCACAGCTTTAGCCGCCTGCTGCAGTCGCTCGATCACTTGGTCGCGTCGGCAGCTCCTGCCGCGCTCGCAGCCTAGGGGGTGCTATGGAACGCACCCTCGCCAAAGCAGCTGCGTGCCTGCGCACTACCCGGCCAAAACTGATCAAGTTGATGCGCGAAAAAGGACTACTTAACGAGCGCAACTTGCCCGCCTTCCCGGTTCGGGACCGCGAGTATTTGCGGGTCAAGGACAGCAATTGGTTCCACGCTGAACTCGGCATGCAGTACAGCCAATCAACCCGGGTACGTCAGCCCGGTATGGCTTGGCTGGCCAAGCAGTTGGACCTGGCCCTTCCAGCAATTCCGGATGATCACCGTGACGTGGCCTAGGGAATATGCTCGGCAGATCGTGGCCATGCCGACACGCGAGGAGCGCAACGCTGCGCTCCTAGAAGTGCCGGAGCATTTTCGCGAACTGACCAAGCGCCACTGCCTGAATGCCTGGAACCACCCGGCCCGCCTCCACCCTAAACCGAGCACGCCAGCCCATGAGTAATGCCAACCAAAGCCCGCTACGGCTGCTGCCAGCACCGGATGCGGACACCGTAGAGCTGCTGTACCGAAATTTCGGTGACGTGCTGATCCCCCTCGACAAGCTGCGCGCGCAGTACTTCCGCCACCTCAACGAGCAGTCCTTTGCGGCAGAGATCATCAGCGGCCGGATTCAAATACCCGTGATCACGCTCGACAGCAGTCGCAAGGCGCCGAAGTTCGCTCACATCCGCCACGTTGCCGCGCTAATTGATATTCGTGCCTACAAGGCTGATGAGGAGCTGGCCAGACCGCAAAGCGACTCACCGGATAAAGACGACTAGCCAAGCGCTGCCACCACCAGCGCCGCACCAGGAGCACACCACATGACCCCTACCCAGATCAGTGCGCTGATCTTTTTGATATTGAACGCGGCCTTGCTCTATTGGCTCGGCTACCGCAACGGCCTGGCCGATGGCCGCAAGCATCAACCTGAACCTCGCACCCGGAGAAAAGCGGCATGACGCACTCACTGACAAATCGCTTGCTCCTACCCGCTTTGCTCCGCAAGACCAGTGGTATCGACACGCCTGTAAAAAACAGTCTCTGCTGCGCAGCAGCAGGCATTACTAAAGCTTTTCGCGCCACTGCGGGGGTGCTTATACCCCACACAAAGCTGCGCGAGGCAGCGCCCATTGATGCCCCGCTAAACGCTCAAAATCGCCCGCCCGCGCAGCTTGTGGTGGGGTATACGCACCAAACGACCCCAATTGCACCTGTATCAACAGCCGACACTCAGACGGTGGGCCTATGAATACTCAATTTCTACTTCTAGCGCAGTATGGCGGCCAGGCCATCATCCCCCTTGAGAGGGTGTGCACTGATTACTTCAGCCATCTGACGCCCGAAAAGATGAAAATGAAAGTCGCAGCAGGCCAGATTGACCTGCCACTTGTAGCAATCGAACGAAGTCAAAAGTCAGCACGCGGGGTTCACCTTGCCGATCTAGCTGCATATCTGGATGCCCAGCATGCACGCGCACGTACTGAACATGACAAACTGATGCGCAACTCTAGTCTTCGCCGCGCCTCTTAACTCTCTTCCGGGCCTCAATAATGGGGCCCGTTACTATCCTCTCCAACCAAGGCCAGTTTTCGTAAGGGTCGCCATCCCCTTTCAAGTGCGTATATCTACGCATCGAATTCCAATCCCGGTGGCCGGATACAAAGGCAACTTTCGGGATATCCCAACCCATCTCAAATAAACGACTCACCCCATCATGGCGAAGGTCATGAAAGTGCAGGTCTTCGATTTCGAGAAAGTGACAGGCACGCGTGAAGGACGCAGAAATGGAGCGGGAGTTGTAAGGGAAAATATCTTCCGCAACCCGCGGCATCGACTGCATGATTCGCCACGCCTCATCAGGTACATGGCACCAAACGTCATTGCCGTACTTCTGGCCTGGGTTCTTCATGTCGGTGACCAGAACCATCTGACGAGCTTCGTCCAGGGCATTCCATTTGATGCGAGTGATTTCTTCCTGCCGACGGGTAGAGAACAAGGCAAACGCGGTGACGCGCACCATGTCGATTTCTTGCTTGCGCCTATCGCGCATTTCGCTGAAGTACCCAAACAATTTGTCGAGCTCTTCAAGTGTGGGGCGACGGTTCCTTTCCTTGCTACGGGTAACCGCGCCCATCTTGCGCAGAACCTTGCGGGCATCCGGCATGGCCATTGGATCTATGTCATAGCCCCAGGCCGGCCGCGCCACAGAAAGCACCGCACCTAAATGAGCCAAGTCATTGCCCACGGTCTGCGCCTGAATACCGTCATTCATCATTCGCCCATCAGCGTACTCAACCAGTTTCTGACTGGTGATCTCTCTATCCTCTAGTTTGCCCAGCCAGGTCTCACTGATAGCTTTGAGCGTGGCGCGCTTGGTCTTCCCTAGCGGCCTCAGCTTTTCGTACTCCAAAAGGTAGCGCTCGATCATCTCCTTGACCGTAACACCTGATCGATTGGCCTTCTCGATTGCTCCAGGAACTGACATTTCAGTTTCGACACGTTTGATCCAAGCCTGCGCGGTCGCCTTGCGGTCGAACGTCTGGCTTTCCTGATAAACTGTCACACCCTTTTGCATGATGCGGATCTGCGCGGTGTAACCCGTCGATCCATCCTTGCGCTTGCGAACGGTGATAGTGCCCATGATTTTGCTACACGAATATTCGGATTTGCTACATTGTAGCAACGAGCATTCAAAAACAAGCAAAAACAGCGGTAAACAGTAGTGAACGAGAGTTGCCCGAATGCCCACCAAACCCGCAGAAAACCTAGGCTCCGCAGTGAATCCAGTATCTAGGAGGTTTTCTGTTGCGCCCATGATGGATTGGACCGACCGCCATTGCCGTTTCTTCCTGCGCCTGCTCTCCAAGAACGCCTTGCTCTACACCGAAATGGTCACCACCGGTGCGCTGATCAATGGTGATGCCGACCGCTTTTTACGTCATGACGACACTGAGCACCCGCTGGCCTTGCAACTGGGCGGGAGTGTTCCGGCCGACTTGGCCGTTTGCGCACGCATGGCTCAGCAAGCAGGTTATGACGAAGTGAACCTGAATGTCGGCTGCCCCAGCGATCGAGTGCAGAACAATATGATCGGCGCTTGCCTGATGGCACACCCGGCGCTGGTAGCCGATTGTGTCAAGGCCATGCGCGATGCAGTCTCTATCCCGGTCACGGTCAAGCATCGTATCGGCATCAACGGCCGCGACAGCTATGCACAGTTGTGCGATTTCGTCGGTACGGTCCGTGATGCCGGTTGCACCAGTTTTACTGTGCATGCGCGTATCGCCATTCTCGAAGGGCTGTCGCCAAAAGAGAATCGCGATATCCCTCCCCTGCGCTATGACATCGCCGCACAGTTGAAAACCGATTTCCCTGAACTGGAGATCATTCTCAACGGCGGGATCAAGACCCTTGATCAATGCGAGGAACATTTGCAGGTGTTCGATGGTGTGATGCTCGGCCGCGAGGCCTATCACAACCCGTATATCCTGGCCGAGGTCGATCAACGCCTGTTTGGCAGTTCTGCGCCTGTCATTTCGCGGGCACACGCGCTGGCTCTGTTGCGCCCTTATATCTCTGCACATTTGGCTGCGGGTGGTTCAATGCACCACATCACGCGGCATATTCTTGGGCTGGGCCAGGGGTTCCCTGGCGCCCGGCGTTTCCGTCAGTTGCTGTCCGTGGATATCCATAAGGCCAAGGACCCGCTGGCATTGCTGGATCAGGCCGGGGAATTGCTGGAAGGCCGCTAAATACCAGGCGCCGGGGCGCTCTATTGGCCTGCATGGTTACTGCCTGCAGGCCACTGGTTTTACTATCGAGTTGCATCGACGCAGGCATAACTGCCGGCATCTTCTACATCGCCCTTGCCCACATAACGGGCCACCTGCGGCCAGGCGCACAGGGGACGAGTACGCACGACCTCGCCATCTTCAACTTTTGATGCAACGATGCGCTGCGGCGCCACGCCGTGCTCCACCCAATTGTCGATAGTGGCCAGCTTGTCGAAAGTGTCGCAGCCAGCCCCGCCATAGCAATGGCCCATACCCGGGATCAGGAACAGGCGTGCCGAAGCCTGCGCCGCAGGGCCCGAGTCACGCAGCAGCGACTGGTAGTAGTCGATCAGTTCCTGGCCGTTATGAAAGTCATTCCAGCCCACATACAACAGCAGCTTGGCTCCCCGGTCGAAAAACGGCGCAAGGTCGCTACCTACATGCAACAGCGGCCCGAGCTTGCTCACGGCCTCGTTCACGGTCTTGTCCCAGTCAAGGGTCGTCCAGTCCCAGTCCGGGTCCTGGAAAGCCGCGTACTTGAACAGGTCCAGGGCCACCGGGAACGCTTTGCCATCGACAAAATCACCTAGCAGGCGTTCATTGCCCTTGGCCACGCCGGGGAAAATCACCTCCTGGGTTCGCGGGTTGATCGGGCCCCGATAGAGCTGTTTCATCAGTTCGACCTGCCCCGCTGTCAGGCAGTCGGCCGTCTCGGCTTCCTTGCACAGCAATTGTTCAGGCTCGAAGTCACAGTGCTGCGGGTCGTCGATAAACCCCTGCTTGAGGCCAATCGGTGAGGCGCAGGCCTTGAGTGCGGCCTGGCTGATCATCTCGAACTTGGCTTTAGTCATGTTCAGGTCACGGTTGCGCCCCAGCAGCCAGCCGGGCCAGAGCTGGGCGGCATTGAACTTGACCAGCGGATTGGGCGGCGCACCGGCGACGATGCCATCATAGTCATCGGGAAAGCGCCGGGCTTCGATCAGGCCTTCAAGGCCACCCAGCGAGCAGCCAACCCAGTACGCGCGGCTGGCCGGCTTGCCATAGTAAGCCTTGACCAGATCCTTGGCATGCACCGTCATCAAGTGGTCAGCACGCCAGGCATAGTCGATCAGTTTCTCCGGGTGGCCGAGGGCGAACCGTCCGCCCTGGCCCTCTTCTGTGCTGCTGTCGTGACCGGTATCTGTGGCCACCGTGGCGTAGCCCTGCTCAAGTCCAGAGAGCATGGCCGGGTACATCATCGCCCCGCCCCAGCCAAAGTTGCCCACACCGAGCAACTTGCCGTTCCAGCCCTTGAGCGGCAACCACACTTCGATCTTGATGTCTGAATCGCTGCTGGGCGCAAGCGTGGCCGCCACCTTGCAAAAGGCCGGGTTGGGCCCGATGGCGGCGCGCCCTGCCGGGTTCATGCCGGAGAAACTGGCCAGCCGCGTCAGCGGGTTCTGCGGCATGGAGTACTGCCCCGCGGCAATGACCCGGGCCTCGGTGATGGTCGCATCGGGCAAGGCCCTGGCGGCCAGGGCACTGCAGGCATCTTCGGCACGGGCCGCCGAGGCCATTGCCAGGGCTAGCAGACCCAGGGCGATAGCCCCGCGGGGCGTTGAGCTGTTTGGTTTCATTGGGGTATCCCTGCCGTTGAATCACGCTCGAGAACAGACGCCGGGCGCAACCGATCAATGAATGCGCCACCACGACCTTAGTTGCATCGTGAAGAAGTTCAAGGCACGACATAGTCCACCTGATGCCTGGCAATCCGCGAATCGCCCAGTTCCCGACGTACCCGCAAGTGCTCGGGGTGGGTGGCATAAGCAGCCAAGGCCTCATGCGAGTCGAACTCGCTGTAGAGCACGACATCACAGGCATAGTCGATGCGGCTGACATCAACCCCGACCTCTATTTTCAGCAGCCCCGGTATCAACCCGGCAAGGCCTTCGAAACGCTCTTTGAGCAGCAGGCAGGCCTGCCGATTCCTTTCCAGCGTGTCCCCTGCAAGGTTCCACATCACAATATGTTTGATCATTGCAGTCTCCCTGCGGTGTCATCCATGCCCGGCATATCAACCCTTGTTTTTCTGGTAAACGTCCACGAACACTGCCGCCAGCAATACAGCACCCTTGATCATTTGCTGGTAATCGATACCGATACCCATGATCGACATACCATTATTCAGCACGCCCATGATGAATGCGCCGATCACCACGCCCACCACCTTGCCCACACCGCCGGATGCCGAGGCACCGCCAATAAACACGGCAGCGATCACATCCAGCTCAAAGCCGGTGCCACCGCGGGGTGTCGCGCTGTTGAGGCGGGCGACAAAGATCAGCCCCGCCACAGCGGCCAGCACGCCCATATTGACGAAGGCGAAGAAGGTTACCCGTGAGGTATTGATGCCCGACAGCCTGGCTGCCTTGAGGTTGCCGCCGACCGCATAGACCCAGCGGCCGATCACGGTACGGTTCATGATGAAGGTGTACAGCCCGATCAATACACTCATGATCACCAGTACCGTCGGAATGCCGCGATAGGTGGAGAGCAGGTAACAGAAGTACACCAGCAGGCCGGCAACCAGGCCGTTCTTCAGCGCAAACATGGCCAGGGGCGCAACATTGCCGCCGCTGTTCTGGATACGCGCACGGCTGCGGTATTCGATCACCCAGAAGGTCACGGCCACGGCGATCCCCAGCAACAATGAGGTGATGCGCAGATGCTCATGGGCAAAGAAGTCTGGAATGAACCCCGAACTGATCGCCGCAAATTCTGGCGGAAACGGACCGATTGATTGCCCCTGGGAAATGGCAATCGTGGCACCGCGAAAGATCAACATGCCAGCCAGGGTCACGATAAAAGACGGCATGCCCCAGACCGCTACCCAGTAACCTTGCGCCGCACCAATCACGGCACCGGTAAACAGGCAGATCACGGTGACGGTGAAGAAATCCAGGCGATACTGGACCATCAGCACCGCCGCGATGGAACCGACCACGCCCACCACCGAGCCCACCGACAGGTCGATATGCCCGCACACGATCACCATCAGCATGCCTAACGCCATGACCACGATATAACTGTTTTGCAGCAGCAGATTGGTCAGGTTGAGCGGCTGCAACAACGCCCCGCCAGTGGCCACCTGAAAGAACACCATGATCACGATCAGCGACAACAACAGGCCGTATTCACGGGCGCCGCGCTTGAACGCTGTCAGGGCATTGGCCCTGGATGAGAGAGACATACTGGCTTCGCTCACTGGATCACCTCATTTCTCATGATTGCGTGCATGATTTTTTCCTGCGATGCCTCGGCTATCGCAAACTCGCCCACAAAACGGCCTTCATTCATCACATAGATACGGTCACAGGTTCCGAGCAGTTCCGGCATTTCCGAAGAAATCATCACCACGCCTCGCCCCTCACTGACCACCTGATTGACCACCCCATAAATTTCGTACTTGGCCCCCACGTCGATACCGCGGGTAGGCTCATCAAGGATCAGTACCTTGGGGTTGGCAAACAGCCATTTGCCCAGCACTACCTTTTGCTGGTTGCCACCCGAGAGTTTTTCCACCGACTGAGTCACGTCAGCGCTGCGGATACGCAGACGTGAGCGGTACTCCACTGCCACCGCCGTCTCGGCCAGCTCGTTCATCACCCAACGGCTGGACACTGCAGCCAGATTGGCCATGCTGGTGTTGCGCGTAATGCTCTCCCCCAGCACCAGGCCCGCGCCCTTGCGATCCTCCGTGGCATACGCCAGGCCCTGATCGATCGCCTTGCGCACGTTGCCCAGGTCGACCTCACGCCCTTCCAGCAGCGCCTTGCCGCGAATGTTCACACCATAGGAACGACCAAAAACACTCATGGCAAACTCGGTACGCCCGGCCCCCATCAAGCCGGCAATGCCCACCACTTCGCCACGGCGCACATGGAAGTTGACGTTGCGGATACGGTCGCGCTCAGGGCGCGCCGGGTCGCCCACTGACCAGCCCTGGACCTCAAACAGAACCCCGCCAATCGCAGCCACCCGCGCGGGATAACGGTCTGACAGTTCGCGACCGACCATGGAACGGACCACCCGCCCCTCATCGATGCCGACATCACGACAATCGATGACATCGACTGTGGTGCCGTCACGGATAACCGTGATTTGGTCAGCGACCCGGCCAATTTCGTTGAGTTTGTGCGAGATGATGATCGAGGTGATGCCACGACTCTTGAGCTCCAGCATCAGCTTGAGCAGCGTATCGCTGTCCTTTTCATTGAGGCTGGCAGTCGGCTCGTCCAGGATCAGCAAGCGCACATCCTTGGCCAGGGCCTTGGCGATCTCCACCAATTGCTGCTGACCAATACCCAGATTGCCTACCAGGGTTTGCGGCCGGGTATCGAGGCCAACCCTGGCCAGCAAGTCATTCGCGCGCGCATGGGCCTGATGCCAATCGATCACCCCGTGGCGAGAGATCTCATTACCCAAAAACAGGTTTTCGGTGATCGACAGCATCGGCACCAGCGCCAGTTCCTGATGAATGATGCAGACCCCCAGCGCTTCACTGTCGCGTAAGTCCTGAAAGCATCTGGGCGAACCATCGAAGTGGATTTCGCCCTCGAAACTGCCGTGGGGATAAACGCCGCTGAGGATTTTCATCAGCGTCGATTTGCCCGCGCCATTTTCTCCGCAAATGGCGTGGATCTCGCCGTCGCCCACTTTGAGGTTAACCCCGCTCAACGCCTTGACCGCGCCGAAGCACTTGCGGATGTTGCGCATGTCGAGAATCGTTTGGCTCATTTTCGCTCTCCTGTCTGGCGGCTGGCCGCAGACAACGCAATCAACTAGCGCAACTGCTCAAGGGTGTAAAAATGGGTGTCGTCGACCAGCACTTTTTGCCAGTTCTGGTTGTCGACCAGCTGCGGGATCAGCAGTTGGGTCGGAACGATCATCGAGCCGTTGTCATAGGAGGTGCTGTCGTTGACCACCACGGTCTTACCGCTCAGTTCGGCATCCATCATGTCTGCCGCGGCTTGAGCCAGTGCGCGGGTGTCCTTGAAAATCGTCGAGCTCTGCTCGCCACGAATGATGGACTTGATGCTGGAGATTTCCGCATCCTGCCCCGTCACAATCGGCATCGCCGACTTGCCGTTGCCGTAGCCCACGCCGCGCAGGGATGACACCACGCCATTGGCGATCTGGTCGTTCATGGCCAGCACCGCATCCAGGTGGGCAGTGCTGTAAAACGCGCTCAACACGTTGTCCATGCGCGCCTGGGCCAGGGCACCGTCCCAGTTGAGGGTGGCGACCTTATCCATGTCTTGCTGGCCGCTACGCACAACCAGCTTGCCACTGTCGATATACGGCTTGATTTGCGACATCACGCCGGCGTACACCACATGGGCATTGTTGTCGTCGGTGGAGCCGGCAAAAATCTCCAGATTGAACGGGCCCTTGCCCTGCTTCAATTCCAGGGCTTTGACCAGCGACTCACCCTGCAACACCCCAGTGCGGTAATTGTCGAACGTGACGTAGTAATCAAAATCCTTGGAATTGCGGATCAAACGGTCATAGGAAATGACCTTGATCCCCTTCTCCCGCGCCTGTTTGAGCACATCGGCCATCGTGGTGCCGTCAATCGGCGCAACGATCAGGCCCTTGATGCCCTTGACCATCATGTTTTCGATTTGCGACAGCTGAGTCGGGGCTTCGTACTGGGCATATTGCAGGTCAGTGTCATACCCCAGCTTTTTCAGCGAATCGACGATGTTGCTGCCATCGGAAACCCAGCGCGCCTCGGCTTTGGAGGGCATGGCAATGCCGATGGTGCCTTTGTCACTGCTCTCGCTTTTGGAGCAGGCACTGACGGCCAACCCCAGTACCACGGCTGCTGCAAGCTTGATGATGGTGTGCATAACGTCCTCTCTTTCTTGTTGTTGTGTTTCTCAGGGACGCAGCGGCCCTATCGGCTCGAATAAATCGAGCCGAAGGGGCACTTCGCGTACCGGGACTGCGCAGGTTTTACAACGCCAGGTGAACTTCCTGGCCGTTAGCATCGGCGGACTCGAACAGGGCTTCGAGGATCACGTTGATGTCATGCGCCTGTGTGGCAGGCACCGTCGAAGGGCTGCCGGTGCGCAGCGACCGGGTGAAGGCTGCGGCCTCGCGGTCGAAGTACACCGGGTTGCCGATTTCGGCGATTTCCGGGGAGTACACGGTTTTGCGCACTGCCCAGATTTCCGGAAAGCTGTTTTCGTTCCAATGCGTCCAGCCTTGCTGATGGCCGTTCTTGCCATCGTGGTAGAGCTTGTACGAGGCCGGCATCGGCGTGGAATGCATCACCCCGTGGGTGCCGTAGGCGGTAATGTCCCAGCTCTCGGTCCAGGGCATGGGGTCCCAGGACATAAAGTCGATGGTGATCAGCTTGTCGTCGTAGTTGAGTACCGCACCGACCGCATCTTCACGCGCTGACTCGCTCATCTGCCCGGCGAACTTGCTGATCCGCGCATTGACCGAGCGCGGTTTGCCAAAGTGCAGCAGGATGCGGTCGATGGTGTGGCAACCGATCACATAAAAAGCCCCGCCACGGTCACCCGGCTGTTTCATGTGGTTGGTATCGGCCTCATCATGGGAGCAACCAGCGTGGGCACGCACCTGCAACACCTTGCCGATTTCACCGCTTTGCAGCACTTGCTGCATCTTTTCAACCGACGGCGCGTAACGCCAGCAGTAACCAACCTGAAACAGCCCGCCGGTACGCTCGACCGCGTCGACAATGCGCCGGGTGTCCTGAGTGCCACGCCCGGCCGGTTTCTCGCACAGCACCGCCTTGCCAGCCTCAAGGGCGGCAATGGTCCACTCGGCCATCAGGTAGCTTTTGGGGTGTACCAGCACCACATGCACATTGGGGTCGGCGAGGATTGCTTCCATGCTGCGGGCCTGCAGGCCCAACGCTTCGCAGAACGGCGCCAGCAGCGGGCTGTCATCATAGGCCCCGAGAAACTGCACGTCGGCCATGCGCTTGAACGCTTTTACCCGACCCGAGGTGTGCGGGTGAGTGATCCCCAGGCATGCCACGCCAATGGGGGTGCCACTCTCAAGTTGGTAGGACATAACGGTTCTCCTGATGTTCTGGTGTAAATATCCGAATCAATGAGGTGGCCTCAGAGCCTGACTGCACGCCCGGTCTTGACCGACTCTACGGCGGCATCGGCCAACTGCAGCGCCTTGAGCCCGTCCTGTACGGTGGTTGGCATCGGTTTTTTGTGTACCAGTGCATCGATATAAGCATCCAGCTCGGACTTGTAGGCTTGCTGATAACGCTCAAGGAAGAAGTTCAGCAACGGCTCGCGCGCATCGGTCACGTCCTGGCTCCAGCGGCGAATGGTGGTCGCACGCAGGTTATCCATCTGCAGCATGCCGGTTGAGCCAAACACTTCGATACGCTGGTCGTAGCCGTAGACCGCCTGGCGGCAATTGTTGATATGGCACTGCTTGCCGGATGCCGTTTGCATCTGCACCATCGCGGTATCGTAGTCGTCGTATTTCTCCATCAACGCCGGGTCAATCAGACGGCTGGCAATGGCCGTCAGCTCGACCGGTTCTTCGCCCAACAACCAGCGGCCGATATCGAGGTCGTGGATGGTCATGTCACGGAAAATGCCGCCCGAATGCTCTATGTAGTCTTCCGGGGCCAGGCCCGGGTCACGGCTGCTGATGATCACCTGGCGCACTTCACCGATATCGCCGGCGTCAATGGCCGCACGCATCTGGGCAAACGTACTTTCGAAACGACGGTTGAAGGCCAGCATCACACGGCCATTCAGACGCTCCACCTCCTCCACTGCCGCCAGGCTCTTGGCCATGTCCAGGTCGATCGGTTTTTCGCACAATACCGCCTTGCCCTGGCGTACCGCACGCAGCATAAGGTTGATATGGGTGTGGGTCGGGGTGCCAATCACAATGGCGTCGACATCGGCCCGGTCAATGGCCGCTTCACAGTCGGTCATGGCTTGCGTGCCAAGCTCATCGGCCAGGCTGGCAGCGGCATCGGCGAAGGGGTCTGCGACCACGACCAGGGTTGCGAATTTGCTGGCTGCCACGTTGGCTGCGTGAATCTTGCCGATACGACCGGCGCCGAGAACTGCGATACCCACCATAGTTGTCTCTCCTGAAAACGCTATTGTTCGTTGTTGTAGCCAAGGAAAAATCGGTTATTGCCAGTGCATCAAGCCGGGAACTGGATGTTTTCAAACTGCGCCATCGTCGTGTCGAAGGCCCTTTTGGCCGCAACGTCCAACGGCAGCTTGCGCAACTGGGCACTGATCAGTTCCACGCCCCACGGCCCGCGATAACCGACATTGACAACCTGCTGGATAAACGCGGGAACATCCAGATCCCCTTCGCCGCATAACTTGCGATGATGGGTCGAGTCATTGAGCAATGACTCGACAATGGCGTGGCTGGCATCGTCCAGCTCGATGGACTTGATCAGCTCCAGCGGCAACTTGGCGATTTCGTCAAAATTCATGCCGCCGCGCGCTACATGCCAGGTGTCGACGAGCAAGCCACCGTTGGGGCGCACGCCCTCGGTAACGGCCTTGGCGCGATCAATGGTGTTGACGCTGGAGAACGGTAAAAACTCGATCACCACGTTGACGCCATAAGGCCTGGCCCGGTCGCACAGGACGGCGAACGCATCGCGCATGCGCGGTATATCGGGCGGGCCCTCTTCAAACAAACCACCGGCGACCTTCAAGCTGCGCGCGCCCAGTTCGCCAGCAATCTCCAGCAGCTCATCGCGAACCTTGTCCGAGGCCGCACGCAGCGGGCCATCGAGGTGCCAATCGGTCAGAAACTCGACTTCAAGATGCTTGATACCGTTATCCTGGAAGATACTGCGTACCGTGGGCAGCCCCAGTTTGGCGACGTTATGTACCAGGTCGGCGTGCACCAGGCCCATGCCGCGCCAGCCGGTCCGGGCGGCCGCTTCGGCGCGCGACTGCAGGGAAAAAGGGCTGATCTCGCTGGGCGCGCCCGGGTAGGTATCACCCGCGAGGGTCCAATAAGCAGCAAGCAATTCAACAGATTTGTCGGGCATGACGATCACTTTTGTGAGGTGTTTAAAACGAAAGGCCGCTGTCTCAGGCCGGGCTCAGGACAAAGTCCCAGTTGACGGCCAGAAAGGGGACTTGCAGGTCATAACGCCGGGCTGTGGCCTGGTCGGTTTGGCGGGTGAACTCGGCGATCAATTCTTTTTTTACGCCAAATACCGTGTCTTCATGCAAGTACGGGCAATCGGGGGTGAAGATATGGGTGATAACCTGATCGAAGCCCGGCGCCGTGACGATAAAGTGCAAGTGCGCGGCGCGGTGGGGATGACGCCCCAGCTCGCCCAGCAGCTCGCCCAGCAGCTGGCCCACCGGGCCATCGGCCGGGATCGGGTAATGCCGTGGCTTGACCGTGCGAAAGGCGTAGAAGCCATCGGCGTCAGAGGTGAACAGGCCGCGCAGGTTGTAATCTGGCTGTACGCCTTTTTGCTGCACGTCATAGAAGCCGTCGTCGTTGGTTTGCCAGATATCCAGGGTTGCCCCGGCAATCGGATTGCCTTGGGTATCAAGCACCCGACCGCTGACCAGGGTCGGCTCGCCCTTGCCGTCCAGGCAAATATTGGCGCCGTTCTCATAGCGGGGCGCATCGGCCACATAGAACGGTCCCAGAATGGTGTTCGGGGTCGCCCCCTTGGGGCGTCGGTGGTTGATGGCATCCACCAGCATGGTGGCCCCCAGCACGTCCGACAACAGGATGTATTCCTGGCGCCAGTCCGTGCACATTTGCCCGGTGCGGGTCAGGAACTCGATGGCCCGCAGCCATTCGTCGTGGCTGGGTTCGATTTCCTTGATCGCGGCATGCAGGTGCCGGGTCAGCACTGCCATCACCTCACGCAAACGCGGGTTGGCCTGGTCGCTGATCCGGGCATTGACGATGTCGGCCGAGCGTTCTTCTTCGAAGAGCCCGCCTACCGGGATCTGGTTATCCGAGTACACAGTCATGGCGTGATGTCCTTGTTTATTATTGTTGAAGTCGGGTGCAGCACTGGCTGTCAGCTCAGTAGAGGTTGGCGCTGGCTTCGCCCGCACGCCATCTGCGCCCGCTGAGACGCTGCTGCATATGCTGTTCGATCTGCTCCAGGGTCATGCCCTTGGTCTCGGGAAGCCACAGGGTGCAAAAGATGATCGAGCCGATATTAATCAGCGCAAAGAGGAAGAACGTCATGCCGCCCATCTCGCTCAGCAACACAGGGAACAGGAAGGCGACGATGGCGTTGAACACCCAGAACAGACTGACCGCAATCCCGTTCATCAGGCCCCGGACATGGTTGGGGAACAGCTCTGACATCAGTAGCCAGTAGACCGGGCCGATGCACATCTGCATAAAAAACAGAAACACCAGCACCCCGGACAAAGCCATGTAGCTCTGCAGCAGCGAGTGCGGCATGAAGTTGATCACTACGCCGAGGAAGATTTGCGCCAGCACCACCACAATCAGCCCCATGAGCAGCATCGAGCGCCGCCCCATGCGATTGATCAGCCACATGCCAATCAAGGCCGCGATCACCGAGACCACACCATTGCCGATGGTGGCCACCAGGGCTGCGTGGGTGCCCATGCCGGTTTCCTTGAGAATCATCGGGGTGAAATACACAAAGGCATTGACCCCGGTGAACTGCAGGACAAACCCCAAGGCAATACCGATGCCCAGCAGCTTGAGCAGCCACGGCTCCTTCAGTGCGCTCAAACCAGTGCCTTGGCGTTGTTCCTTGACACATTGCTCGACGATTTCTGTCAGCTCGCTGTTCACCTCGGCCTGCGTATCGCGGATACCTGCGAGGATAGTTCTGGCCTCATCAACCCGGCCTTTACCCACCAGCCAGCGCGGCGATGCAGGTACCAATTTCATGCCGACATACAGCAGCACGGCCGGGATCAGCGAGATGGCCAGCATAAAGCGCCAGGTTAACGGGCTGTCGAACAAGTGCGCCAAACTGGCACTGGCGATATAGGCCAGGCATTGCCCGGAAACGATCATGACCTCGCTCTGACACACCAGCCGCCCGCGATGACGTGGTGCCGCCAGCTCGGCGATCAGCACAGGTACAGTAGAAGACGCACCGCCGACGGCAATGCCGAGGATAAAACGGGTGGCAACCATGGCCCACAGCGTCGGCGCGACGGCGGTGCCCAGCGCTCCCAGTGCAAACAACACCGCCAGCGCCTTGAGCACGCCCAAGCGGCCATAGCGATCGGACAAATGCCCGGCAAACAAGGCGCCAAAGGCCCCGCCAAAAATCAGCGCCGATGCCACCAGCCCCTCAGAGACAGGGTTCAACCCCAAGCCGCCCTGGCTGGCATCGAGCGCCATAAATGGCAACGCGCCGGAGATCACGCCGGTGTCATAACCAAATGCCAGCGAGCCCATGGTCGTGATGGCGGCGATGCGCCAAAGAATTTTCGACGACGCACTCGCCGTGGTTGGGTGATTCGACATGAGGTCAACCTTTATTGAATTTATGTGTTCGCTCAGTGGGGGTGAGACTACTGCGATTGAATCGGAAAACAAATGCGCGATCGGCAAATGTGTTTTCCACCTGGTGGAAAACTGAAGATCACGATCACGGGTGGGCACTGTCGAATGCAGTGCCTTGAAAGGGGTCCGGCGCTTATGCAAGTTCGTCTGAACAAACAGCCGTCAGCGCCGCGCAGCGGATAACGGCATTAACGCGTCCAGTAACGCTCATGTTCATGTTTCTTGAAGTCGGCCAACAGGAACTCGATAAACACTCGCAACTTGGCCGGCATATACCGACGACTTTGGAACGCCATGTTAATGGTCAGCCTGGGCAAGTCCCAATCGTCCAGAACCGGAATCAAACGCCCCGCCACCAGATCGGCATTAATGATGTATTTGGGTTGCACCAGAATCCCCCCGCCCGCCAGTGCCGCAGCCCGCACGATTTGCCCATCGTTGGTTTCCATGATGGGCTCGGCTTTGAACGCCACTTCGTCCTTGCCTTGGGTGAAGCGCATGACACGAGGCTGATTGGCGTGGCTATAGATCAACAGGTCGTGGCGGGCCAGGTCGTCAATGGTTTTAGGCGTGCCCATGCGCTGCAGGTAACCGGGCGATGCGGCAAGTACGCGGCGCGTCTCGGCCAGGCGGCGGATGGTGATATTGGAATCGGGCTCGTACTCCTTGGTTCGGATGGCCAGATCAATATCGCTGTCGATGATGTCGAAGTAGCGGTTTTCCCCCAGCACCTTCAGGGTGATGTGCGGGTACATTTTGCGAAAGGCCGGAATCAGCGGTGCAATATGCAACATGCAAAACGAAATCGACGCGGTCACCGTCAGCGTGCCCACTGGCTGTACCAGCGACTCGTTGAGCGATGCCTCGGCCTCCTTCAACTCGCCCAGCAGACTTTTGCAGCTGCCGTAGAACTGATGGCCCAGATTGGTCAGGGCCAGACGTCGGGTGTTGCGGTCGATCAAACGAACATTGAGACGCTGCTCCAGAGCCACCAGATGCCGGCTGGCTGCCGCATTGGACAAACCCAGCAGTTCGGCTGCTTTGGTCAAGGTCCCCACTTCAGCTGTTAATACAAAAAGTTCAAGTTCGGTCAGTCGATCCAAGGCGTACTCCTTTTTTATTCTTTCATATATGAAATAAAGAATTCCATATACGGCCTTTTCTTACATTCTGCGGAACTATAACGTGCGGCGCTATGGCAGAGAAGCCAATCCGCCGCCATTACTTGAGATGGCCAGGCAACTACAGAGCGCACATAGTCTGGGAGTCAACATGCGCAACTTGGACGAAATGACCATCACCCAAGCCGTGCTGGCCAATAACAGCGCTATCGGCGACACCCGTTTGTGCGAAATCATGACCAGCCTGGTGCAAAACCTGCACGCCTTTGCCCGCGATACCAAACTGACAGAAACGGAATGGCAACGCGGCATCGACTTTCTTGCCCAGACCGGTGCAGCCAACACGCCACAGCGCCAGCACTTTGCACTGTTGTCACATGTGCTTGGGCTTTCCACCCTGGTGCTTGCGCAAAATGACCGCAAGCCTGCAGGTTGCACCGAGACGGCGGCGTTCCATGCGCCATCGGCACAACCCGTCCTGCACCTCGATCCAGGCGCTGATCTGAGTGCCGGTGCCGCGCCCCCGAAAGGCTATGTGCGCGGTGCCGTGCTGGATACCAGGGGCAACGCCATCCCCCATGCCACGCTGGAAGTCCAACCTGGCTGCACCCATGCGACCCGCCACATCGAGCGGGCCCTGCTGCAAGCCGATGAACAGGGGCGCTATCACTTTTGTACCTCCCTGCCGGACAACCCGCGCATTCTTCCTGATGGCCCTGCAGGCCAGTTGCTTGCCGCGTTGAACCGACCGGACAGGCGCCCTGCGCACCTTGAGTTCACCGTGCAGGCTCGCGGTTATCAGCGGCTGACCACCCAGGTGTTTCGCCAGGACGACCCTTGCCTGGATTCGGACCCGTTATTTGGCGTGCGCTCCTCACTTATTACGCAGTGGCAACGCCACCCGGGCGGTATGACCCCTGCAGGCACGTTCAGCAATGAACCGTTTTAGACCCTGGCCTTCGATTTCGTTCTGGCGAACGAGTAGGCCGCATCACTGCACTGTTATCTACCCGCCGAGGTCAGCATGAACAGCGATTCAGCCACTACCGCCTTGATTGCGTCATTGGAAAACCAGCGCTATCAGGCGATGCAGCAGGGCGACCTTGACAGCTTCAAGCGCCTGGCCCACCCCGAGTTGGTCTATGTGCACTCCAATGGCGTGCAAGACGATCTCAGCCGTTACCTGCACAAGTGCCATAACGGGCTTTACCACTATCACCGCATCGATCACGCCGTGCATGACGTGCGCGTGTACGGCGATATCGCATTGGCCTTTGGGCACATGTCGGCCGATATCGTGTCCCACGGCGTGGCCAAGAGCCTCAACAACCAAACACTGAGCGTCTGGACCAAAACGGGAGAGCGCTGGCAACTGTTGGCCTATCAGCCCACCCCGGTCGCCCAGCGCCCTGCCCCATCCCCGCCCGCTACCTCTGGAGACCTGCCTTATGTCAACGCCCCCATTCATCTATAACGGCCAGCCGTCACGCGTCATATTTGGCCAGGGTTCACTGCAGCAACTGGAGGCGGAAATCGATCGGCTAGGCGCCAGGCGAGCTCTGGTTCTCTGCACGGCGGAACAACATGCCCAGGCCGAACAGGTGGTGAACTTGCTCGGTAGCCGGGCAGCCGGCATCTTCGACAAGGCGGTGATGCACGTTCCTGTCGAAACGGCACAGCAAGCCCGGGAAGTGGCCCGCAAACTGGGAGCCGACTGCGCCGTGGCCATCGGGGGTGGCTCTACAACCGGGCTGGGCAAGGCCATTGCAATGGACTCGGGCCTGCCGATCCTCGCCATACCGACGACCTACGCCGGTTCCGAGATGACGCCCGTTTTCGGCCTTACCGAAAATGGCCTCAAACGCACCGGCAAAGATCCTCGGGTACTGCCAAAAACCGTGATTTACGACCCCCAACTCACGGTCAGCCTGCCTGTCGAGATGTCGATCACCAGCGGCATGAATGCCATCGCCCACGCAGCCGAAGGCCTGTATGCCCAAGATGGCAACCCGGTGATGTCATTGATGGCTGAAGAAGGTATTCGGGCTCTGGCCGAAGGCATGAAGGTCATCCGTCACAACCCGACCGATCTCAATGCACGGGGGGACTGCCTGTATGGCGCCTGGTTGTGCGGCACGGTTTTGGGCAACGTGGGCATGGCGTTGCATCACAAGCTTTGCCATACCCTGGGCGGCAGCTTCAATCTTCCCCACGCCCAGACCCACACCATCGTGCTACCACACGCCATTGCCTACAACCAGTCGGCGGCACCCGGCCTGTCACGCATCTGCCGGGCATTAAACGTCAAGGATTGCAGCCCTGCGGCGGCCTTATTTGACCTGTCCAGCTCACTGGGTGCGCCCACCCGGCTCAAGGACCTGGGCCTGAGCGAGGCCGACCTGGACCGTGCCACAGATATTGCCCTGTCCAACCCGTACTGGAACCCGCGCCCGATCGAAGCAAAGGCCATTCGACAACTGCTCCAGGACGCCTACGAAGGTGTGCGCCCCCGATAACCCCGCAGGCAAGCACTTGCCTGCTGCCCTACAAAAGCCCCTCCCTGCCCGCTTGGGCAGGGAGGGGCTTTTACGTGACAGCAGATGCCGCCTACTTGTCCAGGCTGACCCCGTAGAACGGCGTCAGCCCAAAAGGGCTGATCTTGAAGTCGGTCACTTCCTTGCGCATGGGCTGGAACACCGTCGAGTTGGCAATAGGTGTTATCGGCACCTGTTCCTTGAGGATTTTCTGTGCCTGTTGATACCACTGGATGCGTTGCTCACGGTCGTTACTGACCTTGGCCTGCTGCACCAGTTTGTCGTACTGCGGGTTACACCATTTGGCGTAATTGCTGCCCTTGACCGCTGCACAACTGTAAAGCACGCCGAGCCAGTTATCCGGGTCGCCGTTGTCGCCCGTCCAGCCGTAAATCATCACATCGTGCTCGCCATTTTTCGCGCGCTTGATGTACTCGCCCCATTCGTAGCTGACAATATTGGCCTTGATCCCTACCTTGGCCCAATCCTGCTGGATGATTTGTGCCGACATGCGCGCATTCGGGTTGGAAGCGCGTTGCACGGTCATCGCCCACAGGTTGATGGTGGTGCCCGGGGCAACCCCGGCTTCTTTTAACAGCGCCCGGGCCTTGACCGGGTCGTAGGGGGCATCCTTGATGGTCGGGTCATACGACCATTGCGCCGGCGGCAAGGCGTTCTGCGCCAATTGCCCGGCGCTCTGATACACAGCCTTGATGATTGCCGGCTTGTCGATGGCCATGTCCAGGGCCTGGCGCACCTTTAGCTGGTCCAGCGGCGCATGTGTCACGTTGTAGGCCAGAAAGCCCAGGTTGAACCCGGGTTGTTGTAGCACCCGCAGGTTGGGATCCTGCTTCATCACTTCGATATCCGCGGGCCGCGGGTAGCCGCTGACCTGGCACTCCCCGGCCTTGAGTTTCTGCAAGCGCGAGGCCGCGTCCGGGGTAATGGCGAAGACCAGGTTGTCGAGTTTTACATCCTCGGGCTTCCAATACTGTTTGTTGCCGACATAGCGGATCTGCGAGTCCTTCTGATAACGCTTGAACACAAACGGCCCGGTGCCCACCGGTTTTTGGTTGATCTCTTCGGCCTTGCCCTGCTTGAGCAATTGCGCAGCGTATTCGGCCGATTGCACCGAGGCGAAACTCATGGCCAGGTTTTGTACAAATGATGCATCGACGTTATTGAGGTTGAAACGCACGGTGTGGTCGTCGATTTTGTCGACGCTCTTGATCGTGGTGTTCAGGCCCATGTCGGTGAAATAGGGCGACTCGGAGGGGTAAGCCTTACGAAACGGGCTCTCGGCATCCAGCAGGCGAGTGAAAGTGAACAGCACGTCATCTGCGTTGAAATCCCGGGTCGGGGTGAAGAAATCGGTGGTATGGAACTTGACGCCCTCCCGCAGGTGGAAGGTATAGGCCAGGCCGTCTTTGGAGACATCCCAGCGGGTGGCCAGGCCGGGTTCGACTTCGGTGCCACCGCGCTTGAACTGGGTCAGGCGGTTGAACACGGTTTCGGCGGAAGCATCAAAATCGGTGCCGCTGGTATATTGGCTGGGGTCGAAGCCGGCCGGGCTGGCCTCGGAACAGTAGACCAGCGTGCTGGCGGCATGGGCAATAGGCATAAACGCCAGGAGGCCGGCGGCAAGGAGGAGCGGTTTGAAGGCGATTCTGTCCATGGAGACCCCAAAAATGGCAGGTGTAGAAGCAGCGGCACAAACGCCAGCGGCGCCCGGCGAGAGTACCGCCGTGGCGGCGTATCAGTCGAGTGGCGCGTGCGCCTGCAGGGTTTCCAGGTCACTGCATGACGCCAACACCTGGAACAAAATCTCGGCAGCCGTATCTTTGGTGTCCATTCGATTGTTCAGATACAGCTGAACGTGCTTGAGAAGCCAGCGATGATGATGCCGCTTGCGCCTTCCAGCTAACTGCGCGGATCTCCCCGCTCCTGCATGGACACGATGATTTCAGGTAGTAACTATCTAACTCCACTCACTCACAACCTGCCCCTACATTTTCAGCCAATTTCCAAAAACCAGTGCATCGTAGGAGCGTGAACCGTGACGATTGGATCACCGACAAAAATGCCCTGGGATGCGCCAAGCTGTATCGCGCAGGCACCTATTACAAAGCGGTTAGCTTGATGAAGTACAACCGCGACTTTGCCCATCTCTCAGGCCTGTATTTATCGGGAGAGTCGTTTTCCGTTGATGCGGGCTGGACCGAGCCTTGTTTGCGTGGCGCGATCGATGCCGTCATCCACCTGTGCCATACCACGCACGCACAGTTCAACGGAGGCTTTACGCTGGATAATTATCCCGAGTATCGGGCACGACCTTAAGGTCGGTTGTTAAACAGCTTTTTACGCACCAACGCCTCCCCTCATGTTGTCCATACATACATGTCGCTCAAAATTTACGCCTACGGACTACAACCTGAGAGGAATCCGGCGATAGACGCTGGCACGGGTAACTCTTCCTACTAAATGGCCACCAAGAGGTGGCCCCATAACAACAAGAAGAGGTGTCAGTTATGAGCGAGTCTGTCGCAGTCAGCCCGGTACGTGTTGCAGTTATCCAGTTTGATCCGCAAGTGGGCACCGATAATTGTCTGTCGAATCTGGACATGAGCCTGGAGTTGGCTGCGCAAGCGGCCGAAAACGGAGCGAATCTGATTGTGCTGCCCGAGCTGGCCAACACGGGCTATCTATTTGCCAATCGCCAGGATGCCTTCAACCACGCCGAAAGCATTCCAGATGGCCCAAGCGTTCAGGCATGGACCCGCTTTGCTCAGGAATATGAGGTGTATCTGGTTGCAGGCCTGGTCGAACAGGACGATATGCAGCTGTTTGACACGGCGGTATTGCTGGGACCGGACGGCTATATCGGCAAATACCGCAAAGCGCATTTATGGAACCAGGAAAAGCTCTGGTTCACACCCGGGGATATCGGTTTTCCGGTATTTGAAACCCCGATCGGACGTATCGGCCTGCTGATTTGCTGGGATATCTGGTTCCCCGAAGTACCCCGCCTGCTGACTCAGCAAGGCGCCGACATTATTTGCAGCCTCAACAATTGGGTATGGACGCCACCGCCGCTGTTTGATGCTTCCGGCAAATGCATGGCCACTTACCTGACGATGACCGCAGCACACGTTAACAATGTCTTTATCGCCGCCGCCAATCGGATTGGTCAGGAGCAGGATGCACGCTATCTGGGCTGCTCGCTGATTGCAGGCACCAATGGCTGGCCCATCGGGGAAGTGGCTCCGGCGGACGAGCAAGCCATTCTGTATGCCGATATCGACCTGTCTACCGCGCGCAGCGCACCTATCTGGAACAACCTGAACGACCTGTTCCGTGACCGCCGCGTCGATGTGTATGACGAGATGCTTGGCTATGGCCATCACTTCCGCTTCCCACGTTGATCGGGGGCAGTCATGGAACATACATCTGCAAGAGAAGTTTCAGGATCTGCTGCACGTCTGCTGATTATGCTTATTGGCATTGCGCTGATGTTTGGCGCAGTAACCGCCTGGGTGGCCGTGGGGTATTGCGCAAACAGCACCGCTTGCTGGCCCACCTACAGCGACATGATGAACAGCATGCCCTCCCCCTGGGCCTGGTTGCGCTGGGTGCTTGGCGATATCAGCGAAGTAGCGCTTTACAAGCATGAGCTTGCCTCACTGGGCTTGTTACTCGGAGGCGCGCTGGGTTATTGGGCCAGCCGCTACGCCCAATCCTGGCAAGGGTTTAGCATCAGCTATGGCACGGGTTTGTGGCCGTGGTTGGTGACCAGCTCACTGTTGGGGTTGCTACTGAGCAATGCCCTGTGGGGCTGGACCCTGACCGCTGACACCTGGCAACCCACCTTCGCCGCTTTCGTGTCATTACCCGCTGCCATGGTGCTGTTCTTTGGTGCCGGCTGGAAAGTCACCCTCAATGGCGCAATTCTGGGTGCGCTGCTGGTCACGCCGTCCTGCCTGCTGATCGTGAACTTCGTGTGCGTGCCCCTGGGATTGCCTGCGGTGATTGGCAATGTGCTAGGCATGGCACTGGGCAGTGTGGCAGCCTTTATGTTGTGTCGGCGCTTTCCAGCGCTGGTGGCACCCAAGCATGAGCAGAAACCAGAAAATCCACCCATAACTCCTGAGAAAAAGCCGAACTACGGCGTGATCTGGACATTACGTCGCGTACTGGCGGACTTTTCCGAAGCGCCATTTTATGGCAATGAGTGGGCCAGCCTGGGCATGCTTGCGGGGGTGCTACTGGCTTACGCCTTGAACCCGTTAAGCCCTGCCTATGGCTCTGGGCTGCTGTTGCCTATGCTCGCTGCGCAAGCGTTGACCTCATTGGTGGGCGTCATTGTCTGGCGCCGGCAATGGCAAATCCGCGGCTGGTATCCCACCTATGTGCCACTGGTTTCAGTCGTGCCTGCAGCGGTGTTGACTTATGGCGGCGATTTTACAGTGATGATCGCCAGCGCACTGCTCGGTGCCCTGATCGCACCGCCACTGGCCTGTGCCATTGCGCAGCGATTACCCAAGTACCTGCATCCCTATATCGGCAATGTGCTGTCGATGGCAATCAGTACCTTGGTGATCTTGCCTGTGATCGGTTTTATGATTGCTGAATAGCTTTAAAACCTGTCGAAATCTCGGAAGGCCTCGGTTTTTTTGGGGCCTGCCCCCTCACCAAAAGTCAAAGCACATGCGTTTGAATCAACGTACAAAGTTCCCGGTTGTGGGTAAAACCATTACGATGAGTGATCAGCAGGATGGCTGGATCAAGGCGCAGATTGAAGCTGGGCACCACACCAATGACAGCGAGGCATTCTTGATCTGATCCGTCGTAAGCAGGAGTGCAGCGCAGAGGTAAATGCCACTCATGCTGCGCTGCGTGCAGGGGGTTGGGCTCTCGCGTCTGCATAAACTCCGCTGCCGGAGACAGTAAAGGGGGCACACTGCGGCACCAGCATTTGTGACGGTGGCAGATCCAGAAGGCGTTAATAGGCCAAGGTAGTACACACCGGTGTAAGGATCGGCGCGGTCAAGGCACCGGCTGCGCTGCTTCCTGGCAAGGCCATCCTCGACTTCAAAACATCTGCACTAAAGAACGTGCCGCACTGAATGCACAGGCTGTAACACTGTTAAGCAACGCTTGCGCGTATTTACTGTTACAACTCTAAAACAAAAGCATCGGTGCCCCTCATCATGGCCCAGAAGCCCCCCTCCCATTCATCGAATGCATGGTATTGGATCAGCAAGCTGACCCCGCCACAGATATTACCCACGTCAGTTTCTCGGGAAGCATTGCTCGCGTCGATGAAGGAGAAAGCCTGTGTTCCCCTGACACTGCTGACGGCTCCGGCTGGCTACGGTAAAACCACGCTGCTGATGCAATGGCATGAGGTTTTGCGACAGCAGGCTTCCGAGGCGGTAGTGGCCTGGTTGTCACTGGATGAAGCCGATGGCGAACCGCAGCGCTTTCTTGCATACCTGATCCTGGCCCTTGACCATGCCGGCATTGAGCTGGCGCATTTGCCCCATCTGGCCACATCGCAGGCGCTGGATGTTCAGCCACAACGGACACTCCATGCGTTGCTCCACGCACTTGCCTGCGAAAATCGTGCAATCACCCTGTTCCTGGACGACTATCATCTCGCTGCCAGCCCAGATACGGCGGGTATCTTGGGCCAGCTGTTGGAACAAGCGGCCCCGTGGCTACACTGGGTGGTTGCGAGTCGAACTCGCCCAGACTGGCCGCTGGCACGCTGGAAGGCCAAGGGATGGGTGCATGAAATCTGTGCCCGGGAGTTGACCCTGTCCCTTCAGGAAACGCACTGCATATTGGGCGAAGCGTTGGACGCAAACACGCTGCTTCAGGTTCACGAGAGCACCGAGGGCTGGGCTGTAGCGGTACAATTGGCTCGCCTGTGGCGCTCCAGCAGTGACGGTTCGGCTTACGGATTGGCGGCCTTCTCCGGTGGCGTGGCTGATGTGGCCAACTATTTCACCACTCACATTTTCAACAGCCTGAGCGAGAGCTGCCAAACACTCTTGCTGCAGACATCCCTGTTGCAACGCTTCAACGCCGATCTGGCGGATGCGGTAGGCGGTCGACATGACAGCGCCGATCATTTAAGACAACTTGCCCATCTCGACACCCTGCTGATTCCGCTGGATGCCGAGCGCCAATGGTTCCGCTATCACACCTTGCTGCGAGACTTTCTCCGGCTGCGCGTCGACAGCCAACAGGCACGAGCCATACATCATGCAGCGGCCCACTGGCTGGCTCATCAGAGGGACTGGAGCCAAGCGGTCCATCATGCGTTAAAGGCTGACGACACGTCGTTGGCGGTGAGCCTGGTCGTCCGTGCCGGCGGGTGGGAGCTGGTGCTGCACCAAGGGATCCGCTACGCGCAAAGCCTGCTGCGCCAGTTCGATGCTGGTACCTGCAACAGCCACCCGGATTTGCTGCTGCTCCAGGCCTATCTACATGCCAAGCTGGGCGATCACCCGCTGTCCTCAGAGCTGTTGCAACGTGCCCGCAGTGCGCTGGCCGGGAACGCACGACTGACCCGCGATTTCCACGTTATTCAAACTCTGGCAGCGGCCTATCAGGATCATCTGGAACACATTGATACCACCCCCCCAAGCGCCCATGAACCCCCCTGCCCCCTTGACCAAACACTCGCGCAAGCCACACTCGAGTGCGTTCATGCACTGGCCGCAATGGCCCGGGGCGAGCTGGCTTCAAGTCTGCACACCCTCCGGGCCGCGCACATCAAAATGCGGATTATTGCGAGCCCTCGCGGGGAAAACTATTGCCGCATCCACGAAGCCCAGGCACTTGCGCTGTCAGGGCAGATTGACGATGCCAACCATTTGCTGGAAGAAGCACTCACATTTGCTAATACCCAATTCGGCCCGGAAAGCTCCTTGCGCGCACTGGTAGGTTGCTTCAAGGCCCGGCATCTGTATTGGCAAGGGGAATGGATACAAACCCGACCCTGGCTTGAGAACGGCTGGGCCGCGCTGGAGCATGCAGACGGTTGGCTGGACATCGTCGCGGTGACGGCTGAAGTAGAATGGCGGACCCGATTGCGCAGTCATGGGCTGCATGCCGCATTGCTCAAGCTGGATCATGTAGCGCAACTGGCAAATCTGCGCCAATGGCCACGGCTATATCGACTCGTGCAGGCCTGGCGCATCGATGCACTGGCACAAGGCGGGCAACTGCAAGCCGCACGTCAGGCCCTTGTGCAGGTCGATCTTGAACAGACCGCCAGCTCTGACGCTGACTGGCGCAACCAGGAAGCCGCGACGCTGGCGTTGGCACGGGTGCAGTTACAAAGCGGCTCATCAGGTGCAGCACTGATACGTCTGCAGCGCGCAGCCACCGTAATGGAAAGCAAGTCTCTGCTGCTACCTGCATGGCGCCTGCAATTGATGGCCCTGGCCGCCAGATACAAGGCTGGGAGTCTGGAATCTGCAGATGTATCTGAAGTACTGGCACCGATACTGAAACATGCTCTGTCGGGGCTGCTTCTAGAGGTCGGCCCCTGCCTGTTGCCTGCACTGACTGCCCACCCGGGGCCGACTCCCATGCTCGCCGCTGTCATTAAAAAACTGCGCGGCTGGCGCGTACACCCGAAGCGTTCAGAGACCACGCTGAGTGCAAAGGAGCACCAGGTGCTGGGCCTGCTCGCCACCGGCCAGTCCAATAAAACCATCGCCCTCGAGCTGGATGTTTCCGAAAACACGGTGAAGTTTCACCTTAAGCACCTGTTCGCCAAACTGGGCGTGGATAATCGCACTGCAGCTATCAACGTTGCCTTACGCCAAGGGCATCTCCCCCCCTTCTAAGCCATAAACCTACCCATCCGGGTAGGCTCGATAGCGGGTTGCCCTGCCCCCTACCCCTACAACCCGTAGCATCTCCCCCTCTGCACTGCCTAGCATCGTGATCATCAGTAGGTGGTCGCGATGGCGATCATCTCCGGTTTCTTACAAGAACAACAAAGTCCGGGAGATGCATTGTGCAATCGAACCGCAAAATCGTGCGCGTAGCCACCGATGTGGGTGGCACTTTTACTGACCTGGTGTTCTTTGAGAATGATCCGGACACAGGTCAGCAGACATTGCGAACCGCCAAGGTAGATACCACACCACCGAACTTCGCCGAGGGCATCCTCAATGTCTTCAAGAAGGCACGGGTAAGCCTGCCGGATGTGGACTTTCTCGCTCACGGCACCACGGTGGTCATCAACGCGCTAACTGAGCGCCGCGGGGTCAAGACCGCGCTGATCACCACCGCAGGCTTTCGCGATGTGCTGGAAATCGCTCGTGCCAACCGCCCGGACTACTTCAACCTGAAATGGGAAAAACCGGCGCCCTTTGTACCGCGCTACCTGCGCCGGGAGATCGTTGGACGCCTGCATACCGATGGTAGCGAGCGCGAGCCATTGCAACTGGGACCACTGGCCGCAATGCTTGATGAGTTGCGCACAGAGGGGGTGGAGGCCATTGCCATCTGCCTGCTGCAGGCCTACGCCAATCCCGCTCACGAACTTGCCGTGCTGGCAGAAATCAAGCGGCTATGGCCACAGGTATCAACCGTGGCCTCGCACCAGATCACCCGTGAATGGCGCGAGTATGAACGCAGCAGCACGACCGTGCTGTCAGCCTATGTGCAGCCGATTGCGGCACATTACCTTGATGAACTTGAAAGCGGATTACGCGATGCGGGCTACCGCGCCCCGCTGTACATCATGCAGTCCAACTGCGGAGTCGACAGCGTTGCCCATGCACGCAGCATCCCGATCACCATGGTCGAATCCGGCCCGGCCAGCGGCTTCTGGGCAGCCGCAGAACTTGGACGCTTGATCGACGAGCCCAACCTGTTGGGCCTGGACATCGGCGGCACCACCGCCAAATGCGCACTGATCCGTGACGGCCAGGTCACGATCAAAACTGACTACTGGATCGAGCGCGACCGCCTCAATGCCGGTTACCCGATCATGGTGCCAGTGGTGGACCTTGTGGAAATAGGCAACGGCGGTGGATCAATCGCCTGGGTGGATGACTTCGACAAGCTACATGTCGGCCCCCACTCTGCCGGCGCCCAACCCGGGCCTGTGGCGTATGGTCAAGGTGGCTGCGACATCACCACCACCGATGCCAATCTGGCCCTGGGGCGGATCAACCCAACCTACTTCTGCGGCGGCGAGGTGGTCGCCGACCTGGAGGCCGTCGCGCTTGGTCTCAGCTCTTTGGGCGAGCGCCTGCAACTGCCCGCTGAAGAAGTCGCACGTGGTGTGGTGCGCCTGGCCAATAACAACATGGTGAACGCGTTGAAGCTGGTCTCGCTGAGTCGTGGCCACGACCCGCGGGAGCTGACCCTGATGGCCTTTGGCGGAGGTGGTGCCCTGCATGCGGTGGCCCTGGCTCAAGAGCTTGGGGTCAAGAAGGTCATCGTGCCACGCGGCGCGTCGGTGTTTTCAGCATGGGGCATGACGCTGTGCGATCTGCGTCGCGACCTGTTCATCAACCGTTTCGTCGACCCCTGCGAACAGCAGGCATTGCGCCAGGCGCAGGCGTTTTTAGACCAACTGATGTCCTCGGCGCGAGAACAATTTGTGGCTGAAGCGATCGCCCCGGAACAGGTCGTGCTGCAGGTGCATTGCAAGCTGCGCTACCAGAATCAGGAACACTCAGTGGAGGTAGCGCTGGACGATCATGAACAGCTCGACCTCGACTGGGCACAGATTGCACAGCGCTTCCACATTATCTACGAGCAGCACTACACCTATCGCCTGGATGCTCCGCTGGAGATCGTCGGATTTCATCTGGTAGCCATCGCCCAAATAGACAAGTGGAGTCCGCAGGAACTACCGGTCAGCGGGCGTTCGCTGGAGGCCACGCACAAGGGCCAGCGCGTGGTGGACTTCGCCACTGATGGCATCCACGACGCAGCCATCTACGACTATGCGTTGCTTGAGCCTCACATGTGCTTTGACGGCCCTGCCGTCATTGAGGATGCGGGCACTACCGTACTGGTCCACCCGCGCAATCACGTGTTTGTGGATCGGCTTGGCAACCTGCACATCACGATTAACGGATGACCGGAGTTTTCCCATGCAAACGCTCGATATCTTTACCCGCGACATCATCCAGAACTCACTGCAAGCCATTGCCGACGAGATGTTCGCCGCCATGCGCAAGGCAGCGATGAGCCCGGTCATCTACGAGGTGCTCGACATGGGTACTGGCATCACCGATGCCGACGGTGAGATCGCCAGTTCCGGGGCTGGTATACCGGCCTTTGTGGGAGTGCTGGACAAGGCGGTGAAACAAATCCTGCAGCAGCATCCAGGGCCGGATGATATCCAGGATGGCGATGTCTTTATCTGCAACGACCCACACAGCGGCGCAGTGACCCACCTCAACGATGTAGTGCTGGCGATGCCGGTTTTCACTGAGGGGCAGCGCGTGGCCTGGACCGCCAACATTGCCCACTGGAATGATGTCGGCGGCATGGTGCCGGGGTCGCTCTCGACCCATGCCACCGATATCTTTCAGGAAGGCCTGCGTCTGTGCTCAGTCAAACTGATCAGCCGCGGCCAGCCTATCCACTCGGTATTGCAAATATTGCGGGCCAATACGCGCATGCCGGACTTCATGGAGGGCGACCTTTGGGCTGGGGTAGCCGCTGTTCGTGGTGGCGCATTGCGCCTGCGCGAGTTGACTGCCAAGTACGGCACGGATCTGTTTCTGCTGGCGATGCAGGACTTCATGAATCTGGGCGAGAAGGTCTCGCGCATGGCCCTGGCTGAGCTGCCCGATATTGCCTTGTCGCTGGAAGAACCACAGGACGATGGCAGCCTGTTCAGGGTTGCCATACAGATCCATGACCGCAGCCTGACCATCGACTTGCGCGATAACCCTGACCAGTGCGCCGGGCCGACCAACCTGAGCCGGGACGGTGCCGTAGTTGCCGCACAGATGGCGTTCAAGGCCCTGACTTCACCTCAGGGAATCACCAACGGCGGCACCTTCCGCCCGCTCCATGTACTGACCCGTCCCGGTTCACTGTTCGATGCCCGCTCACCGGCAGCTGAAGGCTTTTATTTCGAGAACCTGATCCGCGTGCACGACCTGATCCTGCGCTGCCTGGCCCAGCAGTTCCCCGACCGCCTGCCCGCCGGCAACTTTGCCTCGGTCTGCGCCACCATCATCGGCGGCCAGCACCCCGACACCGGCCGAGCGTTCACCCTGGTAGAGCCGGAAATAGGTGGCTGGGGCGCCCAGGCCGGACGCGATGGCAATAACGCGGTGTACTCGGGGCTGCATGGCGAAACCTACAACTGCCCGGTAGAAGTTTGCGAGGCCCGTTATGGCCTGTATGTCGAACGCATGGCTTTGAACGATGAGCCAGGCGGGCATGGCCAGTACCGTGGCGGTCGCGGCATCTGCATCGACTACCGCGTGCGCAGCGACGCCAGCTTCCTGACCTGCGGCTATACCCGCTCCGTTGTACCACCCTGGGGCCTGCAGCAAGGTCTTGAGGGCACACCCAATTACGTCGAAGTGCTGCGTGAGGGTCATGAACCGCAGCGTTATGCCATGGCCAGCAGCATCGAGCTCAACGCCAACGATCTGGTCAGGGTGCGCACCGGTGCCGGGGGCGGCTACGGCCCACCGGGGGCACGAGCTCCCGGTGCGGTGCGAGAGGACCTGAAAAACGGCTACATCGACGCCGCCACCGCATGCGCTGTGTATGGCGTAGAGGCCTGACCCCGATTTTGCCGCCACCCGGCGGTCTCCATGCGTTCACCTAAAACAATAAGAGGGAATCGTCATGTTGCAACACCAGCTGTATCGCGCTTTGCGCACCTATGGCCTCTCGCTGGCCACAGTGCTGGCTATCAACGCATCGGCGCAGGCCGAACAGTTCATCGGCTTTGGTCAACCAGGGCTGCCTGGGCGCTGGGCCGTGGAGACCTTCCCCGTCTACAACCGCAATGCCGATGGCAACGTGCGGGCGGGGGGCAATACCGTCCTGGCCTATTTTTCAGAGACCGGTTTTACCGAAACGACCCGTGATCAATTGCAATTCTGGGTCGGTGCTGTCCCTGGTTACGCGAGCACCAATGGCGCAAAAAACACCAATGCCTGGGGCGTCGCATCGCCCAATCTCGGCTTCGCCTACTACTACAACGTGGTCGAACCCACCAGCGCCTACGGCACCTCGGATTACACCACCTTCTGGACCAATCCAACATTGATGGTCGAATTTCCCAACGGCAACGATGACATCGCCGGTCACGGTGCGTTCGCCAACCGTTATGCAGCCAGCTTCAGCGTCGCCAACTATCTGCAAGTGGGTCGATTCGCGGCCACCTTTACCCCCGTTGGCGTGCATTACGCCGCCCGCAATCGCAACACCACCGACCTGGGTAACGGCAACCCACAGCAGCTGCGCGGCGGTGTCAGCTATTGGTTTGCTGACATCGCCGCCGGCTATCGGGTACGCGACGACTTGTGGCTGGGGGTTCACCACGTTTACCACGTCAACAACCGAGCGGCCTCCAGCTTTGCCCCGTCGAAAGTCGGAAAAATCGGCCCCTCAATGACCTACACCGGGTTTTCCCGCCAAAACCTCTATCTCTCCGCCAACTTCAATATCGACTACCACCACAGCGAGAACCTGCGCCGCTCCAATGAGCTGACCATGGCAGTGGTGAAGTTCTTCTAGGCCTTCAAAACATCAAATCCGAGGCACCACCGAATGAAGACTGCGACAGCACCCACCCCCCAACCGCACGACGAACCGGTCTCGGTACGCTGGCTCAATCCGATTGGCCTGCCCACCTTTGATAAGCCAATTGCCGATCTGCTGCACGGGATCAAACAGCCCTCAACCCGTATTGAGGTTGTGTCCTTTGACATGAAGCCCAGCCCGACGCACCTCGAATACCGGACCTATGAGGCACTGACCTATGGGCCAACCCTGCGCATCGCCCGCGACTGCGCACAGCAGAACATTGATGCCCTGGTGATCGGCTGCTTCTACGATCCGGCGCTGGAAGACGCGCGGGAGATTTCCGCTGACTGCCTGGTTGTCGGCCCCTGTCAGGCAAGCTTGCAGGTCGCCGCGCAACTGGCCAACCGCTTCTCGATCATCGTCGGACGTGACAAGTGGATGGAGCAGATGCGCGCGCGAGTACGGGGTTACGGTGCCGCTGATCGACTCGCGTCGATGCGCGCACTGGGCATGGGCGTCGATGAGTTCCAGAAAGACCCCGCCCTCACCCGACGCCGTATTATTGAACAGGCCTTCCTGGCAGTTGAGGAAGACGGCGCCGAAGCCATCATTCTGGGTTGCACCATCGAGTTCGGTTTCTTCGAACAGGTTCAGCGTGAAGTCGGCGTACCGGTCATCGACCCTGTCGTGGCGGCCTTCAAAATGGCCGAAGCCCTGGCTGACATGAAGCGACGCTTTGGCTGGTCTCCAAGCCGCGTTGGCAGCTGCGAGCCTCCACCCGAAGCGCAGATCAATGCCTTTGGTTTGTTCCAGGGCCCCGTGCCAATCGGTAATCGCATCGATGCTTAGCCCCTACCACTAGAGGCGGCTGACTGCCATCTCCCCCACCAGGATCTCATCCCCATGAGCGAGCGCATGCCACTGTCCGATCCCGAAGCTCCATGCTGCCGTCAGATCGGCGATGTTTTTCACGATGTTCCCTTGACCCGCGAGCACCTCAAATGTTGTCTGGCGCTGTTCTTCGTCTTCGCCATCGAGGCGTGGGAGATGATGATCATCGTCTACACCGCACCGCTGATTGCTCAGGACTTCAATCTCGATGCACTGGCCGTTGGGCACCTGATTGGCGCCATGTTTATCGGCATGCTGTTGGGTTCGCTGGTGTGGGGCAAGCTGGCCGAGCGCATCGGACGCAAAGGTGCCGTGATCTGGAGTCTGAGCAGTTACGGCCTGATCTCGCTGCTCAGCGCATTCGCACCGGACTTCACTACGTTGTACGCACTTCGGCTGCTGTCCGGTGTGGCGGCCGTGGGCATGATGGTCGTTACCTTCGCCCATTACCAGGAACTGCTGCCGGTGCGCCAGCGAGGTGCCTTGACTGTGTACCTGGCGTCGGGCTGGCCGATCGGTATGTTGTTGGCACTGGGTGCTACGGTGTGGTTGATGCCTTATGGTTGGCGCACTGTCATTGCCGTGAGTTCGCTCGGCGGTTTGTGGGCATTGGTGGTGGCACGCTGGGTGCCTGAGTCACCGTACTGGCTTGCCAGTGTCGACCGCCAAACTCAAGCACGTACCGTGATTGCCCGCCTCAGTGACGGAGCAGTGCTGGTGCCAGCAGACTGTAAGTTGCAGGTAAACCTGGCCGGCAGTGGTCAGCATCGCGAGCTATTCGCACCAGCACTGCTGAAGGTCAGTACGCTGCAGATCCTGGTTAACTTCACCTTTTCCTGGGGCTATTGGGGACTGCAGACCTGGCTGCCAACCCTGCTGCAGCAACGCGGCCTGAGCCTGCCGCAGAGCTACGGCTTCATTGCCCTGTCAGCGCTGTGCATGATTCCTGGCTACATGGCCGCATCGTGGCTGACCCATCGGTATGGCCGCAAGAAAATCATCATTGGCTTCATCAGTGCGTCAGTCATTGCCGGCTATGGCTTTGCCAACTCGCAAACCCTGGAGATGCTTTACCTGAGCAACTTCGCCCTGGCCTTCTTCAGCCTGGGCGCCTGGGGGGTGTGGGGCACATGGATCGCTGAGTTGTACCCGACCCGACTGCGCACTATTGGTTACGGCTGGGCAATTCTGGCCCAGCGTATTGCCAATATTCTGGCACCTTCCTTGATCGGTGCGTTGGTGGCCTATGGCACATCGTTCAACATCACCACCACCTTTATCAACGCCTTCATGCTGGTAACCGTACTACTGGCGCTGTTCATTCCCGAAACCGAAGGCAAGACTCTGGAGTGACATAAGCCATAGCGCTTTTTCAGACATATTAAATCGGCCAACGCTGACATTTTTCTCACCGGTTAATGCGTTTGAATAGCGGTAGAAGCATGGATGCCTACCGCTCCAGCCGTATCAACAAATCCCCCACGAAAGTGACAACCACAATGATCAGAGATGGAACTCACCATGGACAATGACCACCAGCCACAGGGGCTGACCCTGACCATGCATCGCGGCCCATACCAGAACAACGGCGCCACGCCGTGGTACTCAACCGTGCCCATCGGTACGCCCGAACAACCGCTGAAGCTGGCGCTCGACACGGGCACCAATATCACATGGGCGACCTCCACTCTCTGCGCACCGGATCGCTGCCTGCACTACAGCGCTGGCCGGTTCGACTATCAGTCTTCCAGCAGTTTCAGATTCACCGACTGTTTACAAAGACCCTACAGTTTCGGCCCGTGGGGGACAATGCAAGTCGAGTCGGCAGCAGACGTGATGACACTCAACAAGACGAAACTGCACATCCAACTCCTACTGGCCGCGGACTATGCCGGTGCACAATTCAGCCAGCTGGATTGGGACGAAGGCATTGGCCTTCCTAGTAGCAGTGCCTATACCGACGGCCGAAGTTCATTCGTTTTTCAAGAGCTGATGAGCACCGGAAAGATTGACCCACAACAACCTTTCATTGCTTTCGACCTGGATACAGTTTCAGGGCGAGGTCAGTGTCAGTTGGGAGCAATTGATACCAGCAAGACTCGAGGCCCTCATCTGTTTCTACCCTGGTCGGTCTACAGCAAGGTGCCTGGCGTAGAGTACATCTGGTCCACACCATTGGTCTCCTACGCAGTCGGCGGCGATGTATTGGCCAGGGACATCATTTTTGCCCTGGACTCCGGATCTTCCCGATTCAAAGGCGACGACCGGCTTATGCGCCAAACCCTGGAGCGAATCGCTCAAGGCGGCTTTCCAGATGTAGTGCTTGGCTTTGCTGATGGTGAGATTACGATCGGGGCAGACCTTTACAGTGTATTAATCGAAGAAGGCCCTGATAAAGGGCAAAAACTGCCTCAATTTGAACCACTTGGGCTAGCCGATCTTGTGCTGGTCGGTTCGGTGGTGATGGAGCATTGCTATACCGTCTATGAATATCGCGTTGTGCAATGCCGTCCGGGCGACTACTCGTTGGCACCTGTTGGCGTATGGCTGTACAACCGCCCAGACGGACCACAGATCATCACTCGATCATCTTCGCGACACTTCAATACAGTACCCAGGCCACCCACCTGCACAAAGCTGATACTCGGCGCCACCCAAAGGGCGCAAGCTCCTCTGCAGCCATTGTCTGCCGCCGGGACCTGGAGGAATGACTACGGTTCAGTCATGACGCTCTCGGTACAGGGAAATCGGATATCAGGCACTTATCAGTCGTCCACTGGTTCAACAGGACAATACGAAGTCAGCGGTTATCAAATTTCTCCTGTCTCGAAACAGCAACAGGGTTGCCCCGTATCACTCGCCATTGAATGGCACTCCGTGGGCAAAGGTACGACTGACCCTAGCTGGAACTGGACTTCCGGATTATGTGGGCAACTTTACCGAGTGGATGATGACGACACATTGGTGCTTTCGCACCTGCTGGTTGCCACAAGTGACTTTCCTGGACTTGCCGACCAAGGAACCTACATCGATAAGCTGATCTACCGCAGAGTTACCCTCGCACCGCAGCCCCTGCCTATCGAACCAACACCACTGCGAGAGATTAAGGACCGTTTAAACGGCGTCTGGCTCGCCACCGATGGAAGCCACTTGGACCTAAGCGTTCATGCTTGCGAACACCATGCATTTGGCTATGTTACCGGCAGACTATTTTCCAAGGAGGGCGAGATCGAAGTATCTGGTTTCACCGACATCAATGCTCACGCCAGTGGACTGTCATTGCAATCGGTCAGCCTGGCGACACTCAAACTCGCGAATGCTTCGGCTTTGTCCCTTACAGGTTCAATTGACCTGAAAATCAACATTCTGAACGTGTTGGTCATGGCCAGTGCACCCACTCCAGCTGGGCACAGCTATGTACAGACTCAAGTGAAACCGCTTACGTTCTCACGCGGGCAGTAAGCTTTGCCTTAGATACTCCCGCAGTTACAGCTCAGGGACGTCGCGGTCGACTTTATCTAGGTGGACTACCCCGGCTGGCCAGCGCGGGATTCAGTAAGTGGATCTATTGAATGCCTGCATCCCTCTGCGGGTGGGTACGGGGCTGTTGGGCGAGTCGTTCGCCCGGTGTGGCAGGATCTGGAATGCGCTCGGGGCGAAGAAATACGGTCTGCGCCTAAGGCTACGAGCATGAAATTGAACATCGAAAATTTCAAAGTGCAGCCCGTAACATCAAAATCTCGCCGCGAGCTTAAGACGAGCCAAACCGGCGCAAGGCTTACGTCGCCTAAAAATCGATGGGGGTAAATGTGGGGCTAAATTTCAGACATGAAAAAGCCCAACCTTCACAGATTGGGCTAAGTCATTGAATAATATGGTCGGGACGGAGTGATTCGAACACTCGACCCCTAGCACCCCATTCAAGCTGGACTTACTCAGCGCCAGTAAATACGGGACTCCAGCAACCGGCGCTCGCTGCAACGACGCCCAACGCTGCTGGATACCGAGTAACGATGTCACTCGAAAAGTCACTGAGGCTTTTCTCCCTCCTGCTGCGCCGGTTCTTGCAGAACAAGCAATTATCAATTTGGGGTTTGTAACGTCTGCATCTTCACACCCGAGACAAAGCAACATGTGATTTTTAGTCACAACAAAACCAATTGCGACTAGCCCACTTTTAGATTACGGATCAATTAGATCGTAAACTGTGAGCCCAATTTGCCACCCCCCAATAATCCATACCTGTCACCAATTCAAAGTACTGATCTAACAACCTTGTGAATTGAGCCATTGACCCACCATTGTGATTGCTCATGCAAAAAAAAGTATCCAATCGATGCCAACGATGGTCTTTCCTTAACTGCCAATATGCTAACAATGCAGCCCTTCCTTGAGACTGTTTGTAGAGGGCCAAACCTTCTTCCCCTCCCAGGGAGTAAATTTTGTTCCTTATATTCCCAAGAAGAACTAATGGATCTTCAATATCATCTAATCGTTTCGAAATTGATGCTGGAATAGGGGCCAACCTAAACTCTTCAACTACATATCCGCCCGAAAGATCAACACTTACATTTACAAAATCAATATCCAGATCAACCTTTGGAGAAAAAAATATACGACACTCGTTCTGCTCTATATATTTTTCCCTTTTTACAAGCGCAGATCCGCGCACAAACCCCTCAACTTCTCTAAGCTCGAATTGATTAGCTCCATATGAAACATCTTTAACTATAGGCCTATCGAAAATATCTGACAACCTCCGACCTTCGCCATCAACTCCGCTCTCATATATTTTCCTAGCAATCAAATCTAAATCACGAAAGCTAGCGCAAGAATCATATCCATCACGAAGCATCTCTTTTTTCAAATCATTTAATTCACCTTTGGCAAAGCACAGCACAAAACCATTTTCTTCGCTTACGTTAATCAAATTGGAAATAGTCAAATGAAACCCTGACCCTTTAATCATTCTTGCGTCTTCTAGCTTCTTCCTTGCTCCATCTACATCCACTCCAGGAGGAAGATCCAGCTTATCAATCGTCGTAAAAGCCTGGCCCTCTTGACAATCTCCAATCCATCCATCATCCCAAACTTTCTCCATCAGCCGGTAATACGAAAGCGACGTAAATCTAAGCTTTCCTTTTAAGGTATCGTCCATGTACTTGCTCGCCATAAATCTATAAAAACCCATCAGCCTACTCCTTGTTTATGTTGGATATTCATAATGGCTCACCCTAACTCTCATTCCACTCCTACGTCAAAGCAGAAAGGTACAAAAAAAATTAGTGGGAAATGCCCCTGGCAAAACTTTGACAGGCCTGCAGCGCGATCAATCCTCGATCGCCATCGCTGGTAATTCCGATAATTCGTTGAGCATGCGCTGGGTCAAGTCTGGCTCTACGGGCGCCATAAACCAGGCCGCTGGTGCTGGTGGTGGCTTGCACTGCGTCACAACTAGTTGCGGCGGTTGCGTCGAGTTGGACTGACAGCCGTAGGTCAGCAGTAGCGAGACGATCACGCAGGCGTGCTTGCTTGGTTTTCTCATCGGTAAGGGCTCGATAATGTGCTTTGTCGCTGGCTGCCAACCATTGCTCCAAGGCGAAGCGCTTGCCCTGCTCCGCTAAGACTTGCGCGGAGTTGGCATTGGCCAGATTTGTTCGCTCGGTTTGGTAAGCAGCATCCTTATCGGCCAGTTGACGGCCGTAGGCGTTGGCCTGCCACGTCCATGCCGACCAGGCGCTACCAGCCATCAGGACCAGGATGATCAGCAGCGCCCCTCCCCACTTCACCGCATCGATCTTCATGCCAACACCTTAAGCGCACGAGCGTACAGCGCCTGCCGATCGGCCGAGCCGTTCTGCCCACCGTTGATGCGCTGGGTGATCGCTTCAAACTTGCCAGCATCGGCCAGGGTGTTGAGTCCATTCGTTGCCCAGAACCACGCGGCTGACATGCAAGCGTGCTGCGGCTTCTCCAGCAGTTCAGGCTGCGCGATCAAGTCCAGGCCCAGCGCTTCCCCGCACGCACGGTAGTTGTTCTTACCGGTGATCTGAATCAGGCCACGCCCGCGATACTTCCAGCCGTCGCCGGGGGTGCTGTTGCCCATACGGTTGCCATAGGCGATGTTGGCTATCTGCTCGGGCTTGCGTGCAGTTGCGCTGGCCAGTTCCATGTCGAAACGACTTGGCCAAGTTTTTCGCAAAGCATCAGCGCTGTAGCTCAGGCTCTCCACCAGGTGCATCAACTGACTGGACTCGTGGCCAACTTGTGCGATAAATGCCGCGACTCGCTTCAGCCCAATAATTTGGTACCGGCTCATCGCGGCGTTTAAGACAGGAACAAAAACGCCGGCCACTTGGCCGGCGTTCGGGAGGATCTGCAGCAGTTGCTGCACAGTGATGGGCATGGGTTTCTCCAGGCAAAAAATCCCGCTCGATAGCGGACGGGCTTAATGAAATGTTTTCAGTCGAGTAGTAGTGTTCGAGCTTGATCGACTGACAAACCCAGGTCGTATTTTTCGACTAGGGCAATTACTGCAAAGTGGATGCTTGAATAGCCTCCAACTTGTATCTGCTTTCGGTATGCTCGCACTTCGCACCACCGCCTATAAACTCTTATCAGTCGGTATGTCAGGGGGTGAACGTAAGGTGCCACTCCATATAACGGCCAAAAATACAGCGAAACCAGCAACATCAACATAGTGCTGACAGCCAGTCCAAATATCAGCCCGACATACCACTGTCTAACATGAACCTTCTCATGCTCAAGCAAACCTACATCAGCCTTGTGTTTAGATAACAACTTTATAACAGGGCCTTGAGCAGTGCCACCGAACCCCAAAGGCAGTTCCTTCACGTACTTAACAATGTAGTATTTCATCTGGTCGCCTTATATACAAATCGTACTATTTACTGCCTCCACAGCCCAATACGGGATATGTATAGATCACCGACAAAGGCCACATAAACAATGTATGGACGCACAGCCACAACTCCTGCAGGCAATAAATAACCGAGAGAACCTGCAGCTATATACCGCGACTTGCCTTCATCGAAGTTAGGCATTTCTGCATCTGAGAATATGCCGCCCATATTCACGGTTCTTGAGGCTACCCGCTCTATTCTTCCGTCAGCGTACTGAATTTCAAAACTCAGCTGGACATTCGGCAAAAGTGGACTCATGTCTGAAGGCTGGCTCAGGCCTTTGATGGAAATAGAGGACCATGTAAAAACCGTGTCTCCACCCTTCACTGGGTACCATTGTTTGGATCTGATATGGGAGTAATTGGTGGCTGAAGTGCCTCGAATCCTCAGAACTTTTTTCCCTGTCCCATCGTCAACCAGCACCTCGTCTGAAGCGGCGCTGGCTGTCACCTTCTCCCAACATTTCATTGATGCAAGGCCAGTTCCCAATGGATCCAGCTGGAAGTCAAAATCAGTATTCGAAACACTGTCACGTGTGCCAAACGCTGAAAACGAGTAGGCATCGTAGGAGGATATACGGCAGCCCTTGTGGCTAACTGGGTTGCCTTGGTGCAGATCCAATGCAACGAAAGGATCTTCTGTGTATGGCGGACTGGTATGCCGAATAACCGGAGTTTCAAAACGCACATCCACCCGAGAACTCGCTGTGCCGCCAAGACGTACCAGGTTGCGGGAGGGTGAATTTCGTTTAAGCGGCTTATCCAATCGGTATGTCGTGGGAAGTATCGTGCAGGAAGCGCCAAACGTTACATAGAAGTTAGCGCCGTCAGAATCCCAGTTCACCAGATAACCGTCCCACCCCTCAAAGTGGCAAAGGCCATTGAAGCTGATGGCGGCGTATGTGGCGCCTGGATCGCATCTTAGAATGTCGTGATTAAAGTCAAACGATGTATTGGTAAAGCTCAAGTCCATCGTATCACTGCGGTGCAAAATTGCGGCACCACCTATCCCAGACCCACCAATAATGCTGTTGGTAATGGTCATGCGCTCGCCAGAGTTGCGAACCTTCCCTTCAGGCGTCACAACTCCATTGAAATTATTTTCAAACCGCAGCCCGTCACCACTGAACAAGTACGAGCCGTATTTCCCGAACTCAAGCGCATTCTTCCAGTTTCGAGCAGTGACATTTTTCAGCGTGATTTCACGGGCAACGGGTAGGCCGTCAACAGAGTTACCGGCAAAAACGGCTGACCCTCTTGAAGTGTTCAGGCCATTGCCCAGCAAATGCAAATTTCCTCGACTGGCATCAAGGCACGCGCCCGTGAACGAAAATATATCTGTCGTCACATTCGCCAACGCCCCACTTATGTTAATACCTTGAGTATTAACAGGAGCTTTGGAGAAATCGAAAATGGTGTTTCCAACGATGCCTATTTTGATCCAGGGCGCCGTCAGGATTGTCTTGCTCATGTTGTAGAGATAGGCCGGTACTTCAATACCCGGAAGTCCATAGGTTGTCCCTTTGATTTTGGCAAGTAGCACTACCTTGTCGATAGCAGCTTGAAGGGCAGGCGCCCAATCCCAAGTAGCAGGGTCAACCGGGTTATTCTTGACGGCTTTATCAACAAATTCTTTTTCCCATAGATTGAAGTTACCGGCGTTCAGAAACCCACCAAGTCCCGTATAAATTGGGCTGCGCTCTCCCCGCTCCCAACCAATTTCAAACACACCTGCCGGCTTTGCCAGGGTCTGGCGCAGAGAGTCATCACCAATCAACTTCAGTCTTGACTCATCCGTCGCCCAGTCAGTCGTGATCAGCGGTAAAAACTGGCTTTTAACTCTGTATTCGTTACCCAGAAAAGTGACGGCTTGAGTGGCCCGCTCCAATGTAAGGCCTGCCGCGTACGGCACAGGCGCCTCATAACCACTGGACTCCAGGAACTTAGTGAACTGGGTTTTGCGATCAGTCTGGGCAGAGTTGAAGTCAGTGACGCGGCGCAACTGATCCGCGACGTGCTCAGCTTCCATTCCCTTCCACGATTTGCGCGCAACACCCTTACGGTCTGGGTATGAGGGGTTCCCCCCAAGCATAAGAAGATCAAGATTCTGGGCGTTATCGGACAAGTCTTTTGGGGACTTTGAACCGATCGGGTTGCCAGTGTTGTAAGCCATGGGCAGTTTCTCGCAGGCGCGACGACACCTCCGCCAAAAGTGCGGATGCGTAAGCGCTGTTTTAAGTTTCCGGCGAGCTGCCGGTGGAAAAAATGTGGCGGTGCTGTGGCCAGGGCTGACTGTTACGAGCTTGGTTCAGCCTTCGACCACTTCTGGTTCATAGCGATATCGAAGATGTCAGCCATGGCAACGTAGTCCGGAGCATCGATGATCCACTCGGCAGCCAGAATCGGCCGCTTGAACAGCTCCAGCTTCGCGGTAAACCGCCAAAAGCTCTCACCGACCAGAATTGGCCCCTCGTAGATATCAACGAATCGCGCCCGGTGTTCATCCATGCCCAGCGGCGTTTTGAGCGGGCACTGGAACCACAAGCTGCCCGACAGCAGGATGTGCTCAAACCACCCTTCAAACAGTTGCGCCTCTGTGTCATCCATCAACCAGGTAACAGAAGCCACGGTGGGAACCGAGATGAACCGCCGTCGCTGCCTGGCGCGCCCGCTCTGGAGTTCAGAGCGGGCCATCGGGCTTACCGGCTGGAAGCCATAACCGTCACGCTGCGGCTCGGGCAGAAACTCGGGATATGCAATCATTTACTGCCTCTTTGTGCCGCTGGTGGGTTCATGTCGGCGCGCTGTTGTCGTACTGATAAACCCGGGCGTCATAGGGCATGCCTTCTACCGTGACGTTGCCGCCGCTCGATGGGTTCACGACCGTGACCAGCGTGGGGTAGCTCCAGCGGTTGACCGGGCCAAACAGCAGATGCGGCGGTTCAGGGTCCCAACTGGTGTCCGGGTCGAAGTCCAGGCTGTTTACGCTTACCCGGTAATCATCGACCTGGGTCGCTGGCCACGGGCCCGAAAGCGTGCCGTCCTGCCTGCGCAACGCAATCACATGCGGCCCACCAGCAGACCAGTCGAATGGCTCGGTGCTTTCAAGTGTGATCTCACCAGGTACTGCCTCAACGCTGAGCAAAATCGAACTCTGTCCATACCCCGGCACATCGTCGGCAACCGCCACGTAGCTCATGTACCCCGAGTTCAGCGCGTCCAGCTCGGTTTCCCAGCGATAGGTGTCGTTGCGGAATTTCTGGTGCCCACGGCGGCGCATGCCGATGCGCCAGGCGCGAGTGCGATCGGATATGCCTGGCACCTTGACCTTCTCGACCTTGTTGCCCAAGTCACCCGCCCAGCGGCATTCGACGGTTTCCCATGCCCAGGTGATCGAGCTGAAGTACTCGACATCAACCCCGTCAAAGTCGTCGCTCGATGGGAACACCAATTGGCGCTTGAGGCCCTTGGTCATGTTTTGCGGCGTGTACATATGCTCGAACTGCGTGCGCGGTTCGTCGCGCACCGGCAGCAGCAGCCCGCGGTTGATGGTCAGCTCGGAGAACCCGGCAGCCAGCGCGTCGTTCATCGCATCCTTGACCGTGCTGGCATCGTCAATCGTCATGTCGAATGTATCGCCGCGTGCGCGGTACACATCGTGAAGTCGGTCCAGCTCGGGCAGATCCAGATCGGCATCGGTGTATCCGGCCGACTTGGCGATGTACAGGAACCACGGCACGATATCCCGCGTCGGTGTCTCCACGGTCCAGGCACCGCCCGAACGCACCGGCAGCACTCGGGTGGCCTCGACACTGACCAGGCTTTCAGATTGCGCCGAGAGCCGGTCACCGTTGCGCACGCGCACGGCAATTACGGTCATGTCGTTGTAACGCGTCGGCGCGCCCATCATCTTGCCGCGCAGGCCGTACCACATCACGTCATCCATCACTTCGCCCGAGTTGACCCCGCCCACCTTGGGCATGCGCTTGATACGGCACTCAGGGCGCATGGGATAGGGCAAGGTCTGGCGATAGGTGAAGCCTTGAGCATCCATCGAGTTGCCGGTGACGGACTGGGGCAGCACCGTCCAGGCGCCTGATGTAGCCATGTCCCGGTACTCAAACTGATGACCGGAGGAAACGGCGTACTGGTCGCCTTTTTTGCCATTGCCGATCAGGCCGCCGGTGAAGAACACGTCCCACTCGATTTCGGTGACCAGCTCGCCTTCAGGACACGCGGCGAACGATCCTCGATATCCACCCTCAAGGTTTGACGAGTCCAGTTCAATGCGGCCGTGAATCGTCTCCTGCAGGCTGAACCCGGGCCAGTCCTCGTCGATATCACCGCTGGAAGTCAGGCGTTCCACTGCGAGGGTGCCAACAGCGGTGGTAATGATTCGATAGCGCAGCCCACGCGGGCCGATGGTGGCCAGGCCCTCCCCCATTGCCAGGCCGTTGACCGGCTGGCCGCTGTCGTAGTTGAGGGTCATCTCGGCGCGGCGCTCTGGGGTGCCGCTGCTTGTCGCTGCGCCCTTCACGCTGACCGGACTTGAGCCGAGCATGCTTGAGCCGCCTGACGCAGCCAGGGCCAGCCCGGTGAATGGCGAAAGCTCAGTGATCCGCAGGCGCCCGGATGAGGCGCTCGCAACGAACGGCGCCGATCCTTTTGCCGTATTGAAAGCCGCGACAAGCCCAGCTAAGTCCGTCACATCACTGGCCAGCTCGACCGAATACGGGGTGGTGCCAAGGCGCACGGTGAATGTCAGTGGCGTGACGTCGAAGTCATAACGAGACGGCGCTGCGCTGCCGGTGAGGGTCGAGGCCGTGCCCGCGCTCGGCGGGATCGCCTGCGAATACGGGGTGTACGAATGCACCACATAGTTGCCCGCATTTTCCCCGTTGACCTCGATCAGCATGCCCGGGTACGGCGCGAGCATGGCCAGGTCGCCGGTGATGATGTCCCGCCCTGCACCACCATCAATCACGGTGTAGGGGTAAGGCGACAGCACGTTGATCAGCAGGCTGCTGGTCCAGTCAGCCGGGAAAGAGCCGGCACCTGTCGGGATCGAGATGTTGTAGCCGTTAAATTGGAGGACGGACGCAGTGACAAAGCGGGTCAGGGTCGTGGAAACGGTCAACTGCAAACCGGCAGAACCGTTGGCACTGGCGCCCACTTCCGGCGCGCTGTGCCACCACTGTGCAGCCGTCTCACCGGACAGGTCATCACCCGGGTTGTACAGGGTGAATTTTGCGTCGGCGCCCAGGCTGATCAGCGGGGTTTCGCCCACCTTCACCTTGTTGAGCGGGATCTGGTACTTGCCCTTGCCGACATACAGCAGCATTTCCACCCACTGCGCCCGGCGGTCAACAAAGCGGCGCACGGACGGCGTCAGGTAGCTGGGGTAAACCCGCTGATGCCCCGCAATCTCCCGGATCAGGTCTCCCAGCTTGACCTTGTTGCCCTTGGCCGAGACTTCATCAAGCCCCCTGCCTTGCCCCATGGTCGCGGTACCGGGAATTGTGGCCATATTGCGCGACATGACTACGGCCACAAGGATTGCCGCGATCACCGCCGCGACGGCGGCCACCACGCCTTTGGGCTCAACGCGCACTTCGACGTCATCGGCAGGCGCAAACTCAAACTCGGCCCAGCGGTGCGCCGCGATGATCTCGCCATTGACGGTGATACTCACCGGCGGCGCATCGCGGGGCTCGTAACTTGGGGCGATGGTTTTTAGCCACGCAGCCAGGGTCATGCGCCGGTTGGTTTTGTGCACCTCAAGGGCCGCGCCGTCGAGCTTATTTGGGAATACGCTGATCACGGTAATAAATGACCTTCAAGTAAGTGGCTTCAAACTGCCGCAGGTACAACCAGCGCGGACCTGAGTTGGGGTTGGTTTCCAGCACCGCAAGGCGGCCGTCGATATCGACCACCACACCCACGTGGATACAGAGGTCACCGCGCAGCACCGCCGCGATCGCGCCGGGCTCAGGCTCGCAAACTTCCATCACCCCCGAGAGCAGGCGGAAGGCTTTGGTGCAAGCCTTGGGGTTATGGCGCCCTACACCGCCCAGGCTGGGCAGCAGCGGTAAACCAAACAGTTCGTGACGCACGGCAATACAGAGCCCCCAGCAATCGAACTCAGCCGGGCCCCGCCCGCCGTCCACATAGGGCGCGAGTAAGAATTTGTTGAGCATGGGTTTGATCCGTTACAGGTACTTCATGCAGGGCGCATTCAGCGTGGTCAGCTTGTCGCGGGGAAATGCCCGGTTGATCAGGTCCCCGTAGCCCGCCGTGATTTGCACAGTGGTGCCCTCGATACCGGCGCCGAAGGCCTTCATGCGGATCGGGGGCTCTGCCGGTGCCGACAGGTCGCTGGCCAGGTAGCGGCGGTAAGTTTGCGTGATCGGCGCACCTGCCGCCTTGGCCTGGTCCATTTTCTGCTGTGCCTCGCCCAGCACGTTGTCGATGGCGAAGTTGAGCGTCTGACTTGCGCTATTGCTCTTCTTCGGCAGCGATACATCGATGCCAGCGGCAATGAGTTGCAGGCTGCGGCCATCCTCGGCGATGCAGGCCACATCCTCAAAGCCGCCACAGATCAACACCGGATCCGTCCAGGCCGGGCACGTCAGCTCCAGGGTGTCGATGATCACGTCACCGCCCGAGGCGTACACACGCTCGATCAGACTCATGCGCCTCTCCTCATGCCGTGGTAGGTGCCTTCGATAGCCCGGGAGTACGACGAGTCGCCCGAGGACACACCGCTCAGGAAGTCTTCGCGGACTGCGTCGATGATCACCTGCAGCTCGCCTTTACGGTCCTGCTTAGTGCGCACCTGGCTGTTGCTGTTATTGATGATCTGAACGTTCATGCCGCCCCCCGAGCCTTGCGACATCTGGTCCAGGGTTTGATCGAGCTTGGCGCTGGTTTGAGCAGTGGTGACCCGCTCGCCCTTTTCAAGCAACCAAGTGCCCGTTTGCGGAACCGCGTCGATACCGTTATGCGCCATACCGACCAGATTACTCAGCCTGTCGACGCCGATGCGTTTGGTGTTTTCAGCATCGACAACAAACTCCTGACCGTGGACCACGCCTACCACTTCATTGACGCCGCCGGGGCCGGTATAGCCGCCCTCCTTGAAGCCCTTCATCAAGGCGTAAGCCGCAATCAATGCGGTACCGCCCACAACAGCAGCGGCGCCGAACGAACCAATCGAGGCGACAAGTGCCGCCGGCAGCCAGGCCGACGCTGTGGTTGCAGCTGCTGCAATTTGAGCGGCAGTGGTGGTTGCCGTTGCGGCAAGGGACGAGCCCGTGGTGACCGTATCAGCCGTCACTTTGGCAGCGGTTTTTGTCGCCTCGGCCGCAACCGTTGCGCTGGTTTCGGTGGCGATGCCGGCCATCTTCAGCGCCTGCGTCACAGCCCACTGGGCAGCAATATCGGAGAGCGCGCCAAGGATCGAACTGCCCATGGTGCTGCCGAGACTGATAAATGCAGAACCCAGATCGGTGGTACCTTTTACCAGCCCCTGGAACTGATCAGACAGCGAGGACTTGGTATCGCCCAAGATGCCCGTAGTCGCGTCGCTCGCCTGCTGGCTGTAGTCGGTGGCTGTTTCCAGATAGCTTTCCCAGGCAGATGAAACCCCGTCCAACCAGTTGGACTGCGCCTGATCGAGCTGGTTGTAATAGTCCTGCTGCATGACCAGCCGAGTCGCCAACGCTTCATTGAGTAGCTCGGTTTCGCTCTCGTAGAGACTTTCGCTGATTTTCCCGCTGTTCTGCTGCTCCTGCAGGTCGCGCATCTGCTTGTTGAAGTCTTGCTGGATGGCCAGCGTTTCCTTCAAGCGCGCCTTGTACTTGTCACCGCGCCCTGCACCTTCCAGCTCAAGGGCAAAACCATCGGTCTGGGTCTGGATATCGAGTTTGAGGGTTGAGTCGAAGGCGGAGAGCTTGGCGGCGTCTTCCGTGGCGGCCTTGATCTTGTTCAGGGCGTCCAGCTCGGCGGCCAGGCCTTCGAGGCGTTGTTGCTGCTTGGCATTGATGCCAACCAGCTTGCCACTGGTGATTTCAAAGGCCAGCTTGGCGACTTCAGTGGCGTTTTTCTGCTTGTCGGTGGTGGTGTTGATCAGCTCAATTTGCCGCTGATAGTCATCTTCGGTGCTGTCGAACGCTTTCTGGTTGGCTTTGACCGCCGAGGTGTTGTCTTTGGTTGCCTTGGTGGCTGCTTTGTTGGCATCGGTCTGCGCCTTGATCGCATGACTTGTCGACAAGATGGCAATCCGGTCGCTTTCAGATAAGTCCGTATGGTCTTCAATGTGCCGGGTAGCTTCCTTGACGGCATCACCGTTGTCCTGAAGCTTTTTAAGTTGCTCCTGCAACGTTGCCAGGTACTTTTGTCCACCGGCAGTCATCCCCGCTTTGGCCTGGGTGTTGAGCTGGGTTTCGGTGGTATTTCGGGTGAGCGAATTGCTGAGAACATCAAGGCGCTCGGTTGTTTGATCAAGCACCTGCTGGGCATCACCGACCTTGCCCGCCAGATCAATCCAGTTTCTTGCCGCTTCAGGACGCACGCCGGGGTTGCTGGCCAGCTCATCCAAAATAGGCGTCAGTGACTGGCCATTGGCGCGCGCATCCTTGAGGCGACTCGACAACTCTTCAAACGCTTTCAGCTGCTTGCTGTGTTCCGGGGACCGGACATTGGACAAGCTGACCATTGATGACTTGATTGATGTTTCAAGATCGTCGTAAGCGTCCTGGACCGCCAGCGTCGCCCCAAGCTGCTTGTCTTTCCACTCGCTGATCTTGGCGCGCTGCTGATCCTCGTTGAGCCCGGCAAAGCTTTGGCGCAGTTGATCGACTGTGGTTTGAAGATCGCTCAAATCACCCATCAGTTTTTGGGATTTACTGCTCCAGTCAACAAATGAAAGGGCTACAGCGCCCGCAATAAAGGCCAGCCCCAATGGGCCACCCATCAACGTGAGCAAGCCCGCACCCGCCGCACGCAGCCCCGCAAAGGCACGAGCTGTAACGCTTGCTGCGGCCGCAGCCCGATCGGATGCAATAACTGCAGCGTTCACCACCGCTGTTGTTTCGCCATAAGCCAGAGTCGCGGCGGTACGCATGGCGTAACTCGCCTGAATCTGGGCGGATGTTGCCGATGTAGTGGCCGCGAGGGACCGCTCGGCGATTTCGACCTGTTTTATCGTCGCAACTTCAGCCAGTCGCAATTCCGCCAAACGCGCAATCGAGAGTGTGCGGCCCTTTGCAGAAATTTGTGCAAGTAACCGCTGTTGTTCCAAATTGCGCTCAGCAAGAAGCGTTGCCTGCACTGCTTGTAGATTGGCCAGTTCGGAAGTCTGTCGCACCCGGTCGGAGGCGAGCTTGCCTTGTGCTGCTGCAATTTCAAGTTCAGCCCGGGCCACCATAGCCTTGGCATCGATCTGCTTGGCCTGGGCGGCCCACAGATCCTGCTTTGCCGTTCTTGCGCTGGCCGTGAGTGCTGTTTGATTTGCCTGGGCGGCGTACAGCGCTGAAGCACCTTGCTGTGCATACCCGCCCGCAACCCGGGCAAGGGCTACAAGCAGCCCTGTAGTGAGCGCCTGAGCCAATGCATCTGAATTGTTTTTAACCCCGGAAATAGCACCCGGCAGGCTGCCATCAATAGCCTTGGACACGCTGACAAATGCGGTCGCGATTTGATTGCTGGCTCCCGTGGCCTGATCAAGCTCGCCCACAAAGTGGGTCAGAGAGTTGCCAATTTTGGTGAAGCTGTTGCCAATAGTGGTCGCCGTTTTGTCGAACAGTGCATCCACTGCCCCGACCTGACTTTGTAGGGCTTTAACCACTGCCTGGGCGGTCAGTTCGCCAGCCGCCCCCATCGAGCGCAACTCGCCAACGGTTTTGCCCATGCCCGCCGCAATGGCCTGGGCCAGTGCAGGCGCCTGCTCCATAACGGAGTTCAGCTCCTCGCCGCGCAGCACACCCGAGGCAAAGGCTTGACCCAACTGAATCAATGCAGCGTTGGCACTTTCAGCGGACGCGCCGGACACCGCGAGGGTTTTACTGATGGTACCGACGACACCTGCCACACCCTCACCGGAGAGCTTTAGCGCTTCCTGGTTGGTGGCAATGCGTTGATAAAGCTCTGCGGTCGAGGCCAAAGGCTGAGCCGATGCCTGAGCGATGTTGAACACCGCCGATTGAGCAGCTACCAACTCCGCTGAGCTGCTGGTCACAAGCTTTAAACGGTTTGTCAGAGTGCCATAGGCCTCTGTCATGTCGTACACACCTTTGACGCTCAGGGCTGCAGCCAACGGCCCCGCAATACTGGCTGCGACACTGGCCAACGACCTGAAGCTGTTTTGCAGTGTGAGTACTTCCCGTGAGGATGCGCTGGCCACCGACGCAGTCCGGGACACAGAGCGGGAGGCGCGATCCATGCTCTGCTCAAAGCCGCCAATGCGCGCAATGAGATCGAGCGTCAACGTGCCAAGTGAGCGCGAGGCCATTTATCAATCTCCAGATGTTAAAAAACCCGCCGGGGCGGGTTTGGTGTCCTATTTTGGCTGAATCTCGAAAAAGCCGCGGCAGCGCCCTTAAGCCTCACTTCCATGTCGCCATGGCCTCTTCCAGACTGATCGTCCCTTCTGCCTGGCTGTAAACCATGAAATCGCTCAGATCCATTTTCCCGCCAGCCACCCTGCTGGTCAGATGAGTGAGCAACGCGAAGTGACGCTCCAGGCGCCGGTTTTGATCGAGAGTGCCGTACTTTTCTCGATAAGCGATCCAGTCCAGCACTTCGCGGTGGGTCAGCCGCTCCTTGGCTTCGGCAATGGTGCTGCCTCCGATGCGGTTCAGCACCAGTTCGTGCCAGAACTCATCGGAGGCGCTTAGTTTTTTGCCTGATCCTTCCCGGTGCCGTTGACTTCATTGACCGCGTTGAGAATCGCAAAGCCAAGGGACGATTCCAGATTGAAAGCGTCTTCATAGGTGAGGGGTTCGGTACCCTCTTCGCCCAAAAGAACGCTGCCTGAAATGTACTTGGCATTTCGGCTTTGCTCGGCTTCGCCCGGAGCAAACAGGCGCTCGATGACGCCGAACGACTGACGGCGGATATGCACATCGAACTTCTCAGTTACTTCCTTATCGGTTTTTGAGTCGATGTGAACCCAGGTCACTTCTTTTTTAACCAGTGCGCCGTCGACGATGCCGCCTTTGGCTTTGAGTTGCTTGAGGTTCATGGAAAGCCCTTAGATGGTTTTGCGGATCCAGGCGAGACCGCCGGAACGCTGAATGGAAACGGTCGAGGCAACCACTGCGTTTGCCGCGAAAGAAAACGGGAAGTCGGCCACATAACCCTCAAAGGCACACCAGGTGCGCGTTTTTGGAAATTCAAAGTCATCACCCGCCTCATTCAAGGTCGGCGGCGCAGCCCCATCGGCCCAACCAATGGCCCACTTGATGTTGTCCTCGTCATCCGCTTCGGAAAGCTGATGCACGCGGACGTGGCTTGCATTGGTGGGGTCAGCGTTGAGGCCAATGGATGCCTGGCCGGGCGTGCGCAACCCCTTCTTGTAACGGCGATCTTTATCGCTGAGGCATGTGTCTTCGATCTGGTCTGCGGGTGATCCCGCCGGGTCGAAGGTGGTGATGCACTCCACCTCCATAACGGTCAGCGGGCCGGTACCGGGCGCAGCCGGCACGAGGATGTAAGCCTGCGTGCCCTGTGTGAGAACGGACATGGGTGTCTCCTTTAAACGAAAAAGCCCGCTCAAGGCGGGCCGGGGGGCGGTGTTGGATTAGCGCGGTACCAGCCAGTCGACATCGAAGCTGTAGCGGTAGGTCTTGGTGGTCGGGTCGTGTGAGTCGCCGCCCCAGCGCGCAATATTGGCCTTGAGTTCAATAGCGTTTCTGATGGCTTTGGCAACGTCACGGGCCTGTGTCACGGAGAGCCCATAAACATCGATTTGCAGACTGAAACCGTCGATGTCCGGGCGTTGAGCCAGATAATTTTCAGGGTTTCCGCCGATCGTTTGCCACACCACATAGGGCTTGGCGACACCTTCGGGTGCCTCACCAAAGGGATAGATCCGCACGGGCGAAAGACCCAGCAAGGCCGTTACCGCCGGGTCGGCGGCGCACACGGCGAAAATCGGCGCGTACATCAGCGAGCCCCCCAGCAAAGCGTTGATTTCAGTGTTAAGCACCGCGACAAAGCGATCGGTGACCGCCTGCACGTTGCTGGAAAACGCCGGGCGCATAAACGGTACCCCCGGGTTGTGTTCGGTACCGAGTTCGATATAACGCCAGTGCCGAGTGTCGCCGCCCGGGTTGCCGGAGGCGTCTTTGCTGTGCTGGTTGGAGCCCGAGCCGCCACGCACGCCGACCCGCATCACTACTCCGCCTTCGCGCTTGGACTGTTTGCTCGACTCCTGAGTGATCAGGTTGCGGAACACCTTTTCTTTGGTGGCCGGGTCGTCGATGGCCTTGGCGTTGGCTTTCGCGGCGTCACGCACAATGTTCATTGCAGCCCGCGCCGCTTTACGCAGGCCTTTCTTTTGCAGTCGTGGGCCCAGGGTGCGCATTTTGTCGACTACGCCATTGAGCCCCTGGATATTGAAGTGCATACCGTCAGCCATCATTCACCCCCGTAGCGACAACAAGGGTCAGGTACTCCAGGCCCGAATTTCTGTCCGGGAGTGGCTGACCGATGATTGTGAAGATTTGCCCGCGATGCAGGATGCGCATGGTCGGCAGCACGCCTGGGCGATAGCGGATCGTGATGCGTCCGCTGGCCTGGGAATGGCTGGCCTGCGCGGCAATCAGGTCGCGGGCGCTGAGTGGGTCGACTGCCGCCCATACACGCGCAAACTCGACCCAAGCTGTTACCACCTCGCCTGTGACCGGGTCTTGCTGTGCGGTTTGGTGCTGGATGACGATCTGATGCCGCAGAAGACCGGCTCTCATCAGTATCGCTTCCTGTACATAAGAAGGCGCTCGACAGCGAGCGGTACGGTTGTGGTCGTGACACCGGTTACCACGGCCTCACGGTTCGCATACCAGTGCCCTACAAGCAGCAGCAAAGCCTGTTCTACATCCGGAGTGAGGCCCATTTGATCGGGCCCGTTTGGCACTGTCTCTACCAGTTCCCTGTCGCAGTGCATGGCCACATGGGATTTGGCCGCGGCGAGAAACCCAAGGACCAGCGGATCGTCCAAATCCCCTTCCAGCCGCAGGTGGAGCTTTATGCGGGCCAGATCGATCATTTACTTGGCCTCTTTTGCAGCGGCCTGATCAGCAGCAACATTGTCAGCTGCGGCCTGTTCATCCTTCGGCGCGACCGGTTTGGTTTCCTTGGGTTTGAACAACCGGGGCTTACCGTTGCCATCGAGTTCGACAGCCAGGCTCTTGCCGATCAGCGTGTGGGCGTATTCATCATCAACGTCCTCGAAAACAGCACCGGCTTTCACCTTGTTCGAGTCATGACCCAGCAGCGCGCCGTTACCGACAAAGCCCCAAATCACTTTAATTTTCATGGTCTCTCCTGAAACGAAAAGGCCGGCTAGATGCCGGCCATTCATGAGCGTTGGAATTTAAGCAGCCGTTGGGAACTGGCCTTTGACCAGCGCTTCTTTGCGGCGCACACCGAGGCCAAGACGCTCTTCCACCAGCAGCGCGATTTCGTTGCGAATGAACTGATCATTGATCAAGCCCATTTTGAACTGGAACGACATGCGATCGAACAGCGTGGTCGAACGTGCAAAGTTGGCCACGAGGAACTCGCCGCCAACATCGGCTTCGCCTTCATCCATGCTGTCCGAGGTGATGACTGGTCGACCCCAGATGATTGGGGTTACCAAACCCTGCAGGTTGGCGAACAGATAGCGGTTTTCGCCGTCTTTTTGCAGCTCGATGTTCATCCAGTCCAGCTCGGTCATGACCACGCCGTCGGCGGACATTTGCGACTGCTTGCGCACCTGATAAATGGCACGGCGCAACAGGTCAATGGCAGTGTCACCCGCCTTGCTCAGGGCCGCGTTATAGCTGGTTGCCTGAGTCATCAGGCCATTCAGGTTTTCACCGGTACCGTCGCCCTTGAGGATCTGCCCTTCCTCCTCAAGCTTGAGGTCATAGCGCAGCAGTTGCTGCAAGTAAGCGAACATCTGAGGTACATCAGAGAGAACCTCGTCTGTGGCTGGCATCCAGACCGCGATTTTCTTCACCCGGTCTGTTTCGGTGGTGAACGTGACGTTGCTGGTCGGCTTCAGACCACCCTCTGCCACTGGCGCGGCGCCTCGCGTATGCACGTTCTCGCGGAAATAGGTGTAGTTCTGACCAGTCACGGGGATGGTGGTGAGCAAATCGCGGATTCGCAGCTCCTGGCGAATGCCAGGCTGGATAACCGGGTCGTAAATCGGAGCCACCAGACCAGCACTGCCAACCTTCATTTCCTTCATGCCGGCAAGATCCGACTTGGTAACTTCGATCTCGGCCATGCTGATGCTTTTTTGCTGCAAGCCCTTGTAGTTGTCGTGGGTGTCGACCAGATCAATGAAGGATTTAGCCTCACCAGGCTGACCGCGCAGCTTGACGCCTTTCTGCTCCAGATCCTGAACCTGGTCAATCACGCGCTGCAACTCGCCTTTCTGGTTGTCGATCTGGCTCTTCAGGTCAGTGGTGACCTTATTGCCCTTTTCAACTTCAGCGATGGCCGCATCGTACTTGGCTTGCAGCCCGGTGAAGCCAGTCTTCAGTTGCAGCTCAAGGGAATCCTTCAGTTCTTTTACTTCGCTCATTGCGATACTCCGAAATGGTGGGTGAATAGCGTGGAAATTTGTTTCAGCTCTTCCACGATCACCGTGGCCTCGCTGCCGCCATCACGGCGGAGTGCGGGGTAGCCGAGCGAAGCGACCGTAGCCGCCTCCTTCCGAGAAAGACCCATGCGCTCGCGCAGGGCGTTCTCGAAAAGCCTGATATCAGACTTGACGCTGAGGACTTGCGCCTCAGGATTCATACCGAACGGAACGAAGGAGGCCTCCCACAGTTCAGCCTCCTTGATAATGCGAACACGGCGTCCGGCGCGATCCTCGAAATCTGCTTTGATGGTGTTGAAGCCGATCGACATGCTGTCGAGCACCTCGGCCTTCATCAGCTCATAGGCGTCACGCGCATAGCTCACCGCCAGGTTGATCTTGCCCTTCACCAGAAGGCCATGATCGTCTTGGGTGTAATCGGCAAGCCCCACTAACCGGGTCAGGTCGTGATACAGAGCCAACTTCAGCTTGCCGCCGCGCGTGGTCTTCACGCGGGTGAAGGCACCGGGCAGGATTACGTCGTCGCCCAGATCCACGTTGTTGAATACCGCGGCATAGCCTTCGAAGTTGCCAGCGTCATCCACTGACTTGAGCTCAAAAGGAACCTCAAGATTCGCCATTTCTATCCATCTCCCAACGCGTGACCTGGTTGTATTCGTCGCCTTCAAGGGGAGGCAGGTTTTCTTTTGCGCGAACTTCGTTGATAAACATCCAGCCGGAGCCGCCCGATCCGCCCAGAGCGGCCTTGTAATAGGAAGCCCGCCCGGCGCTGTCAGCCCGAAGCAAGCCTTCAACGGCAAACTCTACAAAGCGGGAAGTGGATCGGTAGATCTTGTCGTTGAGCTCGTCTTCGACAGCATCAATAAAGGGCTTGAGGCCGAATGTGATGTAGCCGGTGAGCTGCTGTTCAAGGTTCGACCCCATGATCGAGGTCTTGCCAGCCCGGTTGGCCAGCCACAGCGGCACGCCATAGATGCCCGCCAGTGCTTCTTCCTGGAACTGCTGAGACTCAATGAACTGGGCGTCCTTCTGTGTAATACCTGCCGGAACAATCGTGGGGTCGCCCTGAAGGATGGCCATCTTTCCGATGTCGTCAGCATCGGCCTTCCGAACGTCTGGAAACTTTTCCATCACCTGGGTCTGCTGTTCCTTGGTAAGGAACTGCTTGTAGATGACATAACCGCCAGTGAATCCGCCTTTACGCATAAATCGTGCAGACCACTGCTGCCCAGCCGAGGCAAGGCCCATGGTTTCTGCTTGGTGTTCAATGGGCGATAAACCGACGATGCCGTCCAGGCTGAACAGCTTGAAATGAAGCATGTTCTCCGGCGATACCGGGAACCGGTCACCTTTGCTTGGCGTGATCCAATAGAGCAGATCGTCATCGGTATCAATGGAGACTGTCTTGCCGTCCAGCGGCACCAGCCCGATAGGGTCGCCATGGGTGTTGCGCTCGATGAGTGCAAACGCATTGCCTCGTAGTGCCATATTTACGACCACGAACTTAAGAAAGTTCAGCATGGTCATGAATGGGTTGGGCTTTCGCAGCAGCTTTTGTGACCGGTCGTTGCGGGGCACCAATTCTCGCCCCTTGTCGGTGTCTTCGAATAACTTCAGAGGCAGGCCGCTAAGCGACTCCGACAGGATCTTTACGCAAGACCAGACCATGCTGATGGACAGTGCGGTCTTGGTCGTGACCCGGACACCAGCCTTGGTTTTTCTACCTCCGACCTCAAGGTCAACTTCAACATAGTTACCCGAGGCCGGATCGGTGTAGCCAAACATGCGCCACGACAGTGGGTTGTACCAACGAGAAGCCATATTCAGCCTATGAGTTCGAGCCGATGAGCCCAAAGAATCCATCGGTCAGGTAGTTGTCGAGGCCACTTTGGGCCTGGGGATTGAGCGACAGCAGCGTCACCGCATTAAACGTGGCCATCAGCGGGTCGATCTTGGCCGAGCCCGAAGCCTGTTTGGTGATCAAAATCGAATTACCGCGTGGCTCTACTTTGGCGTTACCGCAGCACCAGGCCATCATCGGCTGGCCGCCGTGGATCAAGGTGCCTTCGGCCAGTTTGCGCTCGGCGGTTTTGATCGCGCCGCCCAGCTTCCAGCCCTGTGAAATACCAATAACCTTTTCTTCGGGTACACCGGCTTCGACCAGGGCATCGAGAATCGCGCCGATACCCGCCGGGTCGAGCCCGACCTTGTCCAACAGGCCGGATTGCTCAACCCGGGAAACCAGATTTGCCACCTGCTCTACGTCCTGGCCGATCTGATCGACCAAGGTGAGGTTTTTGTCTTTGGCGAAGTCGTGGAAGTTGGCCGCCACGGACTGGCGACGGGTGAGCACAGATGGGTGTGCCCATGCGTGCGTCCACAACAGCCACTCACGGGTGGTTCGGTGCCTGCCGACAGCTGCAAAGCCCAGCAAGTCATCCAGACCACCGCCGTCGATGCCGATATCGATCACTTCGCACTGGCGCAGCAGGTCATCGAAGCTCAAGCCAGGGCGCTTGCCCTGCACCTCCCAAAAGTCCGCCCCGGCCCAGCGTTCGGACAGCAGCGCCAAACCGACTTCGATATTGGCGTGCTTGGCCAGAAAGCCGCGCAGTTCTTCTTCGCCTGCTTCTTGCGCCATTTTGAAGCTGCGCAACAGGAAGGCTTCATCCACCGAGAACCCCATGTTCGGGTTCACCAGGTGGAAGTTCTCGACCAGGCGGGCTTCGCCGCTTTTGATCATTGCCTGCGGGAACTCGTAGACAACCGGCAGGAACTGGTTGTCATCGATACGCCCGTCACGCACGGCGCGGGAGTACTTGAGCTTTTCGCGGAACACACCGGCAGGCGGCTCGTTGGACTGCGTGGTCAGCCAGATCACAAAGCCTTCAGGCCGTGACGCTAGACCGCCCGTGGCTTCGCGGATGATGTCCGGCGCCTTGACGTTCTTGCCGAACAACCAGGCTTCGTCGATCAGCACGCCCACGGCCTTTTTGCCGCCCACCGTGTCGCCATCGGCGGCCACCACCTTGAGCGTGGCGCCGGTTTCCCGATGGGTGATGGTGCGCAGGTGCGGCTGGACGTGCATCAGGTCGCGCAACTCTTCGTCGTGCTTGACCATATCGGCCGCAGGCTTGAACGAGTTGTCAGCAATTTCCTTGGTCGGGGCCAGGATGATGAACTCGGCCGACATGCGCCAATTGCGGATCAGCGCGGTGAGCATGATCCCGGCGGCAATGGTCGACTTGGAGTTCTTCTTGGGGATACACAGCATGTATTCCGAGATCATCCGGCGCCCGGTGGTGTAGTCGTAGGCACCGAAGATCGCCCCGGCAAAGTCGAACACCCACTCGGCGCAGGACTCGCCAATGGTCGGGCTGCCTGGGGCGTCGACGATCTTTAGTTCGCGCAACACCGCCAGACCGTCTTCGGCCTCCTGCGGAAACAATGGGCGCGGGATAATCGACTGCCCCAGGCGCAGTTTTTCCTCCCAGTCCGGGCAGGCAGTCGTCCATTGCATTTACTTGACCGCCTTCAATGGGGGTGGGCTTGAGCCAAAGCGCCCTGCCCCGGCAATCTTCGCCGCGTTTTCGCGCTCGGTCTTTTTGCCGGTCTCGCCTTTGCGCGGGTGCATAAAGGGCATCAGCGCTTTGGCGGCATCGACCCGCAGCTTTGCCTCGGCTTCATGGTCATTCATGGCAGCCAGCAGGAACGCTTTCGGGTCGGAGAATGACAAGGCCCTGTTCAAATCGAAGCCCGGGCCGTCATCGGAATCAGCTGCTTGTGGCGCATCAGCAGCCGGTTGTTGCGCTGCTGGAGCTTTAACAATTTTGTTAACTTTTTTGTTAAAGGTCGTCCCGGCCATTGCGGCCATGACGTAAGGGTCTTTTGCCAGCCGTGATCCGGCGGCCGATGCGCTGGACGCCGCGTAGCCTGCGGCGATGGCTGCGTCCTTGTTTGAGGCACCGCCCCGCAAAGCGTCGACGAATGCCCGCTTCTTGGGTGTTAAAGCCATTAACAATAATTCCTGAAAAGGGGAAAAAATGTGCGCGTGCGGGGATGGGTGGTCTAGGAGCAAAAGGCCTCTGGAGTTTTACCCTCCCCCCCCACTAAATGAGAAATATTCTCATTAAATCAAATAAGAATCATTCTCGAAACCACAAATGCGAATTAATTGCAACAACTTTATTGATAAATATTCTCATTCGTATATTTGTGGCCAAAACGAACAATAAAGATTGACACTGCAAGGCCGTTCAACCTGCTGATTCCTCACGCTTTTTGACGATATCGTGGCAAGGTCTGCACAGCGATTGCCAATTGCTGCGATCCCAAAACAGCGTCATGTCGCCACGGTGCGGGATGACGTGGTCGACCACGCTGGCCGCTGTCACCCGGTCATCACGCTCGCAGTAGACGCACAAGGGATGGGCATTGAGGTGCACCAGTCGCGCCTGTTGCCATGCGTAGCCGTAACCGCGCTGGGTCGAGGTGGCCTTGTCACTGCGCCATGACCCAGGCACTGCGGTTGCGATGCGATTGGCTTGGGGTTGCAGGCGTGTGGCCAGTGTCTGGAGGCGGCTCATGCTGGATGGCGCGGTGCGCCGCTCATGTAGGTCAGAGGCTCTGACTCGGGGTTCTGCTCAATCCCCTCTTCCGCCAAGGCTGTGATCAACTGGGTCTGCTGGGTTGCTATCCGCTGGAGGATCACTGTCTGCTTGATCTGTTCGGCCAGTACCTGGCTGAGCAGGCCAGCCAAAGAGCTCTGCTGCTCGCTCATATGCAATCGCCTTCCACTTGTTGAGTTGTTCGCGCCGGGCGGCGCATCCGCTGCAGGCCATCACTCGGACCGCCGTGGCAGCTTGAAGTCAGCGAAGCGGTCAGCCAGGTCGGCGATCTTCTTCACACCCAAGAAACCAATCCAGATGCCTGCCGGTGTAGCCAGGCTGGACGGCAGGCCGAAGTACTCCAGCACCGCAATCAGGCTGGTGGTGAGCAGCATGCAGATGGTTGCTTCGAGCATTGCCTGCCGCCGAGTGCCGCCGCCGTAGATGATCCGCAGCGCCGCCATTACAAAGGACAGTGTGGCGGCATAGATCGTCGGCGAGTGCTGACTCAGCCACGCGAGCGCTATCACCCAGGTGTCTGGCTTATCAGGCATATGAGGCATCCGGTGTCCTCCCGAGCTGGGAGCAGAATGGGTTCGGCCCCGACAGCACTCCCAGCTTGACGCGATGGGTGTGGCGGGGCCGAAAACGAAAAAGCCCCGGCAAATGCCGAGGCTTAATGAACTGTAAAAACCAAGAAATACAACTAGGAGCAGATTCGATCTGGCTCAGACTAGGTAATTACTGCTTGGGAATGCGGACTAAAATCTGCTCCCCTTTCTTCTCAATAGTGATATCAATGTCGTTACCATTATCGAGAATGGCATGGGCGAGATAAAAACCGCTCCTCACTTCTTCGTCAATCGTCACGGCAAGACAAGACGACGTTTGATAGAACTGTTTGTGAATGATTTCGGTAACGATAGGGCATGCCGCGTCCTCAATTGCAGACTCGTCTCCAACGACACTTAGCAAAACCGACACAATGAATGCAGCCATCCAGCCGTAAAAATAGTGTTTTTTCTGGTTCAGTAGCGACGCACGCTTCCAAAGATAAACTGGAACAAGAAGCGCCCAGTAACTTTGCGGAGCCAAATGACCCGCAGCCTTCAAGCGCCTCTCATCGAAGACGCACAGACCTATATTTAGGATGAGGAAAGCCCACCAAATGCTGATGCCTGATAAGTACTCGACTAACCCGCCTACCAGCTGTACACCAACCAAAGCCCATACAAAGCGATCATCAACATCAGAGGCTGCCAAAGGTGGGGGCCCAGACGGTCGCTGAATATTTTGAGCCAGCACAGTATCTTTCAAGCTGACCCAATCACCAGTGCCCGCCCAGACTTTAGTATCAGCGTTAATATCATTAGAGCTCAAAAAACCACTCATCTGCTCGAGAGTGTACGGACCACATCTCGAACCATTTAACGCGTAATACCACGACACATCTGACATTTGTTACTCCTTGGCTTCCATAATGCCCATCCAAATATGATGGCAACATGACATTATCGACATAGAACCCAAGAACTTAAATTATTTTGCTTACCTATGAAGACGCCACAATCTATCTAAAATTGAAAAGCCCGACTCAATGGCCGGGCTTTCTCTGTGGTGTCCCGCTGTAACAGCTAAACACGGTGCTATAAAAACAGAGCTATTCCATATGGACAACTCTTTTCACGCTGCCTCACGCAGGGTCTCCAGAACGCAGTCGATCCAAGCCACGCCCGCCTTGATCAGCTCTCGCGCCTTCATCTCACTCACTTTGAAGTGGCGACCTACCCGCACTGCCGGCCACTTGGATCCGTAATAAAGCCAGACCATATCGCCCATCTGCTGGTCACGCTTGCACAGCCTGGCCAACGCCCCGTCTACAGCACATGCCAGTTCATCAGTGATGGTGTAAGACTTCGTGCTGGAAGGCAGCGCGTCACGCATCAAAGCCAGCATTGGCGAGGCATAGCTGGGAATCCCCATCCCGTCCATTCGCCACCAGCCCCACTGCTCAAGCATGTGTTCGGTATCACCCAAAGGCCGGTGCAGCGTTTTACGAATCATCATTTTGAAACCTCACCTATGGTTGTTTTCTGAATAGAGCTGCACGCCACGCCGTTAGCGGCCTCCAGCGTATTACCGGATTCTCCGAATCTAACGCCTGTCTGCCCATGGATCAGGTTGAAACCCTTCTGGTCTAGATGGTCGTGCCACTTCTCCAGCGCGTCACGCTTGCGGCCCATCACGTCCGACTGGATGTACACCTTCACGTTGTGGCCCATCGCGTGATTGATCAGCAGCTCACCGATCAGGTGGTCGATGCCGAGGTCTGCCCAACCTGTACGGGCTACCTTGCGCAGGTCGTGGCTGGTCCAGTCGCCCTTGCCCAACCGGGTGAACACGGCACTAGCCTGCCCTTCGCTCAGCGCCTTGCCATTGCGGGCCGGGAACAGGTACTGGCCGTCATAGCCGCTGGCAGTTTGGGTTTCGCGGTACTGGATCAACAGGGCGCGCACCTGGTCAGTCAGTGGCAGGTGATGCTCCACGCCGGTCTTTGTGTGTTCAGCCGGAATGAACCACTCGCGCTCGGCCAGACTGATATGCGGCCAGCGCGCTTGCCGGGTCTCGCCGATCCGGGTGCCGTGGCACAGCATCATCAGGGCCAGCATGGCGTCAGCCGGATTGCTCGCCATGGCCTGCTCCAGCTCGCCCAACAGATCCTGCAACTGCACACCACGCAGACGCGACGGCTTGATCCCTACCTTGGCCTTGGAGAAGTCGCTGAACTTGATTCCCGCCATCGGGTTGGACGAGATCAGGCCCAGCTTCAACGCCTGCCGGAATGCCAGGGCCAGCAACTGAAACGCCAGACGCACATAATCGATTGAGAGGGCTTCCTGCAGCGGCCACATAAACAGGGTGTCGAGGGTGGCCTTGTTGACCTCCTCCAACGGCAAATCACCAAGCCGTGGTAGCAGGTGACACTTCATGGCCGAGGCACCGGTATTCTTGCGCTTGGCCGACAAACTACGGTCACGGGCCATACGATCGGCGTACCAGTTGAGCAGTTCGCCCGTAGTAGCCCACTGGGAAATGGTCGAGCCTGCATCAGCCGAAACGCGCAGGCGCACGGCCGGCAGCGCGGCCAGCACCTGCTTGGCGCTCAAGTCCGGAAAGGCGCCAATGCGGTGCCAGCGGCGCTTGTTGAGCAAGTACCAGGAGCCACGGGTGCGATTCTTGGAGAACCGGAAGTGCAACGCAGGGTGGCCGGCATCACGCAGGTCACGCACATGCTCAAGCTTGGCATTACGCCCGATCTCGGCGTCGGACAGCTTCACGGTCAGGGTTTGGATTTTGGTGTTCAACAGTCACCTTCCTGCGCAGGTTGCCGGTCGACAACCTCGTAAGTGGTTGGCCACATCAGGCGACCAAACGTGTGTGCCGCACTTTCATGATCAAACAGGGCCACGGCCTGGTCGGGCTTATGGCTCAAATCGAGCTTGTAGGAGCAGCAGTGAACAGCCCAGCGGTAGGCGCTCGGCTTAACCGGGGCCAGGCGGAAGTTAGGCATGTGCAGCACCTCCCGAACGCATGGCCCGCAGTGCCGCCAGAGCCTTGTTGCCCACTTCGGGCGCGCTGCGTTCAATGGCCCGTGGCGGTAAAGCCAGCGGCATTTTCTGCAACGGCAGGCCCGCCAGAATGCGGCGTACTGTGATCGTGTAGTTGCGCTCAAACAGCTTGATGCTCAGGTCGTGGGACAGCCGATTGAGGTTTTCAAAACCGCACTCTTTGGCCGTATGCCACACCGCGTCATGGGTCCACTTGGCCTGACCGGCCATCGACGGATGCGCGTTACGGCAAGCCTCGCGATGGGCCGCAGCTAACCTCGGCAGGCCGAGCATTTCTGCTGTAGGCGTACACCAGCCGATAAACACACCCACGTTCGGCACAAAGTCCTTGGCAGCTTGGCGGGCCTGCATCAGGCCGAAACGCAGTTGCTCAGTGCTGCAGATCCCGGCCTCAAGAAACCCGCGCATCCACTGCTGCTTGGCGGCTTTGTAGGTCGCCATATCCGGCCAAGCCTGCTTCCATGCCGGGAAGATCGAGCGCAGTTCACGGAACAAGCCGTTGATGACCTTGGCCGTGGCCTGGGACAGCTCGGCGGCGGGCTGAATGTTTTCGCTTTCACCGGCAGCGATGAACTGGCCGGTCTGCACCTTGGCCCACAGGCCGGTGGCGATTACTGAAACTTGATTCATTGGGTGGCCTCCTGATGCAGCCAGTCGGTGTTTTCATCGTCAAAGGGTTCGTCAGAACGGGGCTTGCCCGGGAACCGGCTGACGTTGGTTCCGGCGGTTTTGACCTGATCACGCTGCACCCACTTGACCAGCATGCTCACCCACTCGGCCTGGGTGTTGATCACACCCTTCGGCTCGTAGTGGCAGGTGAACAGGGCAATCACGGCTGGAGTGAACAGAGCGCCAGACAGGCCAACGTGAACGGCATAGGTTTTTAGGGTTTCTGGATCTGGCAACCAGTCCAGGGTCATGGCGACCATTTCGCGTGGGTCGAACGTCTCGTGCGCGTTGGGTGGGTTTTCTCCCTTACATTCCCCTTCCCTTCCGGGGGTGAGGGCTCGTCTAGGCTCTGGCGGTTCCTCGGCGAGGGCTCGTCGAGCACTCTCCGAGTCAGCGTCGATAGTCAGTCGATATGCAGGGTGCTTGATCGTCGGTCGGTCGATCTTCTGATGCTTCCAGCCGTTGACGTGCAGGTACTCTTTACCCGACACCTCGTAGAGATCGATCAGCCCATTCGTTGACAACTCGGCGAGCAGTTCACCGACTTTCGCCGAGGTGATGTCATCGCCTGGGAACACCAGTGCCTTCAGGGTCTTGGCCGACATGGGGTGATTGCCCGCGTCGTCGCAGAAATTCCACACGCCGATAAACAACAGACGCGCCAAAGGGCTGCATTCCATGACCTGTTCACTGGTCCAGAACTCGGGTTTTATCGTGCGGATACGGGCCATTACACGGCCTCCTGTGCGGTGGTCGTGGCAAGTATTTGTGCAAGGCGAGGTATCACGTCAGCGGTGTTGCGTGATGAACAAATGGTGCACATAATGGCCCCCGAAAGAAGTTGTGAAGAAGCCGGTCTAGCCACCGGCTTTTTTTTGCCTGCGATTTGGTAACTGGATGGATTAACAGCTAATCCGAGGTGCTGTTCCCTTGTGCCAAATGGCCTGACAATCGAATCTCTGGACTACGCGACCATCTCGGACCAGGGAAACGATGGGCAAAGGTCACCGCGTTTTACTTGGCCTTTTGTCAAAGCTTCGATTTGCAGAGCTCTTGGTGGGGGAATTGGCCGGTCGCCAGAGCACCACTGACTGACAGTCGGGGCTGAGACGGTAAGGCGCTTTGCCAGATCGGTCTGGCTCCCTACGATGCGGGCCGCCTCCCGAGCTGCTTGTGCTGGTGTCATGGATGTTCTCCGTTAGATCGCCGGGCAAATATAAGGCATTAGCTAATCACGGACAAGCTATTGCCTACTCAACCTGCGGATAGGCTTAATTAGGCAATGCTTACAGGTAAAGAATTAGGCGCAGCCATCGAGCAAGCTCGACTCGCCAAAGGTGTTTCAAAAAAGAAGCTCGCCGAAGATTTCGGCGTGGCGCCTCCGTCTGTCCAGGGTTGGGTGAAGACTGGGCGAATAGACAAAGCCAAGCTCATGGAGCTGATGGACTATTTCTCGGATGTGGCTAAGCCCTCGCACTGGGGTCTTAGCGATCGCGTATCCGATTTTCTATCTGTATCGAGTCCTGTTGTGCAAGCAACTGATGTTGATCAGGAGAGCAACGTGTTTGCCATTAACTTTCGCAGAAAGAGCGCAGACATTAACTTCTTCACCATCCCCCACCTTGATGTAACGGCATCTATGGGGCCAGGCAGAAGTCCTCCCGAACACAACACCGAAGTCATACGGGATATAACTGTTCACGTTGACTGGCTCAAAAGCCAAGGCCTCAATTACTCCAGACTAGAGAACCTCGCCATCATTGATGGTGACGGCGATAGCATGGATGGCACCTTCCGTAATGGTGACTCTTTGCTCGTTGATCGCGGCATCACTGAGATTCGGACGGACGCGATTTACGTCTTCACCCTGGATGGCGACCTGTTCATCAAGCGGCTGCAGCGAATGACCGGCGGCTCGCTGAGAATGATTTCTGACAACCCGATTTATCCGGCAATTGTGATTGAAGGCGCACAACTCGAACGCGTCCATATCCAGGCAAGGGTTCTTCTCGCATGGAATGCTCGCAAACTGTAGAAAATTTTTCCCTGTGGAGGGAATCATGGAATTTGAAGAAAAGCTCGCAGGATTAGCGGCAAAAATTCGACAACAGAGCGCAGCCATTCAAACCGAAGAAGCAACTAAAAATGCTTTTATCATGCCCTTTATCCAGTCCATTCTGGGTTATGACGTTTTCAACCCGCTTGAAGTAGTGCCTGAATTCACCTCCGATATCGGCACGAAAAAAGGCGAAAAGGTTGATTACGCCATCCTGAAAGATGGTGCCATTCAGATCCTCATTGAAAGCAAGAAAATCGGCGAGCCGTTGAACATCAACCATGCCGGCCAGCTCTTCCGCTACTTCCATGTCACAAGCGCACGCATTTCCATTCTTACAAACGGCCAGGTCTACAAGTTCTTCACCGACCTGGACGCCCCAAACAAAATGGACGAGAAGCCCTTTCTAGAACTCGACCTCCTGAATATCGACGAACACGCCATCCCTGAGCTGCAAAAACTGACCAAATCGGCGTTTGATGTGGACTCCATCATCAGTGCCGCAGGCGAGCTCAAATATGTCGGCCAAATCAAACGTATCCTGGCTGCTCAATTCAATGAGCCTGACGATGATTTCGTAAGGCTTTTCGCTTCTCGAATTTACGATGGCGTCATTACCCAAAAAGTCCGCGAACAGTTCGGCCACCTGACCAGAAAGGCTACAGTGCAGTTTCTCGGTGACCAAATTAACGAACGCCTCAAGTCCGCTATCAGCGGTAATACTCAGCCGGTGTTTTCAAGTCAGCCCGTGACGCCCTCTCTTACACCAGAGGTTGAACTCCCGGCAGACGAAGAGAAGGATCTGATTGTTACGACTGAAGAAGAAACTGAAGGCTACAACATCGTCAAAGCGATTGTGCGTACCGAGGTTGATGCCAAACGCATCGTTGCTCGTGACACCCAGAGCTATTTCGGCATTCTTCTTGATGACAACAACAGAAAGCCCATCGCCCGCCTCCACTTCAACCGTGCGCAAAAATACCTCGGCCTGTTCGATGCTGACAAAAAAGAAACTCGGCACCCGATAGAAACCCTGGACGATATTTTTCTGCATACCGATGCCTTGAAGTCGACAGCCAAACTGTACGGCTGAACCCCGCCTGGCTGGCTAAACCAGCCAACCGAGCACCTGTTTCCAGCAACAAACTGAAGCCCGCCAACGCGGGCTTTTTCACGTCCACAGGAAAATAATTAGCTAATGCCTATTTACACAAAATAGGCATTGGCTTATCTTTGCCTCGTCGAGTAGCCAAACTGGCTCGACAGGCCCCAACAGGGCTCGGGTAACCGGAACGCTCTTTAACAACCTGCAGACAAGCCCTGACGCCATACGGCGTTTGAGTTCAGGGAACAGCACGCAATAAGGCATCGCTTAGGCCACCGACATTCGGCGCTCAGGCTTGCTAACGGACACTTTCACTTCTGCACCTGGCTTGCCGGATGCAGCGGGAAAACAACCGAGTAAACATCATGGAATCGACAATCGTAGACGGTGCATGGAAAGGCCACCTCGGCCGAGGCCTTGCGCCGCGGGAACTGCAATTCGTGCTGTCAGTTGCCCAGGGACTGACCGCCAAAGAGATCGCCAGAGCGTTCGACATTGCGCCGGGCACCGTGGTCAAGCGACTGGCCTGCGCCATGTACAAGCTTGGCGTTCACCGTCAGGGCGCAATGATCGCCGAAGCGATGCGTCGACAGATCATCAGCCCACTCTGCTTGCTACTGGCCGGGCTGATCGCCTTGCACGCCGCTACAGACAGCGAAATGTCGCGCCGCGACCGTCGCCCCTCAGAACGTCGCTTCGCCGAAATGCGCCTGGTGCGCCGCGCCGACGCACTTGAGCTGACCGTATAACCCGAATCAACCAGCGCCACGACAGCCTGTCGCTAACTGCCCGAGCCCCTGGTACTCCCCAGCACCAGGACGCATCGGTCTGATCTTCGGCATTACCCCGCTTGAGTACAGACCGATGCGGACGCCAACCCAGCAGACGCTGGACACCTGTATCACCCCGCCCTGCTGACGATCAAAACGGAGGATTCAGCCATGCACAAGTAAACAAAGACGGGCACGCCCGCACAGCCAGGCTCTTACATACGGTGGTGTTTTAAGAGTGCAACACGGCCCGGTTTCGACTGGGCTTTTTAATACCTGCGTTTATTCGTCAGCACTCCATTACGCACCCATCGGCAAACAGCGCAGCGCCTGAGTGCTGACGAATAACCGTAACCCTGTCGAGGATCGACCATGCATATATCTTTCGCCAAGCGCTGCGCAATTCTTGAAGGGTTGCGCGAACGCACACGCCAGGCCACTGCCGAGTTTTACCAAAAGCCCGGCGTAATGCCGCCACCACTGGCACCGGTGATCATTGTGCGCCCAAGCGGCAACAACACCTTCTTGCTGGTCAACCGGGCTACTGGCGTGGTCGTAGCCGAGCGCTTCGGTCACAACAACGCCACCAACCATGCCCGGGAACTGGAAGCCAAAGCCGCGCAGTTCAACATCAAGCAATTCGGGCAACACCTGCGAAATTGGGCATTACGCATCGGTGCAATACTCGCCGTGTTTGTCTTCTTCGGCAGCCATCTGTGAGACGCATCAACGCCTCAGTAAGGCGCAGCCTTCGAAAAACTCAACACCATCTGCCGCCCAGCGCACTCGCAGCTGAAAAGTCAGGACTCCGGGCAGAGTTCGCGCCCTTAGTTGTTACGGCTGAGCTGCAGGTTCTGGCTTGTGCATTCTGTAGTGCTAACGGTTCCCATAAATGCGTTCAGCTTCACAGCGCACCGCTCAATGTTCAGGCCGTTGCGACCATCGCTAGAGATATTCGTGACGTATGGACCGGCAGTTGTGCAGCCACCCAACACAGCGAGCAGGCACAGGGCGGTGATTTTCAGTTTCATGTGAATCCTTTGAGTAGTAGTTCAGACCGTTTAGTTGATCACAAAGCTATAGCAACTTGCCACTACGCATCCCCCATCGCTGCCACCAACCGGACTTGAAGAGAAAGGCCATGGCCAAATCTGCAACCGAGCGCAAGCGCGAACAGCGCGTGCGGGACAAGCTGAGCGCAGAGGAAAAAGAAGCGCTCCTGCTGTCACGAAAGATTGTCACAGCTCTTTATCACAACGATGACGCCGCTTTGAAACGAACCATGGCGCGCACCGGGATTGATGAAGAGCAGGACCTGATATCGCGCTTCATTCGCGGCGCCGACCGCATGACCGATCATCAATTAGCGGAGTTTATCCGCCTTCATTGATTGTCACGGCTGCACGTCACTAACGATAAATAACCTCGCTGCATCCGGTCACGGAGGGCGGCGCTATTCCGAGGTAAGCCCATGCCTATCCGTCACAGCATCATCCATACGATCGACAAGAAGCCAGATGGCTCCCCCGCAGTTTTGCACGTCAGCGGCACAGAACTGGCCGAATCGCAGGTCACTGAAAACCTGCTCCACGACCTGAACGTCGCCTACAACGCCAAGACCGGCAAGGCCTGGGGTTTCTTTCACGCCCAATCCGGCGCCTTCCCCTTCAGCGGCTGGTTGCAGGCCTACATCGAAGGCGGCGACTTTATCGAGTTCAGCACTACCGCTGTCGAGCACCTGACCAAGCTGATGGAAGAGTCAAACCTCTCCGTTGGCGGGCAAGCCTTGTTCGCTCACTACCAGCAAGGCCTGACCGACTACCTGGTAGTTGCCCTGCTCCAGAACAGCGAAGGGGTCACCGTTAATCCTGACCTCAGCGTCACGCTTTCCAAGCATCTGGACTTCGGCAACATCAGCCTGGCAGCCCGGATCAATATTTCGGAATGGCGCAGCAACCCGAAGTCGCGGCAGTACATTTCGTACCTAAAAGGTTCGAAGGGCCGCAAAGCAACCGACTACTTCCGGGACTTCATCGGCTGTCAGGAAGGTGTCGACGGCCCGGGTGAAACCCGCACGCTGCTCAAGGCATTCAGCGACTTTGTAACTGCTGAGGATTTACACGAAGACAGCGCCCGCGAAAAGACTCAGGCGCTGGTCAGCTACTCAATGGCCCAGGCCAAGATTGGCGAACCGATCACCCTCGACGAACTGTCAGAGCTGATCGACGAAGACCGCCCGAAAGCCTTCTTCGACTTTATCCGCAACAAGGACTACGGCCTTTCGCCTGAAATCCCAGCAGATAAGCGCACCTTGAACCAGTTCCGGCGCTTCACTGGGCGCACTAATGGCCTGTCGATCAGCTTTGAATCTCACATGCTCGGATCAGACATTGAATATGATGCAGAGGCCGGCAGCTTATTATTACGCGGGCTACCAACACAACTCACCGAACAACTAAAACGCGCTTCGGCCTAAGACCCGCGACCAATCTATCATCCATGCCATGGCGTTATGACTTCGAGTTCTCCATCTCTTGCCACTGGGGCCACAAGGCATAAACTTGCTCCCATAGAGGAAACTCAAGATGCACATATATACGGGACCAAACCTCAAATGCTGCACTGTAGACAGCAATATCTAAGTGCTCAGTTTCACCATCAACAATCAAGACGCTATAGCTAATGATCCCGTCTTGATCACTATGGACTACGCGAGTCGTGACATCCGGGCGATTGTAAGCTACAGATACGTGCTTCACTGCCGTTCCAACTTGCCTACATAGCGATATTGCAGGGCATGCTTTCTGGATGGCACGGCTGAAATCTTGCATGCTTTTGAATTTCTGGACATTCAGATGTCTGGCAAGCTCAGACTTCATCTGATCGTCACTAAATTGCCAGATCCAATCGTGCATATGCCACGCAGTAATCGCACAATTCATCGATTTATAAACGCGGGCTACAGGGTTCGGATCGAGGCATACCATTGCTTCTGTTATTTCCCAGCATAGCTTTGATAGCCACGCAACTGGATGTCCGGACTGCATCATTTTTGTGAGATCGATCTCACCTCGCGAGCTTACTTTCACATCACTAAACTTCATTGTCACCTCAGTTCTGCTCCATGCCGGTCACCCGTAATACCTCATATCAAAGAATCACGCCAGCCGGTGAGCCCGGTTACTGGCTGGAGATAATCATGAATGTATTGTTCTGCAGTTATGGGAACGACTCCATCGCCCTAATCCAGTGGGCGCATGAACGAAACTTGAAGGATGTCGTCTGCCTCTACTCCGACACTGGCTGGTCGGCAAGCTGGTGGTCAGAGCGTGTGGTCCAAGGCGAGAAACTTGCCCAGGCCTACGGCTTTGTCACGGAGCGCACCAAGTCGGAAGGTATGCTCGCTCTGGTCAAAAGGAAATGTGGTTGGCCGGGGGCTGGTGGACAAGGTCAATTCTGTACCGCCGAGCTGAAGGTGATACCAGCATTGAAGTGGCTGGAATTAATGACCCTGAGCAGGAAGCCGCCGCACTGACCGGCGTGCGTCGAAGCGAGAGCAAGCACCGTTCCAACGCTCCGGAGCATGTAACAAATTCGGAGAGACACGGGGGCCGTGAACTTTGGCAGCCTCTGGTAAGGCACACGGACGAAATGCGCGATGCGTTGATACGCAGGGCTGGCTTTAAAGTCATGCCGCACCGCTCCCTTGAATGTTACCCGTGCATCAATGCGAATATCGACGACATCCGACTGCTTTCCGAGGATCGGATACGGCTGATCGACATCACCGAGAGAGATCTTGGCTTCACCCAGAAGGGAAAGCCCCGCGTGATGTTCCGCACAGCACGCCGCAAAGGTGCTATCGGAATCCGGGCTGTCGTGCAATGGGCGGCAGCGCCCAGGCCGCGAGATCAAATGGAGATGTTTCCCTCACAGTGTGATTCAGGTTACTGCGGAGGATAAAGAGGGTAAACCCCAGGAAGCGGCTCTGCCCCTGGGTCAACCATTACAGCAAGATCAGTGCGAGCTTAAGCAGCACGATCAAAACTGGCAGGTCTAGCCTGATAGTGATCTTGATTTGCATAAAGAACCTCCTGTACCGAGTCCAAAGTGCGAGTGATGCAATGGGATTACCACTGCACACCCCCGTCGCCAGACGTGCCTAGGCTTGCTGGCGGCCCGCCATGTGGATGCGCCCCACAAAGCTGACTTTCGCTCGATCCATTCGGAGCTTCAGGATTCGCGCACTCTACCGCTTGGTCCTGATTCCGTAAAGCCATCATTCCCCCACTCCACCGCCCGGGCATGGCCCGGCAAGGACTCCCCATGCCTACAGAAAACAAAACCATCGGCCAGCTGCGCCTAGACCGGATCATCGCTGCGAACGAATTCATCAGGGTTATTGCTAATTGCGGCCGGCGCTTCTTTCGTAACAGGGGCGCAGGGCACGATGCGTACCTAACCCTCAACGCTCGCCGCAACATCGTCTGGCTGTTTGACGACTACACCGGTGCCCGCATCAACGTTGTAAAGGAAGGTCGCGGGGATGGTTTCTCGCACGGCGGCACCCTCAAGAGCCTGGCCGGATCTATCGGTGCATTCGTACTCATCGGGAAGACGATGCGCTACGGATATTTCCAGCCAACCATGGATAACGGCTTCGAGAATCCTTGGGGCTATGGCGACGATATCTTGATTGTTCGCGATGAAGGCGTTCGCCTTGGACTGATCCGAAAGCCGGACGTCCAGCAGGAGGCGGCATGAGCGCCCTGCGCCGAACAGTCAGGATCAACGGCGGCCCCATGCGGCCGCTGGATCTGCAAACAGTCTGTGACCAATGCAACAGGTCACGCGCCCACGGCAACCACACCACATGCAGCAAGTTGCGCCAGGCCGAAGCGGCTGAGCGGCGTGCACGGGAGAAAATATGAGCAATCAAATCAAGCACCGAAAGCTGGGCACTGAGCCGCTCGTGGGCCTGTACTACGTCTCCGAGTGCATCAAGTGCGGCTGGATTGGCAGTTCGGGCGAGCTAACAGAAGACGACGCTCAATGCCTTCAGGCAGTTGGCGATGATCATTGCTGGGGTGACACCGATGAAATTGGCGCTGATCGCCTGCTGGAACTGATGCAGTCGGGAGCATTCGATAAGCCAGCCACCCTGCTCAAGAGCGAGCCGGTTGCGGTGCTGTATGCCGACGGGGCAGTTCTTACCAAGGCAGAATGCGGCAACTGCTTTGAAATTTGTTGCAAGGTAGAAACTCCACTTTACGCCGAACAACACGCACCAGTAGCAGTGGTGCTGCCATTCGCCGAAAAGGTAATCAGCAAACTGCGCCGGTTTGAAGAGTGCGCAAGCGACAATCAAGACGTTGATATTGGTCGCCATTGGTTTGACGTTCTGACACAGCTAGGGCTTTTGAATCGCGTGCAGCGCAGCCCGGCATATTGGGAAATGACTCAGCAAGGCGAAGATGCTTTAGAGGTAGCCCGTCTCAACACCCCGAAGTAACCCTCCCCCAATTCAAAGTCAGCCGCTACAGCGGCAAGGACGAAGTCATGCCTGAAGAAAAGAAGAAAGCCTGGCCGGACCACTTCCGCTACATAGACACCATTGGCCCTGATGGGCTTGAGGTGCACTGCATCACGTACCAGGTGATCGGCGAAACAGCGCAATGCTTCTACATCGGCGACAAACACACTTGCGATCTGGCCACCGGCCCGCAATACACCTGGACCGCCGAGACGGTAAAGAAGCGCCGTAAGCGCGTCCTGAAAGAAGGCGGAAACTGGGGCAGGCGTTTTGCCTACACCGACAAGGCGCTGGCATTGCGCTCGTACAAGGCGCGCAAGTCCTGGCAGATGCGTCATGCACAGCTCTCGATGGAGCGCGCCAAGGCAGCTATTGAGTATTTCGGCAACCTTGAAGTCGAAAGCACGGTGCCGGCCGAGGCCGTTACCATTCCGAACGAATACATTCAGGGCTTGGGCTGGGGTGACTACTGATGAGCAAGCAAGCCATGAAAGATGTTCTTGATGAGATGACAAAGGATGACCTGGTGGCCTGGATCAGGAGCCAGCATTTCTACCAGCCCAAACTAAGCGATGTTCTGTACATCCGCTGGCAAAGGCAATCGGCCGAAGTGCTTGAGGAAATGCAGAAAGAAAGTCGGGCGTTCGATGCGGTGGACTTCAAGGAGCGCGATCGGCTGGCCGCCAGGTTCAATGAATCGAAAGACCCTGAAGAGAAATTGCGGCTTCTTGAGCTGATGCAGCCCTATGGCAAGGCAGTGCAAGATCACATTAAACGATCTCAGGCCCTCGACCGGAAAGGCAAAAGGGTCGATGCCCTCTATGAGCAGATCGATGTAGAACGCCAGAAAGAAAGCCGACGCCGTTCTGCATAACCCTCACCGCCCGTAACCCGCCCTATGCCGCCCAGCGCGGCGGTTTGGAGTATTTCACCATGGCAAACGCAACAGCCGCAAAGGTCGGACAGCACCTGCCGCGCATTCTTCGTGCCGGCGAAGCACCGGGCTATCTCGGGATGTGCCGCGGCGAATTCGACAAAACAGTCAGGCCCCACGTCCGGGAATTCCGCATCGGCACCCAGGGTGTCGGCTTTGACCGGATCGAGCTGGACGAGTGGATAGATGCGTACATCGCAAGCAGGCTGATTGAAAAAGCAGTCAATCAGGACAACAATCGGCCTCGCAGCGAGCGCCAAGGCAAAGATAACGGAGCTACGCCATGGCCCAAAAAGCAATCACCGGCCTCCAGAAAATGCCGAGCGGCATCTGGAAAATCGACAAAAAGTACAGAGGAGAACGAATTCAAGAGAGTACTGGCACTTGTGACCGCCAAGAAGCCGAGCAGTACCTGATCCACTTGCTGGAAAAGCTTCGACAGGAAAAGGTCTACGGTGTCAAAAAGGTCAGGACCTGGCGAGAGGCGGCTACCCGCTTCTTGCTGGAGGTGAAGGATCAGGCGTCAATCCATATATCTGCAACCTATATGGCTCAGCTTGATCCGTTCATTGGGGACATGCCGATCACGCACATCGATGACGACTCCCTGGCACCGTACATTCATTCCAAACTGCACCCTGCCGAGGGCAAGCCTGTAACGAATCGCACGGTCAATATTGCCCTTCAACGGGCAATCAGGGTTCTCAATCTATGTGCGCGCAAGTGGCGTGATGATGAGCGCAGACCATGGCTTGATGTTGTGCCGATGATCTCGCTCCTGGATGAGAAGACGAACTGCCGCAAGCCCTACCCACTTTCTTGGGAAGAGCAGTCGATCTTGTTCGCAGAACTGCCGCCACACCTGCAGACCATGGCCATGTTCAAGGTCAATACGGGGTGTCGGGAGCAGGAGGTTTGCAAGCTTCAGTGGGATTGGGAAATCGCGGTACCGGAACTGGATACCACGGTTTTTTTGATTCCGGCCGGGTTCGGCGGACGAAGTGCACGATCTGGCGTAAAGAACCGGGACGAGCGCCTGGTGATTCTCAACACGGTGGCCAAGTCGGTCATTGAGAAGCAGCGAGGCCAGCACAAGCTGTACGTCTTCCCTTTCGGCAAGCCAGACGGCGATGGGGACGAAACAATGGTTCACCGCATGAATGACTCAGCCTGGAAGAAGGCTAGGGTCAGGGCGGCGAAGAAATGGCAGGAGAAGTATTTGCGGCCGGCACATGATGGTTTCGCCCGGATCCGCATTCACGACCTGAAGCACACCTTTGGCAGAAGGCTGCGTGCAGCAGGCGTGACTGAGGAGGATCGCAAAGCATTGCTCGGCCATAAGAACGGCAGCATCACCAGTCACTACTCAGCGGCAGAGCTGGACCAACTGATTGAGGCTGCAAACAAGGTATCAGTAACCGACTCACGCGCACCAGCGCTGACGATCCTGAAGAGGAGGCAGGGATAGCAGGAAACCCAAGGTCACTCGAAAAGTCACTAGGGTAGAAATGAAAAAGCCACCCAAAAGGTGGCTAAGTCATTGAATAATATGGTCGGGACGGAGTGATTCGAACACTCGACCCCTAGCACCCCATGCTAGTGCGCTACCGGACTGCGCTACGCCCCGACTAGGCGTTACAACTTGCTAGAACGTCGAGAAATATACCTTAAGCTTTTGAAATACGAAAGTATTTTAAAACGCTTTGGTTATTTTTTCAGGACCTGCAAAACATCTTCAAGCTCGCTAATCGTTTGCCGAATTAACTGCTTGTACTGCGTGGTGTCATCTTTGGCTTCATCACCAGAAAGCCGCAAGCGCGCCCCTCCAATGGTGAACCCTTGATCATAAAGCAACGCTCGAATCTGCCGGATCATCAGCACATCCTGGCGCTGATAATACCGGCGGTTTCCGCGACGTTTTACGGGGTTGAGCTGAGGAAATTCTTGCTCCCAGTAGCGCAGCACGTGCGGTTTTACACCGCACAGCTCGCTAACTTCGCCGATGGCGAAGTAGCGTTTGCCCGGGATCGGCGGGAGCTCGTCGTTATGACTTGGTTCCAGCATAAGCCTCTACTCGGGCCTTCAACTTCTGCCCTGGACGAAAAGTGACTACACGGCGAGCCGTGATCGGGATTTCTTCTCCCGTTTTCGGATTGCGGCCTGGCCGCTGTCGCTTGTCACGCAGATCAAAATTGCCAAAACCCGACAATTTAACCTGCTCGTTGTCTTCAAGAGCGTGCCTGATTTCTTCAAAAAACAGCTCGACCAATTCTTTGGCCTCACGTTTGTTCAGGCCCAACTCTTCATAAAGACGTTCCGCCATCTCAGCTTTTGTCAGAGCCCCCATACGTCACTTCCTTAACGTGGCGTTCAACCTTTGTTCAAGCGAGGTGAGGATATTTTGCGTTGTGGCGTTCACCTCATCGTCATTAAGAGTGCGCGATGGATGCTGCCAGGTCAAGCCAACCGCAAGGCTTTTTCTATGCGGATCAATGCCTTTACCCTGGTAAACATCAAATAACCTTAGGTCTGTCAGCCATTCGCCTGCATTTTCACGAATTACATCCAGTACAGCACTGGCTGCTACGTCACGATCAGCCAACAACGCCAGGTCACGACGCACTTCAGGAAAGCGCGATAACTCATGGAATTTCGGCATTTTACCTGCCGCGACTTCTGCCAGAACCAGTTCAAAAACAAACACTGGACGGTCAAGACCAAGGTTTTTGGACAGCTCAGGGTGGATGGCACCGACATAGCCAACTTCGCGACCGTCACGCTCGATACGTGCAGTCTGACCCGGATGCAGGGCAGGATGTTTGCCCGGCACAAAGGTGAATGCATCCAGTGCACCAGCAAAACCCAGCACCGCTTCAACATCAGCCTTGACGTCAAAGAAGTCGACAACATCGCGACCTTGTGCCCAACCTTCAGGTAAACGGCTGCCACACACCACACCAGCCAACATCGGCTCTTGCTTCAGGCCTTCCAGTTGACCAACAAAACGCAGGCCGCTTTCAAACAGGCGGACGCGATCTTGCTGACGGTTCAGGTTGTGCTGCAATGACTTGACCAGGCCTGGCCACAACGAGGCACGCATGGCAGCCATGTCGTTGGAGATAGGATTGGCCAGCAGCAGCGGTTCAACACCCGGACTGAACAGTTCGAACTGTTTCGGGTCGATAAAGCTGTAGGTGATCGCTTCCTGATAACCACGCGCTACCAGCAGACGACGCAGTTCCGGCAGGTCACTGCGCGCTTCGGCCTTGGCTTGCGGTGCCAGTCGGGCCTGCGGATAACGAACCGGCAAGCGGTTGTAGCCGTAAAGGCGCGCCAGCTCTTCGATCAAATCAACTTCCAGGCTGATATCGAAACGATGGCTAGGCACTTCTACACGCCACTGCCCTTCACCTTCAGCGGTAATGGTCAGGCCCAGGGCACTGAGCAGGCGCTCAATTTCCGCCGAGTCCATTTCCATGCCCAGCATCTGGCTGATACGCGCAGCACGCAGGGTGATTGGCGCAATCGATGGCAGGTACTGCTCGTTTACAGTTTCGATGATCGGGCCAGCTTCGCCGCCAGTGATGTCCAGCAGCAGGCCAGTGGCGCGCTCCATGGCTTCACGCGCCAGCTTCCAGTCCACGCCACGCTCATAGCGGTGCGAAGCGTCGGTGTGCAGGCCGTAGGAGCGGGCCTTGCCAGCTACAGCGATCTGATCAAAGAAAGCGCTTTCAAGGAATACGTCGCGGGTCTTGTCGGTCACACCGCTGTGCTCGCCACCCATTACGCCGGCAATAGCCAGGGCACGGGTATGGTCGGCAATAACCAGCGTGTCGCTGCGCAGGGTGACTTCCTGGCCGTCGAGCAGTACCAGCTTCTCGCCTTCTTCGGCCATGCGCACACGAATGCCGCCATTGATCTCGGCAAGGTCGAACGCGTGCAGCGGCTGACCCAGTTCCAGCATGACATAGTTGGTAATGTCGACAGCGGCATCGATGCTGCGCACGTCAGCGCGACGCAGGCGCTCAACCATCCACAGCGGCGTTGGCCGGGACAGGTCGACATTGCGGATCACACGGCCCAGGTAGCGCGGGCAAGCAGCAGGTGCCAGCACTTCAACCGGACGCACTTCCTCGTGTACCGCAGCAACTGGCGCAACCACCGGGCGAGTGACCGGGGCGTTGTACAGAGCGCCCACTTCACGGGCCAGACCTGCCAGCGACAGGCAGTCGCCACGGTTCGGCGTGAGGTCGACTTCGATGCTGGCGTCTTCAAGACCCAGGTACACACGAATGTCTTCGCCCACCGGCGCATCAGCCGGCAACTCCATCAGGCCGTCATTGCCCTCGCCCACTTGCAGCTCTGCTTGCGAGCACAGCATGCCGTTGGACTCGACGCCACGCAGCTTGGCCTTCTTGATCTTGAAGTCGCCCGGCAGTTCAGCACCGATCATGGCGAACGGAATTTTCAAGCCAGGGCGCACGTTGGGCGCGCCGCACACTACCTGAAACGTCTCGGCACCATTGCTGACCTGGCAAACGCGCAGCTTGTCGGCATCTGGGTGCTGCTCGGTGCTCAGCACCTCGCCCACCACCACACCACTGAATACACCGGCGGCCGGCGTAACGCTGTCGACCTCAAGACCGGCCATCGACAGACGAGCAACCAGCTCGTCGCGACCTACCTGCGGGTTTACCCAACCACGCAGCCATTGTTCACTGAATTTCATCCTGCTCTCCTAAGAATTCGTTACGACTAGCGAAATTGCGCGAGGAACCGCAAGTCGTTGTCGAAGAACAGACGCAAGTCGTTCACGCCGTAACGCAGCATGGCCAGACGCTCAACGCCCATGCCGAAGGCAAAGCCCGAGAACTCTTCCGGATCGATCCCGGACATGCGCAGCACGTTCGGATGAACCATGCCGCAGCCCATGACTTCCAGCCAGCCAGTCTGCTTGCAGACACGGCAGCCTTTACCGCTGCACATCACACATTCCATATCCACTTCAGCGGAAGGCTCGGTGAACGGGAAGTAGGATGGACGGAAACGCACGGCCAGTTCTTTTTCGAAGAACACCCGCAGGAACTCTTCGATGGTCCCTTTCAGGTCCGCGAAGTTGATATCGCGATCGACCAGCAGGCCTTCAACCTGGTGGAACATCGGCGAATGGGTGATATCGGAGTCGCTACGATACACACGGCCCGGGCAGACGATGCGGATCGGCGGCTTTTTGGATTCCATGGTGCGGACCTGTACCGGCGAGGTATGGGTGCGCAACAACATGTTGGCATTGAAATAGAAGGTGTCATGCATCGACCGGGCCGGGTGATGGCCTGGGATGTTGAGCGCCTCGAAGTTGTGATAGTCGTCTTCAACCTCAGGGCCTTCGGCAATGCCGTAGCCAATGTGGGTAAAGAACTGTTCGATACGTTCCAGAGTCCGGGTTACCGGATGCAGACCGCCAGAGGTCTGGCCACGGCCAGGCAGGGTCACATCAATGGACTCGGCAGACAGTTTGGCGGCCAGTTCGGCCTCTTCAAACAACGCCTTGCGCGCATTGAGAACCTCTGTGACACGCTCCTTGGCAACGTTGATCAGCGCACCGACTTGCGGACGCTCTTCTGCCGGCAGATTGCCCAGGGTCTTCATCACCTGAGTCAATTCACCCTTTTTACCAAGGTATTGAACCCGGATTTGCTCCAGGGCATTGATATCTTCAGCGCTTTGCACAGCCTCTAGTGCTTGAGAGACCAGCGCATCCAGGTTTTCCATGTACAGACTCCAGATACAAAATAGGGGAAGAGCTTGAAGGCTCTTCCCCTATTTATGACGTTTAGCACCCGGGCTTGCACAGGCAAGCCCGAGTGACTGTCGGGGGTACTTAAGCCAGAGTGGCTTTAGCTTTCTCGACAATCGCAGCAAACGCCGCTTTTTCGTTCACTGCCAGATCAGACAGAACCTTACGGTCGATCTCGATGGAAGCTTTTTTCAGGCCGGCGATGAAACGGCTGTAAGACAGACCGTTGATACGAGCACCAGCGTTGATACGAGCGATCCACAGAGCGCGGAACTGACGTTTTTTCTGACGACGGTCACGGTAGGCGTATTGGCCTGCCTTGATTACCGCTTGCTTGGCAACACGGAATACGCGTGAGCGTGCGCCGTAGTAGCCTTTAGCCAGTTTCAGAATTTTTTTGTGACGTTTACGGGCGACAACGCCACGCTTTACACGAGCCATGAGTTACTTCCTCTAGTCTTAACCAAAAATTAACGAAGGCGCAGCATGCGCTCGACTTTTGCCACGTCAGACGGATGCAGCAAGCTGCTACCGCGCAGTTGACGCTTACGCTTGGTCGACATTTTGGTCAGGATGTGGCTCTTGAAAGCGTGCTTGTGCTTGATACCGTTAGCAGTTTTCAGAAACCGCTTAGCAGCACCACTTTTAGTCTTCATCTTTGGCATGTTCGGATACTCCGCATTCAGTTGATAAACATAATCAGAAGGCCTGCCGTGCCCTATTGATTACTTCTTCTTTTTCGGGGCGATGACCATGATCAGCTGGCGTCCTTCCATCTTAGGATGCTGTTCGACGGTACCGTATTCCGCAAGGTCAGCTTCAACCCGCTTCAACAGTTCCATACCCAGCTCCTGGTGGGCCATCTCACGGCCGCGGAATCGTAGCGATACCTTGGCCCTGTCCCCATCACTCAGGAAACGTACCAGGTTGCGCAGTTTTACCTGGTAATCCCCTTCCTCCGTCCCTGGACGAAACTTGATTTCTTTAACCTGAATCTGTTTCTGGTTTTTCTTTGCAGCAGCAATCTGCTTCTTCTTTTCGAAGATCGATTTGCCGTAGTCCATCAGCTTGCAAACTGGGGGTACTGCATCAGCGGAAATTTCCACCAAGTCCAGTTTGGCCTCTTCAGCTTTAAGAAGCGCGTCTTCAATTGACACAATCCCAAGCTGCTCGCCTTCAGCCCCAATTAACCGAACCTCGCGTGCCGAGATATTCTCGTTGATCGGGGCTTTCGGTGCAGCTCGTTTATCTTGTCTCATTTCACGCTTAATAATAATTACTCCGAATCATGGCGACCACGCCGGGAAACCGCTTGTGCGAGGAATTCAGCGAATTGCGCGACGGGCATCGAGCCCAGGTCAGCACCTTCACGTGTACGCACAGCGACAGTCTGCATCTCGACTTCCCGATCTCCGATAACCAAGAGATAGGGAACCTTGAGCAAAGTATGCTCGCGGATTTTAAAGCCGATCTTTTCATTTCTCAAGTCAGACTTGGCACGAAATCCGCTCTGATTGAGAGTTTTTTCAACTTCAGCAGCAAAATCTGCCTGTTTGTCAGTGATATTCATGATCACTGCCTGCGTCGGCGCAAGCCATGCAGGGAACGCACCTTCGTAATGCTCGATCAGGATACCGACAAAGCGTTCGAACGATCCAAGGATCGCGCGGTGCAGCATAACCGGGTGCTTGCGGCTGTTGTCTTCGGACACATATTCTGCGCCAAGACGGATCGGCAGGTTGAAATCGAGCTGCAGGGTACCACACTGCCAGACACGACCCAGACAATCTTTCAGAGAAAATTCAATCTTCGGCCCGTAGAAGGCACCTTCACCCGGCTGCAAGTCGTATGGCAGACCCGCGCTATCAAGGGCTGAGGCCAATGCACTTTCGGCACGATCCCACAGTTCATCGGAGCCCACACGCTTTTCAGGACGTGTCGACAGCTTGAGCTCGATGTCCTTGAAGCCGAAGTCGGCATAGACATCCAGGGTCAGCTTGATAAAGGCGGCGGACTCGGCCTGCATCTGCTCTTCCGTACAGAAGATGTGCGCATCGTCCTGGGTAAAGCCGCGCACGCGCATGATGCCGTGCAGGGCACCCGACGGCTCATTGCGGTGGCAGGCACCGAACTCGGCCAGACGCAGCGGCAGCTCACGGTAGCTCTTGAGACCCTGGTTGAACACTTGCACATGGCAAGGGCAGTTCATCGGCTTGATCGCGTAGTCGCGGCTTTCCGACTGGGTAGTGAACATGTTTTCGGCGTAGTTGGCCCAGTGACCGGACTTTTCCCACAGGCTGCGATCGACGACCTGTGGAGTCTTGATCTCCAGGTAGCCATTGTCGCGCTGTACTTTGCGCATGTACTGCTCAAGTACCTGGTACAGGGTCCAGCCGTTCGGGTGCCAGAACACCATGCCCGGCGCTTCTTCCTGGGTATGGAACAGGCCAAGACGCTTGCCGATTTTACGGTGGTCGCGCTTTTCGGCTTCTTCGATACGCAGAACGTAGGCTGCCAGTTGCTTCTTGTCAGCCCAGGCCGTGCCGTAGATACGCTGCAGCTGCTCGTTTTTGGCATCGCCGCGCCAGTAGGCGCCCGACAGCTTGGTCAGCTTGAACGACTTCAGGAAGCGTGTATTGGGCACGTGAGGGCCACGGCACATGTCGACGTATTCTTCATGGAAGTACAAGCCCATGGCCTGCTCATCCGGCATGTCTTCGATCAAGCGCAGCTTGTAGTCTTCACCACGCGCGGCAAACAGCTCGATGACTTCGGCACGCGGCGTCACTTTCTTGATGACGTCGTAGTCTTTTTCGATCAGCTGCTGCATGCGCTGCTCGATAGCGGCCATGTCATCCGGAGTGAACGGACGCTCATAGGCGATATCGTAATAAAAACCTTCGTCAATCACCGGCCCGATGACCATTTTGGCCGTAGGGAACAGTTGCTTCACTGCATGGCCGACCAGGTGGGCGCAAGAGTGACGAATGATTTCCAGCCCCTCTTCATCCTTGGGCGTGATGATTTGCAAGGTGGCGTCATGTTCGATCAGGTCACAGGCATCAACCAGCTTGCCGTTGACCTTGCCGGCCACGGTGGCTTTGGCCAGGCCTGCGCCAATGGACGCGGCAACCTCGGCCACGGATACCGGATGATCGAAAGAACGTTGACTGCCGTCGGGAAGAGTAATAGTTGGCATGGCGCCTCCTCTCCTAGTGGTGACCCCTACCAAAGGTCACGTGGGTTGGGATGAGCCAGTACGCGATTCGGTGGTCTGCCTGCCTCACAGTGGCAGGAGCCTTGCGGCCAACCGGAAACCGAACCAGAGTGACTGGAGTTCAAATAAATAGGGTTGATGGCTCTGGGTTGCAACTGCGCGAGCATGCAAACGCAAAAAAAGCCAAGGGCGGCATGCTAGCACAGATGTACGCTGCCTGTTGCGCACCCTGCCCCGCATCCAAAATAAAGGGTACTTTTTTACAAAGCGGTGAACTTGAGCTGCACTCACCTTTCAGATACTCAGTGATACACACTCGGCTTTCATGCTTACAAGGAGCAACTTATGCGCACGATCCGCTTACTCGCCTTCGCAGCACCCTTGGCACTGCTGTTACCCCTGAGCGCCCAAGCCGATAATTGGCCAGCAGGCGCAAAAAACGACTACATGAAGGACTGCGTAGCGGCGGCAAGCCAAAGTGTCGACGTCAAGACCGCCCAGCAACACTGTGCATGCGGCGCGGAAAAACTGTCCGAAAAGTTCAGCACGGCTGAAATCACCCAACTGATGAGCAAGACTACCCAGCCGAGTGCAGAGTTGCGAACCAAGGCGCTGGACGCAATCCAGGCCTGCCGCGCGAAAAAATAGACCTGACTGCAGAGCGAATTCGGGCCTGATTCAGGGCAAAAATAGCCAGAAACCATTTTTCGCGTAAAAAATATTCATTCGCGAGTGCTTTTTTTCCAAGCCCGTTTAACCCTCAAGCCCCCGGAAACCGGGGGCTTCGAGCATTTCAGGCAGCAGACCGAAGCTAACATCGCAGCAAACTGTGGTTCAGGGGGGGTTCCAAAGCGCACATTTCGACTATGATAGCTCGGTGTGCCCAGTTGGCCTGAGCAGCACAGTACTACTGAAAATATAAGTTTCTTGGAGATACACCATGTCTAATCGCCAAACCGGCACCGTAAAATGGTTCAACGATGAAAAAGGCTTCGGCTTCATCACTCCTCAAGGTGGCGGTGACGACCTGTTCGTACACTTCAAAGCTATCGAAAGCGACGGTTTCAAAAGCCTGAAAGAAGGCCAGACCGTTTCCTTCGTGGCTGAGAAAGGCCAAAAGGGTATGCAAGCTGCACAGGTTCGTCCGGAGTAAATCTCCTTCGAACAAAAAAACCCCGTCCATGTGACGGGGTTTTTTATGCCTGACAGAACGTTAGCCGCAGTTCACGCGGGTAATGACCGCCTGGTCATCCGTGTTCAGGTTCAAACGATCCGAGCGGTACTCGAGCGTCATGACATCGTGGGGCATCAAGACGCGTGCATTCTGCGCACCGGCTTTGATGCGAGCCTGCTCCAGCAGTTCGGCCGATGCTTTCTTGCCGATTACAAAGGCAGCTGCACTGGCATCACAGCGGCTATGCCCTGCCTCGGCAGCGGGCTCACTGCCCGAACCTGACGTACTGCACCCGGACAGCGCTACGACCGCCAACAACGAACCCAATGACACTAGCTTCCAAGACATGAAGCCTCCTTAAGTAAAAAAGTCTGAACCTTTGCGACAGCTTTTTCGCATATAGGTTGCATGCTGCCTGTCAGCACCCTCTGTTTAGCCAACGCGCAGGCAGTTTGCCCGAGCAGGCATGTAGCGTACGCCTCTAATCATTGCCAAATATGTGTAAGAATTAGTACACATCAATGTAGTCAAATGGCGGGTTAGGCCAGTTGTCTTTTAACGCATTGAAAATTTGCATCACCCAGACCTCATCACTGGCCGCAACTTTTCCGACATAACCTGAGCCTGCTGCCCAGGTCTCTAGGCGAAACAGCAGCCCGTCTATATCTGCACCGCCCACCACGCCAGAAGAAATAAAGGCAACACCCGCGCGTGTCACACGCAATTGCGTGTGGCCATCGTCACTGGCCGAAGCCAGCAACTGACGTACCGACGCCAGGGTAAGCCCGTCAGGGGCGTTCAAATCAATTTGCATGGCGCATGCACCTCTGGAAAAAAATGCAAGTGTGGCACGCACCAGCGCGCCGATGGGCAATTTGACACAGCAAATGCCCCATGACGCGATTAACCCGGCTCTGTCGATGGCGTCACAGCGACTTTTTGCTAAAATCGCTCTTTCACGCCCCTCTCATGAGCACCCCATGACAACAGTCAGCATCGACGCAGATATCAAGGCCAAGTGGCATCAAGGACAGTGCTCTTATAGCCCGGGCAGCCCTGAAGAGCTGGCGATCATCGGCATCGACCTTTTGGTCAAAGAGCTTGGCACAGAGGCCGCACGCGCTTTTGTCAGCCAGGTGTTCGAAAAATATCGCCATACGGAACTGGCAAAACTGACCTGAGCCCGGGCACGCGCCACTTATTTCAAGCGGCCTAGGCGCTCCGTCAGCAAGTCAAAAAACCCCTGGGCGTCGCCGTTTTCAACCCAAAAGGCATTTTTTGGCTGATTCAGGGTGTTGTACCAGTCCGCAATGGTCTGGCCAAACGTGGGACCTTCACGGGTATCCACGACCAGATTGACTTCGCGCCCGGAGAACAACCCGGGGTTGAGCAGGTAAGCGATCACACTGGCATCGTGTACAGGCCCGCCCGGCAAGCCGTAGTGAACCATGTCGCCTTTGACGTATTCATTGAGAATATCCCCCACCAGCTTGCCGGCCGTATTGCCCAACGCGGCGATCTGTTTGAGGCGTGCTTCGCTGGTGAGGATCTTGTGGGTGACATCAAGGGGCACATAGGTCAGTTTCACGCCGCTGTGCAAAACCACCTCTGCCGCATGCGGGTCGGCATAGAGGTTGAACTCGGCTACCGGCGTGATATTGCCGCCATTGAAATGGGCCCCGCCCATCACCACGACTTCCTTGATGCCCTTGGTGATATCGGGCGCCTGGATCAAGGCCAGTGCCAGGTTGGTCTGCGGGCCGAGCATGGCAATGGTCACGCTGCCTGGCTTGGCCGTACGCAAGGTATCGATCAGGTAGTTAACCGCATTGGCCGGCTCAAGCCCTTTGGCAGGCTCATGGACCGGCACCCCGGTCACCCCCTCCTGACCATGGATGTTCTCGGCGTAGATCGGCGTGCGCACCAGAGGCTTGGGCGCCCCGGCATACACCGGAACCTCTTCGCGCCCAGCCCACTCTCGGGCCAGGCGAGCATTGCGCGAGGTCTTGTCGAGCCGCACATTGCCCGCCACGGTGGTAATGGCCAGCACATTCAGCTGCTCGGGCGAGGCCAGCGCCAGCAGTAACGCGACGACATCATCTGCACCAGGGTCGGTGTCGATAATCAGATCAATCTTGTCGGCTGCGTGGACGCTCGAAATCGTGATGGCGGACAAAAGCACGACACTCCTGATCAGTGGCTGAAACAAACGGGTAAATACCGGCATAACCAACTCCATGTAGTGTCTGTCTAAAAGATGACGCCTGATATCAAGGCAATATTGCAGTAAGGGTGGCATTCGCCTGTGCGAACAATTGCTTTTGCCTGCAGGCAAAGCTCTTTGAAAGCGTCATGGGACAGAAGGCGCTGCGAGCCCAACGCCCCTTTGCTGGCATGCACCTCAATGGATGACAGCGCCGCGCACGGTGCCAGCAGCAGCTCATGGGCCAGCACATGGTTTTGCACCTGCATCTCGCTGAGCAAGGCCTGCAGGGTACTGGCAAGGTCCGGTACGCCTGGGGTCAGTGCCAGGTCAATCAGCTCGACCCCTTTGGGCACGGGCAACCCGGCATCGGCAATAACAATGATATCGCCATGCCCCAACGAGGCTATCAGCCGCGACAGGGCGATATTGAGCAGCGGAGTTTTTTTCATGGTGTGGCAAGGCCCTGTACTTCATGCAACATGGGAATGGAGGGTTGAGCACCGGCGCGGGTTACCGATAACGCTGCTGCTACCTGGGCAAAGCGAATAGCGTCATCTTCAGCCATCCCCGCCGCCAGCGCGGCTGCAAAGCCTCCGACAAAGGTATCCCCCGCCGCCGTGGCATCGACCGCTTCAACCTTGGGCGCCGCAAAGTGCGCAACCCGCTGCGCACTGACAAACAGCGCACCCTGGGCACCCAGGGTGACAATCACCTTGCGCGCGCCCAACTGGATCAGTTGGCGAGCAGCACGCTCTGCCGACTCAAGACCATCAACCACTACGCCGCTGAGCGCCCAGGCCTCGCTCTCATTGGGGACCAGGTAATCGATCGCGTCGTACCACGCCCCAGGCAGCGGACCACTGACCGGGGCCGGATTGAGAATTACGGTTTTATTCAGTTCGCGCCCGCGACCCAGTACATAACCTACTGTAGGCATCGGCACTTCAAGCTGGCAAACAAGCACCTGCGCGGCTTGCAAAACCTGATCAAATGCCTGGATATCGTCAGGCTCCAGGCAGCCATTGGCACCTGCCACCACCACAATGGTGTTCTGGCCATCAGCCGCGACCGTGATCAGCGCCACGCCGCTTGCACTGCCTGGTACGGTGCGCACTGCCTGGCAATCAATACGGTCGGCCAGCAGCCCGTCGCGCAGCTGTACGCCATAGGCGTCACTGCCAACACAACCGACCATAGCCACAGCCGCACCCAGGCGCGATGCTGCCACCGCCTGATTGGCCCCCTTGCCTCCGTGCACCGTCGTAAAGGACTGCCCGAACACCGTTTCTCCCGGGCGCGGCAACCGCTGCGTACGCGTCACCAGGTCCATGTTCAGGCTGCCAACCACCACTACATTTGCTTGCATGTATCGACACTCATCCGGTGATTGATTGGGGGGATTTGAACGCGGCATCGGCATAAGCCCGAGTGGACTCGCGCAACACAATCTCGGGCTTGATGATTCGTTGCTCCACCGCACGCCCGGGCGATGCGATACGGCGTAACAGCAACTGCGCAGCCATTTCGCCCAATTGCACTATTGACTGCCCGACCGTGGTCAACGACGGATAGACATAGCGGCTCATCTGTACATCATCAAAACCCATCACCGACAACTGCTGCGGCACCCGAATATTGCGTTCTGCTGCTGCCCGCAGCACACCAATGCCCATCATGTCATTGCAGGCAAAAATGGCCGATGGCGGGTTGTGTTGCAAAAGGCCGACAGCGGCCTGATAACCCCCGACACTGCTGAAGTCGCTCTCGATCATCCAGTGCTGCGGCGCCGCCACGCCCGCCTCTGCCAACGCGCGCAGATAACCGGCCCGACGCAGCTGGGCGACGCGGGTGATGGCCGGCCCGCCAATACAGGCAATGGCACGATGGCCCAGTTCCAGCAAATGGCGAGTGGCCAGGTACGCCCCCAGTTCGTGATCGATGCACACCAGGTCGGCCTCCACACCCTCAAGGCTGCGGTCGACGATAACCATCGGCGTGCGCACTCCGACCAGCCCGCTGGCCATGCCCAGATCCCCGCCTGCCGAAGCCACCACCAGCCCGTCGACCCGTTTTTCAAGCAGCACCCGCAGGTAGTTGCGCTGCTTCTCGGGGTCGTCGTCACAGTTGCACAGGATCACGCAGTAGTTGTTGCGCTCACAGTAGTCTTCGATACCACGCGCCAGTTCGGCAAAGTACGGGTTCAGGCTATTGGCCACCAATAGGCCGATCGTGGCCGTGGTCTTGGCCTTGAGCGAACGCGCCACCGCACTGGGCACATAGTCGAGGCGGGCAATGGCCTCCTCAACCTTCAGGCGCACCGGCTCACTTACCGGGCGCGTCTTGTTCAGCACATGGGAAACCGTCGTGTACGAAATGCCTGCCATTGCCGCGACATCTTTAATCGTTGCCATTGCTCAGTTCCGTCGCTGTGCACGTTGACTGCGGTATGTGTCCAATACCACTGCTATCACAATGACAGCACCGGTAATAATACGCTTGGTCGGCTCCGTCGCGCCGATTTGCGCCAGCCCCGCGGCCAGTACCGAGATAATCAGCACGCCAAAGAAGGTGCTGATTACCGAACCACGGCCGCCCATCAGGCTCGTGCCACCAATCACCACCGCCGCGATCACCTGCAACTCCAGGCCAGAGCCGGCATTGGGATCTGCCGCTTCAAGGCGCGAGATCTGGAACAGTGCCGCTACCCCGGCCAGCAAGCCCATCAGGCTGAAGACCAGGATCTTGTAAGGTTTTGGATTAATACCTGCCAGACGCACGGCTTCTTCGTTGGTGCCAATGCCGATCAGATAACGGCCAAACACGGTACGGGTGAGCACTGCCTGGGCAACCACGATAATCAGCAAGGCGATGATAAAGGCGGGGGAAATGCCGAAGGCGATGGGGTTGGCAAGCCAGGCATAAGCGTCACCGATATAGGCCGTGCGCGAACCGGTCATCTGGTAGGCCGCTCCCCGGGCCATCTCCAGCACCCCCAGCGACACGATAAACGACGGGATTTTCCAGGCCACGGTGATCGAACCGGTAAGGGTTCCGGCCAGTGCTGCGCAGCCCATGCCCAGCAGGGCCGCCGGCAGGATGCTCCAGCCCCAGCCCAGAATCGCCACGCTGACGGTAGACGCCGCCAGGGCCAGTACCGAGCCTACCGACAGGTCGATACCGCCGATGATCAGCACAAAGGTCATGCCCACCGACAACACCATCAGGTCCGGAATCTGGTTGGCCAGGGTGCTTAACGTGTCATAGGAGAAAAAGTGATCGCTCAGGCTGGAAAACAGAATGATCATGGCCAGCAAGGCGCCTGCCAGCCCCAGGTAAGTGCCCATGCCATAGTAGTTATGGGTATTTTTTCGCGGCGCGAGAGAGGTTTTCATAGGGCTTCCTGTGGCGCTGCTTCTGCGAGCAGCGCATCTCTTTTTTGATAACCGGCAAAGGCCGCGGCCAGTAACTGTTCCTGGCTCCAGCTGTCACGCTCAAACGTATCGATCAGACGCCCCGCAGACAGCACACCGATGCGGTCACAGATCAACATCAACTCACGCAGGTCGCTGGACACCACCACCAGCGCCTTGCCCTGGCGCGTCAACTCGCCCAGCAGGCGGTAAATATCGAACTTGGCGCCAATGTCGATGCCACGCGTGGGTTCGTCGAACAACAGGACCGAACAGTCGCGCTCCAGCCAGCGCCCAATGACCACCTTCTGCTGGTTGCCACCGGACAGCTGCGACACCACCTGCTCGGGGCCGCTACTGCGGATGCCCATTGCGTCGATCTGGCGCCGGGCCAATGCCGCCTCTTGCTGGCCATCAACCACACCCGCCCTGGATACGCGCTGCATGTTGCCCAGGCCGATATTGGCGCTGATCGACTGGCTCAACAGCAAACCTTCGCCCTTGCGATCCTCGGTAATCAGGGCAATGCCCTGTTTCACGGCATCGGCGGGCGAGCGGATGCTGACCACCTGCAGCGGTGAGCCCAGGGCAACCGTGCCGCTGTCGGGCAAGTCGGCGCCGTAGATCAAGCGCAAAAGCTCCGTCCGCCCTGCGCCGATCAAACCTGAGATACCGAATATTTCGCCTTTTCTGACCTCAAACGAGACCTTGCGCACCTTGTCAGTACGGCTCAGCGCAGTGACCTTGAGCGCCGGTTCACCCAGGCTGCGCGGCCCCAGGTCCAACTGGTCGCCCAGCTCGCGCCCCACCATCAGGTTGACCAGTTGCTCGCTGCTGTAATCGGCAATTGGCTCGACACACACCAGGCAACCGTCGCGCAACACGGCAATGCGCTGGGCCACACGGGCCAACTCTTCAAGCCGGTGGGAGATATAAACGATCGCCACGCCCCGGGCTTGCAGCCGTTCGATTTGCACAAAGAGCATCTCGACTTCACGCGCCGTGAGCATCGCCGTGGGCTCATCGAGAATCAGCACATGGCAGTCGCCAATCAGGTTGCGGGCGATCTCGACCATTTGCTGATGGCCAATGCCCAGCTCACCGACCAGGGTGTCGGGGTCTATCGCCTCCAGGCCAACCTGGGCCATAGCCTCGATCGCCGCCTTGCGCAATTGCTTGCGGCTGATCCAGCCCAGGCGCCCGGGCAGATTATCCAGAAACAGGTTTTCCGCCACGGTCAGGGTGGGCAGCAGGTTCAACTCCTGCATGACCATGCGCACCCCCAGCTTCTCGGCGTGCGAGCGGCTGCCGGGCGCATAGGCCTGGCCATTGAAATGCATGTGCCCCAGGGTCGGCATTTCAAGGCCGCCGATGATCTTCGACAGGGTGCTTTTACCGGCGCCATTCTCCCCCGTCAGGGCCAGCACTTCGCCGCGATACAGCGACAAGTCGATACCTGCCAGTACCGGCTGTTGTGTATAGGTTTTACCAATCCCGCCGACCGTGAGGACCACGCTGGCATCAGGTGCAGACATGACATTTCTCCGGGCACCTGCCGATTGGGCAGGTGCCTGCGACAGCGGGCCGGATTAAGGGTGGGTGACCAGTTGCACAGGGGTGTCGATGACACCGTCCTTGAGGTTCTCGACCGGCTCTTTTCTGACCAGCTTGAGCGCGGTTTCAATGCCGAAAACCGCCTGTTTGGCGGCCGCCTGATCGGCCGTTGCCAGTACCCGGCCATCTTTTAGCATCGGCTTGATCGCATCGATATTGTCATAGCCCACTACCTGGACTTTGCCGGCCTTGCCTGCGGCACGGATAGCCGACACCGCGCCCAGGGCCATGCTGTCATTGCCGGCCAGGATAGCCTTGAGGTTCGGGTACTCACTGAGCATGCCCGCTGCAACCTTGTTGCCGCCGTCGATTTCCCAGTTGCCTGACTGCACCGGCACGATTTTCATGCCGGCAGCGGTCATTGCATCCTTGAAACCTGCGGTGCGCATCTGGGCATTGGTGGTGGTCGACACGCCCTCGATGATCCCCACTTCATCGCCTGCCTGCAGCTTGGTCGCCAGGTACTCCCCGACTTCACGCGCGCCCTGGCGGTTGTTGGGCCCCACGAACGGCACATCGAGGCCTTTGCTTTTGAGCACGTCAGGGTCCAGCTGGTTGTCGATGTTGACCACTACGATCCCGCGATCCCGGGCTTTTTTGATCGCCGAAACCAGGGCCTTGGAATCTGCGGGCGCAATCACCAGCGCATCGACCTTGGCAATGATCATTTGATTGATGATGTCGATCTGGCCTGCAGTGTCCGTTTCGTTCTTGATCCCGTTGGAGACCAGGTCGAACGTGGCCGCATTGGCCTTTTGATAGTCTTCGCCGCCCTTTTGCATGGTGACGAAAAATTCGTTTGCCAACGATTTCATCACCAGCCCGACCTTGGGCTTTGGCGCTGTTTCGGCATGGGCGAGAGGCAGAGCGAGGGATGCTGCAGCCAGCATGGCGACAGCGAGAAGGCGACCAGCAAATGGCAGCTTCATGGCAGTAACTCCGATCTTATGATTATTGTGAGCAACGTCCTGCCTGCGCTACACCTGAATGCCAAGCGCCGTGTGACGGGCAACAGCTCAGGGTGAGTGCCTGTCATCACAGGCTCAAAAAACGCCGCGCAAACGTTTGCTTGAACCTCACTATGGAAAACCGCTGGTTATTTGTCAACGTGAAAAAAGCCCCTGCCCACCCCACGGCGCATTCGATTCTCCGAACATAAAACCTGCCTTTGTTCGGGAAACCGTCCAGGCTCGCAACAGAGCTTGCAGCAAGTGACATTGGACCCTGTGAATCAGTGGCTTGAACGGGCCACCCAGAGCCTTTGCCACTGGCATAGATAGTGCTTCACCTACGCCGCACGCCGCCAATGGATGGCCCGTGCCGTGCTCGGTGTGCGTACATCGGCACACTCACTAATAAGAGAAAAAATAATGAAAAATGCTGTGTTGAAATCAATCATTCCAGGTGCCCTGGCACTGCTGCTGGCTCTGCCAACTGCCCAGGCGCAAGAAGCGGCCGGCAAACCCAACGTCATCATTCTGGCCACTGGCGGCACCATTGCCGGAGCAGGCGCCAGCGCTGCCAACAGCGCCACTTACACGGCAGCCAAAGTCGGTATCGACAAGCTGATTGCCGGTGTTCCCGAACTGAGCGAGCTGGCCAACGTGCGCGGCGAGCAAGTGATGCAAATTGCTTCCGAGAGCATCACCAACGACAACCTGCTGCAATTGGGCCGCCGGGTTGCCGAGCTGGCCGAACGCGATGATGTCGATGGCATCGTCATCACCCACGGCACCGACACCCTGGAAGAGACCGCTTACTTCCTGACCCTGGTGGAAAAAACCGACAAGCCGATTGTCGTGGTCGGCTCCATGCGCCCGGGCACTGCCATGTCGGCTGACGGCATGCTCAACCTGTACAACGCCGTTGCCGTTGCTGGCAGCAAGGAAGCGCGCGGCAAAGGCGTGCTGGTGACCATGAACGACGAAATCCAGTCCGGTCGCGATGTCAGCAAAATGATCAACATCAAGACCGAAGCCTTCAAAAGCCCTTGGGGCCCGCTGGGTATGGTGGTTGAAGGCAAGTCCTACTGGTTCCGCCTGCCGGCCAAGCGCCACACCATGGATTCCGAGTTCGACATCAAAAACATCAAGAGCCTGCCAAACGTAGGCATCGCCTACTCCTACGGCAATGTAGACGACACCGCCTACAAGGCACTGGCCCAATCCGGCGCCAAGGCCATCATCCACGCAGGTACCGGCAACGGTTCGGTGGCGTCGAGCGTAGTGCCAACCTTGCAAGCCCTGCGCAAAGATGGCGTACAAATCATTCGTTCTTCTCACGTTAACAGCGGCGGTTTCGTACTGCGTAACGCAGAACAGCCGGACGACAAGAATGACTGGGTGGTCGCCCACGACCTGAACCCTCAGAAAGCCCGCATCCTGGCCATGGTTGCACTGACCAAGACCCAGGACAGCAAAGAGCTGCAGCGCATGTTCTGGGAGTACTAAACCCGGAGTTTCAAGCACTTGCGATTCAATAAGCCGCCTCCCCTCCGGGAGGCGGTTTTTTTTTGCGCCCAGAACCAAGCGCCGGTTTGCTTGCCAAAGCAGCAAACAGTTGCCAAATCTGGCGCAGTTAAATACTGTATGCGCATACAGCACACCAAGGATCGCATCATGGCTAAAAAAGCGGCGAAAGAGCCGACCCCACCGAGCCCCTACGAAATTTTCGGCACGCGTATACAAAAAATCATCAGTTCGCCCAAAGCGCAAAAAGACAAGATGGCGGTGCTTGAACGACTTGAAGGCGACAACCCCGAGTTCTGGGAACGCCTGATCGAAGAAATTTCCGAAAACGACAACGTCACCATTGCCTATCGCGATGATGGTGCCATTAACGTGTTCTGGACTGTGCCTGAGGAAGATTGAGTCGATGAGGGTTTGTTTACTGGCACTGGTCAGTCTCTTTACCGTTTTAAGCGCTCACGCTGGCGCCCCGCAAACCTTCAGCGAAGCCAAGAAAGTCGCCTGGAAGCTCTACGCACCGCAGTCCACCGAGTTCTACTGCGGCTGCAAATACACCGGCAACCGTGTCGACCTGAAAGCCTGTGGCTATACCCCACGCAAAAATGCCAACCGCGCCGCACGGATTGAGTGGGAGCATATCGTGCCCGCCTGGCAGATCGGTCATCACCGCCAGTGCTGGCAAAGTGGTGGACGCAAAAACTGCACCCGCAACGACCCGGTGTTCAAGGTGGCCGAAGCGGACCTGCACAACCTGGTGCCCAGCATCGGCGAGGTCAACGGGGACAGAAACAACTTCAGTTTTGGCTGGCTGCCCGTGCAAAAGGGCCAATATGGCTCGTGCCTGACACAGGTTGATTTCAAGTCCAAGAAGGTCATGCCCCGGCCCTCCATTCGCGGCATGATTGCCCGCACCTACTTTTATATGAGCAAGCAATACAACTTGCGCCTGTCAAAACAGGACCGCCAGCTGTACGAGGCGTGGAACAAGACCTATCCGGTCCAGGCCTGGGAGCGCCAGCGCAATCAGGCGGTAGCCTGTGTGATGGGCCGCGGCAACGAGTTCGTGGGTCCGGTCAACCTCAAGGCGTGCGGCTGAAACACCCGTCCCCCCCTGCGCCGGGGCTGCCCGCCGGCGCAAGGCATCCTTGCTGACACGCAACAGCCGTTATAACCACCCCTTTATGGTTGATACCAGGTTGAGAATATTGCCGAACCTCAATTGCTGAGCTATTACTTTCGGCATGATCAAACAGGTTCGATTCAACAAACAACAACGGGTGGTCGACGAGCTCGTCCACCGTATCGAAAGCGGTCTCCTGGCAGACGGCAACCCACTGCCAGGAGAAGACCAATTGGCTCAAGAACTGGGCGTCAGCCACAGCACGTTGCGTGCAGCACTGACGGAATTGGAAAGGCGAAAATATATAGCCACGCAAAATGAAGGCGGCGCCATCGTCACCTATGACGGTATTACCCTCGACCAGAACAACGGCTGGACCCAGGCACTGGCCAGCACCGGTGCCCGCATCCACACTGAGCAGCTCAGGCTCCAGGCCATAGAGCGCCCGGATCTGCTCCATCAATTTGGCTTGAGCCAGTTTATTATCCTGGAACGTCGCCGGCGCCGGGACGATGGCACCGCCATCTCCCTGGAGCGCTCGCTGATGCCCGCGACCGGTGGCCTGGAAGGCTTGCCAAGGGTTGGCCTGATCGACGATTCCCTGACCATAACCCTGGCAGCCTACGGTTTTGTCGCAGATCGCGGCGACCAATGGATTGGCGCCGAACCCCTCAACGAAGAAGACGCCCTCATGCTCGGGCGCCCTGCCGGGACCGTATTTCTCAAGGCGTTGCGCACTACTTACGACCGCCAGGGGCGCTTGATGGAAATGGTCGAAAGTTGGCTGGACCCACAGCACTTTCGCATGTACCACTCGTTTGGAACACCCACATGACCGCGATGGATCGAGCGCTGGGCGCGTTTTATGGCCTGGCTTTGGGCGATGCCCTGGGCATGCCGACCCAGTCGTTGAGCCGCGGGCAGATTCTGTCCCGCTTTGGCCACATTGGCACCCTTGAAAACGCCCCCGCCGATCAGCCCATCGCCCCGGGCATGCTTGCAGGCTCAATTACCGACGACACCGAGCAGGCCATCCTGGTTGGCCAACTGCTGGTCGAAGGCCGGGGCAGCATTGACCCGCACCTGCTTGCCCAACGCCTGATTGCCTGGGAAGCCAACATGCAGGCCAAAGGCTCCCAGGACCTTTTGGGGCCGTCGACCAAGCGTGCAATCGAGATGATCCTCGCGGGCCACAGCCCCGAAGAGTCCGGGCGTCATGGCACCACCAATGGCGCAGCCATGCGCATAACCCCGGTGGGCATCGCCAGCGACGTGCGCCAGCCAGAGCGTTTTATCCAGTCTGTGGTCCAGGCCTGCCAGGTGACGCACAACACCAGCCTGGGGATTGCCAGTGCCGCCGCGGTTGCCGCCGTGGTGTCCAGCGGGCTCAATGGCACCCAACTTGAGCACGCCCTCAATGCCGGTACTGAAATGGCGTTTATGGCCGAACACCACGGCCACTGGGTGGCTGGCGGCCGCATTGGCCCGCGCATTCGCTGGGCCAGGCAGGCCAGTCGCGAGTGCAACCCTGACAATATCGGCGACCTGTTGTATGACGTGATCGGCACATCGGTAGCCTCTCAAGAGTCCGTGGTCGCCGCCTTTGCCCTCGCCCAGCGCGTGGCCAGCGGATCCCTGAGCAGCTTCGATGCCCTGTGCATGGCCGCCAGCATTGGCGGCGATACCGACACCATTGCCGCCATGCTCGGCGCCATGCTGGGTGCCTGCGGCGGCCTGCAACTTTGGCCTGCGGCGCTGATCAAGCAAATCGTCGCGGTCAACAGCATGCAGCTGGACCCCTTGGTGCGCGACTTGCTAGCCCTTCGCCACAGCTGACCCCCTGCCCTTGACCGCACCACGACGGGCCTCACACCCAAGCCCGGCCTGCCTACAACGATAACAAAAGCTTCAGGAGCTACACGCCATGACATCCCCTGACGCCGGGCACTCTGCCGGGCAACTGGAAACCCGCGGCATCGAGCCCGTCCCCGAAAGCGAATGCAAGGGCAACCCGCTTCAACTGTTCTGGGTCTGGTTTGCCGCCAATATCAGCATTCTCGGCTTGCCGCTGGGGGCCACGCTGGTGGCCTTTCATCAACTGGCAATCTGGCAGGTGGTGATTGTTGCCTTGATCGGTGCCGCAGGCTCGTTCGCCGTGGTCGGCGTTATCTCCATTGCCGGACGACGTGGGCGAGCGCCAAGCCTTACATTGTCGCGGGCCATTTTCGGCGTGCGCGGTAATATGGCGCCTACGCTGGTGTCATTGATGTCCCGGGTAGGCTGGGAAACGGTCAATACCACCACCGCCGCTTTCGTGTTGTTGTCTCTGAGCACGATCCTGTTCAACACCCCCACCGAAGCCAAAAGCGCTCCGCTGCTGACCCTGGTATTTATCGGTATTTTCACCCTGCTGACCCTGGCGGTTTCCGGGCTTGGCCATGCCACGCTGCTGGTGATCCAGAAGTGGGCAACCTATGTGTTTGGCGCGCTCAACCTGCTGGTGGGCGGTTTTCTCTGCGCCACCATCGACTGGCCAGGGGTATTGAACGCCAGCCCCGCGCCCATGAGCGCCGTGATCATTGGCATTGGCATCATGGCTGCAGGCACCGGCATCGGCTGGGCCAACGCCGGTGCCGATATGTCGCGCTACCAGAAACACAGCGTCAGCGCCTCGCAACTGGTGGTCTCGGCGGCCTGGGGCGCAGGGATCCCGCTGGTGTTGCTGATCACCCTTGGCGGTCTGCTGACCGTGGGCAACCACGCGCTGGCATCCGCCACCGACCCCATTGCGGCCATCCGCAACCTGCTGCCGTCCTGGATGGCTGTGCCCTACCTGCTCAGCGCCTTTGGCGGCCTGCTGCTGTCCAATCATCTGTCAGTATATTCCGCAGGCCTGACGACCCTGACCCTGGGCGTGAACATCAAGCGGGTGCAGGCCGTGGTCGTGGACATCGTGGCCATATTCTGTGGCTCGATTTACTTCATGCTGTTTGCTGACAGTTTTTACGGCCCTTTCATCACGTTTATCTCACTCACGGCCATTCCAATCACGGCCTGGGTGGCGATCTTTATCGTCGACCTGCTGCACCGCCATTATTACAGCGCCCACGACCTGCTCGACGTCAGCTCCCGCAGCGCCTACTGGTACAAAGGCGGCATCGAGTGGCGCGCACTGGGGGCCTGGGCCATCGCGCTGGTGCTGGGGTTCTGTTTTACCCGGGTGGGCAGTTCGGATGCGGACTGGTTTGTCGGGCCGCTGGCCGATTCATGGCTGGGCCACAACGGCCTTGGCTGGGTCGTTACATTCGCAGTCGCCGCGGGCTTGTATGCCCTGTCGGGCGGCGCCAAAGACCGCCGCCGCTGCGCACCGGAGGCCGCCCATGGCTAGATTGCTGCATACCGGCCAGGTGATCGTCGACCTGGCGATGGCGCTGGACACCCTGCCCCGTTCCGGTGGCGATGTCCTGGCCCATGACGCCTGTTTTTACGCAGGCGGTGGCTTCAATGTGATGGCCGCCGCCCAACGCAATGGCCTGCAGAGCGTGTACCTGGGTCGCCACGGCCGGGGCCGGTTTGGTGATCTGGCCCGCGAGGCCCTGCATGCCGAAGGTATTCAGCTGTCCCTGGCCATCGACCCGGGCAAGGACACCGGCGTGTGCGTGGCCCTCACCGAAGCCAGCGCTGAGCGGACCTTTATTTCCTGTATCGGCGCCGAAGGCGGATTGTCTGCCGAGGATCTGGCACAGGTCATCGTCCAGCCTGATGATTACGTCTATGTCAGCGGTTACAGCCTGTTGCATGCCCACAAGGCCGAACCTCTGTTGCGCTGGATCCTGAGCCTGACGCCCGGCGTGCATGTGGCGTTCGACCCCGGCCCGTTACTGGCCGATATCGCCCCGCAACTGCTCAACGCCCTGCTGCCGCGCCTGAGCCTCTGGACCAGCAACAGCGCCGAGGCACGCAGTTTCACCGCCAGCCCGACACTGCTCGACGCCCTGCCCGCCCTGGCCGCCCGCCTGCCCGAAGGCTGCGTCAGCGTTGTGCGCGACGGCCCGCAGGGCTGCTGGGTCAGCGACAGGCATGGTCAGCAGCCTGTGGCCGGGTTCAAGGTCCAGGCTGTCGACAGCAACGGTGCCGGCGACGCCCATACCGGGGTGATGATTGCCGCACTGGCGGCCGGTTACAGCCCCATACACGCGGCGACGCGAGCCAATGCAGCAGCGGCCCTGGCCGTTACCCGCCGCGGCCCCGCCACCGCCCCTGGGACCGCCGAAGTCGATGCCTTGCTGGGAAAATACGCCGGCAACGAAGCCTGAAGCGGCTTTTTCATACCAGGGCGGCACTCGCAACACGACCAAAGACTGTAAGCAAAGATGACAAAAACGTTATGAAAGGCTGGAAAATGGCCAAAGTGCTGCTTTAACCTTACATATTGGCTCCCAAAAAGCGGCACCAGTACCCGATATTTCTTACGAGATATCGGGCCACTTGCGTGTTTGCCGGGCTGCGTTTCTCCTGACTTGTGACGATACTCTTGAAACTCATCATTATTGCTGTTTACGTTTTGTCCATCGCGTATGTCCACCTGCGGGGCAAGGTTCGCCATAAACTCGTTCGCCAGTTGAGCGATCACTCCACCTTCCTGGCGCCCATCAACTGCTTTCTGTACCTGTTCTCCAAGGTCCCCAGCCAGCCGTACCTGAAGCCTGGCGACTTTCCCGAGCTGCAACCCTTGCAGGAGCACTGGCAGGAAATCCGCGAAGAAGCGCGCAACCTGATGACCGCGGGCGCGATCAAGCGCTCCGAACAGCCGAATGACGTGGGTTTCAACTCCTTTTTCAAGAGCGGCTGGAAGCGCTTTTACCTGAAGTGGTATGGCGACAATCACCCTTCAGCGGTCGAGCTGTGCCCGCGCACCATCGAGCTGCTTAACGGCATCGGGACTATCAAGGCCGCCATGTTTGCCGAATTGCCACCCGGCTCGAAGCTGGTGCGCCACCGTGATCCTTATGCAGGTTCCCTGCGTTTTCACCTGGGCCTGGACACGCCGAACGACCCGGGCTGTTATATCAATGTCGACGGGGAAAACTATGCGTGGCGTGACGGCGAAGCGGTGATATTTGACGAAACCTTTATTCATTACGCCGAAAACACCACGGATAAAAACCGCATCATCCTGTTCTGCGATATCGAACGCCCGATGCAATATCGCTGGGCCAGCGCTTTCAACCAGTGGTTCAGCCGCACGGTGATGGCGTCCGCCAGCTCACCGAACGCTGCCACTGACAAAACCGGTGCCCTGAACCGCGCCTTTACCCGGCTGTACAAGATTCGCCTGCGCGGCAAGGAGCTGAAAAAACGCAACCGCACGCGTTACTACGCCGAGAAGTGGTTGGTGTTCGGTGGATTGCTGGGCGTGTTTTTGCTGATCTAGCGGCATACGTAGCAGCTGCCGAGGAACGACGGCTGCGTCCGGGCGCGAAGCGGCCGTAAACCCGGTGTTCGCGGTAGGCATAAACCACCGGGCTGACCGAATCGACGACTGCTGCGCAGCCGGACGCAGCCTCGTTCTACTCGTCAGCTGCTACGAATGGATGCACTCCGGCTTTTACCCCACCACCAGCGGCGGCAAGGTACCCAGCAACGACACGGCAGCCACCGCCGCCAGCCCGAACAGCCATTCCAGTGCCACGCTGCGGCGCAATACGGCGAAGTGCCCCCTGCGGCTCATCAGCAAGTTGAACAGCGCCAGCAAGAGCATGACGCCCACCAGCGTCACCTTGATCAACAAGATCAGGGCGAACCCCTCAAACAGGGGTGTAGGCCAGAGCGCACCGGTGAGCACCCGGGTATTGATCAGCCCGGTCAGAATAATCCCCGCAACCAGGACAAACCCCAGATTGCTGAAGCGCTGCAACACCGCCGCCACGTCCTGTGCCGCGGGCCGCACAAGCGTCAGCAGCAACCCCAGCAGCCCGCCGATCCAGGCCCCGACACACAGCAGATGCACCCACTGGTTAAGCATCAGCAATTGCCCGCGCCAGCCATCCAGCATTGCGCCGTGCCCCACCGGGGCCAACGTGGCCAGCAACAGGACCGCCAGCGTCCCGACAAGGTAAAAACCCGCACGCGCATACAGGGCAACCAGCAGCAACACGCAGAACAGCAGGTGAAACGCCCACACCTGGCCAAAAAAGGTGCTGCCCAACACCAGCCACAGCGTCGCCGGGGCCAGCGTGTCAGGCCAGCTGCCTGCCATCGAGTGGGTCGTCAGCAGCAACCAGGCCAGGCCACTGCCCAGCCCCACCCACGCCAGCAGGCGATTGACCGGGCGCCACTGTCGGTCCATCTCCACACGAAGCCCAGCCGCCGGCAACAAGAGCCTGAAGGCACAGGCCCCGAACATCAGCAGCACCACGCAGAAATGTACAAACCGGCACACCACCATTGCGCTGACAATCAACTCAGTGGCTCACCGTAAAGCTGTAGTCGCCCGCACTCTTGTGGGTATCGACCGACACCGCGTTCCACTTCACCTGGTAAGTGCCTGCTGGCAGGGGCTGCGCCGGGGTCACGATCAGCACCTTCTGGTTGCCCGGTTCGGTCTTGAGGCTGCTAACCGCCACCGGCGTGTGGTCATGGCTGATCACCACCTTGGTAAACGCCTGCTCCACGCCTTCGGTAAAGACCAGGCGCAGTTCGTCGGCACTGGCCACCGTACTCCCCGCGGCAGGTGTGGATGATTCGAGGTGGGCATGGGCAAACGCCGCACTGGCGCTGGCCATCAGTGCCAGCAATGCAGCGGTATTGAAGACTTTTTTCAAGCGAGCAGCAGCCATTGCAAAGTACCTTGAGAGTGGATTACGCCGTCATAATACTCGCCTAAACTGACTTGAAGGGCGAGCACACGCAGTCACTCGCAACCCGATACCCCCAAGGACTTGAGCATGCCCACCCGCCTCAGCTTTATTTGTCATGCGCGCACCGAGGCACAGCGGCTAGGGCGCTTTGCCCTGGACGAGCCGGCTGACCCCAAGGGCTTGCTGCTGGTAGCGGAGCTGAGTGCCAGGCTGAAAAAACCGGTGCGCATCCTCTGTGCCCCCGAAACCCGCACCTTGCAAACCGCCCAGGCGCTGGGCGGCGAAATTGAAATCGTGCCCGCCCTGGGTGATTACGATATCGGCGACTGGCAAGGGCAGCGTCTGTGTGACCTGCAACAGAGCATGCCCCAGGCGCTGAACAACTGGATCAACAACCCCTGCTCGGCCCCCCACGGCGGCGAGTCGGTACAGGATTTGTGCCTGCGGGTCAGCGCCTGGCTCGACGAGTTTCGTGAAGATGGCCACTTTGCCGTGGTGACCCACCCTTTTGTGATCCGCGCGGCGATTCTGCATGCCCTGGCCGCAACCACCGCCTCCTTCAACCTGATTGACGTGGAACCGCTGTCGGTGGTCGACCTGCGCTTCAACGAGCGCTGGCGGCTGCGGGTGTGATCACTCCTCCAGGGTCAGCCCGCCGGGCGGCAGCGGCAATGCGGTTTTGTAACGTACCTGCTTGAGGGCAAAGCTGGAGCGGATATTGGCCACCCCAGGCACCTTGGTCAAAAAGTCCATCATAAAGCGCTCCAGCGCCTGGATGCTGGGCACCAGCACGCGGATCAGGTAATCCGGGTCGCCGGCCATCAAGTAGCACTCCATGACTTCATGGCGATCGGAAATCGCCGCTTCAAAATGCTGCAGGGCTTCCTCGACCTGTTTTTCCAGGCTGACATGGATAAACACATTGACGTGCAGCCCCAGCATATCGGCGTCGAGCAAGGTCACCTGCTCGCGGATCAGGCCGCGTTCTTCCATGGCCTTGACCCGGTTGAAACACGGCGTCGGCGACAGGTTTACCGAACGCGCAAGGTCCGCATTGGTGATGCGCGCATTCTGCTGAAGGCTGTTGAGAATCCCGATATCGGTTCGATCAAGCTTGCGCATGAGACAAAAGCACCTGTTTTTTATGTTTATGCAGAATTCTTATCCTTAAACGCTGCAAAGCACAACGAACTACAGAGAAATATTCTTCTGCGTCAGGAATATGATTGTTGTAGGACAAGATCTGGGCTTTTATCAGACAGATCTTCGACAGTATCACCTAGCTCCCGCGCCTATAAACACGACAAGATCGAGCGTAGAGAAAGCCATGAATGAATATGCACCGCTGCGCCTGCACGTTCCCGAACCCTCCGGCCGCCCAGGCTGCAAGACCGACTTCAGCTACCTGCGCCTGACCGATGCCGGTCTGGTGCGCAAGCCGCCGATCGACGTAGAACCTGCCGATACCGCCGACCTGGCCAAAGGCCTGATCCGCGTGCTCGACGACCAGGGCCAAGCCCTTGGTCCGTGGGCCGAAGGCGTATCCAGCGAGGTATTGCGCGAAGGCATGCGCGCCATGCTCAAGACGCGAATTTTTGACACGCGCATGGTGGTCGCCCAGCGCCAGAAAAAAATGTCGTTCTATATGCAAAGCCTTGGCGAAGAAGCCATCGGCAGCGCCCAGGCTCTGGCCCTGAATATCGACGACATGTGCTTTCCCACTTACCGCCAGCAAAGCATTCTGATGGCCCGGGACGTGCCGCTGGTGGACCTGATCTGCCAGTTGCTGTCCAACGAACGCGACCCGCTCAAGGGTCGGCAATTGCCGATCATGTATTCGGTGCGTGACTACGGCTTTTTCAGTATTTCCGGCAACCTGGCCACCCAATTCGTACAGGCCGTTGGCTGGGGCATGGCCTCGGCCATCAAGGGCGACACCAAAATCGCCTCGGCCTGGATCGGCGACGGCGCCACCGCCGAATCGGATTTCCACACCGCCCTCACCTTTGCCCACGTTTACCGCGCCCCGGTGATCCTCAACGTGGTCAACAACCAATGGGCCATTTCGACCTTCCAGGCCATTGCCGGTGGCGAGTCCACCACCTTCGCCGGGCGCGGTGTGGGCTGCGGCATTGCTTCGCTGCGGGTGGACGGCAACGACTTTATCGCGGTGTACGCCGCCTCGGCCTGGGCCGCAGAGCGCGCACGGCGCAACCTGGGCCCAACCCTGATCGAGTGGGTCACTTATCGCGCAGGCCCGCACTCCACTTCTGACGACCCGTCCAAGTATCGTCCTGCCGATGACTGGAGCCACTTCCCGCTGGGCGATCCGATTATTCGCCTCAAGCAGCACCTGATTGCCACCGGCAACTGGTCGGAAGAAGAGCACGCTGCGGTCAGCGCCGAACTGGAAGCCGAAATCATCGGCGCGCAAAAGGAAGCCGAGCGTTTCGGCACCCTGGCCGGTGGGCAAATCCCGAGCGCCGCGAGCATGTTTGAAGACGTGTACAAGGAAATGCCCGAGCATTTGCGTCGGCAACGCCAGGAATTGGGGTTATAACCAGATGAACGACAACAATAAAATTCAGATGGAGAACGCCGTGAGTACCAGCACCATGACGATGATCCAGGCCCTGCGCTCGGCCATGGATGTGATGCTCGAGCGCGACGATAACGTGGTGGTGTTTGGCCAGGACGTGGGTTACTTCGGCGGCGTGTTTCGCTGCACCGAAGGCCTGCAGGCCAAGTACGGCAGCTCGCGGGTGTTCGACGCACCGATCTCGGAAAGCGGCATCGTCGGTGCCGCCGTGGGCATGGGCGCCTATGGCTTGCGCCCGGTAGCCGAAATCCAGTTTGCCGACTACTTCTACCCGGCGTCCGACCAGATTGTTTCTGAAGCGGCGCGCCTGCGTTACCGCTCTGCCGGCGAGTTTATCGCGCCAATGACCATCCGCATGCCCTGCGGCGGCGGCATCTATGGTGGCCAGACTCACAGCCAGAGTCCCGAGGCTATGTTTACCCAGGTCTGTGGCCTGCGTACCGTGATGCCGTCCAACCCCTACGACGCCAAGGGCCTGCTGATCGCCGCCATCGAAAATGATGACCCGGTGATCTTTCTGGAGCCAAAACGCCTGTACAACGGCCCGTTCGACGGCCACCACGACCGCCCGGTAACGCCGTGGATGAAGCACCCGGCCAGCGCCGTTCCCGACGGTTACTACACCGTCCCGCTGGACTGCGCCGCCATCGTGCGCCCCGGCACTGAAGTCACCATCCTGACCTACGGCACCACCGTGTATGTGGCCCAGGCCGCCGCCGAAGAAACCGGCATCGACGCTGAAGTCATCGATTTGCGCAGCCTCTGGCCGCTGGACCTGGACGCCATCGTCACCTCGGTGAAAAAGACCCGCCGTTGCGTTGTTGTTCACGAAGCCACCCGTACCTGCGGGTTTGGCGCCGAACTGATCGCACTAGTCCAGGAGCACTGCTTCCATTACCTGGAAGCACCGATCGAGCGTGTAACCGGCTGGGATACCCCCTATCCCCATGCCCAGGAGTGGGCTTATTTTCCTGGCCCGGCGCGAGTGGGTGCGGCATTACAACGGGTTATGGAGGTCTGAATGGGTACGCACGTTATCAAGATGCCGGACATTGGCGAAGGCATTGCGCAAGTTGAACTGGTGGAATGGTTTGTCAAAGTCGGTGACATGGTCAGCGAAGACCAGGTGGTCGCCGATGTGATGACCGACAAGGCCACGGTAGATATTCCTTCCCCCGTGGCTGGCCGCGTGCTGGCCCTGGGTGGCCAGCCTGGCGAAGTAATGGCCGTGGGCAGCGAGCTGATCCGCATTGAAGTCGAAGGTGCTGGCAACCTGCGCGAAGGCGCACAGCCTGTCACTGCAGCGGAACCTGTAGCCGCCCCTGCCAAAGCCGCCCCCCAGGCCCGGGTTGAAGTGGCCGTCGTGGCCGCACCGTCGATCAAGCCGGCGCCCGTGCAGCGCACCGCGCCTGTGGCGCGTGAAGCCAATGAACGGCCACTGGCCTCCCCGGCCGTGCGCAAGCGCGCCTGGGATGCGGGCATCGAGCTGCGTTTTGTGGTGGGCAGCGGCCCGGCCGGGCGCGTGTTGCATGACGACCTGGATACCTACCTGGCCCGCGACGCCAGCACCGGCGTCGCCCCGGCCAGCGGTTATGCGATTCGCAATGACGAGCAACAGATCCCGGTGATCGGCCTGCGCCGCAAGATCGCCCAGCGCATGCAGGACGCCAAGCGCCGCGCCGCACACTTCAGCTATGTCGAGGAAGTGGACGTCACCGCCCTGGAAGAACTGCGCGCCCAGCTCAATCAGAAATGGGGCGAAAGCCGCGGCAAATTGACCCTGCTGCCATTTCTGCTGCGAGCCATGGTTGTGGCCTTGCGCGACTTCCCGCAGATCAACGTGCGCTACGACGACGAAGCGCAAATCATCACCCGCTTTGGCGCCGCCCATATCGGCGTCGCCGCGCAAAGCGACGGCGGTTTGATGGTGCCTGTGGTGCGCCATGCCGAAACCCTCAACCTGTGGGGCGCTGCCGATGAAATCGCCCGGCTGGCCAACGCCGTGCGCACCGGCAAGGCCACCCGTGAAGAACTCACCGGCTCAACCATCACCCTCACCAGCCTGGGAGCATTGGGCGGCATCGTCAGCACGCCGGTGGTCAACCTGCCCGAAGTGGCGATTATCGGCGTCAACCGCATCGTCGAGCGCCCGGTGGTGGTCAAGGGCCAGATCGTCATCCGCAAAATGATGAACCTCTCCAGCTCCTTCGACCATCGCGTGGTCGACGGCATGGACGCGGCGCAATTTATCCAGGCCATGCGTGGCTTGCTCGAACAACCTGCCACCCTGTTTGTGGAGTGAACATGCAGCCAACCCAACACACTACGCTGCTGATTATCGGTGGCGGCCCCGGCGGCTATGTGGCGGCGATCCGCGCCGGCCAGCTGGGCATCCCGACGGTACTGATCGAAGGCCAGTCGCTGGGCGGTACCTGCCTGAATGTCGGCTGCATTCCGTCCAAGGCGCTGATTCACGTTGCCGAACAATTCCACACCACCCAGCGCTACAGTAGCGGCACCTCGCCGCTGGGGATCAAGACCCAGGCCCCGACCCTGGACATCGGCCAGAGCGTGCAGTGGAAAAACAGCATTGTCGACCGCCTGACCAGCGGCGTCGGCGCACTGCTGAAAAAGAATGGCGTCAAGGTCATCCATGGCTGGGCGCGCATTCTCGATGGCAAGGCCGTGGAAGTCGACGGGCAACGCATCGAGTGCGAACACCTGCTATTGGCCACCGGTTCGCAGACGGTCGACCTGCCGATCCTGCCCATTGGCGGCGCGATCATCTCGTCCACCGAAGCCCTGCAACCCACCGCCATTCCCAAGCGCCTGACCGTGGTCGGCGCGGGCTATATCGGCCTGGAACTGGGTATCGCCTACCGCAAGCTCGGCGCGGAAGTTACGGTGGTGGAAGCCCGCGACCGGATCCTGCCGACTTACGACAAGGATCTGACCCTGCCTGTAGCCGAATCCCTCAAGGCATTGGGCATTACCCTGTACCTGGAACACAGCGTCGAAGGCTTCCAGGCCAGCAGCAAGACCCTGTCGATGCGCGACCGCATGGGCCAGAGCCAGACCCTGGAAACCGATCAGGTGCTGGTGGCAGTGGGTCGTCGCCCGCGCACACAAGGTTTCAACCTTGAGGCATTGGCGCTGGCCATGAACGGCCCGGCCATTCGCGTCGACAACCGTTGCCACACCAGCATGCGCAATGTGTGGGCCATTGGCGACCTGACCGGTGAGCCGATGCTGGCCCACCGGGCAATGGCCCAGGGCGAGATGGTGGCCGAGATCATTGCCGGCCAGCACCGCGAGTTCAGCCCCACGGCCATTGCCGCGGTGTGCTTTACCGACCCGGAGATCGTGGTGGTGGGCAAAACCCCGGTCGAGGCGCAAGAAGCAGGACTGGACTACATCAGCGCCAGCTTCCCGTTTTCGGCCAATGGCCGGGCCATGACCCTGGAAGCCAAAACCGGCTTTGTGCGGGTTGTGGCGCGCCGTGACAACCACCTGATTGTCGGTTGGCAAGCCGTGGGCGCGGGTGTTTCGGAGTTGTCGACGGCTTTTGCCCAGTCACTGGAAATGGGCGCCTGCCTGGAAGACATCGCCGGCACCATCCACGCCCACCCGACCCTGGGTGAAGCCGTGCAGGAAGCGGCGTTGCGTGCGCTGGGGCATGCGTTGCATCTGTAATCCCCCCCTTACTGTGGGAGCGGGCTTGCTCGCGATAGCAGCCACTCGGTCGATCAGATAAACCGAGCGGCCTGCATCGCGAGCAAGCCCGCTCCCACAGCAAGCCAGGCCCCTGCGCAATCCAGCACTGGGCGTAATGGCTCAACACCAGTAGAATCGCGCTCTTTTTTCCAGGGCGCACGCCATGACCTCTCTCAAAACCCCGCTTGAAGCCGAGCCTCAGACCAGCGAGCTGGTCTTGGGTCTTGAAGACCGTCCCAAGCCGTGGATCGCCTTTCTGGCAGCGCTGCAACATCTGCTGGCCATTATCGTGCCGATCGTCACCCCCGGCCTGCTGATCTGCCAGGCACTGGGCGTGTCCAGCCGCGACACCAACCTGATTGTCTCCATGTCGCTGGTCATCTCCGGCATCGCCACCTTTGTCCAGTGCAAACGCTTCGGCCCTTTTGGCGCCGGGCTGCTGATCGTGCAGGGCACCAGTTTCAACTTTGTCGGCCCGCTGATTGCCGGCGGCGCGCTGATGGTCAAGCAAGGCACGCCCGTTGAAGGCGTGATGGCGGCGATCTTTGGCGTGGTGATTGCCGGCTCGTTTGTGGAAATGGGCATCTCCCGGGTTCTGCCCTTCGTCAAACGCATGATCACTCCGCTGGTCACCGGCATCGTGGTGCTGATGATCGGCCTGACCCTGATCAAGGTCGGCCTGATCAGCATGGGCGGCGGTTTCACGGCCATGGGCAACGGCACGTTCGCCAACGGCGAAAACCTGATGCTCTCGGGCGTGGTGCTGGCCATTATCGTGATCCTCAACCGTATCCCGCTGGTGTGGATGCGCAGTTGCGCCATCGTTATCGCCCTGGCCGTGGGCTATGCCCTGGCCGGCTACCTGGGCCGCCTGGACTTCACCGGCATGCACCAGGCTGAACTGTTCCAGGTGCCGATGCCGCTGCACTTCGGCCTCGGGTTTTCCTGGGCGCTGTTTATTCCGATGCTGGTGATCTACCTCGTGACCTCGCTGGAAGCCATCGGTGACGTGACCGCTACCAGCAAAGTCTCGCGCCAGCCAGTGGATGGCCCGGTATGGATGCAACGCATCAAGGGCGGCGTGCTGGTCAATGGTGCCAACTCGTTTCTGGCGGGTATCTTCAATACTTTCCCCAGTTCGGTGTTTGCCCAGAACAACGGCGTGATCCAGCTCACCGGTATCGCCAGCCGCCATATCGGCGTTTGGATTGCCGCCATGCTGATTTTGCTGGGCCTGTTCCCAAGCGTTGCAGGTGCCATCCAGGCCGTGCCTGAGCCAGTGCTGGGCGGTGCCGCGATGGTCATGTTCGGCGCCGTTGCGGCCTCGGGCATCAATATCCTGGCCAGCATCACCCTGGACCGTCGCGCCCTGCTGATCATTGCCGTATCCCTGGCCCTGGGCCTGGGTGTATCGCAAGTGCCGGAGTTCCTCGCGCATATGCCTGCCGCCTTGCGCAACGTGCTGGAGTCCGGGGTGGCCACAGGGGGTATCTGTGCGCTGCTGCTGAACTGGTTCCTGCCGGAAACCGAGAAAAAAACGGCGCAATAAGCACCGCCGCCCGGCAGGATCGTCTCGCGACATCCTGCTGTGCCTTTAAATAAAAGGCCCATCCTACCCACAAGTCTTCCCCTGCCTGACGGTTTGACTTACTCTTTTATTATCACTTGTGCCTGTTTGGGCGACGTAAATGAACACATATGGTGAACGGCTGAGAAAAGAGCGTTTGCGCCTGAAAATGACCCAGGCGCAACTGGCTGACGCTGGCGGTGTCGGACGCCATGCGCAGAGCTGCTATGAACGCGATATCACCCTGCCCCGCGCCGATTATCTGTCGGCCATTACCTTGCTGGGTATTGACGTAGTGTTCATCATCACCGGCCGCCGTATCCTGTATAGCGGCGCCCCTGCCTTGCTGCGTGGAAATAGTCATGACTGAACCCGGCACCCGACATCAAAAAGCCCTTGATCGTTTTCTCGACGAACACCCCGAACTGGCTGCAGAACTTGCAACGTTGAACCCTTTGGCTGCCCGCGCAGTGGGCCAGTCGATGAAAGAATATCGCCAGGAACGCCTGAACGAAGCCTTCGAGGCCGAAGCCGAACGCCTGGGCCTTTTTGCCTGGGAGCTGACGCTGCAACTGACCAGCGCCACCCCTGAGGAATTCGCCGCACAGCGCCTTGAAGCGCATCGCGAAGTGGCGCAAATGGCGGGTATGGACTGGGCGCAGTACTGCGAACTGCATGGCCTGGAAAATCAGCCCTGACCAACTGGCAACTGGCAACTGGCAACTGGCAACTGGCAACTGGCAACTGGCAACTGGCAACTGTGGGAGCGGGCTTGCTCGCGATTGGTGCAACGCGGTCCAACTTTAAACCGCGTCGCCTGCATCGCGAGCAAGCCCGCTCCCACAAAAGCAATCCGGTGTTTCCCACACAAATTGCAACGCCTGCACCTGCCTGATCCCTCTCACTCGCGGGAAGTTTCCGAGAGAATCCCAGCCGCCTTGCGGCGTTTAAAATGCGTGGACAGTCTCGTCCAGTCACTGAGTTCAGTGATCGGTCCTGACAGCAGGTAGATGTGGTACGTGATACACGGCGTCGAGATGGCCCGCGCGGTGGTGGATGCATTGATGGCCGGAACAACCCGCCCGGGCTAAACGGCCGGATTGCCTGCGGCGCACTACGGCACCCAAATACTCGAGCACACCTTCTGCAACAACGCGTTGTTGTGGCTGAACACAATCATCCCCAACGCCCGGCACCGGGCTTCTTCCAGCAAGACCTGCCACACCTGCGCCTGCACATGGGCATCCAGTTGCGCCGTCACTTCGTCGGCAATCAGATAGCGGGTACGCGGATCCAGTGCCCGGAGCAAGGCGATACGCGCCAGTTCGCCACCCGACAATTCGTCAGGGCGGCGCGCCAGCCAGTCAGGGTTCACCGCCAGACGGGCCAGCCATACAGCATCCGGCGACCAGGCATCACGCAGGCTCTCGCCAGTGGTGCGATAGGGGTTGAAGGTTTGCTCGGGATGCTGCGGCACCAGCTGGACTGGACAATAACCCTTTTGCGACAACGGCTTGCCACCTACCATCACACGGCCCGAAGTTGCTGACTGCCATTGCGCCAGCACCCGGCCCAGGGTAGTTTTGCCGTAACCGCTGGGCGCCGAGATGCCCTGGCGCTCCCCCGGCCGGACCTGGAACGACACGCTGTCCCAGAGCTGCCGGCCATCCTGAACGATGCTGAGCTGCTGGACCTCAAGCATATTCCGGTACCCGACGGGCAAAGAACTGTTGCTCGGGCAAGGCCGCCCACAGTGACTGCAACCAAGGGCTGCCGCCGTTTTCGCGCAATTCTTCAGCACTCAGGGTTTCATGCAGTTCGCCCTGATGCAGCACGGCGATCCTGTCGGCAAAGCGCGCCGCCAGTGCCAGATCATGGGTCACCCACAAAATCCCCCGGCCTTGCAGGCAAAAGCCCTTGAGGTGGGTCAGTAACTGGCAGGCGTGTTCGTCATCCAGCCATGAGGTGATCTCGTCCGCGAGGATATAACGCGCAGGGGTCAGGGCCGCGCAACTGGCCAGTACGCGTTTGGCCATGCCCCCCGACAACATGCGCGGAAATTCGTCGACCAGTTCCGGCTTGAGATTGTAGTGCTTGAGTTGCTCGGCCACCGCATCGAGCCCCAGCCTGACCCCGCTCAATTGTGCGGCACGCTGCAATTGAGGCCCGACCTTGATCAGCGGGTTCAGGGCGCTGACACCCTGGGGCACGTAGCACAGGGCTTTGCCCCGCTGGTTGACCTTGCCGGCCTCCCCCAGCACCTGTCCGTCGAGCACTATTTCACCGCGACAGCGCATGTTTTCCGGGAGCAAGCCCAAAGCGCTTTGCAGCAGCAGGCTTTTGCCTTCACCGCTGGAGCCCACCAGTGCCGTCAATTCACCGGGGCGTACTTCAAGAGAGATATTGCTCAACAGCGGATGCCAGGTTTTGTTTCCCAGCCAATGGTAATGAGCAACGTCGAGCGCAAACCGGTCGAATTTCAGCATCAGGTAATCCTTATCCAGAGCTGCTGCAATGCCCGCGCAAATTGGTCAAAGACCAGCACCAGACCCACCAGAATCAAACCCGGAAAAAACGCCAGCCACCAGGCGCCACTGCTCAAGTACCTTAGCGCATCTGCCAGCAACAGGCCCAATGACGGATCATGGGGTGCCAGTCCAAAACCCAGAAAGCTCAATGCCGCCGAATGCAGGACCGCATGGGGGAACATCAACAGGGTGCCGACGATCCACTGCGGCATCAGCAAGGGCAGCAAGTGATGACGCCAGCGATAGAAGCTGCTGTTGCCCAGGCGGTGCGAGAGCATCACAAAATCCGTCTCGCGGATGCGCATGATCTCGCCACGCAGGATCAGGGCCAGGCGCGGCCAGTGGGTCAGTGCCACAGCCAGGATGACCCCCTGTTTACCGCCGCCCAAAGTGAAACAAATCAATACCAGCAGCAACAAATGCGGCAGCGCCAGCATGCTGTCGATAAGCCCGCGAATCAGGTAATCCAGGGTTTTGTTCAATGCACACAAACTGGCCGCCAGCATCGCCAGAAAACCGCTGCTAAAGGCCGCCGTCAGGCCGATTTGCAGGCTGGTGGTCATCCCCTGAAAACACCGCAACCACAGATCACGACCCAGGCTGTCAGTGCCAAACCAGTACTCCGCAGAGGGTGGCAGGCGCCGTGCCAGCAGATCCATGGAGACATCAATATGGATGATTGAGAGACCGTAGGCGATCAATCCCAGCAGTATCAACAACGAGAGGCAAAGCCTGAGCAATGCGCCATTGGGGTTGTAAGTCATGACTGGCGCGCCGCCCCACGGTTAAGGTGCAGCAACAGCGCGTTGGCAATGCTGTTGCCGGTAAACACCAGTACCGCACAAAACATCACGATCCCCATCAACAATGGAATATCGCCGCGCAATCCGGCATCGATCGTGGCCTGCCCCAGGCCCGGATAAGCGAACACTTTTTCAGCCAGCAACGAGCCGCCGATCAACTCCCCCACCGAGGCAAACTGCAGACACAAGGCTGGAGTGATGGCGTGGCGCAGGATATGAAAGTTGATCAGCGGCCAGCCTTTGTCGCCCTGGGCATGGGCGTAACGGATAAATTCGCTGTTCATCACCTCAGCCACCCGCGAGCGGGTATGCAGGGCGATATTGCCTACGCCCAGCACCCCCAGGGCCAGCATGGGCAGGATCAAGTGCCTGAGCTTGTCACCCCAGGATGCGGTTTCGGCATTGCTGCCGGGGGTCCAGGCACAGCAGATCGGTGCCCAGTTGAGCGTCACGGCAAACAGTGACAGCAACAGCAAGCCAATCCAGAACGTCGGCATGGACGCCAGCACATAAGACAGGGTCGAGATCAGCCGGTCGGGCCAACGGTTCAGGTAACGACCCGCTGTCAGCCCCATGGCCAGACCGACGATTCCGGAAAACAGCCAGGCCGAAAACAGCAGGGCAAACGAGGTAGCAAAACGCTCACCGATCACTTGAGAGACCGGCGCGTTATAGAGCATGGAATAGCCGAAATCACCTTGCAGCATTTGCCCGAACCAGCGCAGAAAACGCTCCCACAACGGCAGGTCGAGCCCCCAGCGCGCCGCAATCAACGGGTACTGCTCGGGGGGGACGTGCAGCAGATCGTTACCTATATAGGCGCGGATCGGATCCACCGGAGAAAAACTGAGCAAGGCAAAGGTGCCCGCAGCCGTGACCAGCAGCAGGCCCATCAAGCGCACCACGAAAAGCGACACGCCGCGAATCACTGGCAGGTCCACTTCCAGCCATCGACGCTATTGAGCAACGACCAGGAGCCGTGAATTTCCGGGGCACCCTTGCCCAGGTCGACGCACTCATCGGTCAGGTAGGTGTGCTGCACATTGAGCAACCAGGCCCAGGCCGCGTCACCTTTTACCCCGACACCGGTTTTGCCGTCCCACTCCACTTGCTGCCAGAACGGCACGGCCTGCTGCCAGGTCGGCGCATCGAGGGCTTGCTGCAGATGCTGATCGACAACCGGGTTACGGTAATAGCCGGGGTTGTAGTACTCCACGCCCGCCGCCTTGCTGCTGTAGTGATGGTAAAGCTCCATCGGGTCGAGGCTGCCCCAGCCAAACAGGGTCGGGTTGGCGTGCATGTTGCGCTCGACGGTTTCCCAACTGCCGGACTTCAAGTCCACGTCGATGCCCACAGGCTTGAGCATCGAACGCACGGCCTGGGCCAGATCCCGGCGGGTGGCATCGCCGCTGGCGTACCACAGGGTGACTTTAGCCGGCAGGCCATCTTTCTCACGGATACCGTGGGCGTTTTCAATCCAGCCCGCGTCTTCCAGCAACTGTCGGGCCTTGTCGATATCGCCATCCTTGAACGCCGCATCCGGGTTGTCCCACGGTAAGCCCTGCACGCCGGTGTAGGCCGGGATCGCGTGGCCTTCGAGGATCTGGTCGGCGAGCAATTGGCGGTTGATGGCGTAGTTGATGGCTTTGCGAATGGCCACGTCGGCCGTCACATCGTTGCCGATGGGGTAGCCGTGAGCGTCTTTTTTACCTGAGGCAATGGTTGGCATCACAATGCCACGGTTTTCCACGCTGGGGCGCACCCACAGCTTCATGCCCGCGGCAGGTGTCACTGCCAGCGAAGGGGCAATACGCACAATGCCCAACTGCTTGCTTTGGGCAGCAGCAAAGGCGCTGTCTTCATCCAGGAACACAAACACCAGCTTGTTGAAGTCGTTCTTTTGCCCGGCGTAATACGGGTTGGCCTCAACAATCAACTGCTGGCCCGGCTGGTAGCTGACCAACCGGTAAGGCCCAGCGCCAATCGGCTTTTGCGCGTAGGTTTTGGCGTCGTATTTATCTGCCGAGACGATCCCCAGGGAACCGAGCACATTGACGAATGTGCTTTGCGGCGCCTTGAGCTCAATACGCACCGTGAGTGGATCCACCGCCTCAGCCTTGAGGAAGTTGCCCATATCGACCTTGCCACCACTGGCCGCCGCATTGTTGTAGGTGTAAGCCACGTCCTTGGCCGTGAGCGGCGAGCCGTCTGAGAACTTCAGGTCGGGCTTGAGCTTGAGGGTCCAGGTCTTGCCATCCGCGCTGGCCTGATAATCGCTAAGCAGAAAACTGCTCCAGGACAAATCCTCGTTTTGCTTGAGCAAAGGGCTGTGCAGCAGCAAATAGCTGCCGTGGCTCCAGCCCAGCATCGGGTCGAAGCCTTCGGTTGGTTCATCGCCAATGGCCAGCTGCAGGGTGCGGTCCTGCGCTGAATGGGCAGGCGCTGCCAGCACACTCAACAAGGCAGCCGCCACCAGGGTGTTGCGCATCCATGCAGGCTTTGACATCTATCCTCCTGATAATTAATAGCCTCGGCCAACCGGGCCTTGCGCAGGTTATCGCGCCCCACAGTAATAGCAGCCTGATTTTAAATAGCCAGTTATGCACCTGATTTTTTAGGGATTTTCCGGGCTGTTCGACTTACCTTGTAACAATTGCTACAGGTCAGGTTCCCCGTACATGGCTGTGCTATACCAAGGGGTACGCTTATTCAGTCACGCCATACAGACACAGCTGACAGAGGTTCGCATGTTCAAAGGATTAGCCGGTCACCTCACAGAGAAAAACCTTCACTCGATCAACACCTTGCCGTCCAACAATATCGAATTGTTCGACTGCTATGCCGGTTTGATCCTGGGCCACCTGTACCGTAACTTCCCCTTGCCCATCACCCTGACTGCCGAGCGCTTTATTGACTATAAAGGCCTGGCGGACAGCAACCGCGAGGCCTTGGAAAAGGAAGAAAACCTGTTCCTGGCCACGGTCAAATGGCTGGCCGACATTGGCTACATCCACTTCGACGGCATGTCGGGTGTAGCCTTTTTCGAAGTGGTCCTGACCAACAGCGGGCTGTTGATCCTGCGGGCCTACCCTGAAGGCACCGACACCGCCCCAACCCTGGGCGAAAAACTGGCACAGTGCGTCATGAACGAAAACACTGCCGATATGCGGGCTTTGGTGACCCAGGCCCTGAGCTTGGGTGTGCGTATGATCAGCCCGATGAGCCGGTCGGGGATTTAAGCCAGGTGCATTGATCGGCATGCCACTGCAATGCTTCATTACTGGCCATCGCTGAAGGGGATGCGGGTGTATTGAGTGGCATGCCTTCGTAGCGGGTGTAGTCGGACTGGCTCAATGCAGGTGCCAGGCGAATAAGGCGACTGCCTGGCACGATGGCAATCAGGTAAAGGTCGAACAACGTATGCAGATCAGCGCGCAGCAGCAAGCCGTTTGAGACTGCGTTGGTCTGTTCACCCCTGTAAGGATGAATATGCGCAGCCTCCAGCACTTGCACTAGATCACACCCGGTGATTGCGCAGCGCTCGCCATAGGCAACCAACAACTTTTGCCGAAACGCGGCTTGGCCACGACGGCGGACAATACTCGCAAGAACGCGATTCCTGGCGTCTTCAATGCTCTTCGGATCGAAGGCATGCTCTTGCTCTGCTTGGGTTACGGCGGTTGCCAATTCCTCATCTACAAGGCTGATATTCGGCTGCGAGTCGATCATGTCAATTAATCTGGCCTTGATCGCTGTTCCGATATTCTTTTGCGGCTTGAGGCCCTTAACCCACCTCAGCCCCCTTGCTTCATAAATGGCTGAGATGTTTTGCATCCGGCGCTCAAAAGCCCCCTCATCGCGGCCGAAACGTTTGGCTAAACCGCGATAGATATGGGCCTTAACAAAAGGGGTGGCGCTAACCTGTTTTTCTAGCATGTCGCGATAGGCCTCTACCGACGCGGCTAATTCCTGGTCACTCCATCCGTCCGACATCACCCTGTCCTTATTCATCTGCGCTTAAGCAGACAAGGTAGGGAAATTTACTAAGCAACGTAAGATAAAAGTAAGCGGTATAGGAAAAACTCAAACCTAGGCGTACGCCCCAACCACCCACCGCACCTTCTCCAGCCCTTCGCGCAGCGCCCCGATTGCCACCGATCCCAGTGCCAACCGGATTGCATGGGGCACATGGGGCGAGGTGGCAAAAGGCTGGGCCGTGGACACCGAGACCTGCTGACGCTCAAGTGCCGCAGCCACTTGATCGGCCCTGGCGTCCTCCGAGAGGGGTAGCCAGACAAAGTAGGATGATGGGTGTCGCACTCTATGCAATCCGTCCAATACTTCGTCAGCAATCAGCTGCCTTCGCTGGGCATCCTTGCGCTTTTGCCCCTCAAGGCGACTCACCGTGCCGTCATCGAGCCAGGCGCTGGTGATGGCTGTCATTATCCCGGGCGCATTCCAGGCCGTGACGCGGATAACTCGCTCCAGTGCGGCGACCTTGGCCGCAGGCGCCACGATAAAGCCCACGCGCAAGCCGGCGGCAACACTCTTGGAAAACCCGGAAACATACAGCGTTCTTTCCGGCGCCAACTCAGCCAGAGGCGTCGGCGGGTTTTCCACCAGAAAGGCGTAGGCCGCGTCTTCGATGATCTGCAGGTCGTGGTGCCGGGCAATCGCGACCAGCTGCTTGCGCTGCTCAAGGTCCATCACCCAGCCCAGCGGGTTGTGCAGCGTGGGCATGGTATAGATCGCCCGCACCGATCGGCTGCGGCACAGCTTGGCAAGGGCATCAAGGTCCGGCCCGTGTTCGGTACCGGGGATCGGCAGCAGCTCAAGGTGCAGCGCCAGCGCCAGCGCCTTGAAACCCGGGTAGGTCAAGGCATCCACGGCAATCACGTCACCTGGCTGGAGCAAAGCCATCAGGGCCACGGTCAACCCGTGCTGCGCGCCGTTGACGATCAGCACCTGCTCACCTGGCACGTTCAACCCGCTGGCCAGCAGATGGCGCGCCACCGCCCCCCGCTCATGCAGGCGCCCGCCGTGGGGCTGGTAGCGCAGCAGGGACTCAAGGTCGCCAGACAACGCCAATTGGCGCAAGGCCGTGCGCAACAGTTCGGCCTGGCCGGGCACGGCGGGATAGTTGTAGTTGAGGTCCAGCATCCCCGCCGTCACATCAGGCTGGTCGATGCCGTGCCCCGGGGGCAGCGAGGTCTCCCTGACGAAAGTGCCGCGCCCGATTTCACCGCTGACCAGGCCCATCGCCTCAAGTTCGGCATAGACCCGGCTGGCCGTCACCAGGGCCAGGCCCTCATGCGCCGCCAGCTCGCGGTGGGTGGGTAAACGCGTGCCCGGCGACAGGCGTCCGCTGCGGATATCGTCGGCAAAAGCGTCAACCAGTGACTTGTAACGGGATCGGGACATCGGGCTTTGTATCCATGACAATTTTTTGATTGTCATTAATCATCAGCCATAGGATGTGCGGCATGCAATCGCGCAATCAACCTTGAGTGTGACATTCGATGGAACGCACTTCCAACCTGCAAAACCCCACTGCGGATAACAACCTGAGCGGCTGGATCAACGGGTTTATTGGCGTGGTTATTTTCAGCGCCTCGCTGCCCGCGACCAAGGTGGCGGTGCTGGAGTTTGATCCGGTTTTTTTGACTCTGGCGCGCGCCAGCATTGCCGCCGTGCTGGCACTGGCCATGCTCGGCCTGCTCAAGGCCCGCCGACCGCAGCGCAGCCAGTTGCTGGCCCTGGCAATCGTGGCCTGCGGCGTGGTGGTCGGCTTTCCCCTGCTGACCGCCCTGGCCCTGCAACATGTAACGTCGGCGCATACCATTGTGTTTCTCGGCCTGTTGCCCCTGTCCACGGCGGCATTCGCGGTGCTGCGTGGGGGCGAGCGACCACGGCCGGCCTTCTGGTGTTTCTCGGTGCTGGGCAGCGCGTGCGTGGTGGGCTATGCCCTCTCCCAGGGCCTGACAGCCGCCCCCGAAGGTGACATTTTGATGTTGCTGGCCGTACTGATCTGCGGTCTGGGTTATGCCGAGGGCGCCAAACTGTCGCGCACCCTGGGCGGTTGGCAGGTGATTTGCTGGGCACTGGTGCTCGCGTTACCGGTGATGGCCCCCCTGGCGTGGTTATGGGCGCCCCCCTCGTTCGCAGGCATCAGCGCCCCTGCCTGGTCCGGGCTGGCTTATATCTCTGTGTTCAGCATGTTGATCGGCTTTGTGTTCTGGTATCGCGGGCTGGCCCAGGGCGGTATCGCTGCGGTGGGCCAGTTGCAGCTGCTGCAGCCGTTTTTTGGCCTGGCGCTGGCCGCCACCCTGCTGCATGAAAGGGTCAGCCTGGGCATGTTTGGCGTGACAGCAGCGGTGATCCTGTGCGTGATGGCGGCCAGAAGATTTGCCCGTTAGCGCCCGGCTTGCGCGGCAGCAGAGTTGGCCCTCGCGATGCTGTCGCCGCGCGCCTGTTTATCGTAGGCATCCCGGGCCTGCAGGATACTTCCCGCCGCGTGAACCCAATCATGGGCAGTGCAACCGCCGAGCCCTGCACTTGCAGCCAACGCCAGCATCAATACAAGACACTTTCCAACCGCACTTCCAAACCCATACATGGCAACCATCACCCTATCCAACGCCTGATAAAACATCCAACTTTCAGTTTATATAGTCCACCCCCTAATAATCTTACCCAGCCTTACTTGCAGCACTTCAGACGCTTAAAACTTCTTACACACACTGACTTTACGCACTTGCCCGAATAAACAAACAGCGCAACCGTATAGATAGGATATTTCCTACACCCAAGCTTGACTGATAGCATCTGCCTATGATCTTCTTGCACAGGAAAACATCAAAGGTAAGTAAGATGCAGGGCGACCGTGAAACTTCAAACGCATTAACGACGGTCAAATGCAGCTATGATCATGACAAGCTTTTACTGCGCAACCCTCCACTGCAAACCACCCTTACCAGTAACGAGGGCCACCTGTTATTAGCCCTGATCGAGGGCGTGACCGACAAGGAGGACTTGATCCGGCGCGTATGGGGAGAGCGCGGGCTTATCGTATCGGACAGCAGCTACTATAAGGCCCTTCATACCCTCAGGCATTACCTCTCGGAAGTCGGCCTGGACCGCTCTGTGTTAAAAACGTTGCCCAGGCGCGGCGTTGTTCTGCTTTTAAATATTGAAAAAATCTCCAGCGAAAACATACCCCCTGACAAGGAGCATCAGGCAGAGCCCCTGGCCACCGATAACACGGGTATTCAAGCCTGCTCCCTGCCTGAACCAACACCGGTGTTAGCAATACAGGACGACACCCCACCGCCAATACACATCACCCCACCTATACCGGCACCCCCATCCAGAAAACAGAGCTGGCGCAACGGCCTTTTTTATCCGCTCGTGTTAGCGGGCATGCTCTTGCCGGCGGGTTATGCCTATATGCTGTTTAATAAACCGGTGCAACTGGAGCGCTGGCGGCTGTTATCGCAAAGCGAACATGCAAAACAGTATGTTGAACTGGGCGATAAAACCGCCGCGCGTGATATTGCAGCAGCGATGGCGATATTTGGCCCTGCCGTGGGCACGACAGGCACTAACTATTACATCAAGAAAACCCTGTCCGAACTTTTAGTCAGCTGCGAAAAGCCGGAGAGCAAAGGAGAGGCGCTATGCACCAACTACCTCATTATCGAACAAAAAAAATAACCCTGTGGCTGAGCCTGGCGTCCATCATGGTATTTGGCACCCTGATTGCGTTACAAGCCTATAGCTACCATGAGGACACCCCTCAAGCGCAATGCTATGCCTCTATTGATTTTGTTTATTCAACCGAGAATGGTCAGCGCTGGACCGGCAAAGGCGACATGTCAATTAACATGGACGCAGGTGAAATCTACCTCTACTTCAACCTGAAGAGTCCGCAGCAACAAGGCTTCTTATATAACCGCCGACTCGACGTACACTTTGAAAAACTCGACACCTCCAGGTTTTTATTCAACACCCATAACGCCACCGTTTTCGAGAGTGACAACAGCGACAAACAGGCCCTATTTATGCGCCGCGGGCTGGAGGGGGGTCTTATTACGTATTCGCGGTTCTCGGATGTCGAGTACTACTACAACATCAATAATATGTTGATGGGGGTTTGCCATGTGCCAACCTGATCACCGCTGCACCGCCGTAACCATATAGCCCGGTCCATTTGCTGCCGCGCTGGAACTCACGCCGTACAAACAATGAAACATCACTGGTATCGCCCGTGTCATACAAGCAAACCCCCTGACTTTTCGCCTTGGCCAGTACCGAGAACAAGTACCTGATAACATCGGCTGCCTTGAGTACATCATCCTGTGTGCAAGCGATAGACCTCACCACCTGGGTCAAGGCACGGTTGTACTGGGCAAATACAACCAGCGGGCGGTACAGGCCACAGCGGCACAGATGGGCGGCTATCTGATGGACCACAGCCTCGCGCTCGCCCTCGTTCAACAGGCGGCCCTGGCGGGTCAGCACATCAAGAAAACGCAAGGCATTGCGAAAGTCGACATTCTTGACCCCCTCCTGCTCCTGCACGGCCAGGGCTGCCTTGAAAGCGAAGTCCCTGCCCACAATGGGTACTGCGTTGGGTGAATACATGCTGAAGCGTCCGCGGCCAAGTTCAACGCCATGCTCACATAGCCCTGGCCCCGCAACCCGCCATAAACCTTATATAGGCTTTCACTTCCCTTACTTTTCCTTACCCCTCCTGAAAGCCACGGTTTACGGGTGTTACTGGCGGTTTTGAGGGGCTAGTATCGGACCTTGGGTTCAGTGTGTTTCAGGGCTGGGACTCGTGCATTTTATTCGGCTGAACCTCGCAGGGCTGTCCATGAATCGCGCACTACGTTATTCCTCGAAAAAGGTCCTTTTGATTTCGTTTGCCATCGGCATCTTGCCTATCATCCTGGGCAGCTTCCTGGTCTACCTCAAGACCCAATCAGACCTGTCCCGCACCTCCAGCAATGCCGCTCACGAGGCATTCCGGCAGATAACGGTCATGCTGGTCGAGGCACAGGCCGCTGCCGATGAACTGATCAGCCTTGCCGGGGTGCCCTGCCCTGAAGTGGCCAAGGAACTGCGCGAGGCGGTGGCCACGTATCGCTTTCTGCGCGCCACCAACCTGGCCATTGATAACCAGGTGTATTGCAGTTCTTTATACGGCACCGATATAAACATGCAGATCAACCCGTCGAGTTATATGCGTGGCCGTTTGCGCCTGGTTGACCACGCTACCCCCGGGCCGAAAACTTCAGTTCTGGTATTGAGAACGCAACAGGGCAATAAAAGTGTTCTGGTGGGCATCGATGGCCGGCATATCCAGGATGCCCTGCACCTGATCAATAAACACAGCAACTTATCACTTCAGGTGGGTAACACCTGGATGACTCAACACGGCGTCACGCACACACCGCCTTTCAATGACGCTGCGACGGCCAGCAAAAAACAGGTGTCCAATGAGTATGGCTTTACTGTTCAGGCCGCCTACCCGCCGGGCACTCTGTTGAGACATACACTCGAAACCTATTCGGTGCTGCTCGGCCTTTTATTGGTATTGGGCCTGTTTTCCGCGTGGTTTACCTATTGGATGCTTGGCCGCGTGCTGGCTCCGAGCATGGAACTTCAGCGCGCCCTGTCAGCGAATGAGTTCATTCCCTATTTACAGCCGGTTATTTCGTCAACTTCGGGTACCTGTGTGGGATGCGAAGTGCTGATCAGATGGGATCATCCCCATGAAGGGATCATTACCCCCAACAGTTTTATACCGCTTGCCGAGCGATCTGGCCTGATCATTGCCATGACCCGAACAATCATGCACAGCACCGCGCAATTACTTGCGCCGCATGCGCCTGGGCTGGTACAGCCCTTTCATATCGGTTTCAATATTTGCGCCAAACACTTTGAGAGTTTCGAGCTGGTGGATGATTGCACTGCATTTTTGCAGGCGTTTAAACCAGGTACGATCATCATCGTTCTGGAGATGACTGAGCGCGAACTGATCAAGCCCACCCCCACCGCGCTGCAACTGATAGAACAGCTGCATGGGCTCGGCGTGCAAATTGCCCTGGATGATTTTGGCACCGGACACTCCAGCCTGAGCTATTTGCAGCAATTCAAAGTCGACTACATCAAGATAGATCGAAGCTTTGTCTCCATGATCGGCGCCGATGCCCTGTCGGTGCATATCCTCGACTCCATCCTCGACCTGGCACTCAAACTGGATCTGCAGGTGCTGGCCGAGGGCATTGAAACCGAGGAGCAACGCGACTATCTGGGGGCCTGCGGCGTGGACTTCATGCAAGGCTATTTCTACGCCCGGCCCATGCCCGTCAACGATTTTTTGCAGACGATACTGCAGTACCCGGATTTTTCGAAAAAAGCCCCCTGGCCTGGCGCCCAGCGCCCTGTTGCGCCATGCCCGGCGCCAGCACCGCAGGTGTAAATCACGGCACACGTCGGTGCTGAATACGCCGATGACACTTCTGGAGCGAAGCGTTGCAGCGCCGGCCTCGATAATCATCGCAAACTGATGACAGGTCGAGGTTGAACATGACAAGCGTATCCACAGAGCACGTCAGCCCCAAAACGCTGAGAAAAGTGATTGTCGCCGCCGCCATCGGTAATTTTGTCGAATGGTTTGATTTTGCCGTATATGGCTTTTTGGCCACCACCATCGCCCAGCAATTTTTCCCCAGCGGCGATGCCAGTGCCGCATTGCTCAAGACCTTTGCCGTGTTTGCTGTGGCCTTTGCCTTTCGGCCCTTGGGCGGGGTGTTCTTCGGCATGCTGGGGGACCGTATCGGGCGCAAGCGCACCCTGGCGATGACGATCCTGCTGATGGCCGGGGCGACAACATTGATTGGTATTCTGCCCACCTATGCCGCCATCGGCGTAATGGCACCGCTGCTGCTGACCCTGATCCGTTGCGCCCAGGGATTTTCAGCAGGCGGCGAATACGCAGGCGCCTGCGCCTACCTGATGGAGCATGCGCCCAACGACAAAAGGGCCTGGTATGGCAGCTTTGTGCCGGTATCGACATTTACCGCTTTTGCCGCCGCCGCCGTGGTGGCCTACGCCCTCGAGGCGTCGTTATCGGCCGAGGCCATGGCCAGTTGGGGCTGGCGCCTGCCGTTTCTGATTGCCGCGCCGCTGGGGCTGGTGGGGCTTTATCTGCGCTGGCAGCTGGACGAAACCCCGGCATTCCAGGCGGTGAAGCAGGAGCATGCCGTGGCCCACTCACCGCTCAAGGAAACCTTGCGCCATCATGGTGCGGCCATCTGCTGTCTGGGGGCCTTTGTGTCGCTCACGGCGCTGTCGTTCTATATGTTCACGACCTACTTTGCGACCTACCTGCAAGTCGCCGGTGGCCTGAGCCGGGCAACCGCTTTGCTGGTGTCGCTGATCGCCCTGCTCTTCGCCGCCGCCATCTGCCCGCTGGCCGGGCTGTATTCGGACCGGGTCGGGCGCCGGGCGACGGTGGTAACGGCTTGCGTGCTGTTGATTGTCGCGGTGTACCCGTCGTTTCTGCTGGCCAGCTCCGGCGGGTTTGCCGCGTCCGTCGTCGGTGTGATGCTTCTGGCAATAGGCGCAGTGTTGTGTGGTGTGGTGACCGCAGCATTGCTCTCGGAAACCTTTCCTACCCGCACGCGTTATACGGCCTCAGCCATCACTTACAACATGGCCTACACCCTCTTCGGCGGTACTGCACCACTGATGGCAACCTGGCTGATCAGCATCACGGACAGCAATCTGTCGCCGGCGTTCTACCTGATCGCAGTGGCCTTGCTGGCCCTGGCCGGAGGCCTGGCGTTGCCGGAGACATCACGGATTTCCCTGCATGATATTCCGTCAACGGAGCACGGCTCGCCGCTGCCCGTGGCGGTGTGAAGGCCCACGGCAGCGACCGCCGGGCACCTCAAGTGGCAAACTCGCGGTCGTCAACCAAAGTTGCCGGAAAACAACTTACGCGCTGGGCACGGATACCAAAAACACATAAATTTAGCCGATCATGCTGCGCCGTCAGCCTTTAATACCGGTAACTGCACGTTGACTTGCAGCCCTCCCGATTGACGGTTGCTCAGGGTCAGCGAGCCTCCATGCTCCAGCACAATCGCGCGGGCAGCCGACAAACCCAGCCCCACTCCGCCGGTGTTTTTGTTCCGCGAACCTTCAAGCCGATAAAAGGGTACGAACACCTGTTCATGGCATTGCACAGCAATGCCCGGCCCGCGATCGAGCACGCGCACCGTCACCTGTTCATCGTCGCCACTCAGTTCAACGGCAGGCTCGCTGGCGTATTTGATGGCGTTGTCCAGCAGGTTGGTGACCACACGCTTAAGGCCCAGCGGGCGCCCGAAGTACACCAGGTGCGCGGGGCCACTGAAGGCAATGTCGATGGCCTGGTCACGGTAGTCATCCACCAGAGTTTGCAGAAGTTCGGCCAAATCAAATGACGTGGCCTGCTCCAGCCGGGCGTCATCGCGAAAGAACGCCAGGCTGGAGTTGATCATGGCCTGCATTTCGTCGACATCGCGAAATAACCGCTGCTGTTGATCAGGGTCGTCAATAAACTCACCGCGCAGGCGCATGCGCGTCAGCGGCGTGCGCAAGTCATGGGAAATGGCCGCGAGCATCTGGGTACGGTCCTTGATGAAGTGCTGCAACTGCGCCTGCATGGCATTGAAGGCAAGGATTGCCTGGCGGATCTCCGTAGGCCCGACCGGCTCGATGGGCGGGGCACGAAAGTCGACCCCGAAACGTCGGGCACCCTCGGCAAATTGTTGCAACGGCCTGGCCAGATGGCGCGTGGCTATCAGCGCAACCAGGGCGGTAGACAGCAGCACCAGCACAACCAGGATCAAATTGCGTTGCCACTGCCCCAGGCCCCAACTGCGCGACGGAATGCTGAACATCAGCCAGGAGCCATCTGCCAGTTGCACCAGCAAGGCGTAATGACCGTTCTGCTGTGGCCAGTCCTCGGGCTGATAGGCCTCCAGGCGTCGTTCCGGGCTGTTGAACAGGCGCTGCGCCAGAGGGGTGGCTGTGCGCTGCACAGCATCGGCGACCTGGGGCAAATCCAGGCCTTCGCGGCTGGCATGCCAGCTGATATGCAGGCTGCTGTCAGTGGCGGCCGCCGCCAAGCGCTCGCGCTGCGGGGCCTGGGAGGCCTCTATCAGCTTGGTGGTCAGGGATATCTTCTCCAAAAGCCCGATCTCGCTCAGCGGCGGGTAGGCCCAGACCCCTGCCAATTGGGTAAACAGGGCATTGAATGCCAGCGCCGTGAGCATCGCGACAATGGTGGTCAAGGCAATCCAGCGTGCGATGGTGTTGCGCGAGCGCAGCCGCCAACCTGCAAGCCAGCGCTTCACTGCCGGGTCACACTGGGGGTGAACAAGTAGCCGACGTTACGCACGGTGCGGATCATCTCCACCCCCTGACTGTCGAACTCCAGCTTGCGCCGCAAGCGGCTGACCTGCACATCAATGCTGCGATCGAACGCGTCATGCCCCGCCCCCCGCGCCAGATCCAGCAGCAACTCGCGGGCAAGAATGCGTTGCGGATGCTCGACAAATACCAGCAACAAGTCGAACTCGCCGGCCGACAGCGGGATCATCACCTGATCCGGTGAGCGCAGTTCCCGGCGGGTAAGGTCCAACTGCCAGCCGGCAAACTTCATCAGCGGTCGCGGCACCAGCCCGGTCGAAGGCTGGCCCTGCCCTGCACGACGCAGTACCGCACGCACCCTGGCCAGCAATTCGCGGGCATCGAAAGGCTTGCTCAGATAGTCATCGGCGCCCATTTCCAGGCCCACCACCCGATCGCTTAACTCGCCCATTGCCGTCAGCATAATGACTGGCGTGGGAAATTGCTGACGCAGACGCTGACACAGCATCAGGCCGTTTTCCCCAGGCAACATCAGGTCAAGAATAATCAGGTCCGGTGGCTGGACGGCCATCGCCGCCCACAGCGAAGTGCCATCGGTCGCCACCTGCACCGAATAACCGTGACGGACAAAAAATTTCTTCAGGAGCGCAAGGACCTCAAGGTCATCGTCCACGATCAAAAGGCTGCTCACCGGCGCGCTTCACTTAAGGTCTGTAAGGCCTTCTATCTAAAACTATTCGGCGCGCCGCGTCATATATTTCAATTCGGCAACAAAGTGACAATACGGCAAGAAAGCAGACATATCCGGGCAAGACGTCAATGGGAGGATCACCCTTCTTCCCTGCCAAGAATTTTTATCACCATGCCTTCTGACAACCCGTCCATGATCCTGGAGCAACGCCTGGTCAAGCGCGCCAACGCTGCCCTGCACTGCCGCGAAACCAGCCTGCGCCTGACGGACCAGGGCGATGAACTGGTACTGAGCCGTTATATCGAGCATTACAGCCATGACGGCGTGCAATGGGTTGAGAGCACGCACCGGGTGCGGGTCAGCGCACTGCTCAAATGGATGATTACCCACGGCCAGCCACACACCCTGACCCAGAATGACGACCTGTAGGCAGTGGCACACGCCGCGATATTGCGTTTAGCATGGCCCCATCCACAGCCCAAGGACAGACCATGCCTTCAATGACCCCGGATGCGGCACTGATCATCATCGATATGCAAAAAGGGATGTGCAACCCCGGGCTTGGCCGCAGAAACAACCCGGATGCCGAGCGCAACGTACAGCGCTTGCTACAAGCCTGGCGGCAGGCGCAACGCCCGGTGATCCATATCCGGCATATTTCGCGCACGCCCACCTCGGTGTTCTGGCCAGGCCAGTCGGGCTGCGAGTTCCAGGTGGCGCTGGCGCCCCTTGAGGATGAGTACGTCAGCGAAAAGAACGTGCCCGATGCGTTTGCCAATAGCGGTCTGGAGCGCTGGCTACGCACACGCGCGATTAACCAGTTGCTGATCGTCGGCGTGATCACCAACAACTCCGTGGAGTCTACGGTGCGCTCAGCAGGCTGCCTGGGGTTTGATGTGATCGTTGGGGCAGACGCCTGCTACACCTTTGACCAGAAGGACCTGAATGGGCGCCTCTGGCCTGCCGAAGATGTGCATGCATTGTCGCTGGCCAATATGGCGCTGGATTACGCAACGGTTCGGGACGTCAATCAGATACTTGAACAGCAAGCATGAGACAAATGCCGCCGAATGTTCATTCGGCGGCAACCGGGTCAGGACGCTGCGTCCAGTGCCGCTTTTTGCGCTCTGGCGACAGAGCGGCTGCGCGCCCAGTTAAAGCAGATCGCCAGGATCAAAGCAAAGCCGACGTACCCCAGCAGCGGGTACACGGTGCCGACCAGCTTGCTGAAACCACCCAGGCTCAAGCCCAGGCCGACACACACAGTGGCAGCACTGATCAACTTGAAGCGACGGGTTTCAGGCTTGGCAAAACGTGCGCTGAAAGCAAAGAACATACCCACCGCCGTGCTGTAGACCATGCACACCAGTGCCAGCGACATCACCACCGAAAGAATCGGCGAAATACGCCCCGCCAGTGCCAGCGATGGCATTTCAATACCCTGCAACTGGTTGATATTGGCAAACAGGCCGATGTTCAACAGCAGGATCAACAGGCCCAGCCCCAGGCCGCCGAGCACGCCGCCGACAGCCGCGGCCTTGGGTTGTTTGGTCATCCCGCCGATCACCGCCAGCATGGGGAAACCCACTGCGATATTGAACGATGCATACAGCAATGCGCCGACAAACCAGTTGCCAGTGACCGTTTCGTTGTTCTCGCGAGCGACCGCGTCCAGGGTCTCGATCGGCGCGTTGTAGCTGAAAATCGAGTAGGTGGTGATGATCAGCACCATTGCCAGCAGGAAAGGCATCACTGCGCTGATCAGGTCGATAATGCGCTTGACGTTCATGCACAGGGTGGCGATCACCAGCACAGTCATCAGCACCCCGCCAAACAGTGGAGGCAGATCATATTGCTGGGCAAAAATCGAACCGCTACCTGCCAGCATCACCACGCCGACACCATAGAGGAAGAAGGACAGCACCACATCGACAACCAGGCCGATACGCGCACCGAACAGGATGTAAAGCACCTCCTTATGGGAAGTTGCCTGCATCTTCGAACTCATCCGGGCAATCTGCATCCCCAGGAAAGCGAACATCAAGCCACTCACCAGCGTGCCCACGATGCCGACAAGCCCATAGCCGGTGAAAAACTGCAGTACCTCCTGCCCGGAGGCAAAGCCGCCACCAATGACTACGGACATATACGCAAGCGCGATCTGGATCGACTGTTTATTCATTACACTATTTCTCATTTTTAGACTTATTAGGTGCACGGCAAACAAAAAGGCCATTAACCGCCTTCTCATTTGCGCAAACGGCTGCAGCCAAAGCAGCCCAACATAACGCTGCGGCTTGTTGAACGGTGCTGATGTGCAGGCGCCGGGGCAGTATAGGAATTGTTGCGCAGGCATTTTCACCATATACCGGGTGATATTCAGCGGAAAACTGGCGCTAAAAATGATTTGGCATAACAGACATCGCGAAGCTGACGATATTGACCGCAAAAACACCGGAAACATTTTGAAACAGGTATGTTTTTATAAATCAAATACTTAGCAGCATCGGCTTCCCTGGCCTGCATAAAGTCTGCGCACTGGCCATAACCTCGGCAGAGGTATGCGGGTTACGATCATCTGCCCCAAAACGCCACAGCGCTCGATATCGCGACCACCGGTCGGCGCGCCCAGGATGGGCCTGAGTCAGGCCGCCAGAGGCCTGGTTGCGGCACCTTGACGGAGCTATTACACGGGAATATCTTGTAACTGAGGACTGCAAGTGCGCATTGATCGAGGCAGGGTACCCGTACTATCCCTCCCCGCATTCAGGCAGCAGAGAAAACGGGTTTCTCTGAAGTAGTGACGACCAGCCTGCTGATCGGATTCTGAACCCAAGGCCATCGTGCCAAACGCTGAAGAATCGCTGCGACTACTCCTCAATAACATCTGAAAGGCGCCCGAAGGGCGCCTTTTTACTTCGCCTCGGGGTTGTGGCCTGCAACCCGCCTGGCCAACCTGCGCGGCTAACACCCGCGGCGCATAACCCACCATTGGCACTTCAGGGTGCTGAAACCTGTGGAGGGGTTGATTGCAAATGCCCCCCCAAACACCGTAATGCGCTTAGTGAATCAACCGAGCTGCTGCAAACGCGGTGCCTGCCATTACCGCGGCAGTGGCCACAAACCATTTGGTCTGGTTGTTGAATCCTTCAATCATGGCGGCTTTCAGTTCCGCCATCGAGACCTTGAGGTCGCCCAAGTCCATCTTTGTGGCCATGGCTTGCTCAATACCGTCCAGCCTGGTCTCTACCCGTACCAGCCGTTCGCGGATCTCGGGGAGTACTTTTTCCAGTGCTTCAACTCGGCTTTTCAATTGATCATCTCCTGGAGGGCCTGGTGGCGCCCCACGCTCTTGATTATTGTTGCCTGCTTTCTCTCTGTAACTGTCATGGCGAGCAGAGTGCCTTTCACTCGAGAAACCCCGCTCAAATGATTTGATCATGACGCCACTCCCGCCCCTGCATTGTGGCCATGTGCGCGAACGCCATGCGCGTTTTAAAAAATTGCGCCACGCTATCTGGATCAAATTGCTGAATATCACTGCCCACAGAACCTCCTGTTCAGGGTTGGGTTATACGAAACGTTGAGAGCTCCACAATCTCACCTCCCCGCTCAGGCGCTCATGGCGGATATCGCCCGTTACCCAGTGAACACCTGGGTTGAAGGGCCTAACAAGGACACCCTGAGATCGCTGCAATCAACTGCATCTGCCAACCAATATAACGGCTCTCAGGCTCGGATATTTCCCTATAGAAAGTGAGCAGCGTCCTCTCTCTATAGGGAATGGCAGTGATGTTAAAGACGCATTGGACAATCAGGGCGAAGCACCGTCCCTCCCACCTGGCTAGCAGGCTGCCGGGCATACCTCGCAACCATAAAAAAACCCGCCGAAGCGGGTTTTTGTGCAGCGGTTGCCGATCAGTCGTCGCGGCTCATGATGCCGAAAAGCTGTAGCAGGCTGATAAACAGGTTATAGATCGATACATACAGGCTGATGGTCGCCATGATGTAGTTACGCTCACCGCCATGAATGATGGCGCTGGTCTGGAACAGGATGCACACCGACGAGAACAGCACGAAACCGGCGCTGATCGCCAGTTGCAGGCCGCTGATCTGGAAGAAGAAGCTCGCCAGCGTAGCGCCCAGCAGTACAAAGAAGCCGGCCGTGATAAAGCCGCCCAGGAAGCTCATGTCCTTGCGGGTGATCAGCACATAGGCAGACAGACCGCCAAATACCAGGGCCGTCATGGCAAATGCAGAACTGACCACCTCGGCGCCGCCCTGCATGCCCAGGTAACGGTTAAGGATCGGGCCCAGCAGAAAGCCCATGAAACCGGTCAGGGCAAATGCAGACACCAGGCCCCATGCCGAATCACGCAGTTTGTTCGTCAGGAAGAACAACCCGTAGAAACCGATCAGTACAACAAAGATATTAGGGTAGCCGACCCGCAACTGCTGCGAGACGTAAGCCATCACACCGCTGAAAGCCAGAGTAAGAGCCAGCAAGCCGTACGTGTTGCGCAGTACGCGGCTAACCTCTAGCTGCTCGGCCTGCACGCTGCTGTTAGTAGCGTAATCCTGTTCGCGCATGGCGATACTCCTGTGGTTTGAAATGTTAAGTAGCAAAGATCATAGCAGAGGCTCTGAAACAAGGGATCAAGAGAGTTTGACAACGTGTTTCATTCAGGTATTATGGCGCCCGAAACAACGTATAGGAGGTGTGGCCGAGTGGTTTAAGGCAACGGTCTTGAAAACCGTCGACTGTAACAGGTCCATGAGTTCGAATCCCATCGCCTCCGCCATATTGCTGCACCGATAGAGCCCGTCACTGACGGGCTTTGTCGTTTCCGGGGGTTGAGAAAGGTCCGCCTGTCTCCCCCGAAGCCCAAGCCCCGCCTTTGTGCGGGGCTTTTTATTGCCTGCCACAAGCATCTTTGGGCATCTGGCTTTATCATTGCCCCAGTTTTGCTGACAGAGCCCACCATGAAATTTGCCATTGCCCTTTATTCAGCGGCCCATGCGCCCTCTTCCCGCCGCGCCCTGCGTTTTGCCCAGGCGGCGCTGGCCGGTGGCCATGAGATTGTCCGGCTGTTCTTCTATCAAGACGGTGTGCACAGTGCTTCAAGCAATATTGTGACGCCGCAAGATGAGCAGGACATCGCGCAACAATGGGCAGCGTTCGTCAGCCAGCATCAACTCGATGGCGTGGTCTGTATTGCCGCCGCCTTGCGCCGTGGCGTCCTGAATGAAGACGAAGCCGCACGCTATCAACGCCCCGGCATCAATTTGCAAGCACCCTGGGAGCTGTCCGGGCTTGGCCAGTTGCACGATGCCATTCAATCAGCCGATCGACTGATCTGTTTCGGAGGGCCTTGAAATGCCCAAGTCTCTTTTGATTATCAGCCGACAAGCACCGTGGGCCGGCCCCGGCGCGAAAGAAGCGCTGGATATCGTACTGGCCGGTGGCGCATTCGATTTGCCGGTAGCGCTGTTGTTTATGGATGACGGCATTTTTCAACTGCTGGCCAATCAAAATGCTGCAGCCATCCAGCAGAAGAACCTCACAGCCAACCTCCAGGCGTTGTCGATGTTCGGTGTTGATGATCTGTACGCCTGCAGCCACAGCCTGAGCGAGCGTGGCATTTCACCCGCAGGGCTTGCCGTCGATGATGTGCAGTCGCTGCCAGTTGAAGATGTCCGTGCACTTATTGACCGTTATGACCAAGTGATTACTCTCTGATGTCGACCCTACATGTTTTGAGCCACTCACCATTTTCCGACACTCGCCTGGGCAGCTGCCTGCGCCTGCTGGGCAAGGATGACGCCTTGTTGCTGAGTGGCGATGCGGTGTACGCCCTGCAGCAGGGCAGCGTTCTCAAATCCCTGGAGGAACAGACCGTTTTCATCCTTGAGGAAGATTTGCTGGCGCGCCACCTTGAATGCCCGTCGTGGGCAACCTGTGTGGACTACCCGGCGTTCGTCGAACTGTCGATTCGTTATGACAAGGTCAACAGCTGGCTATGAATGTGCTCACCCTCAACGGTAAAACCATCGGCCTGGACAAGGACGGTTACCTGCTCGACCTCAATGACTGGTCTGCTGAAGTCGCCCAGGCTCTGGCGGCGCAGGCAGGCATTGAGCTGAGTGCCGAACACTGGGAAATCCTCGAGTTGTTGCGCAGCTTTTATCAGGAATTTGAGCTCTCCCCTGCCACACGCCCGCTGATCAAGTACACAGCCCTCAAGCTGGGGCCTGAAAAAGGCAACAGCCTGCACCTCAACCGCCTGTTCAACGGCACCCCAGCCAAACTTGCCGCCAAGCTGGCGGGCCTGCCCAAGCCGACCAATTGCCTATGAACACTCCTGCTGCACTGACCCTTGAAGCGCCTGCCGAACACCCTTTTGCGCCCTTTGTGCGCATCCTGGGCAAAGGCAAGCGCGGTGCCCGCAACCTGACCCGTGAAGAAGCCCGCGAAGCAATGGGCATGCTGCTTGAGGACAAGGTAGAAGATACACAATTGGGCGCCTTCCTGATGTTGCTGCGGCATAAAGAAGAAAGCGCCGAGGAAATGGCCGGCTTTACCGAGGCCGTGAGGGAGCGTCTGACAGCACCTGCCATCCGGGTCGATATCGACTGGCCGACTTACGCCGGTAAAAAGCGCCATTTGCCCTGGTATTTGCTGGCCGCCAAGTGCCTGGCGCAAAACGGCGTGCGCATTTTCATGCACGGTGGTGGCGCCCATACCGCCGGCCGGCTGTACAGCGAACAGCTGCTCGACGCGCTGGCCATTCCACTATGCCGCAACTGGCAGAGCGTCAACGAGGCCCTCGATACTGGCAATCTGGCCTTTATGCCGTTGCAGGACTGGGCGCCACACTTGCAGCGCATGATTGATCTGCGCAATACCCTGGGCCTGCGTTCGCCCATTCACTCGCTCGCACGCATTCTCAACCCCTTGGGTGCGCGCTGTGGCCTGCAGAGCATCTTTCATCCGGGCTATCAAAGCGTACACCGTGAAGCCAGCAGTTTGCTGGGGGACAACAGCATCGTGATCAAGGGCGATGGCGGCGAAGTTGAAATCAACCCCGACACCCTGAGCCATCTTTACGGCACTACGGCCGGGGTTGGCTGGGACGAGGAATGGCCGGCATTGTCAGCCCAGCGCCATGTCAAACCGGCCTCGCTGCAACCTGAGCACCTCCTGGCGCTATGGCGCGGCGAGGTTGAAGACAGCTACCCGCAACTGGCTCTGCTTTCAACCATGGCCCTGGCCTTGCGCGGCCTCGGTACGCCCCGGGAGCAGGCTTTTGAGCAGGCACAACGCTTTTGGGATAACCGCGACACATCGATTTAAGCCTACTGACGAGAACGCCCATGCTTATCCCCTACGACCAGCTTGAACCCGACACCCTCACCCGCCTGATCGAAGACTTCGTCAGCCGCGATGGGACTGACAACGGCGATGACACGCCGCAAGAGACCCGCGTGCTGCGGGTCCGTCATGCATTAAGCAAAGGCCAGGCGGTGATTTTCTTTGATCTCGAGAGCCAGCAGTGCCAACTGATGCCCAAGCACGCGGTACCCAAGGAGTTCTTTGACTAACGCGGCCTTAGCGGACCAATGGCCAGGCGCCCGGCGAGCTGTTTTTTTATCCGCTCATAGATCTCTGCGCGATGAACACTGATGTGCCTGGGGGCTTCGATCCCCAAGCGCACGTTATTGCCGTTGATGGCAACGATGTACAGGGTAATGTCCTGTCCGATTGAAATACGCTCGCCTGCGGCACGACTGAGTATCTGCATGGCTCTCATCCTAAGGGCTGGGTGGCCACAAAGACTGCACGGCGTAAAACCTGGCTTCAATCCCCACACATGAATTCAGCAAAAGACTACTTTTGCGCCACCACTTTCCTACATACAAGCCGTGGAAAACGCCTATTACGGGCTTGAAAAGCGCGGCCCGAGCAAGATGATGGTCGCGCCCACCACACAGAGGCCCACTCCGATCCAGTCAGAGCCCAGCGGCCGAATACGCTCCACCACTGCCAGCCAGGCAATGGAGGTGACAATGTAAATCCCGCCATAGGCGGCATAGGCCCGCCCGGCATAGGCAGCCTCGACCTTGGTCAGCAGCAGGGCAAACAGCACCAGGCTGACAATCGCGGGCACAGCCCACCAGGCACTCTTGCCCTGACGCAGCCACATCCAGAAGCCGTAGCAGCCGGCGATTTCAAACAGGGCTGCGAAAAAAAACCAAGCGTAATTGAGCATGTGCAGTGTTTCCAGATAGGCAGCGCGCCACCCTACCTGCGCGCTTGCCACCGATCAAGGCAGAACTGTTTTTGCGCATGATATGAAATAAGTTGAATTATTCACCCAGCACCGCAGTCGGATTTTATAAGCACTGCCCATCCCTGGCGGAACCTATCAACAAGGAAATGCTCATGACTACGATTCTACTGATCGTCCTGATTTTGCTGCTGGTCGGCGGCCTGCCGGTGTTCCCGCACTCTAAAAGCTGGGGCTATGGCCCTTCGGGCATTATCGGCACCGTGCTGATTGTGTTGCTGATATTGCTGCTGCTCGGCAAGATTTGACCCAATAAAAAAGCAGCCCCGAGGTTGATGCCCGTCCACCACACTGACGGGCATCAACCATCAAAGGCCGCTGCTCAGGAAATACCGTCGTCTACAGGCAACACGGCTGCAGAGCGTGCCAGCTTCATTTACGTGTGATGGTCATCTTTGCAGTGCGGATAACACTGCATGGGATGCAGGCTCTGTTACCACCTGGTCCGGTGTAGACCGTGGCGGCCAGGCCTTGAAGTCCAGATCAAGATCCTTGAACTTACTGGAGTCAAAAACGGGCGTCTTGATGCCTGCCTTGCGTTGCTCGTCATAATCACGCAGCACACGCATGCCAACCTTGAACAACATCGTAATGGCAATCAGATTTACGAAAGCCAGCATGGTCATGGTGATATCGGCGAAGGCGAAAACCGTGTCCAGGTTCTGCACCGCCCCCCAAAAGATCAGGACCAGCACCAACCCACGATAAATAATGACCGTGCGACGCTTTTCACCCAACAAAAAGCGCAGGTTGTTTTCGCCCAGATAGTAGTTGTACAAAATCGACGTGAAGACAAACAACGCCAGCGCCACACTGATAAAAGTGCGCCCCCAGTCGCCAACCACTTCTGCGAGCGCGTTCTGCGTCAGAATCAAGCCGTCGCCTTCGAAGCCTGGCGTGTAAAAGCCAGACAGAAGAATCAACAACGCCGTGCAGGTACAGATCACGAAGGTGTCGATAAATACGCTAAACGCTTGAACCACCCCTTGCGACGCCGGGTGGTCGACATTCGCCACTGCGGCCACATTCGGCGCGCTGCCCAATCCCGCTTCGTTGGCAAACACACCGCGCTTCACGCCCATGACAATGGCGGTGCCGACAATGCCAGAAAAGGCCTGGTCCAGACCGAAAGCGCTTTTGAAAATGGTCATCAGCATGCCGGGAACATGATCAAACCGCAGCACGATCACAAGGCTTAACCGGCCTGGCTGGCGCGGTGAAAATCAGCGATCTGTTGCCACATCGCGATCGGGTTGGAATACATGGGGAAATGCCCGCACACAGGGATTGGCGCCAGGCGTACGCCCTGAGCCTGGATATGCGCAAGGTAGGAAAGTGATGAGTTCTGCTCGCCGTACATAAACATTCGCGGGCACTTCAAGCCAAGAAACTTACCCATCAGGTCGGCGTTATCGGATAGATCAACTATCGTCGAAAAAATGCCTCGCACCGCCTCGGCACGCACCTTGTGTCTCAGGCTCGCCGAATACAATGCACTGGCATACGCCGGGGCATGCCTGACACGCTTGATGAAAGCCGCGAAAAACACCTCGGGATCATCGCTCGGATAATCGTCGATCTGACGACTGAGAAAGCAGTCTTCCGGGGCAATATTGCCCTCTATGTCGGTGAAGCTCAGTACCCGCCCCGGAAACTGATGAGCCAGCAGCAAAGCCGCCAACCCCCCCATAGAGTGACCGACCAGATGGAAGCGTTCGATATCGAAATGCTCCAGCACTTGCAGTGTCACCTGCACCAACAGCGGGATGGACACCCTGGACAGGTCACTGCAGAGGGTTTCACCGCAGCCGGGTGCGTCGAAGGCAACAAAGGGGTGACCGTCGAATTCCGCCTGCAGCGCGATCCCGGCATAGTCCTCTTTGGTCGAACCAAAACCATGCAGAAAAACGATCGGCGCCAACTCGCCACGCCTGTGAATGGCGGCGATGTTCAGTTGCACACCGTCAATCGTTAGCGGAAGTTGGGTATGAGTGAATGTTTCGGATGCAGACACGTTAATAGCCCCTTGAACGATAAAATGACTGCCGCACGAGAGTTGCCGCAGCTCGGTACGCAATCTCAAGGGATTCGAGCAGCCTGTAAAATCCTGATCGTGGAAGGTTTTGATACGCAAAACCTATCACTCGAATTTCCTCTGCCCACGCTATTTATGCTGCATGCCAGGGCGCACGCACCCCGCATAAAAAAATCCGATGCCGGAACCGGCATCGGATTGGATTGTTTGCCGCCGGCCAGTCGAGCAGATATGCCCGCCTGGCCAGCATCAGGCCCTCAGGCCTGTTTTTTAATCACCCGAGGATTACTTCGGATCCGCTACACCTGCGGTGTTGTCCAGCAGGCTTTTGGTCGCGGTCTGCAGGAATGATTCGAGCTTTTTCTTCAGCTCGGTCGCTTCCGGCGTGTCGGTGACCACGGTCGCCTCCGGGTTGGCGCCCAACTTGTACTGCCATACCTTGGCCGGCATGTCTTTTGGCTGCACCAGCAAGTGGTCGTCACTGATGATGGCCACGGTCTGGTCACTGCCTGACGGCTTGATCACGCCGCTGCCCTTGTCACCTTCCGGCAGGGTCAGCAGGTCCCGGCCCCAGCATTGCTGACGGAACTCACCGCCCAGGCGGCCCATGATGGTCGGCACGATGTCGACCTGAGTGCCCACCGTGTCAGTACGGGTGCCGAACTTCTCCTGGATGCCAGGACCGATCAGCAGCAATGGCACGTTGAAACGGCCAAGGTCCATCTCGGAAATCTGCTGCTCGTTACCGAAACCGTGGTCACCCACGATCACAAACAGGGTTTCCTTGAAGTACGGTTCTTTACGCGCTTTTTCGAAGAACTGGCCCAGTGCCCAGTCGGAATAACGCATCGCCGTCAAATGCTCGTTGAGCGAACCGCGATCGGTTACCGGCTCAACCGGCAATGGCGTCGGCAAGGCGTATGGCGTGTGGTTGGACAAGGTTTGCAGCAGCGCATAGAAAGGCTCTTTGCCTTCACGCTTTTTCAGTTCTTCCAGGCCACGGTTGAACATGTCCTGGTCGGACACGCCCCAGGTAGGATCAGAGAACACCGGGTCAACGAAATCGTTACGACCGACAAAGGTGGTCATGCCCTGGTTGCTGAAGAAACCCGACTGGTTGTCCCAGGCGAAATCACCGTTATAGACGTATACGTCATCAAACTTGCGGGCGCTGAGCAGTTCCGGCAAGCCGGACAGCTTGTGGCTGCCTTCCGGGGTCTGCATCAGGTATTCGAAACCCGGCAGGTTCGGGAAGCACGCCATGGTGGCGAACATGCCCTGATGGGTATGGGTACCGTTGGAGAAGAAACGCTCGAACAGCAAGCCTTCCTTGGCCAGGTTGTCGAAGTACGGGGTGATATTGCCCGGACGCCCCAGCGCACCCACCGAGTGACCGGCGAAGCTTTCCATCAGGATCACGACAACGTTCTTGATCGGCAGGGTTTTTTCTTCTGGCGGCGTAGTGTCACGGCGCACAGGAGCGGTATCCGGGTCGACCAGCTTGTCGTGCTCGGTCAGCAGCATGTCGCGCACGGTCTGCGTCGCCACAGGCTGCTCAAGGGTGGCCTTCCAGATATTGGTGCGGTCATCACCGAAGCGGCTTTTCGCAGCGGCAATCAGCGACAGAGAGCCGTTGAGACCCAACTGGTTGGCGAAGTTGGAGTCTGTTGTGTAGGCATCACCCCAACGCAGTGGAGGACCCTGACGCAAGGTGCCACGCGCCAAGACCACACACACCAGCAGCAACACGACAAACACCGCTGCACGGCCGTACCACGGGGCTACGCTGCGAGAAGCGCCGGCAGCAGCCCGGGTGACGCTGGAGCGGGTTACGCGATCAGCACCACGGAAGGCAAAGTACAAGATGACAGTGCCCACGGCCCAGGCCAACAGGTAACGCACCACCGGGAAGCCATACCAGAGCATGCTCATCACGGTTTTCGGGTCTTCCTTCACATACTGGAAAACCAGGCCGTTGAGGCGTTGGTGGAACTCGCGGTAGAAGTCCATCTCCATCAGGCCCAGAAACAGCGCCAGGCTGGAGGCAGCGGTGAGCCAGAAGCGCAATACGCCACGCATGGCCATGGCCTTGACACTGAGCAGCGCCAGCAACAGCGGAATGCTGAAGTACACGACAATCCGCGCGTCAAAGCGCAGACCGTTGCCAAAGGCTTCAAGGAAGGTCGATGCCGGGGTATCGAGGATCATTTCCTTGTTGTAAACCAGCAATGCCACCCGCAGCAGGGTGAACATCACCATCATGATCAAGGCACACAGCAGCGTAAACGCCAGGTGCGATTTGACGGTGGGTTGCAACACACGCGAGGCAGCGTGCTGTTGGCTTGGGGCGTCCGGGTTTGCCATGTCGTTTTAGGACCCATTGGTTCAAGTTGAAGTGGCTTTATCACCGGTGGCATGCCACGGGTGCATCGCTCTTTAATTACACAGGATTAGGCCCGAGACCCCGCAAAAACACCGATATAGAGGCGCTTGAGAGTCGGAAAGGCGAAATTTTGCGTGCGAATTGTCTTAAAGATACCGTGAAAATTTCGTGCAAAGCACATTTTGAAACACAAGAAAGGCCGCTCAATCCCCGTGGGAGCGGGCTTGCCCGCGATGCAGGCGACGCGGTTTAAAATTGCACCGCGTTGCTCCAATCGCGAGCAAGCCCGCTCCCACAGTTATCCTCGGCTGACCGCTCTGCCCTGCCTTGCTACTGCACAGCCTCAGTCGTTGCTGGGTTTGTTGATCGCCTGCAACACATACTGCGGCAAGGCGAAAGCACCGATATGCACTTCGGGATTGTAGTAGCGGGTCACGATGCCGCTACCGGCAAACCGCTGACGCAGGGTTTCAAGTGGCAACTTGCGATAGCTCGCATCCGTCGAACCCCAGGCAAACGTCATCGAGCCGCCGATATAGGTCGGCACCGCTGCCTGATAAAAATGCCAGTCCGCGAACAGGCTGCGCATGCGCCCGGCGGTGGTCTGCACTTCCTGCAATTGCATAAATGGCGTGCCGTTCTGGGTGACCAGTACGCCGCCCTCGTTCAGGCAACGGTGGCAAGCCTGGTAGAAATTCTCGGAGAACAGCACTTCACCCGGCCCGATCGGGTCAGTGGAATCCGAGATGATCACGTCGAATTTTTCTTCGGTAGTGGCGACAAAACGCATGCCGTCGTCGATCACCAGGTTTAGGCGCGGGTCGTCGTATGCCCCCTTGGAGTGGTTGGGCAGGAACTCTTTGCACATGTCCACTACGGTGCCGTCGATCTCGACCATGGTGATGTGCTCAATGCCAATGTGCTTGGTCACTTCGCGCAGCATGCCACCATCGCCACCGCCAATGATCAGTACGCGCTTGACCGCGCCGTGCGCCAGGATCGGCACATGGGTGAGCATTTCGTGGTAGATGAATTCGTCCGCTTCGGTGGTCTGGATCACGCCGTCCAGCGCCATGACCCGGCCCATGACCGGGTTTTCGAAAATCACCAGGTGCTGGTGATCGGTGCGCACTTCATGGAGCAGCTTGTCCATGCGAAAGCGTTGGCCGTAACCTTCGTAAAGGGTTTCGAGATAGTGGTTGTCAAGCGATTCGGTCATGGGAAGTCCCCTTGAATGCTGGTGGCAACGGACGGTCACCCGCCCATGATCGACAGCCAAACCTCATACCGCTATCGCGACACGGGTCCAACTGCCCAAGAAAGGCGCGCATTCTACGTCGAGGAACATGACAGGTCGAACCTTGACGCTGACAAACTCAACGGGCAGCCATGATTTCTCAGGACTGCCCGCCGGCTAGCGCTTTAAATACGCACATTGCCCCGCGGCCCGGCAATGGCCCAGATGACCAGCCCCAGTACCGGCAGGAACAGAATCAGCAGCACCCAGAGCACTTTTGCACCCGTCCCGGCGCCGCTTTTGATTACGTTGATGATGGCCCAGATATCCAGGGCCAGAATAATCAGACCGATCAGACCATTAAACGTTGAACCCATGATGACGCTCCCGAGTGAGTACTTGTGCTCATAGGATAGTCACCCACGGCCAGGGTTCCGTTTTTTATTGCGCCAGCCAGAGCTTCAAACGTGGATAGCAACCTTCAGGGCTTCCAGCGATGGCGCCGCAGCAATGCCGACTTGGGCACACAGCTCAAGCACGCGCGGGACGTCATTGCCGTAAACCAGCACCACCTGGATTTCGTCGTCCAGCGGCTGGCTCAGGTTGACCAGCACATAACCGCCCTGCTCCGGGCTCATGCTGCCCATCTGGATCTGGATGCGATTGAGCGCGGTCAACGCCTCGGTCTTGGCCAACTGCTTGGGCTTGATATTGAACGCGACATCGGGGCCGAACGAAGCGACGATCTGGGCAAACAGGTCCATCCAGGTATCGGCCTGGAACAACACCGTTTCCGGCAAGCTGCCCACCACCACCCATTCACCCAGCGGGATCGGGAAGCTGTCGTCGTAGTTGATATCCGGGTTGGCAGCCAGAAACGCATCTTGATCGGCGTAGGCCTGCGCCGCCTCATCTGCGACTTTTGCGATTTCGGCGTCGCCCATGCACCCGGAGCTGATTTTGCTGATGAGTTCAACGAGAGTGGTTTTCATGGGCGCGGCCTGTCACAAGGAAAATTAAGGGCGCGCAGGATATATCAATTGCGCCCTTCAAGGGCGATCAGCCCAACAGCTTCTCCAACTGCGCCACTGCCTCGGTGGCGCCCATGGTCCTGGCGGCATCCAGGGCGGTGATGCCATTGGCGTCCTTGGCCTTTGGATCCGCGCCCTTGCTGATCAGGTAATCGATGATTTCGCCACGATTGAACATGGCGGCCATCATCAGCGCTGTACGACCATCAAATGACGCGCCTTCAACTTGTGCGCCACCTTCAACCAGGGTCTTGACCATCTCCAGGTCGCCTTTGAAGGCAGCACCTGCAATCGGGCTCTGGCCGTTGTCATTGCGAATTTCGGGGTCGGCATTGTGCTCAAGCAGCACTTTGACCGCCTCAACGTGGCCGTGATAGCTGGCCAGCATCAACAGGGTGTCGCCCTTGTGGTTGCGCAAATTGGCCGGCAGCCCCTTGCTCAGCAAGGCGGCCAGCATTGCAGCATCGCCTTCGCGGGCCTTGTTGAACACCTGTTCGGCAAAGTCGGCGGCTTCTTCCGGGGTCATCTGGCGGCTTTGGTCTGCTGGCTTGTTGTCTGACATGTAAGGCTCCACCTTCGCTACAAAGAAACCTAGTTTCCTGAGACGGAACGAAGGTGTCATCCCTTTTTTGCTCAAGATGGCAATAGAGACAATCAATCGCGGGCAATACACTAATGCGCACTGGGCAAAATGCAGGATGCACGATGGCCATTCATGCAGAATGCACGACTCAAGGATTTTTTATAAAATACAAGCTGTTGATTTATAAGGACTTTTCAAAAAAACAATAGTGGCACAATCACTGCAACCTCTACTCCATACAAGCACTTGAGCGCTAATGGAGCTGAACACATGAGCCTGATCCAGGAAAAATTTGCGTCGTTGTTCACCAACTACACCGTCAACGTAAAACCCCGCCCGGATGGCGGCGTGTTGCTGACGCTGTGTGACAGCGATGGCAAGCAAACTCAACGCACACTTTCCTACGCGCAATTGCACACTGCTGAACAGTTGACCTGGGCCATCAGCGCGATTCGCCGCGACCTGGCCGGCACTGCCAGTGAACTGCCGACGATTTCACTGCTGCAAAGCCAGCATCGCTTTGCCCTGCCGACTTATCACACTCGCTAAAAGCTGAAAACCAGCCACAAAAAAGCCAGCGATTGCTGGCTTTTTGCTGTCCGGTATACCCAAGCTTTTACAGTCCGGCAGGATCGATCTCGGCAAAACTGCTGACGGTTTTATGCCCCACCAGCTCACCTCCGTCGCGGGCCAGGCCGCAGGTCTGCATGCCCGCCGCCTGTGCAGCATCAAGCTCTTCTACGATATCGGACAAAAACAGGATCTTCCCGGCCGGGCAACCGATCGCTTCGGTAATGTGCCGATAGGATTGCGCCTCACGCTTGGGCCCGGAGGTGGTGTCAAAGTAGCCGCTAAACAGCGACGTCAGGTCCCCTGCCTCGGAACAACCAAAAATCAGCTTTTGCGCCTGAATCGAACCTGACGAGTAAACATACAGGTCATAACCCTTGGCATGCCACTGGCGCAGCGCCTCGACCGCATCCGGGTAGACATGCCCCTTCAGCTCGCCAGCCTCGTAGCCCTGCTTCCAGATCATCCCTTGCAACGCCTTGAGTGGCGTGGCTTTGCGGTCTTCGGCCAGCCATTGCTGGAGGATCTCGATGACCCGCTCGACATCGGCCTCGGGCTCACCGCTGTCCAGGCGCACCGCCCCCAGCTGCATGGCCACTTCAGGGTCTTCGGCATGCTCGCGGACAAACCCGGGCAGATGTTTGGCCGCATACGGAAACAACACGTCAAATACGAAGCTGACAGCGCTGGTAGTGCCTTCGATATCGGTCAGGATGGCTTTGATCGGCATGGGACGTCCTTAATCTTCGAGGCGCGGGAAGCGGTCGGCGATATCTTCGCCGGTGAAGTTGGCAACCCAGCCTTCAGGGTTGTTGAACAGGCGGATGGCGACAAAATGCGGATGCTCACCCATATCGAACCAGTGCGGCGTGCCTGCTGGCACCGAGATCAGATCGTTCTTTTCGCACAGCACGGCATACACATAGTCGCCAATATGCAGCGTAAACAAGCCACGACCGGCGACGAAAAAACGTACTTCATCTTCGCCATGGCGGTGTTCGTCGAGGAACTTGGCACGCAATTCGGCTTTTTGCGGGTGATCACTGTTGAGGCTGATCACGTCAACCGTGACATAACCACGTTCGTTCATCAGCCGGTCAATCTGGTCGCGATAGGCATGGATCACTTCATCCTGGCTGGCACCGGGCTGGATCGGCGCGGCGGCCTGCCAGCGGTCAAAGCGCACGCCCTGCTCGGCCAGCGTAGAGGCGATGTCATCAAAGTGAGTCAACACCTTGTTGGGTAATTCCGGGCTCGATACGTGATAAACGGACAGGCTGCTCATGGGGCTTGGTTCCTCGGCTTCGGCGCGCTTTCGGCTTTTACAGGCCGTTCAGGCAGACCGTTCAAATCAGGTGGTGAGCTTCTTCACGGTGAAGTCAGCGTTAACGATTGAGTATTGCGCGGGTCTTGAGTTCGCATTCAAACAAGAATTCGAACGCTTCGATCTGGCGCAAGGCGTCGCTCATGCGCGCCCCCCAGGTGTACAGACCATGCCCGCGGATCAAGTAACCCACGCAATCAGGGTGCGCCTCCAGCCAGGGCTGGACCTTGGCCGCCAGGCGCGCGATGTCCTGGTCATTGTCAAAGATCGGCACCAGCACCCTGGACTCGTGGGTCGATACGCCACTGAAGGCTTTTTGCAGCTCGTAGTCTTCGAACTCGATGCTGTCGCCCGGCGTGAGGCGCGACAGCACCGTGGCATTCACCGAGTGGGTGTGCAACACGGCGCCAATGTCAGGGCGCCAGCTGTACAACTGGGTGTGCAGCAGGGTTTCGGCGGACGGTTTCTTGCCCGGCTCCAGGCTGTTGCCCGCCAGGTCGGTGGCCAGCACATCGTCAGGACCCAACTGACCCTTGTGCTTGCCCGATACGGTCAGCAGCGCCTGGCTGGCCGTAAGCCGGGTGGAATAGTTGCTGCTGGTGGCCGGTGACCAGCCGCGCGCATATAAAAAGCGCCCGGCTTCAATGATTTCCAGGCTCAGGTGTTCACGGGTAAGGCTCATGGCCTGTCCTCTTGCAGTCGAGTGGCAATGATAACGGCTGCGGCCAGCGCTGCGACGCTCGCCATACTAAAGGTGATAGTGGGGCCCAGGGTGTTCCAGCTGTAACCGGAATACAGTGCCCCCACTGCGCCGCCGATACCGGCCAGCGTGGCGTACAGGGCCTGGCCCTGGCCTTGCTGGCCGGGACCGAAGCTGCGCTGCACAAACGTCATGGCCGAGGCATGGAAACTGCCGAAGGTGGCGGCGTGCAGCAGTTGCGCCAACAGCAACACCCACAGGTGTTCGGCAAACGACCCCAGCAGCAGCCAGCGCAAGGCGGCGAGGATAAAACTGAACATCAACACCCGGCGCACGGAAAACTTCAGCAGGATGCGGCGCATGGCCAGGAACATCAGCACTTCGGCCACCACCCCCAGGGCCCAGAGCAAGCCGATCACGCCACGGCTGTAGCCCAGGCCTTCAAGGTGCAGGGTCAGAAAGGTGTAATACGGCCCGTGGCTCATTTGCATCAGCGCCACACAGGCATAGAACGCCAGCACGCCGGGGCTGAGCAGTTGCTTCAGGAACCCGCCTTCCACCAGCTTGCGGCCCAGGCTGGAGGGCTGCGCATTCGGCACCCACAGGCTGCACAGCACAATCCCGGCCATGATCACGAGCAGCGCCACCGGGTAGACATCCAGGCTCAGCCATTCGAACAGGCGGCCCAGGATCACCACGGTAAGGATAAAACCGATCGAGCCCCATAGACGTATCTGGCTGTAACGCTCGGGTTGCTCACGCAAATGGGCGAAAGTGATGACTTCAAACTGCGGCAATACCGCATGCCAGAAGAACGCATGCAGCGCCATCACCAACGCCAGCCAGGCATAGCTCTGGCTGACAAAGATCAGGGCAAAACTGCACAAGGTACACAGCGCGCCCAGACGCACGATCAGCAGGCGCCGGCCGGTGTAATCCCCAAGCCAACCCCACAGGTTGGGCGCCACGCAGCGCATCAGCATGGGGATGGCTACCAGTTCGCCGATTCGCGCACTGGAAAACCCCAGGTGATGGAAGTACAGCGCCAGAAACGGCGCTGTGGCACCGAGCAAGGCGAAATAGAAAAGATAGAAACCTGACAGGCGCCAGTAAGGAAGTGTCGCCACGGCCGTCAGACCGTGACGCTCAACAATCCCTGCATTACAACTGGCCCAGCACGGGCGTGCTGACGCTAACGTCGGCGTTCTGGCCACGGTGACGCAGCAAGTGGTCCATCAGCACGATGGCCATCATGGCTTCGGCAATAGGCGTGGCACGAATGCCCACGCACGGGTCATGACGACCCTTGGTGATCACGTCTACCGGATTGCCGTGCACGTCGATCGAACGGCCCGGGGTGGTGATGCTCGAGGTTGGCTTGAGGGCCAGGTGGGCAACGATCGGCTGGCCCGAGGAAATACCGCCCAGGATGCCACCGGCGTTGTTGCTCAGGAAACCTTCAGGGGTCATCTCGTCGCGGTGCTCGGTGCCGCGCTGGGCAACACTGGCAAAACCGGCACCGATCTCGATGCCCTTGACCGCGTTGATGCTCATCAGTGCATGGGCCAGCTCGGCGTCGAGACGGTCGAAAATCGGCTCGCCCAGCCCCGGGATCACGCCCTCGGCGACCACGGTGATTTTGGCGCCGACCGAATCCTGGTCACGGCGCAATTGATCCATGTAGGCCTCAAGCTCCGGTACTTTGTCCGGGTCCGGGCTGAAAAAGGCATTTTGCTCGACCGAGTCCCAGGTCTTGAACGGGATTTCAATCGGGCCCAACTGGCTCATGTAGCCGCGAATCACGATGCCCTGGGTGGCCAGGTATTTTTTCGCGATGGCACCTGCAGCCACACGCATGGCCGTTTCACGCGCCGAGCTGCGACCGCCGCCACGGTAGTCGCGCTCGCCGTATTTATGGTGGTAGGTGTAATCGGCGTGGGCCGGGCGAAACAGATCCTTGATCGCCGAGTAGTCCTTGGACTTCTGGTCGGTGTTGCGGATCAGCAGGCCAATGGCGCAACCGGTAGTGCGACCTTCAAACACCCCGCTGAGGATTTCGACTTCGTCGGCTTCCTGACGCTGGGTGGTGTGGCGGCTGGTGCCGGGCTTGCGTCGATCCAGGTCACGCTGCAGATCTTCAAGGGACAGCTCCAGCCCTGGCGGGCAGCCATCAACAATGGCGACCAACGCCGGACCATGGCTTTCGCCAGCGGTGGTGACAGTGAACAGCTTGCCGTAGGTATTGCCGGACATGCAGGGCGCTCCGCGAAATCAGCCGATAAAGTTCAGCCCAGGATCAATTCAAGTCTGGTTGCAGCACAACAGAGGTTGAACAGATCCCAGATAACCAAATGCGCCAGTATACGCAGGCTACCTCTGTAGTTCATCCTCGAACCTTACTCATCCGGGTTTGTCCAACCGGCACATTAGACAATGATGGCGCTATGATGCTGCGAATACTCTTACTAGCACTGACCCTGTTTGGCTTTGGCACCCAGGCCCTCGCGGCCCCGTCCTCCAATGTGCTGCTGCGGCCCATTGAGCTGGATACCGGCTCCGGCACGCTGTATGGCTCGCTGGTTTTGCCCAAGAGTGACAAGCCCGTGCCCGTGGTGCTGATCATTGCCGGTTCCGGCCCGACCGACCGCGACGGCAACAACCCCATGGGTGGACGCAACGATGCCCTGAAAAAACTGGCCTGGCGCCTGGCCCAGAGCAATATCGCCAGCGTGCGCTTCGACAAGCGCGGCATAGCGCAAAGCCAGCCCGCCGGGCCTGACGAAGAAAGGCTCAATTTCGATCAGTATGTGGCTGACGCCGTGGCCTGGGGCGAAAAACTTAAAAGCGACCCGCGCTTTGGCAAGGTGTTTGTCCTCGGCCACAGTGAAGGCGCCATGATCGCCAGCCTGGCCGCGCCACAAATCGGCGCTGCCGGGGTGGTTTCCATTGCCGGTACGGGCCGCCCGGTGGGTGTGCTGCTGCGTGAGCAGTTGCAACGCAACCATTTGCCACCTGCCCAGCTCAAGCGCAGTTTTGAGCTGATCAGCAGCCTGGAAGCCGGCAAAACCGACGACAACGTGCCCAAGGATCTGCAACTGGTGTTCCGCCCCAGCGTGCAGCCGTACATGATCAGCCTGTTGCGCCATGACCCGGCAGCCGCTTTCGCCGCACTGAAAATGCCGGCCATGATCATCCAGGGCACCCACGACATTCAGGTCGATGTCAAGGACGCCCGCCTGCTCAAGGCGGCCAAACCGGATGCCGTGCTCACGCTGATCAATGGCATGAACCATGTGATGCGCATCGTGCCGATGGACATGAAACGCCAGGTTCAGTCTTATAACGATCCCAATCAGCGCCTGGCCGGCGAACTGGGCGATAGAACTGTGCGCTTTATCACGAAAGTGAACGCAGGCCAGCCCTACAGTACGGCGCATAACGGCCGATAAACCGGTGTCGGCCGCCTTGCATTGCTGACATCAGCACAGGATCGAGCCGTTATGAGCGACACCCCATCACAACCCGCCGGGCCCGAGGCACCGGCAGTGCCCGAGGCCCCTCCGCTGCCTTGGGCAGACGTGCAACCCGAGCATTGCCGGATGCTGCGCCTCGCCCCGCTGCCCACTGACCGCAGCACCGGGGCGCGGCCCTTGCGCTTTGTGCAGTTCGCATTTGCCGAACGCCACAGCAAGGACCTCAGCTTGCTGCGCATGGCCATCACCCTGCCCGGCCAACGCGTGCGCAGCGAGCAAAACCAGCTCGATGTATGGGTCGACCACACCACCCACCATGTGCGTTTCAGCCCTGAGCGTGGCTTGCAGACTGAGCCGGTGAACCGCGGGATCGGCCGTTTTCTGCTGGCGCAGGCGGCATTGTGGGCGCAAAAAAAATGGTCGCACTACCGCGTGGAAGGCATCGACCTGCCCAGCCGGGATGCCCTGAATGAAGACAGCCGTCTGCGTCGCGATCATTTTTTGCGGGTGCAGGGGTTTGATGTGGTGTATGCCGACGCCCTGTTTCTCAAGGCACGGATCGAAGCCATGCAAGTGGGCGAATTGCTGGACAGCTGGAATGGCGAAAAACTTCAGTTCCTCGACGTGCTTGAGACTGCGCAAATGCTCCAGCAGGCCGAACAGAACCTGCAGGAACAAGAGGTAAAACTGCGGGAAAAAGAAGAAAAACTCGGCAGGTATCAGCGCGAAGAAATGGGCTTGCGCTTTACCATCACCTGCCTGGTGGCCTTTGCGGTATTCCAGGCAGGGTTGTTGATCTGGATTGCGACCCACCGCTAGCCGTGCTGCGCACGACTGTGGGAGCCGGGCTTGCCCGCGATGCCATCACTACGGTTTGTCAGTGAAACCGCAGCACTCCAATCGCGGGCAAGCCCGCTCCCACAAAAGATGTTCCCGCATCAAGCCCTTGTAAATCAGACCCGCGACGCAAACAGCGCCTGATGCTCGCGGCACTGCTCGGCGGTCAGCATGAACACGCCGTGACCACCGCGTTCGAACTCCAGCCAGGCAAAATCGACTTCCGGGTAGAGCGACTCGACATGCACCTGGCTGTTGCCCACTTCCACAATCAGCAAGCCCTTTTCAGTCAGATGATCCGCCGCTTCGGCCAGCATCCGGCGTACCAGGTTCAGACCGTCGTCACCACAGGCCAGGCCCAGTTCCGGCTCATGCTGGTACTCGGCAGGCATATCGGCAAAGTCTTCAGCATCGACATACGGCGGGTTGGACACGATCAGGTCGAAGCGCTGCCCCGGCAAGCCATCAAAGCCGTCGCCCTGCACGGTGTACACGCGCTCATCAACACCGTGGCGCTCGATGTTCTGGTTGGCCACTTCAAGGGCCTCGAAGGACAGGTCAGCCAGTACCACTTCAGCGTTCTGGAACTCATAGGCACAGGCGATGCCGATACAGCCCGAACCGGTACACAGGTCAAGAATGCGCGCAGGCTCGGCAGCCAGCCACGGTTCGAAACGCTTTTCGATCAACTCGCCAATGGGCGAGCGCGGGATCAGCACGCGCTCATCGACGATAAACGACATGCCGCAGAACCAGGCTTCACCTAGCAGGTAGGCCGTCGGCACGCGCTCTTCGATACGGCGCTTGAGCAAATGTTGCAGGTTGACCAGTTCATCGTCTTCAAGACGACAATCGAGATAACTGTCAGCGATTTCCCACGGCAAGTTCAGCGCACCCAACACCAATTGACGCGCTTCGTCCCAGGCATTGTCGGTACCATGACCAAAGAACAGCTCTTCCCCATGAAAGTGGCTGACGGCCCAGCGAATATGGTCGCGCAGAGTGCGCAGGCGGGAAGTGATCAATGGTCTTACTCCTCAAAATCGATCGGCGATTCTAACAGCCAAACCCCGACGCGCCAAAGTTGTGGCCGTGGTTACACAGCAGCGTGTTTTTAAAAGTAAGACTGTGCGCAAAAAAATGTCAGAATCGTACCAATCTGTACATTTTATGGTGACAGAACAAGTTCTTGACATCGCTGCAGGCCAACAACCACAACGCTTGCACGCGAGGCGATTCACATAAGCGTTCCGCCAGTGGAGAATGTCTCAAAAGCCCCATTCAAAGGAGCCCCCGAATGCCCGCTTTAAAGACGATGTTTCAACTCACAGGTCGTGGTTATGCCGCAGCCAATCTGAGCAATGCCAGCCTGCTGATCATCGATGCACAAAATGAGTACCTGAGCGGGCCACTGGCCCTGTCTGGCATGGACGCGGCCACCGCCAACATCGCCCGTCTGCTTGAAGCTGCGCGCAAGGCCAGGCGCCCGGTTATCCATATCCGTCACCTGGGCACCGTGGGCGGCATGTTCGACCCCCAGGGCGAGCGTGGCGCATTCATCAAGGGCCTTGAGCCACAGGGTGATGAGCTGATCATCGAAAAGCGCATGCCCAACGCCTTCAACGACACCGGCCTGCAAAAGGCCCTGGAAAACCTGGGTTCGCTGGATGTCATCGTCTGCGGCTTCATGAGCCACTCCAGCGTCAGCACCACCGTGCGTGCGGCCAAGGACTACGGCTTGCGCTGCACCCTGGTGTCAGACGCCTGCGCCACTCGCGACCTGCCGACTGCAGATGGCATCATCAGCGCCGAGCAAGTGCAAAAAACCGAAATGGCCATCATGAACGACAACTTTGCCACCCTGACGCTGACCCAAAACCTGATTTGATCGGCCCCGGGCCAGGGCGGGCGACCTGTGCAACCGCCCCTCCTTGCCCCTGCTACCCGCAAGCAATTGCCAATTTCACGGCAAGCAGGAACAACCTGCCCAAGTGCCGGTCGAAGGGCCGATACCCTTTAAGGAAAGATCGGAATGAAGATCTCCGATGGTTTTGATGCTCGGCGCTTGCGCCCCAAGGCCCACCGCGACTGGGGCTCACGCCTGGTCCTGATATTTGCCGCACTGTTGATCCTGTGTGGCGTGCTGTTGCTGCTGGCCGGCGCCGCCAGCCTGATTGGCCGCCCGGGAGCCCTGGGCGAGCTTAATGCCAGCCCCGCAGGGGCTGCGCTGGTGCTGGTGTTCGGCCTGCTGGTGAGCTGGCTGGGGGTGTGGATGTGGCGCCGCCGGCGGCGTCTGATGCGCAAGCCGTTTGGCCTGAACATGGCTCCCCACCTGATGAAAAAGCACGACTGACCCATATCCCCCCGCCCGATTGTCGTCGACTTGGGTAAACTGGCCGCCCTTCGCGGAGGCTGACATGCAAGACGACGACTTTTCCCTGTTCAAAAACGAGATTCGCGGTGTCAAACCGATCAAGCATGATCGCGCCGACACCGGCAAACCCAAAGCTGACCGTGCGCAGCTGGCCAAATTGCGCCAGAACGCCATTGTGCGCAGCAATACGACCATCATCGACGGCCTGTCAGACCAGTTTGTGATTGATGTAGGCCCTGAAGATCAACTCAGCTGGGCCCGTGACGGCGTGCAGGAAAGCCAGATGCGCAAGCTCAAGCTGGGCCAGATCGCCTTTGAAGGCAGCCTGGACCTGCACGGCATGACCGTCGAAAAGGCCCGCGAGACCCTTTGGGAGTTCCTTGGCGAAGCTGTGCGCCTTGAAGTGCGCTGCGTGCGCGTCACCCACGGCAAGGCCGTGCGCCTGGACGGCAAGCGCCCGATGATCAAGAGCCACGTCAACACCTGGCTGCGCCAGCACTCCCAAGTACTGGGCTTCTGCTCCTGCCAGGCCAAACATGGCGGCGCAGGCGCGGTGTATGTGATGCTCAAACGCACCATGATGGAGGGGCGTGACGAGTAACAGCGTGTCATCACGCTTGCAGCGTCGTGCCAGCCCCCGTACCCTTACTCTTTGCGAAAAATCCCACAGGTAGATTAATGTCCCTGGAACAAAACTACACCGCGATCCTCGGTCAACTCGGCGAAGACGTTTCCCGTGAAGGCCTGCTGGATACGCCAAAGCGTGCCGCCAAAGCCATGCAGTACCTCTGCCGCGGCTATGAGCAAACCCTGGAAGAAGTCACCAACGGTGCCTTGTTCAGCTCTGACAACAGCGAAATGGTGCTGGTCAAGGACATCGAGTTGTATTCGTTGTGCGAACATCACCTGCTGCCGTTTATCGGCAAGGCCCATGTTGCCTATATTCCGAGCGGCAAGGTGCTGGGCCTGTCGAAAGTGGCGCGCATTGTCGATATGTACGCCCGTCGCCTGCAGATCCAGGAAAACCTGAGCCGCCAGATCGCCGACGCAGTGATGCAAGTCACCGGCGCCCTGGGCGTTGCCGTGGTGATCGAGGCCAAGCACATGTGCATGATGATGCGCGGTGTCGAGAAACAGAACTCGTCGATGATCACCTCGGTGATGCTGGGTGAGTTCCGCGAAAACGCCGCCACGCGCAGCGAGTTTCTCAGCCTGATCAAGTAACTGCTGCACCAAAAAGACCGGCGTTTATCGCCGGTTTTTTTTCGCCTGCGCAATTTCAGGTAAGCTGCCACCCTTCTTATTTGCCCATGAGGCTTTTACTGTGTTTATCAAAGCGCTTCGCGTAGGCCTGGGTCAGCTCATCATCGCTGGCGATTTCGTGACCCGTCCAAGCAAAAAGCAGCGCCCTGCCGCCGCTCAGGCTCAGGTCGACCAGGCTGCCAAGGGCCTGACCCTGTATCAGTTCCATGCCTGCCCGTTCTGTGTAAAAACCCGCCGCACCCTGCGCCGCCTGAATGTGCCGGTGGCCCTGCGTGACGCGAAGAACAACGAGCAGGACCGCCAGACCCTGCTGGAGCAAGGCGGCAAGATCAAGGTGCCGTGCCTGCGGATTGAAGAAGATGGCAAGACCACCTGGATGTATGAGTCCAAGGTGATCATTGATTATCTGAACCAGCGGTTTGCGGGCATTTAAGCCAAAAGCCCCTCACCCTGGCCCTCTCCCTTTGGGAGAGGGTTGGGGTGAGGGGCTTTTACGACCTGTCGCTCAATCCAGCATCCCCACATGCCGCGGATGACTGGCCACCCGCGCCAGCCACGCCTGAATGCCTGGATAGCCACCCAGATCAAAGCCGCCCTGATGGGCCACATGGGTATAGGCGTACAGCGTCACATCGGCAATCGAGTACTGCTCACCCACCAGATACGGTGTGCGATTGAGCTGCTGCTCCATCACGTCCAGCGCCTTGTACCCGCGTTTTTGCAGCTTGCGGTACTCCTCAAGACGCTCCTGGGGCAGCCCCAGGTAGAACTGGATAAAGCGCGCCACCGCAATGTAAGGCTCATGGCTGTACTGCTCGAAAAACTGCCATTGCAGCACCTGGGTGCGCAAGCGCGGTTCGGCCGGTAAAAACTCGCTGCCGTCGGCCAGGTAGTTGAGAATCGCGTTGGACTCCCACAGGCAGGTACCGTCTTCCAACTCCAGCACCGGCACTTTGCCGTTGGGGTTTTTCGCCAGAAACTCCGGGGTTTCGGTCTCACCCTTGAGGATGTCCACCGCGAACCACTGGTACTCAAGCCCCAGCAAATGCAGCATCAGCTTGATCTTGTAGCAGTTGCCCGAATTGTAATCGCCATAAACCTTGAGCATCGCGCCTCCCTTAGGCCGCCTGGGCAGCCTGGGCCTGACGAATCACATGGGCCAGACGCTTGAGGCCTTCATGCAGGCGCGCCGGGTCGATGTGGCTGAAGTTCAGGCGCAGGCTGCCTACGTTCTGGTCCGGGTTGGCGAAGAACGGTTCGCCCGGCATAAAGGCCACGTTCTGTTCCAGCGCAGGCTTGAGCAGAGTACGGGTATCGAACGGTTGTTTGAGGGTCAGCCAGAAGAACAGCCCGCCCTGCGGCACATGCCAGTCAGCCAGATCCGAAAAGTGTTCTTCCAGCGCCAGCTGGAAACCATCGCGGCGCACGCGGTAGAAATCACGCAGCTCAGCCAGGTGATTGCTCATTTTTTCAGTGCCGATCCACTGCAAGGCTTGCCACTGGCCAACACGGTTGGTGTGCAGGTCGGCCGATTGCTTGAGGCGCAACAGGTGCGGGAACAGGTCGGGGCTGGCAATCAGGAAGCCAACGCGCAGGCCCGGCAACAGGGTTTTGGATACGGTGCCGGTGTAGATCCAGCTGGCTTTTTTCAGGCGGCTGACAATCGGCGTGGCGCTGCCACCGTCGAAGTTCAGCTCGCGGTACGGTTCGTCTTCGATCAGGGTCACGCCGAACTCGTCGAGCAGGGCCGCTACGGCGTCGCGCTTGGTTTCGCTGTAACGCACGGCAGACGGGTTCTGGAATGTCGGGATCAAGTAGATGAAGGCCGGGCTGTGTTTTTCCAGCTGTACACGCAACGCAGCCAGGTCCGGGCCATCGGCTTGCAGCGGGAACGACAGGCACTCAGCGCCGAACAATTGAAAGATTTGCAACGCCGCCAGGTAGGTCGGCGCTTCGAGCATGATTTCGGTGCCCTTGTCGATATACAGCTTGGCCGCCAGGTCCAGCGCCTGCTGCGAACCGCTGAGTACCATCACCTGGCTCGCATCGCAATCAACCCCCAGCGCACGGGCTTCTGCAGCCAGCACTTCACGCAGTGCCGGTTCGCCTTCGCTCATGCCGTACTGGCCCATCGAGGCAGGCATATCGGTCCAGTCGACCTTGGGCAACATGGCTTCGGCCGGTAGCCCGCCAGCGAAAGACATGACTTCCGGACGTTGGGCCGCAGCCAGAATTTCACGAATCAAAGAGCTTTTCAGGCGGGAAACACGTTCGGAGAAGGCCATACAGATCACCGGTAGCGGAAGTAATTGGAAATAAGTCAAACTGGTTGACCGAAACTACGCCGCGAACCCTAGATACGTCAATATGCTTGACCTTAAAAATCCGACCACTCAGCGCGCTGCCATGGAAGCCTTCTTCTTTGGCTATCAAGCATTTACCGCCAAGGCGGATGAAATGCTGGCACGTCGTGGGCTGAGTCGGGTGCATCAGCGTATTGTTTTTTTTATCGCTCACTACCCCGGTGTCAGCGTCAAGGAACTGCTGACCTTGCTCGGCGTGAGCAAGCAGGCCCTCAACACGCCCTTGCGCCAGTTGATTGAAATGGACCTGGTGCGCAGCGTTGCGCCCGAGACTGACAAGCGCAAACGCTTGCTGGAGCTGACCGCCGACGGCGTCACCTTCGAGAAAAACCTGCGCCGCGAGCAAGTCAAACTGCTGCAAAGGGTGTTCGCCCAGGCAGGTGAAGACGCGGTAAATGGCTGGCTGGCGATCAACCACGCCCTGGGCCAGAGCCGCCAGCTTTAGAGCAGGATTGCTAAGGCCGTTGGCTGGTTGTGGGAGCGCGCTTGCCCGCTCCCACAGAAAACTGACGCCCGCCCATCACTTCCCGAACACAATCTAAAAAACATTATTTGCTTTTTTTGTATACAAAAGCATAATTCACTTCACTTGCATTCCTGACCTAAAAGTCAGAAAAACCGTCTCTCGCCTCAACCAGTGCCCTTAAAAACAATAAAAGCCTGAGGAATTACCGTGGACAGCCAAAAGTCAGAAATACCCGTCGTTGAACTTGCACCGCCCTCCTCCCGTGGCTGGCTGGAGCGCCTGTTCAAACTGTCGCTGCATGGCACCACGGTGAAAACCGAACTGATCGCCGGGCTGACCACCTTTATCACCATGGCCTACATCATCTTCGTCAACCCCAACATCATGGCCGATGCCGGTATCGATCATGGTGCGGCCTTCGTCGCCACTTGCATCGCCGCCGCGCTGGGTAGCCTGCTGATGGGGCTTTATGCCAACTGGCCCGTAGGCCTGGCGCCGGGTATGGGACTGAATGCGTTTTTTACCTACACCGTTGTCGGAACCATGGGCTACAGCTGGGAAACGGCACTGGGTGCGGTATTTGTCTCCGGTGTGCTGTTTTTGATTCTGACCCTGTCGCGGGTGCGTGAATGGCTGCTCAACAGCATCCCCGTCAGCCTGCGTTATGCGATGGGCGCAGGGGTGGGGTTGTTTCTGGGGATCATCGGCCTGAAAACCTCGGGCATTATCGTCGACAGCCCGGCTACCCTGATCAAGCTCGGTTCGTTGCGCGACCCCGCGCCGCTGCTGGCAGCGGTGTGCTTTTTGATGATTGCGATACTGAGCTATCACCGCGTGTTCGGCGCCATCCTGATCAGCATTATCGCCGTCACCCTGGCCGGCTGGGGCCTGGACCTGGTGCACTACAACGGCATCCTGTCGGCACCGCCGAGCCTGGCACCGACATGGATGGCCATGGACCTCAAGGGTGTGTTCAATATCAGCATGATCAGCGTGGTGCTGGCCTTTTTGTTTGTCCATATGTTTGACACCGCCGGTACCCTGATGGGCGTGGCCCAGCGGGCCGGGCTGGTGAAAGCCGACGGCAAAATCGAAAACCTGTCCCGGGCACTCAAGGCCGACAGCGCCTCCAGCGTGTTCGGCGCCGTGGTCGGCGTACCGCCGGTGACCAGCTATGTTGAAAGCGCCGCCGGCGTTGCAGCAGGCGGGCGTACCGGGCTCACCGCCGTCACCGTGGGCGTGCTGTTTGTGGCCGCGATGTTCTTTGCCCCGCTGGCAGGCATGATCCCCGCTTACGCCACGGCAGGCGCGCTGATTTATGTGGCCATGCTGATGATGGGCGGTATGCAGCACATAAACTGGGAAGAGCCGACCGACTGCATCCCGGCCATTGTGACCGTGATCATGATGCCGCTGACCTTCTCGGTCGCCGACGGCATAGCCCTGGGCTTTATCAGTTATGTGGCACTCAAGGCAGGCACCGGCAAATACCGGGAAATTTCCGTCAGCCTGTGGGTGCTCTGCGCTATTTTCATCGCCAAGTTTATTTACCTGTAAACCGGGCGGTATCAATCGGCCCCGCAATGACGCGGGGCCTTTGTTGTTTGGGAGGAAGTGATGAGTCTGGAAACCTGGCTGCTGTTCAGCAGCGCGGCATTGGTGGTAATCCTGATTCCGGGGCCACTGTCGTTATTGATGATCAGCAACAGTCTGAACTACGGCTTGCGCCGCTCTTATCCGGCCTTTTTGGGCGGTGTATTTGCCTCGATCTGCCTGCTCAGCGCTTCGGCCCTGGGCCTGGGCGCCCTGCTGCTGGCTTCGGAAAAACTCTTCAGTGCGCTGAAGATCGTCGGGGCGCTCTATCTGTTTTACCTGGCATGGCAAAGCTGGAAACAATCGCGTCAGCCGGCCACCGTCACCAACGTGCCGGACGCTGCACCCATACCGCGCTTTGGTGCCCTGTTTGGGCGCGCGTTTGTGCTGGGGGCCAGCAACCCGAAGGACATTCTGTTCTTTGCTGCCTTTTTGCCGCAGTTTCTCAACCCCGACCTGCCGTTTCTCAACCAATTGCTGGTGATGATCGCCACCTGGACCGTGCTCGACCTGCTGTGCAAGCTGGCCTACGGCCTGGGGGCCCACGGTGCTGCGGGTTATCTGCGCAGCGGCAAGGGCCAGAGCTGGTTCAACCGCGTCAGCGCCGGCTTGTTCAGCGTGGCGGGCACGGCGTCGTTGCTTAGCCGCTAGTTGCATCCAACCCCGTAGCAGCTGCCGAAGGAACGAGGCTGCGTCCGGCGGCGTAGCCGTCGTAGAATCTGAATCCGCGTTCTATCAGTTAAATCGCGGCCTCAGGTTTACGATCGCTTCGCAATCGAACGCAGCCTCGTTCCTTCGGCAGCTGCTACAGTTTTACGACAATTCGGCAGGCAAAAAAAAGCCCGCAGTGTGAGCGGGCAAATAACCACATGCGCAGATCGAAAACAGTTAGCTACCGCGATAGGTCGAGTAGCTGTACGGCGAAATCAGTAGCGGTACATGGTAGTGATCCTGCTCGGCACTGATCCCGAAACGCAGTACCACCACGTCCAGAAACGCCGGCTCCGGCAATTTCACACCGCGTGCACGGTAGTAATCACCGGCACTGAACTGCACCTGGTAAACCCCGCTACGGTAGGCATCCCCCTCCAGCAACGGCGCGTCACAACGGCCATCGCTATTGGTCAGCGCTGTAGCGACCAACTCCAGCCCCGAACCTTCAACCCGATACAGCTCGACCTTGATCGAGCTGCCCGGGCAGCCGTGTGCGGCATCCAAAACGTGCGTAGTCAAACGTCCCATTGATTCTGCGACCTCCCGAGTCGGTGAATAAAACCGCTGCCGCACCCTTTTGGAGCACCAAAAGGCTTGGCGAAGACACGATTAAGACATTTATCAAAAAAATTGTACACAATTAAAAATGACAATCTGCGCATCCCCGGAAACGACGGGGCCTGCACGGCATTAGTCGTCAAAGCCGCAGCCCTTAGAGACCTTTCGCCCATAAACTGACCAATCAGGCAGGTTTCTTGCAAGTACTCTTTCAGGACAAATCGTGGTAGAAATAGGAAAAATCAGGGTTACAAATAAAATGTAAAGTTGTATACAATCAGCTCATCGCAGTGACGCCAGGTCTGGCCAATCGACTGTTACCACGAACAATAAGGAAGACTGTAGTGAGCGCTGACTACCCACGCGACCTGATTGGTTACGGTCCAAACCCTCCACATCCGCATTGGCCGGGCAACGCCCGTATCGCCCTGTCTTTTGTACTCAACTACGAAGAAGGCGGCGAACGCAACATCCTGCACGGCGACAAGGAGTCGGAAGCTTTCCTGTCGGAGATGGTGTCGGCCCAACCGCTGCAGGGCGAGCGCAACATGAGCATGGAGTCGCTGTACGAGTACGGCAGCCGTGCCGGCGTGTGGCGCATCCTCAAGCTGTTTCGCGAGTTCGATATTCCACTTACGGTGTTTGCCGTGGCAATGGCCGCCCAGCGCCACCCGGATGTGATCCGCGCCATGGTCGAGGCCGGGCATGAGATCTGCAGCCACGGCTATCGCTGGATCGACTACCAGTACATGGACGAAGCGCAAGAGCGTGAACACATGCTCGAAGCCATCCGCATCCTCACCGAAATCAGCGGCGAACGCCCGCTGGGCTGGTACACCGGCCGCACCGGCCCCAATACCCGGCGCCTGGTGATGGAAGAAGGCGGCTTTTTGTACGACTGCGATACCTACGACGACGACCTACCCTACTGGGAACCCAACAACCCCACCGGCAAACCGCATCTGGTGATCCCCTACACCCTGGACACCAATGACATGCGCTTTACCCAGGTGCAGGGCTTCAACACCGGCGAGCAATTCTTCCAGTACCTCAAGGATGCTTTCGATGTGCTGTACGCCGAAGGCGCAGAGTCGCCGAAAATGCTTTCCATCGGCCTGCATTGCCGCCTCATTGGCCGCCCTGCGCGTCTCGCCGCCCTCAAGCGTTTTATCGAGTACGCCAAGAGTCACGAGCAGGTCTGGTTCACCCGCCGTGTGGACATCGCCCGCCACTGGCACGCCACCCACCCTTTTGTTGCAGAGACCGCCAAATGAGCGCCTTCAAGACCCTCAAGCCTTCACAACTGAGCCGTGAAGCCTTCGTGGCGGCTTTTGCCGATATCTATGAACACTCGCCCTGGGTTGCCGAAAAGGCCTACGACCTGGGCCTGGACAGCAGCGTCGATCAGATCGAAACCCTGCACCAGCGCATGAGTGACATTTTGTTGAGCGCCGATCACGCCAGCCAGCTGGCACTGATCAACGCTCACCCGGACCTGGCCGGCAAAGCAGCCGTCCAGGGCCAACTGACCGAAGCCAGCACCAACGAACAAGCTGGCGCCGGTATTCACCAATGCACGGCCGAAGAGTTTCAACGCTTCACCGAGCTGAACGAGGCCTACAAAGCCAAGTTCAAGTTTCCCTTCATCATGGCGGTAAAAGGCAGCGACCGGCACCAGATCCTCGCCGCGTTCGAAACCCGCATCCATAACCCGGCAGACGTCGAGTTCAAATGCGCGTTGGCAGAAATCAACAAAATCGCCCTGTTCCGATTACTCCAGCTCTAAGCCGAACCGGCATGTGCCGATGACGCATCTCCAGCCACTCATTTAAAGGCAGACAAGAAGAATGAAAGCTTACGCCGTACCTTTCGAGAAGTTCGTCAACCTGGCCGATGCCCGCCTGGGCACCAAAATCGTTTCGGTAACCGATGACTGGTTTGCCGACGCCAACCGCATGTTCCAGCCGACTCCGGCCGTATGGAAGGAGGGCGTTTTCGATGACAACGGCAAGTGGATGGACGGCTGGGAGTCCCGCCGCAAGCGCTTCGAAGGCTATGACAGTGCTGTCATCCGCCTCGGCGTGCCCGGCTCGATCAAGGGTGTGGACATCGACACTTCATTCTTCACCGGCAACTTCCCGCCGTCTGCCTCGCTGGAAGCCTGCTTCCTGGCCTCGGGCGAACCCAATGAAAACACCCAGTGGGTAGAAGTGCTGTCGGCCGTCGAGCTGCAGGGCAACAGCCATCACTACCACGAAATCAGCAACGACCAGGCCTTCAGCCACCTGCGCTTCAACATCTACCCCGATGGTGGCGTAGCACGTCTGCGTGTGTACGGCGTGCCGTTCCGTGACTGGTCGGCCGTGGGCGACAACGAACAGGTCGACCTGGCCGCAGCCCTCAATGGTGGCCGCGCCCTCGCCTGCTCCGACGAACACTTCGGGCGCATGAGCAACATCCTCAACCCGGGCCGTGGCATCAACATGGGTGACGGCTGGGAAACCGCACGCCGTCGTACCCCGGGCAATGACTGGGTCATCGTCGCGCTGGGCCACCCGGGCGAGATCGAAAAAATCATCGTCGACACCCTGCACTTCAAGGGCAACTACCCGGACAGCTGCTCGATCCAGGGCGCGTACGTCAAGGGCGGTACCGACAGCCAGATCGAAACCCAGTCGCTGTTCTGGCGCGAACTGCTGCCGAGCCAAAAAATGGAAATGCACGCTGAGCACACCTACAGCGAGCAACTGAAAAACCTCGGCCCGATCACCCACATTCGCCTCAACCTGTTCCCGGACGGTGGTGTAAGCCGCATCCGCGTATTGGGCAAAGTCGCCAAATAAGCGCTGAACCCATCGCGGGCAAGCCCGCTCCCACATTTGAAGTGCATCACCCTGTGGGAGCGGGCTTGCCCGCGATAGCGACAAAACTGACACCACAGAAACCCGAATAAGAAGACCACCATGCGCACATTGATGATTGAACCGCTGACCAAAGAAGCCTTCGCCCCGTTCGGTGACGTGATCGAAACCGATGGCAGCGACCACTTCATGATCAACAACGGTTCGACCATGCGCTTTCACCGTCTGGCCGAGGTCGAAACGGCTACGCCAGAGGACAAGGCGATCATCAGCATTTTCCGCGCAGAAGCGCAGGACATGCCCTTTACCGTACGCATGCTGGAGCGCCATCCGCTGGGCAGCCAGGCTTTTATACCGCTGCTCGGCAACCCCTTTCTGATCGTGGTCGCGCCCGTTGGCGATGAACCTGTATCGGACCTGGTCCGCGCCTTTGTCAGTAATGGCAGGCAGGGCATCAATTACCATCGCGGCGTCTGGCACCACCCGGTGCTGACGATCGAAAAGCGGGATGACTTCCTGGTGGTTGATCGCAGTGGCAGCGGCAATAACTGCGATGAGCATTTCTTTAAAGAGGATCAGTTGTTGTTCCTCGCCCCCCACCAATAAGAGAAGGTCCAACACTCACAAAAGAGTGACGGGCAAGAGGTAAAGACTGTGGAAGCACATCTAATGGAATGGCTGAATCTGAGCGTGCGCTGGATTCATATGATCACCGGTGTGGCCTGGATTGGCGCGTCGTTTTATTTCGTCTGGCTGGAAAACAACCTCAACCGGGCCAACCCCAAAGATGGCCTGGCGGGCGAACTGTGGGCGATTCACGGCGGCGGTATCTACCACCTCGAAAAGTACAAGCTGGCCCCCCCGACCATGCCGGAAAACCTGCACTGGTTTAAATGGGAAGCCTATTTCACCTGGATGTCAGGCATCGCCCTGCTCTGCCTGGTGTTCTACTTCAACCCCGCGCTGTACCTGATTGCTCCGGGCAGTACCATGAGCGGCCCCGAAGCGGTGGCCATCGGTATCGGTTCGCTGATTGCCGGCTGGTTCATTTACGACTTTCTGTGCGACTCCGCCCTGGGCAAACGCCCGGCGTTGCTCGGTTTTGTCCTGTTTGTGCTGCTGGTTGCAGCGGCGTTCGGCCTGAGCAAAGTGTTCAGCGGGCGCGGTGCCTACCTGCATGTGGGCGCCATCATCGGCACCATCATGGTCGGTAACGTATTCCGCACCATCATGCCGGCACAACGTGCTCTGGTAGCAGCGATCAAGGAAGGCCGCAGCCCTGACCCGGCACTGCCGGCCAAAGGCCTGCTGCGTTCGCGCCACAACAACTACTTCACCTTGCCGGTGCTGTTCATCATGATCAGCAACCACTTCCCGAGCACCTACGGCAGCCAGTACAACTGGTTGATCCTGGCCGGGATTGCGGTGCTGGCCGTGTTGGTACGTCACTACTTCAACACCCGCCACGACAGCCACAAATATGCCTGGACCTTGCCGGTCGCGGCACTGGGCATGATTTGCCTGGCCTACGTTACCGGTCCTAAGCCTGTGTCGACAGCGCCTGAAACCGCCAAGGTGATCAAGTACCAACCGCTGCCGGAAACCGCCCTGGGCGGGGTCAAGGCTGCAGATGCTCCGCCAGTTGCACCGGCACCTGCTGCAGCGCCAGTGGCCACGGTCGATTTCGAGCAGGTCCACAAGGTGATCCAGGAGCGCTGCACGGTCTGCCATTCCGCCACCCCAAGCAGCCCGTTGTTCAGTGCGGCTCCGGCAGGCGTGATGTTCGACACCGCGCAACAGATCCAGCTGATGGCCCCGCGCATTCAGGCCCAGGCCGTTGTCACGCCGATCATGCCGCTGGGCAACATCACCCAGATGACCCAGCAGGAACGTGACCTGGTCGGTGCCTGGATCAATGCAGGAGCCCGGACCAACTGACGCAAAGACGTTGCGGGCGCAGCCGTGTTGCGCCCGCAAGTACACACCACCAGCTCACAACAATAAGAATGACCGAGGTGTTGCATGTCCGATTTAACCGAACCGCGCATACCCGCCGTGACCGCCCCGCCGCCGCTGGCGCGGCTACCCATGCTGCAACTGATCCTGGTCGGTTTGCAGCATGTGCTGCTTATGTATGGCGGCGCCGTGGCCGTGCCGCTGATCATCGGACAGGCCGCCGGCCTGAGTCGTGAAGAAATCGCCTTCTTGATCAACGCCGACCTGCTGGTCGCAGGTGTGGCTACCATCGTGCAATCGCTGGGCATCGGCCCCATGGGCATCCGCATGCCGGTCATGATGGGCGCCAGCTTTGCCGCCGTTGGCAGCATGGTGGCAATGGCCGGGATGCCGGGCATCGGCCTGACCGGGATCTTCGGCGCGACCATCGCCGCGGGCTTTTTCGGAATGATCATTGCGCCATTTATGTCCAAGGTGGTGCGCTTCTTCCCGCCTCTGGTCACCGGCACGGTCATCACGTCGATCGGCCTGTCGCTGTTCCCCGTTGCGGTCAACTGGGCCGGTGGCGGCAGTGCGGCTGCGCAATTCGGCTCGCCGGTGTACCTGGCCATCGCGGCTTTGGTGCTGGGCACCATCCTGTTGATCAACCGTTTTATGCGCGGCTTCTGGGTCAATGTGTCGGTGTTGATCGGCATGGCCCTGGGCTATGTGCTTTCCGGCGCCATTGGCATGGTCGACCTTTCCGGCCTGGACAATACGCCGTGGTTCCAGGTTGTCACCCCGTTGCACTTCGGCATGCCAGAGTTTCATTTGGCACCGATCCTTTCGATGTGCCTGGTGGTGGTGATCATTTTTGTCGAGTCCACCGGGATGTTCCTGGCGCTGGGCAAGATCACAGATCAAGAAGTCACCCCACGCATGCTGCGTCGCGGCTTGTTGTGTGACGCGGGCGCTTCGTTTATCGCCGGTTTTTTCAACACTTTCACCCACTCCTCCTTCGCCCAGAACATTGGCCTGGTACAGATGACCGGCGTGCGTTGCCGCTCAGTGACGATCATGGCCGGGATCTTCCTGATCACCCTCAGCCTGCTGCCGAAAGCGGCGTACCTGGTGGCCTCGATTCCGCCTGCGGTATTGGGTGGCGCCGCCATTGCCATGTTCGGCATGGTGGCGGCCACCGGGATCAAGATCCTCCAGGAAGCCGACATCGCCGACCGCCGCAATCAGTTGCTGGTGGCCGTGAGCATCGGCATGGGCCTGATCCCGGTGGTGCGCCCCGAGTTCTTCGCCCACCTGCCCCTGTGGATGGACCCCATCACCCACAGCGGTATCGCCATGGCCGCCGTCAGCGCGGTGTGCCTGAACCTGATGTTCAATGTGCTGGGCGGCTCCGAACGCGCAGCCATGAGCGGGCATGTGCATCAGCACTGACCCCTGACCCTCACCCCAACCCTCTCCCAAAGGGAGAGGGGGCTGATCGGTGGTGTTCCTGAGCGCTCGCACGACCAATCCCCTCTCCCTCCGGGAGAGGGCTAGGGAGAGGGGCTCTCGCTTTACAAAAACAATAAAAAAGGGAGTTACCCATGAACTGCAAACACTGGGGCGTCACGCTCGCAGGTGGACTTTTGGCTGCCAGCCAGACAATGGCCGGGGACCTGTTTTTATGGCAAACCAACAGCCTGACCTACCTGTACGGCAAGAACTTCGCGATCAACCCTTCGATCCAGCAAACCGTCACGTTCGAACATGCCGACAAATGGAAGTACGGTGACAACTTCCTGTTTGTCGACCGCATCTTCTACAACGGCAAGGATGACCCCAACAAAGGCCCGCACACCTATTACGGCGAGTTCAGCCCGCGCCTGTCGTTCGGCAAGATCTTCGACCGCAAATTCGAATACGGCCCGATCAAGGACGTGCTGCTGGCCATGACCTACGAGTACGGCGAAGGTGACAGCGAGGCCTACCTGATCGGCCCGGGTTTCGACCTGGCGGTGCCGGGCTTCAACTATTTCACCCTGAATTTCTATCGCCGCCATACCGAGGGGCCACGCCCTGGCACCGGGGTCTGGCAGATCACCCCATCGTTTTCCTACACCATCCCCGTGGGCCGCTCCAATGTGCTGATCGACGGCTATATGGACTGGGTAGTCGACAACGATCAGAACTCACGCGGCACCTACCATTCCAACCTGCACTTCAACCCGCAGATCAAATATGACCTGGGCAAGGCCCTGAATCTGGGTGAAAAACAGCTGTATGTCGGGATTGAATACAGCTACTGGAAGGACAAGTACGGCATCGAAAGCAGCAGCCGCCTGGACACCAACCAGAACACCGCCAGCGCCCTGATCAAAGTCCACTTCTAAGCTCGTTACTGTGCATGCTCTGTTATTGCTCGCCCTGGGCTTTAACAGAGCACTTGAGTGCAAACGCCAGAGCCCGTATCCTGCGCGCCCGCTTAAACGCGACGTTTTTCAAAGCTGACTTTAAAGCCAACTTTTACCTTTATATCAAAGGTTTACGACCTGCCTGTCGCCATCTGCACTCAACTGCCAACGCGCAGTCGAGGGTTTATTAATGGCTATAAAACAGGTATGGCCCCGAACTTGCAAAAGCACTAAAGCTGACCATAAAGGCAACTTTTTAAAACCATGAACCAAGGCGCCACAACAGAGCGCCACGTTCGCACTACTGCACAATTTTTATTTTTTTGGAGCTAACCGAATGAAGCGCACACTGACCAGCCTGATGCTTGCGGGGAGCATGCTGGGCGGGGCTCCGGCAGTTGCCGGCGACCTGCTGCAATGGCAAACCAACAGCCTGACTTACTTGTACGGCAAGGACTTCCAGGTCAATCCGAAAATTCAGCAAACCATGACCTTCGAGCATGCTGACAGCTGGAAGTACGGTGACAACTTCTTCTTCCTTGACCGTATCTTTTACAACGGCAAGAAAGACGGCAACGTCGGCCCGAACACCTATTACGGTGAATTCACCCCGCGTTTGTCGTTCGGCAAGATCTTCGACCAGAAGTTTGAATTCGGCCCGATCAAGGACGTACTGCTGGCCATGACTTACGAGTTTGGCGAAGGCGATACCGATGCCTACCTGATCGGCCCGGGTTTCGACCTGAACGTGCCGGGCTTTGACTACTTCCAGTTGAACTTCTACCAGCGCTTCCCGGAAGGCAGCCGTGCCGGCCGAGGCGTGTGGCAGATCACCCCGGTGTGGTCCTACACCCTGCCCCTGGGCAACTCCGATGTGCTGATCGACGGCTACATGGACTGGGTGGTCGACAACGACGAGAACTCCCGTGGCACCTACCATGCCAACCTGCACTTCAATCCGCAGGTCAAATACGACCTGGGCAAGGCCCTGAGCTGGAGTGCCAAGCAACTGTACGTCGGTGTGGAATACGACTACTGGAAAAACAAGTACGGCATCGAAGACAGCGGCGCATTCAAAACCAATCAGAACACCACCAGCCTGCTGATCAAGTACCACTTCTGATCCGCCGCTCCCAGGCGCGTCAACGCGCCTGGGGCACCTGCAGCAACCCCCGCAGCATCAGGTCCAGGCTGTCCAGCGCAGCGGCCAGACGTTGCGGCGGGTTGTCCGCTTCGGCAATCCAGAACGACGCATCCATCAACCCGCCCTGAATCAGCCGCGCCAGCGCCTCGGGATCGGTGCGTTGAATCACCTTGGTGTCCATCAGGCTTTGCAGCATCGATGCCATCGACAGGCAGCACACCGACTGGGTGTTCTGCACATATTGCGAACCCAGCACCGAAGGCGCATCACGCAACAGAATGCGCTGCACCTCGACTTGCAGGGCCATTTCCAGATACAGCCGGCACTGATCCTGAAAGCCTTGCCACAGGCTCTCTGCCTGCTCAAGCACCTGCGCCAGCTGCGCATCCAGCTCGGCATCGATCTGTTGGGCCACGGCCTTGAACAGGCCTTTCTTGTCACCAAAATGGTGATACAGCGCGCCACGGGTCAGCCCCACCGAGGCGGTCAATTCGTCCATCGACGTCTGCGCATAACCCACTGAACTGAAAGCCAGACGGGCCGCTTCAAGCAGCTTGCCACGGGTTTCTTCGATCATTTGCGACCGCGCTTTGGGCGCCATGCCTGTCACCTTTATTTTTGGATACGCGACGTATGTTAATTGACATACGCCGTGTATGCGTATATTTCTACATACGCCGCGTATGTGATTGCCGGCACTCACACATTCCCGTAGCAGCTGCCGAAGGCTGCGTCCGGTTGCGAAGCAACCGTAAAGCCAGTGGATGCGGTTTTCCTGAAAACCCGCATTCATTGGTTTTACGACGACTGCGTCGCCGAACGCAGCCTGCGGCAGCTGCTACAAGAGCAACCCCCAACACTGTTCCGGAGCTTGTATGGCCAACCCCTATCGCGAGATTTTCAGCGCCCCCGGCACCAAGGCTTTCAGCGGTGCGGGCCTGATCGCACGGATGCCGATCTCAATGGTCGGCATCGGTATCATCACCATGCTGGCACAACTGCAAGGCTCCTATTGGCTCGCCGGCGGCGTGGCAGCCACCTTCGCCCTGGCCACTGCCCTGCTGGCTCCGCAGATTTCACGCTGGGTCGACCGCTACGGCCAGCGCCGCATCCTGCCCGGCGTCACCGCCATTGGCGTCAGCGGTTTGCTGGCCCTGCTGCTGTGCAGCCATTTTGGCGCGCCGGACTGGACCCTGTTTGTGTTTGCCGCATTGTCAGGCTGCATGCCCAGCATGTCGGCGATGGTGCGGGCACGCTGGACCGAGCTGTACCGCGGCTCGCCCAAGCTGCATACGGCGTTTTCGTTCGAGTCGGTACTCGATGAGGTGAGCTTTATTATCGGCCCGCCGATTTCCGTGGGCCTCAGTGTCGCGCTGTTCCCCCAGGCCGGACCACTGGCGGCAGCCATCTTGCTGGCCATTGGCGTCAGCGCCTTTGTGCTGCAACGCAACACCGAACCACCGGTACACCCACGCAGCAGCGAGCACCAGGGCACGGTTTTGCGCCAGGGCGCGGTGGTGGTCTTGCTGTTGGCCCTGCTGGGGTTGGGCACGATTGTCGGTACGGTGGATGTGGTCAGCGTGGCCTTTGCCCAGCATCAAGGCCAACCGGCTGCGGCCAGCATCGTACTGTCGATGTACGCCCTGGGGTCGTGCGCTGCCGGGCTGGTGTTCGGCATGCTCAAGTTGAACATGCCACTGCCCAGGCTGTTTGTGCTCGGCGCACTGGCCACGTCAATCACCATGGTGCCGCTACTGTGGGCCGACAGCATCGCCACCCTGGCGGTGGGCATGCTGGTTGCCGGGCTGTTTTTCGCGCCGACCCTGATTACCGCCATGGGCCTGGTGGAAAACATCGTCCCGCCGGCCAAACTGACCGAGGGCCTGACCTGGATGATCACCGGCCTGGGCATGGGTGTCGCCCTGGGCGCAGTGCTCGGCGGCTGGGTGGTCGACGCGTACGGCGCCCAAACCGGCTTTACCGTGTCTTTGGCAGCTGGCGGCATCATGTTGCTGTTCGCCGTGCTCGGTTACCGCCTGCTGCAAGACAGCACCCTGCCCCGCGCCGCCTGCGCCTAAGCCTTGATGGCGTGCCAGACCTTGCTTGCAACGGACACCACTGCCAACACCACCGCGCCGGCAATGATGCCGGCGACGGCGTTGAGCAGGGTCGGCACGATGGCCGAGACCACGCCCAGCCATTGCGCGCTACCTTGTGCCACGCCTTCAACCCAGTGATGCAACGGCGGCACACCGTGGGTGAGGATGCCGCCGCCGACCATAAACATGGCCGCTGTACCGATCACGGTCAGGCTTTTCATCATGTACGGGGCGGCATTCAACACGCCACGGCCAAAACTGCGCTGGAACCGTGGCCAGGTCCCGTCGCCGGTTTTTTTGCTCAGGTACAGGCCGCCATCGTCGAGTTTGACGATGCCCCCCACCACGCCATACACCCCGACCGTCATCACGATGGCAATACCCGACAACACCACCACCTGCTGCATCAGCGGTGAGTCAGAAACGATCCCCAGGGTAATGGCAATAATTTCGGCGGACAGAATAAAGTCCGTACGAATGGCGCCCTTGACCTTGTCCTTTTCATACGCCGCCACATCCACGTCCGCACCGGCCAACGACTCCTGCAAGGCCTGGCGCTGGCTTTGGGCGTCGGCCTTGTTGTGGGTCAGGCTGTGGGCGACCTTCTCGAACCCCTCGAAACACAGATAAGCGCCGCCCACCATCAGCAGCGGCGTGACCGCCCACGGTGCAAAGGCACTGATGGCCAGCGCCGCAGGGACCAAAATCGCCTTGTTGCGAAACGACCCCTTGGCCACGGCCCACACCACCGGCAACTCCCGATCGGCGCGCACGCCAGAGACCTGCTGGGCGTTGAGTGCGAGGTCGTCACCCAGCACACCGGCGGTTTTTTTGGCGGCCACTTTGGTCATCAGTGCGACGTCATCGAGCACAGCGGCGATATCGTCAAGCAACATCAGCAGGCTACTGCCAGCCATAAGAAAACGTCCTTTAAGATTGAATGGCCACAAGCATAGCGCGTGCCGGCCGCAAAGCTGCAATCTTGAGCCGCTTGCAAGCCCGGTGCTACCATGCCCGACCGCCCCAGCCGGCAAGGACATATCGGGTTTATGAGCAGTATCCGCGAGCGTAACAAAGAACTGATTTTGCGTGCCGCCAGTGAGGAATTCGCTGACAAGGGTTTCGCCGCCAGCAAAACCAGCGACATCGCGGCCAAGGCCGGCGTGCCCAAGCCCAACGTCTACTACTACTTCAAATCCAAGGAAAACCTCTATCGCGAGGTGCTTGAGAGCATTATCGAGCCGATTCTGCGGGCATCGACGCCGTTCAATGCCGATGGCGAACCCAACGAAGTGCTGAGCAACTACATCCGCTCAAAAATCCTGATTTCCCGCGACCTGCCGTTTGCCTCCAAGGTGTTCGCCAGTGAAATCATGCACGGCGCCCCGCACCTGAGCGAAAAACAGGTTGAGCAGCTCAACGGCCAGGCCCAGCACAATATCGCCTGCATCCAGACCTGGATCGACCGTGGCCAGATCGCCGCCATTGACCCCCATCACCTGATGTTCAGCATCTGGGCCGCGACCCAGACCTACGCCGACTTTGACTGGCAGATCTCGGCCATTACCGGCAAGGCCAAACTGGACGACAGCGACTACGAAGCGGCTACGCAGACCATTATCCGGTTGGTGCTCAAGGGTTGTACGCCTGACTGAAGGCTTGCACAAAATCTGTGGGAGCGGGCTTGCTCGCGATGGTATCGACGCGGCTCAACAGGCACACCGTAGCGCCTGAATCGCAGGCAAGCCAGCTCCCACAGACAGCAAAGGTCTGTGGTCAGACCACCACCCCCGCATCCGCCCGCAAGCCCAGCACCTCGATCGCGCTGATCGCACATTGTTCGTCGATATCCGAGGTATCACCGCTGATACCCACTGCGCCAATCACCTGCCCCGCCTCATTACGGATCAACACCCCGCCCGGCGCCGGTACCACGTCGCTCTGGCCCATGCCGTTAAGTGCCGCAAAAAATGCCGGACGCTGTTGCGCGTCCAGCGCCAGCAAACGCGAGCCCTTGCCCAGCGCAATCGCGCCCCAGGCCTTGCCTATCGCGATGCTGGGACGCAGCAGGCTGGCCCCGTCTTCGCGCTGCAACGCCAGCAAATGCCCGCCACTGTCGAGTACCGCCACCGTCAACGGCGCGGCATTGATCTGACGCCCGACGCTCAAGGCCCGGGCCGTCAGTTCTAAAGCGACTTTCAAGGTTAAAGCACTCATGGTTGCCATCCTTATCTTGTTATGGAAAGCCTTCTGCACACCTCTCAAGGCATACTGGATAACAATAATAGAACACAATACAAATGCACTTTGTATACAATTTTTAGGCGGCCAAAAATTAAATATCGACGCGACCGCCTAAATACAAGGCTCGCGACTCGGCAGTCACTGATTCGATAAAAGCCATTGACCTGCATGGTGGAGGATGAATACACTCGCTCAACAGCCACTTGTATACAATTACAAAACGTAAGAGGCACAAAACAATGAGCAAAATGAGAGCAATCGAAGCCGCCGTTCTGGTGATGCGTCGCGAAGGTGTCGATACCGCGTTCGGTATCCCGGGTGCCGCCATCAACCCGCTGTACTCGGCCCTGCAAAAGGTCGGTGGCATCGATCACGTCCTTGCTCGCCACGTCGAAGGCGCCTCGCACATGGCCGAGGGCTACACCCGCACCAAGGCCGGCAATATCGGCGTGTGCATCGGCACTTCGGGCCCGGCAGGCACCGATATGGTGACGGGCCTGTACAGCGCTTCGGCCGACTCGATCCCGATTCTGTGCATCACAGGCCAGGCTCCACGGGCACGCATGCATAAAGAAGACTTCCAGGCCGTCGATATCACCACCATCGTCAAGCCCGTCACCAAGTGGTCAACCACGGTGATGGAGCCGGGGCAAGTGCCTTACGCCTTCCAGAAAGCCTTTTACGAAATGCGTTCCGGACGTCCTGGCCCGGTGCTGATCGATTTGCCGTTCGACGTGCAGATGGCTGAAATCGAATTCGATATCGAAGCCTACGAACCGCTGCCACTGGCCAAACCCACGGCCAACCGGCTGCAGGCCGAAAAAGCCCTGGCCATGCTCGATCAGGCCGAGCGCCCGCTGCTGGTCAGCGGTGGCGGCGTGATCAATGCCGACGCCAGCGACCTGCTGGTGGAATTCGCCGAACTGACCGGCATTCCGGTGATCCCGACCCTGATGGGCTGGGGCACCATCGCCGATGACCACCCGCTGATGGTGGGCATGGTCGGCCTGCAAACCTCGCACCGTTATGGCAACGCCACCCTGCTCAAATCCGATGTGGTCCTGGGCATCGGCAACCGTTGGGCCAACCGCCATACCGGCTCGGTAGATGTCTACACCGAAGGCCGCAAATTCATTCATGTGGATATCGAGCCGACCCAGATCGGCCGGGTGTTCAACCCGGATCTGGGCATCGTTTCCGACGCCGGTGCCGCGCTCAAGGTGTTCCTTGAAGTGGCCCGCGAATGGAAAGCCGCCGGCAAGCTGAAAAACCGCAGCGCCTGGCTGCAGGACTGCCAGCAGCGCAAGGCCACGATGCAGCGCAAGACCCACTTCGACAACGTGCCGGTCAAGCCGCAACGCGTGTACGAAGAGATGAACCAAGTATTCGGCAAGGACACCTGCTACGTCAGCACCATCGGTTTGTCGCAGATTGCCGGTGCGCAATTCCTGCACGTTTACAAGCCGCGTCACTGGATCAACTGCGGCCAGGCCGGCCCGTTGGGCTGGACCATTCCGGCGGCACTTGGGGTGGTCAAGGCCGACCCGAGCCGCAATGTGGTGGCGCTGTCCGGCGACTATGACTTCCAGTTCATGATTGAAGAACTGGCGGTGGGCGCACAGTTCAACCTGCCGTATATCCATGTCGTGGTGAACAACTCCTACCTGGGACTTATCCGTCAGGCGCAGCGCGGGTTTGAAATGGACTACTGCGTGCAGCTGTCTTTCGACAACCTCAATGCACCTGAACTCAATGGCTACGGCGTCGACCATGTTGCGGTCGCCGAAGGCCTGGGTTGCAAGGCATTGCGTGTGTTCGAGCCGGGTGATATCCAGCCTGCCCTGCGCAAGGCCCAGGAGCTGATCAAGGAATTCCGCGTACCGGTAATCGTGGAGATTATTCTGGAACGCGTGACCAATATCTCGATGGGCACCGAAATCAACGCCGTAAATGAATTTGAAGACCTGGCGCTGGTGGGTAACGATGCACCGACCGCCATTTCGATGCTGGATTAATCAATAGCCCTTACTTCGCCCTCTCCCACGGGAGAGGGAACCACAGGAGTCCACCATGCCGCGTTTTGCCGCCAACCTGTCCATGCTGTTCACCGAACAGGATTTCCTTGTCCGTTTTCAAGCGGCTGCCAACGCTGGTTTTCATGGCGTTGAATACCTGTTCCCCTACGACTACAACTCGGCCGACATCAAGGCCCAGCTGGAAGCCAACAAGCTGACCCAGGTGCTGTTCAACCTGCCGGCCGGTGACTGGGCCAAGGGTGAGCGCGGGATCGCCTGCCTGCCGGACCGGGTTGAAGAGTTCCGTGCCGGGGTCGACCTGGCCATTGCCTACGCGCAAGTGCTGGGCAACGATCAGATCAACTGCCTGGCCGGCATCCGCCCCCAGGGCGTGGACGACGCCACGGTCGAAAACACCTTCGTCGCCAACCTCAAATACGCCGCCGACAAGCTGCAGGCGGTGGGCATCAAGCTGGTGATGGAATCGATCAATACCCTCGACATTCCAGGCTTCTATCTCAATAACACGAAGCAGGCCCTGGCGATCCAGGACAAGGTCGGCAGCCCCAACCTGTTCCTGCAATACGACATTTACCATATGCAAATCATGGAGGGCGACCTGGCCCGCACCATGCAAACCCATCTGCCGCAGATCAACCATATCCAGCTGGCCGACAACCCGGGCCGCCATGAGCCGGGCACGGGCGAAATCAACTACCGCTTCCTGTTCGACCACCTCGACCGCATCGGCTATCAGGGCTGGGTGGGCTGTGAGTACAAGCCGCTGACCAGCACCGAAGCCGGTCTTGTATGGCTCAAGACCCATAACGCGGTGTAACAGCCACCGTAGCAGCTGCCGCAGGCTGCGTTCGGCGGCGGAGCCGTCGCAAACCCGGTGTTCGCGCTTCTACTGATACACCGTGCCAGTTGATTTCACGACGGCTTCGCCGCCGAACGCAGCCTGCGGCAGCTGCTACAGGTAAACAAAACAGCACTAATAAAAACAAGAGGATTTGTCATGGCTAAAATCGGATTTATCGGCACCGGCATCATGGGTTCTCCTATGGCCAGCAACCTGCAGAAAGCCGGGCACAGCCTGTTTCTGTCGACCCACCACGGCGCCGCCCCGGCCGACCTGGTGGCTGCCGGCGCCATCGCCCTGGCCAGCCCGCGAGAAGTGGCCCAGGAAGCCGAATTCATCATCGTCATGGTGCCGGACACCCCGCAGGTCGAGGACGTGCTGTTCCGTGAAGACGGCATCGCCGCGGGCCTGAGCCCGAACAAGGTGGTGATCGACATGAGCTCGATCTCCCCTACCGCGACCAAGGCTTTCGCTGAAAAAATCAACGCCAAGGGTGCGCAGTACCTCGACGCGCCGGTATCCGGCGGTGAAGTCGGCGCCAAGGCCGGCACCCTGAGCATCATGGTCGGCGGTGACGAAAAAACTTTCGCCCGCGCCCTGCCCCTGCTGCAAAGCATGGGCAAGAACATCACTCTGGTAGGCGGCAATGGCGACGGCCAAACCGCCAAGGTGGCCAACCAGATCATCGTCGCGCTGAATATTCAGGCCGTGGCTGAAGCCCTGGTGTTTGCTGCGAAAAACGGCGCTGACCCGGCCAAGGTTCGCGAAGCGCTGATGGGTGGCTTTGCCTCCTCGAAAATCCTCGAAGTACACGGCGAGCGCATGATCAAGGGCACTTTCGACCCGGGCTTCCGTATCAGCCTGCACCAGAAAGACCTCAACCTGGCCCTGGCCGGTGCCCGCGAACTGGGGATCAACCTGCCTAACACCGCCAATGCCCAGCAAGTGTTCAGCACCTGTGCGGCCATCGGTGGCAGCAACTGGGATCACTCGGCGCTGATCAAGGGCCTGGAGCACATGGCCAACTTCTCGATTCGCGACAAGTAAGCCCACCGAGAGACCTGTAGCCGCTGCCGAGGCACGAAGGCTGCGATGGGCTGCGAAGCGGCCCCTGATGGCAGTCCTGCGGCCTGCTTCGCAGCCTTCGTACCTCGGCAGCGGCTACAAGGTTCAAGTCTTCACACTGCGTAGCCATCACCATGAATTCACCTGCCTGCCCCGACTGGGCGACGGCCCTGTGCGCCGGGTTCAGCCAGATCTTCCTTCAGCGTCATCCCCTGTGCGGCGTGCTGTGCCTGCTGGCCATCCTGATCTGTGCCCCCACCCTGCTCGGTGGCGCCTTGCTTGGCGGTATTGCCGGGCTCCTCACCGCGCAACGGCGCGACTACCCCAAGGCCGAGCGCCAGGCGGGCCTCTACAGCTACAACGGCATCCTGCTCGGCTTGCTGCTCAGCCACCAGCTTGAATGGTCGGCCCTGCTGCCCTTGCTGATCATTGCCAGTGCCGGGCTGAGTACGATGCTCGTACACCAGTGGCTCAAGCGCGCCAGCCACGGGCAAAGTCTGCTGGCCTATACCGCGCCGTTTGTGGGCATTGGCTGGATCCTGCTGCACCTGACCAACCCGCCGGCCCAAGCCGTGGACCACACCCAGGCAGTCAATAGCCTCACACTGGCACAGGGGCTGTTAAGGGGCGTTGCCCAGGTCATGCTGCTGCCCCACCCGCTGGCCGGGCTGTTGATCGTTATCGGCCTGTGGCTCAGCAGTTGGCGGGCGGCGCTTTGGGCCATCACGGGGGCATTGGCCGGCATGCTGTTTAGCCTGTATCAACAGGACACTGCCGCCGCCCTCAGCGGCCTGGCTGGCTATAACCCGGCGCTCGCCGCTCTGGCCCTGAGCCAGCAACCACGCCGGCCCTGGCTGCCCGTGGCGGGCATCATCGTCACCTTGCTGATCACGCCGGGCTTTATTGCCCTGGGCCTGGCGCCCCTGACCGCCCCGTTTATCCTCGGTTGCTGACTGGTGCACGCCAGTGTGCGCATCCTGCGCCCCGCACAAGAACAATGCAGGTTGCGCATTGAGCGTTAATACTCGAATCTTCTGACATTTGGGCATCGAGCAACCTGCATGAATAACAATGACTGGCGCCAACGCCTGTATGTGATGGTCTTTCAGGCCGACACAGCTGCGGGGCGGCGCTTCGACACGGCTTTGCTGCTGATCATCCTGTGCAGCCTGGTGGTCGTGGTGCTCGACAGCATCAACAGCATCCACCGCGACTACGCCAAGCTGCTGGCCTATATCGAGTGGGGCTTCACCTTTGTATTCGCCGTGGAATACGGCCTGCGCCTGTATTGTTCACCCAAGCCGCTGCGTTATGCCTTCAGCTTCTACGGCCTGGTGGATTTGCTGGCCATTGTGCCGGGGATTCTGGCGATCTATTACAGCGACGCGCAGTACCTGCTGATCATCCGCATCATTCGAATGTTGCGGATTTTTCGTATCCTCAAACTGCGCCCCTACCTGAGCCAGGCCAATTACCTGCTCTCGGCCCTGCGCGGCAGCAAGCAGAAAATCATCGTGTTCCTGGTCAGTGTCTCGACCCTGGTCACGGTGTTCGGCAGCCTGATGTATGTGGTCGAAGGGCCGGAAAACGGTTTTACCAGCATCCCGGTGAGTATCTACTGGGCCATTGTCACCCTGACCACGGTAGGCTTTGGTGACATAGTGCCCAAAACCGTAATGGGGCAAGTGATCTCGGCCATGGTGATGATCACCGGTTACTCGATCATTGCCGTGCCCACCGGCATCTTCACTGCCGAACTGGCCAACGCCATGCGCGGCGAACAGCTCAAACATGACTGCCCCACGTGCAAGAAGAGCAACCATGAACAATCAGCGTCTTTTTGTTCGCGATGCGGCAATGCGCTATTTGCAAAAAAAGCATAACCACAGCACTTTTTAATCTTTTAAGGACTATGCGACAGTCGCTATAGTTACTGGCAATTTGCCCTTATTGCTCCCTATAACAAGGAACGCGCAGTGAAAAAACTCTTTAGTGCCTCAATTCTGGCCGCTGGCCTGGCCCTTGGCAGCGTCGCGAGTGCAGCGACCCCACCGCCGCTGCTGAACGTGTCCTACGACGTGATGCGTGACTTCTACAAAGACTACAACGCAGCCTTCCAGAAGCACTGGGCACAAGAGCACAACGGCGAAAAACTCAACGTACAAATGTCCTTCGGCGGTTCCAGCAAACAGGCCCGCTCGGTGATTGACGGCCTGCCGGCTGACGTCATTACCATGAACATGGCCACCGATATCAACGCCCTGGCCGACAATGGCAAGCTGGTCCCGGAAAACTGGGTAACCCGCCTGCCGGACAACAGCGCGCCGTTTACCTCGGCCACAGTATTTATCGTGCGCAAGGGCAACCCCAAGGCTCTTAAAGACTGGCCCGACCTGCTCAAGGACGGCGTACAGGTGATCGTGCCGAACCCGAAAACCTCGGGCAACGGCCGCTACACCTTCCTTTCGGCCTGGGGCTATGTGCTGAAAAACGGCGGTGACGAAACCAAGGCCAAAGACTTTGTGGCCAAGTTGTTCAAACAGGCCCCGGTTCTCGACACTGGCGGTCGTGCAGCCACCACCACCTTTATGACCAACCAGATCGGCGACGTACTGGTGACCTTCGAAAACGAAGCGGAAATGATCGCCCGCGAATTTGGCCGCGACCAGTTCGAAGTGATCTACCCGAGTGTATCGGCAGAAGCCGAGCCGCCGGTGAGTGTGGTTGACAAAGTGGTCGACAAAAAAGGCACCCGTGCCACGGCCGAAGCCTACCTCAAGTACCTGTGGTCGCCTGAAGGCCAGGAAATCGCCGCGAAAAACTACCTGCGCCCGCGTGACCAGGCCATATTGGCCAAGTACAACGACCGCTTTCCGAAAGTCGATTTCCTGTCGGTTGAGAAAACCTTCGGCGACTGGCGCGACGTGCAGAAAAAGTACTTCAACGACGGCGGCGTGTTCGACCAGATCTATAACGCGCAATAATTCCCTGTCCTGTTGCAAGCCCGCCTCCCATTGTGGGAGCGGGCTTGCTCGCGAAGGGATGCCCACGGTACGCCTGACAGCCCCCGTCGCCTGCATCGCAGGCAAGCCAGCTCCCACAGCTTTTGCAGCACCTGCAAAAGCCTGTACATATCAACAGTAAAAAAACTTGCCCTCGCGCCCGACTCTGCCCATGCTGTGCATCTTCTGCGATGCGTGAATGAGTTGAGCGATGCGGCTGTTTCTGTGTGAAAAACCCTCCCAGGCCAAAGATATTGCCGCCGTGCTCGGTGCCAGCCGCCGTGGTGATGGCTGCTGGGTGGGCGCCAATGCCACCGTCACCTGGTGCATCGGCCACCTGCTCGAAACCGCCCCGCCCGACGCCTACGACGAACGCTACAAGCGTTGGGTCCTGGCTGACCTGCCGATCATTCCGGAAAAATGGAAGATGCGCGTCAAGCCCAAGACCGCCAGCCAGTTCAAGGCCGTCAAGCGCCTGCTCGGCGAAGCCAGCGAACTGGTGATCGCCACCGACGCCGACCGCGAAGGCGAGATGATTGCCCGCGAACTGGTCGAACACTGCCGCTACCGCGGGCCCATCCAGCGTCTGTGGCTGTCGGCCCTGGACGACGCGTCGATCCGCAAAGCCCTGGCCGCGCTCAAGCCGGGCAGCGAGACCTTCAACCTCTACCACTCGGCCCTGGGCCGCTCGCGGGCCGACTGGCTGATCGGCATGAACATGAGCCGGCTGTTTACCCTGCTCGGCCGTCAGTCGGGTTACCAGGGCGTTTTACCGGTAGGCCGGGTGCAAACCCCGACCCTGCGCCTGGTGGTGGACCGTGATCGCAGCATCAGCGACTTTGTGCCGGTGGCCTACTGGGCCATTGATGTGCAGCTCAAGCACGACGGGCAGTTGTTCACCGCGCAATGGCGAGCCGCCCCCGACACTTGCGACGACCAGGACCGCTGCCTCAACCAGGCCCACGCCCAACAGGCCGCAAGGGCAATGCAAAACGCCAGCAGCGCGCGGGTGATCAAGCTGCGCACCGAGCGCATGCGTGAAGTCGCGCCATTGCCATTCGATCTGGGCACGCTGCAGGAGGTGTGTTCAAAAAAACTCGGTCTCGGTGCCCAGGAAACCCTCGACGTCGCCCAGGCCTTGTACGAAACCTACAAGGTCGTCACCTACCCGCGCAGTGATTGCGGCTACCTGCCCCAGAGCCAGCACAGTGAAGCACCGGCGATTCTGGCAGCCTTGCAGCAGGCGGACCCGTCACTGGCGCCATTGGCCAGCCATCTGGACCCGCAACGCCGTTCACGGGCCTGGAACGACGCTAAAGTCAGCGCCCACCACGGCATCATTCCTACAGCTGCGGCTAAGAATATTGAACGCCTGAGCGGTAAGCATCGCGCGGTATATACCCTGATTCGCGCACGTTACCTGGCGCAGTTTCTGCCCAACCACGAATACGACCGTACCCAGGCCGATTTTGATTGTGCAGGGCAAAACCTGCGGGCGGTCGGCAAGCAGATCGTCGAACCCGGCTGGAAGCGCGCCCTGCCAGAGGCCCTGGCGCCAGCCAAAGGCCGCGAAACCCCGGCACCGCAACCCCTGCCGTTATTGCACGAAGGTCTGGACTGCGCGATTGCTGCAGTCCACCTCAAGGACCTGTGGACCCAGCCACCCAAGCCCTTCACCGAAGGCGACCTGATCAAGGCAATGAAAAACGTTGCCAAACTGGTGCAGGATCCGCTGCTCAAGCAAAAGCTCAAGGACACCACCGGCATCGGTACCGAAGCCACCCGCGCCGGAATCATCCAGGGCTTGCTTGACCGTGGCTACCTGAGCAAAAACGGCAAGGCCCTGGCCGCCACCGCGCCGGCCTTCAGCCTGATCGACGCGGTACCGCGCGCCATCGCCGACCCCGGCACCACCGCCATCTGGGAACAGGCCCTGGACATGGTGCAAAGTGGCGAAATGACCCTCGACATATTCGTCGCCAAACAGGCGGCCTGGATGAGCAAACATATCGAACGTTGCAGCGCCATGACCATGACCATCAGCGGCCCGGCCAGCCCGGCGGGTGTTGCGCCTGCCTGGAAAAAGAAACGCAAAGCTACACCGGGCAAGGCCAGGCCCAAGCGCGCCGTCAAGGCCAAAGGCGCTTGAGCGTCACAGCTGCAATTGCCCCGAGATACAGGTCACGGCCAAACCACCTACCCAGATATCCGCGCCAATCTGTTCGATAGATACCCGCCCTGCCCGGCCCATGGCGGTGCCCTGGCTGGCCACATAGCACGACGGGGCCAGGCCCTCGCCGATCAGCCACTGTGCCAGCCCGGCATTCAGGCTGCCGGTCACCGGGTCTTCGGGCATGCCCTCACCGGCAATAAAAGCGCGCACTTCAAACTGCGCCTCATCACCGTCCCGCTCCGGGCTCCAGGGAGCCACAACACCAATGGCCAAACCCGACAACTGCGCGTAGTCAGGTTTCAAGGCCAGTACCTGCTCGCGATCACCTAACAACAACGCAACCCAACCGGGACCATTGTCGACCCAGCGGGCCTGCACGACAGTTTGCGGCTCGATGCCCAGGCCATGGCAGATGCGTTGCAACAACTCATGCTCGACGCCACCCGAGCGCAGCAACGGCGGTGCCATAAAGGCAAGTTGCCCACCCTGTCTGCGAATGCGGATCAGGCCTGCCGCACACTCCTGCACAATCTCTTCGCCACGGGGCTTGCCGCCCGCTTCAAGCCAGGCATGGCAACTGCCCAGCGTGGGGTGACCGGCAAAAGGCAGCTCGTTGAGGGTGGTAAAAATTCGCAGGCGGTAATCGGCTTCAGGGCTTTGTGGTTTCAGTACAAAGGTGGTTTCACTCAGGTTGGTCCAGCGTGCGAAGTCGGCCATTTGCGCATCGCTCAGGCTGTCCGCATTCAACACCACGGCCACCGGGTTGCCCTTGAGGGCAATGCTGCTGAAAACATCAATTTGCTTGAATTCGAATGGGCGCATGACCGGCTCCTGATAATGATCAGCAAGCACCCTACACAATATGCGTAGCCGCTGGCGAGGCAGCGGCTACCACATCACACATTCAGACCAGGTCCGTACCCTCACGTTTGGCCTTGCGCATATCGCGCCACAGGCTGACGCACAGGGTCAGCATCACGGCCCCGGCAATGGCCGGCCAGATCAGGACATACAGGGTTAAAGCGAAACTGGACATGGGGTGGCTCCTTTTTCAGTGGCATCGACGTTGTGGTGGAAGGCCACCACTCGCTCGTTGATGCAGGCAAAATCAAAGGTTTCGTTGGCCAGCAAGCTCACCAGAACGCACACCACGGTACTGACACCGTAAGCGGTCAGTGAACTGAGCAACACCGGGTAATCACGCAGAAAGCCAAACGCGAAAGGCGCCAGTAGCAAGAACGCCAATCCACCCATGACAAAGCCCACGCGCTTGCCAAAAAAGCCGAACGCCATCAGGCCAATCACCACCCCGCCACCGATCGAGGCACAGAGCTCAAAGAACAGCGCTACCGCGCCTTGCATCTGCAGCAGTTCGAAGCGGGCAACCAGAAACATCACAAACCCGGCAATCGCCGCACTGGTAAAGGCAGCATTGGTAATCCGCTGCCAATACAGGCTGGCAATCACGGGAAAGACAATCGCGCCCCATAGCGCGCCGACAAAAATCAGCATGGTCAGGATGTCGAGTTTCATGCTGGCAAAAATCATCGCCAGCATGGTTGCCAGCACCATGGTCAGGCGCCCGACAAACAACATGGTTTTGGGATTCGGTTTGCCCTTGGCAATGTTTTTGCCATAGACATCGGTCATCACCAGCGCCGACAAGGCGGACAGGTCGGAATCCGCCGTGGACGACAGCGAACCGATCACCATGATGAAAAACAGCCCCACCGCAAACGGCGGCAAGTAGGTCGAGGCCATTTGCGGGATCAGGTTATTGAGATCGCCATCCTGGGGTTCGATACCTGCCAGCAAGGCCAGAAACCCCAGCATGCCCAGCCCGATCACAATCGAGGCATAACCGATGGTGGCGGTGACGAATGTCGACTTCATCAAGTCTTCACGCACGGCAAACAGCCGCTGGGCGATGGTCTGGTTACCAATGGCGTAGGCCAGTACGGCTACGAAGTAAGGTGCGCCCTGCTCCAGAATCGCGGTTTTCGAATAGAAGCTGGCTTGCTCGGGGGTGATCCTCGGCATGCCCTGGGCGAAGATTTCAGGGCCGCCCAACTGGAAGAAAATAATCGGAATAATCACCACCGCAGCGAAGATCATGGCGAATAGCTGGCCGAAATCAGTAAGCACTGATGAGCGAAACCCTGACCAGATGGTGTACGTCAGAATCCCGACACCGGCGATAAGCACGCCATGGGTAAAGCTCAGCGGCGAAAGCACCGCGACCAGTGCCCCGGCGGCGGTGAAATTGACCATCAGGCTGATCAGACTGCCGACGATATTCGACCCTGCCAGAATCATCTGGCTGGAGCGCCCGTGCCGTGCGTGCATGATCTCCGCCAGGGTGTGGGCCTTGGGCGCCAGTTGCCGGAAACGCCGGCCAAAGGGGTAGATAAACAGAATCATCAGCGCGCCCCAGAAGCCGTAATGCAACGCCCCCGAGAGACCGAACTTGTAGCCCGCACTGGCGGCGGCGTAAAACGAAGCGGCCCAGATCCAGGTCGCCGTCATGCTGGCGGCCGACATGCCAAAGCCGATGGAGTTATTGGAGACCATATAGCCGTCGACGTTTTCGTCCTTGCGCCCAACGCGCAACGACACCAGAAAAGTCAGGCCATAAAAACACAACAGAAGCAGCAACACGGTGAAGGTGGAAAGTTGAAACATTCCTTTCTCCTTTTTATACGCGCACAGTCGTTTCAGACGCAACGAAAGGCCGAAATCGGCAAGCGCAACAACCCGGGTTTCCTGACAGGCAGGCGACAGCGGACAGCAGTCCGTGGGTTGTCAGAGTGATGGCTGGCAAGTGACGGAACGCAAGGGGCGTTCCAGGTCAAAAGGCAAAGCGTGCGCTAGCACGTTAAGCCGGTGCTTGCAGCAATGGCCGGCAGGTGCCGGGAGATAAGTCCGGTATCAGTGGCACAAAGCCCTGACACGAACGGATCAGAAGTATACAGATTTGAGCGGCAAACAAAAACGGCGACCCGAAGGTCGCCGCTTGGCTTTACTTGAACTGCCGGCTCAACCCCGGCGGTACGCCGCTGATGTCCGTTTCTTCCCACGGCCCGTTGGGGCTCACGGCGCGGCTCCAGCCGTTGTCCCAGCGGTAGTAGGCGCGCTGGCGGTAGAAGACGTTGGTCTGGTTATCCAGCACATACACGCCCAGGCGCGCATCCCAGTGGCTAGGCCCGCCGGGAGGTGGCGCGAAGGTGGCCGAGGTGCGCGGCAGCGGTTTCGGCGCCTTGGGTATCGGCATGTCGGGCAGCGGCTTGCCCGAAGGTTGCGGCGATGGCTGCGGCATCGGCGTTGAAGGCGCAGGCGGCTCGTAAGGCTGATGAACCGCACAGGCACTCAGGCCCAAAGCCAATGCAAGCAAGGTGATACGGGCAAATACGGCCATGGCGGCTTCTCTTGTGAGTCAGCTAAGACCCCTGTGGGAGCGGGCTTGCTCGCGATTCAATCAACGCGGGCTTTGAGCAAGACCGCGTCGCCTGTATCGCGAGCAAGCCCGCTCGCACATTCAGGGCGTTTATTTATCCGGACTGTCGATGGTCAGCTGTTGCAGCTCCTGGGTGCTGCTGGACAGCGGCTGGCTGCGCCCTACCCACTCGCCTGCTGTCGGCTGGCCAGCACGGGAGATGCGTGCCATTAATTGGACTTCAGGAAAGTTGGACAGTTTCAATTGCGGCATCATTGCGTCGACATCACCCAGTTCAACGGTGATCGGCAAATCCGCCACGGTCACGCGCTTCACCGCCAAAGGTGCCGGCGGGCCGGATACGGCACGGGCAAAGATAAACACGCTGTCACCCGGCAAGGCACTGGCCTTGACCGCATCGGCCAGATCCACGCTGACCTTGATCGAGGCCATCGCCTTGGCCACCGGTGCAGTTTCAACCTTGCCGCCGCTGGCTTGCAGTTGCTCACGGGCCTTGGCAATACCACCTTCCAGCGCCGCGCGGGAAGCGTCGCCTTCAGGCAGTTCCGTCATCAGCCGTTGCCAATAGCCAATGGCTTGTTCGAAGCGCTGGTCCTCAAAGGCGGCGATGCCCAGCAGGCCCAGGCTGGTGACTTCCTTCGGGTCGGCCTTCAGGGCTTCATCGGTCAGCGCCTGGATCTTGTCGCTCCACTTTTTATCGTCGGCAAAGTACTGCGCCTGTGCCCATTGGCCCAGTAACTCGGGCTGACGACCGGCCAGGTTGGCCGCGCGCTCGAACACCCTGGCCGCCTCCGCCGGGCGGTTTTGCGCCATATAGGCACGGCCCAGGAAGTACAGGCCTTCGGCAGAATCCGGTTGCGCTGCAGCGGCACGCTCAAGGCGCGCGACCATTTCTTCAAGGGATTGCGGCGGCTGGGAGAATTCGCGGGTCAGTTCGACCTTGTCGCTGGAGCCAAAATGCAGGTACAGGCTCAAGCCCAGTACCGGCACCAACACAGCGGCCAACAACGGAATGGCCTTGCCCAGGCTGGATACCCGCCCCGGTGCCACGCCTTCGGTGTCCGCGAGCAATTCGCGAGCAGCTTCGGCGCGGCCGGTTTCGAACTGTTCGGCGGTCAACACGCCCTCTTCACGCTGGGCTTGCAACTCGGCCACCCGCTCTTGATACAAGGCAACGTTCAAGGCGGTACGGTCTTCTTCACGCTGGGCACGGCGCCCGCGCAAAACCGGGATCAATAGAAAGCTGAGGGCTATCAGTAGCAGCAAGCCTGCTGCGAGCCAGAAATCAATCATCTTGGGTTTTATCCAGCAAAGTGTCGAGGCGCTTGCGCTCCTCGGCAGAAAGTGTGTCCGAGCCTGCAACCTGCCCTGTACGACGACGGCGCCCGACGATGACGCCAATCACCACCAGACCGCCCACCAGCAGGGCCAGCGGGCCAAACCAGAGCACGGCGGTCTTGCTGGTCAGGGCCGGTTTATAGAGCACGAAATCGCCGTAGCGGGCGACCATGAAATCGAGGATCTGCTGGTTGTCCTTGCCCTCGCCGAGCATGCGATAGATCTCGCGGCGCAGGTCAGTGGCAATCGGAGCGTTGGAGTCGGCGATGTCCTGGTTCTGACACTTGGGGCAACGCAATTCCTTGGTCAGCTCGCGAAAACGGTCGCGCTCGGCGTCGTTGGCAAACTCATAGGTGTCGATGGCGGCATGGGCAACCCCGGTCAGGGTCAAACCGAACACCACGGCGGCTAGCCAGCGCTTCATGGTTTGGCCTCGTCAACCAGTGCCTGATATTTACCCGCAAGCTGCTCGCGCCACACGGTCTCGTCGATCACGCCGACAAACTTGTGGCGGATGATGCCCTTGCTGTCGATCAGGAATGTCTCAGGAGCGCCGTACACGCCCAGGTTCAGGCCCAGCGAGCCGTCTGCGTCGTTGATGTCCAGCTTGTAAGGGTTGTGGAAATCCTTGAGCCACTTCTTCGCATCTTCGTTGACGTCCTTGTAGTTGACGCCGTAGATCAACACGCCCTGATCGGCCAGTTTGGTCAGCACCGGATGCTCGACCCGGCATGAAATGCACCAGGTGGCCCACACGTTGACCAGCGCAGGCTTGCCCTTGAGGTCAGCCTCGGTGAGGGTTTTGTCCCCCTCCACCGAAGGCAAGCTGAAAGCCGGGAACGGTTTGTCGATCATCGCCGACGGCAGCTCGGTCGGGTCCAGATACAAACCGCGGTAGAGAAACCACGCCATACCGAGAAAAACGGCCAGCGGGACCAGCATCAACCAACGTCTCATGCCGTGGCTCCTGTCATGCCCAGCGCTTCGCGCACGCGGCTTTTAACCTTGACCCGGTAGCGACGGTCCATCGCTGCCAGCAGTCCACCAAAACCAGTGAGCAGGCCGCCGAACCAGATCCAGCGCACAAACGGCTTCACATGCACCCGCACGGCCCAGGCGCCGTTGTCCAGGGGCTCGCCCAGCGCAACATAGAGGTCACGGGTGAAACCGGCGTCGATGCCGGCTTCGGTCATCATCGAGTTCTGCACCGTGTACAGGCGTTTTTCCGGGTGCAGTACGCTGACTTCCTTGCCGTTGCGGATCACCCGCACCGTGCCTTTGTCCGACGTAAAGTTCGGACCCTGGAAGTGCTTGGCGCCTTCAAAAATAAAGTGATAACCGCCCAGTTCCATCGACTCGCCCGGTGCCAGGCGCAAGTCGCGTTCGGCACTGTGCTGGCTCGACAACACCACCCCCAGGGCACACACGGCGATACCCAGGTGGGCAATCTGCATGCCCCAGTAGCTGCGGGTCAGGCTGCGCACGCCTTTGATCAGGCCCTTGTGGCGGGTTTTGTCACCGATGTCGCGCACCCCGGCCAACAGCACCCAGGCCGCCAGCATAAAGGTGGTCAGCACCGCCCAGTTGAAGTCGCCATAGGCCACCCCGGCAATGGCCGACAGCGCGGCGCTGCCCAGCAGTACGGGGGTGAGCATGCCCAGCAGCCATTTGACCGGCGTGTCTTTCCAGCGCACCAGCACGCCGATGGCCATTACCACCATCAGCAAAGCCATCAGCGGGATAAACAGCGCGTTGAAGTACGGCGGGCCCACCGACATCTTGGCGCCACTGATGGCATCCAGAATCAGTGGGTACAGGGTGCCGAGCAGAATCATCGACGCGGCCACCACCAGGATCAGGTTGTTGCCCAGCAGCAGGGTCTCGCGTGACCACAACTTGAAGCTGACATGGCTTTTGACCACGGGCGCACGCAGGGCAAACAGGGTCAGCGAACCGCCTACTACAAACAGCAGGAAGATCAGGATGAATACGCCGCGCTCAGGGTCGGACGCGAACGCATGCACCGAGGTCAATACGCCGGAACGCACCAGGAATGTACCCAGCAGGCTCAGGGAAAACGCAGCAATCGCCAGCAGAACGGTCCAGCTTTTGAACACACCGCGTTTTTCGGTCACGGCCAGCGAGTGAATCAGCGCCGTGCCTACCAGCCACGGCATGAACGAGGCGTTCTCCACCGGGTCCCAGAACCACCAGCCGCCCCAGCCAAGCTCGTAATAGGCCCACCACGAACCGAGGGTGATGCCGATACCGAGGAAGGCCCATGCCACGATGGTCCACGGCCGCGACCAGCGTGCCCAGGCAGCGTCCAGCCGCCCGCCGAGCAAGGCGGCGATGGCGAAGGCAAAGGCCACGGAGAAACCGACATAACCCATGTACAGCATCGGCGGGTGAACAATCAGGCCGATATCCTGCAACAGCGGGTTAAGGTCGTTGCCATCCGAAGGAATCTGCGGCAGCACACGCACGAAAGGATCAGAAGTCAGGATCAGGAACAGCAGGAAGCCGACACTGATCATGCCCATGATCGCCAGCACCCGCGCCAGCATCACTTGCGGCAACTGCCGCGAGAAGATCGACACGGCGAAGGTCCAGCCACCAAGGATCATCGCCCACAACAGCAGTGAACCTTCGTGGGCACCCCACACCGCGCTGAACTTGAAGTACCACGGCAGTGCGCTGTTGGAGTTGCTGGCTACGTACGCCACCGAAAAGTCATCGGCCATAAAGGCATAGGTCAGGCAGGCAAAGGAGAACAACAAGAAGGCAAATTGCCCCCAGGCGGCGGGTTGCGCCAGGCTCATCCACAACTTGTCACCGCGCCAGGCGCCCAGCAGCGGCACGATGGCCTGCACGATGGCAAAGCACAGGGCCAGAATCATGGCCAGATGGCCCAATTCGGGAATATAGAGTCCAGACATCAGTACTTACCCTCACTTGCAGGCACAGGCGCGGATTGGCCACTTTCGTTCAGCGCCTTGGTCACTTCGGGCGGCATGTATTTTTCGTCGTGCTTGGCCAGCACCTCGTCAGCCACCACCACGCCCTGGGCATTGAGCTTGCCCAGCGCGACGATGCCCTGCCCTTCACGGAACAGGTCGGGGAGGATGCCGCGATACTGGATAGTCACGGACTTGTTGAAGTCGGTGACCACAAATTGCACGTCCAGCGAGTCACCCGAACGCTTGAGCGAACCGTCCTCGACCATGCCACCGGCACGAATGCGGGTATCCAATGGCGCTTCGCCATTGGCGATCTGGGTCGGGGTGTAAAACAGGTTGATGTTCTGCTGCAAGGCGCTCAGGGCCAGGGCGACGGCAGCGCCCACCCCTACCAGAATCGCCAGGATGATGATCAAGCGTTTTTTGCGCAGCGGATTCACTTCGAATTCTCCCGGCGCAAACGGCGCGCCTCTTGTTGCAGATAACGCCGGCGCGCCATGATTGGCAGTGCCACGTTCAACCCCAGCACCGCCAGGCAAATGCCATAGGCCGACCAGACATACACCCCGTGATGGCCCATGGCGAGAAAGTCGCCGAAAGAAGCAAAACTCATCGCGCACCCTCCAGGGCTTTCAACACCTCAGCCTTGACCCAGCTGCTGCGGGCCTCGCGCTTGAGCACTTCGAGGCGCATGCGCAGCAGCAGCACCGCGCCAAAGAAGCAATAAAAGCCCAGCACCGTGAGCAACAGCGGCATCCACATTTCCACGGGCATGGCCGGTTTTTCGGTGAGGGTAAAGGTCGCGCCCTGGTGCAGGGTGTTCCACCACTCCACCGAGTACTTGATGATCGGAATATTGATCACGCCCACAATCGCCAGCACCGCGCAGGCCTTGGCCGCGCTGTCGCGATTGGTGATGGCGTTGCCCAGGGCAATCAGGCCGAAGTACAGAAACAGCAGGATCAGCATCGAGGTCAGGCGCGCATCCCAGACCCACCAGGAGCCCCAGGTCGGCTTGCCCCACACCGCACCGGTGACCAGCGCCACGGCAGTCATCCAGGCGCCAATGGGGGCCGCGGATTGCAGGGCCACGTCGGCGATTTTCATCTTCCACACCAGCCCCACCACACCGCACACCGCCAGCATCACGTAGCAGGATTGCGCCAGCATGGCCGCAGGAACATGGATATAGATAATGCGGAAGCTGTTGCCCTGCTGGTAGTCCGGCGGTGCAAAGGCCAGGCCCCAGACCACCCCGCAGGTGATCAGCAACACGGCGGCAATGCTTAACCACGGCAACAGCCGCCCACTGATGGCATAGAACCATTTGGGCGAGCCGAGTTTGTGAAACCAAGTCCAGTTCATCACGCTGCTTCCATCACGGTGCCGGTCACGACAGGTGTGCTGTCATGCCAGCCAGGGTCTTTACTGGCCCACGCAGGCCAGACCTCATTATTCGCCGACGCTGATTTTCAGGCCGGCAGCTATTGCAAAAGGTGTCAGGGTTACAGCCAGGGCGGTCAGGCTACCAAGCCACAGCAAATAACCGGTTGCAGGCATGCCTTGCAAAGCCGCCTGCAGGGCGCCGCTGCCAAGGATCAATACCGGGATATATAAAGGCAGAATCAGCAGCGCCAGCAGCAAGCCGCCGCGCTTGAGGCCCACGGTCAGGGCAGCGCCCACGGCACCGAGCAGGCTCAACACCGGCGTGCCCAGCAGCAAAGACATCAGCAACACCGGCAGGCACGCCACCGGCAGCCCGAGCATCAAGGCCAGCAGGGGTGACAGGATAACCAGCGCCAGGCCGGAAAACGCCCAGTGTGCCAGTACTTTGGCCAGCACCAGTAGAGGCAGGGGGTGCGACGAAAGGACCCACTGCTCCAGCGATCCGTCCTCGAAATCACTGCGAAAAAGCCCGTCCAGCGAGAGCAAAACCGCTAAAAGGGCCGCGACCCACAGCAGGCCAGGAGACAAGGTTTGCAACAATTTAGTCTCCGGGCCGACGGCCAGCGGAAACATCGCGATCACTATCGCGAAGAACACCAACGGGTTGGCCAATTCGGCCGGGCGGCGAAACAGCAAACGCGCTTCGCGCGCTACCAACACAGCAAACACACTCATACAGCCCACTGCCCCAGGTCGATATTGCGGTAACCGGCCGGCATACGGATCAAGGTATGGTGCGTGGTGAGCACCACCATGCCGCCGTTTTCGCAATGCCGGGCCAGGTGCTCTTCGAGTTGCGCCACACCTTGCTTGTCGAGCGCGGTAAACGGCTCGTCGAGAATCCACAACGGCGGGCTGTCCAGATACAGGCGGGCCAGCGCCACACGGCGTTGCTGCCCTGCTGACAGGGTGTGGCACGGTACATCCTCGAAGCCCTTGAGGCCCACCTGCGCCAGCGCCGCCCAGATGGCCTCGCGGGTTGCCGGGCGATGCAGGGCACACAGCCAGCTGAGGTTTTCTTCGGCGCTAAGCAAATCCTTGATCCCCGCCGCATGGCCGATCCACAGCAAGTTGCTGGTCAGTTCATGGCGCTGGGCGCTCAGGGCCATACCGTTAAGCCGCACTTCGCCAGCCGTTGGCTGCATCAGGCCCGCCAACAAGCGCAGCAGGCTGGTTTTGCCGCTGCCGTTGGGGCCGCTGATTTGCAGCATGTCGCCGCTGGCCAGACGCAGTTCGAGGTGTTCGAACAGCATGCGCCAGTCACGCTCACAAGCGAGCGCTACGGCTTCTAAAAGAGGGCTGGTCACGTAATTGAGGCCTTCACGGTTCAAGTCGGCGCAGGCATGGCCGTTAAAGTGATGCAGGATAAATGCATTTGCGGCCTGATTCAGAGAGCTGGATCAAACAATTGTTATGTTTTTATGCGCTCTGAACGACGGGGCCGCATTATACATGCCATGTCCTACGCTAAAGAGGGCAATTTCGACAGGTTGTTACGATGAAAGGCGACATGAATATTCCACCCATCCCACAACCCGCCCCCAGCAGTGTGCGTCAGGGGCTTGTGGGCGGTGAAGTGCTCAAGTTGCTGCAACCTGCCGAGGGCCTGATAAGACCCGGCCAGAGCGCCCAGGCCGAGGTGCTGGCGCTCAAGCAGAACGACCTGACCTTCCAGCTTTTGCTCAAGCTGACCCTGGCCGGGGGCCGCGAAGCCAACGTGCAGGCCAGCAGCAATTTCCCCCTGCCGCTGGGCACACAACTGGCCGTGACCCAACCTTCGGCGGGCAACCTGGCGATCAGCCTGCAACAGGCACTGAGCAGCAGCGTCGCCACCCTGACCCGCCTCGACACCCAGCAACTGCCAGTGGGCACCCTGCTGCAAGGCAAGGTCCTGACCACCCAGGCACTGGCGCAACCTGCCGGGCAAGCGGCGGTTTACCGTTCGCTGGTGACCCTGCTCAACAGCCCGCTGAGCGGCAGCACCCTGACCCTGGACAGCCCGCAGCCCTTGCGGATCGGCAGTTTGCTCAGTGCACGGGTGGACGGCCCGCAGAGCCTCAACTTTGTGCCACTGAGCGGGCGTCAGGAGCAACTGGCAGTAGCGCAACAACTGGCAACACAACAGCGCCGGCAAGGCTCGCTGGAAGGCCTGCTCAACGCCCTGCAAAGACTACCGGTCAGTACCGACATGCCTGCCGAGCTGCGCACCTCCATCGACAAACTACTGGCCGGTTTGCCTGCACCCACGCAATTGAGCAACGCCAAGGGCCTGGGCGATGCCCTGCTCAACAGCGGCGCCTTTCTGGAAGCGCGGTTGCTGAACGGGCAAACCCAGACACTGGCCCCGGACATGAAAGCCACCTTGCTGCGCCTGATTGCGCAGATCCTGCCCGGCCTGCCGGCCAGCACCAGCTTCAACCCCGGCATGGCTGCCAGCACCCAGGCCCAGGCGCTGCCGACTTTTGTGCGCAACGCCCTGGGCATGCTTGGCCAGGTCAGCGCCAAACCGCAGCCCGGCGGCTTCCCGCTGCCCCAGCGGTTGTTGCAGAGCGGCGAAGGTGAAGACAGCCTGGAAAACCTGCTGAAACTGGCGGCAGCGGCCGTGTCACGCCTGCAAAGCCATCAGCTGTCCAGCCTGGAACAGAGCGGGCGCACCGCCGATGGCGGCGTACTGACCACCTGGCAACTGGAAATCCCCATGCGCAATGCCCACGACATCGTGCCGTTGCAGGTCAAGTTCCAGCGTGAAGACCCGCCGGAAAAACAAGCGCAAGACAAACCAGAGTCCCGGGAAATCAAGGATCAACTGTGGCGCGTGGAGCTGGCCTTCGACCTTGCCCCGCTAGGACCGCTGCATGTGCAGGCGCAGCTGCTGCGCGGCAACCTGTCGGGCCAGTTGTGGGCCGAGCAGGCGTACACTGCAAGCCTGATCGAAAGCCAGTTAGGCGCCTTGCGCCAGCGCCTGAGTGATGCCGGATTGAGCGTGACCGATCTGGATTGCCATCAAGGTACCCCGCCACAAAGCGGCCATACCCGTCTGGAGCAACGCTGGGTGGATGAAACCGCATGAATACACCTGCCGAACCACGCCAGGCAATCGCCCTTAAATACGACGGCAAGCAGGCCCCTACCCTCACCGCCAAGGGTGATGACGAACTGGCCGAAGCCATCCTGGCCCTGGCCCGCGAATACGAAGTGCCAATTTACGAAAATGCCGAGCTGGTCAAATTACTGGCGCGCATGGAATTGGGCGACAGCATCCCGCAAGAGCTGTACCGCACACTGGCAGAGATTATTGCCTTTGCCTGGCAGCTCAAGGGCAAGTTCCCGCAGGGTTTTGACCCGCAGGCCGAGCCGGAGGAACGGGACATCACCCCCCGTTAAACACTCTGTTGCCCTCGTAGCCGCTGACGAGCGCAGCGAGGCTGCGTTCGGCGTGATGCGGCACCCCGACGCAGCCGTCGCAAAGTCAGACACTTCGGTGTGTCAGATAAATTGAGTACTCAGGTTTCACGACGGCTACGCCGCCGGACGCAGCCTCGCTGCGCTCGTCAGCGGCTACAGGCCGGAAATGACCATGTCCACCTGCTGCGCAGCCTCAAGCAGCACACTGTCCTGGCGATACCCGCCGATCAATTGCAAGCCCACCGGCAGTTCGCCCGGCTGTCGGGGCAGCGGCAGGTTGATTTGGGGCAGGCCGAATGCCATCCAGAACTTGCAGAAGTCTGATGGCCCTGTGCTCTCCAGCCCCAGCGGCGCAACCATGCCGCAGGTGGCACCCAGCATCGCGTCGAAGGGTTCAAAATGCGCTTTCAAGACCGGCGCCAGCGCCGCCAGCCGGGCCTTGGCTGCCGTTTCCTGCTCCCAACTGGTGGCCCGCCCCCGCTCAATCATGGCCAGCACTTGCGGGCTCATTTGCTCGGGGTTCGATTGCCACTCCTTGCTCAGTGAACGGGCACCCTCGCAGTCATTAATTAACTGATGATCATCAAACACACTGGCAAACTCGTCCTCCAGTACCACCTCGGTCACGCTGTGGCCTGCGGCCTTCAATTGTTCGATCGCTGCCAGCAAGGCCTGAGCCACCGGCGGATCGATCTGATCCCAACGCGACGTGCGGCAAAACCCGAATGATCTGGCACCACTATCCCTGTTCGTTTGCACCAGGCCGGGCACCAGTACACGGGCGAGCAGCGCCAGGTCGCGAACCGACCGGCCATACCAGCCCAACGTGTCGAAGCTCGGCGCCAGCGGCTTGACCCCCTCCAGGGAAACCAGCCCATGGGACGGCTTGAACGCATACAACCCGCAATATGAAGCTGGCTTGAGCAACGAACCCGCCGTTTGCGTACCCAGTGCCAGCGCAAACAAGCCTGCCGCCATACCCGCCGCAGAACCGGCACTGGAGCTGCCCGGCGTCCTGCGCAGATCATGGGGATTACGCGTCGGCCCGGTCTTCATGTAGGCAAATTCGGTGGTATGGGTTTTACCCATGATCACCGCCCCGGCCTGACGCAGCAGGGCAACCACATGGGCATCCCGCGAGGGCCAGTTATTGGCGTAGATCGGCGAATAAAAGCCCGTGGGGTGGTCACAGGTATCGATGATGTCCTTGATGCCCACCGGTACACCGGCCAGCACGCCGTTGAGCCGCGGGCTGCTCAGGCCCTGCGCCTGCTTGCGCACGCACTGGGGGTCGTGGGCAGCGAAGGCCTGGATGGCGGCTTCCCGGGCATCGATTTGCGTCAGGAAGTGCTCAGCCACCACCCCGGGGCTCAGCCGCGCCGTGCGTACCTGTTCGGCAATCGAGTGGGCATCTGCTTGGTCAAGAAAAATCATGGCTGTGGTTTTCCTCCAGTCACGTTTGCATTACACGGCATACACGGATGCCCAATCGGCAAAGCCCTTGATTTCGATGGGGTTGCCCGAGGGGTCGAGGAAAAACATCGTCGCCTGCTCCCCCGCCGTCCCGGCAAAACGCAGGGTCGGCGCCAATACAAACTGCACGTCATGGCTGAGCAGGCGTTCCTTGAGGGCGTGCCAGTCAGGCAGGGCCAGTACCACGCCGAAATGCGGCATGGGCACCCAGTGCTCGCCGACTTTGCCGCTATGGCTGACAGCAAAGGGCTCGCCCAGGTGCAACGACAATTGATGACCGAAAAAGTCGATATCCACCCAGCTTTCCGTGCTGCGCCCCTCCGTGCAGCCCAGCACGTCGCAGTAAAAGCGTCGCGCCGAGCCCAGGTCATGAACGTGATAGGCGAAATGAAAAAGTGATTGCACAGTGACCTCCTGAAACCGGAACAGGCCAGATGGCCCTTGTGCAAATGATGCATCGCCGGCTTCAATGTAGCTAACCTGTTATTTTATCCGTGAACGAAAGAAATTCTTATGGATACCCGCTACCTCAAAAGTCTGATTGCCGTGGTGGATTGCGGCTCGATCGCCAAGGCGGCACGCCTGGAGAACCTTACGGCTGCCGCAATCAGCCAGCGTATTGTGGCGCTCGAACGGCAACTGGGCATGGCGCTTCTGGTGCGCGTCGGGCATGAAGCCAAACCCAGCCTGGCCTGTATGGACTTGCTGCCCAGGGCACGCGCCATTGTCAATGAAGTGGCACTGCTGGCGGGTGATGCCGACAGCCATGGCCTGACCGGGCCCTTGCGCATCGGCGCTATTTCAACCGTGCTCACAGGGCTTCTGCCCCAGGCCTTGCGCGCCTTGACCCGATCAACCCCGCAATTGAAACCGGTGATAGTGCCCGGCACGTCGCGCGCGCTGTATCAGACGCTCGAAGCCGGTGAGCTGGATGCCGCCATCGTGGTTGCCCCGCCGTTTGCCCTGAGCAAGGCCTTCGATGCGGTGTTGCTGCGCGAGGAAGCCTTGGTGTTTATCGCCCGTGAGCAGGCAGCCCAAAGCATCGACAGCCGCCTGCAAAACAGCCCGTATATTCAATACGACCCCGACGCCTGGGGTGGTCGCCATGCCCTGCAGTACCTGCAGGATCACCACCTGTCACCCGCTGCCCTGCTGGACCTGGATGCCCTGGAAACCATTGCGTTGCTGACGGCCGAGGGGCTGGGGGTGAGCCTGGTGCCTTGCTGGTCGGGGATCGAGCGCTGGACCGGCAGTTGTGTCGTGGAGCCGGTGGGTGATGAGCGTTATGACCGCAGGATTGTGCTGCTCAGCCATGCCCAGGGGCCACGGCGGCGAATGGTCGGGGCGTTGCAACAGGCACTGCTGCAGTTGTAGCCGCTGACGAGCGCAGCGAGGCTGCGATCGGGCGCGAAGCGGCCGTAAACCTGAATGCCGAATGCAACTGATACACCGCAGATGTCTTGCTTTGCGACGGCTACGCGTCAGCAATTGTGCCGCTCAGCCATGCCCAGGGGCCACGGCGGCGAATGGTCGGGGCGTTGCAGCAGGCGCTACTGGAGTTGTAGCCGCTGACGAGCGCAGCGAGGCTGCGATCGGGCGCGAAGCGGCCGTAAACCTGAATGCCGAATGCAACTGATACACCGCAGGTGTCTTGCTTTGCGACGGCTACGCGTCAGCAGCACCATGAGTACAAGATTGTGCCGTTCAGCCCTTGTACATCTTGCTCATCAGCTCGGCTTCAGCCTGGGTCAGGCCGCAAGCCTGGGTCAGTTCGTCGACACTGGCACCCATGCTCACCAGCCGCGCCGCCTGGTTGAACGACAGGCTGGTGGGGTCGCGCTGTTCCAACTGGGTCAGTTTCTCAGGCAGCGGTGCGACAACGGCACGCAGTTCGTGCAGGGCTTCGCCCATTTGCACATTACCGTTCTGGTAGGTGTCCAGGCGCCGTGTCAGTTCCCGCAGGCGCCGGTCACGCTGTTCATCGCCCGCCGCCTGTTGCGCCGCCAGCACGCGCTGGCGCCGCACATGGCTGATAAACAGCCACAGGGTCACGGCCCACAACAGGCCCAGGACGATTACCGCCGCCTCAAGGATCAATCAGATGTTCTCCAGATCCGACCATTCTTCCTCGGTCATCATTTTGTCCAGCTCGACCAGAATCAGCAGCTCGCCGTTCTTGTTGCACACGCCCTGGATAAACTTGGCCGATTCGTCATTGCCTACGTTAGGCGCCGTCTCGATCTCGGACTGACGCAGATACACCACCTCTGCCACGCTATCAACCAGAATCCCGACCACTTGCTTGTCAGCTTCGATGATGACGATGCGTGAGTTATCGGTGATTTCGGCGTTGTACAGACCAAAACGCTGACGGGTATCGATAACCGTGACCACGTTGCCGCGCAGGTTGATGATGCCCAACACGTAGGAAGGCGCACCCGGTACCGGTGCGATTTCGGTGTAACGCAGCACTTCCTGCACCTGCATCACGTTGATGCCGTAGGTCTCGTTGTCCAGCTTGAAGGTAACCCATTGCAGGATCGGATCTTCAGAACCCTGTGCCGCTGACTGTTTCATACCCCAAACCCCTGACTGAAATACCGCTCGATTCTGATAACTGGCGCCTCGCCCTCACAGGTGAGCCAACCACAATTATTGTTATGACTTGCCCTTGGCAATCAATGCCGCCAGTTGCTCCACGTCCAGCAACGCGCACATGTGTTCTATCACGGTGCCCGCCAGCCACGGGCGTTGCCCGCGCTGGGAGCGCCACTTGATCTCGTTGGGGTGCAGGCGCAACGAACGGCTGACCTGATGCACCGCCAACCCCCATTCGTAGCCCTGCACCGAAATAACGTATTGCAGGCCTTCGCGAAAGTCCTCGCGATAGCGCTCTGGCATCACCCAGCGTGCGGTGTCCAGGACATTGAGCTTGCCGCTCTGGCTAGGCAGGATCCCCAAAAACCAGTCCGGTTGACCGAACAGCGGGGTCAGTTCACGCCCGGCCAGGGAATAAATCGAACCCAGGCACACCAGCGGCACCGCCAGTGTCAAGCCGGCGACGTCGAACAACAGGCATTCGAAGGGTTCGCCAGCCCACGCCGGGCGGCCGTCATCGGGGATTGGCAAATGCGCACCCGGTGCGCTGGGCCGATGCACCTCGACCAGCGGATGGGCCAACGCCTCGGCCGGCACCCCCACTTGCTCCAGCTCGACCGGCATTGCCAGCGGTGCCTCGTCGATGACTTCAAGCGCTGGCTCGGCCTGCGGCTCCACCGGCACGGGTCCGGCCGCCTCAGCCTGGGTAGCATCGAACAGCAAATCGTCGAGATACGACTGCAAGGCCACTTGCGAACGGTTGGAAAGTGCTACTGGCTGCGTCATAAAGTGCCCCACTCAACAGCCTCGTGACAGAGACCTGTAGTCGTTATCGGCCAGACCCGGCCGATACTTGAATAGCCGCCCACCTCACGCCACCTGCGGTGCAAGCTGGCGGGTCAGGACGTGCTTGAGCAATGCACGGTAGGCGATCACCCCACGGGTTTTTTCATCGAACTGCGAAGGCGTCTGCCCTGCCCGGCTGGCATCGCGCAAACGGGTGTCGACCGGGATAAAGCCCTGCCACAGGGTGTCGGGATACACATCACGCAACACCCGCAAGGTGCTCATCGACGCCTGGGTACGCCGGTCGAACAACGTCGGCACGATGCAGAACGGCAGCTCCTGGGGGCGCGAGCGGTTGATCATGCGCAGAGTATGCACCATGCGCTCCAGGCCCTTGAGCGCCAGATGCTCGGTCTGCACCGGGATAATCAACTGCTGGCTGGCCGCCAGCGCATTGACCATCAGCACCCCCAGAATCGGCGGGCTGTCGATGATCGCGTAGTCATAGTCCTGCCACAGTTGCGCCAGACTGCGGGCAATCACCAGGCCCAGGCCGCTTTGCCCCGGAGCCTGACGCTCCAGGGTTGCCAGTGCCGTGGTGGCCGGCAGCAAGGCGATTTTTTCGTGGCTGGTGGGCAGCAGCAGTTGCGCCGCCAGGCCTTCGGGCACCTGGCCCTGATGCAGAAACAGGTCGTAGACGCTGTGCTCCAGACCATCAGGGTCATAACCGAAGTAGCTGGTCATGGAACCGTGCGGATCGAGATCGACAATCACCACACGTTTGCCCGCCTCTGCCAGCAAACCGGCCAGGGCGATGGATGTGGTGGTCTTGCCGACCCCACCTTTTTGATTGGCTACTGCCCAGACTCTCATTCAGTTGTTCCTCCCGGCTGCATGCGTGCCGGCCGAGATTTATAGGGGTGGTGACGGGGAATTGACGGCATTCCCGCGAACCAGTGGCTGTGTCTGTGGCGGTGCAGTTTGTGTGCCAGCCCGCTTCAGGGCGGCATCCGGTGTTGCATGGGCGGTGCCCGTGCCGGTCAGGCTGCGGCGAACTTCAAGGTTGCGCGACACCACCAGCACGACCCGGCGATTGAGCGCGCGCCCCTCTGGCGTGGCGTTATTGGCCACCGGCTGGAATTCGCCGTAGCCCACCGACGCCATGCGCCCGGGGTTGACGCCCTGCATCGCGAGCATGCGCACGATGCTCGCCGAACGCGCGGATGACAGCTCCCAGTTGGTCGGGTACTGCGCAGTACGGATCGGCAGGTCGTCAGTAAAACCTTCGACATGGATCGGGTTTTCAAACGGTTTAAGGACTGCGGCCACTTTGTCGATGATCTCGAAGGCCGCATTGCTGGGCATTGCATCGCCGCTGCCGAACAGCAGGCTGGAGTTGAGCTCGATCTCGACCCACAACTCATTGCCGCGCACCGTCAATTGTTTGGACGCGATCAGATCACCAAAGGCGTTGGTGATGTCATTGGCAATGGTCTTGAGCGGGTCATCGGGCCTCTGGCCCAAACCGGCGTCGGTATTTTCGCTGTCTTTGATCAGCGGCTCGGCGGGCTGGGTGGTCAGCGGGCGCTCTTCACCAATGGGCACCGGCTTGATGCTGCGCTCGGCATCATTGAAAACTCCGACCAGGGCCTGGGAAATCACCCGGTACTTGCCTTCATTGATCGAGGAAATCGAGTACATGACCACGAAAAAGGCAAACAGCAAGGTGATGAAGTCCGCGTAGGACACCAGCCAACGTTCGTGATTGACGTGTTCATCCGCGTGGCGGCGGCGCCGGCTCATAGTTAACCCGTAAAGCCTTGCAGTTTGAGTTCAATGGAACGCGGGTTCTCGCCCTCGGCAATCGACAGGATGCCTTCGAGCAACATCTCGCGGTACAGCGACTGGCGCATGGCAATCGCCTTGAGCTTGCTGGCAATGGGCAGCAACACCAGGTTAGCGCTGGCCACGCCGTAAATGGTCGCGACAAACGCCACGGCAATGCCGCTGCCCAGTTGCCCCGGGTCGGCCAGGTTGCCCATCACATGGATCAGGCCCATCACCGCACCGATAATGCCAATGGTCGGCGCATAGCCGCCCATGCTTTCAAACACTTTGGCGGCCTCGATATCGCGGCTTTCCTGGGTCAGGTAATCGACCTCCAGCACGCTGCGGATGGTTTCCGGCTCGACGCCGTCGACCAGCAATTGCAGGCCCTTGCGCGAATAGCTGTCGGGCTCGGTATCGGCCACGCCTTCAAGGCCCAGCAAGCCTTCCTTGCGCGCTGTCAGGCTCCAGTTAACCACGCGGTCGATGCCGCCCGTCATGTCGATACGCGGCGGGAACAAGATCCACACCACGGTGTGCATCGCCCGTTTGAATGCGCTCATGGGCGACTGCAACAACGCCGCCCCCACCGTCCCGCCCAGCACGATCAACGCCGCCGGGCCATTGGCCAGGGCACCGAGATGGCCGCCCTCCAGGTAATTGCCGCCGATAATCGCGACAAACGCCATGATGATGCCAATCAGGCTGAGCACGTCCATCAGTGGCAGGCCTCCACCAGATGGCGGCCAATGTCATCCAGGCTGTACACCGCATCGGCCAGGCTGGCCTTGACGATGGCCATCGGCATGCCGTAGATCACGCAACTGGCTTCGTCCTGCGCCCACACCTGGCTGCCGCCCTGCTTGAGCATGCGCGCGCCTTCGCGACCATCGGCGCCCATGCCGGTCAAAACCACCGCCAATACTTTGTCACCAAAGGACTTGGCCGCCGAGCCGAAGGTGATATCCACGCACGGCTTGTAGTTCAGGCGCTCATCGCCCGGCAGGATGCGTACCGCACCGCGACCGTCGATCATCATCTGCTTGCCGCCGGGTGCCAGCAGGGCCAGGCCCGGGCGCAGGATATCGCCGTCCTCGGCTTCCTTGACGCTGATGCGGCAGAGTTTGTCCAGACGCTCGGCAAAGGCCTTGGTAAACGCTGCCGGCATGTGCTGCACCAGCACGATCGGCGCCGGGAAATTACCCGGCAGCTGCGTCAATACACGCTGCAAGGCCACCGGCCCGCCGGTCGAGGTACCAATGGCCACCAGTTTGTAGGCCTTGCGCTTGGGCGCGCCAGAAGCCGCAACAGGCCCGGCAGCACTGCGGCTGGCAATCGGTGTGGTACGCGCGGGTGCCGGTTGCGCGGCGGGCGCGGCAAAACCGCCCGGCGCAGGCCGTGGCACAGCAGCCGGCGCTACAGGGGCCGGTGCGCTGTAGCTGGACATGCGCCGGTTGCTGCGCGAAATGCTGTGTACTTTTTCGCACAGCATCTGTTTGACCTTCTCGGGGTTGCGCGAGATGTCTTCGAAATTTTTCGGCAGGAAATCCACCGCCCCGGCGTCCAGCGCATCGAGGGTGACGCGGGCGCCCTCATGGGTCAGCGAGGAGAACATCAGTACCGGGGTCGGGCATCGCTGCATGATATGGCGCACGGCCGTGATGCCATCCATCAGCGGCATCTCGTAATCCATGGTGATCACGTCCGGCTTGAGGGCCAGGGCCTGATCAATCGCTTCCTTGCCATTGGTGGCGGTGCCGATCACTTGAATGGTCGGGTCAGCCGACAGAATTTCCGAGACGCGGCGGCGGAAAAAACCGGAATCATCCACCACCAGGACCTTGACTACCATAAACACTCCGTTAGGCGGTGCGGGGCGTCACTGCCCCCACTCACCAGAATCAAATACGCCGTGATGCGTAGTGCTTGAGCATGCTCGGAACATCCAGGATCAAGGCAATGCGACCATCACCGGTGATGGTGGCACCCGACATGCCTGGCGTGCCCTGGAGCATTTTGCCCAGCGGTTTGATCACCACTTCTTCCTGGCCGACCAACTGATCGACCACAAAGCCGATGCGCTGGGTGCCGATCGACAGAATCACCACATGCCCTTCGCGCTGCTCTTCATGGGCGGCGGACGCCACCAGCCAGCGCTTGAGGTAGAACAGCGGCAGGGCCTTGTCGCGCACGATCACCACTTCCTGGCCGTCGACCACATTGGTGCGCGACAGGTCGAGGTGGAAGATCTCGTTGACGTTGACCAGCGGGAATGCGAACGCCTGGTTGCCCAGCATCACCATCAGGGTCGGCATAATGGCCAGGGTCAGCGGCACCTTGATGACGATTTTCGAGCCACGGCCCAGGGCCGACTCGATGCTCAGCGAGCCGTTGAGCTGGGCAATCTTGGTTTTCACCACGTCCATGCCCACGCCACGCCCGGACACATCGCTGATTTCGGTCTTGGTCGAGAAGCCCGGGGCAAAGATCAGGTTGTAGCAGTCGTTTTCGCTCAGGCGATCGGCCGCGTCCTTGTCCATCAGGCCTTTTTTGACTGCCAGGGAGCGCAGGAAATTGGCGTCCATGCCTTTGCCATCATCGGAAATCGACAGCAGGATATGGTCGCCCTCCTGCTCGGCAGACAGGATCACCCGGCCACAGCTCGGCTTGCCGGCGGCGGCACGTTCTTCCGGGGTTTCGCAACCGTGGTCGACCGCGTTGCGCACCAGGTGGACCAGCGGATCGGCCAGGGCCTCGACAAGGTTTTTGTCCAGGTCGGTTTCTTCGCCCACCAGCTCCAGGCTGATTTCTTTTTTCAACTGCCGTGCCAGGTCGCGCACCAGGCGCGGGAAGCGGCCGAAGACTTTCTTGATCGGCTGCATCCGCGTTTTCATCACGGCGGTTTGCAGGTCAGCGGTGACCACGTCGAGGTTGGACAGCGCCTTGGCCATCTCCTCGTCATGGCTGTTCAAGCCCAGGCGCACCAGGCGGTTACGCACCAGCACCAGCTCGCCGACCATATTCATGATGTCATCCAGCCGCGCGGTATCAACGCGCACGGTGGTTTCGGCTTCGCTGGCGACCGGTTTTTCCGCAGGTGCCGCCGCCGCACGGGCCGGTGCCGGGCGCGCAGCCGCCGCAGCCGGCTTGGCCGGGGCTACTGCCGCCACCACCGTTGCCGAGTCCGCACTGAACTTGCCTTTACCGTGCATCTGGTCAAGCAGGGCTTCGAATTCGTGATCGCTGATCAGGTCGGGGTCAGCACTCGCCTCGGCGGCGCTGGCCGACGGTGCGGCAGGTGTCTCGCTGGCAGCAGCGGGCAGCGCATCGGTATTGAACGAACCCTTGCCATGCAACTGATCGAGCAAGGCTTCAAATTCGTCGTCGGTGATTTCATTGCTGACGTCAGCAGGCGCCGCAGGGGCCTCATCGGGCACCACGGCAACTGCCGCCTGCGTGGAGAACTGGCCCTTGCCGTGCAACTGGTCGAGCAATAGTTCAAATTCGGCGTCGCTGATTTCGTCGCTGGCCGTGCTCTGCGCCGGGGCAACGGGCTCAGGCTCTGCCGCAGCCGCCTTGACCGCATCGAGGGAGTCAAGCAACTGCTCAAATTCGCTGTCGGTGATATCGGTCACCGGCGCTTGCAGCACTGGCGCTGCGACTGGCGCCACCACTGCTGGCGCCACCACTGCTGGCGCAGCAGCAGGCTCGGCCAGGCGCGCCAGTGCCGCCAGCAACTCGGGGGTTGCGGCGGTGATCGGGCTGCGCTCGCGCACTTCACTGAACATGCCGTTGACCGCATCCAGGGCCTCAAGCACCACGTCCATCAGCTCCGCGTCGACGCTGCGCTCACCCTTGCGCAGGATGTCGAAGACGTTCTCGGCGATATGGCAGCATTCCACCAGTTCGTGGAGCTGGAGGAAGCCGGCGCCCCCTTTTACAGTGTGAAAACCGCGAAAAATGGCATTGAGCAGATCCGCATCATCCGGTCGGCTTTCCAGCTCGACCAGTTGCTCGGACAACAACTCCAGAATTTCGCCGGCTTCAACCAGGAAATCCTGAAGGATTTCTTCATCGGCGCCGAAGCTCATGTACGTGCTCCTTGAAAAAGGCTCTTCGACGCCGGGCAACAGCGCCCGCACGCCTCTTCAAGACCTAAAAACCCAAACTGGACAACAAATCGTCTACATCATCCTGACCGGATACGACGTCATTACGTGTATCGGCATGAATCTGCGGACCTTCACCCTTGGCCTGGTTTTTTTGCGAATTATTTTCTGCACGCAATGCTTCACGGTCGTGTTCGATGCCGGCAAAGCGATCGACCTGGCTGGCCATCAACACCAGCTTGAGCAGATTGCTCTCCACGTCCGTCACCAGTTGCGTCACGCGCTTGATCACCTGACCGGTCAAATCCTGGAAATCCTGGGCCAGCAGGATGTCCGTCAGATTGGCGGAGACGATATTGTTTTGCGTTTCACTGCGCGTCAAAAAACTGTCAACCCTACGCGCCAGCTCGCGAAACTCTTCGGCACCGATTTCGCGGCGCATAAAACGCCCCCAATCCGCACTCAATTCCCTGGCTTCCTGGCCCAGGCCATTGACCAGTGGCGTGCTGTTTTCCACCAGGTCCATGGTCCGGTTGGCTGCCGCTTCCGTGAGTTTCACAACATAAGCCAAACGTTCAGTGGCATCCGTGATCTGCGACACTTCTTCGGCTTGCGGCATGCTCGGATCAATATGGAAATTGACAATCGCGCTGTGCAGTTCGCGGGTCAGCTTGCCGACTTCGCGATACAGGCCGCGGTCGCGGGTCTGGTTAAGCTCGTGAATCAACTGCACGGCATCGCCAAACTGGCCTCGTTCAAGGCTTTCGACCAATTCGTGAGCATGTTTTTTCAGGGTCGATTCAAAATCGGCCTGTGTGCAATCTTTATGCTCCATAGTGCCCCCAAGGCAACCGATCAACCGATGCGTTCAAAGATCTTTTCGATTTTGTCTTTGAGTGCGATAGCCGTGAACGGCTTGACCACATAGCCATTAACACCGGCCTGGGCCGCTTCGATAATCTGCTCGCGCTTGGCTTCGGCGGTCACCATCAGCACCGGCAAGTGCTTGAGTTTTTCGTCGGCACGCACATGGCGCAGCAACTCGATGCCGGTCATGCCCGGCATGTTCCAGTCCGTCACCAGAAAGTCGATATGCCCCAGGTTGAGGATCGGCAATGCGGTGGTGCCGTCGTCCGCCTCGACCGTGTTGGTGAACCCCAGGTCACGCAACAGGTTTTTAATGATCCGCCGCATCGTTGAAAAGTCATCAACGATGAGGATTTTCATGTTCTTGTCCAATTCGACCTCCAAGCAGTCTTTAACGCGCTCATCTGCTGAACGCGTCATTCAATCAATTCGTTTTCAAACACAGCCAGAATCGACTGTGGGAGCGGGCTTGCCCGCGATGCGGACGACGCGGCGTTACTGATTCACCGCGTCGACCCCATCGCGGGCAAGCCCGCTCCCACAGGTATCAAGGACCCTAGTGCGCGCGCCACTGTCCCAAACGTGCCCGCAAGCGGGCCGCGCACTGGCTGTGCAACTGGCTGACACGGGATTCGCTGACCCCCAGCACTTCGCCGATTTCCTTGAGGTTCAGTTCTTCGTCGTAGTACAGCGCCAGCACCAGCCGTTCACGCTCGGGCAAGTGTGCAATCGCATCGGCCAGCGCAGCCTGGAAGCGTTCGTCTTCAAGGTCGCGCGACGGCTCCGTATGGGCACTTGCGCCATCTTCATGCAGCCCTTCATGTTCGCCGTCCTGCAACAGGTCATCAAAACTGAACAGGCGGCTGCCCAGGGTGTCATTCAAGATGGCGTAATAATCATCAAGGCTTAACTGGAGTTCGGCCGCAACTTCATGATCTTTAGCGTCACAACCGGTTTTTGCTTCAATTACCCGGATTGCGTCACTGACCATGCGCGTATTGCGGTGTACCGAGCGCGGCGCCCAGTCACCCTTGCGCACCTCATCGAGCATCGCGCCACGGATGCGGATACCGGCGTAGGTCTCGAAACTCGCGCCCTTGCTGGCGTCGTATTTACCCGAGACTTCGAGCAGGCCGATCATGCCGGCCTGGATCAGGTCGTCCACCTGCACACTGGCTGGTAAGCGCGCCAGCAGGTGGTAGGCGATGCGCTTGACCAGGGGCGCATAGCGCTCGATAAGTTCGTACTGGCTGTCGCGCGACGACTTGCTGTACATGCGGTAACCGCTGGCCGTCATTAAAAGCGCCCCCCTGCCTGCTGCACCAGACGTTCGACAAAGAACTCAAGGTGACCCCGGGGGTTGGCGGGCAACGGCCAGGTATCGACTTTTTGCGCAATGGCCTTGAACGCCAGAGAGCACTTGGAACGCGGGAACGCTTCGTACACAGCGCGCTGCTTTTGCACCGCCTTGCGCACACATTCGTCGTAGGGCACGGCGCCCACATACTGCAGGGCTACATCGAGAAAGCGGTCGGTGACCTTGGTCAGCTTGGCGAACAGGTTGCGCCCTTCCTGCGGGCTCTGGGCCATATTGGCCAGCACGCGGAAGCGGTTCATGCCGTAGTCGCGGTTGAGCAGCTTGATCAGCGCATAGGCGTCGGTGATCGAGGTCGGCTCGTCACACACCACCAGCAGCACTTCCTGGGCGGCGCGCACAAAACTGACCACCGACTCGCCGATCCCGGCGGCGGTGTCGATTACCAGCACATCCAGGTTGTCGCCCAGGTCACTGAAGGCCTGGATCAGACCGGCATGCTGCGCCGGGCTCAGGTGCACCATGCTCTGGGTACCCGAAGCCGCCGGCACGATGCGGATCCCGCCGGGGCCCTGGAGCAATACGTCGCGCAGCTCGCAACGACCCTCGACCACATCAGCCAGGGTGAATTTGGGGGTCAAGCCCAGCAAAACATCGACGTTCGCCAGCCCAAGGTCCGCGTCCATCAACAGAACGCGCCTGCCCAGCTCGGCCAATGCGATGGACAAGTTGACTGACACGTTAGTTTTACCGACGCCACCCTTGCCGCCGGTCACTGCGATCACCTGTACGGGATGCATGCTGCCCATGATCTTTCTTTACCTTGTCTTACTTAGACGCGGCTACATGCGTTGGCTGCGCGTTCCCCAGTGGAACAACACCTTCAGACCAGCCGATGTAGGTACATTGCAACGTAATTTTGACGACCTCAGCCAACCCGTTTGGGCGGGCTGTGGTAGATATCAGCGAACATGTCGGCCATGGCCTCTTCGCTGGGTTCTTCCTGCATTTGCACACTCACTGCCCGGCTCACCAACTGGTGACGCCGCGGCAGATGAAGATCGTCCGGGATCCGCGGGCCGTCGGTGAGGTACGCCACCGGCAGGTCGTTGCTGATCGCCAGGCTCAACACTTCGCCCAGGCTTGCGGTTTCATCCAGTTTGGTGAGGATGCAACCGGCCAGCCCGCAACGCTTGTAACTGAGGTACGCAGCCGTCAGCACCTGCTTCTGGCTGGTGGTGGCCAAGACCAGGTAATTCCTGGCCTTGATCCCGCGCCCGGCCAGGCTTTCGAGCTGCAGGCGCAACGCCGGATCGCTGGCTTGCAGGCCCGCGGTATCGACCAGCACCACGCGCTTGCGCACCAGCGGTTCGAGGGTCTGGCCCAGCGACTGGCCGGGGGCCACATGGGTCACCGGCACATTCAAAATGCGCCCCAGGGTCTTGAGTTGCTCCTGGGCGCCAATGCGAAAACTGTCCATGCTCACCAGGGCGATATTCTGCGCGCCGTACTTGAGCACATAACGGGCTGCCAGCTTGGCCAGGGTGGTGGTCTTGCCCATCCCCGCCGGGCCTACCATCGCAATCACTCCGCCTTCTTCCAGCGGCTCCAGCTCGGGGGTGGAGATCATCCGCGCCAGATGCGCCAGCAGCATCCGCCAGGCCTGGCGCGGCTCCTCGATACCCGCCACTTGCGCCAGCAGATCACGGGACAACGGCCCCGACAGGCCGATGCGCTGCAGGCGCCGCCACAGATTGGCCTGGGCCGGCTTGGCGTCCTGCAACTGGCTCCAGGCCAGCGAGCCCAGCTGTACTTCCAGCAATTCGCGCAAACCGTTGAGCTCATGACGCATATTGTCAAAAGCGCGCTGATCGACCGTCGGCGCGGGCGGCGCAGGTGCCGGGCGCGGCGGTTCTTCAAGGATCGGCTCGATCAACGGCTCGGCAGCGGTCAGCGGCAAACCGGCAAACAACTGGCGGTTATCTCCCGCTGCGGCCTCGCCCTCCCCGCGCAGGCTCAACTCGGCCTGGGCCGAGACGATCCGCGACTGGGTCTTGCGCAGCTCTTCTTCCAGCTCAATGTTCGGCACCCGGGGTGCCAGCGCGGACAGCTTGTAGTCCAGGGCCGCGGTCAACTCGACGCCCCCGGCGATGCGGCGGTTGCCAATAATGGCGGCGTCAGCCCCCAGCTCATCACGAATCAGCTTCATGGCCTGACGCATATCGGCGGCGAAAAATCGCTTCACTTGCATAAACCAAACCCTCAGCCGTTAGGGCCTACTGTCGCAACGATCGTGACCTGCTTATTGTCAGGAATTTCCTGGTAAGCCAGCACATGCAGGTTGGGCACCGCCAGACGGCCAAAGCGCGACAACATCGCGCGTACCGGGCCTGCCACCAACAAGATAACCGGATTGCCTTGCATCTCCTGGCGCTGAGCAGCGTCGATCAACGAGCGCTGGAGCTTTTCTGCCATGCTTGGCTCCAGCAAAACGCCCTCTTCCTGGCCAACTCCGGCCTTCTGCAAACTATTGAGCAATATTTGTTCCAACCTGGGTTCCAGGGTGATCACAGGCAGCTCGGAGTCAACGCCTACAATGCTTTGCACGATGGCACGGGACAGCCCCACACGCACCGCGGCAACCAAAGCGGCAGTATCTTGACTCTTGTGGGCATTGTTGGCGACGGCTTCGGCAATGCTGCGGATATCCCGTACCGGCACCTGTTCGGCGAGCAAGGCCTGCAACACCTTGAGCAATTGCGACAGGCTCAACACACCCGGCACCAGCTCCTCGGCCAGTTTTGGCGAGGACTTGGCCAGCAACTGCATCAACTGCTGCACTTCTTCATGACCGATCAGTTCGTGGGAGTGCTTGTACAGAATCTGATTGAGGTGCGTTGCCACCACGGTACTGGCGTCCACTACGGTATAGCCCAGCGATTGCGCCTGGCTACGCTGGCTGACCTCAATCCACACCGCTTCCAGACCAAAGGCCGGGTCTTTGGTGGTAATCCCGTTGAGCGTGCCGAACACCTGCCCCGGGTTGATCGCCATTTCGCGATCGGGGTAGATCTCGGCTTCGGCCAGGATCACCCCCATCAGGGTCAGGCGATAGGCGCTGGGGGCCAGGTCGAGGTTGTCGCGGATATGCACGGTGGGCATCAAAAAGCCCAAATCCTGGGACAGCTTCTTACGCACGCCCTTGATCCGCGCCAGTAACTGGCCGCCCTGGTTGCGATCCACCAGCGGGATCAGGCGGTAGCCCACTTCCAGGCCGATCATGTCGATGGGCGTAACGTCATCCCAGCCCAGCTCCTTGGTTTCCTGGGCGCGGGCTGGCGATGGCAGCAGTTCCTGCTGGCGCTTGACCTCCTGCAGAGCCTGGACCTTGACCACGTTCTGTTTTTTCCACATCAGGTACGCGGCGCCACCGGCGACAGCCGCCAGGCTGAGGAAGGAGAAATGCGGCATGCCAGGCACAATGCCCATGATGGCCATGATGCCTGCCGAGACAGCCAGCGCCTTGGGCGAGGTAAACATCTGACGGTTGATCTGCTTGCCCATGTCTTCGGAGCCTGAAGCCCGGGTCACCATGATCGCCGCCGCCGTGGACAGCAGCAGCGAAGGCAGCTGCGCCACCAAACCGTCACCGATGGTCAACAGCGCGTAGACCTTGCCCGCCTCGCTGAAGCTCATGCCGTGCTGGAAAATCCCCACCGCCATGCCGCCGATCAGGTTGATAAACAGGATTAGCAGACCGGCGATGGCATCACCGCGCACAAACTTGCTGGCACCGTCCATGGAGCCGTAGAACTCGGCCTCCTGGGCCACTTCCTGACGGCGCAGCTTGGCCTGGTTCTGGTCGATCAGCCCGGCGTTGAGGTCGGCATCAATGGCCATTTGCTTGCCGGGCATGGCGTCGAGGGTAAAACGCGCGCTGACCTCGGAGATACGCCCGGCGCCCTTGGTCACCACCACAAAGTTGATGATCATCAGGATCGCAAACACCACGATACCCACCACATAGTTACCGCCGATCACCACCTCACCAAAGGCCTGGATCACCTTGCCCGCGGCGGCGTGGCCCTCCTGGCCGTGGAGCATCACCACCCGCGTGGAAGCAACGTTGAGCGCCAGGCGCATCAGGGTGGCGACTAGCAGAATGGTGGGGAACACCGCAAAATCCAGGGGCCGCAGGGCGTATACGCACACCAGCAGCACCACGATCGACAGGGCAATGTTGAAGGTAAAGAACACATCCAGCAGAAACGCAGGGATGGGCAACATCATCATTGCCAGCATCACCAGCAGCAGCAGCGGCACACCCAACTGCCCCTGGCCCAGGCCGGCCAGACCGCTGCGCGCGGTGTTGATTAACTGAGAGCGATCCAATGACATTGCGACAAACCTTTAGCAAACTTTTGACGCCATCTGCGCCGTAGAGCCTGCCTCTGCAAGAAACCTTCCAACTTTGGCCATTGGCCACTAAACAGGTTTCTGCCTGGGAGTCGCCAGCATCAGGGCACGCTCATGACCAACGTAGCGCTACCTGTAAAAGGGCCTTCGGCGGGAAAACTGCCGGGCTTGCGCACAAGCGCAAAGGTGACATAGTCCACTCCAAAGCTATTGGTAATAGTCCCGCTGAACGAACCTCCCGGAGGTATCATCTGATGGGTCGTAGTTCTATACGCAACAACAGCGAGATCAGGATTGCTCAAGAGAAGTCCATTTGAGTTGAAGGAAGAGGCCATCCCTATTAACGAAATATCTACGGGCGTAGTGATACCCAGATCTGGGCATGACATGCTCATTGCGAAGGATCTCTTGTTGGGCGTAGAGAACGGATTATTTTCGGTCACGCTAAGCGACTCCACCGCTTCAAAATCAATGTCAATGGGTTTGTCATCATTGAGCGTACACGTCGATGGACTTAAGTTGAGTGAATTTTTCGCATACAGACGGAGCCAAAAGTCAAACCGATTAACTTCGAGAGCGTTAAATCGAGTAACCACCTGATATTTAACCGCAGCAATCTGATCCCCTGACCTGATCTGAACATACTTGCCCGGGGCTCTCGTAATTTTCAAATAGGGCTCTCCGCGCACTGTAACCGGAGGTTCATAATTATTTTGCACAGACAGAACAATACCGCCAGGCACGGGTATGGGATAATCTTGGTTCACCCTGAGACCACCCGCTAGATGGCCATATCCCGGGTACAGCATAACGGCATCTTGAGCCGTCGATATGGTTTCATTATATAACACATTGCCAGAATGACACTCTAAAGTGTAATCAGCCAGCGAGACTTTATCTGTAGCAAGGTCCGCAGCAACACTGACATAGGCGCCAAAAAGAGTGGTATCCGCATTGTACCAGGCACCCCCATTCACACGACACTCCGTCGCACTGACCGCTTGAACCAGCATCAAGAAAAAAAGCCCAGTCAACCATCTCATATCAGTCACCTCTATAATAATCAGCGCCCCAGAGCGGTGCTTTCTTATGGGTAGTCCAATGCGAACGTCGAAGCAGCAGTAAAAGCTCCGCCCACTATTGTCTTATCCGTGATGGTTTGTGGTTCCTCCCTGACAAGCGCTTTAATTGCAATAATATTATTGCCGCGGCTTAACACTTGCTTATTACTTGTCATATTCAACGGCCGCAGGTCATAGGCGCACACCCGCAGCAGCGGCACACCCAACTACCCCTGGCTCAGGCCGGCCAGACCGCTGCGCGCGGTGTTGACTAACTGAGAGCGATCCAATGACATTGCGACAAACCTTTAGCAAACTTTTAACGCCATATGCGCCGTAGAGCCTGCCTCCGCAAGAAACCTTCCAACTTCGGCAAATGGCCATATTGCAAGCTTGCAAGGTTTGTGCGGCCGGGTCAGGGCAGCATCAGGGTCAGGGTGCCACTGGCAGTAAAGGGCCCGGCGTCAGGAAAGGTGCCCGTTTTTTTGACCAGGGCGAAGGCGATGTCGGTCGAGCCTGTGCTGTTTGTGATGGTGTCCCTGATCTCCCCGCCCGGCCCCACCAAAGCGCTGCTGTCGGTGCGGAACAGCTGAACCCCGACGTTTTGCTTGCTCGTGGTTATGGCGTACGGGTGAAACGCAGAAGGTATCGCCTGCCATTTGACGGCAATGAGCGAGTTGACACTGGGCCCGACACAATCGTACCTCAGACGAAAATTTTTCTTGAACGGCGTATCGAAGATACTCGTACCCATCGCCGCCGGGTTTACGCTGCCAAAATCAATATTGATGGGCAAGTTGTTGTTGATGACGCAGGTTGAGGGGCTGGAGTCGACGCCATTGCGGGCTATCAGGTTAATGCGCATCCGGTACGCAGGATAATCCGGCGAATTGAAGTTGTACGTCACATCCAACAGAACAACGGCGAGGAACGTCCCCGGTTTGATCTTGATATATTTGTCCGGCGCCGAAGGAATAACATAATAAACCTTGACCGGCAGATCGACGATCGGTGTCAGACGATCATGCAAGGCCAAATAACGACCGGCACTTACCGGCCAGGGATAATAACTCCCAAGAATATCCATCCCGGCGCCGTAATCCATGACGGCCGGCCCTAGAATCAAACCACCGGACGTCGTTGAAAAGTACTGCTTGAGAGAATCAGGATACCAACCTGGAAAGCCATGCATGCAGCGTACCGAGTAACCGCTCATGGTTACCTTCCCTGCGTCTTTATCCAACCGCAGGTCAACTAGCACATCCAGCGGGCTGGTTTTCATATCGACCCAGGGGCCGCCATCCACCCGGCAATGAGCCGCAAAAACATCTTGCATCAAGAGCAGTAAAATAAAACCCGTGAGACATTTCATAGTGGTCTCCGCCCCAAACCATGATCGGCATCAATTTACTGTTTTCAGAATTCAGGGCACTCCCATAACAAGTGTTGCACTGCTTGTAAAAGGCCCTGCAGCAGGAAGGCTGCCCGGTTTGCGTACCAAGGAGAACGTTACATCGTCCGAACCTGCACTACTGGCAATCGAGGTCATGAAAAAACCATTTGGACGCACCAATACTCCACCACGCATTAATCCCACCCCAAGGTCAGGGTTACTCGTCGCCAGGACATTCGAGTTGAACCCTGCACCATTACCCTTCAAGGTTATAGTAATGGCCGAGTCAATATCAGAGTCAGGGCAAGCGTAATCCAGCCGCGTGGTCTTTTGAAACAATGAGCTACCCGGGCTTTCGCCGATCGCTAGAGGTTCCACCATCCCAAAATCAACAACAATGGGCACATTATTATTAATGGTGCAGGTTGATGGCTCAAAGAAAAAATCATTGGCTGCCCGAATATACACATTAACATTACTGTCAGGATTCGACGTGTTGTTGGTTTGCCAGAAATGTAGGGTCCCCAGAATATCTCCAACCCGAACATCGATAGGCTTACCTGGAGCCCCCTTGGCGTACATATACATATAGGTATTTAAATCAACACCTGCATAATTATCCACCATCGTCGCTATGATTAGAGACGTATTCACAGGCCTAGGGTAGTTAACGCCCGCAATACGCAAGCCCATCATATGCTGTCCAAACTTAGCACCCGGGGTCAGCCCCCCATTTGTAAAGCGCCAGTAATCCTTGTTGTTACTCGGCGTCGTACCACCAGGAGTATACCTGCATTCCAAAGTGTATCCCGCAAAAATCATATATCCTGAGCCTTGTACAGGATAAACGTTGACATCCACAGTGATAGCTCCGTTATATACATCCACCCATTGCTGACCATCAACCCTGCACTGCGCGGCATTCGAAACCTGCACAAACAACATCAATAAAAAAACAGAAAGATATTTCATATAAACCCTAACTACTCAACCAATTTATAGAACAACAGGCTACGGGTAATGCAATGTAAACGTCGACGTTGCCCTGAACGTTCCGGCAGCAATTGACTGATTGGCAATGGCCTGCGGTTCACCCCTGATATAAGCCTTGAGGGCAATTGTATTGTTGCCGTTAGCCAGTACTTGCTCGTCACTGGCCGTATTCAGGGGCAATGGCCTGTCAGCAGGGGTTTCGATGCCGATTGCAACGCCGGTAGCGCTACTGCCGCTGTCCAGTGCCAGCAGCCCAGGCAACACAAGGCTTTCGTTGCCGCCGAACGTCACCGTCACAGAGCTGCCGACTGTGGTGTCACAGCCCTCAAGGTGCAGCTGAAAAGGCAAGCCGAGGGTGCGTGTGTTCAAGTACAGGTACTTGCTGGAAACATCGCGCAGGTTCAACTCCACCGCCTCATCGCCCGGGCGAAGGGTGCAGGCATCCGCCACCAGCACGCCCCTGAAGTTGAGGTTGTCCGCCGCCTCCAGGGTGCCCGGCAGCAGTAATGGCATGCCCACCAGCAATGCCAGGGCGTACCCATAACCCGTTTTGATTTCAATATGCATACACCCCCTCCTCACTGGTAGTAGGCCAGCAGCGTCGCCGAAGCCGAAAAACTGCCCGGCGACAGGGTGCTCGCGGCACTTTTGATCGGTACGGCTTCCAGCACGGGTGGCGATGCCGGGTTTATCAGCAGGGGCGTATTCAGGGTGAAAGGCACACCGTTACGCAGAATCTTGATACCCAGGCCAGACACACTGGAGGCCACGGCCGATGAATCAAAGGTTGTGGCTACGCCCTGCACCTTTAACAACATCTCCCAGGGCAACGTACCCGCCGTGCAGTTGAGGGTGTAAGCCACGGTTTTTCGGTAATTCACACCGTCGACTTTATTGACGCCGACATCACCAAAGTCGACGACGATAGTGCCGCCACTGTTGATTGTGCAGGGCGGTGGCTCTATCAGCGTGCCATCAAACCTGAGGTTTGCCAGTGCGCTGCTGCCCAGGGCAAAAGCGCACACTGCAAACAAAACAGACTGTTGCCAGGGTTTCATGTACGGATCCTTCTTACTGCAGGGCAACCACTAACGTCGCGGAGGCAGAAAATGCCCCGCCCGTCAGTGTGCTGCCAGGTTTTTTCACCGGAACGGCCTCTATCACCGGCAAGGTGGGATAGGTGAAGTTCACGGTATTGTTGAGAGGCCAGGCCGCACCGTTCAATAGCAGCTTGATCCCCAGGTCGCTTTTGCTGGTACCCAGGTACGCGCTGCCGAACCCGGCCCCGGTGCCCTGCAAGGTGATTTTCATGTTGTTCGAGGGCTGCGGCCCGCACGTGAGCGTATAAGGCACGCCCCGGCGGTAGTTCACGCCATCGATGCGGGTTGTCATCAGGTCGTCACCGAACGGGACATTGAGCGTGCTGCCGGCGTTGATGACGCACGGCGGCGGCGCAAGTATCACCCCGCGAATGTACACACTCACCTGTGCCATGGCCCCTTCGCACAAGGGCAGCAGTGCAGCGCCACAGGCGATGGCCAGGCGCGCCATGAATGGCTTGATCATCGTTTCACCTCATTCATACACAAGCCTGAAATCCAAAGTGGCGCGAAACGCACCACTGGCCAGCGCAGCACGGGTACGCGTGGGGCGTACCTGCCAGGTAAGGGTGTCGCTGCCGCGATCCAGGAACAAAGGCTCGCCGCGCCCACCCAGACGTACGTCGCGGCCAAGGGCATCGGTCAGGCGCAAGCCCATCCCGGTAACGCCCCGCACCTTGAGCAGGCGCGGGTCATCCGGGTCGGCCTGGCCCAGAAAAGCCACGGAAACCACAGGCTGGTAGGCACTCCATACCAGGTTGCCGGTGCGCTCGTTAAGGAGGCTTCCCGAGGCGCGCCGACAATCGACAAAGCGCAATTGAAAGGCCACCGGCGAAGCTTCATCCCCCGGCTGCAACAATTGATTGCGCGGCACACTGCCCAGATCGATGGCCTGATCCGCCGAGGTCATGTCCAGTACACAGGGGGAATTGGTCAACGCGCCCGATACAAGCAGCACGCCACTCATGCCTTCAATCTCCGCATACCCCGGCACGGCCTGCAGGGCCAGCAGCAGACAACCCAGGACCCTGCCCCGACAAGGCATCACAAGGCGCTCCCGGCGGCGCACGGCACTGTCACTCATTGGCCTGGGACGCCTTGACGTCCACCTGGCAGGTATTGCCACTGCACTTGAAAAGCAGGGTCGGACGCCCGCCGTAATCATTCACATAGGTCAATACCGGGGTCGTACCCAAAGCCGCGACGGTTGGCCCCAGCGTCGAGGAAGTGTTGGGGGCGACCATCAGCGGCTCGAAATCCGCCGCTGTCTGATCGGCCTTCGTGCGCCGGGCATCGATCAGCGTGACGTAGTACGGGGTTGGGTTGTTGACCAGGTAGTGCTCGCCTTCACGGGTCAGGGTCAGTTGTTGCTGCCAGGGATCAGCCTGTTCCTGCTGGCCCGGGACGATGGAAGCCGGTCGATAAAACAGCTTGATGCGGGTCTGCAGTGCAATTTGCAGGCTGTTGGCTTTTTCACTGCGGGGCGGGATTTCCCGCAGGTTGAAGTAATAAACCGTCTCCCTGTCCTGGGGCAGCGCCTTGACGGCCGGCAGGGCCTGCACCTTGATCTGGCTGCGTTTACCCGGCTCCAGCCGTTGAACCGGTGGCAGCACGACCAACGGGGTGGTGATCTTGTTGCCCTGCTCGTCTTCAATCCAGCCCTGGGCCAGATACGGCAATTGAGTATTGTTGTTGGTGATATTGAGGCTCACCGCTTCCTTGCTGCCATCAAACACCACACGGGTGCGATCAAGGCCGATGGCTGCATGGGCGTAATCCTGCAGGCCCAGCATAAAGCGACCAGCATCAAGGGCGTAACGCGAACATCAAGGGTCATGGGGTCTGGTTCTCCGTGTCGGTAAGGGGAGGCATGCCTGGCTGGCAAGGCAGGTCCAGGGCACTGGCCAGCCCGTCAGCCGGCAAGCTGGCAGGCATCAGCAGGGTGCAGCGCTCGGCACCGCCCCAACTGACAACCATCCGCCCGCCAGCCTGGATGCCGCCCAGGTAGACACTGCCACCGTCATTGACGATGCCCGTTTCCTGCTGTTTGTCGTTCTTTACCGTGGCCCCGAACGGCGGCGCGCTGCCATCGGGCAGACGCAACAGAGCCATCGCCTTGTGGCCGCTAATGACCTGCAGCGTGCGGTAGCCGATGGCACCTTCGGTCAGGGTCAACTGGGTCACGGACTCGGTTGCCTCGATATTCGCCGGCAGGTTGTCCAGATCGACACTGGCTGCAGTGCGCACAAAGCTCGAGACATCCGGGATCACGGCCTTGCCGAACGCATTGGTGCGCGTTGGCGAGCCATAACCGCGTACCGGCACGTTGGCCACACCCAGGGTGTCGACCAGCAGCCGGGTACCGCCGGTGCCGGCAGTTCGATGCCCGGCACCGCCGTAGGCCGTCAGCGTGCCGCCACCACGGGCGGACAGGCTCAGGCTGGTGGAGTTGTCTGGCTGTATTGCGGCACTGACGGAAAGGTCGGCGTGATCGCCGGCATGGCTCAAATAGCCGCTGACCGTGTTCTTGCCTGCCGACAGCTGATAGTTGTTGCGCTCACCCAGACGATCGCTGAATCGCGTGGAATAGCTGTGCTTGCCATAGGAGCTGCTGGCACTGTTGGTCAATGTCCCCGAGCGCCCCAGTGGCAGGCTGAGGGTCAGGTACAGGCCGTTATTGTTGTTGTTCGTACCGCTGTACTGGTTGCGCTCCTGATTGTGAAACAGGTTCAGCGAGAGGCTAATGTTCTTGACCGCGCCCATATTGAAGTAGCGGGCCAATGAGAGGTTCCACCGTTCAGAGGTGGGCCGGTCCCAGTAAGACTGATTGCTGTAGCTCATATAAGCGCTGAGCCCGGCATCCCGAAACTGCTTGTTAAACGTTGCGGTGTAGAGTGACTTGCTGCCCCCGACGACCCCACCGTAATGACGCGCATTCAGGTACTCGCTTATGCTCAGGTAGTTTTTATCGGAAAAGCGGTAGCCCGCAAACGTGATCTGACTGTCATATTGGTCGAAGTTTTTGGAGTAGCTCAGGCGATAGGAATTGCCTGCAAAGCCCTTGTCCTGCAGCGTGGCGCTGGCACGGGTAACGTCCAGTGACAACGCGCCAAAGGCCAGCAGGTCGCGCCCGACCCCCAGTGACAGCGCGTTATAGTTGTTGTCACTGAGCGCGCCACCATAAAGCGACCAGCCGTTGCTGACCCCCCAGGAAAACTCACCCGTGCCAAAGGCTCTGCCCTGCCCGCCATCATGCAGCGCGGACGGTCGCCCGCCGGCCAGTTTGAAGCGCACGGTGCCGGGCCGTGTGAGGTAGGGAATGCTCGCCGACTCGACGGTAAAGGTCGTCACGCTGCCATCCTGCTCTTCAACCCGAACATCCAGGGTGCCGGTAACGGCGTCATTGAGGTCGCGAATGCGAAACGGCCCCGCCGCCACCAGTGCTTCATAGAGCACGCGGCCTTGCTGGCTGATCACCACCTTGGCATTGGTCCTGGCAACACCAACCACTTCCGGCGCATAGCCACGCAGGTTGGGAGGCAACTGGTTGTCATCGGAGTTGAGTGCAACACCGGTAAAGCGGAAGCTGTCGAACAGGTCCGAATACAGGTAGTTCTCACCCAGGGTCATGCGTGCGCGAATTGACGGCAATGCCCGGTAGAGATAGAAACGGCTCCACTCCAGGCGCTGCTCGCGGTTGATCTGCTCGTCATCGATACGGCCCTGCCAGTCGGCGCGCAACCGCCACGGCCCGGCATTGGCACCGAACGTGCCGTTGCCGGTCAGGTTGGTGCGCCGCGAGCTGTCTTTCTGGCTGATGGACTGTGCGGTCAGGTTGTAATCCATCAGCATGCCCGGCACGCCTTCATCCCAGCGGGCTGGAGGGTCCCAGTTCAAGGCGTTGTATTCAAGGTAGGCCTGGGGCAGAGAGATATAGAGGGTGGAGGTACTTAAATCGCCACTGACCTCCATGCCCGGCAGGCTGCGAATATCCAGGCACTCGCCGGCCTTCCACCAGGCGAGTTCTGCTTCCCGGCCCTCCTTCAGGCCAAGCTGGCTGACCAGAGCGGGCGCCAGGCAAGCCTGGCTGCCTTTGACGTCATCGTCGGGCGGATAAAAAACGATGCGTTGCTCGGCCAGCAACTGGGTGTTGATCTGCACCTGCATCGAGTAGGTACCCGGCAAGATGAAGCCGCTGCGGGAAAACTGTGACAAGTCGATATTGCCGCGATCGCTCAGGTCGAGAATGTCAGTGTTGAACTGGATGTCATCGGCAACCACAACGGCGCTGCTTATCGACATCAATCCACCCAAAAAACCACTGCGCAAGATCAGGTTGGCGCCAGACAGCGGGCGCGATGTAAACAACCAATGCATTTAGAAATACTCCAGCCGGAACCGCACCGCAGCGCGGTGCGAGCCAACAGCCATTGGGCGACCATTGCCGACGAGTTGCAGGACATAGCGCAGCTCCTGGTCCTCCCCGGTCAACGGCGTCAGCGCCATAGGCACTCCGGGTTTGCTGTCCTGGCCCTGCATATCGGTAATGCGCAGGGCCAGCCCCTGGGCAGTCCCCCCGGCGGCAAAAAACCGCCCGCCCATATCCGGCAGGCCATCAAACGTCACCCTGACGTGCTGCCAGTCGGGCAAGTAACTGTCCGGGCGAGAAGGATCGGGACGGGTCAACAAGCACTTGACCAGACGCAAAGTGAATGTGCGCGGAGCTCTTTCGCCCAACCGAATAAGTTGCCCCATCGGCAGAGGGTCCAGTTCAATCACCTGATAAGCACTGTTTGCATCCAGCGCACAGGCAGACTCAAGAATTTGCCCGTTAAGTGTGATACTCCCGCTACCTTGGTTGTCCCGGGCAACAGCTATCGGACCAAGCCAGACAATAAACGCGCACCCACCAAAGACAGTCGCCAACGTTGAGATCATGTTCACGTCAATCCCCCTTACATCTGCCCTGCTGCCAAATGGTCGGCAACAGGGCAAATAGCTTATTGATAGGCCAGGGCGAAGTTGGTGACGGCATTGAACTGACCCGGCGTGATGGTGCCGGTGGCTTTGCCTTTCATATGGGCGGAAAACAGCAGGGTGTTGTCGCCATCCAGAAGCGATTGTGCAGCGGTTGCGGTGCCCAGTGTTATCGGCGCGCCGCTGCCGGTGCGCAGCATGATGCCCGCACCATTGGCTGTACCGGTTATGGCCAGTGCACCGGTTACATCAGTGGAGGCCGCTCCGGTAAACGTGGCCGTTACCGTCTTGGCCGGCGCAGATCCGGTCGTGGCGAAGGTACAGCCGGTGAGCTGGATATTGAAGAATACCGGGTTGGTGATACCACCCGTTGCCAGTTGCGCGCTGGCAACCTGGCCCAAGGGGATGGTCTGGTCGACACTGCCAGGCTCGATGGAGCAGGCCGCCTCCAGTATTTCCCCGTCAAATGTGATCGTCCCGGTTCCCGCCGCCTGAGCACTCGATACAGAAACCGCCAGCAAGGCAATGGATGCCATCGCTGTTTTTAGTCCACCGTTCATTAACAATCTCCCATGCAAACATTTTTAAACCCATAGGTATGGGTCTGCGCTGTTAAGTTGCCCCGGTGCAAAGCAGCACTGCACACCGGGATAACGATCACCCTATTGAAAGAGCGGGGAGAAATTAACAGCCACAGTTTAAAAAAGATGCAGGAACACAACCAACGAACTGTCAGACAGTAACTAGCGATAATCTGGATAATTTTTATAAAAAAGAAGGGCTATTCAAATAGCGCCGTAGGAATTTGCCCGACTAATAGAAGAATTACTTGATAAACACAATAAAAGCGCAACAACATTTAAAGCATAAAACATATCTAACGCATATTCACACTTTTATATTTTCAATTCAAATCTTTTTCAAGAAAGCCTTTCAAGAATGATCTATTGCAATAACAACAGGTACTGCAATTTACTCGTCACGCCGCAAGTCCGGCGGGATCGGCACGTCCTTGAGCGGGTCCGGGCGCTTGCCCTTGCCGGCCTGGTGCTGGCGGATCTGGTAGACATACGCCAGCACCTGGGCCACGGCCAGGTACAGTCCGGCAGGGATTTCCTGCTCCAGCTCGGTGGAGTGGTAGATCGACCGCGCCAACGCCGGCGACTCCAGCAGCAGGATGTTGTGCTTGGCACCAATCTCGCGGATTTTCAGCGCCAGAAAGTCGCTGCCCTTGGCCAGCAACATCGGCGCCCCGCCCTTTTCGGGGTCGTACTTGAGGGCCACTGCGTAGTGCGTAGGGTTGGTGATGATGACGTCGGCATCCGGAATCGCCGCCATCATGCGACGCTGGGACATTTCACGCTGTACCTGGCGAATGCGCTGCTTGACCTCGGGGCGGCCTTCCTGATCCTTGTGTTCGTCGCGCACTTCCTGCTTGGTCATCAGCAGTTTCTGGTGGCTTTCCCACAGTTGCACCGGCACATCCACAGCGGCAATCAGGATCAACCCGCAGGCCATCCACAAGGCGCTCCAGGCCACCACTTGCAGGCTGTGAATCACCGCCAGCTCCAGCGGCTCATGGGCGATGCGCAGCAGGTCATCGATGTCGGACTTCAACACCAGCAAAGCCACGATCAGGATGATAAAGAATTTGGCCAGAGCCTTGAGCAGCTCCACCAGCGCCTTGGCCGAGAACATGCGCTTGATCCCCGCCGCCGGGTTCATGCGGCTGAATTTTGGCGCCAGGCTGCCCGCGGCAAAGAGCCAGCCGCCCAGGGAAATCGGGCCGACCAGCGCGGCGATCAGCAAGGTAAGCAACACCGGTTGCAGGGCAATCAGGGCGATCTTGCCCGAGTGCAACAGAAATGCGCCCATCGAGTCAGGGTTCAGCAACACGTCGCGGCTGAGGCTGAAGTTGTAGCGCATCAGCTCCATCATGTCCTGGGCCAGGGCGCCGCCAAAAATCAGCAAACCTGCGGAACCTGCAAGCATGATGGCCAGGGTGTTCAGCTCTTTTGAGCGTGCGATTTCACCCTTTTCCCTGGAGTCCTTTTTGCGTTTCTCCGTGGGGTCTTCTGTTTTATCGGCGCCACTCTCGCTCTCTGCCATAGCGTTCTACTTCGCCTGTGCCAGTTCGCGTAAAAACTGCAGGGCCTCGGAGGCCAGCGGTTGATACTGGTTGAGAATGTCCGCCATGCTGATCCACAGGATCACCATGCCCAGCACCAGGGTCAGTGGAAAACCGATGGCAAAGATGTTCAGTTGCGGCGCGGCCCGGGTCATTACGCCAAAGGCAATATTGACCACCAGCAGCGCAGTAATGGCCGGCAGCACCAGCAGCAACGCGGCGCCCAGCACCCAACCCAGTTTGTTGGCAATTTCCCAGTAGTGGTTGGTCAGCAATCCGCCCCCCACCGGCAAGGTGGTGAAGCTCTCGGTCAAGACTTCAAACACCACCAAATGACCGTTCATGGACAGAAACAGCAAGGTGACCAGCATGGTGAAAAACTGCCCGATCACGGCCACGTTGACGCCGTTGGCGGGGTCGACCATTGACGCAAAGCCCATGCCCATCTGGATTGCGACGATTTGCCCGGCCACCACGAAGGCCTGGAAAAACAACTGTAGCGACAACCCCAGCAGCGCGCCGATGATGATTTGCTCGGCAATCAGCAGCAGGCCGCTCAAATCCAGCGGGTTGACGGTGGGCAACGGCGGCAGGCTGGGCATGATCGCCAGGGTGATGGCCAATGACAGAAACAGCTTGATGCGCTTGGGCACCAGGGTGGTGCCGATGATCGGCATGGTGGTCAGCAGCGCGCCCACCCGGAACAGCGGCAGCATAAAGCTGGCGACCCAGGTACTGATCTGCGCGTCTGTCAGGGCTAGCAGCGACATTTAGCCGATCAACTGCGGAATGCTGCCGTACAACTGCAGGATGTATTCCATAAAGGTCTGTACCAGCCACGGCCCAGCCACGATCAGGGTAACCAGCATCACCAGCAAGCGTGGCAAGAAGCTCAGGGTTTGTTCGTTGATCTGGGTCGCGGCCTGGAACATGGCCACCAGCAAGCCCACCAGCAGGCTGGGGATCACCAATACCGCGACCATCATGGTGGTCAGCCACAGGGCGTTGCGAAACAGGTCTACCGCCACTTCCGGGGTCATGGGCTAAACTCCGCCGAAACTGCTGGCCAGGGTGCCAATAATCAGCGCCCAGCCGTCCACCAGCACAAACAACATGATTTTGAACGGCAGCGAGATGATCAGCGGCGAGAGCATCATCATGCCCATCGCCATCAGCACACTGGCGACCACCAGGTCGATAATCAGGAACGGGATAAAGATCATAAAGCCGATCTGGAACGCGGTTTTAAGCTCCGAGGTCACGAAGGCCGGTACCAGAATGGTCAGGGGCGCGGCATCCGGGGTGGCGATATCGGTACGCTTGGACAGGCGCATAAACAGCTCAAGGTCGCTGCTGCGGGTTTGCGCCAGCATAAAGTCCTTGATCGGCACTTCGGCCTTGAGGATTGCATCCTGGGCGGTGAGTTTTTCGGCCAGATAGGGCTGCAAAGCGTCGTTGTTCACCCGGTCGAACACCGGCGCCATGATAAACATGGTCAAAAACAGCGCCATACCGGTGAGGATCTGGTTGGACGGGGTTTGCTGCAAGCCCAGGGCCTGACGCAGGATTGAAAAGACGATGATGATCCGGGTAAAACTGGTCATCAGCATGACGAACGCCGGGATAAAACTCAGCGCGGTCATGATCAGGAGAATTTGCAGGCTAACCGAATATTCCTGCTGGCCATTGGCCCCGGTGCCCAGGGTAATCGCCGGGATCGACAGCGGATCAGCCCCAAACGCCAAAGGCGCGGCCAGTGCCAACAACAGTGCGACAACAAAACGCATCAAGGCTTGTCCTTTTGCTGGCCCAGGGCTTCCATCAGGCGGCGGGCGAATTCCGGGGTGGCCGGCTGCGTGCTCTCAGGCAACACCAGCGGCTCCTTGAGCACATGCAGCGGGGTGATGCGGCCCGGCGTGAGGCCGAGCAAGATCTGCTCGTTGCCCACTTGTACCAGCACCAGCCGGTCACGCGGGCTCAGGGCCCGCGAGCTGATCAGCTCGATCAACTGCCCCTGCTGCGGCCCGGCCCGCTGAACGCGGCGCAGCAGCCACGCCAGGGCAAAGATCAGCCCCAGCACCAGCAGCAACCCCAATACCAACTGGGTCAGCTGTGCGCCGACCCCGCCACCTGCCGCCGGTACCGCAGCGGCGCTGGTCACGGGTTCCGCGGCCAGAGCGCTGAGGGGCCAGGCCAGAACAGCAGCCAATAACCGTTTCATTAGCGCAACTTCTTGATACGTTCGCTCGGGCTGATCACGTCAGTCAGACGAATGCCGAATTTTTCGTTGACCACCACCACTTCGCCATGCGCAATCAACGTCCCGTTAACCAGCACGTCCAGCGGTTCACCGGCCAGACGGTCAAGCTCAATCACAGAGCCCTGATTTAGTTGTAGCAGGTTGCGGATATTGATGTCGGTGCTGCCCACTTCCATGGAGATGGACACCGGGATATCGAGGATCACGTCCAGGTTGGGGCCGTCCAGGGTCACCGGCTGGTTATTGCGCGGCACGCTGCCGAACTCCTCCATCGGAAGGCGGCTGGAGGCCGGCTTGGTCGCGGCATCGGCTGCCAGCAGTGCGTCGATATCGGCCTGGCCGACATCACCGGTTTCTTCCAGCGCGGCAGCCCACTCATCGGCCAGCGCCTGGTCTGCAGCAGTTGTATCGTGTTCGTTAGCCATAGGGAGTCCTCGGCGAGCATTCGTTGGCACAGCAAATTCTTGGGGTACGACGCCTAGCGCCGCCCGATGGGCTCAACCACTTGCAAGGCCAGATTGCCTTTGTGCGAGCCCAGTTTGACCTTGAACGACGGTACGCCATTGGCGCGCATCACCAGTTCGTCTTCCAGCTCGACGGGGATCACATCGCCAGGCTGCATATGCAAGATATCGCGCAGGCGCAACTGACGACGGGCCACGGTGGCACTCAAGGGCACACTGACATCCAGCACGTCTTCGCGCAGGGCCTTGCTCCAGCGTTCGTCCTGGTCGTCGAGGTCGGACTGGAAACCGGCGTCGAGCATTTCGCGCACGGGCTCGATCATCGAGTAAGGCATGGTCACATGCAGGTCGCCGCCACCGCCGTCGAGTTCGATATGGAAGGTTGACACCACAATGGCTTCGCTGGGGCCGACGATATTGGCCATCGCGGGGTTAACTTCGGAGTTGATGTACTCGAAGTTGACTTCCATGATCGCCTGCCAGGCTTCCTTCAAGTCGATAAAAGCCTGTTCCAGCACCATGCGCACCACGCGCAGTTCGGTGGGGGTGAATTCACGGCCTTCGATCTTGGCGTGGCGGCCGTCGCCACCGAAAAAGTTGTCCACCAGCTTGAACACCAGCTTGGCGTCGAGGATAAACAGCGCGGTGCCGCGCAACGGCTTGATCTTGACCAAGTTGAGGCTGGTGGGCACATACAGCGAATGCACATACTCGCCGAACTTCATCACCTGCACCCCGCCCACCGCCACGTCCGCCGAGCGGCGCAGCAGGTTGAACATGCTGATGCGGGTGTAGCGGGCGAAACGTTCGTTGATCATTTCCAGGGTCGGCATGCGCCCCCGGACAATACGGTCCTGACTGGTCAGGTCGTAGCTTTTGACACTGCCGGGCTCGGCAGCGGTTTCGGCCTGTACCAGACCGTCATCGACGCCATGCAGCAGCGCGTCAATCTCATCCTGGGACAGCAGGTCTTGCACGGCCATGTCGTGGTCCTACTGCAATACGAAGTTAGTAAACAGCGCCTGGTCGATAACCACTTTGCCGAGCTCTTTTTGCGCTACTTCCTGCACGCTGGCAGTGGTTTTCTGGCGCAGTATTTCCTGGCCAACAGGTGTGGCGAGGTCGTCAAAGGTCTGCCCGGAGAACAGCATCACCAGGTTGTTGCGAATCACCGGTATATGCACCATCAGCGCCTTGAGATCGGCGGGGTCGCGCGCCTGCAGGGTCACACTCACCTGCATGTAGCGCTGGCGGCCATTGGCGTTGAAATTGACCACAAAGGCTGGGGCCATAGGCTCGTAGATGGCGGGCAACTTGACGTTGGCATCGGCCGCAGCCACAGGCTCGCTCCTGGAGGTTTGCATGAAGTACCAGGTCGCGCCCACAGAAAGGCCGATCGCCAGCAGTACCGCCACGACGATCAGGATAATCAGCTTGAGTTTGCCCTTGCCGGCCGGTTCATTTACCGCGTCGCTCGTCGCCATGCCAATAATCCGTCACTTTGGGGTTTTTACAGGTGCTGGACTAGGCAGAGCAAGTGTTATGCCAGAAGTGGCGCTGATGGATCATGAGCGCTGGTGATTTTGTGCGAGCTGGCTTGCCTGCGACAGCATCATCGCGGTGCTTCAGGCAAACCTCATTGCCTGCATCGCGAGCAAGCCCGCTCCCACAGGTTTTTATCAGGCGTAGTAATCCACCGCACTGGAACCCAGCACCACGCTTGGCGCAGCCGCTGTCACTTCAACCGGTTCGTCATCGACAACGCTGTCCAGTCGCTGGCCACCCGTGCCACTGCGGGCCTGCTGCTCCTGACCCTGCTGACCCTGCCAGTTGCGCGGCTGGTCCGACACGTTGACGTCGACCTGACCCATGCCCTGCTGGGCCAGCATTTCGCGCAGGCGGTGCATCTGGCTGTCCAGCGCTTCACGAACGCCAGCATGGCCACTGACAAAGTTGACCTGGGCCGACTGGTCAGCCGCCATATTGACCCGGATATCCAGACGCCCCAGTTCAGCCGGTTCCAGCTGGATATCGGCAGACTTGAGGTTGGCACTGGACAGGTACATCACCCGATTGACCACTTCTTCAGACCAGCCGCTCTGGTGCATGGCCAGCGGCTGGTTGACCGGCAGGGCGTTGACGGTTTTGGGCACGGATGCCTGGGTCAGTGCCGCCAGCCGATTGGCGAAGTCATCGACCCGGGTATCGCTGGATGCGCTTTTCAGGTCTTTGAGGCCGTCATCGACCAGCCCTTTAAAGGCTTTCTCGCCGCCTTCGCCGGTGGATGCCTTGTCGGCCTCGCCATCAACCAGCATGGCAATGCCGTTGGCCTGCCCCTGTACCGGCGCAGGCTGGGTGTCGGCGGGGGCGGTTTTGACCGGAGTCTGGCTGCTGGCGGATACATGCCCGCCCTGCTCCATCGCCAGGCGCACTGCAGGCATGTCATCGAGAGGGTCTGCTTCAGGATCGAAGCCATCGTCGGCCACAGGTTGCGGCGGCACTTGAACAGCCAGTTGCGCCACTTGCACTTCAGGGGCGTGCGGCACGGCCTCAGGCGCAGCATCCACTACCGGCACCGCCGGTGGGGTCACGGGCTGCATAAGCAGCGGGTCGGCAACTGCCGCGTCATCGCCCACTTTACCAGCACTGTCATCCTGATCCGTGCTGGCAGCCTCCTTGGCCTTGCCGCCAGGCAAGGGGTTGCCGCTATCGGCAATCGCTGGCGCCGGGTCGCTGGCCTTGGCATAGACCTTTGCAAAAGGCTGCACATCAGCCCTGGCAGGCTGCGCAGGGTTGCTCGCCGCGGCTTTGGGGGGCGCAGCGGCAGGTGTCTGGAGCAATGGTTGGGCGGCAACGGGCATTAACGGGTCTCCGCTGTACGGCTGGCTTGGGTACAGGTCAGAGAGTCAGAGCAAGGTTCGGGCCAGCTTTGGCCACATCAGCCAGAGGCAAACTGGGACGGCCCGGCCCGATGGCGTTCGGCGCGATAAAGCCGGCGGACCATCTGGTATTCATCGTCGATCTTGATCACCAGTTCCTGGATTTCCGCCAGTTGCTTCTTTTGCGCCCGCTCTTCGAGTTGGCCGCACAAATGCGCCAATCGAATGGCACCCATATTGCTGCTGCTGCCCTTGAAGCTGTGTGCGACCTGGGTCAGGTCGCCTGCTTCGCGGGTGTTGTGCAATTGGCCAATCCGCTCTTCAGAGTCCGAGAGAAACGTATCGAGCAAGTCGGCAAACCCGCCTTCCATCACGTCGCGTAACGCATCGACCACTTTCGGATCCATATGAATGTCAGTCACTTGTTCACTCCTTGATCAAGAATGGGCCGATTATGCCAGAGCCCCCCATGAAAACTCTACGGTCGCACTGCGACCATCTGGCCCCCAACTCGCTGCAGGGCACAGTTGCCGCACCAGGCTCACCCCACGCCCCGACAAACGGTCTAAATCCAGCGGCCTGGCCATTACCCTGGCCACATCGAAACCTTCGCCACTGTCTTCGACCCGCACGATCAGGCGTCCGCCCTGCCCGGCCCGCTCGACCTGCAATGACACCCGCACATACCCGTCGTGCAGGGCCGCCAGGCGCTCCTTGCGCTGCTGGTAATAACGCGCATACCCCTCATTGCCGCGCTTGAGCCGCGAATCCAGGCCCAGCACGCCATGTTCCAGGGCGTTGCTGTACAGCTCACCCAGCACCGCATGGATCACCGGCCCCTGGCTGCGCAGCCCATGAACCTCCATCAGCAACTGCAGCAAGTAAGGCAGCGGGTTGAATTGCTGCAGGCTGGCGGCGCGAAACTCGAAGCTGGCTGACCAGTCCAGCGGGCTGCACAGGCCGCTGTCGGTATAAAGGGTGGCCGGCACGCCCAGCAGCTGAGGCATCTGCGAGGTAATCTGGACCATGCTCACATCATCCCGGGCACGCCCCTGAAAATCGCGCAGGGCCTGCTCGATTTCAGCAATCAGCTGCAGCGGATGGCGATTGGCATCCAGCACCTGCTCCAAACGCTCGACGCCGAACAGTTGCTGATCCGGCCCACAGGTGTCGATTACCCCGTCGCTCAGCAGAAACACCTGATCCCCGGGCACCATCGGCAACACCTGGGTGGCATGGTCAAACACATCGGCACGCAACACCCCCAAGGGCAAATGCTGCGAGATCAATGCCGTACGCTGGCCGCCGGATTGCAAATAGCCATCGGGCATGCCGCCGTTCCACACCTCGACACAGCGCCGCTGGGCGCTAACACACAGCAGTGCAGCGCAGCAGAACATGTCCACGGGCAGGATGCGTTTGAGCTTGGCGTTCATTTCCCGAAGTATTTCCGCCAGCCCGTAGCCCTTGGCCGTCATGCTGTAGAACACTTCCGCCAGGGGCATGGCGCCAATGGCTGCGGGCAGGCCGTGGCCGGTAAAGTCGGCGAGCAGCAGATGGGTATCGCCCGACGGCGTGTAGGCGGCCAACAGCAAATCGCCGTTGAACAAGGCATAGGGCGATTGCAGATAACGGATATTGGGGGCGTCCAGGCAGCCCGAGTGCGCCACCCGGTCAAATACGGCCTTGGCCACCCGCTGCTCGTTGAGCAGGTAATCGCTGTGTTCGGCAATCAGGTCGCGCTGCTGCAAAACGGTTTGCTGCAGGCGCCACAGGCGTTCCATCGGGCTGCTCAATTGATATCGAACAGCTTGTCGAAGTTGGAAATGCCGAGGATCTTGCGCACGTCCGGGCTGCTGTTGACCACGCGGATATCGGACTCATCCCCACCGGCATGCTCGCGCAGCAACAACAACATGCCCAGGGCCGAGCTGTCGAGGTAGGTGGCGTCTTTCAAATCCACGACCACACAGGCGGGTGGAGGGCTCAGTTCTTCGTAGGCGTTGCGAAATTCCTGATGCTTGGCAAAGTCGAACCGGCCCTTGATTGCAATAGTCAGCTTACTGCCATCTGCCGAGACTTCAGATGTCACTGCCATGTGAGTTGCTCCCGAGATTGACAGAGCAACTATAGACGCTTGTGTGGGAGCGGGCTGGATTGGCGGGCTAATACACTTCTTTGCGCGGCAAGCGCTGGGACAATTCATCCATCAGCTTTTGTTCGCGCTTGTCTTCCAGCTGGCGGGCTTCGTCGGCGTAGCGCTGCACCAGTTTGCGTAGCCCCTCAACCCGGGCATACGCCTGTTGCCAGGTCTCACGAGCCTTGTCCAGGTTGTTCTGATGCCACACCAGACTTTGGCGCTGCTGGCCCACTGCCGTTTCCAGTTGGCCAAGGAAATACTGATAGTTGCGCAGCCATTGGCCAGTCACGCCCTGGCTGCCGCGATCGACCCATTGCGCCTGGTACTCACCGCGAAAGTTTTCCAGATCGCCGAGCTTGCTGTTGGCCAGGTTGACCTGCCCCTGGAAGTGCCCCAGGCGCTGGGCGGCCGCCTTCTCGGTCTTTTCAGCCATGTCCACCACCGGTGCCAGGCGTGAAGCCCTGTTGTCACTGGCCATGCTCGATTAGCCTCCCGCTGCCGGCGCGAAAAGAGTGCCCAGATGGCCGCCGCTTTCGGCCAGGCTGATATTGTCGTTCAGCCCCTGGCGCAGATACGCCACCATCGCCGGTTGCAGGGCAATGGCGGTGTCGGTTTCGCGGTCGCCGCCCGGCACATAAGCCCCCACACTGATCAGGTCGCGGGCCTGCTGAAAGCGCGACCACAGCTGTTTGAACTGCTGGGCGCGGCGCATGTGCTCGACGCTGACCACCGAGGGCATGACTCGGCTGATGGACGCTTCAATATCAATGGCCGGGTAATGGCCCTCTTCGGCCAATCGGCGGGACAACACGATATGCCCGTCGAGCACGCCCCGCGCCGAGTCGGCAATCGGATCCTGCTGGTCATCGCCTTCAGACAGCACAGTGTAAAACGCGGTGATAGAACCACCACCGGCTTCGGCATTACCGGCGCGCTCCACCAGTTTGGGCAGCTTGGCGAACACCGACGGCGGATAGCCCTTGGTCGCAGGCGGCTCACCAATGGCCAGGGCGATTTCCCGCTGGGCCTGGGCAAATCGGGTCAGGGAGTCCATCAGCAACAGGACGTTCTTGCCCTTGTCGCGAAAATATTCGGCAATCCGTGTGCAGTACATGGCCGCGCGCAAACGCATCAGCGGCGCATCATCGGCAGGCGATGCCACCACCACCGAACGCTTGATGCCTTCGGCGCCGAGGATATGCTCGATAAATTCCTTGACCTCACGGCCCCGCTCGCCGATCAGGCCCACCACGATAATGTCGGCTTCGGTAAAGCGGGTCATCATGCCCAGCAGCACACTCTTGCCCACGCCGGTACCGGCAAACAGGCCCAGACGCTGACCGCGACCCACCGTCAACAAACCGTTGATGCTGCGAATGCCTACATCCAGCGGCACGCTGATGGGGTCGCGCTTGAGCGGGTTGATGGTGGGGCCGTCCATCGGCACCCAGTCTTCAGCCTTCATCGGGCCCTTGCCGTCCAGCGCACGGCCGGCGCCGTCGAGCACCCGGCCGAGCATGCTCATGCCCATTGGCAGGCGACCATTATCGGCCAGCGGCACCACTCGGGCGCCCGGCGCAATGCCGGCGACACTGCCTACAGGCATCAGGAAAATTTTACTGCCACTAAAGCCCATCACCTCGGCTTCGACTTCGACGGGGTGAAAACTGTCGTCGTTGATCACCATGCAGCGGCTGCCCATGGCAGCGCGCAGGCCTTCGGCTTCCAGGGTCAGACCAACCATGCGCAGCAAACGGCCCTCGACCACCGGTTGCACAGGCAATGACACGGCCGGGGCATAGGTGCTCAAGCGCTTGGCAAAGCTGGTGCGCTTAAGGTGCATCGAGATCGATGTCTATATCAGGCGCCGCCGGGTGCAAGGCCTGTTCGTGGAGCTGATCGAGCAACTGGCTCATGGCCTGCTTGATGCGGGTTTCGATGCTGGCATCGATGCGGCTGTGTTCGGTCTCAATCCGGCAACCACCCGGTTGCAGGCTGTCGTCTTCGACAATTCGCCAGTTTTCGTCATGCCGCTCGCGCAAGGCCTTGATCTGGTCAAAGTCCTGCGGGTTGATAAACAGGCGGATATTCTCGGCGCCCATCGGCAACAGTTTCAACCCTTCGCGCAGCACCTGCTCGATCTGCGTGGAGTCGGTTTTCAGCTCGCGCTGGATCACTTGCCGGGTCATGTGCTCGACCAGGCCGACCATGGCTTTTTCAAGCTGCTGGTCCTGCTCGGCCAGCGGCGCCAGCAGACTGCTCATCAACCGCTCAAGGCTGGCGACCTTGGTATTGAGAGCCACTTCGGCTTCCTGGCGAACCTTGAGCTGAGTGCTGTGAAAACCTTCTTTTTCACCGGTAGCGAAGCCTTCGTTGTAAGCCTCCTGACGGATGCTTTCGAGCTCTTCGAGGGTCAGCGGCTGGACTTCATCCAGCGGCACTTCTTCCATCTCGGGCAGTTCTTCAACTGGCTCGGGTTCGGGCTCTGCCTCGGGTTCGCGCCACGGATCGAAGCTGGGCAGGCCCCATACATCGAAAGCACCGACATCCTTGGCGCGGATCACATCACCGGGGGATTCGCCGCTGCTCACTTAGATCATCTCTTCGCCGCCCTTCCCGCCGAGAGCAATTTCTCCGGCTTCGGCCATACGGCGGGCGATGGTGAGGATTTCTTTCTGCGCGGTCTCGACATCGCTGACGCGCACCGGGCCTTTGGCTTCCAGGTCGTCGCGCAGCAGTTCGGCGGCACGCTTGGACATGTTCTTGAAGATCTTTTCCTGCACGTTCTCGTCGGAACCCTTGAGCGCCAGCACCAGGACGTCGGAGGACACTTCACGGAGCAACGCCTGGATGCCGCGGTCGTCGACGTCGGCCAGGTTGTTGAACACGAACATGAGGTCTTCGATCTGCCCCGAGAGGTCTTCGTCGATATCGCGGATCGAGTCCATCAACTGCGCTTCCATCGAGCTGTCGAGGAAGTTCATGATATCGGCCGCCCGCTTCACGCCGCCCAGGGAGGTACGCGCCGCATTGGAGTTGCCGGAGAACTGTTTCTCAAGGATCTGGTTGAGTTCCTTGAGCGCCGCCGGTTGCACGGTATTGAGCGAGGAGACCCGCAGGATGATGTCCAGACGGGCTTTCTGGTCAAAGTGGCCAAGTACTTCACCCGCCTGATCGGGGTCAAGGTAAGCCACCACAATGGCCTGGATTTGCGGGTGCTCGAAGCGGATCACGTCGGCCACGGCACGCGGCTCCATCCACTTGAGGCTGTCCAGGCCGCTGGTGTTGCCGCCCAGCAGGATACGGTCGATCAGGCCATTGGCCTTGTCTTCGCCCAGGGCCGAGGTGAGCATCTTGCGGATATAGCTATCGGAACCCACACCGAGGCTGGTCTGGTCGCCGACAATCTCGACGAACTCGCTCATCACCTGCTCAACCTGCTCGCGGTGCACGTTGCGCATTTGCGCCATTGCCACACCTACCCGCTGGACCTCCTTGGGCCCCATATGGCGCAGTACCTGGGCGGCATCGGACTCGCCCAGCGACAGGAGCAAAATGGCGGCCTTGTCGACCCGGGTCAACTTGGCATTGGCGGCGGCGCGGTTATCACTCATCGGCATTGATCCACTCTTTTACTACCTGGGCTACACGGCCCGGATCTTCTGCGACCAGACTCTTGATTGCATTCAACTGCGCGTCATAACCTTCGCTCGGGCTTGGCAACATGATGCTTTGCGGGCCGCTGAGGCTGACACGGTCGTTGGCCAGTTCGCCATCCAGACCGCCCAGGCCACCCAGTTCGCCATCGCTACCAATACCGGCCACCTGCTTGTTGCGCCCGTGGCCGGTGATGTTGTTGAGCACCGGGCGCAGCACGCCAAACACCAGCACCAGAATAAACAGCACGCCAAGCACTTGCTTGACCACATCCCAGAACCAGGGCTGGGAATAGAACGGGATATCGGCGATCACTTCACCGCGCTCGGTGGAGAACGGCACGTTGATCACGCTGACGCTGTCGCCACGGCTGGCATCGAAGCCCACGGCGTCCTGCACCAGACGGGTAAAGCGCGCCAGTTGATCGGTGGTCCACGGCACCTGGGTTATTTCACCGTTGGCCGGGTTGACGTTGATCTTGTCGTCGATCACCACCGCCACCGACAGGCGATTGACCCTGCCCTGCTGCTGCTTGGTGTGGCTGATGGAGCGGTCCAGCTCAAAGTTGCGGGTCGATTGCGAACGCTTGTCGGCCGGGTACGGTGCCAGCATCGGCTGGCCGGTGCCCGGATCCATGATTTGCTGGCCATTGGCATCGAGCAACGGCTGACCCGGCTGGATCATGCCCGCGCCGCCCGCAGCACCCTGACCGGTTTGCTGCGGCGCACTGGCCGGGCTCGGTGGCTGATTGCTCAGGGCCCCGGGTACACCTTGCGGGCCGTTGCTGGCGGTACGCTGCTCGCTGGTCGATTGCTCGCTGCGCAGCGCCGGTTGATCGGGGTTGAACTGCTCGGAGGTGGACTCGACCGCGCTGAAATCCACATCGGCCGACACTTCGGCCTTGTAACGGTCATTGCCCAGCACCGGCTGCAGGATATTGTGCACGCGCTGGGTGAGCATGCCTTCCATGCGGCGGCTGTAGTCGAACTGTTTACCGGCCATGGTCAGCTCGGAGTTTTCACCCTGGTCCGACAGCAGATTGCCTTTTTGGTCGACCACGGTGATCTGGGATTTGCTCAGCTCAGGCACGCTGGTGGCCACCAGATTGACGATGGCCAGCACCTGCCCCGGCTCCAGCGAACGCCCCGCGTACAGCTCGACCAGTACCGAAGCGCTGGGCTTGCGTTCATCGCGTACGAATACCGAGCTTTTCGGGATGGCCAGGTGAACCCGGGCACCCTTGACGTTGTTGAGGCTGGAAATGGTCCGCGCCAGTTCGCCTTCAAGGCCACGACGATAGCGTGTGGCTTCCATGAACTGGCTGGTACCCAGGCCCTGGTCCTTGTCGAGAATCTCGAAACCGATATTGCCGTCGGTAGGGGTTACGCCAGCAGCGGCCAGCTTGAGGCGGGCACGGGAGACATCATCGGCCTTGACCAGCAAGGCACCGGAGTTGGGCTCAACGGTGTAGGCAATGTCGGCCGCGGCCAGGGTTTCCATGACCTGCTTGGCATCCATACCGGCCAAGCTGCCGTACAGCGGCCGATAATCGGGTTGCTGGGACCACAGCACCACGGCAAAGCCGATCGCTACGCTCGCCGCCAGGCCGACCATCAGGCCGACCTGACGCAGCATGGTCATATCGCCCAGGTTGTCGAGGAAGGTCAGGCCAAACAGCGGTTTGCCGCCGCCTGCCTTGGCCGGAACATTATCCGGGAGTGCATCTGCCATGACTTGATATCGCCCTTAAACCGGCATCTGCATGATGTCTTGGTAAGCCTGAACCAGCTTGTTACGTACCTGGGTCAAGGCCTGGAAAGAAACGCTGGCCTTCTGCGAAGCGATCATCACGTCAGTCAGGTCGACCCCGCTTTTGCCGATCTCGAACGCGTTGGACAGCTGGCTCGAGGCCTGCTGGGTTTCGCTGACCTTGTTGATCGCATTGCCGAGCATGTCGGAGAAACTGCTGGCACCTGCTTCGGGAGCGGCCTGCACAGCCGATTTCGGTTGTGCCATGGCGTCCATCTGCATGGCCCGCATGTCCAACATCAATCGATTAAATTCAATACCTTGGCTCATGGACCAGTGCCTCCGACGACCCGCATTTTTTTGACACTTTCACAGCGCATATTGAGGTGTAGCAACAAGGGTGCCAGCTCCTGGCCGTTTTATAACAATTACCGTTACAAAACGTCGCAGGAGCAAAATCAAAAGCCCCTCACCCTAACCCTCTCCCGAAGGGAGAGGGAACTGACCGCAGGCGATTTCAAGATCACCGCAAATCAGCCCCCTCTCCCTCCGGGAGAGGGTTGGGGTGAGGGCAAATCAGGTTGCAGCAAACAAATAAGCCTCTACATCCATCCCCGCATCGCGCATTTGCGCCAGCTTGTAGCGCAAGGTACGCGGGCTGATGCCCAGACGCTCGGAAGCCTCTTTTCGCCGCCCGCGCTCGGCACGCAAGGTGTCGATAATCATCTGGAATTCACGCCGGCGCAGATCATCGCCCAAAGCCCCGGCCGACTCCATAGCCTCCACCACCAACGGTTCTGAGCGCGTCAACGGCGGCAAAGGCGCGCAAGCCACAGGCCCGGCCAGGCAAAAATCTGCCGCTTCGATCAGCCCGCGCTGCTGTAAAATCAACGCCCGCTGAATCGCATTGTCCAGTTCACGCACATTGCCCGGCCAAGGGTAAGCACTCAGGCACGCCTTGGCATCGGGCGAGAACCCTACCGCAGTGTGCTTCATTTTGCTGATGTATTTGGCCAGCAAGCGCTCTGCCAGCGGCAGGATATCGGCGGTGCGCTCGCGCAGCGGGCGCCAGGCCAGGGGGAATACCGAAAGGCGGTAGTACAGGTCTTCGCGAAAACGCCCCGCCGCCACTTCCCCGGCCAGATCACGGTTGGTGGTGGCGACCACGCGGATATCCAAGGCTACCGGCTTGCGCCCGCCCACCCGCTCCACTTCGCGCTCTTGCAATACGCGCAGCAGCTTGGCCTGCAAACCCAAGGGCATTTCGGAAATTTCATCCAGCAGCAAGGTGCCGCCATCGGCCTGTTCGAACTTGCCGGCCTGGGCGGCAATGGCACCGGTAAAGGCGCCCTTTTCATGACCGAACAGGGTGGCTTCGAGCATGTTGTCAGGGATCGCCGCGCAGTTAATCGCAACAAACGGCTGGTCAACACGATGGGAGTGCTGGTGAATATAGCGGGCCAGCACCTCTTTGCCGGTGCCCGACTCGCCCGAGATCAGCACCGTGGCATCACTGCGCGCCACCCGCGCGGCCAGCTCCAGCAACTGCGCACTGGCCGGCTCGACCGCCACCGGACCTTCACTGTCGGCCACGCCGAGACTGCCCAGAGCATGGCGGGCCACCAGATCAAGCAGGGCCTTGGGCTCGAACGGCTTGACCAGATAATCCACCGCCCCTTCACGCATGGCATCCACCGCCCGCTCCACGGCGCCGTGGGCCGTCATCAGCAGCACCGGCAATTGCGGCTGGCTGGCACGCAAGCGGGCGAGCAGTTGATGGCCATCGATACCCGGCATATTGACATCACTGATCACCAGGCTGAACGGCTCGGCGCTGACCGCGACCAGGGCTTCCTCCCCCGAGCTGACGGCGCGAAAACCGTGACCGGCCAGCAGCAGCGTGTCTGCCAGGGCCTCGCGCAACGCATGGTCGTCCTCGACCAACAGCACGTTAATTCGCATCACCATCAGTTTGCCTCCGCGACAACGGGAATCAGCGGCAAGCTGAGCAAGGCACAGGTGCCACGCCCCAGCCGCGAACGTAATTGCAATTGCCCCTGGTGCGCACGCACCACGGCATTGACCACCGCCAGGCCCAGACCGGTACCGGTGGCCTTGGTGGTGAAAAACGGCTCGCCCAGACGCGCCAGCACTTGCGGCTCAATGCCACTGCCGTTGTCGCTGATACACAACCTGAGACGGTTATCGCGGCGATACAGGTGCACCTTGAGCCGTACCTGCGGCGTGCCGGCCTGCAGGGCGTTTTCGATCAGATTGAGCAGCGCGCCGACCAGGGTGTCGCGATTGCACAGCAACTGCCCTGCGTAGGCATCACACTGCCAGCGGATCGACACACCTTGCACATGGGTTTGCGCAGCGGCTTGCAGGGCTTGCATCAGTACTTTGGGGGTGACCCGGTCGCCCAGTGGCAGTTCGCCACGAGCAAATACCAGCATGTCGCGCACCTGATGCTCCAGCTCGTGCAGACGCTCCTTGAGGCGCCCGGCAAAGCGCTGCTGGGTTTCCACCGGCAGGGCTTGCTCGGTCAAATGGCTGGCGTAGATCAGCGCGGCTGACAACGGTGTACGAATCTGGTGAGCCAGGGAAGCGACCATACGCCCCAGGGACGACAGACGTTCATGGCGGGCCAGTTGATCTTGCAGGCGCCGGGTTTCTGTCAGGTCATTGAGCGACACCAGTTGCCCGGGTTCGGCGTCCAGCGAGCGGGTGGCAATCGACAGGCGCCGGCCGTCCTTGAGAGACACTTCATGGCCATCATCTTCGCGCGGGGCAAAGCAGCGGGCGATCACATGACGCCACAACTCACCCTCCAGGGGCAGGCCCAACAACTCGCAGGCTGCAGGATTGGCCTCACGGACGCGACCACGATCATCAATCACGATAATCCCGCCAGGCAGCAGATCCAGCAGGTGTTGCAGGCGATTGGCCAGCCGTTCTTTCTCGGCAAGCTCGGCCATGCGCTGCGCACTGACCACCGCCAGCTCGCCAGTCAACTCCGAGACACGGGCTTGCAGCAGGCTGTAGGGATCGGGGGCCGAGGACAACTGGACGGCGGCTTGAGGCATGGGGCGTACTCGCTTGGCTGACCGTCATAAAACAGTCCGTTAAACCAAGCGAAGCAATACCCGTGCCTGAATACACAACACTGCCTGCCCCGCAAGGATGCGCGGGTAAAACCTGGACAGCGTGAGCGCCGTACGGTTGTGGGAGCTGGCTTGCCTGCGATAGAAGCGACGCGGCCTGTCAGGCAGATCGCGGCGATGCTATCGCGAGCAAGCCCGCTCCCACAGAGTCACGCGTCAATCATCCGCCTGATCTTCACCTTCGCGACGGCTCATGCCGTACTTGCGCATTTTTTCGACCAGGGTGGTACGGCGAATCCGCAGGCGCTCTGCCGCACGCGCAACGATGCCATTGGCGTCGTCCAGTGCCTGCTGGATCAAACCCTGCTCCAGCCCGCCCAGGTAGTCCTTGAGGTCCAGGCCTTCAGGCGGCAGCATCGCGTTGGCGCTGGCCACGAAGTCGGTAGTGGCGCTATTGATGGCCACGCGCTCTTCCATATCACTGCGCAGGCTGTCGACCAGTTGCTCGTCTTCGTCGTCGACGTAGCGGAATTTTTTCGGCAGCTCAACCACGCCAATCACCCCGTATGGATGCATGATCGCCATGCGCTCCACCAGGTTGGCCAGCTCGCGGACGTTGCCCGGCCAAGCATGACGGCACAACGACATGATGGCAGCCGAGTTGAAGCGAATCGAACCGCGTTTTTCGTGCTCCATGCGCGAAATCAGCTCGTTCATCAGCAACGGAATATCTTCGACCCGCTCACGCAGCGGCGCCATTTCAATCGGGAACACGTTGAGGCGGTAGTACAAGTCTTCGCGGAAGGCGCCGACTTCAATCATGCTTTCGAGGTTTTTGTGGGTCGCGGCAATGATCCGCACATCGGCGCACTGGGTCTTGTTGCTGCCCACACGCTCAAAGGTCCGCTCCTGCAATACACGCAACAGCTTGACCTGCATCGGCAGCGGCATATCGCCGATTTCGTCGAGGAACAGCGTACCGCCATTGGCCAGCTCAAAACGCCCGGCGCGGCTGGTGATGGCCCCGGTAAAGGCGCCCTTCTCATGACCAAACAGCTCGCTTTCGAGCAGCTCGGCAGGAATCGCCCCGCAGTTGACCGGCACAAACGGCGCATCGCGACGCTTGGAGTGGTAGTGCAGATTGCGCGCCACCACCTCCTTGCCGGTGCCGGACTCGCCGAGGATCAGCACACTGGCATCGGTATCGGCCACTTGCTGCATCATCTGGCGCACATGCTGGATCGCCCGGCTGGTACCGACCAGGCTGCGAAACAGGTTGGGCTCACGATGACGGCCGCGCTCGCGGGCCTGGTCGTACATCTCGCGATAGACCTGGGCACGGTGCAGGGAATCAAGCAGTTTGCTGTAGCTGGGGGGCATTTCGAGGCTGGACAACACCCGGCGGCGCTGGTCTTCAGGCAGGTCGAGGGCAGAAACTTCACCTAAAAGCATGATCGGCAGGAACTCATCCCACGCGGCCAGTGTCTTAAGCAGTCCTGAAAGGCCACCCGCAGTGCTCACGGTGCCCACAAGCACACAGAGCACTTCACGACTGGACGGCAAGGCGCTGACAGCCTGCTCCCACTCATGACTAGGGCTGGTCAAATTTTCTTCGCCAAGAAAATTCAGGATCACCGCCAGATCACGGCGGCGGACGCTATCGTCATCGATCAGCAGAATTTTGGTTTCACGCCACATGCAATAGCAACTTCCCTAGTCAACTCAATGCCCCGGATGGCAGGACATATGTAGACGTCCTAACCCTGTTGGATATCTAAGACGACTGAATACAGAATAACGTGCTAGTTAAGTCAAAAAACTGTGCCGAGTCAAATTTATGGCGGTTTAAAACGCAATTAACCACATATTCTTTAGGCCTTAACCGAATAGATGGTAAACCTTTGACGCATTTTTTGCTTGGTTGATCTGCCCCATCTGCTCAACGACCGACTGGCGCTCGTTGGTCGCCGCCTCCAGCAGCATGCGATACACCACCAGCAACCCCTCCAGATTTTCGCGCAACACCGCCTCATCCAGCGGTGCTTCGTCCAGCACATTCTCGACACACACGCGGCAGGCCGAGTCCAGCTCGCCGATGGCATCCCAGTTGCGCTCGGCCAGGGCATCAATCAGCGCTTCGCGGGTTTCCTGAATACGTTGCAGTTGGCTCATGACGCACTCCTCTGGCTTATTGCGGGGCGATGGCATCCCAACCACTTTTTACAGTGATCAGCAGGCGTGCCACTTCATCGATGATTTCCGGGTCGTTCTTGGCATTGGCCAGGGTCAGACGCACGGCCATGTACTCGTACAGGCTGTCCAGTTGCTCCAGCGCCGCCTTGTCGTCGGTCTTTTCTTCATCCAGGCCCTGACGCAGGCCGGTGATGATATCGATGGCCTTGGTGATCAACATGGCCTTCTGCGGGATATCGCCACGGCTCATCGCGCCCTTGGCCTGGGCCATGCGGTCCAGACCGCCTTCCATCAGCATCTGAATCAGACGATGGGGGCTGGCTTCGGAAATTTGAGCGTGGGAATTAACCTTCTGATACTGACGAAGGGCGCGCATCGGGTTCATGTTTCTACCTCATAACGGTGTCAGGCAAAAATGCTTGGTTCTTGATCTTTTTATCGACTGCAGCGCCCAAAGCTTTAGCGGCCAGGGCGCGGCAAATCAGTCGGATTTAGGGTTATTCAAGGAATTGAGCGTGGTCATGATGCTGGAACTGCTGGCGTTGATCTTGGCGATCAGGGTGTCCATGGCGGTGTACTTGGAGGTCAGCGAAGTTTTCATACTTTCCATCCGTCGATCCAGATCCGCCTGCTGAGTCGTCAAGTCCGTCAGCTTGGTATTCAAATCGGTAACCCGACTCGCCAGCAGCCCTGTTGTACCCACATAGCTATCGGTCGCCTTGGTCATGCGCGCCACCAGACCGGTATCACCGGTAAACACCTTGGCAATTTCAATTGCTCCATTTGGTGTGGCAACTGCGGCGTCCCACTTCTTGTCGTCAAGCGTCAACAGCCCGGTTTTCTGATCGGTACTGATACCCATCTGGGACAAGTTGCCCATGCTCGACGAGCCGGAGTTTTGCAGCAGCTCATTACGAATGCCGTTGACCAGTTGACGCATCGACGCATCGCCGGTCAGTGCGCCCGAGGTGGTGGTTGCCGCATCCCCCGTGGCCGTGACCTTGGTTTGCGTGTTGATACTAGTCAGCAGCGCGTTGTAAGCACTAACAAAAGACTGCACTGAGGTTTTCAGCGTCGCGGTGTTAGATGCAACGGTGATGGTGGACGCCTTGGTATCAATCAACTCCAGAGTCACACCACTGATGGCAGAGGTAACCTTATTACTGGATGACTCCATTGCGATGCCGTCAATCGTGTATTCAGCATTCACCGGTGCTTTACCAGCGTCATACCCGGTCGATAGCTCAGAATCACCACTGATGGTGATGTCGGTGCCTTTACCAGTGGTTTGCGAGCCGATGACTAGGCGCGAGCCGTTGGCGTCGGTCAACACGTTGGCGCTGATGCCCTTGGACTGCAGTTGCGTGTTGATCGCTTCACGGGTCTGCTGCAGGGTTGCACCTGCCGGAACCGAGACGTTGTAATTTTCACCCGATTGCGAAATGGTCAGGGTCGTAGGCTCTGAACCGGAGTTAACAACCGAGGAAGTGCCACCCTCAAATACCTTGCTGGTGATTTTTGACGAGGTAGCCAATTTGCTGACGTCCAACGCATAAACACCGCTGGAGGCTTTGTCATCAATGGTGACTTTGGAAATTTTTTCGTCTGATGACGTAGCGGCCAGACCGTTGAAACTGGAGACGCTGTTGAGCTTGGCAATGGCTGCACGATAGGTTTCGAGCGACGCTTTTACCGTGCCCACGGCGGACAACTGAATGGTGGTGTCTTTTTGTTGCGCGGTAATCTGGCTTTGCTTGGGTGCTTTTTCAGCATCAACCAAGGCTTTCACAATCCCGATGGTGTCAAAACCCGAACCTACACCGGTAATCGTTGAACTGGCCATCTGTATTCTCCTTATCCGGGCTGCCGCTTTATGGGCTTACGCTTTTTTGACGAGCAAGGCCGAGGAAGCAGACAGCATCACAATTCATGCCACGTTCAGGCTTTACCCTGAAAAAGCAGGCTGTGGGGGTCAGCCAGATTTTGCGCCAGCTTCAAGGCCACTTCTGAAGGTAGCTGGCGAATGACCTCACCGCTGTCGGCGGCGATCACCTTGACCACCATCACTCCGGTGGTGTCATCAATTGAAAAGTCCAGCTTGCGTTGGTTGGACTGTGCGAATTCTTGAATGTCACTGACGGCCTTTTCCAGTTCCGCACGTTCAGGCGGCATGCCTGTCGACGGGGCAGGGGCCGCGACTGCTTGCGTTGTTGCAACCGGCGCTGGCGCGGGACTGGCTAATCCGGCGGCGCTCGGGTAAACGGAATTCAGCTTGATGCTTATGTCCATTTCGTCACCTCAACACTGAAAAAACGGAAGGGCACGTAAACGCGCCCTTCCGTTATTAACCAAGCGCTGAAATTACTGCAGCAATTTCATCACAGCGGATGGCAGCTGGTTAGCCTGGGACAGGATCGCGGTAGCGGCCTGTTGCAGGGTTTGTTGTTTGGTCAGCTCGGCAGCTTCCGATGCGAAGTCAGTGTCCTGTACGCGACCACGTGCAGCGGTCGAGTTCTCGGAGATACTTTGCAGGTTGGAAACGGTGCTGTCGAAACGGTTCTGTACGGCACCCAACTCGGAACGCTGAGTATCGATCTGCTGGATTGCGCCAGTCAGGGCCTGGATGGTTTGTTGAGCGCCTTCGGCAGTCAACACGCTCAGGTCGGAGACGGTGGTTTCGACTGTGTTGGCAGTAGTTTTACCATCGGTCAGGCCCAAGGAAGCCAGACCGGTACCTGCACTGCCGTCACCAATAGTGATGTCCTTGGTGGAGAACAGCTTCAGCGAGTTATCTGCGTTTTTGCTGGCGGTTACGCCAGTACTAGCGCTGTTGATCGAGGACACAATGGCGTCCATCGAATCGCCTTTCTTGAACTTGACTTCAGTGCCATTCAAGGAAATCGAAGTATCTTTATCCAACTGCGCTTGGGTTGTGCCAGCAGTAAGACCTACTTTAGCCAAAGCACCTTTACCAGTAGCGGTTTCAGGGTTGCTCAGGTTAACTGCCTTACCATCAGTAGAAGTCAGCACTAGACGACCGTCTTTCTGGCTCGCGCTTACACCGGTAGTAGCGGTTTGTTCGTTAATGGCAAAGATAACGCCGTCAGTTTTACCGTCACCACCAGTACCGCCGAGGGTCATGCCCGCAGTCAGATTTACAGTTGTGCCGTTGATATTGATGTCAGCAGCACTACCCATGCCAGCAGGGGCAGTTGAAGAGGTCGCAGTCGCCGCTGTAGTAGCAAAGTTACCAGCATCTGCAGCAATATCACTTGCAACACTAAACGTGACTGCAGAACTCAGCTCCAACTTGCCAGCATTGTCCTTAGCCGAAACACCAGTTGTAGCCGACGACAGGTTAATTTTCGCTGCAGCAAGAGCAGCCGTGCTTTCGGCAGATGTCAGGACAACCGAGCCTGTTGCACCGCCACCAAATGTAAGCGTCTCGTCTGCAGTAGGCACAACATACGCAGCGGCTGGTGAAGTAGCTTTAAATGTAGTTACTGGCGTATCGGACAACCCGGCTACACCACCCGTCACCTTGGCAGATAGCTGGGTAATATCGCCAGAAGTGCTTGCCTCACCATAAGAACCTTTCAAACCAGTAGCACTGATATCGCTCATACCGAACGAAATGGTCTGGTTGGCGTCAGCGCCGACCTGGAAAGCCTGGTTCTGGAACGAGCCGTCCAGCAGGTTACGACCACCGAAAGTAGTGGTAGACGAAATACGGGTCAGTTCACCGACTTTCGCTGTGAATTCTTGTTGCAGGGAAGCACGGTCATCAGCGCTTTTATCACCGTTCGCAGACTGCAGAGCCAGTTCACGCAAACGTTGCAGAATGTTGGTCGACTCTTGCATCGCGCCTTCAGCCGTCTGTGCAATCGACGAGCCGTTGTTGGCGTTGGCGATGGCAACGGTCATGCCTTTGACCTGGGAAGTCAGACGGTTGGCGATCTGCATGCCGGCAGCGTCGTCTTTGGCGCTGTTGATTTTCAGGCCGGAAGACAGACGGGTCATCGAGGTGCTCAACGAGTCGCCGGCTTTGTTCAGGTTCTTCTGAACGGTCTGGGACGTGACGTTAGTGTTTACTGATAAAGCCATGACGAAATCCTCATTGGATGAATACTGCGGCTTCCGGCCCTGGCAACCGCCGGGTGTGGCCTAGAGAACCTTCGTAATAGTTATCGTCGTGAATGTCGGTTGCTTGAGGGTTATTTTGATTTTTTTTGCAGGCAAGCGGGCCATGCCTTGTAATTCAGGGGGTTAGCAAGCCGATGAGCTGCCGCCCCCCCAGTGTGGGAGCGGGCTTGCTCGCGATTCGGGCGGCGCGGTGCTTCAGGCAAACCAGGGTGATGCCATCGCGAGCAAGCCCGCTCCCACAGATTCAATCAGCCCTGCCAGAAAGCAAAACGCCCATGGCTTTGCGGCCACGGGCGTTTGATGTTTCGGCTTGAAGCTTATGGACGATAGATAATCGCCGAGCCCCACGACAGGCCCACACCAAAACCGCTCAGCGCCACGCGCTTCCAGGTGGCGTCCATCACATGCTTTTCCAGCAGCAATGGAATGCTCGACGACACGGTGTTACCGGTCTCGACCATATCCTTGATAAATTTCTCCGGCTCGCCTTCAAAACGGCGGGCTACGGCATCAACGATGGCCGCGCTGCCCTGGTGGATGCAGAACGCGTCGATGTCCTTGGAGGTCAGCTCGGACTCTTCCAGCAGCTCGTTCAAGTGCGCAGGCACTTTCAGCAAGGCGAAGTTGAACACCTGGCGGCCGTTCATAAAGAACACGCCATCACTGACTTTCAGATGCGGGGCACCGGAACCGTCGGTGCCGAACTTGGCCTTGCCCAGCTGCCAGGGAGCGTCTTCACCCATCCAGGTAGCGGTGGCCGCGTCACCAAACAGCATGGTGGTGTTGCGGTCTTCCGGGTCGACGATTTTCGAGTACGGGTCGGCCGTCACCAGCAAGCCGTTTTTCAGGCCCGCGGCTTCCATAAAGCCTTTCATCGCGTAGATGCCGTAGACATAACCCGAGCAGCCCAGGGAGATATCAAAGGCGGCAACGTGGGTAGGCAGGCCGAGCTTGTCCTGGACGATGGCCGCCGTGTGCGGCAAGCCTTCGGCGTCGCCGTTCTGGGTGACGACGATCAACGCATCGATGGATTCGCGTTTAAGCTGCGGATTATTGCTAAACAGTGCGTTGACGGCTTCAACACACAGGTCCGAGGTTTCCTGGTCAGCATCTTTGCGCGGCAGAAAGGCAGAGCCGATCTTGCCCAGGATGAATTCTTCGTCTTTGGAGAACTTCGCGCCTTGCGCGTAGTTGTCTACACCGCTTGCTGGCACGTAACTGGCGATGCTTTTAATGCCAATCATTGTGGCTTCCCAATACTAAATAGCTGGAGATCACCCGCTCGCACAACCGAGGGGCGCTGACAATAAAAGGGCTTTATCGCGCAGGAATGCGGCGAATATGGGTGCATAACAATAAACAAAACAGCCTGATAAAGGCCCGGCACCCGCCCGTACGTTTCACACGATACAGTGAAGATGCGCGTTATGACTCATAGGTCACGCTATTTTGTGCGGTTTTATACAAAACATTACAGCCAGAAAGGCGATTTTGTGGGAGCGGGCTTGCTCGCGATGGCAGCAACACGGTATTACCGGCATACCGTGTCGCCTGCATCGCGGGCAAGCCCGCTCCCACATTAGCCCCCCCCTGCACCGCTGTTTAGAGCTGGTTGAACAGGCTCAGCTGGGAGATTTTTACGAACGCCAGTTGCGAGGCTTCAAGCATGGCCTTCTGGAACGCCAGTTCAATGGACGCCCCCGCCATGTCGGTGTTGCCGATCGCTGCGGTGGTAGAGTCGTTGGCCAGGCCCAGGCTGATATTTTCGTCGGCCTGGATATCCACCGCCTTGAGCCGCGCACCAATCGAGCCGCGGGCGCTGTCGACGCCGGCACTGGCGTTTTTCAGGTTGCCGATCGCGGAGTTGATCGCGTCCTTTTGCGTTTGCTGGGCCAGCGGGTCTTTGTCGCTAGGGATCTCCAGCGCCTTGCGCAGCTGGCTGATGGTGTCCAGCGCGTTCTGGCTCTGGTGGTTGTTGCGGTTGACGACAAACTGGTCGCCCGCCTGCGGTGCTCCAGCGAAGTCGAACTTGATCCCGAGCGCACCGCCGTCAACAGTGCCCTGGGCAATCGACTTGCTGTCGGCGCTCAGCGGCTGGGCATACACCTCGTATTCGGTGGCGCTGGTAAATTTGATCACCGCGCCATTGCTCGGAAAGCTGTCGCCATAGGCCTGGGCGTCGGTCACCGTGGAATTGGTAATCTGTGCCGTCGAACCGTTGCTCGGCGTGCGCGAGGTATTGATGGTGTCGGCCTTGGCCTCCAGGGTGAAGGTACGCCCCGCCACTGCCGCATCGCGATCCGCCGCCGGGATGTCCTTGAGATTGGGGGTAATGTCGAACGACACGCCGCGCAGGCTGATGCTCTGCGAACCGTCCTTGGTCGGGTCGAACACGCCATTACCCGCCACCTGCGAGGTCAGGTCGTTGCCGTCGCGGTCAGTCAGGGTGTACTGGGTGCTGCTGCTGAATTTCAGCGTATAGGGCTGGCCTTCGGCGAAACTCTTGTTGAACACCGCGCTTGACGTGACCAGGCCGGCAGACACCGAGAGCTTGCCGTCATTGACGGTCGGCTCGCCATTGGCATCCACGCCGGGCACAAAAGTCGCCTGGGTACGCCCGGTATTGGTCGCACCTTCCATGATGCTCCTGGCCGTGTCGCTGCTGGCCAGAGTCAGGGTGTCAGAAACCTTCAGGTTAAGCTGGGTATCGTCGCCCTGATAGCTGTAGGTGCCATCGTTGTTGCGGGTATAGGGCGGCGTATCGGTCTTGGAGCCGGAGAACATGTAGTTGCCCGCGGCGTCCTTGCTGTTGAGCAGGCTGAACACCTGCTCTTCAATACTGCCCAGTTCGTTGGCAATGGCCAGGCGATCGGCATCGCTTTTACCGCTGCCTGCGCCCAGGGCCAGCTCACTGGCCTTTTGCAATGAGTTGTTGATGCTGTCGAGCACCGCTTCCTGGGCACCCAGCGATGACTTGATGCTGTTCATATTGGTGCTGTACTGGCCCAGCATGTCTTTTTGCTGTTGTAATTGCAGCAGGCGCGCCGCGCCCACCGGGTCATCGGCGGCGGTCTGGATGCGCACGCCGGAGTCGATCTGGCCCTGGGTCTTGATCACCGACGAGAAGTTGTTCTGGTAGGTGGCGCTGGTCGATTCAAAAAACTGCGAGGTTGAAATACGCATCGTCGCGGGCTCCCTTAAAGACTGTTGATCAGCGTGCTGAAGGTTGCTTGCGCCGCTTTGATGATCTGCGACGAGGCGGTGTAGTACTGCTGGAACTTGACCAGGTTGGAGGCTTCTTCGTCCAGGTTGACCTGGGATACCGAGTTGCGCACCTCTTTGGCGTAGGCCAGCGCCGCGCCATTGGCGGTGCCGTCGACCGCAGCCTGGCTGGCTTTGCCGCCCACCTTGGACACCAACTGGCTGTAGGAAGTAGCCATGCTGACGCCGCCAGTGCCGTCCTTGCCTACGCCCACTGTGGCCTTGGTTTGCAGGCCCAGCAGTTCGTTGGCATTGCGGTTGTCAGCCTTGCCGTCCTTGTTGAACTTGATATCGAAGCTGTCGCCCTTGCCCGGAGAGCCGCTGATAACCGTGTCAAACCCCACATTGGTGGTCGTGCCATCGGCGTTGGTGACGGGCACATTGATCGTGACCTTGTTGTCCTGGCCAGGCACGATGCTGCCCTTGCCGATTTCCTTGCCCGCCTCGTTCAGCACCCGGTAGCTTTGGGTCCCGTCGGCAGCGGCCTCGTCAAAGGCGATACGCACCGGCATGGCACCTTCAATATCGCTTTGCGACTTGCCCAGACTGGCGCCGCCATAAATATCCAGCGCTGACGACAGATTGAGGCTGCCCACTGCACCCGTACCGGTGTTGGAGCTGCCCGGGCCTGCAACCAGCGGCCCGGCAAACGCCAACTTGTTGGCATCGCTCATTTGCACGCCGATATTGCTTGCGCCACTGCGGGTGGGGCTGACCTTGAACGCATCACCAGCGGTCATCGGGCCGCCCTTGAGGTCCAGAGTGAAGCCGTCGATGACCTTGGCCGGATTGTCCGTGGTGGCGAACGCGCCCATATCGGTGCCGTCGGAGCGTTTGACCGAGTACTCGGTGGCGCTGGTAAACGTGACCTGATAATCGTAGGCGGTCAGCGCGCCGCTGTCGGCGATGCTGACATTGAAGTTGCCCGCGCCAATATTGCCGGTCGCCGCCTGGCTGCGCTGGCTGATGGCCTTGTCACTGTTGATGCTGTTGAACATCGACGAGCCGAACTCGCCATTGGCATCCAGGCCCTGCCCCAACTGCTGATTGATCGCATCGGCGACCACAATGGCTGTACGCCCCAAATCATTCATGGCCGGGGCCAGCACATCATCGCGATAGCGCAACAGGCCGCCGATCTTGCCGCCACTGAGCACCGAGGTCACGTCGGAGCTCGATTGCTGGTAATTGATCTGGATGCTGTACTGGCTTTTGTCGACCTTGCCCGGTACCGCCGAGAGGGTATTGGAGGTCGAACCCTGCACCAGCGCCTGACCGGTGCCCAGGGTGATGTCGTAGACGTTGTCGTGCTCCTGGACCGTCACCCCGACCAGCTCGTTGAGGGTACGCACGGCTTCGTTGCGCGCATCCAGCAGGTTGTTCGGCGTATTGCCCGCCGTGGTGGCCTGGGCGATCTGCTTGTTCAGCGAGGCAATGGTGGCTGTGTGCTGGTTGACCATCGAGGTCAGGGTATCAAGCTGGCTGTTGATCCCTTCGTTCTGCTGGTTGAGCTGGGACGAAATCGAGTTGAAACGATTGCTCAAGGTCTGTGCGCTGGTCAGCAGCAACTGGCGTGCCGACACATCACCGGGGGCTGCGGCGGCGGTTTGCAGGGAGCTGAAAAAGCTGCTCAGGGCCGCCGACACGCCGGTGTTTTTATCCGACAGCAGTTTGTCGACCGTGCCAATCTGGTCGAGATAGGCCTGGGCATCGCCATTGAGCGAAGTGGTGGTTTGCAACTGGGCGTCGAGGTAGGAGTTGTACACGCGGCGCACGTCGGCCAGGGTGGTACCGGTGCCGATAAACACCCCGCCCACCTGTTGCGACGCGCCGCTGCCCTGGACGATCTGCTGACGCGAATAGCCCGAGGTATTGGCGTTGGCAATGTTGTTGCCGACTGTCGCCAATGCGCCCTGACTAGCGTTGAGCCCCGACATCCCGATGTTGATCAAACTCGCCATGGTTCAAACCTTATAAATTCGTGAGAGAACCCGTCGAGGCGTAGCTCTGGTAGGTTTTCATTTGCTTGGCTATCTGCGAAATCTTGCTCGCGTACTCAGGGTCGGTTGCGTAACCGGCCTTCTGCAACTCGCGTACAAACTGCTCCGGTTTATCGGCCGCATTGAGCACATCTTTATAACGATTGTTGCTCTGCAACAGCGTCACCAGATCGTGGAAGCTGTCCTGATAGGAATCGTAGGAACGGAAGTCTGCCGTCTCCTTGACCATCTGCCCGCCCTTGAACTCGCTGGTGATGGCCCGCGCCTGGGCCCCCTGCCAACTGCCGGTGGCCTTGATGCCGAACAGGTTGTGGCTGCTGCTGCCATCTTGCTGGCGCATCACCGACTTGCCCCAGCCGGTTTCCAGTGCGGCTTGCGCCACCAGGTACAGCGGGTCGACGCCGATGCGGTCGGCGGCCTGTTGCGCCATCGGCAACATGGTGGCGACAAATGCATCCGGTGATTCGAACGCCTGCTTGGCCGGGGCCAAGGGTGGCTGCGCCACGGCACGACCGTAAATCTGCATGCGCCCTTGCGCGCCGCTGGCGCTGAGCATCGGCTGGCGGCTGCCCTTGAGCACCGCATCCAGCCCCGGCGATGTGCGCCCAGGTACAGTGGCGGTATTGAGCGCGGTGCGCGCCGGGTCGGCCGACGGCACGATGCCAGCCAGCAAACGGTCAGTAAGTTTGCTCGGCAACGCCAGGCGGCGCTGATTGAGCATGGCCATGTCATTTTTATGACCGTCGGCTGCGGCCGCCGGCGTTGTGGCGACCCGCGAAGCCCACAATGGACGCTGACCGCTGGAGCGCACAAAAGGGCTGTCGACGGTAGTTGTCGCCGGGGCTTTGACTTCGGCGGTCAGCGCCGTGGTAGCCGCTGCCTCCCCCGGCACCGCAGCCTTGTTTTTCGACATCTGGCGCATCAGCACATCGGCCAGGCCGATACCACCGCCCTGGCGGGACAGGGTCACTGACAGCTGCTGGTCGTACATTTCCTGATACTGCTTGGCCGCAGGAGTATTGAGCGGGTTGTCCTTGCCCAGCACTTCGTTGGCCGAGCGCATCGACTTGAGCATTTCGTTGAGGAACAGCGACTCGAATTCCTGCGCCACCTTGCGCATGTTGCCGTCGCTTTCGCGGTCGCCGACTTTCAGCTTATTCAGCCGATTCAGGTCGGTAAACGCCCCCGAATCGCTGCTCGCCACTACTCCGCTCTTGGACATGTCCATGCTGTCAGCCTCAGATCACGATCAGGTCGGCTTGCAGCGCGCCGGCCTGTTTCAGTGCTTCGAGAATCGCCATCAAGTCCCCTGGCGCTGCGCCGACCTGGTTTACCGCCCGCACGATTTCGTCGAGGGTGGTGCCCGGGCCGAACTTGAACATCGGCTTGGCTTCCTGCTGGGCATTGAGCCGCGAACGCGGCACCACGGCGGTCTCGCCGTTGGACAGCGGGCCGGGCTGGCTGACAATCGGGTCTTCGGTGATGGTCACGGTCAGGCTGCCGTGGGTCACTGCGGCGGGCGAAACCTTGACGTTCTGGCCAATCACGATGGTGCCGGTACGCGAGTTGATGATGACCTTGGCCACTGCCTGCCCCGGATCGACTTCGAGGTTTTCCAGGATCGACAGATAGTCGACGCGCTGGCTCGGGTCCAGCGGCGCCGTAACCCGCACCGAGCCGCCATCGATGGCCTGGGCCACGCCAGGGCCGAGCAGGTCATTGATCTTGTCGACGATACGCTTGGCGGTGGTGAAGTCCGAACGATTGAGGTTCAGGGTCAGGCTGTTGCCCTGGTTGAAACCGCTGGGCACTGCCCGCTCCACCGATGCCCCGCCCGGAATGCGCCCGGCCGACGGTACGTTGACGGTGATTTTCGAGCCGTCGCGGCCTTCGGCATCGAAACCGCCGACCACCAGGTTGCCCTGGGCTACCGCATACACATTGCCATCGATGCCTTTAAGCGGTGTGAGCAGCAGCGTACCGCCGCGCAGGCTTTTGGAGTTGCCGATGGAGGAAACCGTGATATCAATCACCTGCCCCGGCTTGGCGAATGCCGGCAAATCGGCGCTGATGGACACCGCCGCAACGTTTTTCAGCTGCACATTGCCCGACCCCGGCGGCACCTTGATGCCGAACTGGGACAGCATGTTATTGAAGGTTTGCAGGGTAAACGGGGTTTGCGTGGTCTGATCGCCCGTACCGTTCAAGCCCACCACCAGGCCATAACCAATCAATTGGTTGGAGCGCACGCCGGAAATGCTGGCGATGTCTTTCAACCGTTCGGCGTGGGCGCCCAGGGCGGTCGACAACAGCAACACGGCGGCCAGCAGATGCTTGAGGTTAGGCATGGTGAAGTTCATCACTAAAAGGGAAACAGCGGGCTAAGGAAGAAACGGTCAAACCAGCCCGGCTGGCTCGCATCGGCAAACGAGCCAGTGCCCGAGTAAGTGATGCGCGCATCGGCCACGCGGGTCGAAGACACGGTGTTATCGGTGGCAATGTCATCGGCACGCACCAGGCCGGCAATGCGCACCAGTTCATCGCCGGTGTTGAGGGTCATCCACTTTTCGCCGCGTACAGCGATGATGCCGTTGGGCAACACGTCGGCCACGGTCACGGTGATCGAACCGGTCAGGCTGTTGCCCTGCCCGGCCTTGCTGTCGCCCTTGGTGGCACGGCTGCCGCTGTAACCGGCATTGAGGCTCAGGTCACCCCCGCCCAGCGGGTTGTTGGTGGTCAGGCCGCTGCCAAACAACGAGGTCAGGCCGATGCTGGTGTTGCTGTTTTTACCGATGGCCGAGTTGGCGTTTTTGCTCGCCTGGGTCTTCTCGTTCAAGGTGATGGTGATGATGTCGCCGATGCGGTACGCCTTGCGGTCGCTGTACAGGTTCTGCTCGAAACCGGCCTGGTAGATCGAGCCGTTGTTGGCCGCAGCCGGCAGCGGCGTGCGCGGCAGCACAGGTGCGTAGTACGGATCATTGGCCCGCGGTGGCGGGCTGACACAGCCGGCCACAAGGGTAATGGCGCCCAGTGCCAGAACAGAAAACAAGCGCTTCATGAGCTCTCCCGCTATTTCACGTAGTTACAGGTTTTGCGTAACGAACGACAACATCTGGTCAGCGGTGGAGATAACTTTGGAGTTCATCTCGTAGGCACGCTGGGTGGTAATCATGTTGACCATTTCTTCCACGGTGCTGACGTTCGAGGTCTCGAGCATGCTTTGCATGGTCAGGCCGAAACCGTTCAGGCCCGGGGTGCCGATTTGCGGCGCGCCGCTGGAAGCGGTTTCCAGAAACAGGTTGCCGCCCTGGGACTGCAAGCCCGCCGGGTTGATAAAGTCGGCGGTCTGCACGTTGCCGATCACTTGTGCCGCCGGGTTGCCGGAAATGGTCACCGACACGGTGCCATCCTGGCCGACGGTGAAGGTCTGGGCATCGGCCGGCACCACAATCGCCGGTTCCAGGGCAAAGCCGCTGGCGGTGACGATCTGACCGTTGGAGTCCAGGTGAAAAGTACCGTCACGGGTGTAGGCTGTTGTGCCATCGGGCTGCATGATCTGGAAAAATCCGCGGCCATTGATCGCCATGTCCAGCGGCTGCTCGGTAGTTTGCAGGCTACCGGCAGTGAAGTTCTTTTGCGTGCCGACAATACGTACCCCGGTGCCCACTTGCAGGCCCGATGGCAGTTCGCTGTCCTGGGTGGACTGGGCACCTGGCTGGCGCTTGATCTGGTAGAGCAAGTCCTGGAACTCGGCGCGATCACGTTTGAAGCCGGTGGTCGAGACGTTGGCCAAGTTGTTGGAAATGGTGGTCAGGTTGGTGTCTTGTGCAGCCAAACCCGTTTTTGCAACCCACAGTGCCGGAAGCATGGTGCTCTCCTCGCGCGCCGGTTTTTCGGCGCCGCGTTCAAGTAATTAGCTGATGGACAGGACGCGAGTCATGGCCTGATCGTCTTCTTTGGCGGTGTTCATCATTTTGATATGCAGCTCGAACTGCTTGGACAAAGCCAGCACCGAGGTCATTTCATCCACGGCATTGACGTTGCTCGCCTGCAGAAAACCCGAGGTCACCCGCACATTGGCATCGGCCGGGGCCGGCTGACCGTCATTGGTGTGGATCAGGCCGTCGAGGCCCTTGCTCATGGTTTTCAGGTCCGGCTGGACCAGCTTGATGCGGTCCACTTGGGCCATCACCCGCGGGCCTTCGCCCTGGGCGCGGATGCTGATGGTGCCGTCTTCGCCGACTTCGATCTGCTGCTGGGGCGGCACCGCGATCGGCCCGCCGTTGCCCATGATCGGCATGCCGTTGCCGGCACGCAGGATGCCCAGGGCATCCACGTTCATGCTGGCGGTTCGCACATAGGCCTCACTGCCGTCGGGGGCCTGCACCGCCAGCCAGCCGTCGCCGGACACGGCCACATCCAGATCGCGGCCGGTCTCGACCAGGGCACCTTGGCTGAAATCGGTGGCAGGGCGCTCGGTCAGGGCAAAGGCACGCGCCGGAAAGCTGTCACCAAACACCGGCATCGAGCGGGCCTGTTCCAGGTCACGCTGAAAACCGTTGGTCGAGATGTTCGCCAGATTGTTGGCATGCGCCTTCTGCGCCAGTGCGTTCTGACTGGCGCCGGTCATTGCCACATAAAGGTACTTGTCCACAGTCTTTCCTCTGTCTGACGGACGCTTGCCGTCCACCGCTGTACTGCAGAGGTCATTGCAATTTGCGCACCAACTTTATTTTGACGCGCTGCAGCGCGGGTTTGCGCAGGAATGGGGGGAGATTCGTTGCGGGGGAACGGCGGGGTTCTGCCGGTTGCGGCAAGGGGTGGCCTGCCGAGTCACGTCAATCTTGTGGGAGCGGGCTTGCTCGCGATTCTGGCGGCGCGATATGTCAGGCACACCGCAGCGATATCATCGCGAGCAAGCCCGCTCCCACAGATCAGTACTGACAGGCTTAAGCGTCCTTGCCCGGCTTGATAATGTCGTGCTCGCGCAGTTTGTTGGCGATGGTGGTATGGGACACCCCCAATCGCTTGCCCAGCAATCGGCTACTTGGATGCTCCGAATACAGCTGTTCCAATACTGCCTTTTCGAACCGCCCGACAATCTGCTCCAGCCCGCCTTCCAGCGAGAACTCGCCCAGGGGCTGACGCACGCCGTAATCCGGCAAACGAATATGCTCAGCCTTGACCACCCCGCCATCACACAGCGAAACCGCCTGAAACAGCACGTTCTCCAACTGGCGCACGTTGCCCGGCCAGTGGTAGTGGCGCAACCGGTCCATCGCCGCCGGCGCCAGGCGCGGCAGCGAACAACCAATCTGGCGGCTGGCCTGATCGAGGAAATGCTCCACCAGCGGCTCCAGCCCGTCCAGGCAATCGCGCAGCGGCGGAATATGCAGCGACAGCACGTTGAGCCGGTGATAGAGGTCCTGGCGAAACTCGCCACGGGCACACAGCTCGGACAAGTCGACCTGGGTGGCACACATCACCCGCACATCGAGATAGACCTCTTCATCACTGCCGACCCGGCGAAAGCAGCCGTCCTGCAAGAAGCGCAGCAACTTGACCTGCAAGCGCGGGCTCATTTCACCCACGCCATCAAGAAACAGCGTACCCCCGGCCGTCAGCTCCAGCAGGCCCAGCTTGCCTTCCGCCCGCGCCCCTTCAAATGCACCAGGGCCGTAGCCGAACAACTCGGTTTCAGCCATCGATTCGGGCAGGCCAGCGCAGTTAAGCGCCATCAATGGCGACTGGCCACGAGGGCTGGCCAGATGGCAGGCACGGGCCAGCAGCTCCTTGCCGGTGCCGGTTTCGCCTTCTATTAATAGCGGCGCATCCAGCGGTGCCATGCGCCGGGCTTCGCGCACCACGGCAGCCATGACTTTCGAGCTTTGGAAAATACTGTCAAAGCCGCGCAGTTCCTGCTTGCGCACATTGTAGATTTGCTCGCCCACCCGGTCGGCGCGGTGCAGGGTCAGCACGGCCCCGGCCATTGCCTCGCTTTCATCATGTTCGAGTTGCAGCGGCGCGATATCCGCCAGGTACACCAAACCCTTGATCTTGACCCGCAGGCCATTGATGCGCGACTTGTTGGCCCGCACCAGCTCGGGCAGGTCAAAGTCTTCGGCATAACGGGACAGGGAAATGCCCGGCACCTCATCGACCCGCACCCCGAGCAATTGCGCCGCAGCCCGGTTGGCCGCAACGATGCATCCGCCCATGTCAATGGACAGCACCGGAAACTCCAGGGCCCCGAGCAAGGCGTTGAGCTCCATATGCCTGCGCTCGCTGGGCATCAAACCTACACGCTTTACGCCAAACACCCCGGATATGGTTTCAAACTTCGGACGCAGGGCCTGAAACTGCAGGTTGATCAGATTGGGGCAGTACAGGTAAATCGCATTGCCCTGATCGCCGCCGACCTCCCCGCGCTTGACGTTGATGCCGTAGGCCACCAGCAGGTTGAGAATGTCGCGAAGAATGCCAATCCGGTTTTGGCAGTGGACTTTGATACGCATGGCAATTGCTCGGAAATGGCAGAAAGTGAAGATCAAATGTGGGAGCGGGCTTGCTCGCGATGCAGGCGGTGCGATTTGCCTGCTACACCGCAGCGATACCATCGCGGGCAAGCCCGCTCCCACAAAGGAATTGTTTTTGTCCGCAAAGGCATTTCTTCGTCACGATTTTGTGACAGATGCACTGTCGCGCACTCAAGAATGACAGCTCGCCCTCCGCGTCGTAACGAATACTTTACGAATAAGCGCCATCATCCCAGCATTACTGGCTTTAGGCTAGCTGCACACGGCAATCACTTGGGGTATCACTAAGGCATCGCAACAACACCGAATAATAAAAACGATTTCCTTGCGGAGAGCCCCATGAAGCAAACGAAATACGTCGCCCGTGAGCCTGATGCCAATGGCTTTATCGACTACACACCGGCCGAGCACGGGGTGTGGAACACACTGATTACCCGTCAGTTGAAACTGCTGGAAGGCCGCGCCTGCCCCGAGTACATGGAGGGCATCGAAAAGCTTGGCCTGCCCCACGACCGCATCCCGCAACTCGACGAGATCAATCAGGTACTGGGTGCTACCACAGGCTGGCAAGTTGCCCGGGTACCCGCACTGATCCCCTTCCAGACCTTTTTCGAATTACTGGCCAACAAGCAGTTTCCGGTGGCCACCTTTATTCGCACGCCCGAAGAGCTGGACTACCTGCAAGAGCCAGATATTTTTCACGAGATTTTCGGCCACTGCCCGCTGCTGACCAACCCGTGGTTTGCCGAATTCACCCACACCTACGGCAAGCTCGGCCTGCAGGCGAGCAAAGAGCAACGGGTATATCTGGCGCGCCTGTACTGGATGACCATCGAGTTCGGCCTGGTCGACACCCCTGAAGGCAAGCGCATTTACGGTGGCGGGATTCTGTCGTCGCCCAAAGAAACGGTTTACAGCCTGTCGTCAGAACCGGAACATCAGGTTTTCGACCCGCTGGAAGCCATGCGCACGCCATATCGCATCGATATTTTGCAGCCGCTGTATTTTGTCCTGCCGGACTTGAAGCGGCTGTTCGACCTGGCCCACGAAGACATCATGGGCATGGTCGAAAAAGGCATGACCCTGGGCCTGCATGCGCCCAAGTTCGCGCCAAAACCGAAAGCGGCCTAAGCCTTTTTTACCTACACACATCAATAAAAAACGAATTCAGGAATACACCATGAACGCACTGAACCAAGCCCACTGCGAAGCCTGCCGCGCCGATGCTCCACAGGTCAGCGACGAAGAGTTGCCGATCCTGATCAAACAGATCCCGGACTGGAACATCGAAGTTCGCGACGGCATCATGCAGCTGGAAAAGGTCTTTCTGTTCAAGAACTTCAAATTCGCCCTGGCCTTTACCAATGCCGTGGGTGAAATCGCCGAAGCCGAAGGCCATCACCCGGGTCTGCTGACCGAATGGGGTTCGGTCACCGTGACCTGGTGGAGCCACTCGATCAAGGGCCTGCACCGCAACGACTTCATCATGGCCGCACGCACCGATGAAGTGGCCAAAACTGCCGAAGGTCGCAAGTAATGCACTTCGCCGATATTGGTCGGGTGCCGGGCGACCCGATCCTCGGTTTGATGGACGCCTATCAACAGGACACCAATCCGGACAAGTTCGACCTGGGCGTGGGCGTTTATAAAGACGCCAATGGCCTGACGCCGATCTTGCAATCGGTAAAGCTGGCTGAGCAGCGCCTGGTCGACCAGCAACAGACCAAAACCTATATCGGCGGTCATGGTGACAGCCGATTCGGGCAACTGATCAGCGAACTGGTGCTGGGCGAAGACTCGCCCCTGCTGGCGGCCAAACGCGCCGGCGCCACCCAGACCCCGGGCGGCACTGGCGCGCTGCGCCTGAGCGCCGATTTTATCGCGCAATGCCTGCCGGGCCGCGGTATCTGGCTGAGCGACCCGACCTGGCCGATCCACGAAACCATCTTTGCTGCGGCCGGGCTGAAAATCAGTCACTACCCCTATGTGGGCAGCGACAATAAGCTCAATGTCGCGGCCATGCTCGAAGCGCTGGAGCACGCGCCAAAAGGAGATGTCGTACTGCTGCACGCCTGCTGTCACAACCCGACCGGCTTCGACCTGTCCCAAGCGGACTGGTTGCAGGTGCTGGATGTGGTACGCCGCCGCGAATTGCTGCCGCTGATCGACTTTGCCTACCAAGGCTTTGGCGACGGACTGCAGGAAGATGCCTGGTCGACCCGCCTGTTCACCCGTGAACTGCCGGAAGTGCTGATCACCAGTTCGTGCTCGAAGAACTTCGGCCTGTACCGCGAACGGGTTGGTGCATTGATTGTGTGCGCCCATGACGCCGAAAAGCTGACCGATATCCGCAGCCAGCTGGCCTATATTGCGCGCAACTTGTGGTCCAACCCGCCGGATCACGGCGCAGCGGTGGTGGCGACCATCCTCGGCGATGCCCAGCTGAAAACCCTGTGGGCCGACGAAGTGGAAGCCATGCGCAGCCGTATCGCGCAATTGCGCAGCGGCCTGGTTGAAGCGTTGACGCCGTTCGGTCTGGCGGAACACTTTGCCCATATCAATGAGCAACGCGGGATGTTTTCGTACACCGGCCTGACCCAAGAGCAAGTCCAGTTGTTGCGCGAAAAACACAGCGTATACATGGTCGGCTCGGGGCGCGCCAATATGGCCGGGGTCGACGGCATGCGCCTGAGCCTGCTGGCCAAGGCGATAGCGCAGGTGTGTACGCACTAAACGCCGCTCCCGTAGCAGCTGCCGAAGGAACGAGGCTGCGTCCGACGACGCAGTCGTCGTAAAACCAGAGAGCCGGGCTTTACTGACACACCGCAGTATCTGATTTTGCGACGACTTCGTCGGGGTGCCGCATCCCGCCGAACGCAGCCTTCGTTCCTCGGCAGCTGCTACGGGTCCAGCGACAGCTGCAAAATGAAAAGTTCGATACAAATCCCCCCAGACGCAATAAAAAGACAAATTGTCACACTCCCTCCTGTATCCTTAGCAAGCTACTTAAAACACACCTTACGAGGAGCGCGACGATGCACGAGATCCCAAACCTCCCCTTCCCAAGCCTGCACGAAACCGAGCAGCCAACCCCGCAACACACCAGTGGCGAAAACCCCGCACTGGACGAGGCCTCTGAAAGCCTCCAGGCCGACAGCGAAGACTGACGGCTCACCATCAGACGGTGCGAAAAGCACCCTGTTTTTCACACCGTCTGACACAATTGCTCCACCCCCCTATTCCGGATTCAAGCGTGACTGACACCTTCAGCGACACCCAGGCCAGCGTCCTGATCGGCACCGCCGAGAAAATGATCGACCTCTGGGAGCGCCTCAGCCCCGAGAAGCAAGCGCTCTTGCTCAAGCGCTTCGGCACCCAGGAAAATGCCCTGGCCGCCTTAATCGCGACACAACTGGTTACGCCACTATAATCTGCACCAACCGCTCCCCGCAGGACCCCTACCCCATGCCTGAAACACAGCGCCCCATGGCAATCACGCTGCAAGTGGTTTCCATCGTCCTGTTTACCTTTATCGGCTACCTGAACATCGGTATTCCACTGGCCGTTCTGCCGGGTTACGTACACAACCATCTCGGTTACGGCACGGTGATCGCCGGGCTGGTGATCAGCGTGCAGTATTTGGCCACGCTATTGAGCCGCCCGTACGCCAGCCGCTTTATCGATACCCGGGGCAGCAAGCGCGCCGTGATGATTGGGCTGGCCGGCTGCGGCCTGAGCGGCGTGTTTATGCTGGTGTCCAGCTGGCTGACGAGCATGCCGGCCTGGAGCCTGGCCAGCCTGCTGATCGGCAGGCTGGTGCTGGGCAGCGCGGAAAGCCTGGTGGGCTCTGGCTCCATCGGCTGGGGCATAGGCCGGGTCGGCGCACAGAACACGGCCAAGGTAATTTCCTGGAATGGCATCGCCAGTTACGGCGCCATTGCCATTGGCGCGCCGCTGGGCGTGGTCATGGTCGGCCACTTGGGCATGTGGAGCCTGGGCGCAAGCATTATGGCCCTGGGAGCGCTGGGCGTACTGCTGGCCTGGCCAAAACTGGCAGCCCCCATTGTCAGCGGCGTGCGCTTGCCGTTCCTGCATGTACTGGGCCGAGTGTTGCCCCACGGCACCGGACTGGCCCTGGGCTCGATCGGCTTTGGCACCATCGCGACCTTTATCACCCTGTACTACGCAACCAACCACTGGGAAAACGCGGCACTGTGTCTGAGCCTGTTTGGCGCCAGCTTTATCAGTGCGCGCTTGCTGTTCGGCAATCTGATCAACCGCATCGGCGGTTTTCGCGTGGCGATTGCCTGCCTGAGTGTCGAGACCCTGGGTTTGCTGTTGCTGTGGCTGGCGCCCAACCCGGAGTTGGCCCTGGCGGGCGCGGCCTTGAGCGGCTTTGGCTTTTCGCTGGTATTCCCGGCGCTGGGGGTTGAGGCTGTCAACCTGGTGCCAGCCTCCAGCCGTGGTGCTGCGGTGGGTGCGTATTCGCTGTTTATCGACCTGTCGCTGGGTATCACCGGGCCGCTGGTTGGCGCCGTGGCGGCAGGTTTCGGCTTTGCGTCAATCTTTCTGTTTGCGGCGCTGGCGGCGCTTACCGGACTGTTGCTGAGTGTTTATCTGTATCGCCAGGCGCAGAACGCAAGAGCGTACTAGCCCGCAATCAGGGTGATATACCTGTGGGAGCGGGCTTGCCCGCGATGCAGACGGAGTGGTGTGTCAGGTAATGCATGGCGATGCCATCGCGGGCAAGCCCGCTCCCACAGGACTGCTGCTGCCCTCTAGAAATCCACCTTGCCCCGCCCGGCCTTGATGTTGCCGCGCTTGGTCTTGGATTCCAGCCGACGCTTTTTAGAGCCCAGGGTCGGCTTGGTCGGGCGGCGCTTTTTCTCCACCTTGGTCGCACTGACGATCAACTCAGCCAGACGCTCCAGCGCATCCGCCCGATTTTGCTCCTGGGTGCGATATTGCTGGGCCTTGATAATCAGCACGCCATCACTGGTGATGCGGCTGTCACGCAGCGCCAGCAGCCGCTCCTTGTAAAAATCCGGCAACGACGAATTGGGGATATCAAAGCGCAGGTGCATGGCGCTTGAGACTTTATTGACGTTCTGCCCGCCCGCACCCTGGGCGCGAATGGCCGTCAGTTCGATCTCGGCATCAGGGATATGCACGTTGTTGGAAATCACCAGCATCAAAAAAGGGTCCGTGTTCAGGGCCTCAAGGATACCCCACAAACAACAAACCCGGCGCAATGGCCGGGTTTGCAGGGTTACCTCAGGGTTTACTTGGCAGAACTGTAAGCCGCTGTCTGCGCCTGTACGGCACGCTTGTTCTTGATCACAAAGCAGAGCCACATAAAGGCCACCCACACCGGAATCGCGTACACCGACACGCGAATCCCCGGGATCAACAGCATGATCACCAGGATGAACGCCACAAATGCCAGGCAGATGTAGTTGCCGTACGGGTACCACAGGGCCTTGAACAACGGAACCTGCGCGGTCTTGTCCATATGCTGGCGGAACTTGAAGTGCGAGTAGCTGATCATCGCCCAGTTGATCACCAGGGTCGCCACTACCAATGACATCAGCAGTTCCAGCGCATCATGGGGCATCAGGTAGTTAAGCAGTACTGCAATGACCGTTACCGCCGCCGAGGCCAGGATCGAGTTGACCGGCACGCCGCGCTTGTCGATTTTGGCCAGCACTTTCGGCGCATCGCCCTGCTGTGCCATGCCCAGCAACATACGGCTGTTGCAGTAGGTGCCGCTGTTGTACACCGACAACGCTGCAGTCAGGACCACAAAGTTGAGGATGTGCGCGGCTGTGTTGCTGCCCAGCATCGAGAACACTTGCACAAACGGGCTGCTGCTGTAGCTGTCGCCACCAGCATTGAGGGTTTCCAGCAGCGAGTCCCACGGGGTCAACGACAGCAGGACCACCAGCGCACCGATGTAGAAAATCAGGATGCGGTAGATCACCTGGTTGATCGCTTTCGGGATCACGGTGCGTGGTTTGTCGGCTTCTGCGGCGGTGAAACCGAGCATTTCCAGACCGCCGAAGGAGAACATGATAAAGGCCATGGCCATGATCAGACCGGTCGTCCCGTTCGGGAAGAAACCACCGTGTTCCCACAGGTTGCTCACCGATGCCTGCGGGCCACCGCTGCCGCTGACCAGCAGGTAGCTGCCCAGGGCGATCATGCCGACAATCGCCACGACCTTGATGATCGCGAACCAGAATTCAGCCTCGCCGAACACTTTGACGTTGGTCAGGTTGATCAAGTTGATCAATACGAAGAAGGCCGCTGCCGACGCCCAGGTCGGGATCTCCGGCCACCAGTAGTGCACGTATTTACCGACCGCAGTCAGCTCCGACATGCCCACCAGGATGTACAGCACCCAGCAGTTCCAGCCCGACATGAAGCCGGCGAAACCGCCCCAGTATTTATGGGCAAAGTGGCTGAAGGAGCCGGCGACCGGTTCTTCGACGATCATTTCACCGAGCTGGCGCATGATCATGAACGCGATAAAGCCGCAGATCGCATAGCCCAGGATCATCGACGGGCCGGCCGACTTGAGTACCCCGGCCGAACCGAGGAACAGGCCAGTGCCGATCGCGCCACCGAGGGCTATCAGCTGGATATGACGATTTTTCAGGCCGCGTTTAAGCTCGCCCGAATGCGAGGTATTTCCACTCATTGCAAAGGTCCCACACAAGGTTTGATGTGATTCAGTGCGTTGTAACTTGAGCACCAGAGGCAGTGATCGAAGGGTCTACAACACAAATCAAACCCCAGCGCAGGCGCCAGGAATCCAAGGTTGTTTCACGAGTCATGCGTCACCTGTTTGTTTTTATCTGTGACGGAATCGAACCCGCAACGCTTGTGGCATTGCGGAGTTATCAAGGCGGGTAGCCTTGAGGTTTTGGCCATTCGGTGTAACGCCGAGCGGCGCAAAATGCGCGGGTACGCAATTGAGTCACAGTTAAAACGCGGCGCATTGTACACCCGCACGAAGGCAAGATCCCATCACACAGCCGATTGCAATACGAAACAAGCCGCAATTTATGCAGGAACTGTCCTGATTCTGTAAATCTCGGAAGATTTTCATTACAGATGGGTGATTTCAGCGGTTTAAGGTCGGTAACTGGCTGAATTCGTATGAATTTGTTGACAAGCTGTAACGATTATTTGCCACCCAGATTATTAACCGTAGCAGCTGCCGAAGGAACGAGGCTGCGTCCGGCGTGATGCGGCACCCCGACGCAGCCGTCGTCAATCCTGACATCCGGATTTGACTGGCACACCGAGCAATCTGATTTTGCGACGACTACGTCGCCGGACGCAGCCTCGTTCCTTCGGCAGCTGCTACGAAACTAACAGCATTTCGCAGACATAAAAAAACGCCAACCCCTGTGGGGTTGGCGTTTTTTGTACTGCGCTTAACGCTTACTGCGGCTTGCGACGACCGAAGCCCGGGCGCTGACCCGAACCGGCAGGAGCGCCACGACGCTTGCCCGACGGCGCATCGTCAACCAGCTTTGGCCCGTTACGGGTTGGCTTGGTCGGACGCTTGTTGACTTCGCTCGGACGCTCGGCAACTGGCGCACCACGGCCTGCTGGCACACGGTCAGTACGACCTGCCGGCTTGCGGGCCGGACGAGCCGACTCATCGCGAGCCGGACGGCCTGGACGCTCGCCTTCGATATGCGGCTGGCGGGCCGGACGCGGTGCAACAGGTGCACCTTCAGCCGGGCGCAGCACGCGGGCAACACGGTCACCACGGGCCACAGGGCGCGAGGATTTGCGCTGCATACGCTCAAGCTTGTCTTTGCTCTTGGCGTTCATCTCCGGCATGGCAACCGGCGTAAGGCCGACTTCCGCGCTGAGGATATCCACCTCGAACTGGCTCATTTCGCGCCAGCGACCCATCGGCAGGTCGGAGTTGAGGAACACCGGACCAAAACGCACGCGCTTCAGGCGGCTGACCACCAGGCCCTGGGATTCCCACAGGCGACGTACTTCACGGTTACGGCCTTCCATCACTACACAGTGGTACCAATGGTTGAAGCCTTCGCCGCCCGGCGCCTGCTTGATGTCGGTGAAACGCGCCGGGCCGTCTTCCAGCACAACGCCAGCCTTGAGGCGCGCGATCATGTCGTCATCCACTTCGCCACGTACACGTACCGCGTATTCACGGTCCATTTCGTAGGAAGGGTGCATCAGGCGGTTGGCCAGCTCACCGTCGGTGGTGAACATCAGCAAACCGGTGGTGTTGATGTCCAGACGACCGATATTGATCCAGCGGCCTTCTTTTGGACGCGGCAGTTTGTCGAACACGGTCGGACGGCCTTCAGGGTCGTCACGGGTGCAGATTTCGCCGTCGGGTTTGTTGTACATGATCACGCGGCGAACCGATTCGGCTGCCTCTTCACGCTTGATCACCTTGCCATCGATGGTGATGGCGTCGTGCAGGTCTACGCGCAGACCCAGGGTTGCATCCTTGCCATTGACCTTGATGCGGCCCTGGCTGATCCAGCTCTCTACGTCGCGACGCGAGCCTACGCCAATACGGGCGAGGACTTTTTGCAGTTTTTCGCCTGCCGGGCCAATTTCCTGGCCGTCTTTAGGGTCGAGATCTTTCATCTGGGCACCTCCCGGTGTGTCAATTCAGGCGAGCGCCTGAAGTGTTAAAAATGGGCCTTGGGGCTCTGCTGAGCCCCAGAGGGTCGCGAATCATACGCGGATATTGACCATTGCGCATCAAAGGCTGGTCACCAAATGCTCGGCTCACTTGCTTTTCCGCCGGCCGGTGGCCTCCAGCGCCAGCAAACGCAAGGCGGATTCGGCCAGCACCGTGCGTTTAGCGTCCTTGTCGAGTTTCTTCCAGGCCTTGATTTCACGCTTGGTCCGCCCGCAGCCCAGGCAAATGTCGTCGGTGAATTTGCAGACACCGATGCAGGGGTCTTTGGTTGAACTCATGAATAAACCTCCCGAACAGAAGCGGCGCAAAATTCCGTAGCAGCTGCCGTAGGAACGAGGCTGCGTACAAGATGGCGTGCCACTGCGACGAAGCGATCGTAAAACCTGAACTCACGGTATACCTGACAGACTGCACCCACTGATATCACGACTGCTTCGCAGCCGAACGCAGCCTCGTTCCTACGGCAGCTGCTACAAAAGTCCGGTCAGTCTTCCAACTCGCGGCGTTCCTGTTCGATGGCTTCGGCCAGCGCCTGGGCCTCAAGTTCTTCGTCGCTCATGGCGGATCGTTGCTCAAGTGCAGCAACCGCAGCGCGCAACCGCTCGCGGGCCAGCTCGGCCGCAGACGGTTGCTGCGGTTGTGGTTGCGCCTCTGGCTCTGCTTGCACCTCAGGCTCTGGCTCAGGCTTTGGCTCTTCACTCGCCGCCTGCGGCTCATCACTTGTCACTGCATCACGCAGCAAGTCATCAAAGTCGGTTTTAAGACCCTCTTCCATCGAGTCCAGTTCCGTGAGCAAGGTACGGAAGCTGGTTTCATCTTTTGGCTCTTCGGGCTCGGCACTCTCGTCGGCCAGGGCCTGCAAATGCGCAGGCACCGGCGCATCGTCGAAGTCGAGGATCGGATCCGGCTCAAGCTCGCGCAATTCAGCCAGCGGCGGCAATTCGTCGAGGCTCTTGAGGTTGAAGTGATCGAGAAAACCCTTGGTGGTGGCAAACATCGCAGGCCTGCCCGGCACGTCACGGTAGCCCACCACGCGAATCCACTCGCGCTCAAGCAGGGTCTTGACGATATGGCTGTTGACCGCCACGCCACGCACGTCTTCGATCTCGCCACGGGTAATGGGCTGGCGATAGGCAATCAGTGCCATGGTTTCCAGCATGGCCCGCGAATAACGTTGCGGGCGTTCTTCCCACAAACGTCCGACCCAAGGCGAGTACTTTTCGCGGATCTGCAGGCGATAGCCGGAGGCAACTTCTTTCAGTTCAAAGGCGCGACCGTCGCAGGATTTGCGCAGCAGTTCCAGGGCCTTCTTGAAGACCGGCGGCTCCGGGCGCTCGCCCTCTTCAAACAGCTCGAACAGGCGCTCAAGGCTCTGCGGCTTTCCCGAGGCCAACAGAAAGGCCTCCAGCAACGGGGCCAGTTCGCGGGGTTCAGTCAAATTCATGGTTTCAGCTCTTTATTCGGCTCTTGCCCGCACATGGATCGGCGCGAAGGGTTCATTTTGCACCAGCTCGATCAGCGACTCCTTGACCAGTTCAAGTATGGCCATAAAGGTCACGACCACCCCCAACTTGCCTTCCTCGGCGGTGAACAGCTCGATAAAGGGCACAAAGCCACCCCCCTTGAGGCGCTCAAGCACGTCGCTCATACGTTCGCGGGTCGACAGGGCCTCACGGCTCACCTGGTGACTTTCAAACATGTCGGTACGGCGCAGCACTTCGGCCATCGACATCAGCAGCTCTTCGAGCGCCACATCCGGCACCAGCTTGCGTGCCCGCGCCTCAGGGGCATCGAGTTTGGGCACATAGATCTCGCGCCCTACCCGGCTCAGCCCCTCGATGCCTTCAGCAGCAGCCTTGAAGCGCTCGTATTGCTGCAGGCGGCGGATCAGTTCGGCGCGGGGGTCGCCCTCGTCTTCCTCGATTTCGGCCGAACGCGGCAACAGCATGCGCGACTTGATCTCGGCCAGCATTGCCGCCATGACCAGGTACTCGGCCGCCAGCTCCAGGCGCACGGTTTTCATCAACTCGACGTAGCCCATGTACTGGCGGGTGATTTCCGCCACGGGGATGTCGAGAATGTCGATATTTTGCTTGCGGATCAGGTACAGCAGCAGGTCGAGCGGGCCTTCAAACGCATCGAGGAACACCTCCAGTGCATCCGGAGGGATGTACAGGTCTTGCGGCATCTCGATGACCGCCTGGCCATAGACCATGGCCAGGGACAGTTCTTGCTGGGCACCGGCCCGGGCTTCTGGCGCCTCGGGGGTGTTTACGTCGGACATCAGGCCTCGACCATAAAGGGTTCAGGATCACCGCAACCCACACGCACGATCTCGGGGTCACCGCTGTCCACCAGGCTGATCACGGTGGAGGCCTTGTTGCCGCCAAAACCGCCATCGATGATCAGGTCGACCTGTTTTTCCAGGGCATCACGGATTTGGTACGGGTCTTCCATCGGCTCGCTTTCGCCCGGCAGGATCAGGGTTACGCTCATCAGCGGCTCGCCCAGTTCTTCAAGCAAGGCCAGGGCAATCGGATGGCTCGGCACGCGCAGGCCGATGGTGCGGCGCTTGGGGTGCAGCAGCAGGCGCGGCACTTCGCGGGTGGCGTTGAGGATAAAGGTGTACGGCCCCGGCGTGTGTGCCTTGAGCAAGCGGAAGACCCCGGTATCAACCTTGGCAAACAGCCCCAGCTGCGACAGATCGCAGCACATCAGGGTGAAGTTGTGCTTGTCGTCCAGGTTACGCAGGCGCTTGATCCGCTCGATCGCGCCCTTGTCGCCCATCTGGCAACCCACGGCGTAGGATGAGTCGGTGGGGTAAATCACGACCCCGCCCTTCTTGATGATTTCAACGGCCTGTTTGATCAGGCGCGGTTGTGGGTTTTCCGGATGAATCTGGAAAAATTGACTCACAGTATTTACCTGTTCAGACGTTGGCAGTGGGCTTGTCATATTTGAATCGACACCACAATGGCGGCAAGTCTTCCGGTAACGGCCGGTATTCGCCGATCTCGGACCACCCCCCTGGACCATGAAAATCACTGCCGGCACTGACCAGCAGACCGAACTCACGCGCAAGGATCGCCAGGCTGCCAACCTGATCGGCCGGCTGGTACCCGTTGACCACTTCAATCGCGTGACCCCCAGCTTGAATATAGTCGCCAATCAGCCTTCGGCGCTTGCTGCGGGTGAAATCGTAGTGCGAGGGGTGCGCCAGGCTGACCCAGGCCCCTGCTGCGCGCAGGGTGGCGACGGTGTCTTCAAGGGTCGGCCAGTGCAGCTTGACATCGCCCAGCTTGCCGGCGCCCAGCCACTTGCGGAACGCTTCGGCGCGGTCCTTGACGTAACCGGCCTCGACCAGAAAGTCGGCAAAGTGCGGACGCGCCGGGGCATTGCCACTGTCGCCCAGGGTCTGCTGGATGGCTCGCGCACCTTCAAGCGCACCGGGCATGCCCTTGAGCGCGAGTTTGCGGCTGATCTCTTCGGCGCGCAGCCAGCGGCCATCGTGCAATTTGGCAATGGCCTCGACCAGCGCTGGCGCGTCCACATCAAACCCGTAGCCAAGCACATGTATCGTCGCCCCGCCCCAGGTGCAGGACAATTCCACGCCGTTGACCAGCGTCATGCCCAACGCCTGCGCCGCTGTGCGGGCTTCGTCGAGGCCTTCAAGTGTATCGTGATCGGTCAGGGCCAGGACTCGCACACCTTTCTCGAACGCACGCGCAACCAGTACTGCGGGCGCCAGGGCGCCATCGGATGCCGTGCTATGGCAATGCAAGTCGATTTCCACGGGGATTTAATAACCTCTAGCTGACGCTTTCGCTGTCATTGATGTTTGTTATTATGCCGCCACATCCTGCTTCTGGCTGCCACTGTGAAACAATTCATCGACTTCATCCCGCTGTTACTGTTTTTCATCGTTTACAAAATCGAGCCGCGCATCGTCGAAATCGGCGGGCACAGCCTGTCGGTCGGCGGTATCTACAGCGCTACGGCGATGCTGATCATCAGTTCACTGGTGGTGTATGGCGCCCTGTTCATCAAGCAACGCAAACTCGAAAAAAGCCAATGGCTGACCCTGGTTGCCTGCCTGGTATTCGGCAGCCTGACCCTGGCCTTCCACAGTGAAACCTTCCTTAAATGGAAAGCCCCGGTGGTGAACTGGCTGTTTGCCCTGGCCTTTGCCGGTAGCCACTTTATCGGCGACAAGGTCCTGATCAAGCGCATGATGGGCCACGCCCTGAGCCTGCCCGATGCCATCTGGACCCGCCTGAACGTGGCCTGGATCGGGTTTTTCCTGTTCTGCGGCGCGGCCAACCTGTTTGTTGCGTTCACTTACCAAAGCATCTGGGTCGACTTCAAGGTGTTCGGCAGCCTGGGCATGACCGTGCTGTTCCTGATCGCCCAGGGTATCTACCTGTCGCGCCATCTGCATGACACCGACCCCACCGATACCTCCCCCAAGACCAAGGACTGACATGCTCTACGCCATCATTGCAACAGACGTCGCCAATTCGCTCGAAGCCCGCCTGGCTGCCCGCCCTGCGCACCTTGAGCGCTTGCAACAACTGAAAGCCGAAGGCCGTATCGTGCTGGCCGGGCCGCACCCGGCCATCGACAGCAATGATCCGGGCGCTGCCGGTTTCAGCGGCAGCTTGGTCGTGGCCGAGTTCGAGTCGCTGAACGCTGCCCAGGCCTGGGCCGAGGCCGACCCCTACGTTGCCGCCGGTGTCTATGCCAACGTCAACGTCAAGCCGTTCAAGCAAGTCCTGCCGTAACCTGTATCTTTACCGGTGGCCGGCGCACACAGCGTCGGCACCGGTCAAATCGAGTAAGCCATGAGCGACCTGTTACTGATAGATGATGACCAGGAGCTGTGTGAGCTGCTGGTCAGTTGGCTGAGCCAGGAAGGCTTTCAGGTTCGCGCTTGCCACGATGGTTCCAGCGCCCGCAAGGCGCTGAGCGAGTCCAGCCCGGATGCCGTGGTGCTGGATGTCATGCTTCCCGATGGCAGCGGCCTTGAGCTGCTCAAGCAACTGCGTAACGACCACCCTGATCTGCCGGTGCTGATGCTTTCAGCCCGAGGCGAACCGCTGGACCGCATCCTGGGCCTGGAGCTGGGCGCCGATGACTATCTGGCCAAGCCCTGCGACCCCCGCGAGCTGACCGCCCGCCTGCGCGCCGTGCTGCGCCGCAGCCACCCGGCGGCCGTGTCCAGCCAGATGGAGCTGGGCGACCTGTGTTTCAGCCCGATGCGCGGCGTGGTCACCATCGACCAGCGCGACATCACCCTGACCGTGTCTGAAAGCCGCATCCTCGAAGCCCTGCTGCGCCAGCCCGGCGAGCCGCTGGACAAACAGGAGCTGGCGCAGATCGCCCTGGGCCGCAAGCTGACCCTGTACGACCGCAGCCTGGACATGCATATCAGCAACCTGCGCAAAAAGATCGGGCCGCACCCGGATGGCAGCCCGCGCATCGTGGCCTTGCGCAGCCGCGGGTATTTCTACAGCGCCTGAAAAAAGCACCCTCACCCTAGCCCTCTCCCAGAGGGAGAGGGGACTAAAGGCAGAAGCAGATCTGCGTAACACCACCAATCAGCCCCCTCTCCCTCCGGGAGAGGGTTGGGGTGAGGGCCAGGGCAGTCACCTTATGTAAATCCCAGGCCAAACCGTCTTTACCAAAGCTTTACCCACGGTTGACAGCGGTTGACCTTGATCTCCCTAAACTGGGCGCATCCGGAATTACCGGAATCCAAATTCAAAGGAGACACACCATGCGTAAGACTCTTATTGCTTTGATGTTTGCTGCAGCACTGCCAACCGTCGCAATGGCCATGCCTGGTGGTGACGGCCAGATGGGCCCACGTCACGGCGGTGAACACCACGGTCGCGGCGACGCCCCTTACAGCCAGCTGGACCTCACCCGCGAGCAGCGCCAGCAGATCGGCAAGCTGATGGGCGAGCAAATGCATGATCGCAAGCAACTGGTCGAAAAATACCTGGAAAAACTGCCAGCCGCCGACCAAAAAGCGCTGAAAGACGAGATGAAGGCCAAGCACGACAAAACCCAGAGCGATATCCGCGCCTTGCTCAAGCCTGATCAGCAAAAACGCTTCGACGAGATGCAAAAGAAACGCGCCGAGCGTCAAGCCGAGATGAAAGAGTTCAAGGAGTGGAAAGCACAGCAAGCGCCAAAAGCGCAATAATCTGCGCACCCACCAGGCCCAACGGTTAACGCCGTTGGGCTTTGCGCGTTTTAATCAATTGATGATGAGGAATTCCCGTGCGATCACTGTTTTGGCGCATTCTGGCCAGTTTCTGGCTGGCGATTGCCCTGGTCGCAGGGTTGTCGATCCTGCTGGGGCACATGCTCAATCAGGACGCCTGGATCCTCAGCCGTCACCCCGGCATCGCCAATCTGGCGCAACAGTGGACCGAACGCTACGAAACCCAGGGCGCCGATGCGGCGCAAGACTTCCTTGAGCGGCGCAAGCGCCGCTATCACATCGATGTACAAGTACTCAATGAAAGTGGCGACCCGCTGGTACGCGGCACCTTCCCGCGCCGCGCCGCCGCCTGGGAAGCCCGCCAGCAACCCGGTCAGCAGGACCTGCCGTGGCGCCGCCTGACGGTCGAATACACCAGCGCGAAAACCGCCGAAACCTACCTGCTGATTTACCGCATCCCGAACCCCGAGCTGGAGGCCTGGCACCGCCAGAGCCTGATCTGGCCCCTGAGTGCACTGGGCATTGCGCTGGTGGTACTGACCCTGTTCAGCCTGCTGGTCACGCTGTCCATCACCCGCCCGCTCAAACGGTTGCGGGTAGCGGTGCATGACCTGGGGCAAACCACCTATCAGCAGAACAGCCTGGCGCGATTGGCGTCGAGAAGGGATGAATTTGGCGTGCTGGCCACCGACTTCAACCGTATGGGCGCACGCCTGCAAAGCCTGATCGGCAGCCAGCGCCAGTTACTGCGTGATGTGTCCCACGAACTGCGCTCGCCCCTGGCCCGCCTCAAGATTGCCCTGGCCCTGGCTGAGCGCGCCGGCCCTGAAGAACGTGAAAAACTGTGGCCGCGCCTGACTCGCGAGTGCGACCGGCTGGAATCGCTGATCAGCGAGATCCTGGCCCTGGCCCGTGTCGATGCCGATCAGGCCAGCGCCGAGCAGGTCGATCTCAATGCGTTGCTCAACACTGTGCAAAAAGACGCCTCGCTAGCGGCTCCCGAGCAGTCCGTGCTCCTGCAAGCCGAACCGGGGTTGAGCCTCAATGGCTGGCCAACGATGATCGAGCGCGCCGTGGACAACCTGTTGCGCAACGCGCAGCGCTTCAACCCGCCCGGTCAGCCGATTGAGCTGAGCGCGGTGCGCGAAGGCGAACATATCACCATCAAGGTTCGCGACCACGGCCCCGGGGTCGCCGAGGAGTACCTGGCGCAACTGGGCGAGCCGTTTTTCCGCGCACCGGGCCAGACCGCGGCCGGGCACGGGCTGGGACTGGCCATTGCCCGCCGCGCGGCAGAGCGCCACGGCGGCCGGCTGCTGTTGGGCAATCACCCGGATGGCGGGTTTGTTGCCACCCTGGAATTGCCGCTGGAGCCCAATGGCAACCTGTAAATCTGATGCGGCGTTTGCGCTGCTGTTGTGGGAGCGGGCTTGCTCGCGATGCAGGCGACGCGGTTTGTCTGGATGACCGCGGTGATGCCCTCGCGAGCAAGCCCGCTCCCACAGGTTTCGAGATCCGGGATTACTTGACCGGCCACGCCTGCACAAACTCGGCGCTATCAGCCTTGGGTGCTGACCGCAATTCGTTCTGCGCAGTGCCCAGATACAAAAACGCCACCACTTCTTCGCCCTCACCCAGCCCCAAACCCTTGGCCACATGCGGTGCATATGACAGCTCGCCCGTGCGCCATACCGCACCAATGCCCTGGGCATAAGCCGCCAGTTCAATGGCATGGGCCGCGCAGCCAGCCGTAATCAGTTGCTCGGACTTGGGCACCTTGAAGTGGTCCTGCAAGCGGGCAATCACTACCACCACCAACGGGGCACGCAAGGGCATGGCACGGGCCTTGTCCAGGGCTGCCTGGGTCACTTCGCCGCCCTGGGCCTGCACGGCCTCGGCGAGAATTTCGCCCAGCTGGTTGCGCGCGTCGCCTTCAACCGTCAAAAACCGGTAAGGACGCAACTGGCCGTGGTCCGGCGCACGCAAGGCGGCGGCGAAAAGTACTTCACGTTGCTCAGCCGTAGGCGCCGGATCAAGCAGGCGCGGGGCAGAAACACGGTTGAGCAAAGCGTCGAGAGCCTCCATTGGCCACCTCCTGAAGAAAATGTGCAGCTATTCTAACGGTATCTCCCGAAGACCTGGCGGTTTACATAACCCGGACCACAGGTAGAATGGCGCCCCTCTTTCATCCCCGAGCTGACTTCATGGCGTTGCCGACCTTACGCATCATCGGTTTTATCATCGGCATCTTCCTGATTACGCTCGCGATCAGCATGGCCGTGCCCATGTTGACCCTGGTGATTTACGACCATCTGGGCGACCTGCCGTCCTTTTTGTGGGCCAGCCTGATCACCTTTGTCGCCGGCCTAGCGCTGGTCATCCCGGGTCGCCCCGAGCAGGTACACCTGCGCCCCCGGGACATGTACCTGCTCACCGTGTCCAGCTGGGTGGTGGTGTGCATCTTCGCCGCGCTGCCGTTTCTGCTGACCCAGCACATCAGCTACACCGACTCTTTTTTCGAAAGCATGTCCGGCATTACCGCCACCGGCTCCACCGTGCTCAGCGGCCTGGACACCATGTCCCCCGGCATCTTGATGTGGCGTTCGATGCTGCACTGGCTGGGCGGCATCGGCTTTATCGGTATGGCGGTGGCGATCTTGCCGTTGCTGCGCATCGGTGGCATGCGCCTGTTCCAAACCGAGTCTTCCGACCGTTCCGAAAAAGTCATGCCGCGCTCACACATGGTGGCCCGCCTGATTGTCGCCACTTACGTCGGCATCACCATTCTGGGCAGCCTGGCATTCTGGTGGGCGGGCATGAGCGTGTTTGATGCGATCAACCATGCCATGTCGGCCATTTCCACCGGCGGCTTCTCGACCTCCGATCAATCGCTGGCCAAGTGGTCGCAACCGGCGGTGCACTGGGTGGCAATCGCCGTGATGATCATGGGCAGCCTGCCGTTTACCCTGTATGTGGCCACCCTGCGCGGCCATCGCAAAGCCCTGATCAAGGATCAGCAGGTGCAGGGCTTGCTCGGTTTGCTGGTGGTGACCTGGTTTGTACTCAGCATCTGGCTGTGGTGGACCACCAACATGCCGTGGTGGGACGCCTTTCGCCATGTGGCGCTGAACGTGACCTCGGTGGTGACGACCACGGGCTTTGCCCTGGGTGACTACAGCCTGTGGGGCAATTTCTCGCTGATGCTGTTTTTCTATCTGGGCTTTATCGGCGGTTGTTCGGGCTCGACCGCAGGCGGGATCAAGATCTTCCGCTTCCAGGTTGCCTATATCCTGCTCAAGGCCAACCTCAACCAACTGATTCACCCCCGGGCAGTGATCAAGCAAAAGTACAACGGCCACCGCCTCGACGAAGAAATCGTACGTTCAATTTTGACCTTTTCATTCTTCTTCGCCATCACCATTTGCGTGATTGCCCTGGCTCTGTCGCTGCTGGGGCTGGACTGGATGACCGCCCTCACCGGCGCTGCCAGTACGGTGTCCGGCGTTGGGCCGGGCCTGGGCGAGACCATCGGGCCGTCCGGCAACTTCGCCAGCCTGCCGGATGCGGCCAAGTGGATTTTGTCACTGGGCATGTTGCTTGGGCGCCTGGAGATCATTACCGTGTTTGTACTGTGCATTCCGGCATTCTGGCGGCACTGATCCAGCCACACAAAAAGAGAGGGTCATGGACCAAATCCTGTCTCTGCGCCATTACCGCCACGACCTGATTGCCCATAGCCATGAACATGCGCAGGTGGTGATCAGCCTGTCGGGCCAGCTGGATTTCGAAGTCGAGGGCCGGCCCAGCCTGCTGCGCCAGCAACAGCTGATGGTGGTGCCCGCAGGCGCCCACCACACCTGCGGCAGCCCCCAGGGCAGCCATTGCCTGGTGCTGGATGTACCCGGCGACAACTGGCTGGGGCAGTCATTGGGCGCGCACGCCGATGCCAGCCGCCGCTTGCTCGACACCGCCGGGCACCTGCCCCTCGACCCGCAGCAGCACCAACTGGTCAACTGGCTGGCGACCAGCCCGGTGAGCGATCCGCTGATTGCCCGCCAAGGGGCGATCCTGCTGCTGGCCAGTCTCAATAGCCTCAACCCTGAGCAGGTCCAACCCCGCCGCCTGCCCTACGCCACCCTCGATGCCTATATCGAGCAGAACGCCGCCTACCCGCTGCAGGTCGCGGATCTGGCGCAGATTGCCGGCTTGTCCTGCGCCCGCCTGCACAGCCGGTTTGTCAGCGAATGTGGGCAAACGCCGATGGACTACATCCGCCAACGGCGCCTTCGCAGTGCCCTGACGCTGTTGCGCCACAGCGCCCTGCCCATCGGTGAAATCGCCAGCCGCGTTGGCTACAGTTCGCAAAGCGCGTTTGCCGCTGCCATGCTGCGCGAGTTCGGTGCCTCGCCTTCGCGGCTGCGCCGCGAGCCTGGCGACAATTGACGCCAGCCCCGCGACAGACAGCCGTGCCTTGCACCCCATAGACTGCATGCCTTGTCTGTATTGACCCAAGGATTGCGATGACTCCGCGTACTGCCCTGGGCGCCCTGCATATTGGCGCCTTGATGTTTGGCCTCACTGGCGTGTTCGGCAAACTTGCCGCTGCGTCGGCCTCAATCATCGTATTTGGCCGCGCCGCTTTTGCGGTGCTGGCCCTGCTGTGCTTCGCCGGGCTGGCCAACCGCGGCGGTTGGCACCGGCTGACTCTGCGCGATGCCCGCAGCCTGCTGTTAAGCGGCTTGCTGCTGGCCGGGCACTGGGTGAGTTTTTTTGTCTCGGTAAAAATCGCCGGCGTCGCGATCGCCACCCTGGGCTTTGCCAGTTTCCCGGCGTTCACGGTGATTCTGGAAGGGCTGATTTTTCGCGAGCGCATTCGCCTCAACGAAATCGTCCTGGTGGTGCTGGTCAGCGTCGGGCTGATCCTGGTCACCCCGAATTTTGATCTGGCCAGCCAGGCCACCGAAGGTTTGCTGTGGGCAGTGGGCTCGGGGCTGCTGTTTTCGTTGCTGTCGCTGAACAACCGGGCCAACTCGGGGCGGATGCCCGCCGTGCAGGCGGCCATGTGGCAAAACGCCGTGGTTGCAGTGTGCCTGTTGCCGTTTGCTGGCCCGGGGCTGAGCGAAGTTCGCCCGCTGGACTGGCTCTGGATCGGCCTGCTCGGGGTGTTCTGCACTGGGGTGGCCCACAGCCTGTTCGTCGCCAGCCTGGCCGTGATCAAGGCGCGCACCGCGGCGGTGGTGTTTGCCCTGGAGCCGGTCTACGGCATCACCCTGGCGTGGCTGCTGTTCCACGAAACCCCTTCGCTGCGCATGCTGCTGGGCGGGGTTCTGATTATCGTCGCCATTGTGGTGTCGAGCCGCATGGCCAGCGGCCCGGCACCCGGCAAAACCGCGCTGGACGCCGCCGCTCACTGAACCCGGTCGTTGTGCCCCAGGTCGCGCTGCGGGTCGATCTGGTCGCGCACCCGCTGCTTGAGCACCTTGGCTTCGGGAAAGCCGCCGTCAGCCTTGCGCTCCCAGATCTGTACGCCGTTGCAGGTGATGCGAAACACCCCGCCGGTGCCCGGCTCCAGCGCGACCCGGCCCAGGTCGTCGGCAAAGGTACTGAGCAGTTCTTGCGCCAGCCAGGCAGCGCGCAGCAGCCACTGGCACTGGGTGCAGTAGGTGATGACAATTTCGGGTTTATCGGGCGACATGATTTCAAAGGCTCATGAAAGGAAGGCGTCGCTATAATAGCCGCCTTTCTCGCTTGCCCAGAGATTCATGATGCGCCGCCTGCTCAGTTGTTTGCTCCTGTGTCTTTGCCCTTTGATGCTGTTTGCCGCCGAAGCGCCCCGGCCCAAGGTCGGCCTGGTGCTGTCCGGCGGCGCGGCGCGTGGCCTGGCCCACGTCGGCGTGCTCAAGGCCCTGGAGGAGCAAGGCATTCATATCGATGCCATCGCCGGCACCAGCATGGGTGCGGTGATCGGCGGCCTGTATGCCTCCGGCTACAAGATCGACGAGCTGGAAAAGCTCGCCCTGGGAATCGACTGGAAAGAAGCCCTGTCCGATGCCCCGGAGCGCGAAGACGTACCCTTTCGGCGCAAGCAGGATGACCGCGACTTTTTGGTCAAGCAAAAGCTCAGCTTCCGCGACGATGGCAGCCTGGGCCTGCCATTGGGCGTAATTCAAGGCCAGAATCTGGCCTTGCTGCTCGAAAGCCTGCTGGCCCACAGCAGCGACATCCGCGATTTCGACAAACTGCCGATCCCGTTCCGCGCCGTAGCCACCGATATCGTCAACGGCGAAAAAGTGGTGTTTCGCAAGGGCCATCTGCCCCAGGTGATCCGTGCCAGCATGTCGATCCCGGCGGTATTCGCCCCGGTGGAAATCAACGGCCAGCTGTTGGTGGATGGCGGCATGGTCGACAATATCCCGGTGGATGTGGCGCGGGAAATGGGCGTCGACATGGTCATTGTCGTGGATATCGGCACGCCGCTGCGCGGACGCAAACAGCTCAACACCGTGTTCGATATCCTCAACCAGTCCATCACCCTGATGACCCGCAGCAACTCCGAAGTGCAACTGGCGTCGTTGAAGCCTGACGATATTTTGATCCAGCCTGCGCTAGCCAGTTATGGCACCACCGATTTTGGCCGCGCGCTCGACATCATCAATGCCGGCTACCGGGCCACCCAGGTCATGGAAAAACGCCTGGCCGGTTTGCGCCAGTCTACGGATGTGCAGCTGGCCGAAGCCCGCACCGCCGAAGAGCGCACCCCGGTGATTACCGCGATCAAGATCGAAAACGACTCGAAAATCGGCGATTCAGTGATCCGCTACTATATTCGCCAACCCGTCGGCGAGCCCCTGGACCTGGGCCGCCTGCAACGGGACATGGGCACCCTGTACGGGCTGGACTACTTCGACCAGGTGCAATACCGCGTGGTACACAAAGGCCAGGAGCGCACGCTGGTGATCAGCGCCCGGGGCAAACGCAGCGGCACCGACTACCTGCGCCTGGGGCTCAACCTGTCGGACGACATGCGCGGCGACAGCGCATTCAACATCGGCGCCAGTTATCGCATCAACGGCATCAACCAGCTGGGTGCCGAGTGGCTGACGCGGGTGCAGCTGGGCGACAAGCAAGAGCTTTACAGCGAGTTTTACCAACCACTGGATGCCGGCTCGCGCTACTTCGTCGCGCCTTATATCAATGCCCGTTCACAAAACGTGGAAGCCATACTCGATAACGATCCGATTGCGGAATACCGCCTGGAACGTTACGGTTTTGGGCTCAATTTTGGTCGTCAAATCGGTAACAGTGGTGAGATTCGCGTAGGCGTTGGTGAGGCCTGGGGTGAGGCCAATGTAAGAATTGGCGATCAGGACCTGCCAAGCACCAGCTTCAACGAAGGCTTCTACGACATCAAATACTCGTTCGACTCGCTGGATAATGTGTACTTCCCCCACTCGGGCGAGGACATTGCCCTGAGCGTGCGTCAGTTCGAACCGGGGCTGGGCTCGGACGAGCGCTATCGTCAATGGGAATTCAAACTGGACAAGGCCCTGAGTTCGGGCCCCGACACCTGGATTCTGGGCGGGCGCTACGGGCGCACGCTGGACACGGCCAATGTGGTGACATCGAGCTTCCTGCTGGGCGGCGCACGGCAGTTGTCGGGGTTCCGGGAAGATGCGATTTCGGGGCAGAACATCAGCCTGATGCGCGCCGTTTATTACCGGCGCCTGACCCCGCGCTCGTACCTGCCGTTTGACTTCCCGCTGTATGCCGGCGCCTCGCTGGAACGCGGGCGGGCGTGGAACAACGACAACGAGTTCGACAGCGGCTATATCAATGCGGCGAGCATTTTTATCGGCTTCGACACCCCGCTGGGCCCGCTGAACTTCAGCTATGGCTTTAACGATGATGACCAGAAGGCGCTGTACCTGAACCTGGGGCAGACGTTCTGAAAATGAAAACCTGGCGGCTACTAAAATTGCGCAGCACACACTGACACCAACAGGCCGGTCGGCCGCCTCGCAAGCTTTTGATCTTGATGTACCCGTCCCATCGGGAGGCCGAGAGGAGGTTCTGTGGAGTGGGTCGACCGGCATGGATGCCGGGAGAGCCGCGATGGGCCAGGGATGGCCCGTGGCGGCGGGCCCACGGAGCGGGACCGGAAGGAGGGAACCTGAGCGCAGCGAAGGCCGTACGCCAGGGGCAAGGCCTTTTTGGTTCCTTTTGTGGCTGTTTGACAAAAGGAACTCGCCGTAAGGGCGAAACCAATATTGCAGTTAGATGCAGATGCCGGATATGTACTCGCGTTAACTATTTTCCTGTAGCCGCTGCCGAGGAACGAAGGCTGCGATCGGTTTGGTGCGCCACGGCGACGCAGCCGTCGTAGAACCGAACACTGCGCTCGATCAGGTGAGTCCCGGGCTCAGGTTTTACGGTCGCTTCGCAACCGGACGCAGCCTCGCTCCGCTCGTCAGCGGCTACAAGGTCTGAATGAAACCTCAATTGTGGGAGCGAGCAGGGAAGTTTGACCACCAACAGAGTATCGACAGGTTGTCACAGGCTCAGTTCTTTTCGAGGTTATCCAGAATGCGCTTGTGCACCCGCAGGCAGATGCGCGCTTCTTCTTCGTCGATGCCCACGAACAGCTCCTGGCGCAACGCGGTGGCAATGGCTTCGATCTGTTCAATCAGGGGGCGGGCAGAATCACTCAGCACGATCTTTTTGGCGCGTCGGTCTTCGACCACCGAATGACGCTGCACCAGGCCCTGAGCCTCAAGGCTGTCGAGCAGGCGGGCCAGGGTCGGACCTTCAACGCCAACGCTTTGCGCCAGTTCGCGCTGTGTGGGCGCTTCGTCAAAACGGGCCAGATGCAACAGCACCAGCCAGCGCGCCTGGGACAACCCCAGACCCGCAAGACGACGATCCAGCTCGGCACGCCAGCCACGAGACATTTGGGCCAGTTGCATACCAAAACGGTGTTGATCGGTTAACGGCATAAAAAACTCAATGTTTAGACTGAAAATAGAGGGCAACCAATTATTAGTCAGCTAAGCATGCCGCTTGCTCATAGGCAAGGCCTATAAGTCAATCATTCGTTACCTAATTAGATTTCAAACTCCGATTGCAGCGCCGCACGCACGCAATACAGCACACCTTCAGGTACGCGGCCCTTGAACTGCTCAGCGATGCTGGCCACGCTCGGCAGCTCGCCTTCACCATCCAGGAAGGCATCCTGTACTTCCTCCATCAGCTCTTCAGGCAAGTCCAGCGCTTGTTCCAGGGACAGCTCCTGACGACCGATGGCTTCGGCCAGCATGGTGTAGACGTTCTTTTCCGAGCACTGCAATTGCCCGCTGATCTGCAGCGGGGTCATGCCGGCACGGGCCAGACTGATCAGCTCGTGACGGATATCGGCCACCACTTTCGGGGTTTCGGCCTGCCCGCCCAGCACTTCGAGGAACGCCTCGCCGTAACGCTCCAGCTTGCGAGCACCGACACCGCTGACCCGGGCCATCTCGGCCATCGAGGTCGGTTGGCTGCGCAGCATTTCGAGCAGCGTGGAGTCGGGGAAGATGACATAAGGCGGCACGCCATGCTCTTCGGCCAGTTTGCGCCGCAGGGCCCGCAGGGCTTCCCACTGTTCGCGCTCTTCGCCGCGCACCAATTGGCTGGCCGGGCTGGCGGAACTGCTCTTGACCGAGGTTTGCGGCTTGAGCTCGCGGCGCAGTTCCAGGGTCACTTCGCCGCGCAGCAACGGCCGGCAGCTGTCGCTCAGGCGCAGGCCGCCGTAGCCTTCGATATCGATATCAGCCAGACCACGGGCCACCAATTGGCGGAACAGGGTGCGCCACTCGCCTTCGGCGCGGGCTTTACCCACACCAAAAACGGACAGATGCTGATGGCCAAAGCTGCGCACCTTTTCGTTTTCGCGGCCCAACAACACGTCGATCAGGTGCCCGGTGCCGTAACGCTGGCCGGTACGATAAATCGCCGACAGCGCCTGGCGTGCAGGCTCCGTGGCGTCCCAGGTTTGCACGCCGTCCACGCAGTTGTCGCAATGCCCACAAGGTTGCGGCATCTCTTCATCGAAGTAGGCGAGCAAGGTCTGACGGCGGCAGCGGGTCTCTTCACATAACGACAACATCGCGTCGAGCTTGTGGTGCTCCAGACGTTTGTGGCGTTCGTCGCCTTCAGAGTTCTGCAGCATTTGCTTGAGCATCACCACGTCTTGCAGGCCGTAGGCCATCCAGGCATCAGCGGGCAGGCCATCACGGCCTGCGCGGCCGGTTTCCTGGTAGTACGCCTCAAGGGACTTGGGCAAGTCCAGATGCGCAACGAAGCGCACGTTGGACTTGTCGATGCCCATGCCGAACGCGATGGTGGCCACCATGATCAGGCCTTCCTCGTTGAGGAAGCGCTTCTGGTTGGCGGCCCGGGTGTCGCTGGGCAGGCCGGCGTGATACGGCAAGGCCGGGAAGCCCTGGTCGCACAGGAACTGTGCCACTTCATCGACCTTTTTACGCGACAGGCAATACACGATGCCTGCGTCGCTGCGTCGCTCGCTGAGGAACGCCAGCAACTGCTTGCGCGGCTGCTCCTTGGGCACGATGCGGTAAAAAATGTTGGGCCGGTCGAAACTCGACAAAAAACGCTCGGCATTCTGCAAATGCAGGCGAGTGACGATTTCTTCGCGGGTGCGCTTGTCCGCCGTGGCCGTCAGGGCAATCCGCGGCACATTGGGAAACACTTCGGCCAGTTGGCCTAACTGCAGGTATTCCGGGCGGAAGTCATGGCCCCATTGCGATACGCAGTGAGCTTCGTCGATGGCAAACAGGGCGATGTCCAGGCTCTGCAAAAAAGCCATCATGCGCGGTTGTACCAGACGCTCCGGCGCCAGATAGAGCATCTTGACTTCACCGCGCTTGATGCGATTGGCCAGATCGCGCTGCTGCTCGGCACTGAGGGTCGAATTCAACGCTGCCGCGGCAACCCCAAGTTCTTCAAGGGTCGCGACCTGATCGTCCATCAAGGCAATCAGCGGTGACACCACCACGGCCAGGCCATCGCGCAGCAATGCCGGCACCTGGAAGCACAGGGACTTGCCGCCGCCGGTGGGCATCAGCACCAGGGCGTCGCCACCACTGGCCACGCGCTCAATAATGTCACCCTGTCGGCCACGGAAACTGTCGTAGCCGAAGATGTCCTTGAGTACGCGTTGAGCCTGTTCGAGCATAGAAACTCCAGAAATCGCCGAAACACCCCTGCGCCAGCACGATCCGCCGCGGCCACAAGCCCTTTGAAAAGCTCGGGCACAGGCCAACGGTGCGCTACATTTACCGCAGGGCATCACAAAACGCGGCAGTATACCCGAGGGTTCCACTGCTGCGGGCTGTGTAATTGCAACACCGATCACCGGGAACTGCTGGCAAATGTGCCCTGCGACTGGCTTGGAAGCTCAAGAAAGCCTAGAATTCACTATCGTTTATTTACTAGGTAACACTTAATGTCCTTCGCTGAGCAACTAACCCGCCTGCAAGCCTTCCTCGACGCCGACGAGCTGCATGACGAGGCGCTGGACTACGTGGCCACCCACGGCTATCTGACTGCCCTGTCCATCTGCTCAGAGGAAGTCCCTGAGCGCGAATGGATCGACGCGATCTTCTCCGAAGCCCCGCATTACAAGGACGACGCCCAGCGCGCCGAAATCGAAGGCACGCTGATCCAGCTCAAGGCTCATATCGCCCGCCAGTTGGCATCGGACGAAGAGTTCGAACTGCCATGTGATCTGGATCTGGGCGACGAGCCGGACGATTCCGACCTGCGCGGCTGGTGTGTCGGCTTTATGGAAGGCGTGTTCATGCGCGAAGCCGCCTGGTTCGAAACCGCCGAAGAAGAAGTCAGCGAAATGCTCCTGCCAATCATGGTGGGTTCGGGCCTGTTCGACGACCAGCCTGAATTCGAAGATATCGCCAAGGATCACAACCTGATGGACGACATGATCGTTCAGATCCCGGAAGCGCTGACCGCCCTGTACCTGCTGTGCCAGGCACCGGACGAGAAGCCGGCGATCCTCAAGCCGCGTCACCACTGATCCTTTAGTGGTTCCCCCCTCTCTCGGCAACCGCCCGCGGTTGCTGCGCTACGTTCTGTTTGCCATCGGCTGGCTGAGCGTAGCGTTGGGGGTGATCGGGATTTTCCTGCCTGTCCTGCCTACAACCCCCTTTCTGCTATTGGCTGCCGCCTGTTTTGCGCGCAGTTCGCCGCGTTTTTATCACTGGCTGGTCGAGCACCCGCGGCTCGGGCCGTGGATTCGTGATTATCTCGACGGTAATGGCATCCCGCTCAAGGGCAAGGTCTACGCCATTGGCCTGATGTGGCTGAGCATTGGCGTGTCCTGCTACCTGGTACCCCTGCCGTGGGCCAGGGGCTTTATGTTGACCAGCGCGGTGCTGGTGAGCATTTACATCCTGCGGCAAAAAACCCTCGAAAAACCCTGAAACGCAACAGTCCGTAGCAGCTGCCGAAGGAACGAGGCTGCGTTCGGCGACGTAGTCGTCGTAAACCCTGAGAGCAGTTTTTAGTTGTCACACCTCAGTGTCTGATTTTGCGACGGCTTCGCCGCCGAACGCAGCCTCGTTCCTTCGGCAACTGCTACGCGGACTTGTATCACCTGGCCAGCATCCGCGCATTTATAAACCCTCGTTTTTACCGTGATTACGCTGATAGGTATCGGCGCCCATCGCCTCGATCTGCCCTTCGATCAACGCTTCAAACGGGCGCAGCAGCGGCGCAAACGAAGTGGCCGGCTCCAGAATTTCCAGCGCCTGCACAATAGCTTCCAAAGTAGACAGGGCCCCCGGCCCCGGCGCCTTGCGCAACCGGTAACGTGACACCGCCCCCTCCGGCAACGTCACCCGCGGCAATTGCGCCAGCAACGGATTAAGGTGCAGCAACTTGCGCGCCTTGCGCCAGGTACCGTCCGGCACCACCAACAGCATCGGCAGCTGTTGATCGCCAACAGTGTCAGCCTCGATCAATTGCGCACCCTCACCGGGGAACAGCAACCGCGCCCGATACCCCGGCGGGTTGAGCAAGGTCGCCAAATCTTCGAACACCTCGCCCACCAGCAATTGCGCATTGGTCAGCCCCAGGGCTGCCAGCCGTGCAGTATTGAGCGCATGGTTGACCTCGCTGGGGTGCTGAAGCAGCAATACCCGGGTGCGGCTATCAACTTGCGGGATCAGCTCGCACAAGCAGTGAGATTGCGGGCGCATGCAACGTGGGCATTGGGCTCTGGACATAGGGTAAACAGGCTCGTTCAAGGTTTATGAAGCTGTGTTTTGAGCAGATCGCGAAAAGTCTGGATCAAGGGTTCGCGGCTGCGGCCACGGCGCACGATCATCGAGAACGGCGCCTGGTAGCCAAATGTTGCGGGCAGCAGCACGCGCAGGTCGCCCTTCTCCACCCAGGGCTCGGCGTAATGCTCGGGCAAGTAGCCGATATAGGCGCCGGACAGCACCAGGATCAGCTGCGCCTCCATGCTGTCCACCGTCGCCGCGCTGTGCTTGAAGCCGTGGCGCGCCAGTTCGGCCTGGCTCCAGTAGCCGCGCCCGACCATCCGCTGCTGGGTAATCACCGGCCCGGGGATCCGCCGTTCGCTGAACAGAGGGTGGCGCGTGCTGCAGTACAGCCAGTGCTGCTCACGGTACAGCGGCTGATAGACCAGCCCGCTCATGCGCGTGGAAAACGCCCCGATGGCCAGGTCCAGGCGGTTGTCCTGCACCCCGAGCTGCAATTCGTAGGGGCTCATCACCGATAAATGCAGGTGCACCGCCGGGTGTTCCTGGCTGTAGGCGCCAATGGCCTCGGCAAAGGGCAAGGCCTTGTCATTGACCGTGGAGTCGATCACGCCAAGGTTCAGGGTGCCGCGCAGTTCGCCCTTGAGCGCTGCCGCGTATTGCTCGAAACCTTCCAGCTCGCCCAGCAGGCGCAGGGTTTCCTGATGGAACAGCTCACCCTTGCTGGTCAGGCTGAAACCGCCGCGACCGCGATGGCACAGCACCAGCCCCAGATTGGCTTCGAGCTGGCTCATGTAGGTGCTGATGGCCGAGGTCGAGAGGTTGAGCGCCTGCTGGGCATTGGCGAACCCCTGGTGCCTGACCACACTGGCAAAGATTCGCAATAGTTTCAGATCGGGTAAAGCGTTGGCCATCAATAACTCACTTTCCACCGTGGGAGCGGGCTTGCTCACGATACAGGCGCCCGGGTTTCGGCCTGCTGCGCGGTGATGCATTCGCGAGCAAGCCCGCTCCCACAGGCAATGATGAAGGATCAAAGTCTACCGCCATTAGTTTAGAAAAACCTGAACTAAGTATTTGCCCGCAGCGATTCTTCCCGCCTCGCACCTTTCGCAGAATCGAGCGCCATAACTCCTACAAAACGACGAGGCCTTACCCGTGGACAAAATTCTTCATCAACCACTGGGCGGTAATGAAATGCCGCGCTTCGCCGGCATCGCCACCATGATGCGCCTGCCGCACCTGCAATCAGCCGCTGGCCTGGACGCCGCATTTGTCGGCGTGCCCCTGGACATCGGCACTTCGCTGCGCGCCGGCACCCGCTTCGGCCCCCGCGAGATCCGCGCCGAATCGGTGATGATCCGCCCCTACAACATGGCCACCGGCGCCGCGCCCTTTGATTCATTGTCAGTGGCCGATATCGGCGATGTGGCGATCAACACCTTCAACCTGCTCGACGCGGTACGCATCATCGAGGAGGCCTACGACGAAATCCTCGAACACAACGTCATCCCCATGACCCTGGGCGGCGACCACACCATCACCCTGCCGATCCTGCGCGCCATTCATAAAAAGCACGGCAAGGTCGGCCTGGTGCATATCGATGCCCACGCTGATGTAAACGACCACATGTTTGGCGAAAAAATCGCCCACGGCACCACCTTCCGCCGTGCCGTCGAAGAAGGCCTGCTGGACTGCGACCGCGTGGTGCAAATCGGCCTGCGCGCCCAGGGTTATACCGCCGAAGACTTCAACTGGAGCCGCAAACAGGGGTTCCGCGTGGTGCAGGCTGAAGAATGCTGGCACAAATCCCTGGCCCCACTGATGGCCGAAGTGCGCGAAAAAGTCGGCAACGGTCCGGTGTACCTGAGCTTTGATATCGACGGTATCGACCCGGCCTGGGCACCCGGCACCGGCACCCCGGAAATCGGCGGCCTGACCACCATCCAGGCGATGGAAGTGATCCGCGGTTGCCAGGGCCTCGACCTGGTCGGCTGCGATCTGGTAGAAGTCTCGCCGCCCTACGACACCACCGGCAACACCTCGTTGCTGGGCGCCAATTTGCTGTACGAAATGCTTTGCGTGCTGCCCGGCGTTGTACATCGATAAGGACGTCTCTCAGGCACCGTTGAACATTGCGTTTGGCGGTACCAAACCACCGTGCCAGCTGTATCCATAAAAAAAATAATCGGAGATTCGCCATCATGGCTTTAGATCTACTGGTCGTCCTTATCTACGCAGCGGCAATGCTGGTGCTCGGCTACTACGGCATGCGCAAAGCCAAAACCCACGAAGACTATCTGGTTGCCGGGCGCAACCTGGGCCCCACGCTGTACATGGGCACAATGGCCGCAACGGTACTGGGCGGCGCGTCCACCGTCGGCACCGTGCGCCTGGGCTATGTACACGGGATTTCCGGCTTCTGGCTGTGCGCCGCCCTGGGTTGCGGGATCATTGCGCTTAACCTGTTCCTGGCCAAGCCGCTGCTCAAGCTTAAAATCTTCACCGTCACCCAGGTACTGGAAAAACGCTACAACCCCATGGCCCGCCAGGCCAGCGCGGTGATCATGCTGGCCTACGCGCTGATGATCGGCGTGACCTCGATCCTGGCCATCGGCACCGTACTGGAAGTGCTGTTCGGCCTGCCCTTCTGGATCTCGGTATTGCTCGGCGGTGGCGTGGTGGTGGTGTATTCCACCGTGGGCGGCATGTGGTCGCTGACGCTGACCGACATCGTGCAGTTCGTAATCAAGACCGTGGGCCTGATGTTCGTCTTGCTGCCCATCTGCCTGTACCGCGTTGGTGGCTGGGACGAACTGGTGAGCAAGTTGCCCGCGTCGAACTTCAGCTTCACCAGCATCGGCTGGGACACGATCATCACTTACTTCATGATCTACTTCTTTGGCATCCTCATCGGCCAAGACATCTGGCAACGGGTGTTCACCGCAAAAACCGCGAAAGTGGCCAAATATGCCGGCACGTTCGCCGGGTTTTACTGCATTCTCTACGGCCTGACCTGCGCCCTGATCGGCATGGCCGCCCATGTGCTGATCCCGGACCTGGACAACGTCAACAATGCCTTCGCCGCCATCGTCAAGGTGTCGCTGCCTGACGGTATTCGCGGGCTGGTGATTGCCGCAGCGCTGGCGGCCATGATGTCCACCGCCAGTGCCGGCTTGCTCGCGGCTTCCACGGTACTGACCGAAGACCTGTTGCCAAGGCTGCGCGGCGGCAAGCAGTCGAGCCTGCGGATCAACCGCCTGTTCACCCTGCTCACGGGCATTGCCGTGCTGGGCATCGCCCTGGTGGTTTCGGATGTGATCAGCGCCCTGACCCTCGCTTACAACCTGCTGGTGGGCGGCATGCTGGTGCCATTGATCGGGGCGATTTTCTGGAAGCGCGCCACCACGGCGGGCGCCATTACCAGCATGAGCCTGGGGTTTGTCACTGCACTGGCGTTCATGATCAAGGATGGCCTGGATGCCAACACGCCGATCTACTACAGCCTGGCTGTGGCGCTGGTCAGTTTTGTGCTGGTCAGCCTGCTGGATCGACGCCCTGCGGTTGTAGCCAGCGCGGCCTGATCAGGGTTTTCTTCAGCGGGTACAACGTTGCAGGTTGTACCCGCCCCCCTCAACCCTTTCATACAACCCGCAACGCCAATACCCCGCCCACTCAGCGACGTGTCGCTCCCATGCCATTAATCAGCCCAACTAAGCTTGAAAAGCGGCCACAGAGGATGTTGCCGCATTACTTCATGCAACCCTGACTGATTAAATGGACTTGCCACCATGACCCACTTCAACACGTATCTGGCCACTGCCGCAGTGGCCATTACCCTGGCCGGCGCCGGTGCCACCGCTCAAGCCGATGTCACCACACTGACCTTCGAAATCGTCAACAACACCTCGGGGCCGCTCACGCTCAAGCGTTCCGGCTGGGACCTGTCCTTGGCCGCTCCCGGCTTCTTTGATGTCGCCCCCTATGGCGAGCATTCCTATGAGGCAAACTACAAAACCAACTTTGCTTACCCGCGCAAAACCCCGGCAACCCTGCGCGAAGTCATTGCTTATAGCAATGGCAATCGGGAATGCACCTTTTCCACGGCGTTGAAGGTTACCCAGTCATTTGGCACATTCACACCGACACTCCACTCAACCCGGGCAGCCAGTGCTACCTCTACCGGTGTCGAGGATGTGAAGTGCGAAGCCCAGGTCACGGAAAAAACAGACGAAGCACCGCTAAATTACAGCGTGCGCTTCAGCATGGGCTGACAAGCCCAATAAGGAGAGGGGGCAGTGGCCACTGCCCTTTTTTGCGTTGCAGGGCGCAGGCCCTTGCACCAGGCAAGGGACGCTGGAGGTCAGGCTACCTGCCGCAAACAAGTGCCCTTAGCGGCGACGTTGCGGGCGGCGGCGCGGATCCTCGACAGGGATTGGCACAGGTTGCATTGGCGGCTCGATCAAACCTAGCGCTACGCCAAGGTCATGGAGCCAAGTTTGCAGTTTGTCTTTCATATATCCCCCTTGGGGTCACTCTGGCGACGGGAATTCAGTGGTCGCTTCGTACAGATAATAGTCCTAACTCCTACAAGATGCTTGCTTAAGGTCAATGAACTTTAGGCTAAGCCCTGCACCTGTATGATTCAGGCCGGCAATAGAAGTTGCAGCGATAATTCAGAAGTTTGCGGCGAATGGGCCTGTTGCAGCTCTATCCAGGCATTCAGGTTGGCCCCTCTCATGCCTTTTCGCCACATCAACCATGTTGTGGCACTGGCAAAAGGTTGTTTCAAGGGGTGTATGCGTACATTTTCACGCCCCGGCAAGCTGGCCAGCATCGAGGCCGGCATCAATGCCACCCCCGACCCTGCTGCCACGCACGCCAACATACCTTGATAGGATTCGATCTCCATCACCCGCCCCATTGCAGCCCGATCACTGGCGTACCAGGCTTCAAGCCGGGCTCGGTAAGAACAGCCCTGGCGGAAGGTAAACACTTCACGCCCCTGCACCTCCTGGGCGCGGCTAATTGGCGGATGATCCAGATCACTGATCAGCACCAGACGCTCTTCGCAGAACTCCACTCCATCCAGCCCGGCCAGCTCCAGCGGACCATCCACCAGAGCTGCGTCCAGCCGCCCGGTCAGCAACCCCTCAAGCAACTCACCGCTGGGTGCCGATTGCACATGCAGATTCACTGCCGGATAAGTACGGTGATAGCGGGCCAACAAGCTCGGCAAATGAATCGCCGCGGTACTGTACATGGTGCCCAGGGTGAACTTGCCCGCAGGCACGCCGCCCTGCACCGCACCCAGCGCTTCATCATGCAGGGCGAATAGACGCGCGGTGTAGTCCAGCAGCACCTGCCCCGCCGGAGATAGCTGCAGGCGCTGACGCTCGCGCATAAACAGCTCAACTCCCATCTGCTCTTCCAGCTGTTTGAGGCGGGTCGACAAGTTGGAGGGCACGCGGTGCATGCGTTCAGCCGCTCGGGTAATCGAACCCTCTTCGGCCACGGCCTGAAAAATACGCAACTGACTGAACTCCACACCATTCTCCAATACAGAACAAGTAGCTCACTATTATTCATTTTTAAGGAAAGTCAATTCACTCTAGCCTGACGGTCATTGTTCTCCCTCAGGAATCCGCAACATGTCGCCCCTGATCCGCATACTCGCCAGCTTTGTCGCCCTCATGATGGCAATGGGCATAGGTCGTTTCTCCCTGACCCCACAACTGCCGCACTTGATCAGCGAAGGCCAGAGCGACCTGACGGGCGCCGGGCTGATCGCCGCCGCCAACTACCTGGGCTATCTGCTCGGCGCACTGGACGCCATGCGCGCCAGACGCCCTGACCAGGTGCGCAGCCGCCTGCACACAGGTCTGTGGCTGTGCGTTGTACTGACCCTGATTTCATACTGGGCCTACGGATTCTGGCCTCATCTGCTCCTGCGTTTTGGTGCCGGTATCGCCAGTGCGTGGGTGATGGTGATGATTACCGCACTCAGTCAGCACATAGCCATCACCGCCAATCGTCCACGGCTGGGCGCCCTGGTATTTGCCGGTCCGGGCGCGGGGGTGATGCTGACCGGGTTGCTGGCGCTGGCAGCCAATGCCACCGGGCAGGGTTCCGCCACACTGTGGATGATCTATGCCGTGGTGGCACTGCTGATGCTGCTGGTGATTCTGCCTGCCCTGCCGCAACCTGCCCCACCGGCCACCCGCCCCGCAGAAAACCAGGCGGACGGCCGCCAACCCGGTATTGCCCGCCTGGGAGCGATTTATGGATTGTATGGCCTGGGCTACATCATCCCGGCGACGTTTTTGTCACAGATGGCAAGCGCACGCTTCCACGGCCAGTGGCAAGCGGACCTGTTCTGGCCTGCATTCGGGCTGTGCGCGGCGACGGGTGTGGTGTTGATCAGTTTTCGCCGCCCCCGGCCAGCCACTACGCGCTTCTGGCTGATGGGCGGGCTGTGGATTCAAGCCCTTGGCGTGCTGGCGTGCCTGCTGCCCAGCGGTGCCGGCCTGGCTCTGGGGGTGATCCTGTGCGGCACGCCGTTTCTAGCCTGCATGCCGCTGGTGATGCAGCGCTCACGGGACCTGGCGCCCCACGCCACAGCGCGCAATGCGGCCTTGCTCACCGCCTGTTTCGCCGTGGGCCAGCTATGCGGCCCATTGCTGGCGGCATTGAGCAGCCATTTCAGCGGCGGCTTGCAACCGGCCTTGATCATCGCGGCCAGCGGGCTGCTGCTGGCCGGGTTGCTGGCGTGGCAGTCGGTCAGTTCCCCAGCAGAGCGCGAACTTTGCGACGCACCAACTGCTCGGCGCTGACAAAGGTAATGCCGCACAGCACCAGCACGGCGCCCACCACAAAGTTGACGCTCAGGGGTTCATGCAACACCAGTACACCAAAGGTCACTCCGAACAACGGCGTCATAAATGAAAACACCGCCAGGTTGGAGGCCATATAACGCTTGAGCAGCCAGAACCACACCAGATAACTGAAGAACGACACCACCAGCCCCTGAAACAGCACACTGGCCACCGCCACGGTGGTCAGGCTGACGTCGCCAATCTGGCCGCTGAAAGCGGCAATCACCAGCAGGCCAAGAAAGCCGACAATCAATTGATAGAACAGGGTCAGGGTCACCGGCGCATCCGACAACCGCGAGGCGCGCACCACCACCGTGGTAGCGCCCCAGGCCATGCCCGCCAGAATGGCGTAGGCATCACCCAGCAGCACATTGCGATCCATATCGGCAAACGACATGCCGCCCGCGAACGAGAAAGCGATCCCGACAAACGCAAGCAAGATCCCCAGCCATTGCAAGGGCCGCAGGCGCTCGCTGGGCAACAGCCAGTTAATCCCGAGGGCGGTGAAAATCGGCGCGGTATAGAGAAAGACCGACATATGCGCCGCACTGGTAAGTTGCAGGCCTTCGGAAATAAAGAAGAACTCCAGCCCGAACAGGCTGCCTGCCAGCAAACCGCCGCGCCAGGTGGCGGGTACCTGGCCCCAGCCACCCTTCCAGCAGATCAGCAGTCCCACCAGCAGCGCCGAAATACCGGAACGCAGGGCGGCCTGCATCACTGGCGCGATATCAGGTGCGGCAAGCTTGATGATGACCTGTTGCACCCCCCAGATCAGACACAACCCCAGCATCACTTGCAGTGCGAAAGCATCCGTTGCTCGCCGCGAAACACTCATAATTCACCCGAAAAAAAGCCACGCCTATAAAAGTCGAAACAACGCAGTGCTTGTCAGTTGCAGAAAGACAATCAGGACGCCAGCTTGCGTGCCGCCCAATAACCCGACAGGGCTGCAAGACAGGTCAATAACCCGCCCCAGGCCATGTCCATCAACGCCAACTGGGCCGACCAGCCTTGCAGCGTGGCCCAGTTGGTCATGTCATAGGTGCCATAGGCCACCAGCCCGAACAGCGCACCCGCCAGCGCCGCCCTGCGCGCACTGGCCCGGGCAAGGGCCGGCAATACCACAAAGAACACCACACCCAGCACATACAGCAGGTAAAACACGATGGCCGGGCCCCACTTGGGTTGAACCAGCATCAGCGGGCCCAACAGCTCTTTGTAGGTAGAGCCCATGAGCACGCCCAGCCACATGCCGTCGAGCACCAGAAAAGCCAGTAACGCACCGATATACGCCCACACTGCCTTGCTCATGTCGCCAGCCCTCGCCTTGGGTCAGATCAGTTCGATGCGGTCCGGGTGGATCGCAATCTTGCCTTCCTTGTACAGCGCGCCAATGGCTTTCTTGAAGTTGCCCTTGCTCACGCCAAAATGGGTGCTGATCACTTCCGGGGCACTTTTGTCGCTGACCGCCAGCACACCGTTGTTGTCGCGCAACTTGCTGAGGATCTTGGAGTTCAGGCTGCTGGCGGCTTCCTGGCCAACTGGCTGCAAGCTCAGGCTGATCTTGCCGTCAGCACGGATTTCCTTGATGTAGCCCTTTTCCTGCTTGCCCGCACGCATGAACTTGAAGATTTCATTCTTGTGGATCAAGCCCCAGTGCTTGTTGTTGATCACGGCTTTAAAGCCCATGTCCGTGGCCTCGGCCACCAACAGATCAACTTCCTGGCCGACCTGGTAATTGGCCGGAGTCTTGTCCAGGTAACGGTCCAGACGGGCAGTCGCGGTAATGCGGCGGGTGTGCTTGTCGAGGTAGACATGCACCACGACGTATTCGCCGGCGGTCATTTGGCGTTTTTCTTCGGAATACGGCAACAGCAGATCTTTTGGCAGGCCCCAATCCAGGAACACACCGATGCTGTTAACTTCAACCACTTTCAAACTGGCAAATTCACCGACTTGAACTTTTGGTTTTTCAGTGGTGGCAATTAACTTGTCAGCACTGTCCAAATAAACAAAGACGTTGAGCCAGTCTTCATCTTCGCTGGGAATATCTTTTGGAATATAACGGTTGGGCAACAGGATTTCACCGTCAGCCCCTCCGTCCAGATACAAACCGAAGTTTGTATGTTTAACCACTTGCAAACTGTTGTAGCGACCGATTAAAGCCATGTCCAATACCCTCATTACGTAAGCGGCATTCTACCCGAGTTTAAGGGGGCAAATTGGAGCGCCGCAGCCCCGCATCCAAAAAATCTGCGAAAGGTTTGATTTATCAGGATTTTCCCCCACCCCTTGGGTGCCATTCGTCAGCCTGGAGGGAACATGCCGCGCACCTGCGAACCTCTGAATGCACTGCAAAACCCTCCCCTGTTATGAATTAAAACAGCGAGTTAGCGGATCTTTATGCAACTGATTGGGCAGTACGGCAACGCGCCCCTATTATTTTACGAAGATATTTAACAAGCAATTGTCAAGTATTTCAGGTACTATCGCTGGCCAAGTTATTTTCTACAGGTCAATAGCCGCCATGCGTGTAAAAGCATCCGCCAGCAAAGCAAAGCCAGCTCCCGCTGTTGAAACCAGTGATTCCATCAATGCTCAAATCGAAGCATTCCTGAAATCCGGTGGCGAGATTCAGCAAATCAGCAAAGGCGTCAGCGGCCAAACTTTTGGCCCGTCCAAGCAGATCACGCTCGGCAAAAAGTAACACCCCCTCGCGTCATCTGGTCCTAATGCGCTTTGCCCTTCAAGGCGCTAGGACTCTCGATTTATCCCCCATGTTCCCCTGCGTTGCCACTGATTCGCATCGATAAATCGACGAACGGCATTTTGTTGCCGCTATTCCTGCGTATGCTCCGAAGGCTCTGAATCAAGCCTTTGAGCCCATATAGGGAGCCGATCATGCTCACACGGGCGGTATTGCTGGCCGGCACGCTGCTGACCAGCGCCATTGCGGATGCTCAGGTGTTCTCCCGCGAACTGGGCGATTTCGACCTCAAGCTGGCTACCCAGCCCAGCCGCAGCATGGCGCAGGGCCTGGTCAAGCCCACAAGCGCAGGCTCGACCTTTCATGGGGGCCTGGACCTGACCCACGACAGTGGCTGGTATGTCGGGCAATGGGCGCCCACGATGGGGATCAAACCCGGCAGCAACCTGGAAGTAGATTCCTACCTGGGCTACAAACACCCCTTCGACCAGACCTTGAGCTATGAGCTGGGGCTGATTCACTACAGCTACCCCAAAGTCGACTCACTGGACAGCCAGCAGATCTTTGCCGGCCTCACGGTGCTGGGCACGCGCTTTGGCGCCGCCTTCAGCAACGACCCGGACCGCCGCGACAGCACCCTGTTTGCCGACCTTGGCGTCAACCAGCCATTTGGCATCGGCGTGAGCATGAAATACACCACTCATCAGCTGGGCACACCCGTGTCCATTGCCGAGGGCGGCAGCGTGCGCGCCTTCAATGACTGGTCGATCAAGTTCTCGCGAGCCTGGATGGGCATCGACCTGAATGTCATCTATAGCGACTCCAGCCTGGACGGCACCGACTGCTCCGCCTACTCCGGGCAAAACACCCAGTGTGATGGCTTGCTGACATTTAAGGCCGAGCGGACGTTCTACTGAACCGCCTGCGGTTTTGTGGGAGCGGGCTTGCTCGCGATGCAGGCGGCGCGGCTTCCCAGTTACACCACGGTGCATACATCGCAGGCAAGCTAGCTCCCACAGATAATGCGGCACTCACAAAATCTGCGGCCGACGACAATCCCTGTGGGAGCGGGCTTGCTCGCGATGTAGACGACGCGGCTTCCCAGTCACACCACGGTGACGCCATCGCAGGCAAGCCAGCTCCCACAGACAATGCGGCACTCACAAAATCTGCAGCCGACGACAATCCCTGTGGGAGCGGGCTTGCTCGCGATTCAGACGGCGCGGCTTCCCAGTCACACCACGGTGCATACATCGCAGGCAAGCCAGCTCCCACAGACAATGCGGCACTCACAAAATCTGCGGCGTTTCAGGCAACAAAAAACCCGGCACAGGCCGGGTTTTTTGTGAGTCACGCCAGCGCTTTACTCAGCGGCTGGTGCTTCTGGCTTGCGGCGCTTGAGCGGTGCCATGCCGTCCTTGCTGACCAGCGACAGGGCGTCGGTCTTCGGGCGGTTGGCAATCTTGCGCTTGGTCGGTGCCTTGGCGCCCGACTTCTTCTTGACGCCCTTGGCGTCGGTCTTTTTCTTCTTCACACCAACCGCTTTACCCGAAGCCTTGACGTTTTTCGGGCCGCCGTAAGTACCTTTGACTTCCTTGATCGTGCGACGCTCGAAGCTTTGCTTCAGGTAGCGCTCAATGCTGGACATCAGGTTCCAGTCACCGTGGCAGATCAGCGAGATCGCCAGGCCATCATTGCCTGCACGGCCAGTACGGCCGATACGGTGAACGTATTCGTCGCCGCTGCGTGGCATATCGAAGTTGATCACCAGATCCAGGCCTTCAACGTCCAGGCCACGGGCCGCAACGTCGGTGGCAACCAGAATCTTGACGCCGCCCTGCTTCAGGCGATCGATCGCCAGCTTGCGGTCCTTCTGGTCTTTTTCACCGTGCAAGACGAACGCCTTGTACTCCTGAGCCACCAGACGACCGTAGATACGGTCGGCCATGGCGCGAGTATTGGTGAAAACAATGGCTTTTTGATAAGTCTCGTTGGCCAGCAGCCAGTTAACGATCTGCTCTTTGTGCTGGTTGTGGTCCGCGGTAATGATCTGCTGACGCGTGGTGGCGTTCAGCTGGCTGACCTGGTTGAGCTGCAAGTGCTCCGGGTTGTTCAGGACCTTGCCGATCATTTCACGCAGGCCCGAACCACCGGTGGTGGCCGAGAACAACATGGTTTGCTGACGATTCGGGCATTCATCGACCAGACGCTGTACGTCTTCGGAGAAACCCATGTCGAGCATGCGGTCGGCTTCGTCGAGCACCAGCACTTCAACTTCTTTGAGGTCGAGGTTGCCAGCGTTGAGTTGCTCCAGCAAACGGCCCGGGGTGCCGATCAGGATATCCGGCACCTTGCGCAGCATGGCGGCCTGGACCTTGAAGTCTTCACCGCCGGTGATCAGGCCGGACTTGATGAACGTGAACTGCGAAAAACGCTCAACTTCCTTCAGCGTTTGCTGGGCCAGCTCGCGGGTCGGCAGCAGGATCAATGCCTTGATGCTGACGCGGATTTTGGCCGGACCAATCAGGCGATTGAGAATCGGCAGAACGAAAGCGGCCGTCTTGCCACTCCCGGTTTGAGCTGTAACCCGCAGGTCACGCCCTTCGAGCGCGAGCGGAATGGCCGCTGCTTGCACAGGCGTAGGCTCGACAAATTTAAGCTCGGCCACAGCTTTAAGCAGGCGTTCGTGCAGGGCGAAATCGGAAAACACGGGTGCTACCTCGAAGAAATACAAAAAATCAGCGGCATAGAGTAACGGTTTCGAGCGCCAAGGCCGAGTTACTTTGCACGAACGGCATGAAACAAATGGTTTTTTAGGGTCTTTAGTCCAATCAAGGCCCACAAATCACCCTGAAGTGCTCTAATCCCATAGCCATTTATTACCGGATATCGTTTTAGCTTATGGATACTCAACCTCTCTGGAGCCAAATCCAGGACTTGTGGGCCAACCTGGACCAACATCCGTGGGTCTCGGCCATGCTCGGCCTGATCGTTCTGGTGGGCGTCGCCCTGCTGGCCGGTCATATCGCTCGCATCATTGTCCTGCGCGTGACCAAAATGCTCGGCCGCCAACCGGCCCTGCACTGGATCAATGACTTACGCGAACACAAGGTGTTCCATCGCCTGGCCCAACTGACCCCCTCGTTGATGGTGCAGTTCGGGCGCAATCTGGTGCCGGACATGAGCGACAACGGTCGCCACTTCCTCGGCAACCTGGCGCTGGCCATTACCATTTTTGTCCTTACCCGCGTCATCAGCTCGCTGCTGGACGCCTTGCTCGATATCTATTCGCGCACCAATTACGCCAAGACCCGGCCGATCAAGGGTTACATTCAGCTGACGAAAATGCTGCTGTATGTGTTCTCGGCCATCATCATTGTCGCCACACTGATCGACCGCTCGCCGATGCTGCTACTGTCGGGTCTGGGGGCCATGTCGGCAGTCATTTTGTTGGTCTACAAGGACACCCTGCTGTCGTTTGTGGCCAGCGTGCAATTGACCAGCAACGACTTGCTGCGAGTCGGCGACTGGATCGAGATGCCGCAGGTGGGTGCCGACGGTGATGTAATCGATATCACCCTGCACACCGTCAAGGTGCAGAATTTCGACAAGACCATTGTCTCGATTCCGACTTGGCGCCTGATGTCCGAGTCGTTCAAGAACTGGCGCGGCATGCAGCAGTCCGGCGGACGCCGGATCAAGCGCAGCCTGTTTATTGATGCCAGCGATGTCGCGTTCCTGACCGATGAGCAGGAGCAGCGTCTGGAAGGGGTACGCTTGCTGAGCGACTACCTGCATCGCAAGCAAGCCGAACTCAAAAGCTGGAATGAAGCCCAGGGCAACGTGGCAGCCATGTCCGCCAACCGTCGGCGCATGACCAATATCGGCACCTTCCGTGCTTATGCCCTTGCCTACCTGAAAAGCCATGCCGATATCCAGCCGAACATGACCTGCATGGTGCGCCAGCTGCAAACCACGCCTCAAGGCGTGCCACTGGAGGTGTACTGCTTTACCCGGACCACGGTGTGGGACGAATACGAGCGCATTCAGGGCGATATCTTTGACTACCTGCTGTCCGTGCTGCCTGAGTTCGGGCTCAGCGTATACCAGCAACCCAGCGGCAATGACCTGCGCAAAGGGCTGTTCAACAGAATACCGATCGAAGAGTGATGTGCCTCGTCGGCGGCTGAAGGGTACGGGATGCGTAGCAGCTGCCGAAGGCTGCGTCCGGCGTGATGCGCCCCCCCCCGACGAAGCCGTCGCAAATCAGGCAACTCGGTGTATCCGCGATACTGAGTGCTCTGGTTTGACGACGGCTTCGTCGGGGTGCCGCATCACGCCGGACGCAGCCTCGTTCCTACGGCAGCTGCTACGGGCGGCTACAGGTTCAAGTTTGCTTGAACTGCGGATCACCGGTGAGTTTGAACAACAACTCGATCCCCTGCGGCCAGGCGCCAAACCCGCCTTCGTCATTGATATGCCCGGCATTTTCCAGCCATACCAGCTCACTGCCCCAGGCCTGGCTGAAGGCCTCGGCCCGCTCAGGGGTAACATAGGGGTCGTTGGTACTGGCCACGGTGATGGCATCAAATGGCAGGGGCTCAAGCGGCATGGGGCTAAAGCCTGTGGTACCGGCCGGGTAACTGTCGGCCTCGGTATCACTGGGCGCCACCAACAGCGCCCCACGCACACGCCGGGCCTCTTTGGGGTGTTGCTGCGCCCATCGAGCAATCAACGAACACGCCAGACTATGGCCAACCAGCACCACAGGGCGCTCGCTCTTGGTGATTTTTTTTTGCAGGTTCTGCACCCAGTCAGTACAGACCGGGTTTTGCCAATCTTCCTGCTTGACCCGGTGCAAACCGCTGTAGCGCTGCTCCCAGTGAGATTGCCAGTGTTCTGCTCCTGAATTGAACAGGCCCGGCAAGATCAACACCCTGACTGTCATTCCGACTCTCCCTTACGGCGATAGATGGACTGAGGTTGACCTTAGACCGTCACGGGCCTGCGGTCTAGGCGACTGATCCAGACAGCAAACACAATCACCAGCCCACCGATGAACAGTCGCCCCAACGGTTCATGCTGGTTCCAGATCAGAAGGTTGAGCAGCAAGCCCACCGGCACATGCAAATTGTTCATCACCGCCAGGGTGCCGCCGCTGACCAGGCAGGCGCCCTTGTTCCACCAATAAAGCCCCAACGCGGTGGACACCAGGCCCAGAAACACCAGCCCCCCCCACTGCAGAGGGGCCTCGGGCAGAAAGTTGGCCTTGCCGAACAACAAGAATGCCGGCAGCACCACCGCCAGCGCGCCAAGGTAAAAGAAACCGAACCGCCGGTAATGGGGCAAGTCGCTCGGGTAGCGCGCCACCAGACGGCGGTACAAGACCTGCCCGGCGGCATAGGTGAAGTTGGCCAGTTGCAGCAGCAGAAAACCTTTGAAGAAATCCGGGCTGATACTGTCAAACCGAATCACTGCAGCACCCGCCACGGCCACCAGCGCGGCGACCAGGGCCCAGGGGTTGAACCGACGGTTAAGGGCATCCTCGATCAGGGTCACATGCAGCGGTGTCAGAATGGTGAACAACAACACCTCCGGCACCGTAAGCACCCGAAAACTCAAGTACAGGCAGACGTAGGTAATGCCGAACTGCAGCGCCCCGATCAATAACATGCCGCGCATGAAACCGGGTTCGACCTGACGCCAGCGCGTCAGCGGGATAAACACCAGCCCCGCCAGCACCACTCGCACCAGTACTGCAAAGTAACTGTCGACGTGCCCCGCCAGATACTCGCCAATCAAACTGAAGGAAAACGCCTGGATCAGGGTGACAAATAACAGATAGCCCATGTATCTCTCGCTCAAAAAACCTTGGTCGCCTGTTCGATCACGCCGCAGCGAGCCCGAAGGAATGCGCGACCTTAGCCGGTTTGCCGGGGAAGTAAAATGCTGGCTTGGCAATGTCGCCTGTTTAAAGGCGATTGGCCAAGCGACCAACCCGGGTTAGAAATCCGTCAGGCGCTTCCACGCCTGCAACGCATCGGCACTCAACGGACGAAACAGCCCCGGGTTATGAAAGAGTGCCTGCTGGATATCCTCGAGGCTCATGCTGGCATTTTGTGTCATAAAGGGCGCCAACTGGCCATGCCAGAGGGTGCCGTCCTGGCTGAAGTAACTACTTTTGTAGGGGCGATCCGGATAGATCTGCGTGTAAAGCTTCTGTGCAAAGTAGTCCACCAGGCATTCGTCATAATTGACCTCGGCACCAGACACAGCTTGCAACCCAATATGACGGTGGGAGGCCGCATGCACATACTCATGTACCACCGTGGAGCGCACCTTGTCGGTATCGACCAGCCCATTGACCACGAAATCCGGATGATCCGTGGCGATATAAATGTGCCCTTGGGGCGAGGTCCAGGCTACCGGATTGGCTTTGGCAGAGGATGAATCGTAGGGAATATCCATTTTCCCTGCCAGATCATTGCCCGTTGTCGAAATCACCCTGATCCCTTCCAGTTTGACGTGCCATTGGGTATGGATCTGCTGCTCGATGCGTTTGAAGTCGATAGCCCTTTCAACCTGCCAGGGTGTAGCCGCCGGCAGGTTGTTGAGGTTGCGGTAAAACTGCGGCCCCTCGGGATCCGGAACAAACATGGCCTCGGCCCCGCCTTGCCATTTTGACCTTGGCCTGGGCTGCAGGCGGATCCCGGGATCTATTTCCCACACACCTGAGGCCAGGTCCTGGACGGGGCGAAAAGTCACAAAAGGGCCAGGTTGTTCACCATCGGCATGCAACTGCCAAAACCTGTTTCTGATCTGCACCACTTCATACACCTGCGGCGGCTCGCCAGCCGTTATCCAGGACCGGCTATTGTGCGTGTAAACACCGGGTGCCGGACCTGGCACCAGCCCCGGCAACGAGATATCACTGCGTGTGTAGGCGTTCATGTCGGCCAACGTGGCCTGGCCACCGTGACCCGGCAGGGCCCAGGTGTGTAAAGTGCCAGTTTCAAATGACTCCTTACCCCCGCCCCTGATCCCTCTTCTTCTCCAGAGCCCCCCGCTCCGGCATCGGGTTTGGCAATCAGCCCGCTGCTGAGCAGTTGCGACGGGTTGTCAGGGTTGCTGATTCGCAGCCTGTAATAGCCATCAGGCAAGTCAGGGCTGGCGGGCACGACATACCTTTGCTGGTTGAAGCGCACAACCCGCACCCTCGATGCCAGCTGCGGCCCATAGGGCAGGCCGGAAACAGGATCGAGCAGGTGGTAACGTGGGGCATCCGCGCTGCCCGTGTTGCGCACCGGCACATTGTCGATGCCGTTGACCCTGCGTAGCTGATCACCTGGCGGCGGTGACTTCCACAGCGCGGGGTCATCGACCGTCACCAGCCCGCGGCGAGTGTCGTAGCGGACCACACTTGAGCGCCTGGCGGCCTGCTTGAAGTGCTCCAGTCCCCGGCTGGCCAGGCAGCGGCCGCCCATCAAAACCTTGATGCGGCCCCATTTGAGCAACTGGGACAAGCCGTCGGCCGGGTTGAGTTCTTGCGCCAGAGCCACCAGCAAAGTTCTGGTGAGCCTTCCCAGCCGTGGCAGCGCTGGCTTGAAACCCAGTTTTCCGGCTGTTTTCAGGATGCGTACCGCGCCACCGACAAACCGGGCCACGGGCAGGAAAAACAGCAGGTCGAAAACCAGCCCCTGCCTTCCCTCTGCCATGCGTTTCTGGTCGCCAGACAGCAGGTCGTCAAAAGTCCCCCAGAACGGGGTAATCGACTTTAGCAGCAGCACGGCCGGGTGAGCATGGTCAAACGCCGTCACGCCCCGGGCTGCCGCGCGGGCCTGATCCCTGTCGATATAGAGAGGGGCCAACATGGCAATCTGCTTGCTGCGCGCGGAACAAAACGTATTGGGCAGCGTACTGCCGGGTTGGCCCGCTGCAGGCAAGCTGCCCAGCTCTTCGACAATCAGCCTGGAGCTTGAGAGTGCATGGGGCCGCGGTTTTTGCCCTGTTCGGTAGGCGTTTTCGTCAAGTTGCAAAATCGCCCCATGCCGATAGCGATGGATCCAGCTATGCAGGCCCGTTTGTTTGGGACCAATCACTCCGCCAATCAACAATGGCTTGAGCCCGGGGCTTTGCTGAATGTGCAAGGCTCGCGGAAATACCTCATAGATATCGCAATCACCGGGCTTGCACACTTGCAGGATAAAACCCTGGCGCAGCATCAGAGAATCCATGAGGCTCGTGGTCTCTTCAGCGACGCTGCCACGACTTTCTGTCCTCACGCGCAGCACTCTGACAGCGCTGTACTCGATATCCTGACGCTGTTGCGGGGGCAGGCTGTCCAGCAAGAACCTCACCACTGCTTGTTGTGCAGATACGAGCGCTGCCTCATGGGCATCGTAGCGACGGCTGAACTCGCGCTCGATATTCACCTGCAAGCGTCCAAGCCGGGCCAGCAGTGCAGCCCGGGCCCTTAGCGTTTCGGTGCTTGGCAGGGTGGTTGCCGTATGCGGTTCAAAATCCACCTCCAGATGCTTGCCCACGGCATACAGCTCAAACAGGGGCACACTCCCCCTCTGCGCCGTGTACACGCGTTGTTCGGGGCTGATGCCGTGTTTCAACAGCTCAGCCCTGGCCATCTGCAGTCTGGCGGGGGGAACCTCGAACAGATCGTTGGCCGCTTTGAGCACTGTCTGCTCAAAGACATCCAGCGCCTTGGCGGCTTGCTGGATTTGCTCGCTGGTGTAAGCACTCAAGGGCATTTCAGGCACAACGCCATGAAGGGCTGCCCAGGTCATGAGCGGTGGTAGTCGCAGGGAAAGCATGGCCGCCGACTTTTCCCGCGCCACGCTCTGCTGCCCTGCCAGGCCAGCCGCCTGCTGGCCTGGCAACGTGATGACCTGTTGAAAAGTCATGCGCTGGGGCGAGCCTGGCTCAATCACATGTGCAAGCTCGGCCCCATGCCGAAAGTTGACCCAACTGGCCGAACCGTAGATCAGCTCGACCGGAATGTCGCGCACGCTGAAATCCGCGGGCATGCTCGGGCGCAGCAAACGCGCCAGCAGCGCGGCAAACGCCGGCGAAGTGGCTTGTCGCGAGGTCAGCAGGTAGTGCTCGAAGTCGCTGCGGATCCAGGCATAGCTTTTACCCCACAAACGATTGGCGTTCAGGTCGTAGCCAGCTGTTGTACCTGCCTGGGAATAACGCAGCACAAGGGCCTTCCAGGCCAACTGGGCGTTCAGGGTCGCCGGGGCAGCCTCGCCATCGGCGGCGCCATGCCAACCTGACGCCTTGAGCAACTGCTGGCCAAGCCACTGCCCCTGCCCTGAAGTGAGCAGTTGTTGCAGCGCCACGGTCGGCCTGGTGTGCGCCAATCCGCCAGGGTCAAACCCGGGCAGGTAATGCCCCAGCACTTCCAGAGGCGGCAAAGGGTTTACCCCCGGCAAGGGTTGCAGGGTTGCAATACAAGCGTTTACGGCACCGAGCAACGCCCGCTCCTGGTCGGCACCCAGCAGGCTGTCAAGTAACGGCGTTGCGTTTTCCATGCCCAAGGCACGCACGGCGTACTGTTCTTCAAGGTCATTGAGTGCTTGCCGCCTGGCAGGCGCCGTTAGCGGTTCAGCCGCAATGATGCAGTAAAAGTCCAGCATCTCCGCCAGAGTCACCGACTCACCGTAATCAAACAGAACGGCTTGCCGGTCGCTATGCAAACAAGTTTCCAACTGCCTGCGCAGCCTCGCGGGCAATGTCGCGGCAAGCGGCAGACGCTGATACAGCACACTCGCTGCCTGCCCGCGCAACTCGTGCGCCAGCAACCCGAACTGGCGCACCACTTCGCTGATGGCGCCCTGCAGCGCAGAGTGCGGGCTTGGCCGCAACCTGAACGAAGAAGCCACAGGGGCCGCCTGCAACATTGCAGCCATTGCCCGAAAATCAGCCAGGGTGGCCTGCGCCTGCTGCTTGAAGGGGTTTACCGGTGGTTCAGGCAGGGCCGTCGGGGTTACCGGCAGTTGGCACTCCACAGCGACATACCGCAACGGCCTTAAAACAGCCAGTGCATTGTCACGAAAGGCCTGTAGCGTGATTTCAATGCAATTATCGCTGTCGGCTGCACCGATGCACAGGCGCTCAATGTCGGCAGCAAGATTGAACACCCGGGGATCAACCAGCAGTTCTCGCAACACAGCCCCGAGCGGCCTGGAACTGACCCGTTGCCATTGCCCGGAATGACGGGTGCTTGAGGACAGGTCGGTGACCGCGCTGTCATCCCGGTACCCCCTGAGTTCAAGCCTGTCCATGTCGAAGGGCGAAACCAGTGACTGGAGGTCAGGGAACGCCTGCACCAGCCCTTCATTAATGGCTGCGGTCCTGCGCGGCCCGGCGCTGCGCTGTGCCTGCAAGGCCAGCTGCCGCACCTGCAGCAGCTGGCCGACACGCAACCTTGCGCGCAGATTGATAGCCTGCTCCAGATACAACGGTTCTACGCGGCCAGACCGAGTCAGGTGCTGGCAACTGTCCTGCTGCCAACTGAGCAGCGATGCCAGGCAACGGGTAAAAGCCTCGCTGCTGGCAACACCCGGGTAGTCCACAAGCGCACGGGGGGAGTGAGCCAGCACAGCCTGGCGGTGGTTTAAAGCGATTGTGGCCCATAACCAGGGATGGCTTTGCAGGTCGCTCAACCAGCGAGCCAGGTATTGGTTGAACTCACCCCCCGAGGAGAATTCGATCAGGCCCTGCCCTGCCATCAGCAAGATCACCCCTGCCGGGCTTTGGGCCGGCAAGTCACGGGGGCTACGGGTGAGAACCAGGCATCCTGAGACCCGAGCCTCGACGGTCGGTACCCGCAGTGTCAGCTCGAAAACCCCGGGCTCCTCGGTTACGCCGGCATCGAGCAATCCCCCTGCTACCCACCGGATCATGGCCGCGCCCTCGACCGTCAAGGTGCCATCGCTTGTGCGCAGGTTTGCCTCTGCGCGTCTTTGCCGGGCCATTCGTTCTGCCAGCCACACCTTGAGCGGCAAGTCACGGCCATCGCGGTTGTCGGCGCCCTGCGTCAGCCCGAGCACCTGCGCCGGCGCCTCGTAAAAGGCCGCTAGCTGCAGCGGATAATTCGGGTAGGCCCTGACCCCCACGTCCTGCAACAGGGCCGCCAGTTCGCTGGCCATGCTGTCGCTGCCTGCCAGACGGGTACCCAGGTGGCCGATGCTGGCCGCCTGGTCGAAGATCCCGACATGCCCCTCATAGACCGGCAGTTCGCGGCTGGCCAGATACCGTGTCAACTCGTCAGCCAGACTGCGGGAGGTCACAGGGGTGGCGATGTGCGCCGTGCGGTCTTGATTCCACTCCAGGCGATAATCGGTGACATGCAGTGCGTCCAGGTCAAACGCCTGGGTGACAGACGCGAACCGCCGCTGCAACGCGGCACGGAACAAATCCCTGGCGGTGGCAAGGAAGGTGGGCTGGCGGCCGAGATGAGCGGCAATGGCGGCCTCCTCATCTTGCAGTTGCTGCTCTGGCAGGGACGAAATAATGGACATGGTGCATCCGCCTCAATCAATGACGTTTTGCCATGCGCCCAAGGAGCCTGGCCAAACAACCGATGGGCAAATTAACAGAGCGCGAGCCTGTAAAAAGATAGATATGTAGCGCACCTCAAAGGCATCTGCATGCTTGCACCCAGCCATTGCTCCAGGCAAAAAAAACCCGATCCAGCCCTGGGCTGATCGGGTACGAGCACTCAAGAAAGTGCAAAGGGAGGTTCGATGCGCGAACCGCATGCTTGAAGGAGCAATGAAAGCATTAAGCCAGCCGGCGATTATCTGTCGATTAACAGGCTATGCGATGGCAGACAGGCTGGCCTTGGCCTGATTCAGGCCCTTCTCCTGGAAATCGCCACCCAGGTTCATGCCTTCGGCATGGATAAAGGTCACATCGTGAATGCCGACAAACGCCAGGACCTGACGCAGATAGGGTTCCTGATGGTCCGAGGTGCTACCCGCATATAGCCCGCCGCGCGCCGTCAGAACATAAGCTTTCTTGCCGGTCAAAAGCCCCTGCGGTCCGGTTTCGGTGTACTTGAAGGTCACTCCGGCCCGCAACACATGGTCCAGCCAGGCTTTGAGGGTGCTCGGTATGGCAAAGTTGTACATCGGTGCCGCCAGCATCAATACATCGGCGGCCAGCAACTCGTCGGTCAGCTCATTGGAGCGTTGCAGGGAAGACTGTTCGTCAGCATTGCGCTGTGCTTCGGGCTTCATCCAGCCACCCAGCAGGTTGGCATCGAGGTGCGGTACCGGGTTCAGGGCAAGGTCGCGCAAGGTCACCTGATCTGCCGGGTGGGCAGCCTGCCACTGGCTGACGAACTGTTGCGTCAACTGCCGGGAAAACGAGCCCTGCTGGCGGGCACTGCTTTCAATAATCAGAACATTGGACATGCCGGGTAAGCTCCATCTGTAAATACTGTAAGACGATGAAGCAGAGGTTATAGAGCATCAGCTCGATAAAAAAGCGCAATAACCTGCTACAACCTATCTATAAACCTGTTTGTTTAGCGGTATCCTGTCACTCCCCCCACATTTGAGGACTTCATCGTGAAAGCGCCCCGCGTGACCCTGGATCAATGGCGCACCTTGCAGGCAGTGGTCGACCACGGCGGCTTCGCGCAAGCCGCTGAAGTCCTGCACCGTTCGCAATCATCAGTCAGCTACACCGTGGCCCGCATGCAGGAACAGCTCGGCGTGCCGCTGCTGCGCATTGACGGCCGCAAGGCGGTGTTGACCGAGGCCGGCGGCGTGCTGCTGCGCCGCTCGCGGCAACTGGTCAAGCAGGCCAGCCAGCTCGAAGACCTCGCCCATCACATGGAACAAGGCTGGGAAGCCGAGGTGCGCCTGGTGGTCGACGCTGCCTACCCCAACGCCCGGCTGGTGCGTGCCCTGACCGCCTTTATGCCGCAAAGCCGCGGCTGTCGCGTGCGTCTGCGTGAAGAGGTGTTGTCCGGCGTCGAGGAAGTGCTGCTTGAAGGCGTGGCTGACCTGGCCATCAGCAGTTTCAATATTCCCGGCTATCTGGGTACCGAATTGAGCACCGTGGAATTTGTCGCGGTGGCCCACCCCGACCACCCGCTGCACCGCCTGCAACGCGAGTTGCACTTCCAGGACCTGGAAAGCCAGCTACAAGTGGTGATTCGTGACTCCGGCCGCCAGCAGCCAAGGGACGTGGGCTGGCTCGGCTCGGAACAGCGCTGGACCGTCGGCAGCCTGGCCACGGCGGCAGCGTTTGTGAGCAGCGGGCTGGGCTTTGCCTGGCTGCCGCGGCACATGATCGAGCGCGAACTCAAGGAAGGCGTGCTCAAGCCGTTGCCGCTCAATCAGGGCGGCAACCGTCACCCGGTGTTTTTCCTCTACGCCAACAAGGACAAACCCCTGGGCCCGGCCACACAAATTCTTGTCGAACTGTTGCAAACTTTCGACACAGCGCCACTGGACGCGCCTTTCGCGGCTCCGCAACAGGCGTGAACAGCAGTGGGCAGGAACCTGATTCGGGAATATCCTGTCCAACACCCGCAGCCCGTGAACATCCACCGTTGATGGATGTGGCACGGGCACTGGTTCAATGCACCGCTTCCCGTGTGGCATTGAACAGTCACCCCACTTTTCAGGATCACTGAACCATGCTTAAAAAAATTGCTCTTGCCGCTGGCGCCCTGCTGCTTGCCACCCACCTGATGGCGGCTGACGCCAGTAAAGCGCCACATGTCATGCTGGACACCAGCTTCGGCAAGATCGAAATCGAACTGGACCCGGTCAAGGCGCCGATCAGCAGCGACAATTTCCTTAAATATGTCGACAGCGGCTTTTACAACAACACCATTTTCCACCGTGTCATCCCGGGGTTTATGGTGCAAGGCGGCGGTTTTACCTCGCAGATGGTGCAAAAGCAGACCCGCGACCCGATCAAGAACGAAGCCAGCAACGGCCTGCACAACGTGCGCGGCACCCTGTCGATGGCCCGCACTTCCAACCCCAATTCGGCCACCAGCCAGTTCTTTATCAACGTCGCCGACAATGCCTTCCTGGACCCGGGCCGTGACGCGGGCTATGCCGTATTCGCCAAGGTAGTCAATGGCATGGACGTGGTCGACCAGATCGTCAACTCGCAGACCACCACCAAACAGGGCATGCAGAATGTGCCAATCGACCCGGTATTGATCAAGTCGGCCAAACGCATCGACTGACAAGCAGCACACAGCAGGGAGCCTTGGCCGGTGCCCCATCGGGATGAGTAAAGCCAGCAGCACCGGCCACACCACTAAAGGAGAGCCCGCAGTGCGGGCTTCAGTGCCAATGCTTTATCGCCGTTTCGAACAGTTGATCGATATTTTCCGCGAGGCTCCCACCGCGGCCCCGCCCAGCACTGTCTGGGCGTTTTACCTCTACTACCTGCGCCAGGTCTGGCCGATGTTCGCCGCCTTGCTGGTGGTCGGGCTGATCGCGGCCCTGATCGAAGTCTCACTGTTCAGCTACCTGAGCACGCTGATCGATCTGACCCAGGGCACGCCCAATACCGACTTCTTCAGGGTTCACAGCAGCGAGCTGATCTGGATGGCCGTGGTCGCGCTGATCATCCGCCCGGTATTCTTTGGCCTGCACGACCTTTTGGTACACCAGACCCTGAGCCCGAGCATGACCAGCCTGATCCGCTGGCAGAACCACAGTTATGTGCTCAAGCAGAGCCTCAACTTTTTCCAGAACGACTTCGCCGGGCGCATCGCCCAGCGCATCATGCAAACCGGCAACTCACTGCGTGACTCAGCGGTGCAGGCGGTCGATGCCCTGTGGCATGTCCTGATCTATGCCATCAGTTCGCTGGTGCTGTTTGCCGAGGCCGACTGGCGCCTGATGATCCCGTTGCTGACATGGATCGTCTGCTATATCGGGGCGCTGTACTATTTTGTCCCCCGGGTCAAAGAGCGCTCGGTGGTATCTTCCGACGCCCGCTCCAAGCTGATGGGCCGTATCGTCGACGGCTACACCAACATCACCACCCTCAAGCTGTTTGCCCACACCCAGTTCGAGCAGCAGTACGCTCGTGAAGCGATTATCGAGCAGACCGAAAAAACCCAGCTGGCCGGCCGCGTGGTCACCAGCATGGACGTGGTCATCACCACCATGAACGGCCTGCTGATTGTCAGCACCAGCGCCCTGGCGCTGTGGCTGTGGAGCCAGTCACTGATCAGCGTCGGTGCCATTGCCCTGGCCACCGGCCTGGTGATCCGCATCGTCAACATGTCCGGCTGGATCATGTGGGTGGTCAACGGCATTTTTGAAAATATCGGCATGGTCCAGGACGGCCTGGAAACCATCGCCCAGCCTGTCGCCGTGATTGACCGCGAACATGCACCACGCCTGAGCGTAAACCGTGGCGAGGTACGTTTTGAACACGTCGACTTCCACTACGGCAAACGCAGCGGGATCATCAGCGACCTCAACCTGCTGATCAAGCCCGGCGAAAAAATCGGCCTGATCGGCCCTTCAGGTGCCGGCAAGTCGACCCTGGTCAATCTATTGCTGCGTTTGTACGACCTGCAAGGTGGGAGGATTCTGATCGACGACCAGAACATCGCCGAAGTGACGCAGGAAAGCCTGCGCGAACAGATCGGCATGATCACCCAGGACACTTCGCTGTTGCATCGCTCCATCCGCGACAACTTGCTTTACGGCAAGCCCGACGCCACCGACGAAGAGCTTTGGGAAGCCGTGCGCAAGGCCCGGGCCGATGAGTTTATCCCGCTGCTGTCCGATGCCCAGGGCCGTACCGGTTTCGATGCTCATGTGGGCGAGCGCGGGGTCAAGCTGTCCGGCGGCCAGCGCCAGCGCATCGCCATTGCCCGGGTGCTGCTCAAGAACGCTCCGATCCTGATCATGGACGAAGCCACTTCGGCACTGGACTCCGAAGTGGAGGCCGCCATCCAGGAAAGCCTCGAAACCCTGATGCAAGGCAAGACCGTGATCGCCATCGCCCACCGCCTCTCGACCATTGCCCGCATGGACCGCCTGGTTGTGCTCGAAAACGGCCATATTGCAGAAACCGGCACCCACAGCGAACTGCTCGCCCGGGGCGGTTTATATGCACGTTTGTGGCAGCACCAGACGGGTGGTTTTGTCGGTATCAACTGAGACTTGCAACGCGCATGCTGCAAAGCACGTAAACACAACGCCAGCTCCCGTTTGTAATGGGCTCTGGCGTTTTTTATGGCACTGGCAAAAAAACCGGCGGGTGCTGTACTGAATGCAGGGTTCGGGAGAATCCTGCAGTCAACCGCAGGAGGCGACGCAGCTTCAATTGCTCGATAGATTTATCTATCCGGGACCCTGTGATGAACTTGTTCAAACGCTCCGTTACTGAGTTGCTAGGCACCTTCTGGCTGGTGCTTGGCGGTTGTGGCAGTGCTGTGCTCGCAGCAGCGTTTCCTGATGTCGGTATCGGCCTGCTGGGGGTAGCGCTGGCATTTGGCCTTACCGTAGTGACAATGGCATTCGCCATCGGCCATATCAGCGGCTGCCATCTCAACCCGGCCGTGTCCTTCGGCTTGTGGGTGGGCGGGCGTTTTCCTGCCAAAGAACTGCCTGCGTATATCATTGCCCAGGTCCTGGGCGGCGTGATTGCCGCCGGGCTGCTGTACCTGATTGCCAGCGGCAAACCCGGCTTTGACCTGGCCGCCAGCGGGCTGGCCGCCAACGGCTATGGCGAACACTCACCTGGCGGGTACTCGATGGTCTCGGGGCTGATATGTGAAATCACCATGACGGCCATGTTTATCCTGATCATCATGGGCGCCACTGACAAACGGGTGTCTGCGGGGCATGCCCCTCTGGCGATCGGCCTGGCGCTGACGCTGATCCACCTGATCTCGATCCCGGTGACCAACACCTCGGTCAATCCGGCGCGCAGCACCGGCCCGGCGCTGATCGTGGGCGGCTGGGCACTTCAGCAGTTGTGGATGTTCTGGTTGGCGCCGATGGTGGGCGCGGCCATTGGTGCAGTGGTCTATCGCTGGCTGGGCAAGGAAGGCAACTAAACAGCCAGAGCCGGGGTCAGGCCTGCCGATAAGGCAGCGCCGACCTCGCCTCTTCGGCATAGGCCAGCACCCCTGCTCGCTCGCGCTGCAAAAAGTCGCTTACCGCCGCCTTCAGGCCCTGATGGCGCAGGTAATGCCATGAATGGGTGATCACCGGCTCAAAACCGCGGATCAACTTGTGCTCGCCTTGGGCCCCGGCATCAAAACGCCGGATACCATGGGCGATGGCGTAATCCATGCCCTGGTAGAAACACGTCTCAAAATGCAGGCGGTCAAACTCACCAAGGCATCCCCAGTAGCGCCCATAGACACTGTCACCGCCGATCAGGCTGAAGGCCATCGCAACCGGGGTCGCCCCTTGTTTGGCCAGCACGACGCGAATTGATTCCGGCATGCGCTCGGCCAGCAGGCTGAAAAATTCCCGCGTCAGATACGGCGTTTGCCGACGCACAGCGTAAGTATTGGCATAGCAGGCGTAGACAAAATCCCATTGCGCCTCGCTGACTTGCTGGCCTTCCAGCCATTCAAACTCAAACCCCTGCCCCGCCACTTGCTCGCGCTCCTTGCGCATCTGTTTGCGCTTGCGTGAACTCAAGGCGTCGAGGAAGTCCTGAAAATCCCGGTACTCGCGGTTCTGCCAGTGAAACTGGCAGCCAAGCCGTTGCATCCAGCCGGGTTGTTGCGCCAGCGCCGTATCGGCCAGCGGGTCGGTGAAATTGATATGCGCGCTGGACAGCCCTTCGATCTGCAAATAACCGGGCAAGGCCGCGAGCAGCTCAAGTCCGTCCTCGGCACGGGCAGCCAACAGCCGTGGGCCGCTGACCGGGCTGAACGGTACTGCCGTGAGCAACTTGGGATAGTACTCGATGCCTGCCCGCTCGCAGGCCTGCGCCCACTCGTGATCGAACACGTATTCGCCATAGGAATGCCATTTGCGATAACTGGGCAGTGCTGCCTGCAGCTGCCCATTTTCGTAATGCAGCAAATGCTCGGGCTGCCAGCCGGAATGCGGGCCAAGGCTGGCACTGTCTTCCAGGGCACTGAGAAAGGCATGCCGCAAAAAAGGCTGGGCCACCGGCACCAGCGCATCCCATTCATGGGCAGGGATGGCGGACAGGCTGTCGAGTCGTTGAAGCGGCATTAATAGTCCTCAAGGCACGGCGTAGAGCGCCGATGGTAGCACTCCCGAATATCTGGTGTGGGAGCGGGCTTGCTCGCGATAGCATCGCCGTGGTGCACCTGCCAGACCGCGCCGTCCGCGTCGCAGGCAAGCCAGCTCCCACAGGTCAGGCATGGCCAACTGAATCCACGGCTTGCCAGGACCCTTTGTGGGAGCGGGCTTGCTCGCGATGGCATCGCCGTGGTGCACCTGCCAGACCGCGTCGCCTGCATCGCAGGCAAGCCAGCTCCCACAGGTCAGGCATGGCCAACTGAATCCACGGCTTGCCAGGACCCTATGTGGGAGCGGGCTTGCTCGCGAGGGCATCGCTGCGGTGTACCTGCCAGACCGCGTCGCCTGCATCGCAGGCAAGCCAGCTCCCCCAGGTCAGGCATGGCCAGCAGAATTCGCGGCTGGCCAGGGCCCTTTGTGGGAGCGGGCTTGCTCGCGAGGGCATCGCTGCGGTGTACCTGCCAGACCGCGTCGCCTGCATCGCAGGCAAGCCAGCTCCCACAGGTCAGGCATGGCCAGCAGAATTCGCGGCTGGCCAGGGCCCTTTGTGGGAGCGGACTTGCTCGCGAGGGCATCGCTGCGGTGTACCTGCCAGACCGCGCCGTCCGCATCGCAGGCAAGCCAGCTCCCACAGGTCAGGCATGGCCAGCTCCCACATGAAGCGACGCCGCACGCTGTCACAGACTTGCTATCACTCTGCCACTTTTCTGTCATATCCACCCGCGATACTGACGCCGCTTCTTAGAACACGGGGTTATGAGCGACCTGTTTGCCAACACGCTCACGACACACCAAACCTCGTTAACGTGAGCCCGTAAAGGGCCGATTTTTCTTGGGGTGGCTAGGGCCATCTCAGCACTGGGAGATTCATAATGCGTCTTGTATCTACACGGGTTGCTGCGGGACTGTGTGGTGGCCTGGTATTGGCCATGAGCGTTCCGGCCAGCGCTGCGGTCGATGCCAAACTGCTCGAAATGCTTAAAGCCAACGGTTCCATATCGCCGGCGCAATACTCCGAGCTGCAAACCGAACTCGCCAGTGAGAATCAAGCCAAGCAAGAAGCTGCCGCCGATCAGGTGAAAAAATCCGATCTCAGTGCCTTCGAACAGAAAGTCGCCTGGGCCGCCAAAACCGAACTCAAGGGCGATGTCCGGGTTCGTCACGAAAACATCAAGATCGATGGCGAGTCCGATGGCAAGAACAAGGACCGCCAACGTATTCGTGCCCGTCTGGGCGCCTACACCGAAATCAACCCGCAGGTGAACACCGGTATCCGTATCGCTACGGGCGGCGGCGATGATGCGCGCTCCACCAACCAGGATCTGGACAACTACTTCGACAAGAAGCAGCTGTGGCTGGATCAGGCCTTTATTGACTACCACCCGACAGCGGTAAAGGACCTGCACCTGATCGCTGGCAAGATGCCGCAGCCATGGGTCAGCATGGGTGATGTTATCTGGGATAGCGATATCAACCCCGAAGGTCTGGCTACCACCTACAAGCACAATCTGGGTAACAGCGGCGTCGAGATGTTCGGTAGCGCCGGTTACTACACACTCAAGGACAACGTAGACGGCGAAGGTGTGCAATTTCGCCACGATCTGCGCCTGTATGCCGGTCAGTTGGGGGCAAAATTCGCACCTACCGACAGCCTGAAAGTCACTTTGGGCGGTAGTGTCTACAGCTACGATAACGACAAGGACAGCTCCTGCCCTACCACCGGCACGAAGACCACCCCTTGTGCTCTGGCAGTCAACGGCAACAGCACCGACGAGTTCCGTCTGTACGAAGGCTTCGGTCAGGTCGATATCGCCAACCTGCCACTACCCCTGTCGCTGTACGGCCAATACGTGCACAACGCCGCCACGGACAGCGATCAGGACGATGCCTGGCTGGTGGGTTTCAAATCCAAGCTCGACGCCTTCAGCCTGGACTACAACTACCGCGATATTCAGCGTAACGCAGTGGTTGGCGCTTTCACCGACTCTGACTTCGCCAACGGCACTACCGGTTCTCGCGGTCACAAGTTCAAAGTGGGTTACGAAATCGACAAGAACTTCGGTGTCGGCGTGACGTACTTCCTGACCAAGGCGGACTACGTAACGTCCACCCAGAAAGATGCCAAGGCCAACACCTTGCAGCTGGACCTGGAAGCCAAGTTCTAAAACAGGGTTTCACGCAACAGACAACGCGCTGGAGCCATTCAGCGTGTTGTGCCTAAAAAGCAGAGCGAAGGTGGCGTCGGCCCCCCTTACATCCACCGACGGCACCTTCGCTCCTGCCCCCCGCCTTTAGCGCGAATGCTCGCGCATCATCCGCTCAACCGTTTGCTCCAGATCTTCCGGCAGCGCTTGCGGCAGCTTTTTCAACGTGGCGCTCAGCAAACGCATTTGCCTGATAAAACGCCGGCAGTTCGGACAAAACAGCAAATGATGGCGCACCAACAAGCGCTGACGAAAACTCAGCTGACCATCCAGAAAATCGCTTGAACGCGCCACTTGCTGCTTGCAGCTCAACATTCTCCGGTCTCCTCGAAATGCTCCACTGTCGCGAAGACTTTAAGTCGGGCGCGATGTATCAACACCCGGACATTAGAGAGCGACAGTTCAAGAAGATTACAAATCTCTTCAAGCTCCAGTCCCTGACGCTCGCGCAACACCAGCACGCTGCTCTGCAATTGCGGCAGGCTGATGAGCGTTCGTTCGAGGCATTCGCGCAATTCGTCTTCGGTGAGCAAGGCTTCGGGGCTGTCCTGATGCCAGGCAAGGGGCGCCAGCAACCAGTGGCCATCGCTGGAGAAACGATCATCGCCAATGGTGCCGTGGGGCGAAGGCAAATCATCGAGCAGCACTTCCCGGCGATTTTGCTTGTAGCGATTCTTGGCCGCATTGGCCGTGATGGTCAGCAGCCAGGTTTTCAGGCTCGAACGGCCCTCAAACCCGGCCAGATTGCGCACCACAGACAGCCATGCGTCCTGCACCACTTCGTCGGCATGGCGACTGCCGACGATCGCATAAGCCACGGCTCGCATGGCACTTTGATAGGCAATGACCAGTTCGCGAAAGGCCTGTTGCTCGCCGCTCAGCAGACGCTTGAGCAGATCACCGTCGTCAGCAGTTGCCATGCAGGTCTCCGCAACCGGAAAGTGATGTTGCTGTGTGGGAGCGGGCTTGCTCGCGATGGCATCACCGCAGTTTACCTGTCAGACCGCGCGGCCTGTATCGCGAGTAAGCCGCTCCCACCACCAGCCAGCTGTGACCTTAGCGTTTACGCAGGATCACGCTGCCAATCGAATAACCCGCACCGAACGAGCTGAGCACGGCCAGCGCACCGCTCGGCAAGTCGTCCTGGTACTTGTGGAAGGCAATCACCGAACCGGCCGAGCTGGTGTTGGCGTAGGTGTCGAGAATCACCGGCGCTTCTTCCACCGAGGCTTCGCGACCCAACAGCTTGCGCACGATCAGGTGGTTCATGCTCAGGTTGGCCTGGTGCAGCCAGAAACGTTTCACATCCGCCACGTCCACCTGGTTTTCCTGCAGATGCTGACCGATCAGCTCGGCCACCATCGGGCACACGTCACGGAACACCTTGCGGCCTTCTTGTACGAACAGTTTGTCCGGGCTGTCAGCAGGCTCATCCGAAGCACGGTTGAGGAAGCCGAAGTTGTTGCGGATATTGTTCGAGTAGGTTGTCAGCAGCTTGGTGCTGACGATATCGAACTGGTGCTCGGACGTTGCCAGATCAGCACGCTCGACCACTACCGCTGTCGCGGCATCACCGAAGATAAAGTGGCTGTCACGGTCACGGAAATTCAGGTGGCCGGTGCACACTTCAGGGCTGATCAGCAGCACCGCACGGGCCTGGCCCAACTGGACGCTGTTGCTAGCGGTCTGAATACCGAACGTCGCCGAGGAACAGGCCACGTTCATGTCAAAACCAAAACCCTGGATACCCAGCGCGTGTTGCACTTCGATGGCAATGGCCGGGTACGGGCGTTGCAGGTTGGAGCAAGCCACGATCACGCCGTCGATATCGGCGGCGGTCTTGCCTGCACGTTCCAGCGCCTGTTTGGCAGCACCGACGGCCATTTCGCAAAGCACCGACATTTCGTCGTTGCTACGTTCAGGCAAATGCGGACGCATGCGTTGCGGGTCAAGGATGCCGTCCTTGTCCATCACAAAGCGGCTTTTAATGCCCGATGCCTTTTCGATAAAGGCCGCGCTCGACTCGGCCAGGGGCTGGATGTCACCGGCCTCGATAGCCGCCGCGTTGTCGGCATTGAATTGTTGCACATAGGTATTGAAAGACTGCACCAGCTCTTCGTTGGAGATGCTGTTGGCCGGGGTGTACAGGCCGGTGCCGCTGATGACGACGTTATGCACGGTCGTTCCTCTATTCTGTTCAGCAGAAGATATTGAAATCGTTTCAGGTACTGATAGCCGCGAAGTTTGCCATAAATGCCAGCATTTGGCGTTATTTACGGATTTTGCAATGATCCCCGAGGGAGCGGGCTTGCTCGCGATTGGATCGATGCGGTGTATCAGGTAAACCGCGCAGCTTCCATCGCGAGCAAGCCCGCTCCCACAGAACTACAGGCTCAAGCGTCCACCAGACTCCACTGTTTGCTTAGGCGCTTGTCCGAAATCGGCACCTTGGTCCCCAGTTGCTGGCCAAAGAGCGACACCCGGTACTCTTCCAGCCACCAGCGGTACAGCTCCAGCTGCGGGTCGCGCTTGCCTTCCTGGGCATGCTTGCTGGCACGGGCCTGGTACTGCGCCCAAAGGCCGCTCAGTTCACCACTCCAGACCCGGTCTTTCTGCACCTGGCCCGGCAGTTTTTCAAGGCGCATTTCGATGGCCTTGAGGTAACGCGGCAGCTCTTTAAGCCATTGCGCCGGAGTTTCGCGAATAAACCCCGGGTACACCAGATGGCTCAATTGCTGCTTGATGTCGTTCAGGGCCACCGCCTGGGCCAGATCGATCTTGCCCTTGAAGCGTTTTTGCAGGCCATGCCAGAGCTTGAGGATTTCCAGGGTCAATCTGGCCAGCTTTTCTGCGTGCTCGGTCCAGGCCCCGCGTTTGCGCTCGGCCAGCGATGCCAGTCCGGCGCCATCACGGGGCAACACCGCTTCGCCTTCCAGAATGCAACTGTCCAGGCTGGCCAGCAGAATGTCTTCCACCAGGCTTTCGACCCGACCCAGCTCGCGGTACAACAGGCCCAGTTCGGTAAGCCCCGGCAACTTGCCACGCAGGAATTTGGCCGGTTCCGCCAATTGCTGCATCAGCAAGCGCTGCAACGCACGGCGATGCTGGAACTCAGCCTCGGCCGGAGTCGAAAAACGCCCCTCCTTGACCGTATTGCCCTCTTCCACCAGCGCCGGGTACACCGTCATCGACAGACCGGCAATCTTCTGCTGGGTTTTTTCGGCAACAGGGGCAAACACCTTGGCTTCGACCGGCTGCTGGCTTTTCGCGGTTTGCGGCACGGCCAACGCGGCCTGGCTGGCCTGGGCAAAGCGCGCCATCAGCTCGGCCAGATCGCGGCCTTCGCCGAGGAACTTGCCGTCAGCGTCGACCACTTCGATATTCATTTTCAGGTGGTTTTCAACTTGCTGCGCCGCTTCTGCCCAGGCCTCATCACTGACCCGAGCGCCGGTCATGCGCAACAATTCGCGGCCCAGTGTTTGTGGCAACGAACCTTGAGCAAACTCCATGCGCTGCAACGCGGCCTTGACGAAGTCCGGCACCGGTACGAAGTTTTTGCGCAACGCTTTGGGCAGGCTGCGCACCAGGGCAATGCACTTGGCTTCGATCATGCCGGGCACCAGCCATTCCAGGCGCTCGGGTGGCAAGACTGGCAGTAGCGGCGCAGGCACTTTGACCGTCACGCCATCACGCGGGTGGTTGGGTTCAAAGTGATAGCTCAGCTCCAGGGTCAAATCCCCCAGGTGCAGCGTGTCAGGATAATGCTGGGTGGTGATTTCAGTGGCTTCGCGAGCCAGCACATCTTCTTCGCGCATGATCAGCAATTGCGGATCTTTCTGGCTGTTGACCCGATACCAGCTGTCAAAGGTCGCGGTTTGGTGAATCTCGGCTGGCAGGCGGGCGTCATAAAACGCGTAAAGGGTTTCTTCATCCGCCAGGATGTCACGGCGCCGGGCCTTGGCCTCCAGTTCGTCGAGTTGTTCCAGCAACTGCGCATTGGCCGTCAGGCACTTGGCCCGCGACTGAATTTCGCCACGCACCAGCCCTTCACGGATAAACAGCTCACGCGACAGCACCGGGTCAATCGGCCCGTAATGCACGGCACGGCGCCCGACCACAATCAGGCCGAACAGGGTGATTTGCTCGTAGGCCACCACCTGCCCGCGCTTCTTCTCCCAATGGGGCTCGAAGTAGTTCTTTTTCACCAGGTGCCCGGCCAGCGGCTCGATCCAGTCGGGCTCGATCTTGGCCACCATGCGCGCATACAGCTTGGTGGTTTCTACCAGTTCGGCGGTCATCAGCCATTGCGGGCGCTTTTTGCCCAAGCCTGAGGACGGGTGAATCCAGAACCGCCGTTGACGGGCTCCCAGATAGTCACCGTCCTCGGTTTTCTGGCCGATCTGGCTCAACAAGCCGGACAACACCGCCTTGTGCAGTTTCGGGTAGTCGGCCGGTTCCTGATTGACCGTGAGCTGCATATCGCGACAGATCAGGCTCAATTGGCGGTGGGAATCACGCCACTCGCGCAACCGCAGGTAGTTGAGGAAGTTCTTGCGGCACCAGTTGCGCAGGGGGCTGGCCGTCAGCGCCTGGCGCTGCTCTTCAAAACCGCGCCAGACGTTAATCAAACCGGCGAAGTCTGAGTCGACATCTTTCCATTGTGCGTGGGCCTGATCCGCGGCTTGTTGACGTTCCGGTGGACGTTCTCGCGGGTCTTGCACCGACATCGCACTGGCGACGATCAATACTTCCTGCAAGCTGCCGAGCTTGGCAGCTTCGAGCAGCATGCGGCCCATGCGCGGGTCCACCGGCAAACGCGCCAGCTGGCGACCCAGCGGCGTAAGCTGATTCTCGCGGTTAACCGCAGACAATTCTTGCAGCAGGTTGAACCCGTCGGTAATCGCCTTGCCGTCAGGTGGCTCAATAAACGGGAATGCGGTGATTTCGCCCAGACGCAGGTGCAGCATCTGCAGGATTACAGCCGCAAGGTTGGTACGCAAAATCTCGGGATCGGTAAACTCCGGACGACCGTTGAAGTCTTCCTCGGCATACAGGCGCACGCAGATACCCGGCTCGACCCGCCCGCAGCGGCCCTTGCGCTGGTTGGCGCTGGCCTGGGAAATGGCCTCGATGGGCAAACGCTGAACCTTGGCCTTATAGCTATATCGACTGATGCGCGCAGTGCCGCTGTCGATCACATAACGGATGCCCGGCACGGTCAACGAGGTTTCCGCCACGTTGGTGGCCAGCACCACACGGCGGCCCGGGTGCGACTGGAAAATCCGCTGCTGCTCGGCAGGCGACAACCGCGCATACAACGGCAGGATTTCAGTGTGCTTGAGCTGCGCCTTGCGCAGCATGTCGGCGGCATCGCGGATTTCGCGCTCGCCAGGTAAAAACACCAGCACGTCGCCGGGGCTTTTACGCTCACTGCGCTCGAACGCTGCAATCTCGTCCAGAGTGGCGATGATGGCCTGGTCGACGCTCAGGTCGTCTTCAACGTTGTTGCCCTCTTCATCCTGCTCGGAGGTCAACGGGCGATACCAGGTCTCGACCGGGAAGGTACGGCCCGACACTTCGACAATGGGCGCGTCATTGAAGTGTTTGGAAAACCGCTCCAGATCGATGGTCGCCGAAGTGATGATGACTTTCAGGTCGGGGCGACGCGGCAACAGGATCTTCAGGTAACCGAGCAGAAAGTCGATGTTCAGGCTGCGTTCGTGGGCCTCGTCGACGATGATCGTGTCATAGCGTTCGAGATAGCGATCGTGCTGGGTTTCAGCCAGCAAGATACCGTCAGTCATCAGTTTGATCAGGGTATTGGAATCGCTCTGATCCTCGAACCGCACCTGATAGCCGACCAGCGCGCCCAACGGTGTACCTAGCTCTTCGGCCACCCGGCTGGCCACACTGCGCGCCGCGATACGGCGCGGTTGGGTATGACCGATCAGGCCGTGCTGCCCACGGCCGATTTCCAGACAGATCTTCGGCAACTGGGTGGTTTTACCCGAGCCGGTTTCACCCGCCAGGATCAGCACCTGATGCTTGAGCAGCGCCGCCTTGATCTCGTCACGCTTGGCGGCAATCGGCAGATTTTCGTCATAACGAATCAGCGGCACGCTGGCCGCCCGCGCAGTCACCTGCGCGCAGGACGCCTGCACCCGCTCGGCCCAGGCGGCCAGCTTGGCGTCGTCGGGCTTTTTGCGCAGCTCATGCAACTGCCGACGCAGCTTGTGGCGGTCGGCGATCATGGCTTGATCGAGGTTTTTCAACAGCTGGTCGATAGCAGGCGATTCGTCAGTCATCAGGTGCGCAGAATTCTTCGTAAATGCAGGGGGCGGATTGTCGCAGATTTGAGCGCTCATGCACGAATCTGTAGGAATTAGCGCGTTGTCTTGTCCGCAGCATCCCCTACACTGCGCGGTTCAAACCTTGTAAGGAAAATCCCGTGAGACTTGTCGATTTGGTGCGCATGCTGTCGTTGGCAGGTATATGGGGCGCCAGCTTTCTGTTTATGCGGATCATTGCACCGGTACTCGGGACCATTCCTACGGCATTTTTTCGAGTCTCCATTGCCGCGACCGGCCTGGTGGTGATTTTGGCCTTGATGCGCGTGCGCTGGGATTTCGGCGGCAAGCTCAAGGTGATTTTGATCCTGGGGGTTATCAACTCCGGGGTGCCGGCCACCCTGTATTCGGTGGCAGCACAGGTGTTGCCTGCCGGGTATTCGTCAATTTTCAACGCGACCACGCCATTGATGGGAGTGTTGATTGGCGGGCTGTTTTTCAGCGAAAAACTGACCCTGACGAAAATGGCCGGGGTGTTTCTGGGGCTGCTTGGTGTCGGTATTTTGACCCGTGCCGGGCCGGTCGCCTTCAATCTGGATCTGCTGATGGGTGCCCTCGCCTGCTTGCTGGCCACCACCTTTTATGGCTTTGCCGGCTTTTTGGCGCGCCGCTGGCTGGATCAGCAAGGCGGCCTTGACCCACGGCTTTCGGCATTGGGCAGCATGCTCGGGGCAACCCTGTTTCTGTTGCCGCTGTTCGGGCTGAGCGTGATCAATCAACCGCCAGCCAGTTGGGGCGGCATGAGTGTGTGGCTGTCTTTGCTGGGCCTGGGCCTGGTGTGTACGGCATTTGCCTACATCCTGTATTTCCGTTTGCTGACCAGCATTGGCCCGGTCAAATCCATGACCGTGACCTTTATGATCCCGCCATTTGGTGTGCTATGGGGTGCGCTGTTTCTGGGCGAGCCGCTGTCGATGGCGCATGTGTACGGCGGGCTGCTGATCGCCGTGGCACTGTGGCTGGTGCTCAAGCCCGGGGCGATGGCAGCGTCCAAATAAGCACATGGCGTTGTGGGAGCGGGCTTGCTCGCGATGGCATCGATACGGTTGAACAGATAAACCGTGCTGTCAGCATCGCGAGCAAGCCCGCTCCCACAGGGTTGGGGTTTTGGCTCAACGGGTCTTACGGAATACAAACATCAGACCGATGATGATCATCGCCATCCCGAGCACACTCAAGGCTGCCAGTTTGTTGCCGAAAATCAGGTAATCCATGACCGCAGTCACCGCAGGCACCAGGTAAAACAGGCTGGTGACATTGACCAGATTACCCCTGGCGATCATCCGGTACAGCAACAGGGTTGCCAGCACCGACACCACCAAACCCATCCACAACACCGGCACGACAAAACCTGCACTGTGTTCAAAATGAAACGGCTGAAACGGCACAAACACCGCACACACCAGCAAACCGGCGAGGTACTGCAAGGGCAGCGTGCCCAGCGGGTTATGGGTAATACGTTTTTGCATCAGGGTGCCTGCCGTCATGCTGGCCAGAGCCAGTAAGGCATACAACATGCCGGCCCATGACAGGCCCGCCAGACCGATGCCCTGGTACACCACCAGAACCAGCCCGGCGAGCCCCAGCAACAACCCCAGGGAACGGCTGAAAGAGTGTCTCCGCTCCATGATCACAGCCGTGAGAATCGGTTGCACACCCATCACTGTGGCAATGACCCCGGGTGTCACTTTCAGGTCCAGCGCCAGCAGATAAAAAATCTGATACGCCCCCAGCAGCACTATCCCGGTGGCCAGCGCATAACCGACGGCACTGGCGCCACGCGGCATCTGAAATTTCATCAATGGCATGATCAACAGCAATGCCATAAAAGCGATGGCAAAGCGCATCAACAAAAAGGCAAACGGCGACGCGTGCGCCAGCCCCCACTTGGAGAAAATCGCGCCGCTGCTCCACAGCAGCACGAACAGGCAGGTGGAAGCAGCCGCCAGCGCGGATTCTTTAGAGATCGAAAACATGAAGAGCACCTGTCATCAGGCAAAAAAGCCGACTCAGCCGAAGCTGAAGTTCAATGGTTTTTTAGACGGGTACGGGCAGCCGAACGATCGGCTCAGCCCGCCACAACACCCGGTGGTGATACGACGACGTACACCACGGTGCGGCTGACAGGAGGAGGATAGTGACTGATCTGCGCAGGCTGTTTGTCCCCGCACGGCACCACGCCAGCAGTGACTGCTGAAACGACGACGCTATGAGGGAGGGAAAGCGGCATGGGCGGATCTTTTTAAGAGGATATGTCGAGCACCGACTATAACCAGCGCCCGACATTAAATGCAATGACTCAACGGATCAAAAACATGCTGCAGTCGAGTACAACAGTGGCTTCATATCCACTTAGTCAACGCTATGCCAAAACCCAGAATCGGGCTCAAACACCAACTGCTGAAATCTCGTGCCAGAGCAGGAGCCAGTGGCTGGAAATTCAGGAGCCGGCTCCGGGAGCCATGAAGATCTACCAGGAGCTCGGGTTTCAATTTGATGCGTTTGGCCGCCTTGTTATCGCTTTGAAGAAAAGCTAGCATCGGTTTAACTGTACAATAAACAACCAAAATGGTGGCAAAATGCCGAATATGATCACCACACCTGCCCCCTCCAACGCCAAGCCCAACAGTGAAAGCAAGCCTCTGTGCTCGCCTGTATCGGCTTCTCAGCAACGCTTTTTGAACGTTGCACTCAGTGGCAGCAAAGCCGTTGAACCCGCTGGGGTTTTAGCGGGTAACTGATTAAAAAAACTCAAAAAAAAACCGCTCTCGACAGAGCGGTTTTTTGTATCTGTTGCAATCAGCCAAACAACCAGCGCCACAACAGTATCAGCACCAGCACCGCCAATATCGGCCGGGCGATGCGGTACAGCTTGGGATTGCGCCGCTTCCATTGCTTGACCACACCACTGAAACGGTCGCTGAAGGACTTGCTCCAGGCATAGGCCTTGTTGATCCCGCCTACGCGTTCGTCGTCCAGGTTCTGCGGCGCAGTGGCCTTGCCCAGTTGCGCGCTGACCCAACGGTTGATGCGGGTCATCAGCGGGCTGGTCAGTGGTCGCTCAATATCGCAAAACAGGATCACGCGGGTGATGTCGGTTTCGTTCTTGACCCAGTGCACGTAAGTCTCGTCGAACATCACGTCTTCACCATCACGCCAGGCATATTCCTCGCCATCGACAAAGATGCGGCAAGCATCGGAGTTGGGGGTCGACAGGCCCAGGTGGTAACGCAGCGAACCGGCAAACGGGTCGCGGTGCGGGTTGAGGTGGCTACCGCCCGGCAACAGGGCAAACATCGCACCCTTGACGTTGGGGATGCTGTTGACCAGTTCAACGGTCTTGGGGCACAGCAATTCGGCCGAGGGCAGCGCCTTGTCGTACCACTTGAGGTAAAAACGCTTCCAGCCCTTTTTGAAGAACGAGCCGAAACCTGCGTCGTTGTTCTTTTCTGCGGCGCGAATATAGCCCTCGTCGAACAGATGCATGGCTTCTTCGCGAATCGCTTGCCAGTTGTCCTTGAGCACATCCAGCTCAGGGAATTTGCTGCGGTCCAGATACGGCTTGGACGGCACACCGGAAAACAGGTACATCAAGGCGTTGTAGGGCGCAAAGAACGCGGAGTGGTTGACGAACTGCCGCAACACCGGCAGCCGCGCCTTGCCACGCAAGTGCACGTAAAGGATGCTGCCGACAAACAGCAGTATGAGCCCTGCCTTGATGGCGAAGGATAAGGTCATGCAACAACTCCTCGAAAATACCGTGCGGCACCAATAGCCCGACGTGGCAGCCGGCCATGATAAACACTACCGGCGCAGGACAAAACCCGCGTATTCCAACAATCAGTATTAAGCCTTATGTAACAACGGGCTGATTATGCAGAAATAAGGGCAGTAGCCGCTTGATTTGAGTCAGTTGCACAAGCCCGACGGGAGCCGGCAGCCCAGCTCCCGCAGCGGGTTATTGGTGCAGTTCCACCTCGCTGAACAGGTCGCTGAACAGGAAACTCGACAGGTAACGCTCGCCCGAATCAGGGAAGATCACGACGATGGTCTTGCCTTGCATTTCCGGGGTCTCAGCCAGGCGTACCGCTGCGGCCATCGCGGCACCACTGGAGATCCCGCACAGGATGCCTTCTTCATGCATCAGGCGCAGGGCCATTGCCTTGGATTCGTCATCGCTGACCAGTTCCACCTTGTCGACAATCGACAGGTCGAGGTTTTTCGGCACGAAACCCGCGCCAATACCCTGGATCTTGTGCGGTGAAGGCTTGATTTCTTCCCCGGCCAGCGCCTGGGTGATCACAGGCGAAGTGATCGGCTCAACCGCAACCGACAGGATCTGCTTGCCCTGGGCCTGCTTGATATAGCGCGACACCCCGGTAATAGTCCCGCCAGTACCGACACCGCACACCAGCACGTCAACCCCACCATCGGTGTCGTTCCAGATTTCCGGCCCGGTGGTTTTCTCGTGGATCGCCGGGTTGGCCGGGTTTTCAAACTGTTGCGGCATAAAGTAATTGACCGGGTCGCTGGCCAGGATCTCGGCCGCCTTGTCGATCGCGCCTTTCATGCCCTTGGCCGGCTCGGTCAGCACCAGCTCGGCCCCCAGCGCCTTGAGAACCTTGCGCCGTTCAAGGCTCATCGATGACGGCATGGTCAGGATCAGCTTGTAACCGCGTGCCGCCGCAACAAAAGCCAGGCCAATGCCGGTATTGCCCGAAGTCGGCTCGATAATGGTCATGCCCGGCTTGAGCGCGCCGCGGCTCTCGGCGTCCCAGATCATGTTGGCGCCAATCCGGCATTTCACAGAGTAGCCAGGGTTACGGCCTTCGATCTTGGCCAGGATGGTCACGCCACGCGGCGCGATGCTGTTGATCTGTACTAAAGGCGTGTTACCGATGGATTGGGCGTTGTCTGCAAAAATGCGGCTCATGGCGAGGTCCTTGTACACCTTTTGGGAAGATCCCAAGGGTAGGCCTCAGGCTCACAGGCGTCCAGTCATGGCGTGACGCCTTATTCAGAGACTGAATGGCGCGTCTGCGTTCACGTTATGCGGGCAGCGCGTTATAGTCGGACATACTTTTCAGTACTCCCGCCCTGCCCCTTGCAGGGCCCGGGTCATGGTTCGAGGAATTGCAGATGAAGTTTGAAGGCACACGCGCCTATGTGGCCACCGATGACCTGAAACTGGCGGTCAACGCGGCCATTACCCTGGAGCGTCCGCTGCTGGTCAAGGGCGAGCCCGGCACCGGCAAAACCATGCTTGCCGAGCAACTGGCTGAATCCTTTGGCTGCAAGCTGATCACCTGGCACATCAAGTCCACCACCAAGGCCCACCAGGGCCTCTACGAGTACGACGCGGTGAGCCGCCTGCGTGACTCGCAACTGGGTGTCGACAAGGTTCACGATGTGCGCAACTACCTTAAAAAGGGCAAGTTGTGGGAAGCCTTCGAGGCTGAAGAGCGGGTGATTTTGCTGATCGACGAAATCGACAAGGCCGACATCGAGTTCCCCAACGACCTGCTGCAAGAACTCGACAAGATGGAGTTCTACGTTTACGAGACCGATGAGACGATCAAGGCCAAGGTCCGCCCGATCATCATCATTACCTCCAATAACGAAAAAGAGCTGCCGGACGCCTTCCTGCGCCGTTGCTTCTTCCACTACATCAGCTTCCCGGATCGCACCACGCTGCAGAAAATCGTCGACGTACACTTCCCCGACATCAAGAAAGAGTTGGTCAGCGAAGCCCTGGACGTGTTTTTCGACGTGCGCAAGGTTCCCGGGCTGAAGAAAAAACCCTCGACGTCCGAGCTGGTGGACTGGCTCAAGCTGCTGATGGCCGACAATATCGGCGAAGCGGTTTTGCGTGAACGCGACCCGACCAAGGCCATACCGCCGCTGGCGGGCGCCCTGGTGAAAAACGAGCAGGATGTGCAGTTGCTTGAACGCCTGGCGTTTATGAGCCGTCGTCCCAATCGCTGATTATTCCGGAAGGCGATAAGCATGCTGCTTAATCTGTTCAATGAAATGCGCGCGGCCAAGGTGCCGGTCTCGGTGCGTGAACTGCTGGACCTGATCAACGCCCTGAAAAACCGCGTGACCTTCGCCGACATGGACGAGTTCTATTACCTGGCCCGAACGATTCTGGTAAAGGACGAGCGTCACTTCGACAAGTTCGACCGGGCGTTTGGCGCCTATTTCAATGGTCTGCAAAACCTCAACGAGCACCTTGAGGCCCTGATCCCCGAAGACTGGTTGCGCAAGGAATTCGAACGCTCTTTGAGCGCCGAAGACCGCGCCCAGTTGCAGTCCCTGGGCGGGCTGGACAAGCTGATCGAGGCGTTCAAACAGCGCCTTGAAGAGCAAAAAGAACGCCATGCCGGGGGCAACAAATGGATCGGCACCGGCGGCACCAGCCCGTTCGGCTCGGGCGGCTATCACCCTGAAGGCATCCGCGTGGGCGATGCCGGGGCGCGCCAGGGCAAGGCGGCCAAGGTGTGGGAGCAACGGGAATACAAAAACCTGGATGATCAGGTTGAACTGGGTACGCGCAATATCAAGGTCGCGCTGCGTCGCCTGCGTAAATTCGCTCGCCAGGGCGCGGCGGATGAGCTGGATATCGACGGCACCATCGACCACACCGCCCGCGATGGCGGCCTGCTGAATATCCAGATGCGCCCGGAGCGGCGCAACAATATCAAGCTGCTGTTGCTGTTCGATATCGGCGGCTCGATGGACGCCCATATCAAGATTTGTGAAGAGCTGTTTTCCGCGTGCAGAACCGAGTTCAAGCATTTGGAGTACTACTACTTTCACAATTTTATTTATGAATCAGTGTGGAAGAACAACCAGCGGCGCCAGGTGGAGCGCATCTCGACCCAGGACCTGCTGAACAAGTACGGTGCCGATTACAAGGTGATCTTTATCGGTGACGCGACGATGGGTCCCTATGAGATCACCCATGCCGGGGGCAGTGTCGAGCACTGGAATGAAGAGCCGGGCTACAAATGGATGCAGCGCTTTATGGAGAAATACAAAAAGTTGGTCTGGATTAATCCGTACCCCAAGGATACATGGCATTACACGGCTTCGATCGGGATCGTGCGTGACCTGATCGAAGACCGCATGTACCCCCTGACCCTGGACGGGCTGGAAGAAGGGATGCGGTTTTTGGCCAAATAATTCAGCGCGGTAAGTGTGGGAGCGGGCTTGCCCGCGATGGTTTCGACGCGGTGTTCCTGCTTTACCGCGCCACCTGAATCGCGAGCAAGCCCGCTCCCACATAAATGGCGCTAGGCCACAAATCGCTGCATAAACACCACATGCTGGCGTTGCGCAGCCTCCTGGGTGGTCGGGCGCATATGCACACCCTCCCCCGGCAAACACTGGGCCAGCCGCGCCAGCGCCAATGGCGTCAAAGCGCCAAGACGCGGGTAGCCGCCAATGGTCTGGCGGTCATTGAGCAACACGATCGGCTGGCCATCAGGCGGCACTTGAATGGCGCCCAGCGGTATCCCTTCCGAGATCATCGGTGCCCCCTGATACACCAACGCAGGCCCCAGCAAACGGATGCCCATGCGATCGGCGCGGGTGTCCAGCGTCCAGGCGCTGTTGAAGGCATCGAAGGTACTTTGCCCGCTGAACGCTCCCATTTGCGCGCCCATTACCACGTCCAGCCCCGGATTGGCGCTGAACACCGGTTGCAGTTCGCACGACAACTCACGCAGTTGCCCGGCATGCCCGGCGCAGGTCAATTCATCACCTGCCACCAGCCCACGACCAAAACCATCCGGCCCACCGAGCTGCTCACGGGCGACAGTCGCGCAACTGCCCAGCACTTGCGGCGCAACAAAGCCTGCCGGCGCGGCCAGATAAGCCCGGGCACCGCTCAGCGGCCGGGTAAATGCCAGGGTCTGGCCTTGCTTGAGGACAAAACTGCGCCAGGGCTTGAGCGGCTGCCCGTCGATAGTGGCCGCCAGGTCAGCGCCCGCCAGTGCCAGAGTGCAATCAGCCTGGGCAACTACGCTCAAGCCACCCAGAGTGACTTCGATTACCGCCGCATCCGGCGCATTACCCAGCAGCCAGTTGGCCCAGGCCATCGACAGCCAGTCCGCGGCACCGCCCTGGGTCACACCCAGATGGCGCACACCAAAGCGTCCGGCGTCTTGCAGCAGGCACAACGGGGTGCTGGCCTGAATCACTAAATGGCTCATGCCAGGGCCTCCTGAGGCGTGTCATCACCGCCCAGGCGGATAAATTCAGCGTGGGTAATGGGCGCAAACTGCACGGTATCGCCGGGCTGCATCAGGCTGTAACCCTCACGCTCGCGATCAAACAGCGCGCTTGGAGTGCGGCCGATCAGGTTCCAGCCACCGGGGGATTGCGCCGGGTAGGCCGCAGTCTGGCGCTCGGCGATACCGACGCTGCCGCTGGCAACCCGCTTGCGCGGCGTGTTCAGCCGTGGTGCGGCCAGGGCCTCTTCGACCAGGCCCATAAAGGCAAAACCCGGGGCAAAACCCAAGGCAAACACCTGATATTCATGCTCGCTGTGACGGCGTATGACGTCGCTCACCGAGCAGCCCGCACGCGTGGCCAGCAAGCTGAGCTCCGGGCCAACGCTCAAGTCGTACCACACCGGCAGCACATGGCATTGGCCACTGTTTCGCGTTTCCGGGCGCAGGTCGGTCAGGGCCTCGGCGATCAGCTCACGGGCCTGGGCCGGGCTTAGCGCCAGCCCGTCGTAATGCACCATCAGGGTCGTGTAGGACGGCACCAGATCAATTAACTGCCCGGCAAAGCTGGCCCGTAGCCGCTCACTGGCAGCCAGCATCCACGGCATATTGCTTTCGGCAATGTCATCGAACAGCCGCAGCATCAGGCAGTCGATAGCGACCACTTCGATACGCGGCTTCATGCCCGGACCTGCTGGTCCAGGGCCTCGCGAATACGCTGCACGGCAGCAACCGAACTGGCGTTGTCGCCATGCACGCACAGGGTATTGGCGTGCAGTTGCAAAGCGCTGCCATCACTGGCTACCAGGGCCTTGCCCGCCGCAATGGTCAGGGCCTGCTGCACGATGACCTCTGCCTCATGGTGCACGGCACCCGGCAATTGTCGCGAGACCAGCCGCCCGGCACTGTCATAGGCGCGGTCGGCAAAGGCTTCAAACCACAGGGTTACCCCGAACTCATCGCCGATCGCCTGGGCCGCACGGTTGTCGCGCGTGGCCATCAGCATCAGCGGCAAGCTTGCATCGTAAGCCGCTACAGCCTGGATAACGGCCCGCAACTGCGCCGGGTTGGCCATCATGTCGTTGTACATCGCGCCGTGGGGTTTGACGTAACTGACCTGCGTGCCCTGAGCGCGGCATATACCGTCCAGCGCGCCGATTTGATAGTGCAACAGGTCTTGCACCTCTTGCGCCGAATAGCTCATGGAGCGGCGGCCAAAGCCGGCCAGGTCCTGATACGCCGGGTGTGCGCCGATTTTTACGTTATGCGCCACGGCCAGTGCCACGGTTTTGCGCATGATGCTCGGGTCGCCGGCATGGAAGCCGCAGGCAATGTTGGCGCAATCGATAAACGGCATGACTTCGGCATCCAGGCCCATGGTCCAGCTGCCGAAACTCTCACCAATGTCGCAATTCAATAACAGGCGGCTCACGATGATGCTCCTGTGGTCTTTTTATAGATTAGGTAGCAAGCATTTTTCGACAGGCGCGGGCCATTCGTCCAACTAATAAAACCCGGACTCGGGCATAAGAAAAATTTGATTGCTTAACAGCATGTGAGGTAATGGGGCTGGTTGTGTGGGAGCGTGGCTTGCCCGCGATGGCGTCACTGCGGTCTGCCTGCAAGGGCGCATTGCCTGCATCGCGAGCAAGCCCGCTCCCACAGGGATTTTCGTGAGGCAATGGGCAGGCTGTGTGGGAGAGGGATACACCCCCGGGTCAGTAGCTGCGTTCGCGGCGGGCAATGCGTTCGCGCTGGCGCTTGCCTCCGAGCACCACCCAGTCCACCAGCCGCACAAACCCTTCAATGATAAAGGAGAACAGCAAGGCACCCGCCATGGCCCAGCCGATGGCACTCGGCGACAGCAATACCTGGTAGGTATAGGCGTTGTAGGTTTCTTCGCGAATGGCCGGGTCGGCCGCGTAGGCCACTTGCAGGGCGCGCATGTACCACGGGCCCTGCATGGCCTGGAACTGCTCATCGAGCAGGCGCTGACGGTTGAGCAAGGTGCCCAGGCTGCCGGCATCGCTGCGGAACACCGGGTCATCGCTGGCCTGGTAATGGGCTACCAGGGCTTGCAGGTCACCCTTGAAAAACTGGTTGGCGGTGTTCTGGAACCCCGCCAACCCGGTCTGGGCTTCGATCAGATGAGCTTCGACGCGGTTGGCGTAATCATTGATAAACCCCGGTACTTGCACACCGATCAACAGGCCCAGGGTAAACAACACCAACCGCAGGTAGCTCAAGAACATACACGCCCTTCCTTATTCGGTTGTGCCCTGGCTGACGCATTCGCCGCGTCGCCACAGGCTCCATTGGCCCGGCTCGTAGCGCGTCCAGGTTTCGTTTTCAGTCAGTGGCTCGGTGGCAATTACGGTCACTACATCGTCGGGCGTGGTTTCTGCCTGAAAATCGACGATAACGTCGACATCTTTCAGGCGCGCCGGGCCAAACGGAGCTCGACGGGTGATTTGCGCCAGCTTGGTCGAGCAATAGCAAAATAACCAGTCGCCATCACTGAGCAGGCAATTGAACACGCCCTTGCTGCGATACTCGGCGCAGGCCTCAACCAGCACCGGCAGGATGCGTTCGACGTCGACCGGCTCCGGGAAGGCCTCGCGCACCCGGTTGAGCAGGTCACAGAACGCTGCTTCGCTGTCGGTATCACCAACAGGGCGGTAAAAACTCGTACTCGCAGAGAAGTCGGCCAATTGGCCGTTGTGCGCAAAACACCAGTTGCGCCCCCACAGCTCGCGAACAAACGGGTGGGTATTGGACAGGCACACCTTGCCCACGTTGGCCTGACGGATATGGCCAATCACCACTTCGCTTTTGATCGGGTACCGCTGCACCAGCAAGGCGACCTCGGAGTCGCAACTGGCGCCCGGGTCCTGGAACAGCCGCAGGCCACGGCCTTCATAGAAGGCAATGCCCCAGCCATCGCGGTGCGGGCCAGTACGCCCGCCACGCTGCATCAGGCCGGTAAAGCTGAACACAATATCGGTCGGGACGTTGGCGCTCATGCCCAATAGTTCACACATGCTCGCACTCTCGCATTCAGGCTCGACGAAAAATTATAACCGCGGCTCAACCCGGCTCGGGGCCGAGGCACGCGGCGCACCTGATGGCGCATAACGATCATTGCCGGCGGAGCCAAACGGCTGGTCATCTTCAGGATCAAGACTACGCGCTTTGGCGGCCGCGTCGGCTTGCGCCTTGCGGGCCTTGCCGGCACGCTCGATCGGCCAGCGGATCAGCACAAACACGGCGTAGATGCACAACGCAATAATGGCGTACATCAACAGGTCAGAGACCGCGCGCCAGGCGTTGTCGCCCACCTTGAAGGCCAGATCCAGAGCGGCTATGGCCACTGCCGGGGCAAATTTCTCTTTGACCGGGTCAATAATGGTCGGGCTGAACAGCAACACGGCCATTAATACGCGCAACGGTTCGCGCAACCAGCGCCACATAAAGCGGGTCATACGGCACCACACGAGCAGGCAGCCCAAAGCAGCAAAGGCGTAAAGGCCCCAGGCGATCAGATAGTCGTTCTCGGTCATGGTATCCATGGTCGGCAGGCAATGAGAGGCTATGATAACGGCTTTTAGGCAGTGCGGCTGCAATGCCGTCAGCGTCACTTCTTTTTCATGCAGATTTCAGAGCACACTCAATGACCGAATCAGCCTACCCAAACAGCGCACCTATCGCACATAAGATCGAGGGTTCAGACCCTTACTCATGGCTGCAAAACCGCGACAGTGATGAGGTTTTGGACTACCTGAAAGCCGAAAACCGCTATCAGGAGGCGCAACTGGCCGATCAGGCCGCCTTGCGTGAGACGCTGTTCCAGGAGATCAAGGGGCGGATTCGCGAGACTGACCTGTCACTGCCCTCCCCTTGGGGCCCGTATCTGTATTACACGCGCACCAACGCCGGTGATGAGTACCCGCGCCATTACCGTTGCCCGCGCCCGGTCGATGACAGCCTGCAGGTGGACGAGAACGCCGAACATCTGTTGCTGGACCCCAATGCATTGGCCGATGGTGGCTTTATTTCCCTGGGCGCGTTCAGCATCAGCCCGGATCACCAGCGCCTGGCCTACAGCCTGGATACCAGCGGCGAAGAAACCTACCGCCTGTTTGTCAAAGAGCTGAGCAGCGACACCGTCACCGAACTGCCGTTTGAAGACTGCGATGGCAGCATGACCTGGGCCAATGACAGTCAAACCCTGTTTTTCGCCGGGCTGGACGACACCCATCGTCCGCACAAGTTGTTTCGCCACACCCTCGGCGAAACAACTGCCCATGAAGTCTTCCATGAAGCGGACGGGCGATTTTTCCTGCACTGCTACCGGTCAAGTTCTGAACAGCAACTGATAGTGTTGCTTAACAGTAAAACCACCAGCGAAAGCTGGGTGCTGGACGCCAACCTGCCGCGCCAGCCCTTCAGCTGTCTGGCACCCCGGGTCGAAAACCACGACTACAGTGTCGACCACGGTCTGTTTGAAGGCCAGTGGGCGTGGTTTATCCGCACCAATCAGGACGGCATCAACTTTGCCCTGTATTACGCCTTTGGCGAGGTACCGTCGCGCACTGACTGGCAGCTGCTGATCGCCCATAGCGACAGCGTGATGCTGGAAGGCATGACCCTCAACGCCCAGGCCTTGTGCCTGAGCCTGCGCGAGGGTGGCTTGCCCATTATCGAAATCCGTCCCGAGGGCCTTGCGCCATATCGCGTGCAACTGCCGGACGCGGCCTACAGCCTGTATGTGCAAGACAGCCTGGAATTTGACAGCAAGTCCATTCGCCTGCGTTACGAAGCGCTGAATCGACCGGCGCAGGTCCGCCAATTAACCCTCGCCACCGGCGAACAAAGCGTGCTCAAGGAAACCCCGGTACTGGGGCCGTTCAATGCCGATGACTACGTCAGCCAGCGGCTGTGGGCCACTGCACCCGACGGCACTCAGGTGCCGATAAGTCTGGTGGTCAAACGCGATGTGCAAGGCCAGCCTACCCCGCTTTACCTGTATGGCTACGGCGCCTACGGCGAATGCCTCGACCCGTGGTTTTCCCATGCCCGCCTGAGCCTGCTCGACCGCGGAGTGGCGTTTGCCATTGCCCATGTGCGTGGCGGTGGCGAGCTGGGTGAAGCCTGGTATCGCGCTGGCAAGCAGGAATACAAGCCCAACACCTTCAGTGACTTTATCGCCTGTGCCGAACACCTGATCGACCAAGGGCTGACCCGCAGCGAGCAACTGGTCATCAGTGGCGGCAGCGCGGGCGGCCTGCTGATCGGTGCCGTAGTCAACCAGCGGCCGGAGCTGTTCAAGGCCGCCATTGCCGAAGTGCCGTTTGTGGACGTGCTCAACACCATGCTTGACCCGGACTTGCCATTGACCGTTACCGAATACGACGAGTGGGGCAACCCGCAAGAGCCGCAGGTGTATGAGCGCATCAAGGCCTACGCGCCGTACGAGAACGTCACAGCCCAGCCCTACCCGGCGATGCTGGTGATAGCCGGCTACAACGACAGTCGCGTGCAATATTGGGAAGCGGCCAAATGGGTGGCCAAGCTGCGTGCCACCAAGACCGATGACAACCTGCTGTTGCTCAAGACCGAGCTGGAGGCCGGTCATGGCGGCATGAGCGGGCGCTATCAGGGTTTGCGCGACGTGGCGCTGGAGTACGCATTTGTATTCAAGGTGCTGGGGATTGTGTCTGAAACCGAATCCCGTAGCAGCTGACTCGCGGAGCGAGGCTGCGTCCGGCGGCGCAGCCGGCGCAGAACCTGAACCCGCGATTTGCCTGGCAAACCTTGCAGAATGAATTTGCGACGGCTTCGCCGCCGAACGCAGCCTGCGGCAGCTGCTACATGAAACGTGGCAAGTCCGGTCAATCCTGCGGGCTTTTGCCCTTCGGATCCTTGGTTTCAAGCCCCGGCAGCGGCTGGTCCTTGGGCGGCTGCGGCAGGTCGATCGGTGGCAGCGGGATCAGGCTGGTGCTCCCTGCAACCGGCTTGGGCACGGCCCTCGGGGTGATTTGCGGATACGGGGTCGGCGTGGCAGTGCCCGGCGAACCCGGCGCCGCTGTCACGGGGGTACTCGGTACCGGGGTCAATTCCGTCGCCTGGGCCGCACTTATCAAGAGCGCGTTCCACACAATGGCCGTTAGAATAGTGCGTTTCATCAATCACTCCGTTGCCAGACCGGCTTGTCTGCCCTCAGGCTACTCGTAACCTGCGGTTTTTGCCCCCTTCAATGAGATTTCCATGAAACGTTTTGTTTTGCTCGACACCACTCCGATCCCCGAAAACGGCGGTGCCTTGTGCCTGTTCGAGTATGGCGAAGACTTCGTGATCAAGATTCAGGGCGGCGACGGCGGCCAACTGATGAACACGCGCATGCACGGTTCCGAAGACGCACTGGCTGAAATCCCCTGCCGCAAAGTCGCCGGCCGCCCACAATCGCGGGTACTGATCGGCGGCCTGGGCATGGGTTTCACCCTGGCCTCGGCCCTCAAGCACCTGGGCAAAACCGCCGAAGTGGTGGTGGCCGAGCTGGTGCCCGGCGTCGTGGAATGGAACCGCGGCCCGCTGGGCGAAAAATCGGGCAAGCCGCTGCAAGACCCGCGTACCGTGATTCGCATGGAAGACGTGGCCAAGGTGCTGCAAGCCGAACCCAACGGCTTTGACGCCATCATGCCCGACGTCGACAACGGCCCCGAAGGCCTGACCCAAAAGGCCAACAGCTGGCTTTACTCGGCGGGCGGCCTGAGTGCCTGCGCCAAGGCCCTGCGCCCTAAAGGCGTACTGGCAGTATGGTCTGCCAGTGCCGACAAACAGTTTTCGGACAAGCTGCGCAAAGCCGGTTTCAAGGCTGAGGAAGTCCAGGTATTTGCCCACGGCAACAAGGGCACACGGCATACCATCTGGATTGCAGAAAAAATCAAAGGCTGATCAACAGCTAAACTTAACGACATAACCGTCATCAGTCCTACAAGGTGAACCCATGAGTTCGGCGAACCCACCCTCCCACACCGCCAAGCTGGACCGCATCCTGGCCGATGCCCAGCGTGACCGCGAAATGGGCTACCGCGACAAGGCCCTGAAAATGTACCCCCATGTGTGCGGCCGCTGCGCGCGTGAATTTGCCGGCAAGCGCCTGAGCGAGCTGACCGTTCACCACCGCGACCACAACCACGACAACAACCCCCAGGACGGCTCCAACTGGGAGCTGCTGTGCCTGTACTGCCACGATAACGAACACTCACGCTACACCGACCAGCAATACTTTTCGGACAGTTCCACCAGCAGCCCGAAAATCGCCAAGGCCACCCACAACCCGTTCGCCGCGCTGGCCGGGCTGATGAAAAAAGACGAGTAACGCCTCGCTTTCGTAGCAGCTGCCGCAGGCTGCGTCCGATTGCGCAGCGATCGTAAAATCTGAGCCCGCGAGTTCACGGGTAGAGCGCATGGTTCGGGTTTTACGACGACTGCATCGCCGCACGCAGCCTGCGGCAGCTGCTACGGAGTTCGTCGTAACACAGGTATACTCGCGTCTTTTTTCGCAAGGGCTCGGGCACGTGGCAAACAAACGGTACAGCTGCATTGGTTTGTATAACCCCAAATCACCGGAAAACGTCGGCTCGGTGATGCGTGCGGCTGGTTGCTACAACGTGGCATCGGTGTTCTACACCGGCAAGCGCTATGAACGCGCCCGCGACTTCATCACCGATACCAAGAAGGTCCATCAGGACATCCCGCTGATCGGTATCGACGACCTGAAAAAAATCATTCCCCTGGGCTGCATTCCCGTCGCCGTAGAAATGGTCGAGGGCGCACGCCCCCTGCCCGAGTACACCCACCCGGACCGGGCGATTTACATCTTTGGCCCGGAAGACGGCTCGCTGGGCAAGGACGTGCTTGAGTGGTGCGAGGATGTGATCTACATCCCCACCACCGGCTGCATGAACCTCGCCGCAACCGTCAACGTAGTGCTTTACGACCGCCTGGCCAAGGGCAACAACACCCGCTCCGGGCCCAAGTTCGGCTAAGTCAGGCCTTGCCCCGGTTCTGCTGGCTGGCGCTCCAGTCCACCAGCAGGCTGTAGGCGATGGCGAGCAAGGTGGGGCCGATAAACAGGCCGATAAAACCAAAGGCGATCAGCCCGCCAAACACGCCGAGCAACACGATCACCAGCGGCAGATTGCCGCCCCGGCTGATCAGGTAAGGCTTGAGCACGTTATCGACACCGCTGATGATCAGCGTGCCCCAGATGCCGAGAAAGATCGCCATCCCGTAATCGCCCTTCCAGGCCAGCCAGGCCGTGGCCGGCACCCAGATCAGCGGCGGGCCCATCGGGATCAGGCTGAGCAGGAACGTCGCCAGCCCCAGCACCAGCGCCCCGGGCACACCGGCAATCAGGAAGCCGATCAGCGCCAGCAACGCCTGCGCCGCTGCGGTACCGATCACGCCGTTGACCACGCGCTGTACAGTGCCCGCCACCAGCTCCTGATAATAATCCGCCCGTTCGCCTATCAGGCGTTCCAGCAGCCCGTGGACAAAACTCGCCAGGCGCGGCCCGTCGCGATAGAAAAAGAACACAAAGACTATACTCAGCGTCAGCTCCAGAATTCCGCTGCCGATCTGCGCACTGCGCGCCAGCAGCCAGTTACCGACCTGCCCCAGGTAAGGCTTGATGGCCACCAGCATGGCCGCGCCCTGTTCGTCTATGGTGTTCCAGATACCCACCAGACGCTCCCCCACCAGCGGCAGGCCGGCCAGCCAGGCCGGCGCTTCAGGCAACCCTTCAAGCTGCACATCCTTGACGAAGGTAGTGGCATCGCGCACATGGTCGGCCAGGTTCAACCCCAGCCACACCAGCGGCCCGGCCACCAGCAGCATCCAGCCCAGGGTCAGGATGCTCGCCGCCAGCGACTCGCGCCCGCCCAGCACACGGGTCAGCAGGCGCATCAGCGGCCAGCTGGCAAATGCCAGCACCGCGCCCCAGAACAAGGCCGACCAGAACGGGGCCATCACCCACAGACTGGCACCGAACAACACCAGGAGCAGGATCTGCACCAACAGGCGATCGTTATTGAGCATGTGTGTTCCACAGAAAGTTCAGACATCAAAGAAGGACGACGACTACGGTGAGTGTAGCCGTCGTTTGTAAAGGTCTAGCGCAACAACTCGATGCGCAGGCCCTTGGCCTGGCTGTCGCCAAGTTCCATACGCGCGGCGCGCACACCGCTGCCGATCAGTGCATCGCGCCAGGCAGCAGCCTTGGCACCGGTCAAACTGACCCTGGAAGTCGCGTCAAGATTCAGGGCCCTGGAGATCAACGTCAGCCACTGTGCGTCCGGTTCGCCCGTGAGTTTGGGCAAGTCCAGCTCACCCGTGCTCTTGAGCTGGCGCTGCAAGGTGGCCGAGGTGGGCAGCAGCGCGCCCAGGTCGGTACTGGCCTGCATCTGCTCGACGTGCAGATAAGCTTTGCGGTTGCCACGATTGATGCCGTAGAGGGCTACCAGCTGGTTGTCATCGGGAGCAGCCCGGCGCAGCAACAGGTAGGTCTGCTGCTCATCGGCACCCACCAGCCTGGAGTTGCCAAACACCTCATTGGCCCACAGGCTGCTTTCGCCACAATCACGGGCCTGGCACCAGAACAGCAGCTCGGCGCCCTGTTTTTGCAGGGCTTCACGCGCAGCTGTAAAGGCTTCGGTGGCGGAATGCTCGGCAGGCAATTCATAGGTGACGGCCGTGGTCTGGCCACGGCTGGTGACCTGCCCCTCAAATCTCAGGCGGCCACTGATCTTGCGGATCGAGCCCATCGGGTAGATGCGTTCGACATCCGGCTTGACGCTGTAATCGACAATTTGCGCGTCAGCCAGGCGCGGCACATCTGGCAAGTCATGGCTGCCAGGCACGTCGCTCGCCCACAGCAAGGGGCTCAAACAACTCAGCCCCAACGCCAGCATGTAACGATTAGGTATTTTCATCGGCGTCTTTCACCGATTGTTGGCGCGTGGCTCAGCATCCTCACGATAGAGACCGGGTGGCCTTTCGGGGTCGCAGCGGTGTAGAGATCTATCATGGTTGTCTCCCATTTCAACCCGCCAAGCCTCGACAGTTGCCAGCCGCAAGTCAAGGAACAGCGAAGAACCGATTGAAACAGTCTGCAACAAGGATCGCCCCTGCTTCGTCATTCAGGTGCAAATGATGGCCACCCGGCAGCCGTTCCAGCGTGAAGGGTAGTCGATCCAGCAGTTCGGGGTGACTGGCCAGCATGCCCTGCTCTGCCACCACCAGGGTTGTCGGGCAGCTTACCCGGCGAATGAAGGACATGGCCTGTTCGTCACTCAGGCGCAAGGCGGTGGGCAACGTTAACCGGCTGTCACTGCGCCAGCTGTAGCCGCCGGGCACCGGCATCAGCCCGCGCTGGGCCAGCAACTCGGCGGCCTCGCGGCTGACGGCCACCAGGCCTTTCATTCGCGCTTCAACCGCTCGGTCAAGGGTGGGATGCACCGACTTGCGCTTGTGCTCCAGGTCAAGTTGCGCCTGCAGGGCCTGGCCCATGCGCTCGGCGGCATCGCCTTCGGGGCCGCTGCGCGCCACGATACCGTCAATCAACGCCATACGGGTTATGCGCTGCGGGAACGACCCGGCAATCACCACCGAGACAATCGCCCCCAGCGAATGCCCCAACAACGCAAATTGTTTCCAGCCCAGTTGCTCGGCCACCCGCAGCACATCAAAGGCGTAGTCCGCCAAGGCATAGCCGGCACCGCGCGGGCGGTGATCGGAGTGGCCATGCCCGGCCAGGTCCAGCGCCACGATGCGCAAGCCCTTGAGCCTGGGTGCCAACCTGGCAAAGCTGTTGGCGTTGTCCAGCCAGCCATGCAGGGCAATCACGGGCAGGCCGTCTTCGGGGCCAAAAATATGGGCCGCCAGCTCGATATGGGGCAGGCTCAGACGAATTTCTTCAACCACAGGGCTCATGCAAAGTGCTCGTTAATGGCCAGGATGACGCAGCTCCCAGCGGGCAAAGATCTGTTTGAGCAGGCTGGCGGTGTCCTGCGGTTGCTCCAGCGGGAACATGTGCCCGCCCGGCACACTCAGCGCCTCGCCGTTGGGCATGCGCGCAACGGCCCTGGCATGATGGCTCATGACCACACGACTGTCGCGCCCACGCACCACGGTCAAGGGCACCTGCAGCTTGAAGGCCTGCCCCGGGCTGGTGTGCGGCACGCTGCGGTAGATATCGATCTCGGTGGCCGGGTCAAAGCTCAGGCGCAAGCGCTCATTGACCGGCTGTAAACCGTGCTGCAGATAGGCTTCGAAGCAATCTGGGTCAAAGCCGCGAAACAGCGTTTTGCCTGAAAAGTAGGCACGGGCGGCTTCAAGGTCGGCAAATTCAGCACGCCGCCCCAAGGTTCGACCGGCCGGGGTCAGGCGGTCGATCAGGCCAAATCGCTTGGCCGCACGAATCACCCACTGGTCGGTACGGGTCAGCACCGGTGAGTCCAGCATGACCACGCCCCGGTAAAGGTGCGGGCAGCGAATGGCCGCATGCAGGTGCAACATCCCGCCCAGGGAGTGCCCCACACCCAGCACCGGTTCATCTTGCTGTTGCAGGTGAAAAATCAGCTCATCGACCAGGTTGTGCCAATTGTTGTCCACCGGATAACGGGGGTCATGCCCATGCTGTGCCAAGTGAGCCACGCGGTAATCCGGGGCCAGCGCACTGAACAACTTCGCATAGGTGGCCGAGGGGAAGCCATTGGCATGGGCGAAAAAAATCTGCCGAGTCATACAAGGCGTCCAGAAAGAGGTGATACGCCGTATTGTCTGTAGGAAGATTCACCATATCAATGACCGTATGTGCCATGAGTGACGACGATACGGCCATTAGCTGGCCGTTTGATCACCGCAGTGGCGGTGTTTCACCCAGGGGCACAACGGCGATGGTCAGCCGGGAAATGCAGTTGATTTTGCCGTTGTCATCACTCAGGCGGATGTCCCAGACATGGGTGGTGCGGCCAATATGGACGGGGCGCGCCACTGCACTCACCCTGCCGCTGCGCACGCCACGCAGGTGATTGGCATTGACCTCAAGGCCCACGCAATAGAATTTTGCCGTGTCGATACACATAAAGCTGGCCATCGACCCCAGGGTTTCGGCCAGTACCACCGATGCGCCGCCATGCAGCAAACCGAAAGGCTGATGGGTGCGATGGTCGACCACCATGCTCGCGGTAATCGAGTTGTCGTCAAACGCATCGAACGTGATATCCAGCACATCGCAAATGGTGTTTTTGCGCATTTCATTCAGGCGTGCCAGATCAGGCAGGGTCGTCCACAGGCTCATGGGCTCATTCCTTGGTCAGTGAGGGTGGGTGGCGGGCAGTTCGAGCAGCAGCGCTGGCGTCAAAATGCAATTGATCCACCCCCAACTATCTTTCACTACGGCCGCACTGTGCAACCGTTGCCGTGATCAGGCGTGATACACACCAAGCAGGGTCATGCTGCCAGCCAGTGGCCACTCACCTTCCAGCTCCGCCAGGCTGGCCGTCTGCATGGGCTGCGGCTGGCGCGTATGGCCATGCTGCAACAGGCTGATCAGTTCACCCACAAACGGCTGATGGCTGACCAGCAGCACATTGCCTGTGTCCGGGAGTTTCCCCACGGCGTCCCTGGGGTCGCTTTCAGGGGTCAGCCAGGGCACGGTAACCAGGTCTGGGGTAAAGCCCAGAGCCTTGCGCACCAGTTCGGCGGTTTGCCGGGCGCGCACATAAGGGCTGACCAAAATGCTGTCCAGCGGCTGGCCGATCAACCGGGCAGCACTGTGCAGCACCTGCTCGCGACCGTAGGCCGTCAGCTCGCGCTCGGCATCACGGCGGGCATGGGGCTCGGCTTCGCCATGTCGCAGGATCCAGATCTTCATGGCGTGGTCCCGTCACCCTTGGCGCCCTGCGCGTAAGGCGCTTCACCTTCAGGAGCACGCGGGGCTGGCCAGTCGGCAAACGGCCAGGGTTTTTGCTCAGTGTGAAAGCTGCCGAAACGACCGATCTGCGCCAGATACAGGCTCAAGCTGTCACCAAAGTTCATCAGGCCACCGTTGGGCGCGCCGTACACCACACGGTAAACCAGCTGCACCAGCACCAGCCCGCCGAGTACCAGTTGCGCGACCTGCCACACCAGCAGGAAAACCAGCATCCACAGCACGCGCAAAACCAGCGACTCGTACTTGGGGGCGTTATTCGTGTCGTTCATCTACTGCTCCTGTCGTGCTCAGTTAAAACCGCTGGTGGAGATAAAATCGACATCCGTTTTAGGCTCGCCACGCATCAACTGCCCGATCACCTGCTCCAGGGTGTAGCCCTCGAACAGAATCGCATGCAGGCCGGCCACCAACGGCATGTAAACATTCAGTTCCTGTGCCTTGGCCTTGAGCACCTTGAGCGTGTTGACGCCTTCAGCCACTTCGCCCAGGCGGGTCACGGCGTCTTCCAGGCTCAGCCCCTGGCCCAGCGCAAAGCCGACCTGATAGTTGCGGCTTTTAGGGGATGAGCAGGTGACGATCAAGTCGCCTACTCCTGCCAGGCCCAGGAAGGTCATGGGGTTGGCGCCCTGGCTGACGGCAAAGCGGGTCATTTCTGCCAGGGCACGGGTAATCAGCATGCTCTTGGTGTTCTCCCCCATGCCCAGTGCCACGGCCATGCCGGCAATGATGGCGTAAACGTTTTTCAACGCCCCGCCCAGTTCAACACCAAAGCGGTCGGCACTGGCGTAAACCCGAAAGGTGCGACCATGCAGCGCGGCCTGTACACGGGTACAAAGCTCTTCATCGGCGCTGGCGACCACGGTGGCGGTCAAGGCATGCTCGGCCACTTCACGCGCCAGGTTGGGCCCGGACAGCACACCGATACGTGCCTGCGGGGCGATTTCTTCAAGGATTTCACTCATCAGCTTGAAACTGTGGGCCTCAATCCCCTTGGTCAGGCTGACCAGCATCTTGCCGCGCAAACGCTCGGCGTGCGGCGCCAGCACGCTGCGCAGGGCACTGGACGGCAAGGCCACGAAACACAGCTCACAGGCCTCAAGCGTAGCCTGCAGGTCGGTCACCGGCTCCACCCCCGGGTGGATCTTGATGCCTTTAAGGTAACGAGGGTTTTCACGATTAAGGCGAATGGCCTCGGCTTGCTCGGGGTCGCGCATCCACTGATGCACACGATGACCGTTTTCTGCCAGCAAGTTGGCCACGGCGGTGCCAAAGCTTCCGCCTCCCAAGACCGCAATAGCGTGCTGTTCAGTCATATGCAATCCCGTTTTCCATCTAGCAGTGGCAATACCGGCATTATACGGAGCACATCCCCCCTGGCGTATAGAGAGCTTTGCCTGAAAAAGTGCAAGACCTCGGTTAACATGCCGCTCTGGTTCTCACATTCAAGAGGCAGCTTTGCTGCACTTCAAAATGAACGACAGCAGGTCAAGGATGACAACTGACAGGGGCCACGCCTGCGCTGGCCGGCAACCCACTGCAGGAGCCGGATGCCCATGATGGCCCGCAGTCGGTGGGATATTCACACCCGCACCCAGATGATGAGCCTGGGCCCGGCCTTGTTGTTGACCTTGCTGTTGATCAGCTTTTTTACCTTTGTCCGCATCCAGGACTTGCGTCAGGAACTCAAGCACACCGGCCAGTTGATCGCCAACCAGTTGGCACCCGCCACCGAATACGGGGTCATGACGGGCAACACCCCTGTGCTGGAAACCCTGATCAACGCCTCGCTGAATATTCCCCACGTCCAGTTTGTACAGGTACAGAACCGCGGCAACGAGGTACTGGCACACGCCGAGCACCCGGCTCCCGGCCCTGATCAAGGCACACAGGTTGAAGTGTTCCAGGCCCCGGTGAGGCTGCAGAAAAGCCCTTCGGGGGATTATTTCCTGCTCAGCAATAGCCAGGCAGCCGCGCCCGCTGAAGACTACCTGGGCCGGGTCCTGGTAGGCATGTCCGGCGAAGCGTTCAGCACGCGCCAGCAAGAAATCCTGCTCAAGGCGGTCATCCTCGCGCTGTTTGCCCTGGGCTTCACCTACCTGCTGGCCAGGCGCCTGGCAGCCAACCTGTCCCGCCCCATCAGCGACATGAGCAAGGCGGTCAAGGCCATCCAGCAGGGCGACTACACAAGACCCTTGCCGGTGGTTGACGATGGCGAACTGGGCAGCCTGGCCCTGCACATCAACAATCTGGCCGCAGGCCTTGAGCAGGCCAGCCGCGAGCAGCAATCCGCAATTGCCCAATTGATCCAGGCCCGCGAGGAAGCGGAGCGGGCCAACCGCGCCAAGACCGATTTTCTGGCCATGATGAGCCACGAACTGCGCACGCCCATGAACGGCGTATTAGGCATGCTGCAACTGCTGGAAACCACCCGGATGACCGAAGAACAGGCCGAGTATGCCGCGCTTGCGTCGGAGTCCACCGAGCACTTGCTCAAGGTGATCAACGATATCCTCGACTTCTCGCGCATTGAACGTTCCGCCCTGGAACTGGAGCACATCCCTTTCAACCTCGCCGAACTGGTCAGCAACTGCGCCCAGGCGTTCCAGCACAATGCCGCGCAGCGCGGCCTGCACTTGCAACTGACTATCCCGGATGGTTTGCAGGACTTGCCGGCACTGGGCGACCCGACGCGAATCCGGCAAATCCTGGTTAACCTGATCGGCAATGCCTTGAAGTTCACCGAGCATGGCCAGGTCAGTATCGAGCCGCAGTGGCAGCGCCTGGATCATCAATTGATCTGGTTCAGCTGTGCTGTACGCGACAGCGGTATCGGCATCAGCAGCGAAAAGCTCGATTCCATGTTCACCGCGTTCCAGCAAGCCGACAGCTCGATTTCTCGGCGCTATGGCGGTACCGGCCTGGGGTTGCCCATCGCGCGTACACTGGCCGAGCGCATGGGCGGCACGCTGCACGCCCTGAGCGAGGAAGCCCAGGGCTCGGTATTCACCCTGGAAATACCCCTGGAACTGCATCAGCCCGTCATGCTCGGCCTGAAACCGCAGCAAACCGCAGAAACCAGCTGTGCCCCCGGGCGCAAAGTGCTGCTGGTGGAAGACAATCAGGTCAATCAGACGGTCATCGAAGCCATGCTGACCAGCCTGGGCTACGAGGTGAGCCTGGTCAGTGATGGCGCCCAGGCCATTCATTTCGCCAACACCGAGCGCTTTGCTGCGATCCTGATGGACTGCCGGCTGCCGATCATCAACGGCTACGAAGCCACCCGACAAATCCGCCAACTCCCCGGTTGCCGGGCCCTGCCCATCATTGCCCTGACCGCCAATGCGCTGCAGGGCGACCGGGAGACCTGCCTGCAGGCCGGAATGAACGATTACCTGGCCAAGCCGTTCAAACGCGCTGACCTGGAACAAATTCTGCAGCGCTGGGTCCAGTAACTTATGGCTAAAAGGCCACCTGCGACTGGCGTTAAAGACAAAAGTGCGGCAGTCTTAGGCACCCGAATGGGCCACTGAACCGGCCCGATTTAAATTTTCAGTGCACAAGTGTACATTCTTGTCCTTTGCGCTGTGACTTTCACTACAACGCAATAGTCTATGTGTAGGCTGGCGAACTGAAACACCTGTGTTTCAGTTGGTCGGGAAGATTTGCCCCACCCGCCGCATGGGATTATTGAGGAGCTCGCATGACCAAACAAAACGCCTTTACTCGGGAAGATCTGCTGCGCTGTAGCCGCGGCGAACTGTTCGGCCCGGGTAACGCGCAACTGCCCGCCCCTAACATGCTGATGGTGGATCGCATCACCCATATCAGTGAAGAGGGTGGCAAGTACGGCAAAGGTGAATTGGTCGCCGAGCTGGATATCACCCCGGACCTGTGGTTCTTCGCCTGCCATTTCGAAGGCGACCCGGTGATGCCGGGCTGCCTGGGCCTCGACGCCATGTGGCAGCTGGTCGGCTTCTACCTGGGCTGGCAAGGCCTGCCGGGCCGCGGTCGCGCCCTGGGTTCGGGCGAAGTGAAATTCTTTGGCCAGGTCTTGCCGACCGCCAAGAAAGTCACTTACAACATTCAAATCAAGCGCGTCCTCAAGGGCAAGCTGAACCTGGCCATTGCCGATGGTTCGGTCACTGTCGACGGTCGCGAGATTTATACTGCCGAAGGCCTTCGGGTCGGCGTATTTACTTCCACTGACAACTTTTAAGGGTTATCCGCATGCGCCGCGTCGTTATCACTGGTCTGGGCATCGTTTCGTGCCTGGGCAATGACAAAGAGACCGTCTCCGCTAACCTGCGTGCAAGTCGCCCTGGCATCCGATTCAACCCGGAATATGCCGAAATGGGTCTGCGTAGCCAGGTTTCCGGCTCCATTGACCTGCCTCTCGAAGAGCTGATCGATCGCAAGATCTATCGCTTCGTCGGCCACGCAGCGGCTTACGCCTACCTGGCCATGAAAGACGCCATCACTGATTCGGGCCTGACCGAGGAGCAAGTCTCCAACCCGCGTACCGGTCTGATTGCCGGCTCCGGCGGCGCGTCGACCCTGAACCAGATGGAAGCGCTGGACATCCTGCGTGAAAAAGGCGTCAAGCGCGTTGGCCCGTACCGCGTTACGCGGACCATGGGTAGCACCGTTTCTGCCTGCCTGGCCACTCCCTTCAAGATCAAGGGTGTGAACTACTCGATCTCCTCTGCCTGCGCTACCAGTGCTCACTGCATCGGTACTGCCGTCGAGCAGATCCAGCTGGGCAAGCAGGACATCGTCTTTGCCGGCGGCGGCGAAGAAGAACACTGGAGCCAGTCGTTCCTGTTCGACGCCATGGGCGCACTGTCCACTCAATACAACGACACGCCTGAAAAAGCATCCCGTGCCTACGACAAAAACCGTGATGGCTTCGTCATCGCTGGCGGCGGCGGCATGGTGGTGGTTGAAGAGCTGGAACACGCCCTGGCCCGTGGCGCCAAGATCTACGCCGAAATCGTCGGCTACGGCGCGACGTCCGACGGCTACGACATGGTTGCCCCAAGCGGCGAAGGTGCCATCCGCTGCATGCAGATGGCAATGTCCACCGTTGACGGCCCGATCGACTACCTCAACACCCACGGCACCTCCACTCCGGTCGGCGACGTCAAGGAAATGGAAGGCGTGCGCGCGGTATTCGGCGACAAGGCCCCGGCCATCAGCTCGACCAAAAGCCTGTCGGGTCACTCTCTGGGCGCCGCAGGCGTTCACGAAGCGATCTACTGCCTGCTGATGATGGAAGGCAACTTCATCGCCGGTTCGGCCAACATCGAGGAACTGGACCCGACTGTCGCTGACATGCCGATCCTGACCAAGACCCGCGAGAACGTCACGCTCAACAACGTGATGAGCAACAGCTTCGGCTTCGGTGGCACCAATGCCACCCTGGTCCTGAAGCGCTGGGCCGGCAAATAAGCCACCCGCTCGCGAAATGAAAAATGCCCCGACTGGTTCGGGGCATTTTTTTGCCTGATGGAACGTACACGCCCCGGCATGCTCTATAAAGATCAGGACGTTTAATCACTCCACGCTGAGGTTTGCCATGACTGTTACCGTTAATACCGTGTCACACGAAGGTTTTCGTCACAGCATCAAGATCGACGATCACGAAGTGTTCACCGATTTGCCCAAATCAATGGGCGGCGAAAGCTCTGCCCCCTCCCCCCATGACTATTTCGATGCCGCCCTGGGTGCCTGCAAGGCTCTGACGCTCAAGCTCTATGCGCAAAGAAAGGAGATCCCGCTGACCGGGGTCACGGTCGAAGTCAAACACGACGCCAGCGAAGAGCTGAAAGGCAAATATGCCCTGCACGTCAAACTGACCCTCAAGGGCGTGTTGACCGACGCCCAGCGCGAGGAACTGCACAATGTGGCCGACAAGTGCCCGGTGCATAAACTGATGACCACCGCTGAGGTCACCATCGAAACCCACCTGTCTGAAGGCGCTTTCAGCCAGTAAGCCGCAACCGTGCAGGAGCAGCGTTGGGTTATGCTCAACGCTTCTCCATTGCCGGAAACGCCCCATGCCTACCCTGACCGTGATTCGCCCGCGCGCCGAGGATGTCGAAGGCCAACCGATCCTGCGTCCCCTGCCGTCGGCCAAATGCCGCAGTGTCGGGCCATTTGTGTTTTTCGACCACATGCTGCTGACGCACTACCCACCCGGTAAGGGGATGAATATCCGACAGCATCCGCATATTGGTCTGTCGACCCTGACCTATTTGTTTGAAGGCCAGATCCAGCACAAGGACAGCCTGGGCTCGGATCAATTGGTAGGCCCCGGCGATGTCAGCTGGATGACCGCCGGGGCGGCCATTGCCCATATCGAACGCACGCCCTCTGCCCTGCTGGCGCACGGCTCTAACCTGCACGGCCTGCAAGTGTGGCTGGCATCACCCAAAACCCACGAGCAAGGCGCAAGCCACTACAGCCATCACCCTGCCAGCAGCCTGCCCGTCAGTGACAACCTGGGGGTGCGGATTCGCCTGATCGCCGGAACCGGCTTTTGCCTGACTTCACCGGTGCCGGTGCTCACGCCTACCCTGTATGCCGATGTGCATATGCAAACAGCCACCACGCTGCTGATCCCGGCCGAACACCCGGAGCGCGCGCTGTATGTACTGGAAGGTGACGTGCAACTGGATGGCCAGCCACTGGAGCCCCACAGCCTTGTGCTGCTGGAAGCAGGCGAAGAGATGACCCTGAGCGCCGATAGCGACTGCCACCTGGTCCTGATCGGCGGTGCGCCGCTGGATGGCCCGCGGCGCATGAACTGGAACTTCGTCGCCAGCAACCCGGCCCTGATCGAACAGGCCAGAGCGCGCTGGGCGGCTGGCGACTGGCCGACCGTTCCCGGAGAAATAGGCCGGATTGAACTGCCTTGAAGCCCGGGCCTTACAACACCATCGCCGCTACCCAGCCAAAGGCCAGCAGTGGCAGGTTGTAATGCAGGAAGGTGGGCACCACGGTATCCCAGATATGGTGATGCTGACCGTCAATGTTCAGACCGGAAGTCGGGCCCAGGGTCGAGTCCGACGCTGGCGAACCGGCATCACCCAGGGCACCCGCCGTACCAACGATGCACACAATCGCCATTGGGCTGAAGCCCAACTGCACGCACAGCGGCACAAAAATCGCCGCCAGGATCGGCACGGTGGAAAACGAAGAACCGATGCCCATGGTCACCAGCAAGCCCACCAGCAGCATCAGCAGCGCGCCCACGCCCTTGCTGTGGTTGATCAAGCCGGCCGAGGCCTCCACCAGCGACTTGACCTCTCCCGTAGCTTTAAGCACCTCGGCAAAGCCCGAAGCGGCAATCATGATAAAACCAATCATGGCCATCATTTTCATGCCTTCGGTAAACAGATCGTCGGTCTCGCGCCAGCGCACGATCCCCGACGCCGAAAAAATCAGAAAGCCCGCCAGCGCACCGATAATCATCGAGCCCAGCCACAGCTGAATGATAAACGCCGCGGCAATCGCCACACCGGCCACCAGCAGGGTGCGCGGGTTATAGCTGATGGCAACCTGCTCAACCTGCTCGATTTTGCCCAGGTCATACTCGCGCTTTTTGCGGTAGCTGATAAACACCGCCACCAACAATCCAAACAGCATGCCCAGTGCCGGGATGGCCATCGCATGGGTCACATTGACAGCGCTGATATCCACGCCACTTTTGCTGACGTTGGCGAGCAGGATCTGGTTAAGGAAGATATTGCCAAAACCCACCGGCAAGAACATGTACGGCGTGATCAAACCGAAGGTCATGACACAGGCGATCAGGCGCCGGTCGATTTTCAGCTTGGTCAGCACATACAACAGCGGCGGTACCAGCAGCGGGATAAAAGCGATGTGGATCGGCAGAATATTCTGCGAAGAAATCGCCACCACCAGCAGCAAGGCGATCAACAACCACTTGACCCGATTGCCACCCACCGCCTGCTGCTTGTTGACCATGCGCAGCGCTTTGTCGGCCATGGCATGGGCCAGTCCCGACTTGGCAATGGCTACCGCGAAAGCGCCCAGCATCGCGTAAGACAAAGCGACCTGAGCACCACCACCCAGCCCGCCATTAAACGCACTGAGCGTCGCCTCAATACCCAGCCCGCCGACAAGGCCACCCACAAGGGCACCCACAATCAGTGCGATAACCACATGCACACGGGACAGACTGAGCACCAGCATGATGCCGACCGCGGCAATTACTGCATTCATCATTACAACCTCATAGCGCGCACCACGATAAAAACACCGTAAAGCGGAAAATTTCGGGCAAAAGAAGACTGTTCCAATCGCAGGATCTGGAAAGGTGGACATATTTGGGGGCGCACACTTTGCAGCACCATCAGCGCCTTGTCAAAGCGCATGCCAAAGGCCACTGGGCAATCCGCTTGAAACAGCCTTAACCCTAGTATTTAAGGGGCTAAATCGATTTTTCAAAGCCCGGGTAAAACGCTAAAAACTACGGTTTTTGCGTAAAGAAAACTCATTTGCGGCCGCTAACAGACAAAGCCTCTTTTTAGGATGTCTCCATGTCGCTCAGACAGCTTTCCATCCAATGGAAAATCACCCTTCTCGCCGGACTCAGCCTGCTGGGTGTAGTCACCTTGCTGGTGGGGCTTTCGCTCTATCGCATGGACCACACCGCCGACCTGGTGGAGGCATCCAGCTCGCAAATGCTCAATGAGGCGGCACAGGCCCGCATTGAAGCGCAGGGTGAAGCCCAGGCACTGGCAATCAGCCGCCAGTTTATGGACGCCTACCAGTACGGCAATGGCTTCGCCCGACAAGTCCTGTTTTTGCGCGAGCAATCGGAAAAACGCTTTCTGGATGCCTTCGACCTGCGTGAAGACCTGACCCGCCAGGTCAAGGCCGCGCTGCAGGCCAACCCTGACCTGCTGGGGTTATCGCTGGTATTCGAAGCCAACGCACTGGATGGCAAGGATCAGTTGTTCGACCATCAAAAAGAACTGGGCAGCAACGACAAGGGCCGCTTTGCCCTGTACTGGTCACAACCGACACCCGGCAAGCTGACCTCGATGGCCCTGCCCGAATCGGATATGTCCGACACCAGCACCGGCCCCAGCGGCCAGGCCAATAACGCCTGGTTCACCTGCCCGCGCACCACGCTCAAGCCGTGCATTATCGAACCGTATTTCTATGAGATCGACGGGCAAAACGTATTGCTGACCAGCATCGTTTTTCCGCTGACGGTCAATGGCAAAGTCATCGCCTCGCTGTCGGTGGATATCAACCTCAACAGTTTGCAAGCCCTTAGCCTGCAAGCCAGTCAGAAACTGTACAACGGCGAAACCCGGGTGGGCATTATCAGCTCGGCCGGGATCCTGGCCGGTTTCAGCGCCGATGCCGGTAAACTTGCCCAGCGCCTTGATCAGGTCGATGCCAAAGACGGTGCCGAGCTGACCCGCCTCATGAGCAGTGGCGACCAGGCCCAAAGCATCCGTAGCGAGCAGCGCTTGAAAGTGCTCACGCCTTTCCTGCCGATCCCGGGCAGCAAGCCTTGGGGGGTATTGCTCGATGTACCCGAAAAAGTACTGGTAGGGCCGGCCCAGGCACTGCAGGCCGAACTGGACGAACGCAACAAGGCCGGGGCCCTGGTTGAGCTGGCCTGGGGTTCGCTCGCCGCCATAATCGGCCTGTTGCTGGTGTGGCTGCTGGCGCGCAGCGTGACGCGGCCGATCCTCGGCGTGGCCCATATGCTGGAAGATATTGCCAGCGGTGAAGGTGACCTGACCCGTCGCCTGGCCTACGACAAAAAAGACGAACTGGGGCAACTGGCCAGTTGGTTCAACCGCTTTCTCGACAAGCTGCAACCCACCATCGCCGAGGTCAAGCGCTCGGTGCAGGATGCCCGCAGCACCGCCGACCAATCAGCGGCCATTGCCACCCAGACCAGTGCCGGGATGGAGCAGCAATACCGTCAGGTCGATCAGGCCGCCACCGCTTCCCATGAGATGAGTGCCACTGCACAGGATGTGGCACGCAGCGCAGCACAAGCCGCCCAGGCCGCCCGGGATGCCGATCAGGCCACACGCCAGGGCCTGACCATCATCGACCGCACCACCACCAGCATCGACCATCTGGCCGCCGACATGAGCGTGGCCATGACCCAGGTTGAAGGGCTGGCGGCCAACAGCGAGAAAATCGGCTCGGTGCTGGAGGTTATTCGTGCAATCGCCGAACAGACCAACCTCCTCGCCCTGAATGCGGCGATCGAAGCGGCGCGGGCAGGCGAAGCCGGGCGCGGTTTTGCCGTGGTCGCTGATGAGGTGCGCAACCTGGCACGCCGCACCCAGGAGTCGGTCGAAGAAACCCGCCAGGTCATTGAGCAACTGCAAGTGGGCACCCAGGAAGTGGTGAACTCCATGAGCAACAGCCATCGCCAGGCACAGGGCAGCGTGGAGCAAGTCGAACAAGCGGTCACGGCCTTGCAGCAAATCGGTGATGCGGTGACCGTAATCACCGACATGAACCTGCAAATTGCCAGTGCCGCAGAAGAACAGAGCGCCGTGGCCGAAGAGATCAACAGCAACGTTGCCACTATTCGCGATGTCACCGAGTCATTGTCCGAGCAAGCCAATGAATCGGCGCGGGTCAGCCAGTCACTGAACGCGCTGGCCAACCAGCAGCAAAAACTGATGGATCAGTTCCGCGTCTGACCTGAGCGGCGATGACGGCATCACGCCGTCGTCGCCTTTTGCGCACGCCCTGGAAGCTTGATTCTTACAAGCAGCCCGCCCAAAGCCCCTGTTTCAAGCTGCATCTGCCCTCCCCAGGCCTCGACGATATCTCGCACAATCCCCAAACCCAGGCCGTGGCCGCTGATTTGCTCATCCAGACGGGTGCCGCGGCTGAACACCTGATCACGCTCGCCTTCAGGAATGCCCGGGCCATCGTCCTGCACCTCAATCACATACCCTTGCGGGGTTTGGCACAGGCTCAGCTCTACCTGGGCATCGGCCCATTTGCAGGCGTTGTCCAGCAGGTTGCCGAGCAACTCGAGCATGTCCTCGCGATCCCAGGGCAGCAGCAGGCCCGGCGCAACGCTGTGCGTCAGTTGCAGATGCTCGCCGTGGATCATCCCCAGGGTCGACAGCAGCCCCGGCAACTCTGCATCCGCATCGAATTGCGCACCCGGCAAGGCATCACCCGCCAGGCGCGCACGGTTGAGCTCGCGGCTCATGCGTTGCTGTATCTGCTCTAACTGCTCACGCAATGTGGTTTGTATCTGGGGATAACCAGCAAGCCGCGGATCGTTGGCCAGGCTGATCAACACCGCTAACGGCGTTTTTAGTGCATGCCCCAGGTTGCCCAGCGCATTGCGCGAGCGTTTGAGGTTGTCTTCGGTGTGAGCCAACAAATGGTTTATCTGCGTCACCAGCGGCTCAAGCTCAATGGGCACCCGGGCATCCAGCTGCGAACGTTGCCCAGACTGAAGTTGAGAGATTTGTTGGCGCGCCCTTTCCAATGGGCGCAGGGCACGGCGGACAGTGACACGCTGCAGCAGCAAAATCACGATCAGGGCCAAAACCCCCATGCCAAGGCCGATCCGCTGCACTTGACGGAAGCTTTCGCGTATTGGCGTGTAGTCCTGAGCTACAGTGATCGAGACCGCCTGGCCAAGGCGCTGATAGTCGCTGCGCAAGACCAACAGCATCTGCCCTTCCGGGCCAGGTTGTAACTCACGGCTCAAGCCCGGCTGATCGGGGCGCGGCAATTGAGCGTCCCACAGCGAGCGTGAACGCCAGTGAGTATCACCGAATTCAATACTGAAATAGTGCCCCGAAAAAGGCCGTTGATAGGCCGGTGACAAACGCCGCTCATCCAGCTGCAAGCCCTGGGGGCCGCGGCTCAAGGCAATCAGCAGATTTTCGCTGTCATTTTGCAGGCCTGACTCCAGATAACGTTGAAGGCCATTTTCAAACAACCAGAGACTGACCTGCCCTACCACCAGGCCGGCAATCAAAAGCACACTGACCAAACCCAGGCTCAAACGCCTCTGAATGGATCTCACTGGCTGGCAGCGCCGAAAATATACCCCTGGCCACGCCGGGTTTCGATCACGCTGCGGCCAAGCTTGCGACGCAGATGATTGACATGAACCTCAAGCACATTGGAGTCGCGCTCGGTCTCGCCGTCATAGAGATGCTCTGCCAAGTGGCTTTTGGAGAGGATCTGCTGCGGGTGCAGCATAAAGTAGCGCAGGAGACGAAACTCGGCCGCGGTCAATTGCACCTGCGCGCCATCGTTGACCACACACTGACGCGCCTCATCCAGATGCAGCCCAGCGCACTTCAATAAAGGTTGGTTCGCCTGCCCGTGAGAGCGGCGCAACAGCGCCTGAACCCGCAACAACAACTCTTCAGGATGAAAGGGCTTGGTTAAATAATCATCGGCACCGGCTTTAAGGCCATCGATGCGTTCCGACCAGGAGCTGCGGGCAGTCAGAATCAATACCGGTGTGGCCAGCCCCTGGGCCCGCCATTGCTTGAGGACGTCAAGCCCCGATATGCCGGGCAAACCCAGGTCAAGAATAATCAGGTCATAGGGCTCACTTTGCCCCTGATACAACGCGTCACGGCCATCGGCCAACCAATCGAGCGCATAGCCCGAACGGGTCAAGCTGGCCATTAGCTCGTCGGCCAACGGAACATGATCTTCAACCAGCAACAACCGCATTAATCATCTACCTCATCTTTGAGCAACTGCCCATTACTGGCGTTCAGCTTGATCTCGCGCACAACGCCACCTGGCGTCAGCAGCTCGAACTCATAAACATAAACGTCGTCGTCCTCCTCCAGCTCCACCTCCAGCAGCTTTGCACCCGGATGGCGCTCGAGGGCTTTTTGCAGCAATTGCTCCATCGGCTGGATAAGCCCTTGCTCACGCAAGCGCAGGGCCTCGTCTTGCCCCAGATCCCGGGCCAAGGCCAAAGAACAAACAGCACAGAGCAATACCACGACACATCCGCCCATTCTCAGGCTCACTGTCATCACTTGCCTCTATGGCCTCCACTCAACGTCATTTGTGCGATAGCAAAAGCCTGCAGCATAACGCTACTGGCTTAAGTGAAACTGAATAGCCCCGCGCAGCCGGGAGGTATGCACCTGCACCCGGCGTTAGCTGTTAAACTGCAGCCCTGTATTTATCGCTCTGGCGATAGTCACTTCTTCAAGAGCTATAAATATTGTGGAAATTTTCAAAGAGTTTACCTTCGAATCTGCACACCGCCTGCCTTTCGTGCCTGAAGGTCACAAATGCGGCCGCCTGCATGGTCACTCATTCAAAGTGGCCATTCATTTAAGCGGCGATATCGACCCTGCCACTGGCTGGATCCGGGACTTTTCGGAAATCAAGGCGATTTTCAAGCCGCTCTATGAGCAGCTTGATCATAACTACCTGAACGATATCCCTGGCCTGGAAAACCCAACCAGCGAAGTGCTGGCCAAGTGGATTTGGCAGCAGCTCAAACCTCTGCTTCCTGAACTGTCGGCGATACGCATTCATGAAACCTGCACCAGTGGCTGTATCTACTACGGTGACTGAATCGCAGGCTAAAAAAAACCACCTTGCGAGGTGGTTTTTTTTGCTCTGGAAAAAGCATGGTAAGCGGCAAATTGAGCACTGAACGTGCCTAAACTTTTCTCGACGCAAAAACAAACCCCCTGTCTGCGTTAGCAGACAGGGGGTTTGGAATTTAATCTTGACGATGACCTACTCTCACATGGGGAAACCCCACACTACCATCGGCGATGCATCGTTTCACTACTGAGTTCGGGATGGGATCAGGTGGTTCCAATGCTCTATGGTCGTCAAGAAATTCGGTAGCCAGCTCGTTTGCCTTGCGGCGCACGCTCCAGCGAATGGGTATGTAATAGATTTGGTGTTTTGTGAACCGCAAACTTTCGGTTTGTATCGTCTTCACACACCGCAATTCGCTCTAAGCAAATTGCTTGGGTGTTATATGGTCAAGCCTCACGGGCAATTAGTATTGGTTAGCTCAACGCCTCACAGCGCTTACACACCCAACCTATCAACGTCGTAGTCTTCGACGGCCCTTTAGGGAACTCAAGGTTCCAGTGAGATCTCATCTTGAGGCAAGTTTCCCGCTTAGATGCTTTCAGCGGTTATCTTTCCCGAACATAGCTACCCGGCAATGCCACTGGCGTGACAACCGGAACACCAGAGGTTCGTCCACTCCGGTCCTCTCGTACTAGGAGCAGCCCCTCTCAAATCTCAAACGTCCACGGCAGATAGGGACCGAACTGTCTCACGACGTTCTAAACCCAGCTCGCGTACCACTTTAAATGGCGAACAGCCATACCCTTGGGACCGGCTTCAGCCCCAGGATGTGATGAGCCGACATCGAGGTGCCAAACACCGCCGTCGATATGAACTCTTGGGCGGTATCAGCCTGTTATCCCCGGAGTACCTTTTATCCGTTGAGCGATGGCCCTTCCATACAGAACCACCGGATCACTAAGACCTACTTTCGTACCTGCTCGACGTGTCTGTCTCGCAGTCAAGCGCGCTTTTGCCTTTATACTCTACGACCGATTTCCGACCGGTCTGAGCGCACCTTCGTACTCCTCCGTTACTCTTTAGGAGGAGACCGCCCCAGTCAAACTACCCACCATACACTGTCCTCGATCCGGATAACGGACCTGAGTTAGAACCTCAAAGTTGCCAGGGTGGTATTTCAAGGTTGGCTCCACGCAAACTGGCGTTCACGCTTCAAAGCCTCCCACCTATCCTACACAAGCAAATTCAAAGTCCAGTGCAAAGCTATAGTAAAGGTTCACGGGGTCTTTCCGTCTAGCCGCGGATACACTGCATCTTCACAGCGATTTCAATTTCACTGAGTCTCGGGTGGAGACAGCGCCGCCATCGTTACGCCATTCGTGCAGGTCGGAACTTACCCGACAAGGAATTTCGCTACCTTAGGACCGTTATAGTTACGGCCGCCGTTTACCGGGGCTTCGATCAAGAGCTTCGCGTTAGCTAACCCCATCAATTAACCTTCCGGCACCGGGCAGGCGTCACACCCTATACGTCCACTTTCGTGTTTGCAGAGTGCTGTGTTTTTAATAAACAGTCGCAGCGGCCTGGTATCTTCGACCGACAGGGGCTTACGCAGTAAATGCTTCACCTCCATCGGCGCACCTTCTCCCGAAGTTACGGTGCCATTTTGCCTAGTTCCTTCACCCGAGTTCTCTCAAGCGCCTTGGTATTCTCTACCCAACCACCTGTGTCGGTTTGGGGTACGGTTCCTGGTTACCTGAAGCTTAGAAGCTTTTCTTGGAAGCATGGCATCAACCACTTCGTGTTCTAAAAGAACACTCGTCATCAGCTCTCGGCCTTAGAATCCCGGATTTACCTAAGATTCCAGCCTACCACCTTAAACTTGGACAACCAACGCCAAGCTGGCCTAGCCTTCTCCGTCCCTCCATCGCAATAACCAGAAGTACAGGAATATTAACCTGTTTTCCATCGACTACGCTTTTCAGCCTCGCCTTAGGGACCGACTAACCCTGCGTCGATTAACGTTGCGCAGGAAACCTTGGTCTTTCGGCGTGGGTGTTTTTCACACCCATTATCGTTACTCATGTCAGCATTCGCACTTCTGATACCTCCAGCAAGCTTCTCAACTCACCTTCACAGGCTTACAGAACGCTCCTCTACCGCATCATCCTAAGATGATACCCGTAGCTTCGGTGTATGGTTTGAGCCCCGTTAAATCTTCCGCGCAGGCCGACTCGACTAGTGAGCTATTACGCTTTCTTTAAAGGGTGGCTGCTTCTAAGCCAACCTCCTAGCTGTCTAAGCCTTCCCACATCGTTTCCCACTTAACCATAACTTTGGGACCTTAGCTGACGGTCTGGGTTGTTTCCCTTTTCACGACGGACGTTAGCACCCGCCGTGTGTCTCCCATGCTCGGCACTTGTAGGTATTCGGAGTTTGCATCGGTTTGGTAAGCCGGGATGGCCCCCTAGCCGAAACAGTGCTCTACCCCCTACAGTGATACATGAGGCGCTACCTAAATAGCTTTCGAGGAGAACCAGCTATCTCCGAGCTTGATTAGCCTTTCACTCCGATCCACAGGTCATCCGCTAACTTTTCAACGGTAGTCGGTTCGGTCCTCCAGTTAGTGTTACCCAACCTTCAACCTGCCCATGGATAGATCGCCCGGTTTCGGGTCTATTCCCAGCGACTAGACGCCCTATTAAGACTCGCTTTCGCTACGCCTCCCCTATTCGGTTAAGCTTGCCACTGAAAATAAGTCGCTGACCCATTATACAAAAGGTACGCAGTCACCCAACAAAGTGGGCTCCCACTGCTTGTACGCATACGGTTTCAGGATCTATTTCACTCCCCTCTCCGGGGTTCTTTTCGCCTTTCCCTCACGGTACTAGTTCACTATCGGTCAGTCAGTAGTATTTAGCCTTGGAGGATGGTCCCCCCATATTCAGACAAAGTTTCTCGTGCTCCGTCCTACTCGATTTCACTGCAAAGATGTTTTCGCGTACAGGGCTATCACCCACTATGGCCGCACTTTCCAGAGCGTTCCGCTAACATCAATACAGCTTAAGGGCTGGTCCCCGTTCGCTCGCCACTACTAAGGGAATCTCGGTTGATTTCTTTTCCTCAGGGTACTTAGATGTTTCAGTTCCCCTGGTTCGCTTCTTAAGCCTATGTATTCAGCTTAAGATACCTAACTTATGTTAGGTGGGTTCCCCCATTCAGACATCTCCGGATCAAAGTCTGTTTGCCGACTCCCCGAAGCTTTTCGCAGGCTACCACGTCTTTCATCGCCTCTGACTGCCAAGGCATCCACCGTATGCGCTTCTTCACTTGACCATATAACCCCAAGCAATCTGGTTATACTATGAAGACGACATTCGCCGAAAATTTGCTTTCAATCACAAATTTTACCTTAGCCTGAATAAACACCAGTGAAAGTGCTATCCAGTCTAACTTTCTATTACATACCCAAATTTTTAAAGAACGATCTAATCAAAAGATCAGAAATCAACATTCACCATCATCTGATGGAATGCTCATTTCTAAGCTTTACGACAGACAAACCGCAGATCAACTCTGCAGTTCTCGTCTTCTACAATGAATCAAGCAATTCGTGTGGGAACTTATGGAGCAGCTGATGTCGTCGATTAAGGAGGTGATCCAGCCGCAGGTTCCCCTACGGCTACCTTGTTACGACTTCACCCCAGTCATGAATCACACCGTGGTAACCGTCCTCCCGAAGGTTAGACTAGCTACTTCTGGTGCAACCCACTCCCATGGTGTGACGGGCGGTGTGTACAAGGCCCGGGAACGTATTCACCGTGACATTCTGATTCACGATTACTAGCGATTCCGACTTCACGCAGTCGAGTTGCAGACTGCGATCCGGACTACGATCGGTTTTATGGGATTAGCTCCACCTCGCGGCTTGGCAACCCTTTGTACCGACCATTGTAGCACGTGTGTAGCCCAGGCCGTAAGGGCCATGATGACTTGACGTCATCCCCACCTTCCTCCGGTTTGTCACCGGCAGTCTCCTTAGAGTGCCCACCATTACGTGCTGGTAACTAAGGACAAGGGTTGCGCTCGTTACGGGACTTAACCCAACATCTCACGACACGAGCTGACGACAGCCATGCAGCACCTGTCTCAATGTTCCCGAAGGCACCAATCTATCTCTAGAAAGTTCATTGGATGTCAAGGCCTGGTAAGGTTCTTCGCGTTGCTTCGAATTAAACCACATGCTCCACCGCTTGTGCGGGCCCCCGTCAATTCATTTGAGTTTTAACCTTGCGGCCGTACTCCCCAGGCGGTCAACTTAATGCGTTAGCTGCGCCACTAAGAGTTCAAGACTCCCAACGGCTAGTTGACATCGTTTACGGCGTGGACTACCAGGGTATCTAATCCTGTTTGCTCCCCACGCTTTCGCACCTCAGTGTCAGTATCAGTCCAGGTAGTCGCCTTCGCCACTGGTGTTCCTTCCTATATCTACGCATTTCACCGCTACACAGGAAATTCCACTACCCTCTACCATACTCTAGCTTGCCAGTTTTGGATGCAGTTCCCAGGTTGAGCCCGGGGATTTCACATTCAACTTAACAAACCACCTACGCGCGCTTTACGCCCAGTAATTCCGATTAACGCTTGCACCCTCTGTATTACCGCGGCTGCTGGCACAGAGTTAGCCGGTGCTTATTCTGTCGGTAACGTCAAGACACTAACGTATTAGGTTAATGCCCTTCCTCCCAACTTAAAGTGCTTTACAATCCGAAGACCTTCTTCACACACGCGGCATGGCTGGATCAGGCTTTCGCCCATTGTCCAATATTCCCCACTGCTGCCTCCCGTAGGAGTCTGGACCGTGTCTCAGTTCCAGTGTGACTGATCATCCTCTCAGACCAGTTACGGATCGTAGCCTTGGTGAGCCATTACCTCACCAACTAGCTAATCCGACCTAGGCTCATCTGATAGCGCAAGGCCCGAAGGTCCCCTGCTTTCTCCCGTAGGACGTATGCGGTATTAGCGTCCGTTTCCGAACGTTATCCCCCACTATCAGGCAGATTCCTAGGTATTACTCACCCGTCCGCCGCTCTCAAGAGAAGCAAGCTTCTCTCTACCGCTCGACTTGCATGTGTTAGGCCTGCCGCCAGCGTTCAATCTGAGCCATGATCAAACTCTTCAGTTCAAACATCTTTGGGTTTTTAAGAAACCCTAAACTTGGCTCAGCAATCGTTGGTTACATCTTTGATTTCTCGCGGAGTAACTTGTGATGCTGATAATCTTGTTGACTATCAGTCTGACTCCACAAGCACCCACACGAATTGCTTGATTCAATTGTTAAAGAGCGGTTGGTTTAGCTTTCGCTGAACCGAGGCGCGCATTCTACAGCAGCCTCTGTTGCTGTCAAGCGGTTATTTTAAGATGTTTTCAAAGTTTCCTCTGTAACATCAACCACTTGCGCTTTCGATCTCTCGTTAGCGGGAGGCGAATTCTACAGCGTTACACGCTGCTGTCAACACCTCATTTCCTGCTTCGATGACTTGAAGCTGGTACCGCCGAAAACCATCCAACTCATTGAAACTCAAGGAGTTTTCCGTTTCGACTGCGCCGGAAGTGGGGCGAATTATAGACAGTTGCACAGGGGAGTCAAGCATTAATCAAAACTATCGTTCAAGAAGCTCCTATAGAGAGAAAAGCCACATGCAGTGCGCACTATATTGCACATGCGCCATTACTTAAGCATGATAGCGGCCTTTAGCCCCCCCTACTCCCAGGCACACTTCTTAATGACAAAGCACCCCCATAGCCTCGTAGCGTCGCTATTCCCTGTTGGTTTGCTGCTGATTGCAATGGCCTCGATCCAATCTGGCGCATCGCTGGCGAAAAGCATGTTCCCGATCATTGGGGCCCAGGGCACTACCAGCCTGCGCCTGACATTCGCCAGTATCATCATGCTGCTGATTCTGCGCCCCTGGCGTGCCAAGCTCACCGCCAAGTCCTTGAAGACCGTCATCGTTTACGGGATTGCCCTGGGGGGAATGAATTTCCTCTTCTATATGTCACTGCGCAGTGTTCCTTTGGGTATCGCTGTGGCCCTGGAATTTACCGGGCCTCTGGCCGTAGCGATTTACACCTCGCGCCGCCCCATCGACTTTATCTGGATAGGCCTGGCCATCACCGGCCTGATGCTGCTCATCCCCACCGGTGAGAGTACTGACGGTATCGACCCGGTCGGCGCGGGTTACGCACTCAGTGCCGGGGTCTGCTGGGCGCTGTACATTCTCTACGGGCAACGGGCCGGAGCCGATAACGGCGTTCAGACAGCTGCTTTGGGCGTGATAATTGCAGCTTTATTCTTCGCACCTATCGGTATCTATCACGCAGGGGCCGCATTGCTGACCCCGGGCCTGATCCCGATAGCCATTGGCGTAGCCTTATTGTCTACGGCATTGCCCTACACGCTGGAGATGATTGCGCTGACACGGATGCCCACCCGCACATTCGGCACCCTTATGAGCATAGAGCCAGCCTTCGGGGCCCTGTCGGGGTTGTTGTTCTTGAATGAGATCCTGTCATTCACACAATGGATGGCAATCTCTTGCATCATCATGGCTTCGATCGGTGCGACCCTGACCATGCGCAACCACTCAACACCTGTTGTAGCAGACAAAAAGCCTGTTAATGGACACAGTTCTGGTAATTGACTCTCATTTAGGGGATGTTTGTCGCTTGTGAATCACTAGGGCTGATTCTGGATAAGGATGTCCACAGGTGCCAAGGATAGATGGCCATCGATTTCCGCATCCCGTACATCCGACGCAAACGCTTAAGGACAGGAATGAAACGAATTTTGGTAGCTTTAGCCGTTCTGGCAGTAACCGGCTGCGCTGCAACCTCGGAAACCGCCGTCAAACATGGCAAAAGAGGTTTACATATCAATTGCTCTGGATTGTCCTCATCGTGGAACAAGTGCTTCGCCGAAGCTGACAAGGCCTGTGGCACCAAAGGCTACCGGGTCATTGCCAAATCCGGTGATGCTGCCGAAGAGCCAGGGGATTACCCGTTCGGCTTGAACCCGGCCGGCTACACCAGTCGCAGCATGATCGTCATCTGCAAGTAGTAGCCGGACCGAAGGCCATGCAGTTTGCGTCTGCAACTGCATGGCTAGTGGCTCAACCGTTCGAAAGCGGCGCCGTGCGCGCCAGCAACCACTCCAGAGCCGCCCCGGCAAGCAGCGGGCTCAAGCGCTCACGAACCTGCTGGTGATAAGCATCAAACCACGCCAGTTCCTCGCGGGTCAGCAATGAAGGCTCCAGGCAGCGACTGTCAATCGGGCACAGGGTCAAGGTTTCAAACTTGAGGAACGTCCCGAACTCCGAAGACCCCGCTTCGCGGTTCAACACCAGGTTCTCGATTCGCACCCCCCAGCGACCCGGACGATAGGTCCCCGGTTCAATCGACGTAATCATCCCCGGCTGCATTGCCGTATGCGGTGCCGCTGCAGCCTGATAGGCAATTACCTGGGGGCCTTCGTGTACATTCAGAAAGTAGCCGACGCCATGCCCGGTGCCGTGCCCGTAATCGACGTTCTCGGCCCAGATCGGTGCCCGGGCAATCGAGTCCAGCAGCGGTGACAGGATCCCTTGGGGGAATTGAGCCCTGGAGAGTGCAATGACCCCCTTCAATACACGGGTGCAGTCGCGCTTCTGTTCCTGGGTGGGCGTCCCGACCGGCACCATTCGCGTGATATCGGTCGTGCCGCCCAGGTACTGCCCGCCGGAGTCGATCAGCAGCAGGCCGTCGCCCTCTATCAGCGCATGTTCCTGTTCGGTTGCATGGTAGTGAGGCATTGCGCCATTGGCATTGAAAGCGGCAATGGTATTAAAGCTCAGGGACACAAACCCCGGACGACGGGCACGCGCCGCAGTCAGTTGCTCATCGATGGTCAACTCCGTAATTCGTTCGCGCCCCAAGGCTGTTTCCAGCCATGCGAAGAACTCACACAACGCAGCGCCATCCTGCTCCATCGCCTGACGGATATGCACCGCGTCTTCCAGGCTCTTTTGCGACTTGGCCAGGGTGGTCGGGTTCAGGCCTTCAACCAGCTTCACATCGGCCTGCAGATGGCCGAGCAGCCCGCAGGTCACACGGGCTGGGTCCACCAGCAAACGGGTGGTAGCCGGCAAGGATGCCAGCGCAGCACTGATCTGGGCGTAGTCACGCAGCTCAACACCGTCACCGGCCAGGGTCTCGCGCAATGCCGGGCTGACTTTGCCCAGGTCAAGGAACAGGGTCGCCCGCGCATCTTCGATCAGGGCAAACGAAACGAATACCGGATTGAAGGAAACATCCGAGCCACGCAGGTTAAACAACCAGGCGATGTCATCCAGGGTCGCAATAAAGTGAGCGTCAGCGTTGCGCTGCTTGAGTGTTTCGCGCAACTGCGCCAGCTTGCTCACCCGGCTGACGGTCGCTTGCGGTGGCAAGTGTTCATAGACCGGCTGCACCGGCAATGCCGGGCGATCAAGCCATACCTCGCCCAGCAGATCGATATCGGTACGCAACACAGCACCGCGGTCCTTGAGCTTGCTTTCAAGGGTGCGGGCCGAGGCCAGTGCGAGTACCGCGCCATCCACGCAAACGGTTGCACCTTCGGGCGCCTGTTCGGCCAGCCACTCCAGAGGGCCGGGCTGGCCAGGCAACAGCTTGACCAGCTCAATGGTGCTACCACTGAGCTCTTTGGCAGCCTGCTCCCAGTAACGGCTGTCAGCCCATACGCCGGCAAAGGTTGGCGTCACGATCAAGGTGCCTACAGAGCCGTAAAACCCCGACAGCCATTGACGGCCCTGCCAGTAAGCAGGCAAGTACTCGGAAAGATGGGGGTCGGCCGAGGGCACCAGCAGGGCATGAATGCCGCGCTGGCTCATCAACGCCCGGGTGCGGGCCAAACGCTCCACAACCGATCCCGAATGCAACGACTGAGTACTCATCTTGTCTCCTGCTGATCACTGATAATTATTATGTGTTGCCAAGGATGATGGCTCAGCTACAAGGGCTGGGCAACCGCCCAGAACGGCGCGGGTGCCGCCAGGGAAGCCTTGATGGCCTTTACCGCCACATCTATATCCTGCTCACGGGTGAAACGGCCAAGGCTCAGGCGAATGGTACGCCCGGCCTTGTGCGCATCGTGCCCCAGCGCCAGCAGCACATGGGACGGTGCATTGCTGGCCGAGTTGCACGCCGAGGTTGCCGAATATGCTAGCTCGGCACTCAGGGCTGCACTGTTAAACGACCCTTCGCTGAAGGTCAGGCTCAAGGTGTGGGGAATTCGCTGGGTCGGACAACCATTGCAGAGCAGCCCCGGCACATCGGCCAATTGCTCCAGCAAACGCTGGCGCAAGCCGCCAATATGCGCCAGCTCCTGGGCAAACGACTCACTGGCCAATGCAAAAGCTGCGCCCATACCGGCAATTTGATGTGTCGCCAGCGTGCCTGACCGCAAACCGGACTCATGCCCGCCCCCGTGAATCTGCGCCTGCAGGCGATCCTGCGCCCGCGGCCCCACATACAAGGCACCGATCCCCTTGGGCCCATAGATCTTGTGCCCCGAGAACGACATCAGGTCTACCGCCCATTCAGCCAGGTCAATGGCCACCTTGCCTGCACCTTGCGCGGCATCAACATGGAACAATGCACCATGCTCGCGCACCCGACGGCCGATGCCCGGGATATCATTGACCGTACCCAGCTCGTTGTTGACCAGCATCAACGACACCAGCAGTGTATCGGCACGCAGTGCGGCGCTGACCTGATCAGCGCTGACAAGGCCGTTGGCATCGGGTGCCAGGTACGTCACCTCAAAGCCCGAATCCTGTAAAAAGCGCGCCGTATCCAGTACGGCCTTGTGCTCGATCTGGCTGGTAATGATATGCCCACGGGACTGGCCACTGGCCTGGGCAACACCTTTGAGGGCCAGGTTGTTGGACTCGGTTGCGCCCGAGGTCCAGATAATCTGCTCGGGTTGCGCATTGATCAGTTGCGCGACCTGCTGGCGCGCCAGCTCTACTGCAAGCCGGGCCTGCTGGCCAAAAACATGGGAGCCCGAGGCCGGGTTGCCAAAGTTGCCGTCAAAACCCAGGCACTCGACCATCACCTGAATGACACGAGCGTCCACAGGTGTGGTGGCCGCGTAATCGAAATAAAGAGGTCGCTTGTTCATTGTCAAAACCCACTGAGCGCATTCCGGAATCAGGCAGTGCCTGCTTCGAGGATAGTAAGCCACTTGAAATGCGGCCGTTAGAAATACCCGATTGAGCCAGGTGAAAAAAGATGCATTTAAAAGAAAGGCCGTAGGATAAATCCCAAATTCGGCCCTCCTGCCATGCAGGGTCTTATAAAGCGCTAAAAACCGGTGTCGACGCAAGTCCGATATGCAATATCGATATATAAATATGGAATTAGGTTAGTTTACGGAATAACAAAATGACTTTATAAAGCTGCCTCCGGCTTTCCTTTTGTGGGCAGAGCCCCTGTTAAAAGGAGCTGTCAATGCAGCTTTTAACATTACCTGCCACCCCGGCACTGGCCACGTCCATACGCGCCACCGCCCAGGTCTTTGAAGATCCGGCGTCCAGGGCCCTGTTGGCGCACCTGCAACAAATCGCCCCCAGTGATGCCAGCGTGCTGATCATTGGCGAGACCGGCACCGGCAAGGAACTGGTCGCCCGCCATATCCACCAGCTCAGCCACCGGCATCAGAAGCCATTTGTGGCCGTCAACTGCGGCGCGTTTGCGGAGTCACTGGTTGAAGCCGAACTGTTTGGCCATGAAAAAGGCGCGTTTACCGGCGCACTGGCCGCCAAGGCCGGCTGGTTTGAAGAGGCGGATGGCGGCACGCTGTTTCTGGATGAAATCGGCGACTTGCCGTTGACCATCCAGGTCAAGCTGCTGCGTGTGCTGCAAGAGCAGGAAGTGGTGCGCCTGGGTTCGCGCAAGAGCACGCCGATCAACGTGCGCGTCCTGGCTGCCACCAATGTCAACCTGGAGCAGGCCATCGATGCAGGGCACTTTCGCGAAGACCTGTACTACCGCCTGAATGTCGTCAGCCTGGGCTTGTTGCCGTTGCGTGAGCGCCCTGGTGATATCCTGCCACTGGCCCGGCACTTTCTTAAAGTCTACCGCCAACGCTTGCCCCACGGGCCAACCGCTCTGAGCGAATGCGCCGAGCAAGTGCTCGTCCACCACCCCTGGCAGGGCAATATTCGCGAACTGGAAAACGTCGTACACCACAGTCTGCTGCTGTGCCGCAATCAGTCCATCACCGTGCAGGACCTGCGCTTGCCGCAACCGCGCAACAGGCGCCAGGACTTCGCGGCGCCGCAGCCGGGCACACACAGTACCCGTGAATTGTTGCAGCGGGCCTTTCGCAAGTTGTTTGAAGAGGAGCCGGGCGCCTTGCATGAAACGGTTGAAGACGCCCTGTTGCGTGCGGCCTATGAGTTCTGCCATCACAATCAGGTCCACACCGCCAAGCTGCTGGGCTTGAGCCGCAATGTCACCCGCACCCGCCTGATCAAGTTGGGCGCACTCTCGGTCAACACCCGGCGCACGGAGGCGGACGCCCTCGCCTATTGACCCGCGCAACAATGCCTGGCCACAGCAGCAACTGGTTGACCCGGGGTTAAACACAACGTCGGGCCATCGCCGAGCAAAAGGCCTGTCGCCGCTGTTCGTGCTTATGGGTAAGATGACGTCCTTCCCGCGCGCCTGCGCTGTACGTCCTGCCGAACTAAGCCGATCCCATGCCTTTTGAACTCAGCGTAGATTTGACCACCCTCGCCATTCTGGCGGCCGTTGCTTTTGTTGCCGGATTTATCGACGCCATTGCCGGCGGCGGTGGCCTGCTCACCACCCCTGCCCTGCTCACCGCGGGCCTGCCACCCCACCTGGTGCTGGGCACCAACAAACTCAGCTCGACCTTCGGCGCGGCCACGGCGAGCCTCACGTTCTACCGCCGCAAACTGTTCCACCCCCGCGAGTGGAAGCTGGCCATTTTCGGCACCCTGGCAGGTGCGCTGATCGGCGCAACCGCCGCTCACTACATGCCTGCAGAATGGCTTAACAAAATGTTGCCGGTGATTGTTTTCGGTTGCGGGCTCTACCTGCTGTTTGGCGGCACGCCCAAAACCCCCATCGACAACGATGCGCCGATCAAGAAGAAATGGCAGTTACCCCAAGGTCTGGGCCTGGGCTTTTATGATGGCGTGGCCGGGCCGGGCACCGGTGCATTCTGGACCGTCAGCAGCATGCTGATGTATCCCATCGACCTGGTAAAGGCCAGCGGCGTGGCCCGCAGCATGAACTTCGTCAGCAACATTGCAGCGCTGTCGGTGTTTATCTTTTCCGGACATGTGGACTGGGTGATCGGCCTGACCATGGGCTTTGCGGTCATGGTCGGGGCTTTCTTTGGCGCCCGCAGCGCGATCAGCGGCGGGGCCAAGTTTATTCGCCCGGTGTTTATTACCGTGGTCCTGGGCCTGACCGTGCGCCTAGCCTGGCAGCACTGGTTCGGCATGGCCTAAACGCCTGGCCACATACAGGTCGATGAGATAGCGCGCAATCGAGCGCGACGCCGGCAACGGCGGTAATTGATGCACATTGAACCACTGCGCATCTTCTATCTCGTCGGCCTGGGGCACGATCTCGCCCCCGGCATATTCGGCGTGAAAGCCCAGCATCATCGAATGCGGGAACGGCCAGCACTGGCTGCCCACATACTGGATGTTCTTGACCTCTACCTGCACTTCTTCACGCACTTCGCGGATCAGGCAATCCTCGGCAGATTCGCCTGGCTCGGCGAAGCCCGCCAGGGTGCTGTATACCCCTGGCACAAAACGCGGCGAACGGGCCAGCAGCACTTCATCACCGCGGGTAATCAACACGATCATGCTCGGCGAAATGCGCGGGTAGCTGCGCAAGTCGCAGGTGGCACAGTACATCGCCCGCTCCCCGGGCACCTGCGTCATGGCCTGCCCGCAACTGCCGCAAAACCGGTGTTCACGGGCCCAGGTGCCGATTTGCGCGGCATAGCCCAGCACTTTATACAGGGTGTGATCGTCGCCCAGCATAAAGGCCCGCAAGCCCTGCCAATGGCAGCCTTCTACCTGCGCCGCAGCCTTGAGTTCCAGCAAGTAAACCGGCTCGCCGTCGAGGTGGCCGATGCCATGCTCGGCCAGCACCGGCAAGCCTTGGCGTTTTAGCCATTCGCGGGGGAACAGCGGGCCATTGGCATCGATCAAAAACCCGTCGGGGCCGCGCGCCACGGCCCAGCCACCAGTCAGGTCTGCATCCAGTACTGCCGTGATCCAACGCGGTGTCATCAGGTGTTCCTTGTTCAGGTTACAAAGCCATCAATCCAGAAATTCAGGTTTCTGTTTGGTCATGTGCGCCGTCATCGCCAGCCGCAAGTCACTGGATTGAAGCATCGCCGCATTCCAGGTCGCAACATATTCCAGGCCATCATCCACGCGGTGATCACGCATGTAACCGATCATCTGCTTGGTACCTGCAATGGCAATGGGCGATTTGCTGGCGATTTCATGGGCAATCGCCATGACGCCATCGAGCAGCGCCTGATTATCACTGTAGACCCGGTTTACCAGGCCGATGGCACGGGCTTCATCCGCCGCGACCATGCGCCCGGTATAGGCCAGCTCACGGAGCATGCCATCACCGATAATACGCGGCAGGCGTTGCAGCGTACCCACGTCGGCGGCCATGCCCATGTCTATTTCCTTGATCGAGAATTGCGCATCCTCGGCGGCATAGCGCATGTCGCAGGCAGCAATCAGGTCAATCGCCCCGCCAATGCAATAACCCTGGATCGCCGCCAGGACCGGCTTGCGGCACTGGTCTACGGCATTGAACGAAGCCTGCATCTGCAGGATCTTGCGCCGCAGCATGCGGGCATTGCGCCCCACATCCTTGCCCAGCTCGTTGGCCACCGAAGCCAGCAACATCAGGTCGATGCCGGCCGAGAAGTGCTTGCCCGCCCCACTGAGGACCACCACCCGCACCGCGTCGTTTTCATCAATCCACTGGAATATCTCGATGATTTCTGTCCAGAACGCAGCATTCATCGCGTTGACCTTCTCAGGTCGATTGATTTGTACATGGGCAATATTGCCGTTCAACTCAACCTGAAAAGCCTGGTAGTCGGACATAACCTGAATCCTTTGTAGGGCACCGTCGCCGGTCGATAGGCGGCGGACTATAACAAGCCTTGCAGGGCCCAGGCAGGCCGCGATAACGCCAAAATACGGACAAAATGACCTGCCTGCCCCGCCATCAGCGTGGCAGGATCAATTGCTCAATCGCCTGGGCAACGCCATCTTCGACATTGCTGCCAGTCACATGCATGGCCTGCTCGCGAATGTGCGCATCGGCCTGGCCCATGGCAATCGACAACCCGGCACGATGAAACATGGCCGGGTCATTGCCGCCATCACCGATCGCCACCGTACGCGCAAGCGGCACACCCAAGTGCTCGGCCAGCGTGGCAAGGGCATCGCCCTTGTTGGCCTTGAGTGCAGTGATATCCAGGTATCGGGCCTGCGAACGGCTGGCCGAAGCCTCGCCGCTCAACAACAGTTGCAACTGCTGCTCAAGCGCTACGAGCAATGGCGCATTGCTCGTGGTGGCCACAATCTTGTCCACCCGATGCAGATAAGGCTCAAAGCTATCGACCACCAGCGGCGCATAACCCAGGCCCTGCTGTTCATGGGCAACCATCGGCCCCAGCGGGTCGCGCAACAGCCACTCATCGTCAGCGAACACCCAGACTTCAACGTCGTGCCCGGCCAAAAAAGCCAGTGTCTTGAGGACGGCCTGGTACGGCACATAATGGGACTGCAGCACGCTGCCATCCGCGTTGACCAGCACCCCGCCATTGAACCCGGCAGTCGGCAGTTCAACACCCAACTGCTTTATATAGTCACGCATGGCCCGGGGCGGGCGACCGGTAGCCAGGGTGAAGTGAATGCCTGCTGCCTGCAGTGCCTTGACTGCCGCCAGGTTGCGCGGGCTGATGCTGTGGTCGGGCAATAGCAAGGTGCCATCCATGTCACACAGCACCAGTTCAATGGGGTCTTGCTTCACGTCACTCATCCTATGTCGAGCCAGACGCGACCATCGCGCGCCAGCAAATCCTTGGCCGCCTGCGGGCCATCTTCCCCGGCTTTGTAGGGCTGTACGTCTGAATGTTCGCGCCAGGCATCCAGAAAAGGCTGCACGCCACGCCAGCCGTTTTCAATGTTGTCAGCACGCTGGAACAAGGTCTGATCGCCGGTCAGGCAGTCATAAATCAACGTTTCGTAGCCTGTAGATGGCTGCATCTCGAAGAAGTCCTTGTACGCAAACCCCAGCTCGATATTGGCCATCTTCAGCCCCGGGCCCGGGCGCTTGGCCTGCAGGTCGAACCACATGCCTTCGTTGGGCTGGATCTGGATGCGCAAATAGTTGGGCTGCAAGCGTTCAACTTCAGTGTCGCGAAACTGCGCATAAGGCGCAGGCTTGAAGCAGATTGCGATTTCGGTGTCCCGTGCACTCATGCGCTTGCCGGTGCGCAGGTAAAACGGCACGCCAACCCAACGCCAGTTGTCGATCATCACCTTGAGCGCGACAAAGGTTTCGGTATTGCTGTCGGACGCCACATTGTTCTCTTCGCGATAACCCACGACCGGCTTGCCACCGGACTCACCCTGGGTGTACTGCCCGCGTACCGAGTTTTTCAGCGCATCGTCCCTGGACCAGGGGCGGATTGCGCCGATCACCTTGGCCTTTTCACCGCGCACCGCATCGGCGCCAAAAGCCGCGGGCGGCTCCATCGCCACCATCGCCAGCAGCTGGAACAGATGGTTGGGCAACATGTCGCGCAAGGCCCCGGTATGTTCGTAAAAACTGCCACGGGTCTCGACCCCGACGGTTTCAGCCGCGGTGATCTGCACATGGTCAATGTAGTGATTGTTCCAGAAAGCTTCGAAAAGCCCGTTGGAGAAACGGCTGACCAAAATGTTCTGGACTGTTTCCTTGCCCAGGTAATGGTCAATCCGGTAGATCTGCTTCTCGCTCATGACGCTCAGCAGGCATTCATTCAATGCTTGTGCCGTCTGTACGTCGGAGCCAAAAGGTTTTTCAATAACTACCCGGCGAAAGCCTTCCGGGGTTTCCTTGAGCAACCCGCTGGCGCCCAGGCGCTGCACCACTTCGCTGAAAAAGCGCGGTGCAGTGGCCAGGTAGAACACCGCATTGGCGGTACCGCTGGCAAAGATCTTCTGTTCCAGCGCCGCATAGGTGCTGTCATCGAGAAAATCGCCCTGCACATAGCTGATGTTCTTCGCCAGCGAGGCCCATAGTTGGGCATTCAAGCCCTGGCCCTCAGGATGATCCACCTTGCTGGAGGCTTCAGTGCGAATGAAGTCCTCCAGTTTTTTGGCAAAACCCTCATCACTGATCGCATTGTGGTCCACGCCCACAATGCGCAGGCCACCGTCCAGCAAACCATCACGACTCAAGTTGTACAGCGCCGGCATCAGCAGGCGCTTGACCAGATCACCGTGGGCACCAAACAGAAACAGAGTGGTGGGCGGCGCAGGCTTGGCATCAGGTTTACTGGACAGATCGGTCATTTTTTAGGCGTCTCCACATGGCCGCCGAAACCAAAGCGCATGGCCGACAACAATTTGTCGCCATAGAGGCTTTGCTGGCGTGAACTGTAGCGGGCAAACAGGGCTTGCGACAGCACCGGTACCGGGGTCGACTGCTCCATGGCGGCTTCGATGGTCCAGCGGCCTTCACCGCTGTCTGCCACGGCGCCCGAGTAGCCATTGAGCGGCTCATCGGTGGCCAGGGCATCGGCGGTCAAATCCAGCAACCAGGACGACACCACGCTGCCACGACGCCAGACTTCAGCGATATCACCCAGGTTCAGGTCAAAGCGCTGCTCTTCAGGCAGGTTTTCACCGCCTTTCATCTTCATCAGGTTGAAGCCTTCGGCATAAGCCTGCATCAAACCGTATTCAATACCGTTGTGCACCATTTTGACGAAATGGCCTGCACCTGCCGGGCCTGCGTGGATGTAACCACGTTCGGCACGGTCATCGTCAGATACACGGTCCTTGGTGCGCGGGATATCGCCCATGCCCGGCGCCAGCGCTGCAAACAGCGGGTCCAGGTGCTTCACGACAGCGCTGTCTCCGCCGATCATCATGCAATAACCACGCTCCAGGCCCCATACGCCGCCCGAAGTGCCGACGTCAACGTACTGGATGCCTTTTTCGGCCAACGACTGCGAACGACGAATGTCATCCTTGTAGAAGGTGTTGCCGCCATCAATGATGATGTCATCGGCGTCCAGCAGTTCGCTCAAGGTCTCGATGGTATCTTCGGTCGGCGCACCGGAAGGCAGCATCACCCACACAGCGCGGGGTTTGGCCAGGCCGGCGACCAGCGCTGGCAAATCGGCAACGGCGGTGGCGCCTTCCTGTTCCAGAGCGCTGACAAAGTCGGTATTGCGGTCAAAAACCACGGTTGTATGCCCATTGAGCATCAGACGCCGCGCGATATTCCCGCCCATACGGCCCAATCCAATAATTCCCAACTGCATGTACTGTTGCTCCCAACGACAAATAAATAGGTGTACAGCACCTTGGTGCAGCATTGCCCAAGGTGCCCGATCAGGATCAGCCCTGACACATGTTGCATAGTTTCGCACAAGCTGCAGTGCAGATTCCCGATTCAATACACTCAACAGACGGACGAAGCAGTAAAGACTGCAAAAAACATCAACATTCTGTGCCTGGCAAGGCTGTCTCACCCCCACCAGGCCGGTGATGGGTGACAAAGTTTTCACATCCCCTTGGCGATACTTAAACACTTTGTGACTGCTCATTCTTGAGGCAGTCCTCATGTGGTGTGCCTGGCTACACGGCACGGGCCATTCAAGTAGTTATCAGCTGGAGCGCTGTATGGGGATGTTTAAACGCAGTAACACATCTGCGAAGGGATTCGATTGGGCAGGCCTCGGCTGGCTGTTCCTGTTCTTTTGGTATTTTTCCGGCATCACCCAACTGCTGATCCAGCTGACAGGCACCTCAGGGTTTTCAGGCTTTCGCCAAGCCTTTGTGATGAGCGCCATCTGGCTGGCCCCGATGCTGATGTTCCCCAAGCAGACCCGCGTAATGGCCGCGGTCATTGGCGTCGTGCTGTGGGCCTGCTCGATGGCCAGCCTGGGCTACTTCTTTATCTATCAGCAGGAGTTCTCGCAAAGCGTCATCTTCATCATGTTCGAATCGAACATCTCTGAAGCCGGCGAATACATGACCCAGTACTTTGCCTGGTGGATGGTGCTGGCCTTCCTGGCGCATACCGCTTTTGCTGTGTTCCTGTGGACCCGCCTGCGCCCGGTGTATTTGCCCCGCGTGCAAGCCTGGGCCGCAGCCGTGGCCATCCTCGTCGCGGTTATCGGCTACCCGCTGATCAAACAGTCAATCAAGCACGACAACCTGGCGACAGCCCTGGAAAGCTTTGAAAGCCGCGTAGAACCTGCAGTGCCGTGGCAAATGGTGGTTGCCTATCGCCGCTACCTGGAGCAACTGGATAACATGCAAGGCATGCTAGCCAGCGTCAGCAAGATCCCGCCGCTGACCAACCTCAAGGACAACGAGGCCGGCAAGCCGACTACCCTGGTGCTGGTCATCGGCGAGTCCACCAACCGCCAGCGTATGAGCCTCTATGGCTATCAGCGTGAAACCACACCCAACCTCGACAAATTGCGCGACCAACTGGCCATTTTCGACAACGTAGTGACGCCGCGCCCCTACACCATCGAAGCGCTGCAACAAGTGCTGACCTTTGCCGACGAAGAAAACCCCGACCTGTACCTCAGCACCCCGTCCCTGGTCAGCGTCATGAAGCAAGCCGGTTACAAGACCTTCTGGGTCACCAACCAGCAGACCATGACCAAGCGCAACACCATGCTCACCACCTTCTCCGAGCAGGCTGATGAACAGGTCTACCTCAATAACAACCGCAACCAGAACGCCCGTCAGTACGACGGTGACGTGATCGAGCCGTTCAACAAGATCCTGGCTGACAGTGCCCCGCGCAAACTGATCGTCATTCACCTGCTCGGCACCCACATGAGCTACCAGTATCGCTACCCGCCGACTTTCGACAAATTCGTCGACCGCACCGGTGTGCCTGCCGGCCTGAACGATGCTCAAGTACCGACCTACAACAGTTACGACAATGCCGTGTTGTACAACGACTTTGTGGTATCGAGCCTGATCAAGGACTTCGCCAAAACCGACCCTAATGGCTTTTTGCTGTACCTGTCCGACCACGGTGAAGACGTGTTTGACTCGGTCGGCCACGCAACGCTGGGCCGCAACGAGGCCAAGCCGACCGCACCGATGTACACCATTCCATTCATGGCCTGGGCTTCACCCAAATGGCGTGAAAGCCACGCGTGGAATTTCGCTGGCGACCTCGCTCGCCCTTATAGCAGCTCGCAGTTTATCCACACCTGGACCGACCTGGCGGGCCTGAGTGCCGACGAGCTGGACGACAAGAAAAGCCTGGTCAGCGACCAGTTTGTCGCTCGCCCGCAACTGATTGGCGACCCGTACTCGCGCCCGCAAAAAGCCTTGATCGACTTCAGCCTGATCAAGCCCAAACACCCCATCCCTGCAAATGTGGTCCAGCAATAACCTGGCTGTGGGGCGCCCGGCGCGCCCCACACATGCCCGACACATAATTACAAATAATTCTCGTTTAGCCTAACTCCGCGCCTTGTCATTCGTTTGAAGCACTGGACAACTTCATAACAACGACAAGGAGTCGGCAGCGATGTTCGCGCCCATCACCCGTTCCATGACCCTCACCCTCGGCCTGATCAGCAGCGCCGCAAGCCCGCAATTACTCGCCGATACCGAGCCCTCGGAAAAAACGACCCGCTCACTGGAGCTGGGCAGCACCAGCGTCACCGCCCAGGGCCTGGGTGCCACGACAGAAAACACCGGTTCCTACACCACCGGCTCGACCAGCACCGCGACCAAACTCAACTTGAGCATTCGCGAAACCCCGCAATCGATCTCGGTGGTCACCCGCCAGGAGATGGACGACTTCGACCTCAACACCCTGACCGAAGCCATGCGCCATACCACCGGCATTGTGGTGCAACACAACGACTCGGACCGGGTCAGCTATTCGTCCCGTGGCTACACCATCAATAACTTCCAGATTGACGGCATGCTCAACACCTTCAGCTTTATGAAGACCGATGCCGATACCATCATCTACGACCGCATTGAAGTGGTACGCGGCGCCACCGGCCTGACTACCGGCGCGGGCGACCCGTCGGGCACCATCAACATGATCCGCAAGCGCCCCACCCACCAGTTGCAGGCCAAGGCTGGCGCCTCGGGCGGCAGCTACGACAACTATTACAGCTATGTCGATGTGGGCGGCCCGCTTGCCTTCGACGGCCGCCTGCGCGGGCGTACCGTGCTGGCCTATCGCGACAGCCAATCGTTTCGCGATATCTATGCCCTCAAGCGCGAAGTGGCTTACGGCATTCTGGAAGCCGACCTGACCGACAGCACCGTCCTGGCAGTGGGTTATGACTATCAGGACAAACAGGTTAAGGGGTCGTCCTGGGGCACTACGCCCTACTGGACCGGATCGGGCGATAAAGCCAACTTTGGTCGCTCAACCAACCTGGCCACGTCCTGGAGTTCATGGCCGATGAAAGACAAGACCGCCTTCGCCACCCTGGACCAGCAACTGGCCCATGACTGGCATCTGAAAGCGGCCTATACCCATCGCACCAGCGATGCCGAGGGCAAGGTGTATTACGCTGGCGGCGGTTTCCCCAACCCCGATGGCACGGGGATGTCGGCCTATGCCAGCCATTTTATCGGCGAAGAGCAAATGACCGCCGTCGACGTCAATATCTCGGGCACTTACCCCCTGTTCGGGCGTGATCACGAATTGATGGTGGGTTACGGCCAGGCCAAGAACGACAACACCTCGCCGCTGATGGTTGATCTCAACGCCGATGATTACTACAAAATTCCCGATTGGCGAGACATGAGTTCGATCCCCAAGTATCAGGACCTCAATACCGGCATTGAAGGAAGTCATGACGTCATCAAGCAGAAGTCCGGTTACCTGGCCACGCGCTTTAACCTGACCGATCAATGGCATGCCGTACTGGGCACCCGGTATGGCAGTTGGCAGAGCACCAACACCGCCACGGCGTTCGTTGAAAACAACCCGGGAGCGCTCGGCAGGACCAAAGTTTCCCAGACCCAAAATGACATCATTACGCCCTATGCCGGCGTGCTCTATGACTTCACCGACGAGTTGACGGTCTACGCCAGCTACACCGATATCTTCAAGCCAACCACCAACAAGGATGCCAGCAACTCCTACCTTGAGCCGGTGGTGGGCAGTAACTATGAACTGGGCCTGAAGGGCAGTTTCCTGCAGGAGCGCCTCAACCTGTCGACGGCAGTATTCTGGAGCAAGCAGGACAACGTGCCGGAAATCGACGATTCCGTGCCTCGCGGACCCAAGGGCGAGGAATATTACAAATCCGGTGGCAAGGGCAACAAAATCAACGGTTTCGAAGTCGAGCTGGGCGGTGAGGTGATGCGTGACTGGAACATGGTCGCAGGCTACACCTACACCCATTCGCGCAACGCCGCGGGCCAGCGCATGAATACTGCTGCGCCATTGAACCTGCTCAAGGTTTCAAGCACCTACCGCCTGCCAGGAGACTGGAATGCCATGACCGTGGGTGCGGCAGTCAATTGGCAAAGCGATATCTATCGTGCTGCCAATCGCCCTACCGGCGAGAAAAATGACAAGGGCAACCCGATCACCTTCAAGGAAGACATAACCCAGAAGTCCTACACCCTGGTCGACCTGATGGCCCGCTACAAGTTTGACGAGCACGTTTCGGCGTCCCTGAACGTCAAAAACCTGTTCGATGAGAAGTACTACGAAAACGTAGGGTTTTATAACGGCGTGTTCTGGGGTGACCCGCGGACGGTGAGTGTTGGCCTGGAGTGGACACTGTAGGCAGGAGGCGCGCAAACCTTGTAGCCGTTGACGAGCAACGCGAGGCTACGTCCGCTTGCGCAGCCGTTGTAAATCCGCAATCCATGATGTTTTTGAAACACCACGGTTGAATGGTTTTACGACTGCTTCGCAGCCGGACGTAGCCTCGCGTTGCTCGTCAACTGCTACAGGTTTTTCTGCAGTTACAAATATTTGTTCCAGAACAACATGCGCCCGTGCGCCGGGTCGAGCTGGCCATCGCTGAAGCCGAACTTGCGGTAAGAGCCTTGTGCCACCGGGTTGCCTTCGAGCACCTCCAGGGTGATCTTGCAGCAGCCTCGTTCCCGGGCAATGTCCTCCACCTTGAGCAGCATCTTCTGGCTAAGGCCCAGACCGCGAAAGGTATCGACCACTGACACATCATGCACATTGACCAGCGGCTTGCCGGCAAAGGTCGAAAACCCTTCGAAGCAATTGACCAGCCCCGCCGCCTCACCATTGACGAACGCCAGCACACTGAAGGCATGGGACCGTTTGGCAAGTTCTGCGGGCAACTGCTCCAGCACGTCCGGCGCCAGCGCTTCGCCACCCCCCATAGGGTCTTGGGCGTAGTGGTTCAAGACGGCTCTGAGCGCTTGAGCATGAACCGGGTTTGTATAGTCTGCTTGCACTACCACGACATCCGACATTACGCGCATTCCTCGACGAATCTGGTCATTAGTATCTGTTGATCACAGCCTCAGACCTTAGCGCGGGCCCGGTCAGGCCCACAAGTACCGGCTTCACGGACCAGCAGAAGCGTCCAGCAGCGGCATCAGGCTGGCGAGTTGGTTCACAAAGCTGTCGGCATCGGTGTAAATCAGTACATGGCGAAATTGGGCATTGTCCTTGCGATATTCGGCTTCATCCGAAGCCCCTGCACCCACCATGCCCTGGCTGACCAGCAGCACGTCATACTCATTGCTGGGGGCGGCCTTCAGGCTGACCAGCGCTTCGCCATGATACAAAGGCGCGATCCGGTAATAACCCAGAATATTCAGCGCCCTTTCGATTTTCAGGGCCTGGTTGGGGTCTGCATCGGCAATCAGTATTCGTAGCGATTTTGTTGGCATCCTGACCTCATCATCCCTGTGATTGATTCGCTTGCGCATAACGTTCAAGTTCGTCCGCCAACTGCTCCATACTGCTGTGAAGTGCATCGACTGCGACAGTGAGTCCCTGTGGTTCGCCGGCCTGGCAAACCGCTTCCAGTTGTTCGCAACACTCAATCAGCTTCCTGGCTCGAACGAGCCTGCCGCCCCCCTTGATGCCGTGGGCCAACGCCGCCATGCCGGCATAATCATCCTTGACAAAAAGCTCGATCAGAGCGGCAAGGTCCTGACGGTTTCGGGTCGCCAGTTCCGAAAGCAGCCCCTGAATCATCGACTCATCCCCCTGACTCAACTGCTTGAGGTAAGTCAGGTCAATCTCATCGTCTCTGCCAGATTCGTCGCCATTGATGCCTTTCAGGCTTTGCACCTGGCCTGTGGCCAGGCAAGCACTCAAGTCCTTGAGGCTGATGGGCTTGAACAGGCACCGGTCCATGCCCGCCTCCAGGCAACGCTCAACTTCACCTGGCTGTGCGTTGGCGGTAAAACCAAAAATCTGGCAAGCCGCCCGCGCCAGTTGCGCCTCTTCGGCGCGTATTGCCTGGGCCAACTGATAGCCGTTCATCAGCGGCATTGAGCAGTCGGTAATCACCACATCGAAATACCCCAGCCGCCATGCCTTGAGGCCCAGCACACCATTTTCGGCGTCCGTGACGCGGTGCCCCAGGTAACTCAATTGCTGGGCCAGCAACATTCTGTTGGCCGGGTAATCATCCACCACCAAAATGTTCAACGACCGACCAATGCCCGGTTCTGGTTCATGGCCATCAACTGCGTGCTCTTCATGCTCAAGCACAGGCACTACCATCACGATGTCAATCTGCGTACCGAGCCCCTCCACACTGTTGAGGTGCAACTGCCCGCCCATCATTTCGCAGAGTTCGCGGCAGATCACCAGCCCCAGGCCTGACCCCTGGCGGGCCGACTGGGTGTTGTTGCTGGCCTGCACAAAAGGGCTGAACAAGCGGCTCTGATCCTGCACAGAGATGCCCACGCCAGTGTCCGCCACACGCAAGCACACCGAAAGATGCTGCGCATCGTGGGCGGGCTGCACCGTCAAGGTCAGCCTGACCTCGCCCTTGTTGGTGAACTTGATGGCATTGCTCAACAGGTTGGAGACAATTTGCTTGAAGCGTATCGGGTCAATCAGCACATCCACATCAGCCGCCGGGCTCGACTCACACACCAGACTCAGTTGTTTCTGCCGCGCCAGGCCATCAAACATGCGTGTCACGGCCTCAACCAGTGACTTGATATTCGAACGCTTGGGGTTCAATGACAGATGGCCGGACTCAATGCGCGCTATATCCAGAATATCGCCAATCAAATCGAGCAACTCGCGCGCTGAAACCGACGCCACCTCAATGGCGAAACGATCAATGATGCCTTGATCGGCTTTTTTCATGGCCAATTCAAGCATGCCGATCACCGCATTCATGGGTGTGCGGATTTCATGGCTCATGGTCGCCAGAAAAGTGGTCTTTGCCCGATTTGCCTCATCGGCCCTCTGCTTGGCGGCATTCAACTCGTTGACCAATTGCTGGCGCCGCGCGATGACCCGCTGCAGGTAGGTAATCCAGGCAATCGCCACCAGCAACAAGGCAGCGGCAATGGTAAAGCCCTGGATGATTTCAGCCCGATTGCGCAGCCAGAAACTCTCGACAGGTGAGGTGTCAGTCCGCCAACGGCTGCTCAGCTCGCTCATGTCTCCAGGTGTCAGGCTGAGCAATGCCTTGCTCAATATGGCGCTCAAGTGCGGGTTGTCGTCAGCCGTAGCAAAGCCGATCTGTTCAGGTTGTGTGCCCACCGTGCTGGTGATTTTCAACTGCTTGGCAAAGCGTCGCGAAACCAGAAAGCGCGCGCTGGCCAGTGTACTAATCGCGGCATCGGCCTTGCCTTTGGCCACCATCTCAAGGGCTGCTGGCGCGTTGTCAGCGTCCACCACCGTAACATTCCGGTGATTCTGCACAATAAACTCGCGCAACGCATTGCCACGCACCAATGCCACCCGCAGGCCCGCCATGTCATCCAGGGTTTGCGGGCCGTCAGGGCCAATGGGGGTGGTCAGTACAAAAGGAGTAATCAGATAAGGCCGAGTGAACGTCAGCTTGTTCTCCAGAGCGGTACTGCGCGTAATGCCACCCAGCATATCGGCCTTGCCTGACTTGACCAGCGCCACCACCTCCAGCACGGTATGCGCACGCACCGCTTCGAACTCGATGCCTGTGCGTACACTGAGGGTGGCCAACAGATCGGCAACCAGGCCCTTGAACTCACCCTGCTCATCAACAAACGACAGCGGCATAAACTGATCATTGATCGCCACTTTTATCCGCGGATGCTCAATCATCCAGCGCAGCTCACCGGCCGTGGGTTTAAAGTGCCAGGGATTGTTGATTTGCGGCCCATCGGCGCTCCAGCGCTGTAAAATGGTCATGCGGACACTGGCGGGTATCGCTACCAGGGCCGCATTGACCATGCGCAGCAAGCCGGGGTTGTCGCGGCGCAGGGCAAATGAAAACGGGTTGTCTTCCAGACGCGAAAAGTCGGCCAGCTGCACATTGTTCAAGTAGTTTTTATGAATCAGGTAGCTGGCGCTGATGAAATCCCCAAGATAAATGTCGGCCTGGCCAAATGCCACGGCACCGATAGCGGTCAGGGTTGAGGGGTACAACTGCAAGGTAGCCTTCGGATAGAAATCCTTGACCTTTTGTGGCGGCAGATAGTGATCAAGCATGGCAACCCGCAACCCCGCCAGATCAACTGGCGGACGCTGCCGGTTGCTGCTGCGCGTCACCAGCGCAGGCGAGTCGTCGGCATAGGCAAGGCTCAACACCAGCTCGGGATACTGCGCCTCAAAACCATTGGAGCTGCTCAGCAAGTCCAGCTCGCCGAGCTTGAGTGCCTCTATCGCCTGCGGCCTCGATGGGTAGCGCTTGACCTCAATATCGACATGCAGCAACTGCGACAGCAATTGCGCATAGTCGGCGGTCAGACCTTCGAAATCCTGCCCGTTTACCGTCAGATCAAACGGGCCGTAGTCAGGTGCAGAGATTCCCAGGCGCAAGGGCCCATGTTGCTTGAGCCATTGCCTGTCAGACGGCTCAAGTACCACGCTGTAGGCTTCGACACTGGAGCGCCCCATCAGGTGCAACGTTTGCACCTGTGGTTCAGCCGCCGCAACAGCCAGACCCTGGGCCAGCAACAGCCCGATGAGCCCCATACATGGAAGGGTTTTCAATTAAATCAAATCATTGCGTTTGGCAAAATCTGCCAGGTAAACCACCGACTTGATATTCAACTTTTCGATCAGTCGCGCCTTATAAGTACTGATGGTCTTACTGCTCAAAATCATGTCTTCGGCAATTTTTTTATTACTCAAACCACGAGCAAGCTGTTGCAAGATGTACAACTCGCGCGCAGACAAATGCTGAATCAATTCTATGTCACTCATACTTGCATCACTGCTACGCACCGAACTGGCGGCCAAGTAAGGAAAGAATGTGTAACCATCCATGATTATTTTTACCGCCCGCAACAATTCGGTGAGGTCCTGGCTCTTGGTAATAAACCCGGCCGCCCCGGCCTTCATGCAGCGCTGTGAGTAAAACAGCGGCGACTGGGACGTCAGTACCAGGATGCGGGTTTCAATCCCCGATGCCCTGATTCTATTGATCACCTCAAGGCCATCCAGGCCGGGCATGGTGATATCCAGGATGATCAGGTCAACTTCATGCTTGCGCGCCAACTGAACCGTATCAGTACCGTTGGCAGCTTCAGCCACGACTTCATACCCATTACTTTCCATGAGTACTTTCATCGCTGAGCGAATAAGTGAATGATCGTCGGCAATCAACACTTTCATACCCTTAGTCCTCTGACAGCAAGCCGAGCGTCGGCGTATATCAGGCGCAAATACATCGTTTTGAATAGGTCCAACGGCTGGTGAACCATTAACAACAACCTAATGAACAGTACCGAAAGTATAGGATAAATCCCGCAATCAGCACCCGAAGATCCCACACTATTAGAGTGCAACATATTGATACCCGTTGAAAGTCGAGCCGCGAATGATCGCCAATCGGGTTCGACTCACGAGAAGGGATTAAGCGATCTTTCTTGTAGGAATATCCTTAAAATTTTTTATGGAAAACGCCAAACCACTGCAGTCTTTTCTTCTGCCAGCCTGTGACCCCACCACAGGGTTCACACCGACATCAAAAAAACTGCAGCCTTGGCCATCAACTGTCCGTGCACAACCGTTATTGCCAGCCGAACCTGCGAATGTAGAAGCCTTTGACTGCCTGGGTCAGCAGCATGTACGCCAGCAAAATCATCGGCAGGAACAAAAAGTACAGCGGCGGCAGCGCCTGCAGCTTGAAGTAGCCCGCCAACGGCCCCATCGGCAGGAAGATGCCCACCGCCATGATCACCCCCGTCATGACCATCAGCGGCATTGCCGCGCGGCTTTGCAGGAACGGGATTTTCGGCGTGCGGATCATGTGCACGATCAGCGTTTGCGTGAGCAGCCCGACCACAAACCAGCCTGACTGGAACAGGGTCTGGTGCTCGGGGGTATTGGCCTTGAACACATACCACATCAAGCCAAAGGTCAGGATGTCAAAAAGCGAACTGATCGGGCCAAAAAACAGCATAAAACGGCCTACGTCCGCTGGCTGCCAGCGCTGTGGTTTTTTCAGCATTTCCTCATCGACGTTATCGAACGGAATGGCGATTTGGGACACGTCGTACAGCAAGTTCTGAACCAGCAGGTGCATCGGCAACATCGGCAAAAACGGGATGAACGCACTGGCCACCAGCACCGAGAACACATTGCCGAAGTTCGAACTGGCCGTCATTTTGATGTACTTGAGCATATTGGCGAAGGTCCTGCGCCCTTCCAGCACGCCCTCCTCCAGCACCATCAGGCTTTTCTCCAGCAGGATGATGTCAGCCGCTTCCTTGGCGATATCCACGGCACTGTCCACCGAGATGCCGATATCCGCCGTACGCAGCGCCGGGGCATCGTTGATGCCGTCGCCCATAAAACCCACGACATGGCCATTGGCCTTGAGCAAGCGCACGATACGTTCCTTGTGCGTCGGCGTCAGTCTGGCAAACACGTTGGTGGTCTCCACGGCCACCGCCAACTGGCTGTCGCTCATACGCTCAATGTCGTTGCCCATCAGCAAACCTTGCTGTTCAAGGCCCACTTCACGGCAGATCTTGGCCGTGACCAGCTCGTTGTCACCGGTCAAGACCTTGACCGCAACCCCGTGCTCCGCCAGGGCTTTAAGCGCCGGCGCAGTGCTCTCTTTGGGCGGGTCAAGGAACGCCACATAACCGATCAACGTCAGTTCCTGTTCATCACTCAGGCTGTAAGTCTCGCGCCCCTCGGTCATGGACCGCGCAGCCACGGCCACCACGCGCAAGCCCTCTTCGTTGAAGGCAGCGGTAACCTGGCGAATACGCGCCAGCAGTTCGTCACCAAGGGCTTCTTCCTGCTCGCCATGACGCACGGTCTTGCACACGGACAGCACTTCTTCCACAGCGCCCTTGCAGATCAACACATGCGGCTTGCCCTGTTCGACCACCACCACGGACATGCGCCGACGGGTGAAGTCGAACGGGATTTCATCGACCTTGCTGAAGGCCGTACCCACGTTCAATTCACGGTGGACCTCGACATGCTCCAGCACCGCCACGTCCAGCAGGTTTTTCAAACCGGTCTGGTAGTAGCTGTTGAGGTAGGCCATTTCCAGAACATCGTCAGACTCTTGTCCCCATACATCCACATGCCGGGCCAGAAAAATCTTGTCCTGGGTCAGGGTGCCGGTCTTGTCAGTGCACAGCACATCCATCGCCCCAAAGTTCTGGATGGCATCCAGACGCTTGACGATGACTTTTTTACGCGACAGAAACACCGCGCCCTTGGCCAGGGTCGACGTCACGATCATCGGCAGCATTTCCGGGGTCAAGCCCACGGCAACCGACAGCGCGAACAGCAAGGCTTCAGTCCAGTCGCCCTTGGTAAAGCCGTTGATAAACAGCACCAGCGGGGCCATCACAAACATAAAGCGGATCAGCAACCAACTGACCTTGTTGACCCCGGACTGGAATGAGGTTTCACCACGATCCGTCACCCCGACCCGTTGCGCCAGCGCGCCGAAGTAAGTGTTGTTGCCGGTGGTCAACACCACCGCCGTGGCTGCCCCTGAGACCACGTTGGTGCCCATGAACAGGATATTGTCCAGCTCCAGCGGGTTGCTGGTCTGGCTGTCAAACTGATGCGCGAATTTCTCCACCGGCATCGATTCGCCGGTCATCGCCGCTTGGCTGACAAACAGGTCCTTGGCGCTGAGCACCCGACAATCGGCCGGGATCATGTCACCGGCTGACAGCACGATCAGGTCGCCAGGCACCAACTGCTTGATCGGCAGTTCGATACGCTGCGCGCCCCTGATTTGCCGCGCTGCGCCGGAGAACTTGCCGAACATGGGCGAAGTATCGGCACTGAAGTCACGGCGCATCACCGTGGCGGTGTTGCTGACCATTTCCTTGAGCGCATCGGCGGCCTTGTTGGACTTGGCCTCCTGCCAGAAGCGCAGCAAGGTCGACAGCACCACCATGGTGCTGATCACCACGGCGGCCTGAATATCATCGGTGGCCAGGGAGACTGCTGCGAGCAAGGTCAGCAGCAGGTTGAAGGGATTCCTGTAGCAATGCCACAGATGCACCCAGGGGCTGAGCGGCTGCTCATGTTCAACCTCATTGAGCCCGTGTTGCTGGCGCAGCGCGTCGACTTCGGCTTCACTCAGGCCGTCGGTATGGGTGCCTAGATTGTCGATCAGGACCGCGCTGTCACAGTTGGCCGCCACCACCAGGGTTTGGGCCAGCGTCGGTGGCACTTCACGGCTGACCGTGGTGTTGGTCAGGCTGTCGAGCAAGGCCAGCCGCCGGAAGTGCCGGCCGATATGGCGGGTGCGCAAAAAGCCGGCGAAGAATTCTTTCAGGGAGAGTTTCATGGTGCTGCTCCTGCGCCGCCCGCGCTCACCCCATGCAGAGTACCTGCGCAGCCGGCATTGATCTGGGACCGTCGTTCATGGGTTGAATCTCGAGGGCGAGCCAAAAGGCACGCGCATGCAACGTGTTGCGACCTGCCACTGGGGGGGCGTTGATCACATACGCTTGTGTGTCTATAAGTGGACTTGCGCAATCAGGCCGCCACAGCCCGATCAAAATGCCAGCTGCTTATGCGCGACGTGTTGAAGATTAAACCCTGGAAATGTTTGCGTTTTGCAAATCAGGAAGTTCTTCAGGCAGAGTTCAGGTTCATCACTGAAATGTCATGCAGCCTGATTTTCTAGCGCGATTCATGCGTTGTCCCATTGCCGGATACGGACCCGGCAATGCTTCATGGCGTTGACGATATGCTTCTCCACGACACTGCGCGACACCCCGAGGCGCTCGGCGATTTCGGGGTGCGACAGGCCTTCGATCTTGCGCAACAGAAAACACTCGCGACAGGCCGCCGGCAGCTCGGCCAGGGCCTTCTGGATCATGTCCAGGCGCTGGTCGTGGTCCATCAGCACCTGGGGCGAGGGGCTGAAAAACCGTTCCTCGCCATCCAGTACCTCCAGGGGCTCGGCCTTGCGCAGGTTGCTGCGCCGGTGGCCATCGATCACCAAGTTGAGCGCTGTGCGATACAAAAACGCCCGCGGTTGTTCGATCGGCTCGTCGCCGACACGCTCCAGCACCCGCACATAAGCGTCATGCACCACATCTTCGGCCGCCTGGGCATTGCCCAGCCTGGCACTCAAAAAGCCCACCAGTTCGCGATAGTAGTTTTCCAACAGAACTCCTGGCCGCAACCGCTGCGGCAACACTCCATGAGTGCGACAACCGATCTAATGGGATAGCGGCGTGATGATGGCACTTTTGCAGATGTAATTTATAGTAATTCTCATATAGATTTAGCCCCCAAGGCTCGATCACTCCTCACCCTTTGCTACGGCACCCTCGATAGCCTCCGCTTGCGACGGCGATTCATGATTTGCCGTCAAGAGTGCTTTGCTTGAGTAGCGGTTTTTCCCAAGGATAAGGACGGGGATACTCAACCTCACTCTTACGCACATCAAGGATGTCACCCATGACAATTCCAGCATTCGGCCTCGGCACTTTCCGCCTCAAGGGCCAAGTGGTCATCGACTCGGTCAACAACGCCCTGGACCTGGGCTACCGCGCCATCGACACCGCGCAGATCTATGAAAACGAAGCAGACGTCGGCCGGGCCATTGCCGACAGCGGCGTGGCGCGTGACGAACTGTTTATCACCAGCAAGATTTGGGTCAGCAACTTTGCCAGCGAGAAACTGATCCCAAGCCTTGAAGAAAGCCTGAAAAAACTGCGCACCGATCACCTGGACCTGACCCTGATCCACTGGCCGTCACCGGACAATGCCGTGCCGGTGGCCGAATTCATGGGGGCTTTACTCGAAGCCAAACAACGCGGCCTGACCCGGCAGATTGGCGTGTCGAACTTCACCATCGCGCTGATGCAAGAAGCCATTGCCGCCGTGGGTGCCGAACACATCGCTACCAACCAGATCGAATTGCACCCCTACCTGCAAAATCGCAAAGTAGTGGAATTCGCAAAAAGCCAGGGCATCCATATCACCTCGTACATGACCCTGGCCTACGGCGAAGTGCTGAAAGACCCGGTGATCATGGCCATTGCCGAGCGTCATGGCGCTACACCGGCGCAAGTGACCCTGGCCTGGGCCATGCAGCTGGGGTACTCGGTGATTCCGTCATCGACCAAGCGCAGCAACCTTGAGAGCAACCTCAAGGCCTGCACGCTGAAACTGACTGATAGCGACATGGCCCAAATCGCCGCGCTGGATCGCGGCCAGCGCCTGACCAACCCGCAAAGCGTTGCACCTGTGTGGGATTGATTCTGCCTGAGTGAAGCCCTCGTAGCAGCTGCCGTAGGAACGAGGCTGCGTTCGGCTGTGAAGCAGTCATGAAATCAATGGGTGCAGTGTGTCTGATACACCTTAGAACTCAGCTTTACGACCGCTTCGCGCTCGAACGCAGCCTCGTTCCTTCGGCAGCTGCTACGGGTTTGGTTATGTTTACAGGCCAAACCGCTGCAATTGCATTTCCTGCAGCCGGCTCAAGGTGCGGCGGAAGGCAAACTCAAGGTAACCCTGGGTATAGAGCTGATCCATTGGCACCTGCGCCTCAATACATACCGGCACCTTGCGGTCATAGCATTCGTCGATCAGGGCGATGAAACGTCGCACGCTGTCGTCGTATTTGGATAACTGCGGCAGCTCGCGATCCCCCGCCTCTACTTTCACCGCTCCGTCTTCCGTACCCCGGGCGATTTTGCCTTCGCGCTGCTCGGCACTCAGGCACGGCACGTCACTGAGCAACATGACTGTGTAGCGATCACAAATCTCCATAAACTCAGTGGCCGCCAGCGGTTGCTCGCACAACTCATGAAAGTTGCACCACAGCACCCCACCACTGGCCTGCACCACGTTCAGCGAGCGATGGCCCACAGCAATGGGCTGGTCAGACACCGCCTGGCCCTCGGTCAAGGCCCTGAACACCGGTTCTATCGCACTCGGCTGGCCCGGCCCGGTCACCCAATAGCGCTGATGGGCAATGCCAGGATGCAGGCGGTGGTCTTCAATACCGTTCACCGCCACCACCTCCATATGCTTGAGGATCGCGGTGATACCGGGAGCAAAACGGTCACGGTTAAAGCCGTGGCCGTAGAGGTCGTCCGGTGGCTGGTTGGAGGTGCAAACCAGCACCACGCCCTCATCGAACATGACTTGAAACAGACGCCCCAGAATGATCGCGTCGGCAATGTCATTGACGAACAATTCATCAAAACACAGCACCCGCACTTCTGCGGCCAGGCCTTTAGCCAGTGTCTTGAGTGGGTCCGCTGTACCGGTCAGTTGAAACAGGCGCTGATGCACCCATTGCATAAAGTGATGAAAATGCTGACGCCGGGCCGGCACCTGCAGGCTTTGGTAGAACTGATCCATCAACCAGGTCTTGCCGCGCCCTACCGGCCCCCACAAATACACGCCATTGACCGATTGTGCTCCCGAGTGCAGGGCCTCATGGCAGCGCTGCAAGGCCTGGACGGCCACCCATTGGGCAGGGTCATGGACAAAGCCCTTGTGTTCGATGGCTTGCTGGTAGGCATTAAGGGGGGACTCGACATTCATACCGATAGGCGGCTCCTGAAGCAGAGCTATCAGTATGCCAGTTCGCACACCCGCCAGGCACTTGAAAAAACCCCAAGTGCCCACACATTGTTACCCATGTGGTAACAGAGCATTTTGCCATCAGCTATTTTTACTTTTACAAAACAGCGTAACCTTGCTCACATGACTTAAACATCTGTTGCACTTCACAGTCCGGTACTTCGTACGCACACGGCCCTGTTGCCGTGCGCCGTAACTTCTTCCCGCCTGATCGGCAAATGAAGTCAGTCAGTGTTAACTCTTGATTACTTTAGAGGCCATTTATATGAAAAACCTTATTGCACTCTTTCTCGCCGGTTTTGCCACACTGGCAGTTGCTGGTGAAACATCCACGACCCAGCCTTATCCTGTAGAGCACTACAGTTACGGCACTAAGTTGGATATTGCCCGCGTGGTCAGTTTGTCTGCCATTCCCAAAGTGTGTGAAGTCGTACCTGCGACCATGGTCTATGAAGACTCCCAGGGCCAGCGCCACACCCTTGAATACCAGGTGATGGGCGACGGTTGCAGTACCCACTAAAGTTTAATGGTTGCACGCACGGATGCGACCCCAGCCCCCTCTTTGAGGGGGCTTTTTCGTGGTGCCCCGAGAAAGTGCGGCGATTGTTACTGATCCGGAAAGACTGCTTGGCAATCTTTTGACTTTAATCAATACACGCTGCGCGTATTCTATGTACATCCCTCAACGCAACACTGAAACAGGGCACGGTACTTCGTGTTACGCCACTTCCTCGAAGGCGTAGCAACTTCGACCGCCACCATGGCAATTGAAGTCAGTTATTCGTGATTGTTTTAAGGTCTCATAAATGAAACGTTTGATCGCTCTTGCACTTATTGGCTTTTCTACCCTGGCGGCTGCTGACGAACTTCAGGTTACGCCACAACAGCAACCCGCCGTCGAGCATTACACTTATGCCACCGACCTGGACATTGCCAAAGTTATCAGCGTGTCACCGGCAGCCGACGTGTGTGAAGTAGTACCGGCACAAATGACCTACGAAGACCACCAGGGCCAACGTCATATTCTTGAGTACCGCGTGATGGGTAATGGTTGCAGCAACGGCTGATATTATCGCCAGGCGCAACTATCGCGAAAAAGCCCCCGTTTAACGGGGGCTTTTTTATGGACGGCATTGCGCGTTACTCTCGACACAAATCAATGGCAAGGAGCCACCCCTTATGCAGCCTCCACCCACACTCCAGACGCCGCGCCTCGTGCTGCAACCCCTGCAGCTCAGCGACGCCCCGGCCATTCAGCAACGCTTTGCCCACTGGCAGGTGGTGCGCTACCTGAACGCAGTCGTGCCCTGGCCCTACCCCGACGATGGCGCACAGCGTTATGTGCGCGACGTGGCGCTGCCGGCCATGGCCCGCGGTGAAGAGTGGCACTGGACGATTCGCCTGTTAGCGCAGCCAGATGAGCTGATTGGCAGCATCAGCCTGATGGATGCCGCCGACAACAACCGGGGCTTCTGGCTGGCGCCACAATGGCAAGGCCAGGGGTTGATGAGCGAAGCTTGCGAAGTAGTGGATGCCTACTGGTTCCAGAGTTTGCGCCGCGCCTGCATGCGCGTGCCTAAAGCAGCGCCCAATACGGGTTCACGACGTATTTCGGAGCGGGGCGGGATGCGCTTGATCAGCAGCGAGGAGAAAGACTTTGTCAGCGGCAGGTTTGTATGCGACCTGTGGGAAATTACCCGCGAGCAATGGTTGACCCGGCAGAAAATCTAAGGTGAAAAACACCCGACCCTGTCAAAAAAACCGATCAGGGCCGGGTAGAAACGCTCAGTGCACGATTCGTTTCAGGTACCGAGAATCAGTCTTTCTTCTCGGAAATTACCTTACCGGTCGAATCGAAAATAATTTCGTATTCCAGGCCGTCGACCTTCTTGATGCCTTCGGCTTTCCAGATGCCGGCAGCCGGGTCCTGGGCTTCGATTTTCTTGATCACGGTGTAGCCGTTCTTGTTCTTGAGAACTTCGACCAATTCCTTGGAGAATGCCCAGTTCGGATCAACAGGCTGAGCCATCGCTGCACCGGCACTCAACAAAGCAGCAGTAGTGATCACAGCAGCAAAGGTTTTCTTCAACATTGTCTTAACTCCATTAATTGATGTTGCGTCTGGTACTCAATGTGACTGGAACAACCGTAGCAGAGAAAATCCAGGCCATCGGGCTAAATGACAGGCTTTTGACATGGCTCATGTTCTCGTTAGGTCTGGCGCGGGGTTAGAATGCGCAAAACCAGGAATAACCAATGAGTCAAGCACGCCTCACAGAAGCCCAAAACGATGCCATCACCGAAGCTGCGGCTCAGTGGTGCATGCGTTTGCACGAGCCCGACTGCACCCGTCAGGAACGTGAAGCTTTTGCTGTGTGGCTGAACGCCAATCCCCTGCACGCGCTGGAATATGATGCGATGCTGGAGATCTGGGGGGTCAGCGAGCATCTGGCACGCCCGGCCCCTGCTGCAGCCCGGGGGGTGGCACTACCTTCTGCCACGCGTCGCCGCACCTGGCAGCGTTTTGCCGTGGCCGCCGCCGTTACCCTGCTCGCTCTCCCCGTGGCGGCCTACAGCGGCTGGCAACTGGGCTGGGTGCCCAATGCCCATGAACGCTACAGCGCTGACGCCAGCGCCAGAACGGTGACCCTGCCCGATGGCAGCCAGGTCGAACTCAACCTGGGCAGCCAGCTGACCTTCAGTAATTACAAGGATCAGCGCCGGGTGACCCTGGGCAAGGGCGAAGCGTTTTTCAAGGTCAGCCACGATGCATCGCACCCGTTTCTGGTGCAGGCGGCAGAAGGTCAGGTTCGCGTTACAGGCACCCAGTTCAATGTGTGGATGTACGAAGACCAGGTGCGGGTCACGCTGCTCGAAGGCTCGGTGCTGGTCACCAGCAACAAGCGCCTGAGTGGCGACGGCCTGCGACTGGAGCCTGGCATGCAGGCGCGTTACAAAGCGGGCGATTACGCCGCGCAAATCAACCCGACCGCGGCTGTCAGTTCCGAACTGGCCTGGCGCAACGGCAAGCTGGTGCTGGACAACCTGGCACTGGCCGACGCCCTGCCCCTGATCAACCGCTACCTTGATTCCCCTCTCTCCCTGGCAGACAGCGCCACCGGCAAACTGCGTATTGGCGGCGTGTTCAACACCCGGCAAATCGACCGTCTGGTGAGCTCCCTGCCCAAAGTGCTGCCGGTTTACCTGAGCCGCAATGCCGAAGGTCGAACGGTGCTGGGCACCCGCCCGGCCCTGTAGAACAACAGGGTACGGCCGTGACGATTAAAAAAATTTAATAATCGCCTAAAACCCCCGGCCACACTGATCGCGAACGCGATTGAGACTAATTCACGACAAAATTTCTACATTTGAATGTTCATGATTTCTGTCGCTCATTCGTCTAGTTAAGTAAGAGCATTTTTTTCTTTTCCTGATCAGGCTCTGAAAAGGAGTTTTTTGCATGCATAACCAGCAAATACCAACGGATGGTAGAAACCCGCATCGCGAAGCCGCTTTTCAGCCCGATCCCGGGCTGCTGGAAGCGCTCGCGCCCTTGCAAGGCAACGAGCGGATCCGCCACTTGCTCAAGTGTTTCGGGCTGCGTACCAGCCTGGTGCGGCTCAAGGTCATCGATGCGCTGCTGACGGCTGCCGGCAACGATCGCAGGCTGGGGGTGCGCGGCATGCACAGCCACCTGCAGGCGCTGGATATACCGCTGTCGTTCCTGAGTGTGCGCGAGGTGCTCAAGCGCTTGTGCAGCGAAGGGGTGGTGGTGCTCAACAGTGACAAGAGCTACAGCCTGCATCCACAGGCTGAAGCCGTTTTGACCGGCAAGATCGAGGCTTAGATCTTGGTTTTGCGGCGCATCACGCCATTGATCACGACCACGATCACGGCCACGCCGATGGCAATGTACTGGAACATTTTCTCGGTGATCATGCCGGCGTTTTGCATGTACGAAAGACCAAACATGATTCCAAGAACTACCAGTGAAATCAAAATCGAGTATTTCAAGCGCTGCGAAGGGGTCATAACCTGTTCCTGAAAGTAGGGCAAAAACATTTCGAAAAATGTAGTCAATATTTCGAGATGGCGAGCTGGCCCGCCTTGAACCGCGGGCCATATTACACTGCAAACGGGTTTTAGCTGCCCACGGGTCGACGAAACCCGCTTGCGGGTCGCGCGCAAAGGTCCACCAGCCAGTCCACAAACACCCGCACCCGTGGCGACAACTGCCGATGCTGCGGGTACAGGGCGGTGAGCGCCAGACGCGGTGGCAAGCAGTCACTGAGCACTTCCTGCAAACGCCCCTCACGCAGCAGTTGCGCAACATGGTAATGGGGCGCTTGCACCAGCCCGTACCCCGCCACACACGCCGCCAGGTAACCTTCTGCACTGTTGACCGCAAGCCGTTTGGGCAAGTCGGGCAGATGCACCTGGTCACCGATCTGGAACTCCAGCCCGTAGCGCTTGCCCGACGCGCTGGAAAAATACTCCACTACCTGATGCCCGCCCAAGTCGTCGAGCGATTGCGGCACGCCGTGGGCCTGCAAATAGGCGGGGCTGGCGCACGTCACCTGATCCATCTGCACCAGGGGGCGTGCCACCAGCGAATCGTCAACGGTCAGGCCGGCACGAACCACACAATCCACCCCGTCACGAATCAGGTCTACCGGGCGGTCATTGAGGCCGATTTCCAGCTCGAGCTGAGGGTAACTATCGGTGAATTCTGGCAGCGCCGGCAACACCACCAGGCGCCCCACTGCCGCCGGCATCTCGACCCGCAGGGTACCCTTGGGCTGGCGGCTCCTGAATACCCCCTCGGCTTCTTCCAGATCAGCCAGCAGGCTGACGCAACGCTGGTAATACGCGGCACCGTCCAGGGTCGGGCTGACCTGGCGCGTGGTGCGGTGCAGCAGTTGCACGCCCAGGTGTGCTTCCAGTTGCTTGATCATTACCGTGACCGACGCGCGAGGCAATTGCAGGCTGTCCGCGGCCCTGGCAAAACCGCCCAGCTCAACGATACGGGTAAACACCAGCATCGCGTTGAAACGGTCCATAGCCCCTCCATTGTTAAGAAAATCTGAACAGTGATGGCGCTTTTACCCGGTTCATCTTGCCACTGTCCAGATTTAAGCATAGACCTGCACCCTCTCAGCAGCACTGCGCCAGCTCGGTATCAATGGCCCGCAGGCCAGCGCACCAGGCGACACAAGTGGCTGGAAAAGCAAGTGCCGGGGCTGTAGCAACCTGTGGCAGCGGGCTTGCTCGCGACTGGATCGACGCGGTGCCTCAGGGCAACCGCACCGAGGCTATCGCGAGCAAGCCCGCTCCCACAGAGTCAGGGGGACAGTGGGTCAGAAGTCCCGTTTGTAGAAAATATCCAGCGAGCTGGCAAAGCCGCTGGCCACTTCCACATACACGCGTTTGCTCAACTTGTAGCGCAGGGCAATGGTGCTGGCCGGTTCAAACACACCGACACCGTAACGCACGCTTAAACGCTCGTTGATCTTGCCACTGGCCACCACTGCCGTGCTGTTGCCGGTACCTTCGGTATCCAGCTCGAACTCCTTGAGGCCCAGGTGGTTGGCCAGGCTGGTGGTAATCCCCGAACTGCCCATCAACCCCAGGCCCAGGGCCGCTTGCGCCAACAGATTCTCATCCTCTCCGGTACCCGTCAGCGGACGCCCCAGAATCAGGTAGGACAACGCCTGTTCCTGGCTCATGGCCGGCTCCGAGAAGATTTGCGTGGTGGGTTGCTCCGCACTGCCGGTGAGGCGAATCCCGGCAATCACATCATCGGTCTGGCGCACGGCTTCGATGTCCAGGTACGGCTGGTCGATCGGCCCGGCAAACAGCAGGCGCGCCCGGCGAATCGTCAGCTTCTGGCCATAGGCCCGGTAGCGGCCGTTGTTCAGGCGCAGTTCGCCACGGGTGTCCATGTTGTTGCCGATATGCACCTGCCCCGCCAGATCGGCGTTCAGGCCAAAGCCGGAGAAGGTCAGCAGCTCCTGCCCCACCACCACGTTGATATCCATGTCGACCTGCATCGGCGCTGCTTCATCCGCTGCCTGCTGGCCCACGATAACCGTGTCATCCGAGACCTTGACCGTCGACGGCGGCAATTCACGCACCACGATTTCGCCCTTGGGCACGTTCACCGTACCGGCGATCAACAGGGTGTTATCCGGATTGAGGGAGATTTTCAGGTCAGGGGCCACTTCCAACTTGGCATAGGGTTCGACCGTCACCGGCAAATTGTTGCCCTTGACCAGCACATTGACCGCCACCGCCTGGCCCCAGGCCACATTGCCGCTGACGCTGCCCTGGCCTTTGTCACCGCTGGTCCAGCCGCCATTGATCAGCGCCGTTTCACCGTTGATGGCCAGCGAAAGCTGCACATTTTCAAAGTTGGTCGGCAACTCCGGCCCCGAAATCTCACCGCCGGTCAGCGCCACAGTGCCGTTGACATGGGGCGACAGCAAAGCACCCGAGATCGTGCCGGAGCCGTTGAGCTGGCCGGTGAATTTTTCCACCATCGGCGCGAACGGACGAATCATCGACACATCCAGCCCGGTGAGGCGGAACTCGCCGGTAATGGGCTTGCTCTTGGGCAGCGGATTGATCCGCGCTGCCAGCATCAACTGCCCCAGCTTGCCACCGTCGAAATCAAGGCGCGATTCAACCCGGTTAGGGGTCAGGTTGCTGGTCAGCTTGAAGGCCTGATACGGGAAGTCCAGCCACTGACCTTTGTCTCTGAAGCGCAACGTGCCGCCACTGGCGTCCACAACGACCTGGCCCTTGGGCCCGCTGGCAGGCAAGTCCAGGGTCAGGTCGGCATTGAGTTGCCCCTGCCACTGGAAGTCCTTGGGAAACCATTCGGCCAGGCTGTCGAGGGGGAACTGTTTGAGGTGCAAACGCAGTTTCGGATCCGGCACCAGGCGTTGTTCTTCGCTGCACAAACTCGCCGGGCCGGAGAGCCAGCATTGCGCCCCGAGGTTGAGCCGGCCATCGGCCAGCCGCTCCAGACGCGCCGGGTTTTGCAGCACCCAGGCCTGACCGCCGGCCTTGACGTCACCACTGACCAGGCGCCCGCGCCAGTTGTCCTTGTCCAACCCGCCATCCAGAGCCAAAGCCAGTTGCAACATGGGCCCTTGCAAATCCAGTTTGAGCTGCTGGCGCTTGATATCGCCACTGCCGTTGGCAGTCAGTACACCCAGCTCTGTGTCACCGGCGCGGATGCCACTGCCCTTGAGGTCGATGCGGCCGCGCTGGTTGCGGTCGAGGCTGGCATCCAGGGTCAGGTTTTGCAGATTATTGTCGGCAAATGCCAATTGCTGGCCATTAAGCGCGACTTTGCCTTGCGGTGCCTTGAGTGTTCCGCCTACATCGACACGGCCCTTGAGCTGACCGCGCAGTTCGGGCCACAGCTGGCCCAGACGCGGCATATTGAGATCAAGTTGGGCCTTGATTTGCTCCTGCAAACTGGCGGTGCCATTGATGCGGTTATCGCCCAGGCGAATATCCAGCGCACTGACCGTCCAGGCTTCACCCGCACCGTTGGCCTTGGCTTGCAGCACCGCAGGCAGGCCGCGCAAACGGCCCTTGAGGTCAAGGTTGGCATCCAGTTCCAGGCGCTCGTTTTTGAACGAACCCTTGCTGCGCAACGGGCCTGCCAGCGTACCCGGCAATTCGGCCACCCAGTACGCCGGGTTGAGCGCACTCAAGTCCAGCGCCGTGTCCCACACCACGCCATCGGCGAACTGCACATTGACGTGACCTTCGGCCTTGCCCTGCCCGGCCACCAGCTTCAACTGCGGCAGAAAGATCTTGCCCAGGTCACCACTGAACGGGCTGCTGAGACTGAACTTGCCCGCCGGACCATCGAGGTCCGCCGTGAAGTTGCCCAGATAGTTACCGTCACGGTAGGACACTTCCCCCACAAACTTGCGCAAATCCACATCCGGCTTGTCGATCACCGGATACAGGTTGTGCCAGGGAAATTCCAGCCAATCGATTTTGGCCTCGGCGCTCAAGCCTTCGTGCCAGTCCACCTGCCCCGACAGCTTCAGGCGCTGCTGCGGGTTGGCGCTCAGATCCAGCGCGGCGATCTGCGCGCCCTTGGCATCCACCCGGCCCTTGAGCAACAGGTTCACCGGCTCTTTCTCGGCGGGCAAGGTGGCGCTGCCATTCAACTCATAGCCGCTTTTAAGATCGCCCTTGGCCGTCAGCAGCAGTTGATTAAGCTGTAGGGTATCTGGCAGATCGGGGCTGGCCTTGAACGGCTCGGCGGTGATTTTCAACTGGGCCGGCAAGTTGTCGGCCAGGGGCTGAAGCTCGCCCGTCAGGTGCGCATTAATGTAACCCGTGGTGTCGGCTGCCAGGTTCAGGCTGGTTCGCAAATTGCCATCAACCTTTAGCGCGATAGCCAGGGGTTTGCCATCCGGCGCTGGCAGGCTGACATTGCCTTGCACCGTTAGCGGCCAGTCGCCATTGGGCTGCAGCAGGCCGGACAGTTCCACATTGAGGTCTTCACGCTCGACCTGCACCGAGTCGAGCTGCAAGCCCTTGGCCGTCCACTGTGCCGACAGCTGCATGCCCTTGAGCTGCTCGATGCCGTTGAACAGCACATTGCCGACCTTGACCACGCCCACTTCAATCGCCAGCGGCAATTTCAGCTCCGGCAGGCTGATCGGCCCGCTGCTGCTGTCTTCGCTCGGCGGGAACTGCAGGCTGATCTGCTCAGCCTGCAATTGATCGATACACAACGTCATGCGGGTCAGGCAGCCCGGTGACCAGGCGAAGATCGGCCGGCTTACCTCAACCCGACTGGTGCCCTGCTCCCATAACAAATGATCGGCGCCCCACTGGCCGCCCAGGCGCCCGGCAAAATTATCAACCTGCAAGCCCGGCACTTGCCCCAGCACCCAGCGGCTGCCCGCTTGCGTACCCAGAATCACGCCGACGCTGACAACCACCAGCAGCACCAATGCCAGCAGCACCAGCCCGGCTATTTTCAAACCACGAATCACAGTTCTGGCCCCATCGAAAAGTGCAAACGGACACCGCCGTCATCGTCCAGCGCATGGGCCAGATCCAGACGTATCGGGCCAACCGGCGAGATCCAGCGGATACCCACGCCGACCCCGGTTTTCAAACTCGGGAAGTCCAGTGTGTTGAAGGCGTTGCCCTGATCGACAAACGTCGCCCAGCGCCATTTTTCGGCGAACTGATATTGATACTCCAGGCTGCCGGCGAGCATATAGCGCCCGCCGATGCGATCACCGTCGGAGTTTTTCGGCGACAGGCTCTGGTAGTCATAGCCGCGCACGCTCTGGTCGCCACCGGCGAAAAAGCGCAAGGACGGTGGAATCGACTTGTAGCCATTGGTGGCACTGCCGCCAAACTGAATGCGGCCCAAAAAGCGGTGTTTTTCCCACAGGGTGGTCAGCGCCTTGAATTTCACGTCGCCATGGAACAGGTTGGTGTCGGACATCAGCCCTTGCTTGGCCACCTGCATGTCCGTGCTCACGCTGTAACCGTGGCTGGGGTCGATGCGGTTGTCACTGCGCAATACCGAGTAGCTGACGCCTGGCATCAGCAGGGTGCTCAGGCCCGAGTCATCGCCCAGGCGATATTCTTCGTGCTGCCACCTGAGCGAGATAATGCGCGTCCAGCCGTTGTCCAGCTTGCTGTGCCACTCGGGGCCGACCGTAAGCAGCTTGCTCAAGGTGTCGGTGTTGGCGATTTCTTCATTTTGATAACCGGCGGCGAGACGCAATTTGTCGGTCAGCGGCGGGTTCAGCGGGATGTCATACCAGGCACCGACGTTTTGCTTGGGCTGGGAAATTTCCGATTCAAAACCGTAGCTGTCGCCACGCGGGTTGCCCCAGTGGCGCATCCAGCTGGCCTTGCCGCGGGCTCCGGTGTCGGTGGAATAACCCAGGCCCAGGGTCATGGTGCGCGGCTTGCGGGTTTCCAGGTCGACGTCGACCGGGATCACCTGCCCCACCGCCGTGCTCGGCGCGGCATCCACGCGCACGATTTCAAAGTAGCCGCTGCTTTGCAGATTCTGATTGAGCTCGGCGACCAGTTCCGAGTCATAAGGGGTATCGGGGGTAAACGGCACCATGCGTTGCAGCAAGGTCTGGTCGAAGGGAGCATCGCCGGCAAAGCTGACTTTGCCCAGTAAAAAACGCGGTCCGCTTTCGTAGACCAGATTGATATCGGCATACCCGCCTTTCGGGTCGACCAGCAGTTCGTGCTGAGTGAATTTGCCGTTGAAAAAGCCGTAACGCAGGGCACGGTTCTGGATCAGACGCTTGGCGTCTTCGTAATTGCCCTGGTTGAGCACCGCGCCGGGTTTGAGGTCATCGCTGGCCGGTATCTGAAAGGCCTTGAGCGAAGCGGCCGGGCCTTCGATACGCACGTTGACGTTGCGCAGATGCACCGGCTCGCCGGGATCGATACTCAACACCAGACGCGGCGGATCGCCGGGCTTGACCTCGGTTTCTATGGAGGGCTGGTAGTAACCCAAGGCCTGGGAAGCCTTTAAGGCCTGCTCCTGCGCGCCACGTTGAAAACGCAAAAGCGCTTTCTCGTCACGGTCGCCGAGGCTGCCTATATAGCCTTCCACGTTGGCCTTGAGGGCGTCGTTTGCCGGTTTGACCTTGACCACCAACTCGCTTTGGGCAAACGCCGCAAAACTGCTGAGCAGCAGGACAACACCACTGGTAAATCTTCCTGGGAACGTCATAGGCGCGGATGCTATCACGGGCTGGGGGGCTCATAGAGCGCGCCAAAGGGCAAAAAGTTCGTCTTCAAGCCGTTGCAGTATGTAACACCTGCGGATTGGCATGGAAAAACACATGTTCCACAACCGGCCCGATGGCCACTTCACCGATCTCCACATAACCCTGGCGCTTGTAGAAGTCCAGGTAATGCGGGTTGCCGGTATCGAGCACCACGCCTTCGGAATGCTCATCTTCGGCGCACCAGTTGTGCACCGCCTCAAGCAACTGCTCGCCGTAATGCTGGCCCTGGAATTCGGGGTGAATACCCAGCAGCGGCAGCATATGCACCGCATCTCCCGGCACGCAGGCCTGCACCGCCTGGTGATAGGCCAGATAGCGCCGCGTGCAGCTCAAACCGGTGCTGAGCACCATGCGCAACTGCCAGGCCCAGCTCTCGGTAATGCCCAGGCGCCGTTGCGGCGGCGCGATCAGGGCAATGCCCAGCAACCGGTCATTGACCAGCAGGCCCAGCGCTGGCAAATCCTGCAAAAAATGCTGCTTGACCAGTTCGCGTACCGTGGCCCTGACCCGTTGCTCGTAGCCGCTGCGCTCGGCGTTGAACAGAAAACGAAACGTCGGCTCATGGCGATAAGCCTGGTACAGCAACGAACGCGCCTCTCTTGAATAGCCACTGTCGAGCAATCGGATCTCACTGGTAGCGTTCGGCGTTTGCGTCATGCGATCAACCTCCCGGGCGCGGCCTGGATAGCAGCGCTTCTAATGGGTACGAACCCCCGAGGGCCATGACAGTTCAATCATGGCCGAATGCATCCTACGTTAGCAGTGCATTCGGCCCACTGCACGCTGGCAGCCGGGGCGTCAGTCCGCTAGCATCGCAGTTTTGTTCAGGACTGCCCGCCCATGAAAATCGTTTCATTCAACATCAATGGCCTGCGCGCTCGGCCGCATCAGCTGGCAGCGCTGATCGAGAAACATCAGCCTGACGTAATCGGCCTGCAGGAAACCAAGGTCCATGATGACCAGTTCCCCCTCGCCGACATCGAAGCCCTGGGCTATCACGTGCACTTTCATGGTCAAAAAGGCCATTACGGTGTCGCCCTGCTTTCGCGCCAGCCCCCCCTGGAACTGCACAAGGGCTTTGCCAGCGATGAAGAAGACGCCCAGCGCCGGTTTATCTGGGGCACTTTCGCAGACGAAAACGGCCAGCCGGTGACCATCATGAATGGTTACTTCCCACAGGGCGAAAACCGCGACCACCCTACCAAGTTCCCGGCCAAGCAACGCTTCTACAGCGACCTGCAACAGTTGCTGGAAAGCCGGTTCAGCAATGAACAACCGCTGGTGGTGATGGGCGACATCAATATCTCGCCGCAGGACTGCGACATCGGTATCGGCCCGGACAACGCCAAGCGCTGGCTGAAAACCGGCAAGTGCAGCTTTTTGCCGGAAGAGCGCGAGTGGCTGGAGCGCCTCAAGAACTGGGGCCTGGTGGACAGCTTCCGCTACCTGCACCCGGACGTGGCGGACCGTTTCAGCTGGTTCGACTACCGCAGCCGCGGTTTTGAAGACGAGCCCAAGCGTGGCCTGCGCATTGACGTGATCCTTGCCTCCCAGGGGCTGGTGCCACGCATCAAGGCAGCGGGCGTGGACTACGACCTGCGCGGCATGGAAAAACCGTCCGATCATGCGCCGATCTGGTTGGAGTTGAGCTGAGCAAGAGAGCTTGCTTGCTGTGGGAGCGGGCTTGCTCGCGATGGCCTCACCTCGGTTTTCTGACAGACCGCGTGGCCCGCATCGCGAGCAAGCCCGCTCCCACACCGGAGGGGTCTGTCATCGGCTTGAAACCTTTCTGACTTAAATTGCAGACCTTTCTACGGCCCCAGGAAGGTGCCTTCCCATGCTGCGCTTTTTGTCGTTGACCCTGTTATGCGCCATCACCGGCCTGGCGACGGCGGCCGACCTGCGTATCCAGGGCTCCAACACCATCGGCGCCAACCTGGGCCCGGCACTGGTCAGCGCCATGCTCGCCGAACAGGGCCTGCATGATATCCACAGCGTCCCGGTCATCCCGCCCAACGAGCACAGCATTGTCGGCACCACGGCCCAGGGCCAGCAGATCCGCGTGGATGTCGCCGCCCACGGTTCGGGCACCGGTTTTACTGCGCTGGCCGCAGGGCTTGCGGATCTGGTGGCTTCATCACGGCCCATCAAGGACCGCGAACTGGTTGACCTTGAGCCCCTGGGCGACCTGAAAAGCCCCGACGCCGAGCAAGTCATCGCCATCGATGGCCTGGCAATCATCCTGCATCCGCACAACCCCCTTAACCAGCTCAACACCGAGCAACTGGCACAGATTTTCAGCGGCCAGATCAGCCGCTGGGAACAGTTGGGCGGCACCGGCGGGGCCATTCACTTGTATGCACGCGACGACCAGTCCGGCACCTGGGAAACCTTCAAGGAGCTGGTATTGAACCGCAACGGGCAGCCCTTGAGCAGTACGGCGCAACGCTTCGAATCCAGCGAGCAGCTGTCCGACGCAGTCAGCCATGACCCACAAGCCATCGGCTTTATCGGTCTGCCGTATATCCGTGAGGCCAAGGCCGTGGCCATTGTCGACGGCGCATCGCAACCGATGTTGCCGCTTACCAGCTTGATTGCCAGCGAAGATTACCCCTTGTCGCGCCGCCTGTTCCTGTACTTGCCCCCGGCCACGAACAATCCCTGGGCCAAGGCGTTGGTGGCCTTTACCCAAAGCCCGCAGGGCCAGGCCATCGTCGGGCAAAACGGCTTTGTCGCGCAAAGCGTCCAGGCGGACAACGTGATGCCGGGGGCACATATGCCGGAGCAGTATCAGGCGCTGACCCGCGAGGCGCAGCGCCTGTCGGTAAATTTTCGCTTTGAGGAAGGCAGCGCTTCGCTGGACAACAAGGCGCGTCAGGACTTGCTGCGCGTGGTCGACTACCTGAGCGCCCACGGCAAGCTCGACAAGCAGGTCACGCTGGTGGGTTTCGGCGATGCCAAGGATGACCCGCAGCGGGCACAACTGCTGTCCCGGTTACGGGCAATGGCGGTGCGCCGCGAGCTGGTGAAAAGTGGCGTGGTACTCAGGGAAATCCGCGGTTACGGTGCGCAAATGCCGGTGGCAGCCAACACCGAAGATGAAGGCCGCCTGAAGAATCGCCGGGTTGAGGTGTGGGTGTATTGAAGCAGCAGCGTATCAACCTGTGGGAGCGGGCTTGCTCGCGATAGTATCGACCCGGCACTACTGATACACCGCATTGACCGCATCGCGAGCAAGCCCGCTCCCACACAAACCCGCTACCACTTGTCCAGCTCAAACTTGCCCACCGCCGCCCGGTGCACTTCATCCGGGCCATCCGCCAGGCGCAGCGTGCGCTGCATGGCATACATATAAGCCAGCGGAAAATCCCCCGAAACCCCTGCCCCGCCATGCATCTGAATGGCCCGGTCAATTACCTTCAAGGCAACGTTGGGGGCGACAACCTTGATCTGGGCGATTTCGCTTTTCGCCACTTTGTTACCTACTGTATCCATCATATAGGCTGCCTTGAGGGTCAACAGCCGCGCCATGTCGATCTCCATGCGCGAGTCGGCGATCTTGTCGATATTGCCCCCCAGACGTGCCAGCGGTTTGCCGAACGCAGTACGCGCCAGCGATCGTTTGCACATTAATTCCAAGGCCCGCTCGGCCATGCCGATCGAGCGCATGCAGTGGTGAATCCGCCCCGGCCCAAGACGCCCCTGGGCAATCTCGAAGCCCCGGCCCTCACCCAACAAGACGTTTTCATAAGGCACACGCACATTGTCGAACAGCACTTCGGCGTGACCATGAGGTGCATCGTCGTAGCCGAACACCGGCAGTGGTCGCACGATTGTTACCCCCGGTGTGTCCACCGGCACCAGGATCATCGAGTGTTGCTGATGGCGCGGGTTTTCAGGGTTGCTCAAGCCCATGAAAATCATGATCTTGCAGCGCGGGTCACAGGCCCCGGACGTCCACCACTTGCGACCGTTGATCAGCCACTCATCACCGTCACGCACGGCGCGGGCAGCCATATTGGTGGCATCCGCCGAAGCAACGTCCGGTTCGGTCATGGCAAACGCCGAGCGAATCTCACCGCGCAGCAGCGGCTCCAGCCACCGCTGTTTTTGCGCCGTGCTGGCGTAGCGCACCAGGACTTCCATGTTGCCGGTATCCGGTGCAGAACAGTTGAAAGGCTCGGAGCCCAGCATCGAGCGCCCCATGATTTCTGCCAGCGGCGCGTATTCAAGGTTGCTCAGCCCGGCCCCCAGTTCGGACTCGGGCAAAAACAGATTCCACAGGCCTTCAGCCCTGGCCTTGAGCTTCAGCTCTTCCATGATCGCCGTCGGCTGCCAGCGGTCGCCTTCAGCCACTTGCTGATCAAAAATCGCCTCCGCCGGGTACACATGGGCGTCCATAAACGCTGTCACACGCTCGCGCAGTGCCTGAACTTTCGGGGAATAAGCGAAATCCATAAGTGGCTACCTTCTACCGGGAATGCTGAAAAGTGATACCCGATGCTAGATCAGCCCCCCTTTATTTGCGCCACCTATTAACGACGTGTATTACCATTCATAAGCAATATATGATCGGGCCGCGTCACCCCTTCCAACAACAAGAGCCACCGCGCCATGAACCTGAACAAGGTCGATTTGAATCTGTTTATCGTCTTTGACGCCATCTACACCGAAGCCAACCTGACCCGCGCCGGGCAGATTATCGGCATCACCCAGCCGGCAGTGTCCAATGCCCTGGCGCGGTTGCGCGAGAGCTTCAACGACCCGCTGTTCGTGCGTACTGCCCAGGGCATGGTGCCCACTCCGATGGCGCAGAACATCATCAGCCCGGTGCGCAGCGCCCTGGCACTGTTGCGTGTATCCGTGCAGGAAAGCCGCACCTTCAACCCCCTGCAAGCCAACAAGACCTACCGCATCAGCATGACCGACCTGTCGGAAGCGGTGATTCTGCCGCCGCTGTTCCAGCGGCTACGGCGTCAGGCGCCATCGGTGGTGGTCGAGAGTTTTCTCTCCCATCGGCGTGAGACCACCAGTGATCTGGCCGCAGGACGCCTGGATTTTGCCGTGGACGCCCCGCTCAATACCGACCCCCAGGTGCGGCATGTCAAATTGATGGAAGACCGTTATGTGTGCGCCATGCGCCAGGGCCACCCGTTGGCCGCCAAGGCCGCCCTGAGCCTTGAGGATTACCTGGCACTGACCCATATCCATATCTCGACCCGGCGCAATGGCTTGGGCGAAGTGGACCTGGCGCTGGGCAAAATGGGCCTGCAACGCAAGATCACCCTGCGTTCGCAGCATTACCTGATGGCCTCCAATGTGCTGCAACAGACCGACATGGCAATGACCGTGCCCGAGCGTTTTGCCCGCCGCCACGGCCTGCACTTTGTGCCCCTGCCCCTCACTGAACTGCCCAATGTGGAAACCCATCTGTACTGGCACGAAAGTACCGAGCAAGACCCGGCCAATCGCTGGATGCGCGAGCAACTGATTGAGCTGTGCCAGCAACAACAGAAAACCGAACAGGCCAGCTTGCTTGACGTATACGTCAACCACGGATTAGTTTAGTCATACGATTCCTCCAGAGCCCGCCCATGAGCAGCCAGACGTACAGTATTTCCGACCTTGCCCGCGAGCTGGACATCACCACCCGCGCCATTCGCTTCTATGAAGAGCAAGGCCTGCTCGCCCCCGAACGCCGCGGCCAGGAACGGGTGTATTCGGCGCGGGACAAGGTCAGCCTGAAACTGATCCTGCGCGGCAAGCGCATCGGTTTTTCGCTGGCCGAATGCCGCGAACTGATCGAGCTTTACGACCCCACCAGCGGCAACCAGAAACAACTCAACAGCATGCTGGCCAAGATCGCCGAGCGCCGCGAACAGCTGGAGCAGCAATTGCTCGATATCCAGCAGATGCAGCTGGAGCTCGACACCGCCGAAGAGCGGTGCCTCCAGGCGCTGGAACAGACCATAAAAAAACAAACGACTAAAAGCCCCTCACCCTAGCCCTCTCCCAAAGGGAGAGGGAACGGACCGCATACGAACTCAAGAACTCCACCAATTTGCCCCCTCTCCCTTTGGGAGAGGGTTGGGGTGAGGGCTTGGCAAGACACATATTTCAACAGACAGGGTGACCCCCCATGACATTTCCAACCCATGTGCGCCTGATCGAAGTCGGCCCGCGCGACGGTTTGCAAAATGAGGCGCAACCCATCAGCGTCGCCGACAAGGTGCAACTGGTCGACGCCCTGACCGATGCCGGGTTGGGCTATATCGAAGTCGGCAGTTTTGTCTCGCCCAAGTGGGTGCCGCAAATGGCCGGCTCTGCCGAAGTTTTTGCACAAATCCGGCGCGAGCCGGGGGTGGTGTACGGCGCGCTGGCACCGAACCTGCGCGGCTTTGAAGATGCCGTGGCCGCCGGGGTAAAAGAAGTCGCGGTATTTGCCGCCGCTTCTGAAGCGTTCTCGCAACGCAATATCAATTGTTCGATCAGCGAAAGCCTGGTGCGCTTTGTACCCATCATCGAAGCGGCCAAACAGCACGGCATCAGCGTGCGCGGTTATGTGTCCTGTGTGCTCGGCTGCCCTTATGAAGGCCAGGTCAGCCCGCAGCAAGTGGCACAGGTCGCGCAGGAGCTATACGCCATGGGCTGTTACGAAGTGTCACTGGGCGACACCATCGGTACCGGCACCCCCACAGCCACACGCAGCTTGTTCGAAGCCGTCACGGCACTCGTGCCACGAGAGAAACTCGCCGGGCACTTCCACGATACCTACGGCCAGGCGCTGGTGAATATCTACGCCAGCCTGCAGGAAGGTATCGCGGTATTCGACAGTTCAATTGCCGGGCTCGGCGGTTGTCCTTATGCCAAGGGCGCCAGCGGTAATGTGGCCACGGAAGACGTGCTGTACATGCTCAACGGCATGGGCATCCAGACCGGCGTCGATATGGACAAGCTGTTACTGGCCGGTGCGCACATCTGCAAGGTCCTGGGCCGTGTTACCGGATCGCGGGTGGCCAAGGCCCGCCAGGGCTAAAAAGTGTTCCGGGGTGTTACCTCACCGCCACACAAACGAGTAACACGGAAACAAACCGGCCCTGCCCAGGGCCGGTTTTTTATTGCCTGAATTTATAAGCCATTGATTTATAAGGCTTTTTAAAAGTTGGCACGGCTCCTGCTATCTCTATGGCATAACAAGAATAAAAACCGCAGCAACATAATAAAAACAATACGAAACGACTCTGACATAACAAAAACAACACGGCAGAGACGCAGCTAACAGATTTTTTTGGAGAAGGTTTGCTTTTCCGAGGGCCTAAAAGCCACTCGCAACCGGGCAGAGAACAATAAAACTACCTTCAGGTAGCACATGCACAGGTTGGATCACGGGTTTGATAGCCAGTGATAAAAGTGGATCAGCGCTCAAAAAAATACGTTTGCTCTTGATCCCGGATGGGGATCGCAAAAAAACGCAGCAAAAGGGTGAGTTCCAAAAACAACAATAAACCGCCCTTCAATAATAAAAAAAGAGCACGCAACGACATATTAAAGGGGAGCCTCGGCTCCCCTTTGTGTTGTCTGGGGTTTGTTGTGGGAGCGGGCTTGCTCGCGATACAGGCGCTGCGGTGAGCCAGTCAAACCGCGTCGCTACCATCGCGAGCAAGCCCGCTCCCACAGGGTTCGGTTATTTCTGTTGGCATTCCTGAATACTGATCTCGCGCATCTTGAATTTCTGGATCTTGCCGGTCACGGTCATCGGGAATACATCGACAAACTTGAAAAATCGCGGCGTTTTAAAGTGCGCAATACGCGCCTTGCACCAGGTTTGCAGCTCCAGCTCATTGGCCGTATGGCCGGGATGAAACTTGATCCAGGCCACGATCTCCTCGCCGTATCTGGCATCGGGAATGCCCACAATCTGCACATCGGCCACGGCCGGATGGGTGAAAAAGAACTCCTCCAACTCGCGCGGGTAAATATTCTCACCACCGCGAATGATCATGTCCTTGTTGCGCCCCACAATCCGCACATACCCCTGCTCATCCATCTGCGCCAGGTCCCCGGTGTGCATCCAGCCTTCGCCGTCGATGGCATCCGCGGTGGCCTGCGGGTTGTTCCAGTAACCGAGCATCACGCTGTAGCCACGGGTGCACAACTCGCCAATCTCACCCCGTGCGACGGTATTGCCTGCAGCATCGATCAGCTTGCTCTCCAACTGTGGCTGGGTGCGCCCTACCGTGGTAACACGCACTTCCAGTTCATCCGCAGGACCTGTCTGAATTGATACCGGACTGGTTTCAGTCATGCCATAGGCAATTTGTACTTCGCCCATGTGCATTTCACTGATCACCCGGCGCATGACCTCGATCGGGCAGGTGGCCCCGGCCATGATCCCCGTGCGCAGGCTCGACAGATCAAACGCGGCACGCTGCGGGTGGTCGAGCATGGCGATAAACATGGTCGGTACACCGTACAGCCCGGTAGCCCGTTCCTCGGCCACCGCTTGCAGCGTCAGGCCCGGGTCAAAGGCCTCTGCAGGGTAAATCATGGTGGTGCCATGGGTGACACAGCCCAGGTTGCCCATCACCATGCCAAAGCAATGATAAAGCGGTACCGGGATCACCAACCGGTCATTGGCCGTCAGCCCCAGGCTTTCGCCGACCATATAGCCATTGTTGAGGATATTGCGATGGCTGAGGGTCGCGCCCTTGGGGAAGCCCGTAGTGCCCGAGGTGTACTGGATATTGACCGGCTGGTCGACGTGCAGGCTGGCTTCGCGGTCACGTAACTGCTGCGGCTCGACCTCGCCCGCTAATGTGGCAAGTTGCGACCAGGGTAAAAAACCTTGCGGCGGCTCAACCGCGAGGCTGATGACCCCACGCAAATCGGCAAAGCGTTCACAATCCAGAGCCCCGATCGACTGCTGCGCCAGCTCTGGAATCAGCTCCTGGAGCATGGCGTGGTAGTTGGAAGTCTTGAACGCGCCGGCGCACACCAGCCACTGGCAGGCCGATTGCTTGAGCACGTATTCCAGCTCCGAGAGCCGGTAAGCCGGGTTGATATTGACCAGGATCACACCGACCTTGGCGCTGGCAAACTGGCAGATAAACCATTCGGCACCATTGGGCGCCCACACCCCCAGCCGGTCCCCTGCCTGCAACCCCAAGGCCAGCAGTGCCCTGGCATGCAGGTCGACCGCCTCGGCCAATTGTGCCCATGTGTAGCGCTGCTGCTGATGGCGCACCACCAACGCCTCACCCTGCGGGTAACGCGCAACAGTCCGATCGAAAGCCTGGCCTATCGTCATCGCCAGCAGCGCCTTGTCCTGCGCGCCCTGGCTGTAACTGGGGACGGATTGCAACTTCATGACAACTCCTCTTGTGATTGTTTTGGGAGCATGAGCAAGGCACGCACTGCACCGGCTCATTTGAAGAACAGCAAATACTCTGGCCTAAGTTGACGTTAACGTAAAGGTCGTTGACAGTTAGCGGTCCCAAGTTTACGTTAACGTAAAGGTTATCGATGGCGACGTAGTAACCGCCTCCACAAGAACAATGACTATAGGTGCCCCATGAGCTACCCCACCCTGAACTTCGCCCTGGGCGAAACCATCGATATGCTGCGCGATCAGGTACAGGCCTTCGTTGCCGCCGAGCTGGCACCTCGCGCGGCGCAAATCGACAAGGACAACCTGTTCCCCGCCGATATGTGGCGCAAGTTTGGCAACATGGGTCTGCTTGGCATCACTGTCCCGGAAGAATACGGCGGCACCGGCCTCAGCTACCTGGCCCATGTGGTGGCCATGGAAGAAATCAGCCGCGGCTCAGCCTCGGTCGCCCTGTCCTACGGCGCCCACTCCAATTTGTGCGTCAACCAGATCAACCGTAACGGCACCCATGAACAGAAACTCAAATACCTGCCCAAGCTGATCAGCGGCGAACACGTCGGCGCCCTGGCCATGAGCGAACCGAACGCCGGTTCCGATGTGGTATCGATGAAGCTGCGCGCCGATAAACGTGGCGACCACTTCGTCCTCAACGGCAGCAAGACCTGGATCACCAATGGCCCGGACGCCAGCACCTATGTGATCTACGCCAAGACCGACCTGGAAAAGGGCCCGCACGGGATCAGCGCCTTTATCGTCGAGCGCGACTGGAAAGGCTTCAGCCGCAGCAAACATTTCGACAAGCTGGGCATGCGCGGTTCCAACACCAGCGAGCTGTTTTTCGACGATGTCGAAGTGCCAGAGGAGAACCTGCTGGGCACCCTCAACGCCGGGGTCAAGGTGCTGATGAGTGGCCTTGACTACGAGCGCGTGGTGCTCTCGGGCGGCCCTACCGGAATCATGCAAGCGTGCATGGACCTGATCGTGCCCTACATCCACGACCGCAAGCAGTTCGGCCAGAGCATCGGCGAGTTCCAGCTGATCCAGGGCAAGGTGGCCGACATGTACACCCAGCTCAATGCCAGCCGCGCCTATCTGTATGCCGTGGCCGCCGCTTGCGAACGTGGCGAAACCACGCGCAAGGATGCCGCCGGGGTGATTTTGTACAGCGCCGAACGCGCCACGCAAATGGCCCTGGACGCCATCCAGATTCTCGGTGGCAACGGCTACATCAATGAATTCCCGGCCGGGCGCCTGCTGCGTGATGCCAAGCTGTATGAAATCGGCGCGGGCACCAGCGAAATCCGACGCATGTTGATTGGTCGCGAACTCTTCAACGAAACCCGCTAAGGAGCGCCGGCATGTCCATCTTGCAGACGACGATCAACCCGCGCTCGGCCGAGTTCGGGCTTAACCGCGACGCCATGCTTAAACAGGTCGAGGCCTTGCACGCCCTGCTGGCGCAGGTGCAACAGGGCGGCGGCGCCAAGGCGCAGGAGCGGCATACCTCGCGGGGCAAATTGCTGCCACGGGAACGGATTGACCGCCTGCTCGACAGCGGTTCGCCCTTCCTTGAGTTGAGTCAGTTAGCGGCTTACAACGTGTACGGCGAAGACGTTCCGGCCGCCGGAATCATTGCCGGCATAGGTCGGGTCGAAGGCGTGGAATGCATGATTGTCGCCAACGACGCCACGGTCAAAGGCGGTTCGTACTACCCGCTGACGGTCAAAAAACACCTGCGGGCGCAAACCATCGCCGAACAAAACCGCTTGCCGTGCATTTACCTGGTGGATTCGGGCGGTGCCAACCTGCCGCGTCAGGACGAAGTGTTCCCCGACCGCGAGCACTTTGGGCGGATCTTCTTCAACCAGGCCAACATGAGCGCGGCAGGCATCCCGCAGATTGCCGTGGTCATGGGTTCCTGCACCGCAGGCGGCGCCTATGTGCCAGCAATGGCCGACGAAGCCATCATGGTGCGCCAGCAAGCCACCATCTTCCTCGCCGGGCCACCCCTGGTAAAAGCCGCCACGGGTGAAGTGGTCAGCGCCGAAGACCTCGGCGGTGCCGATGTGCATTGCAAGATTTCCGGGGTGGCCGACCATTATGCCGACAGCGACGAGCATGCCCTGGCACTGGCCCGGCGCAGCGTGGCCAACCTTAACTGGCGCAAGTTGGGCCAGGTGCAACAACGTACCCCAATGGCCCCGCTGTATGGCCACGATGAGCTGTACGGCATTGTGCCAGCCGATGCCAAGCAGCCATTTGATGTACGCGAAGTGATTGCGCGGTTGGTGGACGGTTCGGTGTTCGATGAGTTCAAGGCCCTGTTCGGCACCACGCTGGTGTGCGGCTTTGCCCACTTGCACGGTTACCCGGTGGCGATTCTGGCCAACAACGGCATCCTGTTTGCCGAGGCTGCGCAAAAAGGCGCGCACTTTATCGAGCTGGCCTGCCAGCGCGGTATCCCCCTGGTGTTTTTGCAAAACATCACCGGCTTTATGGTCGGGCAAAAATACGAAGCGGGCGGCATTGCCAAGCACGGCGCCAAACTGGTCACCGCCGTGGCATGCGCCAGGGTGCCGAAATTCACCGTGATCATCGGCGGCAGTTTTGGCGCCGGCAACTACGGCATGTGCGGTCGCGCCTACGACCCGCGCTTTTTGTGGATGTGGCCGAACGCGCGGATCGGCGTGATGGGCGCGGAGCAAGCCGCCGGTGTGCTGGTGCAGGTCAAGCGTGAACAGGCCGAGCGCAATGGCGTTGCGTTCTCGGCCCGCGAAGAGGCCGAGATCAAGCAGCCGATCCTTGACCAGTACGAACACCAGGGCCACCCCTACTACTCCAGCGCGCGTTTGTGGGATGACGGCGTGATCGATCCGGCGCAAACCCGTGACGTATTGGCCCTGGGCCTGTCGGCAGCCTTGAACGCCCCTGTCGAAGCCACCCGTTTCGGTGTGTTCCGGATGTAACCCCACAGCCTTTCAGGACTGACCAACATGATGGATTTCAACACCCTCGAACTGCACACCGATCCCCGGGGCTTTGCCACCCTGTGGTTGAGCCGTGAGCAGAAGAACAACGCCTTCAATGCCGAGATGATCCGCGAGCTGATTTTGGCCCTGGACGCGGTACAGGCTGATCCTGCCGTCCGCTTTTTGCTCCTGCGCGGGCGTGGCAAGCATTTCAGTGCCGGGGCCGATCTGGCCTGGATGCAGCAATCGGCCGAGCTGGACTACCACACCAACCTCGACGACGCTCGCCACCTGGCCGAGCTGATGTACAACCTGGCCAAGCTGAAAATGCCGACCCTGGCAGTCGTCCAGGGCGCCGCTTATGGTGGCGCGCTGGGCCTGATCAGTGCCTGTGACATGGCCATCGGCGCCGATGACGCACAGTTCTGCCTGTCGGAAGTGCGCATCGGCCTGGCTCCCGCGGTCATCAGCCCGTTTGTGGTGCAGGCCATCGGCGAACGCGCTGCCCGGCGCTATGCCCTGACCGCAGAGCGCTTCAGCGGTGAACGCGCCCGCGAACTGGGCTTGCTCTCGGAATGCTACCCCCTCGCGGAACTGGAACAGCACATCGCCCGCTGGACCGACAACCTGCTGCTCAACAGCCCGCAAGCCATGCGCGCCTGCAAGGACCTGCTGCGCGAAGTCAGTCACGGCGCACCGACCCTGGCCATTCGCCGTTACTGCGAGAACGCCATCGCCCGCATCCGGGTGAGCCCCGAGGGCCAGGAAGGCTTGCGTGCCTTTTTGCAAAAACGTGCCCCCAGTTGGCAAGCCGATCCCTCGAGCCTGGAGCCGCGCTCATGACCGCCCCTCTTCTGACATCCATACTGGTGGCCAACCGTGGCGAAATCGCCTGCCGGGTGATGCGCACGGCCAAGGCCCTGGGCCTCACCACGGTCGCCGTCCACAGCGCGACCGACCGCGACGCGCGGCATTGCCGCGAAGCCGATATCTGCGTGGATCTGGGCGGCAGCAAAGCGGCTGACAGCTACCTGAAAATCGACAAGATCATCGCAGCCGCCAAGGCCAGCGGTGCCCAGGCGATACACCCCGGGTACGGTTTTTTGTCGGAGAACGCAGGCTTTGCCCGTGCCATTGAAGCGGCCGGGCTGATTTTTCTCGGCCCGCCCGCCAGTGCCATTGATGCCATGGGCAGCAAGTCCGCCGCCAAGGCCTTAATGGAAGTGGCCGGCGTGCCGCTGGTGCCCGGCTACCACGGCGAAGACCAGGATCTGGAAACCTTTCGCCTGGCCGCAGAACGCATCGGCTATCCGGTGCTGCTCAAGGCCACGGCAGGTGGTGGCGGCAAGGGCATGAAGGTGGTCGAAGACGTCAGCCAGCTGGCAGAAGCACTGGCTTCGGCACAGCGCGAAGCCTTGTCGTCCTTTGGCGACGCGCGGATGCTGGTGGAAAAGTATGTGCTCAAGCCGCGTCATGTCGAGATCCAGATTTTCGCCGACCAGCATGGCAACTGCCTGTACCTCAATGAGCGCGACTGCTCGATTCAGCGCCGCCATCAGAAAGTCGTGGAAGAAGCACCCGCACCGGGGCTGAGTGTCGAACAGCGTCAGGCCATGGGCGAGTCCGCCGTGCGCGCGGCGCAGGCCATCGGCTATGTGGGTGCGGGCACCGTGGAATTTTTACTGGATGCGCGAGGCGAATTCTTCTTTATGGAGATGAACACGCGCCTGCAGGTTGAGCACCCGGTTACCGAAGCCATTACCGGGCTGGACCTGGTGGCCTGGCAAATCCGCGTGGCCCGCGGTGAAGCCCTGCCGATCAGCCAGGCGCAAGTGCCGCTGAACGGGCATGCCATCGAAGTGCGCCTGTATGCCGAAGACCCGAGCCATGATTTTCTGCCGCAAACCGGCCGTCTTGAGGTGTATCGCGAGTCGGCCGCAGGCCCGGGCCGTCGTGTGGACAGCGGGGTCTGCGAAGGCGACGAGGTGTCGCCGTTCTACGACCCGATGCTGGGCAAGCTGATTGCCTGGGGGGAAGACCGTGAACAGGCCCGTCTGCGCTTGCTGGCCATGCTTGATGAGTTCGCCATTGGCGGGCTGAAAACCAACCTGAGCTTTTTGCGCCGTATCATCGGCCACCCGGCCTTCGCTGCGGCCGAACTCGACACCGGCTTTATCCCGCGCTTCGAAGAACAATTGCTGCCTGCAGCAGAGCCTTTGCCTGCAGCCTTCTGGTCTGCTGGCGCACAAGCCTTCGATCAGAGCCAGCCGCCCAGGGTACGCACTGATGATCCGGCCTCCCCCTGGTCGGCCCACAACGGCTTTCGCAGCGGTCTGCCAGCACAGACCTTGCTGGCCCTGACCTGCAATGGCGAGCAAGAGGTCATCCACCTCAGCGCCAACACGGCCACCTTGCGCGATGAGCAACTGGTTATCGAACAGGACGGTGTGCGCCGCCAGCACCTGGCAATACGCCGCGGCGATGCACTGTACCTGCGCTGGGACGGTGAGCTGCACTGCGTGCGCCTGCACGACCCGATCAGCGCCGTGGACGCCAGCCACACGGCCCAGGGCGGCCTGACCGCACCGATGAACGGCAGCATCGTGCGGGTACTGGTTGAGATCGGGCAAACTGTCGAGGCCGGTGCGCAACTGGTGGTGCTGGAGGCCATGAAAATGGAACACAGCCTGCGCGCCCCCCATGCAGGCGTGATCAAGGCGTTGTTCTTCCAGGAAGGCGAAATGGTCAGTGAGGGCTCGGCGCTGGTCGAGCTGGAATGACAAAAGGCGGATACCGTAACCGGTATCCGCCTTTTTCACAGCCGCAGCGGGCAGTATCTAGAACTTGACCGTGGCCTGTACCACGACGCCGATAATCCGGCATTTATCATCAAACAGGGTTTTGGGATAAGTCGGGTTGAGCGGTTTGAGGTAACGCTGGCCGCTTTCTTCGATCAACTGCCGAAAGGTGGTGGCCTCGGACTCTGGCGTCAGGGCGATCACCATTTTGCCGGGCGTGGCCTCGATATCCGGATCAACCAGAATCATCATGCCTTGCGCGATGCTGACCCCCACCGGTGCGGTCATGGCATCGCCCGTTACCTGCAGCCAGAACGCAGCACCTTTGGCGTAATGATCGCTGACTTCGAAAACAGTGCCGGGCGAGGCGTAGTCGGGCTGTACTTTCTCGTTGACCTGACCGGCCGATACCCAGTCCCTGACCGGATAGCGGAATGCCGAAGTGATCTCATAGGTGTATTCGTCGGCACCTGGCGTGTCGCCTGCCTCATTGCGCTCACGAATCACCAGGGCGACTTCAAGGTGCTCAAGCCCAAGGGCATGCAGCACATTGTTCATCGTCGGCAAGTCGGGTTGGCGGCGTTTGTTGAGCCAATGACCGACCCCGCCCTGGGAAGCCCCGACGCGTTCGGCTAGTTTTTCTTGCGTGAGCTTGAGCTCGCGCAATTTTGTTCTGACTAAAGCGATCCATTTATCCATGCGCCAAACAATACGGATTGGAATCGGCGCAACAATACACATATCGTACTATTTATAATATTGTCATGAATACTTTATGTACTAATATAGATCTGCTGATTCGACCATTTCCTGAAACGCAGGTAAATCATGACGCCTCTAACAAAAATTGCACCCGTCACCGAGTCCGATCCTGAGCTCGAATCCCTCAAGGACAGCGCTGCCACCCAGCGAGCGCTCGATTATTATTTGAAACCAGCTGTTTCCCAACCCCCTCCCGAGAAGAAAGTGTTCCTGGTGAACAGCGACCTGACCCAGGAAGAAGCCCTGCTGCACGCTTCGGATTATCTGCGCTGCGCCATTGCCAATGCGCAAGGGGGAGCCGAACATCAGTTCGGCCCCCCGCGTGATCTACTGCTCAATCTGCTGTTTCTCATCGAGTCGTCCAAGCAACTGATCGACAGGGCGATTGATGTGCAGCAATTGTCTGCCCGTTGACCCCAGGAAGGCGCCGGTGCCGCAACGGCCACCTGCGCCTTGGCCATCAGCGGTTCAGACGCTCCTGTGCCAGGCTGTCAGCAATACGCGTGGTGTTTTGATCCTCGGCTTTGGCCCGTAGAAAGATCTGGCGCAAGGTCTGGCCAATGCCTTCAACGTGCTGACGTACTTGCTCGGGCGTGCCGCCGTTGTACTCGTAGGACACGTCAATGATGCCACCCGCATTGATTGCATAATCAGGCGCATGCAGGCAACCGCGACGCCACAGCTCATCGGCATGGGCCGCCTTGGCCAACTGGTTGTTGGCCGCCCCGGCAATCACCGGCGCACGCAATACCTGCAAGGTTTCATCGTTGATGATGGCACCCATCGCGCAGGGCGAGAACACATCCACATCCAGCCCGTAAATATCCAGCGCGCTCACCGCGTGAGCCCCCAGCTCATCGACGGCACGTCGCACATTGGCCTCCTGGATATCATGGACCCACAGTTCGGCACCCGCCTCGTGCAGCTGCCGGGCCAGGTTGAACCCCACTTGCCCAAGGCCCTGTACCGCCACCCGCAGGCCTGTCAGGTCACTGCGCCCCAAACGCTGCAAGATCGCTTCACGCAGGCCTATAAACACGCCAAGGGCCGTGGCCGGGGACGGATCGCCACTGCGTGTGCCTCCGCCCAACTGCTCACGGCTGCCCGCCCCCACCACATGGCGGGTGCGCTGCCCCATCAGGGCCATCTCGGCCACGCCAGTGCCGGAGTCCGCTGCAGTGATGTAACGCCCGCCCATGCTTTCGACAAACTCGCCCATGGCCCGAAACAGCGCCTCGCTCTTGTCTTTGTGCGGGTCACCAATGATCACTGCCTTGCCACCGCCCAAGGGCAGCCCGGCCAGCGCCGACTTGTAGGTCATGCCACGGGACAGGCGCAGCACATCATTCAGGGCCTGTTGCTCGTCGGCGTAGGGGAACATGCGGCAGCCGCCCAACGCGGGACCCAGGCGGGTGTTGTGTACCGCAATAATCGCCTTCAGGCCCGTGGCCTGGTCATGGCAGAACTGCACCTGTTCATGGTGATCGAATTCGGGGTGAGCAAAAATCGGCATTGCATTCTCTCTCTTGTTTTTAGCCCTGGAGGCGAGTCAGACCGTAAAGTCAGTCTGTGACCCGAAGCCAAAGAGTGAGGGTTTTACCCAGGATTTTTCTTTCTAAATTGCAGGAAATGTTCTGCTAATCTGCATGCATCATTCAAAAACAATAAGAAATCAGATCAATTCATGCAGATAAAATTAAGCGCCATCGACCGCAAGATCCTGCGCTTGTTGCAGCACAATGCCGACCTGTCTGCCGCCGAGGTGGCGGAGCATGTGGAGTTGTCGCAATCGCCCTGCTGGCGGCGGATCCATCGGTTGCAAGAGGAAGGGCTGATCGAGCGCAAGGTGGCCCTGCTCAATCCGAAAAAGCTCGGGCTCAATGTGGTGGTGTTCGTCAATGTGCGCTTGTCGGGCCACGGCCGACGGCATCTGACCGAATTTGAAGAAGCGATCACCGATTACCCCGAAGTGATCGAGTGCTACACGATGGCAGGGGACATGGACTACCTGCTCAAGGTAGTCACCCACGATATCGACAGCTATGAACGTTTTTTGCGTGATCACTTGCTGCAGAAACCACACGTTCAGGAAGCCCACTCCAATATCGCCATGAGTGAGGTCAAACGCACCACTGAGTTGTTGCTTGATTAGGTCTGCAGGCCGCGGGATAGAGCATTGGGCCGGGGAAGAAAAAATTATTTTGGCAAAAGCGCGGGAAATAGCTTGATTTGCAAATGATAATGATTATTATTGCATGCAGCTGGTCGCGAGATCAGTCGATAATTCAGAGGACCTTAGGTCGGTCTTTTGAATTAGCTCCTCATCAGGCTAATCACGGTTATTTGACCCGGCTTCTGGCCGGGTCTTTTTTTTTGCGGCCAGTTTTCTGGCTCTGCGTGCTTCAGGCTAATGAAGTCTGGTGTGCGGCCGTTTCTGCGATGGCCGTCACGATTTAGCCATCATAGCAAATGAACATCGGCCAACGGAAGCCTGAAGTCCTGGACTATGGCCGTAATGGCAATCTAGCACTTGAGAATCACTCGCAAAAACCCTACAATTGCGCCGCGTCAAGGATGACGCCCCCCTTCGCGACTTCCTTCTTCTTTTGCCCAAAATTCCGTATTGGCCTATCGCCATAGCAAGGTACAGTAACGTCCACAATTATCAGATTTCGGGATTTGGACGATGACCGTGGCGCCCTCCTCACTTCATATCAGCAGCGATTTCGACAGCGGCAATATCCAGGTGCTGGACGCCAGCAACCCGCTGCAGGTGAAACTGGCCATCAAGCCGGACACCAAGAGCCCGCACTTTCAGTGGTTCCATTTCAAGGTCGATGGCCTGACACCGGGGCACACTCACCATTTTCAATTGAGCAACGCCAGCCAGTCTTCCTACAACAAAGCGTGGGATGGCTATCAGGCCGTGGCGTCTTATGATCAGGAAAACTGGTTCCGGGTCCCGACTGAATTCGACGGCACCTCGCTCAACGTCCATCTCGAAGCGAAACAGCCGCAGGTCTGGTTTGCCTACTTCGAACCCTACAGCCGCGAACGTCACGAGCAGTTGATCAAGAACGCCCTGCAGTGGTCGGGTTGCCAGTTACTGGCCACCGGCAAAAGTGCCGAAGGCCGCGACATTCAGTTGTTGCGCAAAGGCAACGGCGCCAGCCACAAGCGCAAGATCTGGATCATCGCCCAGCAGCACCCCGGCGAGCATATGGCCGAATGGTTTATGGAAGGTCTGCTGGAGCGCCTGGAGCAAGGCAGCGACCCACAATTGCGCAAGCTGCTGGACTACGCCGACCTGTACCTGATCCCCAACATGAACCCCGACGGTGCGTTCCACGGGCACTTGCGCACCAATGCCAACGGCCAGGACCTGAACCGCGCCTGGCAGAACACCAGCCCGCAGGTCAGCCCCGAAGTGTTCTTTGCCCTTGAGCAAATGAGCCAGAACGGCGTCGATCTGTTCCTGGACATTCATGGCGACGAAGAAATCCCCTACGTGTTTACCGCAGGCTGCGAGGGCAACCCGGGCTACACCCCGCGCCTGGCAGCGCTTGAGGAACGCTTTCGCAGCCACCTCAGCGGCCTGACCAAAGACTTCCAGACTACGCATGGCTATACCCGCGACGAGCCAGGGCAAGCCAACATGACCCTGGCCTGCAACAGCGTCGGCCAGCGCTTCGACTGCCTGGCACTGACCCTGGAGATGCCGTTCAAGGACAACGACGATGCGCCCAACCCGCAGACCGGCTGGGATGGCAAACGCTCCAAGCAATTGGCCAAGGACGTGCTGACGACCCTGTCGGCGATGGTCAGGGAACTGCGCTAAAAGGCCACATCCAGCAGCACGCTGTCGGTATAGGCACCGACTGACGGCGTGCTTTGGTCGGTATAGATTCGGGCGTTGTAGTTGAAAATCTGGCTGCCGCTGCCCGGATTGTGGCCCAACCCGTTCCCCGGGTTGATCTCGGCCGTGGAACTGGCGCGCCGCGCCGCGCCGACGCTGCCCCAGCGAGTAGTCCCGGCGCTCTTGAAAATATCGTAAGCCAGGTAATTACTGCCGGAAATCATCCGCCGCCGCCCACCGGCAGCCAGCGGATACAGGCCATCACCGAACCCCACCGTATAGGCGCTGCCTTTGGTACAGGCCAGGCTGACAGTCTGACTTACCGGGGTAAATGCACTGACGACAGGTGCGCTGCCAAACCCGATATTGGCCGCGGTGATAGTGCAGTCGTTGGCAACTGTCATGTTCACCGTCAGCAGGCTGATCTTGCCAACCCCCGAATCCGAGCCGATGCACAAGTTACCGACTCCCAACCCGGTGCAGTAGTACCAGTCCCATTGCACCTTCAGGGTTTCGCTGTACACCCCTGCTGCCACGTTGTTGACCACCGTCGTGAAGTACAGGGGGATGGCAGCGGGAGCGTTATGGCCCAGCAAGCCAAAACTGGTGAAGTCGAACGCCACTCCTCGGGTGATGGGGTGGGCATTATTGCTGCCTGGGTAAATGGTGTAAGTGATGACATCGCCCGTAGGGCCGACCAGGCCGCTTTGAGTCGAGGTAATCGTGGCCTTGAAGTAGGCGCTGTTGAACAGCTCAATGCCTGCAGGGGTGCAGGTCAGCCCGGCATTGGTGATGGAGGTGCTTTGCGCTGTGCTGTACACCAGGCTCGAGCTGACAGTGCCAAAACCGGCCGGGCCAGCAGTCGCGGCCGCGGTACAACCGGCATGCGCCTCAAAAGCCGCAAGGCCGCACGTCAGCAACACCGCGATCAAGCGTTTCACTGGCACACCACCGGATCGATCAAGGGCACCTGATCGGTTGCCGGGGGCAAGACAAACTGCGCCTTGCATTGCTGTCCATCAGGCCTGATGACCTGCAACGAGTTGTGCTGTACCAGGTTTTCCAGATAGACCAGCCCGTCCCACCCCACCACTGCCCGGCCGCCGTTTTGCTCATTGAGCACCGCACTGCCCAGCTCCAGATCCTGCTGTTTGCCATCGACCAGATGCACGCTGGCCGCCGCCGCCCGGCTCAACTCGAACTCCAGCAAATAACCGCTACCCCGGCGCACAGCCACGCGCTGTTCGACGTTGGGGCTCAGGACAGTGGCCGACAGATTGAGCGGGTCGATCTCGTATTTGCCACGATAGTAGGCGCTGCTCCAGGGCACCAGCAGGTGGCCGTTTTTATCGGTATTGCCGATCCATTGATTCTCGTATCGCACCCCCACATCGGCAAAGCCCCCGGTACTGACGACCACAAACGCATCGTCAATACGATTGGCGGCAAAGGTCTGCCCGTCCATCCATACCAGCGAGCCGCTGGCATCGGCCCAGCGGGTCTGCTGGGCCGAGGAGCCATAGACGCCCGCCTGCAGCTGCACGGATTGCAGCCGCCAGGTCAGGTCGGCCTGGCGATAATCCGCGGTATCGCCATGTGCATAGCCCAGATTGAAACCAACGCCGCCCTGGGTCGGCGCACTGCGGCTGTAATTGACCCGGTTCTGGGTGACCCCGGTGGCGCTGCGCTCGGTGCCGAAACTGAAGTTGCCGCGCACATCAAAGGGCACCACGATCTGTGCCTGCATGGCCCAGTTGCTGTCATCCAGGTCACGGTTGGCCGACACATACAGGCTGCTGTTGAACCACAGCGGCGTACTCCAGCTCAGGTTGAGCAAGCGCGTGCGTGAAGCATCGGCGGCCAGCACATCAAAGTACCCGGCCCCCAGGCTGCCAAAGCGGTCCAGGTTCAGGGCCAGAGTCACTTGTTCACTGCGTCGGCTGAGGCTGATGTAATCGGCGTCGATAACCGAGAGGTCAGCGTAGTCGGCAAACCGTTGCAAACGCTGATAGGCAAAGCTGAAGCGTTGTGCGCTGTACTGGTAGCCCAGGCTTGCCTGACGGCCGCCACGGCCATCGAACCGGCTTTGACTGACGGCACTGTTGAGGACGCCGAAATTGCCCAGCTTGAAGTTCGCCCCCACCCCGCCCAGGGCAAGCGAGTCAGACGCTTCAAGATGGCTTTCCAGGGTCAGGCTGTTGCTCAACCCATAGCGCAGACTGCCTGAAGTCACCCCGGGCCCGTAGGCAAAATCGTCGATACCGTAACCGCGGCGCACACTGCCCGCCGACACGCTGAAGTCACTCAGGCCTTGTTGCAACAAGGTACTGGTCACGTAAAACGGCACGCTGGTGGAGACTTGCCGGCCCAGGGCATCGGTGGTCACCACCACGGCTTCACCGGCGCCATTGATAAACGGCACGTTGGTCAGGGTATAGGGCCCGGGCTGGAGGTTTTCGCTGGAGGACTTGTAACCGTTGATAAACAGATCCACCGAGGAAGGCACTGCTGCCTCCCCGGAAAACTGCGGCAAAGGATAGGTCACCAGATCCGGGCGCACGCCAAAGTCCCGTGATATCTGCACACCGCCCATGCGGATGGCACTGGTCCAGGCCAGAGCGCCACTGATCAGGTCACCCACCTCGTAGGTGAGCATGCGTTCATCGTCGGAGAAGCGCCAGGTGGTGTCATAGCGCAGGTAACCGTTGTCGAGCTGGTTGTCGCCGACGCTGACGAGGCTGCGCCGGTATTGCCCGGTACTGGACAGCGTGCCCCAGCTGTCGAACAGCCGCACTTCGTTCCAGGCGGCCAGATAGGAGCCTGCGTCGTCGGTATCGTTAAGGTACAGATCGTAGTTGAACAACACGCCAAAGCTGCTCATGGCTTCGCTGCGCGGGTAATTCGAGCGCCGGCCCAGCACTTGCTCGGGCAACCAGTCGGGTGGCACATCCAGCAGCAGACGCTGGCCCGGAATATCGTACTCGCTGTGCAGGCCGGGCACGCTGTCCAGGCCGACCTGCGCAGGCGGCGTGATGGGCAGGTGAATCCCGGCGTCCTTTAGCACGTTGGCGTCTACATACAATTGGCCAGCACGTTGCTGCACGTTCACCAGGCTCCCTGTATTCATTTGGTTGACCACCAGTTCCAGATATAACTGGGCATCGGCGACAGCCTCCAGGCTGGCGGGCGGCGGCGGCAAGTCCCCGGCTTCAATCATCGGCCACCAGAGCACGCCACACAGGCCCAGGCAGGCCCACAGCCCTGCCCTGTTCACTTGCACGTCCGTACATTCAATAGCCGCTCCTTGCTATAGCTCCGTCGACAGCATTACCCCGCATGCCGAGCGATAGCATGAGCAGGGGGCTTGCCGAGGGTCACTTGCGATCACTGGCTCCTGCCAGGTTTATTGCCCCAGAGACAACGTCTGCAACGACGTCTGGCCATTGACCCGTACCTGCAGCACATCTCCCTGCGTCACCGGTACGGGCCAGCGCATAGTGGCTCCTGGCAAGACATAACCGAACAACCCCTCCACTACCGGCTTTGACTGGCTGCCCGATTTGAGCGAGGCCTCGGTCAAGCGCGCATGCACAGCGCCACGGTTGACCAGCTCGATATAGGACTTGCCATCCACCTTGAGGGTGCGCCCGCTCAATTGCGGCAAACCCGCACCGTTGGGGTCACGCGGGCGGCTTGCATCCGGCTTGCTCCACAGCCCGGCACCGTAGGCAAACAAAGGCACCGAATAGCGCATCTGCAAGCGCACGGCAGCCGCCGTCTTGTCGCTACCGGCCTCGGCCGGGGGCAGCGGCAGCGGGATTTCATCAATGATGATGCGGTAGGCGTGCTCCTCGCCTGCCGGGAAGGTCTTGGCGCGGGTCAGGCGAATCAGCTGTTTTTGCCCGGGCTGGATAGTGGCCACAGGCGGGCTGCCAACCACGTCACGCTGGTTCTGATACTTGTCGTCGAAACCTTCCTGGTTCCAGGCAAACACCCTTACCTGCAGGTTGGCGGGGGTATCGCCGCGGTTCTCCAGCCACAACGCACTGGCCTGCTGGTCGGCCTCCAGAACCGGATCGATGGGCCAGATCAAAATCGAGCTGGCTGCCTGCGCCGACTGGGCCACACCCAGTGTCAGCAAGCAAAAAGCCATGCCCTGAAGTGGCCGTAAGAATGAATGCATAAACAGACTCCTGATCCCTGGATATCAATAAGATAGTTGCACCTGCAACGTGTCGCTGTAGCTGCCCACCGGCTGGTTGCCGGGCAAAAGCACATAACCAAAAATCGGCAGGCTGATGGCATTTGCGTCGGTGTAAGGCACATTGACCGATTGCGCGATACCCAGGCTTTGACTGCGGGCCGCGTCCCGAAACAATTGGTAGGCAATCTGCGCAGTACCACCGGCAAGCTGCAAGCGGCGCCCGCCAACGTTATGCAAGCCGCCATCAACGGTCATGCTCAGCGTCACCCCCGGAGTGCATTGCAGTGTCACTCCTCCGGTCAGGGCAACGCTCACCGGTGCGGTCGACAACGCCGCGTAGGTCCCGAAATTCAAGTTGCCGTACAAGCCCCCGGGATTGCTGATCACGCAACCGGCCACGATGCTGGCGCTGACCTGCAGGGTTGTTGAAGTCGCGGCACACACACCCCCGCTGATCGCACCCAGCAACAGCAGTGATACAGCACCTGGCCACGCCACCCGGTTAAAAGGTCAGCACTACGGCAATGGTGTCCGTGTAGGTGCCAGCCGGCAGCCCGACCTTGCCGGTCGCCTTGCCGTAGATATTGACCGTTTGCACCACCCCGGTACTCTGCGACAGCGTAACGTTGCCACCGATAGCCACCGGCGTGCCGTGGCCAACGTCGCTGTACAGGTCATAACCCACATAATTGCTGCCACTGGCCAAGGCCCGCGTGCCTTGTGCGGCCGCCATGCCGTCATGGGCACCGGCCCCCAGGGTGACCGACGGGGTGGTTCCCGCCGTACACAGGACCGTCATGGCGCCAGTGCCGCTCAATACCTGGGCACTTGCGGTGTCAAACAAGGACGTGGCCGTACCGAAGTCCAGCGCCCCGAAGACTGCCCCGTTGGCCCCCACCACCCCGTTGATAAGGCAACTGGTCGTCAGCACTAACGAAGCGTTGACAGTGCCGGTGACGGTCGTGACGGCCTGTGCCTGACCGGCCAGCATCAACCCCAACAATGAGAACCCCAGCGTTGATTTAAGTACGCGCATCTTGCACCCCACTCCTGTTTACCAATCCAGCGTCACCCGTAGCGTGTCCCGATAGACACCTGCTGGCAGTGATTTTGGACTCGCCATCACCATGCCATACACCGGGATCGGTACATGGCCACCACTTGCCACCACAAAATCGTGTTGCTTGCCGATGCTGTAGCTGTTGTTGCCAGCAGCATCCAGAAACAAGCGGTAAGGAATCATTTGCTGGCCATTACTCAGTTGGCGCGTCGTGCCATTACCGTGATTACCACCGTCAATGGACACTGAAAAACCCCGTACCGCAGGGTTGCAGATCACCTTCAAATTACTCTCGCCGCCCTCAAGCAGCGCCTCGACCGGGGTATTCCAGGTTGGGCCGCGCGAGCCGAAATTGAGCAAGCCAAGGTTGGACAGGCTGTTGTCTTCCACACCTGTGCCGCTGCTCACCTGACAGCTGGCCATAATCACCAGGCGCGCCTGGATCTGCCCGTTGAGCATGCCTGCCTGCGCCTGCACACTCAGCAGGGCACAGGCTGCGTACAGCACACAACGTTGGGCAGGACCGATCATATCCATGCTCCTGGCGCTACCAAGTGAGTGTGACTTTCAACAGGTCGGCATACAGCCCGACCGGGGGGACCTGCTGCATAGGTTCTATGCGGCCGTACAACGGCAACTCCACCGAACCGCTATCGGGCACGGTGCCACTGACAGGTACATCTACCAGCAAGGGAATTTGCCGGGCCGGGTCGCGGAACAGTCGATAAGGAATTTGCGGACCACCCGGGCCCAGAGCCAGGTAACGGACATCTGCGATGCCACCATGCTGGCCACCGTCAATCTGAAGCTGGTAAGTGGTATCCGGGTTGCATTCCAGGCGAGGTAAACGCGGGTTTATCAGGGTGGCACCCAAAGGGGCCGAAGGGCCATCCAGCCGTGGGGCGCGGCCGAAATCGAGCAGGCCCAGGTAATCGCCACCCGCGTCACGGGTAATGCCTGCCAGTTGGCAGCCCCGCTCGACGATGACTCGCACCTGCACCTCGTACTGCGCCGACCAGGCACATGTACTGAACAAGGAGCCAATGATGACTGTCCCTAGACGATGCTCCACGATCATTCCCTTCGTGCTTTTATAAATTAAAGGCTAGCAGTGAAGAAACATTCGTCCAATTACGACCGTAATTAAACGAACTGATACCATTCATCACCAGCCGCTGCCGCTCTAGGCCGTGCAAAGGCTCGGCCTCGGGCCGATAAATGGCTATCATGCGCAACACTTTTTGCCCCTGCCCACGAGTTCCGACCCTGCTTATGGATACCCTCGCTAAACTGCGCGCCGGCCAACTGGCGGGCCTCAAACGTCTTGATCTGTCGTGCGGGCTGACCGAGTTCCCGGCCGAGATATTCCAGCTGGCCGACTCGCTGGAAATCCTCAATCTGAGCGGGAATGCTCTGAGCAGCCTGCCCGATGACCTGCATCGCCTGACCCGTTTGCGCATCCTGTTCTGCTCGGACAACCAATTCACCGAGCTGCCGGCTTGCCTTGGGCAGTGTGCGCAACTGAGCATGATCGGCTTCAAGGCCAACCGCATCGAGCATGTGCCGGGCGAGGCACTGCCGCCCTTGCTGCGCTGGCTGATTCTGACCGACAACTGCATAGAGCAACTGCCCGAGGAACTGGGCCAGCGCCCGCTGCTGCAAAAGCTGATGCTGGCCGGGAACCGCTTGCAGCAACTGCCCGCCAGCATGACCAACTGCGAGCGTCTCGAGTTGATCCGCCTGGCCGCCAATCACTTCACCGAGTTGCCCGACACCCTGCTGTCACTGCCAGCCCTGAGCTGGCTGGCCTATGCCGGCAACCCGCTGCGTGAAGATGCCAGTGCTCAGCGCGCGGCCGACAACACACCGAATATTGACTGGTCGCAGCTTACGCTTGGGCAAAAACTGGGCGAAGGTGCCTCGGGGGTCATTTATCAGGCACAGTGGAGCGCCCCTGGCCAGCCGGTGCAGTCGGTGGCGGTCAAGCTGTACAAGGGCAGCATCACCAGCGACGGCTCACCGCTCAATGAAATGAACGCCTGCATCGCTGCGGGCCAGCACCCTAACCTGATCAAGGTACTGGGCCGCGTGGTTGGCGCCCCTGACGATCAAGCGGCGCTGGTGATGCAGTTGATCGATCCGTCCTTTCTCAACCTGGCGGCCCTGCCCAGCTTTGAGACCTGCAGCCGTGACGTGTATGCCGACAGCACCCGTTTCACCGGTGACAGCGCCTTGCGCATCGCGCGTGGCATTGCCGCGGCGGCCGGCCACCTGCATGCACAGGGCATTTGCCACGGTGACTTGTACGCGCACAATATTTTGTTCAACGCCCGGGGTGATTGCCTGCTGGGGGATTTTGGCGCGGCGTGTTTCCATGCCGTCGACGACAGCCCACAGAGCCGGGCACTACAGCGCATCGAAGTGCGGGCATTCGGGATTTTGCTGGGGGAATTGCTGGAGCGGATCGACTCGGGTTTGAGTGATCGACAGCGCAGTGAGCTGCAGGGGTTGCAACAGCGCTGTATCCAGCCAGAGGTGCTGGCACGGCCGGGGTTTGCGCAGGTAATACGCTTGCTGAGCTAGGTCTGTAGCAGCTGCCGAGGAACGAGGCAGCTGCTACGGGAGCCGGGTCGGTGGCTTATGCCAACGCCACAAACATGTCCTGCACGTCGTCCTGCTCTTCCAGCTTGGCCAAAAACTCTTGTACTTCGGCCATTTGCTCGTCAGTCAAACCGCTCACCGGGTTCTTCGGCTGGTAGCCCAGTTTCGCCGACACCACGGTAAAACCCTGCTCCGGCAAGGCTTTTTGCACTGCGTCGAGGTCAGTCGGCTCGGTGATAAACAAGGTGGTGCCTTCTTCTTCGCCTTCTTCGAAATCCTGGGCGCCCGCTTCAATGGCGGCCATCTCAGGATCGGCATCCGGGGTGTCCGGCTTGGCCTCAATCATGCCGACGTGGTTGAAGTCCCATGCCACCGAACCCGAAGCACCCAGCTGGCCCTTGCGGAAGGCCACGCGGATTTCAGCCACGGTACGGTTGATGTTGTCGGTCAGGCACTCGATGATCAGCGGCACCTGATGCGGGGCGAAGCCCTCGTAAGTCACGCGGTGGTATTGCACGGCCTCTGTACCGATACCGGCGCCCTTGTTGATCGCGCGCTTGATGGTGTCAGCCGGCATCGAGGCTTTTTTCGCCTGTTCATAGACCAGGCGCAGGTGCGAGTTCATGTCAGGATCGGCGCCGTTGCGCGCAGCAACCGTCAATTCCTTGGCCAGCTTGCCAAAAATCTTGCCGCGGCTGTTGGCGGCGTCCGCTTTATGTTTAACCTTCCACTGTGCGCCCATTACTCACTCTCTCAATCTGGTGTGTCGCAGCCTGTCGGCCGTCGAATGGGCGCAAGTTTAACCGGCCAGAAGTCGGCAATCGACCAAAAAATCCAATCAATCCCTGCTTAGCCCTTGTCAGCCTTGCCCGCCGCCGCGGCAAACCTGGCCAGGCGCACGTCCAGATGCCGGGGCCGACGACCATGATCCTCGGCCCGTTCCTTGCGCCTGATGGCATTGCGCACCATCAGCGAGCCCAGGTAGCGAATCGGCTCTGGCGGAAAATACCCCAGCGGTCCGTTGACCAGCGGCGAACGTGTCCAGTCATTGGCCTGCCCCTGCACCAGCGAAGAAAGGATCTGACCGCCCATATGGCAAGGCCCTACGCCACTGCCCGAGTAGCCAAAGCCATAAAACACATTACCGTGGCTGCTCATCTGACCGAAAAAAGGCAAACCCGTGACAGACCGATCTGAAGGCCCGTTCCAGGTCGCCTCCACCCTTACCCCGACAAAGGCCGGAAAAAACTGCGTCAGGCTTTTGCCCAGCAATCCGGCGTAGGGCGACGGCTGATCGAACACCGGCAACATGCGGCCACCGTAGGCAAAGGTATTGCCGCCCTTGCCCAGCATGATTCGCCCGTCCGGGGTGTTGTGGTAGTAGTGCACGAAAATTCTCGAATCGAGCACCGTGACGCCGCTGGTCAGGCCGATTTCCTGCAACAGGTCGGGGCGCGGTTCGGTGATCAGCATGTCGCTGGAAACAATCGCCACACTGCGCTCGAACTGCGGGAAGGCCCGGGCCATCCAGGCATTCATGGCCAGCACCACACGGTCGGCGCGAATGCTGCCGGCCGGGGTGCGGATCAGCGCCGGGGCGCCCTCCTCCAACCCGGTCATAGGCGTGCTTTCGTAAATCCTCACCCCCAGCTGCAGCGCCACCCGCCGTAACCCGCGCACCAGTTTGCCCGGCTGCACACTGGCCGCCGCCGGAGAAAACCAGCCCTCCCTGTGCAGGGCCGATCCGGCCCGGCGCTGTAGATCTTCAACCGGCAACTTGCTGAACGAGTTGATGGATTGTCGCGCCAGCGCCGCAATCACGCTGTCGGTCGAACCGACCTGGGCCTGATTGGTCGCGGTATACAACGTGCCATCGAGGCGGTAGTCGGCATCCACCCCATACTGCTTACAGAACGCACCAATCGCATAAATGCTCTGCTCCGAGGCCTTGACCAGCCGCACCGCCTCCTCCACCCCGAACAGCCGCTCAAGAGTGAAGTACTTGGCCGACCACGACAGCGCGCAGCCGCCATTGCGCCCGCTGGCACCTGCACCGCAAATATCGGCTTCAATCAGTACTACATCCAGTTCAGGGCTTTGCTCCTTGAGCATGATTGCGGTCCATAATCCGGTATAACCGCCCCCCACAATGCACACCTGGGCACGCGTCTCACCCGCCAGCGCATCGCAGGGTGCTTCATTTTCCAGGGCCAGTGCCTGTTCCAGCCAAAAAGGTCGCATGGGTCATTCTCCTGCTCAGGTGCGTAAAGGCTTGATCAGCAATGGATGGTTGGGCACAAACGGGCACGCAGCCTTGAGCCCCGCAGGCCGGCTATTCCAATGGGGTATCAGCACCAGCGAAGAAAACAGCGCGCAGCAGGCAAACACGATAAATACCGTGACCGTATCGAAATAGCCCGGCAACAGGCCACCCAGAATCGCCCCGACCGAACCGCAGCCATTGACGAACCCCGCCGCCGTAGCTCCGGCCTTGGCGGTGCCAAAATCAATTGCGGCCGCACCGCTGATCATCGAGTCCGGCCCGTACAGGGTCAGGCCCATGACAAACAGCAAGGCCACCACCAGTGCCACGCTGCCTGAATGCAATGCCCCCATAAAGAACGCGAGGGAAATGGTTAGCGCCAGCAGACTCAAAATGCAGGCTGGCATACGCCGGGCGCCGAAAAGCTTATCGGACGCCAGACCGATCATGATCGGCCCCAGCAAGCCCGCCAGCTCAAATGCCGTAGGAATAATCGCAGCGCCGACCTTGCCCACCTGCGGCATTTGCTCGAACACGATCACCGGGCCCCACAACAGAATCGCGTAGCGCGCCGGCTTGAGCATGAAATACGCCAGCCCCAGGGTCAGCACCGTGCGATTGCGCATGATCTCGCGCAGCGGCGCCCAAATGCTGATGCGTTTTTCGGCGGCGATTTCCTCAGCGCTCATGTCGGGCTCTGGCTCGACGGCGGGCAGGCCGACATCTTGCGGCGTATTGCGCTGGAAGATAAAGAACAGCACCGCCACCAGCGCCACCACCGCCGCGCTGGAAATAAACGCCGCATGCCAGCTGCCGATCAGCGTATACGCCCACCACCCGGCAAAGGGCGAAGCCACCAGCCCGCCAAAGGCGTAGCACGAACTCCACAGCCCCAACACCCGGCCACGTTGCTGCGCGGGGAAAAAGCTGCCGATGTTTTTGCACAACCCCGACCAGCCGGTGGATTGCGCCAGGCCCTGGATCAGCATGCAGGTGGCAAAGATCGGCAAGGTGGCGTAGGTACCCATGACCAGCGCGGCCAGCGCCGAAATGATCAAGCCACCCAGCACCACAACCCGCGGGCCAAAGCGATCGGCGAGGATGCCCCAGGTAAATTGCCCTACGGCATAAGCAGCAAGGTAGATAGCGTCGAGGTTGGCCATCGCCATCTTGTCGAGATGAAAGTTGGGGTCTTCACCGATGCCCAGCTTGGCAACGGAGAATGCCTTGCGAGTGAAGTAAAAGGCCGCGTAGGCCAACCAGGTGATGGCAAAAATCTGCACGCGCCAACGCTTGATGGTGGCATAGGAGTTGTTCATGTCGGGTCTGACCTCAGAGGTGGAATGTGCCGGCAGAATCAGAAAAGAACGCCTGTTTTTTTATTGTGTTGAGCACTTCAATACCGCCCTTCAGACAAGGACCGTATTTGCCAGACACACCGTGAGCTGCCCGTTTTTATTCGAGTTCGCAGTTGCACACCGATGTGTCACGACCCGCCGCTATCGAGGACATAACGGCGGGCTGAGGTCGATCAAAGCAATTACTGACTAATAGGTAAAATCGATTTATCGTATTTCAATCATAAGCTCAGCTTGTAAGAGGCAATCCGATGTCGGTTTCTCATGCGCAGTTGAAGGCTTTTCACGCCGTTGCCGTTCATGGCAGTTTCACCCGCGCGGCAGAACGCTTGTTTTTAAGCCAGCCGGCCATCTCCGATCAGGTCAGAAAGCTTGAGGAACGCTTCGGGGTGCTGCTGTTCCATCGCAACAAACGCTCGGTACGCCTGACCGACCTGGGCGAGCGCCTGCTGAGCATCACCCAGCGCCTGTTCGGGGTGCAGGCCGAAGCTCAGGAATTACTGCAGGACTCCCAGGCCCTGCAAACCGGCAGCCTGATCCTGGCGGTGGATGCCCCGGTGCATGTGTTGCCGCAAATTGCCCGTTTTTGCCAGCGCTACCCCGGGATCACGGTAAAAATCGAAACTGGCAACACCGACGAATGCCTGGCGCGGCTGTTCAACTACCAGGCGGACCTGGCCCTGTTGGGGCGTGACGTAAATGATGAACGCCTGCTCAGCGTGCCCTTGCGCAGCGACCCGATGGTGGCCTTTGTGGCCCGAACGCACCCTTGGGCCAGTCGCAACGCCATTTGCCTGGCCGATCTGGATGACACGCCTTTGGTACTGCGCGAAGTGGGCTCCGTGACCCGGCAAACCCTGGAAGAAGAAATGAGCCAGGCCGGCTTGCGCATCCGCGCCGCGATCCAGGTGGAAGGCCGCGAAGCGGCGCGTGAAGCGGTGGTGGTCGGGATTGGTGTGGGCGTAGTCTCGGCAGCCGAGTTCGGTTCTGATTCGCGGGTCTGCGCACTGCCCATTACCGATTGCACAAGGCGCCTGACCGAAACCCTGGTATGCCTGCAAGAACAGAGTTCGCGGCGGGTGGTGGCGACATTTCTGGAGATTGTGCGCAAGAGTTTGTAAACCCACTACCCGTAGCAGCTGCCGAAGGAACGAGGCTGCGTCCGGCGTGATGCGGCACCCCGACGAAGCCGTCGTAAACCCTGAGAGCCGGTTTTAACTGGCACACCGCAGTGTCTGATTTCGCGACGGCTGCGCCGCCGGACGCAGCCTCGTTCCTTCGGCAGCTGCTACGGACTTTCTCAGTGGCTACACCGCCAACTCCATAAACGCCTTGATCAACCGCAACTCGGCGCGCCGCTCCATGCAGCCGAGCATATGCAGGTTGACCAACCCCGCGCCATTGATGGGTACCGCTCGCACTCGGGGGTCAGGGCTGACCTCCACCGACGACACAATCCCCACCCCCAACTGCGCTGCCACCGCTTCGGTTACGGCCTCCCGGCTGTCCAGCTCCAGCAGCACCCGCGGGTTGATGCTCGCCTGCTCACAGGCGCTGTCGAAAGTTCGACGGGTAATCGAAGACGGTTCACGCAACACCATGATCACCTGATCCAGTTGCGCAATTGCAATGCCATCCGGCAAGGCCAGCCACGGGTGGTTGGCGGGCACCAGGGCGCAAATCCGCGATTCGTTGAGGGCACGCAGGGTCAGGCCCTTGCGCGGTTCCACTTCAGTCAGCACCGCCACGTCAACGTGCTCCGACAGCAAGGCTGCCAGGGTTTCCTGGGCATTGCCCAGGCGCAGGTTCACGGTAATCCCCGGGTAGCGCGCACGCAGGCTCGCCAGCATCGGCATCACCAGGTGCGGGCCATCCGCCGCCACCTCCAGGCGCCCGGTCAGCAACTGGCGATTGGCCTCAAGCATCACCTGCGCCTCATCCACCAAACCAAACATGGCCCGGGTGATGGCGGCCAGCCGCGTGCCTTCTTCGGTCAGTTCCACCCGCCGCGCAGTGCGCCGCAACAAGGTGATCTGGTAGTGCTCTTCAAGCGCCTTGACATGCCCGGTCACCGCCGGCTGGCTGATAAACAGCCGGGCCGCCGCCCGGGTAAAACTGCCCTCCCGGGCAACCGCATCAAACGCGCGGAGCTGGAATAAATTCATATCTATAAGCCTCACTGATGGCAGGCATAACAACAAACAATTTGATTGATATCAACACAAACTGCAATTTATGCCCTGTATCCAGTAGCCATCCAATGCTTGTGAGGAAACCAGAATGAGTACTGCCGCGCCGATCCTGCTGACCCCTGGCCCACTGACAACCTCGGCGCGTACCCGCCAGGCGATGATGGTCGACTGGGGCTCATGGGATGACAGCTTCAACCAGCTGACTGCCAGCCTGTGCGAGCAACTGCTGGCCATTATCAACGGCGCCGACAGCCATCATTGCGTGCCCCTGCAAGGCAGCGGCACTTTTGCCGTCGAAGCCGCCATCGGCACCCTGGTGCCTCGCGATGGCCATGTTTTGGTACTGATCAACGGCGCCTACGGCAAACGCCTGGCCAAGATCTGCGACGTGCTGGGCCGTCGTTTCAGCACGTTTGAAACCGCCGAAGACGAACCCACCACCGCGGCCGACGTCGACCGTCTGCTGCAGGCCGACCCGAGCATCAGCCATGTGGCGTTGATCCATTGCGAAACCAGCACCGGCATCCTTAACCCGCTGCCTGAAATTTCCGCTGTTATTGCCAGCCACGGTAAACGTCTGATTATCGACGCCATGAGTTCTTTCGGTGCCCTGCCCATCGACGCGCAGCAAGTGCCTTTTGATGCACTGATCGCCGCGTCCGGCAAATGCCTTGAGGGTGTACCCGGCATGGGCTTTGTGTTCGCCCGCAAAGAAGCGCTGGCCAACGCCGCCGGCAACAGCCATTCACTGGCAATGGACCTGCACGATCAACACACTTATATGGCCAAAACCGGGCAATGGCGCTTTACCCCGCCCACCCATGTGGTCGCGGCCTTGCACGAAGCCCTGCTGCAATACAACGAAGAAGGCGGCTTGCCTGCCCGTCACCAGCGTTACGCCAACAACTGCCAGGCGCTGCTCGACGGCATGGCCGCACTGGGTATCCGCAGTTTTTTACCAGAAGCCATCCAGGCACCGATCATCGTCACCTTCCATGCGCCAAAAGACCCGCGCTACCAGTTCAAGGCGTTCTACGAACGGGTCAAGGCCAAGGGTTTCATCCTGTACCCGGGCAAATTGACCCAGGTCGAAACCTTCCGTGTGGGCTGCATCGGTCACGTCAACCAGGCCGAGATGCAGGCTGCCGTGAATGCCGTAGGCCAGGTGCTGCAGGAGATGGAAGTCTTCGATATCTGATGGTGTAAGTGCTGGTTAAAACACCCCCTATTATTTCGCGCGGCACCGCCCGCTCTTACAGGATTCTCTGACATGAACTACACCAACCCAAGCAAACTGCAAGCCGCCATTCTCGACTGGGCCGGCACCGTGGTCGATTTTGGCTCGTTCGCCCCGACCCAGATTTTTGTCGAAGCCTTTGCCGAATTCGATGTACAGGTCTCCATCGAAGAGGCTCGCGGGCCGATGGGCATGGGCAAGTGGGACCACATCCGCACCCTGTGTGATCAACCGCAGATCACCGAGCGCTATAAAAAGGTGTTCGGGCGCGCCCCGACTGACGATGACGTGACCGCAATTTATGAGCGTTTCATGCCGCTGCAGATCGAAAAGATCGCCGAACACTCAGCGCTGATCCCGGGTGCCCTGGAGACCATCGCCCAACTGCGCGAGCAAGGCATCAAGATCGGTTCATGCTCGGGTTACCCGGCGCAAGTGATGGCCAAAGTGGTTGAACTGGCCGCCACCAATGGCTATATAGCCGACCATGTGGTGGCTACTGATGAAGTGCCGAACGGTCGTCCCTGGCCAGCCCAGGCACTGGCCAACGTGATTGCGCTGGGCATTGATGATGTGGGCGCCTGTGTGAAGATCGACGACACCGTGCCGGGCATTCTTGAAGGTCGTCGCGCCGGTATGTGGACCGTGGCCCTGGTGTGTTCCGGCAATGCGCTGGGCCTGACCTGGGCGCAATACCAGGCACTGGACCCGGTAACCCTGGCCAGTGAGCGCAGCCGCATTCACACCCTGTTTGCCGGTTCTCGCCCGCATTACTTGATCGACACCATCAGCGACCTGCCTGAGGTGATTGCCGATATCAATCGCCGCCTGGCCAGCGGCGAGATGCCGCAGAGCAACTGATCACGTCAAGCCGCAAGCTGCAAGCCTATCACTTGCGGCTTGCGGCTTGCGGTAACCCTAGCGCTCTACCCACCCGGCAAATTGGTCGATAAATTTCTGCAAAAACGGTCGGACTTTGTCTGACAGCTTGCCAGACGCATCAAATGCATCGCCCGCTCCGCCCAGATAGGCCTCAGGCTGCTGCATGCACGGCACATCGAGGAACACCAGCGACTGGCGCAAATGATGATTCGCCCCAAAGCCCCCAATGGCCCCCGGCGAAACACTGATCACCGCGCCCGGCTTGCCACTGAACACACTCTGCCCATATGGCCGCGAACCGACATCAATGGCGTTTTTCAAAACGCCTGGCACCGAGCGGTTGTACTCGGGGGTCACAAACAGGACGGCATCGGCCGGGCGGATCTGATCGCGAAACACCGTGTAGGCCGCAGGCGGCGACGCACCGTCAATGTCTTCGTTGTACAGCGCCAGCTCACCGATTTCGACAATAAACAGTTTCAGGCTTGGCGGCGCCAGTTCTGCCAGGGCCTGGGCGACTTTTCGATTGAGCGAGTCCTTCCTCAAACTGCCAACCAACACTGCAACACTGTAGACCTTGCTCATGGAAAACCCCGAGTCAGTAGCTGTAGGAAGACTAGTTATAGATGATCGGACGGCTTTCTTGCACCCCAGTTCACCCTATCGGCCTGCAAGCCTGTAAAGTAGCGGGACTATTTTTTTCACATGGCTAAACTTCCCCTGCTGAACAACGGTCTACAGAACCGCAAATTGGGTGTTTATCTCCAGAGGTTCTCTACAAATGGCGGCAGTTCTCGTTGGGCAATTTCATGCAAGAGATGCGGAAGGTCGGGTTTATTCCGTGCATGAGTTTGAAGATACACAAGCAACCGGCGATCAGCCCGTAATGACCTACAAACTGGCCATTGGCGATCGTGTCAAAAAAAATGATGACAACAACTACGAGCTGGTGCAGTCGGGCGTCATCCTGGTCCGCGATCCTTCCCCGGTTGTCGCAGCCTGACCTGTTTTATGGCCTAACGCTGAAGTCAACGGATGAGACATGGATCAGGCTTCGCAACGCTGAAACCTCATCTGCCGGACATTAGCATGCGTCTACGCCACATCGAAGTGATTCAAGCCCTATTGCAAACCGGCAACCTCGGCCATGCTGCCGAGTTGCTGCAATTGCCCACGGCCACCCTCAGCGCAACGCTGCAGGAAGCCGAGCAGCAATTGGGCTTTATGCTGTTTTCCAGTGTTCGCGGGCGGCTGCAAGCCACCCGCGATACACTTGTGCTGCAACCCCTGATCAATCAGCTGTACCAGGCACTTGAGCCGTTACGCCAACTGGGCAACGAGTTGCGCCAGCATCAGGAGCCGGCCTTGCGCGTGGCGTGCAGTGAAACCCTGGCCGAACCGCTGCTGCCCTCTTGCATCGGTGCCCTGAGACGCCGGTTTCCCGACACCCCTGCCGTACTTGGCAGCTACCCCTGCGCTGAAATCGTGCGACGCCTGTTGATGGATGAATGCGATATCGGCTTCAGCTTGCAGCCATCAGAGCAGACCGGGCTCGACTGCTGGCCTGTGGTGCAGGGCAAAGTGCAATTTTTGGCGCCTCACGGCTGGCTATCCCCCAAGCACAAATACATCGCCCTGACAGAGCTGGCCGGTCAGGCAATGATTGGCCTGCAACAGCAAGACGGCTTGAGCCGCGGCCTCGATAGCAAGCTGCAGGCCTTGCGCCCGACGCCGGTGGTGCACATTCAGGTGCAAAGTTACCGGATGATGCGCAGCATGGTCGAAGCTGGCGAGGGGCTGGCGCTGGTCGACCCGTTCACGGCAGTGGGGGCCAAAGCCAGCGGGCTGGACGTGTGCCCGGTCTCTCCGGCCATCCCGGTGACGCTCTATGCGCTCACACGCAAGGGTACCCAGCCGGGCCTGGCGCTGGCTGCGCTGATTGAAATTGTGCGGGCAAAGGCCGAGGCGTTACTCGCGGATCAGGGCCTGGTGGTGCTTTAGAACACGAGCCCTGTAGCCGCTGCCGAAGGAACGAGGCTGCGCCTACAGGTTTTTACTTTCGAAAATCAGATACCAGAAAATCGCCACTTCACGGGTCTGCGGATCGATACCGCGATAGCGTAAATCATCGATACCTCCGACCTGATACCCACAACGTTCGTACAACCTGCAGGCACCAAGGTTGTTGTTCTGGGTCTCCAGCATGATCCCGGGCAGGTTCTTCTTGCGGCTCCAGAACTTGACCACTTCCAGCAATGACCTGGCCACGCCGTGGCGACGGGCACCGGCAATCACGGCCAGTTCATCGACATGGGCAAACCCGTTCCAGTTGGTGCTGACAACCACATGCCCGACGGGCTGGTTATCCAGGTAGGCCATGAAAATGTCGCTGTCCTTGCCACCGCGATAGCTGGCGAACTCATCGGGGTCGATGCCGTAGCATTTGCGGTAGGGGGTAATCAGGTCCAGCGGCCAGTGCTCGACCTTCTTATGGCGGTCGGCACGCGCGTAGGCGCGCACTTCAAAGCTGAAATCGTTGCACCATACATACGGCGCGAAACCCTCGTCGGCCAGGCGTACCGAGACGTGAGGGTCCTTGGGGTTCACAACCAGATGCATGAAAAATCCTTCTTTCCTGTCGTCGATGCTGACACCGGATTGCAGCGCAACCGTTCATGGCCTGCGCCAGCAACAACAAGACGGCGCCAGGTTATTGCAGTGTTTGCCCCTTCGCGTCGAGAAGCTGCGCCCACAGCGACGGGCCGCCTGCCGATTTGGCAATGGCTTCAAGCCGAGCGGCATGCTCGGCCAAGTCGCTTTCACTTGCACGAATAATCCGGCCCGGCTGACGGTCGGCCGACAGGCGGCGGATTTCGCTGGCCTGGTTACCCGAGCCTTCGCCTGAACCGTTACCGTCAGATGCATTACCGGCCAACGACAGGCTGGTCTGCCCGCCAGTCATGGTCAGGTAAACGTCTGCGAGGATCTCGGAGTCGAGCAAAGCGCCGTGCAGCTCACGGCCCGAGTTGTCGACGCCATAGCGTTTGCACAGGGCATCGAGGCTGTTGCGCTGGCCCGGGTGACGGGCCCGGGCCATCGCCAGGGTATCGAGGATGGTGCAGTGCTGAGTCAGGTCGGCGCGATCGGTCTGGCCAATCAGGGCGAACTCGTTGTTGAGAAAGCCCACGTCGAACGCGGCGTTATGGATGATCAGCTGCGCGCCCTTGATGAACTCGAAAAATTCATCCGCTACTTCAGCAAAGCGCGGCTTGCCCACCAGGAATTCGTTAGTAATGCCGTGGACACCAATGGCGCCCTCGTCACTTTCACGATCGGGCTGCAGGTACACATGAAAATGGCGGCCGGTCAGTCGACGGCCCATCAACTCGACGCAACCGATCTCGATCACCCGGTGGCCATCGGTGACCGGCATACCGGTGGTTTCAGTATCGAGTACAACACTACGCATGCTTGATTCCCCGCACCTGATCGACCCCGCGGTTGGCCAACTGGTCGGCACGTTCGTTGCCTGGGTGGCCGATGTGACCGCGTACCCACTGCCACTTCACGGTATGCCGGTTGACCTGCTCATCGAGCAGCTTCCACAGGTCGGCATTTTTCACTGGCTCCTTGGAAGCGGTTTTCCAGCCGCGTTTCTTCCAGTTGACCATCCACTCGGTGATGCCTTTCATCACATACTGCGAGTCGGTCACCAGCAACACTTCACAGGGCCGCTTGAGCTCTTCCAGGCCACGAATCGCGGCCATCAGCTCCATGCGGTTGTTGGTGGTGTTAGGCTCGCCACCCCAGAGTTCCTTTTCTACACCCTGGCAAACCAGCAAGGCACCCCAGCCGCCAGGGCCAGGATTGCCCTTGCAGGCACCATCGGTGAACATTTCAACGCTATCGGTCATTGCAAACTATCCAGAAAAGGCTGCTTATGGCCCGACCATCAGCAATGGCCAGCACCTGAGCCGGGCGCACCCGGCCCAACATAAAATTAAGAGTCTGTGTGGCGCCGATTGACCTTGGCCATTTGCAAGGGAACCAGCTTGCCCATCGGTTCGCGGCGCATCGGGTTGACCGGGCGCAAGCCCACCACCATTTTGCGCGCAACCAGTACATAGAAGCCGCCACCGGCCAATTGCCAGCTACCGGCCTTGCGCTCCCACCCTGACAAACGGCTTTGCCAGGCCTTGGACGCAAGCGGCGGACGATAGCACCCGAAGCGGCGTTTCTCCAGCGCAAAGCCCAGCAGGTTCAGCCAGTCAGCGACCCGTGAAGGTGCAATGCAGCGCGCCTTACGCAGTGCATCCTTGGCGAAAACATGGCGCAACCCCCAACTGCTCCAGGGGTTGATCCCGACAATCAGCAAGTGCCCGCCGGGGCGCACGCTGCTGGCCGCTTCACGCAGAAGACCGTGAGGTGAAAGGCAAAAATCCAGGCCATGCTGCAATACCACCACATCGGCCGCATGTTCGCACAGTGGCCAGGCCTGTTCTTCACAGAAGATCTCCACACCCGGCAAAGGTGCGCCAAGACGCACGCTGCGGCGCACTTGCGCAGCCTGTGGGGCAGGATCGGCACCGGGGCCGTAATGCACCAGATAACCGCCGAAAAAGCGGCCCAGCTCGTCTTCAAGTACCCGCTGCTCATCTTCGAGCAACAGTTGCCCGTGGGGGCCGGACAGCCATTCCCGTGCTGTGCTGATCAGCGCCAGCCACTCAGGGTCTGCCTGAGCCAATGCTTTATCGGTCATTGCTCCTCCAACTCGCCATCTACCTGTCGCAAGCCCTGACGACGCGGCTCGCAATTAAACGTCAACAGCCCCTAAGATGCGCCATTGTCTCGCACTTGGGAATTGCACCATGTTACAGATCGACGCCCTGCCCGCCTTCAACGACAACTACATCTGGTTGTTACAGGACACCGCCAACCAGCGCTGTGCCGTGGTCGATCCGGGTGATGCCGCGCCTGTTATGGAGTGGCTGGAGCGGCACCCGGGCTGGGTGCTGAGTGACATCCTGATCACCCATCACCACTTCGATCATGTGGGCGGGGTTGCACAGCTTCACGCCCACACTAACGCGAAGGTTTGGGGCCCGGCACTTGAGAGCATCCCGGCCCGACAAGTGGCACTCAACGATGGCGACAGCATCGAGGTGCTGGGCCTTGAGTTCCAGATATTGCTGGTGCCCGGCCATACCCTGGGGCATATCGCCTACTATCACGAAAACCCGGCAGCCCCTCTGCTGTTCTGTGGCGACACCCTGTTTGCTGCCGGTTGCGGACGGCTATTCGAAGGCACCCCCGAACAGATGCACCACTCCCTGAGCCGGTTGGCCGCGCTGCCCGCCCACACCGGCGTGTACTGCACCCACGAATACACCTTGAGCAACTTGCGCTTCGCCCAGGCAGTGGAACCGAACAACCCGGATATTGCCGCGCGCGTTGCGCAAGTCACGCAGTGGCGAGCTGAAGGTCGTATCAGTTTGCCATCCTCTATAGCACTCGAATTGCGCACCAATCCCTTTCTGCGGGTCGATGAAACATCTGTTAAAGAAAAAGCTGACGAGTGGAACTCCCGTAACAACGACTCGCCCAGTGCGGTCTTTGCCAGCCTGCGCAGCTGGAAAGACAAGTTTTGAAATAGAGTGCGGTCAGCATAAAAATTCTCAACAGTTGACCGCGCCCCCCCTGCTTTCTAGAATCCCCCGACATTTTTTCCTGAACTTTTTTCAAAACAATGTCGTCATTTAAAGGTAACTCCATCAATTCAGACGCATTGACGCGCTTGGTCAAAGCCATCGCGGTGGCTGTGTCCGCCACCCTCGCGGGCTGCCAATCCATGGATCATTCGGCGCAGACCACCGAGCGGGCCAGCCTTAAAATCGCCAAACGCATACCCCAGGATCCCCTCTGGCTCAGCCAGAAGCCCAGCCCCCTGCCCCCGCAGGATGTATGGGAGCGCATGCGCCAGGGCTTCAAGTTGCAGGACGGGCAGAACGTCAACCCCCGCATTGAACAACAACGCCTGTGGTTTGCCAGCAACCCGTCCTTTCTGGAAAACGCCGGCGAGCGCGGCAGCCTTTATATTCACTACATCGTAGAGCGTCTCGAAGAGCGCAACATGCCGCTGGAACTGGCCTTGCTGCCAGCCATCGAAAGCGCCTACAACCCTATGGCGTATTCCCACGCCAATGCAGTCGGGCTCTGGCAGTTCATTCCTTCTACCGGCCGTTACTTCAACCTGCGCCAAACCCGTGCCTATGACGGTCGTCGTGATATCACGGCCTCGACCCTCGCCGCCCTGAACTACCTGAACCGTCTGCATGACATGTTCAACGGCGACTGGCTGCTGGCCCTGGCTGCCTACAACGCCGGCGAAGGCACCGTCAGCCGGGCCATCGAGCGCAATGAAAAGCTCGGTTTGCCTACCGACTACTGGAACCTGCCACTGCCCCAGGAAACCAAAGACTACGTGCCAAAACTGCTGGCCCTGTCGCAAGTGGTTCTGGCCCCTGAAGCCTACGGCATCAACCTCAACCCGATCGCCAACGAACCCTACTTCGAAATGGTCGAGATCAAGCAATCCATGGACCTGTCCCGCGTGGCAGCCCTGGCCGAGATCGACGAAGACGAGATGTTCCAGCTCAACCCCGCCTACAAGCAGCGCGCCACCACCGATGGCCCGCAGCACCTGCTGGTCCCCACGGCCAAAGCCCAGCTGTTGACCGCCAGCCTGTCCAATCTCAGCTCCGACCAACTGGTCAGCCTGCGCCCCAACAAGCCGGTGTTTGACAAGGTAGCAAGCACATCCCCAGCCCGCCTGAACCGCAAGTACCGGGTCAAGAGCGGCGACAACCTGACCCTGATTGCCAAGGCCAACAAGGTCAATGTCAAAGACCTGCAGCACTGGAACAAGCTCAGCGGCAACAATCTCAAGGCCGGGCAGATCCTGGTCATGCAGGACACGCGCAAACCGTCAGGCCGCAAGCCTACGCAATACAAGGTGCAGAAAGGCGATTCGCTGTATATCGTTGCCAAGCGTTTCAACGTTGAGATGCAACATCTCAAGCGCTGGAATCCCAACAGCGCCAAAGCCCTCAAGCCGGGGCAAATGCTGACCGTTTCCAAACCGCGATAAGCACACTACAGATACCCATGCGGGCAAGCTGATTCCTACAAAAAAGTAGGGCGAAGCTTGCCCGTAGTGCTTTCCTGAGTGGCCTTTTTCCTACAGATACAAGCTGTTACTGTAAGGAAACCTTAAGCCCAATGCCTGGATCGGATCTCTGACTTGACGCGTCCCCTCCTTACGCTATTTATCAGCCTGGCCTTGAGCTTCCCCGCCAGCGCAACCCTGAGCGAAAGCCACGGATATGCGCAGTTCGGCACACTCAAGTACCCGGCCACCTTTACCCATTTCGACTGGGTAAACCCTGACGCGCCCAAGGGCGGCACCTTGAAGGTCATGGCGTTCGGCACCTTTGACACGCTCAACCCCTACACTTTCAAAGGCACCAGCCCGGTCTCGACCCCCAACTTCCTGCAATACGGGGTCAATGAACTCAACGAAACGCTGATGGCAGGCACGGGCCAGTACGCCCCTTCCGGCGATGAACCCACCTCCAGTTATGGCTTGATCGCCCAGTCGGTGGAGTACAACGAAGACCGCAGTTGGGTGGTTTTTAACCTGCGCCCCGAAGCCCGTTTTCACGACGGTGCGCCGATAACGGCCTACGACGTAGCCTTCTCCTACAATCTGCTGCTTAAAGAAGGCCATCCGCAGTACCGCACCAACCTTCAGGAAGTCCAGCGGGTCGATATCCTGGGGCCCAAGCGGATTCGCTTCGTATTCAAACGCGCCGGCAACCCCTTGCTGATCCTGCGTCTTGGCGAACTGCCCGTGCTGCCCCAGCATTACTGGGCAACGCGCGACTTCAAAGCCACCACCTTCGAGCCACCGCTGGGCAGCGGACCTTATCGCATCACCAGGGTCACCCCCGGGCGCCAGCTGGTCTTCGAACACGTGAAAAACTGGTGGGGCGCCCACCTGCCGGTCAACCGCGGCAAATACAATTTCGAGCGGGTCGAAGTGGAGTTCTACCGCGACAGTGATGTGGCGTTCGAGGCCTTCAAGGCCCGCGAGTTCGACATTTACATCGAGCACCAGGCCAAGAACTGGGCCAACGGCTACAACTTTCCAGCGGTGCGGCGCGGCGAGGTGATCAAGGCCGAAATCACCCACCAGATCCCGACACAAACCCAGGGGCTGTTTATGAACAGCCGTCGCCCCACCTTCGCCCAGGACAACGTCCGTGAAGCCCTGGGCCTGATGTTCGACTTTGAATGGACTAACCGCACGCTGTTCAACGGCGCCTATAAGCGGGCCATGAGCTATTACCCCAACAGCGAATTTTCGGCCAGCGGCATCCCCCAGGGGCATGAGTGGCTCATGCTGTCTCCCTGGCGCAGCCAGCTGCCTGCCGAGCTGTTCAACCAGGCCTTTGCCCTGCCGCACACCGATGGTCGCGGTATCCCCCGTGAAACCTTGCGCCAGGCTTTGGCGCTGCTGGGTGAAAGTGGCTGGAAACTCTCCGGGCAACGGCTGCTCAATAGTGAAGGCAAACCGCTGCGGTTCGAAATATTGCTGGTAAACCCCAACCTTGAGCGCATCCTGCAGCCCTATGTGGAAAACCTGGCCAGTATCGGTATCGACGCCCGACTGCGCACCGTGGATCGCGCGCAATACAAACAGCGCCTGGATCAATTCGACTTCGACATGATCCTGATGACCCTCGACCAGACCCTGAGCCCCGGTCTTGAGCAGTGGCAGTACTTCCATTCGAGCCAGGCCAACGTCAAGGGCAGCAAGAATTATGCAGGTGTGGCCAACCCGGTCGTGGATCAGTTGCTGGAGCGCTTGCTGGCCGCCCAGACCCGCGACGAGCAATTGTCTGCCGGCCGGGCCCTGGACCGCGTCCTGCTGTGGCAGCACTACATCATTCCCAACTGGTATCTGAACTATCACCGCCTGGCGTACCGCAACCGGTTCGCCTTTGTGACTACGCCGCCCTACACACTGGGCCTTAGCGCGTGGTGGCTTAAGCCTACGGAGAAAACACAATGATGCCCCTGCATACCTTGCTAAAGCCCCTTTGCAGCATGCTATTGGCCGGTTTTGCCTGCGCCGCGTTGGCCGCTCCCCAACATGCCTTGACCCTCTACGACGAGCCGCCGAAATACCCGGCCAATTTCAAGCATGTGGAATACGTCAATCCGGACGCGCCCAAGGGCGGCACGTTTCGCAAGTCCGCACTGGGCAGCTTCGACAGCCTCAACCCCTTTATCAACAAAGGCGTACCGGCCGACGATATTGATCTGACCTTCGATACCCTGGCCCGGCAAACCCTCGACGAGCCTTTCACGTCCTACGGTCTGATTGCCGAGAAAATCGAAAAAGCCCCGGATAACAGCTGGGTGCGTTTTTACCTGCGCCCCGAAGCGAAATTCAGCGATGGCCATCCGATTCGCGCCGAAGATGTGGTTTTCAGCTTCGACACCCTGATGAAGAGCGGCTCACCGCTGTACAAGGGCTATTACAGCGATGTCGACCAGGCCATCGCGGAAAATCCGCTGCAGGTCAAATTCACCTTCAAGCACAACAAAAACCGCGAACTGCCGCTGATCCTTGGCCAGCTTCCGGTACTGCCCAAGCACTGGTGGGAAACCCGCGACTTCAACAAGGGCAACCTGGAAATCCCGCCCGGCAGCGGCCCCTACACCATCGCCGAGATCAAGCCCGGGCGCTCGATCCGTTACGAGCGCAACAAGGACTACTGGGGCAAAGACCTGCCCATCAACAAGGGCCTGTACAACTTCGACGCCATCACCGTCGATTACTTTCGCGACAACAGCGTGGCCTTCGAAGCGCTCAAGGCCGGTCAGTTTGATTACTGGCTGGAGATCAGCGCGAAAAACTGGGCGGGGGCCTACAACGCCCCGGCCTTTACCCAGGGCCGCCTGAAAAAAGAAGAAATTCGTAATCACAATCCGACGGGCATGCAGGGTTTTATCTTCAACCTGCGCAGGCCCATGTTCCAGGATGTGCGCGTTCGCGAGGCGCTAAGCCTGCTGTTCGACTTTGAATGGGCCAACAAGCAACTGTTCAACGGCGCCTATGCGCGCACTGGCAGCTACTTCGAGAACTCGGAAATGGCCGCCAAGGCACCGCCGACCGAAGCCGAGCTGGCCATTTTGGAGCCCTTGCGCGGGCAGATTCCCGAGCAGGTATTCACGGACGCGTTCAAGCCCAGTGTTACCGATGCCAGCGGCATGATTCGCGAGCAACAGCGCCGCGCCTACCAACTGCTGCAAGACGCCGGCTGGCGCATCGTCGACGACAAGATGGTCGACGCCCAGGGCAAACCGGTGAAAATCGAGTTTTTGCTGGCACAAACCGAGTTCGAGCGCATCCTGCTGCCGTTCAAGCGCAACCTCAGTGACCTGGGCATCGATTTGCAGATTCGCCGGGTCGACACCTCCCAGTACCTCAACCGCCTGCGCTCACGGGATTACGACATGATTGTCGGCAGTTTCCCGCAATCAAACTCACCGGGCAGTGAGCAGCGCGAATACTGGGAGTCGCAGAGCATCGACAAACCCGGCAGCCGCAACTTTATCGGCCTCAAGGACCCGGCCATCGACCAGTTGACCGAAGGCCTGATCAACGCCGAGTCCCGGCAAAGCCTGATCAACCATGCCCGGGCGCTGGACCGCGTGCTGCAGTGGGGCTTTTATGTGATCCCCAACTGGCATATCAAAACCTGGCGCGTGGCCTACTCGAACCATATTGGCCACCCTGAAATCACGCCCAAATACGATATTGGCACCACCACCTGGTGGGCCAAACCTGACGTCAAACCTGCACCCTCGAACCCACCTTCAAGCGCGAGCCAGGAGCCTTAAATGCTGGCTTATATTGTCAGGCGACTACTGCTGATCATTCCGACCCTTTTCGGGATACTGCTGATCAACTTCATCATTATCCAGGCGGCGCCCGGCGGCCCGGTTGAACAAATGATCGCCAAGCTCGAAGGCTTTGACGGCGCCACCAGTCGCATTGCCGGTGGTGGCTCGGAAGTCTCGGTGGCGGGTTCCAACTACCGCGGCGCCCAGGGGCTGGACCCGGAGCTGATCAAGGAAATCGAAAAGATGTACGGCTTCGACAAGTCGGCGCCGGAACGCTTGTGGATCATGATCAAGAACTACGCCCGGCTGGACTTCGGCGAGAGTTTCTTCCGCGATGCCAAGGTCATCGACCTGATCAAGGAAAAAATGCCCGTCTCCATCTCGCTGGGGTTATGGAGCACCCTGATCATGTACCTGGTGTCGATCCCCCTGGGGATCGCCAAGGCCACGCGCCACGGCAGCCACTTCGATGTCTGGACCAGTTCGCTGATCATCGTCGGCTATGCCATCCCGGCCTTTCTGTTTGCCATCCTCCTGATCGTGTTGTTTGCCGGGGGCAGTTACCTCGACTGGTTCCCCTTGCGCGGCCTGACCTCCAATAACTTCGACGAGTTGAGCCTGGGCGGCAAGATTCTCGATTACTTCTGGCATCTGGCCTTGCCCGTCACGGCGCTGGTGATCGGCAACTTCGCCACCATGACCCTGCTGACCAAAAACAGCTTTCTGGATGAAATCAACAAACAATACGTCGTCACTGCCAAAGCCAAGGGCCTGACCAACCACCGCGTGCTCTATGGCCACGTGTTCCGCAATGCCATGCTGCTGGTGATTGCCGGTTTCCCTTCGGCCTTTATCGGGATTTTCTTTACCGGCTCGTTGCTGGTCGAAGTGATTTTCTCCCTCGACGGCCTGGGCCTGATGAGTTTCGAGGCGGCGATCAACCGCGACTACCCCGTGGTATTCGGCACCCTGTTTATCTTTACGCTGGTCGGGCTGGTGGTGAAGCTGATCGGCGACCTCTCATACACCCTGGTTGATCCGCGCATCGACTTTGAAAGCAGGGAGCATTGAGATGAAATTATCCCCCCTCAATCGACGCCGTTTTGCCCGATTCAAAGCCAACAAGCGTGGCTGGTGGTCGCTGTGGATCTTTCTGGTGCTGTTCGGGCTCAGCCTCAACGCCGAGTTCATTGCCAACGACAAGCCGCTGGTCATCAATTACGACGGGGAGTGGTATTTCCCGGCACTCAAGCGCTATCCCGAGACCGATTTTGGCGGCGAGTTCCCCCTCGAAGCCAACTACAAAAGCCCGTATATCCGTGAACTGCTGGCCAAGAAAGATGCCTGGGTGCTGTGGCCGCCTATCCCCTACAGCTATCAGAGCATCAACTACGACCTGAAAGTCCCGGCCCCCGCCCCGCCCTCCGCCGAGAACTGGCTGGGCACCGATGACCAGGGCCGCGATGTGCTGGCACGGGTGATTTATGGCTTTCGCATATCGGTGCTGTTCGCCCTGACCCTGACGGTACTGAGCTCCATCATCGGCGTGATCGCCGGGGCCCTGCAGGGCTTTTATGGCGGCTGGGTCGACCTTGCCGGTCAGCGTTTTCTGGAAATCTGGTCAGGCTTGCCGGTGCTGTACCTGTTGATCATCCTTGCCAGTTTCGTGCAGCCCAACTTCTGGTGGCTGCTGGGTATCATGTTGCTGTTCTCCTGGATGAGCCTCGTGGACGTAGTACGCGCCGAATTCCTGCGTGGGCGTAATCTGGAATATGTGCGTGCCGCCCGCGCCCTGGGCATGCAGGACATGGCCATCATGTACCGCCACATCCTGCCCAACGCGATGGTCTCCACCATGACCTTTATGCCGTTTATCCTCACTGGCGCCATTGGCACCCTCACTGCGCTGGACTTCCTGGGCTTCGGCCTGCCGCCGGGGGCACCGTCGCTGGGTGAACTGGTGGCCCAGGGCAAGTCCAACCTGCAAGCGCCGTGGCTGGGCATCAGCGCGTTCGCGGTACTGGCCATCATGCTCAGCCTGCTGGTATTTATCGGTGAGTCCGCCCGCGATGCCTTCGACCCGAGGAAATAACATGACGCAGGACAATCTGATCGAAGTGCGCGACCTCAGTGTCGAGTTTGTCGCGGGGGAAACCCCGCAGAGGGTGGTACAAGGCATCAGTTTTGATATCAGGCGTGGCGAAACCCTGGCCCTGGTCGGCGAAAGCGGCTCGGGCAAATCGGTGACTGCGCACTCGATCCTCAGGCTGTTGCCCTACCCGCTTGCGCGCCACCCTACCGGCACGATCACCTATGGCGGGCATGATTTACTGAGCGCGGATGAAAAAAAACTGCGGCATATCCGCGGCAATCGCATCGCAATGATTTTTCAGGAGCCGATGACCTCGCTCAACCCGCTGCACAACATTGAAAAACAAATCAATGAGGTGCTGGGCATTCACAAGGGGCTCACCGGCAAGGCCGCCACGCAGCGCACCCTGGAGCTGCTTGAGCTGGTAGGCATCCCCGAGCCACACAAACGCCTCAAAGCCCTGCCACACGAGCTCTCAGGCGGCCAGAGGCAGCGTGTAATGATCGCCATGGCCCTGGCCAATGAGCCCGAGCTGCTGATTGCCGATGAACCCACCACAGCTCTGGACGTCACGGTACAGCTCAAGATTCTCGATTTGCTCAAGGACCTGCAGGCCCGGTTGGGCATGTCGCTGTTACTGATCAGTCACGATTTGAACCTTGTGCGAAGAATTGCACATCGAGTATGTGTCATGCAGCGCGGTTTAATCGTCGAACAAGCATCGTGCGAGCAGCTGTTCCGTTCGCCGCAGCATCCCTACACCCGGGAACTGCTCAGTGCAGAGCCCAGCGGAGGCCCGGCCAACACGGTTGCCGGCCCGCCATTGCTGCAAGTCGAGGACCTGAAAGTCTGGTTCCCGATCAAGAAAGGCCTGCTACGCAAGACCGTCGATTACGTGAAAGCGGTCGACGGCATCAATTTCAGCCTGCCCCAGGGGCAGACCCTGGGGATTGTGGGCGAAAGCGGATCGGGCAAGTCGACCCTGGGGCTGGCGATTTTACGTTTGATTGCCAGCCAGGGTTCGATCAGTTTTGAAGGCAAACGGCTAGACTGTTTGTCGCAGAAAGAAGTACGGCCGCTGCGCCGGGAAATGCAGGTGGTGTTCCAGGACCCCTTTGGCAGTCTCAGCCCGCGCATGAGCGTCAGCGAGATTGTCGGTGAAGGCTTGCGCATCCACCGCATGGGTACCGATGCGGAGCAGGAAATTGCAATTATTGAAGCCTTGCGAGAAGTAGGTCTGGATCCGGAAACCCGGCACCGTTACCCTCACGAGTTTTCAGGCGGACAACGGCAACGAATCGCCATTGCCCGCGCCCTGGTGTTGAAGCCGGAGCTGATCTTGCTGGACGAGCCAACCTCGGCGTTGGACCGCACAGTACAGCGCCAGGTGGTTGAGCTGCTGCGCTCACTGCAAACCAGGCACAACCTGACGTATTTGTTTATCAGCCATGACCTGGCTGTGGTCAAAGCGCTGAGCCACCAGCTGATGGTGGTCAAGCATGGCCAAGTGGTCGAACAGGGTGATGCGCAAAGTATCTTTGCCTCACCGCAACATCCATATACACAACAGCTGCTGGAAGCCGCCTTTTTGGCACCAGTGGCTGTCGATTAACCTGATAGAGGAACAACACATGGGTTTTCTCACCGGTAAGCGCGTACTGATCGTTGGCGTCGCTAGCAAATTGTCCATCGCTTCTGGCATTGCTGCCGCCATGCACCGTGAAGGCGCCGAGCTGGCTTTCACTTATCAGAACGAAAAGCTGAAAGGTCGTGTTGAAGAATTCGCCGCAGGCTGGGGCTCGAACCCTGAGCTGTGCTTCCCTTGCGACGTGGCCAGCGATGAAGAAATCGCCAAGGTTTTCGAAGATCTGAGCAAGAAGTGGGACGGTCTGGACTGCATCGTTCACTCCGTAGGTTTCGCCCCGGGCGACCAACTGGATGGCGACTTCACCGACGCTACCACCCGTGAAGGCTTCCGCATCGCTCACGACATCAGCGCCTACAGCTTCGTGGCCCTGGCCAAAGCTGGCCGCCCAATGATGAAAGGCCGCAATGGCAGCCTGCTGACCCTGTCCTACCTGGGCGCCGAGCGCACCATGCCTAACTACAACGTGATGGGCATGGCCAAGGCCAGCCTGGAAGCCGGTGTACGTTACCTGGCAGGCAGCCTGGGCCCTGAGGGCACTCGCGTTAACTGCGTATCGGCAGGCCCGATCCGTACCCTGGCAGCGTCGGGCATCAAGAACTTCCGCAAAATGCTGGCGGCCAACGAAGCGCAGACCCCACTGCGTCGCAACGTGACCATCGACGAAGTCGGCAATGCCGGCGCCTTCCTGTGCTCGGACCTGGCGTCGGGCATCAGCGGCGAAATCATGTACGTAGACGGCGGCTTCAACACCACCGCCATGGGCAGCCTCGAAGAGTAAATCCTTCGCTGTAGCCGCTACACAAAACGCCCGGTGCAGTGATTGCACCGGGCGTTTTTTTGTCTCAGGAAAACCTGTGGAAGATGACCTGTGGGAGCGGGCTTGCCCGCGATACAAGCGACGCGGTGTGTCAGGCACACTGCGCTGATGCTATCGCGAGCAAGCCCGCTCCCACAAAAAAACAGGCGCAAAAAAAGGCCGCTCAATGAGCGGCCTTTTTTTGTGAAGCAGGCAGAACGCTTAGTAGCGCTCAACCTTGGCTTCGTTTTCCAGCTGCTTGCGGTAGGCAGCAAAATCTTGCTGACCCACACGCGAAGCGAGGAAGCGGCGATACGACGCTTTCTCTTCTTCAGTTGGCGCTACTGCATCGTTGACGCCATTCAAACGCAGCACAACCACAGTGCCATCAGCCAGGGTGACGCTGCCGAAGGTCGGCTTGTCCTTGGCTGCCGGTTTAGGCATACGGAACACGGCTTGCAGCACGGCAGGATCAATACCTTCCTGGCCACGGGCAACCGCTTCCTGGACCTTCCACGACTGACCATCAATCGGCTGGTTCAACGGCAGTTTGCCATCGCGCAGTTCCTTGATGATCTCTTCAGCACGGGTTTTGGCCGCGGCACTGGCGTGCTCCTTGACCAGTTGCGCACGAATGCTCGAGGCCACAGCCTCCAGCGGCAACTGCTCAGGCTTGCGGTGCTCCTTGACGCGCAATACCACTACGGTCTCAGGATCCAGCTCCAGCGCCGTACTGTTAGCACCTTCATCCATCACTTCGGTGCTGAATGCAGCTTGAATCACCGCGCGATTGGCGGTAACACCGTCGCCGCCTTCACGACCAAATGGCGCAGAGGTGTGCACGGTCAGCTTGAGCTCTTGAGCCGGCTGAGCCAGATCGGACGCTTCAAACGCCGAGTCTTCCAATTGCTTGGTCGCATCGACAAACAGGCGTTCAACCTGCTGGGTTTTCAGGTCATGGGTCAGCTTGTCTTTCAGGCTGGCAAAGCTCGGCACTTCAGGTGCTTCAACGCCCAGCAGCTTGATCAGGTGATAACCGAAGCTGGTGCGCACCGGCTCCGATACCTGGTCCTGCTTCAACCCATAAACCGCCGTTTCGAACACAGGGTCGTAAACACCCGGGCCTGCGAAGCCCAGGTCACCGCCATTGGCAGCCGAGCCCGGATCCTGGGAAAACTCCTTGGCCATAGCTTCGAAGCTTTCGCCTTTGGCCAGACGCTGCTGAATCTCGGCGATCCTGGCCTTGGCCTGCTCGTCGCTAACCTTGTCATTCACTTCGATCAGGATATGCGCAGCCCGGCGTTGTTCGGCCAGGTTGGCGATTTCCTTCTGATACAAGGCTTGCAGCTCATCATCCTTCACGGCTACCTGATCAAAGAAAGAAGATTTCTTCAACTCGATATAGTCGATCACCACCTGATCAGGGGTCATGAATTCTTTGGCGTGCTCGTCGTAGTAAGCCTTGATCTCGGCGTCGCTCAGTTTCACCGCAGCCGGGTCGGCCTTGATGTTCAACGAAGCGAAATCACGGGTTTGTTTTTCCAGACGGGCAAACGCATTCACCTGCTCATCGGTCACGAAACCACTGCCCGCCAGACCGGCACGCAGCTGACCAATCAGCATTTCCTCGCCCAGCATGTTACGGAACTGCAAGCGACCGTAACCCAGTTGACGGATCACCTGGTCGAAACGCTCAGGGCTGAACTTGCCGTCTTCCTGAAATTCAGGGGTCAACAGAATGACCTGGTCCAACGCGGCTTCAGAGAACGAAAATTTCGCGTCTTTGGCGCCTTGCAGCAACAGCTTGCGATCGATCAGCCCTTTGAGGGCCGCTTCACGCAGCATTTTTTCATCCAGCAACGACGAGTCGAAATCCTTGCCCAGTTGCTGCAGCAGCTGACGACGTTGCATGTCGACGGCCTGGCTCAGTTCAACCTGGGTGATTTCTTCACCGTTGACCTTGGCAGCATCCTGGCTGGTAGAGGTGGCTTGAAAAATGGCATCGAAACCGGTCAACGCCATTAACGCGACGATGACACCGATGATGGTCTTGGCAATCCAGCCTTGTGAATTGTCCCTGATATTTTGCAGCATGCTTCCCCCAGAAACGGTCTTGCATAATGAGCAACCGTGGAGCGTGGGTAGAGTCCGGATAGAAGAAAGGCGCATCCGAGGATGCGCCTTCTCGTAACTGGCGGAGCGGACCGGGCTCGAACCCGCGACCCCCGGCGTGACACATCGATGTTGCCATCGACTGCACTACCGCTCCGCTGCCAAGCCTGGCGTGCGCCTGACCCGGTTGGGTAAAAGGTGTTACAGAAACTTAGTTAACCGCTTCTTTCAGTGCTTTACCGGCTTTGAAGCCTGGTTTTTTGGCAGCAGGAATTTCCAGCGTTTTACCGGTCTGTGGGTTACGACCAATACGAGCAGGGCGATCGGTTACAGAGAAAGTACCAAAACCAACCAGTACCACAGAGTCGCCAGCCTTAAGAGCGCCAGTGACGGATTCGATTACTGCGTCCAGCGCACGGCCAGCTGCAGCTTTCGGGATATCAGCAGATGCAGCGATAGCATCAATCAGTTCCGACTTGTTCACTCTAAGTCCCCTTATATCTATCTGAGTATGTTTCTAAAGTTTTTGGTAAAAGCAGACGACCGCTGAAGCACTTGTTGACACTTATGAGCCGCTTTATAACAAGGGCTCCAAAACGCGTCAACAAGCCCATCAGGCAAAGCCATATTAATGCGTGCTAATTCTTTCCTTAGAGTCAGACTCTCGCTTGTCGTCCTTGGCAACAATCTCGGGAGCCACATCCGGCAAGGGCTCCGGGGCGTATTGCAGCGCAATTTGCAGGACTTCGTCAATCCATTTAACCGGTTTGATCTGAAGATCCTGTTTGATGTTGTCAGGAATTTCCTTCAGATCACGAACGTTTTCTTCTGGAATAATTACAGTCTTGATCCCACCACGGTGAGCTGCCAGTAATTTTTCCTTCAGGCCACCAATAGCCAGTACCTGACCACGCAAGGTAATTTCACCTGTCATGGCAACATCTGCGCGCACCGGAATCAGCGTCAATGCAGAGACCAGGGCCGTGCACATGCCCACACCGGCACTAGGGCCATCTTTAGGTGTGGCGCCTTCCGGCATATGGATGTGAATATCGCGTTTTTCGTGGAAATCCAACGGGATACCGAGGCTTTTGGCGCGGCTGCGGACCACCGTCAAAGCAGCGGTGATCGACTCGACCATCACATCGCCCAGCGAACCGGTCTTGATCAGCTGGCCTTTGCCAGGCACAACGGCCGCTTCGATGGTCAGCAGTTCGCCACCCACCTGGGTCCAGGCAAGGCCGGTCACCTGACCGATCTGATCCTGAACTTCAGCCAAACCGTAGCTGAATTTTCTTACACCCAAAAAGTGCTCGAGCAGCTCCGGGGTGACGGTGACGGCAAAGCGTTTTTCCAGCGCATGCTCTTTGACCGCCTTGCGGCAGATCTTCGCAATCTGGCGCTCAAGGCCCCGCACACCGGCTTCGCGGGTGTAATAGCGGATAATGTCGCGGATGGCTTCGTTATCAAACGCCAGCTCGCCCTTCTTCAAGCCATTGGCTTCAATTTGTTTCGGGGCCAGGTATTTGACGGCAATATTGATTTTTTCGTCTTCGGTGTAGCCAGGCAGACGAATGACTTCCATCCGGTCCAGCAAGGCTGGTGGGATGTTCATCGAGTTGGAGGTACACAGGAACATCACATCGGACAGGTCGTAATCGACCTCGAGGTAATGATCGTTGAAATTGTGGTTCTGCTCGGGATCCAGCACCTCAAGCAATGCCGAAGCCGGATCGCCACGCATGTCGCTGCCCATCTTGTCGATTTCATCGAGCAGGAACAACGGGTTGCGCACGCCAACCTTGGTCATCTTTTGAATCAATCTTCCTGGCATCGAACCGATGTAAGTACGGCGATGGCCACGGATTTCCGCTTCATCACGCACGCCACCCAAGGCCATGCGTACAAATTTACGGTTTGTTGCGTGGGCAATAGACTCGGCGAGCGAGGTTTTACCGACGCCCGGAGGACCGACCAGGCACAGAACCGGGCCACGAATTTTCTTCACGCGTTTTTGTACGGCGAGATATTCGAGGATCCGCTCTTTGACTTCGTCCAGACCGTAGTGGTCTGCATCCAGGATGTCTTCGGCGCGCTTGAGATCCAGACGCACCTTGCTCTGAGCCTTCCACGGCACCTGCACCAGCCAGTCGATGTAGGAGCGCACCACCGTGGCTTCTGCAGACATTGGCGACATTTGCTTGAGCTTGTTCAGCTCGGCCTGGGCCTTGGCCATTGCATCTTTGGGCAGGCCGGCAGCATCGATACGCTTTTTCAGCTCTTCGATTTCATTGTGACCTTCGTCACCATCACCCAGCTCTTTCTGAATGGCCTTCATCTGCTCATTCAGGTAGTACTCGCGCTGGCTGCGCTCCATTTGCTTTTTAACGCGGCCACGGATGCGTTTTTCAACTTGCAGCAGGTCGATCTCGGCATCCAGCAGGGCCAGAACGTGTTCAACACGGGCCTGCAGATCGATGATTTCGAGGATTTCCTGCTTCTGCTCGATCTTGAGTGCCATATGGGCAGCCATCGTATCGACCAGACGGCTTGGCTCATCAATGCTGTTAAGCGATGACAGCACCTCGGCCGGGACCTTTTTGCCCAGTTGTACGTATTGCTCGAACTGGGACAGCAGGCTGCGCACAAACACTTCGGATTCACGATCCGGGGCAGCCACTTCATCAATCAGGGAGACTTCGGCACTCAGATAACCATCTGCCTGGCCAAAATGCTCGACCGCACCGCGCTGCTCACCCTCAACCAGCACTTTAACCGTGCCGTCCGGGAGTTTGAGCAATTGCAGGACAGTTGCAATGGTGCCGACCCGATACAGAGCGTCTTCGCCCGGATCATCGTCAGCAGGATTCTTTTGAGCCAGCAGCAAAATCTGCTTGTCGCCCGTCATCGCAGCCTCAAGGGCCTCGATCGACTTCTCGCGTCCCACGAACAGTGGGATCACCATGTGCGGATAAACCACAACATCGCGCAATGGCAGGAGAGGCAATTCGATGGTTGTCTTCATGATTTCGCCTCTACGGCGGCCATAAGGCCGTAATCAGATGGATGTAAGCTTGAAGCCAAGATGGGGGCAGTCTTGAAAAAAAACAAGCGTTGAACGACAGGAAAAACAAAGGGGCCCGAAGGCCCCTTCTTTAACACGCAATGTGCAATGCCCGGCACTGCATTTACGCGTCAGGTGCAACCTTGGCAGTCGCTTCGTTGTTTTCATAGATCAACAACGGTTTGGACTTGCCTTCTATAACGCTTTCGTCGATCACCACTTTACTCACCTCGGACTGCGAGGGGATTTCGTACATGGTGTCGAGCAGCACGCCTTCAAGAATCGAACGCAGGCCACGGGCGCCAGTCTTGCGCTCGAGCGCTCGCTTGGCCACGGCTTTCAGGGCGTCAGCACGGAACTCGAGGTCTACACCTTCCATTTCGAACAACTTGCCATACTGCTTGGTCAGCGCGTTCTTCGGCTCGGTCAGAATCTGCATCAAGGCAGCTTCGTCCAGCTCGTCGAGCGTTGCCAGAACAGGCAGACGACCCACGAATTCCGGGATCAGACCAAACTTGACCAGATCGTCAGGTTCGACTTCACGCAGGGATTCGCCAACCTTCTTGCCCTCTTCCTTGCTGCGTACTTCAGCACTGAAGCCGATGCCGCCGCGAGTCGAGCGAGCCTGTACAACCTTCTCCAGGCCCGAGAACGCACCACCACAGATAAACAGGATGTTGCGGGTATCAACCTGCAAGAACTCCTGCTGCGGGTGCTTGCGACCACCTTGCGGCGGCACGGAAGCCACGGTGCCTTCGATCAGCTTGAGCAATGCCTGCTGCACACCTTCACCGGAAACATCACGGGTAATCGAAGGGTTGTCAGACTTGCGCGAAATCTTGTCGATTTCATCGATGTAGACAATGCCCATCTGGGCTTTTTCTACGTCGTAATCGCATTTCTGCAGCAGCTTCTGAATGATGTTTTCAACATCTTCGCCCACATAACCGGCTTCGGTCAGCGTGGTCGCGTCAGCGATGGTGAAAGGCACATTCAGCAGTCGCGCCAGGGTTTCTGCCAGCAGAGTCTTACCCGAGCCGGTCGGGCCGATCAGCAGGATGTTGCTCTTGCCGAGTTCGACGTCGTCGTTCTTCTTGTCACGCTGGTTAAGGCGCTTGTAGTGGTTGTATACCGCTACAGCCAAAACCTTTTTGGCACGTTCCTGACCAATGACGTATTGATCAAGGATGCCGCTGATTTCTTTTGGCGATGGTAATTTATGCGCGCTGCTCTCGGCCTGGGCTTCCTGCACCTCCTCACGGATGATGTCATTGCACAGGTCAACGCATTCGTCGCAGATAAAGACCGAGGGGCCGGCAATCAATTTGCGCACTTCATGCTGGCTTTTGCCACAGAAGGAGCAATAGAGCAATTTGCCGTTGTCCTCGCCGTTGCGGGTGTCAGTCATTCGATCGATCCAAATCCGATAGGCTTGCAACACAAGATGAAGGCAACTGCGGGCTTTTTCAAGCCCGCAGGTGGTCGGTTAGCCCAACCACCCCCAATTTGAGCTGCTTAAGCGGGCATTTGACGCTTGCTGAACACAGAGTCGATCAAACCGTATTCGGTTGCACGCTCGGCGCTCATGAAGTTGTCACGCTCGGTGTCGCGCTCGATGGTTTCGAGAGTCTGGCCCGTGTGGTGAGCCAGCAGCGAGTTCAAGCGATGACGGATGTTAAGGATTTCCTTGGCATGAATGTCGATATCCGACGCCTGGCCCTGGAAACCGCCCAGCGGCTGGTGAATCATCATGCGCGAGTTCGGCAGGCAGTGACGCTTGCCCGGTGCGCCACCGGCCAACAGGAAGGCACCCATGCTGCAGGCCTGGCCGATGCAGATGGTCGACACGTCAGGCTTGATGAATTGCATGGTGTCGTAGATCGACATGCCTGCAGTCACCGAACCGCCCGGCGAGTTGATGTACAGGTGGATGTCCTTGTCCGGGTTCTCGGCTTCAAGGAACAGCAGCTGCGCCGCCACCAGGTTGGCCATGTAGTCTTCTACGGGGCCGACCAGGAAGATGATTCGCTCCTTCAGGAGGCGCGAGTAGATGTCGTAAGCGCGTTCGCCACGGGCGGACTGCTCGACAACCATCGGGACCAGGCCGCCAGCGGCGTGGATATCAGAGTTCTGCTGAATATAAGAATTGCGGGACATGTCCGGCAGTCACTCCCAAATAGTCTTGTCTGGATACGCATAAGCCAGCTCGAGGCTGGCTTATGGTTGTGTTTTCTAACGAGTCAGAAATCAGTCGGCTTGTGGAGCTTCCACCGGCTTGACAGCTTCTTCGTAAGAGACCGCTTTATCGGTCACCTTGGCCTTCTGCAGAACAGTATCCACAACTTGCTCTTCCAGCACAACCGAACGAACCTCGTTCAATTGAGCGTCGTTTTTGTAGTACCAAGCTACAACCTGCTCTGGCTCCTGGTAAGCGGAAGCCATTTCCTGAATCATTTCGCGAACGCGATCTTCGTCAGGCTTGAGGTCGAACTGCTTGACCACTTCAGCCACGATCAGGCCCAGCACTACGCGGCGGTTGGCTTGTTCTTCGAACAGCTCGGCCGGCAGTTGGTCTGGCTTGATGTTGCCACCGAACTGTTGAACAGCCTGCACGCGCAGACGGTCAACTTCGTTGGCCAGCAGGGATTTAGGCACTTCGATCGGGTTGGCAGCCAGCAGGCCGTCCATTACCTGGTTCTTGACCTTGGACTTGATCGCCTGACGCAGTTCACGCTCCATGTTCTTGCGAACTTCGGCGCGGAAACCTTCCAGACCGGTTTCCTTGATGCCGAACTGGGCGAAGAACTCTTCGTTCAGTTCTGGCAGCTTAGGCTCGGAAACAGTGTTCACGGTTACGGTGAACTCGGCTTCTTTGCCAGCCAGGTCCAGGTTCTGGTAGTCAGCAGGGAAAGTCAGTTTCAGAACGCGTTCTTCACCGGCTTTGGCGCCTACCAGGCCTTCTTCGAAGCCAGGAATCATGCGGCCCGAACCCAGAACCAGCTGAGTACCGGTGGCGGAGCCGCCAGCGAATACTTCGCCGTCTACCTTGCCAACGAAATCGATGTTCAGTTGATCATCGTTCTGGGCAGCACGGTCAGTCACTTCAAAGCGGGTGTTCTGCTTGCGCAGCACGTCCAGCATCTTGTCCAGGTCGGCATCAGCCACTTCGGCGCTCAGGCGCTCGATAGCGATGGTATCCAGACCGGTTACTTCGAATTCAGGGAATACTTCGAAAGTAGCAACGTATTCCAGATCTTTGCCTTTTTCGAAAACTTTAGGCTCGATCGAAGGAGCACCGGCCGGGTTCAGCTTCTGCTCAACCACAGCTTCGTAGAACGAAGACTGGACTACATTGCCCAGCGCTTCCTGGCGCGCATCAGCTTCGTAACGCTGACGGATTACGCTCATTGGCACCTTGCCTGGACGGAAGCCCGGGATCTTGGCCTTTTGGGCAGTCTGTTGCAGACGCTTGTTGACTTCAGCCTCAATACGCTCAGCTGGCACGCCAATGGTCATGCGACGCTCAAGAGCGGAAGTATTTTCAACAGAAACTTGCATGGATATTCCTCGTTGCACAGACATTAGCCGGCCGTTTCCGACCCCATAATCAAGGGCAAGCATTCTAGTGGGTCAAACTCAAGAAGTCACCCTACCGCAAACACCCTGGGAAACGGCCGACAGAAATTAAGTAAAAGCAGCCATCCGCCTCGCCTTCTATATAGATAGAAGACTGCACTGATCAATTGGCGATAACGGGCAGCCTTTGGAGCCACCCCGATCTGCGCGCATTGTCACACAAATCGCAGAGGACGCTAAGCATGCGGGAAACAAGGCGCCGAGCGACACCCCTGTGTGCGATTGTCAAACCGCAGATACAAAAAAACGCCAGAGGATTAGTCTGGCGTTTTCTTTTAATATGGGGTGGACGAAGGGGATCGAACCCTCGACAACGGGAGTCACAATCCCGTGCTCTACCAACTGAGCTACGCCCACCATAGTGCGCTTACAACCCTGCCCGCTCCTGAAAGCAAACAGTTACAACCAAAGAAAAAGCCGCTACAAGCGGCCTATCCAAATTTGGTGCGGACGGAGAGACTCGAACTCTCACACCTTGCGGCGCTGGAACCTAAATCCAGTGTGTCTACCAATTCCACCACATCCGCATTTCAAACTTCTGAAGCAAAGACGCCAGATTTTTAATCTGGCGGCTTTCTAAATATGGGGTGGACGAAGGGGATCGAACCCTCGACAACGGGAGTCACAATCCCGTGCTCTACCAACTGAGCTACGCCCACCATATTGCCTGTACTGCTTTACTTGTGCCAAAGCTGCCTAATGGCGCACCCGGCAGGACTCGAACCTGCGACCATCCGCTTAGAAGGCGGATGCTCTATCCAGCTGAGCTACGGGCGCATTGTTAGCCTGTATTCTTTGACGACTACAAACCAATTGCCTTCAGTATCACCAAGCTGGACAACAACTTCGCTCTACCTTCTTAACCAGTGCTAGGCTGTGCCCGACAAGTGCGACGAATGTTATAGGTGAGCCTGTAACCCGTCAACTGTTTTTTAAAAAAAGTTTAGAAATATAAAGGAGTTAGGGCAATAAACAGACCAGGCGCCTTTGCCCTCGCGCCACGGCATGCGAGAATGCACGTCCTTTTTCCACCCTTTACGATGGTTAATCACGCGTAATGACTGCACAACTAATCGACGGTAAAGCGATCGCCGCCAGCCTGCGCCAGCAGATTGCCAAACGTGTCGCCGAGCGTCACGAGCAAGGCCTGCGCACCCCTGGTCTGGCAGTGATTCTGGTCGGCAGCGATCCTGCTTCCCAGGTTTATGTTTCGCACAAGCGTAAAGACTGCGAAGAGGTAGGCTTTATTTCCCAAGCCTATGACCTGCCTTCTGACACTACCCAACAGGACCTGACCGACCTGATCGACCGTCTCAATGACGACGCGAACATCGACGGCATCCTGCTGCAACTGCCATTGCCCGCCCATCTGGACGCCTCCAAATTGCTGGAGCGCATTCGCCCGGACAAAGACGTCGACGGTTTCCACCCTTATAACGTCGGCCGCCTGGCCCAGCGCATCCCGCTGCTGCGCCCATGCACTCCCAAAGGCATCATGGCCCTGCTGGAAAGCACCGGCCAGGACCTGTACGGCATGGACGCAGTGATTGTCGGCGCTTCCAACATCGTTGGCCGCCCGATGGCGATGGAATTGTTGCTGGCTGGCTGCACCGTGACCGTGACCCACCGCTTCACCAAGGACCTGGCCGGCCACGTTGGCCGCGCCGATCTGGTGGTGGTAGCTGCCGGCAAGCCTGGCCTGGTCAAGGGCGAGTGGATCAAGGAAGGCGCCATCGTGATCGACGTGGGCATCAACCGCCAGGCGGATGGCAAGCTGGTGGGCGACGTGGTTTACGAGACCGCCCTGCCCCGCGCCGGCTGGATCACCCCGGTGCCGGGCGGCGTTGGCCCGATGACCCGTGCCTGCCTGCTGGAAAACACCTTGTACGCAGCCGAAGAATTGCACGGCAAATAGTGCAAAGCGCTGCAAAAAAACGGCACCTTCGGGTGCCGTTTTTTATTGGCGCCGCTAAAATCCGGGCAAACAAAAGCCCGCACTTGGCGCAATGCTGTTCACTTAAGAGCAACGCAGTTCAAGTGTGGGAGCGGGCTTGCTCGCGATGGCCTTCAGAACACCGCATTTACTTGGTAAATACGCGTCATCATTTACGACCATCGCGAGCAAGCCCGCTCCCACACAGGCACAAATCGTTTAAGTGAACAACATTACGCACTTGGCGGGCCGTTGTTCAAACAACGAGCAACCTAGTCAGCCAGCCGCCAGGTTGTCCCGCCTTTACTGTCTTCCAGCACTACACCCATTGCCGCGAGCTGATCACGGATACGGTCAGACTCCGCCCAGTCCTTGCCGGCACGGGCAGCCAGACGCGCATCGATCAAAGCCTGCACCTGAGCGGCATCGACCTTGCCTTCAGCACCTGCCTGCAGAAAGTCGTCAGCCTCAAGCTGCAACACGCCCAACACATCGGCCAACTGCTTGAGGCGCGCTGCCAGACCGGCAGCCGCCTGCAAATCGGTTTCACGCAAGCGGTTGATCTCGCGAACCATCTCGAACAGCACCGCACAGGCTTCCGGCGTACCGAAGTCGTCGTTCATGACCTGGGTAAAACGCTCAACAAATGCCTCACCACCGGCCGGTGCAACTTTCGGCAAGCCTTTAAGCGCGTTGTAGAAACGATCCAGGGCTGCCTTGGCATCCTTGAGATTGTCTTCCGAATAGTTGATCGAGCTACGGTAGTGGCTCGACACCAACAGATAACGCACCACCTCCGGGTGATATTTCGCCAGAACGTCGCGAATGGTGAAGAAGTTGTTCAAGGACTTGGACATCTTCTCGCCATTGATGCGAATCATCCCGCAATGCATCCAGGCATTGGCGTAGGTTTTACCCGTGGCCGCCTCGCTTTGCGCGATTTCGTTCTCATGGTGCGGAAACTCCAGGTCGCTGCCGCCGCCATGAATATCGAACGTCTCACCCAGGCAGCAGGTGGACATCACCGAGCATTCGATATGCCAGCCCGGACGACCCGGGCCCCACGGCGATTCCCAGCTCGGCTCGCCCGGCTTGACGCCTTTCCACAGCACGAAGTCCAGCGGATCGTCCTTGGCCTCATCGACCTCGATGCGCGCACCGATACGCAGATCCTCGATCTTTTTGCGCGACAGCTTGCCGTAGCCCATGAACTTGGCAACGCGGTAGTACACGTCACCATTGCCCGGGGCATAGGCGTAACCCTTGTCGATCAGGGTCTGGATCATTGCGTGCATGCCAGGGATATGGTCCGTGGCACGGGGCTCCATATCCGGCTTGAGGATATTGAGGCGCGCCTCGTCTTCATGCATTGCCGCAATCATGCGCTCGGTCAGAGCCTCGAAAGGCTCGCCGTTTTCGCGGGCACGATTGATGATCTTGTCTTCAATGTCCGTGATATTGCGCACATAGGTCAGGTTATAACCGCTGAAACGCAACCAGCGGGTCACCAGATCGAAGGCGATCATGCTGCGACCATGGCCAATGTGGCAGTAGTCGTACACGGTCATGCCGCACACATACATGCGAACATTGTTGCCGTCCAGCGGCTTGAAAACTTCTTTGCTCTTGGTGAGCGTGTTGTAGATCGTAAGCACGGCTTGTTCCTTCAAAACTTGATCACTGGCCCCACGAATCACGCAGGGTCACGGTACGGTTGAATACCGGGTGACCGGGTTTCGAGTCCTTGATATCTGCGCAGAAGTAACCTTCGCGCTCGAACTGGAAACGGTCTTCCGGCTGTGCATTGCCCAGCGAGGGTTCAGCACGACAACCGGTCAGTACCTGCAGCGAGTCAGGGTTGATGTTTTCCAGGAAGCCCGCACCGTCTTCGGCCTTTTCAGGGTTCGGCGAACGGAACAGACGATCATACAAACGTACTTCGCACTCGACGCTGGCTGCTGCCGGCACCCAGTGCACAACACCTTTGACCTTGCGACCTTCCGGGTTTTTGCCCAGGGTTTCCGGGTCATACGAGCAATGCAGTTCAACGATGTTGCCATCGGCATCCTTGATTGCTTCGTCGGCGCGGATCACATAGCTGCCGCGCAAACGCACTTCGCCCGCAGGCTCAAGACGCTTGTAGCCTTTTGGCGGCTCTTCCATGAAGTCGTCACGGTCGATGTAGATTTCACGCGCGAACGGCAATACCCGCACACCCATGTCTTCTTTCGGGTGGCAAGGCAGCTCAAGGTTTTCGACCTTGTCTTCAGGGTAGTTGGTGATGATCACTTTCAACGGACGCAGCACGCACATGGCACGCGGCGCGCTGTGGTCCAGATCGTCACGAATGCTGAATTCCAGCATGCCGAAGTCCACTACACCGTCGGAACGGTTGGTGCCGACCATATCGCAGAAATTGCGGATCGATTTGGGCGTGTAGCCACGGCGACGGAAACCCGACAGCGTCGACATGCGCGGGTCATCCCAGCCATTGACGTGCTTTTCATCGACCAGTTGCTTGAGCTTGCGCTTGCTGGTGATGGTGTAGTTCAGGTTCAGACGGCTGAATTCGTACTGACGCGGGTGCGCCGGCACTGGCAGGTTGTCCAGGAACCATTCGTACAGCGGACGGTGGCTTTCGAACTCCAGGGTGCAGATCGAATGGGTGATGCCTTCAATGGCATCCGACTGACCGTGGGTGAAGTCATAGTTCGGGTAGATGCACCACTTGTCACCGGTCTGGTGGTGATGGGCATGGCGGATGCGATACATGATCGGATCGCGCAGGTTCATGTTCGGCGACGCCATGTCGATCTTGGCGCGCAGCACGCACTTGCCGTCTTCGAACTCACCGGCGGTCATGCGGGCGAACAGGTCCAGGTTCTCTTCGACGCTGCGCTCGCGAAACGGGCTGTTCTTGCCAGGCTCGGTCAGGCTGCCGCGGTATTCCTTGGCTTGCTCAGGGGTCAGGTCGCAAACGTAGGCCTTACCTTCTTTAATCAGGTAAATCGCCCACGCGTGCAACTGGTCGAAATATTGCGAGGCATAGCGCACTTCGCCAGACCACTCAAAGCCCAGCCACTTGACGTCGCTTTCAATGGCGTCGATGTATTCCTGGTCTTCCTTGGCCGGGTTGGTGTCGTCAAAACGCAAATGCGTTACGCCGCCGAATTCCTGAGCCAGCCCGAAGTTCACACAAATGGATTTGGCGTGACCGATGTGCAGGTAGCCGTTGGGCTCCGGCGGAAAGCGGGTCACGATCTGCGTGTATTTACCCGAGTCTAGGTCCGCCTGAACGATTGGACGCAGGAAGTTAGCCGGGACAGCAGGGCCAGCCTTTGGATTCAGAGTGGGGTCGACAGTGGGCTTGCTCATAGGATCCTTGAACGTAACAGGGTGCGCGGCCTGGGTCGGCCGACTAAATCAAAGCGCCTATCATAGCCGATGCCGTCAAGTCACCGACAGAGCAGGTGCTCAATCAAAGCGATTGAAATGCCGGCTTTTAGTCCCCATATGGGAAAAACACCATCGAAATGCCGTGCGAGCACGCTAAACTCCGCCCGCGGCTGTATCTACCCAGCCAGCCCGGGGGATTGAGGTGTGTTCACCCCGCTCCCTGGCCCGACGAATTCCCTGATAGAGCGATACGACCATGACCCAAGTAAAACTGAGCACCAACCACGGCGACATCGTGATCGAACTGAACGCTGAAAAAGCACCGATCACCGTAGCCAACTTCATCGAATACGTAAAAGCCGGCCACTACGAAAACACCGTTTTCCACCGTGTAATCGGCAATTTCATGATCCAGGGCGGCGGTTTTGAGCCAGGCATGAAAGAAAAGAAAGACAAGCGCCCAAGCATCCAGAACGAAGCCGACAACGGCCTGCCAAACGAGAAGTACACCGTGGCCATGGCTCGCACCATGGAGCCGCATTCGGCTTCCGCCCAGTTCTTTATCAACGTGGCTGACAACAGCTTCCTGAACCACAGCGGCAAAACCGCCCAGGGTTGGGGCTACGCTGTATTCGGTAAAGTCGTTGCCGGCCAGGACGTAGTAGACAAGATCAAAGGCGTTGCCACCACTTCCAAAGCCGGCCACCAGGACGTGCCAAAAGAAGACGTGATCGTCGAGAAAGCAGAGATCATTGAGTGATACTGCTGATTTCAGATTTGCATCTGGAAGAGGAGCGCCCGGATATTACCCGGGCGTTTCTGGATTTCCTGACCGGGCGTGCGCGCTCGGCTCAGGCGCTCTACATCCTGGGCGATTTTTTTGAAGCCTGGATTGGCGACGATGCCATGACACCCTATCAGCGCTCGATCTGTGAAGCGCTGCGAACACTCAGCGACACCGGCACGCAGATTTTTCTGATGCACGGCAACCGCGACTTTTTACTTGGCCAGGCCTTTTGCAAAGCGGCTGGCTGCACCCTGATCAAAGACCCCAGCGTGGTCGACTTCTATGGCGAGCCGGTTTTGCTGATGCACGGCGACAGCCTGTGCACCCGCGACGAAGCCTATATGCGCCTGCGACGCATCCTGCGCAACCCCGTCACTTTGTGGGTCCTGCGCCACCTGCCCTTGAGCGCGCGGCACAAACTGGCGCGCAAGCTGCGCAGCGAAAGCCGCGCGCAAACCCGCATGAAAGCCAATGACATTGTTGACGTGACCGCCGAGGAAGTACCGCGGATCATGGCGCACTTTGGCGTACACACCCTGATTCACGGCCACACCCATCGCCCGGCGATTCACAAGCTGCAGATCGGCGATCAGGCCGCCCGCCGTATTGTGCTGGGCGACTGGGACCGTCAAGGCTGGGTGCTGCAAGTGGATGAACAAGGCATGCAGATGGCGCCATTTGATTTTGCACCCGCCTAGAGTCAAAAGCCCCTCTCCCTGGCCCTCTCCCGGAGGGAGAGGGAACTGACCGCATGCAGATTCAAGAACACCACCGATCAGCCCCCTCTCCCTCCGGGAGAGGGCTGGGGTGAGGGCAAGAAGCCCCCACATCAATGCCCGCTGGTCGCCGGCCCCGCCTTCGCTGCAAATGGCGGCTTGGCCAACCACACCAGCAAAATCAAGCCCATAAACAGCCAACCCATCATGGTGAAGTAATCCACGGTGGAGAACATATACGCCTGGCTGGTCAGAATCTGATCCATCTGCGCGTAGGCTGGTGTACTGGCGCCGCCCAGGCTTTCGAGCGTATGCCGGGTTACCGGGTCATAGGCGCTGATGCTTTCACTCATATAGGCATGATGCTGGTCAGCCCGGCGAATCCAGATCCAGGTCGTCAGGGACGCCGCAAAGCTGCCGCCAAGCGTGCGCAGGAACGTCGCCAGCCCGGCGCCATCGGCAATCTGATGCGGCGGTAAATCCGACATCAAAATGGTCAGCGTCGGCATAAAGAACAGCGCCACGCCAATCCCCATAAACAGTTGCACCATCGCGATATGCTGGAAATCCACCTGATTGGTGAATTCGGCACGCATAAAGCAGCTCAGGCCAATGGCCAAAAACGCCAGCCCGGCCAACAGGCGCAAGTCGAATTTATTGGCGTATTTGCCCACAAACGGCGACATCAGTACCGGCAGAATCCCGATCGGCGCCACTGCCAGCCCGGCCCAGGTGGCGGTGTAGCCCATCTGCGTCTGTAGCCACTGCGGCAGAATCAGGTTGATACCAAAGAACCCGGCATAACCCAGCACCAGCACAATGGTGCCAATACGGAAGTTGCGGTGGGCAAACAAGCGCAGGTTGACGATCGGATGCTTGTCAGTCATTTCCCAAATAACAAAGGCCGCCAGCGCCACCACGGACAATGCAGTACCCAGCAGGATGAAACTGGACTCGAACCAGTCCAGGTCATTGCCTTTGTCGAGCACGATCTGCAGCGCGCCCACACCAATGATCAGGGTGATAAGCCCCACATAATCCATCGGTTGCCGGGTAATCACCACCGGCCGCGCCTTCAATTGCTGGCGAACCACCATCACGGCAAAGATGCCGATCGGGATATTGATAAAGAAGATCCACGGCCAGCTGTAACTGTCGGTGATCCAGCCGCCCAAAATGGGCCCGGCAATCGGTGCAACCACCGTGACCATCGCCAGCAATGCCAATGCCATCCCCCTTTTTGCCGGGGGGTAGACCGCAATCAGCAGGGTCTGGGTCATGGGGTACAGCGGCCCCGCTACTAACCCCTGGAGCACGCGAAATCCGACCAGCTCGGGCATCGACGTTGAAATACCGCACAGAAACGAGGCCAGCACGAACAGCATGGTGGCCCACAGAAACAACTTCACCTCGCCAAAACGCCGGCTTAGCCAGCCGGTCAACGGCAAGGCAATGGCGTTACTGACGGCAAAGGAGGTAATTACCCACGTTCCCTGCTCCGAACTCACCCCAAGATTGCCGGAGATGGTCGGCAAGGCAACGTTGGCGATGGTGGTGTCGAGCACCTGCATAAAGGTCGCCAGCGACAGGCCGATCGTGGCCATCACCAGGCTGGGAGGGGAAAAAGACGCGTTTGTACTCATCGCAAATCCTTTAAAACCGGGGATGCAGCCCCGCCTGTGCAGCGAGGCTTATGGATTGGCGAATCAGCGCTGGGCAGCCATGTCGCCTGCCCCGGCGCTGTTGCTGTCAATCAAGCGCGTGATCAGGGCTTCGGCATCGGCCAATTGTTGTGCATACACGTTGGTGGAGAACGAGGCTTTTTGCGGCGGTTGCTGGGCCAATACCGGGCCGGTCTGGTCGCGCAGGTTCACGTCAACTGTGGTCGACAAGCCCACACGCAGTGGATGCTCGGCCAGTTCATCGGCATTGATATGGATACGCACCGGCACACGCTGGACAATCTTGATCCAGTTGCCCGTGGCGTTTTGCGCAGGCAGCAAGGCAAATGCGCTGCCGGTGCCGGCACCGATGCTGTCGATGGTGCCGCTGTACTTCACATTACTGCCGTAAATATCCGACTCGATGTCTACCGGCTGGCCAATGCGCATCTTGTGCAACTGGGTTTCCTTGAAGTTGGCATCGATCCACAGCTGGTTGAGCGGGATCACCGCCATCAACGCCGTGCCCGGCTGAACCCGCTGGCCCAGTTGCACGGTACGCTTGGCCACATAACCGGTGACCGGAGCGATCAGGGTGGAGCGGGCATTGGCCAGGTACGCCTGACGCAACTGCGCCGCGGCAGCCTTCACATCGGGGTGATCGGCCACCGCCGTGTTGTCGACCAGTGCGCTGGTCGTGTCGAGCTTTTGCTCGGCATTGCGCAGGGCACTTTGTGCCGAAGACAAATCATCGCGGGCGTGGGACAGCTCTTCCTGGGAAATGGCCCCGCCAGCCGCCAGGCTTTTACGGCGGTTGTAGTTGTCCTGGTTTTTTTGCACTTCAACCTTCTGCGCAGCAACCTGGGCCTTCATGCCCTTCACATCACTGAACAGGCCGCGCACCTGGCGCACGGTACGGGCCAGGTTGGCCTCGGCACTTTGCAGGCCGACCTGCGCATCGCTCGGGTCGAAATTGATCAGCACCTGACCTTCATGCACCAGATCGCCATCGTCGGCGCCGATGCTGACTACCGTACCGGTGACCAGCGGCGTGATTTCAACCACGTTGCCATTTACATAAGCATCGTCGGTGCTTTCACTCCAACGACCATATAGTTCATGCCAGGCCCACACGGCCAGCCCCAGCAGGATGACCAGAATCGCCAGCCCGCTGAGCCAGAGTTTGCGTTTGCGCTGGTTGGCAGCGTCCTGGGGTTGTTGCGTTTCATTCGGTGTTTGCACAGTGGCCATGACGGATACCTAAATTATTCTGCCAGCGAGGACTTCAGTGGGAGCGGTCTCGGCTGTAGTGCCGGGCTCAAATCCACCACCCAGGGCTTGCATCAGTTGAATCGAAAGGTCGATCTGCTCGGCATTCAGGTCGGCCAGCTGGCGCTGGGCCTGAAGCAGTTGTTGCTCAATGCTGAGCACGTCCAGATAGTTGCCCACGCCCGAGCCGTAGCGTTGCAACACGGTATCGAACGAGTCCTGGGCGATATGGGTGGCCTGCTGCTGAGCGCTGATCTGCTGCTTTACAGCGCCTAATTGCGCGAGGGTGTCGCTGACGTCGCCCAGGGCGCCCACCAGCGTCTTGTTGTACTGCGCCACCGCCAGGTCGTAATTGGCATCTTCAGCATCCAGCCCGGCACGCAGGCGCCCGCCATCGAAAATCGGCAACGACACTGCCGGGGCAATGTTGAGGAAGCGGCTGGCGGAGCCGAATAGCGCATCCCCCAGCAGCGACTGGGTACCCGCCGCCGCGCTCAGATTGAGGTTCGGGTAGAAGCGGGTCTTGGCAGCGGCAATATTCTTGCTCGCGGCCTCCACCCGCCAGCGCGCTGCCACCAGATCGGGACGCCGGCCCAGCAGTTCGGCTGGCAAGGTGCTCGGCAATGCCACGGCGCCTGGGGCGAGAATTTTCGGACGCGCAATATCAAACCCGCGATCCGGCCCCTTGCCCAGCAACACCGCCAACGCGATGCGCGCGCTGTTGAGTTGCTTTTGCGCATTGATCAACTGCTCGCGGGAGCTGGCCTCAAGGCTTTCGGTCTGCTGGTACTGATAGTGGCTGTCGATACCGGCTTGCAGGCGACGCTTGCTCAAGTCCAGCATTTTGCCGGTGCGCTCAAGGTCGTCCTTGGCCAGGTCGAGCACAATAAAGGCATGCCCAAGGCTGCTGTAGCCCCGCGCTACATCGGCCGCCAGGGTCAGGCTCGCAGCCTGGCTGTCGACTTCGGCCGCACGGGCCTGGCCCAATGCCGCTTCCCAGGCCGCACGCTGGCCGCCCCACAGATCGAAGGTGTAATTAAAGCTCAGGCTGGCATTGCGCAACGTGTCATAGCGACCACCCTGCCCCGTCGGATCCTGGGAGCGCGACAGGCGCGAACGCGTGACATCGGCTTCAGCATTCAGGGTCGGCATGCGTGCGGCATCGGCCGCACCGGCGGCGGCAGAGGCCTGATGAGCACGGGCGCTGGCAATTTGCATGTCCGGGCTGTCACGCAGCGCTTCTTCGATCAGGCCATCCAGTTGCCCGTCGCCAAGGCGTTTCCACCAGTCCTTTTCAGGCCAGGCCGCAGGGCTGACGGTGGCGCCCTCCAGGGATCGGGCAGCCTTGAGGTTCTTCGCATCCTGGCTCACGCCCACGGTAGACAACCCGCTGTAGTTTGCACAACCGGCCAGCACCATCGACGTAAATACCAGGCTCAAGCCTGTACGCAGCGTTTTGTTGCTCATTTTTCACCTAAGCGCATGACCGTGATTGGATCACCGGCGGCCAGCAGTATTTTCTTGAGGATCTGTTCCAGGCTTTGCAGTTCTTGCGGGCTGATGGCACCTGCCAGCTGGTTCATGGCGTCGGCGCCCACCTTGGGCAACAAATCGGCCAGCGCCTTGCCGTCGTCGGTGAGCACCAACCGCACCTGACGCCGATCGGCTTCGGAGCGCTGGCGCATCAGCAGGTTTTTTTGCTCAAGACGGTCAAGCATGCGGGTCATCGAACCGCTGTCCAGGCACAGGTGACGACAGAGCTCGGCCGGGGTGTCGACGTCGAACTGGGCCATGATGATCAGCACCTTGAACTGCGCCGCCGTGATGCCGTAAGGCTCCATATGGCGGTCAATGATCTTGTCCTTGAGCATGGCCGTGCGCCCCAGGAGCAAACCCAGGGTGCAATTTTGAAAGTTATCGGGGTGAAAGTGTTTCATCAGGGCACCAGGAAGCTGCCTAGGCAGTAATGTTACGAAATATTACTGTCTAGGCAGCTAATGTCAAGCCGATTATTAGGTGGCTATCTATCTGGTTGTTAAACGAGCACTCAAACCGGCGCCCAAGAGAGCAACTATCTTGATGATGGCGGGATTGTTGTGGGAGCGGGCTTGCTCGCGATGGCATCGCCCCGGCTTGCCTGACAGACCGCAGCGCCTGCATCGCGAGCAAGCCCGCTCCCACAGTAGATCTATAGAAGACTCAAGAAACGGCTGGCACACCACTATGAAAGCGGAACTCAACATCCGGCGACTCAATCAGCTCCTGCTCAGCCGCCCTCACCCGCTCGATCACCTGGGCAATATCCTTGGCATCGCCATATTGATAAGCCAGTTTCAGGTAGCCCTGGAAATGCCGGGCCTCGCTCTTGAGCAAGCCGAAGTAGAACTTGCCGAGTTCTTCGTCCAGATGGGGCACCAGCGCTTCGAAACGCTCGCAACTACGCGCCTCGATAAACGCCCCCACCACCAGCGTGTCCACCAGCTTGACCGGCTCATGGTTACGCACCACCTTGCGCAGCGCCGAGGCATAGCGCCCGGCTGACAGCTGGCGCAGTTCGATCTTGCGCTTTTTCATCAGGCGCATGACTTGCTCGTGGTGCACCAACTCTTCACGCGCCAGGCGCGACATCATATTGATCAGATCAACATGGGAGTGGTACTTGGCGATCAGGCTCAGCGCCGTACTGGCAGCCTTGAACTCACAGTTTTTGTGATCGATCAGCAAGGTTTCCTGATCAGCCAGCGCAGCCGCGATCCAGCCATCAGGCGTGCGGCAGCCCAGGAACTCATGAATTTCAGGAAGAATCACACGCACACTCCCGACAAAAGGGAGTTGCCCGGCAGACCGGCAGAGTTTTGAACGATTGCAGACATGAGGCTCACAAAGACTGAATTGAGGCGAGCCGGGGATTATACGGGGCACGGGGCGCAGCACCAACGACCTAACTTGATATGCATCAACACAGCGACAACTGCCAAGCAACTATAGTGATTGAAAGCCACTTTTATAACCTGTGGAGACAACGGTCATGCACAGCATCAACAGCCTGTTGGTCGTCATCGAGCCCCACCTGATGGAAAGCCTCGCCCTCAAGCGCGCCAAACACATCGCCTGCCACACCAAGGCGCATTTGCACCTGTTGATCTGCGATAAAAAGCATGACCATTCGGCCCTGCTCAGCGTGCTTGAAAGCAGCCTCAAAAGCGAAGCCTACAACGTGACTAGCGAGCAGGCCTGGCATGAAAGCCAGCACGCCACCATCATCAAGGTGCAGCAAGCCCACAATTGCGGCCTGGTGATCAAGCAGCATGTGCCCGACAACCCGCTGAAAAAAGTGTTGCTGACCCCGGAAGACTGGAAACTGCTGCGCTACTGCCCCAGCCCGGTATTACTGGTTAAAACCGCTGAAACCTGGGAGAACGCCGTTGTTTTGGCGGCCGTGGATGTAGGCAACAACGACCCCGAGCATATGGCCCTGCACACGAGCATCGTCGACCACGGCTTTCGCATTGCCAGCATGGCCCGCGGGGAATTTCATGTTGTCAGCGCCCACCCGGCCCCGATGCTGGCAACGGTAGACGCCGTCTACCCGCTGGACACCGAACTGGAACAAACCTATAGGGCCGAGTGCAAGGTGTTCCAACAACAGTGCGAAATTGATGACAGCCGCCTGCACATTGAGGAAGGTCCGGCTGACGTAATCATCCCGCGGGTCGCCAAAACCCTCGGTGCTGTCGTGACCGTGATGGGCACAGTGGCGCGCACCGGGCTTTCAGGAGCGCTGATCGGCAATACCGCGGAAGTGGTGATCGACAAGCTGGAAAGCGACATCCTGGTGCTCAAGCCCGATGACATGGCCGAGCATCTGGAAGAATTGGCAAGCAAAGGCTGAACGGCTTATTCGCCAAAGGCGTCCTTGAGAAAACCCGGGGCGATGTAACGCTCGTAGTGCGCCTCGGACAGGAGGAAAAATTCCCGATCAATGGCATCACGCAGGTCGGTCAGCGGCCAGCCGCGAAACTCCGGCAACAGCACCATGCCATACAGCTCCAGCTGATTGATCACCCGCGCCCCGCGGGCAATCAGCTGGTAGGCCCAGCAATACTCGGACTGGGCAGGCACAAAGCGGATCTTGCGCGCCACCAGTTGGTCACGCAGCGTGGCACGGTCGAACACTTCGACCTTGCCGGCCATCACCTGCACCAACAGCTGCTCAAGCCTGCGCCACACGGCTCGCTTTTCTTCCTCGTTGTAACCGTTCCAGTTGATCACTTCATGATGGAAGCGCTTGCAACCACGGCACACAAGGTCACCGTAAACCGTTGAACAAAGGCCTATGCAGGGGGTCTTGATGGTTTGATTGGACATGGCGAAATAGAGCACTGCAGAACGAAACAGGTGGCCATGTTAGCCCTTTGTCTAACGCAGATCACCCCTCAACCTTCAGGGCCTAACTTACCTTTAACAAGTTTTTACCGTAGAATCGGCCTGCCTTTTAAGGCGCCAATGTCCGTTAGAAGCTGTTTTCAAAGCGTCACGAGCACAGTTGATCCCGAAGAACGGTGTTGGTGAGGGGTGTTTGCACTGCAGATACCCGCACCAGCATTCATCATCTCCCCCGTTCGGAAGGCGTAAAACTTTGAAAACAGCTTCTGTTGGGAATCCTTGCAATTCTGGCTAAGCGGCTCAAAAAGCCCCGCAGCGCATGAGTGCTCGGCATTCCTGGATGAGCGTCCCGGACACCCATTTGGGACCAATGATGAGGGTAATAACTGTGCTTGAAGCCTACCGCAAACATATCGAAGAGCGCGCAGCACTGGGTATCGTTCCCCAGCCGCTTAACGCCGAACAAACTGCAGGCCTGGTTGAGCTGCTGAAAAACCCGCCTGCCGGCGAAGAAGAATTCCTCGTTGACCTGATCACCAACCGCATTCCGCCGGGTGTTGACGAAGCTGCCTATGTGAAAGCCGGCTTCCTGGCCGCGATCGCCAAAGGTGAAGCCTCCTCCCCGCTGATCAGCAAAAAACGCGCTGTTGAACTGCTTGGCACCATGCAAGGCGGCTACAACATCGTGACTCTGGTTGACCTGCTGGACGACGCAGAGCTGGCACCGGTTGCCGCCGAGCAACTCAAGCACACCCTGCTGATGTTTGACGCCTTCCACGACGTCGCTGAAAAAGCCAAAAACGGCAATGCCCACGCCAAAGCCGTGGTGCAGTCCTGGGCTGACGGCGAGTGGTTCAAGAACCGCCCTACCCTGGCTGACAAAATCAGCCTGCGCGTGTTCAAGGTAACCGGCGAAACCAACACCGACGACCTGTCGCCGGCACCGGACGCCTGGTCGCGCCCTGACATCCCGCTGCACGCCCTGGCCATGCTGAAAATGGCCCGTGACGGTATCGTGCCGGACGTTCAAGGCTCCATCGGTCCGATGAAGCAAATCGAAGAAATGCGCGGCCAGGGCTTCCCTATCGCTTACGTCGGTGACGTAGTCGGTACCGGTTCGTCGCGTAAATCGGCAACCAACTCCGTACTGTGGTTCTTCGGCGACGACGTGCCTTATGTACCGAACAAGCGTGCTGGCGGCTTCTGCTTCGGCAGCAAGATCGCTCCGATCTTCTACAACACCATGGAAGATGCTGGCGCACTGCCAATCGAGTTCGATGTTTCCAACATCAACATGGGCGACGTGATCGACCTGTACCCGCACGCCGGCAAAGTCTGCAAGCACGGTACTGACGAAGTCATCACCACCTTCGAACTGAAAACTCCGGTTCTGTTGGACGAAGTTCGCGCTGGCGGCCGTATCCCGCTGATCATCGGCCGTGGCCTGACCGAGAAGGCTCGCGCTGAGCTGGGTCTGGGCCCTACCGATCTGTTCAAGAAGCCTGAAGCACCGGTTGAAAGCACCAAGGGTTTCACCCTGGCGCAGAAAATGGTCGGCAAGGCGTGCGGCGTGACCGGCGTTCGCCCGGGCACTTACTGCGAACCGAAGATGACCACCGTAGGTTCCCAGGACACCACCGGTCCAATGACCCGTGACGAACTGAAAGACCTGGCGTGCCTGGGCTTCTCCGCTGATCTGGTGATGCAGTCGTTCTGCCACACCGCGGCCTATCCAAAGCCGATCGACGTGACCACCCACCACACCCTGCCTGACTTCATCATGACCCGTGGCGGCGTGTCCCTGCGTCCGGGCGACGGCATCATCCACAGCTGGCTGAACCGCATGCTGCTGCCGGATACCGTTGGTACTGGCGGTGACTCCCACACCCGTTTCCCGATGGGCATTTCGTTCCCGGCCGGTTCGGGCCTGGTAGCGTTCGCCGCAGCCACTGGCGTAATGCCACTGGACATGCCGGAATCGGTTCTGGTTCGTTTCAAAGGCGAAATGCAGCCGGGCATCACCCTGCGTGACCTGGTTCACGCCATTCCTTACGTCGCGATCCAACAGGGTCTGCTGACGGTAGAGAAAAAAGGCAAGATCAACGAATTCTCGGGTCGCATCCTGGAAATCGAAGGTCTGGACAACCTGAGCATCGAGCAAGCCTTCGAACTGTCCGACGCTTCGGCAGAACGTTCGGCAGCCGGTTGCACCATCAAGCTGTCCAAAGAGTCGATCACCGAATACCTGAACTCCAACATCACCCTGCTGCGCTGGATGATCGGTGAAGGTTACGGCGACGCTCGTACCCTTGAGCGTCGCGCTCAAGCGATGGAAGCCTGGGTAGCCAACCCTGAGCTGATGGAAGCCGATGCTGACGCCGAATACGCGCACATCATCGAAATCGATCTGGCTGACATCAAGGAGCCTGTGCTCTGCGCGCCAAACGACCCGGATGACGCCCGTCTGCTGTCCAGCGTTGCTGGCGAGAAAATCGACGAAGTGTTTATCGGTTCGTGCATGACCAACATCGGCCACTTCCGCGCTGCGGGCAAGTTGCTGGACAAGGTCAAAGGCCAGCTGCCAACCCGTCTGTGGCTGTCGCCGCCGACCAAGATGGACGCTCACCAACTGACCGAAGAAGGCTACTACGGCATCTACGGTAAAGCTGGCGCGCGCATGGAAATGCCGGGCTGCTCGCTGTGCATGGGTAACCAGGCACGGGTAGAGCCGAACTCGACTGTTGTGTCGACTTCGACCCGTAACTTCCCGAACCGTCTGGGTGACGGCGCGAACGTTTACCTGGCTTCGGCCGAGTTGGCGTCGGTGGCCTCGATCCTGGGTCGTCTGCCTTCCGTTGAGGAATACATGGCCTACGCGGCAGAGATCAACACCATGGCCGCGGACGTGTACCGCTACCTGAGCTTTGATCAGATCGCCGAATTCCGTGAAGCGGCTGCAAACGCCAATATCCCGGTTATTCAAGCGTAAGCTGATGCAGTAACGAAAAAGCCCCGACTCTTACGAGCCGGGGCTTTTTCATGTCTGGCGTTTAGTGATCTACAGCAGCGGTGACACGACTTGCTGCTCTCGCGGCCAGGCATCGAGCACAGCCTTGAACAAGGTCGCCAACGGGATGGCAAAGAATATCCCCCAGAAACCCCACAACCCGCCAAACAACAGCACCGCGCAAATGATCGCCACCGGGTGCAGGCTCACCGCTTCGGAGAACAGCAGCGGTACCAGCACATTGCCGTCCAGGGTCTGGATGATCCCGTAGACCGCCATCAGGTAGATAAACTGATCGCTCCAGCCCCACTGGAACAGTGCAATCAGCAGCACCGGCACCGTCACTACCACCGCCCCGACATAGGGCACCACCACCGAAACCCCCACCAGCAGCGCCAGCAAGGCCGCATAGTTGAGGCCCATGGTGACAAAGGCGATATAGGTCACGCCGCCGCAAATAATGATCTCGATGACCTTGCCGCGAATATAGTTGGCAATCTGGCGGTTCATTTCTTCGGCCACGCGGGTAATCAATGCCCGTTCGCGAGGCAGATAGCCGCGCACCCAGCGGCCAATGACCGCGCGGTCCTTGAGAAAGAAAAACACCAGGATCGGTACCAGCACCAGATAAATCATGATGTTGACCAGCAGCGGCAAGCTTGACAGCGAAAAGGTCAGTGCCAGTTGCCCGAACTTGCCGATTTCACCCCGTGCAACTTCAATGGCCTGCAGCACCTGCTCATCCGACACCAGATGCGGGTAGCGCTCAGGCAATAACAGCAACAACGATTGCCACTTGGCGAGCATGCCCGGCAGCTCGTTGAACAGCGTAATCAGCTGATGCCAGAGCAAGGGCACCACTACCACCAGAAACACCAGCAACAAGCCCATAAACAGCGCAAACACCAGCCCGACCGCCGCTGCGGCCGGCACCCGCATGCGCTCCAGTGCCACCACCAGGCCCTGCATCAGATACGCCAGCACCATGCCCGCCAGCACGGGTGCGAGCATACCGCCCAATGTCAGAACGGCGGTAAACGCCAGCACCAGCAACACCGCGAGCACCACCGCTTCTTCATCAGAGAAATAGCGCTGCACCCAACCACGTAAAACCTTGAACATCGATATTCCTTAGAAGAAAGGCCTGGGCTCAGGCCTTGCGTAACCAGTAGCGATAGGTGCCGGCATCCTCTTCTTCACGCAGCAGCTCATGGCCTGCCAGGCGGGCAAAGGTACGAAAATCACGTTGTGAGCCCGCGTCCGTGGCGATCACCTTGAGGGTCTGGCCACTGCCCATCTTGTTCAGCGCCATCTTGGCCTTGAGCAGCGGCAACGGGCAATTCAGACCCGCAGCATCCAGTTCGGCATCATGGGCCAACACATCAGTCATTGCGTACATCTCCACAGAGGGCATTTTTTATGCCAGCTAGAATACCCCAAGCAACCCCGCCACTGGTCGCCAGCCGAGTGTCCAGCTACAGTAAGCGCTTTACCAACCAGAGCTTTGTGCATGACTTTTCTGCGCCCTACCCTGTTGACGCTCGCTTGCCTGCTCGCATCACCGAGTTTCGCCGACGATTTACCGTCTCTGGGTGACGCCAGTTCGTCCATTGTCTCGCCACAGCAAGAATACCAACTGGGCCGCGCCTGGCTGGCCATGTTGCGTAGCCAGGTGTCACAGCTCAACGACCCCCAGCTCAAGGACTATGTCGAGACCAGCGTCTACAAACTGGTCGAAACCAGCCAGGTGCAGGACCGCCGCCTCGAATTCATTCTGATCAACAGCCCGCAGCTCAACGCCTTCGCCGCACCTGGCGGGATCATCGGGGTTAACGGTGGGCTGTTCCTCAACGCCCAGACCGAAGGTGAATACGCCTCGGTCATGGCCCACGAACTGGCCCACTTGTCCCAGCGCCACTTTGCCCGTGGCGTGGAAGCCCAGCAACGCATGCAGTTGCCAATGATGGCTGCGCTGCTCGCCGGGATTATCGTGGCGGCCTCTGGCGCAGGCGACGCCGGCATTGCTGCGATTGCCGGCACCCAGGCTGCGGCCCTGCAGGAACAACGGCGCTTTTCGCGTCAGAACGAGCAGGAAGCTGACCGAATCGGCATTCTCAACCTGGAAAAGGCCGGTTACGACCCGCGCTCCATGCCCACCATGTTTGAGCGTCTGATGCGCCAGTACCGTTTTGATGGCCGGCCACCGGAATTCCTGCTGACTCACCCGGTCACCGAATCCCGTATCGCCGACACCCGCAACCGCGCCGAACAGGCCCGGCCGGGCGGCACCGAAGACAGCCTGCGCTATCAGTTGATCCGCGCCCGGGTGCAGCTCAACTACGAAGAAACCCCCGGGCTGGCCGCCAAGCGTTTTCGCCAGCAACTGGATGAGAACCCGAAGAACGACGTAGCCCGTTATGGCCTGGCGATTGCCTACATCAAAGGCAGCCAGTTCAACGAAGCCCGCGAGACCCTCAAGCCGCTGCTGGAAAAGTCGCCCAACGACATCACCTACAACCTGGCGCAGATCGAGCTGGACATGGACAGCAACCGCCTGAGCGAAGCCCAGCAGCGCATCGACCGGATGCGCACCTTGTACCCCGGCAATTACCCGCTCAACCAGGCCCGGGTGGATTTGCTGCTCAAGCAAAACAATCCCAAGGAAGCCGACAAGGCCCTTGAAGCGCTGCTCAAGAGCCGCCCGGATGACCCGGATGTCTGGTACTCGGTGGCCGAAACCCGCGGTTTGTCAGGCAATATCATCGGCCTGCACCAGGCCCGTGCCGAATACTTCGCGCTGGTAGGGGATTATCGCCAGGCCATTCAGCAACTGGACTTCGCCCAGAAGCTGACCAACAACTTCCAGCTGTCGGCACGCCTGGATGCGCGCAAGCGGGAACTGATGGATCAGGAGCGGGCGCTCAAGGAAATGATGAACTGAGCCTGACTGGCTCAGTTCCTGTGGGAGCGGGCTTGCTCGCGATTCAGGCAACTCGGTATGTCAGTTTGACCTTGTTGACCCCATCGCGAGCAAGCCCGCTCCCACAGAGAACAGTGCTGGCTAATCAGGCATTGCCCGCCAGTTTCAACCGCGCCGCCTGGGTGAAATCGAGCATGCGCTTGAGCGGGCGAATGGCATGGGGCACCAGCGCCGGGTCAACGAAAATCTCGTTCGTACCCTGCTGCAAGCATTCCAGCGTGCGCTCCAGGGTATTCATCGCCATCCACGGGCAGTGCGCGCAACTACGGCACGCCGCACCGTTACCTGCGGTCGGTGCTTCGATAAACACCTTGTCCGGGCACAACTGCTGCATCTTGTAGAAAATGCCGCGATCGGTGGCCACGATAAAGGTCTTGTTGGGCAGGTTCTGCGCCGCAGCAATCAACTGGCTGGTAGAGCCCACGGCATCGGCCAGATCAATCACCGACTCCGGCGACTCCGGGTGCACGAGGATCGCAGCATCCGGATACAGCGCCTTCATGTCTTCCAGCTGCTTGGACTTGAACTCTTCGTGAACGATGCAGGCACCGTCCCACAGCAGCATGTCGGCACCGGTCTGGCGCTGGATATAACGACCCAGATGCTTGTCAGGCCCCCAGATAATGGTTTCACCGTTATCCATCAGGCTTTCGACGATCTCCAGCGCGCAGCTTGACGTTACGACCCAGTCAGCCCGGGCCTTGACCGCCGCCGACGTGTTGGCATACACCACCACCGTGCGCTCGGGATGCTTGTCGCAAAACGCCGAGAACTCCTCCACCGGGCAGCCCAGATCCAGCGAGCAGGTGGCCTCCAGCGTCGGCATCAGCACGCGTTTTTCCGGGGTGAGGATTTTTGCCGTTTCGCCCATAAAGCGCACACCGGCGACCAGAATGGTCTTGGCCGGGTGAGCCGCGCCAAAGCGGGCCATCTCCAGGGAATCGGACACACAGCCGCCGGTTTCTTCGGCCAGGGCCTGAATCACCGGATCACAATAAAAGTGCGCCACCAGCACTGCGTCGCGGGCTTTGAGCTCGGCGGCGATCTGCGCCCGCAGGCTGAGGGCTTGAGCCTCAGTCAACGGCTTGGGCTGCTTGGCATCAAGGTGAGCTTGAACCAGAAGTCGTTCAGAAATTTGCGTCATGTTCGCAAGACCTGCAAGCGCTGTTGCGCGAAAGTCGAGTGTACCACCAGCTCCGGGCCGTCAAGCCCCGCTGGGAGAATGTATGTATCAGGCACGGACAAGCACTGAAGCGCGACAAGGCTACAGAATATCCTTGGGATTCAAAAGTTTAATGTTGCGATGGCGACGGCTAGAGCAGAACCGATGCTGGCCGGGGTGGCCAGCATCGAGGGGATTAACTGAATTTACCCGATAGCCTTCAACACCAGCTCCGCCACCGGACCACCGGATGCCGGGTTTTGCCCGGTAATCAGGCGCCCGTCGGCAATGGCAAAGGGTGCCCAGGGTGCATCGGCCTTTTGATAGATCGCACCGCGCTTGACCAGCTCGGTTTCGGTCAAATACGGCACATGCTTGGTCAGGCCGGCCAGTTCTTCCTCTTCATTGGAGAAGCCGGTGACTTTCTTGCCCTTGATCAGCAGTTCGCCATCGCTCAGTTTGATATTGAGCAACCCCACTGCGCCATGACACACCGATGACACCACCCCGCCCTGTTCATAAATACGCCGGCTCAGGGCCTGCAACTGAGTGTTGTCCGGGAAATCCCAGATCACCCCGTGGCCGCCCGCGTAATAAATGGCGATGTAGTCATCGGGGTTGACCTGGTCGGGCTTGAGCGTCGCACCCAGCCGGTTCATGAAGGCCTTGTCGTGATACCACTGCCAGTCAATCGGCGACGCCATGTCGGCGGCCAGGCTGTGGGGGTCGATCGGCGTGTAGCCACCCTGGGGGCTGACATAGTCGACCTTGAAACCTGCCGCCTGCACCTTGTGTACAAAATGCACGGCTTCGCCCAGCCATAGCCCGGTGGGGCGATCCAGATCGGGGTATTTCTCGACGCTGGTCAGTACCACCAAAATCTTCTTGCTCATGATCAACCTCCTGTTTGTGCGAACACCGGTAAACCGGTGGGAACAAGAGCATAGACCACGCCAGCGCGCATTCGTCCTGTGGGAACAGGCTTGCTCGCGATGCTATTAATTAATGTGCACTGCCTGATTGACCGCAGCGCCTGCATCGCAGGCAAGCCAGCCCCCACATGACCAGGTCTCTTAGCCTGCCCAGACCGCCGCCGGCACACACACCACCCCGTCAAACAACAACCGCGCCGTGCGCATCAGCCCGCACCCTGCCAACTGGCCGTGGTGCAAGCGCAGCTCCACCGTGAACTCTCCTGTGGGGTGTTCTACCGAAAGTTGCTGCACATCCCCCATGCCAACCCGGGCCAGCCCTGCCGCCACACTCCCCTCGATCAAACACGCGGCAGCCACGCTGACCGCCCCGAATACACCGATACTGGTATGGCAGCGATGTGGAATAAATGTTCGCGTACACAACGCCCCGCCTGCCTGCGCAGGTGCCACCAAGCACATCTTCGGTACATTGCGCTGGCGTACGTCGCCCAGATTCATGCGCAGCCCGGCCTGCAAACGGATCGACTCCAGCCGGGCCTTGAGCGCACTGTCCGCCTCCAGCTGCGCCGGGCTTTCATAGCCACTGCAACCCAGGTCCCGGGCCCGCAGCAGCACAACCGGCATGCCATTGTCGATGCAGGTCACTTCAATTGCGTCCAGCACATCCACAGCGTTACCGGTCGGCAACAGTGCGCCGCAACTGGCTCCTGCGATGTCCTCGAACTCGACGATCAGGGGCGCAGCCAAGCCCGGCACGCCATCAATTCGCGCTTCACCGCTGTAGCGCACATGGCCGGCAGGTGTCGGCACATGAGCGATCGCGACCTGCCCGCTGTTTTGCATAAAAATCCGCACCGGGGTCACATCCCCCGCCACCGGCACCAGCCCCCGTTCAATGGCGAACGGCCCGACCCCGGCGAGGATATTGCCGCAGTTTTGGCCGTAATCGACCCGCGGCTCGTCCACCAGCACTTGCGCAAACAGATAGTCGACATCGGCGTCCGCGCGTGCAGACGGCTGGATGATCGCTACTTTACTGGTCAGCGAGTCGGCACCACCGATGCCGTCAATCTGACGGCTGTCCGGCGAGCCCATCACCGCCAGCAGCACGCGATCACGCAGCAGCGGCTCTGCGGGCAAGTCGCGGGCCAGAAAGTACCCGCCCTTTGACGTGCCGCCGCGCATCAACAGGCAAGGAATACGGGTCTGGGTCATGCTCAGCCCTCAAGCTCTTCGATGCTGTCGACATAACGCAAACCTTTCTCGGCCAGTCGCCCGCGCATGTTGTAGATATCCAGCCCCAGCTCGCCCTTGGCCAGGCGCAACGCCTTGTGGTCCTCCAGATCAGCCCGTTCACGGCTGGCCTCGACCACCTTCGCCACCTCGACGCGACGCACAATCACCACCCCGTCGTCATCCGCCACCACCACATCCCCGGGGTTGACCAGTTGCCCTGCGCAGATGATCGGCAGGTTAACCGAGCCCAACGTTTCCTTGATCGTGCCCTGGGCGCTGATGGCCCGCGACCACACCGGGAAACCCATGCCGCGCAGGGTGTGGGTATCTCGCACCCCAGCATCGATCACCAGTGCACGCACACCGCGGGCCTTGAGCGAGGTGGCCAGCAGGTCGCCAAAATAACCGTCAGTGCAAGGTGAAGTCGGCGCCACCACCAAAATGTCCCCGGGTTGGCACTGCTCCACGGCAACATGGAACATCCAGTTATCTCCCGGCGCTACCAGCACTGTCACTGCCGTGCCGCTGATCACCGTACCGCGCTGGATCGGCGTAATACGGGGTGCCAGCAGGCCCTTACGGCCCTGGGCTTCGTGGATCGTGGCCACCCCGTAGCGGCCCAGCTCATTGACCAGCGCCGCGTCGGCCCGGGGAATGCTGCGTACCACCAGGCCGGTTTTACCGATTAGCGCGCTCATGCCAGATTCTCCGTCACACGGGGGAAAATGCTCTGGTAACCCTCGGCATATTCGATAGTGCGACCCGAGGCGATGCCCACGTTGCGCTTGGCCTGCACGCCGCGCTGCAAAGCGACACGGGTGTAGTACTCCCACAGATGTTCCTGGCCGGCCATGCACTGAATGGCCGCGTACTTTTTGTCCCACACTTCGGTGATGTCCAGCAGCACATCCGGGCGCCATTCACACTGCTCCGGCTGATGGGGCTCGAAGCTGTACACCGGCGGCGCGCCGACAATCTTCTCGCCCGGCCGGTAACCTTCGGCCTGGGCGATGATGCGCGCCTCCTGGGTCAGGTTCATGGCCAGCGGGTGATCGTAGTTGTACGGGTCCTTGAGCGAATGGCTGAGTACAAACTCCGGCTGTACGCGGCGAAACACATCCGCCAGGCGAAACAGCGTGTCCTTGTCGGCGCGCATCGGGTAGTCGCCGATATCGAAGAACTCGACACTGGCCCCCAGGATATCCGCCGCCTGCTGCGCTTCCTCGCGCCGCGCCTGCTTGACCCGCTGTTCGCTCATCTCGCCCTTGCGCCACAGCTTGGCGGATTCGCCGCGTTCGCCGAATGACAGGCAGACGATATGTACCGCGTAGCCCTGTTGCGCATGCAGGGCGATGGCACCGCCGGCACGCCAGACAAAATCGGCCGAATGAGCACTGACGACCAGTGCGGTTTTGGGTGATGCATTCATGTGCGGGCTCCTTCAACAGTTGGCCAAAGGATCGCACCCACCTGCCGCCCCGGAGTAATGCATAAGCTTGCTACAGGTATGCGTTTTATTTATTGCCAGCTCATCTGCCAGGCAGGCATAGTCCCACTGTATTGCCCAATCAAAGAGCCTGCCCCCATGCAATCGAGTGAGCTACCCAGCCTGATGCACGTGCGCGCCTTTGTTCGGGTGGCCGACTACGGCAGTGTGTCCAAAGCCTCTGAAGCCCTGTTCCGGGCACAGTCGGTAGTGACCCGCTCGATTTCCGAACTGGAGGCTCGCCTCGGCGTGCTGTTGTTTGAGCGCCACGCCAACGGCATGCGCCTGACTGATTACGGCACCCGCCTGCTGCCCCGCGCCCGCCGCGTGCTGGCCGAACTGGACAGCGTCCCGCATCTGCTTAACGGTACTGACAAAGCCCGGACCGAGCCGCTGTACCTGTTCCAGGCCCGGCGCCTGCAAGTGTTCGTCAAATTGTGCGAAACCCACCATATGCAAACCGTGGCCAGCTTGCTCGGGCTGAGCCAGCCCGCCATCAGTTCGACCCTCAAGGTGCTCGAAAGCGGTTGCGGCCACACCCTGTTCGAGCGTACGCCACGGGGCCTGCTGCCGACACGCGCCAGCCTCGACATCCTGTTCCCGGTGCGCCGCGCCCTCAATGAACTGCGCCATATCGACACCGATATCAGCGCCCTGCAGGGAACGCTGCAGGGCGTGGTCCAGGTCGGTGCCCTGCCCCTGGGCCGCACCCGCATCCTGCCCGAGGCCATCGTGCGCCTGATGGCCGAACACCCGGGCATCCAGGTGATTACCAACGAAAGCCCGTTCGACCTGCTGGCTACCGAATTGCGCGCGGGGGATGTGGATTTTATATTCGGCGCCTTGCGCTCGACGGCATACGCCAGCGACCTGTCGGGCGAAGCCTTGCTGACGGAGGAGATGGTGGTACTGGCGCGGCGCGGTCATCCGCTGTATTCGAAAAGCACCGTGCAGGCCGAACTGGCTGATGCGCAATGGGTGCTGCCACGAGCCGGTTCGCCGGCGCGGCACATGCTCGACGACTGTTTTACTGCATTTGGCATTGCGCCGCCGCGCCCGATGGTCGAGAGCGGCGACATGGCGATCATCCGTGGTTTGCTGCTGCGCTCGGACATGCTGGCGGCGGTGTCCGCACACCAGCTGGAGGCAGAAATTGCCAGTGGCGAGCTGTGCATCCTGCCGCTGGAGCTGCGCCATACCTCTCGCGCCATCGGCCTCACCTCACGCACCGCCAGCCTGCACTCACCGGTGGCAAAGGCGTTGATGGACGTGATCCGTCAGGTGATCCAGGAGCAGCCCCCTGAACCTTGAACCCGTAGCAGCTGCCGCAGGCTGCGTCCGGCGGCGCAGCCGTCGTAAAACCTGAAATCGCGGTCTTTCAATTAAATCGCGGGTTCATATTTTGCGATTGCTTCGCAATCGAACGCAGCCTCGTTCCTTCGGCAGCTGCTACGGGATCAAGCCCTCAGAGAATATTCAGCGGATAGCTGACAATCAGGCGGTTTTCATCGAACTCGTTGGTGCTGTAGTCGCGGCGCATCGTGGAGTTGCGAAGCCGCAGGTTGAGGTCTTTGAACGTGCCGCTCTGCAGGGTGTAAGCCAGCTCGGTTTCCCGGCCCCATTCCTTGCCGTCGGTGACAGTGCCGGTGTGCACGTTGCTGCCACTGAGGTAGCGGTTCATCAACGTCAGGCCCGGCACGCCAAGCGCCGCAAAGTTATAGTCGTGGCGCACCTGCCAGGACTTCTCCCGGGCGCTGTCGTAGCTGGAGTTGTACGTGTCATTGGCCAGGGTGCCACCACTGGTGCCATTGACCCGCATCCAGCCATCATCGCCGGTGACCTTTTGCAGGCCCACATAGAAGGTGCTGGCGCCGTAACGGGCCGAAAGCAGCGCCGAGACCGTGCGGTTATCCAGGTCGCCAGCTTTGGCACTGCCGTCTTCAGTGCCGCGGAAGTAACCCAGATTGGCCCCCAGGGTCCAGTCGCCCAGCGGCTGGCTGTGGGTCACTTGCAGGTATTGCTGCTGGTAGATGTCCTTGAGCTCGGCATTCCACAAGCCGACCATCGTGCGTTTTTCGTTGAAGGTGTATTCACCGCCGACAAAGTTGAAGCGATCGGAGGTGACCGTCGCTTTGCCCTGCATAAACATGTCGTCCATGCTCGAATCGTTGCGCGGGCTGTTTTTGCGGAACTGGCCGCCATACAGCGTCAGGCCATCAATGTCCTGCGAGGTCACCTGAGCGCCTTCAAAGGTTTGCGGCAACGAGCGGCCATCGTCGGAGCGCAGGATCGGCAGCACCGGCATCCATTCACCGACCTTGAGCACGGTCTTGCCGATCTTCATTTTTGCGGCCACCCCCAACCGCCCGAAATCATCGGCCGGGCGCCCGTCACTGCCCACCGGTAATAATTGGGTACCACCACTGCCCTTGCCGCCATCGAGCTTGATCGAATACAGGCCCAGGGCATCCACCCCGAAGCCGACAGTGCCCTGGGTAAAGCCCGATCTGGCGTCGAGGATAAAGTTCTGCGTCCACTCCTGGGCCAGCCCCTGGGCATTACCCGGGTTGGTGAAATTGCGGTTGATAAAGAAGTTGCGCAGGTTCAGGTTGACGCTGGCATCGTCGACAAAGCCGGCCGCCTGGCCTGGTAAAGGCAACGCACAGGCAAGCGCCAACGCGCAGAAATTGCGTGAGTTGAGGGTGACAGTCATTGTTATTGTTTTCCGTTTGTTTTGGTTAAACGCCCCCTTTGCAGGGGGCAACACGATCAGCGCGAAGCTTTGCCCGCCACTGAATAGAGCACTTGCTGATTGCGGGTCTGGATAAAATCTTCCAGGCTTTCGCCGCGCATGGCGGCATAGACCTGCAGGTTGGGGATGCCCAATACCGCCGCGAGTTTTTCCAGTACAAAGAAAATCACCCCGTAGTGGATCAACCCTCGCCAGTCCCGGCGGCGCAACAGGTCGCGTTCTTCTTCACTGAGCCCGGATTCGGCAAACAATGCCTCAGGCTCGGCCAGAAAGCGCTGGCGCCATTGGGGCTCGATCATGCGATGCAAAAACTTGTTCAGGCGATAACCCTTGGCACTGCGGGCCAGGGTGAAGGGGTAAGTGCCTGGCAGCTTGTCGATCCCCGCCAGTTGGTGCTGCATATGGGCCCGATGACGGGCATTGACCTCGGCCGGCACCGCGCGGTCCTGGTTCTCCAGCAACAGGGTGGCAATCCCGGTCATGGACGGCAGGTAGTAGTCCTGATGCAGGTTTTTCACCACAGCCGACAACGCACCGCGCATGATCAGCCAGGTGATCACCTCCGCCCCCTCGAGCCCGCCGAGGGTGGCGAATTCGGCCAGGGTCATTTCGGTCAGCCGTACCGGGTCGTTGACCAGCAAGTCGACAAACTGCGCGTCCCACTGCGGGTTGTTGAAGCCACAGCGCTCGCCATGCACCTGATGGGAGACCCCGCCGGTGGCGACGATGGCGACCTTCAAGTCCTCGGGGTAGCTTTCGATGGCGCGGCGCAGCGCCAGCCCCAGTTTGTAGCAACGCAGCGCACTGGGAATCGGGAACTGCAAGACCCCGACCTGCAACGGCACGATCTGCACCGGCCAGTCCGGCTCGCACGGCAGCAGTGCCGACATGGGCGAGAAAAACCCGTGATCCAGCGGCTTGTCGCGGAAAAAGCTCATGTCGAACTCATCGGCCATCAGGCTTTCGCCAATGTGCCGCGACAGCGCCGCGTGGCCGCCGATGCCGGGCAATGCACGCGGGTTGCCGCCTTCGTCGGCCACTTCGTAGCGCTCATCCACGCCCAGGGAAAACGCGCCATAGTGGTCAAAGAAAAACGAGGTCACATGATCGTTGAAAATGTAGAACAGCACGTCCGGCTGCTGCTCTTCCAGCCACACCTTGATCGGTTCGAAACCTTCAAAGATCGGCGCCCAGGCAGCCTCGCTCTGTTTGTCGTGATCGACCGCGAAGCCGATGGTCGGGGTGTGGGAGACAGCGAGGCCACCGATGATACGAGCCATGAAGAGTTCCTTGAATGAAAGAATTTATTGCGCCAGCACTGTACGGCCGATCGCCCGCCGACGTGCCCGGCCATTGCCCATGATCGCCAGCGCGGCGATAAAGGCCGGCACCGCCAGCAGGGCGAACAACAGCGGCAGGTCCAGCCCCAGGCTGAGCACCGCGCCGCCGACTAGCGAACCAAAAATCGCACCAAAACGGCCGATGCCCAGCATCCAGCTCACCCCGGTCGCCCGGCAATCAGTCGGGTAATAACCCGGCGCGAAGGCATTGAGACCCGTTTGCGCCCCGCTCATGCAAAAGCCTGCGGCAATCACGCCCACGGCCAGCAGGCTGGATTCCAGGCTGAAGGCGCCCAGCAGCAGGATAAAGGCACCGCCCAGGGCATAGGAGGTCGCGATCACCGCATTGGGATTGCGCCGGTCCATTGCCCAGCCCACCACAATGGCGCCCACCGTGCCGCCGATCTGGAACAGCCCGGTAATGGTTGCGGCACGCTCGATGGACAGTCCGCCATCACGCAACAGGGTCGGCATCCAGCCCATGGTCAGGTAGATCACCAACAGGCCCATGAAATAGGTCAGCCACAGGGCCAGCGTGCCGAAGCGATACTGCTCGGTGAACAGCATGCGCACTGGCGCCTTATGCTGCACCTGGGGTTCGGACATGACAAACCGGGTGGCGGCGGTGAAGGTACCGCCCAGCTTGTTCAACACCTTGGCAATCTGGCTGGCCGAAGCATTGTGTGCGGCCAGAAAGCGTGCGGATTCGGGCAGCAGCAGCCACAGGAACGGCAGTAACAACAACGGCATGATCCCGCCAAACAGCAGCACCGACTGCCAGCCATGGCTCGGTATCAACCAGGCCGCGACGAAGCCGCCCAGCCCCGAGCCCATATTGAAGCCGGTGAACATGAGGGTGATAAACAGCGAGCGGTTGCGCTCTGGCAGGTATTCGGCCAGCAGCGTGGTGGTATTGGGCAACGCAGCCCCCAGCGCCACACCGGTCAGCAGGCGCAGGGCGGCCAGCTCATAGGGGTTGCGGGCAAAGGCGCAGGCCAGGCTCAGGACGCTGAAACCGGTGACGGCAAAGAGCATGATTTTCTTGCGGCCCAGGCGGTCAGCGTAAGGCCCGGCAGTCAGGGCGCCGATGGCCAACCCGACCATACCGGCGCTCATAACCGGGCCGAAAGCGGCGCGCGACAGGCCCCATTCCTGGATCAGTGACGGCGCGACAAAGCCCATCACCGCCACATCGAAACCATCGAACAACACAACGAAAAAGCACAGTGCAAGAATCAACCACTGGTATTTGGCGACGGGCCTGTCATCGATCCAGGCCTTGATATCGACCGTTTCGTGAGTCATGTTTTCCACCTTATTATTTTTGTAGAAATTGCGACTGGCGCTGACATAAGCGCAGGCCAAAAAAGTCATGCCCAACAGTCGAACTGTTGGGCATGACTCTAAGGCCGCCAGGGCCTGTCCCGCCTCTGGGAAATCCTTAAGCGGGTATCGATTTTTCTTATCAGGTGTTTAACACGCCCGCGCGTACTGGCCTGCTTTTCTACTCAAATCTTGCCGAACACCTTGAACACACTGATGATCGCCGGCCCGATGGCCACCAGAAAAAAGCTCGGCCACAGGCAAAAGATCAACGGAAACACCAGCTTGGTGCCCACTTTCGCGGCCTTTTCTTCGGCCAATTGGGTACGTCGATCGCGAAACTCCTCGGCATAGATGCGCAAGGTGGTGCCCACGCTGGTACCGAAGCGGATGCTCTGCGCCAGCAAGCTCACCAGCCCGCGAATATCTTCAAGGCCCGTGCGCTCTGCCAGATGCTTGAGCGCTTCGGTACTGGGCACACCGGCACGCACCTCGGCGTTGACCAGCGCCAGCTCCATCGCCAGGTCGGGCTGGCTGACAGCCATTTCCTCGGCCACCCGCTCAATGGCCTGGGGCAGGGCCAGGCCTGATTCCACACACACCACCATCAAGTCCAGGGCATCCGGGAAGGCAATCAGCAGCCGCGACATGCGCGATTCCTTGCGCGAGCTGACATAGATCGCCGGCAACAGCCAGCCCACACCGAGGACCACAGCCAGGATACCGCCCCCCAGCAGCAGCGACATGTTGGGAATAAACGGCAATGCCAGCAGTGTTATGCCCAGCAGTAACAGTGGCAGCAGCAAGCGAATCGCCCAGTACACCTGCACCGCCGACGGGGAGCGGTAGCCGGCATGGATCAGCAGGGTCCGGGTGGCCGAGGCCTGCCTGGTCTCTGCAGAACTGAAACGCTGCCCGACCTGCTCCAGCATCATTTGCAGGTTGCTCGGCGGCGCCCGGTGGTCGATGCCATGACCGCGCTTGATCAACATCAAACGCCGCTGCACCGGGCTTTGCAGGCCCTTGACCAGCACCGCCAGGGCTACCACCACCAACACCACACTCAGGCCGATAACTGCCGCAAACAGCATTCGGGTCAGTTGCTCGTCACCCACTAGCCGATTGATCAGACCCAGTAAATAGTTCATGTCCATACCCTCCAGGACGAGCCGTGTTCAAACCTGAATCCGGATGATTTTGCGGATCCAGAAAATCCCGATGATCATGGCCACAAAAGCCCCCATGATCAGCTTCTGGCCCATGGGTTCCTTGAACAGCAGGGGCATGTAAGTCGGGCTGGAAATCAGGATGGCCAGCGCCAGTACAAAGGGCATCGACACCAGGATCCAGCCGGACATGCGCCCCTCGGCCGAGAGGGTCTTGACCTTGCGATGGAAGCGAAAGCGGCCGCGAATCAGGCTGCTCAAACGGGTCAAAACTTCAGTCAGGTTGCCGCCAGTTTCACGGTGGATCAGCACCGTGGTCACCAGCATCATCACCGTCATGCTCGGCACACGCTCCAGCAGGCCGAGCATGGCCCGACGCACATCATTGCCATAGTTGATATCGGCAAACGCCAGGCCGAACTCGTAGGCAACCGGCCCCTGATGCTCATCGGCAACCAGTTGCAAGGTTTCGTTAAACGGATGCCCGGCGCGCAAAGCCCGGCACATGGCATCCAGCGCATCGGGCAGGCCCTCCTCGAACTGGGCGAAACGCTTGATGCGGTCGTGGGAAATCTTCCATATGGGTAGCCAGAAACAGACAAACGCCGCCGGCAATGCCACCCACCACAGTTGCAAGAACGACCACAACACCAGCCCCACCGCCGTAGCCAGCACCAGCCCCAGCAATAGCACACGGTAGGCCCTGTATTCATGCCCGGCCTGCTCGATCATCTGCGCCAGGGTTTCCATCATCGGCAACTGCTCGAGGCGAGCCTCAAGCGGCGGCAGACGGCGCAGGTATTTCTGGCGCAGGATCGACTGCATATTGGGCAGATTGTTCGCCCGCTCCAACAGGTTAAGGCGCCCGCGAATGCGCTTGCGTACCTGGTTGGCTTCACCGAACACCGGAATCGTCAAACCCTGGCTGAGCAGAAACATGGCCGTGAACACCATGCCCAGGAACGCCAGGATAAATTCGCCAGGAACCTGATTCATGACTGCCCCTCCATCCATTCCGGCCGAAACAGGCTGAGCGGCAGCTCAATACCCCGTTTGGCCAGCACATCACGAAATGCCGGCACCATGCCGGTTGAGCGAAACTCGCCCAGCACTTCCCCTTTCTCGCCCATGCCGCTGCGCACAAAGGCGAAGATCTCGGTCATGGTGATGATGTCGCCCTCCATGCCATTGATTTCCTGCACGCTGACCAGGCGCCGGGTGCCGTCCTCCTGGCGCTCCAGCTGGATCACCACGCCAATGGCCGAGGCGATCTGTTGACGCATGGCCTTGATCGGAAAGGTGGCGCCGCTCATCGACACCATGTTTTCGATCCGCCCCAATGCATCGCGGGCGGTGTTGGCGTGGATGGTGGTCAGCGAACCGTCATGGCCGGTGTTCATGGCCGTCAGCATGTCCAGCGCCTCGGCGCCACGCACCTCACCGATCACAATCCGGTCCGGGCGCATGCGCAGGCTGTTGCGTACCAGCTCACGCTGGCCCACTTCACCGCGCCCCTCGATATTCGAAGGCCGGGTTTCCAGGCGCACCACATGGGGCTGCTGCAATTGCAGTTCGGCGGAGTCTTCGATGGTGACGATGCGTTCGTTGTGCGGGATAAAACTGGACAGCACATTGAGCATGGTGGTCTTGCCGCTGCCGGTGCCGCCGGAAATCAGCACATTGAGGCGCCCGCGCACGATGGCCTTGAGCATCAGGGCAATGGCCGGGGTCAGGGTGCCCATCTGCACCAGGCTCTGGGTATTGAGCAGGTCCACGGCAAAACGGCGGATCGACATGCTCGGCCCGTCGATGGCCAGCGGCGGAATGATCGCGTTGACCCGCGAGCCGTCCTTGAGCCGTGCATCCACCAGCGGCGAGGACTCGTCGATGCGCCGCCCGAGGCTGGAGACGATACGGTCGATGATATTGAGCAGGTGATGATCGTCGCGAAAACGCACATCGGTACGCTGCAATTTGCCAAAGCGCTCGACGTACACCGAGTCAAAACCATTAACCAGAATGTCCGATACGCTGCTGTCACCCAGCAGTGGCTCCAGTGGCCCGAGGCCCAGCACCTCGTCGGTGATTTGCTTGATGATCAGCTGACGGCTGCTGGTACTGACCGGCGCCGAGTATTCGTCCAGCAGGCGCAAACTGATCTCGCGAATCTGCCGTCCGGCGTCGGCCAGCTCCAGGGTGTCGAGCAAGGACAAGTCCATGACCTTGAGCAGCTGCTGATAAATCTTCTCCCGCCACTCGGCCTCCATCGAACTGAGCTTGGTGCGGGTTTCATACACCACATCCGGCACGCTGGCTTCCCAGGCCATCAGTACACTGGTGCAATCGGCGCCCTCGACGGGCAATGCCACCACCTCTGCAGAGGCCAGCTTGCTGGCTTGCTGACGCAGGCGATTACGAAAGTCGCTAAGCATGGCTTATCCTCCGAACAGACGGTTGAATGTACGTTTGAGCAAACCTGCTTCAGTGGCCTCGATGCCGATCAGGCTCTGGCTCAATTCACGCAGGCTCAAGGTGATACCGGCGCGCGGAGCATGCAGCTCCAGGGGCACCCCGGTGTTCTGGCTTTCACTGACCACCGCATAGTCATTGGGCAACTTTTGCAGCTCCGCGCAGCGCAAGGCTTCGCTGATGTCCTTGGGTTTGAAGGGCGACGCCTTGTCAAAGCGATTGAGCACCACATGCAGGCGATTGCCCTGCACTCCCAGGTCGTCGCGCAGAATGCGCACCAGGCGGTTGGCGTCCTGCAGATGGCTCAAGCTTTGTTGCAGCACGATATAGACCCGGTCCGACTGTTCCAGGGTGATACCGGTGAGGTGATCGATATGCCGTGGCAAATCCACCACCACCCAGTCATAGGTGCTGCGCGCCAGCTTGAGCAAACTGTCCAGTTGCTCCAGGCGGATTTCCTGAGGCAGGCACAGTTCATCGGTGCGTCCGCCCAGCACATGCAGACTGGGGCTGAAATGACTGCAAAAGCCACGCAGCGCCACGCTGTCCAGGGTATCGATCTGTTGCAGCACATCGGTATGGCTGTGGGTGGGCAACACATCCAGGCTGTGGGCCAGGCTACCAAATTGCAGGTCCAGATCCAGCAACAGGGTCCGGCCGCCCTGCACGCTCAACTGATGGGCCAGGTTGCAGGCCAGCATCGAGGCCCCCGAACCGCCCTTGGCATTCATTACGGACACCAGTTTGCCCTTGCTGCCATGCTCGCTGTGCAGTTCGATCTGCATGCGCTCCAGTGCCGACTGCAAGTCTTCGCCCGACACCGGCTCCGGCAAGAAGTCGCGGGCCCCGGCCTGCATCGCCAGGCGCATGCCTTCAAGCTCATCCAGCGGGCCGCACACCAACAGTGGCGGACGCTCCTTGAGCGGGTGCTGCAACAGTGCCGCCAGCTCTTCGCGCCATAAATGGCTGACGCGCAACAGCAGGAAATCAGGCATCTGCTCCAGGCCATAGAGCGGATCGGTGTGGCCATTGCTCACCAGCCGCGTGCTCACCTGCAGATGGGCAATGCCCTGGCTCAAGGTCTTGAGATGGTTCAAGGCCGTGGCATCACGGCCGCTGATCAACAGACGTATGCCCTGGCGGTCTGATGACGTTGCCGCCGTCACTTCTCGGACACTTAACATGGCGTTATCCCCGGTGTAACCGTCGGATCAGGCTGGCGGCCAAGGCTCTCGCGCGGCACCGTCGACCTGAACGTGGGCAGGATGAAGACCCCTCTGAAGCCGGGGATCAACAGATTGAAACTGAAGTTGGTCACCTGCAGTTGCACATAACGAATGGCGGCAAAACCGCCGGCCCCCACCAGATCATTGGGGCTGGTGACCACTGCACCGTTGGCGTCCAGATAGACAAGGTTCAGATTGGCACTGGTGAGGCTGGCAATCAGGCTGCTTGGCCCGGCATTGCCCGCCGTGTTGAACATGGCACGACGCAGGATGATCGGGTCCTGGATATTGCACACTGCTGCCAGCCGCGCGCCGCGACGCACCGACTCGCTCAGCACGTTGACGGTGAAGTACAGCCGGCCCATTTCCAGTGCGCCAAACAGCAGGGTGAACAGCACCAGAGCGGTGATGGCGAACTCGACGATATACACGCCGCCCATGCGTTTGCGGTTCATCACAAGGCCCTCATTACAACCGTTGAAGTCAGCAGCAGGCCCAGCGGCACGCTACTGCCATACAGCGCAGGGATGGCGCTGCCGAGCGCCGGGACAAAGGTGTAGGCAATGCTGACCCGTACATGGTTGGTGCCCACCGCACTGACCGTGACATTACCGGTGGTCAGGCCCGGTGCCGCCGCCGGGTACCCATTGGGGTTGGCCGGCAGGCCGTAAACCGCTACGTTCTTGGTCTGCGATACAAGCGCAGCGTTGAGGTCCAGCGTGCCCAGGGTGGCGTTCCACGCCTGGCTGGCCGCATAACGGCCGGCATCACGGCTGGCCTGTTGCAGGCTGTTGTACTGGAACAGCATGCGGCCGAACTCGGCGAAGGCCAGCATCAGCAACACCAGCAGCGGCAGGGTCAGTGCCAGCTCGACCATCGCCAGACCCCGCTGGGCGCGGGCCGACCTGAATCCACAGCGTCTCATGAGACCTCCTAGGAGTCGGTGCTCGGCGTCTGGTTGTTGTCGATATAGGTTTTGTACAACTGGATGATCTGTGGCCCGACGTTAGCCGCAGGGTTGGGGCCAGGCACGTTATCGCCTTCGCACACACTGACGAATTGGCCGAAAATCTGTGCTTCATTACCTTGTTGTGCGGCTGGTTGCATCACGAAGTAACAACCAAAGCCCAGCACCGGGATCGCCGAGGCACCATCGTTCTTGCCCGAGCAATCGCCAATCACGATTTTCAGGATCCGCCGTTCAAATACGCCATTACCCTGGCAACCGGCGCCGCCCCCCACACACGCAGACTCGTCCTGCTTCCAGTTGTTGTAGTCATACAGGGCACCGCTGCTGGTGGACAGGTTGCCGCTGCTGGAGGTAACCGTCTTGCCGTCATACAGGATCGGCGCAGGCGAGCCGGCGTAGGTAAATGACTTGGGATTGACCGTAATCACCAGATCCGGCGGATAGTCAGAAGCGCTGAGGCCACCCTTGTATTCGTTGAAACGCGTATTAAGCCCCTGGGAAGCAGGGCCCACGGTATTGCCCGGTTTGGTCTGGGCGGTGGCACCGACGATATTGCACTGATCGATCCCGCCTGCCAGACCTTCCCTGACCGTCTTGCCGCCCGAACCGAAGTCCAGCAGCTGGAAATTCCCCGGGCCGATGGCCGAACTGTTGTTGGCGGCGGTTTTCAGTACTTGCAGATCACCGAACTTGAAGCCCCAGAACATCCCGGCAGCCGGGTTGTTCTGCGCCGGGTCGCCGCACACCAGCAACGGGGTCAGATCACAGGGGCCGCTGCTCGGGCTGGGCCCGGCAGTAGCCACCGCGGCGACGGCCTTGCCTGTGGCGTTACCGTTGTCCAGCGCCTGAAACACGCCCCAGAAAAAACTGCTCAGGGGGTAGTTGTTCACCGTCACCCGAACAAAGGTCGCATTTGTCGGCCCGGGGAACGAAAACGGCCCGTAGACACTGCTCGCCAGTTCAACGGTGGCAAAGCCGGACGGGTTGGCCGTGATGGCCCTGCCCAGTTCCTCGTTGCCCGTCGCATTGGCATTGAGGCTCAGGGTATTGAGCGCCGCAGTTTGCGTCAGGCTGGCCGAGCCGGTCGCGCCAACCACCATGCTCAGCGTCTTGGCCCCGCTCAGCGCCGCCGCATCCACTGCGTTTTGCAGGCGGGTCTTGTTCAGCAGCATATGGCTGCCGTCCAGGGCCAGGGCCCCCATCAACAAGAGCGAGGCCATGGCAATCACCACCAGGACCAGCATGGCGCCGCGCTGTTGCCGGGGAAACGCGGTGTGGGGTTGTTGGATACGCGCGTTCATGATGCGTCACCTTCATTAGTGTTGCGCTGCTGCCCGGCCCTCTACATCGCCTTTTCTACCGTGGCCGCGACACCGCGAATCACGATCACGCTACCGTCATTGGCAGGTGCACGACGGCGAGCTACCGGCTTGGCCATCACGGCCGGCAGTACCGGCGCCGCCATGGCAACGGGTTCAGCCGCAAGCGGTGTCTTGTTGTTATCCAGCGGGTTGCGCAAGGCCAGTTGCACCTTGCCTGCGGTCATGCCTTTGACCAGTACCTCGGCCTGGGCCGGGGTCATCTCCAGGGTTACCGCACGCACCACCACCGGTTGGGTCTTGTCGGTGCTGGCGGTCTGGTCAACTGCCAGTACCCGCAGATCTTCGAGGATGGTCTTGGACTCGGCATTGCCCTCGCTGCCGACTTGCCGGGTTGCCAGCACGTCGACCCGGTTGCCCGGCAGCAGGAAGCCGCCGACACCGACCACATCATCCACCCGCACCGAGATCGCCCGTTTGCTGGGCTCGATCAGCGAGGCCAGGGTGCTGCCCCCCATATGCTCGGCCAACCGCGCCCCGCGCAGAATGTCGCCGCGCAACAGGGAGAAGGTGGCAATCTTGCCGACCACTTTTTCAGTGGCATCAAAGGCGTCCTCGGGGGCAGCATCCCTGGGCATGCGCACCACCGTCACTTGCTGGGGCTCGATCATTTGCCCGAATGCGATTTCCACAGTGGCAATCACCACGTTTTCCTGGTTGTCGTCGGGGGTGGTGTTAAGTCGTGCCGTGAGCCAGTTGTTGGCCATCCAGGTGGCGCCCAGGCCGAGGATCACGGACAGGACAATCAAAGTCAGCGTGCGCGAGTTCATGACGGTAACTCCTTACCCAAGAAAATCGAGTTGGACGAAATAGTTGCGCCACGCCCACTCAAGCTCCTGAGTAGTCAGTGGCCCCGCCCCCTCCAGATAACGCTGGCGATCGCACGCCATATTCAAGAGATCCCGGGGATGACATGGCACCAGGGGCATGTTTTCGGCGCCATAGAGATCGTGCAGCACAAAACTGAGCAACATCGGGTCATAGGCAATGCCCAACCGCTGCGTCTCTTGAATCCAGATTCGTTCGTATTCGCCAGGCTTGAGGTAACCAAATTGCAGCTTGTAGCCAATGCGCCGCAAAAACGCTTCGTCTGCCAGCTCCAGCGGGTTGAGGTTGGTGGAGAACACCAGGATCAGGTCAAACGGCAGCTCGCAATGGCGCCCGCCGCCCAGGTTGAGGAAGTCGCGTCTCTCCTCCATAGGCACAATCCAGCGGTTCAACAACTCGCCCGGGGTCATGCGCTGACGGCCCAGATCGTCGATGATCAGCAGGCCGTTACTGGCCTTGAGTTGCAACGGTGCCTGGTACTGACGGGCATAAGGGTCATACCGCACATCCAGTTGCTCCATCGTCAGTTCACCGCCGGTGATCACGATCGGCCGTTCGCAGCACAGCAGGCGACGGTCTATGCCCTCATTGAGCATCAAGCCGTTTTGATGTTCGTCATCGCCCAGGCGCTTGTGTACCTGAGGGTCATAGATCTCGATCACCGATTCATTGATGGCGATGGCATGGGGCACCCAGATCGCTTCGGCAAACAAGCGGATCAGCCGACTGCTGACATAGGTCTTGCCGGTACCCGCAGGCCCGTAAATCATGATGGCGCGCCCGGAGTTAAGGGCAACACCCAGTTGATCGAGCATGGTTTGCGCCAGCACCATCGAACCGAAGCAGTGGTGCATGTCATGGGCGCTGATACGACCGTGGTGAATGGTCTGCAGCTTGAGCAGCGAGCGGTAGGCACTCACCGGGAAAGGCGCTGCACCTATATAGCCACTGCGGGCCAGGGCATCGCGGGCACTGTTGCGGCCGCGTTCGGTCAAGCCGTAGCGCATGGCCTGCCCCCCGGCCTGACCCAGTACTTCAACGCGACGGTCCTTGCGCAGGAACGTGAGGATTTCTTCCATCACCGCACCGGTGAGCGCCAGTCGCGCCACCAGTTGCACCATGTCCAGCACACCCGCATCGTATAAATGCTTGCATACCAGATCACCGAGAAAATTGTCCGCCAACCCGGTTTCAAGGATTGTGCGTGGTTGTGGAGCCAGTTGCTGTACCGCTTCGCGCTCATCGAGAGAAACACGGTTGCTGCTGATGGCGTACATGGTGTTCTCCTGAACTAATGGCCCAAGGGCAGCCAAAAGACACTGGCCAAGGTGCCAAGCAAAACTGCGACCGAATAAGGGAAAGGCTTACCGGCCACTTCATCAGCCTGGGGGGAAAAGTAGGCCCGGGCCTTGAGCATCAACCAGTAGCGCCCCAGGGTCTGCACTGCCTGACCGCGCACCAGCACGATCAGCAATCCGCATGCGCCACCCGCAATCAGGCTGAAAAACGCAGCCCAGAGGGCGTCATGGGGGGTTAAAAAGGCGCCGGCCATAGCCATTAACTTGACGTCCCCGGCGGCCATCCCGCCAGCGGCGTACATGGGCAGGAAAACCCCGAAGCCGATCAGCATGCCCAGCAGCGAATGCCCCAACCCGATAAAACCTGCGGCCCAAGTCTGGCCGACCAGGCCCAGCACCAGCCCCAGCAAAACCAGAAGATTGGGAATGCGGTGACGGCGAAGATCGCTCACCACCGCAACTCCCAGCAGCCCTGACAGCAACGCAACAGCAACAATCTGTACCTCGCTCATGGCTGCACCCTCAACAGGAGACATCGTGTTAGCAGACAGTGCCCTTCACAGCACATCCCAGACTGGTAATCGCTGTTTTCACATTGCCACCCAGGGTGATAAACGCGGCGACAGCGCCCAGGGTTATCAGCCCGCCTGCCACTGCATATTCCACAATGGTCAGGCCATCTTCGTCGTTGATGAACTTCACTACTGAAGTCTTGATTGATTGCAGGCTCATTTCGTCCACCTCACTCAATGTTTGATATTAAGAAGCAGGGCCAATTGCACTGCTTGATTGAATCTTAGCCAGTGCACTATTTAAGGGTTAGGAGATTTTTGCTAACTGTTAGGACTTTATTGCCAACACTGAAAAGAGTTAAAGCAGCCACAAACAAGACAACCTGACTGCCATTAACACCCGCTTTATATGCTGGCCGTACTTCAACTAATCAGGCATAAAAAAACCGGCTTAAGGGTGCTGCGCTAGAGGGGACGTATAGCGCAACAGACTAAGCCGGGGGTTTCATAGCAGGATTTAATCTTCACAACCTCAAAGCAACGGCAATACTTGTGTACAGGTTCGTATCATTGGCGCTGCACATCGGCAGCCAACAACTGCAAACAGGAGCCAGGCCCCAATGATCGCTAGCCGCACATCAGCAGGCAAGCCCCTTGACCGCACAGCCCAGGCTGGTGATGGCGTCCTTGACGTTGCCACCCAGGGTGACAAATGCCGCCACCGCCCCCAGGGTTATCAGGCCACCGGCCACGGCATACTCGACAATGGTCAGGCCGTCTTCATCATGGATGAAGGCCTGGACGGAAGTTTGAATGGTTTGCAAGTTCATGTTGTTCACCTCATTTGAGTGGCTTGCCCAAAGCGATTACTTAATGCACCGCCTGATTCAAGGCTAGCCAGCGGTGACAAGAGCAGTTAGGAGTTTATTGTCGAACAGCAGGATTTTTTTGCAGTAACCAGGTATTAAAACAGCATTATCGGATCCAATTGAAAGTGAACTTCAAGCGGCACGGCGATAATGATTCGAAACTTTAACCCGACAGCGCATTGCACAAGAAAGGATCACGTGAATGAAATCTGAAGCTGTCAAAAAACCTCATCTGCTGTGGTTCGACCTTACCCGCAATCAATCCACTGAAGAACTGATGCTGCCCTTTCGCGCTACCTGCCACTGCCTGCTGGACACCCCCCGGGCCTGGGCCAACAAGCACCGCGAGCCGGCGCCAGACATGATTTGCATGCATTTTGACTGCCCCGACCTGTCGGGGCTCAATCTGTTGCAGGAGATCAAATTCAAGTCCCCCTCCATCCCGATCACCATGTTTACCGTACAGCACTCCGAAGAACTCGCGGTCTGGGCCATGCGTTCGCGGGTCTGGGAATATGTGGTACTGCCCCTGAGTGCTGCTGAGATCAGCCGCTACCTGAGCGCCCTTGAGCAGTTGTGCATCCTGCGAAGTGCCGCTGGCAACAGCAACAAGACATTGCCGATCGAGCATGGCCCCGCACTGCCCGACAGCATCCGCCTGACCACCGACCATCAAAAGCACAACGCCCTGCACAACGTGTTGCAGTACATCGACCAGCATTACTGCGAAAGCATCGACCAGAAAGACCTGGCCAGGCGCTGCAGCATGACCACCTTTCGTTTCAGCCGCCTGTTCAAGGAAGTCTATGGCCTGGGCTTTATGGACTATGTGCTGGGCAAACGCATGGAAAGCGCCAAGGACCTGCTCGACAACAGCCAGATGCCCATCACCAGCATCGGCTATGAAGTGGGGTTCAAAGACCCCTCCTACTTTGCCCGCGCATTCAAGCAATACGCGGGCTGTACCCCCAGTGAGTATCGTCAGGCACGCCGCAGTGATGTGCCGTTATCGGATGACACCCTCACCCAGGTCATCCAGAGCCTGGCCCGCAGTGCCGAAGGCTGAAGCCCTCAGCGTTGCAGCGGTGCATAGGGGGTGAAAAAGTCCGAACCCAGCCACTGCGGGGTTTTCTCATCTACCGCGCTCTGGCTGCGCACATAACTGTCAGCCGATTTCACCTCGCCCTTGCCGTCATACACCGCCACATCCGGGTACGGGAACACCAGGCGGGTGCGCCCCTCGTTGGCAGGGTCGTGCGTGACAGGCCGGGGCGCCGCCATTGACGGCTTTTTGTCTGCCGTTGCCTGGCCCGGCAGATTGGTCGGCGCGCCAAACTCGCTGGCAGCGGCCTGCTTGCTGCTGGCCTGCAAGGTCACGATGGCGGCCGGGGCCTGGCCCTTTTCGATCCATGACATCATCGGCGTCAGCAGGTCCAGCAGGCTCGGACCTTCACCGCCGCCACAGTGGTAAACCCCCGGCAACAGGTAAAGCCGCTCGAAGGACTCGGCCTTCGACTGGCCCATCTGCACCTGCACCGCCTGGTGATAGGCGATAGTGTTCAGGGGCGAAATATGCTGGTCGGCCCAGCCGTGCCACAAGATCAGCTTGCCGCCGCGGTCTGCGAATGCCGACAGATCCGGGTTGGTGGCGTCATACAACGGGTGCAGGGCGCGCAATTGATCCAGGGTGCTGCGATCAAACTTCACGTCTGCCAGGCTGTAATCCGCTCCCGGGTTGTGTTCGAAGGCCAGATTGCGCAATACATCCAGCGCCATTTTTTCACTGTTGATTGGCTGATCGACACTGTCCGGCACAAACACCCCGGCCCAGGCCAGTTCGGACCCCGGCTGCGGCCCGCCAATGGTCAGGCGCTCACCGGTGGCCGGGTCATGCGGGCCGTCATACAGGCGTCGGGCCGCCTCGACTTCCCTGGCGCTCAGGCAGTCCGAGGTGTCGGTCGCCGAGGCCTTGCACTGCACGGTGGCGGGGTCAAAGCGGCAGGCCCGCGGGTCGCTGATCAGGCCATCGACCTGACCGTCCAGCGTATCGCACTGTTGCAACACGGCCTTGTGCAGGATCGGCAGGCGCGAGGCAATCAGAATCGCCTTGCCCTGCTCGTCCTGATTGGCGTGGGCCTGCCAGGCGTGATAAATCGCATTCTGCACCAGAAAATTCAATGCTGGCGCCCCGGCGATGATGCCGTTGAAGTCATCGGGATAGCGCTGGGCTTCGATCAGGGCTTCGCGCCCGCCATCGGAGCAGCCGGTGAAATAGGCGTATGCAGGTTGCTGGCCGTAATAGGCGCCAATCAGTTGCTTGGCGGCCAGTGCCGTCAAGTGGACGCCGCGATGGGCAAAGTCCGCGCGTTTTTGTGCATCGTTGCCCCAGCTGTTGTCCATGCCCTCGTGGCCCATATCGGTCGCGGCCAGTACAAAGCCGCCGCTGTTCAGTGGCGCACAGCCTTCAGCCGCGCCCACCTGCAACGAAATCCGCCCGCACAGCCCGCCGCAACCCACTTGCAGATAACGCTGGGTCCAGGTGTGAGTGGGCAGCTGGACTTTGAAACCGATACTCGGTGCCAGCGTACCCTGCACTTCACAGGCGGTAACGCCATTGCTGGTGATTTCGCTGGCCGACAGCACCTGACTGCCCTTGCCGCCGATAGCCTGCAGATCAACCTGGCTCAGCGCCGCGCAACTGATGGCGGGTTTGACCACTGGCAACACTGCGATGGGCGGTTCGGCGTGGGCCAGTGCGGGCAATTGCAGGAGTAGCACGCTGGTGCCGAGTAAGAGTCGGCGCAAGGTTTGGAGGGGAATCATGACAGCTCCTTGTTAATGAAAGATCCGGTTTTAAAAGCCTGTAGATGCTCTGTTGCCGATCAAGAGCTCGTTGTAGCAGCTGACTCGCGGAGCGAGGCTGCGTCCGGCTGCGCAGCGGCCGTAAAGCCCGGGAGTCGGGTCCAACTGGCACACCGCATGTGTCTGGTTTACGACTGCTACGCAGCCGGACGCAGCCTCGCTCTACTCGTCAGCTGCTACAGGTGCAAGCGTGATCCGGCTACAGGTTTTGTGCGCATTCCTGCGCTCAGTTCCAACCACCTCCCAGCACTTTGTATAGCGTCACCCGGTTGCTCTGCTCGGCCAGACGCAGGGTAATCAAGTCCTGCTCGGCGCTGTACAGCGAGCGCTGCGACACCAGAGCCTCAAGGAAGCTCTGCGAACCGCCCCGGTACAACGCATCCGATAGCTCGTAGCTTTTGCGGCTGGCATCGGTCAATGCCTGCTGCGCCGCCAGGCGCTGGTCCAGGGTGCTGCGTACCGCCAGTGCATCGGCCACTTCCTTGAACGCGGTCTGCAGGGTCTGCTGATAGGTCTGCGCCTGGATCTCGCGTTCCACCTTGGCTGAGTCCAGCGTAGCCCGATTACTGCCGGCGTCGAAGATCGGCAGGCTGATACTCGGGGCAAAGCTCCAGGCACCGCTGCCGGCCTTGAACAGGCTCGACAGGCTGGTGCTGGCCGAACCTGCACCGGCAGTCAGGGTAATGCTGGGGAAAAACGCCGCCCGCGCCGCGCCGATATCGATATTGGCCGACTGCAGGGTGTGCTCGGCGGCGAGTACGTCCGGACGGCGCTGCAACAAGGTGGACGGCAACTCGGCGGGTACCTGCACCAGCATCGCCGCTGACTCCAGGCTTTCACCCGGCAACAGGTTGTCCGGGATTTCGCTGCCCACCAGCAGGGTCAGGGCATTCTGGTCCTGCAGGATTTGGCTGGCGTACTGCGCCACATCCACCCGCGCCGACTCTACGGTGGTTTGCGCCTCAGACACCGCCAGCCCCGATGAACCGCCCAAACCATGGCTGCGCTGGGTCAGCTCATAGGTGGACTGCTGGCTGGCCAGCGTCTCTTGCGCCAACTTCAGACGCTCATTGTCCGCCGCCAACGTCAGCCACGCGGTGCCCACTTCGGCGACCAGACTGATCTGGGTGCTGCGCCGGGTTTCGGTCAGCGCCAGATAGGCTTGCAGTGCTTCGTCCTGAAGGTTTTTGACCCGACCGAACACATCCACTTCGTAGCTGCTCAGCCCCAATTCGGCGCTGTAGCTGTGACTGGTGCTGCTGTTGGCCCGGCTGGAACTGCCGCTGACACTGGCATCGATCCCCGGAAATGACGCCGCCCGCTGGATCCGGTATTGCGCCTGGGCCTTTTCGATATTCAGGCTGGCCAGGCGCAGGTCGCGGTTATTGGCCAGGGCCAGGGTCTGCAACTGCGCCAGACGCGGATCGGTGAAAAACTGCTGCCATTGAATATCGGCCGCCACCTGCCCTTTGGGCGTAGCGGTGCCCGGCAACCATTGTGCGGCTACCGGTGCTTGCGGGCGCTGGTACTCAGGCGCCAGATTGATACAGCCGCCCAGCAGCGCGAAAACGGCCAGCAGCGGCCAATGAAAGCGACTCATGCTTCACCTGTACGGTCAGTGGTGGTGGATGCCTGCGCCTGCGGTACACGACTGAAACGGCGGCGAATCATCACGAAAAACAGCGGCACAAAGAAGATCCCCAGTACCGTGGCGCTGAACATGCCGCCCAGCACGCCGGTACCGATGGCCTGGCGCCCGGCAGAACCTGCGCCGGAACTAATGGCCAGCGGCAACACGCCAAACATAAAGGCCAGTGAGGTCATCAAAATCGGCCGCAACCGCTGGCGCACGGCGATCAGGGTGGCGTCCACCAGGCTGTTGCCCTGCTCTTGCAGGTGCTTGGCGAATTCGACGATCAAAATGGCGTTTTTCGCCGCCAGCCCCACGGTGGTCAACAGCCCGACCTGGAAGTACACGTCATTGCTCAAGCCGCTGAAACGGGTGGCCAACACCGCGCCCACCACGCCCAACGGCACCACCAGCATCACCGAGAACGGTACCGACCAGCTCTCGTACAGCGCCGCCAGACACAGGAACACAAACAGCACTGAAATCGCATACAGCAACGGCGCTTGCGAGCCGGACAAACGCAGTTGATAGGACTGCCCCGTCCATTCATAGCTGATGCCTTCAGGCAGTTGCTTGATGATCGACTCGACTGCGTCCATCGCCACCCCGGAGCTCACACCCGGCGCCGGATCGCCCACCACTTCCAGCGAGGAGCTGCCGTTGTAGCGTTCCAGCAGCGGCGAACCATAGCTCCACGAACTGCTGGCGAACGACGAGAACGGCACCATTTCATCGTTGCTGTTGCGCACAAACCAGTGATCCAGATCGGCCGCCTGCATGCGCGCCGAGGCCTCGCCCTGCACATAGACCTTTTTCACCCGGCCCTGATTAAGGAAATCATTGACGTAAGTACCGCCCAGGGCAGTGGACAAGGTGGCGTTGATATCGCTGGTGGTCAGGCTCAGCGCCCCGGCCTTGCGGTCATCGATGCTGACCTTGAGTTGCGGCGTGTCGTCCAGGCCGTTGCTGCGCACGCCCTGCAGGCGCGGGTCCTGGCTGGCCAACTGGATAAACTGCTCGCGGGCAGCCACCAGGGCTTCGTGCCCCAGCCCGGCGAGGTCCTTGAGTTGCAGGTCAAACCCCGAACTCTGCCCGAGCCCACGCACGGCAGGCGGTTGCATGACAAACACATTGGCATCGCCAATGCTCGACAACGCCAGAGTGGCACGCTGTGCGATAGAGGCCGAATCCTGCCCGGCACCGCTGCGTTCGCTCCAGTCCTTGAGGCGGATAAAAGCCCGCGCCGAGTTCTGGCTGTTTCCGCCCATGCCCAGCCCGGAAATACTAATCATCGCCTCAACCTCTGGTTGCTCAAGCATGTAGCTCTCGAACTGTTTGAGCACCGCCTGGGTGCGATCATCGGTGGCACCTACCGGCAATTGCACCTGCGCCATAAGGATGCCCTGGTCTTCATCGGGCAAAAACGAGGTGGGCAACTTGGCGTAGCCCACCGCCATGGCCGCAACCACCAGCGCATAGATCACCAGGCTGCGCCCGCCCCGGCGCAAAATGCCGCCCACCAGCTTTTCATAAGCCGCGGCACTGCGCTCGAAACTACGGTTGAACCAGCCAAAAAAATCGCTCTGCGGGCCGTGGTCCTTACCGTCAACCGGCTTGAGCAACGTTGCGCACAAGGCCGGGGTCAGGGTCATGGCCACCAGCACCGACAGCACCATGGCCGACACAATAGTCACGGAAAACTGCCGGTAGATAATCCCCGTGGAACCACTGAAAAACGCCATGGGAATAAACACTGCGCTCAGCACCAGGGCGATGCCGATCAGCGCGCTGGTGATCTCGTCCATCGACTGGCGCGTGGCTTCAAGGGGCGACAGGCCCTTTTCGCTCATCACCCGCTCGACGTTTTCCACCACCACAATGGCGTCATCCACCAACAGGCCGATGGCCAGGACCATCGCAAACATGGTCAGGGTATTGATCGAATAGCCAAACACCGCCAGCACCCCGAAGGTACCCAGCAACACCACCGGCACAGTGATCGCGGGGATCAGCGTGGCGCGGAAATTCTGCAGGAACAAGAACATGATCAGCACCACCAGCACGATGGCCTCGCCCAGGGACTTGACCACCTCTTCGATGGACAGGCTGACAAAGGGCGTGGTGTCGTAGGCGATCACGTTCTTGAGCTGCATTTCGCTCGGGTAGTACGGCTCCAGTTCGGCAAGCTTGGCCTTGACCGCTTCACCGACCTGCAACGCATTGGCGCCCGTGGCCAGTTGCACGCCCATGGCCGCAGCGGGTTTGCCATTAAGGGCCGAATTGACGTCATAACTGTCACTGCCCAGCTCCACCGTGGCCACATCACCGAGCAACACCACGGCACCGCTGCTGGTGGACTTGACCACCACATTGCGAAACTCTTCGGCGGTTTGCAGTTTGCTGCGCGCACTGATGGTGGCATTGAGTTGCTGGCTGGCCACGGCAGGCAAGGCACCCAACTGCCCGGCCGACACCTCGGTGTTTTGCGCCTCCAGGGCGGTGGTCACGTCAGAAGGCATAAGGGCGTATTTTTGCAGCAACGCCGGGTCCAGCCAGATGCGCATGGCATAGCCCGAGCCGAGCGTCTTGACCTCGCCCACGCCATCGATACGGCTGATGGAGTCGAGCAAGGTGCTGGAAATATAATCGCCGATCTGGGTGCCGGTAACGCTCGGGTTATCCGACGCCAGGGCCGCAATCATCAGGAAGTCCGAGCCGCCCTTGGTCACGGTCAGGCCTTCACTTTGCACCGATGCCGGCAGGCGTGATTCCACCTGTTGGAGTTTGTTCTGCACCTGCATCTGCGCTACGTCGGGGTCAGTACCGGCCTCAAAAGTGAGGTTGATACTGGCGCTACCCGCCGAACTGCTGGAGGCCGACATATAGGTCAGTTTGTCGATGCCGGTCATTTGCTGCTCGATAACCTGGGTCACCGAGTCCTCTACCGTTTTGGCCGATGCGCCGGTGTAGGTGGCGGCGATTTTCACCGTGGGCGGAGCAATATCCGGGTATTGCTCAAGGGGCAACTGGGTGATCGACATGGCCCCTGCCAGCATGATCACGATGGCAATCACCCAGGCGAAAATCGGTCGATCGATAAAGAAACGCGCCATGCTCAACCCTCCTGCGCAATGGCAGTGGGTGCGGCACGGGTCGGCAACGGCCGGGTTTCGCTGTTCTGCGCCAGGACTTCGTTGCCCACGCGGACCTTCTGCCCGCCTTCGACAATCACCTGGTCACCGGCATTCAGGCCGGCGGTCACCCACCACTGATTGCCCACGGCACGGTCAATGCTCACCACGCGCTGCTCGACCTTGCCGTCGACCACCACCAGCACCGAGGTCACGCCACTGGCGCTGCGGGTCACGGCCTTTTGCGGGATCAGGATGGCCTTGTCATCGGTAGCCTGGTCCAGCACGGCGCGTACATACATGCCGGGCAACAACAGGTGATCCGGGTTGGGGAACACGGCACGCAAGGTGACGGTGCCGGTGCCTTCAGTCACCGTTACGCCACTGACCTTGAGGCTGCCGGCGTGGTTATAGGTGCTGCCATCATCCAGCTTGAGCAGTACCGGCGCCTCAATTGCGCTGCTGCCCTGCAGGGCTCCGCTGGCCAGGTCGCGCTTGAGACGCAGCAGCTCGGTGGTCGATTGGGTCACGTCAACATAGATCGGGTCCAGTTGCTGCACGGTGGTCAGCGCGGTGTCCTGGCTGGCGACCACCAGTGCGCCGGGGGTCACTGTCGAGGTTTCAATGCGGCCACTGAGCGGCGAACTGATCCGCGTATAAGCCAGGTTGATACGTGCGGTTTCAACATCGGCCAGCGCCACTTGCACATCGGCTTGGGCCGTTTGCAGCGCGACCTGGGCGTCTTCGTTGTCTTGCTGGCTGAGGGCATCAATTTTCGCCAGCTGCGCATCGCGCCGGGCGGTGGACTGCGCCGACTTGAGCGTGGCACGGGCCTTGGCGGCGGTGGCTTGCATCTGCGCCAGGGCGGCCTTGTACGGCGCCGCGTCAATTTGATACAGCGCCTGCCCGGCCTTGACCTCGGCACCTTCGACAAACAGACGCTGCTGCACGATGCCGCCCACCTGCGGGCGAATCTGGGCAACCATAAAGGCCTGGGTACGACCGGCCAGCTCGGCGGTCAATGCCTGACGCTGGGGTTGCACAGTCAGCACTGACACCTTGGGTTTTTCGGCTACAGGAGCGGAGTCCCCTGCCGAGCAGCCGCTCAGCACAAAAAGAACCAGCAAGGACACAACAACAGCGGCGGTTACCAGGGATTTGGTAAACAGTTTGATCGACATGGCGGCCTCTACAAGACAGTTGGCTGATGTCATGGTGCGAGGCAAATGTGCAGGAAAATTGAAGATTGCCCGCAAGCCTTGAATCTTCTCCGGCGCAGGGCCTAAATGAGCAGGCCATTTCGCCAGTAAGCCGAGCCGATGAAACTGAGTATCTCCACCAAACTGTTTATCGCCGTTCTGGCCAGCGTGCTGTTTGTGATCCTGAGCATGGGCCTGGCCACCAGCTGGAGTTTCACCCGGGGCTTTCTCGGCTACCTCAATGAGCAGGCGCTGGAGCGCATGGAGTCCGTGCAGCCGCGCATGGTCAGCGCCTGGCAGCGCGAAGGCAGCTGGGCGTTCTTGCGCCACAACCCGGAGCGCTGGTTCCAGCTGATGCGGCCTGACGCCGGGGATGAACCCAAACGTGGCGACCTGAAAAACCCGCTGCCCTCCGACCTGACCGGCGCACTGTTTCGCATCGCCCTGCTCGACCAGGACAAAAAACGCGTCACCGGCTACCCCTCGATTGGCGATGACGCGTTGCTGCGGCCGATTGACGTCGATGGCAAAACCGTCGGCTGGCTGGCCGTGACCCCGTTCCAGAGCGTGACCGAGGCCGGTGGCGAGCGGTTCCAGCAATATCAATTGCAAACCAGTTTGGGCGTGGGGGTTCTCTCGCTGCTGCTGGCCATGCTGATTGCCTGGTGGATTGCCCGCACCCTGCTCGATCCGGTCAAGCGCGTGGCCGCTGCCACCCACAAACTGGCCACCGGGGAATACAGCAACCGGGTGGCGGTCTCGTCCAATGACGAAGTCGGCCAACTGGCCCGCGACTTCAACCAGTTGGCCTACACCCTTGAGCGCAACGAAAAAATGCGCCGCGAATTTATGGCCGATGTGTCCCACGAACTGCGCACACCGTTGTCGATTCTGCGCGGTGAACTGGAGGCCATCGAGGACGGTGTGCGCACCCTCGATCACAGTTCGATGAAGTCCCTGCAGGGCGAAGTCGGCATGCTCAGCAAACTGGTGGACGACCTGTATGAGCTGTCATTGGCCGATGTCGGCGCCCTGACCTACCGTAAAAGCCAGTGTGACCTCAACGACCTGCTGCAGACCTCGGTGGCCATGTACCAGGAGCGCTGTAACGCAGCCGGGTTAAGGGTCGAGTTGCGACTGCCAACTGGCCCGCTGCGGCTGGAGGCTGATGCCAAGCGCCTGCAACAGCTGTTTGGCAACTTGCTGGAAAACGCCGTGCGCTATACCGATGCTGGCGGCCTGCTGTTGATCAGCGCTTCCCTTGAGGATGAAAACATTCTGGTCAGCCTGATGGACTCCGGCCCCGGCGTCGACCCGCAGCAATTGCCGCGTCTGTTCGAGCGTTTCTATCGCGGCGAAGCCTCGCGCAACCGTGCCAGTGGCGGCGCCGGGCTGGGGCTGGCGATCTGTCACAGCATCGTGCTGGCCCACGGCGGCAGCCTGACAGCGGACCACTCACCCCTGGGCGGCCTGTGGCTTAGCCTGCGCCTGCCGCGCAAGGTGTAAACCATGGACACTATTCTGATTGTTGAAGATGAACCCAAACTGGCCGCATTGATGCACGACTACCTGAGCCTTGCCGGGTACGCCGTGCATTGCCTGGATAACGGTCTGGAGGTGGTGCCGTGGGTGCGCAGCCATGCGCCGAGGTTGATCCTGCTCGACCTGATGCTACCCGGCCGCGATGGCCTGGACATCTGCAGGGAGCTGCGCGGTTTCAGCGCAATACCGGTGATCATGATCACCGCCCGCGTCGAAGAAGTGGACCGCCTGCTGGGGCTGGACCTGGGTGCCGACGACTATATCTGCAAGCCGTTCAGCCCGCGGGAAGTGGTGGCACGGGTCAAGGCCATCTTGCGTCGCAGCCCGCAGTTAGAGCAGATAGCCCAGGCCCGCCTGCAGATCGACGAAGCGCAGTATCGCGCCTCGTTCGATGGCGTGGCGCTGGACCTGACACCGGTGGAACTGCGCCTGCTCAACACCTTCGCCCGCGCCCCGGGGCGGGTATTTTCCCGTGACCAGTTACTGGACAAACTTTATTCCGACCACCGCGTGGTCACCGACCGCACGGTGGACAGCCACATCCGCAACCTGCGGCGCAAACTGGCCCAGGCCAGCCCGGGGCATGACCCGATCCAGTCTTTGTATGGGGTGGGCTACAAGCTGGAGTTGTAATGGCATCCTGTGCAAGCTGGCTTGCCTGCGATACAAGCGATGCGGTGTTGGGTTAAACCGCGCCGATGCCATCGCGAGCAAGCCCGCTCCCACAATAATGCGACTCACCCGATCAGCGCTGGCCGCCGTGCTGACCACCGCCGCCATGACCACCGCCACCGCCACCGCCGCCTGGCGGCATAAACATCCAGCAGCCTGACAAGGCCGATACCGCAACCGCTACAACCAGTGCTTTAACAACAGACTTCAATTTCATGACCGAACGCTCATTTTCAACAGGGAAAAAACGCCGCCCTTATACCAGTGCCGGTCAGGCCTGAAGCAAAGGTTTACCCAACTTTACAGTGCCTGCAAAACCACCACGCACCGCCGAGCCTCACCCAAATCCGTAGCCGCTGACGAGCGCAGCGAGGCTGCGTCCGGGCGCGAAGCGGTCGTAAAGCGGCATCCGAGGCGTAACAGCCGGACGCAGCCTCGCTCCGCTCGTCAGCTGCTACAAAAAACCTCAAGCCTCAAGGCAACGGATCAAATTTCAAATCCGCCAGCGACTGCACCTTGTCTTCACGCACCATCTTGTAAGGGGTATTCGGGCCAATCCAGCGATCCCAGATCGCATCGATTTCACCCGACGCTTCCATGCTCGCCAGCGCTTCGTTGACCTTGTGCAAAAACGCCGGCTCGCCCAGGCGCATGCCCGCGCCAATCGGCTCCAGGGCCATCGGCTCCTTGGCCAGCGCCAGTTGCACACCACTCTCCCCGGCCTGGTTGACCAATTTGATCGCGGTCATGGTGTTGGTCACCAGCCCCACTACCTTGTTCTGCTGCAAGGCCATATAGGCCGAGCCCGTATCCTGGAAGGTCACCGGGTTGGCGCCGGCGATGCGGATCGACTGTTCGGAAGTCGAGCCCTTGGTGGAGCTGATGCGTTTGTCCTTGAAAAAGCTTTTCGGCTGGTCGGCATTGACCGCACGCACCACCAGGGTCTCCTTGGCGATGTAGTACGGGTCGCTGAACTGGATCTGGTCGGCACGGGTCTTGGTGTACGCAAGATTGGCGAAGATCACATCCACGCGGCCCATTTTCACTTCGGCAATCCGCGCTTCCACCGACATCGGCTTGAGCTGCAGCTCCACGCCCAGGGTCTTGGCCAGGGCCTTGCACAGGTCCACGTCCATGCCCACCAGCTCGCGGCTGACCGGGTCCGGCGCGGAGAACGGCGGCACGTCGGCATACACGCCGCAGTCCAGGGATTTTTTGCTCATCACGTCGCTCAATTGATCGGCCTGGGCCATTGCGCAGGTCAGGGTACTCAGCGCCAGCGTGGCCAACAGTTGCTTTATCGCCATAACAACACTCCTCAAAGGAACAACGTTCAATGCGCCCGCAGGTCAGCGATAAAACGCTGCGCCCGTGGATGCGACGGCTGATTGAAAAACGCTTCGGGCGCGCTCTTTTGCAGGATTTGCCCCGCGTCCATAAACCAGATGGTATCGGCCACTTCGCGGGCAAAATTCATCTCGTGGGTCACGCACATCATGGTCATGCCGTCCTTGGCCAGACCTTTCATCACGCTCAGCACTTCACCGACCATTTCCGGGTCCAGGGCGCTGGTGGGCTCATCAAACAACATCACCGGCGGCTCCATCGCCAACGCCCGGGCAATCGCCACCCGCTGTTGCTGGCCACCGGACAACTGCGCCGGATAGGCCCCGGCCTTGTGTGCCAGGCCCACGCGGTCGAGCAATTGCATGGCCTGCTCGCGGGCTGCCGCACCCTTGAGGTTGCGCAGTTTGGTCGGCGCCAGAATGATGTTTTCCAGCACCGACAAGTGCGGGAACAGGTTGAAACTCTGAAACACAAACCCCACCCGGCTGCGCAGGCGGTTGAGGTTGGCATCGGTGCCGCTGACATCCTGGCCATCGAACAGAATCTGGCCTTTCTGGATGTCTTCCAGGCGGTTGACGGTGCGGATCAGGGTCGATTTGCCGGAGCCCGAGGGCCCGCACAGCACCACCACTTCACCCGGCTTGACCTCGGCGGTGATGTCCGTGAGGGCGTGGTAATCGCCGTACCACTTGTTGATATTGGAAAACATGATCATCGGATGCATGGACGCAGCCCTCTTCAATTATCAGTAGCCAGTACGGCGCCGGGCGTTACGGTTTGCACCCCCGAACCCAGGCGCTTGCGGGCGATGCGGCGCTCCACCCAGCCGGCCAGTTGGGTCAGGCCGAAGCACAGCAGGTAATAGATCACCGCCAGGATCAGGAACACCTGGAACGGTTTGGTCAGCAGCTGGTTATTGACCTGGTTGGCGGCGAAGGTCAGTTCCTGGACGTTGATCACATAGCCCAGGGAGGTTTCCTTGATGATCGAAATAAACTGGCTGATCAGGCTGGGCAGCGTGTTGTACAAGGCCTGCGGCAAGATCACCCAGATCGTGGTGCGCATATAGCCAAAGCCCAGGGCCCGCGAGGCTTCGTACTGCCCCGCTGGCAGGGCCTGGATGCCGCCGCGAATGATTTCGCACAGGTAGGCACTCTGGTAGATCACCAGGGTGCAGAGCATGGTCATAAAACCGGTGATGTTGTGACCCAGCAGCAAGGGCACCAGAAAGTAGGTCCAGAAAATCACCATCAGCAGCGGGATGCCGCGCAGCACATAAACCCAGACGGTCGCCGCCCAGCGCAGGCCCTTCCACGGCGACACCCGCGCCAGCGCCAGCAATAGCCCGCAGGGGAACGCCAGCACCAGGGCCAGCACCGCCAGAATCAGCGTATTGGCCAACCCGCCCAACGGCCCGTGGGGGTATTGGCCGATCAGAAACAGCGTCCAGTTGTTCTGCAGGATCGAAACAATATCGAACATGGCCGCTTACCTCGCCAACGCTTTGTTGAAGTGGCGCGCCAGCAGTGCGCCGCCGCCCATCAACAGCAGTGAAAAAACCAGATACACCACGGTGGCAACCAGATAAGACTCGAACGCGCGGAAGGTGTAGTTCTCGACTTCGCGGGTGGCGTAGGTAAGCTCCACCACGCCAATGGCCATGGCCAGGCTGGTGTTCTTGAACAGCAACACGGTGTGGTTGATCAGTGAAGGCAGGCAGTTGCGCACACCCTGAGGCAGGATCACGTAGCGCATCGAGCGGATATAGCCCAAGCCCAAGGCCCGCGAGGCTTCGGTCTGGCCGCCGGGAATGGCGCGCAGGCCGCTGCGGATGTCCTCGCAAAAGTACGCAGCCTGGCACAGCCCCAAGGCAATCACCGAAAACAGGAACTCGGTGTTGTAGTTGGCCAGCGCCATCTGGGTGGATTCGCTGAGCAGGTTGGGCACGCCGAAATACCACATCATCAACTGCACCAGAGTCGGCACATTGCGGTGGTAAGACACATACGCCGCCACCAGGCGGTCGGCGATTTTATTGCCGGTCAGGCGCACGGTGACCAGCACCAGCGCCAGCGTCATTGCCAGCAGCCAGGCATACAGCGCCAGCTGCAGGGTTGTTTCGATGCCCTTGACGATCAGCTCGGCGTATTCGCCTCGCAGCACCGCGGCCAAATCGAAGTCATGCGTCATGGTCATTCCCCATCGACAGTGGGATGAGGGCAGAAAAAAAACGTCAGTTTCAACCCTGACGCAGGTACGGCAACGACGGATGATTCCGTTCTGTTTTGGGGTGCAGCCTTAACCCTGGTAGTCCTCGGGACGCGCGGTGGACAGGCCGCCGGGCACTTGCAGGGTGGGGGTGATTTCCATATGGCCGATATTTACCGCAATCGGCGCGGCAATGGCGAAGGCAATGGCATCGGCGATGTCCTTGGCCTGGGGCAATTCGAAGCCTTCGACAAAGCGCTTGTAGGTGGCTTCGGAGTCGCCATGCACATGGGCAAAGATGTCGGTAGACACCCGCCCCGGGCAGATTTCAGTGACCCGCACGCGCTTGCCGAACGCATCGATGCGCAGTTGCTTTGAGAGCATGCTCACCGCGGCCTTGGTGGCGTGGTAGGTGGAGTTGCCGCCGAAGTTATAGGCCGCGGCAATCGAGCTGATATTGATGATATGCCCGCAATCGCGCTCGACCATACCCGGCAAGGCCAGACGCGACAGGTGCAGAACGGCGCGCAGGTTGACGTCGATCAACAGGTCGATGCCTTCGGCGTCGGCCTTGAGGATCGAGCCCGGACGGTCGACCCCGGCGTTGTTGACCACAATATCGAAGCGCTGGCGGGCAAACAGCGCGGTCAGCCCGGCCAGGTCGGTGACGTCGATGGCATGGGCGATACAGCCCGTCTTGTCAGCCAGCTCGGCCAGCTTGTCGGCACTGCGGGCCAGGGCGTGGACTTCTACGCCTTCCTGGCACAAACGTTCGACAACCGCTGCACCGATACCCGAAGAAGCGCCGGTGACCAGCGCGGTTTTGTAGTCTGCAAATGGCATAAATCGTTCCCTGTGTGGCGGGGCAGTTCAGTTAAGGCTGCTGGTGACTTCGACTCTATCCAGCCCTGAGCCCGGTCACCAAGACGCAATGGTTGTGAGGCAATAAGCCTTGCTTATGACCTAGTTCAATAGCCGGGAAATGGGCGTAATCCGCCCGCCGCCCTGCTCGATTTCGCGGCGAATGGTGCGCGCCAGTTCCACCGCGCCGGCGGTGTCGCCGTGCAGCAGGATCGAGTGCGCAGGCACTGCCAGGCGCTTGCCGTTGAGGCTGGTGACGGTGCCCTCCTCCAGCAACTGGCGGACACGCTGCAACACCTGCGCCGGATCCTTGATCACCGAGCCTGTGACCGAGCGTGGCACCAGCAGGCAATCATCGTCATAGGCGCGGTCGGCGAGAAAGGTGGTGGCCACCCGCAAGCCGTTTTTGTCGGCAGCCGCTTCAATCGCCCGGCTGCTCGACGAGCTGATGATCAGCCGCGAGTCAAAGGCCGCCACGGCCGCCACCAGCGGCCCGGCCAGCTCGGCATCCGCCGCAACCCGATTGCCCAGCGCACCGTGAAAGCTCATATGGGTCATGGGGTGGCCGTTGACCGCCGCGATGCCCGCCAGCGCGCCAAGCTGGTAAACCACCAGCGCCGTGAGTTCCTTGAGGTCGATGTTCATCTGCCGCCGGCCAAAGCCCACCAGGTCAGGGAAACCGACATGGGCACCCACATCAATGCCGCCGGCCTTGGCCATGCGCACCGTGTTGTCCATGATCAACGGGTCACCGGCATGCAAACCGCAAGCGACGTTGGCCGAGGACACCAGCGTCAGCAGTGCTTCGTCTTCGCCCATGCGCCACGGGCCGAAGCCCTCGCCCAGATCGGCGTTCAAATCGATCCTCATCACGCCACCTCCAGTTGCATGATGGCTTCGCCGTAACCCACCGTTGCGCCGTGCTGCAACAGCACCTGGCTGATGTGCCCGGCTTGAGGGCTGCGCACGGGCAACAGCAGGTCGCCCACTTGCAGCAGCGCAACGATCTGGCCCTTGTCCACGTGATTGTCTTCTGCGATCAGCACTTGTGGCTGATCGGGGTGGCTGAGCAGCAACTGGCCCAGGCCACGGGTGCGGATCGACACCTGATTGGCGTGCGTCGGCGGGTCAATCGATTCGTGCACCGCGACGCTTTCAAGGTGGCGCTTGAGCACCAGCTGCACGCCCGGCCGTTGCAGTTCCACACCGCCCAGACCGGCCTCGCTCAACCACCGCGCCAATTGGCGAATTTCTTCATTGCTCATGGGTCAGTGTCCTTGGCGCGGGGCCATGCGGTGAAGGTTAATCAAGCGGGCGACTTCTTCGAGGTAGCGCCGATTGTCGTCCAGGGCGTCGAGTGCTTCGGGGTAGCTGCAGTGGATAAAGCGCACCTTGCTGCCGACCGGGGCCTGGCCCAATCGCCACAGGTCAGCTTCGATTACCGTGCCGAATTTCGGGTACCCACCGCTGGGCTGGGCGTCGCGCATCTGGATAATCGGCTGACCGCCGTGGGGCACCTGAATCACGCCGGGGACGATGCCGTGGGAGCGGATTTCCATCGGCGCGACCGGCACCAGCGGCGTGCCTTCCAGGCGATAGCCGTAGCGATTGCTCTGCCCGGTGATTTTCCAGTCGTCAGCCCAGAAGGCGTTGCGCGAGTCTTCAACAAAGCATTCATATTCGGCTGCAGGTAGCACACGCATGGCTGGCACACCGTCGCAGTGCAGCGCCAGTGCCTGACTGGGCGCAATCACGCCGAAGTCCACCGGCCCCTCGCTCAGCCCCGGACGTGCCGCCGCCAGCCGGTCGCCCTGTTGCAAGGCGCGGCCTTCGAAGCCGCCAAACTCGCCGCGCAATTGGGTGCTGCGTGAACCGAGCACAGGCGGCACGTCAACACCACCCGCCAAACATAGATAGGCGCGGCTGCCGGAGGTGGGATAACCGAGGCTGAGCACTTGGCCTTCGCGGGCTTGCATCACCCAGTACGGCAGCAGTGGCTGGCCATCCAGGGTGGCCTCACCCGCCGCGCCGGTCACGGCGAAGGCACAGTCCTGAATAAAGCGCACCTCAAACGGAAACAGCGGAATTTCGATGGCGGCTGCGCCTTCGGGGTTGCCCAGCAGGAGGTTGCCAACCGCCAGCGCCAACTGGTCCATCGCACCGCTGGTGCCGACGCCGTAACCCAGGCTGCCGGAGCGACCGGTGTCTTGCACGGTGGCAAGGGCAGTCGCAGAAATGATCTCGATCATCGGATGATCCTCTCGATGCGAAAGCGCAATTGATCGCCCGGCCGCAGAATGGCCGGAGGGTTCTGGGTCGGGTCGAAAAACGCCATCTCGGTACGCCCGATGGTGTTCCAGCCGCTGGGGCCGGCCGAGGCCGAAACGCCGGTCTGCACGCCACCGATCGACACCGCCCCGGCGCCGATATTGAGCACCGGCACTTGCCGGCGCGGGGTTGCCAGGCGCCCGTCCATGCCACCGAGGTAGCAGTAGCCAGGGTGGCTGCCCAAGGCATACACCGGGTACAACGGCTCGCTATGCAGATGGGCAATGGTGTCGATATCCAGCCCGGTGTGCTCAACCACATCCTGCATATGCGGGCCATGCTCACCGCCGTACACCACCGGCAGTTCGATAATGCGACCTTCCAGCGCCAGCGGCGTGCTTTGCTGCCACGCCTGCAGCAAGCGCTCGCGCAACCCGGCAAGGTCGCGGGGTGGCGTGCGGAAGGTGAGCATCAGGTTGTTCATGCCGGGCACGGCTTCGTCGATCTCGGGCCATTGCGCGGCCTGTAAAGCCAGGTTCCAGAGGTGTTGCTGCGGGACCAGCGCCAGCGCCCCCGGTGCTTCGAACAGCAGGGCCGTAGAGCCCAGCAAACTGATCACGGGTTGCTCGCTCATGTCGGACTCCTGTGCTGCAGCCAGTGCTCCAGATGATGAATGTCAACGCCGCCGGCACAGAACCCCGGATCGTCGAGAATCGCCAGATGCAGCGGTATATTGGTGGTGATGCCTTCCACGCACATTTCCCCCAGGGCCAGGCGCATACGGGCCAGCGCTTCGTCACGGGTGGCGCCGTGGGTGATGACCTTGGCCACCATCGAGTCGTAATAAGGCGGCACCCGGTAGCCGGTTGTGACATGGGAATCGACCCGCACACCAAAGCCGCCCGGCACTTCCCAGCGCTGCACCAGCCCCGGCGTGGGCATAAAAGTCTGCGGGTCTTCGGCGTTGATCCGGCACTCCAGCGAATGGCCGTTGAGCTGCACATCCTGCTGGCGCAAGCTCAGCACTTCGCCCCGGGCCATGCGCAGTTGCTGCTGCACGATGTCGATGCCGGTGGTCATTTCCGTGACCGGGTGCTCGACCTGCAAACGGGTGTTCATCTCGATAAAAAAGAACTCGCCGTCTTCATACAAAAACTCGAAAGTGCCCACGCCGCGATAGCCGATCTGCCGGCAGGCGGCCGCGCAACGCTCGCCCACACTGGCGATCAGTTGCGGGTCGATACCCGGCGCAGGGGCTTCTTCCAGCACTTTCTGGTGACGGCGTTGCAAGGAACAATCGCGGCCACCCAGCCAGATCGCATGGCCGTAGGCATCACAGAGCACCTGAATTTCGACATGACGCGGGTGGTCGAGGAATTTTTCGATATACAGTTCGGGATTGCCAAACGCCAGCCGCGCTTCTTCGCGGGTCAGGTTGATGGCTTCGATCAGGTCGTGTACCTGCCTCACCACGCGCATGCCGCGCCCGCCGCCACCACCGGCGGCCTTGACGATCACCGGGTAGCCGATGTCGCGGGCAATGGCCTGGATGCTCGCCTCATCGGTGGGCATTACCGAATCGGGGCCGGGCACGCAGGGTACGCCGGACTCCCGCATGGCGCGCTTGGCCGCGACCTTGTCGCCCATGGTGCGGATGCAGGCGGCGCTGGGGCCGATAAACGTCAGCCCGGCGGCTTCGATGCGCTCGGCAAAACCGGCGTTTTCGGAGAGAAAACCGTAGCCCGGATGGATCGCCTGAGCACCGCTGACCTTGGCCGCAAACAGCAGCGCCGCCTGATTCAGATAGCTCTGGCCTGGCGCCGCAGGGCCAATGCACAGGGCCTGATCGGCGTTTTTCACATACTGCGCGTCGCGGTCGGCTTCGGAATGCACCACCACGGTTTTAATCCCCAACCCCTGGCAGGCACGCTGTATACGCAGGGCGATTTCGCCACGGTTGGCGATCAGTACTTTGTCGAACATGGCATTCACCTGAAAGCTAAAGGGCATGGATCAGCCGAGACGAAACAGCGTCTGGCCAGCGTCGACTTCGTTACCACCCTGGACGAGAATCTCGCTGATCTGCCCGGCGTTCTTGGCCTTGACCGGATGAAACATCTTCATCGCCTCGATAATGGCCACGGTTTGCCCCGCCTCGACTTGCGCGCCGACCGTGACAAAGGGCGGCTCACCGGCCGCCGGGGTGAGGTGCAGAACGCCGTAGAGGCTGGACTTGATTTCACCCCCCGCCACAGCGGCCGTCGCCTTGGGTCGAGGCGCTGCCGGCGGGCGCTCGCTGACCACCGGGGGCACGAGCTGCGCGGTGCCCGCCTGCTTGTACAGGCGCACCGTGGTGTCGCCTTCGGTCAGGCTCAGTTCGAGCAGATCGGATTCGGCGAGCAACTCCATCAGCCCTTTGATGCGTTCTGAATCCATACATGGCCCCTTGCTTCGAGCGTGTCTAAGTAGATGGGGCCAATGTAGCGAGACGGGCAAAACCCGGCCAAGACGCTTTGAATGTGGGGTAATAAGCCGCCCTTATGACCCCTCAGATCAGGCTGCCGCGCATCTGCGCCACCAGTTCCAGGATGATTGCCTTGACCGCCTGCGCGGGCACTGACAACGGCAAATGCCCCGACAGACACAGGGCCAGCGGCGCTTCGACTTCAGGTTCGACGATGCGGCACATCTGCAAATCGCCACTGCCCAACATCACTCGCGCCGACGATTCGGGGAGGATGGTGCAGCCAAAATGGCCGGCGACAGCGGCGCTCAAGGTTGAGGGCGATTCGATCTCGGCCACCACCCGGGCGCTGGCGCCGATGCGCACAAAGGCTTCGTCGACCAGGCGGCGAATGACGTTGTAGGGGCGCGGCATCAGCATGTCCATCGCGGCCAGCTCGGCCAGGGCAATCTGCTCGCGGCCCTTGAGCGCGGGGTCGGCCGTGACCAGGAACAGCGGCTCGCGCAGCAGCGAGACAAAACTCAGGCCATGCACTTCGCGGCCGCCATAGAGCACGGCCATGTCCATGCGCCCGTTCATGATCAGCTCGCTGAGGGTGATACCGTAGTTTTCGTTGAGGTACAGCACGATCCCGGGGTGGCGCTCACGCACTGCACGCAGCAAGGGCAAGGACAGCGCCGAGGCCGCCGTACCGGGCGCCAGGCCCACCGACACCTGCCCGGACAGGGCCTGCCCGCAGGTGTTGATATCGTTTTGCGCCTGCTCGCACTGGCGCAGGATCAACTGCGCGTGGCCGTACAACACCTTGCCCGCAGCGGTAGGCGTGACCCCGCGCTTGGTGCGGATCAGCAACTGCTGCTGCACCTCGGCTTCGAGGGTCGCCAGTTGCTGGCTCAAGGCGGGTTGAGCGATATGCAGCACATCGGCGGCCTGGGTCATGCTGCCGATATCCACCAGCTTCACGAAGTATTTCAAACGACGCAGATTCACGATGGCGATGCTCTTGTTTAAAATAAAGGAACTGCATTGCGCGTCTCTGTAGCCGCTGCCGCAGGCTGCGATGGGTTGCGAAGCGACCCTGCTTTTTGAAGGTCCTTCGGCCCTTATCGCAGCCTGCGGCAGCGGCTACAGGGTAGGTTTATCCAAGGTTTGCAAGACCCAGGCCAGGCCGCCGCCCAGGTATAAGCCCTGGTTATGGCACGCCAGCAGTGCCTTGCGCACCAATGCGGTGCCCGGCACGCACCGTTTTAGCCATAAGCGCTACCTATCAGACCAGAACGAACTCGTCTTATGGCCACAGCCAACCCGCCTCGTACTGTAGGGCCACGTCCCTGTCATCCACGAGGAAACACCCGTGAGCACCTCCCGAATTTCCGCCCGTGTGCAACGCATCAAACCCTCACCCAGCAGTGCTGCGTCCGATCGCGCCAATGAACTGCGCCGGCAGGGCAAATCGATCATCAACCTGGTGGTCGGCGAACCGGACTTCGACACACCGGCGCACATTCGCGCAGCGGCCTGCACTGCCATAGAGCGCGGCGAAACCCGCTACACAGCGAACGCCGGCACCCCGCAGTTGCGCCAGGCCATTGTCGACAAGTTGCAGCGGGAAAACGGCCTGAGCTACGCAACCAGCCAGGTGCTGGTCACCAGCGGTGCGAAAAGCGCGATTTTCAATGCCTTTGCCGCCACCCTTGGCGCGGGTGACGAGGTGTTGATCCCGGCACCCTACTGGGTGTCGTACCCGGACATGGTGCTGGCCTGCGAAGGCGAACCCGTGACCCTGGCCTGCCCCGAAGAGAACGCCTTCAAGCTGACCCCCGCTCAACTGCGCGACGCCATCACTCCACGCACGCGCTGGCTGCTGCTCAACTCGCCAAGCAACCCCACCGGCGCCAGCTACAGCGCCGCCGAGTTGCGGGCACTGGCCGATGTGCTGCTCGACGCCCCCCATGTGCTGCTGATGACCGACGACATCTATGAGCACATCCGCTACGACGGCCTGGACAACCCACATATCCTCGCCATCGAACCGGCACTCAGCGATCGCACCCTGGTGGTCAACGGCGTGTCGAAAACCTACGCCATGACCGGCTGGCGCATCGGCTATGCCGCCGGGCCCGCAGATGTGATCGGCGCCATGGCCACCCTGCAATCGCAATCCACCAGCAACGCCTGTTCGGTGAGTCAGGCCGCCGCTGTCGAAGCGCTTAATGGCGACCAGCTGTTCGTCAAGAACAGCGTGCAGGTGTACCAGCAACGCCGTGACCGCTGCCTCGATTTGCTCAACGGGATTGATGGCCTGAGCTGCCGCAAACCCGATGGTGCGTTCTATCTGTATGTGAACTGTTCGGGCTTGCTGGGCAAGACCACCCCGCAGGGCCAGCGCCTGGACAGCGATTACGATGTGGTCATGTACCTGCTGGAAAGCCAGGGCGTGGCCGTGGTGGCGGGCACCGCGTACGGGCTGGCACCGTTTTTCCGCATGTCGATTGCGACTGCGCTCGACACCCTCGAACAAGGCTGTTCGCGCATCGCCACTGCCGTCGCAGCCTTGAACTGAGGCCCGACCATGACCGCGCCGGTGCACCCGCCATTGAGTTTCAAACAGGCTTTGCTGGCCATGCTCGGCATCTCGCTGGTGCTGATGCTTTCGGCACTCGACCAGACGGTGATCGGCAACGCCCTGCCGAGCATCGTCGCCGAGCTGGATGGCTTTGAACTCTATGCCTGGGTCGCCACCGGCTACCTGCTGGCGTCCATCGTCACCATCCCGATTTTCGGCCGCCTGGGTGACTATTACGGGCGCAAGCCGTTTGTGCTCGCCGCCACCCTGATCTTCACCCTCGCGTCGCTGGCCTGCGCCGTAGCCGACGACATGCTGTTGCTGGTGATCGGCCGGGCGTTGCAGGGGGTGGGCGGCGGCATGTTGATCGGCACCGCCTTTGCGTGCATCCCCGAGCTGTTCCCCGACACACGCCAACGCCTGCGCTGGCAGATGCTGCTCAGTGCCCTGTTCAGCGTGGTCAATGCCATTGGTCCGGGGCTCGGTGGTTATTTGACCGGGGCTTATGGCTGGCGCTCGGTGTTTTATATCAACCTGCCACTGGGTTGCATCGCGCTGTTTTTTGCCTGGCGCTACCTGCCTCATTACCGCCCGCAGCAACGTTTGCAGATCAGCCTGGACTGGCCCGGCGCCTTGCTTATCGCCCTGGCGCTAGGCAGCTTGCAGCTGTTTGTCGAGTGGCTGGGGCATTCCAGCCTGGCCCTCAGTGCAGCACTGGGCGTGGTGTGTGTGGTCGCTACCCTGATGCTGTGGCGCTGGGAAAAACACTGCGCCCACGCCCTGCTGCCAGCCGCCCTGCTTGACGTGCCGAGCCTGCGCTGGTTGTTTGTGTTGTCGGTGGCGGCCGGGGCGATCATGTTTTCCCTGCTGTTTTATCTGCCGCTGCTGCTGCAAGGCAGCTACGGCTATTCGCCCCAGGACGCCGGGCTGCTGATCACCCCACTGGCCCTGAGCATCACCCTGGGGGCGATCGTCAACGGCCGGATCGTCACCCGCCTGCGCAACCCCAACCTGTTGCCGCTGGCGGGCTTTGCCGCGCTGCTGCTGGCCTGCCTGGGGCTGGCCATTGTCGGGCGCGGCGCCTCGTTCAACCAGTTGCTGGGGCTGATTCTGCTGGCCGGGCTGGGCCTGGGTTTTATCCTGCTGAACCTGACCGTATTCACCCAAACCCTGGCCGAGCGCCAGTTCCTCGGCATCGCCACTGCACTGACGCAATCGCTGCGGCTGGTGGGCGGGTTGCTGGGCACGGCGGGCATGGGGGTACTGGTCAACCTGCTGTACAGCAGCAACCTGCAACGCCTGTTTATCGGCCAGGGGCATGCCGAGGCACTGCCCCTGTTTGCCACCCCCGAAGTCCTGCTGCGGCCCGACAGCGCCATGCTCGAACACGGCCAATGGCTGGATCTGGCCCGCGATGCGCTGGCGCAGTCGGTGGGTGTCGGCCTGCTGCTGTGTGCCGGTATCGGCGTGCTGGCGCTGCTGGTGCTGTACCGGTTACCGCCGGTCCAGTTGCATACACCTGCAAAACAATAAAAACCCTGCTGCCGCTTTTGACTGCCCCGCCCCTTCAACCACTCAACGGGATGACTCCAATGGAGCTTTTCAATCGCGCACCGAAAGTCATGGTCGGCCTTTGCGGCCTGTTTATCGCCCAGCAAGGCTTTGCCGCCGGGCTGGTGGAAGACAGCAAGCTGAATATTCTGGCGCGCAATTTTTTCAGCAACGCCGACAACCGCAGCGGCGCCGCCGACCCCAACTACACCCAGGAATGGGGCCAGGGGTTTATCGCCACGTTTGAATCGGGTTTTACCCAGGGCACCGTGGGCGTTGGCATAGACGCCATCGGCATGTTCGGCGTGCGCCTGGATTCGGGCAAAGGCCGCCATTACAACCCTGAGAGCACCGCGTTCAACGGCAATATTTTCCCCACTGACCATGATGGCCGGGCGGTGGACGAATTCGGCAGCTTGGGCCTGACCGCCAAGGCGCGGATATCGAAAACCGAGTTCAAGTACGGCACCCTGGTGCCCATGCTGCCGGTGGTCATGTCCACCGACCGCATGCTGCAACAGACCTTCAACGGCGGACAGATCCAGTCCCGCGAGCTGGACGGCCTGACCTTCACCCTGGGCCGCCTGGAGCACGTCAAGGGCCGCGGTTCGAGCAACGAAATGGGCATGTCCATTCCTGGCGCCAACAACCCGCAGACCGGCGAATTCGTCAATAAATTCTATTACGGCGGCGTTGACTACAAGGCCAGCAAAGACCTGACCCTGCAGTACTACTACGGCGGCCTGGAAGACTTTTACAAACAAAACTTCCTGGGCCTCAAGTACGACCTGCCCGTGGGCCCTGGCACCTTGCGTACCGACCTGCGCTTTTTCGACAACCGCGCCGACGGCGCCAACGGCCATGACCCGGCCTACTACACCTTCGGCTACTACGGCGACGGCGTGACCAAGGGCAAGGTCGACAGTCGCCTGAGCAGTGCGCAGTTCACCTACCTGATCCACGGCCACACCCTGGCGGCGGGCCTGCAGCAAGTGAGCGGTAAAAGTGATGCGGTGTGGCTCAACCAGGGCGACGGCTCCACGGCCTACTTCATGACCGAGTCGATGATCGGCAAATTCCAGCGCGCCGGCGAAACCACCTGGCAGGTCAAGTACGGCTATGACTTTGCCGGCCTCGGGGTACCGGGCTTGACCTTTATGGGCATGTACGAAAGCGGCTCGAATATCCGCACGCCCACGGGTGACAAGCATGAATGGGAACGCAACCTGACCGTCAGCTATGTTGTGCAGCAAGGGCCGCTCAAGGATCTGAGCATTGCCCTGCGCCATGCCTCGCTGCGCACCGAAGTCAGCACCCAGCGTGACAGCGACGAGCATCGGGTGATTGTCAGCTATCCGTTGAATATTCTGTAAGCCCACAAACCCCGGGCGTCCTCTAAGGGGGGAGCCTGCTCACCAGCAGGCTCCCCCCGCTGTTGCTTCGCACCGTCTTCGAAGGGCTTTTCCGTTACAGCAACTACAGCTCGTCGGGTTCAGATTAATACCGTAATTCATGTAGGAAACGCCCCACATACCCAGCAGGACCTCACTTTTAGACTGCAAGTACCCCCATAAAACGGAAGGTTACCTGTGTCTAAAGTCATCCCTCTGGCAATGTTGCTTACGCTCACCGGCGCTAACTTTGCGTCCGCAACCGACCTTCGCAAGCCTTACAGCTGGGCCATTCAATCGGTCAAACATGATTCTTCGCCCTTGCATGTCAAGCGGGTCATCAAGCGCGCCCACACCTTGTTGGGCATCCCCTACCTGTGGGGCGGCATGTCACTGGAAAAGGGCTTCGATTGCAGCGGCATGCTGGTGTATCTGTTCAAGCACGAAGCCAATATCCACATCCCAAGAACCACCGCCGCCATGCTCGGTGCAGACCTGGAAAAAGTCGCACGCCATGCACTGCAACCGGGTGACGCCGTATTTTTCATCACCAACAGCGGCTCGCGAAGCAATCACGTCGGCCTGTATATAGGTGATAACCGTTTTATCCATGCACCACGCACAGGCAAGACGATCCGTATCGACTCACTGGACAATGCGTACTGGAAGAAAAACTACACCACCGCTCGCCGCTTCTAAGTCGGGGAGGCGCTCACAAAAACGTGCGAATGGATGGATCTGTCGAGCAGCACGTTACTGGCGAGGGGTTTAGGGGGTAAACCCCTCGCGCTGTAGCGATCAATTGAAGCTTTTCAAACCCAGGTGCCCGCGCAAGGTCGGGTGTTCATAGGCGCTGCGCAGGTAGCCGCGACGTTGCAGGATCGGTACCACCGATTCGGTGAATTCGGTGAACGTGCCGGGCAGGTAGGCAGGCGACACCACATAACCGTCGCAGGCACCCAGTTCCAGCCAGTCGATCATTTGCTGCGCCACGCTCTCTGCGGTGCCCGCCAATTGCGGGACGCGGATGCTGGCGGCCATGATCGCACCGTACTCGCCAAGGGTGATATCGCGCTCCAGACGCAGCTTTTGCGCGACCACATCGGGGGTCGCCGAGTGCCTGGCGATATCGAGCAGGCGGGTATCCAGCGGGAATTGGGTAAAGTCGAAATTGGACTGGGTCGACAGGGTGATAACCCCCAGTTCTGGGTTAGCCAGGGCATTGTGTTCATCGCGCTTTTTGAGCGCTTCGGTTTCAGTGCCGCCAATAAAGGGCATGACCGCCGTGAGGATTTTGCAGTCATCAGGGTTGCGGCCAATGGCACGCATTTGCTGGTGAATGTCCTGGCGGAATTCGAGCATACGCTCTACCCGACTGTTGATGCTGAAAATCACCTCGGCCCAGCGTGAACCAAACTGGCGCCCGCGCCCCGAAGCTCCGGCCTGGATCAACACCGGCTGGCCCTGGGGTACACGGGGGATATTAAGCGGCCCTTCGCAATCAAAATAAGTACCGCTGTGCTTGAACGCGTCGATCTTGCCCGGGTCGGCGAGGATGCCGCGCACCTTGTCCAGCACCAGCGCGTCCGGCTGCCAGCTGTTCCACAGTTTGAGCACCAACTCGACAAATTCGTCGGCGCGGGCATAGCGCTGGTCATGGGCCAGGTGCTGCGCATGGCCAAACAGGCGCGCTTCGCTGTCGTTCATCGAGGTGACGATATTCCAGGCGCTGCGCCCTTTGGAGATATGGTCCAGAGAGGCGATGGCCCGCGCCACATGGGGCGGTTGGTAGTAGGTGGTGGAGCGTGTCAGCCCCAGGCCAATATGCTTGGTGTGGCCGGCCAGCAGGCTGAGGATTGGCAGCGGATCGAGCCGCGCCGCATCCTGCGCACCCAGCTCGAAGGAACGCGCACGGGATTGCCCGGCCTGATCCCCGACTGCCAGGCGATCGGCAAAAAACAGCAGGTCGAAGCAGCCGTCTTCCAGGGTCTTGGCGATTTCAATGTAGTAGTCAGGGTCGAGAAAGTGGCTATGGGTTTGCGGGTGACGCCACACCGCGTGGCTATGTACCACGGGGCCCGAGAGCATGAACCCCGCCAATGCCATTTGCTTGGCCATATGGTTTTCCTTGGTTATCAGAGTGCGCGGTCAAACATGGGAGTGACGTCATACGGCTTTTTCAGCAGCTTGGCGTCGTAGAGGAAATCCGAGGTGGCCTGGGCTTCGCTGACAATGGTCGGCGAGATCGGCAGTACGGTGATGGCGTCGCGCTTGAACCAGGCCTTGGCGATCTCCGGGGACGACTGGTTGGCCTTGGACCAGGCTGCGGCGTATTCGTCGACATGGCTTTGGCTCCATTCCCGGGCACGGGTCAGACGCTCGACAAAGTCCTTGATGATCTCGCCCTTTTGCGCCAGCACCGGCTCATAGGCAACCACATAAGTCGGTGCGCTCATCAGCCCCTTGGCATTGCGGATCAGGGTACTGCCTTCTTTTTCCTGCAAGGACACATAGGGTTCCCAGGTACCGAAGGCGTCGATATCGCCCTGGCTCAGGGCCATGCTCGCCTCCGCCGGCAACAGGAACTTGTAGTTGACGCTGTCACGCGGCACGCCTGCTTCGTCGAGGGCCTTGAACATCATCTGCTGGCTCCAGGAGCCATTCCAGATCGCCACGGTTTTGCCCTTGAGATCAGCCACCGAGTGAATGCCTGGGCGGGCCACGATCCCTACGCCATTGAGGCTGGTCTGGGTACTGGCCACGACTTTGACCGGAGCACCGTTGGCCGCCAGGCTGATCACCGGGGTATCCCCCACCACGCCAATATCCAGGGCGCCGCTGGCCACGGCCGAGGCCACCGGCGAGCCGGTATTGAAGCGCTTGAAGTCGATGGTATAGGGCAAGTCTTTAAGCTCACCCGAAAGTTCCAGAACGATGCGATTGGAGAAGAACTGATCACCTACCACCAGGGTCTGTGGTGCAGCGGCGTAGACGGGAGTGCCATGCAGCAGCACAGAGGCCAGGCCCAACAGGGAGAGCAGTTTTAGACGTGTTGTCATTGAAGGTTCCTACAGAGTTAACAGCTAACTCAACCATCTGTAGGCATGCAGTCTGGCATTGAGAATAGAGGCTTTATGGATCGCCAAGCGTGGCGTTTTTAGAAGCTAGCGCAATAACGATATAGGCAACTAATACTTTTAAGGCATATCCATAGAACCCTGTCCGGGTATTGGCTTAGCTGTTTTTGATATTAAGAATTTGACCAATCTAGTATTAGGGTGGCATCACCAGACCACTGGGCCTAACCGCATTTACTTCACTCATTACAGCGCCAGCGCGCCTTTGAGCGCAGGCCCGGCAAGGTCAGATTGCATGCCTAACTCACAACTTGATATCTGGGGCACCGCCCCTAGCGCCCGTTACGAACAACTGGCCGCCCCCTTTCGCCCGCTGTTTGCGCACATCGGCGCACAAGCCGCCGAAGCTGACGGTTCGCGCAGCCACCTGGGCAAGGTGATCCAGCAACTGAACGCACTGGGCTTGCCACGCTGGCGCCTGCCGGCCAGTTACGGCGGGCAGGACGCCAGCCTGGTTGAGTTGCTCGCCCTGTTAACCGAATTATCCGCAGCCGACTCCAATATCACCCAGGCCTTGCGTGGGCATTTTGGTTTTTGCGAAGAAGTGCTGGTTTCCAAGGATCGCAACTGGCAGGCAAAGTGGCTGGACAAGCTCAGCCAGGGCGTACTGCTGTCACCGGGCAGTACCGAGGTGGGCACCCAGACCCGTGGTGAATTCGAAACCCGCATCCAGCGTGCTGAAGATGGCTCATTGCGCATCAGCGGCAAAAAATTCTACACCACCGGCGCCCTGTACAGCGACTTGATCAACATCATCGGCACTGGCGACGACGGCACGCTGTACAGCGTCGTGGTCGACCTCAAGGCTCCCGGCGTGCAGATCATTGATGACTGGAACGGCTTTGGTCAGCGCCTGACGGCCAGCGGTACCTGCATCTTCGACAGCGTGCGGGTGGACGATGAACCCCGCGCCACCGACCAGCGTTTTGCCTATGGCCAGTCGTTCTTCCAGATCTACCACCTCAGCACCCTGGCCGGCATCGCCCGCCGCGCCGCCTTGAGCGGCGCCGATGAACTGCGCAGCCGCTCCCGAACTTTCTCCACGGGCAATGCCGATAGCGCCGCGCAGGACGTGCAATTGCTCCAGGTAATCGGCGAAGTGGCCAGCCAGGCCTACGCGGCACAGGCCATTACCCGGTACGCGGCGCAGCGCCTGGAAAGTACCGCGCAATACACCATTGCCAGCGAGCAGCCGTTGACCCATGAAGACCCGCAAGTGGCGCTGGCCGAGCTGGAGGTGTGCCTGGCGGTCAACCCCGTGGTGGACGCCACCCTGGCTGCGACCACGGCGCTATTCGATGCCCTGGGCGCCAGCGCCACGGCCAGCAACAAGGCACTCGATCGTCTGTGGCGCAACGCCCGTACCCTGGCCAACCACAACCCGCGCGTGTACAAGTCGCGCATTGTCGGCAATTACCTGGTCAACGGTCTGGTGCCTCCTTCGCAATGGCGGGTGGGGGTGGCCAAGAGCTGAACATTGCGCGACGGCTTCAGCCCGGCAGGTCGGGCTGAAGCTGCCCTGGTTCAATGAAAAAAATGTTAATTGTCCAGAGCCCTTGCCCCGCAGAACATGGCCGCCTGTCACGCACTTCAGCACAAGGGAAACCGGCTCCATGCACCAGCACACACGCGTACCGCAGCGCACTGCAATCCACCGCCTGAGCCTGCGCACGGCTGGCGTCGTGGCCATCAGCCTGGCAACGTTCGGCGGCGCCCAGGCTGCCACTGCCGACACCATCAAGGCCTACAAACTGTGCACGGGGGCAGACAACGCCTCCCATGTGCTGCACGGCACCATCGACCAGAACATGCGCAACGACGTGACCTCGATTCACTTCAAGCAAAGCCCGGCGCACGCCAGCTATGACTGGCATAACGACCCGGAGCCGCAATACGTCATCACATTGTCCGGCACCCTGGCGTTCGCAACCCGCAATGGCGAGACATTCACCCTGCACCCCGGCGAAGTGTTGATCGCTGAAGACAACACCGGCACTGGCCACCGCTGGAACATGGTCGATGACCAGCCCTGGCGTCGCGGCTATGTGGTACTCAAGCCTGACGCCAAAGATTCATTTATCCCCGACGACCCGATTGCTGCCAAGGTGTGTAACGGGTCGTAGTAACGAGCGGGCGGCTATTTGAAAAAATGGCTGGGGGTTTTGCCGAACTGTTTCTTGAACATGTTGGTGAACGCGCTGGGGCTTTCATAGCCCAGTGCAAACGCCACATCGATGATCTTCTCCCCCACTGCCATGCGCTCAACCGCCAGCAGCAAACGCGCCTGCTGGCGCCACTGGCCAAAGGTCATGCCGGTGTCCTTGCGAAACAGGCGCTGGATGGTTTTTTCATCGAGGCCCAGGTGGGTGCTCCAGTCCGCCAGCGTCGAACCGTCGGCGGGATTTTTTTGCAAACTGCGACAAATCCCATTGATACGCGGATCGGCTGGCTGCGGCAAGTGCAAAGGCAGTGCGGGCAGCAGGGCCAACTCGTCCAGAATCAACTGCATCACCCGATCTTCGCGGGAGTGCGCGGCATAGGGCTGCTGCAGGCCCACGGCAACCTTGATCAACTCGCTCAACAGCGGCGAGATGCTCACGGCCTTTACCTCGGCGGGCAGATCCACCAGCGCATCGGGCCGCACAAACACACTGCGCATTTTCAGCGGCCCCACACAGCGGATCGAGTGAACCCGGCCACTGGGCATCCACACCCCCCGGTTGGAGGGAACAGTCCACTGGCTCGACTCGCTGTACACCACCATGACACCCGAGATGGCATAAAGCAGTTGATGCTTCTCATGGGTGTGAGGCGCAATGACCCAGTCTTGCGGATAATCGGTAGCGCTGCCGATCACCATCCGGTTGCTTTGATCGATCTCAAGCAAAAAATCAGTAAGCGGTTTGATCGCGACGCCCCTTTTGCGATGGTTTGCTCCCTTATACAGCGAGACAGGCATGCAGGCGAATTCTAGGATGGCCCCGAGCGTCGAGCTCGCACTCCTATCGCCCGGAAGATTTGCCATGCCTACAACAACTGCATCCCCGGCCTCTGCGTCTGCCTCAGTAGCCCGGCAAGCAAGCCCGCTTGTCATGAAAGTAATCGGCGCCTGCGCGCTGGCACATTTGATCAACGACCTGATCCAGGCCGTACTCCCTTCGATCTATCCCCTGCTCAAGGCCAACTACGGCCTGAGCTTTACCCAGGTGGGCCTGATTACTCTGACCTTCCAACTGACAGCTTCGCTGCTGCAACCCTGGGTGGGTTACCACACCGATCGCCATCCCAAACCCTGGTTGCTGCCGGCGGGCATGGTCTGCACCCTGATCGGGATCTTGATGCTGGCCTTCGCCGGTAGCTTTGCCTCGATCCTGGTGGCCAGTGCCTTGGTCGGCATCGGCTCATCGACCTTCCACCCGGAGACCTCGCGCGTGGCGCGGCTGGCCTCAGGCGGTCGCTATGGCCTGGCCCAGTCAACCTTCCAGGTGGGCGGCAATGCCGGCAGCGCTTTCGGCCCGTTACTGGCTGCAGCCATCGTGATCCCTTATGGCCAGGGGCATGTTGCCTGGTTTGGGCTGTTTGCGGCTTTTGCCATCGTTGTGCTGTACGGCTTGAGCCGCTGGTATCGCAACCACCTGGCCCTGTTCAAACTCAAACAGGGCAGCCAGGCGCACCACGGCCTGTCCAAAGGGCGAGTGACAGGTGCACTGGTGGTCCTGGCCATGCTGGTGTTTTCCAAATACTTCTACATGACCAGCTTCACCAGCTACTTCACGTTTTACCTGATCGAGAAATTCCACCTGTCAGTGGCCAGCTCCCAGCTGTACCTGTTTTTGTTCCTCGGTTCAGTGGCGGCAGGTACCTTTTTTGGCGGCCCGATTGGCGACAGGATCGGACGCAAAAAAGTTATCTGGTTCTCAATCCTGGGTGCGGCCCCGTTCACGCTGGCGCTGCCTTATGTGGACCTGTTCTGGACAGGCATACTGAGCATGGTGATCGGTTTTATCCTGGCGTCGGCGTTCTCCGCCATCGTGGTCTTCGCCCAGGAACTGGTGCCAGGCAATGTCGGCATGATAGCCGGTGTGTTCTTCGGCCTGATGTTCGGTTTTGGCGGCATCGGTGCCGCGTTGCTGGGGCATCTGGCGGACATCAAGGGCATCGAGTATGTATATGGACTCTGCTCTTACTTGCCGTTGTTGGGGGTATTGACCATCCTGCTGCCGAGTACCAAAGGGGTTTGAAGAGGGGCCTGGCTGGAGATATCACTGCCAGCCTGGACGGCAGAAGCCTTGGCGGTTTCCAGTAAAAAAAGGCCTTGTCTATGTCTTAATACCATTGCCAACAATGACACTGAGAGCCTCATCTAACGACCTATGGCCTCGCCCTTTGTCATAACATGCGACCGCCAAGTAGTTGAAATGCATTGATGAGCCAACATATCGGCTTGATGTCAGCACATCACAAGCCACCGGCCAATCAGCAAGCCACTCTCCAAACACATGAATGGCCAACCCTATAAAGTTACTTTCCCCTAACTCTCTAACCTTTCAAACTCCATCACACGCCTATACATCCCGGCCAACACGGGATGTATAAGCGTGAAATCCAGCACCGATTTTAATTTACGACACGTACTCACCCGTCAGGCAGCGATTCATCAACAAACCAAAGCGAACCGCACCGTCACCAGACTGGCATGGCACTCCACCTATAAGCATGGCAACCCACTTCTACTCTGCCTTGCACGCTAGAAGAGCACAACACGCTGGTCAATGAAGCAATTAAACACCCTAAAACAGTGAAATAAGTTTATAAGCGCTTTAGATCCGTGGATACCAACATCCCTCACGAACTACTCTTTTCTCATAACACACTGACTTGATAATCATAAGTAAACATCCCAACGCGACCAGGTACTCTCAAGGGGTTGTGCTGCGCAGTGTTTTATCGATCAACCCTGCCAGCAGATAGCGCGCCCCATTCAAACAGTCGTGATTGATGGCCTGAAAACTGGGCCATACTGAAATAAGTCACCTCAACTTACATGAGTCGGACTTATGTCAACTTCAGCCTTGATTCATCAGCATACCCCTCAACTTATAGTCACTGATCCACGCGGCCTGTCTGTGCGCAGCATTGCTTATCAGCGCCGGAGTGCCGGGGAGCCCATTACAGCGCACACCAATCGCCAGGTGTTCAATGCCAATGGTCACTTGAGAAAGCAATGGGACCCACGCTTGCTTGCGCTGACGGAGGTTGCCGGTCTACCCAATCAAACCACGCGCTACAGCCTCACTGGGCAGGTGCTGCAAACGGAGAGCGTCGATGCCGGTTTGCGGGTTTTCTGCAAGGATTCTGCAGGGTTGTTGCGTGAAAGCTGGGACGGCCGCGAAACTCATCGCAGCCATCATTACGATCAATTCATGCGTCTTGTGAGCGTGTTTGAACAAAGCTCCACAGACACCCCGCAACAGTGTATGGAGCACTTCACCTATGCCGGTTCACTTGAAGAGGACGTACACCGCAACCGCAGTGGTCAGCTGATCCGCCACGATGACCAGGCAGGTAGCCTGACGCATGAAGCGTTCGGATTGCACGGACAACCGCTGGCTGAAAGCCGGCGGTTTTGTACATCACTCACCGCCCCCAACTGGCCTGAATCAGAATCAGGGCTGGAGCCCGAGGTCTACACTACTCGATGGCAGCACGATGCATTGGGCACGCTGGTTGAACAGGTCGATGCGTTGGGCCATGTGCACCGTTTCGTGGTAGATCTTGCAGGCCGGCCCAAGGCTTCCTGGCTGGACGGCCTGGCGATACTCAAACATACGACGTACAACGCCTTTGGCCAGCTGGAGATTGAGCAGGCTGGCAATGATGTGATCACCACGGCTTGTTACTCACCAGTGGACGGCCTGTTGCAAAGCCTTAATACCGCAAAGTTGGGCGGTAACACATTGCAGAACTTGCACTATCAGTACGATCCCGTCGGCAATATCCAGTGCATTGAGGACCTCGCCCAGCCCGTGCAATGGTTTGCCCAGCAGCGCATTCAGGCGATCAGTACCTACACCTATGACTCACTGTACCAACTGACCAACGCAACTGGCCGTGAATGTGCCAGCCAGACCATTGGCCCCGGCCTGCCGGGAGTGGTGACTTTTGCTGCGGCGAATGACAGCCAGTGGCGCACTTACAGCCAGACCTACACCTACGACAGCAGCGGTAACCTGACTCGGCTCAAGCACGAAGCCGGGCCTGGCAACACCTATATCCGCGAGATGGTTGTCGACGAACGCAGCAACCGCTGCGTACTCATGAATGGTTCACCCATACATTTTGATGCAAACGGCAATCAACAGGCCTTGGTACCGGGGCAACTCATGCAGTGGGATAGCCGTAACCAATTGCGCCAAATCACCCATGTGCAGCGCGACGAGCCCCAGGGGCAGGACGATGATACCGAAACCTACGTCTATGACGGCAGCGGTCAACGGGTACGCAAAGTGCGTCGCGCAAAAACCCGCGGCGGGGAGCAGATCAGTGAAGTGCGTTACTTGCCGGGACTGGAGATTCGAACCCGCACGTCGGGTGAACAGCTGCATGTGCTGATCGCCCGAACTGGACGCAATGGCGTGCGCCTGTTGCATTGGGACAGCGTGAAACCGGAGCACATTGATAACGATCAATTGCGTTACAGCTTGAGTGATCACTTGGGCAGCAGCACCCTGGAAGTGGATCAAAACGTCGACTTAATCAGCCAGGAAAGTTACTACCCCTACGGTGGCACGGCTTGGTGGGCCGCGAAAAATGTTATCACTGCACACTACAAAACAGTGCGTTACTCAGGCAAAGAGCGGGATGCGACAGGGTTGTATTACTACGGCTACCGCTATTACTCACCTTGGTTGAACCGCTGGATCAATCCAGACCCGGCCGGGGATGTGGAGGGCCTGAACCTGTTCCGAATGGTCAGGAACAATCCCGTACGCTTGCGCGATAGCGATGGCAGGCTACCCGAGGACGCTGAAGACGACTACTCGGAACAATCCCCCAGCGCAATGGCTGCGGGCTATCAACAGGATCCGCAAACATTCAGGCGTCGGGATATCGATGAACAAACAGCCGCCGCTCGCCAGATGGCTGTTGCGAACGAACTCACTCACACGATACATCGCGCAAATACTATTGACTCGGTCTATACCGCCCCCTCCATACCTGGAAGATATCGTTTCAAGAACGAGTACTTGCCAGGCCGTTGGAGAATGATGGAAAACTTCCGCGCGCCAGCAGAGGGGCCGAACGCGACCGATGTAACGTGGCAGCAATATGAACAGGTTTCGAGGCAGAACAATTTTTACGGCGTACTGCCCAAAGTCATTGTGCGCTGGGACGTCATCAATGCTGAGGCGCTACGCGCAACCAACCAGACAGAAGGAATGCTTGAGCGCTTTCTGGCCAGTGAGGGCAATGGCCGCTCGACCCAGAGACTTATGAATGCATTTGGCCTGCGGGCAACTGCAATTGAGAGACGGGAAGTTCATGATGCTCGTAGAGGGGCAGATATCGACATTATTGCAGTACATGTCGAACCTGTTCCCCTGACTCCAAGCTTGTCCCGTGAGGCCTTGCGCAAAGAAGTCGAGCGAGAATTGCGCCGGGCAAGCCGTCACCCGGTGTCGCGAGCTGCACATAGCGTCTGGCGAACCCTTAAACGAATGGTTTTGCCTGCGCGCACCCAGCGTGCATTGAGGTAATACGGCAAGCAACTGCTGTCAGCAGGCCTGTGGTAGCTTTTAAAAAGCCTCCTGATGAAGGTGCCTTGTGATGGAGGCTTTGAGGACATGCTATGAATCACACACCGCTTGGCCTTTATAGGAGCCTACGAAGCAAAGCGCCAGATGCTGGTCATTGTCGCTGTACGAGACGGGCTTTTGTTCTGGAATTTCATGCAAACGGATGCCAAGTCACTGAACTAGTATCGACATGGCGAGCTGCAGCACCAGTGCTATAAGGCTTTACTCAAAGACAAAGAAAAAGGGCAGTCCTGAGAACTGTCCTTTAGGGAGTGTGCTTGATATTCATATACACACCCTCAAGCAGGGGTGTGAAGGTCTCACCCTACGCTGATGTGCCAGCCATCGGCGGGGTTCCTACGCCAGTTATAGCCGCTGGAGACAACTGGTTTCACGCTCTCAGTTATTATTTATGATTGATCAAAAAAGAGCAGCAGCCTGCTGAACAATGAGACAACAGGTTTTCTACTCTGATGGCCAATTTCTTATAATCCTAGAGCGCTTTATGATGATCAGTCAGGTCGGTGGCATGAAGATCCACAATCGGGGTTAGGAAATGCGGAACCAAGATCGTAGCAATCGCACTGATGGCAACAAATCCCGGAGAGATCCGAGCAGGCTTGTAAGCTCAAGGTAACGATCATCAGAAACGCTTTTCAGAACAAAAAGAATGTTCCTGCAACATCGAAATCCATCTTCCGACAGACATTGCTTAAATCGCTAAATACAGCCAAGAACTCGACCACTCCATATCGACATCACCTGAAGTCGAAATTAGTGTTCGATTCAGACGGCTGCATGTCCGCAAAGTGTGTGTGTTGTGCTTTGTACACCTTCCAGCCCCCGCCCCACCAAATCCCGGACACAAAAAAGCCGGTCATCCCTGAGGATTAAACCGGCTGTTTTGGTGTAGCAATATGGTGGGTCGTGTGGGATTCGAACCTACGACCAATTGGTTAAAAGCCAACTGCTCTACCAACTGAGCTAACGACCCGCTTCGTTGTGGGACGTATAATACTGATTTCTAACGAGAATTCAACACCCGATCAGAAATAAACCCGAAATAATTCAAAAATAACGGGTTGGGTCGCTAATTCCGGCGGCGGCGAAGCCTTCTGCACGCAAGCGGCAGCTGTCGCATTTTCCGCAGGCACGCCCTTGAGTGTCAGCCTGGTAGCAGGAAACCGTCAGCGAGTAGTCCACGCCCAGCTTTACACCTGCCTGTACGATTTGTGCCTTGCTCATGTTTTGCAGCGGCGCCTGGATTCGGAAGCCCTGCCCCTCTACCCCGGCCTTGGTCGCCAGATTTGCCATGACTTCAAACGCTTCGACAAACTCCGGGCGGCAGTCTGGATAACCAGAGTAATCCACCGCGTTGACACCGATAAAGATGTCGCGAGCCTGCAGCACTTCTGCCCATCCCAATGCCAGGGACAGGAACACGGTGTTGCGCGCCGGCACATAAGTGACCGGGATACCTTCACTTGGGGCTTCTGGAACGTCAATCGAACTGTCGGTCAGTGCCGAACCGCCAATACCGTCCAAGTTCAGGCCAATTACTTTGTGTTCAACAGCGCCCAGATCGCGAGCCACCCGTGCAGCGGCGTCCAGCTCGGCACGGTGGCGCTGGCCGTAGTCAAAGCTCATGGTGTAGCAGCTATAGCCTTCAGCACGGGCCATAGCCACGACAGTTGCTGAATCGAGGCCGCCGGACAACAGGATCACGGCTCTTTTTTCAGTCACAACAGTTTGTTCGGTCATCTCAGCGCCCCGGCTCGTCATTCCACAGATATTTGTGCAACTGCATTTGCAAACGTACTGGCAGGTTATCCGCCACGATCCAGTCGGCCAGGTCACGGGCCGACAAATCATGGTGGCTCGGCGAAAACAGTACTTCGCCTGCCCGTCGCTCCAGCCCGTATTCAATCAACTTGGACACAGCCCAGTCATAGTCTTCCCGCGAGCAGATCACAAACTTGACCTGATCGTTGGGTGTCAACAAGGCAATGTTTTCGTAGAGGTTACGATGGGATTCCTTGGAACCTGGCGTTTTCAAATCGAGCACGCGGCTGACGCGCGGGTCGACTGCAGAGATATCCAGCGCTCCACTGGTCTCGATAGAGACTTCGTAGCCTGCATCGCAGAGCTGCTTGAGCAAAGGAATGGCATTGGGCTGGGCCAACGGCTCGCCACCGGTTACGCACACATAACGCGGGCGATAGCTGGCAACTTGCTCAAGGATGTCGTCCAGAGGGCGCACAGTACCGCCACTGAAGGCATAGGCGCTGTCACAGTAACCGCAGCGCAGAGGGCAACCGGTCAGGCGTACAAAAACGGTGGGCAGGCCAGCCGTTCGCGTCTCACCCTGCAACGAGTAAAAAACTTCGGTAATTCTCAATGTGTCTTGCATATTCGCCACGGGCGTAACAGCTAAACAGGCTGTCCGCCTCCGTCAGGCACTCCAAAAAATCTGCTTGCGCAGGATCAAGAAGAGCGTATTTCATAAAAGGGCGTGGATTCTAACGAAAAAACCCGCGACAGGCGCGGGTTTCTCGATGAAAGCATCGTATGTATTACATGCGCTGCAGATCGCGTTGCGCCAACTGTGCAGCCGAAGTGCCCGGATACTGGGCAACAACCTGCTGCAGAATGCCTTTTACCTTGTCGGTATGACCCAAGCGGCGCTCAACATCAGCCAGCTTGTAGAGCGAGTCCGGCACTTTGGCATGCTTGGGGTACAACTGGCTGACCTTGGCAAAGGCCTGGCCTGCCGCTTGCAAATCACCCTTGGCAAGGTTCACTTCACCCAACCAGTACTGGGCATTGCCCGCATACTGGCTATTTGGGTATTTGCGCAGAAAGGCGGTGAACGCCTGGCTGGCCTTGTCGAAGTCCTTGGCTTTGATCAGGTCGAAAGCAGCATCGTAATAGAGCTTCTCTTTCGCCGGATCACCAGGCTCGGAACTGGCAGCAGCCTGAGACGCAGGCGCTGCTGTATTGCCGGCGGCATTCGCACCACCAGCAGAAGAATTATCAGGAGCGGCGGCAGGAGCAACGCCAGCACCAATACGCCGATCAAGTTCCTGGTATCGCTCCAGGCTTTCTTGTTTCATGCGCGAAATATCATTTTGCAGAACTTCGATCACACCCTGTTGGCGGGCAATCTGCTCCTGCATTTGTTGCAGCTGGTTGAACAGCTCGCCCTGTGCCGAGATAGGGGCCGAAACCCCTCCCCCGGCATAGGCGCCGCTCGCACCATAACCCGGTGACGGATAACTCCCCCCGCTATTGTTATAGCCAGAGTTGTCATCGACCACAGGAACCGCAGCCCATGCCGCTAGCGGCATGAGGCTGAGAGTCAGAATAGTTACAGCACGGCGGCACGTTCGCATGACGAATTACTTACGCAGTTCGACGCGACGGTTTTGAGCCCACGACTGTTCGTCGTTGCCAGTAGCGATTGGACGCTCTTTACCGTAGGACACCAGCTCCAGCTGTGCTGGAGAAACGCCTTGCAGTACCAGGTAGCGTTGAACGGCTTTCGCACGACGCTCGCCCAGTGCCATGTTGTACTCACGAGTACCACGGGCGTCAGTGTTACCTTCCAGAACAACGCGAGCGCCGTTAGCTTTCAGGTCTTTGGCGTGAACGTCCAGAGCGCGCATTGCTTCTGGTTTCAGGTCCGAAGAATCGTATTCGAAGTAGAAAACAGTGATAGCGCGCAGAGCAGCTTCTTCGCTCAGGGAACCATCAACAGCGCCAGTGTTTGCGCCGTAACCAGCGTTTGGATCAACAGCAGCGCCTTCACCGGCATTGTCGCCGCCTTTGGACGAGCAACCTACAGCTACAGCCATGGCCAGTGCCAGCGCAGCAAATTTACCAAACTTCAGCATTTCCATCGTAAAACTCCTAATGAACCCCAAGTGTTATGTGCAACGTACAGCTATCACCACGTCAGTTCAGGTAAGGGGACCAGGAAGGTTCTCTGACTTCGCCTTGAGCGGTAGGAAGAGGGAGCCTTACGCGTCCGTTAATGGACACGAGCATCAAGACTCCCCGGCCCTGCTGGCGGGTGGCGTAGATTACCATGGTGCCGTTGGGCGCAACAGTAGCAGACTCATCAAGGTTGGTATCTGTGAGGATTTTCACGCTTCCACGCTGCAAATCTTGCGCCGCAACACGGAAATTGGTGAAGCCGTCCTGACGATGGATCATTACCAGGGTCTTTTCGTCAGCCGAAAGCTTGGGGCTGGCGTTGTAGTTGCCGATAAAGGTCACACGCTCTGCGTTGCCGCTACCCACATTGGTCTTGTAAATCTGCGGTTTGCCGCCACGGTCGGAGGTGAAATAGATGGTGGAACCATCTTTACCCCAGAAAGGTTCTGTATCAATTGCCGGGTTGTTGGTAACACGAGTCAACCCACGGGAAGCCAGATCCATGACATAGATCTCGGCATTACCGTCCTTGGACAATACGAACGCCAGCTTGGAGCCATCCGGCGACCACGCGGGTGCACCGTTCAGACCTTCAAAGTTGGTGATCTGCTCGCGACGACCAGTATCAATGTTCTGCACAAAAATACGCGGACGTTTCTGTTCGAACGATACATAAGCGATACGCTTGCCATCGGGTGCAAAACGCGGCGACAGGATCGGCTCACGGGATTGCAGCAGAGTCACGGCGCGAGCACCGTCGTAGTCCGAACGCTGCAGGGTGTAACGGGTGTTGGTGGCGCTGGCGCGCTCAGCCGTCACATACAGCAGACGGGTTGAGAATGCACCTTTGATACCGGTCAGCTTTTCAAACGACTGATCGGAGATGTAATGCGCCATGTCCCGCAGCTGTTCAGCCGTGCCCGACACACTGCCGGTCAGAACCGGTTGCTCGGTGGCCACGTTGAACAAGGCATATTGCACCTGCAGGCGACCGCCTGCTGGCACGATATTACCGACCATGACGTACTGGGCACCCAGGGCTTTCCAGTCGCGGAAAATGACTTCGCTGGCCTGAGTCGGCAAGCCAATCATGTTCTGCTTTGGAATCGGCGCGTAGTAACCCGAGTTGCGCAGGTCATTGCCGATGATTTCAGCCATGTCGTCCGGCAGCACAGTACCGCCCTGCCAACCAAAAGGGACTACGGCAATTGGCGTTGCCCGATCGCTGCCACTGGTGACCAGGATGTTCTTTTCATCTGCTACAGCCATCCCTGCCAGGCAGCAGACGACGACCAGCAGTCCTCGAAAAAGTTTAATCACAAGGCTAGATCCTCAGGTGTGAATGTCATCTTGAACGATCGATAAGGATTAAAATCGCTGGGCTTCATACCCTGCATTTCCGTTAAACGGCCAATGTTCTTGACCGCTGCCACAGCCGAGCTGTCGAAAGGCCCGTCACCGCTGGACTTGGCAACCGTTACAGAGGTTACCGTACCATCTGGCAACATGCCGATTTGCAGCACCACTGTCATGTTTTTGCGCGCCGACGGCGGACGAGCCCACCCTTCTGCTGCACGAGCACGAATCAAGTCATCGAAACTGCCGGCGACCTCATCACCTTGCTCATCTGCCAGTGCTTGCTGGCGTTGCGGCGTATCGGAAAGCAAATCAGCCAGGGCTTGCGCCTTTTTCTCTTCGGTCGATTTACGTGCTGCTTCTACGGCCTTTTTCTTGGCGGCATCGGCAGCGGCCTTTTTCTTCGCGTCTTCGGCGGATTTCTTTTTCGCCTCGTCTGCTACGGCCTTTTTCTTGGCGTCTTCAGCTGCTTTTTTCTTCGCATCTTCAGCCGCTTTTTTCTTGGCGTCTTCCGCGGCCTTTTTCTTGGCCTCTTCTTCAGCGGCCTTCTTGGCCTCTTCCTCGGATTTTTTCTTGGCTATGTCAGCCAGTTTTTTCTCTTCGGCTTTTTTGGCTTCAGTGGCTTTTTTGGCATCGTCGGCTTTTTTGGCTTCATCAGCCTTCTTCGCCTCGTCTGCCTTTTTGGCCTCGCTCGCTTTAGCTTCGTCTGCTTTCTTGGCTTCTGCAGCTTTTTCGGCAGCCTCTTCTTTCTTTTGTTCCGCGGCTTTTACGGCTTCCTGCTCAACCTTCTTTTGTTCCATCTGCTCGACTTCGGTCTGGCGCGCGGCGGATTTCTTCGCCTCACCCGCAATCTTTTGATTGGTCTGGGTGGTCGCCTGACTCTTGGACTTGAGCTGGTACAAGGTCGCCTGAACAATCGGCTTGGAAGGCGGCAGTTCCGGAGTCATGGCAAAGCTGACAAACAGCATGCCAAAAATCAGGACGTGCAGCCCTACCGCCCAGACTGTAGGCCAAAAATAGTTTTCAGAGGCGGACGGCTCCCGCTGTTCGCGCATCAGGGAGCCTCGGTTATCAAGCCAACGTTACCGACCCCGGCCTTCTGCAGACCACCCATGGCACCCATGACCGCGCCGTAATCCACGGTCTTGTCGCCGCGAATAAAGACCTGGGTGTGCTTGCCGCCTTCATTGCCTGCGCGAATGATCTTGGTCACGGCGTCAGTCATCTGGGGCAAGGTCATTGCCTTGTCCATCTGCTTGTCGGTGTCGACTTCACTGCCAAGGTTCCAGAAGTAGGTCTTGTCAGCCTTGATCGAAATGGTCAGAACCTGGGTGTTGTTGTCTTGCGGCAAGGCCTCGCTGGAGACCTTGGGCAAATCAACCTTCACACCCTGGTTGAGCATCGGTGCGGTCACCATGAAGATGACCAGCAGCACCAGCATCACGTCGATGTAAGGCACTACGTTCATCTCGGCGACCGGCTTGCGCTTTTTGCGCGCTCGAGCGATTAAAGCCATTGGAAATTACCTGCTTATTCTTCGCTGGTGTGCACTTTGCGGTGCAGGATCGCCTGGAATTCATCGGCGAAGGTGTAATAGCGGCTGATCAGCGTTTCGCTACGCGCAGCAAAACGGTTGTAGGCAATAACGGCCGGGATGGCCGCGAACAAGCCGATGGCCGTTGCGATCAGTGCTTCGGCAATGCCGGGCGCTACGGTCGCCAGGGTTGCCTGCTGGGCAGTTGCCAGGCCACGGAAGGAGTTCATGATGCCCCATACGGTACCGAACAGACCGATATACGGACTTACGGAACCTACGGTGGCCAGGAACGGCAAGCTTTGCTCAAGCTTTTCTTCTTCACGCGAAATGGCTACGCGCATGGCACGCGCAACACCTTCCATAACGGCTTCAGGGTCAACGCCCGGCTGCTGACGCAGACGCGAGAACTCTTTGAAACCGGCACGGAAGATTTGTTCAACGCCAGAGTCCGGATCAGGATTGCTGCCCGCCTGACGATACAGCTTCGACAGGTCGATACCCGACCAGAAACGCTCTTCAAAGCTTTCCAGGGCACGTCGACCGGCGCGCAGCATGGTGCTGCGCTGAAAAATCATGACCCACGAGGTAACCGATGCGGCCAGCAGGGTCAACATTACCAACTGCACAACAATGCTGGCATTGCTGACCAAGCTCCACATGGAGGAATGGTCGACGACGTTAGCTTCCACGCTTTATCTCCTGCTCTAAATGTTTACCCGCGCCGCTCACGTCGGCAAAGGCCGTACGTAAAGCTTCGGGAATGGCTCGGGGTTTAAAACTATCGGCGCGCACACAGGCCACCAAAAACTGCCCTTCACAGAGCAGCGTTGCATCTGCAGCCCGCCAGACCTGCTGCTTGAAACGCAGGCTGGCACGGTTGAGTTCCATCACTTGCGCACTTACCAACAGTTCGTCGTCCAGTCGCGCCGGCGCGTGGTAGCGCGCCTCGCTGGAATGCACGACAAATAACAGGTTCTCGCCTGCCAGCGCGGACTGGGCAAACCCCAATTCCCGCAGCCTTTCGGTCCGAGCCCGCTCCATAAACTTTAGATAATTTACGTAATACACGACGCCACCCGCATCGGTGTCCTCGTAATAAACGCGACAGCGATGTGCGAACGGCTCAAGCCTGTTTTGCGCGCGCATACTCTAGTGCTTACTCCTCAGGTTGCCAATCCGCCAAACCACTGTTTTTTACGCTTCTTGGCCTTTATGACCGAAGATTTTCAGCGCCAGTCCTTGAGACAGCAAAAACCTTAAAAAAATCGACCGCTAACGGCTTATTAATCATCCAGAGCATTCAAAAATTCGTCTACCACAGGCATATCGCCCAAACGTGACGGAATGTTTAAACCGAAGTGCAAATACGCATGCCGGGTCACCACGCGACCACGCGGCGTGCGCATGATGTAACCCTGCTGAATCAGATACGGCTCCAACACATCTTCAATGGTATGACGTTCCTCGCTGATGGCTGCGGCAAGGCTGTCGACACCTACCGGCCCACCATCGAACTTCTCGATCATGGTCAGCAGCAAACGCCGGTCCTGATGATCAAAACCATGCTCATCAACATCAAGCAGGTTCAACGCCAGGTCAGCCACCGGCTTGGTGATATGACCCTTGGCGCGCACTTCGGCAAAATCGCGCACACGACGCAACAAACGATTGGCAATACGCGGTGTACCGCGCGCGCGCCGGGCAATTTCGTACGCCCCCTCAGGGTCGAGCGGCAAACCGAAGATACCCGCCGAGCGACTGACAATCGTCGCCAGGTCGTCAGTACTATAGAACTCCAGTCGCTGAACAATCCCGAAACGATCACGCAATGGGTTGGTCAGCATCCCGGCCCGCGTGGTCGCCCCCACCAGGGTAAAAGGCGGCAGGTCGAGTTTGATCGAGCGCGCAGCTGGCCCTTCACCGATCATGATATCGAGCTGGAAGTCCTCCATTGCCGGGTACAGCACCTCCTCAACAATGGGCGACAGGCGATGGATTTCATCGATAAACAGCACATCATGAGGCTCAAGATTGGTCAGCAACGCCGCCAAATCACCCGGGCGCTCCAGGACCGGGCCGGAAGTGCTTTTGATCGACACACCCATTTCCTGGGCGATGATGTTGGCCAGTGTGGTCTTGCCCAACCCCGGCGGACCGAAAATCAGCGTGTGGTCCAGCGATTCCGAGCGCCCGCGCGCAGCCTGGATAAACAGCTCCATCTGTTCGCGCACGGCTGGCTGACCAATATAGTCGGCCAGGCTCAGAGGGCGAATCGCCCGATCCTGAACTTCTTCCCGGTCCCGCCCGCTTGAGGCCGTAATCAGTCGGTCAGCTTCAATCACTTAAATCATCCCCTTGAGGGCGCGGCGAATCATGTCTTCACTGCTCAACGTTTTATCCTTGATCGCAGAAACTGCCTTGCTCGCTTCCTGAGGTTTATAGCCCAGGGAGATCAAGGCGCTGACCGCATCACTTTCAGCACTGGCCACCGGCGCCGGAGCATCCGGCTGATTAGGCACCAGAGCGAACATGCTGGGTACTTGTTCCCACGCCTTGAAGCGATCTTTCAACTCTACCAGCAGGCGCTCGGCGGTTTTTTTGCCGACCCCCGGCACTTTGGTCAAGGCCGAGGTGTCCTGGGCCTGCACGCAACGCACCAACTCATCGACCTCAAGGCTGGACATCAATGCCAGGGCCAGCTTGGGGCCGACGCCGTTGAGGCGGATCAGCTCGCGGAAAAAGTCGCGCTCGCGCTTGCCTATGAAACCATAGAGCAACTGGGCATCTTCGCGAACGACCAGATGGGTATGCAGGGTCAGCGGCTCACCGATAGACGGTAACCGGTAGAGGGTGGTCATCGGCACTTCCAGCTCATAGCCCAGGCCGTTTACATCGAGAATCAGGTGCGGCGGCTGTTTTTCAGCCAGAGTGCCGCGCAAGCGTCCAATCACGTTTCAGATCCTTTTCTCTGGCCAGATCAATGGCTGACAAGTAGAGCGACAGAGCAGCATCATTACAGATGAAGCCCTGCCAGCAAGCTTAATTAGGTTAAAAACCGCGACTCACAGACGCAAGCGTCCGCCACGGCTGCGCGCCGCCCCCAAACCATGGGGCAGCAGGCTTGAACGCGTATGGGCGTGGCACAAGGCAATCGCCAGCGCATCCGAGGCATCGATTTGCGGCTTGCTGGTCAACTTGAGCAGGTGCATGACCATCATCATCACCTGTTCTTTATTGGCACCACCCGTGCCTGCCACGGCCTGCTTGACCTGGGTTGCTGAATACTCGGCGATTTCCAGGTTTTCTTCGGCGCCGGCAACAATAGCCGCCCCCCGGGCCTGCCCCAGCTTTAGCGCCGAATCGGCATTGCGCGCCATAAACACCTTTTCGATGCCCATGGTGACAGGACCGTACGTCTGAATAACCTCACGCACACCACGATAGACGATCTGCAACCGCTCATGCAGTTCACCGCTACCTGTACGAATACACCCCGAAGCCACATACACACAACCACGCCCAGTGTCTCGCACTACGCCATAGCCAGTGATTCGCGAACCCGGATCGATACCAAGAATAAGAGTCATAACGCCTGCAGCTTATGAAGTGACGCCCACCGGCAAATACCCGGACAGCTTAAAGGCAGAAGCCGGAGGTGCCCAGCGCCGCGATTGTCGCGACGGAGCACCCCCGGCCTCTTGATTGACGCAGTCAGTGTTCTGCCTCTCAAATATGATTCTTTTTTTGAAGAGTGGCTGTTGTTGTCAGGCAAGACGCCGCGACGACTCATAGCTGGCTATGGGGAGGAGCGGCAACGCAGCTTGGCAACAACAGACGCCTTCAAAAAGGATCAATATTTGCGAGGCAGGACACTAAAGTCTCAGGCAAGCTGTTCCAGGACGGCGTCAGGGATTTCAGCGTTGGAATATACGTTTTGTACGTCATCCAGGTCTTCAAGCATGTCGATCAGCTTGAGCACCTTTTCAGCGCCCTCCAGATCCAGCTCGGCACTGGTTGTCGGCAACATGACGATTTCAGCGTCTGTCGGCTTGAACCCAGCAGCTTCCAATGCGTTACGCACAGCGTAGAAACTGGAGAACGATGTGAACACATCGATCGAACCGTCTTCGTTGGTCACCACATCGTCAGCATCGGCCTCCATCGCCGCTTCCATCAGCGCATCTTCATCGACGCCGGCGGCATAGGAGATCTGCCCCTTGCGCTCGAACAGATAAGCGACGGAGCCGTCAGTGCCAAGGTTGCCGCCACACTTGCTGAACGCATGACGCACAGCTGCTGCAGTACGGTTACGGTTGTCGGTCATGCACTCGACCATCACGGCAACACCGCCCGGGCCATAGCCTTCGTAGCTCAACTCGACCATGTCGTCGGTGTCTGCGGCGCCAGCGCCGCGGGCGACCGCACGATCAATGATGTCGCGGCTCATATTTGCACCAAGGGCCTTGTCCAGCGCCAGACGCAGACGCGGGTTGGAGCTCGGGTCGCCACCACCCTGACGGGCAGCAACGGTCAGCTCACGGATCCACTTGGTGAAAATCTTGCCTTTTTTGGCATCCTGACGCTCTTTGCGGTGCTTGATGTTCGCCCACTTAGAATGACCTGCCATAACGCACTCCGAATCCCTTTAAAAACCTTGCCAGGCCTGGGCCTGACAATAAAAATTCTCGACCCAAAAAACAAAGGCGCACCCGAGGATGCGCCTTTGCAGGTCAGACTTACTCAGCCTTGGCTTGTTCGCGCAAACGAATGTGCAGCTCGCGCAACGCTTTGGCATCTACAACGCCAGGCGCTTGTGTCATGACACAGGCAGCGCTCTGGGTTTTCGGGAAGGCAATCACTTCACGAATCGACTGGGCGCCAGTCATCAGCATCACCAGACGATCCAGACCGAAGGCCAGACCACCGTGGGGCGGCGCGCCATATTTCAGGGCGTCCAGCAGGAAGCCGAACTTCTCTTCCTGCTCGGCTTCTTCGATACCCAGCAGGCGGAATACAGCTTGCTGCATTTCCTTGCGATGGATACGGATAGAACCGCCACCCAGCTCGGTACCGTTCAAGACCATGTCGTAAGCGCGCGAGATCGCGGTTGCCGGGTTGGCTTCCAGTTCTTCAGGCGAGCACTTCGGCGCAGTGAACGGGTGGTGCAAGGCGCTGAAGCTACCGTCGTCGTTCTCTTCGAACATCGGGAAGTCGACAACCCACATCGGTGCCCACTCGCAGGTCAGCAGGTTGAGGTCGTTGCCCACCTTGATCCGCAGCGCGCCCAGGGCCTCGCTGACGATCTTGGCCTTGTCGGCACCGAAGAACACGATGTCGCCATCCACTGCGCCAACGCGATCGAGGATCACGTTCAGGTTGGCTTCAGGGATGTTTTTAACGATCGGCGACTGCAGACCTTCCACGCCTTTAGCGCGCTCGTTGACCTTGATGTACGCCAGGCCTTTGGCACCGTAGATGCCGACAAACTTGGTGTAGTCGTCGATCTGCTTGCGCGGCATGCTTGCAGCACCCGGAACACGCAGGGCCGCGATACGGCATTTAGGGTCGTTGGCCGGGCCGCTGAACACCTTGAAGTCGACGTCTTTCAGTTGATCGGCAACGTCTACCAGTTCCAGCGGGTTACGCAGGTCAGGCTTGTCGGAACCGTAACGGCGCATGGCCTCTTCGAAAGTCATGTGCGGGAATTCACCGAATTCCAGATCCAGCACTTCCTTGAACAGGTTGCGGATCATGCCTTCGGTCAGGCCCATGATGTCTTTTTCATCGAGGAAGCTGGTTTCGATGTCGATCTGGGTGAATTCAGGCTGACGGTCGGCACGCAGGTCTTCGTCGCGGAAGCACTTGGCGATCTGGTAGTAGCGGTCAAAACCGGCAACCATCAGCAACTGCTTGAACAGCTGTGGCGATTGCGGCAGTGCAAAGAACGAACCGGCGTGGGTACGGCTAGGCACCAGGTAGTCACGTGCGCCTTCCGGCGTGGCACGGGTCAGGATCGGTGTTTCAACGTCCAGGAAGCCGTTTTCGTCGAGGTAACGACGGATGCTGGTGGTCATGCGCGAACGCAGGCGCAGCTTCTCGAGCATTTCCGGGCGACGCAGGTCGATAAAGCGATAGCGCAGGCGGGTCTCTTCGCCAACGTCGGAGAACTCGTTGAGCGGGAACGGCGGGGTTTCCGCTTCGTTCAGCACTTCAAGTTCGTAACCCAGCACTTCGATCATGCCCGAAGCCATGTTGGTGTTGCCGGCACCGGCCGGGCGCAAGCGCACCTTGCCAGTGATCTTGACGACATACTCACTGCGCACACGGTCGGCGGCAGCGAAGGTTTCAGCGCGATCCGGGTCGAAAACCACCTGGGCCAGACCATCACGATCACGGATATCGAGGAAAATCACCCCACCGTGGTCACGGCGACGGTGAACCCATCCGCAAAGGGTAATTTCCTGGCCGTCCAGGCTTTCGTTCAGTTGGCCGCAATAATGGCTGCGCATCATGGTAGTGGTTTCACTTCTCGTAATTCGAAATTCGGTGGAAGTCTTGCGCACCGTCGGTGCTGGTAACCTTGCAAGAGCCCGCTTGTGTTCTGACTGCTTTCGCTCGACCTCAGTCGGATTTATCGCCGCCTGCCAGATTCTTTTTCGAACCTGTCTTGAAGTCTGTTTCATACCAGCCTGTACCGCTAAGGCGGAAGCCCGGCATGGACAGCATCTTCTTCAGCTCGGGGGCCTGACAGGCGGGACAATCAACCAGCGGTGCAGCGCTGATCTTTTGAATGGCTTCCAGCTGATGACCACAGGAAGCACACTGGTAATCGTACATGGGCATTGGCGTGTCTCGACAATCCGTGAGCGGCAACCCTTGAGCAGGGCCACACAGCAAAGAGCGAGATTATATCTGGTAAATCGAGCCATTGCAGCCGCATGAACAGCCAGAAGCCCCTAAATGCATCATAAATATTGGACGATTACAAGCCATCGACCAGACAGCTTCTACCCGCCACCTTGTTCAACCCACGAATACCTGCTGCGCCATCCCCTGGGGACCGCGCGCCCTCTTCAATAAATGCATCACACAAACGACCCGAATAAACCCGCTGAAGTTTTTCACCCCGCCATGCCGCAAGTGAACCTCCAGATCGATATAAGACAGTAGCGTGTTGATTGAACAGTTGTTGATATGTGAGATATCGGCCAAAACCTCCCAGTACACTTCCTCAAGGCGCAAACAGGTGGCAAAGCCATTCAATCGCACTGAGCGCGACAAGGGTCGGGCCAGCGCCATGCCAAAGTCCAGTATCACAGGATCGACCCTGACTCTTTGCAGTAATCGGCAGCCGGTATTTTCTTGCTGAATCAATCGTCCCATCGTTAAGCACTCCATTGCGCATCATTGGATTTGATCAATCTTTTTCAAAGAATTTGCCTCATCAAACGACATGTAAAAATTCTTATCCAGCGGATCAAACCCGCAAATCTGTAGGAGCGCTCTCGGTAGGAGCGACGAATATCGACAGGCGCAAACGCGGCGCACGACGACCGCCCAGCACTCGCAACAACGGCAGCATTAACGCCCTTCTATCAAGACCTGAACGTTGCCTCCATTGATCTTGTCGACGACAAACGTATGCATTTACCGAACGATGCCAATGCCAGCCGACCCGATACTTTGGATAGTCAGGTAAATCCGGGCATGAAGAGCAAGAACTGCCAACCCCGCACGGCTCACGCTATCAGAAAGCAACACTCCTACAACTTCAAGACGAGAGGACTACACACGTCTAAAACAAGGCTTTCGTAAAATGCAGAAATCGTCCAAACCTCAGCAAGCAGTCGCGCTCACCGATAGCTCTTTACGCTTAATTTGAGTAGGCCCGAGCTTTGCTGTTAAATTGGCAGCGTGTTGCCCAATTTTCGCCTCTGGCGAGGGCGCATAGGCTGATGAACTCGCGTGTCCAGCGCCTCCATTTTTTTCTGAAGCGAACCGTGCGCAGTCAGCTCTTCCTTGCGATCTATCTTAATGTGAGTCATTGAAATGTTGAAAATCGTCCACCTGATAACGGGTGCAGCGGCTTTGCTGCTGTCCTTTATTCCCAGCCTGCAACCCGAAGCCTTACCTTACCTCCAACATCCTGATGCCCTTTACCTGGCTTTTTTTGGCCTGCTGAACCTGACACTGGCCCCAGTTATTCCGTTCTGGAATAAAGGTCCGCGTCACCAACTGCAAAACCTGGTCAGCGCCCTGCTGGTGCTTTCCGTGGTCCTGCAAACACTGACCCTGTTCGGCCTTCTGCTGCCGATCGGTGATCAGCCCGCTGTACTGCTCGGCCTTACGCCTGCTGTGATTGCCGTGCTGCTGCATCTTGCTGTCAGCTTCTACAAGTCTTCACCTTCGTCATCCTCGCACAGCTATGACATGACCAACCGCGATACGGGGACGGTCAAATGGTTCAACACTTCAAAGGGTTTCGGCTTTATTTCGCGAGATTCCGGCGATGATATTTTTGTCCACTTTCGCGCCATCCGTGGCGAAGGCCACCGGGTTTTGGTGGAAGGGCAACGGGTCGAGTTCTCGGTCATGAACCGCGACAAGGGCCTGCAGGCCGAAGACGTGATCGCCGCACTGCCGCGCCGCTGATTCAAGCCTGAAAAAAAACCGCGATCAGCCTGGCTGAATCGCGGTTTTTTTATGCCTACATAAAACCATCAATAATGCGGTGGCGGAGCCTCTTCTTCAAAAGACTCGAACTGCCCGCCCATTTCCTCCTGGCGCTTGAGCAAGGCAGCCATCTGCATCTGCAGACGGTCCACTGCGTTCTGCTGGGCAACCAGCACATCATTCAATGCCTGAATGGTGTCATCCTGAAAAGCCAGGCGGCTCTCAAGGTCCATCACTCGCGCTTCAAGCGTCACGATCAACCCTCCGAAAAAATGAAACTGGCGTCAAGCTCCGACGCCAGCCTGTCGCGCACAGCACGCACCTGCGCCGGCGTATAGGGCCTGGCCGGGTGCTTGCCCCATACCGGCCCTGGCCATGCCACGTCAGCCTGGTAACGAACAATCACATGCATGTGCAACTGACTGACCACATTACCCAGGGTGGCCACATTCATTTTATCCGCGCCGAACAACGCTTTCAGCACCCGCGCCAAAGCGGTGGTCTCAGCCCACATGCGTTGCTGGTCGGCGTCATCCAATTGAAACAGTTCGGTTATACCCTCGCGCCGCGGCACCAGGATAAACCAGGGGTAATTCGAATCGTTGGAAAGCAGCAAGCGGCACAAGGGGAAGTCCCCTATCAGCCAGGTATCCTCTTGCAGACGTGTATCCAAAGCGAACACTGGGAGCTCTCCTGTTTGACCGTTCATTTCAGCACAACCCGGCACCCGATGAGACTCACCGCAGGCCAGATGACAGAAACCAAGGATACCCTTGATTGTGCCCGGCTTCACCTCGCCAGCCCGACATGCTCGGGCAAAAGGCCGCTCGGCACGGTCAATCAACAGCATTCGGACACTTGTGCACCAAAACTGCACAAAACGAATGTTTTTAGTGCGCCAAAACGTCACCTACCACCCCAGCAGGTGTTAACCGGTAACGCTTTAAGCGCACTTGCGCCGCAAGAAAGACTTCTTGCAACAAAACACAACATCCCAAGCCCAGCCTTATCGCCGTTCGACCCAAGCAAGATCAGGCCTCATAGCTCAAAAACGCAGAAGATGATTTATTTTTCATCTGCCAAAGCATTTGAGCATGCTTGTTGCATAGACCCTTCTCACAGTCGCCAGGCCCGCGCAGGAGCACAACGGCCTGACGATAAATAACAATAGCTGAACCGTAGGAATTTGGAGTTTTCATTGTAGGCAATACGAAACCACCCATATGCCAAACACTGAAAACAGCACTGAATAGATGCTGAGAAATGGCTCTAAGCTGCGCGCTTGCGACATGTGGAGGGCAATTTGCGACATAGCTGTAAAGAAGCTGAAAGGTTATGAGAGCAAGTATCGCCAACATTGTCGGCGTGATATAAGTTTGCGCCGACACAAAAAGAAAGAGCCGCCCAGATAATAATTCAGGTGGGACGGCAGTACTCTTCCTAAAAACCAAAGGAGCAAATCACGATGCGCGTGATGAAGTGGAGCATGATCGCCCTGGCTGTATCAGCCGGCACTACTCAGTTCGCAATGGCCTCGTCCCAGGACGACGCAAAAGGTTTCGTTGAAGACAGCACGCTGACTTCCAAAACCCGCATGCTGTACATGAACCGTGACTTCCGTAACGGTGCTGGCAACAAGCAGCAGGCCGACGGCTCGTTCAAAAGCGGCTACCGTGAAGACTGGGGCCTGAGTGAATTGCTCAACTACCAGTCCGGCTTCACCCAAGGCACCATCGGTGTCGGTGTTGATGCGTTCGCAATGGGTACTGCACGCCTGGACGGCGGTGCTGGTCGTCAAGGCAACGGCCTGTTCGCCAGCAAGAGCGACGGTTCTCCGGAAGATACCCAAGGCAAAATCGGCGGCGCGGTCAAGTTCCGCCTCTCCGACACTGAACTGAAGTACGGCAACCAGTTCGTCGCCAGCCCGGTGTTCTCCACTGACGACAGCCGCCTGCTGCCAGAAGTTGCGACCGGTACCCTGATCACCAGCAAGGAAATCAAAGGCCTGGAGCTGACCGCAGGTCGCTTCACCGCACTGAGCTCCCAGACTGGCATGGCGCGTGACAGCATCAACGGCAAGGGCGAACCAGGCCTGACTGCTGCCAACATTGCTGGCGCAACCTACCAGTTCACTGACAACTTCGTCGGTGGCCTGGCGGCTTCCGATGTTGATGACTACTTCAAGAAGCAGTACATCAACCTGAACTACACCCTGCCGATCGCAGAGACTCAAGCCCTGAACTTCGACTTCAACGGCTACAGAACCTCGAGCCAGGGCCAGGAACTAGCCGGCGACGTTGACAACAAAATCTGGAGCTTGGCAGCTGCCTATAGCCTGGGCGCCCACAAGTTCACCATCGCTCACCAGCGCTCCACCGGTGACAGCGCTTACTACTACGGCGTAGACGGCGGCGGCACCATTTTCCTCGCCAACTCCGTGCAATACTCCGACTTCAACCAGCGTGACGAACGCTCCTGGCAGGGTCGCTACGACCTGAACATGGCCAGCTATGGCGTGCCAGGCCTGAGCTTCATGGCTCGCTACGTCAAGGGTGACAACATCTCCACCACTGACGGCGAAGGCAAAGAGCACGAGTTCGACTTCGAGACCAAATACGTGCTGCAAGAAGGCCCGGCCAAGGACCTGTCTCTGCGTCTGCGTAGCGCGGTTTACCGCACTACCAGCAACAACGGCAATGACGTTAACGACGTACGCCTGATTGCTGAATACCCACTGAACATCTTGTAATCACGGCCTTCGGGCACTGTTTACAACACGCTGTTTAGTGAAAGCCACGCACCTGTCTCAGGGCGTGGCTTTTTATTGCCCGAAATAAAAGCAAGTTATATAGCAAGCTAACTAACAAGATCAAATGCAATTAATTATCAGTTGTTCCGAGTTGACCCACTCTTGCACGCACACCTGTAAACCCAAGTGGCAAAAACAATTAAAGGGGCTTTCGCCCCTTTAATTGTTTGCCTTTACCTGACTCAAGTGTCAGGTGCCGTTATCGGCATTATTGCGCAGCCACTTCCTGAACCACGCGAACAACACGCTGCGGGAAAGGAATATCTACCCCTTGCGCTTTCAAGCGATCGCGCGAGTGCTCGTTAAACATAAACAGCACGTCCCAGTAATCCGGGGTATTGACCCAAACACGCAGCGACATGGTGATGGCACTGTCGCCCAGGGCAGTCACCACAACGACCGGAGCCGGCTGCTTCAGCACCCGAGGGTCATCGGCCAGCGACAGCAGCACTTCACGCACCTTTTGCAGGTCCGCCTCGTAGTCCACACCCACATCAAACACCACCTTGCGCGTCGGCTGACGGTTGTAGTTGGTGATAATGCCGTTGGACAGATTGCCGTTTGGCACGATGACGGTCTTGTTGTCACCGGTACGCAGCACGGTATGGAAGATCTGAATACTGTCGACCGTCCCGCTTACGCCTTGCGCTTCGATCCAGTCACCGATCTTGAACGGGCGGAACAACAGAATCAGCACCCCGCCGGCAAAGTTCGCCAGGCTGCCCTGCAGTGCCAGGCCAATGGCCAGGCCTGCCGCACCGATGGCCGCAACAAACGAGGTGGTCTGGATGCCGATCATCGAGGCCACGCTGACAATCAGCAGCACCTTGAGGATGATATTGGCCAGGCTGCTGATAAAACCTTGCAGGGCAAGATCAGCCTTGCGCATGGCCAGCAACTGCCCGATCTTGGTGGTCAGGCGATTGATCAACCACCAGCCCACCGCCAGTGTCACCAATGCCAGCAGCACACGGCTGCCGTATTCCATGATCATCGGGATCCAGGCTTGTGAGGCCTTGATCAATTGATCCACTTCAGTGTTCAAATCCATTTACGTCTCCTCGCGCCAATACCCGGCAGCGTCAGTAATTCAGCAAAACGATAAAGCAGCCCTGGCCGCTAAATCGTTTGCGCAGCGCCCAGGAAAATCGGACGTCAATGAGCCCCATAGGTTCCCAGGCCTGTTATCAGTCGCGGAAGTTGTTGAACTGCAGCGGCATGTCGAACGTCTTGGCACGCAGTGCAGCAATGGCCTCTTGCAGGTCATCACGCTTCTTGCCGGTGATGCGCACCTGCTCGCCCTGGATGGCGGCCTGAACCTTGAGCTTGGCATCCTTGACATGGGCGACGATTTTCTTCGCCAGCTCTTTATCAATGCCTTCCTTGAGCACGGCTTCCTGCTTCATCAATTTGCCCGATGCATAAGCATCCTTGACCTCAAGGCACTGAACGTCGATCTTGCGCTTGACCAGGGCCAGCTTGAGGATCTCGATCATTGCTTCAAGCTGGAAGTCGGCTTCGGCGGTCAGGTTGACCGTCAGATCCTTTTCCTTGAACTCAAAAGTGCCTTTGCCCTTGAGGTCATAACGACGGTCCAGCTCCTTGACGGCGTTCTCGACGGCGTTGGTGACTTCGTGCTTGTCCAGTTCGGATACCACGTCGAACGACGGCATGTAATTTTCTCCAATAATAAAGGGCGCGCTCAACACAGATGGAGCACGCCTGGCCTGACAGTTAAAATGCGCGGGCATTATAGCGGTTCTTCGACTTCATTCACTTGCGAGCTCACATGCCAGATTCTGCCCTGCCCCTGCCCCACTTCACTACGCCTGTCACCTGGCACATCCTGGGGGCTGGCAGCATGGGCATGCTGTGGGCCACGCGCCTGACCCGGGCTGGCCTGCCCGTCAAACTCATCCTGCGCAACGCCGAGCGCCTGCAAGCCTATAAAGCGGCGCAAGGGTTGACCCTGATTGAAGACGAAGATTCGCAACAATGGGCCATCAGTGCGCAAATCCCTGAAACTGACGAGCCGATCCAGCGCCTGCTGGTCGCCTGCAAGGCCTATGACGCAGAGCAGGCCGTCGCGCAAATCGCCGGGCGGCTCACGGTTAATGCCGAGCTGATCCTGTTGCAGAACGGCCTCGGCAGCCAGCAAGCAGTTGCCGCCCTGGTGCCCCAGGCACGCTGCCTGTTCGCTTCCAGTACCGAAGGCGCCTTTCGCGATGGTGACTGGCGCGTGGTATTTGCCGGCCGCGGCCATACCTGGCTGGGTGATACCGGGCAAGCCCCGGCCCCGGCATGGCTTGAAGAGCTGCAACGCAGCGGCATTGCCCACGAATGGAGCCCGAATATTCTGAGCCGGCTCTGGCGAAAACTGGCCCTTAACTGTGCGATCAACCCACTGACCGTTCTGTATAACTGCCGCAATGGCGGCTTGCAGGCCCACACGGCTGAAGTACAGACCCTCTGTACCGAACTCGCCAGCCTGCTTGAGCATTGCGGCCAGCCCGAGGCGGCGGTTGATCTGGGCCTGGAAGTGCTGCGGGTGATCCAGGCCACTGCCAATAACTACTCATCGATGCATCAGGATGTTGCCCAAGGCCGTCGTACCGAAATCAGCTACCTGCTGGGCTATGCCTGTGAAGCAGCCCAGCGCCGACAGTTCGCGGTGCCACACTTGCAGCAGCTGCACCAGCGCTTGACCCGGCACCTGCAACAGCGCGGATTGCCCTGCAACTGAAGCCCGCGCTACCCTGCCTGCATATTCTTGTCCAGACGGCCCTCCCATGCCCTTGCGCCAGCGCCTTGAAAACCTTCCGGTAGACCAGAAGTTGCTGGCCGCCCTGCTCATCCTGCTGGCTGCCGTATTGCTGGTGGCCAATTTGACATTTATCAGCGTGGCGTACTGGATCTCCCATGAGAGCACCGCCCCGCAGGCCTTGCAGACACTGGGGCAACTGACGTCCGAGCCGGAACTGATCGTCCATGCCCTGGACTCGCCGCAAAGCGCCAAAGCCCTGCTCAATGAAATCGGCAGCTACGCCCCCCTGCGCGCAGCGGCCATCTATGACAGCGCGGGTAACCTGCTGGTGCAGTTGCAGCATGGCGAACACTTGCCCCTGCCGGAGCACTATCGCCAGCTTGAGGCCTGGAGCCTGACCGAGCTGCGCAGCCATCAAGTGACACGCCTGCACCACGGCGACCAGCCCCCCGGGCATTTGCTGTTGATCGCCAGCAGCGAACTGCCCATGGCCTTCTATACCGGCACCTTGACTGCCAGCCTGGGCATTCTGTTATTCAGTGTTTTACTCTGGTTTGTGGTAGCCCGGCAGATCAAGCGCCTGATTACCCAACCCATTCACCGCCTCGAAGAGTTGTCCCGCCAGGTAACCCGCGAAGAGAATTACGCATTGCGTGCCGCGCCTGGCAACAACGACGAAATCGGCAGCCTGGCCGAAGCGTTCAACACCATGCTGTCGCGCATCGAAGTACGCGATCAAGAGCTCAAGCGCGCACGTGACGAGGCCCGCCAGGCGTACGATCAAGCGCAGTCGCTGGCTGAAGAAACCCGCAACACCAATCGCAAACTGGAACTGGAAGTACAGGTACGCAGCAAAATAGAGAAGAAACTCACCGGCTTTCAGAACTATCTCAACTGCATCATCGACTCCATGCCTTCGGCGCTGATCGCACTGGACGAACAGCTCTATGTGACCCAGTGGAACCAGGAAGCCAGCGCCCTTTCGGGCACGCAACTGGATGAAGCATTGAACAAGCCCATAGAGCTGGCATTTGCTCCTCTCAAGCCCTTCCTGCCGCAACTCAAGGACACGATTGAGCACCATCAGGTGGCAAAAATTGAACGGGTTACCTGGACCCAGGGCGAAGATGCCCGCCACTATGCCTTGACCTTTTACCCGCTTATGGGCGGCGGTGGGCGCGGCGTGGTAATCCGCATCGATGACATCACCCAGCGCCTGTCGCTGGAAGACATGATGGTGCAATCAGAAAAAATGCTATCCGTTGGTGGACTGGCTGCCGGCATGGCTCACGAAATCAACAATCCGTTGGGAGCCATCCTGCATAACGTGCAGAACATTCGCCGGCGCCTGTCGAGCGACTTGCCCAAGAATATCGAACAAGCCGAACAGACCGGCATCGACCTGGAGGTGGTCAATCACTACCTGCAGGCCCGGGAAATCCCGCAGCTGCTTGATGGCATTCAACAGGCCGGTGCACGCGCCGCGAAAATCGTCACCCATATGCTCAGCTTTAGCCGGCGCAGCAATCGGCAGATGAGCCCCTGTGATCTGTCGGCCCTGATTGATCAGGCTCTGGACATCGCCAGCAATGATTTCGACTTGACCATTGGCTTTGATTTTATGGGGCAAGCCATTGTCCGCCAGTTCGACCCGCAACTGGGGCCTGTTCCCGGTATCCCCAACGAGCTGGAGCAGGTATTGCTCAACCTGCTGAAGAACGCCGCCCAGGCCATTCATCAACGTGCCGACCAGAGCGAGCCGGGGCGCATAACCCTGCGCACCAGACTCAACCCGCCCTGGGCGGAAATACAAGTCGAGGACAACGGCGTCGGCATGCCCGAGGCTGTACGCAAACGAATTTTCGAACCCTTCTTCACCACCAAGGAAGTTGGCCAGGGCACGGGGCTTGGTCTGTCCGTGTCGTACTTCATCATTACCAACAACCACAAGGGCCAAATGGAAGTTCACTCGACCCAGGGCCAAGGCACCTGCTTTACCCTGCGCCTGCCTTTGGCCGGCAACCAGCTGGCCTCCCCCGAACCTACCAAGGTGGAACTGTAAACATGGGCTTTCGCTTATCGAAAATCTACACCCGTACCGGCGACAAAGGCGAAACAGGGCTTGGCGACGGCCGCCGCGTTCCCAAGGATCACCCGCGTATAGAGGCCATCGGCGAAGTCGATACGCTTAACAGCCAGCTCGGCCTGCTGCTGGCCGGGCTTATTGAGCACAGCGCCCAGAATCCGGGCCTTGGCGAGCTGATTGAAGTGCTTGAGCCTTGTCAGCACCGCTTGTTTGACCTGGGCGGGGAACTGGCAATGCCCGAATATCAGGCGCTCAACAATATTGAAATCGAGCGCCTTGAAACCGCAATCGATCGCTGGAACGAAGAGCTGGGGCCACTTGAGAATTTCATTCTGCCCGGCGGTTCGAGCCTGATCGCCCAAGCCCATGTATGCCGTAGCCTGGCGCGCAGTGCCGAACGCCGCTGCCAGCAACTCAATGCACTTGAGCCACTGGCAGGCGTGGGGCTGGCGTATATCAATCGTTTATCTGACTTGCTGTTTGTCGCCGCGCGCCTGATTGCCAGGCGCCAGGGAATAGCTGAAATCCTGTGGCAAGCGGCGGCCAAGCCGAAGGCCTGACGATCAGGTACAGAACTTGTGGGAGCTGGCCTGCCTGCGATAAAGGCACCGCGCTCAGGCAGGTACATCGCAGTGATGCCATCGCGAGCAAGCCCGCTCCCACTGGGTTTTGTGCAGTTTTTTACACCTGCGGCCAGAACGCCCGAATACCTGCAACGCCCTGTGCACCAACGCTCCAGGCTTGCTGACGATCATCAGGGCCCAGCCCGCCCAGCAAAAACACCGGCTTGCTGAAATTGGCAATCAGTTGCTGTGCCTGCTCCCAACCCAGTGGCGGTGTGTCCGGGTGAGTCTGGGTCGCCAGCACCGGCGACAGGGTCACAAAGTCCACATCCATCTGCTCGGCCAGCGCCAGTTCTTCGGCGTTATGGCAGGAAGCCGCCAACCAGCGGTCTTTTGGCAATGGACGGCCCTTGGCGGCGTACTTGCGCAATTGTGCAGCGGTCAGGTGCCAGCCAGCCGACGGGAAATCCCCCAGCCACTCCAGCGGCCCCTTGAGCATCAATTGCGCCTTGGCAGCACACAGCCCGGTAGCGTCCACCGCCAGGTCACGGTACTTGGGGTCATAGCCATTGGGCGCTCGCAACGAAATCAGCTGGGTGCCGCCAGCAATGGCCTTCTGGATACCGCGCAACAACTCCGGGGTTTCCAGGCCATCCGGGGTAATCAAGTACTGATCGGGCAAGCGGGCAGCGGCAACAATGGGCTGGTTGGCCTGCGGAAACTCGTAGCCCGCCAACTCGCGCTGGCTGACCCAAGCCAAGGGCTGACCTTCTGCCCCATGTGGTTCGCCAGTAAAATCCGACACTTCCCACACATCGAGCAAGACATGCTTGTCGGGGTAGTCATGCTGAACCTTGATCAAAGGTCGGGCAGCCTTGACCACAATACCCAGCTCCTCTTGCAACTCGCGCCCCAGCGCCGCTTCCACCGACTCACCCGCCTCGACCTTGCCGCCGGGAAACTCCCAGAGGCCGCCTTGATGCTGAGTGTCAGCGCGACGGGCGATCAGAATCTTGCCGTCTGTGCCCCGGATAACGGCCGCAGCCACATGAACTCGTTTCACCCTTGTACTTCCTCTAATCCGGCCTGTTGCCAGGCTTTAAACGCAGGCCATTGGTAAATGGCGTCGATATAGGCTTCATCTTCGGCTGACAGCGCAACACGGTAGGTACGAAGACGCACCGCCACTGGTGCGAAAAAAGCATCCGCCAGGCTCAGTCGTCCAAACAGGTACGGCCCGGGCTCGGTCGCCACGGCGCGGCACTGCGCCCACAGGGCTGTCATTCTGTCGATATCGGCCTGGGCCTCGGCAGGCATGGGCACCAGTGCCCGGTCGCGACTCAAGTCAAAGGGCAGATTGCTGCGCAAGCCAAAAAAGTCGCTGTGCATTTGCGCACACGCCGAGCGAGCCTGGGCCCGCGCCGCGGTATCTGCAGGCCACATTTGCGCTGCCGGGAAGCGCTCGTTCAGGTATTCGGCAATCGCCAGGGAATCGGCGATGGTGCCGTGTTCGGTCTGGAGCAACGGTACCTTGCCCGTTGCCGAATGCTGCAGGATCAAGGCCCGAGTGTCGGGCTGACCCAGTTTTATCAGGGTCTCGGTATAGGGAGCACCCGCCAGATCCAGCGCCAACGCGCCACGCAGGGACCACGATGAATGCAACTTGTCGCCAATGATCAGGTGGAAGCTCATACACAGACACCTTGAGAATTAGGGGGGGGGGAATCTGATGCCCTCAAGGCATCACGGTGCTGCCCGCGCAGGATCGGCTGGCAGCCCCGTGATGTCGAGACGACTTAGGTACGGTACTCGGCGTTGATTTTCACATACTCGTGGGACAGGTCCGTAGTCCAGATGGTCTCGCTGCAAGCACCACGGCCCAGCTCGATGCGGATGGTGATTTCTTCGCGCGCCATCACTGCCGAGCCCTGCTCTTCGGTGTATGTAGCCGAACGGGCGCCGCCGCTGGCGATGCACACTTCACCCAGGAATACATCGATCTTGCTCACGTCCAGATCCGGCACCCCAGCACGGCCTACGGCGGCGAGGATACGACCCCAGTTCGGGTCCGAGGCAAACAGTGCAGTCTTGATCAGTGGCGAGTGGGCCACGGTGTAGCCCACGTCCAGGCATTCCTGGTGATTGGCGCCGCCATTCACTTCAACGGTGACAAACTTGGTCGCACCCTCACCGTCACGCACGATGGCCTGTGCCACTTCCATGCAGACTTCCAGCACCGCCTGTTTCAACGCAGCAAACAGCGGGCCGCTGGCTTCGCTGATTTCAGGCAAGGCGGCCTTGCCGGTGGCAATCAGCATGCAGCAGTCGTTGGTTGAAGTATCGCCATCGATAGTGATGCGGTTGAACGACTTGTTCGCACCGTCGAGCAGCAGGTTTTGCAACACGTCGCGGGCAACTTTGGCGTCGGTGGCAATGTAGCCCAGCATGGTGGCCATGTTTGGACGAATCATGCCCGCACCCTTGCTGATACCGGTCACGGTGATGGTTACACCCTCGTGCTCGAACTGGCGACTGGCACCCTTGGGCAGAGTGTCGGTGGTCATGATGCCGGTTGCGGCTTCAGCCCAGTGGTTCTCTGACAGGTCATCCAGCGCGGCCTGCAGTGCGCCTTCGATCTTCTCGACAGGCAGCGGCTCGCCAATCACCCCGGTGGAATATGGCAGCACGGCACTGGCATCGACGCCGGTCAGCTCAGCCAGCCTGGCGCAGGTCCGGGTTGCAGCGATCAGCCCCGGCTCACCGGTGCCCGCATTGGCATTACCGGTATTGGTCAGCAGGTAACGTATCGGGCCTTGCACGCGTTGTTTGGCCAGGATCACGGGCGCTGCGCAAAATGCATTGAGGGTGAACACACCCGCTACGCTGGAGCCTTCGGCGCAGCGCATAACCACCACGTCCTTGCGCCCTGCGCGCTTGATACCGGCAGAAGCGATACCCAGTTCGAAACCGGCCACCGGGTGCAAAACAGGCAAAGGACCAAGACCAACAGCCATGACGCGCTCCTAAAAAGTTCTGTGCGCCGCCGCAAAAGGACGGAAATTCAATGGTAAAACGCCGCGACGGCTAATGCCGGTCGCGGCGCAGGTGTTTCAGCAGTTGAAGCGGGCTTTAGTTGATTTGCCCGTGACAGTGCTTGTATTTCTTGCCCGAGCCGCAGTAGCACAGCTCGTTGCGACCCAGCTTCGGCTCGCTGCGCGCAGGCTCGGTTGCCGCCACAACATCTTCGACGTCAGCACCTTGCAGCACCTGGGCCATCGCATCCGGCTGATCGAGGCCTGGCGCTTCGGCATGCTGGAACTGCAGGCGCGAGGCCAGATCTTCAGCTTCCTGACGCAGACGTGCTTCTTCTTCGACCGGATCCTCGCGACGAACCTGTACATGGGACAGTACACGGATCGAGTCACGCTTGATCGAGTCAAGCAGCTCGGAGAACAGGTTGAACGACTCGCGCTTGTACTCCTGCTTCGGGTTCTTCTGCGCATAGCCGCGCAAGTGGATACCGTGGCGCAGGTGGTCCATGGTCGACAGGTGGTCTTTCCACAGGTCATCCAGAACGCGCAGCACAATCTGCTTCTCGAACGTGCGCAGTGCTTCGGCACCGGCCTGCTCTTCTTTCTCGTTGTAAGCGGCAATCAGCTCGGCCAGCAGCTTCTCACGCAGGGTCTCTTCGTACAGGTGATCATCTTCGTCGAGCCATTGCTGGATCGGCAGTTTCACCCCGAAGCCGCTTTCGATGGCAGCTTCCAGGCCTGCAACGTCCCACTGCTCCGGCAACGACTGTGGCGGGATGTGAGCGCTGATGGTGCTGTCCAGAACGTCCTTGCGGAAGTCGGCGATGGTTTCACCGATATTGTCGGCCGCCAGCAACGTGTTACGCATGTGATAAATCACTTTACGCTGTTCGTTGTTAACGTCGTCGAACTCCAGCAATTGCTTACGGATATCGAAGTTGCGACCTTCAACCTTGCGCTGGGCCTTTTCGATCGCGTTGGTCACCATGCGGTGCTCGATCGCTTCGCCAGACTGCATGCCCAGGGCCTTCATGAAGTTCTTCACCCGGTCAGAGGCGAAGATGCGCATCAGGCTGTCTTCAAGCGACAGATAGAAGCGGCTGGAACCCGCGTCACCCTGACGACCGGCACGACCACGCAGCTGGTTGTCGATACGGCGCGATTCGTGACGCTCGGAAGCGATGACATGCAGGCCGCCCGACTCCAGCACTTGCTGGTGACGCTTCTGCCAATCAGCCTTGATCTGTGCGATCTGCTCCGGTGTCGGGTTTTCCAGGGAGGCAACCTCAACTTCCCAGTTGCCGCCCAGCAGGATGTCGGTACCACGACCGGCCATGTTGGTTGCAATGGTCAGCGCGCCCGGACGACCGGCCTGTGCGATGATTTCAGCTTCTTTTTCGTGGAACTTGGCGTTCAGGACCTTGTGCTCGATGCCTTCCTTCTTGAGAAGGTTGGACATGTGCTCGGAAGTCTCGATGGTGGCCGTACCCACCAGCACCGGACGGCCCTTGGCCATGCAGTCCTTGATGTCTGCCACGATCGCCGCGTACTTCTCGTCCGCGGTGAGGAATACCAGGTCGTTGTAGTCTTTACGCGCCAGCGGCTTGTTCGGCGGGATCACCATCACCGACAGACCGTAGATCTGGTGGAACTCGAACGCTTCGGTGTCCGCAGTACCGGTCATGCCCGACAGCTTGTTGTACAGACGGAAGTAGTTCTGGAAGGTGGTCGTGGCCAGGGTCTGGCTTTCTGCCTGAATATTCAGGCCTTCCTTCGCTTCGATCGCCTGGTGCAGGCCTTCGGACAAACGACGACCTGGCATGGTACGGCCAGTGTGTTCGTCAACCAGCAATACCTGGCCGTCTTCAACGATGTATTCAACGTTGCGGTTGAACAGCTTGTGCGCGCGCAGTGCAGCGTACACATGGGTCAACAGGCCCAGGTTGTGCGCCGAGTACAGGCTTTCGCCTTCGGCCAGCAAGCCGATCTGGGTGAGCATTTCTTCAACAAACTGGTGACCCGCTTCGTTCAGCTCAACCTGGCGAGTCTTCTCATCAATGGTGAAATGGCCAGGCTTGGTCACTTCGCCTTCGACTTCCTCGACATGCAGCTCAAGGCGCGGGATCAACTTGTTGATTTCGGTGTAGAGCTTGGAGCTGTCTTCGGCCTGGCCGGAGATGATCAGCGGCGTACGGGCTTCGTCGATCAGGATGGAGTCGACTTCGTCGATCACTGCGAAGTTAAGCTCACGCTGGAATTTTTCTTCCATGCTGAAAGCCATGTTGTCGCGCAGGTAATCAAAGCCAAACTCGTTGTTGGTACCGTAGGTGATGTCGGCGGCGTAGGCTTCACGCTTTTCCTGAGGCGGCTGGAACGGTGTGACAACACCGACCGTCAGGCCCAGGTATTCGTAGAGCGGACGCATCCAGTTGGCATCCCGGCGAGCCAGGTAGTCGTTCACGGTAATAACGTGTACGCCTTTGCCCGATAGCGCATTGAGGTAAACCCCAAGGGTCGCTACCAGGGTCTTGCCTTCACCGGTACGCATTTCAGCGATCTTGCCTTCGTGCAAGGTCATGCCGCCGATCAACTGTACGTCGAAGTGACGCATGCCCATGACACGCTTGCCCGCTTCGCGGCAAACCGCAAAGGCTTCCGGCAACAGTTGGTCGAGGGTCTCACCTTTGGCTATGCGGGCCTTGAACTCTTGGGTCTTGGCGCGCAATTGCTCATCAGTCAGAGCAACCATTTGCTCTTCCAAGGAATTGACGACCTGAACTGTCTTGAGCATGCGTTTGACTTCGCGCTCGTTCTTGCTTCCAAAAAGTTTCTTTAACAAAGGCGCAAACATATCGGCAGGATCTTCCACACATAGGGATGGAGGGCGGCCCCGAGAGTCGCCCGAGCAGCCCTGATGGCCGCATGCGAGCGAGCATTCTACCCGGAAACGGCGGTGAGGAAAGTGGCGTTATTCCACGATACTGGTACTGCGTTGTGAAGGGGCTTTCCTAAAATAAGGGCTTTTTGCTGAACTTCAACCCATTAACACGAGAAGTTACTCATTGATTTCGTAAATAAATCTTAATGAAACCGGATCCCCACGAGTCAACTGCCGGTTTCTGCTAAGATTGCTGCTCTGTTTTCTCTGGTGCTTGAACATGGCATTTCGCCCACATCCAGCGCGGGCACCCTCCGTCCTGTTGCGCGAGGCCAAGCCCCTAAAAGCCATTTTTGGCCATGCCAAGCGTCTGGCACACCTGCAACGCCTGCTTGAAAGCCAGCTGCAGCCGGCTGCACGCGAACACTGTCACGTCGCCTCATGGCGTGAAGGCAGTTTGTTGCTGATCGTGACCGACGGCCATTGGGCCACTCGCCTGCGCTATCAGCAAAAACGCCTGCTGCGCCAATTGCAGGCGTTCGACGAATTTGCCAGCCTGACCCGAATTTTGTTCAAAGTGCAGCCGCCTACGGTGCTGGCCAAGGTCGCGGGGCACACACTGGACTTGTCAGTTGATGCCGCCCAGACCATTCAGGCAACGGCCGAGGGCATCACCGACCCGGCCTTGCGTGCGGCCCTTGAGCGCCTGGCGAGTCACGCTAAACCCAAGCCCTAGGCGCAAAAAACGGCGGGGGCGACGATTCGACTTGCTCGCGATGGCATCACTGCTGTCTATCTGACAGACCTTGTCGCCTGCATCGCGAGCAAGCCCGCTCCCACCTGGGCATTTTTCACACCTGTTTATTTACGCTTGCTGCCGCCCAACAGCGACCCCAGTAACCCGCGCACCAATTGGCGACCCATCTGGTTCGCAGCCTGGCGTGCCATGGATTGCAAGGCCTTGCCTGCTGCGCTACCCAAAAACTCCCCGGCCTGATCAAGCAGCCCGGGCTCATGCGGTGCAGTTGGTGCTTGTGCTTGCGCTTGCGCTTCAGGCGCCACGCCCTTGCGCGCCATCAGAATTTCATAAGCCGACTCACGATCTATGGGCTTGTCATAGCGCCCCTGCAACGCCGAACCGCTGATCAGCGCCGCCCGCTCGGCTTCAGTAAGCGGGCCGATGCGCGATTGCGGTGGCGCAATCAGGACGCGCTGCACCATCGCCGGCGTGCCTTTTTCCTCAAGCATGCCCACCAGCGACTCCCCCGTGCCCAGTTCGGTCAGCACGGCCAGCGCATTGAATGCCGGATTGGGGCGAAAGCCGTCGGCCACAGCTTTCAGGGACTTCTGCTCTTTCGCCGTAAAGGCCCGCAAGCCATGCTGGATACGCAACCCCAGTTGCGCAAGGACCGCATCCGGCAAGTCCGCTGGCGATTGCGTGACGAAATACACCCCTACACCCTTGGAACGAATCAACCGCACTACTTGCTCCAGTCGGTCCTGCAAGGCTTTCGGGGTATCGGCAAACAGCAGGTGTGCCTCATCGAAAAACAGCGCCAGTAACGGCTTGTCGGCATCGCCGCGCTCGGGCAATTGCTCAAAAAGCTCTGCGAGTAGCCATAGCAGGAAAGTCGCATACACCTTGGGCGCTTCATGCACCAAACGACTGGCATCGAGCAGGTGAATCTGCCCGCGACCATCGCTGGCCGGCTGCAAGATATCTTCCAGTTGCAGTGCAGGCTCACCAAACAGGGCTTCGGCACCTTGCTGCTCAAGGGTTGCCAGGCGCCGCAACAACGCCTGGCTGGAGCCGGTGGTCATAAGGGCCGCGTCATCACCCAGTACCTGGGGGTTATCGCGCAGGTGGTTGAGCAGCGCCTTGAGGTCTTTGAGATCGAGCAGCAACAGGCCTTCACGGTCCGCCACCTTGAACGCGGCATACAGCGCCGACTGCTGGCTATCGGTCAGTTCCAGCAGACTGCCCAACAGCAACGGCCCCATTTCACTCAAGGTTGTGCGCAACGGATGGCCGGTCTTGCCCTGTATATCCCAAAGGGTGACCGGATAGGCCTTGGGGGCGTAGTCAAGCCACGGCATGCCCGCAATTCGCTCCGCGATTTTGCCCTGGGGGTTGCCCGCGGCGCCCAGACCGCACAGGTCGCCCTTGATATCAGCCGCAAACACAGCCACCCCGGCATCGCTGAACTGTTCGGCCAGACGCTGCAGGGTGACGGTTTTACCCGTGCCCGTGGCCCCCGCCACTAGGCCGTGGCGGTTGGCCAGGCGTAAAGACTGTGCGATGGGCTGGCCCGAAAGGTCGGCACCCAGTACTAGAGCAGAAGAGTCAGGCATTTTGCCACCTTTGATTAATCTTTCCCGATCGCGGGTCGATACACACTGAATGCTAGACCAGAAAAATCCGGATTTAGCGTCGTAAAGCGCCTTGATAAACAGCCAACTTGCCCTGTTTTGGCAGTGATGTGCAGAGCGCGCGTTTTACCAGAGTGTACGCCTCACACTTTTAGACTTTAGCGGACCCTTCAAGCCATGAATAAAAACCTGCGTTTCAGCCATAAAATCCTGCTTGCCGCGTCCCTGATCGTAATAGCCGCCTTTTCGCTATTTACGCTGTACAACGATTACCTGCAACGCAACGCCATTCGCCACAACCTGGACAACTACCTCAATGAAATGGGGAGTGTCACCGCCAATAACATTCAGACATGGCTGGGAGGCCGGATTCTGCTGGCGCAAAACCTTGCCGAAACCATCGCCCTGACCCCGGAGCCTGGCCAGGTGGCAAATCTGCTGGAGCAAAAAACCCTCAGCAATACCTTTATGTCGGTTTACTTTGGTGACAGCCAGGGCGGTTTTACCATTCGCCCCGACAGCAAGATGCCTGACGGTTATGACCCGCGCACCCGGCCCTGGTACAAGGATGCGCTCAACAGCAGCTCATCGAGCCTGACCAAGCCTTATATCGATGCCGCCACCGGGCAAATGGTCATCACCATCGGCGCGCCAGTGAAAAAAGCCGGGCAAACCCTGGGCGTAGTCGGTGCCGACATGACCCTGCAAGCCATCACCGACAGTATCAACGCACTGAATTTCAACGGCATGGGTTACGCCTTTCTGATCAATGCCGATGGCGAAATCCTGGTACACCCGGACAAAAGTCTGGTGACCAAAAACCTGAAAGATATCTACCCTCAGGACACCCCTGCGATCACTACCGACTTGAGCGAGATCCAGGTCAACGGCAAAGCCCGGATTGTGACCTTTGCCCCTGTCAAAGGGCTGGGTTCGGCCAACTGGTATATCGGCCTGTCGGTTGACAAGGAACAGGCTTTCGCCGCACTCAGCGAATTCCGCACCTCGGCGATTATCGCCACGGTGATTGCTGTGGTGTCGATCATCGCCCTGCTCGGCCTGTTGATCCGCTTGCTGATGCAACCCCTGCACGTCATGACCCGCGCCATGCAAAACATTGCCGAAGGTGAAGGCGACCTGACGCGCCGCCTGGCGGTCGAATCCCAGGATGAGTTCGGTATTCTGGGCAGCGCGTTCAACCGCTTTGTGGAACGTATCCACACCTCGATCAGCGAAGTGGCCTCGGCCACAGAACAGCTCAACGAAGTGGCCCTGCGGGTGGTCAGTGCCTCCAATTCGTCGATGCTTAACTCTGACGAGCAAGCGAGCCGCACCAACAGTGTCGCCGCCGCCATCAACGAGCTGGGCGCCGCTGCGCAAGAGATCGCCCGCAATGCCGCCCAGGCCTCGCACCAGGCCAGCGACGCACGCGGCCTGGCTGAAGAAGGCCAGCAGGTGGTTGAACGCAGCATCAGCTCGATGCAGCAACTGTCGCAACTGCTGGGCACCTCCAGCGGCCATATCGAAGCGCTGAACGACAAGACAGTGAATATCGGTCAGATCCTGGAAGTGATCACCAGTATTTCCCAACAAACCAACCTGCTGGCGCTTAACGCTGCCATTGAAGCGGCGCGTGCTGGTGAAGCCGGACGCGGTTTTGCCGTGGTGGCCGATGAAGTGCGCAACCTGGCCCATCGCACCCAGGAATCGGCGCAACAGGTGCAAAAAATGATCGAGGAGTTGCAGGTCAGCGCCCGCGGCTCAGTGAGCACCATGGAAGAAAGCCAGCGTCACAGCCAGGACAGCGTGGAAATCGCCAACCGCGCAGGCGAGCGCTTGATCAGCGTGACCGAGCGTATTGGCGAGATTGACGGGATGAACCAGTCCGTGGCCACGGCAACCGAAGAGCAAACCTCGGTGGTCGAGTCGATCAACATGGACATTACCGAAATCAATACGCTGAACCAGGAAGGCGTTGAAAACCTGCAATCAACCCTTCGTGCCTGCTCCGACCTGGAGCAACAGGCTGTGCGCCTGAAGCAACTGGTGGGCAGTTTCCGTATCTGATGTAGCGCAGCTGGCTTCAGGCATGTCGCCTGAAGCTTGCTGCAGCGCATCCCAAAGCCTGGCGGCATCGGGGAAGTCGGTGCCATCCTCGGAACTGAGGGCATCCGGGTCATAGCGACTCAGGCACCCTTCGCCCAAGGTAGCCGGGGCACTGGAAGTGGCCTTGTCGAGCGGATCAGTCATGACGAACCCTTCTCTTTGCTGCGGCTGCGATGAGGTCCTCGCAGTCGTCAAGGAAACCAGTTGCTACGCAACCCTTCGCAGCCTGCGGCAGCGACTACTGCTTAAAACACGACTGTCTTGTTGCCATGCACCAGCACGCGGTCTTCAAGGTGATAGCGCAGGCCACGGGCCAGTACCATCTTCTCGACATCACGGCCGAATCGCACCATGTCTTCAATGCTGTCACTGTGGCTGACGCGCACCACGTCCTGCTCGATGATGGGACCGGCGTCCAGCTCTTCAGTCACATAATGGCACGTTGCACCGATCAGCTTCACGCCACGCATCGAAGCCTGGTGGTAAGGCTTGGCGCCCACGAACGACGGCAGGAAGCTGTGGTGGATGTTGATGACCTGACCAGCATATTCGCGGCACAAATCAGGCGGCAGGATTTGCATGTAACGGGCCAGTACCACCACTTCAGCATCGTGATGCTTGACCAGTCGCGACACTTCGGCGAATGCCGGCTCCTTGTTCTTGGGGTCGACCGGCACATGGTAGAACGGGATGCCATGCCACTCGACCATGCTGCGCAGGTCATCGTGGTTGGAGATCACGCAAGAGATATCGCAGTCCAGTTCATCGCTGTGCCAGCGATGCAGCAAGTCTGCCAGGCAGTGGGATTCACGGCTGGCCATCAACACCACGCGTTTTTTCTGCGCCGTATCGGTAATGCGCCACTCCATCGAAAACTCTTCGGCAATCGGGGCAAATGCCTCACGAAAAGCCTCAAGCCCGAATGGCAAGGAATCGGCACGAATCTCGTGACGCATAAAGAACCAACCGCTCTGGTCGTCCGAGTGATGGCTCGCTTCAGTGATCCAGCCATTGTGGGAGGCAAGGAAATTGCTGACCTTGGCGACAATGCCGACGCCGTCGGGGCACGCAATCACCAACCGAAAAGTGCGCATGAGGGGAAAACTCCAAAAACTTTACTAAGGCCGCCATTCTAGCGAGTGCGCAGCAAAACTGCAGTATTCGTTACACCCTGGCGCCTGCGCCATTGGGTCGCGCAGCCTGTGGCCCACGCCAGCAGCGGCGTGGCCTGCATCGGTATTTAAGGACAATTGACATGGGTTATTCATCCCCCTTAATAACCCAGCTGGCGCTTCGTCTATTTAATAGCACTCATATTGACGAGTGCGAAGTTAATGGATAAAAATTTAAATTAATCGTCTGTTACAGGTTTACTTGCAGTAACTGTCTGACTACTATTGCGCCACTGTATCCCTGTTACCCCTTTTCAACATAAGGTTATCCTCATGTCCTTGATCAACGAATATCGCGCAACTGAAGAAGCCATCAAAGAACTGCAAGCTCGCCTGAAGAACCTGTCTGAAGACGACAAACTTCAAACCGAGCTGGAATTTGAAGGCAAACTGCGCACTCTGATGGGCGAGTACCAGAAATCGCTACGCGATATCATCGCGCTTCTGGATCCGGAATCCAAAGTAAGCAAAGCACCACGCGGTGTTGTTAAAACCACCGGCACCAAACGTGCCCGCAAGGTTAAACAATACAAAAACCCACACAATGGCGAAGTGATTGAAACCAAAGGTGGCAACCACAAAACTCTGAAAGAGTGGAAAGCCAAGTGGGGCAGCGACGTGGTTGAAGGCTGGGCGACTTTGCTGGACTAAGTAACACCCCCGGTACGCAACCCTTTTGCGATGCCATTAAAAAACGCCAGCTTGCTGGCGTTTTTTATTGCCTGTGTGTCAGTCCGCGCCCTCGCCTGACGGGCTCAGCCCCACACGCCGGCTCAAGGCCTGCGCATAGCGTTGCCACTCCCCCAACAGCTTTAGCTGGGCTGGCGTGGCACTGCGCGACAACTCGTCGGCTGCCTGCATAAAGCTATCCAGGGTCATGGGCGCCCCCATTGCAGGGTCCGACAAACGCTGTTGGCAGAACACCTGCCAGCGCTCCAGTTCCTGTGCATCCAGGGTGTACGGAAAGTTTCGCGCGCGGTAACGGAATAACAATTCAGGCAAGCGCTCATCATCAAAAGGCCATGTATCTTTGGCCAATTGTTCGGGGTCACTGTTTCTGACTTGCTCACACAGGCGACGGTCTCGATCGCCGATAAAGCCGTCGTACAATTGCTGCTCGGGATCTTCACTGGGCGTGAAGTCTTCATGCGCATAAATGGCCGACAACTTGTCTTGCCAAACTTCCCGGGCCTCTACAAGGCTGCGCGCTCGCGCCTGATAGAGGTCCATGTCCAGTTGCAAACGCTGTTGATCCTGCGCGCGTACAACATTCAAGGGGGCCACCACCGGGCAACGATTAATCTGTATCAGCTTGAGCGGAATCGGTAATTGGCCGTCAGGCAATTCATCACGACGGGTATAAAGCATCTTGCGCAAAGACTCGGCATCCATATCCAGCAATGGCTGCGGATCAAAGTGCAGATCGCACACAATCAAGGCATTGCGGTTCTTCGGATGCCAGGCCAATGGCAATACCACGCCGGCATAATGCCGGGCCGCAGAAAAACGCCCCGAAATATGCAGCATGGGCTGCAACAGTCGAACTTGGTCAAGCACCCGCTGTTTGCTGCGCAACTGGAACAACCACTCATATAACTTGGGTTGTTTGTCGCGAATCAACCGGGCCAGGGCAATGGTTGCGCGCACATCGGACAACGCATCGTGGGCCTGGCCATGATCGATGCCGTTGGCCGCCGTCAAGCGTTCAAGCTTGAGGGTCACCCGGCCGTCCTCTTCTGGCCAGACGATCCCTTCCGGGCGCAGGGCGTAGGCGGTGCGCACCACATCAATCAAATCCCAGCGGCTGTTGCCACCCTGCCACTCACGCGCATAAGGGTCGAAGAAATTTCGGTACAGGCTGTAGCGGGTGACTTCATCATCGAAGCGCAACGAGTTGTAGCCCGCCCCGCAGGTGCCAGGCAACGCCAGCTGGGCATGGGTGCGGGTCATGAACTCGGCTTCGCCCAGCCCCTTGTCTTCGAGGCGGCCAGGGGTGATACCGGTGATCAGGCAGGCCATCGGATGCGGGAGGATGTCGTCGCTTGGCTGGCAGTAGAGATTGACCGGCTGATCAATCTCATTGAGTTCCAGGTCGGTGCGGATGCCGGCCACTTGCACGGCCCGGTCGCAGCGCGGGTTGATGCCAGTGGTTTCGTAGTCGTACCAGAAAATAGAGGTCACGGGGTGTTCCTAAGCAGTAGACCTCGACAGTCTAGGCGCTCAAACCCGGGCAAGACCAGCCCTAGGCAGAAGCCTGCAAGGGCTGAAAGCTGAAGTAGCGTTGCAAGGCACTGATCAACCCGACGTACTCGGCAGGCGGCTGATACAGGATAAATCCGGAGTCATAGTAGTGCGGCGTAGCATCCTCGCGACACCACAGGCAGCGCGCCGTCAGATCAATAAATTGCGGGCAGCCGTCGGTATCGGGCAGCTTGAGCCGCAACTCGAAATTGGCGTCCACCAGCATCGGCAGCTGGCTGATCAGCATCAACCCGCCATCAGACACATTGCCCAGATAACCTATGGGCTTGTCCGTGAACCGATTGAACACTTTCAGGAAACACGTCAGTTGGTGCCGCAGGATAAGCCGTTCGATAACCATGTTCGAATTCACTATAGAGAGGCCATTGAGCATGGCCGCGCTGGCGTCTCGAAACGCCCTGCCCCACAACCGGGTCAACAACCCCGTGAAAATCTGCCCGCCACCTTCAGCTGAAGCTCGACATATCAAGCTGCCAAGAAGGAATAAAACCGTTTGAGTACCAACAAAAACCAAAAGCACTCAAACGAATTTAATAGTAGTCAACCGGGTACAAATGACCAGTTTAAATTTCGCTCATCATGGGATGCTCACAGGCACCCCCTGGGCGGCTGCGCCGGGGCCCGGGATGAACTTGAGAATGCGCAGTGTCTCGATCCGGGCCTTGGCCCGATAGGCATATTCACTCTTGGGAAATTCGTTGATGATGTATTGATACGTTTGGGCCGCATCCAGGTAAAACTTCGTACGCTCCAGACACAGCCCACGGAGCATAGCTGTTTGTGGCCAGATGTACGGACGGCTTCTGCTATCGCGGTCAACCTCCGACAACTCAAGCATCACCGCCTCGCAGTTACCGCGATCATAGGCCCGGTAAGCATTGTTCAAGTGATGGTTCATCGACCAACGGGTGCAACCGGCCGCACTGGCGACCAACAATAAAACGAGCACGATTCGCATGGGTATCTCCTGTTCACAACAGTGTATCGACCCCACGGCCAGATTCTTCAGACAACAGACCCGATGCACCACAACTTAAGCAGAAAGTAGTGCAGAGGAACAATGACTACAGCCAAAGACCATAGTAGCCTTTGGCAGCGCTTGAACTCAGGAGTCTTTGCATGTCTGTTCGTCGAACCAAAATTGTTGCCACACTTGGCCCTGCCAGCAATTCACCGGAAATGCTGGAACAGCTGATCCTCGCTGGCCTGGACGTTGCCCGTCTGAACTTTTCCCACGGCACCCCCGACGAGCACAAGGCTCGTGCCAAGCTGGTACGTGACATCGCTGCCAAGCACGGTCGTTTCGTAGCCCTGCTGGGTGACCTGCAAGGCCCGAAAATCCGTATCGCCAAATTCGCCAACAAAAAGATCGAGCTGAAGATCGGTGATCAATTCACCTTCTCCACCAGCCATCCGTTGACCGAAGGCAACCAGCAAGTGGTCGGCATCGACTACCCGGATCTGGTTAAAGACTGCGGCGTCGGCGACGAGCTGCTGCTCGACGACGGTCGTGTGGTCATGCGTGTAGACACCGCCACTGAAGACGCCCTGCACTGCACCGTGCTGATCGGTGGCCCGTTGTCTGACCACAAAGGCATCAACCGTCGCGGTGGCGGCCTGACCGCGCCGGCCCTGACTGAAAAAGACAAGGCCGACATCAAGCTGGCTGCCGAAATGCAGGTCGACTACCTGGCCGTGTCGTTCCCGCGTGACGCTGCCGACATGGAATACGCCCGCCAACTGCGCGATGAAGCAGGCGGTACCGCCTGGCTGGTAGCGAAGATTGAACGCGCCGAAGCCGTAGCCGATGACGAAACCCTCGACGGCCTGATCAAGGCCAGCGACGCGGTCATGGTTGCCCGTGGCGACCTGGGCGTTGAAATCGGCGATGCCGAGCTGGTGGGCATCCAGAAGAAAATCATCCTGCACGCACGTCGCCACAATAAAGCAGTGATCGTGGCAACCCAGATGATGGAGTCGATGATCCAGAACCCGATGCCAACTCGTGCCGAAGTGTCCGACGTTGCCAACGCCGTTCTCGACTACACCGACGCCGTGATGCTCTCGGCTGAAAGTGCTGCCGGTGCCTACCCGCTGGAAGCCGTGCAGGCGATGGCGCGTATTTGCGTCGGCGCTGAAAAGCACCCGACCAGCAAAACCTCCAGCCACCGCATCGGTAAAACGTTCGAAAGCTGCGACCAGAGCATTGCGCTGGCGGCCATGTACACCGCCAACCACTTCCCGGGTGTCAAAGCGATCATCGCCCTGACTGAAAGCGGCTACACACCGTTGATCATGTCGCGCATCCGTTCTTCGGTGCCGATCTACGCGTACTCCCCGCACCGCGAAACCCAGGCGCGCGCGGCGATGTTCCGTGGCGTGTACACCGTACCGTTCGACCCGGCATCGCTGCCGCCAGAACAGGTCAGCCAGGCCGCGATTGACGAGCTGCTCAAGCGTGGCGTTGTGGAAAAAGGCGACTGGGTCATCCTGACCAAGGGCGACAGCTACCACACCATCGGTGGCACCAACGGCATGAAGATCCTGCATGTCGGCGACAAAATGGTTTAAGCCCTGTAAAGCTTGAATCCAAAGCCCCGCCTGAGTGATCAGGCGGGGCTTTTTTGTGCCCTCAACTGCGCGTCAGAAAGGCATCGGCCAATAGCTGATTGCGCGGCAAGCCCGCCATAAACAAACGCCTGGCAAAGGCATCGACCGTGTCGGGGTGGCCGCAGACCAGGGCGTGGGTCTGGCGCGAGATGACACGCATCTGTAACAGGTAGTCGGGCAGCTGAGGACGCTCAAGGTATTCGACCACAAGCTGTGGGCAAGCCTGCGCCAAGGCCAGCAGTTCGTCCCGCAGGTAATGTTCAGCCTGGTCGCGGGCCACATGTACCAGCCGTATCGGGCCTTGATGATCCTGGCGCAAGGCCTCGCGCAATACGCCGTACAACGGCCCCAGGCCGGTGCCGGACGCCAGCAGCCACAGCGGTTGCTCCTGCCAGTCCGGGTCATAACGCAGTGCCCCGCCACGCAGCTCGCCCAAGCGCACCACGTCACCGGGCTTGAACTGCCGCGCCGCGTCAACGAACTCACCGGGGTGCGCACAATCGAGGTGAAACTCCAGAAAGCGGTCTTCTTCGGGCAGGCTCGCCAGTGAATATGGGCGCGCAACGCCGCCGGTCCACAGCACCAGATGCTGGCCGGCGCGATAACGCAACGGGCGCTGCGGCACCAGGCGCAAGCGCAACACCCCCGGGCTTGGCCAGTCGAGCGCCGCAACCTCGGCCGGCAAGCCGTCGCGCAACGGATCGAAGGTTTCCACCTGCAAATCCCCGACCACCTGGCACTGGCACGCCAGGCGCCAGCCCTGCTCACGCTGTGCCCGGTCAAGGGCCTCGGGCTTGAGATCGAAGGGCTCGCCACGCACACAATGCACCAGGCAGGCATGGCAACTGCCCGCCCGGCAACTGTAGGGCACCGCTACACCGGCCTGATTAAGGGCGTCGAGCAGGTTGCTGCCATCGGCAACCGACCAATGCCGGTCGGCAACTTGTAGTTCGGGCACTTGGCCTCCGCAGGGTAAACCTGTGGGAGTGGGCTTGCTCACGATGCTGACGACGCGGTGAATCTCGTACACCACGGTGATGCAATCGCGAGCAAGCCCGCTCCCACAGTTGAATAATGTTGACCGATAGATCCTTATCACAGCCTTCGGCAGCGGCTACAAAGCACACCCTACTTTCGTTTGCATCTCTACCGGTGTATCAAACAGTGTACCGGGTTATACTGCCGCGCCGTTTTTGTACCGGTCATGCGTGCCCGGTATGCCCAGCGAAGATGTTTCCGACAGACCGATGCACCAAGGTCGCAAACACCTTATTGATTGTATGTTCCCGTCTTATAGAGGAGCGCGACCCATGACCGTGATCAAGCAAGACGACCTGATTCAGAGCGTTGCTGACGCCCTGCAATTCATTTCCTACTACCACCCCGTGGACTTCATCCAGGCCATGCACGAAGCCTACCTGCGCGAAGAATCGCCAGCGGCCCGTGACTCGATGGCGCAAATCCTGATCAACTCGCGCATGTGTGCCACCGGCCACCGCCCGATCTGCCAGGACACCGGCATCGTCACCGTATTCGTGCGCGTCGGCATGGACGTGCGCTGGGATGGCGCCACCATGGGCCTGGACGACATGATCAACGAAGGCGTGCGTCGCGCTTACAACCTGCCGGAAAACGTCCTGCGCGCTTCGATCCTGGCCGACCCGGCCGGTGCCCGTCGCAACACCAAGGACAACACCCCTGCGGTCATCCACTACTCCATCGTCCCGGGCAACACCGTGGAAGTGGACGTGGCAGCCAAGGGCGGCGGTTCCGAGAACAAGTCGAAAATGGCCATGCTCAACCCGTCCGACTCGATCGTTGACTGGGTACTCAAGACCGTTCCGACCATGGGCGCGGGCTGGTGCCCACCGGGCATGCTCGGCATCGGCATCGGCGGCACCGCAGAAAAAGCCGCAGTGATGGCCAAGGAAGTGTTGATGGAATCCATCGACATTCACGACCTGATCAAGCGCGGCCCGTCCAACCGTATCGAAGAGATGCGCATCGAGCTGTTCGAGAAGGTCAACCAGCTGGGCATCGGCGCCCAGGGCCTGGGCGGCCTGACCACCGTGCTCGACGTCAAAATCATGGACTACCCGACCCACGCAGCGTCGCTGCCGGTGTGCATGATCCCCAACTGTGCGGCCACCCGTCACGCCCACTTCGTACTGGACGGCTCCGGCCCGGCAGCCCTCGAAGCGCCACCGCTGGACGCCTACCCGGAAATCGTCTGGGAAGCAGGCCCTTCGGCCCGCCGTGTCAACCTCGACACCCTGACCCCGGAAGATGTGCAGAGCTGGAAGCCGGGCGAAACCGTCCTGCTCAACGGCAAAATGCTCACCGGTCGCGACGCGGCGCACAAGCGCATGGTCGAAATGCTGAACAAGGGTGAAACCTTGCCGGTAGACCTCAAGGGTCGCTTTATCTACTACGTTGGCCCGGTTGATCCGGTGCGTGACGAAGTGGTTGGCCCTGCCGGCCCGACCACCGCGACGCGGATGGACAAGTTCACCCGCCAGATCCTTGATCAGACCGGCTTGCTGGGCATGATCGGCAAATCCGAGCGCGGCCCTACCGCCATCGAAGCGATCAAGGAACACAAAGCCGTGTACCTGATGGCCGTGGGCGGCGCTGCTTACCTGGTTGCCCAGGCGATCAAGAAGTCGCGCGTGGTGGCCTTTGCCGAACTGGGCATGGAAGCGATCTACGAGTTTGACGTTAAAGACATGCCGGTTACCGTGGCAGTCGACAGCAACGGCGAGTCGGTACACATCACCGGCCCGGCGATCTGGCAGAAGAAAATCAGCGACAGCCTGGCCGTAGAAGTGCAATAAGCGCTTCAAAGCCAGACACAAAAAAACGGCCAGGTTGATCACCTGGCCGTTTTTTTATGCCCGCAACCTTGTGGGAGCGGGCTTGCTCGCGATGCGGGCAATGGGGTGTATCAGGCGATACCGTGCCAAGGCTATCGCGGGCAAGCCCGCTCCCACAAAAGCCAGGCCTGCCAGCCGTTAAAACGCGTTACGGAAAATCTCTTCAATCTGCCCCTGATCAGCCTTGCGCGGGTTGGTGAAACCACAGGCATCTTTGAGCGCGTTGGTGGCCAGGATCGGGATGTCATCCAGCTTGGCGCCCAAGTCCCGCAGCCCGGCAGGAATCTCGACGTCCTTGGCCAGGGTACGAATCGCCGCGATGGCCGCCTGCGCGCCCTCTTCCGGGCTAAGGCCGCGCACATCGGCACCCAGCGCATGGGCCACATCGGTCAGGCGCGTTGCGCACACACTGGCGTTGAAGGTCTGCACATGGGGCAGCAACACCGCGTTGCACACACCGTGGGGCAAGTCATAGAAACCACCCAACTGGTGCGCCATCGCATGCACAAAACCCAGCGAGGCATTGTTGAAAGCCATGCCCGCGAGGAACTGCGCGTAAGCCATGTTCTCCCGTGCGGTCAGATTTTTACCATCACTTACCGCCTGACGCAGGTTTTGACTGATCAGCTCCATCGCCTTGATCGCACAGGCGTCAGTAATCGGGTTAGCTGCCGTCGACACATACGCCTCGATGGCGTGGGTCAACGCGTCCATGCCCGTGGCGGCCGTCAGGCCTTTGGGCATCGCCACCATCAACTCAGGGTCATTGACCGACAGCAAAGGCGTCACGTTGCGGTCGACAATGGCCATTTTCACGTGGCGCTCTTCATCTGTGATGATGCAAAAGCGCGTCATTTCACTGGCCGTACCCGCCGTGGTATTGATCGACACCAGCGGCAATTGCGGCTTGGCCGAACGATCGACACCTTCGTAATCACGGATATGCCCGCCATTGGTGGCACACAGCGCAATGCCCTTGGCACAGTCATGGGGCGAACCACCACCCAGCGACACTATAAAGTCGCACTGATGCTGCTTGAGCACCTTCAAGCCCGCCTCGACGTTGGCAATGCTCGGGTTAGGCTTGGCACCATCGAAAATCACCGAATCAATATCCTGCAACGCGAGTTTCTCGGCGATCAACGTCGCAACCCCCGCCTTGGCCAGCCCCGCGTCGGTCACAATCAACGCCTTGCGAAAACCATAGTTGCGAATCGCAGTCATGGCTTCATCCAGGCAACCGTTACCCATAATGTTTACAGCAGGAATAAAGAAAGTGCTGGTCATGTCGAGTCCTCTTCGCGGGTCATTGGCTAATTCGGTCTCCACAGCTTCCTCCAATGACAAAGCCGCAATGTTGATCTGGCTCAATACTTGAGCGTGATAAAGTCCGCTACCGCCTACGCCCTGAGACGATATTTGCGATGACCCCCTTCCAGGCATTTGATGCCCAGCTAGAAGACTGGAACCTGTTAAGTACCAGCACACCGTGCAGCGGGCTGCTGATTGGCAACGGTGCCAGCATGGCCGTGTGGCACGACTTTTATTACGACTCACTGTTCGATAAAGCCAGGAGCGTCGCCGAAAAGCCCCTGAGCCAGACCGAACTCAGTGTGTTCGAGGCCCTGGCCACCCGTAACTTCGAGCACGTGCTCAGCGCCCTGAAAACCGCGAGCAAGGTCAACAAGGCACTGGCCATCAACTCGGCCTCGCCGCGCAAACGCTATTACGCGATCAAGGAAGCCCTGATCAACTGCACCCAGGATGTGCACATTCCCTGGCGCCTGATGCAGCCTGAAACCCTGGCCTGCTGGAACGAAGAACTGGCACGCTACGCCACGGTGTATTGCTCCAACTACGACCTGCTCGCGCCCTGGGCCGTGATGCAGTCGCCCAAAGGCTTCAACGACCTGTTTGGCACCCCGCATGCAACCTTTGAACCCGCCGCGGCACTGGCCAAAAGCAGGGCCACACGGGTGCTGTACCTGCATGGCGCCCTGCATCTGGTGAAAAACCAGGAGGGCAAGGCACGCAAGCTGGCGGCCAGCGAACCCACATTGCTAAGCAACTTTGCGATCAACCACTCCATCAGCGCCCTGGACGACGTACCGCTGTTTGTCAGCGAAACCGGCAGCGAGGACAAGCGCAAATCCATTCGCCAGTCCGATTACCTGTCTTTTTGCCATGAGCAGTTGATGACCCATAAAGACGCGCTGTGCATCTTCGGCCATAGCCTGGGCGAGCAGGATCAACACCTGATTGACGCATTGCGCCAGGCACCGCTGAAAACCCTGTGCATCTCGATCTACCCGCGCAGTGAGGCGTTTATTCGCTTTCAGAAAAACCATTACACAGCGCTGTTTGCCGACAAGAAGCTTGAGCTGCGCTTCTTTGATTCAAAAACCCATCCGCTGGGCGATACCAGGCACTCAGTACCTGTGGAACGGTAAACCTGTAGCCGCTGACGAGCAGCGCGAGGCTGCGCCCGACGATGAAATCGTCGCAAACCCGATAAGCGCGATCTATCTGATGCACCAAGGCTGAGGGGATTTACGACGGCTGCGCCGCCGGACGCAGCCTCGCGCTGCTCGTCAGCGGCTACAGGGTTACAAGAGCACACATTCAGGTATCAAAATTTCTCTTTGATCACCGTAGTCGGGCCATTGTGCTTGACGCTGGCTATGCCCTTGTCCCGTGCGGCGTCCGAGGAATACAGCTCACTGGTACCGATGATCTGGTGATTGGCCGCCTTCAGGTTGAAGTACGGCTTGCCGTCCTTGGCGACTTTTTTCTCGTAGCGCTCATCCAGCGGGCTGTTGACCTGCACCGAGGCGATCCCGCCCTTGGCCGCCGCCAGTGTGGTGTATTGCTCGCTGACCAGAATGGTTTCGGCATTCGCCGCCTTCAGTACAAAACGGAACTGCCCGCTGCTGGTCTTGCTCAACTCGTACCAACCCGACATAGCCTTTCTCCTGAAATTAAGGGTTCCTGCACTTCTTCAGTAAAGACGCCACGGGCTATTTATCCATTTATCCACAGGAATGAGCGAAACCGGCAATTTCAACGAGACAAATAGCAATGGTTATCGATACCATTCGCAGCTTATTTGCATCGCTGTGTCTATAAGGATCTTCATGTCTGGCCTTGAACCCGACCCGCCCGTGGCCGATCACTTTCGTGAGTTCTATACGCAAATTTTGCACTTTCTGCGCAAGCGTACCGACAACACCAGCGATGCAGCCGACATGACCCAGGATGTTTTCACCCAATGGCTGGGCTATCAGGACCGGGGCAAAATCGAACAGCCACGGGCGTTTTTGTTCCAGATGGCGCGCAATCTGTTGCGCGATCACTGGCGTCGACAGCAAGTGCGACACGCCGTACACGGTGAGCGCAACGAAAGTGAAGCCGAGCCCTTGAGCGATGAGAGGGATGATCCAATGGTCGCAGCCCTGCGCCTGCAACGCCTTGAACAACTTAAACGGGTCCTTGCAGAACTCTCGCCCAGACGTCGCGAAGCCCTTATGCTGCACCGCTTTGAGGGCTTGAGTCAGGCACAGATTGCCGAACGCATGGGGATTTCCGTGAGTATGGTTGAAAAGCACATTGCACTGGCCTTGCTGCACTGCAAGCAACATCTACAACGGGACAGCGGCAAGGAGCAGCCACGATGAGCCCTTTTCACACCGCCGATGACGACAGCGTCGATGAACAGGCCGCCACTTGGTTTGCGCGCAACCGCAATAGCCGCGATCACGACAACCGCGAACAATTCAACGCCTGGCATGCCAACCCGAGCCATGCCCGGGCCTATGCCGAATTTGAATCGTTGTGGGCCGACCTGGGCGAGCTAGAACAGATCAACGCCCCCGTATCGCTCCCGGTCAAGCCCCGACGCGCACACTTTGCCCTGGCCACTGCCGCCGCCGTGCTCTGTGCCGTCTTTGCTCTGAACCTGGGCGCGCCGGTGGCGCTGCATCAACAGCAGATCAACACACTGGCCCAGGGGGCGCGCACAGTATTGCTACCCGACGGCAGCACCCTGAACGTGAATGCCAACACGCGCCTGAGTCTGGACTTCAGCGCACACCAGCGTGACATTTATCTGGACCAGGGCCAGCTCTATATCGAAGTCGCCGCCAACAAGGAGCAGCCGCTGGTGGTGCATGCCGGGGATGCGCGCATCCGGGTGGTGGGCACGGGGTTTGATGTACGCCGCAGCCCGCGCCAGCTAGTGGTCAGCGTGGCCCACGGCGAGGTTGCATTCATCCCTGACGCCAGGTCCGCCATGCTGCTGGGTGCCCAACAACGCGCCACCTGGAACTACGCCAACGGCTCGCTGCAAGCGCAAACCCTGGGCACCGGTGAAGTGGCGGGCTGGCGCTCTGGCCACCTGTCCTTTCGCAATCGTGAGTTGGCCAGCCTGGTGGACGAACTGGACTTGTACCGCCCCGGCATGATCCAGCTGGCTGAAGGCCCGCTGGCAAACTACAAGGTTTCAGGCAATCTGGACGTCAGCGATCCGCTGGCGCTGGTCAAGGCCCTGCCCGCCCTGATCCCGGTTAAAAACGTGCTGCTGGACAGCGGTAAAATCCGTATCGAACCGCGCTAAAAAAATATATGCGAATATTTTGCATTCGCATATGTGGTTTTTTCATTGTGTTGCGTCTTCCTCCGGTCTGCGTTGCTAACGCATGTCTTTTTGGCCTTTGTTGCCACACCGGGGGATTTCATGTTTCGCGTACCACATTACTTCTCGCATTTGTGCACCCGCCCGACACTGCTGGCGGCTTGCCTGGCGATCAGCCTGCAAGCCCACGCCGAGTCGATCCAGTTGCAACTGCCGGCGCAATCGCTGGCCAGTTCGCTGAGCGAGGTGGCACAGCAGGCAAACATCCAGCTGCTGTTCGACGAAGCCCTGTTACGCAACGTGAATGCCCCGGCACTCAGTGGCACCTTCGAGCCACAGGAAGCCATCCAGCGCCTGCTCAAAGACACCGACTTCAGCCTAGTGCAGATCGATCGCACCTACGTCGTGCGGCCCCGGGAGTCCGGCACCACCACCAGCAACAGCCTGGAACTGGGCGCGGTCAGCGTGGTGGGCAACGGTAGCGAAGTCGACTCCAGCAACGTCGGCAAGTCGACCATGACCCAGGAGCAAATCAACCGCTATCAGGCCAATAACATCCCCAGCCTGCTCGCCACCTTGCCGGGCATCAACCTCGGCGGCTCGCTCAAGCCCGGTGGCCAGACCATCAATATCTGGGGCATGGGTGAAGCTGAAGACGTACAAATGACCGTCGATGGCGCGACCAAAAGCGGCTTTGAACGCTACAAGCAAGGCACGATTTTTATCGAACCCGAGCTGATCAAACGTCTGGAAGTCGAAAAAGGCCCCCACGATATCCACACCGGCAATGGCGGCTTCGCCGGTGTAGTGCACATGGAAACCAAGGATGCGACCGACTTGCTCGAAGAGGGCAAGGACACCGGCGCCATGCTCAAGTACGGCTATAGCAGCAATGACCATCAACAGGTCTACAGCGGCGCTGTCTACGGTCGCACCGAAGATGGCCGCGCCGACGCTCTGTTTTACTACACCAAGCGCGATGGCGACGATATGAAGCTGGCCGGCAAAATGCCCAACCCCGGCAATGTCTACCCGGTTAACCCCCAGCGCCTGCCCAATACGGCCCAGGACCTGGACGGACAACTGCTCAAGCTCAATTTGCACCTCAATGACGAGCACAGCGTGGGCATGTCTTACTCGCGCTCGAACAACTATTTGTGGGTGCCCTTCTCGGCCGTGAGTTACCCGGCGCCACCCAGCCAGGCCAACATCGACAAATATGGCTACGACATTGCCGCGCGGCGCTACCTGTCCAACCGCTCGACGATCGACACCACCTGGTCGGCCAAATACAAATACGAACCCCTGGACAACCCGCTGGTGGATCTGGAGGTCAAGTACTCGCACTCCAACACCGAACAAACCGACAAGCGTGACGCCCAGGCCTTCACCCAGCCCACCAGCGGCGGGCGCAAGATGGAAACCGGCTACACCGACGACATGCTCCAGGTCGAGAACATCAGCCTGTTTGCCAGCGGCCCGCTGGACCATGCAGTGACCACCGGCGTGCAGTTTCGCAAGCACCAGCGTGATGTGAACATGTGGATGCCGGGCGGCATCTACGACGTCGAAAAGTACAACTACGGCCACTACCAGCCCAACTTCATGCCCCGGGGCAAGGTCGACACCAACAGCTTCTATCTTCAGGACGCCATCACCTGGGGTGACTTCACCCTGACGCCGTCCATGCGCTACGACCATGTGCGCAATCGCGGCCAGGAAAACGACGCGCCGTACTACAACCACCCGGAGTTGGGTCACGATTACAGCGACAAAACCTACACCGGCTGGTCGCCGCGCCTGTCAGCCTTCTGGAAAATCACCCCGAAAACCGCGCTGTTCCTGGACTACAGCAAAACCTGGCGCGCCCCGGTAATTGACGAGCAATACGAAGTCCAAGGCGTCGGCAGCCGCACCTCCAGCAGCCTGGGCCTTGATCCGGAACGGATCACCGGCTGGCGTGGCGGCAACATCACCACCTTCGACAAGATTTTTGGCGACAACGACCACGCCCTGGTGCGCACCACCCTGTTCCGCAACACCGTCGACGACGAAATCTTCAAGGCCACGGGCGTAGGCTGCGCCGCGCAAACTCCCACGGTCAGCATGACCGATGCGTGCGGGCCCAACATGCCCAACTACCGCAATATTGGCAGCGTGACCATCAAGGGCTTCGAAATTGAGAGTTTCTACGAATCCACCTACGTGTTCGGCTCACTGTCCTACGCATGGATGACCGGCAAGCACCAAGGCGCCTACACCAACCCTTGGGGGCCTAACGTCTGGGCCCGTGACGTACCCGCTCCCAAATGGATTGCCGTACTGGGCACCAAAATCCCGAGCCTGGATGCCCGGATTGGCTGGAAGGGAGAATTCGTGCGCAAAACCGACCGTTTGCCAAGCGACAACTACTACAGCAGCCCGATCAGTGCGCTGGGCGACCGCTATTGGGACCAGTTCCCCAACGACAGCTACAACGTGCAGGGCCTGTTCGCCAACTGGAAGCCGCAGCAGCCGTACCTCAAGGGCACCGAAGTCAACTTCACCCTGGACAATATGTTCAATAAAAACTATCAGCCGATGCTCAGTGGCGAAAATGCCTACAGCCAGGGCCGCAATGCCAAGATCAGCGTGACACGGTTCTTCTAGACGCAAGAGGGGTACAGTTGTGTAGCAGCTGCCGAAGGCTGCGTACGGCGGCGCAGCCGTCGTGAAATCAGCTGCACAACTTACCTGACACGCCTCGGACACAGGTTTTACGATCGCTGCGCAATCGGACGCAGCCTTCGGCAGCTGCTACGAGCGTGTCAACCTTGCAAGCGCGAAACCACACTCAACCCCGGCGCCTGCACCCGGCGCTGGCTCAAATACCGGGTACAGCTCACACGTAAAAACGAGGCAAAGTTAACGACTTCGCCGCGATAATCCATCACCTCTTCATACAGCTTGGCCACCAATTGGTTGGTGGTCATGCCGTCTGCTTCGGCAATTTCGCTGAGAATGTCCCAGAACTGATTTTCCAGGCGCAAGGTGGTGACCACGCCGCAAATCCGCAATGAGCGCGAACGTGACTCGTAAAGAATCGGATCGGCTTTTACATACAGCTCACACATGGTCACGCCCTCGTCCTACAAGGTGATTTTGGTACCGAGCAAACCCAGGAACCCTGCCAGCCACGCAGGGTGCGCCGGCCATGCAGGCGCAGTGGCCAGGTTGCCCTGCACGTGGGCCTTGGTCACGTCGATATCGATATAGGTACCGCCTGCCAGACGCACTTCCGGGGCACACGCCGGGTAAGCGCTGCACTCACGGCCTTCCAGCGTGCCAGCAGCAGCCAGCAGTTGCGCGCCGTGGCACACCGCGGCAATCGGCTTGCCCGCCTTGTCGAAGTCACGCACAAGCTCCAGCACCTTTTCATTCAGGCGCAGGTATTCCGGCGCACGGCCACCCGGCACCAGCAGGGCGTCGTAATCGCTGGCTTTGACCTTGTCGAAATCGAAATTCAGGGCAAACAGATGACCGGGCTTCTCGCTGTAGGTCTGGTCGCCCTCGAAGTCGTGAATGGCAGTGCGAACGGTCTGGCCTGAGGTTTTGCCCGGGCATACTGCATGCACCTGATGGCCAACCATCAACAGCGCCTGGAACGGCACCATCACTTCGTAGTCTTCGACGTAGTCGCCAACCAGCATCAGAATTTTTTTCGCTGCCATGGTGCGTGCTCCTGTGGGGTAAGACCTTGGGCCAGTAAGAGTAGCCAAGGTAACCCCTGAATGCCCGGGCGGGTAATAGCCACGTACTACGTACCCGCCAGACACCACTTACAGGTTTACTTCAACAAGCCATCGGCCTGCAGCAGGGTCTCCAGGCAGTGCTCCTGGATGTTGTAGAACGCCTTGAGCTCCTGGATTTTCACCAGCAACTGCGCCGGATCAGCCGGCTCTGCACGTTTGACCGCGAGGATCATCTTGTTCTTGTTGGTGTGTTCCAGCGAGATAAACTCGAACACCTTGGTTTCATAGCCGCAGGCTTCGAGGTACAGCGCGCGCAGGCTGTCGGTGACCATTTCAGCCTGCTGGCCCAGGTGCAGGCCGTATTGCAGCATCGGCTTGAGCAGCGCCGGGCTCTGGATTTGCAGGCGGATCTGCTTGTGGCAGCACGGCGAGCACATGATGATCGCCGCCCCGGAGCGAATACCCATATGGATCGCATAGTCAGTGGCAATATCACAGGCATGCAGGGCGATCATCACGTCGATCGGGGTGGGCGCAAAACTGCGCACATCGCCGTGCTGGAACGTCAGGCCCGGGTGTTCCAGGCGCTGAGCGGCGTTGTTGCACAGCGTGACCATGTCTTCGCGCAACTCAACCCCGGTGACCAGGCCTTCGGCTTGCAGGCTGTGACGCAGGTAATCGTGAATGGCAAACGTCAGGTAACCCTTGCCCGAACCGAAATCCACCACCTTGACCGGCTGGTCGAGCTTGAGCGGCGAGTTGCTCAGGGCGTGGGAAAACACCTCGATAAACTTGTTGATCTGCTTCCACTTGCGCGACATCGCCGGGATCAGTTCTTGCTGCTTGTTGGTCACACCCAGGTCCGCCAGAAACGGCCGGGTCAGATCCAGAAAGCGATTTTTCTCACGATTGTGCTCAGCCGACGGTACTTCGCGCTCTTGCTGGCTTTTGCCTTTGAACAGCGAGCTTTTGCCCTTTTTGCTGTACTCCAGTTGCACTTCGTCGGTCAGGGTCAGCAAATGGGCATTCTTGAACGCTTCGGGCAGCAGGCCGGCAATGATCGCCACGCCTTCGTCCAGCGGGAAATTCTTGGTGATATCGCGGGTTTTGTAGCGATACACAAACGACAGGCAAGGCTGCTCCTTGACCGTGACCTGCTTGATAATCACCCGCTGCAATTCAGCCTCGGAGCCGACGTATTTGGCCAGCACCAGCTTGATAAAGGAATTCTGGGCCAGGCCGGTTTCCAGCAGGTTCAAAAATTGCGCACGATGATCCGGCACAGACGCGGCGGTGGTAGCTGTCACTGACATTGAAAAAGGTGCCTCGGGGGTGCAGGAGGGAAAATCAGAAAACGTATGGCGGGTATTTTAGGCGTGTTGGGCGCGCAGGGCACGGGGTAATTTCATGCGGGCACGGACAGTGGCGGGCATGTGCACCTTGCCAACAATTAAGAATGGCTTGTGATGTGAAAAATAACTTTAGCTCATATAAGTAGAACAGTGAGAATGCCGGCCGGCATGTGAAGATCAATATTATACACTGCACAACATGAACATTTAATAATTCAACCTTTCATAAAACCTACTAAAGCCACCAACCTATAAATCACTTATGATAACTATCCCCCAAATACTTATCCCCTCCCCCATAGATATCACCACCAAACTCAAGACTAATATCCACGCGCCCAACACCATAACCAGACGACTCGGAAGCAGAAGAGCCGAAGGGTGTATATGTACCACCGAGCACCATTTCTCCTCCTCCTCCTCCTCCTCCTCCTCCTCCTCCTCCTCCTCCTCCTCCTATCGCGACACTATTACTTTCGTTGTGCACAACCACTGAAGAAGGCAACAGTTCGCCCGTCGCCGACACCCAATTACAAGAAAATATCTTATTGGCATAAGCCATTCTTAGCGTGTTCCGATCTACGATACGCATATCTGGTGCACACATATAATCAAGATAACTATCAGCTCTATTATTTCTAAAGAAATCGTCAGCAGCAGCCATTAATCTTCCGAAAGTATCTGAGTGATAAATTGACAACAAACCGGTCGCAACAGCGGCTACAGCTAAAGATCCAACAAAAAAAGGCCCCGCACCGGACAAAACCACAAACGTCCCAACAACCCCTACTACATTACCCAGCAGACTGTACAGCTCACCCTTTTTAACTTCACGACCAGCCTTCACATCCATCCCTACTTTCAGGAATGTAATCGTACCTGCGACAATATTCCCTGGCAGACTAATTATTGGCACGTAGGGACCCGCCAGTTTAGTCACCGAAGTAACACTCGCCACAACCGCACCCGTCTGGGCTGATTGACTCAGTAGTGCTCCCCCCTCATTACTTGTTACAAGCTGATCTGAAACGGCAACCGCTCCCGAGCCAACGGTAACACCGTCATCAATAACACCTATAATTACTTCAATTTTACCTGCCACCTGCTATTCCTCAATTATTGTTTTAAATGCCAGGGTCATCCTGACTTGGTCACATGTATTTGAAGGTGATCGTGCGGCATGGGGGATTCGCCCGTCGAACACCACCACGCGCCTTGGTTTCGGCAATACTGCCTTGATAATATGTTCTTTAGTGTCATTGTAAAAAACCAGCTCACCGCCCCAAGAGGTCGGCCAGTACTCATTACAAAACACAACAATTGTTAAACCGGGATGTACTTTATTGTCTCGATGAATGATCGCATCCTGACCAAACGTCTGTCCGTTCGCATAAACGCCTAACAAAGTGATTTTAAAATCATGCAATGCCAGAAATCGCTCCCACACACGGATCAAAAAGCTCCAAGGCTTATTCTCCCTCAACTCTTCAAGGCTTGACTGGCCTAACGGGCGATTCTTACCTGCAATAAACACGTGCCAGCAGGGCCTGACAGCGGGCGAATTTTCATAGCTTGGCCAGTTATAGCGCCACACTTCACCCTTGAGCTGAATAGCAATCGCCCTCTCTTCAGCTTCAGTCAAGAAATCATCAACTACATAAATACCTCCCTCAACCTCCCCTATTATCATCAACCATCCTCCTACAATAATGCCGATTCCAAACACCACACCTGAATATGAAAAAACCGCAATAACTTAAAGCCAGGCACGACAACACAACCGCAAAATAATTACCACCATTGTTATATCGCACCCACCACTCAATCTGCTTACGACTCACCATCAATCGAAGTTCTTCATCATACACCGCCCATACAAATTCACTCTCACCATCAGCATCTACAGCCACCCACAACCTTTTATGCTTATGAACATCCAACAACTTTGCATCCTCACTGGAGAACTCAACCTTGTACTTATAACTCCCTTCATCTTGCCCCACCGCAAAATACAAAAAAGCTGACGACTTAGACCAATCTAAAGGATGGGTAACATATGCGCTGCGCAGCACCAACTTTTTCGGCTCCGGCGGCACTTCCACCCTCGCATTCCACATCATCAAACCAAGCCCCAACATAAGCAGACAACTCAACACCATCAACACCAAATCCACACGGGTCGCCACATAATCAAGCGGTATATACAAAGACAGCTTTTTCATCCTCACCTCTTGCGCACTTGATTTAAAAATAAACTTCAATACCTGACATAGCAACCCTACCGATGTAGGGGTCCCGAAAGCCCATATGAACCTTCACCCATACGGCCAATCTCTACTACTAATTCCATACGACTTCTGACACAGTACTTGCGCAACAACGAAGACACATGGTCCCGCACCGTAAAACCACTAATACGCAACTGTTGCGCTATTTTCTTGTTCGTGCCCCCTTGCAAAAGCAAATCAAGCACCTCTTTCTCCCTGTGCGTAAGCTTCAATCCTTTTCTCCCAAACCATTTAATTCCTTACGGAAAAACATTCAACAAAAACATTCAAACACAACACAACCTAGCCATCATTCAAAAAAATGACAACACAGTTTTTCACAACACGGAAAATTATAATCAGAAGAAATTTATATTGCGACCCAGCAAGAACTTACTTACGAACAGACAAGAACAAACCATAAAGACAACATCATAAAAGTCCGACACTTCTCATCTAAGTGTCGGAAATATCAAAACCACTAAGAAAATGATTACAACATCACCAACCGATTCGGCAGTTGGTTGCGCGTTTGGGTTTTTGGTATGTGTTGTGCGAGCACTTCAGCACACGCATCGATGCAGGCAGTAAAACCTTCGGCCGTATGCCCCAACGCCACGCGGCGTACGAAATCGCTGACGATAGTGCCCCAGTCGCTGTCGTCCAGATGGCGGGATATCCCTTCATCCACCAGGATTTCGACATAACGCTCGGCTTCGCTGACAAAGATCAGCACGCCGGTGCGCCCTGCAGTGTGGTGCAGCTTTTGCTCCAAAAACTGGCGCCGGGCCAGGTTGCTGGCACGCCAATGCCGCACACGGGGCGGGATCAGGCGCGTGGTGATGGCCGGTATGCGAAAGATCAGGCTGAGGAAAACAAAGCTGGCCCATTGCAGCATCAGCAGGGTGTAAGTCGCCAGGCCACTATTAAAAAAGTGCACCACGGCAGGCACCACCAGGGCGATCAGGCTGGCCCATAGCAAGGGGATATAGCTGTAGTCATCGGCACGGGGGGCCAGCACGGTGACGATTTCGGCGTCGGTGCGCAGTTCGGCACGGGTGACCGCTTCTTCAACTTGCCGTTGTTGCTCTTGGGTTAACAAAGCCATAAATATCGATACTCGTTGAAAGATGAATTACCAGCCACCGGAAGCACCGCCGCCGCCAAAACTGCCGCCACCGCCGCGAAAACCACCGCCTCCCCCGCCACCAAAGCCGCCACCGCCAAAACCGCCCGAACGCGAGCCACCACCGCCCGAGTTGCAGATGCCATAAAACTGGCAGGCCGCAACCACCAGTACAAACAGTATGAATAGCAGCACCACCACGCCCGGATGCTCGGCCATGAAGTCATCACCACTGCCCTGCCCGCTGGCATAGGCCGGTTCAGCCAGAGCAGTGCCGCCCAATACTTGCAGGATGGCACCCACCCCGTCGCTGATACCTTGGTTGTAGTTCCCGGCTTTGAAGGCCGGGGTGATGACCTGGTTGATGATGACCGAGGCCTGGGCATCCGTCAGGCGATCCTCCAGGCCATAGCCGACCTCAATGCGCAACTTGCGGTCGTCGCGGGCCACGATCAGCAAGGCGCCGTTGTTCTTGTCCTTTTGCCCGATGCCCCAGGCGCGACCCAGCTGGTAGCCGAAATCTTCGATGGGCGTACCTTGCAGGTCAGGCACGGTGACCACCACCACTTGCTCGCCGGTGGTTTTTTCGTGGGCTTGCAGGGTTTGGGTCAGTTGTTCACGGGTGGCGGGGTCGAGCATTTGCCCTTCGTCCACCACCCGCCCGCTGAGCGCGGGAAAGGTCAGCGCCTGGGCCGTGGCTATAAATAGCCAGAGCAACAGGCCCAGCCCCAGTCTTGATAGGCGCATCGCTACCTCGAACGTTTGTTATCCGTTGTGGGAGCGGGCTTGCTCGCGAGGCAGGCGGCGCGATCTGTCAGGCAAATCGCGTTGATGCCATCGCGAGCAAGCCCGCTCCCACAGGGGGAAAGGCATAAGGCCGTTAAAACTTCACTTCCGGCGCTTTGTCGGCGTCCGGGGTGGTGGCTTCGAATGTGGAGCGCACTGGCAGATCGCTGTACATCACGGCATGCCACAAACGACCCGGGAAGGTGCGAATCTCGGTGTTGTAGCGCTCAACGGCGAGGATAAAGTCGCGCCGCGCCACGCTGATGCGGTTTTCCGTGCCTTCAAGCTGCGATTGCAACGACAGGAAGTTCTGGTTGGATTTGAGGTCCGGGTAACGCTCGGACACCACCATCAACCGGCTCAAGGCGCCAGTCAGCTGGTTCTGCGCTTCCTGGAACTGTTTGAGTTTTTCCGGGTTGTTCAGCGTGCTCGCATCGACCTGGATCGAAGTGGCCTTGGCCCGCGCCTCAATTACCGCAGTGAGGGTGGCCTGTTCCTGTTTGGCCGCCCCCTTGACCGTCTCGACCAGATTGGGGATCAGGTCGGAGCGGCGCTGATACTGGTTCTGCACCTGCGACCATGCCGCCTTGACCTGCTCATCGAGGGTGGGAATGGTGTTGATCCCGCACCCGGCCAGCACACTGCTCAAGGCCAGCAACGCGATAACTTTCCAGCCCGGGGCGCTTATATGTTGTATACCCATGCTTGTGTTGCTCCGAAATATCGACATTAAGTTTTTTGACCACACACCACGCCTAAAAACTCCCGGCAACACTGGATTGCTTGCCGCGAATCAGCTAAAAGACTGCCAGTCATACAGGAATACTCCGCTCTAAAGGTAGGTCAATTCTTTAGTTCAAGTACTCCTGATACCTCCCCAGAACAATATCGCTGCACGAGCGTGGGCCTCCCTCGCTTCAAGTGAGCGGCTGCGCAGAAGAATCCAATGAGAAAAATGTGTTTGCTGGGCATTGTCATCAGCCTGGCCAGTCATACCGCGTGGGCTCAGGCCCCGGCGGCCCCGCTCCCTCCCAAAGACGTGTTCGTCGCCGAGCTGCTGAAAAAGATGAGCGTCGATGAAAAGATCGGCCAACTGCGCCTGATCAGCATCGGCCCGGAAATGCCCCGCGAGATGATCCGCAAGGAAATCGCTGCGGGCCGTATCGGCGGCACATTCAATTCCATCAGCCGCGACGAAAACCGCCCGATGCAAGACGCTGCCATGCGCAGCCGCCTGCAGATCCCGATGTTTTTCGCATACGACGTTATCCACGGCCATCGCACCATTTTCCCGATCAGCCTGGCCCTGGCTTCCAGCTGGGACATGGATGCTATTGGCCTGAGCGGCCGCATCGCCGCCAAAGAGGCCAGCGCCGACAGTATCGACCTGACCTTCGCACCGATGGTCGACATCGCCCGTGACCCGCGCTGGGGCCGTACCTCCGAAGGGTTTGGCGAAGACACTTACCTGGTCTCGCGCATCGCCAGGGTGATGGTGCAGGCCTATCAGGGCGCATCCCCGGCCCTGCCTGGCAATATCATGGCCAGCGTCAAGCACTTCGCCTTGTATGGTGCCGTCGAGGGTGGACGGGACTACAACACCGTCGATATGAGCCCTACACGCATGTTCCAGGACTATCTGCCGCCCTACCACGCTGCGATTGAAGCGGGTGCGGGCAGCGTGATGGTGGCCCTGAACTCGATCAATGGCGTGCCCGCCACCTCCAACATGTGGCTGATGCAGGATTTGCTGCGCAAGGAGTGGGGCTTCAAAGGTGTGGCGGTCAGCGACCACGGCGCGATCAACGAGTTGATCAAGCACGGCGTGGCCAAGGACAGCCGCGAAGCCGCCAAGCTGGCGATCAAGGCCGGTATCGACATGAGCATGAATGACAAGGCCTACGGTGAAGAACTGCCGGGACTGCTCAAGTCCGGCGAAGTACCGCAGAGCGATCTGGACAACGCCGTACGCGAAGTGCTCGGCGCCAAGTACGACATGGGCCTGTTCGCCGACCCCTACCTGCGTATCGGCAAGGCTGAAGATGACCCGGCGGACGTCAAGGCCGACAGCCGCCTGCATCGCGCCGAAGCGCGTGAAGTGGCGCGCAAGAGCCTGGTCCTGCTGAAAAACCAGGGCGAAACCCTGCCCCTGAAAAAGCAGGCGCGTATTGCTCTGGTCGGCCCGCTGGCCAAAGCCCCGATCGATATCATGGGCAGCTGGGCCGCAGCCGGTCAGCCGGCTCAATCGGTAACCGTGTTTGACGGCATGCGCAATGCCATCGGCCAGCAGGACAACCTGATCTATGCCCGCGGTGCCAATATCACTGACGACCAGAAAATCGTCGACTACCTCAACTTCCTCAACTTCGATGCCCCCGAAGTGGTCAATGACCCGCGCCCGGCGCAGGTGATGATCGACGAAGCGGTCAAGGCTGCGCAGCAGGCCGATGTGGTGGTTGCGGTGGTGGGTGAATCGCGGGGCATGTCCCACGAATCGTCGAGCCGCACCAATCTGGACATTCCTGCCAGCCAGCGGGCCCTGATCACGGCGCTCAAGGCCACCGGCAAGCCGTTGGTGCTGGTATTGATGAACGGCCGACCGCTGTCGATCGATGTGCAACAGCAGCAGGCCGATGCCGTGCTGGAAACCTGGTTCAGCGGCACCGAAGGCGGCAACGCCATTGCTGACGTGCTGTTTGGCGACTACAACCCGTCCGGCAAGTTGCCGATCACCTTCCCGCGCTCCGTAGGCCAGATTCCGACCTACTACAGCCATCTGAGCATTGGTCGCCCCTTCACTCCGGGCAAACCGGGTAACTACACCTCGCAGTACTTCGATGAGGGCAACAGCCCGCTGTATCCATTTGGCTATGGCTTGAGCTACACCGACTTCAGCCTGTCGGATGTCAGCCTGTCGGCCAAAACCCTGAAGCCGGGCGCGACCCTGACGGCCAGCGTCACGGTGAAAAACACTGGCAAGCGTGCCGGTGAAACAGTGGTTCAGTTGTATGTCCAGGACGTTACCGCGACCATGAGCCGCGCGGTCAAGGAGCTGAAGAACTTCGAGAAGGTCATGCTCAAACCCGGCGAGCAGAAAGTCGTGCAATTCACCCTCGGCGAGAACGACCTGAAGTTCTACAACGCGCAATTGCAGCATGTCGCCGAACCTGGCGAGTTCAATGTACAAATCGGCCTGGATTCGCAAAACGTCCAGCAAAACAGCTTCCAGTTGCAGTAATTTCGCGCAATTGCCGGGAAGGCTTCACACCGCCTTCCCGGCCCTTCCCCGCAGCAATCCGTGCTTGACCTTTCCTATCTTTGCAGCCGCCCCAAAATGCGTTCGGACAGCGCTGTTTTTTGTGGTAGGGTTCGCGCCCTTAAAATCCGGCACACAGGATTTGTTCCGGCAAAATCCGGTGACAAACGGCTAAATGCCGGTGCAGTGCGGCCTACGTGGATATTCGAGCTTTCACACACAATTTACACACAGGGTTATCCACAGGCAGTACGTTGCACAACCCCTATAAAACGCATATCTTGTATCAGCTCCGCCAAAAAACCCCATATGTAGGGTTTCAGGCCAAAAACCCAACACAACTCAGACGAGAATTTCAAGCCCTTTTCTCGCGCCTGTCGGGTTAAACCAAACGCAGCTTTCAAAGTCCAAACCGCTCATGCGGATGGCAACCGGTTTCCAGCGTAAAAGTCGGAAAGCGGCCCGGGTGTTGCAGTAAAAATACTGTCATCCAACAGGAATACGGTTTCACGCGGTCTGCGTGAATCAAGACTTCGGCACGGAAGCGGCTTAACCCCCCTTCTGTACGTCCCGAAGTTGTTATGCCCGGCTCATTACCGGTTGTAGTGCTTCAGGACGGAACGGTGGGCACCCAAAAGGCGCCCAAACAAACATAGAGAATGTGGAGACACCCCCATGCAAACCGATACAACTCGCGAGAACTCGCAGGGTACCGATTCAAATCTGGATCTGTCTGCGACCGCGCCAGGCCAGCTGCGCGTGATCAAACGTAACGGGGCTGTGGTTCCTTACACCGATGACAAGATCACCGTTGCCATCACCAAGGCGTTTCTCGCAGTTGAAGGCGGCAATGCTGCCGCTTCGTCGCGCATTCACGACACCGTTGCACGCCTGACCGAACAGGTCACTGCAACCTTCAAGCGTCGCATGCCATCGGGTGGCACCATCCACATCGAAGAAATCCAGGACCAGGTTGAACTGGCCCTGATGCGCGCCGGCGAGCAAAAAGTGGCCCGCGACTATGTGATCTACCGTGACGCACGCTCCAAGGAACGCGCCAACCGCGCGCCGGCCGAAGACGCCGTGCAGGCGCACCCGTCGATCCGCATCACCCGTGCCGACGGCACCTTCGCCCCTCTGGACATGGGCCGCCTGAACACCATCGTTTCCGAGGCCTGCGAAGGTCTGGAAGAAGTGGACGGCGAGCTGATCCAGCGCGAAACCCTGAAAAACCTCTACGACGGCGTAGCGCTGAACGACGTTAACACCGCTCTGGTGATGACTGCGCGCACCCTGGTAGAGCGCGAGCCGAACTACTCGTTCGTGACCGCCCGCCTGCTGATGGACACCCTGCGTGCCGAAGGCCTGAGCTTCCTGGAAGTGGCAGAAAGCGCCACGCACCACGAAATGGCCGACCTGTACGCCAAGGCCCTGCCTGCGTACATCGCCAAGGGTATCGAGTTCGACCTGCTGAACCCCGTGCTGGCCACCTTCGACCTGGAAAAACTGGGCAAGGCGATCAACCACGAGCGCGACCAGCAGTTCACCTACCTGGGCCTGCAGACTCTGTACGACCGTTACTTCATCCACAAGGATGGCGTGCGTTTCGAACTGCCGCAGATCTTCTTCATGCGCGTGGCCATGGGCCTGGCGATTGAAGAGAAGCAAAAAGAAGACCGTGCCATCGAGTTCTACAACCTGTTGTCGTCCTTCGACTACATGGCCTCGACGCCAACCCTGTTCAACGCCGGTACCCAGCGTCCGCAGCTGTCCAGCTGCTACCTGACCACCGTGCCGGACGACCTGTCGGGCATCTACCACGCGATCCACGACAACGCCATGTTGTCCAAATTCGCTGGCGGCCTGGGCAACGACTGGACTCCGGTGCGTGCACTGGGTTCGTGGATCAAGGGCACCAACGGCAAGTCGCAAGGCGTGGTTCCGTTCCTCAAGGTTGTGAACGACACCGCCGTCGCCGTTAACCAGGGTGGCAAGCGCAAAGGCGCTGTATGTGCCTACCTGGAAACCTGGCACATGGACATCGAAGAGTTCATCGAGCTGCGCAAGAACACCGGTGATGACCGTCGTCGTACCCACGACATGAACACCGCCAACTGGATCCCTGACCTGTTCATGAAGCGCGTCTTCGATGACGGCCCGTGGACCCTGTTCTCGCCGTCCGAAGTACCGGATCTGCATGACCTGACCGGCAAGGCCTTCGAAGAGCGCTACGAGTACTACGAAGCACTGTCCCAGTACCCGGGCAAGATCAAGCTGTTCAAGACCATCCAGGCCAAAGACCTGTGGCGCAAAATGCTGTCCATGCTGTTTGAAACCGGCCACCCTTGGCTGACTTTCAAAGACCCGTGCAACCTGCGCAGCCCGCAGCAGCACGTTGGCGTGGTTCACAGCTCGAACCTGTGCACCGAAATCACCTTGAACACCAACAAGGACGAAATCGCCGTTTGCAACCTGGGCTCGATCAACCTGCCGAACCACATCGTCAACGGCAAGCTGGACACCGACAAGCTCAAACGCACCATCGACGTCGCCGTTCGCATGCTCGATAACGTTATCGACATCAACTACTACTCGGTACCGCAAGCGCGCAACTCGAACTTCAAGCACCGTCCGGTTGGCCTGGGGATCATGGGCTTCCAGGACGCCCTGTACCTGCAGCACATTCCTTACGCTTCGCAAGCAGCCGTGGAATTTGCCGACAAGTCGATGGAAGCGGTCAGCTACTACGCCATCCAGGCGTCCTGCGACCTGGCTGACGAGCGTGGCGCCTACGAGACGTTCCAGGGCTCGCTGTGGTCCAAAGGCATCCTGCCACTGGATTCGCAACAGATCCTGATCGAACAGCGTGGCCAGAAGTACATCGACGTTGACCTGAACGAATCCCTGGACTGGGCACCGGTTCGCGCCCGTGTACAAAAAGGCATTCGCAACTCCAACATCATGGCCATCGCACCGACCGCGACCATCGCCAACATCACTGGCGTATCGCAGTCGATCGAACCGACTTACCAGAACCTGTATGTGAAATCGAACCTGTCGGGCGAATTCACCGTGATCAACCCGTACCTGGTTCGCGACCTCAAGGCGCGCGATCTGTGGGACTCGGTCATGATCAACGACCTGAAGTACTACGACGGTTCCGTGCAGCAGATCGAACGCATCCCGCAAGAGCTCAAAGAGCTGTATGCCACTGCGTTCGAAGTGGACACCAAGTGGATCGTTGACGCCGCCAGCCGTCGTCAGAAGTGGATCGACCAGGCGCAGTCGCTGAACCTGTACATTGCCGGTGCATCGGGCAAGAAACTGGACGTGACCTACCGCATGGCCTGGTACCGTGGTCTGAAAACCACTTACTACCTCCGTGCCCTGGCTGCGACCAGCACCGAGAAGTCCACCGTCAACACGGGCAAGCTCAACGCAGTATCGAGCGGCAAAAACAGTGAAGACGTAGCCGCGGCCCCAGCCGGCCCGGCGCCGGTGCCAAAGGCTTGCGCCATTGACGAGCCGGATTGCGAAGCTTGCCAATAAGCTGAGCTGGCAGGCGGGTCAAACCGCCTGACCCAAAACCCCCGTTAAACCCTGGCAACAGTTGGGTTTGGCGGGGGTTTTGTTTTTTGGGGGGAGCGAACCAACCCGACTGTGCCTTACCAGTCATTCAGCATGTGAAAACAAGCAGATTCATAAATAAATTTTATTCCGAAGCCTTTGCGTTGAATCAGATAAGTAATTTGTAGGATTTATCCTTCGCGACAAGCAGAACGTTGATAGACCTCGTGGGAAAACACCTATTAACTCCTCAAAGCAGATGGCAAATACTCACCTTATCGCGAAATAGTTAAAGCGCTAAGGGGATCGCCATGAACAATAAAGTGCAACTCAAGTCACTAACAAGCTACCTGAGCAAAACATTTTCTGCGTGCAAAACGCTCGATGATTTATGGACTGCCTGCATCAGCACAACAAAACAAGTTAACTTCGAACACTTTTCCTTCCGCATTCAATACCCAACACCTTTTACAAACCCAAAAAACCACACCTATGGAAATTACCCATTCAACCCAGACCCGCTACTTAGCACAAAGCGTGCAAACATCACATCAGGTTTCTTTAGAGTTTGCACAGAACACTTAGACACATTAAGTCATCTCGAGACACACAAAACCGCCCCCTTATTCAACTTGGATGACAACATTTATTACATAACGCAATCAATACCAAAGCAGGATGGCGTGTTCGAGCACTTACTACTGGCACGAGCCCATCAAAAAATCGAATATAGAGAGATGAAAACACTGCACTTTGTGATCGAAAAAATGACAGCGGAAATTCATAACTGGATGAGTAAAATAAATAGCCCTGCTTCTTTGGCTGTAACACTGTCGACACGAGAGAAAGAGATTTTACGTTGGGGCGCAGACGGGAAAACGTCTGAAGAAATCGCAATAATACTTGGGCTCTCGCAAGACACCATAAACTTTCACTACAAAACAATACAAAATAAAATAGGCACTACCAATAGAGCACAAGCCATTGCCTATGCAATTATCAAAGACTATATATAACATATTAAATAATGCCAATTGGAATACGCCCACAAGGCAAAGCAACTACAATATTTGGACCCTCTATTGACTTCAGCATTCTCGCAGGTGTATCCATGAGTACTGAAAAGCCTTCGACTCACTTTGATGCTTTCGCCTCCTGTAACTACCCCATTCATCCCCACTACAATAAGTGCATATCCCCGCCACCTCAACTTGCATACGGCCCACCCCCAAATCCTCTAGCAAATAAAGGCCATAAAGAGTGAGATCAACCCACGCTTCGTTATGACTGACAGGTGCACGACGGAGAGTAACGCCAAACTCTGATTCTGTACGAGCTGTAGACCATGGCGCCTGGCGCCCCCGCCAAAGATGTCCATGCGCCTGTTCTATTGTATCAACAAGCTCCTTTCCAACCTCATAGCAACATGAATGTATGGCAGGACCTATTGCAACTTGCAAATGTTCTAACGAGATATTTTCTCGTATGAACGCAAGAAAGGAATTTTCGATTATACCTGCCGCTAATCCTTGCCAGCCGCCATGAATGGCAGCAACGAACTTATCTTTTTTTGAACCTACAAGAATAGGTAGACAGTCTGCTGTCACGATTCCTATGGGACGGGTTGTACGTGTGAAAATCGCGTCCCCAGCGATGGCACCAGACTCATCTGCATCGCCCACTTGAATGACGTTGGCACCATGCTTCTGAGCACAACAAAATAGATTTGTGGGTTTATGGAAATTGCTGGCCGAGCCGAATGCGTGTTCCAGCCCGGGTAGAGCATTCAAATTATCAGCAAAAAAAGACATTTGAACCTCACTTAAAAGTAATAGCACACACCTTTATGGCAACACAGGTTCTATGTATTCAATAGTAGGTACATGGCTCGCTACCTAGACAAAGCAAAGTTAACATTTTGATTTAGTTGAGATTTCAACCTAAAGCACACCCCGAGCCACTCTCAACTACCAAATCTTGTAGATGTAAATCTATCAGCCAACGTCTATAAAAACAAATATCGCCCCTACAAATCTCTACCGGGCCAATACTCGACGATGATTAGGATAGGATATGACACGGCTAATCGAAGACTTTATGGTGCGCTGCGGAACGGCACACTTACGAGGACAACGCTGGCACTGCAACTCCCCCAAGAGAACAGTCTTGCTTATACACGGTGCTGGCACATCCAGCAGCAAAGGTTTTCACAGTCTTCAAACATACTTAAACTCTCATAGCGTCGAAACGATTGCATTTGATTTTCTTGGGCATGGGCACACCGGCGGAAACTTGCAACATTCCAGCTTGGAAAGAAGAACCGAGCAAGCATTAGCTGTGATCCACAAACTCGACCTACAGGAAGGTCTTAATATAATGGGCTTCAGCATGGGGGCGCATAATGCACTCCATATAGCCTCACAGATCTCGGTTGCTCGCCTAGGGCTGGCGATACCCGCGATTTATTCAGAAAAGGCTGAAACCTTAAAATTTGGCCCCTCATTTTCATCCTGCATACGCCAATACCGAAGCTGGGAACACAGCAAATGCTTTTCCATCATCCAACACTTCAAGGGGAAACTGCTTATTATTTCTGCAGAAAAAGACATGATCATTCCCGCTGAAATCCCTTGCAAACTGATTGAATACGCACAAAATTGCCTCGCTGCTGAGCACCATTGTATTCGTCAAGCTGGCCACGATCTAGAAACACACTTCAGTAAATACCCACACAGTAGACATCTGGCTTTGAACAGCATTTTAAGATGGATTACATAAGACGTTGACTGGAATTCATAATGAAAAATACGTTTGATTATCTTTATATTTATTTTTCAGAAAATTATCTTACCCATGAGAGGACGAAGAAAGAATGCACTCTTATTGAACAACTTTGCAGCCTTGAAAAAGGCGACCATGTACTGGATATCGGCTGCGGCCATGGTCGAATTTCCAATGAGCTTGCTCACAGGGGCTATCGTGTAACGGGCATTGACTGGAGCCAGAACGCACTTGACTTGGCTATCCTTAACGCTCGTAAAAGCAACCTTGATATTTGCTACAAAAACAAAAACTTCCTTGACACGCTCTGGAGGGAAAAATTCGACTGTGCGCTTAGTTGGTACACATCTTTTGGATACTCTAATGACGAAATTTGCAAATTGCAATTAAGCAAAATTTACGATTCATTGAAGAAAGGAGGCCGTTTTTTGATTGATCATATTAATCGTGATCGCTGCCTTAAATACCTTCCCGCCTCAAGTGTTCTAGAAAGAGAAGGGAACTTTATGATCGACCACTTCGACTACAACCCTGTTCAAGGAACACTTCATGTTAGACGCCAATTTATTAAAGATGGAGAACTGAGTGAAACACCTTACAATATCCGACTATTGACATTCACAGAAATCAAGGAGTGGATGCTACGCGCAGGATTTAAAAATATAGAGGGCCATAATAATAAGGGACAACCTTTTAGCGTTGACAGCGAAAGAATGATCCTAACAGGCGTGAAATAACTTATGAGAATTATATTTTCGGAGTCAAACCCTGACTACAAAAACTATACATTTCCTTACGCTGTTTGGGCCATACCTGAATCACAGGAAGAAATCGTTGAACTCTATGATCGCGGCTTTTTACCTTCACGCAAACCGAGATTCTATTTAACCCGAAGCACAAGAATTACCCTGAAAAGATTTGAACTTACCTATAGAGTTCGACGAACGCTCAAAGCCTGTCAAGATATAGAAATGACGCTTATTAATATCAGCGATTTCGTTATCGACAAGAGCATCCGTGAATTATGCCTACAGTGTGCGGAACAGCGATTTGGGGAAGGAGTGATGAATGAACAGCGACTTAACCGAATCATCAATCCGGAAAATGCGACGCACATCATGCACTTCACCAGGAAAGAGAAAACTGTCGGCCTAGTAACAATTAACACAGCCCCTAAAATAGCACACTATAACTTTGCCTTCTATGACATTACCGAACCAAAAAAATCGCTAGGCACTTTCATGTTGACAGCAACAATTAATTACTTTCACAACCGTGACTGCAACTACCTTTACATGGGCACATGTTACGGGAAAAAATTCTTGTATAAAGCACACTTCGAAGGGTTCGAGTTTTTTAACGGCGCTCAATGGTCATCTGACATGAACGAACTGAGCTTTTTGATGGAGCGCCCTCACCAACCGAATCACTTATTTGAGTCATCTGATTATCTGAATACATTCCATCCAATAACGCTGGATATTGATGTACACGAGACAGGCTTCCGTTACATTACTCAGGCGCAGAGCGCCTGACGGTTAAAGGCGCACTGAGTAATGAGCCAAATATCAGCCCCCGCATATGCCACTGTTATTTTTTTCTCGAGAGCTGGCACCGGTATATTTTTTTTTATAAATACTTGGGTTGTGATTGACTTAACAGGGTACGCCACAAGTGCGGCAATAAGCTTGTTGATTGCAACACTGCCCAGCCTATTTCTTTCGATGATAATCGGAAGTATGGCTGACAAATATCCAGCTATAAAGCTTGTGTTATTCTCTGAATGCACGCGCTGCCTGACACTACTGGTATATGCATCGTTATTCGTCATGGATCGAGCATCCCCTGCATTCGCTTACTCCATCAGCTTCTTAATGTCCATTTGCGCAGAAATACAACTATTGTCTTGGCGTGTCATTTTGGCAACGTTCGCAACTCATGAAAAAAACTTCAAACTCAATGCACTTTCTGTTACCAGTGGGCAGGCAGGTGTCATAATTGGAGCAACAGGCTCCGGCATGTTATTCGTAGCTCTTGGGCCGACCTTTACTATCGCTATCGCCAGTACTATTTTCTGGGTATCCAGCTGCTGCATTGCTTATATGGCAAAGGCGCTTCACTCGCCGTGTGCGAGTGCGATCACCAAGATAAGCACGCCAAACCATTTGGTCGCTCACCTGAGATCCATACTTGAAGGTTTTCAATATATCACCCAGCAACCCCGCCTCATCGGATACTACCTGCTGATATTGCTAAACACGAACATACTATATATGTCAAATGCATTACTTGCCCCCTTCGTAAAAGGACCTCTCAATCTGAATGCAAATGCATATGGACAGATTGACGCCGCCTATTCTATTGGAGCAATCATTGGCGGACTGATTATAGTAAAACTCACCCAACGACTCGGCACTTTGAAAATCACCCTATTGGGCCTGACCACCCTAGCGTTATCACTATTCATCTTCGCTCAATCTGAAGCTTTCCTTCTGGCCTTTTTTTCATATATTGGAATTGGCCTGGGATGCCAAACATCCATTGTAAGTCTCAGCCATGCACGAAGAATTACTGATCCGACACTACACGGGAGAGCCTACGCAACCTTAAACACTTTAACCGGATTTTTCGGCGTACTTGTTTTTATATTAAGCACACAGTTCACTTCACATGAAGAGCTACGAAACATGTTCGAATACCAAGCTATTGCAGTGACGACTGTTCTATTAATTATCGGTGCTAGCAAAAAAATTAAAGACTCTCTATAAACCGGATACCACACATGAGTCCAAAAGCACGCGCCGGATTGCGAAGCTTGCCAATAAGCTGAGCTGGCAGGCGGGTCAAACCGCCTGACCCAAAACCCCCGTTAAACCCTGGCAACAGGTGGGTTTGACGGGGGTTTTGTTTTTTGGAGGGGTGGGGAGTTACGCGGTCATTTGCGCCAATCGGCTATCTGCTGCGCAGTGGCGTAGAAATCAACGCCAGCACCCAAGGCTTGCTGCCCATCCGGCTGATTGTGACGTAACCCCTCAAGCACTTGAGCATGACTGCGACGGAATTGCCCAAGCTGTTTTGCACCTTGCGGGCTGGCCGTTTGCGCTGCTGTCTCGATGCGTTGATACAAGTCCATCTGATTGGTAGCCGCCAGGTTGGTGGGGACATAGGGGCGATTAGCCGCAACGGCCTCTGCAATCGGGAATGTTTCGGCAAAGGTATGGTAGCCGCCAAAGTTCATGAAGGCGGCAATACCCAGCCCGGCCGCCAGCACCATGTGTTCATTGCCATAGATTCTATCCGGGTTCAACGTGTTGAGCGCCAGCAGCACGTCACAGGTACTGCCGGATTGCGCCCCCGCAGATGGCAGACCCTTGAGGTTGGACTCCATTGCGAATGTGCCAAAGGGCTGCCAGCGATTGATACCCACGCCATGCAGCATTGAAAAATGCTCCAGCATGCCGGTCAGGCCTTGCTGGGAATAGGCTGGCGGCACGTTCTCCATTTCAGCCTCTGACATGGTGAAAGGCCGGGTCAGGTCTGCAATCGGCGCACCTTGACGGGGAATTGCATTGAGATTCTGATTGCGATCACCCAGCGCTTTGCGCAAGGCGGCCTGCTCAGTGCTGTGCGGGTCGACCGTGTTCTGTACCACCAGCCCAAACCCCATCTTGAGCTTGGCCGCATCTTCATAAACTCCCTTCACCGGCCGCAACTCCCCGCCGACTTCCACCATAGGCATCCGTTCACTGCGGGCACGACTGAGCGGATTGTCAAAGGCCGGCGTACGCGTCTTGCTTGAAAACTCCTTGAAACGATCAGCGAACTGATCTGCCTGCGCATCAAGACCAGCCTCACGCAGCAAGGCCACGCAAGCCGCGGTATTGGCTTGTTTGTGCTGCGCATAGAGCCCGGGTTGACTCTCGTCTTCTACGGGGGCCATCAACTGGCACATCGTGCTGCCAAAAGCGCTCGACGCACGGATTTTAGTCAGCAGGTCAACATGGTTTTGCTTGTCGAACCCTTCTGTACATCCGGCCAGAGGAGTCTGCAGCGTGTTGATCAACCACGGTTGCAGCGCCTGCCCGGGTTTCATCTGCCGACCAATCTGGTCGGACTGTGCTGCCAAAGGCTCGATGGTGGCCTGCAGAACATCGCGCAACGGCTGCTCCCGTCCCTTGTAATGGACGGCAAGCCCACCCGCCACGCTTTGCTCGCTCAACCCCTGACGCAACACCGTTGCCAGTTGTGCGGCGTGCTGGTCGAACACTTCACCTATCCTGCCTGGCTGGTTCAACAAGGCCATGCTGGCGCCCGCTTCAAAAAACTTGCTGTTGGTGATCATCTGTCTTTGTACATCCGTCAGGGCAACACCATGGGGACTGCTTTGAGCAACGGCATCTGGCTTACCTTGACTGTCGATGCCATATACCGCATCGAGCGATGTACCTGACCTGGAAATAAACATGATGCTCACCTCATTAATAGTGCACTTGGATAGATGGGGCATGGAGAAGGCACGCACAGGCTCGCAAACCAGTAGCAAACCTGGCGACGCAACAGGCCATTGGGCCGCAAACTTTGCCCTTGAACTAAAAACAAAACAAATATCAAAGTGTAAGAAAATAACAAGGAAAGACGAACAGCCCTCTTAATTATTAGCGTACTGAACCGAATACATACTCACATCCAATAAACACTTTCACGGCAATAAAGACATGATGCCTTATCAATAACACTTGCGATCTTTGTACCTGTTAACCCCCGGTAACAGTTCGCTTGCACGTTGTGGAACCCGCCCTGCAGCCCGGGCCACAGACTGCGAGACATGTAATGGACTGCACGGTCGCCGATACCCTCCCTGCTCCCGGAGTGTGTTGCTTGACCGTTCACATGTTGTTTCCCACGAAGGATGACCACCATTCGATCGAACGAACGAAAACACATGAAAGATCTCAGCTCGATTTCCCCCTTCAGGTTTACCCCCACGGACAGCGTTGCCCGGGGGACTTCACACATCAGCGCCGGCGCCATTCCCGCCGCCCCACCTTGCTGTACACCCAAAGAAATATACGATCGTGTCCACCAGGAAATATCCCGGCGCTATCTGTCATTCGATCAAGGTAAGGAAATGGGATTTGCCGGCAAGGCCGGAGTAACCGGTGATATCGACTTCATTACCAAAAAAGATTTGATTGGCATACTGCGACACTTGAAAGAGGATGAAAGCGCACTGCAGGAGAGCAAAAAAGACTCTGCTCGGACTCAACTTTTCGACAAGATTTATTTGATGTCCGGGGACAAGGAGACAGGCAGAAACTGGAATTTAAGACTCCACAATTACAGTGTGCGCGGCACAGGGCTTGGAGGCGAAGACATCCCCCACCGTCATCGCTGGACGCTGGCCAGCAATGTGCTTACTGGTGGTTACAACAACGTCAATTACGAAGAACGCAGTGTCTCGCAGCCCCATGACCCCAAAGACAAATTCAACAAATACGTGCTTGGCGCATCGAGTGCGCAAACAACCCAGGGCGCCAGGGGGGCAACGCTTGTAAACGAAGCCGTGATGGTTCCCTTCAAAAATGAAATTTATGCCAAGGGTGACATCAAGCATTTCCCGATTGCCCTGCCGCACAGTGTTGATACAGCCCCTGCCTATATGGGGACTACATTGACCCTGGCCCACACGGGCGTGCCGACGACAGATACGTCCATTGCTTATTACAAAGAAGCGTTCACCAGCTTGCCTTCACTGCACTTTGAAAGTGTCGAGGCCTTCAAGGCGTCCATTGACCTGCGCATCGCGCAACTTCAGGTGCTGGACTTGCAGGACAACCTGAGTACGTTCCTCAACGCCAGGCAACAGAACATCCAGCCGTTAACCCCCGACGAAACCCGGCACCTGAGGGATACCCACGAGTACAACTATGTAGAAACATCGTTGCTGCCGGCCCTGGCCATTTACAACATGGAAAAAATCAATGGCATCGAGCACCGGGAGTTCTCGGCCGACACGGCGAAATTTCTCGATAGCCAACTTTCACAGATCAATCAACGTGTACTTAACACCCTGATCGAAGGTAACCAGACGGACCTGATGGACCAGCGCCTTTCCCTGGTACTGGAGCCCGGCGCTTTCGCCCAGGCCATGGCTGAAAGACAGGGGCAATAAACCTCGATTCGCGGATCCGCAGCGATAGCATTGCGTTCTAACTGTTGGGCACTGTGGGAGCGGGCTTGCCCGCGATTGTCCTGTTACACCGCAGCGATCCCGTCGCGAGCAAGCCCGCTCCCACAGAACCTGTAACCATCACCCCGAAACAGTGCGCCCGCGCCACAAAATGAATCACTCTGCACATTCTTCCGCCTGATATTCGCTCGCCAATAGGCACTCTGCACACCCGCCCATATGCCGTGTGCCCGCTTTTCTCCGGTTTACCCGCCCTGACAAAACAGGCCCGCTTATTGCTCTGGCTCCTGTGTGCTACCGATATCGGCGCACCCATTCGAGGCGGAGACCTGCACCATGAGTTCACCCGGCGATTTTCCTTTGAGCGAAGCCCCGCGTTCAGCGCGCAAGGGGCTGTTGTCGATTTCAATGGTGCTGTTCAGTTTCACTTTTTTCACCGGCACCATGTTTGCCGGCGGCAAGTTGGGCATGGCCTTCAACTTTGTCGACATGCTGTGGATTGCAGCCATCGGCAATACCCTGCTGGCACTGTATGCCGCCGCACTGGCCCTGATCGCCTCGCGCAGCGGCCTGAACACGGTGCTGATGGGACGCTTTTGCTTTGGTGAGGCCGGCAGCCGTCTCTCGGACTTACTGCTCGGTTTTGCCGAGCTTGGCTGGTACGCCTGGGGCACGGCAACCGTGGCCATCGTGCTGGTGAAAATGCTCGGCCTGGCCGAGGGTTTTACCCTGCCCTTGATGGTGTTTTTCGGCATGGGCTTCAGCATCACGGCGATCATCGGTTACAAGGGCCTGGATGTGCTGTCGCGGGTGTCGGTGCCGCTGATGTTTGTCCTGCTGATTGTGTCCATGTATATCGCCACGCAGCATGTCGGCGGGTTTTCCGGGCTGGCAGCCGTGATCCCCCACGACACCATGAGCGTCTCGGCGGCCATCACCATGGTCTTCGGCACTTTTGCCAGCGGTGCCACCCAGGCCACCAACTGGACGCGCCTTTCGCGCAGCGGGCGTATTGCCGTCACCGCCAGCGTGGTCAGTTTCCTGCTGGGCAATGGCCTGATGATCGTCGCCGGGGCCTGGTGCGCCATGGTCTATCAGCAGGCCGATATCGTTGAAGTGATGATGCTCCAGGGCCTGTCGTTCGCCGCCGTGATCATGCTGTGCCTGAACTTGTGGACGATCCAGGGCCCGACCATCTACAACGTGGCCGCCGCCACCTGCCATCTGGTGCGCAGCGAGCGCCGACGGACCATGACCCTGCTCGCCGCTGCCGTGGGTGTGGTGCTGGCCATCGGCGGCATGTATGAGATGCTGATCCCGTTTCTGGTGTTGCTGGGTTCGATCATCCCGCCCATTGGCGGTGTGATCATGGCCGACTTCTGGTTCCGCCATCGCGGCAAGTACCCGGCGCTGGCCAGTGCCCGGCTGCCACGCTACAACCTGGCGGGGCTGACGGCCTATGCTGTGGGCGCGCTGCTGGCATTTCTGTCGCCGTGGATCGCGCCGCTGGTGGGGATTGGCGCATCGGCCCTGTGCTACCTCGTATTGCTTAAATTCAGCCGTCAACCGGCGGTGCTGCCTGCCGTCCAGGAGCCCCTTTGAGCCTCACGGTGGAAGAAATCCTCGCCCTGCCAGGGCTTGCAGACATGGCCCTGCGCGCTGGCGCGCGCAACCGCCATCGCACTGTGCGCTGGTCATATGTGGCCGAGAACCAAGGCATCGCCGGATGGGTGATGGGCGGTGAGCTGGTGTTTGTCACCGGTATCAACCATCCCCGCGATGAAGCCAACTTGTTGCAACTGGTCGAGGAAGGCAGCGAATGCGCGATTGCCGGGCTGGTGATCCTCACCGGCGAGGCGTTTATCCAGCGTATTCCCGCATCGGTAACGGCCCTGGCCGAAGCCCGTGGCCTGCCCTTGATCGAACAGCCTTACCTGCTGAAGATGGTCGTGGTCACGCACCTGATCGGCACGGCGCTGGTGCAAATGGCGCAAACCAAACGCTCGCGCCAGGACATCCTGACCCAATTGCTCAGCGGCGATTACCCCAGCCTGACCACCGCCCGGCAGCGCGCGGCACATCTGCAGTTGCCGCTGGACAGCCCGCGGCGCCTGGTTGCGCTGCGCCTGTCGGCAGTCAGCGGGTTGTTCGACAACCATGCCCCGCAGGAAGCCGAACGCCTGTTGCAGCACACCCGCCAGGCGCTACAGGAACACCTCGCGGCCTGGAGCCATGCCCGGCCCGCCGCACTGCCGGTGGTCGTCCAGGGCGATCTGTTTATCCTGCTGCTGGCCGAACAGGACAGCCTGCGTGCAGAACTGGCGTGCCTGTACCAGGATCTGCATGCCATCATCGGTGACCTCGCGTTGTTTATGGGGTTGGCAAGCAAGGTCGAGGATTGTGGGCACTATCACCGCGCCCTGAACGAAGCACGGCAGGCGCTGGAGGTGGCAGAAAACCTGCGCCCGGCCACCGGTCTGTGCGACTTCAGTGAGCTGGGTGTGTTGCGCCTGCTCCAGGCCGTGGGCGAACGCTCGGTGATCGACAGCTTTGTGCAGCAGACCCTCGGCCCCCTGATTGAACCCAACCGCAAACAGCCACACCACCTGATTGATACCCTGGATGCCCTGCTCCAGGAAAACGGCAACGCACTCAAGGCCGCACAACGCCTTAACATCCATCGCAATACCGTCAATCAACGCCTGCAACGCATCGAGCAACACAGCGGCCAGTCGCTCGATGACCCCCTCTTCAGAATGAATGCTTCGGTGGCGCTGCTGGTATGGCGCATGTCCGAAACCCAACGACAGGAACGACCATGAAGATCATCAATGCCACGCTGCGAAAAACCCCCGGCCTGCACACGATCACCTGTGAGGGCGAGCAGATCGCTGCCATCACCCTGCAAGCAGGCAGCGTGCCGGCGCAGGCAGGCGAGATCGACGCCCGGGGCCAGTTGCTGATCGCGCCTTTTGTGGAGCCGCATATCCATCTGGACGCGGCCCTCACCGCGGGCCAGCCCGAATGGAACCTGAGCGGCACCCTGTTCGAGGGCATCGAGCGCTGGGCCCAGCGCAAGGCCACCATCACCCATGAGGACACCAAGCAGCGTGCCCACGCCACTATCCGCATGCTCGCCGAACACGGCATCCAGCATGTGCGCACCCATGTCGATGTCACCGACCCGACTCTGGCCGCACTCAAGGCCATGCTCGAAGTGCGTGAGGAAGCCCGCCATCTGATCAATCTGCAAATCGTCGCCTTCCCCCAGGAAGGCATCGAGTCCTATGCTGGTGGTCGCGAACTGATGACCCGCGCCGTGGAGCTGGGCGCCGATGTGGTGGGCGGCATCCCGCACTTTGAAAACACCCGCGAACAAGGCGTCAGTTCGATCAAGTTTTTGATGGACCTGGCCGAACGTACCGGCTGCCTGGTGGATGTGCATTGCGATGAAACCGACGACCCCCATTCGCGTTTTCTTGAAGTGCTGGCCGAAGAAGCCCGGGTACGCGGCATGGGCAGCCGGGTGACCGCCAGCCACACCACGGCGATGGGCTCCTATGACAATGCCTATTGCTCGAAGCTGTTCCGGTTGCTCAAAGCATCAAAGATCAACTTTGTCTCGTGCCCCACTGAAAGCATCCACTTGCAGGGTCGTTTTGATACCTTCCCGAAACGCCGTGGCGTGACCCGGGTGGCCGAAATCGACCGTGCCGGGATGAACGTGTGCTTCGGTCAGGATTCAATCAAGGACCCGTGGTACCCACTGGGTAACGGCAATATCCTGCGGGTACTGGATGCCGGCCTGCATATCTGCCACATGATGGGTTTTGAGGACCTGGCGCGCAGCCTCGATCTGGTGACGGACAACAGTGCGCGGACGCTGAATCTGGGCGAGGGTTATGGCATTGAAGTGGGTCGCCCGGCGAACCTGGTGGTGCTGGATGCCGAGAGCGATTACGAAGCGGTACGTCGCCAGGCCAAGGCGCGGGTATCGATCCGCGCCGGCAAGGTTTTGCTGACGCGGGTGCCGGAACAGGTGGAGTTCAGCTGAGACCCGTGACGAACATGGTGGGAGCGGGCTTGCTCGCGATGGCATCGACGCGGTTGAACTGAAACACCGCAGCGTCTGCATCGCAGGCAAGCCAGCTCCCACAGGTTATGTATTGCTCACCCACCCGATGCCCGCCGGATCATGGTCGCAGCGCTATCACGTCATCTGAATGATGGTCTGCATGATGGTGCTTTGGGTCGAGATGGTCTTGGCGTTGGCCTGGTAGTTGCTCTGGGCCTTGATCAGGTCCACCAGCTCGTTGGTCAGGTTGACGTTGGAGTCTTCCAGCGAGTTGGACTGAATCGCCCCCAGGCTGCCGATCTTCGGTGCGTCGTAACCCGCTACGCCCGAGGCGTAGGTCTCTTTCCAGGCCGTACCGCCCACTGGTTGCAGACCTTGCTCGTTGGTAAAGCTGGCCAGGGAAATCTGGCCAATCGCCCGGCTCTGATTGTTGCTGAAGTTGGCAAACATCACGCCCGAGCCGTCAATGGTCAGGTTGTTGATCTGGCCAGTAGCGTAGCCGTCCTGGGTCGGCGGGTTGCGCGAAGAGTCGGTGTTGTACTGGGTGGTTTTGGCCATATTGATGACGATGCCACCTGGCTTGGCCTCGGCGCCGTTGGTGTCCCACTTGCCGTTGATCATGGCACCCGGCTTCCAGCCGCTGACGACCAGGGTGTTTTCCAGTTGATCTTTAACCGGATCGGGCTGCGTGACACCGGTCAGCCCGCCGGCCGAGTCAAACGTCATGGTTGAAGGCACTGGCGCTACTGCGCCATCACCCGACACTGGCGTGCCATCGGGGTTGCGGCCGTCGATCAGGGTGTAGGTGCTCCAGGTGTTGCCACCGGTCTTGACCATGTACTGGTCCATCGGGTGGGCATTGCCCTGGGTGTCATACACCATGGTGCTGAATTTTTTGGTGTAGCTGGTGGATTCGTTCGGATCGAACGGGATCTTGCTCTGATCGATCGCATCGGAGCTGGAGTTCAGGTTGATCTCTGAGGTTACCGAGCCGGTTGCCTTGGGCGCCAGGTTCGAGGTGTCGATGCGCAGGTCGGTCAGCACACCGTTGACGATGTTGCCGTTGGCATCCACGCCATAGCCCTGCAAGCGCGCAGTGCCGTCGGAGCTGGTCACGAAGCCGTCCTTGTCGGCCTTGAACGTACCGGCGCGGGTGTAGCTCAGGGCGCCGTTGTCGCTGAGCACGAAAAAGCCGCTGCCCTGAATGCCCATGTCCAGCAGGTTGCCGGTGTTGTTGACCGCACCTTGACCAAAGTTTTGCGAAACCGCTGCCAGGTTTACGCCACTGCCGATGGTCTTGCTGCCGGTACCCAGCTTGCTCGCCGAGTAGATGTCGGCGAATTCTGCACGCGAGGCCTTGAAGCCGGTGGTTGCTGCGTTGGCGATGTTGTTGCCGGTCACGTCCAGCTGCTTGTTCGCCGCATAGAGACCGCTAAGGCCGATATTGAAAGACATGTTTTTCTCCTTGAGGCGGCTTAGAGGCCTATGGTCTGGACTTTGGACATGCCAATGCTGCCCAGGCCTGCGAGGTTGAGCATGATTTCACCGCCGGTCTTGCTCAGCGTCACGCTGTTGACCGTGGCAGGCAGGTAGGTGGTGAGCGCCGTGGTGCCGGTGTCGGTTTTGCTCGATGCGGTGAAGGTGTAGGAACCCTTGTCCAGCAGTACGCCGTCGTCGTCCTTGCCGTCCCAGGTAAAGTCCGCGTTGCCGGCTTTCTGGCTGCCCATTTCGATGGTGCGGACCACTTCGCCATCCGCATCGGTAATGGTGATGGTGGGCTTGGAGTCTGCGTCCTTGACCACGACGGTGCCGTTGAAGGGCTTTTCACTGGCGGGGTCGACATAGGCTTCACCGGTTTGCACGATGACCGAACGCCCCACCAGCGACGAGGCCTGCAAGGCCTGGGAAGATTGCAAACCGCCCGACAGGGAGTTGACCGTATCGTTGAGCGTGGTAATGCCTTCCAGGCTGCTGAACTGCGCCAGTTGCGCGACGAACGCGGTGTTGTCCTGGGGGTCCAGCGGGTTCTGGTTTTTCAGTTGGGTAACCAGCAGTTGCAGGAACGCATCCTTGCCCAGCGCTGTGTTGCCGGTAACGCCCTTGGTGGCTGCAGCCACACTGGTGTCGGTGGTCTTGGCCTGGGCAGAGTTGGCGAGCACCTGATTAAGGGTCAAGCCGCTGGTGGAATCGGTCACACTCATTTGCGTCGCCCCTTATCACTGACCGAGGGTCAGGACCTTCTGCATCATGGTTTTGGCGGTATTCATCAGCTCGGCGTTGGTCTGGAACGAACGACTGGCGGAAATCATGTCGGCCATTTCTTCAACCACGTTGACGTTGGGGTAATACACGTAGCCCTTGGCGTCGGCAGAAGGATGATTAGGTTCATAGCGGGCCTGCAACTCGCTCTGGTCTTCAACCACGCCCAACACCTGCACGCCTTGCCCGGCGGCGTCCTGGTTCTGGAACAACGAGTCGCCGCTGCTGCCTTGCGCGCCTTGAAACATGGTGGCAAACACCGGGTGGCGGGCGCGGTAGGTCTGGTCGATGCTCGACGATACGGTGTCGGCGTTGGCGATGTTGCTGGCCACGGTGTTAAGGCGCGTGGTCTGAGCACTCATGCCGCTGCCGGCAATGTTGAACACACTGGATAGAGACATGGGTTACTCCCCGCGCAAGGCCGACATCAGCCCTTTGAATTTGCTGTTAAGCAGGGTAAAGCTGGCCTGGAAGTTGACCGCATTCTCTGCATAGTTCGACTGCTCAAGCTGAGCGTCCACGGTGTTCTGGTCGATCGATGGCTGCATCGGCGTGCGGTACAGCAGTGACTCGTCGCCACTGCTCAGGCCCTGGGCTTCGATATGGCGGGTGTTGGTCTTGTTCAAGGCAAACGTGCCGTTCTGGTTTTTGTCGTTCTGGGCGGCGAGCACAGAGGCAAAGTCCAGATCCCGAGCCTTGTAGTTCGGGGTGTCGGCGTTGGCGATGTTGTTGGCCAGGACTTCGGCGCGCTGGGCGCGAAAGCCCAGGGCCTGCTCATGGATACCAAGCGCTTTATCGAAGCTGATGCTCATGTCGAAAAACCTTTGTGGGCTGACCTGAGAATGTGATTCAGGTTTTACATGACAGGGATAGAGCAAACCCCGTGCCAGTTTTTACAGCCCCGTAACACAAGGGTTTTGCGGGAGGTGGGAGGCGGCAACGGCAGAAAAGCGGCAACGCTTGACCGCCGGGTGCCGTTTTTCTGCCGCTTTGCAGTGACGACACATACGACATGGCACATGTGGGAGCGGGCTTGCTCGCGATGGCATCAATGCGGTTTTCTGACAAACCGCAGCGTTTACATCGCAGGCAAGCCAGCTCCCACAGGGAGGGAGGCTATTTGGCCTGGTAAATAATCCCCGGGCTGCATTGCACCATCTGGTAGTGGTCCGGCAACCCGTTCAGCGCTTCAGAGGCGCCCAGGAACAAATACCCGCCCGGCTTCAAGGTGCTGTGAATGCGCAGCAGGATGTCTTTTTTCACGTCGGCCGAGAAGTAGATCAACACGTTGCGGCAGAACACGATGTCGAACTTGCCGAAGCTGGCGTAGCTGTCCAGCAAGTTGAACGGGCGAAACTCCACGCGGTTCTTGATCGGTGCCTTGATCACCCAGCGCCCCGGCCCCTTGGGGTCGAAATAACGCTGCAGACGTTCCGGCGACAGGCCCCGGCCAATCGCCAGGTTGTCGTACTCGCCGGTACGGCAGGTGTTGAGCATCTGCGCGGACAGGTCGGTGGCAAAAATCTGCACCCCGGCCTTCAACTGCCCCAGGTTGCTGCGCTCGAACTCGTCGATCGCCATCGACAGCGAGTACGGTTCCTGCCCCGAGGAGCAGGCCGCCGACCAGATGCGCAAACGCTGCCCCGGGTTCGCCTTGATCTGCTCGGGCAGCACCTTGTTCTTCAACACTTCGAAGGGGTAGGTGTCGCGAAACCACAGGGTTTCGTTGGTGGTCATGGCATCGACCACCTGCTCGCGCAGCCCGCTGCGCGGCTGGCTCTGGATCCGCTGGATCAGCTCGCCCAACGACTTGATGCCTTGTTGCTCCATCAGCTTGTTCAGCCGGCTGGAGACCAGGTACTGCTTGTTTTCACCCAGCAAAATGCCACAGGCTTTTTCCAGAAATACCCGGAATTGTTCAAAATCCAAATTAGCCGTCGACAAATGTCCTGCCTCTTAAATCGTGTTGACCGCCAAGGGCTGCGCCCTTAGCTGAAGTCTGCTGCTTTGATCCGGTCAACCACCCGGGATGCCAGGTCGTCAGGCCTGAATTTGGCCAAAAAGTCATCGGCACCGACCTTTTTGACCATCGCCTGGTTAAAAACCCCGGACAACGAAGTATGCAGAATGATATGCAGCTTTTGCATCCGCGGGTCGTTGCGAATTTCTGCCGTCAGGGTGTATCCGTCCATTTCCGGCATCTCGATATCCGAGATCATCATCAGAAACTCTTCGGCCGGGTCCTTGCCCTCTGCCACCAGCTTGCGCAGGTAGTCCAGCGCCTGACGCCCGTCGTTCAACGACACCACTTCCACGCCCACCGTTTGCAGGCAGCGGGCAACCTGCTTGCGCGCCACCGACGAATCGTCGACGGTCAGCACCCGCAATGACAGCGCCTTGCTTTGGGTTTCGACATCCACCACGCCCTGGGTGATGGTTTCCGGGGAGGGCGAAACCTCCGCCAGCACCTTTTCCACATCGATGATTTCGACCAATTGGTCGTCCATGCGGGTCACGGCCGTCAGGTAATGATCGTGGCCGGTGCCCTTGGGTGGCGGATGAATATCTTCCCAGTTCATGTTGACGATACGTTCGACCGAACGCACCAGGAAGCCCTGGGTCTTGGTGTTGTACTCGGTGATGATCACAAACGGGTTGCTTTGATCTTTCAAGGCACCCGCGCCGGTGGCCATCGCCAGGTCGAGAATCGGAATGGTCGCGCCGCGAATGCTCGCCACACCGCACACCACAGGGTGGGACTTGGGGATCAAGGTCAGCTTGGGGCATTGCAGCACCTCGCGGACCTTGAACACATTGATCCCGTAAAGCTGTGGCCCATCCAGACGAAACAGCAACAGCTCCAGGCGGTTTTGCCCCACCAGTTGAGTGCGCTGGTTAACCGCATCCATCACTCCGGCCATACTCAGCTCCTCTTAAAAACTTCAAGTTTCAGCCCGCAGGTTGCATAAACGGCACGGGGCTTGCTTTTTAACGACCATGAACGCCAAAACGACAAATTCCTGCCACCGACTGTTCCCGCTGACCCTGCGCCTGCTGGCGGCGGGCACTTTGCTTGCACTCAGCACTTATAGCAGGGCTGACGCGTTTACATCGCCTGAACAGCTTATCGGCGTGACCCAGGGCTTTCTTGAATTCACGGTTGAAGACTACCTGGCCACCAGCCAGACCGAGGGGCGTTATCAGATCCAGGTCAACAACCTCGACCCGCGCCTGCGCCTGGCCCGGTGCGACAAGGAATTGACAGCCTCTCTCGAAAGCCCGGCACAACCCATGGGCCGCGTGATCGTGCGCGTACGCTGCGAAGGGCTGTCGCCGTGGACCATCTTCGTGCCGGCCCAGGTCAAGTTGTTCCGCGATGTGGTCACCGTCAACCACCCGCTCAAGCGCGGCATGGTTATCGACTACCCCGACGTCACCCTGCGCGAGCGCGATGTCAGCCTGATCAACCAGGGCTACCTGACGGCCACCGAGCTGGCCGTGGGGCAAAAACTGCTGCGCCCGATGGTCACCGACCAGGTGCTGACCCTCACCCATCTGGAGCAGGCTGCCGCCGTGCGCAAGGGCGATCATGTGGTGATCAGCGCCCGCAGCGGCACATTAAGTGTCAAGATGCCCGGCGAAGCCCTGTCAGACGGTGGCCTTAGCGAGCAAATACGGGTAAAAAACCTGAATTCCAAGCGTGTTATCCGCGCCAGGGTGACGGCACCCGGGCAAGTAGAAGTGGCATTGTAGGAAAGTTGGCATCAGTCTCGCGACTTTCCTACACTGTGGTTTGACGCAGATCAGTACAGTTCTGTGTGAAGCTATGATTAATCGAGCCTAAAGTTTTTCCGGGTATGGCCGAAAACATGGCAAGCGTCCAAATACCCCGAGGTTTAACGTTATGGTCATCGACTTCAGTCGTCTCAACAGCGCCCCGCCCCTGACCGGCAGTACGCGCAGCAACGCCAGCCAGGAAACCGGCAGCACGCCTGCGGCCCCGGCAAACAGCCCTGAGCAAACCAGCGCCAGCGCCCCAAGCGGGGAATCTGTTCACCTCAGCCAAGAGGCTCAACAGTTGCAGAAGATCAGCGACTCGTTGCGTGACCAACCTGTAGTCGATAAAAATCGGGTGGCAGAGCTTAAACAAGCCATCGCCGATGGCAGCTACAAAGTCGACAGCAACCAGGTCGCCAGCAAACTGCTTAACATGGAAGCCCAGCGCTAGGCCCACGGCCTGTGCCGCGCTTTTGGACGCTTAACTCCCAGAGCTCGCCATGCACGACGAAAATTTACTGCAACTGATCAACGATGACCTCGCCCCTGCCGAGCAATTGCTCGGCCTGCTGCAGGACGAATCCATCGCCCTTAAAGGCCGCGACATGCAGGTGCTGGAAAATATTCTGGCGCGCAAACAGTCGCTGATCATTTTGCTTGAACAGCATGGCCGCCGCCGCAGTGAAATTCTCGCCAGCCTTGGCCTGGCCACCAACCGCAGCGGCCTTGAAAGCCTGGCCAGCCATTCCAGCGTGGGCACCCAACTGCTCAGCCAGGGCGATGTGCTGAACCAGCTGCTGGCTCAATGCCAGGCTGCCAACCTGCTCAATGGTCAGTCGATCCAGACCCAGCAGGCGATCACCGCCAACCAGTTGCGCATTCTCCACGGCGGCGAAGCTCCGTCGCTGTATGACGCACGCGGCACCACCTCGATGCTTAACAAGCACCGCGCCTACAGCCAGGCTTGAACCCGCGTCACCACCGTATGTAGCGAGACACACAACATGATGGCAGAATGCCCATCTTTTGCGTGTCGCTGTATTTTGTCTGGAGATTGATCAAACGTGTTCGACGCCCAAGATGCTCCGCAACCGCCAAAGGTGCTCACCACGCCGTTGGAAATTGCCTCCAACTTGCGGATGCTGCAAGAGAGCCATGACCCGCTGATCATTACTTTCCAGGACCGCACCCAGCGCTTCCAGAGCTATGTGGTGGATGTCAATCGCGAGAGCAGCAGCATGGCTCTGGATGAAATGATCCCCCGTGACGGTGAGCGTTTTCTTGAAGCGGGTGTGCCGTTCAAGGTTGAAGGCTTTCATGATGGTGTGCGCATTGCCTGGGAATGCACCACGGCACTGACCATTGATGACAGCCGCGACCACCGCTGCTACCGCGGCGCACTGCCCCGCGAAGTGGTGTACCACCAGCGCCGCAATGCGTTCCGTGCGGCCCTGCGGCTGGCCAACCTGGTCAATGTGCAGGTGGCGGGTGACAAGCTCAAGGCGCCGATCAAGGGCAAGTTGCTGGATGTTTCGGCAACCGGCTGCAAATTGCGCTTTGAGGGCGATATCAGCCAGGGCATGCAACTGGGCCAGGTGTATGAGCGCTTCAGCGCCGACCTGCCGTTCGGGTTGATGTCCACGCCGGTGGAGTTGCGTTATTTGCACTTTGAAGAGCGGCTGAACATCACCTTTGCCGGGATGCGCTTTCACAATATCAGCGGCGCGGTGCAGCGTCAGGTCGAGCGCTTTGTCTATCAACTGCAGCGCGAGGCGCGCCAGTTCGATAAAGACGATGATTATTGAACCAGTGGGAGCTGGCTTGCCAGCGATGCAGACGACGCGGTCTGGCTGACAAATCGCGCTGATACCATCGCGAGCAAGCCCGCTCCCACAGGGGTATGGTCTATGTCCTGGGCTCCGGCTCCGGTGCTGGCTCCGGTTCTGGCTCAACCTCCTCCACCACCGGCTCCTGCACCATCTGATCCTGCACCACCTGCTCGTCCACCCGTGGGTCAAGCGCAGCCACCAGCGGCGAGCTGGACATGCTGTCGGGCATGGCCACGTGATGCAGCGGCGCATCGTCGACCTGGTGCAAATTGGTCACTGCATTCGGGCGAATCCGCCAGACCAGGATCAACCCCGCCACGCTGAAAAACCCATAGAGCATCTGGCTGCCGAACAGCTTCATCAGCACCCCCGCCACCAACGGCCCCACGCTAGCACCCACGCCGTAGGTCACCAGCAGCATGGCCGTCAGCGACACACGCCGCTCCGGCTCGATATGGTCGTTGGCAAAGGCCACGGCCAGCGGATAGATGCAAAATTGCAGCAAAGCCGCCAGGCAACCGGCAATAAACAGTACCTGCATGGGCACCGCCGGCAAGATCGCCAACGGCAACGCCGCCACCGCCAGCAAGCCGGCGAAGATACGGATCAGCAACGGCCGGTCATAACGGTCGGACAACCAGCCCAACGGCCACTGCACCAGCAAGCCTGCAAAAATGCAGCTACCCATGTACAAGCCGACCAGCTCGGTAGACAGCCCTTGCTGCGATGCGTAGAGCGGCGCCAGACCGTAAAACGAGCCCACCAGCAAACCCGCGCCCATCACCGCGATCAACGACTGCGGCACACGCTTGATAAAAAATTTCGGGTCCATCGGCGCGGGATGCAAAGGCGCCGGGTGAATGCGCCGGGTCATGGCTACCGGTACCAGGCACAGGGCAAAACACAAGGCCACAACCATTAGCAACTCAAGACCGAGCTGTGGGTGAACCGCCAGGATCAATTGCCCAAGCACCAGGCCCAAATAGGAGGCGATCATGTAAAGGCTGAACACCACGCCGCGCTGCCTGGCTTCGGCCTGTTCGTTAAGCCAGCTTTCGATGACCATGTACTGGCACATCATGCCCAGACCAACGATCACCCGCAGCAGCAGCCAGATCGGCAACCAGTCCGTCAGCCCGTGACACAACACCGCCGCCCCGACGATACCGGCACACGTGGCGTAGGCACGAATATGCCCGACCCTGGCAATCAGCCGGTGGCCAATCTTGCCACCCAGCACCAGGCCAAAGTAGTTGGCCGCCATCAGCGCACCGATCCACAGGCCGTCGACATTGTCGGCGGCCAGGCGCAGGGCCAGATAAGTACTCAACAGGCCGGAGCCGATCAACATCATCAGCGAGGCAAAATACAACGCTCTAAAGGACTTCCAGATCTGGTGCATTGGCTTTCCGTATGGCTCCTTGTGTCTGCCACCGGGAACAGGCCCGGCGCCACAGATTTAAACGGTCAAGCCTGAGCCGCCAGAACGCGACGTTCCCAGGGCGTGATTTCGTCATGGAAGCTGGTCAGTTCCAGCGTCTTGGACGCAACGTAACCTTCGATGAACTCAGTGCCGAACAGTTCAATCGCCATTTCGCTGCGGGCAAGGCGTGCCAGTGCCGCATGCAAGGTGCAGGGCAATGCCAGCGCCTCGGGCACCTGGAACTCACCCTGGATCGCAGCGGTTGGCTCAAGCCCCCGCTCGATGCCATACAACCCTGCCGCGAGGCTGGCGGCAATCGCCAGGTACGGGTTGGCATCCGCCCCCGGCAAGCGGTTTTCAACCCGCCGCGCCGCAGGCGAGCTGGCCGGAATACGCAAGCCCGCCGAACGGTTGTCGTGCGACCAGCAGGCATTGTTGGGTGACGCATAAGGGTGGAACAGGCGCTGGTAGGAATTGACGTTCGGCGCAAACAGCGCGGTGAAGTCAGCCATGCACGCCTGCTGTCCGCCGATAAAATGGCGGAAGGTGGCTGTCGGCTGCCCTGCTTCGTCGCTGAACACGTTTTGCCCGCTGCTGGCCTGCACCACGCTCTGGTGAATATGCATCGAGCTGCCGGCCGTGTGCGCCAGCGGCTTGGCCATGCACACCACGGTCAGGCCATATTTGAGGGCGACCTCCTTGAGCAGGTGCTTAAACAGAAAAGTCTGGTCGGCCAGCAGCAACGGATCGCCGTGCAGCAGGTTGATCTCAAACTGGCTGACGCCCATCTCGTGCATCACGGTGTCGCGGGGCAACCCCAGGGCCGCCATGCTTTGATACACCTCATTGAAAAAAGGCCGCAGGCCATTGTTGGAGCTGATGCTGAATGCCGAAAAACCGGTTTCGCGGCGACCGTCCAGGCCCACGGGCGGGCGGAATGGCTGGGTCGGGTCGGGGTTGGGCGCAAACACAAAGAACTCGAGCTCGGTGGCCACCACCGGCGCCAGGCCCCGCGCCGCATAACGGGCGATCACCGCCTTCAACTGGCCACGGGTCGACAGCGGCGAGCTTTCACCGCTCAACTCATCGGCGTCGCAAATGGCCAGGGCACGGGGTGGCTGGCTCCAGGGCAGGCGATGGAGCTGGCCCGCGGCAGGTACCAAGGCCAGGTCGCCGTCCTCGCTGCCATAAAAACGCGACTCGGGGTAACCGCCCATGATGCATTGCAGCAACACCCCACGCGCCATCTGCAAGCGCCGGCCTTCAAGGAACCCGGCAGCGCTCATCACTTTGCCGCGGGGCACGCCATTGAGATCGGGGGTGACGCATTCAATTTCATCGATACCCGCCAATTGCTGCGCGAGAGAGCCCTGGCCATCGCTTGTCATGCCACTTTCCTTGTTGTCGAGCAGGCCGCTGAGGGCAATGACTACAAAATACGCACCGCCTGTTCGGAATTTCAAGCGGGCACCGCACAAATCCCGCGAAAACAGTGAACCTCCCGTAGCAGCCGCCGAAGGAACGAGGCTGCGTCCGGCGACGTAGTCGTCGTAAATACTAAGAGCTAGGTTCGACTGGTACACCGCAGTGCCTGATTTCACGACGGTTTCGCCGCCGGACGCAGCCTCGTTCCTTCGGCAGCTGCTACGGAGTTCATAGCCCTTGAACGGCGCTTGACTTATTTGCCGACTAGACTCTTCGCCCACCGAGTCAGGAAGACCCAAAGGAAGATCGATGAAGACGCTGCCCCCGCTCTATACCGGCCTGTTGCTGGCCAGCCTGTTCAGCCCATCAGCTTTTGCCCAGACGCCCACCAGCGATGGCTATGTGCTGGATAAAGTCGTGCAGGTCAGCCGCCACGGCGTACGCCCGCCTACCGCTTCCAATGAAAAACTGCTGACCTCGGTCACCCAGCGCCAATGGCCAACCTGGCTGGTGCCCTTCGGCAACCTGACCGGCCACGGCTATACCGGCGCGGTGGAAATGGGCCGCTACCGCGGCGAAGTGCTGCGGGCCGCCGGGTTGATCCCCCAGGGTTGCCCGGGTGCCAACCAGCTGCTGGTGCACGCCAGCCCCCTGCAACGCACCAAAGCCACCGCCCAGGCCCTGCTCGATGGCATGTTCCCCGGCTGCGGCCTGCAACCCACTTATGTCACGGGCGAACAGGACGCCCTGTTCCAGGCCAATGAAATGCCCTTTGCCGCCCTCGACCCGGCAACAGCCAAAGCCGACATTCTCAAGGCCCTGGGCGGCAGCGTTGAAGCCGCCCAGGCCCGCTACAAGCCCTTTGAAGAAAAGCTGCGGGAAGTTGCCTGCCTGCCCGGCGCCGATTGCCCCTACGGCAAGCAAGCCTGGACACTGGAGCAAAACGCCAAGGGCCGCTTTGCGATCAAGGGCCTTAGCGCCGGTGCCAATATGGGCGAAGTCTTCCGCCTGGAATACAGCCAGGGCCTGCCCCTGGACAAGGTTGCATTCGGCAACGCGCGTACCGCCGCCGAGGTGTCCAGCCTGATGGTGCTGACCAAGGCCAAGTACGACTACCTCAACGACATCCCCTATATCGCCAGCCGCGGCGCCTCCGAGCTGATGAACCAGATTGCCCTGGAGCTCAAACTGGGCACCCCGCTGGCGCAAACAGATGCCTCCAGCACCCCGCCCGATGTACCGCTGATGCTGCTGGTGGCCCACGACACCAATATCGCTTACCTGCGCACCATGCTCGGCTTCGGCTGGAAGCAGGGCGACTACATTGAAAACAATATCCCGCCCGTGGGCACGTTGCAGTTCGAGCGTTACAAGGAAGTCAAAACCGGCGAGCTGTTTTTACGTATCGCCTTTGAGGCCCAGTCAATGGATCAGATTCGCAACCTGACGCGCTTGAGCGGCCCGCAAAAACCGCTCACCAGTGATTTCAAAAGCGTCAGTGACTGCCGCAAAACCAGTGTCGGCCTGCTCTGCCCGTTCAAGGATGCACTGGTCAAGGTTGAGCAGAACATCGACCCTACGGCCCTGACGCCCTACTCCTTCAACTGATCAGCCGCTCACACACTCACAGCGACAGGGTTTGTTTCACGTTGCTGCAACCAGTGCAGCAAGCCCTGCCCGCTCATGGGCCGGGCAAACCAGTAGCCCTGCCCTTCAACACAGCCCATCGCCAGCAACCGCTGCAACTGGTCCAAGGTTTCAATCCCTTCGACCACCACCGCCATGCCCAGGCTGTTGCCCAGGGCCAGGGTGCTGGCGATCACGGCTGCACAACGAGGTTCATGCTCCAGGTTGCGGACAAACTCACCGTCGAGCTTGATTTCGTTGAAGGGCAACTGACACAGGCGTTGAAGCGAGGAAAACCCGGCGCCGAAATCGTCCAGCGACAAGCGGCAACCCATCATGCGCAGGCGTACCAGGTTCTCCAGACTGGCGGCCGGCGCTTGTAGCAGGCCATTTTCCGTCAGCTCGAAGGTCAACCGGGAACCCGGCGTCCCATGCCGTGCCAGGATGCCCTTGAGGGTATAGGTCAACTGGCTGTTGGCCAGCTGTGACGTTTGCAGGTTGAACGCCATGTTCAACGGGTAACCCTGAATCCGGGCCTGCTCTTGCAGGCTCAAGGCCTGATCCAGCTGGGCGAACAACAGCTCGTCCATCAACCCGCAACGCTCGAGGACCGGGATAAACAGCGCAGGCGGCAACACGCCCTTGCTGGGGTGCATCCAGCGGCAAAGCACTTCAACACCGCACACCTCACCGCTGCGCAGGTTGAACTTGGGCTGATACCAGGCCTGCAATTGCTGCAGGGCCAGGGCCTGACGCACTTCGTCCTCGCACGCGGGCTGCACCACTGCGTCTGGCGAAGTCGCCCGGATGCAACTGCCCCGGTACTTATCCAGCAAGGCTTGCAGCTCTTTGGCCGGCAGCGGCTTGCCAACGTCCCCCAGCAACTGCAGCCCCAACAGGGCAATGACCTGTTGCGCCGCACGCCGCAGGTCCGCCGACAGGGCACTGCTGAGCAACACCGCCCCGATCTGCCCCGACTGGCCCGCCCGACGCAGGAACGCCAGGCCATCCACGCCCTCCATCTGCAGGTCGCAGACGGCGATATCCACCGCCCCCACCTGCTGCAGCAGCGCCAGCGCCTGGCTGCCATCAGCGGCCTCAAACACTTCATGGCAGCCAAGGGAACGAAACATGCGCACCGCGACGGCACGCTGGAAGCTGTCATCTTCCAAAATCAAAATACGCAAGGAACTGCCAGGCATTGCAACGACCCATCGAAAAACGGTGTGAGGCAATTGTCCGAGTATCGGCAGATTTTTTACCTAGGAAATATCTCCGAAAATGTAGGGAAAATCCCAAACCTGCCCGGCTCCCCGTCAGCGCGCACTGCGGCTGAAAATGCGGATTACCTCATCCAGGTGTTCGCTCATGGCCTGGCGTGCCGCGCCAGCGTCGTGCTGCTCCAGCGCTTGCAGCACGCGCCGGTGCTCGTCCTCCGAGCGGTGGGTCATGTCTTGAGGGGTGTAGTGGTTTTGCAGGCGCTGGAACATGCTGCCATAACGATGGCCCAGCAGATGCTGGATCATCAGGGCATAGGCCGGATTGTCCGAGGCCTGGGCAATACGAATATGGAACAGGCGGTCACCAGGGTGGGTGTGGGAGCCTTCGCGGTTGTCCTGGACGTTGCGCTCAAAAGCCTCGCGAATACCTGCCAATTCCTCGTCACTGGCATTGACCGCCGCCAGTGCCGCCGCCTCTGGCTCGATCAGACGGCGGGCCTGGAGCAGGGCGAAGGGCGGGATTTCGGCGCTGAAGTCAATTTCAAGGTTCAGTTCCGGGTCCAGTTCCTTCCACTGATCCCGGGTGGCCTGGGCCATAACGGGCTCATCCGACACCGTTTGCACCGGCGGCTCACACACCAGGACGCCATTACCTACGCGCACATCCACCAGCCCGATGACTTCCAGCGCAATCATCGCCTCGCGCACCGAGGCCCGGCTCACACCCAGCAACTTGGCCAGTTCCCGCTCGGCTGGCAAGCGGCTGCCCGGCGGAAACTCACCACTGTCGATCAAGGCGCGCAGCTGATCGGCGATCTGCCGATAAAGCCGTTGGTTATCAATTACTTGAAATGGCATCAGGAAATAAGCTCTGGTTTTGGCAAAAAAAGACGCTTGTTGAAGCTTGAGGTGCATGCTACAAAAGGCCCAATGGCCTGACCATTGGACGGATATCGTAAAGCGATCATAGCAAACCTTATCCCTGCACTTGTGTCGTTTTGCCATTTGCTACGCCTTTAATGGCCTGACCATTAGGCCAACAATAAAAACAATGACATCGTAACGGAGCACCCATGGATCTTTCCGGCAAACGTGTGCTGATCACTGCCGCTGCGCAGGGGATTGGCCAAGCCACCGTCCAGGCATACCTGGCCGCCGGTGCCGAAGTCTTCGCCGCCGACATCAATGCTGGCGCCCTCGACGCCCTTGAAGGCGCGCACAAACACCTGCTCAACGTCACCGATGCTGCTGCCATTGCGCGCCTGGCCCAGGAACTGGGTCCGCTGGACGTGCTGTTCAACTGCGCAGGCGTCGTACACAGCGGCAACATTCTGGAATGCGACGAACAGGACTGGAGCTTTGCCCTGGACCTCAACGTGACCGCCATGTACCGCATGATCCGCGCTTTCTTGCCGGGCATGCTGGGCAACGGCGGCGGTTCGATCATCAACATGGCTTCTGTGGCCTCCAGCGTCAAAGGCGTGCCCAACCGCTTTGCCTACTGCGCCAGCAAGGGTGCGGTGATCGGCCTGACCCGTTCGGTGGCGGCTGATTTCGTCAGCCAGAACATCCGCTGCAACGCCATCTGCCCCGGCACCGTCGACTCCCCTTCGCTGCGCCAGCGCATCAGCGAACAGGCTCAGCGCGAAGGCCGCAGCGTCGACGAGGTGTACGCCGCCTTTGCCGCACGCCAGCCCATGGGCCGCATCGGCACCGCCGAAGAAATCGCCCAGTTGGCGCTGTACCTGGGTTCGAGTGCCAGCGGTTTCACCACCGGTACGGCGCAAATCATTGATGGCGGCTGGAGCAACTAGCCTCAGCTTTTGACCTTGTGGGAGCGGGCTTGCTCGCGATGCGGACGACGCGGTTTGTCTGATGCACCGCAGCGATCCAATCGCGAGCAAGCCCGCTCCCACAACAAGCCTGCCCCTCCCCAAAAAAGGATTGTTTATGAAACTGCTGCGTTACGGTGACAAAGGCCAGGAACGTCCTGCCCTGCTCGACAACGACGGCCAACTGCGCGATTTGTCGGCAGTGGTCGCGGATATCGCAGGCCAGGCCCTTAGCCCCGAAAGCATTGCCCGCCTGCAAGATATCGACCCGTCCACCCTGCCCCTGGTGCAAGGCTCACCCCGCATCGGCGCCTGCGTCGGCCAGGTCGGCAAATTTATCTGCATCGGCCTGAACTACGCCGACCATGCTGCCGAAACCGGCGCCGCCATCCCCGCCGAACCGGTGGTGTTCAGCAAATGGACCAGCGCCATCGTCGGCCCCAACGACAACGTCGAAATCCCGCGCAATTCGCGCAAAACCGACTGGGAAGTCGAGCTGGGTGTGGTCATCGGCAAAGGCGGTCGCTATATCAGCGAAAGCGAAGCGCTTGAGCACGTGGCCGGCTACTGCGTGATCAACGACGTCTCCGAGCGCGAGTTCCAGCTGGAACTGGGCGGCACCTGGGACAAGGGCAAAGGCTGCGACACCTTCGGCCCGCTGGGGCCGTGGCTGGTAACCCGCGACGAAATCGCCGACCCGCACCAGCTCGACCTGTGGCTGGAAGTGGATGGCCATCGCTATCAGAACGGCAATACCCGCACGATGATTTTCCAGATCCCGAAAATCGTCAGCTACCTCAGCCAGTTCATGAGCCTGCAACCCGGCGACGTAATTTCCACCGGCACCCCGCCGGGCGTCGGCCTGGGCATCAAGCCCGAGCCTGTGTACCTGCGTGCCGGCCAGACCATGCGCCTGGGCATCACAGGGCTGGGCGAACAACAGCAACGCACCGTGAATGCCGACTGACAGGGAGCTGCACCATGACCACGATTACTGCCGTACGCGTCGAAGACATCCGCTTCCCCACCTCGCAATCGCTCGATGGCTCGGACGCGATGAACCCGGACCCTGACTACTCAGCGGCCTATGTGATTCTCGAAACCGACACCCCGAACCTCGAAGGCCACGGCCTGACCTTCACCATCGGCCGTGGCAATGAAATCTGCTGCGCCTCGATCAAGGCCCTGGCCAGCCTGCTGGTGGGTCTGAAGCTGGAATGGATCGCCGAAGACATGGGCCGTTTCTGGCGCCACGTGACCAGCGACAGTCAGCTGCGCTGGATCGGCCCGGACAAGGGCGCCATTCACCTGGCCACCGGTGCGGTGGTCAACGCTGCCTGGGACCTGTGGGCCAAGGCCGAAGGCAAACCGGTGTGGCGCCTGGTGGCGGACATGAGCCCTGAAGAGCTGGTGCGCTGCATTGATTTTCGCTACATCACTGACTGCATCACCCCGGCCGAGGCACTGACCCTGCTGCGCGAACGCGCCCGCGGCAAGGCCGAACGCCTGGCCCTGCTCGAAGCTGACGGCTACCCCTGCTACACAACCTCCGCCGGCTGGCTGGGCTATGCCGACGAGAAGTTGCGCCGCCTGTGTCAGGAAGCGGTCGACGCGGGCTTCTCCCACGTCAAATTGAAAGTCGGCCATGACCTGCAGGACGACATCCGCCGCGTGCGCATCGCCCGCGAAGTGCTGGGCCCGGACCGCAAATTGATGATCGACGCCAATCAGGTCTGGGAAGTGGACGCGGCTATCGACTGGGTGCGCGAGCTGTCGTTCGCCAACCCGTGGTTTATCGAAGAGCCCACCAGCCCGGACGACGTCGAAGGCCATCGCAAAATCCGCTTGGGCGTCAGCCCGGTCAAGGTGGCCACCGGCGAAATGTGCCAGAACCGCATCGTGTTCAAGCAGTTGATCATGCGTGAAGCCATCGACGTGGTGCAGATCGACGCCTGCCGTCTCGGTGGGGTCAACGAAGTGCTGGCGGTGATGCTGATGGCCGCCAAATACAACCTGCCGGTATGCCCGCACGCCGGCGGCGTTGGCCTGTGCGAATACGTGCAGCACCTGTCGATGATCGACTACCTGTGCATCGCCGGCACTCACGAAGGCCGCGTGGTGGAATTTGTCGACCATCTGCATGAGCACTTCGAAGACCCCTGCGTGATTCGCAACGCGGCCTATATGCCGCCGCAGGCGCCGGGGTTTACGATCCAGATGAAAGCCGCCTCCCGCGAACAGTACCGGTACCGGGGCTGAAGACCATGCCCGCCACCCACCCGCTGCGGCTGGACGCCCACCAGCACTTCTGGCGCTATGACGCCGCGGCCTACCCCTGGATAGGCCGCGACATGGGTTGTTTGCGCCAGGACTTTCAACCTGATGATCTGCGGCCCTTGCTGGATGCGGCCGGGCTTGACGGCTGCATTGCCGTGCAGGCCCGCGCCTGTGCCAGCGAAACTGATCAGTTGCTCAATCTGGCCAAGCGTTATCCGTGGATTCGCGCGGTGGTGGGCTGGGTCGACCTGTGCGCCAGCGACCTTGAAGCGTCGCTGGAGCGTTGGGCGCAGGCGCCGGTTTTGCGCGGCTTTCGTCATCAGTTGCAGGACGAAAGCTCGCCGGCCGATTTTATGCAATCAAGCGAATTCCAACGCGGCCTTGCCACTTTGCAGCGCCGGGGGCTGGTCTATGAAGTGCTGGTCAAGGGCAGGGATCTGGGTGCAGTCACCGAGCTGTGCCAACAGCATGACCGCCACCATCTGGTGCTCGACCACCTGGGCAAACCCGATGTGCAAGCCGCAGATTTAACAGCCTGGGCCAAGCAACTCGCAGCGCTGGCCGCCCTGCCCCATGTCAGCTGCAAGCTGTCGGGTCTGATCACCGAAGCCCATTGGCAACATTGGAACAGCGCCCAACTGACACCGTACCTGCACACCGCACTGGAGCTGTTCGGCCCCGAACGCCTGATGTTCGGCTCGGACTGGCCGGTGTGCCTGCTGGCCAGTGACTACGAGGCCACCCGCGCCCTGGTCGCCAGCGTGTCACAACACGCAGCCATCTGGGGGGGCACGGCATGCCGCGTCTACAACATTGAGGGAGCAACGCAATGAATCTGCATCTGCAAGACAAGGTGTTTATTGTCACCGGCGGCGGCTCGGGGATTGGCGCGGCCATCACCCTGGGGCTGGCCGACGAAGGCGCGATCCCGGTGATTTTCGGCCACAGCCCGCTGTCCGATGATTTGGCGCGGCAACTGGACCAGCGCGGTTCACGCAGCCTGTTCATGCAGGTCGAACTGCGCGACGAAGGCGCCTGCCGCGCAGCCGTCGCCAGCGTGCTGCAACGCTTCGGACGTATCGACGGGCTGGTCAACAACGCCGGGGTAAACGATGGCGTGGGTCTTGAGGCCGGGCGCGCGGCCTTTGTCGAATCGCTGGAAAAAAACCTGATCCATTACTACCTCATGACCCACCTGTGCGTGGACGCCCTCAAGGCCAGCCGCGGCGCCATCGTCAATATCAGCTCCAAGACCGCCCTCACCGGGCAAGGCGGCACCAGCGGCTATACCGCCGCCAAGGGCGCGCAACTGGCGCTGACACGGGAATGGGCCACGTCGTTATTGGCTGACGGCATACGGGTCAACGCGGTGATCCCCGCAGAGGTGATGACACCGCTGTACGAGCGCTGGATCGATACCTTCGCCGACCCGCAGGCCAAGCTGGCGAGCATTGTCGAAAAAGTCCCCCTGGGCCAGCGCATGACCACGGCCGCAGAAATTGCCGACAGCGTGCTGTTTTTGCTCTCGCCGCGCGCCTCCCACACCACCGGGCAATGGCTGGTGGTGGACGGTGGCTACACCCACCTGGACCGGGCGCTGACATGAACCGCCAGTGCCTGGCTTTGGACTTGAAGGACGACCCGGCGCTGATTGCCGAGTACGAGCGTTTGCACCAGAACATCTGGCCACAGATCAGCGCCCATTTGCGCGGGCATGGCGTGCTCGACATGCAGATATGGCGGCTGGGCACGCGGCTGTTCATGGTCATGGACACCGCTCCCGGGTTTAGTGCCGAGGCCTTTACCCGGGCCGGCGCCAGCGACCCCAGGGTGCAGGAATGGGAGGCACTGATGTGGCGCTTCCAGCAGCCCACGCCCTGGACTTTGCCCACGGAAAAATGGGCCCCGATGAAACGGATCTTCAGCTTGCCCCCGTAACCCTGTGGGAGCGGGCTTGCTCGCGATGGCATCAGCGCGATTTGCCTGAGACACCGCAGCGATCCAATCGCGAGCAAGCCCGCTCCCACCTATAGATCCTGATTCACGCAAGTCGCCAACAACAATAAAAAGGAGATGCGTCATGTCACTCAAGCACCCGAACGTCGCAGCGCCGTCCTTTACCCGGGCGGTTACGTCCTATCGCTGGGCACTGATCCTGGTCACCTGCCTGTTCTTCCTCTGGGGCCTGTCCTATGGCTTGCTCGATGTACTCAACAAGCACTTCCAGGAAACCCTGCACGTCAGCAAGGCGCAGTCGGGCCTGCTGCAAAGCGCCTACTTCGGCGCTTATTTCCTGATCGCCCTGCCCGCCGGTTTGCTGATGGACAAGTACGGCTACAAGGCCGGTATCTTGCTGGGCCTGTGCCTCTATGCCACCGGCGCCCTTTTGTTTATGCCCGCCGCTGCAGCGCAGAGCTTCCAGTTTTTCCTCTTCGCGCTGTTTGTGATCGCCTGCGGCCTGGGCTGCCTGGAAACCGCCGCCAACCCCTATGCCACTGTGCTGGGTGAGCCCGCCGGAGCAGAACGACGCCTGAACCTGGCGCAATCGTTCAACGGCCTGGGGCAGTTCTTCGGCCCGTTGATTGGTGGCGCATTGTTTTTCAGCGGCGCCAACAGCACCGACACCACACAATCGCTGCAAATGACCTATCTGGTGATTGCCGCACTGGTGTTGCTGGTGGCCATCCTTATCGCCCGCACCCCGCTGCCCGACCTGCGCGAGCAGGAAGTGCAAGCCGCGCAACACGACCACAAAAGCCTGTGGCAACACCGTGAGTTCGTCACCGGGGTCATCACCCAGTTTTTTTATGTGGGTGCGCAGGTTGGCGTGGGTGCGTTTTTTATCAACTACGTCACCGAGCACTGGGCGCAAATGAGCAGCCAGCAAGCGGCATATCTGCTCTCGGTAGCCATGCTCAGCTTTATGTTTGGCCGTTTCTTCAGTACCTGGCTGATGGGCCGCGTCAACGCCCAGCGCCTGCTGCTGATCTACGCGCTGATCAACGTGGCGCTGTGTGCGGTGGTGGTGCTGGGGTTTGAGGGCGTGTCGGTGGTCGCACTGGTGGCGACGTTCTTCTTTATGTCGATCATGTTCCCGACGCTGTTTGCCATGGGCGTGAAAAACCTCGGCCCGCATACCAAACGTGGCAGCTCGTTCATGATCATGGCCATTGTCGGCGGCGCGCTGCTGCCTTATGTGATGGGCCTGGTGGCCGACCATTCCAGCACCGGCGTGGCCTATCTGTTACCGATGGGCTGCTTCCTGATCGTTGCAGCCTATGCGCGTGCTGCCCTGAAAAAAATCTGATTGCTGTACTCCACAAAAACAATAACGGAGCACCCCATGTCCAATCCCGCTTTGCAACAGGCGCTGAGCAAAATCCGCTGGCGCATCCTGCCCTTTGTCGCCCTGATGTTCGCGATGGCGATCATCGACCGTTCCAATATCGGTTTTGCCAAGCACGCCCTGCAGGCGGACACCGGCCTGAGCAACGCGGCGTTTGCCTTGGGTGCGGGGATTTTCTTTATCGGCTATGCGGTGTTCGAAGTCCCCAGCAACCTGATGCTGCACAAGATCGGCGCGCGTATCTGGCTGAGCCGGATCATGGTCACCTGGGGCCTGGTGTCGGCGGCAATGATGTTTGCCCACGACGAAACCAGCTTCTATATCCTGCGGTTTCTGCTGGGCGTCGCAGAAGCCGGGCTGTCGCCGGGCGTGGTGCTGTACCTGACCTACTGGTTTCCGCAGAACCAGCGTGGCTCGGCCTATGGCATTTATTATTTTGGCGTGCCGGTGTCGCTGATGGTAGGCGGGCCTGTATCGGGCTGGTTGCTGGAAAGCGCGCAGTTCGGCCTGACAGGCTGGCAGTGGATGTTTGTCACTGAAGGCCTCGCGGCGTCGATCATCGGCGTGTTCGCGTTCTTCTACCTGACCGACAAACCCCGGGATGCCAAGTGGCTGAACACTGAAGAAAAGGCCGCGATCGAGCACGAGCTGGAAAAAGAGCAACTGCAAAAAGCCAACAAAGGCCCGTCGTCGTGGCGTGCAGCGATGTTCAACCCGGTAGTGCTGTACTTCACTCTGATCTACTTCACCATTCAGGTCAGCGTGTATGGCGTGCTGTTCTACCTGCCGACGCGAATCGCCGAACTGCTGGGTACCGGTATTGGCCTGAAGGTCGGCGCACTGACCTCCATTCCGTGGATTGCCACCGTGATCATGCTGTACCTGGTGACCCGCCATGCCGACCGCAAGGGCCAGCAAACCCGCTATGCCGCGTTGATGTTGGCACTGGCGGCCGTGGGTATGGTTGGCTCGACCTTAAGTAGCAGCCTGCCACTGGTGATTCTGGCATTTTGCGTGGCCGCCGCCGGTTTTATCACCGTGCAACCGTTGTTCTGGACCCTGCCTACGCGCTTTTTGGGTGGCGCGGCGGCGGCCAGCGGGATTGCCGTGATCGGTGCCCTGGGCAACCTCGGTGGTTTTCTCGCGCCAACAGTCAAGACCTGGGCCGAGGGCTACTTCAACAACCCGCATGCGGGCATGTACTTTCTGGCGGGGATGGCGGTACTGGGGGCGCTGATGCTGATCCGCTCGGCCAGGACCGGGCACGAGCCGGGCAAACTCCCGGCACCTGCGCCTGCGCCACACTGACGCTGCAGAGGTATTAACCCGGGTCACATGTGAGCTACATTGGGTGACAAACAACAGCCCGTAAACTCACAAAGGGTGACCCGTGAATACCAATCAAAAACTGCGCACCTTCGACCTGATCCGTGAAGCGGTACTGCCCGAGTACCGCGATCGGGTGAACGACTACCTGAGCCTCTACGAAGAGGCACTGCACAGCGAAAACGCCCCGGCTGCCGACATCCAGGCCAGCGCCCAGCAACTGCGCGGCTACCTGCGCGGCCTCAACACCACCCGGGTGCTGGGCATGGCCGACTGGGAAGAACTGGACCGGCGGGTTAGCGAATCCTGGTTGTAAAACCTGTGGGAGCCGGCTTGCCTGCGATACAAACAACCCGGTCTGGCTGGCGCACCCCGGGGATGCCATCGCGAGCAAGCCCGCTTCCACAGGTAATCTCGTGTTATAGGGGTCAAACCCAGATCGCGTCCCACAAGGGGTAGTCTCCCACCCGCTTGACCAGCCCGGCACGCAGCGGGTTGGCAATCACATAACGGGCCACCTGCTTGATATCTTCATCACGCCGCAAGGCATGGTCGTGGTAGCCCTGCTGCCAGCGGCGGCCTGTTTGTCCTGTAGCCTGGTTGATTGCGCGGGTGCTCAACGATTTTGTGCGGCACATCAAGTCATCCAGCGAGCCCTGTTCAAGGCTGATCAGCCAATGAAAGTGATCGGGCATGACCACCCATGCCAGCGAAGTGGCCAGCCCCTGCGCTTGTACCTGCTTGAACTGTTCGACCACCCGTCGGCCTACACGCCAGTTCAGGAAAATGGGTTGGCGATGCAGCGTATTGGCGGTCAGAAGATAAATGCGATTTTGCTCGCTGTAACGACCACGGCGCAGACGGTGGGAGGCGGGAAAAGAAGACATGGCCTGACTCTATTAGTTGATGAATTTCAAAGGCTAGTCAGTAGCGGGCCAGCCACAGCGGGCATCGTTTGACGGGATATGTCGTGGGATTATTTGTGAGCACCGCAAAACTTGTGGGAGTTGGCTTGCCTGCGATGCAAGCAACCCGGTCTGGCTGGCGCACCGCAGGGATGCCATCGCGAGCAAGCCCGCTCCCACAGAGGTGCGCGGCAGACCCCGGATTTTGTGAGCACCGCAAAAACTGTGGGAGTTGGCTTGCCTGCGATGCAAGCAACCCGGTCTGGCTGGCGCACCGCAGGGATGCCATCGCGAGCAAGCCCGCTCCCACAGAGGGACGCGGGTGACCCCGGATTTTGTGTGCACCGCAAAAACTGTGGGAGCTGGCTTGCCTGCGATGCAAGCAACCCGGTCTGGCTGGCGCACCGCAGGGATGCCATCGCGAGCAAGCCCACTCCCACAGAGGGATGCGGCAGCCCCCGGATTTTGTGTGCACCGCAAAAACTGTGGGAGCTGGCTTGCCTGCGATGCAAGCAACCCGGTCTGGCTGGCGCACCGCAGGGATGCCATCGCGAGCAAGCCCGCTCCCACAGAGGGACGCGGGTGACCCCGGATTTTGTGTGCACCGCAAAAACTGTGGGAGCTGGCTTGCCTGCGATGCAAGCAACCCGGTCTGGCTGGCGCACCGCAGGGATGCCATCGCGAGCAAGCCCACTCCCACAGAGGGATGCGGCAGCCCCCGGATTTTGTGTGCACCGCAAAAACTGTGGGAGCTGGCTTGCCTGCGATGCAAGCAACGCGGTCTGGCTGGCGCACCGCAGGGAGCAAGCCCGCCCCAACAAGGGCTCACTCAGGCGGGAGCAAGCGTGGCCAAGGGCGCTTCCGGTGCCTGCGGCTCCTTGAGCAACGCAAAATAGGCAAACGCCGAACACGCCGCCACCACCGCACTGATCACGAAGGCCGAGGAAAACGAACCACTCTGCTGCACGCTGAAGCCAGTCAGGATCGGCGCAATCGAGCCCGCCAGATAACCGCCAAAGTTCTGGATCGAGCCAAACGATGCCACCCGCTCCGACGGCACGATGGTGTTGACGATCATCCACGCCGTGGCGCTGGAAATATTGATAAAGAACATGGTCAGGCACAGCAGGATCACACAGGCCACCACGTTGGTGGTAAAGGCCACGATCAGGGTAAACAGTGCCCCGCCCAGCAGGCCCAGGATCACCATCAGCTTACGGCTGGCCAGTACCCGCATGCCCCGCGCCACCAGGCGATCGCAGCATTTGCCAGCCACGATGGTACCCAACGCGCCAAACAAATAAGCCAGCGATACCACCCAGGCCGTGCGATACAAATCCAGCCCGTGCTCGCGCTCAAAATAACCGGGCAACCAGGTAAGGTTGAGCCAGATCATGTAGATCACGCCCATAAACCCGAGAAACGCGCCCCAGGTGTTGCGGTCCTTGAACAACGAGGTCCAGCGCACTTTCGGCGCCTTGACCTGTTGCACCGGCACCGGCTCCGCACGGCCTGTCTCGGCCATGTATTGCGCCTTGCTTTTGTAGAACTTGAACCAGCACACCGCCAGTAGCAGGCCCATCACGCCCGTCAGGATAAACATCCCGCGCCAGCCCAGATGCACCATGAACACTGTCAGCAACGGCGGCGCCAGGCACGGACCGATACAGGTCGAAGACCACACCCAGCCGGTCGCCGTACCGCGCTCCTGGGTATCAAACCACTCCGACAACGCCTTGGCTGCCGAAGGAAACACCGGCGCCTCGCCAATGCCCAACAACACCCTCAGCCCGACCAGATGACCGTAACTGCTGAACAGGCCAAAGGCCGCTTGCGCCACCGACCACACCACCAGCGACCCGCCCAGGGCCAGCTTGCTGCCCAATTTGTCGATCAGGGCGCCGAGGGGCAGTTGCGAAAAAGCATAGGCAATGGAAAACGCTGACAGCATCACGCCCATTTGCATCGGGCTGATGGCCAGGTCTTTCTGGATGGTGGTATTGGCGATGGATAAGGCGCTGCGGTCAAGGTAGTTGACCACGCCAATCAGGAACAGGAAGAAGATCGTCAGCGTCTTGTAGCTTTTTATTGTTCTCATACGCGCCTCTCATGAGCGGTTGCGCCCCTACCCGACAGGTGGGGCGACGCTCACTTTAGAGGGCGGTTGGGCCTGTGCCCAATTACATCATTCCATCAGTTAATAACCCTGCGTTATCAAGGCGTCTGGCGTGCACCGCGCAGGGCATCGGGGCCACTCAACAAGGCATCGATAAAGGCTTTTGCCGACCACTGCGGGACCTCATTGCGCCGGGTAATCACCCCGTAGTCAGCCAGCACCAGCGGAAACGGCAAGGTCAGGCGGGTCAGGCGACCGGCCTGGATTTCCGGCTCGACCATCGACTCGGCCAGCATCGCCACCGACGGTGTGGTTTGCAGCAGTTGCATGGTGGTCTGCAACGACACGGTTTCCACGGTGTTTTCCGGGGTTTGCATGCCTGCTTCGACAAAGGCTTTTTCCACCCGGGCGCGCATCGGCGTGCCCGTGGGGTAAATCACCCACGGCCAGCTGCCCAGGTCCGCCAGCGGCACTTCACTGGCCCCGGCCAGCGGGTGCTGGCTGCCCGTGACCAGGCACAACGGCTCCGGCGCCAGCGCCTGGAAATCGAACAACTCACGATGACGGTCGAGGGTAAACCGGGCCACCACCAGGTCCAGCTCCTTGTGTTCGAGCAAGGTCAGCATATTGGCACTGGTGCCTTCGAGCACCTGCACGGTGAGCAGCGGCCAGTCCTGCTTGACCCGCACAATGGCAGCAGGCACCGCCAGGGCCGTGGCCGCATAAATAGTGCCGACCTTGATCAGGCCATGCCCGCCCTGGCGCAGATGGTTGATCTGGCTGACAAACTGGCCGGTGTCGTTCAAGGCAATCTGGGCGAAACGGGCCACATGGCTGCCCAGGTCGGTGAGGGTCATGCTGCGCGGCAAGCGGGCAAAGACTTCAAAGCCCAGCTGATGCTCGATCTCGCGCAGCATCTTGCTCACGGCCGGCTGGCTGATGCTCATTTCCTGCGCGGTGGCATGCATGTTTTGGGTGCGCGCCAAGGTGTCGACAAGCACCAAATGGCGAAAGCGCAGCCAGTTGCACAGCTGATTGAATCCAACATCCGCCATCCGATAACCCCCGGTTATTAAGTCCTGAGAATATCTCATTGGCGATTATCGCAGCGCAATATTAGTGTGCAGGGGGTCGCACCACATAATAACAACGGACACCTGCCATGAACCTAGCCAACAAACGTGTGCTGATCACCGCTGCAGCTCAAGGCATCGGCCGCGCTTCGGTACTGGCCTTTCGCGATGCGGGTGCGCAGGTCATCGCCACCGATCTGCATGTCGAAACCCTGCGCGACATCCCCGGTATTCAAGTGCTGCCTCTGGACGTAACGCAGGCATCCGCCATCGATGCCATCCACCAACAGGTCGGCAACGTCGACGTGCTGTTCAACTGCGCTGGCTTCGTCCACAGCGGTGCCCTGCTCGAATGCGACGAGCAGGCCTGGCAATTCTCTTTCGACCTTAACGTGACCGCCATGTACCGCATGATCCGCGCTTTTTTGCCGGGCATGCTGGACAACGGTGGCGGCTCGATCATCAACATGGCGTCGGTGGCCTCCAGCGTCAAAGGCGTGCCCAACCGCTTTGCCTATACCGCCAGCAAGGCCGCGGTGATCGGCCTGACCAAATCCGTGGCCGCCGATTATGTGCGCCAGGGCATCCGCTGCAACGCCATTTGCCCGGGCACCGTGGACTCCCCTTCGCTGCGCCAGCGCATCGCCGAACAAGCCCTTGAGCAAGGGCGCAGCGAAGCCGATGTGTACCAGGCCTTTGTTGACCGTCAGCCCATGGGCCGCATCGGTAGCGCTGAAGAAATCGCACAGCTGGCGCTGTACCTGGCCAGCGATGCCAGCAGCTACACCACCGGCACCGTCCAGGTGATTGATGGCGGGATGAGCAACTGAAACCAGATTTTCCCTGTGGGAGCGGGCTTGCTCGCGATGGCATCACCTCGGTTTACATGACAGACCGCAGTGTCTGCATCGCGAGCAAGCCCGCTCCCACCCAAGAGCATTGATTTCTGCTTTTTCGATAAAGGAGCTTTTATGAAACTGCTGCGCTACGGCGATAAAGGTCAGGAAAAACCCGGTCTGCTGGACGCCCAAGGCAATATCCGCGATTTGTCGGCGCATATCGCCGATGTCGCCGGTACTGCACTGAGTGCCGCAAGCCTTGCCGCACTGGGCAAGATCGACCCCGCCAGCCTGCCGCTGGTCAGCGGTTCGCCGCGCATCGGCGCGTGTGTCGGCCAGGTCGGCAAGTTTATCTGTATCGGTCTGAACTACGCCGACCATGCCGCAGAGTCCGGCCTGGCGGTGCCGTCGGAGCCGGTGGTGTTCAGCAAATGGACCAGCGCCATCTGTGGCCCCAACGATAACGTCGAAATCCCCCGCGACTCGATCAAGACCGACTGGGAAGTGGAACTGGGCGTGGTCATCGGCAAAGGTGGACGCAATATCGATGAACACAACGCACTGGAGCATGTGGCCGGTTACTGCGTGATCAACGACGTGTCCGAGCGCGAATGGCAGATCGAACGCGGCGGCACCTGGGACAAGGGCAAGGGCTTTGACACTTTCGGCCCCCTCGGCCCGTGGCTGGTGACCCGCGATGAGATCAGCGACCCGCACCAGCTCGACCTGTGGCTTGAGGTCGACGGACAGCGCTACCAGAACGGCAACACGCGCACCATGGTGTTCCAGATCCCGGCCCTGATTGCCTATCTGAGCCGCTGCATGTCGCTGCAACCGGGCGACGTGATTTCCACCGGCACACCGCCGGGGGTGGGCCTAGGCATCAAGCCGACACCGATCTATCTGCGCCCTGGCCAGGTCATGCACCTGGGCATCAGCGGCCTCGGCGAACAGCGCCAGCTCACCGTGCAGGCCGACTGATAACACGCTCAAACAACTATAAGAAACGGAGCTACACATGCGAATCCTGATCACCGGCGGCACCGGCTTTATCGGCAAACAACTGGCCCAACGCCTGCTCGACATGAACACCCTGACCTTCGAAGGCCAGGCACCGCGCACCATCGAGCGTATCGTGCTGTTCGACGCCTTTGCCGGCGAAGACGTGCCGAGCGACCCGCGTATCGAGCTGGTAACCGGTGATGTGGCCGACCCCGATGTTATCGCCCGCGTCACCGATGGCGTGGATCTGGTCTGGCATCTGGCAGCGGTGGTCAGCTCGGCGGCCGAAGCCGACTTTGACCTGGGCATGCAGGTCAACCTGCACGGCCTGATGCTGTTGCTCGAAACCCTGCGCAAGCAAGGCAACGCACCGCGCTTCGTCTATGCCAGCGGTTTTGCCGTATTCGGCGGCGCCCTGCCGCCAGTGGTGGATGACAACACCGTGCTGACACCGCAATCGTCCTACGGCATGCAAAAAGCCGTGGGTGAGTTGCTGGTCGCCGACTATGCGCGCAAAGGTTTTGTCGACGGCCGCGTGCTGCGCCTGCCAACGGTGGCAGTGCGCCCCGGCAAGCCGAACAAGGCGGCCTCGACCTTCTTCAGTTCGATCATCCGCGAGCCACTGGTAGGCCTGCCTGCCGTGTGCCCGGTGCGCCCCGACACCCGGGTTTACCTCACCTCGCCACGGCGCATTGTTGAGTCGATGCTGCTGGGCATGACCCTGTCGCCGCAGACCCTGGGCGGCGAACGCATCATCCCGCTGCCGGGCGTGACCACCACCGTGGCCGACATGGTCGCGGCGCTGCAACGGGTGGCCGGTGACGACGTGGCCAAACTGATTCGCTGGGAACCCGACGCGACTATCCAGCGCATCGTCGAAAGCTGGCCGAGCAAGGTAGAAGCGCCGCGCGCCCGTGCATTGGGCTTTACCGCCGACCCGGACTTCGACGCCATCGTGCGCGCGCATATCGAGGATACGGCCGGCAAATAACCCATCACCCCCTTGTGGGAGCGGGCTTGCTCGCGATCGAGGCGACGCGGTGCAACTGAAGCCCAGTAGCGCTTCCATCGCGAGCAAGCCCGCTCCCACAAAAAGCCCTGTCTCACAAAAATGCTGCAACGTTCACGCTACTCACAACAATAAAAACTGAGGTCGTGCCACATGACTACTCCGCTCCCCGATGTCTCGGACATCGAACAACAGACGATCAAGCGTGTGACCAGGCGCATGATTCCCTTTCTGGTCCTGCTGTTTGTAGTCGCCTTTCTGGACCGCAACAACGTCGGTTTCGCAGCTCTGCGCATGAACGAGGATATCGGCATCAGCCAGACCATCTATGGCCTGGGCGCGGGTATTTTCTTCCTCGGCTATTTCATGTTCGAAGTGCCGAGCAACATCTTGCTGCACCGCTACGGCGCCCGTGTATGGATCGCACGGATCATGGTGACCTGGGGCATCATCGCCGGCGCCATGGGCTTTTTGCAGACACCGGTGCATTTCGTGTCCCTGCGCGTGCTGCTGGGTATTGCCGAAGCCGGGTTCTTCCCGGGGGTGATCTATCTGCTGTCGCTGTGGTTCCCGAGCCGCTACCGTGCACGCATGATCGCCTCGTTTTACCTGGGCGTACCCATCGCACAAATCATCGGCGCACCGCTGTCGGTGGGCCTGATGGAAATGGGCGATGCCTGGGGCTTTGTCGGCTGGCGCCTGATGTATATCGTCGAAGCCGTACCGGCGGTGATCCTCGGCGTGGTCTGCTACTTCTACCTCACCGACCACCCGGCCGATGCCCACTGGCTGACCGACAAACAGCGTAGCTGGCTGATCAACACCCTGGCCCAGGAAGAGCGCAATAAACCGCTGGTGGTAGGCGTGCAGCCAACCAAGGGCCAGATGATCCGAAAAGCTCTGTGCAACCGCCAGGTATGGCTGCTGGCGCTGGTGTATTTCGGCATCACCTCGGGCTCCAACGCGATGAACTTCTTTATGCCCACGGTACTGGCCTCGTTCCGCGGCACCTTCGGCCTGGAAATCGGCCTGATGCAAAACGGCCTGATCACCGCCATTCCTTACGCGGTGGCCGCTGTGGCGATGATCTGGTGGAGCCGTCGTTCGGATCGCCTGCAGGAACGTCACTGGCATGCCGGTGGTGCCGCCATGCTCGCGGCGGTGTCGATTGCCGTGGCACTGTGGCTCAACCAGCCGTGGATCATCGTGATCGGCTTCATTCTGCTGGCAATGGGCGTGTACAGCGCGATCAACGTGTTCTGGGCCGTCCCCGGGCAAGTGCTGACCGGCGTCGGCGCGGCCGTGGGCATTGGCCTGATCAACTCCATCGGCAACCTCAGCGGTTTTATCGGCCCTTACCTGACCGGCTACCTGTTCACCGTGACCGGCAGCTACACCCCGGGCTTTATGGTGATTGCTGCACTGGTCGGCCTGGGTGGCCTGGGCATGGTGCTGATGCCGCGCAATAAAGAATCGCAGATTGGCGCCGCACTGGCCCCTGCCACTGGAGGTAAAGCATGAGCCTGCCAACCGTAGCCTTTATCGGCACCGGGATCATGGGCCAGCCCATGGCCCGCAACCTGCTGCACGCGGGCTTTGCGGTGCGGGCCTGGAACCGCTCGCCGGGCAAATTGCAGGCCCTGGCGGCGCAAGGGGCGACCGTGGCGTCGACCCCAGCTGCCGCGGCAGACGGCGCCCGGGTGTTGATCTGCATGCTTAGCGACGGCCCCACGTGTGACGAGGTGCTGTTTGGCGAAAACGGCGCCGCCCAGGCCCTGGCGCCCGGTGCGCTGGTGATCGTGATGAGTTCGATCCCGGTGGAAACCGCCGCCGCCCAGGCGCAGTTATGTGCCGAGCGCGGCCTGCGTTACCTCGATGCCCCGGTGTCGGGGGGCGAACGCGGGGCGCGGGAAGCCAGCCTGGCAATCATGGTGGGCGGTGAAGCGGCGGCCTTCGAACAGGGCCGCGACGTCCTGGCCGCCATGGGCCGCCCGGTACATGTCGGCCCGGCGGGCACCGGCGAACTGTCCAAGCTGGTCAACCAGTTGATCGTTGCCAGCACCATCGCCACCGTCGCCGAAGGCCTGCTGCTGGCCGAGCGCGGCGGCGCCGACCCAGCAAAAGTCCACGAGGCGCTGATGGGCGGTTTTGTCGACTCACCGATCTGGCGCCAGCACGGCCAACGCATGCTCAGCAACGACTTCACCCCCGGTGGCCCGGCCAAATGGCAACTCAAGGACACCCGCACCGCCCTCGCCCAGGCACAAAAACTGGGCCTCGACCTGCCCGTGGGTCGCCTGGTGGACAGCCTGTTTGCCGCGATGGTCGAGGCCGGTGACGGCGAACTCGACCACGCCGGACTGATTCGCCAGCTGCGCCGCAACAACCCATTGCCCGAATAATTTGCTGGAGCCTGCCATGACCGATTCAACCCCACGCCGCCTGCGCAGCCAGCTGTGGTTCGACGACCCAAGCCACGCCGACCTCACCGCGCTGTACGTGGAACGCTACATGAACCAGGGCCTGACCCGGGCCGAGCTGCAATCGGGGCGGCCGATTATCGGCATCGCCCAGACCGGCAGCGACCTGACGCCCTGCAACCGCCATCACATCGAACTGGCCAAGCGGGTCAAGGACGGCATCCGTGACGCGGGCGGCATCCCGATGGAATTCCCGGTCCACCCGATCGCCGAACAATCGCGCCGCCCCACCGCTGCGCTGGACCGCAACCTCGCCTACCTGGGCCTGGTCGAGGTGCTGCACGGCTACCCGCTGGACGGCGTGGTGCTGACCACCGGTTGCGACAAAACCACCCCGGCCTGCCTGATGGCGGCGGCCACCACCGACCTGCCTGCCATTGTATTGTCTGGCGGGCCGATGCTCGACGGTTGGCACAAGGGCCAGCGCATCGGCTCGGGCACCGTGCTGTGGCATGCGCGCAATTTGCTCAGCGCCGGCGAGATTGATTACGAAGGCTTCATGACCCTCACCACCGCGTCATCGCCATCGGTGGGCCACTGCAACACCATGGGCACCGCGCTGTCGATGAACGCCCTGGCCGAGGCCCTGGGCATGTCCCTGCCCGGTTGTGCGAGCATCCCGGCGCCGTACCGCGAACGCGGGCAAATGGCCTATGCCACCGGCATGCGCATCGTCGATCTGGTGCGCGAAGACGTGCGCCCGTCGCAGATCATGACCCACGCGGCGTTTGAAAACGCCATCGCCGTCGCCTCGGCACTGGGCGCGTCCACCAACTGCCCGCCCCACCTGATTGCCATCGCCCGTCACAGCGGTATCGAGCTGTCACTGGAAGACTGGCAGCGCGTGGGCGAAGACGTGCCCTTGCTGGTCAACTGCATGCCTGCCGGTGAATACCTGGGCGAAAGCTTCCACCGCGCCGGTGGCGTACCGGCGGTGATGCATGAGCTGGACAAAGTGGGCCGCCTGCACCGCGATTGCCTCACGGTCAGTGGCCGCAACATGGGTGAAGTGGTCGCCGACTGCGTCACCGGCGACCGCGACGTGATCCGCTCCTACGAAGACCCGCTGATGCACCGCGCCGGTTTTATCGTGCTCAGCGGCAACTTCTTCGACAGCGCGATCATGAAAATGTCGGTGGTGGGCGAAGCCTTCCGCAAGACCTACCTCAGCGACCCGTTGCAACCCAACAGCTTTGAAGCGCGGGCCATTGTGTTCGAAGGGCCGGAAGACTACACGGCGCGGATCAACGACCCCTCGCTGGACATCGACGAGCGCTGCATCCTGGTAATTCGCGGCTGCGGCACCGTGGGCTTCCCCGGCAGTGGCGAAGTGGTGAACATGGCCCCGCCCTCCACCCTGATCAAGGCCGGCATCGACTCCCTGCCATGCATGGGCGACGGCCGCCAGAGCGGCACCTCGGCCAGCCCGTCGATCCTCAATATGTCCCCGGAATCTGCGGTGGGCGGCGGCCTGTCGTTGCTGCGTACCGGCGATCGCCTGCGCGTCGACCTCAACGCCCGCAGCGTCAACCTACTGGTGGACGAAAGCGTGCTCAACGAACGCCGCCAGGAACCGTTGCCACCGCTGGCCCCGTCACAAACCCCGTGGCAGGAACTGTACCGCCAACTGGTCGGCCAGCTGTCCACCGGCGGCTGCCTGGAACCGGCCACCCTGTACTGGCGCGTGATCCCGGAAAACGGCCCGCCCCGCCACTCCCACTAAACCCTCCACACACATGACCTGTGGGAGCGGGCTTGCTCGCGATGGCATCACCTCGGTTTATCAAACAAACCGCAGCGTCAGCATCGCGAGCAAGCCCGCTCCCACACGGCCCGCTCTTTCAAGGATCCCGCTTATGCAAACGCTCAATCTGACCGTAGAAAACACCCTGCCCGACGACTGGCAACGCGCCACCCTGGTCGGCCGCGTGTGGCTGCCCGGCGAACGTGGTGGCCCGGCTGTGGTGGTGATTCGTGACGGCGAAGTGATCGACTGCACCGCCCTTTTCCCCACCCTGAGCCTGCTGCTCGATAGCGACAACCCGTTGCAAGCCGTGCGCGAAATCAGGGGCACTTCGCTGGGCACGATTGACGCATTGCTCACCAACAGCGGCGAACAGCGCGACATCGCCAAACCTTACCTGCTCGCTCCGGCCGACCTGCAAGTGATCAAGGCGGCGGGCGTGACCTTTGCCGCCAGCATGATCGAACGGGTAATCGAGGAAAAAGCCGGCGGCGATGCCTTGCGCGCCCAGGAAATCCGCGCCCTGGTACAGGACGTGATTGGCGACAACCTGCGTGACCTGCGCCCCGGCTCGCCCGAAGCCATGCGCCTCAAGCAAGTGCTGATCGAACAAAATATGTGGTCGCAGTACCTGGAAGTCGGCATCGGCCCGGACGCGGAAATCTTTACCAAGGCCCCCATCCTCGCCGCCGTGGGCAGTGGCTGCGCCATCGGCATTCACCCCGGCTCAAGCTGGAACAACCCGGAGCCGGAAGTGGTGCTGGCCGTCGACAGCCAGGGCCGGATCCACGGCGCCACCCTGGGCAACGACGTCAACCTGCGCGACTTCGAGGGGCGCAGCGCGCTGCTGCTGAGCAAGGCCAAGGACAACAACGCGTCCTGCGCACTGGGGCCGTTTATTCGCCTGTTCGACGAACATTTCAGCCTCGACGACGTACGCCACTGCGAAGTGACCCTGCGCGTGGAAGGCACCGACGGCTATGTGCTGGACGGCAAAAGCTCGATGAACCAGATCAGCCGCGACCCGGCGGACCTGGCCGCACAGACGCTCAATGCGAACCACCAGTACCCGGACGGTTTTGTGCTGTTCCTGGGCACCCTGTTCGCCCCCACCGAAGACCGTGATCAGCCGGGCCAGGGTTTTACCCACAAGGCCGATGACGTGGTCAGTATTTCGTCGCCGACACTGGGGGCGTTGCACAACCGCGTGACTGGCAGCGACCAGGCGCCACAATGGGCGTTCGGGGTCAGCGCGCTGATGAAGAACCTGGCGGTACGCGGGTTGCTGGGGCAGGCCTGAACGGCTGATTGAACGCCACAAAAAAGGCCCCGCCTGATCAACAGTGCGGGGCCTTTGCGTATCTGGTGTCCCAGGCGGGGTTCGAACTGTAATCGGGTCATACCCCACCATGAAAAAATAAATTACCTGTATTTTTCAATGATTTGCAATACGCAGTTGCTGCACATTAAAGCCATTCCATAGCTATGCTTGATCTCACAAGAATTCGCACAAAATTTCTTCAACCATCGACTCCAGTAAAATCGCCACATCACTGCCAAAAGGTCACGATGTCAAAACAGTATTAAATCCAGGTGCTGGCTGGGACGTGGTTGCAGATTCTTCATTGGAGCACGCCGTTACAAACGTCAGCGGGCTGATGATTGGATGATGCTCAGGCACGGCTTGGAGGAACACGCAAAAAAGTTCTGGCCCTTGTTCAAAGGTGTGTCAGCGATTCCGCGACTGACGCAATGGAGGATTCTTCAACCGGCTACACATCCGAATAAGCGAACAGCACTCGAATGATCTAGATAGCTGGCTGATCGACTCCACGGCCCTACGTGCAAGCCGAGCCTCATCAGGCGCCCGTGAAAAAAGGCGCCCAAAGCACCGTAGGACTCTGCGCTCGCCCGGAGCCGGGGTCGGTTTGACAAACAATATTTACATGCAATGTGATGCAGGCGGATTGCCTCTGCCTTTTCTATTTTCAGTTGGGCAAGCAAGCGATGTTGCTTATGCCCACCCCATACTCGGTGCGGCTCACCTTCCGAGTCTACGCGGGCGTCCTCGCACACGCTGCCGGTGCATGCTACCTCGCAAGGGACACGAAGCCGACGTGTTGCGCCCATAATGGGATCGCTACTGAATGCAGGCAGCCATCTGTCTACAAAACCTGAAGCACTAACCCAAACCGGGCTTGCCTAGGTTGTTTGACAGCCGGCAATATCATCGAACGCATGTATGAGTAGCTAAAAGAGGATAACCGCACAGTAAGGTGTTTCGATAAGCTTGTTAAAAGCTCTGGTGCCGTGATCTCTTTGGCATGTACGGTGCGGTGTTTGTAAAACACAAGTCATACAAAGCCAGGATCCATGGGCACAGTGAGCCCTCATGCTTTCCTAGCGTTGTGCGCCCTTCAGGCTGGCTGGTGAAGGGGTTCGCCAAAGCAACCTCACATCAAATGAATAGCTATATAACTAGCTTTCTGATGGAGCCCGATAGCGCCAATTCAGATACACCGCGATATCTGAGGCCGGCAAAAGCACCCGACGCGCTCTTCCAACAGCCAGTAGATCGCCTGTGGCCTCATCAAATTTGCAATAATCTGTACTTAGAAGCAGATCAAAAAATATAGATGCGACCTTACCCATTGCATTTAATTGATCCCACCCGCTATTGCTATTAGGAATGATGTTAGCGACAGAATTCAGTGCCGCTTTATCAGCCTCTAGCTGACTCACCTTTTCTTGTAGACGTTTAACTAATACATTTGACTGTTTCAGCCGCACCTTATGAGACTCAAGTAAATTCCCGATGATAGGATCAATATTTCGCAAGGCGTAGTTTTCAAAGCCTTCTCTTTCAAGCATATAGGAATCTATTATTGGGCGATACTTCCCAGCCTTCCTTAACAAGGTGGTAAAGTCCAGCACGCATGGATCCGACGCATCAGAATTAGCACCTTCTAGATCCTTGATCATTTTGTCAGATATGAATTTAGCCAGATCTGTGACTTTCATCGCAGGAGTTTTAAACTCACTCATATCTTTGAGTATTGAAATAACTTTTCTAGTCTTTTCATCAACGCAATTCTCTTGCCATGTTGAGAAATTAGATCTGAGCATTAACCCTACTCCTTAGCCACCGCAATAACCGGAACATAATCATCAATCAATTTATTGATACGGCCGTCTTGAGCCTGCCAAATTGACGCCAAATCTTCTATCCCAATGCCACTTTTCTTGAGCATTGATCGAATCACTGAAACCAGCTCAATTGGAGAATCAGAGATAGTGCCCTTAAAAATTTCAAGTACGCTTACCTTTCCTGAAAGCAAAGAAAGTTTGAGTGCCTTATATTTAGCTCGGGCGACCTCCGAGACTAAGTCAGGAAACTGACTATCTTGATGAAGGCGAGATAAAACATAGAAAGCTGAATCTTCATCAGCGTTGAATTGGCGAAAATCCCGCTCTAGAATTTCTGGGCGATATGAGTACAACTTGCCTGGATCAGATTTAAATTTTTCTGCAGCCGCGACCAAATGGTCTCTACACCAAATCCAAGCCAGGAGATCTCCAACTACGATCTCTAGACGGTTATCCACCTTAATCAATTCATGTTGATTTTGCTCTGGGATCCGGTCGGCATATTCATGCAATGATCGAACTTCGTCTGTCAAATTAATCACTTTGACTTCTATTGCCTCAAGATTATCGATACCCTTGACAGCGTAAATACAAAAGCCGCACTTGTTTTCAGTCCCAGCTGCTTTCATCTCGTCTGTACAATCTCCGTTCCTAGTGCAAATATGGGTGGGATAGTGCGCAAGTCCTGAGTGATATCCCTGCGCGATTCGTTGCACCCCATCAAGTTCCTTATCGCTTCCCGCCGCAGAAATCGAAATACATCCAAAATCGTGAACAGCTTTTCGGGCATCTGCAGCAAGTGACTTACGAAAAGTTGACCCTTCAAGTGCCGGATCTATCGAAGTACCTCCCCATATCTGCTGAACTCCCAGTTCAAGATGGTGTGATATTTCTGCCTTATCCTCATCATCCAGCTTTCTGTAATATCTTACGACCGCCTCAGATTTATGTGCAGTCTTAAATCTGCCGACATCTTTAGCAGACAAATATTTTGACCAGCTATTAACGGTACTAGAACGAGTATGATGAGGGGTCATATCGGTAACCAAGCTTAGCGGACAAAATAGATCACCCGCCTTTGTGCGATTTTCTTTACCCGCATTGACGGTATCACCATAAGCAAAACCCTTAGCCTTAAGTTCAAAAAGCTTACAATTAAGACCATGATCATTGAGAAAGAAGTTAAAATCGACAAGAAACTTTACATACATCTCACTATAAGCATTATCTGTTCTAGGTAGCCCAGAGGCAAAACTGCTTGAAAATAAAGGTTTGAATTTTGCTTTCTGTGTATCCACATTTCCACGATAAAAAACTTTTACCTTAAAGCTTTCAAGATCGACTAAAGATCTAATTTCCCGTTGATACCTTAAGGCTTCAAGTGTCTGCAGCGCAACGTAGGATTCCACTGGGATTTTTGAGACTTTATCTACGGCAACGTGTAACTTGAAAGCCACCAACCCGGCGCCTTCAATAACATTTTTATCAAAATCTATGCAAAGCCAGCGTACACTCTGATGTCTAAGACCACTGTCTACTGCAGTCAAAACATGTATAGCATAGTGAGGATAGAGCAGCGTAAGATAATTATTACTAGAAAGCGGTATGTTCCAGCGCTCTAGAAAAACGCTTGGAATTTTCGAAATGATGAACCGACGCCCACTCCAATAAAATGAGTTATCCCACCCTAACCTTTGTGCAAGGGCTGTAAAATCTCGTTCATTAGTTATGGAAATATCGCCAGATATTACGCAATCGTTAATTAATTTGATTGCATTGATTATGGTCGCCAAGTAATTCAAAGCTATTGAATACTGCCATTTTGCGAAGGGTCTTGCTTTGCTCTCACCTCTGCTGTTCGATGGGGGCATATCCATTTCATGAATGGGATTTACAAAACCTTCATATCCATGAACGTGCTGATACTTAGCCTCTACCCAAGAAAAGAAATTTTTGAGCTGCAGCATCGTTGCATAGGGTGCAGTCTCCACATCGTCATCAAACATTTGGGTAAGAAAGGTTTTGAAAGATGGCGGAGCTCCGGTTATCGGGTCAGCCGGTGAGATAAAAATGTTAGAAATGTCTTTCGGACAAGATGGATAGTTGTATATCCACGTGACTCCACTGATAGAGTACCATCTAGGCAAAAACTCAAAGAGATATAGATTAAATTGGGCTATCCCAAGGGCACTAACCTCTTCACGTTCATATGTTTTCTCTCTAAGATATCTAATCTGGCTTTTCAACCAAAGATCCAGAGTCCCCGTCAAGAGTTCACGCCATGGGGCGAAGAGATCAACCGTCGACATGCGTCTCGGGAGATAATCTCGCTTAACCCAGACTTTTACGAAATTGTACAACTCATCTACCGAGTCTACCGAGTCCTGAGACCCTGAAATTTTTCTTTCCCTTATTTCTGAAGGGGTGGAGCCAATGCGTCGAAAGCGTATTGCCTGCTCTAGACGAGGTAAAAACTCATCCAGAGTAAAGGGAACGCGATCACCGTAGTAGTGGCATACATACTGCATAATAGCTCTTGTGGGGATTTCGGCAGTGAGCAATCGCTCTCCCATTGTGTAGGTCAAGTGAATCTCAATGACTTCGTCTATATCTATTTGCTCAGGCTTGGTAACTCCGCACATCCAAAATAAACGAGTCCCATACTGTGCAATTCTTTCACAAACCTTTTTGGGTACTCCTGACCAAAAATCACTTGCAGCAAGCTTATATCGAGAGGAAATCAAGAATCTCATAAGCTCTGGATATGTTTCAAAAGCAAAATCCGTTCGAGTTCCAGGAGCACCATTTCCTGAATTGGAGGATAATGCGCTAAAATTCGCTGGAATCGAAATAAGACCATTTTTATAAAGCATTACAATCGTCAGCCACAGTCCGCGCCTGACCCAGGTATACACGGACTTCTTATAGTCTTTTTTGGATGGCCCCAAGATCATATCCATGTCTAAATTTTCTTGATTGCTGCCTGCCGCAACATATTTAAACACCTCGAGCACCCAATCAAATGTATAACAAGCTTCTTCAAGCCTTGGTGCATAAACGAAATATTTAATAAAGCTAACCTGGCATGATTCCGGCCCTGCTGTGATAGTATCGTACGACCAATGCTTCCCTTTCCCATATTCACCCTGTATAAACTGCGCTGCTTCTGCAATACTAGCTTTGATAGCAGAGTCAACATCTGCATCGCCGCCGATCCAGACGGGCATATCAGTATGATTAATCATGGCTTTAACATCTCCGGGTGATAGCCTATTTTTTTGTAACCATCCTCAATATCCGCGTGGGCTGTGCTTCTATCTAGATGGTCATAAACCAGAGTGCTCTCGAGTTTGACATGCGATACTAAGTCGCTTGCGACTTCAACTCCGAATCCTCGCCTATCACCTACAGGCACCTCATGGATAAGAAAGGTGACATAGCAGTGCCTAATATCGTGGGGTGACACATTAACAATGTTGTACTTCTTAAGTAAGCGCTTGAACATCTTGCGAATAACCCCCTCAGATGCCAAAGCCAATGGCTGCCCACGCGTCTTACCTTTCAGCACACGAAAAACAAACTTATGAGTTACCCAGCGCCTATTAGCATCAAAAACAGGGTACTTATCTGAAACAAGTAACTCCGCATATGAGTCCCAAAAAACCTTGTCGAATGGCGGCATAAGAAAAACCGAGTTATTTTTTCTTCCCTTCCAGCGCAGGCTGGATACTTGAGACACCGATAAGCCCATCTCATAGTAAAGGCTTGGCCTATTACTCGGATCTATAGCCAGTACGCTATTCGTATCTGGGTCAATGTCTATTGTCAGAGTCTGAAGTGCTTCTGAGATTCTCTCCCCCCCTGCCGCAAGCAATGCCAAAAGACAGCGATCTCGAACATTTTTTATTCCGGGCAAGATCTCCAATAGCTTGTGGAAATCAAGCCGTAGCTCTCCGATGTAATGTCGCGCCGACCCACGATAATATTTAGGTAGCAAATTTACGTAACTACCCTTTATTCCACCAGATATGCAACCAGCAAGAAATGATGTCTGATATATCCGCTGGGAATTTGATCGACTGAATTCCATGTAAGACTTGTATGGAACTCCAATTCCTGGCTTGTCACTGCCCTGCCCCAAAAGAGTCATTTTCGAAATTGTGCTATTTACAAACTTGTCTGAAACCTCAAATGCGAACTTCAAAGCAGATCGATACACATTGACAGTACGTCTTTTTACCAAGCGGCGATTGAGCCTTACGCACACCATCCTGATTACTTCATCATCTGAATTGCACCCTACAGTCAACGACTCGAAGAAAACATGCACAATATCTTCGTACTTCATCTCGCCCGCTACTTTACCTAGCAGCAAAGAGCAAATTACGTACTCCACGACGAAATCCAGGTATCGAGCTAATGCTCCAACATATGAATTCACTGTTAGCCTTGCCCGACCAATAGCGATAAGAGCACTACAATATTGCTCCACCCCTGACACTAATAATTTATCTGGAATAGACTCGACGACATAAGTTTTCACACTCTTAACTACTGCAGGAACCATTTTGAAATTTTTCATAGCGCCTCCACAATGGGCTAAAGCTACTACGAAAAAAACCAGCACCACAAGAACTTTTCCTCTTAAAAAACATGAACAAATTACAGTCCATCGCTTCTTGTTATGTCAATTTTTGAGAATTATTTTTTGCAATAACATATATAAAAACTCAGATCACGGCACCTTGGCATCCGACGCAGACCAAGCAGACCAAGCAGACCAAGCAGACCAAGCAGACCAAGCAGACCAAGGTCTACGGCCAAACATCAATCGCATCCTTTCCATGTCAATATCCCTAATATTATTAATATCAAAAACTCATTTATTGATAGAAATATCTTTTTTAATCTTAGTTAAAAAAATAGTTTTCGAGTAATTAAGAAATGCAGTTATGAATCGAAACCTTGAACTGCGTTGGTTCTTGCGGGCGACCTTTACCCAGCCCGCGTTTCCGGCGACGACCCGGCATTGCGCCACATATTGGCCTTTCCACTGTAGGCGCTGCATCTCGCTTACCTGTACACGATTGGATAGGTCACCTTCCGTTTCCAACAGCTAGCTGCCCATCCTCGGAAATACTGATCGTCAACCAACCTACGACAGTCACGTTTGAGTATACGAGCGTAGCTTCTGATGCTCTTCGACTACTCAGGTAGGAACTCTACGCTCGTCGAACAGCTTGGACTCAAGGCATAAGGCGAGCGACTCAAAGAGGGGTCGTTCGGCACACTTCAGCGGAGCGCCCAAAGAGGCGGGGTCTCGATGCGCAGCAGCATCCGAGCTCCCCATGTGTCAATTTCAATTTAAGAGTATGCTCGTAAGATACTGATTCAAAAGAAAAATTCTTTTTTTAATTTCGTTTTTTCCCTTGACCACTTCAGCCCCATGGTCTTCAGTTCTCACTACCGTCCAAGAGAGAAATCACCATGAGATTTTCAGCTCTGTTCCACCCGGAATGCGCTCCCGTAGCTCTCAAAGGTGTTTTCCATTACGTGGTGTTGAGCGCCCTGCAGTGGAAGACCCCGAATCTTGATCTGATGGCAACCGCTCGCAAACAGCGCTTCGCCGTCCTCTACAACCAGCCGCTAGAGGACAGATTCGCAATCGAGACTCTAGAACAGGCACACATCCAAGGCGCAATGTCCGGGGTGAAGCTGGTTGCCGTTCACAAAGACGTGCTTCGTGTCTTTTTGAGTGACGAAGTGGCGGGCTCCACTTTTTCTGCCATCGAAGCCCTATGGAAGCCGATCAAAGAATTGGAGCTCAACCGAAGGTTGGAGGTGGATTTTTCGTGTGAGCACGAGGCCTATTCAGGCCGTTCTGATTACTTGTTTTGGCGTGAAGTCAAGGAAGTCCTTGAGTCAAATAGCCTGGGGATTGAGCGCTACAACATACCGGTTCTCGATGACTGCGCTGAGGAGATATCAAACTGCGACGACCGCATATCTCACCGGTTGCATGTTGACCTCCTCCAGACCGTTACCCCCTCGGAGTCACCCGAGCGTAGCGGACTTTGTAGCGTCGACTATGGGCCACCATCGCTGTTCGATGACGGATTGTTACGTCGGTGCGGCGAGCAGAAGTCCAGATGCCTAATGAAGTAATGGGATAGGTACTCAGTCTATCGTTGAGTACCCGACACAGGTACGGCTCACACATTCCTTCGCCACACGGTGCCCACCATGATCTATTCCCGCTTGCTATATACCGAGCACGAGCAGCCTCACAACAATGATGGTGAGGGCGCATATACGATTTTTTCTACACAGCAATTGTTCGGCGCTGACTGCGTTCCACTTGGTGACATGAGTGTTCAGAAATTTGCTGTGCTCTGGGAAGGGCAAACCGATACAAGGGTGATCGACTTGATCGAGCAATCGATCATGTTGACCATCCTCTCTCCAGTCAGGCTATTGAATGCTTCCAAAGGCACGCTTGTCGTTGTGCATGACAGCAAATTGGTCGGAGAGAATTACAAGCTGTTCTGTCTTGTCTGGGAGAAGATTGCGGCTGGTGTAATGTACGACGAATGGACTGTCCTGTTTGTCAAAGACACTGGTGCAGGGCTTGGGCTTAAGGGGGGCAGGATCTTCAGGCAATTCGCTCGTGAGATCTTGGACAACAATGAGCTCGGCATCGTGGAATTTACGCCTGATATGTTCTTGTTCAAGGATGACTGGGCACCTGAAAACATTTTTGGGCCACCACCAGGTGAGGAACCCGAAGCGGATCCGGAGCGGATACAACATGCTCTGGGTCTCTTTGACGAGGACTTAGATTCATGGCGAGAGTCGGCGACCGGTTCTAAACCTATCCCATAGAAGCTGATGTTGACCCGCGAGGTGGACAACACCGATTTGTGCGCGCCCGGTCGGGACGGCTGTCGTAAATCAGGCCCGGCGATGCTCGCCGTTGTCCTGACCCTGCCGGGCTTCCATCCTCACGCCTGCGCGCTCCGCTTGCTCGTATTGATAAGCCTTTGGCCTACATGATCGCCCCACGAGCAAAAATCTTCCGCACCTGCTCAAGGTTTTCCAGACCCAACCGTTTTTCATAAGTATGTATCCCTTTGAGCAACGGCTTTGACCATTCCTAGTGATCCCTTCGTACATCGTCTCAGCGGTGCCATATCGTTCCCTTGCACTCTACAAGGCAACCGCCAGCACCGTGCATGGGTACGACTCATCAATAACATTCGATCCTCTACCAGCACATCCGAGTTCGATAAAGCTGCTGCCTATGCTGAAGGCTATGCGCACGCGCTTGTCGATAGTGGGCAAATCGATATCTCCACGGATCGAGATCTGCTGATCATTGTGACCGTGGATGCGTGGCGATCCTCTCGCGTATTGCCCTGATATTGTCCTGGCTATTTCGATCTACCTGCCCCCACCAAGGAAAACTATGAGCCCTGCATTTCAACGTTATGCCGACGACGAAATATCCGACTTGAGCATCCGTATGCCACAGCGAGTGCTGCCCACGAGCGTCAGTCATTACCCGATTGAGGTATTGGTCAGCCAGTTAGAGAAGTACCTGGTTGATCCGTCTGCCGCTCATGAGCGGCATCCATGGGCCGGGCGATTTGTTATGGGCATGCCTGTGCCAATCTGGGCGCGTGCCCTCGAATGGAACGTAGGCCAGAAGGGTCGTTTCATTGCCGCTGTTTGGTCAGGGGCCGACCTGGGAAGCTACCTGACAAACGACTGGTGCGAGTCAGCTAACACTGACAGGGCATTGTTGGAGAACAGCGAGATTTTGATTGATGGTCAGCAACGTCTTCACAGCCTGGAGGAGTATTTCCTTGATCGCCTTGCGGTTCCGGATGCACAAGGTCAGCCGAGGGTCTGGTCTGAACTCGGCAATGGCGAGCGGAAGCGTTTTTTGTCGACGATCTTTGCCCATGCGAGGGTGTCCTCTGGCGATGAGGTAGCATTGCGAAAAACGTATGACCTTTGTGCGCAGGGCGTTATGCCCAGGTCATTCGATCAGCGCACCTTTCGTTAGCCATCGACGCTACGGTTGTTGTGGCATGCCCTAGGAGGGACGGCTGTCGTGAACCAAGCCCTGTCTACGACAGGTCTTGGCCCTGCGGGCTTCCATCCTCATGCCCTTCGACCCTCCTGGTCTGCGCGCTCCACTTGCAGGATGTCGAAGTCACCACGTAGATTGGACATCTCCTGCAGCTACCAGATACTAGCTCCCATCCATCGAGAAGTGAGGTAAGGCGAAATGGCATGGCTCTTTTGGAAAGACAAGCGTCCTCAATGGATTCAGGCGGAAGAGCGAGCATTCATAAAAGCAGCCAACTCCCTGAAAACATTGCAGGTAACTCCTCGTGGCGGTGTGAGGATTGATCCTGAAGAGCTGAGGGATCAGATCCTAAACGCAAGAGAAATGTACAAAGATCTAGTGGAGAAATAACCTTACAATATGCCCCTCCGCCATGAGACTTTAAGCACATAGCTCGGTTCCATAGTGGAAGGCCACACACTTTCTTTTGTAGAACGCTGGCAATATGCGACCAACCAACAGCTAATTGAGTTTGTATATACTTTGTTTTAGCTCAAATAGCAGTTCTGCTAGACCTTGTCCCTCAACCGCTGAAAGTCCAACTCCGATAGCTCTTTCAATTTTTTCATGCAAAGATGCTAAAGGTGGATGCATCCCATTAATAGCGTAAGACCTTTCAAGCATCTCGAATGAAAGTTCTTTGTAAGTCTTAGCCCCCTCAGGCGAACAATGTGAATATTTTGCAAAGCTAAGTGAGTCGGTGCTAATCTGTACGTACGTGAGATGAGCAGAGTAAATAAAACCTGGAAGTGATGGATTAATTATCGGCAGTATCTTGCCTACCAGATATCTATCAATCCGAGCGCCTTTCCATTGATTACAATGCACGCATCCAACAGTCAGATTGTCAAGTGAGAAGGTAAGTGACGAGTGCTTTGACTTCGGAAGAACGTGCTCTATATGCCACGCCCAGCCATAATGCCCAACAGGGCGACGGCAATATGCGCAAGATCCAGCACATTTATTGAATAGATGATTTTGTACGCGCTGCCTAACGTTTTTATATGTTGCTCGCTCAACCGGACTAAAATCAAATGTCCTAGAATCAGCCTCCCCTCTTTTAAAGGTCTTTGAAGCTGCAGGTGCGGAAAAAGCCGACCAAGCCTCACCACCGTCCATATCCTTGCTTTTTATCAGATCAATAAGCTTTTGCAGATGATTTTCTTCGTCGCCGTCTACACAAAGAGATTTCATATTGAAATCTTATCCTTGATTGATTTAGTTAAACCTTTCTGTACAAACTTAATAGCGGCCTGGATCTGCTTTTCAGCTTGCTCGGATAACCCCATTGCAGAGCTCAAGCTGCGCAACAGTTTTATCGCTTCGGCTCGTTCAGTTGCGCCTTCGGCGTAATCAAGCACGGTATCAGCAATCTCCACGCTCACTTCCCGAGTCTGATACGGTGAAGTATGGAACTGCCGCAACACCAACTGCTCATGACTTGCAACTTTCACAAAACTATAGAATTCATACGACACACCTTTATTATAATTTTCTTTTGAGTTTGCCTTTACCCCACCATCAACCCGAGCATCCAATACGGCAACGACATTATCGGGATTACCGTCTGCGCGCACTCCTTCGCTGATCATAATAGGAGAGTGAGTTGCAATAACAACATGAAACCTGTCGAGCCTCGATAATATCTTCAGTATGGTTTTGTGAAATTCCATTTGCCAATGCAAGTGCAAACTTAGCTCCGGCTCGTCTATTAAAAAAACCGTGCGCTCCTCCATCACACTAAGTATTTTGGCAAACATAAGCAAGCGATTTTGCTCACCAGTGCTTAGACCCTCAAACTCCTACGCATTCGTGTTTGTATTTTGAGTCGATTCATTTAAAGCATCGGTCACAATTAACTCATCAATCATGTCTGTGCCAATACTCATCAAGTTGATCTTTAGCCATTCTGCTAAGCATCTGAATGGTCTTGGTGGTGGAACAAACGAAGTGATTGCTTTGTTGCTAACTGGGTCGTATTTGCAGTCCATCAAGTTTGTCAAAGTGATGCGATTTTACTTTTTGACTCGATAAGGTAATGGATTCTTCAAAATATCGATTGCATAGACGTTTTCCAATATGACTTTATCAATTCAGCATGTGCTTTTTTAGGGATGTAGTGATGCAGATCCCGCTTCATAGCTGTTAAAATACAATCCCCTTAATTGCAGATACATTTTACATTTCCGTTATTGCTGTATTCAAATTCATTATGTATAGTTGTACAGGCATACTTTGTGACTCACTTTTTCAGCTGACCAAACTACTTTTTCCTAATGATTATTCCCAATAATAATACAACCGCTGCACTTTTCTTTGCCTTTTATCAAATTAGCTGTTGAGTTTTTAGTTCTTTCAAGGTATTCATTTCAGGTATTCACCTGAAATAATTCAAGTTCTACTTCACTGGCTCATTCCATTTAAATCCATGTTCATACGGCGTTCAGTGGAATTGGAGCAGGTGTAAGGCGATGTAATGTCTCCATATTGGTGATGGTGAGTGTGTATAGATATTGCCTTTACAGCTGAAAGTTGTCCTTTAAAATTTGGCTGACGATTCAGCCAGGGATTTAAGTTATGTGTAATTCAATACCGGCTCATTTCTGTAAAGTTATTTTGCCAGGATTAATGTTTATTGCTTAATCTTTGCCTGTAATAACCCACTGCGTTCAGGCCAGTGCCCAGGTTGCTGGTGTCACACAGGCATAATAATTTGCCGAAATCACTCTTCACCGCTGTTTTTAAGTTGATTACAGGCGAAGTTGTGTACGCAGGTATCCATTTAGTGGTGACCAGCCTGCTACTCCTGGCCTGGTGCCAGCGGCATTTGAAATACCGCGCCACGGTGTTTATTGCTGTTGTGGATTGTCGATTGCTCCGACTGACCTGTTTGCTCTCGCGTCCACAAGCGCAGTCGCGCGCCTGCCGGAGTGGTCGGTAACCAGCCTTGCAGGCTGCATCCGCACCTTGTGCGCTTTCGCGCTCATTGAAGCGACCCTGCCACCATTAAACAATATGACGCCCTGCTGGTGCTGAAAGCGTCAAACTCTGACTCATGCTGAATATAGTTCTTTGGACACAACGTTGAAATTGGTAAAGTTTGGATCATTGTGATGGTTAGTAATAAAAACTTTTGCTGTAGGCTATCATCTGCATGAAACTTACCCAAAAGTGGAAATATTGATTTCTTTAAAATAAACATTTAACATTCCTGCAAAATCCGCTTAGGTCTGCGCGCGATAACCAGGCCTGTGGAATTTATTGAAGGCTACCTGGTGCTTTATCGCTCAGGCAGCACCTCAACACCATTGATCCTGCTGATTGGGCACCGTAGATGTAGGCTGATGTCATGCCGATTAAAACCGGAGGGGTGATTGGTGCTGGGTATGCGTGCAGGTGCCATCAACCACGTTGATCACCCTGGTGCATTCAGGCCTGACCTCACCAGGTAAGGAAGATGAATTGCTTAGAGTTTACATCTGCCTCAATAGCTCTTTAGGGCCAGGCATTCCTTAGGTACTGTGATTAGTGCTTTGTCATTTTTTTTGCCCGTTGCCTGTCTAGTTAAGGGTAGGAATTTAGCAGGTTCTTTGGCTGTTTTCTCCTTGAGTCATTAAACAAGCCACTCCAACTGGGATGATCTGCTGCTCCAGGCAACCCTGGGGAGGGGTAGAGAGAAGCAGGGATGGGCAGCCTCCCTGCCCTGAGCTGGGCACTGTGCTGACAGGCAGGGAGTTTCTGCCTGAGCCCAGACTGGTTGAAGTTTAAAATTTCACACCACATAGGGTTGGTACTGGCACACAGTGGGAGGGATGAAGAAGCCAGAAAAGATATGAGCACTGTGAGACAGGATGGGATTTGTTTCAGTGGAATTGTATTTATCTTTGAATAAATCTGTCTTGTTTTTTTGTTGTGTGTGATGATTCTTATGTGTTTGCTTTTGGTTTTGGTTTCTCCTGGGTTTTGTTTGTTTGTTTGTTTTTTTTTTCTTGCTCTGCAGTGAATCTCACTTTTTGTTTTTTTTTTTTTTTTAAATATATATTTTTATTTTTTTTTATTATTTTTCTTCATTATTTTTTGTTTACAGAGGAAAGGCTTGAACCAAATTGTTTTTCAGCTGGGCATGAAGTTTTTCATTATTGTGTTAAGTTTTGAAGCAGAGAGATGATATTTACTGTGTGTGCCAGGCAGCCAGCTCTTTAATTTGCAATATCTTTTGTAGCCATTTTGTTTTCCATTTCTTTTAGGATTTTAGTTATTATTTCCTTGATCCTTGTCTTCAGCCATGGCCTGATTCAATGTCTTGTAAGTTTTATACTGTGGGCCAGCCTTTGGGGTCTTTGTGTTGAGAGGTGTGTGGTTGCAGGCTGGTATGTGTGTGTGTGAATATTTGGGTTTATTTTTTTTTTTTTTTTTTTTTTTTTTTTTTATATGTTTGCTGCAGCTTGCTGTGTGTATTTATAGTGCTGAAGAATATGATGGTAGTTCTTTTTCAACTTGATTACTGTTTCTCTAGATCATTTTATTTATTTATTTTCCATGTTTTGAGCTTGCTGATTTTTGTGTGCAGAGCTGCTGTTCAAAGGCCATGCATTGTAAGAATTAGATGGCATGACAGATACTTTGAGGAAGATCAGTGGCTCAGCAGAAGCTCAATGCCACCAAAAGTGCAGTATCCGAAGTTGAGGCTTAGTTATGCTGTTTGCTCTGTGAATCTGGGGGTGGCCCAGCTGTGGATTTCAACTGGCCATTGAGCTGAGACCTTTTGCACTGATGGGGCTGCAGTGGCGCGGTGGTTTCACTGCAATCCCAGCTGGGTTTGTTTTGTAGTTTTATTTTTTTTGAGAAGAGACTCCTGGCCAGGCTGGAATTTTTTTTTTTTTTGCAGTGTTTTGAACTCCTGGGCTGGAATGATTGTCTTCTGGAGATGGGATTAGCTGGGTTTCAACATCCAGGTGGGATTTTTGTAGTTCTGTCATGGTCTCGGCTGGTCTCCAGGCCAGGCTGGTCTCCTGGCTCAGCCTCAGCCTCCCAGCCTCCCAGCCTCCCTGCCTGGCCTCTCCTGGCCTCTCCTGGCCTCCCAGGCCAGGCTGGGAGGCCAGGCCAGGCTGGGAGGCTGGGACTGGAGTGTAAAGTGTTGGGAGGCCAGGCAGAGTCTTGCTTTGGCCAGGCTGGGAGGCCAGGCCAGGCCAGGCCAGGCCAGGCCAGGCCAGGCCAGCCTCCCAGGCCAGGCCAGCCCAGGCTGGGAGGCCAGGCTGGAGTTTTGAGACCAGGCAAAAAAAAAAAAAAAAATGTGTGTGTTGGGAGGAGACAAGAGGAGTGGAGGGGATGCAGCATGATCCAGGCACGCGCGCTGCCAATTTTGTAGCGTCACGTTGTCGATATCACTGCTTCAGGCTGAGCAGATATCGTCAACCCGGTTGCTGATTGAAATGTCAGCTGGCCAACGGTGATTTACGTAAGCCAGTTGGCAGAAAAAATCCCAATCCCATTCAGGAGCGTCCGAGCAAATCTCTAACGGGACTTCTAGGTGGCTCAGGAAAGCGAGCAATGAGGTTTGGGCTTCGACCAAGGTTTGCCCGTGCGCAGCCAGGTTGAGCTGAGGCAGGACGTTCTGGATCACGAAGTCGCTGCAGTCTCCGACTAGGTAGGTGTCTGTGAGTTCGACGTAGTATTCATGGCCGGCTTCGGACACGAGTGCCAGGGAAATCAGCTTCGTATCTCGGTTCAGCTGTGTGAACTCACAGTCCAAAAATAGCTTCATCCCCTCCTCCCCTGTGAGTACCTGGTTCATGCCTGCGGTGTACCCTTGGTAAAACGATCAAAGCCGACTGGTTTCTTTTATGATTTTAACCGATTGTCCTGACGAGCCTATGCCTGCACTCACAGCAAGGGAGGTTTGCCAAGTGCTGCGCAATGCCATCTTGGGAGGCGCATGATGGTTACCCTGGTGGACGAGAGGCATTGATCGCATGGATTCGCGATCAACTCTATGCCGACGAAAGAGATGTCACAGATCCAAGGCGTGCTTGATGGCCGAATCATCGCATCGATGTATAGATGTCCAAGATCTTCTTTTATTTTGGGAAACCCGCCCAAAAAGGCCCATTTTCTACGGCCTATGATTACCTCTCACATGACGAGGTACTGAAGATGTTTGATTTTCTGAAAAAAAGACGCGATACCGAACAGCAGCGCAAAATCAAACGAGTCATGGATGCTCAGGAAGCGTTTTTGGCTCTGTATGAGACGTCCACGCCGATCACTCTGCAGGAGGAACTCAACGCCGTTGCTAAAATTTTTGAGCAAGGACGGCGCGATGATCGAGAGTGATTTGGAGTGACATAGTAATACCAGTTTTAGCATTCACGGGTCGCTCAAGGGGGTAATGAGGAGTAAATTAGGGGTAATTCGTATACCTCTCATTGCCCCCTGAAAAGCTCCAAATAATCTTTTAACCACATGATATACAGAGTATTTTCTTTAGCGCGAAACTATAGGCCTCTCTAGAAGCGACCCTGCGCCTTGAAGTACAAAGGAGCCAACGTAGAGTAAGCAGGGTTAGCAACCATGTTGGAATTAGCTAAAGAGATTGTAAGTAGCGGGCCTTCGGGAGTTATCGCCTTGCTGGCATTCGCAGCATTCGGCGTAGCTTGGAAAGCTCTATCAGTGCTGGAATCAGCGAAAAAGAAGGACAAGGAATGAGGCCCTGGTCGAAAGTGCCGGCATGGTGGTCTGATGAGATTGCGCTCCTTCGAGGAGGGGCTCATGCAGGTCGGTCTCAGGCGATGCTTCGTGTCGTCTTCGCGCTGGCGACAATGACCCCTACGGCGAAGACATACACAGTCGTCTCCTCTATCAGCGAGCTGATGGAGCGCACTGGATTAAGTCGGCCAATGGTTCGCCAGGCCTTGGTTGACGTGGAAGCGCGGGGGTGGATTCGACACAAGCCTGGTGGAGGCAAGCTCAAGTCCGAGTACACGCTTGCATGCCCACATTTCGAGGCAGAAAAGGACGGCTACTACTACAAAATCCCAAACAAAGAGGTTGTTAAGAACCTTCCGAAGATCTCTCGCCGAGGGGAGAAGGCGCTTGCGGCGCTTAAGATCTACGCCGGTGCTACTGATCGTCCGACCGAATCAAGCAAGGATCTCGAGCATCAATGTCGAGAACTTGAGAAATAGGGCTGCTGTGCAGTGGACTTCTCTTCGAGACGGCTTATCGATCCTCGCTACGCACGGCATGATCGTTGTAGATAAAGCCCCTGGTGATGATGGTGAATACGTGAAAAACCAATACGTGATCAAGGGGGACATTGTCAGAGAAATCCCGGCATGATCCATGGCCGCGCTAGGTGAGAAAGTATTGTCGCCGGAAAACGTGTGGAGACGCGAGATGGAGGCCCCCAGAACGATATGCCAAGCTGATCTACAATTTGACCACATAGCAATCGGGCTATGTGGTCAATGGAGACGATATGAGTTCTATCGACGCTACTTGCAGTTGTCATCTAGACTTCCTAATAAATCATTTTTGCATAGCTTGCGATGGTAGCAAGATACGGAATAAAGATCGCGAAGCTACTATTCTCCGTAATCGAGACAGAAAGCTCCCAACACAAATTGAGTATTTAGAATTTGATTGTGGTCACTGCAAGCAGAAATATAAATCATTAACCGAGGATTGGCGGTGCCCATGCTGCAACCGTACCAAATTCCAGGTGCTCCGCTGGACTATGCGATTTCCTAAAAGCCCCTCACGGTTTGAAGGCTGGGTTGTTGGTCTACATACACATCACGATCATGCCAGCGACGCCTATGGTGGCATGTATACCTTGCAAGGAGCTGCAGCCGCAAGATTTGCCCCGGTAATAATTTGCGAGCAGTGTAACTCCGCAGATTCCTCTGCAAAGAAAAAGCTACGCCTGCCTGAAAACTTCACCTTTACCCCGGTTGAGATTAAAAGCTTTATTTATCCCACTGCACACGGTTGGCATATTATAAATTATGCTGTGGCACAGGATGTGTATCGCAAATTCGAAACGTCGAAAGCTGTACCAAAATTCTTCTGAGCCGATTATAGATGGATGGTAGATTTATTTTCAAAAAAGTCTCAATTCAATGGTCAGTTCTGTGATAGGAACACTAAATAATGGACAACTATGAGAAAACAAAATGTCCAAATTCATCAACTCTATCACCGGCCTTCTTAATGCCATTCTTCTGGCCGTTAATATCACTATAGCCATCGTTCCACCTACCGTGCCAACAACTCAACCAATCCCGATCATCCTCATCACCTATCCCCACTGTTAATCCGACCCCACCCCCCCGGCTCAACCGGGGGAGTGCTAGGTTCCGACATTGCGCTTGATCCGCAGGAAGAATGGAGCATCTGCCTGGTATGCTTGAATGCAGGCCACGCATTCCTTAGCTTTTGCTACCCTAAGCTGATTATGCAATCACCAGGAAAGGAGATCGATTTGAGCACCGCAGCGACAGGGCATACCGGATTTAATATCCATGGATTTCTGACTGGCGACATACAAGAAACCATTGATCATGTTACTGGTGAAAATCCTGGGTGGTTTTCTCTGCTCAGGGATATCAACCAGCTCCTGCAAAAGATAGTCATCTCAGGATTTGAAAAGCATTACGGTAAAACCATGGATGTAAAGGTGCTAACCATGTTCTCTACCATTAGGTCACTGAGCAATTTTCAGTCGGCAGTCATGAATCTTGAGCGCGGCATGGTAGTAGAAGCAAGAATCATGGCCAGGTGTCTATATGAGAATTCATTTTGTATCGGTGCCCTGATAGATAATCCGGATAAGTTCATCCCATTACTGAAGCACGACAACCTAGCAGCTAAACGGGGTCAGGCGGTAGCTTTAAAAAATGGCAGTTATTCCCTAACTGCTGACGTTGAAGCCGCTATGGATGAACGAATATCTGGGAAAAAGGGCCGCCATCTTAACTGGAAAGACATTGCTGAAATGTCGTCGCTCTCTAACCATTACCTAATGTACAAGCATCTTTCCGACGATGCCATGCACTATTCAGCATCTTCTCTTAAGCGCTATATAGTTTCCGACAAGGAAAATAACACGTGGAGTGGCTACAGGTTTGGGCCTGGCACTAAAGATGAGGTGTTTAGTGCAGCCAACTTTTGTACCCAGCCTACTCTAGCAATCATGGTTGGATTCTTGGAGGCGACAGAAGATACATCATATGATGGAGAGCTAACCCTTCTCCTGGATAGGTTTACCTCTATTACGTCTAAGTGACTGTGAACTTTACTCCTATTTATCTTACTCGAATGCTGTAATAAAGATTCTTTTCCCGTCCGGTGTCCTCATGACGATGCCGCCATTTCGTAGTACCTTGGCATCGTCGATTTTCTCTAGAAGCTCTTCAACTTTATCTTTGTTGGATTTATATATTGTGCTAACTGACTTTCGATATATGGCGTCATACATATCATTCATCAGCTCGATATGCTCACCGAGAATTATTTTTAAATCTACTTCGGTATGTTGTAGCGTTGTATTGTTGTAGTAATCACAGCGCATACCTGAAAGGGTAAATCGAACTGGAACAAAGCTTTCAGTGTTTCCAGCTTCGCGATTAGCATAATCGACACTATGCGAGCCAAGTTTATTCCTGACTTCACGTACCTGAAGGTTTGCCACTTTGCTCTCAATATCACGAAGGTTCATGACGTTTGCAATCCGGTGTAGGTTGAGCAGGGCTTGTTGCTGGATGTACGTGGCGTTCAAGACGCCATACAAGCGGATGTATTTTTCCCCGAAGTCGTCATACTTCGTGGGGCCATCAAGACCATACTTGCAAAAATGCTCAATGCCTAAAAGGCTGTCGTTGATAACGTCCATCGATGAGCAAATGAAGCCCCAGTCTTCAGGCTTTGTAAGCTTGAGCGCAGATTGAATAAAGACCTCGAAGTCGCCGTGATCAAGCGTGTGCCGCATCGCTTTTTCGTTGATCAGTTCGCGGTATGCTTCGTTGTAGTGATGTAGCGCTTTGAAGAGCTGTTCGATCATCAAATTGGGACTCCCTATGGAGGGTTCAGACTACACCAGGACACCCAGGACACCAAAGCGGCGATCAGGTTGAGCATTATGATACTGCAACGACTGTGATGTTCTCGACTACTGCAAAGCGTGTGTGAGCCCGGATGGACGGCGCTGGTCGTTCGACGCGGGAGATCGATACGGAACTGACCCAATTGCCCTGCTTAGCACGTGGGAGCATCAAACTCTAGAACGGATGCTGAAACGCCTTTAAATAGCTTGGGGAGCTGAGGGCGCGCCCTAGCGGGGGCCGGCTGTCGTGAACCAAGCCGCTGAACCGCCGCGTCTTGGCCCTCCGAGCTTCCATCCGCGCGCCTGCGCGCCCCGCTTGTAATCAGCGGACTCCCGTGAGTACATCGATGATAGGCAATCCGGTCAGAGAGAGGGATGCCCACCTTGTCACTCCCCTAGGCTGCTGGACGGTGACCCAATTGGAACCGTCTACACGTCAATCGAGGATGACGAGGTGATTCAACGTCAAGGCATTCTGCCCTCCAAGTTCGAATGTGTAGCGTTGGTTGAAAATCAGCGGGTTCTCCAAGCTTTCAGCATGCGGATTGGGCAACGTTTTCACCGAGACTTCGACCTGCACAGCAATTGAGTGTTTCAACCTCTATTCATAGGATGATCTTGAAGACGCTAGGTGTGACGGACAGGGCTACGAGGTGGACAATAACCAGTAAGACGATCTCAAAATCCAATGGAGATGGTATGGTCGGTGGCCCAATGTGATCAGCCGCAAGGGTGCGAGGACTGACTACCCAGTTTTTACGTACCATCACAAAATAAAGTTTTTTTGCCAACATAAATTGGGATTTACCATCCAAAATTTTTACGCCAGACCGGGATAGCAATGGATTTTTCAAAATTTATGAAGCCGCACTCTCTTGAAGAAGTCAATCCTGACCAGCCCTTGCTTGGATTCGGCATTCATGAGTCCATTACCCACTTTAACAATAGCTTCTTGCAAAGCGGCGCAAAACTTCTTGACGATTTCATAAAAGAACATGAAGACACTAAAAAGTGGATTCTATCGTCAGACTATGCCTTCTATGACTCCGAAAAAAATAGCGATGTAGTAACATTCTCTCTCTTCCCGCACCTAGCATCCTTTGAGACAATGTCAGAGTGTATAAACATAATGGCTCCAGCAGACCTTAAAAAAGTAAGGTCAGTTAATGACACGTTCATTTCATTCCTTAAAGAAGGGCCGGTCTTCAATATCACCTTGATACTAGACCGTGAGCGCCGAATGCACAGTGATGAAAAGCTCTATCACATAAGCCGAATTGATGCCATGATCGGCATGCTTGAATACTGGTGCACGTCAACACCAAATGCAGAAGAGAGATATAAAAAAACCATCAAAGAGCTAAAGCAGCTTAAGCACCTGGTCAAGTCCTCGAAACTAAATTTACGCTTACTCCGAGACATTGAGATTATCGCAAGCCTAGCTGCTTACTTCCTTACAGAAGTAAGCCAAAGGGCCAATGTTGAAATTATAGCCTGGCTGTCAGACCGTGACAGCATGCTTACGTTCAAGCATAAATTTATAGGCGACTACATGCTTGAGCAAGTCAGGAATCTTTACCATACTCTTTGTGTAAATAGCGACGTAGATCCTAAAGGAAAATTAATTTTAACAAAGCCCGAAGCCGTAGGAGAACTCGCTTACGATAGCTTCGTTAGAGTTCCTGACTACATCGCCGGAACCTTAGCGGACTTTGATTTTGACAAACAAAAAGCATCACATCCAAAATTCGATACGATCCGCGACGGAGTATTTGCTGCAGAAAAAAGAAATATATTCTACAAGGTGTTTTTCCATCCAAACTTTCAAGCCCACAGATTGATGTGGGGAGCGCAAGAGGGCGACACTTCAAAGCCTTAAGGCACTGATTATTCTTTCGCAGATTATAACAAGCCCTTGGTTAAAGGGCTTTCGTAGCAAGCAGAGCGCGCCGGCCAGGAAGGGCGAAGGCGTGAAGGATAACAACTCGAAAGTCGCCGAGACGATGCGAAACGCGGAGGCTTCGTTTACGACAGCCTGGCCGCGAAGCGGCATGCCCTCCCCTTATCACTCGTCAAAAAGGTGCTCCATATCTTCACTCGTGAAGCCCCAGAGGTAGGCCGCATTCTGAGCCTCTGCTGGCGCCGACTCCAAGACAGCACGGCCTCTTGGGAACAGTTCCGCATAGAACGCCACCGTTCTCGCCATGACGTGCACGGAGGTCTGCAAGGCTACTAGGGCCAGCATCCGCTGATCCTCCATCGACTGCGCTTCCCCCATCTGCATGGAACTGATGTAGGAGCTATGGGCATACCCGCAGAAATGGGAGTAGACGTTCTGGAAATACTTCTTATTGAAGCCCGCCCTCACCGCCTCGTCCGTCCATGACCATCCTACCCTCCACTCCCCCTTGAGCAGCCGCTTTGCTTGCTCCGGCTTGTAGTCGCCAAGATACGGTGACGCCTCGATCTCTGCGATTTGCTCAGCAGCCTGCAGGCGAGTCGTCTGGAGGGTTGCCCTGGCTTGCTCGGTTGACGGATGCAGCTTGAGCCGATCCATCAAGCCACCCAACCGCCAAACCCCATGCCTGAACCTCCTGAGCGCGGGATCTTTGCTCTGGAAGATCCAATGAAACACGATGAATGTTTCCAGGCAGGCGCGGGCGAGGATCGTAGCGGAGCAATGATCTACAAAGACGATTTGTTTTCCGTCTTGGAAATCTAGCTGAGTTGTGTTGACAACCACTCTGACCGAGCACGCCTGCTTGAACAACTTCACTGCCAATATCTGAGCATGATTGATCCAAGCGTCATCAGCAGACAGTGCCTGCCCCTCCTGCACTTCGATCATCATGGAGAACAGCTCCGTGATGGTTGCAAAGTCTTGTTCAGGATCACGTTGGGATATTGGGGGTCGAGCCGATGACATTGGAAAACCTCAGATTAAATACGCAGACTAGACGTCTATCACCTAGAGCCAGAAAACAGCTTCGTCAGACCCTCTTGAGTCGTTGGAAATCGATACTCCCAGTACACTTCGTCTTTCCTTTCAAATCGCCTAAGCTCTTCCTTTGAGATGTGCATCTTTCGCTTATCAAATTGAAGACTCAAAGAGCCCATTTCAAATTTAGTATCAACAGGCGTATGGTAAATTTTTTTATTACCTTGCCAAGTCCAGCTGCGCATGGGCTTGCCACATGTGGAAATCAGAAGCTGTGAGCCAAGGAGATCCGGGATTGAAACTATCTTCCCGCTAACATCCTCCCAGGTTAGAAACTCTAAGTTACCAGTAACTGAATAAGCTCCTGTCTTTAAGTCTTTAATAAGAGAAAAAGGTTTAGGCATAAAATTATCAGCACGCAAATCGCCAAGCCCTGTACCGAAATGGTGCAGCGGGTGATATTCAGAGGCGTCTACGAGCTCTTTGAAAAAGACAAATCGGTAGCATAGAGGGAAGACCGTTGCGCTTATCCCATTACCGTCTTTAGCAGAGGGATAATACTTCCCACTTGGTTTCATCTCAATATACGATGGTCGAAAGTCATCTTCCTGTCCAAATCCAAATGGTGCGGACATGTCTCGCTCCCTCATTCGATCCCTCAGACCTTTTTGCAAGTAAACAGCGATTGCTTTATCGAGTCTTTTTTTGTAGACGTCGAAAGCCGGATCAGCCAGCGACACATCCGCCTTATAAACAAACACACTGAACTTACCAATCGGTTGAAGTGACCGATTCAAGTCCGCCATGATTTTCTGAAGATTTCGGGCAGACTCTAGGCTTTCCGCCTGCGAAGTAGCCTGGGCCTGACGCTGAACGTATGTTTCCAAGATCTGAGAGATCAGCGCAATACACAAACCTGCCACACTGCCCGCGATAAAAATCTTACCCTTTGTCGTAAACTGCCCGGAGGCATCCCTGATTTTTAAGACACTACTCAAAACCCCGAGAATCCCTGACATTAGGATCCCGAAAATCTTAAAAACTACCAACAGTATTTCCACAGTTTAAACTTCCAAACCCGCATGAAGTACACATTAAGTACAAAATAGTTATTCTAGAAGGACTGGCCACTCGCCAATGCAGCTGCTGCTTCATCCATCCACTCTTTGGCACGGCGCCCTGGATCGTGGCCATCGAACTCCTGGATTGGAATCTCCTGAAGCGCCTTCAGCGCCGCCCAAGCATCGTAGTCGTGGAACGGATTCAACCCCATAACATTGCCAAGATTTTGATCAACAGTCCCTCGGTAGCTGGCGATCTGAGTAAAAAGCGAGGCGGCCTTGTTCAGATCCCAGTTGCTCAAGTAAAGCAAAAGCGCGGTGAATGCCATAAGCGGCTTACTCGCTTTGACATCGAAGTAGTTTCTGCCAAGTGCTCTCTGAACAGGATCATAGTGGGTAGAGATAAAGCGTGCGAGTTCCTGGGTGGCGTCGTACTGCGCCTTGAGGTTGGTCGGATCGAACACGAGCTTACAGCTGTTGGCATTCAGGAGTTTTTCAATCCGACTTACCAGCGGCCTCAGCATGACCGCCCGCTCATTCAAGTAAGTCAGCAGCGACTCATGACGACGAGCTAGCATCACCTCCATCGCCGTCTTCATCTGGAAGCCAGGTACTCCCAGAAGCTCCTTGTTTATGGTCAGCCATTGCGGCTGATACCGCACTGGCCAAGCAGCCGCTTGCACCGCCACTACCCACTGGAAAACCTTGGGATCGAGAGTTACCTGAAAAACGGCATTTACTTTCTTGTTGTGGAACCATTCACGCATGCTCCTGATCCTTGCCTGATCAAGAAGTCCTAGGTGAATACCTTTGCATACCAGATCCCGGACTGCACGTGACAAACCATCGCGAGCAGTTGAGCTGAACTGCACCAAGCCTTCCGGAGCCTCCCCAGGTGGCAGAGCGGCAAAGTCGCAGAACACATGATGACCACCTGGAAACCGGAAGTAGGCTTGTTTGATGGCCTCCCCAGTGGCCTTGGAGCTGGTGGCACGAACCAGCTCGGCCCCCTTCGCAAAGCACGCGGGGCACTCAACATCAGCGTGAATGACCTGCTTCCAGATCTCCGGAATGGGCTCAGAGCGCTTCAGCTTCGGGCGCTGGTGTTGGTCAGCAAAAAGCTGGAGCAACTGATCCACATCCAGCTCCTGCTGGCGGGAAACGGAGAAAGCGGTCAACGGCATATCAAAGCTCCATTTGAATGCTGAGCATCGAGTGTCTCTAACCATATGGCGGCAGGACGATGCTAGATGGCAGGTGATTGCTAAGCTAGCGCTTTCTCCACATGGCTACCAGTTCAGCGCATGGCGAGAGTTCCTCATATCCCCTTTTGACAACCATCAAGGTGAGAAAGGATTAAAGTTCCCCAGAGCCATGGTTATCCTCAATGGCGAAGAAGCAGGTGGCTTCCTTTTCAGTTACGACAAGCTCTTGGGGGTCAAGCCTGCTTCTGACAGAGTAAAAAATCAGCGCGAGGGCAAAGATGATTCCTCGGCTCGTAGTCGTCTGCTGTACGTCACTTGTAGCCGGGCGGAAGAAAGTCTCGCGATTGTGATTTACACCAACCAGCCCGCGCCGGCGAAATAGCGAGTGATTGAGGCTGGATGGCTCCGGCCAGAGGAGATCGAAATCCTATGACCTCGTCTCCCTGCTAACTGGACAATAACAGAGCTGAGTTTATTTCCTGCTGTGAAGGCTTGATGGGCTATCAATTCTGGGCAAGTTGAAACTCCCTGCCTAGAGCCTGCCAACTCGTTTGTTATAGACCGTTATATAGTCTTTTTCCGGCTTGATCTTGCCTACAAAACCACGATCATTGAGCGCCTCACAAAGACGAATATCAAGCTCCGAATTCGGCAACCGCACATTTCGTTTATCCCCCAACAATTCAGCGTACCCACCGGAGAGCGAAGCCAATATCGACGAGGTCGTAGCCCAATCGACATGCAGTTTGAGAGCCTGATGCAGTAGCTCCTGCTTTTCACGTTGCGAAAGACTGGCATCGCACGCTGACGACGCAATGATGCTCCTGCAATTGCGGGGCATGATGAATTCCTCGGCATTAGCCCTGGCGCACACCAATGCAAGTTTCCCGACCACATCCGCGAGGCTAGCCTCTTCTCGCTCAACCAAACCCTCCCACATCTCGGCAATATCACCAATAGGGACGCTGCGCGCGGCGCTGATTAAACCGACAGCCTTCGGATCAAGCTTCCGCAGGTCGACATAGTCACGGGCATCAGCCCAGCACCTGATCAGATACGCCGCCTCTGCGGCTGGCGCATTGTTGCTAATTTCCTCCAGAACCTGACCATCGAAGGGCACGAAATGAGCCTGGGCCAGAAACGCCCATCGGTCAGCCGATATGTTCAGCCCTGCGAGAGACTCGGGGCCGACAGTGGTACTCCCGAAAATTTCATCCAGCGAGTCATCGTCAAGCTCCGAAGCCAGCAAATAGGCCTTCAGGTCATCCGCCTCGTCTCTCGCATCATCCCAAAGCCGCTGAGCTTCACGGGCATTCCTAGCAAGGAATGCTGTGAAAATGTCTTGGATACGATCCTGTTCTTCCTTGTCAATCGATTCAGATGGAGTCTCTGTTGGCCTTACAATCATGCCGAGATAGTAGCTCCACGCAGCATTTGGGACGGAGGACACACGGTCTAGTTCAAGAGCCCTCTCCCAAATGTTGTCGGTGAACCCTTCCAAGTCATCAATCAAACATTCGGTGTGCTGGAACAAATCCTCCTGCACTTCTTGATCATCCTCCACTAGGCCGAGAATGTACCTAAGGGACTCAGTGTCTTCCTGAAGCTTACCTGGTTGCTTCATCAGCTCGAAGATGAAGTCTTCAGGAGCAATCTCAATCAATGAATCAAGTCCTGCGAGACTTAACTCTCGAAGACGCTTGTAAGAGACATCTCCCCCCTCGTCCGCAAACGTTTTCAGGATCAATGCCATCATCGGGAAACTCAGTTGCAAGCAGCCCCAGCCAATCAATTGCCCCAGCGTATTCGCACCGACCTCTGCGGAGAGATTATTGAAGCGAACAGGCTCGCGGCGAAGCCACGCCCAGCCATCGATGTTCGAGGCCATACCTGTGATCAGGTGGTTAACACATGTGAGACTGGCAATAACTTCAAGCAACGGCTGCCGATGAGCCATAGCCTCAAGTTGTTGTTGAGACAACGCGTCCATGATCCCGCACACCAAAGCCTGTCGAGCGTCAGCCTCCTTGAATCGCTCAGCGCTCAAGATCACGGCGAACAACTCGGGGGCAAGTGCATACACTGCGCGAACGAGCGGTAACCTAGCATCCCCTGCAAGGATTATAGATACAGCCTCAGCCAATCGGCCCGCATTCTGATGGCCGCTTTGCAGGATGACGTCCAGCTTTTGCGTTCTGGTGTCCGACAGCTCAGTCAGTGGCGCCGATAGTGAGAGTTGAACAATTAGGTCAGCGATAATGCCTTTGCCATCCCCGAGAGCATCATGCTCCAATTTGCTGGCCACTCGCTCAGGATTCCGGACTGGCGAGGCGACGTCGAGGGTGGCACGGCGCCTGAGTGCGAGAATCAGATTCTGATCGGCGCGAGTCAGCGAGCCTTCGTAAAAAAATCCAAGATAATCTGTGTAATCGGTGTCGAGGTAGCCAGCGCGCATTAGGTAAACGACAATCTCCATTCCTGGCAGCCGCTGGTCAATGATTGCTCCATAATCACCACGGGCAGCTTCACGGAAGGAAATCGTCTTAATCTCGGTGAGTTTCCTCTCTGCCGCCCCAATTGCCCCCTCTAGCGACCCCAGGGAGTGATGAATCCACGCGAGACGCGTACGATAGGACGCTCTTTCAAGTGCATCATCTGGACGAACAATATGTCCAACTGGGTTATGGTTCGCCCACTGTGAAAAGAGCATACCCTTGAGTTGCTCGGCCTCACAGACTCGAGTGAAGACTTCGTCCTGTAGAAATTCGTTGAGGGTTACTCGCTGGTTACCGTCGACTAGAACGTAATTCGCGCCGTCTATTCCACTTGCCCTCAGCACCTCGAACCAGACACTTAACCTAAGATCGATTATGCGCTCTGCACCGTGTTCCTCACGCTGGGACTTTTCTTTGATTAATCGTTCGAGCTCAGCGAGTGCCTGCGATGGTTGGTTGGCCCAAGAAGACAACCCCGTGAGCAAGCTGTACACCTTTCCTCTCCGCTTAACCAGCTCTGCAAATTCTTCCGGGTAGAGGTTCCTGAGCACCACTATGGCAAACAACTTATTCTGATCCAGATTGAGGCCACCATGGGAAAGCAGGCTCGCAAAAATATCGTACTCATTGACGATGTTCTTGATCAGCCGCATCTCGTCTATGTAATAGCAAACGGTCTCCACTAAGACTGGGTCAAGATCAGCACCTAGAGTCTTGCTATCAACTGACCGTATCTTCATTAGCTCGTTAAGTTTCTCCCTTGAGTTCTCCGAGTTGACCACAGGAATAACTGGGATAATTAGATCAAAAAATTTAGTCTTGTCGGTGACGGTAAACAGCTCGTCACGAATAGCGTAAATGAAGTGAACAGGTCGAGTTATTTGGGGTGAATTACGGATGGTGAAGTTAATCTCACGCAAGCGGAAAAATATTTCCTGAGTTCCGAAACGATCTAGATCCTCAATCACCACGACACGAACATCGCTTCGTTCAAAGCAGTAGATAATCTCATCCACGTTCTTGTGGAGTACGGATCCGTGATTCACAGCCTCGAGCTTTCCTCCCTTCAGCGTCAAGCCGTCGATACTGAACATAGACAGAAATTTGAGGCTCGCGTAGAGGAGATAAAATCCACCTAGCCCTGCTACCAAGACTGCCAGCCAACCCGGAATCGTTAAGAGGCTCGTCAGCAACCAAGCCGGATCTAGCGTAGGCATTTCCTTCAACGTAGGAATATAGAGCCGCATGGTTGCAATGAAGATCATCCCCAAAACAATCGTACGCCTTGCGATGCTACGACCCGATGTCTGGACAATTCGCTTAAGCCTGGTTTTGGGTACGCGTGCAGCTGGCACCGCGTAAAGGAGCTGCTGGACTATGGTTTCCTCAATCCTTGCGATCAAATCGTTTGACGTACTATCCGCGCCAGTATCCTGTACCGACTGGGTGTTTCTCGCTGAGGTCTCAGGTGGCTCAGTGCCCGAACCGGTCGAAGGCGGTGGGGCATCTTTGCTGAAAGTAGCGAGTGAAACATAAGCCGTTTGAAACTCTGGATGTCTCTCAAAGAAGGTTTTGAGGACACTGCTCTTGCCTGCCCCATAGCCACCGGTGAGTGCGATATTTAAAACCTCATCCTTGCCGAGGGCACCAAGCAGTTCTCGCTCATAGCGGTCAAAATGATCACTGTCGATCAGGACTGGTGTGAGCGGTTCAAACGTACCCGATGAGGAAGGCGCAGAGCATAACGAGCGGAAGATCCGAATCCCCTCTTTAGCCGCGACCGAAAAAGCGGCGTGTTTCGATTTGATACTGGCTAACAGTCCCTGAAACATTGGCAATCCTAGTTCTAGACATCCATGCCTTCAAGCTTGGGCATCCGCAAAGCAATTGAGCACCAGCTAGGCCAGCGCCGCCCTCTATAGCGGCTATATGCCACACTTATTAGGCTCTGATCCAGTAATGCATACCAAACCCTATATTTTCATCACGGGAGCGAATCCAACGGCGACAGCTAATCAACCCGCTTTGCCCCAAGGACGGCTTCAAACCACGACTGGCACAGGGCAACCTCTGTTCGATTCTGACCTCAAACGCGTCTCGCACCAGCACTACAAACAGGTAAAGCCGCCATCAATTTCCCCCATCCTGGTAGCACCGCGGGTGGGTGGCATTTCCTTTCCTATTTTGATCGGGAATCCAGCGTGGCTAAGGTGTCGTTGGCAGGCATTCATTATCCCGACACCACCGACTATCTTGGCGACCTTGGCATCACAGACGTGACTGATCGGTTAGCTGACCTTGGCTGGTCTGTGGAGGGCCAACGTCTGTTTATGGCCGATCACTACAGAGCCACTGCGGACATGATCGTTAGATGGGCAGTGAGCGACTCCAAGCACTGTAACGTCGACTTAGCTGACTGGTTCCCCTCCCCAGCTGACAGACAAAAGCTCCTCAGGCTTTTAGAGGTGGCTAAGCCAAAGCTTCGTGCGATGGGCAGGCTGGAAAAAATGGAAGCTTGGCTCAGCTCGCAGTAACCTCACTACAGCAGTTGGCGCATGAACCCGCCGCTAGCCCAAAGCTGGACAGGCACTCTCTCAGTTAAGGACGACAAATGTTTCCACCGATGGCAGACCCTAATCTCAAAATCACAGCTACCGAATTTGAGCGGTTGATCAGAGACTGGATCCTCAAACAGGGTTGTGAACTCACCTCGCTGGAAGTGACGCACGATGTGAAAGTCGAGGCCCACGACTCAACCTACCAGATCGACGTGCTTGCGAAATTCCAAGCCTTTGCGGGCGCCGAATTTATCGTCCTGATTGAGTGCAAAAAGTACCGTAACGCAGTCGAGCGAGAGCTAGTTCAGGTATTGCACGACAAGGTAAGATCTGTGGGCGCTCATAAAGGAATGCTGTTCACCACAACAGGGTTTCAATCCGGAGCGATAAAATACGCAAGGGTGCATGGTATTGCGCTGGTGTCGATAATCGACGGTGCAGCAACCTATCATACCCGCTCGGCTTTTCCAGTTGATGCGAAGCCACCGGCCTGGCTGAACCTTCCGAAATTTTCGCTCTGGCACGTCGGTGAAAATGACGCAGGCAACATCACGATGAAGTCGCTGGGCCGTGCTCCTACGGAGGTCAACGAGATGTTCAGCTAGAAATCGGTCAGGACAGCCTCGGCATCCCCCCGAGGTTTAGCTTATGCGAGGTAGCGGTTGTAATCGGTTACGAACGATCCACCCCAGCAGCACGAAGCTTCCCCCCAGCAGGCCGATATATCTAAGATCGATGTGGTCGATCAAAAAGCCTCCGGCCATAGCTCCCAGCATGATTCCCAGATTGATCGCGGTAACGTTCACTGCGCCGACCAGTTGAGCGCTGCTGCCCGCTCTTCTCAAGACATCGATACCCATCAACAACCCGGTCGTCGCGTGACAGCAACCCACTGCAGCTACTGCGAGGGGGAGAAGCCACATCTCATTGCCTAGCAAAGTGATAGCTGCCAGTGATCCGGCCAATACCTTGGAGCAATCTCAATCACACTAGAGCCTCTTACCCTTGAGTTCGCTTGGCGTAGAAACCCTTCACCTCGCTCCAAGTCATTTTGATCGCGATATTTAATGCGGACGATTCATCAAGGACATACACCTCCTCGTTGGGATCACTGATGGGAGCAAGGAGCCTGAAAGGCTCTACCAAGCGGCAACTGCCTACCGTTCCATCCTGGCTAAAAACGATAGCAGGGCAATGATCCCCACTTTCAAACAATGCCAAGATGCCGCTCTTCAGCCATTCCCAATCAACTCGGACGGGGAAAGGCGCACGAGTCCTGTGGAGGACTACGGGGATTATGGAATCTGCGCCATCCACGATAGCTTTTGGGAACCCCGCCAGCAGTGCATAGGTTGGGATAGCGTCAATCACCTCATTCATTTTTTGCGCATCGCTCAGATCGAGAGCGTTGGCAGAATACGGTTCAAGGAAAGCCATAAAATCTACGAAACCGGAGGATTGGAACATTTGCCCTTGGCTACCCTCCGCACGAGAAAGCAGCCCCTTGACAATATTGCGGGTGATTGATACTGCTGCCTCATGCTCGCTCGGGTCAGCCTGATCAGCGTGCTGCGCAGCCAGCAGGTTAAATAGCCAAGCGTGTCGGTAACCTAGATCAAAGCATGCTTGATGGAACGGATGCCGCTTACTGATGAGATCCGTGCTAACCCATTGGGCTAGCTCCACCGTCGCCTGCATGCGCTTAGCTGGATCTCTAGAAAGCATGGGCATCGACGTGCTTATTTCTTCCGTGATGTCATACATTTGTTTCATCTCAATCGCGAAGCGTAGCGCTTCCAGCTGAGCCCACTCCACCAGAGGCTCAAACTTCGCCGCTAGCTCCTTATCAGGAGCAGTGTTGAAGGCTGCCCCTAAGAGATCCCCAAGCACGCGTCCGACTAAAAACGCGTCGCTGCACTTGATTACCCCTCTTGGAAACGGATTTCCCTGTGACAGGTTCGTCACTAGCGTCATCGCAACTGCGGGATCCGTCCAATCCAACTGGTTGAATCCTACAAAGGGCATGTAATTGTTCCGAACAGCAGGATTGCACACGAATTCGCGGGCGTGCTGGCCGAGGCTACCCCAGAAATCAAACCTTGTTGGTACGGCTCTATGGCGATACTGGCGTATCTTCAGGTGCCAATGGAAATCCCCGCCAAACTCGGGATCAAAATGTTCCTGGAGTATCGGAAATGCAGCTTTAGCAATGTCATAGACAGTTGTGGGCGTCTGCCCTAAGAGGTCACCTCTGCGCTCGTGAAGAAAAGCTGCGGCTTCCGATTCTCTCTGCGGCAGACCATTGTCTCGGCACCAAGCGTGCATTGTGTAAGGATCAATGGCCGCAAGGGTGATGCACCACCGACCACGTCCAAAGCCATTCACGTCACGCCAAAGCATCATAAAACCATGCGATCCAGCCCTATCCCCAGCCCGTGAAATCACATCCATGGCGGTAAGAACAACCCTTGGAGGCCATACTACGTCCGCGTCATCTGCCCTGACGGAATCGAGCTCACCTCGGTCAATACCATCGTCGATACCTTTGTAAGCCAGATAAAGATCAATTGAAGGAAGTGCCTCTACCGGGAGATTTGTACTACCGGTGAGGTGCCAGGCCTCAGGAAGATGAGCCACTAAGCCAAATCCAGAGTCATCATTGATCAGCTTGAGTGCCAAGCATTGTTTACCAGACCAGGCGTTCATGCTGCCGACGGCATGGACAAGAAGTGTTGACCAGTCAGCAGCTACGACTACAAAGCACACGTCGAAACCGCCCAGGAAGGGAAGCATGTTTCGAAGCTCCTGCTCGTATCCTGCTAGCTCAGTTACAGTTTGGCGCTCAGTTTCGCTCGCTCGCTTGACCTCAAATACCACTAGCGTTTTGGTTTCAGGATTGAAACAAAGAATGTCCGGGCGTAGCACTTCTCCAGTGGTCAATGAAATGCTGGTGTTGATCGATATGATTTCTAGCAAACTCAAGCGACTCAGCACAAAGTCCGCCGCCTCAGCTGAGGCTCGTCGAGAGATGTAATCGATACCAAAGGACGGAAGGAAATGCTCCTGAACAACAGTGTCCGTCAAGGATGTGATCGCTTCTTGCCCTTGGATCGACTCGAGCAACTCCTCATTCTCGATGATCTGTTTTAGCCAAGACACGACTTCGGACTCTGGGGGGAGCTTTGCCTTTGACATGATTCTTCCTTGGGTTGATAGCGGCCAATGACCTGAAGACGGTAAAGGACGGTGGATCAGGTTAGCTGACCCTGTCTAGGGAAACCAATCGACGGTCGAGGTGCCTCTAGGCTTGCACATACGTCTAGCGCCGCATCGCAATAGTGCAAAGGGGCAGCGGCTACCTACTGACGCAGACCAGGCGCTGATCAAACGCCGGACGTCTGGAGGCGAAGCACACAACCAGTTCGCCCAGCGGCTCCCCCACCGCCACCCTAGCGGCCCTAGCAATTTTCAATGTCCTTTGCTTTTCCACACTCGATCACAGCCGAGAAATTAGGTATCAATAGGCTATCAGCTTCAGATCCCGCCTCGTCGAGCGATGCCAATTCGAGCAGATCAAAGGAGCACGCGTCGACCTGGGCGCTAAAGTGTCCAGGCCATGGAAGTCAAGACTAAGGATTAGAGATGCCGGCTATCACCAAACTGATGCTCCAAAACTTCAAGCAGTTCCCTGCTCTCGAGATGGATTTTGACCCTGGCACGAATGTGCTCATCGGGGATAACGAAACGGGTAAAAGCACCGTGCTGCTCGCGATTGATCTAGTGAACAGCGCTAGCCGCAGCCGCGTCGAAACTCTTGGGCTGGAAGCGATCATTAACCGTCAAGCAGTCCTAGCCTACCTAGATAGCGAGAAAAAATTCTCAGACTTACCGGTCGTGATGGTTGACGTTTTCCTGCAAGAGGGTGATCAACCTTACTTCAATGGACGACAAAACCAGATAGGTGACGATTACGATGGCATACGGATGAAAATTGCCGTATCAGATGATTATCATCTCGCGATCAAACAGATGTTAGAGCACGATCCTCAAAACTTTCCTTTTGAATACTACTCCGTCACATTCCATACCTTTTCTGGAGAGCCGTTCAACAGCTACCGGCGCCCGCTCAGGCATCTTCATCTGGACAGTTCCCGGATCGATAGTGAATATGCCGCCAAAGAGTACACACGAGCGGTCTTCGGCCTTCATACAGAAATTGCCGAGAGACACCGGCTCGAGAACCTTTACAGAAGGGGCAAGGAAGGCTTCCGGGACAAACAGCTAAGCGAGGTCAACAAGAAGCTTCCTCCTTACGAGTTCGGCATCCGCAGTAGCACTCGGGCGAGTTTAGAAACAGACTTGGTCATTACTCAGGACGGGATATCGATTGAGAATCGAGGCAAGGGCGCACAGTGCTTTATCAAAACCGAGTTCGCTTTGGGTCGACGCGACGTGCAAGGAGGCCTTGATGTACTACTGCTTGAGGAGCCAGAGAATCACCTCAGCCACACCAATATGAAAAGGTTGGTGGAACAGCTCGCTCACACCGGATCGACACAGCTTTTTATCGCCACCCACAGCAGCCACATTTGCTCCAGACTCGATCTGCGTAACGCACTTCTGCTGGGAACTCTTCAAAATACGGGTCGACTGAAAAAGCTCTCTCCTAAGACCGCAGGGTTCTTTATGAAAGCTCCCGATAACAATGTGCTGGAGTTTGCGCTGTCTAAAAAGGTAATCCTGGTCGAAGGTGACGCTGAGTTCATTCTGATGGAAGAATTTTACAATCGCATCTCTGGCGGGTGTACTCCCCAAGGCGATCAAGTTCACATAATTTCGATTGGCGGCACTAGCTTCAAGCGCTATCTTGAACTAGCGAATCTTCTGAACATAAAAGTAGCAGCGATCCGGGACAATGACAAAAACTATGAACAGAATTGCGTTGAAAATTACGAAGGCCACACCTCCGAAAACGCTAAAATCTTCTCTGACAAGGACAGCCAGCGCTATACCTTCGAAGTCGGCCTGTATCTAGACAACAAGGAAATCTGCGACAAACTTTTTGGCAAGGATCGAAAGACGCTTAGCGTTCAGGACTACATGTTGAAGAATAAAGCAGAGGCGGCCTTCGTGTTGCTTGAAGACAATCATCAAAGCCTAACTGCTCCCGACTATATCAAGGAGGCAGTATCATGGATAAGAAAGTGATTTTTGCAGTGGCTGGATCTGGGAAAACTAGCGAGATTATCAACAGGCTGAACGCCGGCAAACGTGCCATTCTCATTACCTACACCGAAAACAACTACAAGCATCTCCGGAACAAGGTGATGGAAAAATTTGGGTACATGCCGAGCCACATCAGCGTTATGACCTATTTCTCATTTCTGCATGGCTTCTGTTACCGCCCCCTGCTCCAGCAGAAAATGAGAACCAAAGGTCTATACCTTAAGCTGCCTGCCGAATCGGTAACACGGGCTAGAGACAAAATGTCTCACTACCGCCACTCCAGTGGACGGCTTTACTACAACAGGCTTGCAAAATTTCTCGATCAAACCAATTCATACGGCGACGTCATAAATCGTTTGGAACGGTTCTATGATCAAATTTTTGTCGATGAGATTCAAGACTTTGCCGCAAATGACTTTAATTTTTTGATGGCTCTATCCCCCGCCAAAACAGAAATGCTTTTAGTCGGTGACTTTTATCAGCACACCTTCGATACCAGTCGAGATGGGAACATTAACTGCAGCCTGCATAAAGACATAGTAAAATATGAAAATCGATTTACGACAGCGGGCTACAAGGTCGACAAGGAAACACTTAAGTCTAGCTGGAGATGCGGGACGACAGTTTGCGACTTCATCAGGGAAAACCTCAAGATCGAAATATACCCTACTAATGAACGCCACACCGGAATAATCAAGATCCATGATCAGACTTTTGCTGACTTTGTCCGCAGCGACAATAACACTGTAAAACTATTCTACGATACGCATCACCGCTACGAATGCCATTCAAATAACTGGGGGGCATGCAAGGGTCTAGACCACTACGAGGACGTATGCATTATCCTGAGCAAAACTCAATGGCAGCAGTACGAAAATGGGCAGCTGTACAAAATGAAGCCTAGAACCAAAAACAAGCTCTATGTGGCTTGCACTCGTGCGCGCGGCAAAATTTATTTCGCGCCCGAGCACCTCTTCGCAGCCCACATGAAAACTTGAGGAACTCGACATCCGAGTTTCTACGTCTTGGCCCTCCGAGTATACAATGCAATGCTCCCCCCTGATGACGAATGCTACTGCAGCACTCGCGGAGTTAGATGGTTCAGGCCCGTTGAGAGCCGAAGATATTCACGCAGGGAGGCTCGCCCATTGCCCTTCTGGAACGTTGTCAGCACGTAGCGCGAATTAACTGTGGTCATCACCCAGAATCTGCCTTCGCGCTCAATTTTTAATACGTCAGAAGTACGGATCAAATGGCCGTCTCCGAACCGACCGTACTGGTCTTTCCGCTTGTGGCCAAACACCACACCGATGCCTGCGCGCGCCCTGATGGATACTCCGCAAAGATACGCAGTGACCGGTATGTCGAAACCTTGCTCTTGCGCTTTTATGATTCGGCGGAGATCGAAATCTGTATGGCGCTTTCCGTGAAAATTGACGTCTATGGTGTCCAGCATCATTGAGCTCCGGTTACAGTCTGTATGGTGTTATCAGGAATTGCACACGCCACCAGGAGCGCTGGTATCGTGGGGGATTACTGGTAAATTTCAGACTGATCGAATCATGGTTGAGAGAAAGACGGGCCTGATGTTTACCAGCGCTTCGATCTGAAAATCTGGTTGGTGCGAGGTGTGGTAAACCTCGCCCTTACCCACCTCTAGGACGCAAACCTCAGAGCCAACTCTGTCCTCACCTACGCTCAACCGGGTCAATCGCCCCATTTGCCAGCCTGTGGTCTTATTCATCCAGGACGGCGTCACAGCCATGACTTCGGTGATACTTAAGTCGGGGCCTTGGCTCACCAGAATTTCTTGAAGCTGACGCGTGTCGTCAATCATCACAGCACACTCGCTGAGCCGACCGTCGTTTTCGACACAGAGGGTGAGGTGATACCAAGGCGTTCGGAGCAGCCTTGACACTCCGCGCCAATGGGATACGCCCTCCCCGAACAATCCTGGGACGCCTATCAGGTCGTTGTCTATGGTTCTAAACATGTGTCGCCTCAAGCTGCTGGAGAACGTCAGTTGCCCTGCAGAACCGGTGGTAATCAGAAAAGGGAAAATATCGCTTCGATTGAAGATGACTTGCGATGGCCGGGCCCGAGCAACACGTAGACCGTGTTGCGTGTTTCGAATAGGTAGCCTTCTTTGAAAGCGGTGCCCATGCTTGAGCGCACCCAATGACCTGGTTCGAAACGCCGCTGCTCGTCGTGCACAACTTTGTGGGCAAACATGAAGATTGGTTGGCAGCCTGCGGCGGTAACTTTCGCTCGCTCTTCGTCGGTGACGATGGCGTCTAGGATGATCCATTCCTCGACGGCGCAGAGGGGGAGGTGTTTGTAGTTCCTTCTAGCCGCCTTCAGAGCATCGTCGAGACCCAGCTCAGCGCCCATCAGGCTAGCGCCAGGATCGCCTAGCAGACTGTCTTGAATGGGACTATCCACGTCCACCTCCCCTCTCGCTGTATTTTTCATAAATTGTCAGACCCCTAGCGCCACCTATTCACCCCAAATGGAGGCTCTGATCTCAGAAAGCGGGAGAGGAGCTGCCATGACATATACAATAATACCTCATATTGATGTTTATCGGAAACCCCGTGGTATGGCTATATCCTGACTTTTGGCCAATCCATGCACCTCAAAATTGCCCTAGCCGGCGCCCTAAGGGCCCTTAGGCTGAATCGCCGCTTTCGGTATGAAAAGCTTTCTGACGCCAGCGCGAGATCGAAAATTAGCGCGCTCGAGCGCGGACAAACGAGTATTACGCTCGAAAAATTCGAAAGTTTGGCTGAAGCGCTCGAGATTGACCCGCTTGCACTGATGGCTTTGTGCATGTCTGCACGCCTTGGCACGCCCTACCCTCGCCTCATAGAAGAGGCACTAGAGCAGCTTCGAGCATTCGAAGCTGAAGGGGGCATAGGGCTGCTAGCAGAGCAATTCGCGGATGGAGCGCTGATTCAGCGTACGCGTGGAAAACCTCAGAAAATTGAAAACCTTGAGGCCGTCAGGAAGCTCAAGGCGGAAGGTATGACACAAGCGCAGATCGCTCAGGAATTGGGTTTCTCCCCTAGCGTCGTCAATCGTCACTGGAAGCGGATTTTGAGCCAAGAGCAGCAGGTCGATAGATAGGCGTGGAGGAGTGTCGCATTTCGATCATCTACAACTAGCCTTTACCAGTCATACGCTCAGTCATACACGCCCAACAATGGCTGGCTTGCCATCACAACGAATCTTGCGGAAACCTCTAACGCGAGGAGGTCAATTTCACCTGCACCCATGGAGTCGAGCAAATGCTCATTTTCAGGAACCGGGGATTTGACGAGAGGCGAGTTAAGAGAAGGCTTTAGGCAATTTGGCTAGACGGCGAATCATGTCATGACCCAAACAGATAAATCACGGGCTGGCTTGACCAAGCGGTCGGAGGGATGGCTCTCATCTGAGAAAACCCATAAAAAACAGCTAGCTACTGAAGCGAGGATATGTCCCCTGCAGGAATCGAACCTGCACCTAGCCCTTAGGAGGGGCTCGTTCTATCCGTTGAACTAAGAGGACACGACAGCAGAATTTTCCTTCACATTTGCTTCAAAAACAAGATGAGCGGCAATGCTCACCAATGCGCAGCAAACTCAGATAGATCCTAACGGAACTAGGCTGAACTCCCCCAGCAGCAGGGGTTGATGCTCTCCCTCCAATGTGCAGCAGATTTTTGTCCTGATAAGAACCTGCAACCTTCCCCTTAGGAGGGGGATGCTCTATCCAATTGAGCTACTGAGACAAATAACGGCGTGCATGGTAACGGGCATGCCTTTGTTTGTCATGTCGTGAGTGGTCTTTTTAAGTGTAAGACATTGCCTGTAATAGATTTCTGCAGGCACAGAGCAGCAGCACCGAGGCTGCGATCGATTGCGCAGTACAGCGGCGGCCCCAGTCGCCGTCGTGCAATTTGCACTACATCAAAAAGCCATCATTGCAAAATGCAATCAAACACTCTTGAATATGCAGCTCAACACGTTGTTTTATAAGGCTTTTAGGCCTAATTAAAGTTGGCACGAAGACTGCTCTATCAACAGTATCCCGTCCATGCTCTCAGAGATGACCGCCATGAACAGCACGTTAATACTGTTAAACACCTTCGCGCTGGCCGTATTGCTGGTCTTTCACTTCCAGCCCGAACCTGTTTCGGCCAGGCAGCCTGTTGAAATGACAGCTACCTTCAACACGCCGCTGCCACAGGTTGCGGTAATGAAAGAGTCCCGTCGTGTAACACCTCGCCTGGCGACCAATCAGCCCGTTGCCGACCAGGCCCCTGCGGGTGAACGCTGGGTCTTTTGAACACACATTCAGAGAGGGGTAGGAAACCATGTCCAAAATCGCTTTGGCTCTGTTAATGCTGGCGCTGTCGAGCCTTGCCCTGGATGTCTTCACCCGTAACGAGTTGGGCAATCTGCCCTTGATCGCTGCTGCGGTGTTTTTCGGCTGCTGGCTGGTCGCTCTGGTACTTGGACGCCGGTTCAAATTCGACCCGCAATTGCGCTGAGATTGCCGACAAACAAGGGCTCAGCCTCTTCAATACGATGGATGGATCGCGACTTCAGCCATTCAAGTGTATATTTTTAACAATCGCTACTGGCATAACGCCTTTATCCGGTTCAATATTTGTCACAGAATTGACGCCAGGGAAGTGGCAGATTTGAGGCATGATGCGCGCCTCTTAGCAATTCAGGTTGAACATTTGGCTATAAGGACGGTCTTAACCACATCCTGCGGCCAATTCCCGAGAACCGCTCCCCTGAACTAACCGGTTAACTAAAATGCGCCCATTGAAACAGGCTATTTACTCCAGCCGCACGGCTGACAAGTTCGTCGTTCGCCTGCCAGACGGAATGCGCGAGCGCATCGCCGAAGTGGCTCGCAACCATCATCGCAGCATGAACTCTGAAATCATTGCTCGCCTCGAGCAAAGCCTTATCCAGGAAGGCGTACTGGGTGACGAGCTGAGCATGCGCCTGGACAGCCCCGAGCTTTCCCTGCATGAACGTGAGCTGCTGCAACGCTTCCGCCAGCTGTCCCACCGCCAGCAAAATGCCCTGGTATCACTGATTGCTCACGATGCTGAAGCAGCCTCTGAAGAATCCTGATTTGATTCAGGCATAAAAAAAGCCAGCGGATGCTGGCTTTTTTTATGGGCGCTATTCGCGCCGGGTACTCCATGATCAGAGCAGGAAGATGGTCGCCAGCCCCAGGAAGATAAAGAACCCGCCACTGTCGGTCATGGCGGTGATCATCACGCTTGCACCCATGGCCGGGTCACGCCCCAGGCGGGCCAGTGTCATGGGTATCAATACCCCCATCAACGCGGCCAGCAGCAGGTTAAGAGTCATGGCCGCAGTCATCACCACGCCCAGCGACCAACTGCCGTACAGCAGATAAGCCACAACACCGATCACCCCACCCCACACCAGGCCATTGATCAGGCCTACGGCCAGCTCCTTGCGCATCAGCCGCGAAGTGCTGCCGGTATTGACCTGATCCAGGGCCATCGCGCGTACGATCATGGTAATGGTCTGGTTACCGGAGTTACCGCCAATACCGGCCACGATGGGCATCAGCGCGGCCAGAGCCACCAGCTTCTCAATCGAGCCTTCGAACAGGCCAATCACCCGCGACGCAATAAATGCCGTAACCAGGTTGACTGCCAGCCAGGCCCAACGGTTACGCAGGGATTTCCACACCGAGGCGAAAATGTCCTCTTCTTCACGCAGACCCGCCATGTTGAGAACTTCGTTTTCGCTCTCTTCACGAATCAGGTCGACCATTTCATCGATGGTCAAACGGCCAATCAGCTTGCCGTTCTTGTCGACTACAGGAGCCGAAATCAAGTCATAACGCTCAAAGGCCTGGGCCGCATCGTAGGCATCTTCGTCCGGGTGAAAACTCACCGGGTCGTTGGCCATGACTTCCGACACTTGTTTTTCAGGGTCATTGACCAGCAAACGCTTGATCGGCAGCACGCCCTTGAGCGCACCGTCGTAATCGACCACAAACAGTTTGTCAGTATGCCCCGGCAGCTCCTTGAGACGGCGCAGGTAACGCAGTACGACTTCGAGGCTGACGTCCTCACGGATGGTCACCATCTCGAAGTCCATCAGGGCGCCGACTTGATCCTCGTTGTAGGACAGTGCGGAGCGGACGCGCTCACGCTGCTGGCCATCCAGGGTCTCCATCAGCTCATGGACGACGTCTCGCGGCAGCTCGGGGGCCAGGTCAGCAAGTTCGTCGGCGTCCATCTCCTTGGCGGCAGCCAGGAGCTCGTGATCGTCCATGTCGGCGATCAGGGTTTCACGTACCGAATCGGATACTTCAAGCAGGATGTCGCCATCGCGATCAGCCTTGACCAGCTGCCAGACCGTCAGGCGGTCGTCCAGCGGCAATGCTTCGAGGATATAGGCAACGTCTGCGGAGTGCAGGTCTTCCAGCTTGCGCTGGAGTTCAACAAGGTTCTGCCGGTGGACCAGATTCTCGACCCGGTCGTGGTGATGGCCTTCCTGACGATGTGTCAGGTCTTCGACCACACGCTGGCGATTAAGCAGCTCGATAACTTGAGCAAGGCGGCTTTGCAGGCTTTCTTGTGTTTTCTTTACTTCAACTTCGGTCATAGGCGAACTCCACTCCCAGCAGCAGGGCACGCCGGAAGGATCAATCAGTCAATTCATGATTGGTAAAGCGGGATGCTGAGTTACTACTGGGTAAGTCCATGGAGGTATTCCACAAGCCCCGGCGGGGCTGACGGGCGCAATCATACACGGCTTGAAAATTAATGACGCAAAAATCTTGGCAATAACAAAAGCTTGCGAAGCACCGTCATACGGTGCCTGCGCACTGCTTGTGCGACGCAGGATGAGGATCGCAGGACACAACTCAAAGATGAAACTCAACCTTGTAGCAGCTGCCGAGCTGCGCGAGGCTGCGTGCGACGATGTAATCGTCGCAAACCCTTGAATCACGGTGCATCTGAATGGCGGGTCGCATGGTCTACGACTGCTGCGCAGCCGGACGTAGCCTCGCGCTGCTCGTCAACTGCTACAAGAACCAGAATAAACAGAAGACAAGTCGCCAGGATGACAGCAATAGCTAAATCGTAGACAGCAAAAAGCCCGCACAAGGTGCGGGCTTTTTGGTGTTTGGTGCACTCGACAGGATTCGAACCTGTGACCGCTCGGTTCGTAGCCGAGTACTCTATCCAGCTGAGCTACGAGTGCAAGTTGTGTTTGATAGACCAGACCACCCTGGTTGAAGCCAAGTTAATCGCCGAAGCAATTGACTCTTAAATGGTGCACTCGACAGGATTCGAACCTGTGACCGCTCGGTTCGTAGCCGAGTACTCTATCCAGCTGAGCTACGAGTGCAAGTTGTGTTTGATAGACCAGACCACCCTGGTTGAAGCCAAGTTAATCGCCGCAGCAATTGACTCTTAAATGGTGCACTCGACAGGATTCGAACCTGTGACCGCTCGGTTCGTAGCCGAGTACTCTATCCAGCTGAGCTACGAGTGCAAGTTGTGCTTGATAGACCAGACCACCCTGGTTGAAGCCAAGTTAATCGCCGAAGCAATTGACTCTTAAATGGTGCACTCGACAGGATTCGAACCTGTGACCGCTCGGTTCGTAGCCGAGTACTCTATCCAGCTGAGCTACGAGTGCATTTGAAGCGGCGCATTATAGACCGTTGAATCTCTCTGGCAATATTTTTTTCAATAATTTCAACAACTTATCGAAACCTGCCAAACCCAACGTGCTACATGAATAATGGCGGAGAAGGGGGGATTCGAACCCCCGACACCCTTTTGAGATGTACTCCCTTAGCAGGGGAGCGCCTTCGGCCACTCGGCCACCTCTCCGCAACACGGGGCGTATAATAACCAGCCTTTTCCCCGCATGCAACTAAAAACTTAAATAAAATTAGAGACTTGGTTCTTCGCCCTTTTCATTCTTGATCCGCAGGTAGATCTCTTCACGGTGCACAGCCACTTCCTTGGGAGCATTCACACCAATGCGCACCTGGTTGCCTTTGACACCGAGAACGGTCACGGTAATTTCGCCATCGCCTATGATCAGGCTTTCCGCACAACGGCGAGTCAGAATCAGCATACGTTTCTCCTCACGCTTTCATTTCAGGGACAACAGTCTGCAAAAAAAAAGGGCTTCGGACTACTAGCTAAACAGCTATAGCCCGCCGCTCCTTAGTATTGACCCGCATGACGACGTACGCCCACACAAGCCAAAAAACAAAGGGCGCGGATCAACCGCGCCCCTGGTACAACGTTTTACTCGCCCTGGCGGTCAGGGGCATCCAGATCAAAAGCCGTGTGCAGGGAACGCACGGCCAGCTCCAGGTACTTCTCTTCAATCACCACCGACACTTTGATTTCGGAGGTGGAGATCATCAGGATGTTGATGTTCTCTTTGGCCAGGGATTCAAACATGCGGCTGGCAACGCCTGCGTGGGAGCGCATGCCCACACCGACAATCGAGACCTTGGCAATGTTGGTGTCACCCACCACTTCGCGAGCACCGATCTCGCGAGCAGTGTTTTCCAGCACGCTTTGCGCCGCGTTGTAGTCATTGCGATGCACGGTAAAGGTGAAATCGGTGGTGTTATCGTGCGCAACGTTCTGCACGATCATGTCGACTTCGATGTTGGCCGCGCTGATCGGGCCCAGAATCTTGAACGCCACGCCCGGGGTATCCGGCACGCCACGGATGGTCAGCTTGGCTTCGTCGCGATTGAACGCGATACCAGAAATGATCGGCTGTTCCATGGATTCCTCTTCATCAATAGTAATGAGGGTACCTGGACCCTCCTTGAAGCTGTGCAAAACGCGCAGCGGAACGTTGTACTTGCCGGCGAACTCGACTGCGCGGATCTGCAACACCTTGGAGCCCAGGCTGGCCATTTCCAGCATTTCTTCGAAGGTGATCTTTTCCAGGCGCTGGGCCTTGGCCACTACCCGCGGATCGGTGGTGTAAACGCCATCGACATCGGTATAGATCTGGCATTCATCGGCCTTGAGGGCCGCTGCCAGCGCTACACCTGTAGTGTCGGAGCCACCACGGCCCAGCGTGGTGATATTGCCGAGCTCGTCAACACCCTGGAAACCTGCAACCACAACCACACGCCCGGCCTGCAGGTCTGCGCGAATCTTCTGGTCGTCAATTTTCAGGATGCGGGCTTTGGTGTGCGAACTGTCCGTAAGGATGCGCACCTGGCTACCGGTGTAGGACACCGCTGGCACGCCGCGCTTGTTCAGCGCCATGGACAGCAGACCAATGGTCACCTGCTCACCCGTGGATACAATCATATCCAGCTCACGCGGCAACGGCTGATCGCTGATCTGCTTGGCCAGGTCGATGAGGCGATTGGTTTCACCGCTCATTGCCGAAAGCACGATCACCAGATCATTGCCGGCTTCGCGGAACTTCTTAACTTTATCGGCGACCTGCTCGATTCTCTCGACAGTGCCGACCGAGGTGCCTCCGAATTTCTGTACGATCAAAGCCATTTCAAAGCAGCCTCAGCCCCTAAAGGGCGCCCATTTATCATTCAAACGACGCGCCGTTACTAGACAACGGCGCGTTCTGGACCTCAGATACCCTGCTCGACAAATGGCACGGTCAGGGCCAGCGCGGCGTCCAGGGCTGCAGCATCAACACCGCCGCCTTGCGCCATGTCCGGACGACCACCGCCCTTCCCGCCCACTGCCGCAGCAGCCTGCTTCATCAAATCACCGGCTTTGAGTTGGCCAGTCAGGTCCTTGGTCACGCCTGCAACCAGTACAACCTTGTCTTCATGGACACTGCCGAGCAGGATCACTGCACGACCGAGCTTGTTCTTCAGCTGATCAACCAGCGCCAGAAGCGCCTTGCCATCTTGACCGTCCAGGCGAGCGGTCAATACTTTCACGCCTTTTACGTCCACTGCCGACGATGACAGGTCATCACCGGCAGCGCTTGCGGCCTTGGCCTGCAATTGCTCAAGCTGTTTTTCCAGCTGGCGGTTACGTTCGAGCACTGCCGACAGTTTGTCGACCAGGTTCTCGCGCGAACCCTTGACCAGGCTGGCAGCTTCCTTGAGCTGCTCTTCGGCAGCATTCAGGTAAGCCAGTGCGGCTGCGCCGGTCACGGCTTCAATACGACGAATACCCGAGGCTACGCCACCTTCGCTGATGATTTTCATCAGGCCGATATCACCGGTGCGTTTGGCGTGGATACCGCCACACAGCTCAACCGAGAAATCGCCGCCCATGCTCAGCACGCGCACGTTGTCGCCGTACTTCTCGCCAAACAGCGCCATGGCGCCTTTTTGCTTGGCGGTTTCGATGTCGGTTTCTTCGGTTTCGACCGGGGTGTTCTTGCGAATCTCGGCGTTGACGATATCTTCCAGCGCCTTGATCTGCTCAGGCTTGATCGCTTCAAAGTGGCTGAAGTCGAAACGCATGCGCTGGCTGTCTACCAGGGAACCCTTCTGCTGAACGTGTTCGCCCAGCACCTGGCGCAACGCCGCGTGCAGCAAGTGCGTGGCCGAGTGGTTCAGGGCCGTGGCGTGACGCACATCGGCATCCACCTGGGCATCAACGGTTTCGCCCACTTTCAGGCCGCCCGCAGCAACCACACCGTGATGCAGGAAGGCACCGCCGGTCTTGGTGGTGTCGCGCACATCAAAGCGCGCAGCGCCAGCTTGCAGGTAACCGCAATCGCCGACCTGACCACCCGATTCGGCATAGAACGGGGTCTGGTCAAGAATCACCACGCCCTCGTCGCCTTCGTTCAGGCTGGTAACCGACTGCCCTTCTTTGTACAGGGCAACCACTTTGGCCGAAGCCTGGGTAGCGTTGTAACCAACAAACTCGGTCGGCACGTCGACCTTGACCAGGGTGTTGTAGTCCAGGCCAAAGGAGCTGGCCGAACGGGCACGCACACGCTGGGCTTCCATCTCGCGCTCGAAGCCTTCTTCGTCCACGGTCAGGTTACGCTCGCGGGCGATATCTGCGGTCAGGTCCATCGGGAAGCCGTAGGTGTCGTAGAGTTTGAACACTACGTCACCAGGTACCACGGTGCCCTTGAGCTCGGCCAGGTCCAGTTCGAGGATTTTCAGGCCCTGTTCCAGGGTCTTGGAGAACTGCTCTTCTTCAGCTTTAAGCACGCGCTCGATGTTGGCCTGCTCGCGCACCAGCTCCGGGAAGCTTTCACCCATCTCGGCAACCAGGGCCGCGACGATCTTGTAGAAGAAATTGCCGGTAGCGCCCAGCTTGTTACCGTGACGGCAGGCGCGACGAATGATGCGGCGCAGTACATAGCCGCGGCCTTCGTTCGACGGCAGCACGCCATCGGCGATCAGGAAGCTGCACGAACGGATATGGTCCGCTACAACCTTGAGCGAGGCCTGGCCTTCGTTGGCGCAGCCAATCGCGTCAGCCGCTGCGGTCAGCAGGCTCTGGAACAGGTCGATATCGTAGTTGGAGTTAACGTGCTGCATCACCGCACTGATCCGCTCCAGGCCCATGCCGGTGTCTACCGACGGCGCTGGCAACGGATGCAACACGCCATCGGCGGTGCGGTTGAACTGCATGAACACGTTGTTCCAGATTTCGATGTAACGATCACCGTCTTCGTCTGGCGAGCCCGGCGGGCCACCCCAGATTTCCGGGCCGTGATCGTAGAAAATCTCGGTGCACGGACCGCACGGACCGGTATCGCCCATGGTCCAGAAGTTGTCGGATGCGTAAGGCGCGCCCTTGTTGTCACCGATGCGGATCATGCGCTCGGCAGGTACGCCGACGTCTTTGGTCCAGATGTCATAGGCTTCGTCATCGCTGGCGTAGACGGTTACCCAGAGCTTGTCTTTAGGCAGCTTGAGCACACCGGTCAGGAAGGTCCAGGCGAAGTTGATCGCATCCTTCTTGAAATAATCGCCAAAGCTGAAGTTGCCGAGCATTTCAAAGAAGGTGTGGTGACGGGCGGTGTAACCGACGTTTTCCAGGTCGCTGTTCTTGCCGCCGGCCCGCACGCACTTCTGGCTGCTGGTCGCCCGGGTGTAGGCACGTTTTTCTTGACCCAGGAAACAGTCCTTGAACTGGTTCATCCCCGCGTTGGTGAACAGCAGGGTCGGGTCGTTATTAGGGACCAAGGAGCTGGAAGGGACACGGGTGTGACCTTGCTCCTCGAAGAAGCGAAGGAAGGCTTCACGGATTTCTGCGCTTTTCATAGGTTCTTCCACGGAGGCTGCGGCCAGAGGCAAGTAAATCACGTCAATCGACAGTGCGACTCGCAAAGGGCCGCATTATATCGGCCCTTCGCCCCGGGTACAGCGTGTTTATACGATAGCGACAAGCAATTGGACGGATTGAAAGCTTATTGGCGGGAAAACTCGGCAAAAACAGCGATTACCTGCTCGATCTGACTGCGACTGACATCCATGTGCGTCACCATTCGCAAGCGCGGTGCCGCGCTGAGCCTGATGCCCTGCTGGGCCGCAAAGGCCTTGAGCGCCTCGGCGCGATCACCAACCTGGGCGTAGACCATATTGGTCTGCACCGGCTCGACGTCATAGCCGGCTGCACGCAGGCCGTCTGCCAGCAACTGGGCGTTGGCATGGTCATCAGCCAGGCGCGCCACCTGATGATCCAGCGCATACAGCCCGGCAGCCGCCAACTGACCTGCCTGGCGCATGCCGCCGCCGACCATCTTGCGCAGCCGCCGCGCCCGGGCGATCAAGTCGGCGGTGCCGCACAACACCGAGCCCACCGGCGCACCCAGGCCCTTGGACAAGCACACCGAGACCGAGTCGAAGTGGCGGGTGATATCACCGGCATCAACCCCCAGTTTGACCGCTGCGTTGTACAGCCGTGCGCCATCGAGATGCAGGGCCAGGCCGTGCTCACGGGTCAGCCGGCTGGCTGCCGCCAGGTACTCGGTGGGCAGCACCTTGCCCTGCATGGTGTTTTCCAGCGCGAGCAGGCGGGTGCGGGCAAAGTGGAAGTCATCCGGCTTGATCGCGGCAGCCACCTGCTCCAGATCGAGCGAACCATCGGCCTGCACCTCCAGCGGCTGCGGCTGGATGGAGCCCAGGACCGCCGCCCCGCCGCCTTCATACTTATAGGTGTGGGCCTGCTGCCCCACGATATATTCATCACCGCGCCCGCAATGGGCCATCAGCGCCAGCAGGTTGCTCATGGTGCCGGTGGGCACGAATAGCCCTTTGGCAAAGCCCAGGCGCAATGCCAGCTCGGACTCCAGCTTGTTGACCGAAGGATCTTCGCCATACACATCGTCGCCCAGCGGCGCATTGGCCATGGCCTCGCGCATGCCGGTGGTGGGTTGGGTCACGGTGTCACTACGAAGATCGATAACAGACATGGCAAAGGCCTCGGCAAGGTTTGATCAGTGTTAAATGCTAAACATGCAATTCCCGTCAGAACAAGCCTACTCTGCAGTGGGCGACAATATTCGGATGTTCATGTAAGAACTTACTTATTAAGCAAGCGAAAAAACTGATAGCTATTAGCAAAAAGCATCAATGCACACTTGAATTATTTGTGATACAAAATGCCCGCCGCCAGAATGGCTGGCGGCAACGTTCTCAGGGCGGGGTGCGACTCCCCACCGGCGGTAATTGCGCGCAAAGCGCATAGCCCGCGAGCGCTTGGCAGATTCCGGCTCCGGTTGAGAATAGGTCAAGGTCAGCAGACCCGGTGTGATCCCGGGGCCGACGGTCATAGTCCGGATGAAGAGAGAACGGGATTGGCGCCAAAGGGCCGTCAACCGGGTGGGCAAGTGGCGATGCCGAACAGCCGTGCGCTGCCCACCTGAACGCACCCTTTAATCCCATTCGATTCATATGCCCTGTTTTTCACACAAACAGGAATCTGAACATGCAACCTACAGCTATTCACCACAACGAACGTGTCGCGTTTATCCAGGCTTCCTGGCACAAAGAGATTGTCGACCAGAGCCGCAAGGGCTTCCTGGCCGAAATGCTGGTGCTGGGCTATCAGGAAAGTGACATCGATTTCTTCGAAGTCGGCGGCGCGTTCGAGATCCCGCTGCACGCCAAGCTGCTGGCCAAGACCGGTCGTTACGCCGGGATCGTCGGCGCCGCCCTGGTCGTGGATGGCGGCATCTACCGTCACGATTTTGTTGCCCAGTCGGTCGTCAGCGGCCTGATGCAAGTGCAACTGGAAACCGAAGTACCGGTGTTCTCCGTCAGCCTGACCCCGCACCACTTCCATGCCGGCGAAGAGCATCAGAAGTTTTTCTTTGAGCACTTCGTTCACAAGGGCCAGGAAGCGGCCAGGACGTGCGTGGATACGCTGCAGAAAATCCGCGCTATCAAGCGCCTGGATCCGCAGCAAAAGCGCGCGGTGTAATTCAGCTGCGCCGCTCCGGGCCCCGATCAAGGGGCCTGGTTCACCTATTTATCTAACACCTCCACCTGCTGCACACCCGCTTGAATAAGCCTTTATTCAGCGGAGCACTTGTGATGACCTCATTTACCCCTTCAGCCTCCACCTCGCGACCTGCCATCGCCCATGAATTCACCATTGATGGCGCCTACACAAACCCGGACGCAACCGTCACCACCTTCGAAGTGGCCCCCGAGACCACTGAAAAGCGCACCCACAGTTTTGTCCACAACCAGCAGAGCGTGACCATTGACCGCATTGTCAGTGAGTTTGCGGCGTACGCCCAGACCACCGACCGACTGGTTTTCTCGATCGAAGGCCTGCATCGGACCGTGCTGATAACCCGCGCCGACAATGGGCTGTTTATCGATATCAACCACCTGCGTTTTCGCGTCATCCCCGCCAGCAGCCGGCAGATCATCGAAATCATCACCCTGGACGGCAACGACACGGTCTACATTGCGGCCAATGTGCTGCAGCCCTGCCATGTGCGTACCGGCGCGGGCGATGACACGGTGCTCACCAGCACCAGCCCTGCCGAAGTCCACACTGGCCCCGGCAATGACCGCGTGATCACCGGCGACGGCCCCGTCTATATCGAAACCGGTGCTGGCGATGATCTGGTCAATGCCAATGGCCGCGGTAACCTGACGGTATACGCCGGCAAGGGCAATGACTTTGTTCGGGGGGGAGCAGGCAGATGCTATATCGAAACCGGGGAAGGCAATGATATTGCCATCGGCGGCGAACAACACAGCATCATCAGCGGGGGCGACGGCGACGACCTGCTATACCCGGGCCAGGGCAGCAATGCGCTGTATACCGGCCTGGGCGAAGATGCCATTGCCGGACTCAAGGACAACGACCGGGCACACGCGAAAAATCCACTCACAACCATCAGCAATGGCACCCTGACATCCGGCACCCGCCACCGTCAGGTCAGCACTGTCGAGGCACAGCCTTGGGCGAGTGCAGGCCTGGTCATCCAGGGCAGTGACGCGTTTATTGAGCGGGTAACCGATGACCTGAAACTGCTGCTGGGCTCAACTCACGGGCAAAAACTGCTGCAAGTGCTGAGCAAAAGCATTCACGACAGGAAAAAACCCATCACCATTGTTGAGCTCAAGCATCTGCACAACGGGATGTATGTTCCCTCACAGCTCAAGACCGCGCCGTGGATTCATGACAACCGCGCCAGCCGGGGAACCTTTGGCGGGACGGTCTACTACAATCGCTCCCACCAAATAGCCGGCTCGGTGCCCCTGGCCTCGCTGTATCACGAGCTTTGCCACGCTTACAACTATGTCACGGGCACCGTTTTTTCAGGTACCACCCCCGAGCAGCTTTACCCTGGCATGCCAGCGCACCAGACCGCAAACGAGGAGCTGCAGGCGATAGGCTTGCCCGCCGACTTCCCGCCCTTCGATTTCGACAAAGACCCGTTGACGCCGCCAACAAACACCAACCCGCCGCCCTATACCGAAAACGGCATACTCCAGGAGCTGGGCTTGCCATTGCGCAAGCGCTACATCCAGCTCGACCTGGATTAACCCAACTCGCCCGCGCTGGCGGGGGCGATGATGATACCGGCGCGCAGGCCATTCTTGACCTTGGGGTTGGGAAAGATGATTCGCGCGCCCTCCTCCTCGACAATCCAGCGGGTTTTACCGGCGTCCTGCGCCAGCAGATAGCCCTTGGGCAACTCACTGAAGTTTTCGACATCGGCGGGCAAGTGCAGGATAAAGGCATCGCTGTGTTTGATGACTTCGCGAGCCACGCTAAACAGCTGCAAGCCGTCGAGCGAAGTATCGGCCTGCGCCGGCTCGGTGCCTTCGATCATCTGCTGCAAACGCAGCTCAAGACGCTCGACATTGACCCCGCCGTTCTGCCCGAAAGGCCGGGCCTTGCCCAGCTCAAGTGTAAAAGCCTCGGCGCCCAGCTGATCGTAGGTATAGGCACTGAAGACAATAGAAGGCTTGTTTTGCAGCAACACCGCCTCCATCCCGGCCGCACGCAAGCGCGACAGCTCGGAGCGAGAGTGGGCACGACCTTCTTTATAGGGATACAACGCAAACTGCTCAATCTTCGAACCGCGAATGGCAGTGTGCAAGTCGTAGTGCAGCCGGGTACGCTCAGGCAGGCTGAAAAAGGTTTCGGCCAGGTGCTCAAGCTCGCAGGCCCGCAGGGCCTCGGGGCCGCTGCTGCTTTCGTGACGACCGTTAAACAGGCGGTTGAGGTCCTCTTCGACAAATCGCGCGCCGGTACGCATGGCACCGGGGTTGCCGAACAAAAACAGAATTCGTGCACGAGGCTTGATAACGCCCCGTGCGATGGCCTGCAACAGGCGATCGAGCAATTCGATCGGCGCTGTTTCATTGCCATGCACGCCGGCCGACAACAACAGATCCATGCCGTTGTCACGAGCCTCGGGCGGGCGCACTTCAAGTGCGCCTTCGGTCAGCCAGCGCATGCGCACGCCGTCGACAGTCAGTTGAGTCTTCTCGGCCGGTTCACGTCCGGCCAGGGTCAGTTCAAGCAGTTTGCCGAGAGCGAGCATAGAGCTTCCTTATCAGTGGTTGCAGTCTGGACCGTGTACATGACCGTCTTCGTCATCGCTCATATCAGCCGGTTCCATTTCCAGTTGCAGGCTGACAAGGTTAGTCGCTAATGGACGCAGCAGCAGGTTGGCGTATTCAGCATCGCCTTCTTCAACGTCAACACCGATCAGCAGCTGGCCACGGCCGTCCTGCTGGATCCACAGCTCCTTGCCCTGCCACATCACGGCAACGCGGGTGCAGGAAGTTTCCAGCTGGGTGCCGTCGGTGTCTTCAAGGATCAGCTTCAGGGTATCGGTCATTATGTCGCTCTCATTTTTTGGGGGGAAAGGGGCGTGCCTGGTCTCATGATCGCTCAGGCACTGCGCCGCTCAATTGATCTGGAAAGGGTAAACCGCGCCCAGTTTAAGGATTTGCGTCAGTTCATCCAATGCCGTGCGACATTCAAGTAACAATTGCGGGTCGGCCAGGTCGCTTTCGCGCAGGGCATCGCGATAATGTTTGTTCACCCAGGCCGTCAGGGTGTCGTACAGCGCCGGGGTCATGATCACACCGGGGTTGACCGCCGCCAGCTCGGTTTCATTGAGCGCGACCCGCAGACGCAGGCACGCCGGGCCACCGCCATTCTGCATGCTCTGCTTGAGATCGAACACCTTGACCTCACGGATCGGCCCGCCAGCCGCCAGCAACCCTTGCAGGTACTGCCACACACGCGGGTTGGCACGGCACTCTTCAGGCACGATCAACAGCATCGAACCATCGGCGCGGCTCAGCAGCTGGCTGTTGAACAAGTACGAGCGCACAGCATCTTCCACGGCCACCTGATCGCGGGGCACGCTGATCGACTGGAAGTTGCCTCCACGGGCCGCCAGCTTGCCATGCAACTCGGCGAGCATCTGCTCGGTGTTGAGGAACGCATCCTGGTGATGGAACAACAGCTCGCCATTGCCCACGGCAATCACGTCGTTGTGAAACACGCCCTGGTCGATGACCGCCGGGTTTTGCTGGGCAAATACCACGCCCTCTTCGCTCAGGCCGTGCAGACGGGCTACAGCCTGGGAGGCTTCGAGGGTCTGGCGCGCCGGGTATTTTTGCGGCGCCGGGTAACGGCTGTCGAAGGCACTGCGCCCGAACACGAAAAACTCCACGCCCGCCTCGCCATAATCCCGGCAAAAGCGCGTGTGGTTGGCCGCGCCTTCATCGCCAAACTGCGCCACTGCCGGCAACGCCGCGTGATGGGCAAAGTGCTGCTGATCGGCAAACATCGCGCCCAGCACGCGGCTGGTGGTCGGGTGCTCGATGCTGCGGTGGTATTTGCAATTGAGGTTGGCGGCGGTGAAGTGCACGCGACCGTCGGCGGTGTCTGCGCTGGGGCTGACCGTGGCCGCATTGGCCACCCACATGCTGGAGGCCGAGCAACTGGCGACCAGCAAGGGCATGGCCTCTTTGGCGGCGCGCTCGATGACCTGCGCGTCAGTGCCGACAAAACCCAGGCTGCGCAACGCCGCGACGTCGGGGCGTTCCTGCGGTGCCAGCACGCCCTGGACAAAGCCCATGTCCATCAGCGCTTTCATTTTTTCCAGGCCTTGCAGCGCGGCTTCCCTGGGGTTGGAAGCCTGCTGGCTGTTGCTCTGGGAGGCGACGTTGCCGAACGACAAACCGCCATAGTTATGGGTCGGCCCCACTAAACCGTCAAAATTGACTTCAAAGGACTTCATCAGCGAGGCTCCGGAAAACGGTGTATGGCTAAAGGTCTTACTGTTCACCCCCCTGTGGGAGCGGGACAAGCGTTACGACAAGCGCACGCCCGGGGTCAGGGCTGCGGGCAAGGCCAGTGTCGGGGTTTCAAGGGAAGCCACCGGATACGCGCAGTAATCGGCCGCGTAATAGGCACTGGCGCGATGATTTCCCGACGCCCCGATACCGCCAAACGGCGCACTGCTGGCAGCGCCGGTCAGCTGCTTGTTCCAGTTGACGATGCCAGCCCGGCTCTCAAGCCAGAACTGCTGGTAACGCGCCTCGGAATCCGACAGCAAGCCTGCCGCCAGACCAAACGCGGTGTTGTTGGCCTCGGCTATCGCGGCGTCAAAGTCGGCGTAGCGGATCACTTGCAGCAGTGGCCCGAACAACTCTTCATCCGAACGCTCGCTGACTTCTGTGACATCGATAATGCCCGGTGTCAGCAGGGCCGCATTGCTGTCAGGCTGATGCATTTCCAGCAAGGCCACGGCCCCCGAACCCAGCAACACCTCCTGGGCATCCATCAAGGCACGCGCGGCACCCAGGGAAATCACCGAACCCATGAATGGCGCTGGCTGCTGATCAAATGCACCCACTTCGATACTCTGGCTGACTTCGACCAGACGCGTCAGCAGGCTGTCGCCCCAGGCGCCCTGCGGCACCAGCAAGCGGCGGGCACAGGTGCAACGCTGCCCGGCGGAAATAAAGGCCGACTGGATGATGGTGTAGACCGCTGCATCCAGATCCTCGACCTGATCGACCACCAGCGGATTGTTGCCACCCATTTCCAGGGCCAGGATCTTGTCCGGGCGCCCGGCAAACTGCTGGTGCAGGGCGTTGCCGGTGCGGCTGGAACCGGTGAAGAACAAGCCGTCGATGCCGGTGTGCGCTGCCAGTGCGATACCGGTTTCACGGGCACCTTGCAGCAAGTTCAGCACACCTGCGGGCAGCCCGGCTTCGATCCAGCACTTGACCGTCAGCTCGGCGACTTTGGGGGTCAGCTCGCTAGGCTTGAACACCACGCTGTTACCGGCCAGCAACGCCGGAACAATATGGCCGTTGGGCAAATGGCCGGGGAAGTTGTACGGGCCGAAAACCGCCACCACACCGTGGGGCTTGTGGCGCAAAACAGCCGTGGCATCGCCCAGCGGGCCGCTTTTTTCACCCGTGCGCTCGCGGTAGCTTTGCACCGAGATCGCCACTTTATTGATCATGCTGGTGACTTCGGTAGCCGACTCCCAGAGGGGCTTGCCGGTTTCTTCACCGATGCAGCGCGACAGTTCATCAGCATGGTTTTTAAGACTTGCCGCAAACGCTTCGAGTACGCTCAGGCGCTGCTCGAATGTCTGCCTGGCCCACTGCGGGAAAGCCTGGCGTGCAGCCTTGACGGCCGCATCCACTTGCCCTGCATCGGCACCCTTGCCAGCCCACAGCACTTGCTGGGTAACCGGGTTCAGCGACTCAAAGGCCTCGCCCTGGCCATCCTGCCAGGCACCTGCGATATACAACGTACTCATTATTTCGACTCCCGTGGGGCCACTGGCTGGGCGGACAAGGCAACGGCGCGCACCTGGTCGCCCGCGCTCAGTTGCAAGCGTTTGGCGGTCAATGGATCGACCACCAGGGTGCCTGCAGCCAGCCGCGCCGGGGCGGCCGTGATGCGGCAATCTTCGCGTTTGCGGTTGTGCATCAGGTAAGGCGTGGCATCGTCACCCGGGGTACCGATGGCCAGCACCAGGGCTTCGCTGTCGCGTACCGCACGGATCTTGCTGGTTTCGCACTCGACCGCCGGGCCTGCGTCGAAGATGTCGACGTAACCCTGATAGCTGAAACCCTCGCTTTTAAGCATGTTCAAGGCCGGCTCGGTGTGGGTATGCACCTTGCCGATCACCGCACGCGCATCCTCGGACAGGAAGCAGGTGTACACCGGGAACTTGGGCATCAGTTCGGCGATAAAGGCCTTGTTGCCCACACCGGTGAGGTAGTCAGCCTGGCTGAACTCCATCTTGAAGAAGTGTCGGCCCAGGCTTTCCCAGAACGGCGAGCGGCCGTTTTCATCGGACATGCCACGCATTTCGGCAATGATCTTGTTGCCAAACAGCTCCGGGAACTCGGCGATAAACAGCATCCGCGCCTTGGCCAGCATGCGGCCATTGAGCCCGGTGCGGTAGTCGGCACTGAGGAACAACGAGCACAGCTCGGAATTGCCGGTCAGGTCGTTGGCCAGAAACAGGGTCGGGATTTCGCGATAAATATTCAGTTCCTGTGAGGCGCTGACTGTCAGGCCCACACGGAAGTTGTACCAGGGCTCGCGCAAGCCCACGGCGCCAGCAATGGCAGAAATCCCCACCACCTTGCCGTCGTCGTTTTCCAGCACGAACAGGTAGTCCGCATCGCCGCGCTCGGCTTCGCCACGGAAGGTTTTTTCAGCCCAGGTCACCCGGTGCAGCAAGCGCTCTTCGTTGGCCGGCAAGGTGGTCAGGCCAGTGCCGGTGCTGCGTGCCAGCTCAATCAGGGCCGGTAAATCGCTGTTGCGTACAGGACGAACGATCATGCTATCTCCTTGGACGGGGCTCGCTGACGACCCCCGCGAAACTCGCTCAAACGCGTTAAACCGCCACCACTCGCACGCTGGCACCTTCGCCAACGCCAAGTGCTTCGGCCGCTTCCAGATCCAGCGTGACCGGCTTGCCCGGCGCCCAATCCAGCTCCAGCAGTACCGCGCGGTAATCCTGCAGCTGGGCGTTGGCCACCAGGTACTGACGACCGCCGCCTTTGCTCGACTCGCCGATCTTGACCGGCACCACGCGGCTCTGGGCGATGGAGCGGATGCCCGACACCCGTGCATGCAGGGTCGGGCCACCGTCGAAAATATCGATGTAATGATCGGTTTCGAAGCCTTCGCGCATCAGGATGTCGAAGGTGATCTGCGCACGCGGATGTACCTGACCCATTGCCTCCTGGGCCGTGTCGGGCAACAACGGCACATAGATCGGGTAATGGGGCATCAGCTCGGCGAGGAAGGTGCGGCTCTTGAGCCCGCACAGACGCTCGGCGGCGGCATAGTTCAAATCGAAGAAGTTGCGGCCAATGGCGTCCCAAAATGGCGAGTCGCCATTTTCATCGCTATAGCCCACGATCTCGGTCACCACGGAATCGGCAAAACGCTCCGGGTGGTTGGCCACAAACAGCAGGCGGCCACGGGAGTTGAGTTCGGACCAGGCCGAGCCCACCAGTTCCGGGACCACATAAAAACTGGTCAGCAGGCTGTTGCCGGTCAGGTCATGGCACTGCGACAGGACGTGGATCTTGTTGTGGATCTTCAGCTCGCGGGACGCGTGCACGAACGTCTCGTTACGGAAGCTGTAGAACGGCTCCGAGTAACCGGCCGAGGCCACGATCGCCGAGCAACCCACCAGCTTGCCGGCGGCAGTGTCTTCAAGGACGAAAAAGTAGCTTTCCTCGCCATTGAAGCTGACTTCGGCGGCAAACGAGGTTTCGGACGCGGCGATCTTGTCGCGCAGGCGTTCGATATCGTCGGGCAATGAAGTGACACCAATCGGGCTGTCCGCAGCCAGACGCTGTACCTCGCCCAGATCAGCCATTTGCGCAGGGCGCATCACCAGCATGGTGTCACTCCTTAATCCTTGAACCACATAGAGGGGGAACATGCCGAACAGTCGAATACACCCGGGACCTCAACTGTGGGAGCGGGCTTGCTCGCGATGGCATCACTGCGCCATGACTGACACACCGCGCTGCCTGTATCGCGAGCAAGCCCGCTCCCACACTCAAAGCCCCGTGCATTGAGCCTGACTCGGCACATTAAATTAGGTCAGGCACCCGGTAATCCGGGCGCCGGGGTCACACTCAGGCTTGCGTCAGATTCTTCACGGCACGTTCGAAGCGATCCAGGCCTTCTTTGATATCGGCCTCTTCAACCACCAGGCTTGGCGCAAAACGCACCACGTCGGGGCCGGCCTGCAGAATCATCAGGTTTTCTTTTTCAGCGGCGTTGAAAATGTCCTTGGCGCGGCCCTTCCAGGCATCGCTCAATACACACCCCAGCAACAGGCCCATGCCGCGCACTTCGGTGAACAGGCCGTATTGCTGGCCGATTTGCTCAAGACGGGTCTTGAACAGGTCATGCTTGGCCTTCACGCCCTGCAGCACCTGCGGGGTATTGATCACATCGATCACTGCATTGCCGACGGCGCACGCCAGCGGGTTGCCACCATAGGTGGTGCCGTGGGTACCCACAACCAGATGCTTGGCCAACGCTTCGGTGGTCAGCATGGCTGCGATCGGGAAACCGCCGCCCAGGCTCTTGGCGCTGGTGAGGATGTCCGGGGTCACGCCGTAATGCATATAGGCAAACAGCTCGCCAGTACGACCCATGCCGGTTTGCACTTCGTCAAACACCAGCAGCGCATTGTGCTGGTCGCACAGTTCGCGGGCGCCCTGCAGGTAAGCCTGCTCGGCCGGCAGCACGCCGCCTTCGCCCTGGATCGGTTCCAGCACCACGGCGCATGTCTTGTCCGAGATCGCCGCTTTCAGCGCGGCAAGATCGTTGAACGGAACATGGGTAATGCCGGTGATTTTCGGGCCGAAACCGTCGGAGTACTTCGACTGCCCGCCCACGTTCACGGTAAACAGCGTGCGGCCGTGGAAGCTGTTGAGTGCGGCGATGATTTCGTACTTCTCGCTGCCGAAACGGTCATGCGCCACGCGACGGGCCAGCTTGAAGGCGGCCTCGTTGGCTTCAGCGCCCGAGTTGCAGAAGAACACGCGCTCGGCGAAGGTCGAATCCACCAGTTTTTTGGCCAGGCGCAGGGCCGGCTCGTTGGTGAACACATTGGACACATGCCAGAGAGTATTCGCCTGCTCGGTCAAGGCACCGACCAATGCCGGATGCGCATGACCCAGTACGTTAACGGCAATGCCGCCTGCGAAGTCGATCAGCTCTCGACCGGCCTGGTCCCACACTCGGGAACCGGCGCCACGCACAGGAATAAAGGCTGCAGGTGCGTAGTTGGGAACCATGACCTGATCGAAATCGGCGCGTTGCACCGGGGCTTGCTCAACGGACATCGGAGTCTCCTGAAGAGGAACGCCTGCCTAAACTGGCGAGCGATGGGGGGATTGTAGGGACACATCGGGGGCTCGCCTTGTCGCCAAGCGACAACTTCTTATAGCGCCAAACCACGATTTACCAAGGCTTACGACAATGCGACATATTCCGTCACAAAGGCGCAGTTTAAACGCTGGGGCGTGTTTACGGCAGCACTGCGGGGTGCTGATTTGCCGCAAACGCATGAGCCTTGCCATCACGGCAAGTCATGCAGGTTTGGACAGCAAGCTGTGACAGGCTGTTTTCAGCCGCGCTCGGCGGGTGCCGACGACAGTTCGAACGGGCTGCTGCTGCGGCGCTGGTTGCGGTCTTCACGCGGGGTCGCGCCAAAGAAGTTGCGGTAGGCGCTGGAGAAATGCGGCCCCGACGAGAAGCCACAGGACAAGCCGATCTGGATGATCGACTTGCTGGTTTGCATCAGCATCTGCCGAGCCTTGTTCAGGCGCAGTTCGAGGTAGTACTGGCTGGGTACGCGATTGAGGTACTGCTTGAAGATGCGCTCCAGTTGCCGACGGGAAACGCACACATGCTGGGCGATTTCGTCGGTGGTCAGGGGCTCTTCGATATTGGCCTCCATCAGCAGCACAGCCTGGGTCAACTTGGGATGGCTGGAGCCAAGGCGGTTTTGCAGGGGAATGCGTTGACGCTCGCCACCTTCGCGGATGCGCTCGACCACCAGCTCCTCGGACACCGCACCAGCCAGCTCGGCACCATGATCGCGAGCCAGTACCGCCAGCAACAGGTCGAGCACCGACAAGCCGCCACAGGCACTGAGACGGTCACGGTCCCAGTCAAACAGATGACTGGTGGCAATCACCTTGGGGAAGCGCTCGGCAAAATCATCCTGCCAGCGCCAGTGAACCGCCGCGCGGTAACCATCGAGCAGGCCCAGTTGCGCCAGCGGATAAACGCCCGCTGACAATCCGCCAATGACGCACCCTGCCCGCACCAGCTGCTTGAGCGCACTGCTCAAGGCCGGGGCCAGGGCCGCTGGCGGCTCATCGGCGAGCAAAAACAGTTTTTGGCAGCCTTCCAGCTTGCCGTTCCAGGGCTCACCGGGCAATTGCCAGGCACCCTCGAGCGGCGCTTCGGCCTGCAGAAACAACAATTCGTAAACGACTTCAGGATGCACGCGCTGGGCAACACGCAACGCTTCCTCGGCCAGCGCCAGGGTCAGGGCCTTGGTGCTGGGCCAAATGAGGAAACCAATTCGATGGGCGGTCATAGCGTGCTATCCGGAACGAGAACAGGAATAAAACCAATACACCCAGCCTAGGCCAGCTGCGCGGGATGCGGAGCATGACCTATTTTGGTGCATGGCGGCAGTGTTAAAACTGCAGTTACTTCAAGCTGCCCGACAAAAACTGCTGCAAACGCTCGCATTGCGGGTTGACCAGCACTTCACGCGGGTCACCGCTCTCTTCAACAATCCCCTTGTGCAGGAACACCAGCTGGTTCGACACTTCACGGGCAAAACCCATTTCGTGGGTCACCACCACCATCGTGCGACCTTCCTGGGCCAGGTCCTGCATCACCTTGAGCACATCACCCACCAGTTCCGGGTCAAGTGCTGACGTTGGCTCGTCAAACAGCATGACTTCCGGCTCCATCGCCAGGGCGCGGGCAATCGCCACACGTTGCTGCTCGCCACCCGACATATGCCCCGGGTAGGCGTCCTTGCGATGGGACACGCCCACTTTCTGCAGGTAGTGCTCTGCCTTGTCACGGGCCTCGGCCTTGGACATGCCCAGCACATGCACCGGCGCTTCCATGATGTTTTCCAGCGCGGTCATATGTGACCACAGGTTGAAATGCTGGAACACCATCGACAGGCGCGAGCGCATGCGCTGCAACTGCTTGGGATCGGCGGCCTTGAGCGCGCCGTCCTTGCTGGCGATCAGCTTGAGCTCTTCGCCGTTGAGCAGGATCTTACCGGCATGGGGCTGCTCGAGCAGGTTGATGCAACGCAAAAAGGTACTTTTGCCGGAACCACTGGAACCGATGATGCTGATCACATCGCCTGCCTTGGCGGCCAGTGAAACGCCTTTGAGCACTTCATGACTGCCATAGCGTTTATGCAGGTCTTGGACTTCAAGTTTGTACATGCTGTCGGTTCTCACAAAAACAGTCAGTCGTTGAGCAAGCGCCCGTGGCGCAAAGGCTCGCGCCCCGCCACTTTAGCCAGCCAGAAACCGGGTTGGGCATAACGCAGGCGCTCAACGGCAAATAACACGCCGGATGTTCCTGCGCATACCGTACTGACCCGGTCAGATAAAGGATCAATCACTTCAAACAGCGGCTCGCCCTTTTCAACCCAGGCGCCCACCGGACGTAAAAAACTCACCACACCAGGGTGCGGTGCAAACAATAACTCAGTGCCTTCAAACGGCATGCCTTCGCAGGTGTCATGCTGTGCAGCAGGCCAGTCGCCATTGATCAGCCCTTGTTCGGCCAGAAACGCCAGAATACCCTCGGCATACGCTTCGGCCTGGGGCCTGCCGGTATCGGCCTGGCCGCCCAGCTCCAGGGTGGTGGACATGCAGGCCAATGGAATCTGCGCATCGGCAAACCGGCGCTGCAAACGCAGCCAAGGTACTGAGCAGGCTTCATCGAAAGAGCTGCCGCCCGAGTCTTCAGCCAACAAGCCAACCCGCACATCCAGCTGCGCAGCCAGCGAACGCCACTGCGGCCAATGCTGGGGCAACGCGTACATGTGCAGGGCAGCGTCGGTTTCACAGTGCAGGTCCAGCACAATGTCCGCATTGCAGGCATGGCTCAACAAGACACGCTGCATACCTTGCAACGGGCTGGTCGCCGCTGGCAACCCGGCCAGCACCTCCAGCATGGCCTGGCGGATCAGCCGGGTATTGGCGTGGGGATCATCCCCCAGGCGACCTGCCAGCCGCTGCGCTACCGGCTCACTCAACTCGACAAAATCGCGATTGAAGTTCTTGCCGCTGCCAAACTCGAAACGCCCCTGGTGGCTGCCTTGCAGCAACTGGCCAAGCCCCAGGGGGTTGGCCACGGGCACCAGCTCAATCACACCGTTCAAGGCGCCACGGGCTTCAAGTTCGCTCAGGCGTTTCTTCAGCTCCCAGGCACAACGCATGCCCGGCAGCTCGTCGGCATGCAGGCTGGCCTGGATATAGGCCTTGCGCTCACCTGCGCCAAACCGGAACACCGTCAAATGACGCTCGCAACCCAGGTTGCTCCAGGGCAGCAGGTGATCGATACGTTCCATCGGTCAGGCCTTGCGCGGGGCCATATAGCCCAGCCAGCGGCGCTCGGCCAGTTTGAACAGGCGCACCAGAATGAACGTCAGGCACAGGTAGAAAGCACCAGCCGTGATATAGGCCTCAAACGGCAGGTAGTACTGGGCATTGACCGTACGCGCAGCGCCGGTGATGTCGATCAGGGTCACGATGGAGGCCAGGCTGGTGGTCTGCAACATCATGATCACTTCGTTACTGTATTGCGGCAGCGCCCGGCGCATGGCCGACGGCAACAGAATGCGGCGATACATCTTGGAACGGGACATGCCCATCGCCTTGGCTGCTTCAATCTCGCCATTGGGCGTGGCCCGCAGGCTGCCGGCAATGATTTCGGCGGTATAGGCACTGGTATTGATGGCAAATGCCAGGCAAGCGCAGAAAGTGGCACTGGACAACAACGGCCACATAAAGCTGTCACGGATGACTTCGAACTGGGCCAGACCGTAATAGATCAAGAACAGCTGCACCAGCATCGGCGTGCCACGAATCACATAGGTAAACAGCCAGGCAGGAAAGTTGACCCAGGCCTGCTTGGAGACCCGCATCAAACCCAGCGGCACGGCCGCCAGCAAGCCGAAAAACAGCGAGATACCCAGCAGTTTCACGGTTTCCAGCAGCCCGCTCAGGTACAGCGGCATGCTGGCCCAGATGACGTTGTAGTCAAAGATCATAGCTCAGCCGCCCTAACGCCTACCGAGTAGCGCTTCTCAAGTTGTCGCAGTGCCAGCAGCGAAACACTGGTCAGTACCAGGTACATCGCTGCAACGGCCAGGAAGAAGGTGAACGGCTCGCGGGTGGCATCCGCCGCCTGCTTGGCCTTGAACATCATGTCTTGCAGGCCCACCACCGAAATCAGCGCCGTAGCCTTGGTCAACACCAGCCAGTTATTGGTAAAGCCAGGGATCGCCAGGCGAATCATCTGCGGCACCAATACCCGGAAAAACACCTGGAACGGACTCATGCCATACGCCATGCCGGCTTCAGCCTGCCCCTTGGGGATGGCCATGAACGCACCACGAAACGTCTCGGACAGGTAGGCACCAAAAATAAAGCCCAGGGTGCCGATACCGGCAGCCAACGGGTTCAAGTCAATGTAATCGTCGTAGCCCAGCATTGGCGCCACGCGATTGAGCAAGTCCTGACCGCCGTAGAAAATCAGCAAAATCAGCACAAGGTCGGGAATCCCGCGGATTACCGTTGAATACAGATCGCCCATCCAAGCCAGCCAACGTACCGGCGACAAGCGCAACGAAACACCGATCAGACCTAGAACAATGGCCAGGGCCATGGACGACAAGGCGAGCTGAAGCGTCAGCCAAGCGCCATCGAGGATGACAGCCCCGTAGCCTTTCAACATGATTCCGGCCCTCTAGAAAAATAGCTCGAAAATGAGGATGAAAAAATGGCGCAAACTTCAGAGATCCTGTCGCTTGCGCCATTCAGACGTACTGCTGCGATGTATTACTGACCGTAAATATCGAAGTTGAAGTACTTGTCCTGGATTTGCTTGTACTTGCCGTTTTCACGGATAGCCGTGATGGCAGCGTTGATCTTGTCTTTCAGGGCGTCGCCCTTGCGCACGGCGATACCCACGCCATCACCAAAGTATTTCACGTCGGTGAAAGCCGGGCCTGCGAACGCATAGCCTTTGCCAGCCGGGGTTTTCAGGAAACCGTCTTCCAGCAAAGTGGCGTCGGCAACGGTACCGTCAAGACGACCCGCTTCAACATCCAGGTAGATTTCGTTCTGCGAGCCGTAAGGCACGACTACTGCGCCTTTGGGTGCCAGGACTTCCTTGGCGAAACGGTCGTGGATCGAACCGCGCTGCACGCCGATTTTCTTGCCTTTGAGTTCATCAAGGCTGTCGCTGACCACAGTACCTTCCTTCATCACCAGGCGAGCCGGGGTCAGGTAGTACTTGTTGGTGAAATCAACCGACTTCTTGCGGTCTTCGGTGATGGACATCGAGGACAGGATCGCGTCGATTTTGCGCACTTTAAGCGCAGGGATCAGACCATCGAATTCTTGCTCGACCCACACACACTTGACCTGCATCTGCTCGCACAGTGCATTACCGATGTCGTAGTCAAAACCCACGATACTGCCATCCGGGGCTTTGGAAGCGAACGGAGGGTAAGCCGCTTCAATACCAATTTTCAGAGGTTTGTCAGCAGCAAAAGCCTGCAGGGACAGCACGGACAGTGCCAGGGCGCCAAGAAGCACGAGTTTCTTCATCTTAGGACTCCATCGGTAAAGGCAATAAAAGCAGAGTGAGCCTGAGCCCAATATGCGGAGGTTAAACCGGGAATGCGGCGCCACGTCCTACTGGCGTTGCACTGTGACCAGCACAACAACGACGAGCGAGTGATCGGCATTCTAACGACAGGCTTCAAGCCGTTATTTCTTCAATGCGACAACTAATTACAGATGCATCGAAAAAGGCGGCCTTGCGTGTTGACATCTCCGCAAATAAATGCAAGAGGAAAAGACGTAGAACCTATAGAAGCTGCAAATAGCGGGCCTATTATTCGCAAACCCTTCTATTCCGGCAAGTGCAGCGTTTAATCTTATTTTTTCAGGGTACCAGAAGGGCTCTAAATCGGTGCTTTGGGTGTCGCAAAGCCCCATCTTGGAGCCGTCGGTTACATATTCGGTAACACCGCCCGCCTGCGCGCGCAGTTGCAATTGTCTTGCCGGCCCTGAATGCACCTTGTGGGAGCAGGCTTGCTCGCGATGCAGGCGATGCGGTGTGCCAGATAAACCGAAGCGCCGTCATCGCGAGCAAGCCCGCTCCCACAGTAGATTCGGGGCCACCATAAAAAAGCCCCGCCAGGTAACACCGGACGGGGCTCGATGACGCTCAGAACGCCTTATGCGACTTTCATGCCTTTATGGGTATCGATCAAGTGCTGCACCACACCCGGGTCAGCCAGGGTAGAGATATCGCCCAGGCCATCGTACTCGCCGGTGGCAATCTTGCGCAGGATACGGCGCATGATCTTGCCCGAACGGGTTTTCGGCAGGCCCGGCGCCCACTGGATAACATCCGGCGAGGCGATTGGACCAATCTCCTTGCGCACCCAGTTTTTCAGCTCAAGGCGCAACACCTCACTTGGCTCTTCGCCACCGTTGAGGGTGACATAGACATAAATCCCCTGCCCCTTGATGTCATGCGGCACACCGACCACTGCAGCTTCAGCGACTTTGGGGTGGGCCACCATCGCGCTCTCGATTTCCGCGGTACCCATCCGGTGACCGGACACGTTGAGCACGTCATCCACACGGCCGGTGATCCAGTAGTAACCGTCTTCGTCACGGCGCGCGCCGTCACCGGTGAAGTACATGCCACGGAAGGTCTTGAAGTAGGTGTCGACGAAACGGTCATGATCGCCGTACAGGGTCCGCGCCTGGCCCGGCCACGAGTCGAGAATCACCAGGTTACCTTCAGCCGCCCCCTCTATAAGGTTGCCCAGGTTATCCACCAGCCCCGGTACCACACCAAAGAACGGACGCGCCGCAGAGCCAGGCTTGAGTGCATGCGCACCCGGCAGCGGGCTCATCATGCAAGCGCCGGTTTCGGTCTGCCACCAGGTATCCACAATCGGGCAGCGTTCCTTGCCAACGGTTGTGTAGTACCAGTTCCAGGCCTCGGGGTTGATCGGCTCGCCCACCGAACCCAGCAGGCGCAGGCTGGAACCATCGGCATCCTTAACCGCCGCCTGACCTTCGGCCATCATGGCGCGAATGGCTGTAGGCGCGGTGTAGAGAATATTGACCTTGTGCTTGTCGACGATTTTCGACACCCGGGTAATGTCCGGGTAGTTCGGCACGCCCTCGAACAGCACGGTGGTCGCGCCGTTGGCCAACGGTCCGTAGACGATATACGTGTGACCGGTCACCCAGCCGACGTCCGCCGTGCACCAGTACACCTCGCCCGGGCGGTAATCGAACACGCGTTCGTGGGTCAACGCGGCATAGAGCAGGTAACCGCCGGTGGTGTGCTGCACACCCTTGGGCTTGCCGGTAGAGCCGGAGGTATAAAGGATGAACAGGGCTTCTTCAGCGCCCATTTCTTTAGGCGCACAGTGAGTCGAGGCTACGGCCATCAGGTCGTGGTACCAGATATCGCGGTGCTTGTACCAGGCAATGTCGCCGCCGGTGCGCTTGAACACGATGATCTTCTGTACGCTTGAGGTATCCGGGTTGGTCAAGGCCACATCGACATTGGCCTTGAGCGCGGTACGCTTGCCGCCGCGCAAGCCTTCATCGGCGGTGATCACCACCTTGGATTTGCAGTCGATGATCCTGCCCGCCAGCGCCTCTGGCGAGAACCCGCCGAACACCACCGAGTGAATGGCACCGATCCGGGTACATGCCAGCATGGCGACCACAGCCTCGGGCACCATCGGCATATAAATAGTGACAACGTCACCCCGGTGCACATCCTGACCACGCAAGGCGTTGGCCAGTTTGCACACTTCTTCGTGCAGTTCACGGTAGGTAATGTTGCGTTGCTCGGAAGGGTCATCCCCTTCCCAAATGATCGCTACCTGCTCGCCGCGTTCGGCAAGGTGGCGGTCCAGGCAGTTGTAGGAAACGTTGAGGGTGCCGTCCGCGAACCACTTGATATCAACATGATGGTCGTCGAAAGACGTCTGCTTGACGGTAGTGAAAGGCTTGATCCAGTCGAGACGCTTTGCTTGTTCGCGCCAGAAGCCATCCGGGTTGACGACGGACTGCTGGTACATCGCCTTGTAGGTCGCCTCGTCGGTCAGCGTATTGGCAGCGACTTCAGGGCGTACGGGATACAGGGAAGCGGCACTCATGTTTCATACCTCAATGCTTGTAGTTGTTGTTTTATGACCCTGTTTTAGCCGGGCCAAGCCGTGAGTTCCATTCGACGTTGGTAGTAAGAAACACGCAGAAAACTCGTGGTTTTTCTGCGCAAGGCTCAAGCACAGTACTTACAGCGATTTGCTGCTTGCCATGCACCTTGCAAACGTCAGAAATGAGCCCTGTTTTCGACGATTGTTGCAGAAACTGTCAACAGTCTTTATCAAAACCCCCTCTATATGCCCGCACGGCACAGGCCTAAAATTCATCTCGCCAACCAAGGCACCGCGATTAACCCAAGTTACAGCCCCCACGAAGGCAAGTTTAGTCGCTCTTAAATACTCAGTTTCACACACAGCCTCACAAGGGCTGTGTGACCCCACTCGACCGAAAACAGGTAAATCTGAAATGAAAGCGTTGTTAGTTCTGGCCCTGAGCAGTGTGTGTCTGACCGCCATGGCTGATGAAGTGAACACACCCGCTGCGCACTCGCAACCTGCCGTAGAACAGTATTCCTACTCGTCCGAACTGGATATCGCCAAAGTCATTTCCATGAGCGAAATCCCCAGCGTCTGCGAAGTGGTACCGGCCCAGATGGTCTACGAAGACTCGCAAGGCAAGCAGCACACCCTTGAATACCGCGTGATGGGCAACGGCTGCTCCAACGGCTGATTAACGACCGGCGATTTATTCCAGCTTTAATCAACTCACTTATTTAAGCGAACCAACGCGGCGCTTAATTGCAACTTCCAACCTGACTTATATAACGTTGAAAAGTTGCCCGCCTGCGCTTGTATCGCTCGGGAATTATTTAATGAAACGTTCATTGATTGTGGCTTTGAGTTTTTCCGTCCTGGCCAGTTCGGCCTTTGCCGCCGACGGTTATGACCGCACCCACACCGCCACATTTACTGAAGATGGCTACAACAGTACCCGCTCGGCCAACTTTGCCGAAGATGGCTACGACAGCACCCGCTCTGCCAGTTTTGCCGAAGACGGCTACGACAGCACCCGCTCCGCCAGTTTTGCCGAAGACGGTTATGACCGCACCAACGGCCATCGCCTCAGCTAACACCGCCTCGACCTGACGCCCGGTATCTTCCGGGCGTGGTCTGCCTTGCATCAAATCCCCGCTCATGCCACAGGTCATTTGGTCGCCCCGACCCATGACAAAAAAACTTCTGCCCCGGCAAACCCTCGCTCAGCCGCAGCCATGCCTAAGCCCAGGACCAATTTAGGGCGTTTCGTCGCATCCCCTGAAAAAAAACTGGCTGAAATACCTTGTGCAAAAGCCTTATACTGCGGCCATCAAAAAGGCTTGGCATATCCCCTTCGCGGGCGATAAAACCACGCTGCTACGGCCTCAAGGCCCAGGGTGAGTGCAGGCACGACCTCCTCCCCTGAGCGACAGCGGTACAAGCCAACGTACACATTCATGTTTTTGCGTGAGCACAACGCTACTGCAAGCAACATTTCTTAGATCCAAGTGGCCTATGGCCGTGTAAAAACCAAACCATCAGTGTTTTCACACGGGCATCTGGCCCTCACGCAGGAGACGACACGTCATGCTGAGCTGGGACGAATTCGACAAAGAAGACGAAGGCGAAGTCGCTGTTAAAGGCGCCAACGCAGGCCACGCAACCGAAGCCAACATGGACCGCCTCGACGCAGCTGGCGGCGTAGCTGCCCAGGAAGCCCGTGCAGTCACGGCTACCGACTCGGCTGCGATCATTCGCGCCAAGGCCGCGCTGGACAACCTCGACATCGCTGAAGGTCTGGCCGAACTCGAAGGCGCTTCCGCCCGTGTTGCGGTTGACGAAAAGATGATGATCAACTGCCGCGCCGACCTCAACCAGCTCGTGCCGTTCAAGTACGACTGGGCGTGGCAGAAATACCTGGACGGTTGCGCAAACCACTGGATGCCGCAAGAAGTCAACATGACCGCCGACATCGCCCTCTGGAAAAACCCGGAAGGCCTGACCGACGACGAACGCCGCATCGTGATGCGCAACCTGGGCTTCTTCTCGACTGCCGACTCCCTGGTCGCCAACAACCTGGTACTGGCTGTTTACCGCCTGATCACCAACCCGGAGTGCCGCCAGTACATCCTGCGCCAGGCCTTCGAAGAGGCGATCCACACCCACGCCTACCAGTACTGCATCGAATCGCTGGCCATGGATGAAGGCGAGATCTTCAACATGTACCACGAGATCCCGTCGGTTGCCAAAAAAGCCACCTGGGGCCTGAAATACACCCGTTCGATCTCTGATCCTAAGTTCGAGACCGGTACTGTCGAAACCGACAAGGAACTGCTGCGCAACCTGATCGCCTACTACTGCGTTCTGGAAGGCATCTTCTTCTACTGCGGCTTCACCCAGATCCTGTCGATGGGCCGTCGCAACAAAATGACCGGTGTTGCCGAGCAGTTCCAGTACATCCTGCGCGACGAATCCATGCACCTGAACTTCGGCATCGACGTGATCAACCAGATCAAGATCGAAAACCCGCACTTGTGGGACGCTGAAATGAAGGAAGAAGCTTCGCAGATGATCCTGCAAGGCACCCAGCTGGAAATCGAATACGCGCGTGACACCATGCCACGCGGCGTACTGGGCATGAACGCGGCAATGATGGAGGACTACCTCAAGTTCATCGCCAACCGCCGCCTGTCGCAAATCGGCCTGAAAGAAGAATACCCGGGCACCACCAACCCGTTCCCATGGATGAGCGAAATCATGGACTTGAAGAAAGAGAAAAACTTCTTCGAAACGCGGGTTATTGAATACCAGACCGGCGGCGCGCTGAGCTGGGATTGATACGCGCGGCTTGAGTCAAGCCATACGCAGAACGTAAAAAAGGGCCAACTATGTTGGCCCTTTTTTTGTGCCTCTGTATGTTCAGTTGTTTTTTATAAAACTCAAGAACTCGGTATCTTCCTGCCACAGCTCAGCCAGTATTTTGCAGGACTTGTCAGCAGCCTCCAGACGCTTGAGTTCCTCCACTGCTACCGCCCACCAAAGCAACTTGCAAGTCTCAAGGTAGGGGCATCGATTGGCCCGCTTACCCAACAGATAGAATTTTGCAGCCTTGCGCGGTACAGCACCTTGCCGCATGAATTTCCATTTCAACCGCAAGCGATCGCGCAGCGGGTTTCTTGGAAGACGGTCAGGAACAGCGAATGAAGCCTCTGGCAAATCATCGCGATAGCCTTCGCCCTGCTCATGGAAAAACGCACGGTACATTGCATGGTGATAGCGCTTTACGGCGTAGTAATGATTGAGGCAATCATTGGCCTCGACGACTCTTCGACCGTAGAGCATAAACGACAAGGCGATTTGCTCAATTGTAAGGATTCTTGCACCCAGATGAGCCCATTGATCAATCAAACTGATTGCGCCTTCGACAATATGACCGTTGGCGTTTGTCATCCCGCAAACTCCACTATTGAACAGTCTCAACGCAGGTGCAGGGGCTATAAATTCAGCATCAAGAAGTGTAACAAGCGGACGATACCACGCGCGCCGAGAGGCTTGAGCCCAACTCAGCTCAAACTCATCCATTAAAAACTGGTCATCAGTGACTCGCTGAAACAGCAAAGCAGGGTCTTTGAAAAAAACCGTATCGGTATCAATAAAAATGGTTTTACAGGCAAGCGCGACGCCTGTCTGGATCGCACAAGCTTTACGTCGATGAGAATACCCGCCTGCACCCTGCCAAATACCCAGCGTCTCCTCACTCAAAGAGAGCACTGTGATTGGCCAGCCGTCAAATGCTTCTGGCTGGTCTGTCATCAGTGTGATCGTAAAATCAGCCAAATTCTTTCTGTGGCGTAATGCCGACAAAATACTGAACTTCGCTTCAAGCCGATAAACCTCCTTGTCGCCGTACAGCAGGTAAAGAAGTTGATGGGGCCCGATTATCGGCCTATTTATGGATTGTATCATTTGTTCCGATACCATTACTTCAGATAATGGGGAGCATTCAAAAAAGCGTCATCGAACCACAGAAAAACCCTTTTCAGATCTTCTGTTAGGTCCATCCCGGGAAGACATGCTGACGCCATCCCACTACTCGTAAATCTAGATATGGGATTTACTCGCAGGCAATAGCGTCTGAATGCCCCTGAACGAGATCAAGTTTCAGTTTTTTTTAAGAAAAAATATTTAGGATATTTCTGATTTCAGCTAAGAATTTTCTCTACTTACCTAATCTTCGGGCTAGCCTGCTAAGGCGCGAAAATTTATGCTGAAAAAGGGCGTATTGAACAGATAGACCGTAGGTCGTCAGGGGGGGGCGGGGGCAAAATGGGGGCAAAAACACCGGCGCTAGCCCGGTATCAGATTACGTCTAGGCTTCTACAATTAACAAGAGACATTCAAACCGCAAGCAGAGATAAAATCAAATATTGGTATATCAAGAAAGCTACTCTCTCCAGAGAAAATAACATCTTGCAATGTGACGATGCCTTTTTCAAGGCTCAAAGAAACGTCAAAGCCATTCAACTCGCCCCCCCTTAGCTAAACGCTCTTTGAGCACATCCGCTCATCAAAGGTATCTTTCAAAATAGAGCGAACGCTGTCATCCAACTCTTGGACGACAAATCGTTTTATTAGTGCGCCGTCACTACTCATAACTATCCCTAATCAGTAAGGTAATGCAGTCTGAATCACACCTTCCCGAACATTTATTTTGATTGTCGATATTGGAGCATCCGAGACGTTTGTTCCAACCACCTTACCAGCGCTGTACTGAGTAACGTGCCCACCTAGGCCATTAGGAGTTACCCTCCCATATCTCAGTGCACCATCAACATAACTAGAGATATCTTAAACGGATGTTCCTTGCGAAAACTTACTAACACTCATAAATCTTGAGCGAGGTCCATGGCGATGAAATATATGCTCAACACCTTCCATCGAACTACATTATTAGTGCTTGCACTCCACGACGTATCTATTTGTCTTGAGCCTGGCTATACTATACCTTGATTGCGCCATCTACAGCAGCCCCACTGCCTTTTGCACCAACTAACTATCGACCAGGGTAATACTCAATCATATAACTACCCCCTAGCTCTTATTGTATCGATCTCACCAGTTGCACTCCTTCGGCTATATGCCGAAGCTCAACCTCATGAGTGGTAAAACCAGAATCGGGAGGGTAGTCGCTGTTGAACGTCGCTTGGCACTCACCGTCCCACTTACTAATTTCGCCATCAACTCTTGAGAGAGGGGTGAGTCTTCAATGTCAACGCGCCCCATTCTATCCGGATCAGGGCAGAATATTGGCCCAGCCAAATATTCACTCGTTAGTCTTAACCTGATCATAGCAATGGCTTCCAAGGACTGACCGGATTAGCTCTAACCACGAAGCCGTTTGAGCCTACCCCAACTGCAATATTTTGCTCAACACCATTGTACTTGATGCGATAAACATTAGCCGAACCAATAGTACCGACAACCTATCTACTTTCAAGAGCGCTCATTACCACAGTGTGAATATCACTACGTGAGATGCCTTTATTGACAAAGTCAACTTAGTGTCGCTTGTAGATGTGTTGCAATCCGGCGGCACCAGTACCCTTTTCCAACCAGACGGTTCGGCCGTCTGACAACCTACGGACATCAACTACACTTCCTGGCGTGATCTTAGCCCCTCAAGACAAGCACAAGATAAGTTCGTCCCTCGTCAGAGTCGAACCCGACACTCTTTTTGCACCGTCTTATACGTTACGCAATGTCCACCATCGACAGCTGATCTCAGGTTCAAATATCACCCGAGCCTCCGAAATTGACTCAAAAAAATCAAATACAACATGAACTCCAGCGCCCGAACTATCCCGTACCAACTCAATAGACTTGACGTTTTCCGATGAAACAACTGCCAACTCTTGCATTGAAAGCCTCAGCACGACCTGGAACGACCTCATCACGGCACTAAAAGAAATATCAACCTCAAGCTCACTATTTTTTGACTTCTTTGTATAGCGACATAGAGCTAAGGTTGGATCAATCTCAACAGGCTCGATACCAAACTCTTCCAAAAAATCACTTGTACTTGGAAATTCCATTACGACATCCTCAATGAAGCGGTATGACTGTGCTAAGTTTACGAGTTCCGTCATCAAGAACCTGAAATGTGCTCTGAAAATTAGCAGCCTTGTCCGATAGCCCTATAAACAACGACTCTCTGACCTCAAATTTACCGTACTGATTGGAGAAAGTGTTTATCACATTGCTGTCAGCTTTGGTAGAAAGGGTCAAATGATCAGTCAGCATCTGACGACCAGCGGCATTATCTGGAACACCAAGTCTCTTCACTTCGACCGCAAATTGATTTGAACGAGCGGTATTATGGGAGTTACTAGTGACACGGCCAAACAGATGTTGAGGAACACGAAAAGCACCGGATCGAACACAGCGACTTAGATATCCAGTTCGACCAGAGCGGTGAGGCCGTCGATCGATTTTCGAAAGTCTACGGGCTTGGGATAGAGGTACACTTTTTCAACTTTAGTATCGGGACGCATCATAACGACTGGCTCTTTAGGTAAGTCGGGAGCACAGCATCAGGCTTCAAATGGCCGCTTTGAATGTGTAGGTGATGGATCGCTTACAATTTATCACGTTTACTCCCGAATAAATCTCGGCCTTATGAAAATACATGAAATATCACCATCCTTGAGCCCTAGTATAGCGCCACTAGCAAACTCAACATAAGAGCCCTTATCAAACAAAACTTTATCAGGACCTATATATATCCACCCCCCATCTTGTTCTCGAATAATCTTCCACGAGTTTGAACCGGGAATATCCCAAGAAACACCTTCAATCAAATCAAACCCTTCGGGATCAACGATGATGCTTCCCCCTTTGGAAATAGGAACATCTATAGCTCTAGCCTCAATATTCATTATAGGGAAAAAACCCCAAGGGTAAAGTATCTCTCTAGACTCAACACCGACTTCAAGCTGTAAAGTCCCAGCCGTCAAAGACATACAACCTTGATCACCCGTCTTAAATTCTAATTGTTTTGACGATGAACACGTGAAGTCTATCGAATACTCGGATTCCCGATAAACCAAGTCTCCGCATAAAAACTCGTCGTTCTCAGAGAAAATAAATTTCATTTTGAAGCACTCTTAAATAGAAAGTGCAATACAGTATTGGTTTTTGGATCCACAACAAGCTCATAACTCCCTTTACTACCATTCATTTCTCCCTGAACATCCCAACGTAATGCGCCAGGAACGCCTCGCGGATCTGACAGAGGAGGTTTAGCGCTCATTATTTCTTGCATCAATGCCCTTGAATCCCCATATGGCCTTACCCTGTCGCCAGCCTTGTTTAAATCTCTCAAATGATTTTCGACGGTTTTAGTTAACCTTAGATCATTCACATTGATTTTAGAGACTACATCTTTTGCCCCAACAACTGCAGAAGCCTTCCCAGCGGCTATCTTCTCCAGAACCGTCTCAACAACAGCCTTAGCGCCCTTACCTGCTGGCATCAGCAGCATAGCAGCATCGAGCTCGGGTGAAACCGTCAAAATTCCTTTACTGGCTAAATCAGACAACCGCTGAGCAGCAGCCCTTACATTAGACTCAGCACTGGACAACTGGCCAATTTCTTTCGAATGCTCGCTGGTTTTGTCCTGCCCGTACTGACGCCATTGGTCATAAACTGTTCCTTGACCATGTGAGATCGATGAACTGAATAACGTGGAGTCATTGAACTGTTTTTCTGTTGCGTTAAATGCAAAGACCTTATCGCCATTCGCTACAATCTGACTTCCATCGTTCCATTTCAGAGGAATTTTCTGTGCCGCCAGCTGATCAATAATGCCTTTTGCAACGTCCAATTCTTCCATTAAACGTCGGGACTCAGGGTCATTCCCTTGGGACTGCAAGACCAAACTGTTTAAACGTGCTTCGTCAGCAGCATCAACAGAACCTCCCGCGGCGATCATCAACAGATCTATCCAACGCGCACTGGAACCTGGCTTACCTAAAGTGTTATCCAGCTCGCCAGCTTTTTTCTCCAGAACTGGAATTTCTTGTTGCTTATGCAACTGTCGGTTAAAGGCCTCAACACCAAATCCAGTCCCTCCACCCACAACCGCCCCGCCAGCGTCATTACCCGATCCAGCCGCAGCTCCAATGCCGCTCGCAATCAACGAGGCAACAGCATCTCGTTCCGATTTCGACATCCCGCTGCCAGCTAGTGCTTGGTCAATGGACGGCATCAACGCTGCTGATGCTCCAGCCCCCAACACTCCGTTTTGCGCACTGCCGCTCGATAAACCGATTGCGGCACCCGCCAATGCATGCAGCAAAATGCGCGCCGCTCCGCCTTCATCCCAGGCTGCCTTGACTGCACTGTCAAAGGACTTATCTCTTTGCGCAGTAGCGAAATCACCGATTTTTTTGAAAATCTCACTGGATGATACGTTCGCAACAACCCCAACAGCGGTGCCACCCGTCGCCCCCCCCAGGCCTGCAGCGATGAGGCCCGATGCAATATCGGCCATCAACCGTTCATCGCCGCCGACCAGCCAACTCTTGGCATCATCCAGGGCAATTGCAGCCGCTTGCTTTTGCTCTGGGGTCGTCGCTTCAGTGGCCAGTTTGGTTGCCGCGTAGGCCTTGGCCTTCGCCACGGTATTAATCATGCTGCTGGACAGCTGCGCCGAGCTCTGGATCACGTCTATGCGCTCTTGCATGGCCTTTTCATCAGGCCGATCCAGATGCTGATTAGCGTTGGCGGTGTCGCGGTTCAGCCCTACCAGATCATTGGCGCCATCAGGGTTGCGTACGGTGATTGTGCCTTCGCTGATGGCGCTTTGGGTTTTGCTCTTGTCGGAGTCTTTGAGCAGCACCGGCATCGCGCCGCCAGCGCCCGAGCGGGCATCCACTCCACCTCCTTCCATGGCCCCGGAATAGCTCAAATTCCCGGTCTGGCTTGTTATTTCGCTTTTGCTTTTGATGTCACTGACAAACAGGCGATCAGTGCTGAGATGGTTTTTGTCTGCCGTTGCATAGCTGGCAATTACAGCGCCTTGAAGCGCGGTAGTTTTTCCGACATTGATGTCGTAGCCGCCTTGGCCCGCCCTCAAGCCCGTTTGATCGATCACGGCCTGATAATTGCTATTCATTTTGCTGCCAGCAATATTGGCGGAGCCCGAAACAGGGGTGCCTACACAGAACGGTGGAACACAGATGCTGGCGCCCATGCCGGCGCTGGTTCGCTTGTTCTTCTGGCTGGCTTCGTCCTGACGTGAGGCCATGTTCAAGCTGCCAGCAATATCAGCCTTAATGGCATCTGCCCGCACTTGAGCGCCAGCCAGAGTAGTATCCTGACCGCTTTTGAGCACGAGAAGCCCAGTATCGACCGTACTGTTGACCTGGCTGACTGCATGACCTTTACCCATGCCCTTGGCAACTTGTGCACCGAGGTCGAGGGTGAAACCAAATTGCTCACCGATATTAAAACTGGCACCAATACTGGTTTTGTTGTTATTACTCTTGTTGTCCCAATTTTTCCGCTCTTGGGCGCTTTCCAGGGTGATGCCATTCTCCGCCATTAACAGGGTGTCAGCGGCCTTGATACTGCTGCCAATGACGTGAATATCGCCCGTAGTGTCTGGCGCGGTGCCCGTTGCAACAATTGCCAGACTGCCGCCACTGTTTAGGGTTGATTGCTTGACCGTTTCGGCGTTGTACTCGCTGCTACTTTTCTTGTTCGTTGATGCCAGTTCAGTGCCGATTTTAATCACTGAGCCGCCACTGTTGGCAGGCTTTCCTTCCGATACGTTAGCCGCGCTGGCATTCGTGTTGTTGACCGCGTTATAAGCCGAGAGCAACGCTTGCGCACCTTTGACCGCTTTGAGACGACTGCCGTCAGCCTCCTGCGAAGCCTTTATGTCGTTACGAATACTGTTGACCGTATCGACCGCCATGCCACCCACTACCCGGCCAACGGCCAAGCTCCTGGAGCTGTCTTTGGTGGTCTGATGCGCAGTTTCGGTAGCCGCCGCGATGGTGACGTTGGAACCGCTCAGGCTCATGTCTTGGGTGCTGACCACATCGCTGGCTATCACCGTCAGTTCTCGCCCGGCGACTAATGCTACGTTGCCAGTGCTGGAACCAATGGTGCTGCCTGTCAGGGTCATCTCCTGAGCTGAACCGTTGTGCATTTGACTACTGATGGACAGGTGCTGGTTACCGGTAATGTCATCCAGCCCAAAGTTGTTTGCGGTCAGCACGCCTGTCAGGTCGCGATTTTTCTTCTTGTGCATCTCGGTTCGAGAGAACGTATTTACGGCTGCATCAACGCTCAGATCACGCCCGGCTTGAACAACAAGATCATCGGTACTGACCAGCCCCGAGCCTGTTACTTTGACGTCTTGCCCGGCAGCCACGCTCACCGTGTCACCCGAAACCATACTTCCTACTGCTGTGGTGCTGGTTTCACTGATCTTATCCTTGACCTTGCTTGAGCTCAGCCCCCCCCAACTGCTTTTGCTTTTAATGCTCTCGTGACGTGCACTGCTGGAGTCACTGACGGCAAGGATCTGGATATCGCTTCCCGCCATCAATTTGACAGCACCTTTCTCGGCATTTACCGCGCTGCCTTGCAACAGCATATCGTCACCGGCCACCAAGGTACTGTTACCACCCGAGCTAACCAGACTGCCTACATTGGTGTGAGTATCGGTTTCGTTAAGGCGAAAGGATTTACCGGACGAGCTTTTTTTGGTCTTGCTGTAGAAGCTGTAGTCCTGTTCCTCTGCGGACTTAAGTTCGAGACTCCCACCCGCCACCAAATAAGCCTCACTCCCCGCCTCGACCCGGCTGGCGATCAATGCCAAATCCTGGCCCGCGCTCAAGGTCACGCTGCCAGCGGCCTTAACCGTGGTCGATACCTGGCTGACATGATCGTCCCGGGTTTTGACTTTTTTAGTATTGAGCGAGCTGTGTTGTTCGTTCGCCGCCGAAGCCAGGGTCAGGTCACCGCTTGCGGCCATGGCGATGTCGCGGGCAGCATCGATTTGGCTGGCGATGGCGCTGATGTCTCGCGCTGCAACGATCTTGAAGTCGCGGCCCGCCTCGACGACCGAGCCGTATTGAGCGGTGCTGTCGCCACGGGACAGCGTGCCTGCAACCTGGCTGTTGCGCTGTTCTGAGGCAACAAGGTTGACGTCACGACCCGCCTTGATGGTGGTATCTGCGCCACTTTTGATCAGGCTACCGACGCTGTTGACGTCGCGCCCGGCTTGCAGGGACAGATTTTTCGCCGCTTCGATGCGGGCGGCGTTGTCCACAAAATCAGTGCGTTCGGTACGGTAGCCGTTGCTGCTGTTATGGCTGGTGACGGTGCGCTCGTTGAGTACATCACCTCCGGTCGCCGTCAGGCTTATATCGCGCCCGGCAATAATGCCGCCTGTCTTGCTGGTAAGGTTGTTACCCGCCAACAGGTCGAGGCGGTTACCGGCATCGATCAGGCCACTGTTTGCAAGGTTGTTGCCCGCACTGGCTAAGAGATTTTCGGTGGTTCGCAGGGTGCCTAGGTTGTTGAGGTCTTTACCGGCGATCAGCTTGACGTCGTGACCGGCAATCAATGCGCCATTGGGAGCGAGCCGCTTGTTGGCCTGGGCCAGGTACAAGACCGGTACCAGTACTTGTTCGTCGTTGATCGTGGTGTTTTCGAGCCAAACGATATCGTGGGTCAGGGCCGCGACCTGTTCGCTTGTGAGGGCGATGCCCACGGACAGGTTGAGAGCCTGCTTGCTGGCGATCGCGTTGTCCATCAGGTATTTGAACGTCGCCGCATCGCTGGTTTGGCCGTCGATAAAGCGCTGCCCAGTGCGGGCGGTGACAGCCTGCTGGATCAGGCGTTGTTCATAGAAACCGTCCCCCAGGCGTTTCTGGCTTTGGTCCGGGTCGTAACCCAACTTCGACAGCAGGTAGTCCGAGCCCATAAATTGCTTGAGGTTGGTCAGTGCCGGGTTGGTTTCGATCAGGTACTTGTGCGGGCGAGATGCACTGCTTGCATCAGGCAGGCCTTGTACGCGATTGATGGTCTGGGCGTCGGCCGGGATTGCAGAGTTGGCTATAGCCCCGAGATCTATCGGTGTGGTTGGCGAGCGATCTGCCGTGGCGACGCTGGAGCCTCCCAGGGCCCAGCTCTGCGGACCATCAGTGCTCGGAGTGCTGCTGTCTTGTGCACTCAGACGGAACAAGCCGTTCTGCCCTTCAGGCAAACTGAAACCGGGTAGCCCCACCGGGTTGACTTGCTGTTGTGCCATATCTGGCGGCAATTGGGAGTTGATCTGAATCGGCGTTGAGTAGCCACTCCCCGCGCCCGTTTCGGTTGGAGTGTGGCCGGCAGCAACGTAGGCGTAGTGAGGCCGTACAACGCTGTTGTTGATGCTCTGCTTGGCATTGAGGTCGACGCTGCCGCCGGCCTGGATGACGGCATCGTAGGACTGTCCTTCGATGTTCCGGGTACTGGTGGTGTGCGAGAGTTTGCCGCCGCCCAACAGGCCAATAAAGTGGCTCAGATCTGCTTCGACTGTGGCCGAAGGTGTGGGGCTGTTCTTGGCATTAAAGTTTGCCGCCGCTGGAACGGCCGCGAAGATCTGTGTGACATAGTTCCAGTAAGTGCGGGTGGTTTTGATCTCCTGCCCTTGCACGCCCAGGTTGTTGATGGTGTCCGCGTTGGCGGTGAGGTTACCTGCGGCGGCGATAGTGCTGCTGTGGTTATTCAGTATCCCGGCGTTGATTTCAAGATCCGCGCCACTGCTCAACATGGACGCAAGGGTGCTGCGGATAATCTTCAGGCTGTCGATTTCATCAATTCGCCACAGCCCGTTTCGACGGCCACCACTGCGGAAGTCGCAGCCCGCAATGGGTATTGCATTGCAATCAAGTTCGGTAATGGTCACCAAGCTTTTTTCATGGGCCGAGTACTCCAGCACATCCCTGACATTATTGACCGTCATGGCGCTGATGGTGAGCTTCTTCGCGCTCTCGATATTGCCCGAACGGTTATCCAGCAAATCTGCTTTAGTCTGGCCCACGTCCCTGGCGATCAGTACATCGCCCAAGGCATAGACCTGTGCATAGGCATTAGTGAAACTTGAAGCCAGCAACTGCATGTCGGCGCCGCTAAAAATCAGGCCATCGCGGTTGAGCAGTGTGTCGGCATCGAGTGTCAGCTTGCTCCCCGCTCCCAGAGTGCCGGAGTTGACTACATCATCGGCACTCAGGCTCAGGTCGGTCGCAGAGGTCAGGCGCCCAGCGTTGTTCAACTGCCCCGCCACAGTGACCCAGGTATCACCGCCACCGGCCAGGGTGGCGGCTTCGTGGAGGTTCATGTGCGCGGCGCCAAGGTCCAGGGTTCCAAGGCTGCTTACTCGGCCACTGGCCGAGTAAGTGCCAACGAGGTCGAGGCTCAGATTACCGTCACTGGCGAGCAAGCCGTCGTTGGACCAGTTCCCGCCAGTGCCGGCAAAACGGTCGGATGCGAGCAACTGGCCGCTGACAGTTTGATTCAGACTATTGACGTTGACTGTCATGCGTGCGGCCTGAATCACGCTGCTATTGGTCCAGGTATCCTGTTTTAGGGTCAAGCCGCCGCGGCTCACCAGACTGCCACCCACGTTGTCGAGGAGCGACGGATCGATGGCGAAGGTGCCACTGCCTGAATGCAATACATTGCCGCCAGCGTTCTGGAAGCTGCCCGCGAGCAACGTCAAGTCAGTGTTGGCGCTCTCAAGGGTGCCATTGCGGTTGTCCAGCAGCCCGCCAATCTGAAACAGGGTATTTCCGCTATTACCCAGGGTACGCAGTTGCCCTGCCCGGTTATCTACACTGGCAGCGCTGACATTGAGGAGGCTGGCACTTTCAATAATGCCTTTTTGGTTGTTCAGAGTGCCGATCAGATCGAAGTTGACTTGTTGCGCAGCCACACGCCCGCCTGCCTCGCCGCTGTTATCGAAGGAGTTTGCGGTAACTTCCAACAAGCTCTTGGCGAAAAGACTACCGTCGCGATTATCTAAAACGCCGGTGGTAATGAAAGCATCCCCCGTTTGTGCGTAGATGCGGCCGCCGACGTTATCGATACTGTCCGCGTTCAGGTTCAAACGCTGGCCTTGGATAACACCTGCGAAACCGTTACGCAGTACGCCGACTACGCGAGCATCGAGGGCTCCCTTGAGGCTGGCGAGTTCGCCTGCACGATTGTCCAGGTTGGCGACCTTAAGCTTCAGGTCGCCGTTTTGAGCAATCAATTTTCCGCCCTGATTATCGAAATCGTCAGCAATGTCCAGATGCAGGCTGGTCTTGCTTTGCACCTTGCCCTTGACGTTGTCCAGACTGTTCGCGGTAAGCCTCAGGTCGGCGTCCTGGCTGTAGATCAGGCCGTCATTGCTGTTTTGCACCAGGCCACTGGCGCTGATGTCCAACCTGCCATCTGCCGCAACTGTGCCGCGGTTACGGTTGTCCAGGCCAGCAGTCAACAGGGTCAGCAAGCTCCGGCTGACCAGTTCACCACCTTGGTTGTCTATCTGCGTCGATCCCTGGATCAGCATCGGGCCGCCGCTGGACAGCTTGCCGCGGGTATTGGTCAAGGTGCCCGGCAGGTCGAGGGTTGTGGCAATGGCGCTATTGATACTGCCAGCACTGTTGTCGAGGTCATGCGCGCTCAGGTCCAGAGTCGCGCCACTGTCGATTACACCGCCTTGGGCGTTGTTCAGTAAACCGCTGACGTTAAGGGTTTGGGCGTCAGCACTGGTTATATTGCCCTTGCCACTGTTATCCAGATCAGCCGCTGTAACGGTCAGTTTTTTTTGGCTGACCAGAACACCTGCGCCGCTGTTAAGAAGGCTGGAGCTGAGGTGTGCGTCAAGGTTGCCATAAAGGCTCGACAGCTTGCCGCTGTTGCGGTTGTCGAGCGTTGCGCCGGTGAGACTCAAGCCCTGCCAGCCAGAGATCAGCCCACCCTGGTTAAGCAGGCCGTGGCCATTGATGTCCAACAGGTTATTGCTGATCAGCTTGCCGGTACTGTTATCGAGGTTGCGACCACTCAGGTTTAGGGTTTGCGTGGTGGAAATTTCGCCGCCACGGTTGTTCAGGTCTCGCAGATTCTTTAGGAGCAAGGGACCCTTGGTAGTGATCAGGCCGCCGGAATTGTTCAGATCGCCCGTTGCCGTACCGAAGTCCAGTGCGATGGCCTTGCCCAGCAACGAACCATTATGGTTGTTCAGCTCTCCACTGTTGATGGTCAGTGTATTGCCCGCTTCGATAAGCCCCTGGTCCCGGTTGCTCAACAGGCCCTGAACATCCAGTTGCAGATCGCCAAGACTGGTCAGGGAACCGGAGTTGTTGTCGAGGTTTGCCGCTCGCCCATCCATCGTCGCTGCGGCGATCAGGCCTTTGATATTGGTGAGGGCCTGAGCAATGCGCAGGGACAGCGCGCCATCACTCAGAAGTTGGCCATTGCTGTTATCGAGGTTATCCGCCGTCAAGGTAAAACCTTGGCGACTGGAGATTTCGCCACCCTGGTTATTGACGCCCTTGAGGTTTTTCATTACCAGCAGCGGTCCGTTGATCAGGCCGCTCTGGTTGTTTAACTGACCGTATTTGAGGTCCAGGGTGAGTACGGTTTTGCTGGTAAGTTGCCCTCCCTGCTGATCCAAACCAGTGACGCTAGCTGTCAGGGCTTTGGCGCTAACGATGCTGCCCTCACGGTTGTCCAACTGGCCCGCCGTGATAGTGAGATCGCCTGCCGTGTTGATGCCGCCGCTCTGGTTATCCAGTGCGCCGGTGTTGATCTGTAGCGCTTGCCGGGCACTCAAGGTGCCCTTTGCGCTGTTGTCGAGGCTGGCGCTGCGCACGTCGAGACCGGCATTTGTATCTACACTTCCCCCTCGGTTATCCAGGGCGCCATCAGTGGTGACACTGAGTTGGTCACTACTGGACAACTTGCCCAGACTGTTAACAAGAGTCCCCGCCGAAATGCTCAACAAACCTTCAGAGCTGATCAGGCCCTGACTATTTTCTATACCTGCACTGAAAGCAAGCCTGCTGTCCTTTTGACTGGAGAGCCTGCCCTCCCTGTTGTCCAGACGCTTACCGGTCAACGTTACGCTGGCCAGGCTCGTCACCTCGCCGCCGCGGTTGTTGATATCTGCCACATCAAGCAGCACCCCTCGAGTACCGCCGACCAGACCGCCCTGGCGATTGTCCAGGGTGTCACTGATAAGATGCACAACACCTTGGCCAATCAGTTGACCATTGCGGTTGTTGAGCTCCTGCGCCTTGATCTTGAGGTTCTGTTTGCTGGAAATCTGACCGCTGCTGTTATTGAGGCTGGCGGCGGTGACATGTGCACTCCCATCAGCCACCACCATACCACTCTGGTTTTGCATTTTGCGGTCAACGCTCAAACCCAGCGCACCCAGGCTACTGAGCATGCCATTGCGGTTATCCAGGCTGCCAACCCGGGCGTCGACGCTGCTGGCTGAAACCAGCCCCTTGCTGTTAAGCAACCGATCGGCTTTGAGGTCGAGATCACCGCTACTCAGTACCCGTCCCTTGTTCTGGTTATCCAGAGTGTCTGCGCGGATGCTGGCGATCTGTTTGGCACTCAGTGTGCCGCCTTGATTGTTCAGGGTTTGGGCGTTAACCGTCAGTTTGCGGCTGGCGACAATGCTGGCGTCTGAGTTAATCAGTGCCTGTGCTTTGATTTGCACATCGCCAGCCGTGTTGCGTGAATTTTCTGAATCGACCCCGGCTTCGATGACGCCGTGATTGGTCAACTGTGCGCCGCTGGAGAGCTTGATGCTGTCGCGGGCCACGAGATTTTTACGAATGGTGATGTTGCCTTGAACCTGCATATCCAATGTGGTGCCAGCATAGACCGCCCCTAGGGCATCTAGGCTCACAGCTTTAACGTTGAAGTCAGCGCCAGCCGTGGCCTGAGCCATGCTCAAATGCCCATTGGCATCAAGCAGAATATCCCCGCCACTGGCCGCCAACCTACCGTCCAGCTTGACCCCTACTCCCGCTTCAGTGCCCACCAGCCTGATGGCACCTGCGTACATGCCGCCCAAGGCGCTAGAGTCAATGGCCAATTGCGGCTTGGCACTGCCGTCATCCGTACGCGCAGTGGCATGCAGTGTCCGGGCATTGACGTCGTTACGACCGGCAATCACCGTCAAATTGCGCGCATTGATCTGGGCGTTGATCTTCGCCGAGCGGGTGATCATGTCGAAGCGGTCGACATTGCTGGCGTTCAAGCCCTGACCATCGATGGTCACCGTGCCGCCATCGACCTGATAACGATCCAGACGACCATCATCAAAGACTGGTTTGCCCGTGCTCAAAGTGACGCTAGGAGTGTTGATAAAACCGCAGCCATTACAGGTAATGCCGTACGGGTTGGCCACGATGACCTTGGCCGATTGTCCCGCTACCTCGGCGTAGCCGCGCAACTGGCTGGGGCTGCTGCCGTTTACTTCATTGAGGATGATGTTGGCAGCATTGCCATGCAGGTTCGGGTTGCCAAGGATGATCCCGCCCAGCTGGGTTGAATGTGTACGGTCGACCCCGTTGTTGAGAATCAGGCCATTGGCCCCGACGTTGTAGTCACTGAACTGGTTGTGCGACAAGCCACTGCCGTTGGGTGCTGCAATATTGACGATGGGTACACCATTGCCCGCCGCTCCCAGGCTTGTGCCTGGACCGCTGACTACGATGCCTTCGGCCTGCACCAACAGTGGTTGCCAGAAAATCGCATTGGCCAAAATAAAGGCCAGCACACGTTTGGGCATTCCCCAAAAGGATTCCCGGGGTTGCAGGGCAGCTGAAGGCTGGCGAGCCAAAAAGGCTAAATGTCGATCATCCATGTCATTTTCTCGATACAACAAAACGTTGAATTACAGGAAAAAATCCATCCGAAAGTAGATCGGAGCTTCGCGCTCGGTGAGCACATCCGGTCGTTCCAGGGAGCGGGCAAAGGTCACGCTGGTACTGAAGTTACGGCCACGGGCAAACAGCTCCAGCGAGTTGCTGGAGACTCGGCCACTGGCCTCACGGTTGTAGCGGCCGTGACGAATCACGCCCTGGTCGTAGCCCAGGGTGGTGCCGTAATCGGTCAATACCGGGCGCAGCCAGTCCAGGGTTACCGGGCGCGACCAGCGCAGGTCGTTGCGCCAATAACCACCGCTGTCACCCGAAAGTTGTTGGTTCTTGTAGCCACGCACCGAGGCTGAACCGCCCAGGCTTATCCGTTGCGGACTGAACAGCGCATCCTCACTGCGTTGGCCGGTAGCCATACTGGTAAAACTGAGGGACTCGCCCCATAGCTTGAATGGCTGCAAATAGCTGATGGTCGCGGTGTATTTGCGATAGCGGGCGTTTAGCGTGCCCGGTTTAGAGCTGTGACTCCCTTGGGCATCAAAGGCACCGATGCCCTTTTGCAGGCCGACATCCAGATTGACGAAGGAACTCGCGATACGCCGACCATGGTTGATGCCAAACTGGAATTCGCTGAGCCGGTGACTGCTGTTGCGCAGTCGCGTATCGCGTACATAGTTATTGGAGCGCATATGCGCCAGACCGGTATTGAGCGAGGTTTTACTCATCGCGTCGCGATGGATCACCCGCTCGGCACGCAGTTGATGGTTTGTACTTTCACCGGATTGCTTGAAATCAAAGGTGTTGGCTTGGGCCACCGAGCGGTAATCGCTCTGGCTGTAGGTATAAGCGAAGTTCCACCAGCCCCACGGCAGGTTGTAGTAAAGCATCGAGTTCTTCGAAGATTTCTGGTTATCACTACTCGCATCATGGCCACCGCGCATAACCAATTGATCAGCCAGGCCTAGCGGGCTGTCCCACTCAAAGCCGGTACCCCACTGTTGCTCCCCAGTGCTTTTCTGGCCGTCGTTGTTACGCGCCAGGCTGACGCGCCACGGCTTTTGCGGATTGTTTTTTACCACCACCGCGCTGCTGCCCACTTCATTGCCCGGGGCCAACTCCATTTGCGCCTGATTGGATGGCAAGCGGTTGAGCTGATCAATCGCCTGCTCGACTTCCCGCAGACTGAGCCGGCTACCGGCCTGACCGGGAAAACTCATGGTTAATTCGCGACGGGATAGTTTGCTGTTGTCGGCGCCCTTCAAGCTTTCGAGCTTGCCCTCAACCACCAGCATTTGCAGATGACCCTGGGACAAGTCCTGTTGTGGCAAGTAAGCGCGAGTGGTCACCAGCCCCCTGTCGATGTAGTGGTTGGTGATGACCTTGAGTAGTTCGTTGAGCTGGGACACGCCCAGACACTGCCCGATATAGGGCTGGAACATGGTGTCACGCTCGTTGGCGGACAGGCTGTCGGCGCCTTTGAGCTGGATCTCTTGTATGGGAAAACAACGACTATCGGCTGCCTGAACTGGAACCCCAGGAGAAATCTGCTTGCCGGGAAGCTCCTGAAGCTCTTCCAGCCGGCGCCGTTGTTCTTCGAGCAGGCGCTCCTGACGATCGCGAATCAGATCCAGATCACCCGGTTTAGGCAATGACGCTTGCGTGGCATAAGCCTGACCCGCCAAGGGGCCGAGCAGAACCAAAGATAACAACCTCAACCCGAAGTGAGATACCGACATGCTGACTTCCATCCATACACCGTTAATCTGGTAAAGGGACTAACTCGCAGGCACAAACGGCGGAATCTCCCTGAATGGAGGTAAGTCTCGGGCTTGATTGAAATAAAAGAGTTAGGACGTTTCCGATATCTACGAAGTAAAGTCCGCGAATTGGTCTAGCGAGATGAGGCGATCAACGCGCCGATTTTTCCGCACAGACAAAACTACACACATCCTATTATCGAAATTTTCGACCCTTGCCCCCCACGCAAAAGCCCGTAAAAAAGCATCCTCCCAGCAGATTCCGCCGCTCGGCACTGATCAAAAAATGAATTTGTCCCAGAGATAAAATAACTGTATAAAAACACAGTATATTTTCAAGCACTGAATCCGCCCTGGAGAATCCCCATGCCCCATTCAGCCACGCGCAGTACGTTTGAACGCATCGTCATCAATCAATTTACCCCGCTGCATTGCGCGCAAGCGCGTGAAATGCTGGGCTGGGATCGCGAGCAGCTGAGCGAGCAATCAGGGGTTTCAGTTACGGCAATTGAACGCTTCGAGGCACAAGCCCCCGTGCGCGACGTTACCCGGCTGGCCCTGGCCTACAGCCTTGAGGCGCAAGGCCTGGTGTTCTTCCCCGGGTTTAGCCCCGGTCGCGGGGGCAATGTTCGCGGCACAACGCCAGACCCGATGGGCCGCGAAGATTTTGCCCTGATAGAGTGAAATACGACCCTACTGCCCTGGGGTTTCCACCTCCAGCCACCAGGCATGGCCCGGGTGAGGCGTTAGCAGATTGAACGCCTCACCCATTTGTGGCGTTGTAATGAGCACATCGCGCTGCGCTGCCAGCGCCACAATGCGGTCAAATGGCTCGGACCAGGCATGGAAAGCCAGGTCAAAGGTGCCATTGTGAATCGGCAGCAACCACCGCCCGTTGAGATCAATATGTGCCTGCAGGCTGTGCTCCGGTTGCATATGCACATGGGGCCAATCCACGTTGTATGCCCCTGTCTCCATCAGGGTCAGATCAAAGGGGCCGAACTGCTCTCCGATCTGCTTGAAACCGTCAAAATAGCCCGAGTCACCACTGAAGAAAATTCGCACATCATCAATGATCATCACCCAGGAAGCCCAAAGGGTCTGGTTGTGATCAAACAGCCCGCGCCCCGAAAAGTGCTGTGATGGGGTAGCGACAAAACGGATGCCTGCAAGCCAGGTGTCCTGCCACCAATCCAGTTGCTGAACTTTACTGGCAGGCACGCCCCATTTGACCAGCAAGTCGCCGACACCCAGCGGCGCCAGAAACTGCTCCGTTTTGGCAGCCAGTTGCACGACAGTTTTCTGGTCCAGATGGTCGTAATGATTGTGGGAAAGAATCACCGCTTCCAACGGTGGAAGCTCATCAAGGCTGATGGGGGGCGCATGAAAACGCTTTGGGCCAGCCCACTGGAACGGCGAGGCACGTTCGGCATAAACCGGATCGGTCAGCCAGTATTTGCCTTTGAGCTTGAGCAGCAAGGTTGAATGACCCAGCCGGTACACACTGAAGTCCGCGGCCTCAGCCAGTTGTTCACGGGTCAGCGGCTTGACCGCAATCACACCGGTTGGGCGAGTGCTCGCAGGTTTCTGAAATATCATCCGCCAAAAAATGCCCAAGGTTTTACCCAGACTGGAGGACGGCCTGACGCCCGTATTTTGAAATGCACCTTGATGACGCTCAGCGGGCTTGGGGCCCTCTGCACTGCTTGAGTCGAGTGCCATGGCTTGAAGGCTCCAGTCAAAAGTGATTAATGCTCTGTTTGCAGTCGTCGCTGCCTGCGCCGACGCTTGCCCTTGGCTTAATAAGCTAATCTAGTCCCCACGGCAGTTTCAAAATTTTCGGAATCTGTGCGATGTATTCTCGACATGACTAACCGAGCAAGCCAACAATCAGCCGTGCAGTACCGTCGTCAGAAACTCAGGCCGAACATCTTGCGCAGATAGCCATGGACAATAAAAGAGGCAAAGGGTTGTCGTTCGCCAAGCGTATTTATGCGCCGCGAGTGATTGGTTCAGGGTTTGGCAGTATCGGGCTAATGGCCGCCCTCTACCCCCTCGACAGATCCATATGGGTGTGGCTACTGCTGCTGATTAATGCGTTCGCATGGCCTCATCTGGCCTATCAATTGTCATCACGTGCAACCTATCCCTACCTGGCAGAACGTCGCAATATTTTGCTTGATTCCCTGTGCGGAGGATTTTGGGCAGCAGCTATCGAGTTCAACCCGCTGCCGACCGTCATCATTGTGTCGATGATGACGATGCACAACGTGGCCGCAGGTGGGCCAAAGCTGCTGGCCCGGGGTGCGCTGGCGCAGTTGGCGGGTGCCCTGGTGGCCGTGCTGCTGTTCGGCTTTGCGTTTACGCCCCATACCACCAGCCTGCAAGTCTATGCCTGCGTGCCGGTGCTGATCCTTTACCCTTTCGCTGTAGGCATGGTCAGTTATGGGCTGGCAATCACCCTGGCAGAGCATAAACGCGCCCTGAGTACCCTCAGCCGTACCGACAGCCTGACCGGCCTGCTTAATCACGGCTCATGGAAAGACCTGCTGCAGCTCAGTTTCCAGCAGAGCCTGGAGCGGCATTCTCCGGCGACTCTGGCGCTGATTGATATCGACCACTTCAAGCAGATCAACGACACCTACGGCCATATTGTCGGCGACAGTGTGTTGCGCCAGCTCAGCAAGGAACTCAAGGACAATTTGCGCACTGAAGATCTCGCTGGCAGGTACGGCGGTGATGAGTTCTGCGTCATCCTGCCCAATCGCACCCTGGAGCAGGCCCAGGAAATCATGGAGCGCCTGCGCCATGTATTTGCTAATTATCAACACACCGACGAACCCGGGCTGTGCGTTAGCCTGAGCATCGGCCTGGCCACTTGCCGCCCCGAATTCCTCCACGCCAGCATGTGGCTGAACGAGGCCGATAAAGCGCTGTATATCGCAAAGAATACGGGGCGCAACAAAATCAGCGTTGGCGCAGCAGACACCCTGCCTGAGTCAGTCCTGGGCAATGGCCCGGTTTAGCAACAGGGCCAGGCAGTTCGACTCAACGGATACAGCGACGCTCGGCCGAAATCTCGGGCACGTCCTGGCGCTGCATATAGACCCGCAGGGGTTCGGTGATATTCAGGCGATCATCGATATTTTGATCCAGCAGCAGCTGAATCAGCTCACGTTTGAGGGTCATGGTCTCGGCGCCATTGACCTGCCAGACAAATTCGCTGGTCGGAGTAATGTTGTCGTCGGCGACATCCATGCCGAAAGAATCCTCGCTAAAACGGACAATGTGCTGGCCTGTCTTACGATTGAAACCAACAAAGCCGTTAAGTAGGTCGGCGGCCTGGCAGATGAGTTGCGAAGTGATACGCATGGTAAACCTCACTGATGAGCCCAAAGGCTCTGGAACGATGGTTTACACGCAAGATTCAAAGCTTGCCCCTCTACCGGGGACGTTGATAGGGCCAAGAGTACTGCACATCAGCCTGAAAAATCGCTAAAAAACACACTCCGGTTTTCTGATGGAAAGGATTTCAACCAATGTCCGACACTTTTGGCAAAAGCGCCCTGCTGCTGAGCCTGATCCTGGGTATGGGCCAGGCTCAGGCCAACAGCGTACCAAGCTCCACCGAGGCAGCACTGGCCAATGCGCACGGTATCCCCCACCCCGCCGTCATCGCCCATCGCGGTGCATCCTTCGATGCCCCGGAGTCAACCGCGCCAGCCTATACCCTCGCCCGCGACCTGGGCGCCGATTACCTGGAAATGGACCTGCAGCGCAGCAAGGACGGCGTGCTGCTTGCACTGCATGACAACAGCCTGCTGCGCACCACCGATGTGGCGAAAAAATTCCCGGAGCGCAAGGACAGCCCTGCCAGTGCCTTCACCCTGGCGGAGCTTAAAACCCTGGATGCTGGCAGTTGGTTCAACCAGGCCTACCCGGACCGGGCACGCGCGTCCTACGTTGGCCTGCCGATTTTGACCCTGGATGAAATCATCGATATTGCCCAGGGCAACCCCGAGCACACACCGGGCCTGTATATCGAAACCAAGCAACCCCAGCTGTTCCCGGGCATTGAGCACGACCTGCACCACACACTGAGCAAGCGCGGCTGGCTTGCGCCTGTGACAGGGACAACAACAGGTTCGCAGGTGGGTTTGGGCAAGGGCCGAATCATTTTGCAGACGTTCGATAAAAACAGCCTAGAACTGCTGCAAAAAGAAATGCCCGATACCCCGAAGATCCTGCTGCTATGGGTGGGTGAAGGCGGCATGACGCCCGACACCAGCGTCAGTTTCGCCGACTCGGGGGCAAAGGATAAAGCCGCGTACTACGCCAAGCAGCAGCCCAAGGACCAGACCGAGTTCACCCAGTGGCTCGACTTTGCCAAGGCTAACGGCGCCATCGGCACTGGCCCTTCGGCAGCTTTGACCCACGGCGGCGACCAGAGCTATTTCGACCTGATCCAGCCCTGGATGAACAAGGCCACTCATGACCGGGGCATGCTGGTACATGTATACACCCTCGACGCCCCCATCGACTTCAAGAAGGCAATGGACGCAGGTGTCGATGGCATTTTCACCAACCGCGCCAGCGAGTTGCTCAAGTACTACCAGCGCCCGGCGCCACACAGCGTCAATCAGTTGCTGGAGAACAATGGCTTCTAAACCTGAGCGCCGGTAGCAGGGCGAAAATTAAGGGTGAGTTAAGTTGTGCCGGTTAATCTGATCCCACTTAAACAGATCAACCCAAAGGGACTCAACATGAAAACACTTAACCTGGTATTTGCCACTGTTGCCCTGGCGCTGACCGCCGGTATTGCCCAGGCCGATGTTCGCCCTGACCTTATTCCAGGGCTGCTCAAATCGGGTGAAATCACCTCGTTTGAAAAGTTGAATCAAGCCGCGCTGGATAAACACCCGGGGGCGACCATTGTTGATACCGAGCTTGATCACTCTTACGGCAAGCTGGTGTATGAGGTTGAATTGCGCGATACCAAAGGTATCAAGTGGGACGTGGACCTCGACGCCAAAACGGGCGAAGTACTGCAAGACAAACAAGACACCTGAGTTGATTTGAATAAAAACCGCGCCACTCTTTATGAGTCGCGCGGTTTTTTTATTGACTGCCTGCTGATCAATGAGTGCCGTGTACAAGTGTTCTGGCTAGAATCAGCTTTTTAAGCACGAGCATTTTCCATGGCGCCAGGCGTGGTCGACGATATCGCAACGATTAACCGGATCAGCGCCGTGCCGGCGATGCTTCAGGTGATCGCGGAAATGACCGGCATGCGCTTTGCCGCCGTTGCCCGTGTGACCCAGACAACCTGGACTGCCTGCGCCGTGCTCGACAACCTGGGTTTCGGGTTGCAGCCCGGGGGCGAGCTGGAGCTGGTCAGTACCCTGTGCTTTGAAAGCATGCACTCGCACCAGCCCATCATCATCGACCATGCCAGCGCTGACCCGCTGTACCAGCATCATCACACCCCCAGGATGTACCGCTTTGAAAGCTATATCACGATCCCGGTATGGCGCACTGACGGCCGTTTCTTCGGCACCTTGTGCGCTCTGGACCCGGAGCCTGCCAGCCTGAAAGACAGCACCATCCAATCCACGATGGAGTCTTTTGCCCGGCTGCTCTCGCTGCAGATTGACGCTGAAGAGAACCAGCAACGCACCGAGACTGCCTTGCTGCAAGAGCGTGAAAATGCAGAGTTGCGCGAGCAGTTTATCGCCGTGATCGGCCATGACTTGCGCAACCCGCTCTTCGCCATTACCACGGCAGCCGAGCGCCTGTTGCGCAAGTATCCCAACCCACCGAGCGATGTGCTCGCGCAGCATATCCTCAGCTGTGGACATCGCGCTTCGCAGTTGGTGGAGGACGTCCTGGACTTTGCCCGGGGCCGCCTGGGCAGCGGTATCCCCCTGACCTTGAGCGAGTGCGGCAATCTCGACCAGGTGTTGCGCCACGTTGTTTCAGAAATTCAAAGCGTTCACCCTGACCGCTTGATCCAGTCAGATATCGAGCCACTCACAGGCATCCAATGTGATAGTGGCCGTTTGGCGCAACTGCTCTCCAACCTGCTGATCAATGCCATTACCCACGGAGGCCCAAGCGGTGCCGTGCGCGTCAGCGCCCTGACGCTCGATGGGATGTTCAGCCTCAAGGTGTTCAACCAGGGCACGCCCATTGCCCCCGAGTTACTGCCGCACTTGTTCAAGCCCTACTCACGCCCGGCCAATCACACCCCCCAGGCCGGACTCGGCCTTGGCTTGTACATTGCCAGCCAGATCGCCCTGTCCCATGGTGGCCATCTCGAAGTCGCTTCCAATCAAGCACAGGGCACGGTCTTCACCTTCAGCCTGGCGTTAGCGCAAGCCTGAGCCCGCCTTTTCTTGCCTCGCTTGGTATGTTGGATGACATCTTTGGCAGGTCACCCATAAAGATGGCCATTTGCTGTATCAGAGCTAAGGTACTCATTACAAACGTTTGCATCGCTGTTCTGCCATGTACGAAAGGAGTCGTTCATGCACACTGCAACTGATCTGAAAACGCGCGCATTGCGTCGTATTGGCCAATTCGCTGCGCTGCTCTACAGCCTGTTGAGCTACCTGTTTTTCCTGCTGACATTCCTCTACTTCATGGGCTTTGTGGGCAATGTCGGGGTCCCGAAAAGCATTGATTCGGGAACAGGCCTGGCATGGTCTTGGGCGCTGGTGAGCGATATTTTGCTGATCAGCCTGTTTGCCCTGCAGCACAGCCTCATGGCGCGCAAAAGCTTCAAGGACCGCTGGCGCTTTATCATCCCGGCACCCATCGAACGTGCCACCTATGTCTTGGTCTCCAGCGCGGTTCTGGCGCTGCTGTGCGGGTTGTGGCAACCGATCACCAGCGTTGTCTGGAAAGTTGAGTCGCCAGTGGCCACAGGCTTGCTTGTCGCCCTGTACTGGCTCGGATGGGCGATCGTGCTGGTGGCAACGTTCCTGTTCAGCCACTTTGAACTGTTCGGCATCAAGCAGGCCCTGGCGCCATTGCTGCGGCCCGCCTCGGTAAACCCCGTATTTCGCACACCTACACTGTACAAAGTTGTACGCCACCCGATGTACCTGGGGTTTTTGATCGCATTCTGGGCCACTCCCGAGATGACTGTCGGGCACCTGGTATTTGCGCTGACCAGCACGTTGTACATCCTGATCGGCACACATCTGGAAGAGAAAGATCTGGTTACCCTGTTTGGTGACAACTACCGCCGTTATCAAAAAAACGTCGCCATGTTGCTGCCCTTTGTACGCCGCAATTCAGGTTCTGAAGACTGACGTGGGAATAAATCTGTATTTGGCTCGATGATCGGTAGAAACTGTAGCGCTGTTCAGCGGTAACTGATCTCAACCATCAGCTACCTCCTATTGCGCCTCAACAGAACTCTGATATGAACACCCGCCTCTGCGCTTACGAAGACCTGACGCTGCGCCAGCGCGAATTACTGCGCGAGATTGAGGTAAGACCTGAGCAAGTGCCATTCTGCGGCACTGTCGAATCGGCCCTGCACGCCCTGCCCACCAAGCCGCACGCGGGTATCAAAGGGTTGGCGTTACTGCGCGATGAACGGCCGGTGGCCTTCTTGCTGCTCAAGCGCGAGCCGTTACTGGCGCATTGGGCCGAAGCCGGCAGTGCCACCCTGCATGCCTTGCAAGTCGACAGCCGGGTCCAGGCTCAGGGGCTGGGCAAGGCCTGCTTGCGCGAACTGCCCCGGGCCATTGATCAGTTCTGGCCCGAGATCCGTCAGTTGATGCTTTCTGTCAGCCCGTTCAACACCAGCGCGCTGGCCTTTTACCTGGGCCAGGGCTGGGTCGAGCGCGGCGAGGCCTATCGTGGCGAAAGGCGCCTGGTGCTTTCACTGCCGGCCTCACCACTGCCACAACTGCAAGCAGGCTAGGCCGCCTTTTTGATCGGCAACCAGATCTCTACCCGACCCGTGCCGGCGTCCGGATTGAAGTCGGCGCTGTAACGCTCGAACTCGGGCGCATCGACGGCGGCGTACCCAGACTGCGGCAACCACTGCTTCCAGATAGCCTGAAAGGTCTGGGCCAGGGTATCCAGTGGCCCGTGATGCTCGAACACCGCGTAGGACTGTTCTTGCAGCTCAATCCAGCGATAGCGCTCGGGCAGGTCGTCCAGCTTGCTGATGGCCACACCGGCAATGTATTCGAAACCGCCTTCGCCATCTGGATTACAACAAACACCGTAGGTTTCTTCCCCTATCTGGCTAGGTACCTTACCTAACTCAGGAAGGAATGTGTCCCACAGCTGAGGAATTCGACCTGCGGTCTCTTGAGTGAAACGGCCACCAAAACCCGCAATCAGTTGAAAGGGACCTTTGGTGAATCGCGGCGCTGACAGCTCGAACTTTTTTAGTTGATCCATGGGGCATACTCGATGGAGTAAGTAGGAAACCTAGCAACTTAGTATAGGAACAAAAACACAAGCGAGTCGGATCAGCAAAAAATAGCGCCTGTTGCCATCTAGACAAAAGTACCTCAGCGCCCTTATTGTCTGGCCCAGACCACCGCAGTGGTCAACGTCGCTCGGACGGTTCCGGGCGCTTACGTACCAGAGGCACACATGGCAGACCAAGGTTCGCCGCGACGCTTTGCGCGCATAGATCGACTCCCCCCCTACGTTTTCAACATCACTGCTGAACTGAAGATGGCCGCCCGACGCCGTGGCGAAGACATCATCGATTTCAGCATGGGCAACCCTGACGGCCCGACACCGCCGCATATCGTTGAAAAGCTTTGCACTGTCGCACAGCGTGAAGACACTCACGGCTACTCGACTTCGCGTGGCATTCCGCGCCTGCGCCGGGCCATTTCTCGCTGGTATGCCGACCGTTACAACGTTGAAATCGATCCTGAGCAGGAAGCCATTGTCACCATTGGCTCCAAGGAAGGCCTGGCGCACTTGATGCTAGCCACCCTGGACCAGGGCGACACAGTTCTGGTGCCCAACCCCAGCTACCCGATTCACATCTACGGTGCCGTGATTGCCGGTGCCCAGGTGCGTTCGGTGCCGCTGATCCCCGGCGTGGACTTTTTTGCCGAGCTGGAAAAAGCCATCCGCGGCTCGATCCCCAAGCCGAAAATGATGATCCTGGGCTTCCCGTCCAACCCCACGGCGCAATGTGTCGAGCTGGATTTCTTTGAGCGTGTGGTGGCCCTGGCCAAACAATACGATGTGCTGGTGGTCCACGACCTGGCCTACGCCGATATCGTCTATGACGGCTGGAAAGCACCTTCGATCATGCAGGTACCCGGCGCCAAGGACATTGCGGTGGAGTTCTTCACCCTGTCCAAAAGCTACAACATGGCCGGCTGGCGTATCGGTTTTATGGTCGGCAACCCGGAGCTGGTCAATGCCCTGGCGCGGATCAAGAGCTACCACGACTATGGCACCTTCACCCCGCTGCAAGTGGCGGCGATTGCGGCGCTTGAGGGTGATCAGCAGTGCGTCAAGGATATTGCCGAGCAGTACCGCCAGCGCCGCAACGTGATCGTCAAAGGGCTACACGAACTGGGCTGGATGGTCGAAAACCCGAAGGCTTCGATGTATATCTGGGCCAAGATTCCCGAACACTACGCCCACCTGGGCTCACTGGAGTTCGCCAAGAAGCTGCTGGCGGATGCCAAGGTCTGTGTGTCGCCGGGGGTAGGATTTGGTGAGTATGGTGACGACCATGTGCGCTTTGCCCTGATTGAAAACCAGGATCGCATTCGTCAGGCGCTGCGTGGGATTCGCGCCATGTTCCGGGCTGACGGCTTTAACCCGGGCTAAGCCATAAACCCGTGTGGGAGCGAGCTTGCTCGCGATTGGATCGCTGCGGTGCAATAGATACACCGCGTTGCGCCCATCGCGAGCAAGCCCGCTCCCACAGGTTTGGTGGCGCTTAAACCACCAACGACAGCAGCAGAATAAAGATCAAGCCGACAATCGACAGAATGGTTTCCATCGCAGTCCAGGTCTTGAAGGTTTCAGCCACGGTCATGTTGAAGTACTGCTTCACCAGCCAGAAACCCGCATCGTTGACGTGAGACAGGATCAACGAACCCGCGCCGGTCGCCAGTACCAGCAACTCGCGGTTCACACCCGGAATCAAGTCCACCACCGGCAACACAATCCCTGCCCCGGTAATGGTCGCCACGGTCGCAGAACCCGTCGCGATACGAATCACCGCTGCCACCAGCCAGGCCAGCAGGATCGGCGAGATTTGCGCGTTCACGGCCATATGGCCGATCACGTCACCCACACCGCTGGCTACCAGCATCTGCTTGAAACCGCCGCCCGCACCAATGATCAGAATGATCGCTGCGGTAGGGGCCAGGCTTGCGTCCAGCAGCTTGAGGATACGCTTGGAGTCGATCCCCTGACGGGCGCCAAAGGTGTACAGCGCCAGCAACAATGCCAGCAACAGCGCGCTGATCGGGTGACCGATCATGTCCATCCACACGCGGAAGAAGTTGCCGTCAGGCAGCGCAACGTCTGCAAACGTCTTGAGCAACATCAGGAACACCGGCAACAGCACGGTCACCAGAGTGATGGAGAAGCTTGGCAGGGTGCTGGATTCCGGCTCGCTGGCCAGTTGGTCCATCAGGTCCTGGGAAGCATGCCCCGGGATGTACTTGGCGATAAACGTGCCGTAAATCGGCCCGGCAATGATCGCGGTCGGCAGCGCTACGATCAGACCGTACAAGATGGTCTTGCCGATATCGGCACCAAACACGCCAATGGCCAGCAGCGGACCCGGGTGCGGTGGTACCAGCCCGTGTACGGCGGACAAGCCGGCGAGCAGCGGGATGCCGATCTTGATGATCGACACGCCGGTACGGCGCGCAACGATAAACACCAACGGGATCAACAGCACAAAGCCGATTTCGAAAAACAACGGAATACCGACCAGGAAGGCGGCAAACATCATTGCCCACTGCACCTTGTCCTTGCCGAAGGCACGGATCAGGGTGCGGGCGATCTGGTCTGCCCCCCCGGAGTCGGCCATCATTTTGCCAAGCATGGTGCCCAGTGCCAGGATGATCCCGACAAAGCCCAGCACGCCACCAAAACCGTCCTGGAACGACTTGATGATCAGGTTGGCAGGCATGCCGGCAGTCAGGCCCAGAAACGCCGAGGCAATAATCAGGGCGATAAAGGGGTGCAACTTGAATCGGGTGATCAAAACGATCAGGCCGATAATGGTCACTACTGCATCAAGCAGCAGAAACGTATTGTGGGACATGCCTAGCATGGGGCTTCTCCTGCCTTTTTGTTGTTATCAAGTACGGGGGTGCCGCTACGGCCGAGGCAGATAGCGCTATCTGTTTGAAACAACATCATGAAGTTGCCATTACCGTCTGCTCGCTCCACCAGTCTCGGGCGGCGCTTGCTAATTGTTTAACGTTCATCTGAGCTGCGTTGAGGGTCAGCACCAAAGACTCATTGGTCGGTGATTCAAGTGCAGCGAACTGGCTGTCGATCAGGGTCTTGGGCATGAAATGCCCCGGACGATCGGCCACTCGGGCAGCCGCAACCTCGGGGGTCAGCTCCAGGAACACAAAGCCCAGACCGTCTACCGAACTGCGCAGGCGCTCGCGGTAACGCAGTTTCAGTGCTGAACAGGTCAGCACCGGGCGCTGCCCATTGGCAACCGCACGACGCAATTCATCGCACAGGCTGTCAAGCCAGCCGGCGCGATCTTCATCGGTCAGGGGGATGCCGGCACTCATCTTGGCAATGTTGGCCGCCGGGTGAAAAGCATCGCCTTCAATCGGGGTCGCGCCATTGAGCTGGCACAGTGCCTGGCTAACGCTGGATTTGCCGCAGCCGGCAACACCCATGATGACCAGAGCAGTGATAGGTTGACTCATGAAACACCTCAGTCCGTAGACAGCGCTGTCTTTGTTCATGCGTTCAATACTTGAAAGCAAAGCACAAAGCTTAGGCTACCGACGTCTATTTCTCATTTTTATGGGGAGACGCGGAGACGCTCTCGACATACAAAGCTGGGGTAACTGATTTACACGCAATCAGGCAATTGCGGGTCCGATTGGACAGCGCTACCTTAGTGACTTGTTTTTTGTTTGGCAAGCCGCCCTGATGACCACCTCCAAAAACGATAAAAACACCCGAACCACGGGTCGCCCTACCCTTAATGAAGTTGCCCGCCTTGCGGGGGTCAGCCCCATCACCGCTTCGCGCGCTCTGCGCGGCATCAGCAGCGTCGCCACCGAGCTCGCTGCAAAGGTGCGCATTGCGGCCGACGAGCTCAATTATGTGGTCAACCCGGCTGCCCGGGCGCTGGCCTCGGCACAGAGCCACTCGGTGGTGGTGCTGGTGCCTTCATTGTCCAACCTGTTGTTTATCGACACCCTCGAAGCCATCCATGACGTATTACGCCCCCGGGGCTTTGAAGTACTGATCGGTAACTTTCACTACTCGCGCGACGAAGAAGAAAACCTGCTGCGCAACTATATGGCCTACCAGCCACGCGGGCTGTTGCTGACAGGCTTTGACCGCTCCGAAAGCTCGCGCCGGATGATCGAGACCAGCAATGTGCCCTGCGTGTACATGATGGAGCTGGATGCGGCCGAGGGTGTGAACTGTGTCGGTTTTTCGCAGTTGCAGGCTGGGGAAACCGCCGCCCGCCACCTGATCTCCCGTGGTCGCCGACGCCTGGCCTATATCGGCGCCCAGCTTGATCAGCGCACGTTGCTGCGTGGCGAAGGGTATCGCCGTGCCTTGCAGGAGGCCGGTTTGTACAACCCGGATCTGGAAATGCTGACGCCTCGCCCGTCTTCCGTCGGCCTGGGCGGGGAACTGTTCCTGCAATTGCTGGCCAGCCATCCGCAGGTGGATGCGATCTTTTTCGGCAACGACGACCTTGCCCAGGGCGCTCTGCTGGAAGCCGCACGCACCGGCATCAAGATTCCGGAGCAAATCGCCATATTGGGCTTCAACGACCTGCCGTCGTCGGAGTTTATGGTGCCGCGCCTGAGCAGCATTCGCACCCCCCGCGAAGCCATTGGCCGTCGCGCAGCCGAGCAAATGCTGACCTTGATGGCCGGTAACAAAGTGGCCAACCCGGTGCAGGACATGGGCTTTGAGTTGATGGTGCGCGAAAGCAGTTAAAGCTCCCACAACAAACTCCGTAGCAGCTGCCGAAGGAACGAGGCTGCGTCCGGCTGCGCAGTAGTCGCAATCCTGGTGTGCACGATCTCACTGAAACACCGGGGCCGAATGGTTCTGCGAGCGCTTCGCACTCGAACGTAGCCTCGCACGGCTCGTCAACTGCTACAGGGGGTTGCTGCAGCTTTAATGCAGTTGCAACGTCGAGTTGAACTGGCTGATGGCATCGACCACATGCCGGGAGCCTTGCTGGATTTCCAGGATGGCCTCCCCCGCTTCATTGGCCAGCGACACGCCAAGGCCGGTGCGGCTCAGGCTCGATTGCATGCTGGTGACCGCGCTCAGCGACAAGTCATGGTTGCGGCGCACCACCTCGACAATTTCCAGGGTGGCGGCGCTGGTGCGCGCTGCCAGGCTGCGGACCTCATCGGCCACCACGGCAAAACCGCGACCATGCTCGCCCGCCCTCGCAGCCTCAATTGCAGCATTGAGTGCCAGCAAGTTGGTCTGGTCGGCAATCCCGCGGATGGTCTGCACGATCTTGCCGATACTGTCCGACTGCTTGCTCACCGCATCAATGCTCTGCGCTGCTTCATTGAGATCTTTGGAAATAGCTTCGATGATTTGCACGGTTTGCTGCACCACCTGCGAACCTTTCTGCGCACAGGCATCGTTTTGCACTGAAGTACTGTGGGCCGATTCAGCAGCCGTTTGCAGATTCGTGACCTGAGCGGTGATATCACTGGCGAACTTCACCACCTTGTACAAGCGCCCCTTGGCATCGAAGATCGGGTTGTAGGACGCCTCGAGAAACACCGTATGCCCGTATTTATCGACCCTCTCAAAACGTCTGGAATGGAACTCCCCGCGATTAAGCGAAGCCCAGAAGGCTTTGTAGCCAGCCGACTCGGCCTCACTGCGGCGACAGAACATACCGTGGTGCTGGCCGACAATTTCGCTCAATGAGTAATGCATGGTGTCGAGAAAGTTCTGATTGGCATTGATCACCCGCCCGTCAGGTGAAAACTCGATCACCGCCATCGACCGCCCCAGGGCATTCACGATGCTCTGGTTTTCGTGCTCTTTGTTGATGCGGTCGGTGATATCCGACGCGACCTTGATCACCCGGGTAACCTGCTGGTCTGCACCGACAATGGGCATGTAGCTGGCTTCCAGCCACACCTCGCGCCCTGCCTTGTCGAGCCGTGAAAAGGTGCCACTCAAGGCGGCGCCTTGGCTCAGATCCCGCCAGAAATGGCTGTACTCGCTGGATTTGACGTAAGCCTCTTCACAAAAAATCCGGTGGTGCTTGCCGCGAATCTCGTCGGCGGTGTAGCCCACTACCCTGCAAAAGTTCTCGTTGGCCTCCAGGATAGTACCGTCGGGGGCAAATTCAATAATCGCCATAGAGCGGCTGACCGCCTCCAGCTTGGCCGTCATGTCATTTAACGCGTCGTTAAGACGGTGATTCTCAAGCAGGTCGGCTTTGCGATGCGAATTAAACATGGCTCAATCCCTGGAGGTGCTGTCTATTGATAATTCAAAAGTTTCAAGACACAGCCAGTCAGCTGGGTTTCTCACTCTTAACGTTAGAGCTGTACACACTTCAAGGGTTTGAGCTCTTATGGCCACGGCCCCGTAAACAAAGAGCATAGCTAGCCAAATCACGCGCGCAAGCAAATTGCCATCAACCTGCGACGGAACGCTCACGCTTCAAAAACTTACCAAATGGATGATGCCCAATTTAAAAGTAACAGGGTCCCGACGAGCGAGTCCCTGCGAAAATCTACTTAATGGCCAAACAAGCCGACGTCAGTTTTCTTGGCCTTTTTATCAGCGCGTTTTTCATCAGCTGTTTTGGCGGGCTTTTTCTTCGCTGCTTTTTTTGAATCCATACCTTTAGACATGTTATGCACTCCAGCAATCAGGATTGTTAACTGAGGTATAGCACTGATCCGTGGTGAACTTGCATTTAAAGTCAGTTATTCAAAAAAGAATGCGATTATGTACGTTTTAATTTCGAATACAGCTCACTCACACTATTCAGCCAACCCGCAGAAATTTATCTTTTGATTATTTATACTACGCGCCCCTTCCTTGAGCCTGTGGACTTATGACTGCCATTATTTACGCCCCGCTTGAAGCGGTTCTATGGCCATTGATGAACAAGTTTTATCGCGCACATCAATCATCGATGAAAGCGGTCAGGGATGCGCAGTTATGGGTAGCACGTCAGGAGGAGATTATTGCCGGCCTATGTTTGCGGCCGATGGCACACGGCTACTGGTTGACCGGGTTGTTTGTCGCGCCAGAGCTACGCGGCCAAGGGGTAGCCGGGGCACTGGTCAGCCAGGCAGTCGCCGCCTGCGATGGCCCGGTCTGGTTGTTCTGCGACCCGCAGTTGCAGGGTTTCTATGAAAAACTCGGGTTTAGCCTGGACGTAGAGTTGCCCCACGCCCTGCACGAGCGGCTGGTTCGCTATCAACGCAACAAAGCGATGATAGCGATGGGCCTTACTCCTTCGTGCCTGGCTCCAGATCAGGAAACAGCACCTCAATAAAACCGAATTTGCTGAAGTCCTTGATCCGCGAAGGGTACAGACGACCGATCAAGTGATCGCACTCATGCTGCACAACCCGCGCATGAAACCCCTCTGCAACCCGTACGACTGGCTCGCCTTTAGGGGTGAAACCTTCGTAACGGATCTTGTGAAAGCGCTCTACGACCCCGCGCAGGCCCGGCACTGACAGGCAGCCCTCCCAGTCTTCCTCAAGCGCCGGGCTCAAGGGCGTGATCAAGGGGTTGATCAGGATGGTCTGGGGCACGGCCTCGGCATCCGGGTAGCGCTCGCTGTGCTCAAAACCAAAGACCACCAATTGCAGGTCAACACCAATCTGCGGCGCTGCCAGGCCCACGCCGCCAGCGTGCTCCATGGTCTGCAACATGTCGTCGAGCAATTGCCAGAGTTCTGGCGTGTCGAACATTTCAACCGGTACCGGCCGGGCTACGCGCAATAGACGCTCATCGCCCATTTTCAGGATTTCACGAATCATAGTCAGGTTTCATCTGAAGTGGCTTTAAGGGAGTGGTCGCGGCCAAGGCCGGATACATGCTGCTTGGGATCAGAATCGTCAGACTCATCGAATGTCTTCTCGCCGGGGTTCTTGCCTTCAGCCGACATATGCTCGATCACGGCATTCATTTCAGCACCCAGCAACAACACCGCCGATGAAATGTAGAAGTACAGCAGCAGCACGATGATTGCACCGATACTGCCATACATGGCGTTGTAGTCTGCGAAGGTTTTGACATAAAAAGCAAAACCCAAAGACGCCACGATCCAGACCACCACGGCCAGTACCGAGCCCGGCGTAATAAAGCGAAACTTCTGCTCCACATCGGGCATCACGTAATACATCAATGCCACGGCTACCATCATCAGCAAAATAATCGCCGGCCAGCGCAGGATGGTCCACAACGTCACGACAAAGTCTTCAAGGCCCACCTGCCCCGCCAGCCAGCTCATGACTTGCGGCCCGAGCACCATCAGTGCGGCGGCCACCAGCAGCATGCCGGCAATGCCAATGGTGTAGAAAATCGACAGCGGAAAACGCTTCCAAATGGGCCGTCCTTCAACCACGTCATAGGCGGCGTTCATCGCACTCATCATCAAGCGCACACCCGCCGAAGCCGTCCACAGCGCAATCACGATACCCACCGAGAGCAGGCCACCCTTGGATTGCTGCAGCTGGTCGATCACCGGGTTGACCTGCTCCAGCGCCTGCGGCGGCAGGACCAGTTCAGACTGCAGGCGCAGCCAGGTAAAGAAATCAGGCAGATGCAAAAAGCCGATCAATGCGATCAGGAACAGAATGAACGGGAATAACGAAAACAGCATTTGATAGGCCAGCGCCGAGGCGTAGGTCGACATTTCATCGTCGATAAATTCCTTGACCGTTCGGATCAAGACTTTGCCCAAAGGCAGGCCGTTCAAGCCTGGGAATAACATAGCGTCTCCTTTCGCCGCATCGTTAATGAGGTCAACACGCCTCCAAGCGAAGGGTTTTACCTAAAAGTAGCCCAATTGGCGACTTTGAAAACACCGGATCGCCAAACCCGTAAAAAGGCCAACCCAACATTGACCCTGTGGCCCGGCATCGAGTTTCATTTATTTTCTGCCCATCATTTCGTCGATCAGCGCAGGTTGGGCTTTATGTTTGCCCGCTAACCCCCGAGAATACGCGACGTATTCAGGCTATGGCGCTGAAGATCCGCAATTGTAGGAAGGTTATGAAACTCGATAAAAAGCTGGCTATTGCCCGCAGAAACCAGGAACTCGGCGGCGCGGTACTCGGCGTCAACAACTGCCATTTCGCCGCACTGAACACCAACAAGAACATCTGGTGGTTCGATATTCCGCTGGCTCGTCTGGCTGTGGGCCAGTACGAATGGGTGCATTTGTTGCTGCACACCCCAAGCACCGACGAACTGCTGCACCTGAAGGTGACCACTGCATTCCTGCGTGAAAAGCGCGAAGGCATGGTAGTACGTGCGACGCACAAGCGTACGCCGACCATGAGCCTGGAGTTGAGTGCGGACAAGGATTCCTATTTGCAGGACGTTCGCCCTACAGGTACTGGTGTTAACTTCGCACAGTTCTTGCAGAAATAAACCCAAGGGCCAAAACCTGTGGCCGACCTGTAGATACTCTGTTGCAGGTCAAGCCCAACCAAAAGCCCCTCACCCTAACCCTCTCCCGGAGGGCGAGGGGACTGACCGCACGCGGCCTGAAAATCTCCATAGATCAGCGCCCTCTCCCTCCGGGAGAGGGTTGGGGTGAGGGGCTTTCAGCCATCACTTTTTCCCCAGCTGCTACAACAGGTCTTGGCCGTTTCAAAATGAAAAAGCCCCGCAATGCGGGGCTTTTTCGTATCCAGGCCGGTTACTTCTTGAGACCCAGCTTTTTCAGTTCTTCATCGCGCAACTCACGACGCAGGATCTTGCCTACGTTGGTAGTCGGCAAGCTGTCGCGGAACTCGACGAATTTGGGCGCTTTATAAGCCGTCAGATTGGCGCGCATATGCTTCATGACCTCATCCTTGGTCAAGGTCATGCCCGGCTTGACCACGATAAACACCTTGATCAGCTCACCGGTTTTCTCATCCGGAATACCGATTGCCGCAGACTGCAGCACGCCAGGCAAGGAAGCCATGACATCTTCCAGCTCATTGGGGTACACATTGAACCCCGACACCAGAATCATGTCTTTTTTGCGGTCGACAATCCGGATATAGCCATCAGGCTGAATCACGGCGATATCACCGGACTTCAACCAGCCTTCACTGTCCATGATTTCGGCGGTAGCGTCAGGGCGCTCCCAGTAGCCTTTCATGACTTGCGGGCCCTTGATGCACAGCTCGCCGACTTCACCCAGCGGCAGCTCTTCACCGGCATCGTTGATCACTTTGCACAAGGTCGAAGGCACTGGAATGCCAATGGTGCCAACCTGGATGCTCTGGGCCGGGTTGACCGTGGCCACCGGGCTGGTTTCGGTCATGCCGTAACCTTCGCAGATCGGGCAACCGGTCACGGTTTTCCAGCGCTCGGCCACCGACAGCTGCAAGGCCATGCCGCCCGACAACGTCACCTTGAGGGCCGAAAAGTCCAGCTTGCGGAACGCTTCGTTATTGCACAACGCCACGAACAGGGTGTTAAGGCCCACAAAGCCGGTGAACTTCCACTTGGACAGCTCTTTAACCATCGCCGGCAAATCCCGGGGGTTGCTGATCAGTATGTTGTGGTTACCCAGCAACATCATCGCCATGCAGTGAAAGGTAAAAGCATAGATGTGGTACAGCGGCAGTGGCGTGATCAGGATTTCACAACCTTCATCGAGGTTGGAAGCCATCAGCGCCTTGCACTGCAACATGTTGGCAATCAGGTTGCGGTGGCTCAGCATCGCGCCCTTGGCCACACCGGTGGTGCCGCCGGTGTATTGCAGCACGGCAACATCACTGCTTACCGGGCTGGCTTCCTTGACCGGCTGGCCCTGCCCCTTGCTCAGCACATCGTTGAACTTGATGGCCTGCGGCAAGTGATAAGCCGGGACCATCTTCTTCACATACTTGATGACGCTGTTGATCAGTACGCGCTTGAACGGCGACAGCATGTCGGCCACTTCAGTGACGATCACATACTTGACCGAAGTCTGCGGCACGACCTTTTCGGCCAGGTGCGCCATGTTCGCCAGGCACACCAGGGCCTTGGCGCCGGAATCCTTGAATTGGTGTTCCATTTCCCGCGCGGTGTACAGCGGGTTGGTGTTGACCACGATCAAGCCGGCGCGGATGGCTCCGAACACAGCGATCGGGTATTGCAGCAGGTTGGGCAACTGCACGGCGATGCGATCGCCCGGCTGCAGGTCGGTGTGCTGTTGCAACCAGGCTGCAAACGCGCCGGACTGCTCATAAAGCTCACCGTAGGTGATGGTTTTGCCGAGGTTACTGAACGCCGGTTTGTCGGCGAACCGCTGACAAGATTCCCGCAGTACCGTCTGAATATTTGGGTATTCATCAGGATTGATCTCAGCAGCAATCCCAGCTGGGTACTTATCCTTCCAAAAGCCTTCAATCATGGAAGCCCACTCCTCAGCGTCGCGAATTCTTCACCGCATCGGGTGCGGTTCTTATTTGTTTGATTTTTATAATGGAAAGCTCTGACTTGCTCTTACCCTGAAGTCACAAAGCGCGCCGAGAGTAGCAGCTTTGCCAAAGGCCGCCTAGAGCCTGCAAGCGTGTTTAGAGTCACATTCCTGACTGTAGGACAATCCAAAGTCATCATTAGTGCAAATACTCTATTAGCTTCGAGAACCCTCTATACCGGGCTTTTCAGAGCATTATCATAGACATAAAAAAACGCCCGCAGCCTTTCGGCATACGGGCGTCTGTCGCCAGGCTGTAAGAATCAGACGGTATCACGCAACTCACGACGCAGGATTTTCCCCACCGGCGTCATGGGCAAGGAATCACGCAATACAATCTGCTTGGGCACCTTGTAGCCGGTGAAATTGTCCTTGCAGTAGGCCTTGAGCTCTTCAACCGTCACCCCGCCTGCGCGCGGCACCACAAACAGCTTGACCGCCTCCCCCGTGCGCTCGTCGGGCACCCCGATAACCGCGCAATTGGCCACCTGGGGATGGGCCATGACGATGTCTTCGATTTCATTGGGGTACACATTGAAACCGGAAACGATGATCAGGTCTTTTTTACGGTCGACGATGCGGACAAAGCCGTCCGGGTCGATCACCGCTATGTCACCGGTCTTGAACCAGCCCTCGGCGTCCAGCACCTCGGCCGTGGCCTCAGGGTTTTGCCAGTAGCCCTTCATCACTTGCGGGCCTTTGACACACAACTCGCCCCGCTCGCCCAGGCCCAGGTCAACGCCCTCATCGCTGATGACCTTCATGGCGGTGCCCGGCACCGGCATGCCCACCGTGCCCAGCCGTGCCAGCTGGCCGCAGGGGTTGGCGCTGGCCACCGGCGATGTTTCCGTCAGGCCGTAACCTTCGACGATACGACAACCGGTAAGTTTTTCCCAACGCTCGGCAGTGGCCTTGACCAGCGCGGTACCGCCCGAGTTGGTGATCTTGAGCCCGGAGAAGTCCACTGACTTGAAGTCCGGGTGGTCCATCAGCGCGACAAACAGGGTGTTAAGCCCCAAAAAGCAGGTGAACTTCCAGTTTTTCAGCTCCTTGATAAAGCCCTTGATGTCACGCGGGTTGGTGATCAGGACGTTATGGTTGCCCGTGACCATCATGCCCATGCAATTGGCCGTGAATGCATAGATATGGTAGAGCGGCAACGGCCCGATCATGATCTCGCGCCCGTCCTTGAGCATCGGCTGGCCATCCGCGCCGTGCTGGGACAGGCACGCGCGCAGTTGCTGCATATTGGCGATCAGGTTGCCGTGGGTCAGCATCGCGCCCTTGGGCAGGCCGGTGGTACCGCCGGTGTATTGCAGCACTGCAGTGTCATCCAGCCCGACCACCAGCGGCCGGATTACCTGCCCGGCACCGCGGCGCAACACGCTCTTGAAGGAAACGGCCTGGGGCAGCGAGTAGGCCGGTACCAGTTTTTTCACCTTGTCGACCACCAGGTTGGTGATCCAGCCTTTGGCGGCCGGCATCATGTCGCCCATTCTGGCTTCGATCAGGTAGTCGATTTCAGTGTCTTGCAGCACTTCCTGCACACGCTTGCCGAACATGTTCAGGTACACCAGGGCACGAATGCCGGCGCTCTTGAACTGATGGCGCATCTCGCGCGAGGTGTAGAGCGGGTTGGTGTTGACCACAATCAGCCCGGCACGCATGGCGCCAAACACGGCAATCGGGTATTGCAGCGTATTGGGCATTTGTACGGCGATCCGGTCACCCGGCTTGAGATCGGTGTATTCCTGCAGGTAACCGGCAAACGCGGCACTGTGGCGCTCAAGCTCGGCATAGGTGATGGTCACACCCAGGTTGCTGAAGGCCGGGCGATCCGCAAACTTCTTGCAGGAGCGTTCAAATACGTCAACGACCGACTTGAAGGCCGTCATGTCGATATCCAGCGGTACACCGGCAGGACGTTTGTCATTCCAGAAATCAGGTTGCATTGTTTTTATCCTCGTACCTGAGTGTGCCTGGCCGCGTCTTTCACTCACTGGAAGACAGCAATGAAAAGCGGAATATGCGGACGTTAACAGTTATCAAGTAGTAGGCAAATACAGCGATCTTCGCCATTTACATCTTGAATCTTATTGCTACGCGATGGCCTGTTAAGTGGCTGCAGCGCAAATGCGCTATACACTGCTACGACAACATGTAAAGGAATTGCCATGACCGCCGAGACTTTTTGGCTGGAAACGAATGACCGCAGCGGTCTGTTCGTTCACCAGTGGCTGCCCGCTGGCACGCCCAAGGCCATTGTGCTATTGGCTCATGGCATGGCCGAACATAGTGGCCGCTATGCCTGCCTGGGCCAGACGCTGGGTGATGCCGGTTTTGCCCTGTATGCCCATGACCAGCGCGGCCACGGCAAGACGGCCGGGCATGGCACCCTCGGCTACTTTGCCGACCACGACGGCTGGTGCACGGTGGTCAGCGACGTGGCCAGCCTGAGCCGGCATATCAGCCAGAGCCATCCCGGCGTACCGATTTTCCTGCTCGGGCACAGCATGGGCAGCTATATCGCACAGGCGTACTTGATGCATCACGGCGCCAGCCTGCAAGGGGCGATACTCAGCGCCTCCAACTTCCAGCCGGTGGCGCTCTATCGTGCCGCCAGCCTGATTGCCCGTTTCGAGCGTTGGCGCCAGGGGCCAAAGGGGCGCAGTGCGTTGATCGAGTGGTTGTCATTCGGCTCGTTCAATAAAGCCTTCAAACCCAATCGCACGCCTTATGACTGGCTCAGCCGGGACCCGGTCCAGGTCGATGCTTACGCCAGCGACCCGCTGTGCGGCTTTCGCTGCACCAACCAACTGTGGATCGATCTGCTTGGCGGGTTGCAGCAAATCAGCAAAGCGTCCAATCTCGCTCAGATCGATCCGGGCCTGCCTTTACTGATAATGGGTGGCGAATGTGATCCGGTGAGTGAAGGCAAGCGTCTCACTGATCTGGCCAACGCTTTGCGAAGTGCCGGCAATCGTCAGTTGCAACTTAATTTGTACCCGCAGGCGCGGCACGAACTCTTCAACGAAACCAATCGCGACGAAGTCATGGCTGATGTCATTGCCTGGCTCAACCAGGCCTTGAGCCGCACACGGCCTGCACGCAGCGAATGAGCAAAACAGACTTTCAATTAAAAAGCTTTTAAAATCATAGACTTAAAACCAAACACTCGTCACAGGACATGCGCTAGATGACTCAGGTTACCAACACCCCGTACGAAGCCCTCGAAGTCGGCCAGACTGCCAGCTACAGCAAAACCGTCGGAGAGCGTGACATTCAGCTTTTTGCGGCCATGTCCGGCGACCACAACCCGGTGCACCTTGACCCTGAGTTCGCCGCCGCGACCATGTTCAAAGAACGCATTGCCCACGGCATGTTCAGCGGTGCGTTGATCAGTGCCGCCGTGGCCTGCGAGCTGCCTGGCCCGGGCACCATCTATGTCGGCCAGCAGATGAGCTTTCAGAAGCCGGTAAAAATCGGTGACACCCTCACCGTACGCCTGGAAATCCTGGAAAAAATGCCCAAGTTCCGCGTGCGCATTGCCACTCGCGTGTTCAACCAGCGTGATGAAATCGTGGTGGATGGCGAAGCCGAAATCATCGCTCCGCGCAAGCAGCAGACCGTGACCCTGCCGGTATTGCCAGCGATCAGCATTGGCTAAAAATGAATGTGGGAGCGGGCCTGCTCGCGATTGCATCAGCTCGGTTAATATGATTCACCGAGTTGTTTGCATCGCGAGCAAGCCCGCTCCCACATGTGTGGATCTACAGCGTCAAGCTAATCATGCACGGGCACGGGCCTGATTGCGCAGTGCCTTGACCTGATCGTGGTTACGTTGCACGCCGTGATACTGACGCTCGACCAGATCACGAATACCCACCAGGTTGTGCTTGCTGATTTTTTCCAGCGCTTCTTTGTAAGCTTTTAGCGCATGGTCTTCGCCGCGCTCGGCTTCGTTGAGCACCGCTTCTTCGTCCTTGCCGGTAAACACCGATTTGACGTCCACCCAACGGCGGTGCAAGTCACCTGCCACACTGGTGCTGGTTTCCGGGTCGCCTCCCAGGGCACGCACCTGAGCCTGCAGTTCGGCAGCGGCGGTTGCACATTCAGCCGAACGCTTGGCAAACAGCGCCTTGAGCTCCGGGTGCTTGATATCTTCGGCACAGGATTTAAACCCTTCCTGACCGTCTTTGCTGGTTTCGATCAAATCGTTCAGGACGCTAATGGCTTCTTTATTGAGATCAGTCATTGTTCAATTCCTTACAAGGTTGAGGATCGTGCAATAGAGATTGCAGGGCTCGTGCCAGTTTTTGAATTAAATAAAATCCTTAAAAATCAATAAGTTAATAAATAACGAAAAATCTGTATCCGGTTTTTATGCATGATCTGTCAATTGGCCTTCATGCAAATTGCCTGTATTTTTCATCCCATGCCTGTACGCACTTGAAGGCCACTGCATGAACCCCGAAAAACTCGAACTGCTGGTCACCCGTGAAATGCCCTTTGGCAAATACAAAGGCCGAATCATTGCCGACCTGCCTGGCCAGTACCTCAACTGGTTTGCCCGCGAGGGGTTCCCCCATGGAGAGCTGGGCGGCTTGCTGGCCCTGATGCAAGAGATCGATCACAACGGCCTGTCGGACCTGCTCGACCCGTTGCGCGCCAAACACTCAAAACCCAAACCTCGCCATTAATAGAGTTGCCCCATGCCAAGGATTGAAGACAACGCCCGCGACGAACACTTCTGGCACGCCATCGCCCAGCGTTACGACATAGCTATGGGGCCGATCAATCTGGAAAACGGCTACTTCGGGCGCATGACTCGCGAAGTGGCACAGGACTACCAGCGCAATATCGACTTTATTAACCGCCACAACTCGGTGCCTGTGCGCCAGCACTTCGATACCACCCAGGGCCTGGAAATTCGCGATTCGCTGGCCGGGCTGCTCGGTGTGGCCCCTGCCGGCCTGGCGCTGACCTTTTGCGCCTCAGATGGCCTGCAATCATTGATCCGCAACTACAACGGCCTGCAAGCGGGCGACCAGTTGCTGATCAGCGATCTGGAATACCACAGCGTCGAGTACGCCATGCGTGGGGTTGCACGCCAACGCGGCCTTGAAATTATCGAAATTTCCCACACCCACCCCGCCACGTTTGAAAGCCTGGTGGCCAGCTATCGCCAGGCGTTTGAGCGCAACCCGCGGATCAAGCTGATGGCCCTCACTCACGTTACCCATCGCACCGGCCTGGTCATGCCTGTGGAAGCGATTGTTGCGGCGGCAAAAGAGCATGGGGTGGACGTGATTCTCGATGGTGCCCATGCCCTGGGGCAGATCGAACTGGACCTGCCGGCACTGGGCGTGGCCTTTGCCGGTTTCAACCTGCACAAATGGATTGGCGCACCACTGACCCTGGGCCTGATGTATATCGACCCGCAGCGCCTGGGTGACATCGACCCCGATATGGGCAACGAGCGCTACCCCGAGCCGGATGTGCGCAACCGCGCCGTGTATGGCACGGTCAACATCCCGGCCTGGCTGACCCTGACCAAGGTGCTGCAGGAACACCATGAGATGGGCGGCGCCAGAGGCAAGGGGGCCCGGCTCAACTACCTGCGTAACCTGTGGGTCAGCGAGGCGCGCAAGATTGAGGGCATTGAAGTGCTGGTCAGTGATGATCCGCGGCTGTACTGCGCGATCACCTCACTGCGCTTTACCCATGTGCAGGATCAGCAGCCGATGGCTGAACGCCTGCTCAAGGATTACAACCTGTTCACCGTAGCGCGCAATGGCTCGGCGTGCGGCAGTTGTATACGCATTACCGTAGGGTTTGCCACTACGCTGGAAGACATCAACCAGCTGGTACGGGCGTTGCGCGAGCTTTCGCAAGCTCATGCATAACCCTTGTGGGAGCGGGCTTGCTCGCGATGCTAACGACGCGGTTTTTCATATAGACCGCAGCGATATCATCGCGAGCAAGCCCGCTCCCACAGTTGGTGTGTAGTGTTCAGGCAAAAAAAAAGGTGCGCCGACCAAGCGCACCAAAAACCGTAGAACACACAACAAGTTCGTCGCTAAAACATCAATCCAGCAAGGCCAGCGCCTCGGCGGTGCATTCCTGGATCCGGGCCCAATCGCCGTTCTTGATCCATTCACTGTCCAGCATCCAGCTGCCGCCTACGCACATCACGTTTTTCAACGCCATGTAGTTGCGGATATTGGCCGGGCCAACACCGCCGGTCGGGCAGAATTTCACTTCGCCGAAAGGTCCGCCCAGCGCCTTGATAGCCGCCACGCCACCGCTGACTTCAGCCGGGAACAGTTTGAAACGGCGGTAACCCAAGCCATAGCCTTCCATGATCCCGGAAGCATTGCTGATGCCCGGCAGCAGCGGGATATCGCTGGCCACGCTGGCTTCGAGCAAGTCACGGGTAATGCCCGGCGTAACAATAAATTGCGAACCGGCTTCTTCGGCGGCCGCCAGCATGTGGCGGTCCAGCACGGTGCCGGCACCGGTGACCAGTTCAGGTCGCTGATCACGCAACACACGGATCGCCTCAAGGCCGAACTCGGAACGCAGGGTGACTTCCAGCGCCGTCAGACCACCGGCTGCCAGCGCATCGGCCAGCGGCAGGATGTCCTGCTTACGGGCGATGGTAATCACCGGCAGGATGCGTGCCTGGGCACACAGTTGGTCGATCAGGGCGACTTTATCCGCCATCGATACGTTCGCAGTTTTTATTGTCATGGCAGCTGATCCTTGGCTCATGGGCACCAGTAAATCTCTAACGTAGGTTGCAGAAAGGCACGAATCGGCAAGGCGGCAACATCAGTGCCCCCCAGCGCTTCGTTGAGGGTGTTCAATTTGGATTGGCCCTGGATCGACAGCACCTTGTGTTTCGCACTGGCCAACAGGCTGCGGCTCATGCTCAGGCGCTGGTGCGGCACGGTGGGCGCCAGCATCGCCCAGCAACGGCGCGGGTTGTCCAGTTGCAAGGCTTCGCTCAGGTTCGGGCTGTTGGGGAACAGCGACGCGGTATGCCCGTCATCGCCCATGCCCAGGATCAGTACATCGATCGGCGGCAACTCGGCCAGCCCCTGATCCGCCTCCAGCGCCGCCCTTTCAACCGTGGCGGCAGCGTTGTACAAACCGACAAAGCGCGCTTTGGCAGCCGGGCCCTGCAGCAAGTGCTTCTTCAGCAGGCCGGCATTGCTGTCAGCATGTTCCACCGGCACCCAGCGTTCATCGGCCAGGCTGACAACCACTTTCGACCAGTCGACCGGCTGCTTGACCAGGCTTTCAAAAAACGCCACCGGGCTGCGACCGCCGGACACCACCAGCGTGGCAATGCCCTGCTCGGCGATAGCCTGGTTCAATTGCCCGGCAACGCTGCTTGCCAGCCCCTCGGCCATGACAGCCGGGTTCTTGAAGGTGTGCGCATGCACACCTTCAGGCAGTTTCAAATCAGATATCGCCATACCAAGACCTCCCGTCCCGCGTAATCAGTGCAATGGAACTCATCGGTCCCCAGGAACCCGCCGCGTACGGCTTGGGCGCATCGCCAGACTTTTTCCAGCCGGCGATCAACTGGTCGCACCATTTCCATGCCGCTTCAATTTCATCTTTGCGTACAAACAGGTTCTGGTTGCCGCGCATGACTTCAAGCAACAGACGCTCGTAGGCATCCGGAATCCGTGTGCTGCGATAAGTGTCGGAAAAATTCAGTTGCAACGGGCCACTGCGCAGTTGCATGCCTTTGTCCAGGCCCTGGTCCTTGGTCATCACCCGCAAGGAAATACCTTCGTCCGGTTGCAGGCGAATGATCAGCTTGTTGCCGATCTGCAGGCGCTGCTCCGGAGCGAAGATGTAGTGCGACGGTTCCTTGAAGTGGATGACGATTTGCGACAGTTTTTGCGGCATGCGTTTGCCAGTGCGCAGGTAGAACGGCACACCTGCCCAGCGCCAGTTGCGGATATCGGCGCGCAGCGCGACAAAAGTCTCGGTATCGCTCTGGGTGTTGGAGTTTTCTTCCTCCAGGTAACCCGGCACCGACTGGCCTTCGCTGTAACCGGCAATGTACTGGCCGCGCACCACCTGAGTGGTCAGGCCTTCGGCGCTGATCGGGGCCAGGGCCTTGAGCACTTTGACCTTCTCGTCGCGAATGCTGTCAGCCGACAGGTCAGCCGGCGGGTCCATCGCAATCAGGCACAGCAGCTGCAACAGGTGGTTCTGAATCATGTCGCGCAGTTGGCCGGCCTTGTCGAAGTAGCCCCAGCGGCCCTCGATGCCGACTTTCTCGGCCACGGTGATTTCAACGTGGGAGATGTAGCGCTGGTTCCACTGGGTCTCGAACAGGCTGTTGGCAAAACGCAGCGCGATCAGGTTTTGTACGGTTTCCTTGCCCAGGTAGTGGTCGATCCGGTAGGTGCGGTTCTCGGGGAAGAACTGCGCCACGGAATCGTTGACCTTGCGCGAGGACTCCAGGTCCGAGCCGATGGGTTTTTCCAGCACCACGCGGGTGTTTTCAGCCAGACCGACGGCGGACAGGTTCTCGCAAATGGCGCCGTACACTGCCGCCGGTGTGGCGAAATAAGCGATCAGGCGCTGCTCGGTGCCGGCCAGTTCAGCCAGCGCGAGGTAATCTTCAGTCTTGAAAAAATCCACATGCAGATAGCTCAAGCGAGCCAGGAAGCGCTTCAGCGCCTCGACTTCGATGTCCTTTTCGCCCAGGTACTGGCGCAGCTGGCTGTCAATATGTGCCAGGTGCGTGGAGGCGTCGCCCGGCTCACGAGCCAGTGCGAGAATGCGCGTATCGGCGTGCAGCAGGCCGGCACGGTCCAGTTGGTACAAGGCAGGAAACAGCTTGCGCAAGGCCAGATCGCCAAGGGCGCCGAACAAGGCAAAGGTGCACGGTTCAACCGTAATCGAAGGCATGATGTTTGTTCTTTTATCAAGTTAAGCTACAAATACCTTTTTTCAAGGTATCACTCAAGGAAAAATGTAGTAATAAACACAACATTTTCTGAAAATACAGATTCCTGCTAGTGGTCGTCCCGGGCCACCAGTAGGATAGGCCACCTCTCAGAACCGCTTTAGCCCGGTTCTTGCATCGCTGACCCAAGGATCATAAATGGACCGCGTGCGAAATTTACTCGAACAGATCAAGGGCCGCCTCGAAGACCTGAACAAGGCCGAGCGCAAAGTGGCCGAAATCATTTTGCAGAACCCGCAGCAGGCGACCCGGTTCAGCATCGCTGCGCTGGCGCAGGCGGCATCGGTCAGCGAGCCGACGGTCAACCGTTTCTGCCGTTCATTTGGCGTCAGCGGCTACCCCGAATTAAAGCTGCAACTGGCACAAAGCCTGGCCAGCGGCGCAGCTTACGTGAGCCGTGCCGTCGAGGCTGACGATAATCCGGCTGCCTACACACAAAAAATCTTCGGCAGCGCCATCGCCTCGCTGGACAGTGCCTGCCAGGCACTGGACCCCAACCTTATCAGCCGCGCTGTCGACTTGCTGATCCAGGCCCGGCAGATCCACTTTTTTGGTCTGGGTGCATCTGCTCCGGTGGCGCTGGATGCGCAACACAAGTTCTTCCGCTTCAACCTGGCCGTCACCGCCCACGCCGACGTGCTGATGCAGCGCATGATCGCCTCGGTGGCACATACCGGTGAGTTGTTCGTGATTATTTCCTACACCGGTCGCACCCGTGAACTGGTGGAAGTGGCGCGCATTGCCCGCGCCAACGGTGCCTCGGTGCTGGGTCTGACCGCGGAAAATTCGCCACTGGCCAAGGCCAGTACCCTGAGCCTGAATATCCCGTTGCCTGAAGACACCGACATTTATATGCCCATGACTTCGCGCATCATTCAGCTGACCGTACTGGATGTACTGGCCACCGGCATGACCCTGCGTCGTGGCGTGGACTTCCAGCCGCACCTGCGCAAAATCAAAGAAAGCCTCAACGCCAGCCGCTACCCGGTCGGTGATGAATTCAACTGACAGTATTTGCCCCGCCCCCTTGTAGCCGCATTCGTCTGTCCGACAATCGGCTACGCCCTCTTCTGCCCCTGTCGTAGGCGCCATGCCCAGCTTTATAAGAAAGCAGGCTAATTGGCGCGTTCTGCCCTCTTCTTTACTGTCAGATCTGACAGGTTACAAGTGTTGTAATCAGCCCTATCGTGAACTCCTCGGGGCCATTTTGCAGCAGGGTCAAACGAGACGGTAACGTCCTGGGCACTTGCCCGGCGTTCGGTTTACAGCGTCTGCCTGCCTGATAAAAAAGCAGGCAACCCACGCTCCGATTGCCGGGCAAACAACTGCCAACATCCGTTCATGGCTCCCGGCCACTCCTGCACCCCTTCCGTTGCGTCCCGTTCCTCAAGCAATTCTCGCCCTGCAGGAGTTCATCATCATGGCTCAAGAACCGCTCAGCATTTCTGCACCCTCACTGCCCAAAGGCGGCGGGGCGATTCAAAGCCTCGGCAAAGGCTGGGCAGCGGTTGGCATGACCGGGGCTGCCTCGGTGGCCATCCCCTTGCCCATAACCGCCGGGCGCGGTTATGCCCCGGCCCTGAGCCTGAGTTACAGCAGCGCCGGCGGGCGCACCGAGTTCGGCCAGGGCTGGTCAATCAACCGCCCCTGCATCAGTCGGCAAACCAGCAAGGGCACCCCCCAGTACGAACCCGACAGCAATGGCAAAATGGCCGAGCCGGTTTACCTGTCCCCCTCCGGCGATGTGCTGCTACCGGTGCGCAATGCCAGCGGCCAGCCCGCAACGCGTACTGCCTCGGCTTTTCGCGGCCGGCCGTTGACCGGCAACTATGCCGTCACCGCTTACCGACCACGGGTGGAAGGCGAATTCAGCACCCTCGAGCATTATGTTGGCGCAACCGGTTCGTTCTGGCTGATTCAGCTCGCCGATGGCTCCGCCCATGTGTATGGCCACAATGAAAACGCGCGTCTGCAACATCGCCAGGGTGCCTCGACCTGGGTGGCCGAGTGGTTTCTTGAAGAGTCCGTCGCCGCCAATGGCGAGCATGTGTTGTACGAATACCTATCTGAAAACGATAAATCCCTGAACACTCTGACAGGCCCGACCGCCGTTGCCTGGCAAGGGCGTGACAGCAGTACCCATCGTTACCTGCAACGCGCGCGTTACGGCAACCTGACGGGCGATCGGGTGCCTTATGTACTGCAACAAACGGTAGTGCCCGAATGGTTGTTCGATCTGGTGTTTGATTATGGCGAGGCCGACACCCGACTGACGACCACGCCCCTTTACCCTCGCACCCCGGGTAGCGAGTGGCCGCTTCGCGCCGACCCGACCAGCAATTACCGCTACGGGTTCGAAGAGCGCACGCTGCGCCTGTGCCATCAGGTACTGATGTTTCACTGGTGCGCTGATGGCCCGGGCAACAGCGGCCCGGTCTTGCTGCAAGACGAGCCCGTGCTGGTTCAGCGCCTGCAACTGGAATACAACCAGCAGCCGGCAGCCTCCTTGCTGACGGCTGCCCATGTGATTGGATATGCCGGGGCGGATGCGCAATTTAACCCGCCCCTGGAGTTTGCCTACAGCACATTTACCCTCACTGGCGAGTCCGCAAGTTTCTCGCCGTTTTTTGCCGCGCAGTCCACCCGGCAGGATCCGGGTATTGATGCCGGGCTTTATCAACTGGTGGATCTGTACGGTGACGGCCTGGCCGGGATCCTCTATTGCCTGCAAAACGCCTGGTATTACCGGCGCCCCATCCGCGACCCAGTGCCGGGCCAGCATCAAGACGCCGTGACGTATGCGCCCCGCGAGCGGCTCGAACATATCCCCGTGGCTAACCTGGGCTCATCCACGATCCAGGCGCTTACAGATATCACTGGCGACGGCCAGCTCGACTGGTTGCTGGCCCAGCCTGCACTTGCGGGGTTTTTCACCTTGGACAGCCATCGGCAATGGCGGCACTTCACACCTTTCGCGGCCTTCCCCAGCGAGTTTTTCAGCCCGCAGTCGCAACTGGCCAGCCTGATGGGCAGCGGCCTGTCCGATCTGGCGATGATCGGCACGCGTAGCGTGCGCCTGTATGCCAATCAGCAAAGCCGCGGGTTCGACAGCCCGCTGCAGGTGGCTCGCCAGCCAGGTGAAACATCCCTGCCGGTGGTCAGCGACGAACGCTACGATCTGGTGGCGTTCAGTGATCTGCTGGGCTCGGGGCAACAGCACCTGGTACGCATCTGCGCGCAAGGTGTGAGCTGCTGGCCAAACCTGGGAGGCGGACGATTCGGTGAGCCGGTCAACTTTGGCAAACTCGAGTTTGCCGGCGAATTCAACCCGGCCCATATCCGCCTTGCCGACCTGGATGGTTCCGGCGCGGCCGATATCCTGTACTGGCAAAGCGGTTCGGTGCAGGTCTTTATGAACCTCAGCGGGCACGGCTTCGCGCCGCCTGTCACCCTCGCCTTGCCTGCCGGGCTGCGCTACGACTCGCTGACCAGCATCAGCGTGGCCGACCTGCAGGGGTTGGGCTGCTCCAGCCTGGTGGTGACCAGCCACACACACTTGCCGGCACTTGCCCCCGACCACTGGCGCTGCGATTTTGTGGCTGGCCACAAACCGTATCTGCTGTGTGCCACCGACAACAACATGGGCACCTCGGGCGAAGTTGTTTATCGCTCCTCGGCCCAGGAATGGCTGGACGAGAAAGCCCAACTGCCAGACCCGTCCCAGGCAAACGCCGAAATGCCTTTTCCAATCCATGTCGTGAGTGAGCAGCACCAACTGGACCAGATCACCGGCAACCATCTGGCGCAGTTCTTCAGCTACCGGCACGCCTACTACGATGGCGCGGAGCGGGAATTTCGCGGCTTCGGCCTGTTGCTGCAAACTGATACCGAGACATCCTCCGCCAGCGCCGAAGGCCAGGGGTTTACTGCGCCGGTACTGAGCAAGACCTGGTTCCATACGGGCAAGGCCCTGCACATGCCAGCAGACGATGGCTGGGACGGTGATGAACGGCTGGCCCCGCTGGGCGACACCCTGTGTACCCAACGCATTGATGGCACCGAGCAACTCCACACGGACTGGGACGCCTCGACCCTGCATGACGCGGCCCGCACATTGAGCGGTTCGGTATTGCGTACCGAGACCCTCGGCGCAGACGGCAACCCCGTGCCTTACAGCGTGACCCAAAACCGCTATGGCGTACGCCTGCTGCAGGCCCGCAGCGACACCGACCGCTACTGCATCATGCTGCCTGTGGCCTTCGAGCAGCGCAGCCTGAACTACGAGCGCCAGGCCGATGACCCGCTGTGCCAGCACCAGATCAATCTGGCCATCGATGACTATGGCAGCGTCACACACAGCGTATCCGTTGCCTGTGCGCGTCGGGCCGGCATCCTCCCGCCCTACCCCGATAATGTCGAGCACGCCCACTTGCGGCGCTGGTGGCAAGATGCCCGAGATGATGCCCAACAGTGCTTCTACCTGAGTGAATCACAGGTGCGGTTGCTGCATGTCAGGCAGACCGACTACCTGCGCCTCGGTCTGCCCTACCGCAGCCAACAGACCGCCTACGTTATCCCGTCAATTGAGCAGATCGGCTACGAAGCCTTTATTGGCCCGCAATCGCCACTGGGCACAACGCCTTTGAATGGCCAGCGCATCCTCGCGGGCCAGAGCCGCGTGCAGTACCAGGGTTGCGCGGACGGAACAGTCAACTTTGATGCGTTGCCTGAATACAGTGAACAGGCCGAGCTGGACGCCACAGCCCTGCAAGCCTATGTGGTGAAAGATGATCAGGGCGCAGAAACCAACCTGCTGGGTACCACCCCGGAGCAGGTCAACGCCCGGCTCGCAGCGGCGGGCTATACAGACGTCGGCCAATGGCGCCCGGCGAGCAATACCGTCGATACCGGCATCAACCTGTGGGCGTCACGCACGGGTTATTCAACCTTCGCCGGCGTCGAACACTTCAACCTGCTGCTCGAACAAAAGCCGGTGGTGTGGGTCACCCCTTCCCGAGTCAGTTATGACAACCTGTGGTTGCTGCCTGATCGATTCACGGCGCCTGACAGCGGCATCACTGACGTGATCTATACCTACAGCACGCTGCAGGCCAAATGGATTCGCGACCCCAACCAAAATGTCAGCGAAGCCCGTTATGACGCGATGGGCCGCGTGGTGCTGACCACTTTCTGGGGCACGGAATGGGATGAGGCAAGCCAGGCCGCCATCGATGTGGGCTTTGCCAACATGGCCAGCCATACATGGGTACCTGCCAGCGCACACCATGCCATCGCCGACAGCACGGTCATGGGCGATATGGCCGCGGCCATGTTCTACGAGCCCTGCAGCTGGATGGGCCAGGCGGCGCAAACCCTGCTGCCCAATGGCGTGGAGCTGGGCGTGCTGATGCCCGGCGGCTATTTGCGCGCCAGTGCGCGAGCGCGCCTGGCCAAGGGTGAGTACCCGCCAGATCAGCTGCCTGCGCCGACCTGCCAGGCCCTGCTGGCCTTGCCTCGTGAACCGGCCTGGTCGGCAGTGCTGCAGGCTGACCGTTACCCGGGCGACCTGCAACGGCAAGTACGGATGCAGATCAGCGCCGCGGATGGCTTTGGCCGCGCCTTGCAAAGCAAACAAAAAGTCGAGGCGGGCCTGGCTTACGCCGTCGACGACGAAGGCAACCTGCAGACCCTCGCAGGCGAGCCGCAACAGGTGCAGGCCAACGAGCGCTGGCGCGTCAGCGAACGGGTGGAATACAACAACAAAGGCTTGGCGGTTCGCGTCTATCGGCCTTACTTCGCCAACCATCATCGTTACATCAACGATGAGTCCTTCCGCCTGTTCGGCTACTGCGACCAGCAGTTCTACGACCCCCTGGGCCGCCCTACCCAGACCATCACCGCCAGTGGCTACTGGCGCCGCCAGACCTACCTGACCTGGTACAGCATCGCCGAGGATGAAAACGATCTGTATGAAGAAGCCGCAGCACACCCCAAAGCCGCCAGGGTGCTGCAGGCCAACGGCAATCACCTTGACCCCATGCAAGTGGAGGAAGGCGCAACCGTGCGGGTTGAATACTTGGGCATGCTCGCCAGCGACATCATCACCCTGAGCTGGACAGGCGTGGCCGGGGCAGGCACCCCGGCCCTGGCGGAAAAACCGGGCAACTTGAGCGGAGGGGTGTTGTTTGACATACCGAAGAACGCGGTAGGGGCCAACCTGGGCAGAACCGTTGAAGTGAGCTACAGGGTGAGCCGTGCTGGCGGGCTTCTCCAATCGGAGGTGCTGAACCTGAACATCGCCACGCTTCCCATGGCGCAGATCAGCAATAAAATCTTTGTGGAAAAGGAAACTGGCGGAATACTGGATATTTCGCTGGCCCCCAACGGGGTCAATGTCGATATCCTCACCTGGCCTTTTATCGCTATCGGCCAGAAAGTCTGGCTGAGCCTGGAAGGTCAGAAAGCCGATGGTTCACCGCACATATTGACGTTATGGACTGCCGCTTTAGTGAACGGTACCGAGGTCAATCAAGGTTACTTGCGCAAAGTCGCCGGCGCCGCCTATCTGCAGCAACTGGCTGACGGCTGCACCCTCGAGGTGACGTTCAAGGTGGCCTTCACGGGCAGCGATCCCACACAGGCGCTGGCCTTCCCGGTCAAAACCCTGGGGATCCTGAACAGTGCCAACCCTCCACTTTAACGGTGAGTGTCGTCAAGGCGTGCCGCAAAAAGGGCGGTTCTATATTTAAAGCGATATTTACAGCTGCGTGTACACGTTTTTCAGCCCTGATTACACAAGTGATCAGGGCTGAAAGAACGGCTCAGTTTAGCATTGAGCAATTACACCTTGAGCCAGTAGCGCCTCAAGCCTCCACCAACCCCGCCCGCGCCTGCAAGCTCAAATGCGCCTGCTCGCCCGGGGCAAGGGCCTGGTTATGGGTGCCGCCGCTGGTGGACTCCACGCACACAAAACCCATCACTTCGTTCCAGCTCACGCCCAGCAACGGCCGCTTGCCAGGATGCCAGACCACTGTACTGCCCTGATCACCCGTGTCGATGCTCAAGGCCCGTTGCCAGGCATGATCATTGAGCTGCATTTCCCCCTCATGCTGGAATACCCGCTGACACCCCCCCGCAACCCGCAATTCACCCTTCTGCTGGCAGACCTCACGGTTCAACTGGTCGTAGCCGTGTACCCCGTCCAGGCCAGACAGCGCTACCTCGGCAACATCACCAATACGCCAATACGCGCGCAGCGCCTGGCTCACCTGGCAGGGTTCGTCGTCCTGGTGTTCAGTACTCAGGCGCAACTCCATTTCTTCGCCCAGGCGCGCATGCAAATCCACCTGCCAATCGCACAACTGCAAGCGCCAGTGCAGGCTCACACCTTCTTCGTCGCTGCTGCTGTCGAGCAGTTTCCAGTCGATCAAGCGCGCCCAGCCGTGGGATGGCCATGCGTTCTCACTGGGGTGGCGACCGTACCAGGGCCAGAAGATCGGTACTCCACCGCGGATCGCACCCACCTGCGGCCACTTGGCAGCGCACCACAGCCAGGGTTTCTGCCCGGTTGGCTTGAAGTGCAGCAACTGCGCGCCCTGACGGCTGAACACCGCCTGGCAATGTGGATGGTCGATCACCAGTACATCGCGCTGCTGAAAGCGCTCCCACTGGAAAATCGGCTGCTCACGCCTGGATTTGAAAAAACGGTGAAGCGGATGCTCATGCATGTGCCGCAGTCCTGAAATTCATGCGCCGAGGTGTGCAGCCCCGAAAAAAAGCGGATAGCCAAGGCTATCCGCTGGGAAAACAAGGAGCTTAGCGCATTTAGAACGTCGACTGAATTTTCAGTCCGGCCACCAATGCGTTGTCTACCTGGTCCACACCACCCGGGTGAGTGATGTACTGCAGGTTTGGACGCACCGTCAGCCAGTTGGTCACATGGAAGCCGTAGTTGAGTTCGTAGTTGTACTCGGTGTTGCGCAGCGGCGTGTATAGCGGGTCACTGTAGTCGGTGGCGCCAATGGAAGCGTTAATCAGCTCGGCACTTTTCTTCACGTCGTCGTTAACGTGGATACGGGCGGCGCCAATGCCGATGTCATCCTTGGGCCGGGCATCGAACGGGCCCTTGTACACGAACATCAGCGACTGGTAATTGTCGACGATATTGGTGGCCTTGTCGTGGAAGGTGGCGTTGGCCGCGATATGCAGACCGCGCGCGGCGTCACCGTTGTGGCTGGTGAGCTGCTGTTGCACGACAAACCAGTAACCGTGCTTGCTGTCGCGTACGCGGTAGTCTTCACCATCAGTGGTGATATTGACCTTCACGTCATCGGCAGGCGCAGTGCTCTTGTAGTAACCGACACGGTATTCGCCCGGCAGGTCGTTGACCTTGGGCGACCACACCAGTTCAACCGGCAATACGGTGCCCTTGGTGCCACTGCCGCTGAGCTTGAAGCCGTTGCCGTGCTCCAGTTGCGACGGGTTCTGGTTGTAGGCACCGATTTGCGCGTACAGCTCAGGGGTAATGTTGTACTTGATCCGCAGTGCCGCCTGGCTGACCGGCCAGTTGTACCAGAGGTTGGTGGCCCAGTTGCCCACTTGCGAGCCACAGAACGCCAGGTTCTGGAATTCGCACGGGAAGGTGTTGAAGTCCTCGCCTTCGCCGAAATAACCGGCCTTGACGTCCAGCTTGCCATCGAGGAACTGGTGCTGAATCCACAATTGGGTCAGGCGCACCATATGGCCACGGCCATAGACTTCCTGAGAAGAACTCAAGGTGCCGGCACGTGGATCACCGACACGGTCATTGGAGATGTTCTGACCATTACGGTTGGTCAGCTGGATCTTGGCCTGGGTGTTGTCCCAGCCCCACAGCTTTTGCAGGTCCAGGGCTACGCCCAGGCCAAACTGGTCGCTGTAGCGCGCGGTCTTGTCGTCGTTGTAGCCGCCATGCAGGTTGGCACCCACTTCACCGACATAATCGGCCTTGATGTCGATACCCTGCTCGATCAGCTTGGTGCGCTCACCGCCCCAGTCGCCGGTCATCCATTTCGAATCGGCACTGAACGCTTCGTCAGCGTAGACACTGCTTGCACCCAGGCTCAGCGCCACAATGGCCGACAGCTGGCAAGCCAGACGGGTACGGGTCATTCTGTTAGTCATCCCTTAAATCCTCGTTGTTTTCTTATTGGCTTTGTTTAACGCGGCACCACTCAAGGAGGCCCGGTAACAGGCTCCCTGTTGACTTAACGACCCTTGAATTGCGCCACGTTATCAGCCCGGCCTTGAGCCTGGGGCGAGCTCATCGCCCCCAGACGCTCACCCGTATTCGCATCAAACAGTAGCACTTTGGCAGGATCGAACTGCAAATTGAGGCTCTGGCCGACCGCAGGTGCATCGTCGGGGGCCAGGCGGCAGCACACCTTGATGCCATTGAGGGATACAAAAACCAGGGTGTCCGGGCCGGTCGGTTCGACAACCTGCACCTCGGCGCGAATCACCGGCAGGCCATTGGCCTCGGCTGGGGCCAGCACAATCTGCTCGGCGCGGATGCCCACGATCACATCGCGGTCCTCCAGCCCTGCGTCCTGCATGCCCAGCGGCAGCTCGCAACGCGCCTGGCCGCTGTCGAGCAGGGCCAGCAGACGCCCGTCGCGGCGTTGCAAGCGCAGAGGGATAAAGTTCATCGGCGGCGAGCCAATAAAGCTGGCCACAAACAGGTTGGCCGGGTCGTTATAGATCTGCTTCGGGGTGCCGAACTGTTGAATGATGCCGTCCTTCATCACCGCCACCTTGTCGCCCAGGGTCATGGCTTCGATCTGGTCGTGGGTCACATAGACGGTGGTGGTTTTCAGGCGCTGGTGCATCAGTTTCATTTCGGTACGCATCTCGACCCGCAGCTTGGCGTCGAGGTTGGACAACGGCTCGTCAAACAGGTAAATCTTCGGCCGCCGCGCCAGCGCCCGGCCCATGGCCACCCGCTGCTGCTGACCACCGGACAACTGGCCGGGCTTGCGGCCCAGCAGGTGTTCGATCTGCAGCAGCTTGGACACCCGCGCCACCTCTTCATCAATGGCTGCAGCGCTCATCTTGCGGATCTTCAGGCCGAAGGCGATGTTGTCGCGCACGCTCATGGTCGGGTACAGCGCATAGGACTGAAACACCATGGCGATATCACGGTCCTTGGGGCTCATGCCACTGATGTCGGCGTCGTCCACCAGGATCGCCCCGCCACTGATGGTCTCAAGGCCGGCAATGCAGTTCATCAGGGTCGATTTGCCGCAGCCCGAAGGCCCGACCAGAATCAGGAACTCGCCGTCATCGATTTTAAGCTCGATGTTTTTCAGCGTGTCGGGCAAACCCTTGCCGTAGGATTTATTTACGTTGCGTAATTCGAGAGTCGCCATGCCTTACCCCTTGACCGCGCCGGACGTCAGCCCGCGCAGAAAATACTTGCCCGCAAAGATGTAGACCAGCAGCGTCGGCAGCCCCGCGATCATGGCCGCAGCCATGTCCACGTTGTATTCCTTGGCGCCGGTGCTGGTATTGACCAGGTTGTTGAGCGCCACCGTAATCGGCTGCGCATCGCCACTGGCAAACACCACACCAAACAGAAAGTCGTTCCAGATTTGAGTGAACTGCCAGATCAGGCAGACCATGACGATGGGCACCGACATCGGCAGCAGGATGCGCCCGAAAATCGTGAAAAAGCCTGCACCGTCCAACCGCGCAGCCTTGACCAGCGCATCCGGGATGCTCACGTAGTAGTTGCGGAAAAACAGCGTGGTAAAGGCCAAGCCGTACACCACATGCACCAGCACCAGGCCGGTGGTGGTATTGGCCAGGCCCAGCTTGCCGATGGTGAACGAGGCCGGCAGCAGCACGGTTTGGAACGGCAGGAAGCAACCGAACAGCAGCAGGCCGAAAAACAGCTGCGAACCGCGAAAACGCCACATCGACAAGACATAACCGTTCATGGCGCCGATAAAGGTCGAGATCAGTACCGCTGGCACGGTGATTTTCACCGAGTTCCAGAAATAACCGCCCACCGTGTCCCAGGCCTTGATCCAGCCGATACCGTCGATCACTTGCGGCCAGCTCAGCAGGTTGCCGGTGCGGATGTCTTCGGGGCTTTTGAAGCTGGTAAGCAGCATCACCACCAGTGGCACCAAGTACACCGCTGCCGCCAGGATCAGGGTGGCGTAGATCGCCACACGGCTGAAGGTAAAACGCTGAGTATTAATCATGGCGCTTGTTCCTCAGCTCGGAGTAAAGATACGGCACGAGGATGGCCAGGATCGCCCCCAGCATCATGATCGCACTGGCAGAACCCACACCCATTTGCCCACGGCTGAAGGTGAACGAATACATGAACATCGCGGGCAAGTCCGAGGAGTAACCCGGGCCACCGGCGGTCATCGCCGACACCAGGTCGAAACTCTTGATGGCAATGTGCGCGAGGATCATGAAGGCGCTGAAAAACACCGGGCGCAGGCTCGGCAAGACAATACGCAGGTAGATGGTCGGCAAACTTGCGCCGTCGACCTGGGCGGCACGAATGATCGACTGATCGACCCCGCGCAACCCGGCCAGGAACATCGCCATGACAAACCCGGAGGCCTGCCACACCGCCGCGATCACCAGGCAGTACACCACCCGGTCCTGATCCAGCAGCCAGTCAAAGCGAAAACCTTCCCAGCCCCAGTCACGGAGCATCTTGTCCAGGCCCAGCCCCGGGTTGAGCAGCCATTTCCAGGCTGTACCGGTAACGATCATCGACAGCGCCATCGGGTACAGATAAATGGTGCGGATAAAGCCTTCCTTGCGGATCCGCTGGTCGAGCAGTATCGCCAGGAACACGCCGATCACCAGGCTGATGACGATAAACATGCCGCCAAACACCGCCAGGTTCTTGCTGGCAACCCACCAGCGGTCGTTGGCCATCAACCGTGCATATTGCTGCAGGCCGACCCACTGGTAGCTGGGCATAAAGCTGGAGTTGGTGAACGAGAGCAAAAACGTCCAAAAAATGTAGCCATAAAAGCCGACCAACACGATCAGCATGCTCGGTGCCAAAACCAGCTTGGGCAACCAGCGCTGCAGCGCATCAAAGGGCGAGGCCTTGCTGAACACAGCCACGGAACTCATCGAAATACTCCCGGCAGGGTATGCCGGCATCTGCCAATGCAGATGCCGCACAACCAGGGACAAGGGGGGAGCCACGCGCAAGGCGTGGCGGGTCAACTCAACGAATTACTGTGCCGACTTGATGGCCGAGTAGAGCTTTTTCCCGGCCGTGGCCGGATCAGCATTCTTGTCGCTCATAAAGTTGCTCACCGTGTCGAAAATCGCGCCCTGCACTGCCAGCGAGGTGGCCATGTTATGCGCCATGCTCGGCAACTGGCCGTGGGTTTTGCCGGCTTCGGCGAAGTCTTTGGCGGAGGCCTGGGCACAGCTGTCGAACTTGCTCATATCCAGGTCACTGCGAACCGGGATCGAGCCCTTGTTCTGGTTGAACACGTACTGGAATTCAGGCTCAAGCGCGACTTTGGCCACGTCGTTCTGCGCGGCGATATTGCCCGGCGTGTTGTTTTTCGCCGAGAGCTTGAACATTGCCAGCGAATCGATGTTGTAGGTGAAGCTGCCCTGGGTGCCCGGGAACGGCACGCACTCGAAATCAGTGCCGGCCTTTTTGCCCGCCGCCGCCCATTCGCTTTTCGCCCAGTCGCCCATGATCTGCATACCGGCCTTGCCGTTGATCACCTTGGCCGCTTCCAGGTTCCAGTCCTGGCCAGTGCCATCCGGGTCCATATAGCCCTGAAGCTTTTTCAGGTTACTGAACACTTCAGCCATCTGCGGGCCGGTGAGGGTTTTTTCATCAAGGTCGACGAAGGCTTTTTTGTAGCCTTCAGGGCCCATGACGCTCAGCACCAGGTCTTCAAACACCGTGCTGTCCTGCCAGGGCTGGCCACCGTGGGCCAGGGGGATAAAGCCGGCGGCCTTGAGCTTGTCGCCCGCAGCAAAAAGTTCGTCAAGGGTGGCAGGAGCCTTGTCGATACCGGCCTTTTTGAACACTTCAGGGTTGATCCACAACCAGTTCACCCGATGGATGTTCACCGGCACCGCCACATAGTGGCCGTTATATTTCATGGTGTCGGATACGGTCTTGGACAGCATCGCGTCCCAGTTATTGGCCTTGGACACCTCATCGAGGTTGGTCAACAAACCCAGTGCGCCCCACTCCTGCAAGTCGGGGCCCTTGATCTGTGCCGCTGACGGCGGGTTGCCCGATACGGCGCGGGTCTTGAGCACGGTCATGGCCGCAGCACCACCACCGCCGGCTACAGCGCTGTCCTGCCAGGTGTAACCGTCTTTTTCGATCAGTTTTTTCAGTACATCAACCGCTTTGGCTTCACCACCGGATGTCCACCAATGCACCACTTCAACCGTGCCTTTGGAGTCGGCAGGGGCGGCAGCATAAGCACCCAGGGGGAACAGTGTGGCAAGCGAAATGACAACGGCGAGGCGATTGAATGAATTCATGTCGAGACCTTTCTTGTTGTTATAGCTGTGCAAGTCTTTTGCTTGCGCTGCCAAAGAGTTTATCCATCAGGGGCGGCCCGCGCGTAACGAACAGACGGGCAAATGTCACAAGCTGGTGACATAGCGGCTCGGCGAGCCCCTGGTTCCAAAAAAACTTCGACTGAGTCCAGATGTGCATTCTCAAAACCCCTGAAGCGGTGCCTACAACCTGGCAAAGCAATTTCCGCGTTGCATGTAGGACGCATCCCGAAGTCGTTTTCCCACGTTGAACCTGAAAATAACTTCAGCGAGTCTGCAACACGTCGCCACAATTCAAGAACGGATGCAGGTCCCCATCAGGAGATGTGACTCATGCCAAAACATCAGGCTGCGCCCCGCAACCACTGCTTTATTTGCCTGCTCAAACACCACGACGGTTGCCCCTATGCCTGGAAACTGGATATTCAGCGCTCAGGCAAAGTGCATATCCACCTGTTCAACTTCGCCGACTACGGCGGCGAGGCCGCAGCCCTGGAAGCGGCCGAAAGCCTGCGTAACCAACTGGTGCTGAAAATGCCCCAGGTGTTCACCTACGAAAGCCGCCAGCGCCTGATGCCCCACAACACCAGTGGCCACCCGGGGGTCTACCGGGTGCAGTCCAACCATATTGACTACTGGCGCGCGACCACCCGGATTCACGGCTACAACCTGAGCAAGAGCTTTCGTGTGGATCGTTATGGCGAGGAGCAGGCCAAACAGCTGGCGCTGCAAGAGCGTGAGCGACAACTGAGCCTGTGCAACGAACCCTATGACGTGGCGATGGAAAAGCTGCAACAGCACTTCAGCCAGACCAGCAGGCGCGTGCGCGAAAACCGGATCAATGCCGCCATGAACACACCCCGCCCGGCCAAACCGGCGATTGAAAAGTGCTCAAGCACCCATCAGGAGCCCCTGCTGCCCATCAGCCCCGAGCAGGCCAGCCTGTCGATCAATCGCCATTTCGCGGCAAGTGCAAAGTAACCCGCAACCCGCCGGCGCGCAGGTTTTGCAAACTGACTTCGCCGCCGTGGCTATGGGCAATGCTGCGGGCAATCCCCAGTCCCAGGCCGTAACCCTGTTGTTGTCCGGCCAGGCGAAAGTGCGGTTCAAAGACCTGCTCCAGACGTTGCTCGGGCACCCCTGGCCCCTCATCGTCAACGGTGAGCACAAACGCCTGCTCATTGTCATCGATCCGCAAGTGGGCGTTTTTGCCGTACTTGAGCGCGTTGTCGATCAGGTTGCCCATGCAGCGCCGCAGCGCCAGAGGTTTGCCGGGATAAGGGCGCAAGGCTCGCCCCTGTAGCGTCACGCGACCATTTCCCTGGGGGCGCAAATAAGGTTCGATCAAACAATCGAGCAGGTGATTCAAGTCCACGGGCTCGATATTTTCGTGAATATCGGTGTCTTTCACGCATTGCAGCGCGCCCTTGACCAGCATTTCCAGCTCATCCAGATCACGGCCGAACTTGTATTGCAGTTGCTCGTCTTCCAGCAGCTCGACGCGCAGGCGCAGGCGGGTGATGGGCGTGCGCAGGTCATGGGAAATGGCGCTGAACAACTGGCTGCGCTCCGTCAGGTAGCGGCTGATGCGGGCACGCATGGTGTTAAGGGCACGCCCCACCTCAACCACTTCGCTGCCCCCGCCCACCTCGACCGGCTTGACCTCGTCCTCGCCCAGCGACATATCCCGGGCAGCCCGGGCCAGACGCTTGAGCGGGCGGCTTTGCCAGTGCACCAGCAGGCCGATGAACAGCAGTAAAAAAACACTGCTGAGCACAATAAACCACACTTGCAGCGCGGGCAGCCCTTCTTCTTCAAGGCTGGTATAGGGCTGGGGCAGCAGGGAGGCGATATACAACCACTCTCCGGGCACCATCTGGATTTGCGTCACCAGTACCGGCGGGTTGACCGGCTCCAGGGTCAAGGCAAAGTGCGCCCAGGAACGGGGCAGCTCGTCGAGCTTGAGGCCGGCATTGAAAATCCGCAGGTCCTGGGGGCTGACAAATCTTACCGACATATCGACATTGGGCCCCACGGCCTCGCGCAACACCTGATCCACCGCATCCAGCACCGCTTGCTTGCGCTGGGTGATCGGCAACACCTGCATGTCCAGCGGCTTGTCATTGAGACTGACAACAAACCGCGTACCGCCCATGCTGCGCAGCTGGTCCAGCACCAGCGGGCGATAGGCCAGCGGCAAGGAACGCAAATAGGTCACGGTGGCGTTCATCGAGTGCGCCATGCTACGCGCACTGTTGACCAGGCCTTCGAGCTGGGTGGTGCGCAACTGCGACAGCCAGATGGCACTCGACAGGGTTTGCGCCAGCAAAATGGCCAGCAAGGTGAGCAACAACATGCGCCCCAGCAGTGAGCGTGGCATATGCCATTGGCGCAGGGGTTTAAAGCTCATTGGCGGTCGAGACCTGGGCCGCCAGCTGATAACCGCTGCCGCGGATGGTGCGGATCAGCCGAGGAGGCTTGTCGGTGTCGCGCAGACGCTGACGCAAGCGGCTGACCGCCATGTCGACGATGCGATCGAGGGGCATCAGCTCACGCCCACGGGTGGCATTGCCGATGGTATCGCGGTCGAGAATCTGCTGGGGGTTGTCCAGGAACAGCTTGAGCAGGGCGAAATCGGCCCCCGACAGGATGACCTCTTCGCCATCGGTGTGGAACAGCCGGTGGGTGACGGTATTGAGCCGCCACTCTTCAAAAGCCAGCACTTCGTTGCCCGAGGCCGGAGCGGCAAATTGCGCCCTGCGCAATAACGCCTTGATCCGCGCCAGCAATTCACGCGGGCTGAAGGGCTTGCCCAGGTAATCGTCGGCGCCCAGCTCCAGGCCGATGATGCGGTCGGCTTCGTCGGAACTGGCGGTCAGCATGATAATCGGGACCTGGGCAAAGCGCGGATGCTGGCGCACCCAGCGGCACAGGCTGAAGCCGTCTTCATCGGGCAACATGACATCGAGGATCAGCAGATCGCTCGCCGCGCTGTCCAGTGCTTCGCGAAAACCGCCACCATCGCCCACAGTGCGCACCTGAAAACCGGCGCGGGTGAGATAGATATCAAGAAGCTCTCGAATTTCCTGGTCATCATCGACCAGCAAAATGGATTTGCCGGGTGTGCTCACAGTGGTGTTCCTTATTGTTATAACCCCTGTGGGAGCGGGCTTGCTCGCGATGGAACCGCAGAGGTTTACCTGACAGACCGCAGCGTCTGAATCGCGGGCAAGCCCGCTCCCACAGTAAAGCGCTGCTATCAGCCAAACGCCTGCTGCAACGCCACCCCTGCGCCGATCAGGCCAGGGTAAGGTGCCGTCACCAGCCACACCGGAATACCCTTGAGGTAGTCACTCATGCAGCCCTTGTCGGCAAAACTGCGGGCAAAACCACTGGCCAGGAAGATATCGGCAAAGCGCGGAATCACACCACCGACGATATACACCCCGCCACGCCCGCCAATGGTCAGCACATTGTTGCCCGCCACACGCCCCAGCCAGCAACTGAAATGCTCCAGAACCTGCAGCGCTACAGGATCACCCGCCAAAGCTGCAGCGGTAATGGCGCGGTCACTGTCCAGTACCGGCGTATGGCCATCCACCGCACAAATCGCCCGATAGACCCGCGGCAAGCCGCTGCCGCTCAAAATGCTCTCGGCACTGACATGGCCGATCTCATTGTAGATGTGCTGCCACAACTGCACTTCACGCGGGTTGCTCATGGGCAGGTCAACGTGCCCGCCCTCCCCCGGCAAGGCCATAAACTGGCCCTCGCCGAGGTTGAGCAAGGTGCCCACCCCCAACCCGGTGCCCGGCCCGATCACGACCGCCGGACGCGTCGGGTCGACAATGCCCGGGCAAACCTGGCGCACGTCTTCGGGTTGCAAGCGGGTCATGCCCAGGGCCATCGCACTAAAGTCGTTGATCAGCAGCAGATTGTCGATGTGCAGCGCCTGGCAAAAGCCCGAACGGCTCAAGCGCCAATGGTTGTTGGTAAAGCGGAATTCATCGCCACTCACCGGACCGGCCACCGACAGGCACACCGAGCCTACAGAGCCCGGGGCCAGTTGCAGCGTGTCCAGGTACAGCTTGATGGCATCTTCCGGGCAGGCGAAGTCTGCCGTGGGCAACACACTGACCGAATGCAACTGGTCGTTTTCCCACAACGCAAAACGTGCGTTGGTACCGCCTATATCACCGACCAGAGCGAGCTTCATTTAAGGTTTTCCAGGGACGAGGTAAAGGTGCTCGCGCCCTGCTCGGCCGAACTGAAGGCCTGACGCATAAACGCAAACAACTCACGCCCGGTGCCAACGGCATTATCCAGAGTGCCGACAGCCGGGGTGCGCGCGGCAAATTCTGCCTCATCCACCAGCAGTTGCAACGTACCTTTTACCCCGTCCACGCGAATCATGTCGCCGTCCTGCACCCGCGCCAGGGCGCCGCCAATCGAAGCCTCGGGGCTTACATGGATGGCTGCCGGGATCTTGCCCGATGCGCCTGACATCCGCCCGTCGGTAATCAGTGCCACTTTGAAGCCGCGGTCCTGCAACACACCCAGAAACGGCGTCATCTTGTGCAGCTCGGGCATGCCGTTGGAACGCGGCCCCTGAAAACGCATCACGGCCACAAAGTCGTGCTCCAGCTCGCCGGCCTTGAACGCATCGGCCAGTTGCTGCTGGTCCTGGAACACCCGCGCCGGAGCTTCGACGATCTGATGCTCCGGCGCGACTGCCGAAACCTTCATCACACCACGGCCCAGGTTGCCTTCCATCACCCGCAGGCCACCCTCGCCAGAGAATGCACGGGCTACCGGGCGCAGGATCGACTCGTCGAGGCTTTCAATCGGGCCTTCGCGCCAGACCAGTTCGCCATCCACCAGGAACGGTTCGCGGGTGTAGCGGCTCAGGCCATAGCCCGCCACCGTGTTGACGTTTTCGTGGAGCAGCCCGGCTTCCAGCAGTTCGCGAATCAGGAACGCCATGCCGCCAGCGGCCTGGAAGTGGTTGATATCGGCCTTGCCGTTCGGGTACACGTGGGACAGGGTCGGCACCACCTCGGACAGGTCGGCCATGTCCTGCCAGGTCAGCTGAATACCCGCCGACATGGCAATCGCCGGCATGTGCAGGGTGTGGTTGGTCGAGCCGCCGGTGGCGTGCAGGGCCACGATGGAGTTGACCAGCGAACGCTCGTCCACGATCTCGCCCAGCGGCATGAAATCGCCGTTTTGCTTGGTCAGACGGGTAACCTGATGGGCGGCTTCGCGAGTCAGTGCATCACGCAATGGCGTGTACGGATTGACGAAAGAGGCGCCCGGCAAGTGCAGGCCCATGACTTCCATCAGCAACTGGTTGGTGTTGGCGGTGCCGTAGAACGTGCAGGTGCCGGGGCTGTGGTAGGACTTCATCTCCGACTCCAGCAGCTCTTCGCGACTGGCCTTGCCTTCGGCGTAGCGCTGACGCACGTCGGCTTTTTCCTTGTTGGAAATGCCCGACGGCATCGGCCCGCCCGGCACAAAGATGGTCGGCAAGTGACCAAAACGCAGTGCGCCCATCAGCAGGCCCGGCACGATCTTGTCGCAAATACCCAGCATCAGCGCTGCATCGAACATGTTGTGGGAAAGCGCCACGGCCGTGGACAAGGCAATCACTTCACGGCTCAGCAAGCTCAGTTCCATGCCCGGCTCACCCTGGGTCACGCCGTCACACATGGCTGGCGTGCCACCTGCAAACTGACCCACGGAGCCAATTTCACGCAGGGCTTTTTTGATTTGTTCTGGAAAGTGCTCGTACGGCTGATGCGCCGAGAGCATGTCGTTATATGACGAAACAATTGCCACGTTGGCCGCGTTCATCATCCGCAGGCTGTTTTTATCTTCAGTGCCACACCCTGCCACGCCGTGGGCGAAGTTCGCGCATTGCAGCTTGCCGCGTTGCGGGCCGTCGCCGGCAGCGCCACGAATAAGCGCCAGATACGCCTCGCGGGTGGCACGACTGCGGGCAATAAGACGCTCGGTGACTTCAAGAACGCGGGGATGCATGTGTTGAACTCCAGGCTAACGGATGTGGCGACCTGTGCGTGTCCTATGCTGACCGAAGGGCTCCGGGGAGCGACTTCAATCATTCGGACCCGTTGATTCAGGTCACTCGTTGTAGATAAAACAAAATATTGCCACTTAAATGGCTTGTTTTCTATTTTTATGCGAATAATCTTGTAATTCCAACAACAAATCGATGGCAGGCGCTTTCCATGACTCTACGAATCGCAATCAATGGTTTTGGCCGTATCGGCCGTAACGTCCTGCGCGCACTGTATACCCAAGGCTACCGTCAGGACCTGCAGATCGTCGCCATCAACGATCTGGGTGACAGTACGATCAATGCCCATCTGCTCAAATACGACACGGTTCATGGCACGTTCGACGCCAATGTCGAACACGATCAGGAAAGCCTGACCGTCAATGGTGACCGCATCAGCGTGACCGCCATTCGCAATCCGGCCGAACTGCCGTGGGCGGCACTGAACATCGATGTGGTGTTCGAATGCACAGGTTTGTTCACTGAACGCAGCAAGGCACAAGCGCATATTACCGCTGGCGCCCGTAAGGTGATTATCTCCGCTCCCGGCAAAAATGCCGATGCGACGGTGGTCTACGGTGTCAACCACGACATTCTGCGCCAATCCCATCAAATTATTTCCAATGCTTCCTGCACCACCAACTGCCTGGCACCGGTGGCGCAAATCCTGCACCGCGAGTTCGGCATTGAAAACGGCCTGATGACCACCATCCATGCCTACACCAATGACCAGAACCTGACCGACGTCTACCACTCGGATCCGTACCGCGCACGTTCGGCCACCCAGAACATGATCCCGAGCAAAACCGGCGCCGCCGAAGCCGTGGGCCTGGTATTGCCCGAACTCGCCGGCAAGCTCACCGGCATGGCCGTGCGGGTACCGGTGATCAACGTGTCGCTGGTCGACCTGACCATTGAACTCAAGCGCGAAACCACCGCAGCTGAAGTCAACGCGCTGTTCAAGGAAGCCAGCCAGCACTCCAAAGTACTGGGTTACAACACCCTGCCGCTGGTATCGAGCGACTTCAACCACAACCCGCTGTCGTCGATTTTCGATGCCAACCACACCAAAGTCAGCGGCAAGCTGCTTAAAGTGCTGGCCTGGTACGACAACGAGTGGGGCTTCTCCAACCGCATGCTTGATAACTGCCTGGCGCTGCACAACGCGGAGTGACGCGATGATCGGTATCAGCTTCACCACGGCCACCCTGGCGGCGCGCAAGCGCATCGCCCTGGTGGCCCATGATCACTGCAAGGGCTTTTTGCTGGACTGGGCCGAGCGCCATAAAGCGCAGCTCAGCCAGCATGACCTGTGCGCCACCGGCACCACAGGGCTGCTGCTGGGCCAGCGCCTGGGGTTGCCGATCGAAAGCATGATCAGCGGCCCCCTGGGCGGCGATCAGCAAGTGGGGGCGCGGATCGCCGAGCAGCGGGTCGACATGCTGGTGTTCTTCTGGGATCCGTTTGAGCCCCAGCCCCACGACCCGGACATCAAGGCACTGCTGCGGGTTGCGGCAGTGTGGAACATCCCCGTGGCGTGCAATGAATGCAGCGCCGACTACCTGCTCAGCAGCCCGCTGATGAGCCAGCCCCACGAACACCGCATCCCGGACTACAGCGCGTACCTCAAGGGCCGTGCCTGAATCTGGCATCTATTGTGTAGCAGCTGCCGAAGGCTGCGTCCGGCTGCGATGCAGTCGTGGAATCATGTTATGCGGTGGTTCAGACATACCGTGCATTCAGGATTTACGGTCGCTTCGCAACCGAACGCAGCCTTCGGCAGCTGCTACAAGATAATCACAGCTTTGCAAAACAGTACTTGACCAATAGCACAGATGATAAGCATTATCATTCGCTAAAAATCGGTCGGGTAGCACTGTGAGCCAGTCCCACTTCAATCAAGTCTTCCTTACCCAACGGGTATCCCTGCTGCGCACGCTGGAGCGGATGGTCAACAACCACAGCACCGCCGAAGACCTGCTGCAGGAGACTTACCTGCGCGTAACCCGGGCCTTGAGCGAGCGTACCGTCGAGCACCTTGAGCCCTTTGTGTTCCAGACCGCACGCAATCTGGCGCTGGATCACCTGCGCGCCCGGCGCATCCAGTCACGCACCGTGGTCGAAGATGTGCCCAACGAGGTTATCGAAGGCGTTGCCTCCCCCCTCAGCACCCCCGAAGAAGCCCATCAAGCCGCGCAATTGCTGGAGCGCCTGAGTGTGAGCCTGAGCCAGTTAAGCGCCCGTCAACAACGGATTTTCATCCTCAGCCGCCTGCACGGCTGCAGTTATCAAGAGATTGCCGAAGAGCTTGACGTTTCCTTGAGCACGGTTCAAAAGGAACTCAAACTGATCATGGCAATCTGCATCGGGGTAGCCGACAGACTCAATCGCCCTTAACCTTGACCGGCGATGCCTGTAAGAACGCTCTGAAACTGCCAAGGAACATCCGTGACGGACACTCACAAATCTGCCGTGCCAGAACTGGCGCACGACGTGCTGCAGGACAGCGCCATGGATCAGGCTCTGGACTGGCTGATTACCCTTGAGTGTGCGAGCGACGAACAAAAGCGCGCCTTCGAAACCTGGCTCAATGCCGACCCTGCCCATGCCCAGGCCTTTGCCAAGGCCAACGCGATCTGGAACGGCGAACCGCTTTTGGCCGCCGCGCAAAACCTGCAAATCCGCCGCACGCCCAGCCTGCTGCGGCGCATCGGGCGGCACTGGAAGCACCTGGCAACCGCCGCAGTGGTGATTATCAGCGTCGGCAGCTACAGCAATGTCCCGTTACGCCTGCAAGCCGATCACTTGACCGTGGTGGGCGAGCGCCAGCGCCTGCAACTTGAAGATGGCTCCAAAGTGCTGCTTAACACCAACTCGGCGTTTTCCAGCAAGGTGGTCAATGCCCAGAGCAGCGCGCGCCTGTATCAGGGCGAAGCGTACTTCGAGATCCCCGCCGATCTGGAGTTCCCGCTGGTACTCGACGCCGGCCCCGTGCGCGTCAGCGTGCGCGACACCGCCTTTGCGGTGAGCTACCTCAACGGCGAGGCGCAGGTTCGGGTGCAACGCGGCGATGTCGATTTACGGGTCAATAGTGCCGGCGCACAAATGCGCCTCTCGGCCGGTAACAGCGTGCGCATTGGCCCCAACGGCTTCAGCAAGACCGCCCGGCTCAACCCCCAGACCGACCTGGCCTGGGTACAGGGGCGCCTGGTGTTTGAAAACTGCCCGATGGGCAAGGTGCTGGACGAAGTGCGGCGCTACTACCCCGGCTGGATCGTCAACAACAACGACAAACTCGCCAACGTGGCAGTCACCGGCAACTACCGGCTGGATCAGCCGCTGGATATCGTCCGTTCACTGGCCCACATCACCTCAAGTAGCCTTTCAGAATTTCCGGCTTTGGTAATTCTTAATTAAAAGTAGGTTTTTTTACTCGATAGCCTAAGGTCATACGTCTCGTTGTAGTCAATGCAACTGATTCGCATTTTGAGTCAGCTTCGCAACTATAAGATTCGTTCACCACGGAGCGCTATCAATGCCCACTCGTTTCAACAGCCGGACCTCATCCAACGCCCGCAAGGGCGGTTTGCAGCAGTGCACGTTGTCGTTGTTGACCGCCGCCATGCTTCTGGCCGGTGTACAGGCGGCTCCAGTCCTGGCGGCGACCGATGAGCAGCCGGCGACGCGCTCCGTGGGCAATTACAAGTTTGCGATCTCTCAGCAGCCACTGGCCTCTGCCCTGAATGACTTCAGCGCTGTCACCGGCTGGCAGGTCGGCCTGCCGGCAGAGCTGGCGCAGAATGTGTCCTCGCCCGGTGTACGCGGCTCGCTTACCCCGGAAAAAGCCCTGGACCGCCTGTTGATCGGCACCAACCTGGGATACCGCAAACTGGCCAGCAACAATATCGTGCTGGAAAAGCGCAGCAGCTCCTCCGGCACCCTGGCCCTGCAACAAGTGACCATCAGCGCCACCCGCCAGGAGCAGGACGTGAACTCGGTGCCCAGCACCATCACCGTCCATGACCGCCAGGATATGGACCGCGATAACGTCAACACCATCAAGGACCTGGTGCGCTATGAGCCGGGTGTCTCGGTAGGCGGCGCCGGCCAGCGTGGCGGCATCAGCAACTACAACATCCGCGGCATCGACGGCGACCGGATCCTGACCCAGGTGGACGGCGTCGAGATCCCCAACTCGTTCTTCAACGGCCCGTACGCCAAGACCCAGCGCAACTACGTCGACCCGGAAATCATCAAGCGCGTCGAAATCCTGCGTGGCCCGGCGTCCGTGCTGTACGGCAGCAATGCCATCGGCGGCGCCGTCAGCTACTTTACCCTCGACCCCAATGACATCATCAAGCCGGGCCAGGACGTCGGCGCCCGCCTCAAGGCCGGCTACAGCTCGGCCGATCGCAGCTGGTTGAAGTCCGGCACCGTGGCCGGCCGCTCCGGCGACTTCGACGGCCTGCTGCACCTGAGCCAGCGCGACGGCCATGAAACCGAGTCCTACGGCGATCACGGCGGCACCGGCCTGTCCCGCACCGCGGCCAACCCGGAAGACACGAAAACCACCAACGTACTGGCCAAGCTGGGCTGGAACTACAACGATGACGACCGTCTGGGCTTCACTTACGAGAAGTACAAGGACCGCCTCGACATCAATGAAAAAAGCGCCGTCGGTGGCCCGTTCAACAATGGCCAGCCGCTGGGCATGTACCTGTCGCGCAACGGCAAGGACACCATCAGCCGCGAGCGTTTTGGCCTGGAAAACAGCATGGCGCTGGACACCGCCGTGGCTGACCACTTCAAGTGGAGCCTGAACTACCAGATCGCCAAGACTGACCAGAACACCCTGGAAGACTACTTCCCCTTCAGCCGTCATGTGATGCGTTCGCGCAACACTACCTACGAAGAAAAAACGTGGGTACTGGATGCCCAGGCGGACAAGGCTTTCCATATTGCTGACACCGATCACCTGCTGACCTACGGTGCCACTATCAAGCACCAGAAAGTCACCGGTTCGCGCAGCGGCTCGGGCACCTGCCTGGCAGTAGGCAGTGGTTGCACCGCCGTGGGCGCCGACAGCCCGAAAGACTATCTGGTCAAGTCCAGCGACTTCCCGGACCCGACCATCAACACCTACAGCCTGTTCGCCCAGGACCAGATCAGCTGGAACAACTGGACCTTTATGCCGGGCCTGCGCTACGACTACACCAAGCTGACGCCGCATATCACCCAGGAATTCCTCAACACCGTCAACAGCGACCAGAAAGGCACCGTCAGCGATGACGACAAAACCTGGCATCGCCTGTCGCCAAAACTGGGCATCACTTACGCGTTCAACGACAACTACACCTGGTACGGCCAGTACGCCGAGGGTTTCCGCACCCCGACCGCCAAAGCACTGTATGGCCGCTTTGACAACCTGCAGGCGGGCTACTCGGTAGAGCCGAACCCGGACCTGGAGCCGGAAAAAAGCAAAAGCTACGAGACCGGCCTGCGCGGCAACTTTGACGCTGGCTCCTTCGACGTGGCGGTGTTCTATAACAAATACCGCGACTTCATCAATGAAGATGCCATCACCCCCGGCTACGACGATCTCAAGTTCCAGGCCAACAACATCAAGCACGCCACCATCAAGGGTGCCGAGGTCAAGGGCCGTTTGAACCTGGACGCTTTCGGCGCGCCACAGGGCCTCTACACCCGTGGTTCGGTGGCTTATGCCCACGGCCGCAACGAAGACACCGGCCAGCCGATCAACAGCGTCAACCCGCTGACCGCCGTCATGGGCCTGGGCTACGAGCAGCAGAACTACGGCGCACTGGTGAGCTGGACCCTGGTCAAGAGCAAGGATCAGGTTGACGACACCAGCTACTTCGCCCCCGATGGCACCAGCAAGCAGTTCAAGTCGCCGGGCTATGGCGTCGTCGACCTGACCGGCTTCTATAAAGTCACCAAGGACGTCACCGTCAACGCCGGCCTGTACAACCTGACCGACAAGAAATACTGGAACTGGGATGACGTGCGCGGCTACGACAGCGTGGGTGAAGCCGGCGTGCTGAACCCGGCCAATATGGAGCGCTTGACGGCTCCGGGCCGCAACTTCTCGATCAACCTGGTATGGGATATCTGATCGACCCATCTCATTGCGCAGGCTTTTGCTCTGCGCAGTGAGGATTTTTTACTGTGATGCGTCTTCCTGATCGTCTAGTTACAAAGCGCATCTCATTCTCAAGGATATTTTCATGACCACTGCTGATTCCGCATCACGCCCGGCCTTGCGTTCCCAACGTCTGAACCAGATCACCAACGAGCCGCATCAAAAGCTCGACGCACTGGTCAAGGCACACAAGCCATTTGATGACGTGGCCAGCTTCGCCCGCTTTGTCGTGGCCCAGTACCTGTTCCAGTCGGAACTCAAGGCGCTGTACACCGACCCGGCCCTGAAACAAATCGTCCCTGACCTGCCAGAGCGCTGCCGCGCCGAGCAAGCCAAGGCCGACCTGGCTGACCTCAATACCGAAGTGCCTGCTCCGGTTGCCGGCGCGGTCAATTCGCCAAGCAAGGCCGAAGCCCTGGGCTGGATCTTCGTATCCGAGGGTTCCAAGCTGGGTGCTGCGTTCCTGATCAAGCGTGCCGTAGGCCTGGGCCTGAGCGACACCTTCGGTGCCCGCCACCTGGGCGAGCCTGCCGGTGGCCGTGCCGAAGGCTGGAAAAGCTTTATCCGCACCCTCGACGGCCTGGAACTGACTGCCGAAGAAGAAGCCGACCTCGACAAAGGTGCAGTAGCGGCCTTTGAGCGTTTTACCGTATTACTGGAACACGCCTACGCTGCTCAGCCAGAACTGGCTTAAGCTGACAGGCCCGGCCAGCGCACGCTGGTCGGGTGTCCTTTTATGCGTCCTGAGCTTATGACCCGCCAAACCCGATCTTCGTCGAAAATCGCCCGAATCCTGTTCGGCTTGCTGGCCTATGTGAGCCTGGGCATTGGCCTGATCGCCATCGTGATTCCCGGCCTGCCCACTACCGAATTCATTCTGCTCGCCGCCTGGGCTGCGACCAAAAGCTCCCCGCGCCTGAGTGCCTGGTTGGAGAACCACCGCCTGTTCGGGCCGATCCTGAGCAACTGGCGCAACGGCAAGATCATCAAGCGCAACGCCAAGATCAGCGCCACCGTGAGCATGCTGCTGTGTGCCGGGTTGATGCTGTATGTGCTGGATCACAACTGGCCAGTGTTCCTGGCGATTGCCGGCATGAGCATGGGTAACCTGTGGATCTGGTCGCGGCCAGAGCGCTTGCCAAGCCCTTCGTAGCAGCTGACGAGCCTGCGAGGCTGCGTCCGGCGGCGAAGCCGTCGTAAAACCAGAATACCGCTTTAACCTGACACGACGAAGTTGCCTGATTTACGACGGCTTCGCCGCCGAACGCAGCCTCGCTCCGCTCGTCAGCTGCTACGAAAGACACATCACAAGGATATTGCCCCGCTATACAGCGCATACGCCGCCGCCACTGCCGTGATCACCACCATCGCGAAAATCACCTTCTCCCACGGCTTGAACAGCACTTGACCCTGCTCGCGCTTGGCCTTGGCAAAGAAGAAAACCCCCGGGGCATACAGCAACGCCGAGAGCAGCAAGTACTTGGGCCCCGCCGCATACAGCAGCCACATCGCATAGATCAGTGCCACAGCGCCCACCAGCAGGTCCTTGACCCGCCGCCTGCCCGCCCGCTCGTAAGTCTCGCCCCTCACGCAAAGCAACACCGCATAAGCCGCCGACCACAGGTACGGCACCAGGATCATCGACGACGCCAGATAGATCAGGCTGGTGTAGGTGCCCGCAGACACCAGGGTGATCACCAGAAAAATCTGGATCATCGAGTTGGTCAGCCACAAGGCATTGACCGGCACATGGTTAGCGTTTTCCTTTTTCAGGAACGCCGGCATGGTGTTGTCCCGCGCCGTGGCATAGAGGATCTCGGCACACAGCAGTGCCCACGACAGCAGCGCCCCCAACAGCGAGATCGCCAGGCCGATACTGATCAGGATCGCGCCCCACTCCCCCACCACATGCTTGAGCACCCCGGCCATCGACGGGTTCTGCAGATTGGCCAGCTCAGGCTGGCTCATGATCCCCAGGGACAGCACGTTCACCAGCACCAGCAAGGCCAGCACGCCAAGAAAGCCGATAACCGTAGCCTTGCCCACATCCGAGCGCTTTTCTGCACGCCCGGAATACACGCTGGCCCCTTCAATGCCGATAAATACGAAGACCGTGACCAGCATCATGTTGCGCACCTGGTCCATCACGCTGCCCAGGCTCGGCGTTTGTGTGCCCCAGAAATCCCGGGTGAAAATATCCACCTTGAAGGCCACCGCCGCGAGCACGATAAACATCACGATAGGGACGATTTTGGCCACGGTGGTCAACTGGTTGATAAACGCCGCTTCCTTGATCCCGCGCAGCACCAGGAAATGCACGCCCCACAGCAGCAACGATGCGCAACCGATGGCCATTGGCGTGTTGCCCTGGCCAAACACCGGAAAAAAATAGCCCAGGGTGCTGAAGAGCAGTACGAAGTAGCCGACGTTGCCCATCCAGGCACTGATCCAGTACCCCCAGGCAGACGAGAAACCCATGTAGTCACCAAAGCCCGCCTTGGCGTAGGCATACACCCCCGAGTCGAGTTCCGGCTTGCGATTGGCCAGGGTCTGGAACACAAAGGCCAGCGCCAGCATGCCCACTGCGGTGATTGCCCAACCTATCAACACGGCACCGCCGGCAGCATGCTCGGCGATATTTTGTGGCAACGAAAAAATCCCGCCGCCAATCATCGAACCCACAACCAACGCGATCAGGGCGTTGAGCCTAAGCTTTTGCGTCTGTTGCGACATCGTCACCTCGCCGAACTGCCAAGTTAAAACTCATGAATATCAGGCTACAGATGTTCACTGACTAAATATATGCACGCCCCACACGTTTAATAGATCGACGCAATAAGCCTGCGCTCCCTGATAAGCATTTTGCCTATTGAAACCTAAAAAACCGTTCATATATAGGTGACGATTTAATTTCATGGAGGGGTTCATGAAACTTGAAGATGACATTTGCAAATCTGGAAATACTGGCTAGCTTCAATCCCCACGACACCGTGGGTAACGAACGTGTTAATACCTGAAAACATCTCTGGAGTAAGGCTTTCAGGAAGCGTCATAAAAATGCGTGATCGCGACCTTCCCCGCTCTATCAACAATGGAATGTAGTAATGCCCTGATCTATGTCAAATGGCTTAAATATCAATGGACTTAACTTTGAAGCCTCACTTCTCCTAGATTGGAGTCACTACAAATGTCTGATACTCCTGGAAAACTGCGACTGGGTGCGTTGGTTGCTCTGGTAGTCGGCTCAATGATTGGCGGCGGTATTTTTTCGCTGCCACAAAACATGGCCGCCAGCGCTGATGTCGGTGCAATCCTGATCGGTTGGGCAATTACCGCAGTCGGTATGTTGACCCTCGCTTTTGTGTTCCAGACCCTCGCCAATCGCAAACCTGACCTGGACGGCGGCGTGTATGCCTACGCCAAGGCCGGGTTCGGCGATTACATGGGTTTCTCGTCTGCCTGGGGGTACTGGATCAGTGCCTGGCTGGGTAACGTCGGCTACTTCGTCTTGCTGTTCAGCACCCTGGGTTACTTCTTCCCGATCTTCGGCGAAGGCAACACCCCGGCGGCCATCATCGGCGCCTCGATCCTGCTCTGGGCCGTGCATTTCCTGGTACTGCGCGGGATCAAGGAAGCAGCGTTCATCAACCTGGTAACCACCGTTGCCAAGGTCGTGCCGCTGGTGCTGTTTATCCTGATTGCCCTCTTCGCGTTCAAACTGGACATCTTCACCAGTGACATCTGGGGCGTGAAAAACCCGGATCTGGGCAGCGTGATGGACCAGGTGCGCAACATGATGCTGGTCACCGTATGGGTGTTCATCGGTATCGAAGGCGCAAGCATCTTCTCTTCCCGTGCCGAAAAACGTTCGGACGTGGGTCGGGCCACCGTGATCGGCTTTATCACCGTGCTGCTGTTGCTGGTACTGGTGAACGTGCTGTCGCTGGGCATCATGACTCAGCCTGAACTGGCAAAACTGCAAAACCCTTCGATGGCGGCCGTGCTTGAGCATGTGGTCGGTCACTGGGGTGCGGTACTGATCAGCGTCGGCTTGATCATCTCGCTGCTGGGTGCCCTGCTGTCCTGGGTACTGCTGTGCGCAGAGATCATGTTCTCGGCGGCCAAGGACCACACCATGCCGGCCTTCCTGAAAAAGGAAAACGCCAACCATGTACCGGTCAACGCCCTTTGGCTGACCAACGCGATGGTGCAGCTGTTCCTGATCATCACCCTGTTCTCGGCCAGTACTTATCTGTCGCTGATCTACCTGGCGACCTCGATGATCCTGGTGCCTTACCTCTGGTCTGCAGCCTACGGCTTCCTGCTGGCGGTACGCGCCGAGACTTACGAGAACGCCCTGGCAGAGCGCAAGAAAGACCTGATCATCGGCGGTATCGCGCTGATCTACGCCATCTGGCTGATCTATGCCGGCGGCCTCAAGTACCTGCTGCTCTCGGCCCTGCTGTACGCACCTGGCGCGATTCTGTTCGCCAAGGCCAAGCGTGAAAGTGGCCAACCTGTATTCACCAACATCGAGAAAGTGATTTTTGCCGCAGTCGTGATCGGCGCCCTGGTGGCTGCCTATGGTCTCTACGACGGTTTCCTGACCCTGTAACAACCTGTTTGTGTACTTTGGAGGATGACTGTAATGACCACGGAAAAAGTGAAATACGGCGTGCATTCCGAAGCCGGTAAGCTGCATAAGGTTATGGTGTGTTCCCCAGGCCTGGCTCACCAGCGCCTGACCCCAAGCAACTGCGATGAGCTGCTGTTCGATGACGTGCTCTGGGTCAACCAGGCCAAGCGTGACCACTTCGACTTCGTCACCAAAATGCGCGACCGCGGCATCGATGTGCTGGAAATGCACAACCTGCTGACCGATATCGTTGCCATTCCAGAAGCCCTGGACTGGATCCTGGACCACAAAGTGACCCCCAATCAGGTGGGTGTGGGCCTGGTCAACGAAGTCAAATCCTGGCTCAAAAGCCTTGAGCCGCGCCAAATTGCCGAGTACCTGATCGGCGGCGTGTCGGCAGACGACCTGCCGGACAGCTTCGGTGGCAAGACCATCCAGATGTTCCGTGACTTCCTCGGTCACACCAGCTTTATCCTGCCACCGCTGCCCAACACCCAGTTCACCCGTGACACCACTTGCTGGATCTACGGTGGCGTGACACTGAACCCGATGTACTGGCCGGCGCGTCGTCAGGAAACCCTGCTGACCACCGCGATTTACAAGTTCCACCCCGAGTTCACCAACGCCGACTTCCAGATCTGGTACGGCGACCCGACGGTGGACCACGGCAACGCCAGCCTTGAAGGTGGCGACGTAATGCCAATCGGCAACGGCGTGGTCCTGATCGGCATGGGCGAACGGACTTCGCGCCAGGCCATCGGCCAACTGGCACAAAACCTGTTCAAAAACGGCGCCGTAGAGCGGGTGATCGTGGCCGGTATGCCCAAGTCCCGCGCGGCGATGCACCTGGACACCGTGTTCAGCTTCTGCGACCGCGACCTGGTGACCATCTTCCCTGAAGTCGTGAACCAGATCGTTGCGTTCTCGGTATACCCGGACGACAAGAAACAGGGCGGCGTGGACGTGCGACGCGAGGAAGGCCACTTCCTCGACGTGGTAGCCAAGGCCCTGGGCGTGAAAAAACTGCGTGTCGTCGAAACTGGCGGCAACTCGTTCGCGGCAGAACGCGAGCAGTGGGATGACGGTAACAACGTGGTGGCTCTGGAGCCTGGCGTCGTGATCGGTTACGACCGCAACACCTACACCAACACCCTGCTGCGCAAGGCTGGCGTTGAAGTCATCACCATCAGCGCCTCCGAACTGGGCCGCGGCCGTGGCGGCGGTCACTGCATGACCTGCCCGATCATCCGCGATCCAGTCGACTATTAATAAACCCATTTGATTGCTTGCCCTGGCCCCTAAAAGGGGCAGGGCAAGCCGGTTAACCCGAAACCAAGGAGATCACCATGGCTTTTAACATGAAAAACCGCAGCCTTCTGAGCCTGGTGCACCACACACCACGTGAGTTGCACTTCCTGCTCGATCTGTCCCGCGATCTCAAGCGCGCCAAGTACACCGGTACTGAAGAGCCGCACTTGAAAGGCAAAAACATTGCGCTGATTTTCGAAAAAACTTCGACCCGTACCCGTTGTGCATTCGAAGTGGCCGCCCACGACCAGGGTGCACACGTCACCTATATCGACCCTGTGTCTTCGCAAATCGGCCACAAGGAAAGCATGAAAGACACCGCCCGCGTTCTGGGCCGCATGTTTGATGCCATCGAATACCGCGGCTTTGAACAAGCCGTAGTCGAAGAGCTGGCCAAGTACGCAGGTGTTCCGGTGTTCAACGGCCTGACCGCTGAGTTCCACCCGACCCAAATGATCGCCGACGTGCTGACCATGCGCGAACACAGCGACAAGCCGCTGCACGACATCAGCTACGCCTACCTGGGCGATGCCCGCAACAACATGGGTAACTCGCTGCTGCTGATCGGCGCCAAACTGGGCATGGACGTGCGTATTGCCGCACCAAAAAGCCTGTGGCCAGAAGAGTCGTTCGTTAAGCAGTGCCAGGAATTCGCCAAGGAAAGCGGTGCCAAGATCACCCTGACCGAAGACCCTAAAGCTGCGGTCAAAGGCGTGGACTTTATCCACACCGACGTCTGGGTATCGATGGGCGAGCCGGTTGAAGCCTGGAACGACCGCATCAAGCTGCTGCTGCCATACCAGGTCAACAGCGACATGATCAAAGCGGCAGAAAACCCACGCGTGAAGTTCATGCACTGTCTGCCTGCGTTCCACAACTGTGAAACCAAAGTCGGCAAAGACGTGGCCGAGCACCATCCAAACCTGAAAAACGGCATCGAAGTGACCGAGGAAGTGTTCGAGTCCCCAGTCAACATCGCCTTTGAGCAAGCTGAAAACCGCATGCACACCATCAAGGCGATTCTGGTCGCGGCACTGGCTGATATCTAAGCCTGGCCACGGTAGTCATGTGAACCCATGACTACCGTGGGAGCGGGCTTGCTCGCGATGCAAACACCTCGATCCGTCTGATGCACCGAGGCGATGCCATCGCGGGCAAGCCCGCTCCCACCCACGCGGCTCCCACACTTTTAAAAGGACATCTTCTATGCGTATCGTCGTTGCACTGGGCGGTAACGCCCTCTTGCGTCGCGGCCAGCCCATGACCGCCGAGAACCAGCGCGAAAACATCCAGACCGCTACCGCCCAAATCGCCCGCATTGCCCACGGCAACGAACTGGTCGTGGCCCACGGTAATGGCCCGCAAGTCGGCCTGCTGTCCCTGCAAGCCGCCGCCTACACGGCCGTCGCCCCTTACCCGCTGGACGTGCTCGGTGCTGAAACCGAAGGCATGATCGGCTACATGATCGAACAGGAACTGGGCAACCTGCTGCCACAGGAAGCCGCGTTTGCCACCCTGCTGACCCAGGTTGAAGTCGACCCCAAGGACCCGGCTTTCCAGAAGCCGACCAAGCCGATCGGCCCGGTCTACACCGAAAGCGAGGCCAAGAGTCTGGCCGCCGAAAAAGGCTGGAGCATTGCTCCGGACGGCGACAAGTTCCGCCGCGTGGTGCCTAGCCCAAAACCCAAGCGCATCTTCGAAATTCGCCCGATCAAATGGCTGCTGGAAAAAGGCACCATCGTGATCTGCGCGGGCGGTGGCGGCATCCCCACCATGTACGGCGAAGACGGCAAGCTGCGCGGCATTGAAGCGGTGATTGACAAGGACCTGGCGTCCTCGCTGCTGGCCCAGCAGCTGGACAGCGACCTGCTGGTGATCGCCACTGACGTGAATGCGGCGTTTATCGACTGGGGCAAGCCAACCCAGAAAGGCATCTCCCACGCCCACCCCGACGAGCTGGAAAAACTCGGCTTTGCCTCGGGCTCGATGGGCCCTAAAGTTGAAGCTGCTTGCGAGTTTGCGCGTAAAACCGGCAAGACCGCAGTGATCGGCGCACTGGCGGATATCGAAGCAATCGTTCAAGGTAAGGCCGGTACTCGGGTCAGCACCGAAAAACCGGGTATCACCTACTTCTGAACCCCGGGGCAGGCCTCGGGGCCTGCCCTTTTCCCATTGCACCAAGGAGTACCCTATGGCCTCGTTCGAACCCGGTCACCTGCATATCCATCGCGAACCGCTGCAACCGAGCGACTTTGGGTATGACATCAAGATCGATTACCAGGTCGTTCAGGATCCCAAGGAAGGCAAGTCGATGCAGTTCGACATGCACGGTCAGATCAACCAGAAGGAGTTCAAGGAGTCCTTCACGCTGCCCAAGGACATGGCCTACAACTTTGCCCATGATGCATTCCAGATTGCCGTGAAACATGGCATTCCCAAAACCGCTGACATCCGCTCGATGCACGGTTACTACGACAAGATGTTCGCCGACGTGATGGCCCAGCTCAACCACAAGCCGGGCGACCCGATCAAGCTCGACCATCTGGACTGATTCAGCCACTGGCTGATGGCTGCACTTTTGTGGGAGCGGGCTTGCCCGCGATGCAAACACCTCGATTGATCTGATGCACCGGGGTGATGCCATCGCGAGCAAGCCCGCTCCCACGGAATTTCACCAATCCCCCCCACCAAGGCATACTGGCCATCCCTGCTGGCCATAAATGTTTGCCGTTCCCATGCGTATCCATGTCAGTTTTATCGACCGTGTTGGCATCACCCAGGAAGTCCTGGCGTTGCTGGGCGGACGTAACCTCAATCTGGATGCGGTGGAGATGGTCCCGCCCAACGTCTATATCGACGCACCCACCCTCAGCCCGCAAGTACTCGACGAGCTGCGCGAGGCGCTCTTCGGCGTCCACGGCGTGCAAGCGGTAACGGTGGTCGACATCCTCCCCGGCCAGCGCCGCCACCTGCAGCTGGACGCCCTGCTCGCCGCCATGACCGACCCGGTACTGGCGCTCGACAGCGAGGGCCATGTGCTGCTGGCCAACCCGGCGCTGGTGGCGCTGTACGGCCACGAGCCGACCGGCGAAAGTATCGGCCAGTTGTTCAGCGACCCCGGCCTGCTCGACGTGCTGCTGGAAAACGGCTTTCGCCTGCCTCTGCGCGAAGTGACCCTTAACGGCCACCCGCTGATGCTCGATGCCACGCCGATCACCGATGCCGGCGCCCTGCTCACCCTGTACCAGCCAAGCCGCATCGGCGAGCGCCTGGCAGCGCTGCACCACGATCACGCAGAAGGCTTTGACGCCCTGCTGGGTGACTCCCCTGCCATTCGCACCCTAAAAGCCCGTGCGCAGCGCGTGGCGGCGCTTGATGCGCCCTTGCTGATCCAGGGCGAGACCGGCACCGGCAAAGAGCTGGTGGCCCGCGCCTGCCATGCCATCAGCGACCGCTTTGGCGCCCCCTTCCTGGCCCTCAACTGCGCGGCACTCCCGGAAAACCTGGCCGAAAGCGAACTGTTCGGCTATGCCCCCGGCGCCTTTACCGGCGCGCAACGCGGCGGCAAGCCGGGGTTGATGGAACTGGCCAACAACGGCACGGTATTTCTCGACGAAATCGCCGAAATGTCGCCTTATTTGCAGGCCAAGCTGCTGCGTTTTCTCAACGACGGCAGCTTTCGCCGGGTGGGCGGCGAGCGTGAGGTCAAGGTCAATGTGCGCATCCTCAGCGCCACGCACCGCAACCTCGAAAAAATGGTCAACGAAGGCACCTTTCGCGAAGACCTGTTCTACCGTCTCAACGTGCTCAATATCGAAGTGCCGCCCTTGCGCGAGCGCGGCCAGGATATTTTGCTGCTGGCCCGCGCCTTTATGCAGCAGGCCTGCACTCAGATCCAGCGCCCGGCTTGCCGCCTGGCCCCAGGCACTTACCCGGCGCTGCTGGGCAACCGCTGGCCCGGCAACGTGCGCCAGTTGCAGAACGTGATCTTTCGTGCCGCCGCCATCTGCGAGGGTTCGCTGGTGGATATTGGCGACCTGGATATCGCCGGCACCTCGGTGGCCCGGCAAAACGACGGCGAGGTCGAGACCCTGGAACACGCCGTCGAAACCTTCGAAAAGGCCCTGCTGGAGAAGCTCTACGTCAGCTACCCCTCCACCCGCCAGTTGGCCAGCCGCCTGCAGACCAGTCATACCGCCATCGCCCATCGCCTGCGCAAATACGGTATTCCGGGCAAAGCCTGACGGATACAAAACCTTGTAGCCGCTGCCGAAGGCTGCGTTCGAGCGCGAAGCGGTCGTAAAACCGGGATCTGCGGTGCATATGAAACACCGCGATTGCTGATTTTACGACTGCTGCGCAGCCGAACGCAGCCTTCGGCAGCTGCTACGGAGTTTGTGCTCCCGTTCATTGGCAGCCGCAAACCTTGTATCGAATTCACTCCACCGGAACGAATTCGATACACACCCTCTCCAGCCATGCTGCGCAAGGCTTTGATCCTCTTGGATTTTTTCTTGCCGCAAAGACTGTAGCGATTTCGCTACACAGCCCTTTGCCCGAGCGTTCCGAACACAACTTAAACCATTGATAAATAACGATATTTATAAACTGGCAACCATCTTGCTATGAACTCTGGCATAAGCTCGATCTGCACGAGCATTTACCTGTGACCACCAGACATGTCTGGCCCTGAGGAGTTTCCATGAGCGAATTGCGTTTTACTGAAGACCACGAATGGCTGCGCACCGAAGCCGACGGCAGCGTAACTGTGGGGATTACCGCGTTTGCGCAAAACGCTCTGGGTGATGTGGTGTTTGTGCAACTGCCCGAGCTACAGGCCTACGACAAGGGCGCAGAAGCCGCCACTGTCGAATCGGTCAAGGCTGCCAGCGGCGTCTACATGCCCCTGGACGGTGAAGTGCTCGAAGTGAACCCGGCGCTCGACAGCAGCCCGGAGCTGGTCAACGAAGACCCGCTGGGTGAAGGCTGGTTCTTCCGCTTCAAGCCCGCCGATGCCAACGCTGTAGGCCAATTGCTCGATCAGGACGCCTACGACCGCCTGATCAAAGCCCAAGACGACAACTGAGAAGCCCGCCATGACCATCAATCTCAGCACTGCCAATGAATTTATCGCGCGCCACATCGGCCCGCGCCAGGCCGATGAGCAGGCGATGCTCGCCACTCTGGGCTTTGATTCCCTGGAAGGCCTCAGCGCCAGCGTGATCCCGGACAGCATCAAGGGCACCAGCGTGCTCAACCTGCCGGCCGGGCAAAGCGAAGCCGACGCCCTGGCTTCGATCAAAGCAATCGCAGCCAAAAACCAGCTGTGCAAAACCTATATCGGCCAGGGCTACTACAACTGCCACACGCCTTCGCCGATCCTGCGCAACCTCCTGGAAAACCCTGCCTGGTACACCGCCTACACGCCCTACCAGCCGGAAATTTCCCAGGGCCGTCTCGAAGCGCTGCTCAACTTCCAGACCCTGATCAGCGACCTCAGCGGCCTGCCGATCGCCAACGCCTCGCTGCTCGACGAAGCCACCGCCGCTGCCGAAGCCATGACCTTCTGCAAACGCCTGAGCAAGAACAAAACCAGCCACCGCTTTTTCGCCTCCAGCCACTGTCACCCGCAAACCCTGGACGTGCTGCGCACCCGTGCCGAGCCACTGGGCATTGAAGTAGTGGTTGCCGACGAGCGCGAAGTGAGCGACGTATCGGTCTTCTTCGGCGCCCTGCTGCAATACCCCGCAAGCAACGGTGACGTGTTCGACTATCGCGAACTGGTTGAGCGCTTCCATGCCGCCAACGCCCTGGTGGCTGTTGCCGCCGACCTGCTGGCCCTGACCCTGCTGACCCCGCCGGGCGAGTTCGGCGCAGACGTGGCCATCGGCAGCGCCCAGCGTTTTGGCGTGCCACTGGGCTTCGGTGGCCCGCACGCGGCCTACTTCGCCACCCGCGATGCGTTCAAGCGCGACATGCCGGGCCGCTTGGTCGGTGTGTCGGTTGACCGTCACGGCAAGCCGGCACTGCGCCTGGCCATGCAAACCCGCGAGCAACACATCCGCCGCGAGAAGGCCACGAGCAACATCTGTACCGCACAAGTGCTGCTGGCCAACATCGCCAGCATGTACGCCGTGTACCACGGCCCCAAAGGCCTGAGCCAAATCGCCCGACGCATTCACCAGTTGACCGCGATCCTGGCCCAGGGCCTGAGCGATCTGGGGCTGAAGGTCGAGCAAGAGCAGTTCTTCGACACCCTGACCCTCAACACCGGTGACAACACCGCCGCCCTGCACGCCAAGGCGCACGCTCAGCGGATCAACCTGCGGGTCGTCGACAACCAGCGCCTGGGCCTGTCGCTGGATGAAACCAGCAGCCAGTCCGACGTCACTGCGCTGTGGGCGTTGCTCGCCGCCGATGGTCAGACCCTGCCGGACTTCGACGCACTGGCCGCCAGCGTAACGGGCACCCTGCCCGCCGCCCTGCTGCGCCAGTCGCCGATCCTCAGCCACCCGGTGTTCAACCGCTATCACTCCGAAACCGAGCTGATGCGCTACCTGCGCAAGCTGGCCGACAAGGACCTGGCGCTGGACCGCACCATGATCCCGCTGGGCTCGTGCACCATGAAGCTCAACGCTGCCAGCGAAATGATCCCGGTCACCTGGGCCGAATTCGGCAACCTGCACCCGTTCGCGCCTGCCGAGCAGAGCCAGGGCTACCAGCAACTGACCACCGAGCTGGAAGCCATGCTGTGTGCGGCCACCGGTTACGACGCCATTTCCCTGCAACCGAACGCCGGTTCCCAGGGCGAGTACGCCGGCTTGCTGGCCATTCGTGCCTATCACCATAGCCGTGGCGACGAGCGTCGCGATATCTGCCTGATCCCGTCCTCGGCCCACGGCACCAACCCGGCCACCGCCAACATGGCCGGCATGCGCGTGGTGGTCACTGCCTGTGACGCTCGCGGCAACGTCGATATTGAAGACCTGCGCGCCAAGGCCATCGAGCACCGCGACCACCTTGCCGCATTGATGATCACTTACCCGTCGACCCACGGCGTGTTCGAAGAAGGCATCCGCGAAATCTGCGGCATCATTCATGACAACGGCGGCCAGGTGTACATCGACGGCGCCAACATGAACGCCATGGTGGGCCTGTGCGCACCGGGCAAGTTCGGCGGCGACGTGTCCCACCTCAACCTGCACAAGACCTTCTGCATCCCCCACGGCGGTGGCGGCCCGGGCGTCGGCCCGATTGGCGTCAAGTCGCACCTCACGCCGTTCCTGCCGGGTCACGCGGCAATGGAGCGCAAGGAAGGCGCGGTCTGCGCAGCGCCTTTCGGCAGCGCCAGCATCCTGCCGATCACCTGGATGTACATCCGCATGATGGGCGGCGAAGGCCTCAAGCGCGCATCGCAGCTGGCCATCCTCAACGCCAACTACATCGCCCGCCGTCTTGAAGAGCATTACCCGGTGCTGTACTCGGGCAGCAATGGCCTGGTGGCCCACGAATGCATCCTCGACCTGCGCCCGCTCAAGGAAACCAGCGGCATCAGCGTCGATGACGTGGCCAAGCGCCTGATCGACTTTGGCTTCCACGCCCCGACCATGTCGTTCCCGGTGGCAGGCACGCTGATGATCGAGCCGACCGAAAGCGAGTCCAAGGAGGAACTGGACCGCTTCTGTGACGCCATGATCTACATCCGCGAAGAGATCCGCGAAGTTGAGAGCGGCGGCCTGGACAAGGAAGACAACCCGCTGAAAAACGCCCCGCACACCGCTGCCGAGATGGTGGGCGAATGGACCCACCCGTACAGCCGCGAGCAGGCGGTGTACCCGGTAGCGTCCTTGATCGAAGGCAAGTACTGGCCACCGGTCGGTCGCGTCGACAACGTATTTGGCGACCGCAACCTGGTGTGCGCGTGCCCGTCGATCGAAAGCTATCAGGAGGCGTAAGCAGCCGGGTCATGGAGATCTGATGTGGGAGCGGGCTTGCTCGCGATACAGGCAATGCGGTTTTGCAGCCACAGCGCAGTGATGCTATCGCAGGCAAGCCAGCTCCCACAGAGATCGAAGTTGCATTACACAATAAGAAACCGGAGAACCCCATGTCTTTAAGCGTGTTCGACCTGTTCAAGATTGGCATCGGCCCCTCCAGTTCCCACACCGTCGGCCCCATGCGTGCTGCTGCGCGTTTTGCCGAAGGTCTGCGCCGTGATGAGCTGCTGCAAGCCACAGCCTGCGTAAAAGTTGAACTCTATGGCTCCCTCGGCGCCACCGGCAAAGGCCACGGCAGCGACAAGGCCGTTTTGCTGGGGCTTGAAGGCGAGCACCCGGACACCGTCAACACCGAAACCGTGGCCGAGCGACTGGCCGCGATTCGCAGCAGCGGGCGCCTGAATCTGCTGGGCGAACACCCCATCGATTTCATCGAAAAATCGCACCTGGCGATGATTCGCAAACCCCTGCCCTACCACCCCAACGGCATGATTTTCCGGGCTCTGGATGCCGCCGGCATTCAGATCCGCAGCCGCGAGTACTATTCGATCGGCGGCGGCTTTGTGGTGGATGAAGGCGCGGCAGGCGCAGACCGCATCGTCGAAGACAGCACCGTGCTGAAGTACCCGTTCAAAACCGCCAAGGACCTGTTGCGCCAATGCGTCACCCATCACCTGTCGATCAGCGAAGTGATGATGGCCAACGAAAGCGCCTGGCGCCCCGAAGCCCAAACCCGCAGCGGCCTGCTGAACATCTGGCAGGTGATGCAGGACTGCGTGAGTGCGGGCTGTCGCAATGAAGGCATTTTGCCCGGCGGCCTGAAGGTCAAGCGTCGCGCCCCGGCGCTGCACCGCCAGCTCTGTTCCAACCCCGAAGCAGCGTTGCGCGATGCGCTGTCGGTACTGGACTGGGTCAATCTGTATGCGCTGGCGGTGAATGAAGAAAACGCCAACGGCGGACGCGTGGTTACCGCGCCCACCAATGGTGCGGCCGGGATCATTCCTGCCGTGCTGCATTACTACATGCGCTTTATCGGCGGCGCCAATGAGGACGGCGTGGTGCGGTTTCTGCTCACCGCCGCCGCCATCGGCATTCTGTACAAGGAAAACGCCTCGATCTCCGGCGCCGAAGTCGGCTGCCAGGGTGAGGTCGGCGTGGCCTGTTCGATGGCCGCCGGCGCGTTGTGCGAGGTGCTGGGCGGCAGCGTTCAACAGGTCGAAAACGCCGCCGAGATCGGCATGGAACACAACCTCGGCCTGACCTGCGACCCGATTGGCGGGCTTGTGCAAGTGCCCTGCATCGAGCGCAACGCAATGGGCTCGGTCAAGGCCATCAACGCCGTGCGCATGGCCCTGCGTGGCGACGGCCAGCACTTTGTCTCACTGGACAAGGTGATCCGCACCATGCGCCAGACCGGCGCCGACATGAAAAGCAAATACAAGGAGACCGCCCGCGGCGGTCTTGCTGTCAACATTATTGAGTGCTGATTTTCAAGGAGTCTCGAATGTCCACCGAACAACTGCTTAAAACCCCGCTGCACGCACTGCACCTTGAACTGGGCGCGCGCATGGTGCCGTTTGCCGGCTATGACATGCCCGTGCAGTACCCGCTGGGGGTGATGAAAGAGCACCAGCACACCCGTGAACAAGCCGGCCTGTTCGATGTATCGCACATGGGCCAGATCCGCCTGACCGGCGCCGACGCGGCCAAGGCCCTGGAAGCGCTGGTGCCGGTGGATATCATCGACCTGCCGGTGGGCATGCAGCGCTATGCCATGTTCACCAATGAACAGGGCGGCATCCTCGATGACCTGATGGTCGCCAATCTGGGCAATGACGAGCTGTTCCTGGTGGTCAACGCCGCCTGCAAGGACCAGGACCTGGCCCACCTGCGCAAACACTTGGGTGCCCACTGCCAGATCCAGCCGCTGTTTGAACAACGCGCCCTGCTCGCCCTGCAAGGCCCGGCAGCGGTCAACGTGCTGCAACGCCTGGCACCGCAAGTGGCCAACATGACCTTTATGCAGTTTGCCCCGGTGACCCTGCTGGGCGCGGACTGCTATGTCAGCCGCTCGGGCTACACCGGTGAAGACGGCTTTGAGATTTCAGTACCCGCCGAGCGCGCCGAAGAACTGGCCCGCCGCCTGCTGGCCGAGCCCGAAGTGCAGGCCATCGGCCTCGGCGCACGGGACTCGCTGCGTCTGGAAGCCGGTCTGTGCCTCTACGGCCACGACATGAACGACACCACCACGCCAATCGAAGCCAGCCTGCTCTGGGCCATCTCCAAGGCCCGTCGTGCTGACGGCCCGCGGGCGGGTGGTTTTCCGGGTGCCGAAAACATCTTTGCCCAACAGCAAAACGGCGTGGCGCGCAAACGCGTGGGCCTGTTGCCCCAGGAGCGCACCCCGGTGCGTGAAGGCGCAGAGATTGTCGATGCCGAAGGCACAGTGATCGGCACAGTGTGCAGCGGCGGCTTTGGTCCGACCCTGGGCGCGCCTTTGGCGATGGGTTATCTGGATCTGGCATTCACCCCTGTGGACACTGAAGTGTGGGCAATCGTGCGGGGCAAGCGCGTACCAATGAAAGTGTCGAAGATGCCATTTGTCGCACAACGTTATTACAGAGGCTAACTTCAACTGTGCAGTTGCATGTTCACGGTGCAGGCGGCCATGCAACTGCCACATAACAGGGCAAACTTTCGATAGTGAAAACTGTCTTTAATACGCGAAAATAATTGAACACTTCTATAACGCCAGGTTCTTTGCCACTGCCTTAAGCGCATTAAAAAATCGCCTGCGCACGTCGTATTTAAGGGGCTTGTTTTTTTAATTGCAGTTTCGTAGAGTTTGCCCACTGTGTTTGCATGGGTCGCTGGAATCGTGACCTGGGCAGTAGCTCTAAGTTTGCTACACCCGTTCTGCGTCTCTTACTTTCCTGCAACCCAGCACCAGTACTCTTTCCTGTGAGAGAGACTGTCATTAATTGTTAGCGTCAAGGAATTAAGAAATGTCACAACGTCAGAGCGGTACGGTCAAGTGGTTCAACGACGAGAAGGGGTTTGGTTTCATCACCCCTGAAAGCGGTCCGGACCTGTTTGTGCACTTCCGTGCCATCCAGGGCAACGGCTTCAAAAGCCTGAAGGAAGGCCAGAAAGTGACCTTCATCTCGGTTCAGGGCCAAAAAGGCCTGCAGGCTGACGAAGTTCAAGCAGAAGCTTAAATCTCGTACACAAAAAGCCTCTGATGGTGACATCAGAGGCTTTTTTATGTGCTTTATTCCGTAAGATGGCGGTTTTCCTTGACGAGACCCTGCCATGTCGAAACAACCGCTTAGCCCGCAAGGCGACTTTCCCGCCGTTGGCCTGGGGCGCCGCCTGGCAGCCATGTTTTATGACTTTCTGCTGTGTACCGCCCTGCTGATCGTCACCACCTTTATCTACAAGCTGATCATGATGAGCTTTATTGGTGAGGCCAAAATGCGCGAGCTGTCAGAAGCAGGCGCACTGGATGGTGACCCGCTGTTGTCGACCATCCTGTTTTTTGTGCTGTTCGGCTTCTTTGCCAAATTCTGGACCCATTCCGGGCAAACCCTGGGCATGCAGGTGTGGGGGGTTCGCGTGCAGAACGCCGACGGTACGGCCATCAGCCTGTGGCAGGCCCTGCTACGGTTTATCGTGTCCATCGGCTCGTGGTTGTGCCTGGGGCTGGGCTTTATCTGGTCGATCTTCGACAAGCAAAACCGCACCTGGCATGACATGTATTCCAACACGCAGTTGGTGCGCATCCCCAAACAGAAGAAATAAAAAAAACCCGTATCTCGCGATACGGGTTTTTTATTGCCCTTGTGGGAGCGGGCTTGCCCGCGATGGCATCGGCGCGGTTCAACTGAAAAACCGCGCTGCCTACATCGCGAGCGAACCCCCTCCCACCCGGGTGTGCTGCTTACTCCGCCAGCTTAAAGGTAATGAAGCTGGCACGCCCCTGGCGCAGAACCCGCATCGACACCGAACGGTTCTTCGGCAATGCCTTGGCGATTTCAGTGAACTCCTTGCCATTGCTGATGGCCTGGTTGTTCAGGTGAGTAATCACGTCACCAGGCTGCAGGCCGATCAGGGCCGCAGGGCCGTCCTGTACATCAGTGATGATCACGCCACCCTTGATGTCGTTGGCTTTCTTCTGCTCTTCGCTCAGGTCTGCCACAGACACGCCCAGGCGGTTGCTGCTTTGCTCAGCGCCGTTACCCGAAGCAATGTCTTTCGCGTCATCAGGGATGGCGCCAACGGTCAGGTCGAGGTTTTTGCGCTTGCCGTCACGAATCACTTCAAGGGTCGCCTTGCTGCCAGCCTTGAGTGCGCCCACCAGATGGGGCAAATCCGCCGACATGACGATCGGCTGACCATTCATGCTCAGGATCACATCGCCCACTTGCAGGCCGCCTTTGGCCGCCGGGCCGTTATCCAGTACCTGGGCCACCAGGGCACCGGCAGGTTTTTCCAGGCCGAAGGATTCGGCCAGGTCCTTGTTGACCTCCTGGATCACCACGCCCAACCAGCCACGGCTAACCTTGCCACCGGCCTTGAGCTGGTTGGCCACGTCCATCGCCACATCGATAGGGATCGCGAAGGAAACGCCCATAAAGCCGCCCGAGCGGGTGTAGATCTGCGAGTTGATCCCCACCACTTCACCCGCCAGGTTGAACAGCGGCCCACCCGAGTTGCCCGGGTTGATCGGCACGTCAGTCTGGATAAACGGCACATAGCTTTCATTGGGCAGGCTGCGGCCCATGGCGCTGATGATGCCCTGGGTCACGGTATGGTCAAAGCCAAATGGCGAACCGATGGCAACTACCCATTGGCCGGCCTTGAGGTCCTGGGACTTGCCCAGCTTCAGTACGGGCAGGTTCTTGCCTTCGATTTTCAGCAAAGCCACGTCGGAGCGCGGGTCGGTGCCCACCAGCTTGGCTTTCATTTCGCTGCGGTCGGACAGGCGCACGATGATTTCATCGGCATCTGCAACCACATGGTTGTTGGTCAGGATGTAACCATCGGGAGAGATGATAAAGCCCGAGCCCAGGGACTGCGCCTCGCGCTGACGGCCACCTTTGCCGGCGGGTGGCATGCTGCGTTCAAAGAACTCGCGCAGCCCCGGCGGCAGGCCTTCGAGGTCGGGCATCTGGCCCATGCTGGAGACCCGTCGTTCTGGCAATTTTTGCGTGGTACTGATGTTCACCACGGCCGGTGAGGCTTGTTCGACCAACTGGGTGAAGTCAGGTAACTGCGCTTCAGCCATGACCGGCACTGCCTGCCCGAGCATCAGCACGGCTGCAAAAATGGGTAGATAAGATTTCAATCGAGGCATCGACATACAGCTCCCGTTAATAACAGCTGAGTTAAGCGACAGGCACCAAAAAACAAGTCCAAAGCATAGACCGTTTTTCAGGCCCCGGAAAACAAACAAGGCCAGGGCCCTTGAGGGCCCTGACCTTTATAAAAAGACAAAAAAATGGCAAATCGAAAATTGTCACCCGCCATGTCGGTGCAACCCTATGGTTTGGCCTGAGCGTCGTCTTTGCCCACACGCATCGAAAGTGCAATGCGTTCTGCAGTCCCCATCGGGATTTCACCCACCACAGTGGCCATCATGTCGCCCTGAGGTGTACTCAAGTGTCGCGTAACGGCGGCGGTTGGCCCCAACTGGACACGCGCATCAGGCACCGCAGCACCCTGCAACGGCTCGATAAACACGGAGAAGCGCGTCAGCCCGTCGTCATACAGCAGGCTGGTGACTTCGGCCTTGGTGCGCGGGTCACGGTGTACCGTGCTGCTGACTTGCTCGAAGCCGGAAGGCAACCAGTCGGAATGCCAGGCCTGGGTCACACTGCCCTGTTCAGCCTCGGCTTCACCCCGGGCAACAGCCCGGCACTGCCCGGCTGGGCTGAGCTGGCTGTCATCAGGTGGCGTGGTGGCCAGGGTGGTGAACTGATAGCGTTCAAGCAACTGCCCCTTGTCATTGAGCAACAAGGACTTGAGAGGCAAACCGGTTTCCCGGTCCAGATACAGCTCAAACCCGTAGCGATGCTGGTCACGCGGGGCCAGCGAGATAACCGCGACCGGGCGCCCGGCAACCCTTGAGTTGCCTTCCATTGCCACGGCATACAGGTCATTGAGCTTCTGCACATCGAACTGCCGCGCCGCGACAGCGGAGACATCGCCCAGGCCCGAGGCCAGCTTGCCAGTGACGCATTCCGTGCGTCCGTCTGCTCGAATCACCTCTTGCGCCGGGCCATCGAGTTGCATCAACCGCTCACGAACCTTGCCGTCCTGCACCCGGTGCCAGATGCTGTGGGTAGAAAAACTACCGTTGCGCTCGTAAACAAAGGTGCCTTGATAGCTGTGCTGTTGCTCGGCCTGCCCAAGACGTTTGAGCCAGTCCTGGGCTTCATCGGCGTGGGCAGGTACAACAAACCAGCCACTGAGCAGAAGAGGTAGCAAGGGTAGGACGCGCATGATGGTCCTTAACGGTTATCCAGGCTCGCAGCACGAGCATAAGGCAGTGGGCTTTCAGCCCCTTTCAATGCGGCTTGCTGTGCATGCTGGCGCAGGTAGCCTGGCAAGCGCTGATCCTGCCAGCCCGGCTGACCTTGCAGGACACCGTTGGCCATAGGGCCAGTGGCCTGGTCGGCGCTTTCGCTGTAGTTGGCCAGTACTGCCGGGCCCTTGGCCATCGGCGCACTCAGGCTTTGTGCCGGGTTTTGCTGGGCCAGCTGATTACCGACGATGTCATCCTGGTTGTACAGGCGTACACCTGCCAGAACAGCAACGGTCACCGAAGCGGCTACGGCCAGACGACCGATGCTGCGCCACGGCCCACGGGCCACCTTGGCCGGGGTTTGCTCTTCGGCCAGCGCGGCCGAAACGGCAGATGCGATGTCCAGGCGCGGAATCAACAGGTCCTTGTGCATCACAGCACGCGCCACCTGATATCGGGACCAGGTGTCACGGGTTTGTGTGTCGTCAAAGGCATTCAATACCCGACGCAGTTCCAGTTCGTCCGCTTCGTTATCCATCACTGCGGACAGCGATTCCTGCAGGGCTTCACGACTCATGGCGGTTCCTCTCTTGGCTGTCGCCGCTGTCTCAGTTTTCCTGCAACAACGGCTGCAGGGCTTTATCTATGGCTTCCCGGGCGCGGAAAATCCGGGAGCGCACGGTACCCACCGGACATTGCATGACGCTCGCGATGTCCTCATAACTCAGACCATCGAATTCGCGTAAAGTTAACGCCGTACGCAAATCTTCTGGCAGTAGCTGAATAGTGCGGTGAACCGTGCCCTCGATCTCGTCGCGGAGCAAAGCGCGCTCCGGCGACTCAAGATCCTTGAGACCATGATCACCATCGTAGAACTCGGCATCTTCCGAGCTCACATCACTGTCAGGCGGACGTCGACCGCGTGACACCAGGTAATTTTTCGCCGTATTGATGGCGATGCGATACAGCCATGTGTAGAAGGCGCTGTCTCCGCGAAAATTACCGAGCGCCCGGTAAGCCTTGATAAAGGCCTCTTGGGCAACGTCCTGGGCTTCATGGGTGTCGTGCACGAATCGCACGATCAACCCGAGAATTTTGTGTTGATATTTCAACACCAGCAGATCGAATGCGCGCTTGTCGCCACGCTGTACGCGCTCGACCAGCTGCTGATCCTCTTCCTGGGCTAGCATGAATACTCCTCATAAGACCGGGAGGAAGATTGCTTTGCTAACTGATCAGGCTTGCAAACATAGACTCGGGCTTTTCGCAAAAGTTCTCTCCCCCCTGGCAAGTTTCCTGCGCGCTCGGATTTGGCACGCACGAAAACGCAGCTCGGGCCTGGCCGGCTGCGTCAATAATCTTGTCGTCAAATTCAGCTGTCGAGTCGAAAAAACAAACCCCGCATCAATCTGGACGCCGTTCCCCTGCATCAAGGGCAGCCCACTATGGAACCCCTGGCTATACGAAAAGTTCAAAACCTTCGTACGAAACTGCCCAAGATACACCACGAAATCGTACCAGAACTCGAGTCATTCCTGAGTCCTGCCATCACTCGCAGATTAATTTGCAAATCGACATGCAGACCCATCGAGTCTGAGGCACACTTTGCGCCCGCTGTAATTTAACAATGCCATAAAGGCCCGGCCATTGTGCCGATCCCCCCCTCTATATACTAGAGGGCGCTTTTTTGCGGATGTCAGAAGAATGAGCCAACATTTTCAACATGATGTGCTGGTGATTGGCAGCGGCGCTGCCGGTTTGAGCCTTGCGCTCACGTTACCCAGCCATATGCGTATAGCAGTGCTTAGCAAGGGCGATCTGGCCAATGGTTCGACGTTCTGGGCCCAGGGCGGCGTCGCCGCTGTCCTGGATGACACCGACACGGTGCAGTCCCATGTCGATGACACCCTCAATGCAGGTGGCGGGCTGTGCCATGAAGACGCAGTACGCTTTACCGTCGAGCACAGCCGTGAAGCCATCCAGTGGCTGATCGACCAGGGCGTCCCCTTCACCCGCGATGACAGCATCGACCCCGAGCAGCAGGGCTTTGAATTTCACCTCACCCGTGAAGGCGGGCACAGCCACCGACGCATCATCCATGCGGCCGACGCCACAGGCGCGGCGATTTTCAAGACATTGCTCGAACAGGCCCGCCAGCGCCCCAATATCGAACTGCTCGAACAGCGCGTCGCCGTTGACCTGATCACCGAGCGCCGCCTGGGCCTGGAAGGGGATCGCTGCCTGGGGGCCTATGTGCTGGATCGTGCCACGGGCGAGGTCGACACCTTTGGCTCACGCTTCACCATTCTGGCCACCGGGGGGGCGGCCAAGGTGTACCTCTACACCAGCAACCCGGACGGTGCCTGCGGTGACGGCATTGCAATGGCCTGGCGCTCGGGTTGCCGGGTGGCCAACCTGGAATTCAACCAGTTCCACCCCACTTGCCTGTACCACCCACTGGCCAAGAGCTTTCTGATCACCGAAGCCCTGCGGGGCGAAGGGGCGCACCTCAAGCTACCCAACGGCGAGCGCTTCATGCACCGCTTCGACCCGCGCAACGAACTGGCACCGCGAGATATCGTGGCCCGGGCCATCGACCATGAAATGAAGCGCCTGGGTATCGATTGTGTGTACCTGGATATCAGCCATGAGTCCGATACGTTCATCAAGGCCCACTTCCCGACGGTTTATGAGCGCTGCCTGGCGTTCGGCATCGACATCACCCAACAGGCCATCCCGGTGGTCCCTGCGGCGCATTACACCTGCGGTGGAGTCATGGTCGACGAACATGGCCACACCGATGTGCCGGGCCTGTACGCCATCGGCGAAACCAGCTTTACCGGCCTGCATGGTGCCAACCGCATGGCCAGCAACTCGCTGCTCGAGTGTTTTGTCTACGCCAAGTCGGCAGCGGCCGACATCCTCGCCCAGTCGCCAGAAATCGCCGCCCCCGTGGCACTGCCCAGCTGGGATGCCAGCCAGGTGACCGACTCCGATGAAGACGTGATCATCGCCCACAACTGGGATGAACTGCGGCGTTTCATGTGGGACTACGTCGGCATCGTGCGCACCAACAAGCGCCTGCAACGGGCCGAGCACCGGGTGCGCCTGCTGCTGGACGAAATTGATGAGTTCTACAGCAACTACAAAGTCAGCCGCGACCTGATCGAGCTGCGCAACCTGGCGCAAGTGGCCGAGCTGATGATCCGCAGCGCCATGACACGCAAGGAGTCACGCGGCCTGCATTACACCCTCGACTACCCGCACATGCTGCCCGAGGCCCTGGACACTATTCTGGTGCCAGCCACCTACGCCGGCTGAACTTCAGGCGCACGCGCAAGCGCCGGTGCTGATCCGGCGCCAGCGCGGCGCCCGGGATGCACACCGCCCGCACCCGCCGCTCACCCGCCAGGCGATAGCGCACCAGCACCAACAGGGGCAGCGCCAGGCTGTCGCGGCGCAGCTGCACCGCCTGCCAGCCCTTGTCACGGCTCCACAACTGCCAGCCATCGGCATCATGGCGCAACCGGGTCATGGCACCGGGATGGGTCAGGCGAACATGCCGTGGCAACACCCAGGCCCCGTGCGCCAGGCACAACAAGACGCCGAGCAGGCGTGCCCAGGCAGGAATTGAAAGAAGGCAAATAGCGATCAGCGCCAGCAACTGGGCTGCAAGATACGCCGCCAGCAATTGCCCGCAGGCATGCCAGCGGCATTCAAAATGATTACTTGGGCTGGACACGATCCAGAATCATGCGAACCATGCGCTGCAGCTCAGGGTCCTGGGACTCGCTGCGCTCCATAAACCAGCCGAACATGTCCTGGTCTTCGCACTCCAGCAGCTTGCGATAGCATTCGCGGTCCACGTCATTGAGGGTGGCGTACACCTCCTTGACGAAAGGCACCAGCAACACGTCAAGTTCAAGCATGCCGCGACGGCTGTGCCAGTACAGACGATTGAGTTCAACATCTTCGACCATGGAGCGCTCCTCAAATAGAACGCAAGTATACAGGCCGATCCGCCATAGAACAGTCGGCTTTGGTCGGGCTCGTCTATCCTTTGTGAACTACCCATTTGCAGGGCGCACCTCTATGATGTGTTCCAGACTTATTCAACTGCGATGACCCATGGCCGACTCTGCTTTTTTCTGCACCCTGAACCACGAAGGCATTCTTGCTGTGATCGGCAACGACGCCAGCAAGTTTCTGCAGGGGCAGTTGACCTGCAACCTCAACTACTTGAGCGAAACCCGCTCAAGCCTTGGCGCCCGCTGCACGCAAAAAGGCCGCATGCAGTCGAGCTTTCGCATCGTTCTGCAAGATAACGGCTGCCTGCTGGCAATGGCCCGCGAGCTGGTTGAACCGCAGCTGGCGGACCTGAAAAAGTACGCCGTGTTCTCCAAGTCCAAGCTGACCGATGACAGTGCCAACTGGGTACGCTTTGGCCTGGTCAATGCTGACACGGTGCTGCAAAGCCTTGGCCTGCACCTGCCGGCCGAAACCGACAGCGTTGCCCGCGCTGGCGAACTGATCGCCATTCGCGCCTCAGAAGGTCGCGCAGAACTGTGGGCCCCTGTCGAACAGACCGAAAGCCTGTTTCAGCACCTCAAGGCACAGCTGCCCGAGGCTGAGCTTAACCAATGGCTGCTGGGCCAGGTTCGCGCCGGCATTGGCCAGGTCATGGCGCAGACCCGCGAGCTGTTCATTCCGCAAATGATCAACCTGCAGGCCGTAGGCGGTGTCAGCTTCAAAAAAGGCTGCTACACCGGTCAGGAAATCGTTGCGCGCATGCAATACCTGGGCAAGCTCAAACGCCACCTCTACCGTTTGTCCCTTGCGGCCGGTCATGCTGCGCCCGCCCCCGGTACGCCGCTGTTTACCCCGTCCCACACCAGTTCCGTGGGCGAAGTGGTACTGGCCGCGAACGCCGAAAACGGTGTTGAGCTGCTCGCCGTGCTGACCAGCGATGCTGCGCAAGCCGGGGATATTCACTTGGGTGACCTGCAAGGCCCTGGCCTTTCACTGCTTGAGCTGCCGTATCAACTGGACCGCGATCGCGAAATCCAGCGTTGATTGCCACACATTGAAATGCAGTACCTAGAGAAATGAGCATGCTGGCGCACAGAGTCCAAATGGACTTGCTTAAGGCCATTGATAGAGATGACCTGGTTCTACCCACACTCCCTGAAGTCGCGTTAAACATTCGCAAGGCCGCGGAAAACCCTGAAATCAGCGTCAGCAACTTGAGCAAGGTCATCGGTCGTGACACCGCGCTGTCGGCGCGGTTGATCAAAGTGGTCAACAGCCCGATGTTGCGCGCCACCCGCGAGGTGACTGACCTGCACACGGCCATCACCCGCCTGGGGGTCAACTACAGCAGCAACCTGGCGATCGGGCTGGTGATGGAGCAAATCTTCCATGCCCGCTCCGAAGTGGTCGAGCAAAAAATGCGCGATGTATGGCGCCAGAGCCTGGAAGTGGCCGGCATCTGCTACACCCTGTGCCGCCGTCATACCTTGCTCAAGCCCGACCAGGCGGCGCTGGGTGGCCTGGTGCATCAGATCGGCGTCCTGCCTATCCTGACTTACGCCGAAGAGCACAACGAACTGCTGTCCGACCCGATTTCGCTTAACCATGTCATCGACAGCATTCACCCGCTGATTGGCGACAAACTGCTGGCAGGTTGGGAGTTTCCGGAAATGCTGTTAAAGATTCCCGGGCAATATCAGGACTTTTCCCGACAAACCAAAGCCATCGACTACATCGACCTGGTACAAATCGCGACCGTGTTTATGGGGCAGGACATCGAGGCACTGAGCACCCTGCCCGCCTTCATGAAACTGAAGGTGGAAGCTGATGACCTGAAGTTGCAGGAGCAACTGCAGGAAGCGCGCTGGATGTTTATCTGAACCCCTGAAGTCAGCGCCTGGCGGGGGTCTGTGGGAGCCTGTGGGAGCGGGCTTGCTCGCGATTGAGTCGATTCGGTGTAACTGACAGGCCTGCATCGCGGGCAAGCCCGCTCCCACAGGGTGGAGGGCTTGGGCCTAGGCACTCGCCCATTCATGTCGCCTGGCTAGCGCCCATTGGCCGGCACAAAACTCACCCGCACGTTCAACCCGCCCTGCGCACCATCATGCAAACTGATATGGGCCAGGTGGGCTCGACAGATTTCCCCCACAATCGCCAGCCCCAACCCCGAGCCGGCCACTTGCTGATTACGCCGATAAAAGCGTTCAAATACCCGTTCGCGATCCTCATGGGGAATGCCCGGGCCATCATCCTCGACTTCCAGTACAGCTGGCGTTGCCACGCGCAAAATCACATTGCCACCCACTGGAGTGTGGGCCATCGCATTGTCCACCAGGTTGCTCAGCAGTTCATGCAGCAGCGTCGGTTCACCGTATAGCCACACCGGCTGGTCGGCCTCAAGCGCCAGGGCAAACCCGCGGGCATGGGCCAGCGGCGCCATCGCCATGCCCAGCTCGCGGGCCAATTGACTCAGGTCGAGCAATTGCGCACCGCCTTCGGCAATGGCCCGGGCACCGTTTTCGATGCGCGCCAGCGACAGCAACTGATTGGCCAGATGGGTCAGCCGGTCAGTGCCCTGGGCCGCTTGCTCAAGGGTATTGCGCAAGGTCTGCGGGTCCTTCGCCCGCAACCCCAGTTCAAGCTGGGCCTTGAGTACGGCCAGAGGCGTGCGCAACTCATGGGCGGCGTCCGCAATAAACTGCGCCTGACGGGCGAACTGCCCGCGCAAGCGCTCGGTAAAATGATTGAGTGCCTGTACCAATGGCCGCAGCTCGCGCTGCACCGACACCAGCGGCAATGGCCGCAGGTCATCCATCTCGCGCTCCTCCACGGCATTGCGCAGACGCTCCAGCGGGCGCAGTGCCGCACTGACGGCAAACCACACCACCAGCAACGCCCCCAGCCCCAGCATGCCAAGGCGCAGCAAGGTGTCCGCCATCAGGCTACGGGCCATTGCCACCCGCGCCTCGTCGGTCTCGGCTACACGGATTTCCGCCATGCCGTTCATGCCGGGTTCGCTCACAGCCTTGAGCAAGCTCACCACACGCACGTTCTGGCCCAGATAGGTGCCGTTATAGAACCGCGCCAACGCCGGATAATCATCGGTGCGCGGCGTGCCTGCAGGCGGCGCGGGCAGGTTTTCATAACCGGAAATCAGCCGCTGGTGGATATCGTTGACCTGATAGTAAATACGCCCGGCGCTGTCGTAGGCAAAGGTATCAAGGGCAACGTAGGGCACATCCGCACTCAGGCTGCCATCACGCTGCGACAACCCGGCGGCAATGGTGCGCGCCGATGCCAGCAGGGTACGGTCATACGCCGTGTCGGCGGCCTCGCGACCATTGAAATAAGCACTCAAACTGCTCGCCAGCATCAACACCACCAGCAACAGCGTCAGGTGCCACAACAGGCTCCAGCGCAAGCTGTCGAGCTTAAACATCGCGGCCTTCCAGCAAATACCCCAGGCCCCTGAACGTCACGATCGCCACCGCCTGGCCGTCGAGTTTTTTGCGCAGGCGGTGAATGTAAATCTCGATGGCATCCGGGCTGGCCTCCTCGTCCAGGCCAAACACCTGGGCCGCCAGCTGCTCCTTGCTCATGACCCGGCCAGGGCGTGCAATCAGGGCCTCAAGCACCGCCTGCTCGCGGGACGTCAGGACCAGCAGCTCATCACCCAGGGTGAAGCGCCGGGTTCCGAGGTCGTAGACCAGGGCGCCGCATTGCTGCAGCCGTTCGCCCCCCAGCACGCTGCGACGCAGCAGCGCCTTGACCCGCGCTTCCAGCTCCGTCAGTTCGAAGGGCTTGGCCAGATAATCATCGGCCCCCAGATTTAGCCCGTGTACCCGGTCCTTGACGTCGCTGCGCGCGGTCAACATCAACACCGGCAAGGTTTTGCCACGCGCTCGCAAACGCGCCAGCACTTCAAAACCATCCATGCGCGGCAACCCCACATCCAGAATCGCCACGGCATATTCTTCGCTGCTCAAGGCCAGGTCGGCGGCCACTCCATCGTGCAATACATCCACGGTCAGGCCTGTGCCTTTCAGGGCTTGAGCAACACTCTCGGCCAGCTGCAACTGGTCTTCGACCAAAAGCACACGCATCAGGTTTACCTCTTTTTTTGTTCAGGCCGCAGCCTTTTTGTGCGCGGAGTGTACAGACGACAACGAGGCTGTGAAGGGCAAAAACAGTGAATGTCTATTGAAAGGTTAGCGAAAGGTTGGCCGGTTAGCATCGCGAGACTGACAGCAAACCCTGTCACCGTCATGCCCTGCATAACGGCCCGAAAAACGCCTCGATGCGTTTTCGTCAATAAGAACAATAACGGAGCACCGCCATGCTGAACCATCAGCCCAAGGCCCTTGGCCCCTGTGTTTTCCCCCTGTTCGTGACATGACGCGCGGCATCGCCGCATGACGTTCTGCGCCCACGATTTCAAGCCACACCACCTGCCCTATAAAAACAAAAGCTCCTGAGGAGACGACATGAAACTTCCCCTGCGCACCCTGGCCCTGGCGGCCAGCTGCATGCTGTTCACAGGTCAACTGCTGGCCGAACCCAAGCGTCCTGAATGCATCGCCCCGGCCTCCCCCGGCGGTGGCTTTGACCTGACCTGCAAACTGGCGCAAAGCGCGCTGGTCAATGAAAAACTGCTGAGCAAGCCGATGCGCGTGACCTACATGCCCGGCGGCGTCGGTGCGGTTGCCTACAACGCGGTGGTGGCCCAGCGCCCGGCGGATGCTGGCACCCTGGTAGCCTGGTCCAGCGGTTCATTGCTCAACCTTGCGCAGGGCAAATTTGGTCGGTTCGATGAAGGCGCCGTACGCTGGCTGGCAGCCGTCGGCACCAGCTACGGGGCCATTGCGGTGAAGAAAGACTCGCCCTACAAGAACCTCGACGACCTGGTTCAAGCCCTTAAGAAAGACCCGAGCAAAGTGGTGATCGGTTCAGGCGGCACCGTGGGCAGCCAGGACTGGATGCAAACCGCCCTGATCGCCAAGGCGGCCGGGATCAACCCTCGCGACCTGCGTTATGTGGCACTGGAAGGCGGCGGCGAAATCGCTACTGCATTGCTGGGTGGGCATATTCAGGTAGGCAGTACGGATATTTCCGACTCCATGCCCCATATCCAGAGCGGCGACATGCGCCTGCTCGCCGTATTCGCCAACGAGCGCCTCGATGAACCGGAAATGAAGGACATCCCGACGGCCAAGGAGCAGGGCTACGACATTGTCTGGCCGGTGGTACGCGGTTTCTACCTGGGGCCAAAAGTCAGCGATGCCGAATACGCCTGGTGGAAAGACGCTTTTGACAAGCTGCTGGCCTCCGAAGACTTCGCCACATTACGCGACCAGCGCGAATTGTTCCCCTTCGCCATGACCGGCCCGGAGCTGGACACCTATGTGAAGAAGCAGGTGGCTGACTACAAAGTCCTGGCCCAGGAATTCGGCCTGATCCAGTAACCGCCGCCGACCACTGGCTGCGCCCTTGCACATGGGGCACAGCCCAGGAGTGAACCATGCTTGCACAACGCATTTTTGCCTCGGCCCTGCTGCTTGTCTGCGCCGGTTTGGCGGCGATGGCCTGGCCTTATCAGGCAGCCTTCTCCTACGAGCCCGTGGGGCCTCGCGCCTTCCCTTTGCTGATGCTGGCGCTGATGGGGTTGGGGCTGGTCTATATGATCGTTCGCCCTTCACCCGTCGTACACAGCGAAGATGACCCCAAACTGGACCGTGAAACCCTGACCAAGATCGGTCTGTGTATCGTCCTGTTGCTGATCTTTGCCGGCACCTTCGAACCTCTCGGTTTTATCCTCAGCAGCATCCTGGTCGGCATCCCGCTGGCGCGTCTGTATGGCGGGCGCTGGCTGCCCAGCAGCGTGATCATCAGCCTGGTGAGCGTTGGCCTTTATCTGCTGTTCGATAAAGCGATGGACGTTCCACTGCCGCTTGGCCTGCTCGAAGTTCTGGAGAACTGATATGGATACGTTTGGCTATTTGGGCCAGGGCTTCGGCGTCGCGCTCAGCCCGTACAACCTGGTCACGGCCCTGTGCGGCACGTTGATCGGCACCGTGGTCGGCCTGCTGCCGGGGCTTGGCCCCATCAACGGGGTCGCCCTGCTGATTCCCATTGCCTTTGCCCTGGGCTTGCCGCCGGAATCGGCGCTGATCCTGCTGGCTGCGGTGTACCTGGGCTGTGAATACGGCGGGCGCATCAGCTCGATCCTGCTGAACATCCCGGGCGAAGCATCGACCGTGATGACCACCCTCGACGGCTACCCGATGGCACGTAAAGGCCTGGCGGGCGTAGCGCTGTCGTTGTCGGCCTGGAGTTCGTTTATCGGCGCCTTTATTGCCACCTGCGGCATGGTGCTGTTTGCTCCGCTGCTGGCCAAATGGGCGATAGCCTTCGGCCCGGCGGAATACTTCGTACTGATGGTGTTTGCCATTGTCTGCCTCGGTGGCATGGCCGGGGACCGCCCGCTCAAAACCTTTATCGCTGCGCTTATCGGCCTGTTTCTGGCCTGCGTGGGGATTGATGCCAACAGCGGCGTCTACCGTTTCACCGGGGACAATATCCACCTGACTGACGGCATTCAATTTGTGGTGCTGGTGCTGGGCCTGTTCTCCATCAGCGAAATCCTGCTGCTGCTGGAAAAAACCCATCGCGGCCAGGAAGCGGTTAAAGCCACCGGGCGCATGATGTTCAATTTCAAGGAAGCGTCTGCGGTATTCGTGGTCAATATCCGCTGCGGCTTGCTCGGCTTCATCATGGGCGTACTGCCGGGCGCAGGTGCCACCCTGGCCAGCGCCGTGTCCTATATGACGGAAAAACGCCTGGCGGGGGCTTCAGGGAAATTCGGCGAAGGTGACATGCGCGGCCTGGCAGCTCCCGAAACCGCCATCGGTGCTTCGGCCTGCGGTGCCCTGGTGCCGATGCTGACCCTGGGCGTACCCGGTTCGGGCACCACGGCGGTGATGATCGGCGCTCTGTCGCTGTACAACATCACCCCTGGCCCGCTGTTGTTCCAACAACAGCCGGATATCGTCTGGGGCCTGATTGCATCCTTGTTTATCGCCAACGTCATGCTGGTGATTCTCAATATTCCGATGATCCGCATCTTTACCCGGATTCTGTCGGTACCTAACTGGGCGCTGGTGCCAGCAATCGCCATCATCACGGCAATTGGTGTCTATGCCGTACACGCCACCACCTTTGACCTGTTCCTGATGATCGGTATCGGCATTTTCGGCTACATCCTGCGCAAGCTCGACTTCCCGCTGTCTCCGGTTCTGCTGGGGTTCATTCTGGGCGGGCTGATGGAGCAAAACCTGCGGCGCGCCCTGTCGATCTCCAACGGCGCGCTGGAAATCCTGTGGGCCAGCCCGATTACCATGGGCGTCTGGGTGCTGACGGCAATCATGCTGCTGTTGCCGGTCATGCGTATCTGGCGCAAACGCAGCGCCCAACGCCGCGCCCTGGCCGATGCTTGATTCCCATTTCAAGCACTGGTGGGGAACGCCACTGGTCGGTCTGGCCGGCGGCTACCTCGCCAGCCTGATCGGCTGGCCGCTGCCGTGGATGGTTGGCTCGTTGCTGGCGATCATCCTGGTGCGTTGCCTGACCCCCTGGCAATTGGCCGAGATTCCCGGGGGGCGCAAATGCGGGCAGTGGATTGTGGGCATCGGTATTGGCCTGCATTTCACTCCGGTGGTGTTGGAACAGGTGCTGGCGCATTTCTGGCTGATCCTGGCAGGTGCCTTGCTCACCAGCGTGTCGAGCGTGATCGGTGTATGGCTGATGCGCCGCAGCGGTGAAGACCGCGCCACTGCGTTTTTCTCCAGCATGCCCGGCGGCTCGGGAGAGATGGTCAACCTCGGCGCACGCAATGGTGCCGTGCTGAGCCGTGTCGCGGCGGGCCAGAGCCTGCGGGTACTGACCGTTGTGCTGTGCGTTCCGGCAGCCTTCAAGTATCTGCTGGGCGAAGGCGCACCCGCCTTGCACCCCGCTGCCATCAATCCTTACTGGCTCGCCTTGCTGTTTCCGGCAGGTGCGTTGCTGGCCTGGATCTGGCAACGCTTGCGCCAGCCCAACCCGTGGTTGTTCGGGCCGCTGCTGGTCAGTGCCAGCGTGAGTATTGTGTGGGATTTGCATATCGGCCTGCCGGACGGCAGCAGCCAGGCGGGTCAATGGCTGATTGGCAGTGGCTTGGGTTGCCACTTCAATCGGGCATTCTTTCGGCGGGCGCCGTCTTTTATCGGCAAAACCCTGCTGGGCACAGCCCTGACCATGTTGATCGCCAGCCTGTGCGCACTGGGCCTGAGCGCCCTTACCCAACTCGACCTGCGCTCCATGACCCTGGGCATGATGCCGGGCGGCATTGCCGAAATGAGCCTCACCGCAGAAACATTGCAACTGTCAGTGCCCTTGGTCACGGCCCTGCAGGTGATGCGCCTGATCTTCGTGCTGTTTTTGGCTGAGCCGCTGTTTCGCTATTGGGTGCGCCAGGATCAAACCGACCCTGGCTGACCGGCGCTGGCACCCCGGTATTCTCGCCGGGTGTGCCTTGCACCGCTGGGCATTGGCTTAAACCGGCGGTAATTTCCAGTCGATCGCCGCCAGGCCGTTTTGCTCAAGAAACTTGTTGGTTCGACTGAAATGGCCGTTACCAATAAAGCCTCGATAAGCCGATAGCGGCGAAGGGTGAACCGAGGTCAGCACCAGGTGCTTGGTCGCATCGATCAGCTTTTGCTTGCTCTGCGCATGGGCACCCCACAGCAGGAACACCAGCTTGGGCTGCTGCTCGCTGACCACCTGGATAATCCGGTCGGTAAAATGCTCCCAGCCTTTTTTGGCATGGGAAGCGGCATTGGCACGCTCTACCGTCATCGTCGTGTTGAGCAGCAAAACGCCTTGTTCGGCCCAATGCTGCAGGCAACCGTGTGGAGCAATATCGATGTTCAGGTCACGCTTGAGTTCTTTATAGATATTGACCAGCGAAGGCGGTGTCGGGATACCGGGCTGCACTGAAAAACACAGGCCATGAGCCTGGCCGGGGCCGTGATAAGGGTCCTGCCCCAAAATCACCACCTTGATCTTGTCCAGCGGTGTCAGGTTCAGGGCATTGAAAATAAGCGGGCCAGGGGGGTAGATCTCTTTCCCCGCTGCATGCTCCTGGCGCAGGAACTCGCGCAGTTCGGCCATGTAAGGTTTATCGAACTCCTCACGCAATGCCTGCTTCCAGACAGGTTCAAGTTTTATACGGTCATCCGACGTCATGGCTACATCCTGAAAAACAATGGGGCGGACACTAGAAAAGGCCGCCCCGGTTGTCAACATCCCTATCGGCCCCACCAGCCATTACCGTGGCCGGGGCCAGTGCCGGGCCGATGCTCGGAGTGATGGTCACGATCCCGGTCATGGCCTCTCGGCGGCTGATAGTAACGCGGCCCCTGATAGTAGCCTCGAGGCCCCTCATAAAAACGTGGGGGCGGGGCATAGTAGTCACGCGGGTACACATAATACGGGTGATAACCACCATAGTAATAAGGCGCCGGGGCTGTGTAGATCTCGGAGCGGTAATAGCCAGAGCCGCCCGAGTAATAAGGTACGCAAGCAAACAGTGAAAAGCAGATGCCAATAATGCAAAGCAGGCGACGGTACATGGCGGCCTCCTGGACCGCGAGAGGGCACACCCAGCGACGCTGGGAGGCGGCGGACAGCAACGCTGCCCGACACCTTTTAAGACCACAAAAATGGCATTAAGTGCCGCTTGTAAAGAGCGCCTGCAGTGGATCAACAGAGGGGCCGACAGCCCTTTACCTGCCCCCTCCCGTAGAGGCTGCGATAGCGATCTTTGGCAGCGAGCCTTCGCGAGCAGGCTCGCTGCCACTGTTGAGGTTTTTCTGTAATAGCCATACCAGTACAGTCTTAATCAACAATGGAGAAAGCACAGTTGCTTGCAATGGCAGCATTACATTCATAAACAACCAGCCCAAGGCCACTTTCAACCGGACGCCAGTTTTCAGTGTTGGCAAACCGCATCGAGCGCTCACTGGCAGCGCTTTGACGATAGTGGAGGTTAACCCGGGAGCGGTCGCGGGCTTTATATTCACAATATCCGATCCGCCCAACAGCACCTGGCTGATTGTCTTGCGGGTAAAAAACCGCGCCCTCAAACGTTTCCAGCTGCGAAGGCACTGCGGCGCTGGATACCGCGACCCATTCGTTCCCGGCCCGGCTGCTTGGAGCCGTGTAAACACCGGCCCGCAGCGTCACATCCCCGGCCGCCGGGCAACTTTCAGTGCCACTGGCCAACGCGACTGCCGAATAAAACAGCGCACACACAAAAACATAAACAACTTTCATAAACAGCCACCCCTGCACAAGATGTTTTAAAAATATTGAACAAGGCAGTTATCAACTGCCCGGCAAATCAATATTAATCAATCACCCTCTTTTAACAATGCAGTTATTCGTAGCCAATTTCCGATAATTATGCGCGATATTTATTAACATCTATGAGCCGCCAACTTTCGCACAGCCCATCTATAAAAAACCGATCTTGCAGTATTAAATTACACACTCACCCTTGAGGGTTTACCATAGTGACACTGAATACCTGCCGGACACCCCGACATGACCACCTCCGACATTTGCCCTGCCTGCGGCGCCCGCAACGACTGCTCGATGGCAAACCCTGAGACCGTGGCGCAGCCCTGCTGGTGCTACGGCGTGAGCATTGACCCCGAGGTACTGCGCGCCCTGCCCCTTGAACAGCGCGACCTGACCTGCCTTTGCCCTCGTTGTGCCCGGGTGCAGAGCCAATTGCCGCCAGCACCGGCGGCCTCCCTCACGTAAGATGCACCCCTGAATTTCTAGTGATGGATCGTTATGCGTGTAGACCGCTTTCTCAGTAACTTGCCCCAGTTCAACCGCCAACAAGTGCGGTTGCTCCTGATAGAGAAGCGTATCCAGGTAGACGGGCAGGTGATCGCCGACCCGCGCCACGAAATCCGCGCATTCAGCCGTATCGAACTCGACGGGCAAGTGCTGCAGGCAGGCAAGCCGGCCCGCTATTTCATGCTGCACAAGCCGCCGGGTTGTGTAAGCGCCACCCGGGACCCGCAACACCCCACCGTCCTCGACCTGCTCGATGAGCCCGACAAGAACGAGCTGCATATTGCCGGCAGGCTGGATTTCAATACCAGCGGGCTGATGCTGATCACCAATGATGGCCATTGGTCGCGCCATGTCACCCAGCCGCAGACCAAGATGCCCAAGGTGTATTACGTCGAAACCGAGCAGGCAATTACCGCGGATTACGTCAGCAAATTTGCCGAGGGCGTCTATTTCGCTTTCGAAGACCTGACCACCCAACCCGCCGAATTGCAGCTGCTAGGCCCCTGCTGCGCCCGCCTGAGCATCGTTGAGGGGCGCTACCACCAGGTCAAACGCATGTTTGGCCATTTCAACAACAAGGTGGTGCGCCTGCACCGCGAGAGCATCGGCCCCCTTATGCTCGACAGCCAGCTGGCTCCCGGCGAATATCGGCCGCTGAGCGAGCAGGAAATACAGCAGTTCCAGCCCCCCAGGCTCTGCCTGTAACAATCGCCCTGCACCATCAGTCAGACCGACGCTCGATTCACTGGAGTCTGACGCCATGCTCAAGCCCGAAATTGCCGTGCTCGACATTCAAGGCCAGTACCGTATTCATACCGAACTGTACCGTTGTGACAACGCCGAGCACACCATCATCCTGGTCAATGGCTCGATGGCCACGACGGCATCCTTCGCCCACACCCTGAAAAACCTGCACCCGTATTTGAACGTGGTGCTCTACGACCAACCTTACGCGGGCAAATCAAAACCTCATAACCCTCATCAGAAAATGCTGACAAGGGAACTGGAAGCCCATGTGCTGCTGGAGCTGATTGAGCACTTTGATGCCCAGTATCTGCTGTCATTTTCATGGGGCGGCACGGCGGCGCTGACCGCACTGGCAGCAACGCCACGGCGTATTGAAAAAGCCGTGATCAGTTCGTTTTCCCCTTTGATCAACGCTGCCATGCGCGATTATCTGGAGCGTGGCCGGCATTGCCTGGCCGCCTGCAACCGTACTCAGGTCGGCCACCTGGTCAACGACACGCTGGGCAAGCATTTGCCTTCGCTGTTCAAGCGTTTCAACTTCAGGCACGTCAGCAGCCTGGCCGAGCATGAATACGCGCAAATGCACTTTCATATCGAGCACGTCCTGAGCAGCGACCCGCCGTGCTTTCTCAGGGCCACCCAAGGTATCGAGATACCGGTGCTGTTTATCAATGGCCAATGGGACGAATACACCGTGGCCAGCGACGCCCGGCACTTTGCAGGAGCGATTGCCAACAGCCAGTTTGTCAGCCTGGAGAACACCGGGCATTTTCTCGACATGGAACACAAAACCGCCAGCCATATCAGTAAAAACGCCCTGCTCGATTTTTTACAACCGACACCGCTTCAGCCGCCCTCACTGTCCTTGTGAGGGGGTGCAAAGCCAATAACAGGGCAAAAATAATACATTTGCAGAATAAAACTTCTCATCAAGGCCGACTTCTGGTACAAAGTCAGCCGCTCTGAGCGGGTGTCGTATAATGGTATTACTCCAGCTTCCCAAGCTGATCACGCGGGTTCGATTCCCGCCACCCGCTCCACTGATTTCAAGGCCTCCAGCAATGCATGTACATGACTGCATTCAGGTGGGGGCCGTTTTGGGGGCCGTTTCTCCCCACACTTCTTCGTTGTCTTTTATAGAACCTAGATATAAGCACTAGGCATTTCGGCCCAGCAGAAGCGTTCTGACTTCGGGTTCATCTCCCGGTGCACAAGTCAGCGTACGTAGACAGATGAGCCCTTTATGAAACACGGAAACAGCCTACCTCTAGATCGATGCCCTCATTGCAACGTTGCTAAACCTCATCTGAAATTGCACTACGGCTTCGAGAACGATAACGACCGTCAGACCAGCAAGCGTCGCTGGGGTAATTATCAATGCTCGATTTGCGGAGGAGTAACCCTAGCAGTGGCCTCAGCCGTAGGGCACGACCGCAGCGGCCTGGCCTACGGCGATATCGAACAATTGTGGCCATCCTCCCAAACCGTCCATGAGTCGATTCCCGAGCGGGCGCGATTGTTCCTAGAACAAGCGATAGCGAGCATCCATGCCCCAGCGGGAGCGGTCATGCTGACTGGCTCATCGGTTGACGCAATGTTGAAAGAAAAAGGCTTGAAAGAGGGCAACCTTTTCGGACGCATCAAGCTCGCCGCAGAGAAACAACTCATCACGGAAGAGATGGCCGCATGGGCCCACGAGATCAGGTTAGATGCGAATGACCAAAGACACTCAGATGAAGCAGCAGCACTGCCAAATGAAGCCGATGCCCAGAAAGCTATTGATTTCGCCACTGCCTTAGCTCAGTTCCTATTTGTACTACCTGCACGCGTAGCTAGAGGCCGCGGTAAGCCTACATAACTAGGACAAAGTGACCAGCAGTAGACAGCTTCACAACTCTCGAAACACCCTCCCTACGGCTCCTTTCGACAAAATTCATAGGGGCCTGAAAAAAGTAATATTAGTAATATCCCCTTCGAAAAATGGCTACAGCCCTTGCAGGTCAAGGCTTCCATCGTTTTCAGGAAAAAGCGATATTTAAGCGATAAGAAGGCGATAGTATTACCTTTCTTAAAAGCTATATTTCTATTCTTTAAAACCCAATGAATTCGGGGGTTTGGCAGAAGTATTACTTTTCATATCGCTTCATATTACCTTCCCTTGCAATACCCAAAGCCCAGTAAAACCGGGGCCTCCACACCTATCCTTCGATCCGTATTACCCATATCGCTCTTTTTGAAAATACCCCCCTAGATTTGAGAACCAATATCAATAAAACGATGTTTTTTTAGGCGAACCTGATTTGCCCGAGCAATGGGGAATCTGATCGTCGACCGCGTGCAGTCCCGTGAAATCCAACAGATACGCTACAGGCCCCGCCAGTCGTGGCGCGCAGGAAATTCAGCCTCTCCCCGCACACCATCAATACCCGCCCGAAAAAGATCGTGCGCGTTTTTGAAAACACACCGAAACCTGCGTTTTAATATTTTCCGCCCAATGAATCCGGGCACTTCACCGCTACGCCTTACGCGTCCGCTCTGAGCACCGCCGTGCAACCGCGCTGCACTTCTCTTCAAAACTTTGCACCCTGTGCAATTCCCGATCGGCTGCAGAGCCCCACGGCCCGCCTGGGCTGCAGGTTCGTTTACACTACATCCGGATTTGCACAAAAAAAGGACACAAGGCCCGTCGGCGGGAGGGGGATAAGTGCTTTTTCATGATGATTTTTATCGTGCACGGTTTTTTCCTACCTGGCAGCAACAGCGACATAGAAACCGTCATGAGCTTCGCTTCCGGCTGTCACTGGGTGTTTTTTTGCTGTGAGTACGTTGACGCCTTGGTCGTGCTGAGCTTTCGCTGTGGGCGCCTTTGTGTGCGAAAAAGGCAATTTTGCTAAAATCAACAAAATTATTTACGATTTGAATTCGGCTTGAGGAGGCCGGGCACGCTGTGTTTGGGCGTGTAATGGCATTTACCTATAAGCACTATTCACTCAGAGGCATTGACGATTCAGTGGCCTCGCGATAGCTTTAAGCCATGTAGAGGGGGGATCCGATCTACCTTAGGAACTAAGGCTTCGGTAAGCCGTCTACATGTAAGCGAGGCATTGGTTCAGGGATGAGACTCTTGACCAAAGCCAAGTGTTCTAGGTTGACTAACCTAAGGCTGTGCCTTATAAAGCACGCCGTTTCACTAAGCATATGACCAATGAGGGATCAGTATGAATGACTACTACGTACAGGCACGTGAAGAGTACGAAGGCTTCTAAATCCACTAACAGATTTCGAAATGGAGACCGTAAGGTCTCCATTTTTTATGGGTAAAATAAAAGTATGGATATTTGCACCACGCTGACCACAGTGCTTGCCTCTGAGGCGTTTCGTAACCTACTCCTCATGAGCGGTGTGCTTACTGCCATTGTCTCTGTTGTCAAGGTTCAGTCCATAGCCAAGAAAAAACAGACTGCAGATCTCCTATTCGGATGCCGAATGGATGATCAGTTGCGCTTGGGGACACAGCATGTGGTTGCAATGCATGATCCAAATGGGTCGATTAAAGATCTTTTGCAGGCCGCGCAAGAGAACTCTGAGGCAGCGGTGGCGGTGAAGTACGTTCTCAACCACTGGGAAAGGGTCTGCGTTGGGATCAACGAAGGCATTTACCACGAAGAAATGCTTCGCCAGGCGAATCGTACAAACGTCGTCGACCTCTATCAAAAATCGAAACCTTTTATTGACGCTGTACGGCACAAGACCGGGAAAAACACCTTCTACAAAGACTTCGAAAAGCTTGCATTGAAATGGAAAGATAAGCCTTTGAAAGGTTGATTTCTCTTCCCAAGAAAATGCAGGAGGGCGTCTATTGGCGTCCTTTTTCTTTATAGCGTGATCGCCCGAAGCTCTGTAGACAGTAGCGCTGTTTTCGCGGCGTCGGCGGTGAATACCGCGGCTGTGGCCGGTACTGGGCTGGAGCCATGGACGTGGCTCGCTATCTGGCTGGCTATCTGTTCGAGCAGATCGAGCGTGTCGCCCAACACCTGCAATACGTTAACCTCCTCCGACCCTATCCACGTTTTGGGTGCCTTTAGTCTCTGGCTGATCCCGGCCACGCTTTTACGCAGCCCATGGATATTCTCCTGCATATCGCCACCCACGGTGGCGTTGTACTTATCCCCAACCACCAGATTCAGGTCGCGGCCCGTGGCCTGGTGCAAGTCATCCACAGCCGCCACGCTCATTGATCCGCCTGACAGTAGTTTCATGGCACCCAGGGCTTCTATGGTTTTGACCCCGCCGACTGTCTCTTTTGAGTGGTCGTCCACGGTTTGGCTGTGGCTTTGATAGTGCTCCTGGTTGTCCAGGGACTGGACTTCGCGGTCGGCTGAAAAGTCCTGTATGCGGCCATCGGTCTGCCGCGACCAGTTGCCGTCGGCGTCCACGCGCTGCTGTGCGGTTTCGCTGTGCTGCCAGACTTGATCCCCTTTTGGCACCTTGGGCAGGCTCAGGCCGTGGGGCAAGATGGTTTGAATGAACGGCTTGCTGGGCATGCCGTAGGCGAAGTTGACCACGACCATGGTGCCTTCGGCCGGGAAGGCGAAAAAGCCCATCTCATCGCCGCCCACTGGCACGGGCAGCGGTACACCGGCCAGAATCGGCAGGTTGGGGTCGGGTTCGCCGTCTTCGGCCAGTACCTGCAGGTCGACCGCGTACCGAGGCCGGAAGTTGTCGCAGATGCCGGACTGGGCCGGGGCGTCGGCCACGCCTTGCACCAGGGCGAATCTGGGCAGGTGATAGCCGCCGCTCAGCTCAGGGAATTGACGTTCTACTGCGCGCTTTATTGCTTCTTCCACTTCAAACCCATTTGATTCGCGGCCAGCGACACCGAAACGATGCGTTGTGCCTGGTTAAAGGTTGCACCAGGGCGAATGCCTGGCATGGCGGCGACCATGGCGCTTTCGTTGCCCTGGTAGCCGTCGAACAGTTCGATTGGTAGCTGCAGCGGCTCCCGGGCACCAAAAAAGCTGTCAGCCCAACTGCCCACAAAGACTTCGCCGTCGCCCTGCTGCTGCCAGATCGGGTCGGGGATGCTGAAAACCCGGGCCAGGCTGTCCATGGCTTGAATGCCGGTGGCCAGGTTGTAAAAGAACGGGGCTTTGACCTTTGCATAAGGCTGGTCAGGCACGCGGAATGTAAGCCCGGTCTTGTTGCTGATAGCGGTCAGGACGGCACGCAGATCCACGTGACGCAGGTTCAGCGGCAGCGGCTGGCTCAGGATTGCAGCCAGTTCACGGCAGAACAGCACCTGCTCGACGGCGTTCACGCTGGTACTGCGCTCGACGTAGCCAATGAAAAACCGCTGCAGCGGCTTGTCGTTGTAACCAATGTCCAGCGTCACCAATCCTTTTAACGGGGCTTTAGCCTGCACCGTGAACGAGGCTCGCCCCGTGGTGCGCAGTTCCAGCCGGACATCGTCTTTGACCAGCGGGTATACGGTGCCGCCTATGGTCAGCACTTTGTGCAGTTTCATGGCGGTCAGCCTATCCAGTTATCAATTTTTTTCAGTACGGACTCAAAGCCGGTCAGCTCTTGCCCGGGCTTTTCCGGGTCACTGCCGTTTTCACCGGCAACGCCTTGCCCGGGCGCCGACTGGCTGGCCACGCTGTTGCTCGTGCGACGGCCTTCTACCCGCTCGGGGTTGCTCAGCTTTTCGGTCAGCGTGAACTGGATCAGCCAAGCCTGCAGCGTGTCGTGCTCCCTGGAGCTGACCCCGTCGCTGAATTGCACCTGGCGCATGCCGAACGCGGCGGCGGTGTCGTGAACGATGCGGTAGGTTTTGAGTTGGCCACCGCTCTCTGTTGCCTCGGCCAGGCGCATCAGCGTGCGCAACCAGTCCGCATCGGCATGCCGGATCAGCCCGGAAAAGGTCAGGGTTTTGGGTTTGAAGCCGGTGTGGGCCGTGTCGCTGTTGCTGGTCTGGCCCGACATATCCCCGCTTTCAATGCGCAGGTTTGCCGTGGCTTTCATGTTTTTGCAGCGCACTTGTTCGCCATCGAGTAGCAGCGTCATAGACCGATCATCTCCTGTACAAAGCTCAGCCCTTTGCGCGATCCCACCAGCACCATGCCAGCGCAGATTCCCCATTCGTGGCCCGGGGCTTGGCCATCCAGCAGTTGGGCGCTCAGCTCGGCGCCGTTCCCCGGGCCGATGAGGCGGCATTGCATGGTGGTTTCAGCGTCGTTCCCGGTCAGCAGCTGCTGCAGCTCGGCCAGCTTGCGGTCGTGGGCTTGGGCCTGAGTGGCCTTGCGTGCGGCCAGTGCCGCCAAGTCGGCCATGGGCGAGCTGTCAGCGGCGTAGCCCTCCAGCGCCGCCAGTTGGCTGGATAACGCCTGGCTTGCGGCTTTGGTCACGGTGCAGCGCTCCAGGGGCATCTGCCCCCAACGCGGCAGCGCACCAGCAGACGGCAGTTCCCACTTTTCCGCCTCCAGCTTGAACAGCTGTTGGGCACGGCGCTGGGCGCGCTCCAGATCCGGGAACGGCAGCAAGGCGTTGAAACGCGCCAGGGTGGCGGCGAACTGGTCGTACCGCGTGCCCAAGAACAGGATCACCAGGGCGTATTGCTGGCCGGTGGGCAGCCCGGTGTCGTGGCTGTCCTTGAGTTTGGCGCTCAGCAGCTGCAGCAGGTTCGGCGCGGCCAGCGCACGCAGTAAGCCGGTGCCCTGACCCACTCCGCTCTGGAACGGTGTCACCACCAGGCACGCCGGGATTTCGCCCAGGGCGTCAGCCATTGCCGAACGCCCGGCCTCGATGCCCTGCTTTGCCAGTTCCGCGACCGGCCCCGGGCTGGTGGTGGCCATGCCCTTGAGCGCTTCCAGTCGAGACGCGGTGCTGGCCAGCTCTGTACCGGCCATCTGTTTGGCTGTGGTCAGCTGGCTCAGCCATTGGGTCGACTGGCCTGGCCAGCGCATGGTGACGGGCGCCCAGCTCATGCTTGGCCTGCTGCCCAGCTGGCCGCATCGATCGCGGACAGGTCGTTGGCGGTCAGCGCGGCATCCAACTGGTCTTTGAGCGACAGGGCTTTTTGCTGGCAGGTCAGCCGGTGATGGTTGAACGAGGTGCTGACCAGGTGCAGCTGCTCGGCGGTGTGCTCGCGGTAGGCTTTGACGCTCAGGGCATCGCGGCAGGCCAGGTGCCCGTCATTGCCCAGCACCACCTGACTGGTCAAGTTGACCTGGTCAATCAGGGTGCTGTCGTAGCGGTGAGGTTCGCCCAGGACATCACAGTAAAAGCCGCCCGTGATTGCTTGTTCACAGGCCGCATTGACCGCGTCCAGCTGGTCGGCGTAGCGCAGTTTGGCCAGTGCCGGCACATCGTCGATCCACTGGTTTTTGCTCCATACCTGGTGCGGCTTCGGCGCTTTGACGGTGTAGCCCTTGGGCAATGGCCCCGGGCTTTCAATCAGCAGGCTGTGGCCGGTTTCCTTGCTGTAGACCGTTGCGCCTGCATAGCTGTCAATCAGCGCCCAAGCCTTGCCATTCCAGTGCGCGGCTTTGTGTTCCAGTACCAGCGGCGGTTCGACCTCAACGCAGCCGCCCGGGATCAGCCAGACGCCTTCCTCAAGCGGGCAAGGATCTGCAGTGGTGAGGCCGATGTAGATGCCCTGGCGGTTGGTCTGGTAGACGATTTTGTCTTTCATGGCGGATCTCAATATTTGATGCAGGCAAGAAAGGCGATGTTCCAGGGGCGTGTCTCGCCTCCACCGGTCGCGCCAATTGTGATGATGTGGCCGTGCTCCCCGGCAGGGGCAACGGTGACGGTGTGGCTGTGGGCGCCCGCTGGTTCAGTGCTGGCCATGGAGTTACCCGCGTTTGCCGGGCTGACCCAGCCGCCTGGGGTGTTGTTACTGCCCCAGGACTTTTTCAGCTCGTGACTGTGGCTGCCTTGAACATCGGTTGAAGCGGCGTGTACATGGCTGCCGCCCGCGCTAGCCGAGCCGGTGTGGGTGTGGCTCTTGCCCGCGTCTTCCTGGACGGTGCCAAGGCCCCGGCCCGCATCCATGCTGGAACCATCGCTCCACGCCCGGGTAAACAGGCCCCGGGGGTCTGGCAGGTTGAACGTATTGACCCCGTCACCAACGCCGAACCGGGTGCCGATCACCTGGAACAGGCCCGCGTAGGTGGTACGGGATACGGCGGCGCCATTGGCTTTCAGCCAGCCGGGCGGCGCTGCTGCCATCGCAAAGCTGCCGACAAGCCCGGTCAGCGAGTCATCCACGATCTTGCGCAGGGCATTCAGGGCTTTGGTGGTTGCCAGGATGTCGCTGCTGTTGGTCTTCGGGTCGTCGCTTTTGGCGTTGGGCAACTCGCTAAGGCCCACGTCCTCTTTTTTCGTGCCCCTGGCTCGCAGCTGCTCATAGTCACCATTGCGCAAGGCCAGGTGCTCGATCAGGGCCACGTCGACAGGCTGAAACGGGCGCAGATCGGTCACGGTGTTGGAGTTCGGCAGATCCGCGATCGGCACGAAGTAGTGGCGGGCACCGGCGCTGTCGGTTTTGTCGACCAGATTGGCGCCAAACACCACCCGGCAGGTGGTGACCATATCGCTGCCCTTGCGCTGTAAAGCGACCTCCAGCCAGGCTTTAGACGGCACGTTGGCCACGTTGATGATGGTCGGTTCAGGCTGCACAACGCGGATGCCCTCGACGTAGGCAATCCCCGGCTTGAGCTGGTAGCCGTTACCTGTTTTGACCAACTGCAGGCCGCTGCCGAAAAAGCACGACCGACCAAACAGGTCGCGATTGGTCAGGCGCTCGCGCTCATCGATGCCGCCCAGGCGCACAGTAAAATCGTGCTGCCAGGTACTGGCGTCGATCGTGATCCCGGTCATGGCCATGGCGCCGCTGAACGCCACCATAAAGTTGCGGGTCAGGTTGTTACCCACCTGGTACGGCGGTCGGCTCTTGCGCTTTTCCTGCACCGGCACATACGCCACGGCCAGCAGCACGTTTTCTGCCGTCTGCAGCCCTACCCAGTTGAAGTTCCAATCCCCCACATCGGAACCCAGCATCACGCTGTAAACCACTTGGTTGGGGGTCACGTAGCCCGATCGCTGAACGGGGGCCGTGTGGACGATTTGCGCTGCAGGCGGCAGGACTGAGGCGCGGTCGACCTCGCTGTCAGGGTTCAGGCCCGGGATAAGTGCGAACACAAAGCGGCTGACCTCCAGCCCTTTCTGTTCGCCATGCTTTTGCGCGATAAGGTTTTCACCGGCAATCGTGATGTTTGAAGACATGCGTCTACCTGTTCAGAATTTTTAAGCGTTCGGGTGGCGTTCGAAAATGCTTGCGCCCGGCCCCAGTTGTTTAAGCAGGACGTACATCCCCAGGCCGCGCAGGATCTCCCCGGCCCAGAAGCCGAAGAACATGCCGTTGACCGTGCCAAGGCGTACTGCCGGGCTCCAGCAGCCGTTCATGGGCTGGCCCGGAACAGGCGTCACCACATAATTGGTTTGCAGCTCGGTCACACAGGCTTCGATCAACGTGTTCAGCTGCGGGTGCTCACAGCCCGCCATGGCAGCCATGCAGGCGCCGGACAGCCACAGGCCGGTCATATGCCCGGTGAAGTCGTCAGGCACTGGCTGCGGAACGCTGGTCATTGGAAAGTCGGTGGGCAGCACGCCGTGGTGCAGGCGGACAAACTCGCCCAGCCAGTTGATCCAGTTGCCGACATACGCCTTCAACTTTTCCGGTACTGGTTTGCCGTCCTCGACCAACTGCTGCCAGGCACGGCATGCGCCCTGGAACGCCCGCGGCTGGTAACCCGACCAGGCGGTGCCGTCACCCCAGTGATTCATGGTGAAGGTGTCCGGCGTGCCGTACTTGAAGTTGTCCCAGCGGTTCCAGACGTAGGCGCTCGCACCCGGGCCGAGCTGGCCGAACTTGGCGGCGTACCACTGTTGGGAGTCGTGCAGGAAGTCGATCATGTTGCCCAGATGCCGGGCGTACTTCTCCGGCTCCAGGCAGTAGACAAACGGGTATTGGTAGCCCGGGTATGGCATGCCGTGCCAGGCGCCGATCTGGTCTGACCCTTCCTCGTAGATGTTGGAAAACGGGATCACGCCCGGGGTGTAGGCCAGCGAGTCGTCGCGAAAGCCGGTCACCGTGCAGTCACCCACTTTGGCGTTGAATGCCTCGGCACAGGTCAGGGTCAACCGGTAATTGAGGCTGTAGCCGTCGTCCAGGGTGTACAGCGGCGGCACGTCGTTGACGTAGGCATACGTCCAGCTGATGTCCTTGTCCGAGCCGTTTTCAAGGATCACCGTGAACTGGTCAATGTCGCTATAAACCGGTGCTGCGGGGTCTGGATCGTCGGAATGGTTGGGCTGATAGCCGGACAGCACCAGGTCACCGGGCAGCAGGGTTTTGCTGACCCAAGCGTCCTGGGTGTTCTCAAGCACCCAATACCACCGCCAGCCGTTCGCGTCCTCGATCCGTAGGTCTGTCTCGCCATTGGATTTGTAGGTGATCGAATTGATCGGCGCGCGTCCGCTGTCGCTCGTCCAGTTGCCGACGATAAAACCGGCGTCATCGTCCGGAAAAAACGCGGTGATGGTGTTCGCCCGGCGGTTGCCCAGCACCGTGGTGTCGTAGTGCTGGGTGATGGTCAGGCCGCCGTAATCGGTCACGGCGGACGCATCGGCGGTGATGTAGGCCGAGCCGTCATCCCGCACCAGTTGATAAAGGCTGCCCAGGGGCACGTCGTAGGCGATCGGCTCCAGGCGGGTCGACAGCGGCAGCGCAAACCCCCACTTTTTGCCGTTCGCATCGATCTTGTCGTTGCTCATCAGCACTTCCACCCGGGCTTCGACGGGTGCGCCATCCACGCCGACACCGCCAAAGGTGGTCAAAAACCCTGACTGTTGGTCGAGACGAAACCAGACCGATTGCTGCTCAAGGGACAAGCTGGCCGCTCGATCGAATTGGGCAGTGATAAACCCCGACGTATCGCGTCCGTACATGGATTGCGCAGTCTTGGGATACACAAAGTCGTAGGAAATGCCGTCAGTAAACGGTGTTGTGGCTGCCACGGACTGGCGAAAGAACTTATCCAGGGAGTCGATCTGCGTGTATTCGTGGGCCGTGAACAGGCACGCATCCAGTGCCTTTTTGTAGGGCGCCTCACCGGTGATTTTCCACAGTAGGTAGCAGGCGTCCGCGAACCATTCTTCCCCGTCGGCCGCATTGCCCATCTGGTTGACGCTGCCCAGCAACGGCACATGCAACGGGCGGTTGTGCTGCACTGCGTTGCGCGGGATGTACTGCCCGCCGAACTCCACCGGCTGGCGGGTGGCGTAATTGAATGGGTACTCGCCCTGCAGCGTGGAGTCCTTGAGCTGGACGGCGCCAAACTCGGCCGCATCATGGCCGGTGGATAGCACGTCACCGTTGGAATCGATCTTTTGCCCCGTCCAGACGATGATCCAGTCCACATCGTACTGTTTGCCGTCGGCGCTCCAGTCGGTCGAACCATCCTCTTTACGGGCTTTTACGGACGCATTAATCGCGTTCCAGGCCAGATCCCCTTCAAAGGCAAAGGTAGCCTTGTCCAGGTACTCGCCCCAGTGCGGCGCACCGTGCGGGATGCGGGTAAAGCCGTCGACAAACTCGAAGGGCACGCCTTTAAAGCCGCTCTGGGTCGGGTTGATCGGATCGATCGGCCAGTTGGCCAGCACCGGTTCCTTGGCGTTCACAATCCAGTTGGAGATCCAGCGCGACGGCGTGTCCGGGATGGGCTGGCCAGCGTAGAAATACGTGAGGTACGCATCCCAGTGTTTGCGCGCCGCTGCCAGATACTCGGGCTTGCCGGTGGCCAGGTACGCATAGGCATAGCCAATGATGTGCAAGGACTGGCCCTCGGTGGTGCCGTCCCCGTTGGGCTGGTACTCCATTTGCGAATGGGCAATAAAGTGCCGGTTGTTCGCCAGAACCCCCTGGTTGTTCTGCACAAAGTGCTGCAGCGTGGCGTCGGCGGTGTCGCCGGTATTGGCCAGCAGAAACCGGTGATGGCCCTCGATCATCGACAGCGCATTGGCCACGCCCGGGTTGCGGCTGCCGACCAGGGGGCGGCTGTCGAGTGCGGTGCTAAACATTGAACCAGCCCCCGTCGACCATCCCGCGCCAATTGTGCGCAATCGGGTCATACACCAACGTGACCAGGTCATACGCCCCGGGCACATACGACAGCACCGGTTGGCGGTTGTAGGCCCACACTACGTTCGATGGCCACTGCACTTTGTTGGCGCCGCTGCCCTGTCTCAGGGTCAGGGTGATCGCCCGCGAATAACCGGCCGGCACCTGTGCATTGAGCAACGACAGCGCGCATTCAGGGGCTGTCAGCGTGATGTCGAACGCCGATACCCGGCGCAGCGGATCAATGTCCAGGGCGACAGCCGGGCCTGCAGCATTGACGGTTTCCAGCACCGGCAGCAACACGCCGCCCATGGTGTCGAAAATCACCTTGGCCAGCCCTGACAAGGTCGGAATATTGCCCGCGTCGGTCGGTACCAGCTCATCGCTGGCCCCGTGGTGGAAGTGGTGCCACGCCTTGCCCAGGGCTTGCAGCTTGGCGATTTCGGCGGCTTGTAGATCGGACAATTCGCTCATGGTTATCCCAGATATTCAGGCAGTTCAACGTGGGTGAAGTAGTACGCCCGGGCCACGCTGCGGTTCAGTTCGTCGAGTTGGGTCTGTTCCTCGGCCAGGATCGAGGCGCCGAAGGTTTGCTGGTCGTCGTTGAATTCCACGGTCTGCATCTGCAGGGTCAGCGGTGAGAAGTTGACGAACTCATAACGACGGCAAGTGCGCCCGTACTGCTGGGCGATCACGCGCAACAGCTCGGGATTCTTGCTCAGTTGGGATTCAGAAAGGCGCAGCTCGATCACGTCCCAGTCACGGTCTGGCTGTCGCTCGATAATTTCCACATAGCCCACGCCCAGGCGCTCAAAGATCCTTTTCAGGCCCGCCGTGGAGCCGCCGTCCACCGCGTTGATAAAGGCGTACTTGACCCGGGATCGATACAGCGCCTCCTTTTCAGTGCGAAAGCGTGTGATGTCCCGCTGCCAGGCGAGCATGTCCAGCACGCTCAGGTGGCAGGTTTCGGCGTCCAGCTGCAGCAGCGGCCAGCGCATCCATCCCTCGACCTTTTCCCACCAGGACTGGGCGGCAGCCTTGAGCTTGGCCAGCTCGGGGCCGTCCAGCCAGAAGGGCAAACGCAGCTTAAGCATTGATCGCCACCTCAACCCCGGCCAGCCGAGGGATGGTCAGCTCTGACACGATGTCGATGTTTTCAAACTGCAGCGAGTCGATGCCCGGGAACTGCAGGTGGAGTTCTTCGCCCAGGCGGCTGAAAGAAAACCGCGACTGTGGGTAGGTCAGGGTCGGCTGATAGTCGCTGGCCGTGCTCTCGCGAAAGGCAGCGCGGATAAACAGCTCTACGTCACGCACCAGGGCGGCGTAACGTTCATCTCCCAGTTCGGCTTTGGGCCAGATCCCGACTTTCACCCTGTGGTGGGTGGCGGGCATTTCAAAGACCAGCAGGTCGTCACCGTGGCCGTGGTTGCCGGAATCGCGGATGTAGTCGTTGATTCTGGCCAGGTAACTGGCTGCCGGGGTGTCGGCTTCAAACAGCAGGTAGGCATTGGCACTGCCCGGGCCACGCGGGGCGTTGTGCTCAAAGTACACACCGTCGGCCTGCACACCGGGAAACACGGCGATCATGGCGCGATATACCGCGTCGGTGTGCCACTGGTTCACCGCCGAGAACTGGTTGCGCACGCGCAGGCGCAGGTCGTCGTCGGCCTCCACATCGGCCCCGGGCTGGCTTAGCCAGTTGTCTGCATTGACCGCCAGGATCACCCCTGGCACCGGCTCGGGCAGGATCGAGTAGTAACCAGGTGCAAGGTTGAAACCGCTCCCCGCCTCCTTGGCCCGGGCGGGCACCTTGACCTGAAACTCACCGTCCGCGAATGACGCCAAGGCCGTGGTCAACAACTCGTACACGTTGCCGTTGATCGACACGGACTGCACGCGAGTGCCTGCGGGCACTTCCAGCACCCCGGCGCTGCTGACGCGGGTGAACAGCAACACGCCTTCGGCTTTGGTCGAGGCTTTGCGGGTGACATTCACGGCCCAGGCCAAGGTGTCCAGCCAGGCCCCCTTGGCGGTTTTCACAAAGAAGTTCGGCAGCACGGTGCCTGCAATGAACTCGATCAGCCACATCACCGGCGTGGTCACCAGCGCCGTAATCACCCGCCAGAAAGGCGACCAGGCACTGCTGTTGCTTAGCTTGCTGCCCTGGGCGGCCACTTCGGCTTCCCATGCCTGACGCAACTTGGCCTCGGTGGTCGGGATGCCAGCATCTGCCAGCGCCTGTTTAAAATCTATTTCGCTCACACAGCCACCTTGATAATGCCGAATTCAACGGTTTGGGCAGTCACCAGGTACTGCCCGTCTTTCTGGTCGATGATCCGCGCCGTCCCAGGCACCAGGCGCCGGTCGTCCTCCACGATCAGCTCCATTTGCTGGATACAGTCGGCGCGCTGAAAGCGGTCACGCTCAGCCACCAACCTGACCAACAGCCCGCTTTCGCGGATCATGTGGGCGATGTCCTGGGCGATGCTGCCCCGGTCATCGATCAGCACGGGCTGGTTGGAAGGATCTAAAGTCAGGTCGTTGTCAGTGATCAGCAGATCGATATAAAGCGCCATCAGCCCACCGCCATGCCGAGCATGCTTTCCAGCTCCAGGGCACCCATCGGCTTGCTGTTGTGGATTTCGACTTTCTCCACATGGGTGCCTTTGTTCTGGGTCTGGTTGTTCTGGATGCTCTTCAGAAAGCCGCCCTGGGGCACCGCGCTGGCCCGGGTTGGCGACAGGCTGGGCAAGGACGAATTGAGCGACTGCTGGAGTTTTTCGCCACGTCCCGCCTGGTCGGCGGCAGTCATGGCCATCTCGGTACCGGGCATTTCTGGCAAGGCCCCAAAGGCCGCATCGATCTTCACGCCGGGGATCTTGTTCAACATCTCGATCAGGCCGTTGATGGCGTTTTTAAAGATGTTGGTGATCCCGTCCCACGCGGCCCTGGCCATGCCAGACCAGCCGCCCATCGAGCTAAACCAGTCACTCAGGCCCTGCAGCTGGTCGCTGACCCACTTGAACGCTGCGCTGTTGAGTAGCGCAGACGTCCACTCGTCCCAGTAATAGGCTGCAGCAACCACGGCAGCGACCAGCGCGACAATCCCGACCACGACCCAGATCACGGGGTTGGCCAGCAGGGCCGTGTTGACCAGCCAGATCGCGCCTTGCCACAGCAGCATGGCGCCGCGAACGATGCCCATCCACGCGACCATGGCCACCAGGCTGACCACAAACGCGGTGGCCATGGCCGTGTGAAACAGAAACATGGCAATGCTGCGGTAGCCCGTCCAGGTGAGCACCTTCCAGACTGTAATCATCCCCAGCCAGACCATTTTCGCGATACCAACGGCCAGCGTTAACGCCGACATTGCCGCCGTGATGCCAAGAATGGTCAGCGCGGTGATGCTGACCACCCGGGTGATGTTGGGGAACAACTGCGACCAACGTGTCAGGGTTTGCGCCACACCGGTCAACCTGGCCATCAGCGGCCCCAGAATCGGGATCAGTGCCTGGCCGAAGGCAATGCGCAAAGCCTGCACAGCGGCGCCGAACTGCTGCCACGGGTCGACCATGGCCTGGGCCATCTTCTCGGCGCTTTCCAGCCCGCGCACCTTGCCCAGTTGATCCAGGCCATTACGCAGACGCCCGGTGTCCTTGGCCAGCGCACCGATCACCCGGGCACCTTCGCCGCCGAACGCATCGACCAGCGCTGTGCCACTGGCCGCGCTGGTCAGGTCGCCAAACTTGCCCTGCAACTTGTCCAGGATGTCGAGCATCGGGATCAACTTGCCGTTCTGGTCGGTGAACTTCATCCCGAGCTTTTCCGAGGCGCCGCCGATGTTTTCAAACAGGGCCTTGTACATGCCCCCGGCGTCGCCGCCTTCCATGGTGCTGCTCAGCGAACCAATAACCGCGAATTGCTCGGCCAGGTCGACACCCGCCGTGGTAGCGATCGCACCGACTTCCTTAAAGGCATCCTTGAGCTGGGCGCCGTCGGTGCGGAACAGCTGCACCGCCAGGGCCGTCTGCCCGCCCATTTTCTCAACCCACTGGCTTTTGCCCATGGCATCGGCCTGGTCTTTGAACAGGTTGTACATGGTGCCCACATAGGCGCCCATGGTTTCGGCGTCGGTTTTGGTGGCCTTGGCCAACAGGTTGCTGGTGTTGGTAAAGGTGGCCAGCTGGCTGCCGCTCAGGCCCTTGATTGCGCCCTCAATGCTGTACGCCGAGGCGACAAAGTCCCGGGCGTTCGCCCCGTAGGCCACGGAGAATTCCAGCGACTTGCGGTTGAGCGCGTCCAGTGCGTCTTCGGCCACGCCAAGCGATCGGACTTCGCCCAGGGCTCGGTTCATCTCCAGCGCCGGTTCCAGGGACTGGCTGATCGCAACACCCGCGCCCACCAATCCCCCAAGCCCAAGGCCCATGGTCTTGATGTTGTTTTGGCCCTGTTCTGCCAAGTCCGAAAAGCTGGTTTTCACCTTGCCCAATGGCGCGGTGATCTTGTCGGTCAGGCTCAAAATAAAGGCCAGCTTTGCGCTGCGATCTGCCATGTTTTATCCGTTCAGTGCGTGGGCGATGCCGTTGGCCACTGCGATTTCCATCCGTCGCCAGTGTTCGTCCTCCAGCCACTTGGCCGTGCCCATCACCTCGTAGGTGGGGGCGGCGCCGGGCAGCCAGCGATTGGCCAGGGCCACTAACTGGCCCAGGCCGTTTTCGCTCAGGCGCTCAGCGTGTTCGAGGGCTTTTTTACGGTGATTTCAACGTCCGGGCCGTACTCTTCCAACAGCGTGCCGGCCAGGTTCATCACCATCAGCGGGTTGCCCAGCAGCGACTTCAAAGAGGCGCGTTCGTCTTGCTTAACGGTCGTCATCAGCAGGTTGTTGGCGGGCGATACCTTGTTGGTCTGGGTCAAGGTGTTGAAGTACTTGGTCACGTCCTGCGGGGTCAGCTCAAAGGTGAATTCTTTTTCGCCAACTTCCAGGGTGATTTCGCGACGTTCGGTCATGGGTGTTTTCCATTCAGGTTTAAAAGTGGGTGATTCAGCGCAGGCAGATCCGGCGCACATGGTCTTGCAGCCCCAGGATCATTTCTCGACTGAGGGCGAGCTGATTTCTGAGGGTGAAATAATCCGATCGAGCGTCTGCAGCGAGTTCGGCGGTGCCTGCATCAGCCACGCTGCCGGGGCCGGTCTGGTCGGGCTTTGGGGGGCTGCAGCTGGCTTTAACGAACAGCCGCTTACTGCCACCGTCAACAGCACGGCGCAGGTCATTGATTTCAGTAAGTGCATGGTTCAGCGCCTTGGTTCGGGTACGGTCGTTTTCGTCGCGGTCGGCCAGCATTTCGCCGCTGATACGGGCCGCTTCGCGCAGTCCGCTGACCTCAAACAGGGCGCGGTTACGCTCATCGATGAGGTGGTTGAACAGAAACCAGGCGGCCAGGAACAGCAGCAACGAAAGCAGATTCGTGGGCAGCGCAGTCATAGTTCGACCTCGCACAGCTCACGCTCAGCAGCGCGGCGGTTCACCAATCCGGCCAGTTGTTTGCCACCGGCATACACCCAGCGCGACAGCTGGGCACAAGCCCCGCGCACGTCACCGCTGTTCAACAGGCGCAACAGTGTCGAGCTGGAAAACTGGCGCTCTCCCACGTTGTAAACAAACGACCCAAGGGCAGCGCGGCGGGTGTCCGGCAGCGGCACACGCACCTGGCGGTCAACCGCGGTCAATGCGATGCGCAATTCACGCTGCAGCAGCTGGTCGCACTGGGCCGGTGTGGCCTGATCGCCCAGCTTTACGCCCAGGGTGACGCCTTCGCAGATGGTCGGAATTCCCACCGGATCGAGATAAGCCACCAGCGAGCGGCCTTCAAACCAGCTGACCAGCGCGCCGGTCATGCCCAGCACACCCGTCAACGCGCCTATGGCGATCTTGTTACGCAGGCTCATCACTTGCGCTTCCAGTCGCGCAGCATCTGGCGGTACTTGGGAGCCAGCAGCAGGATCTGCAGCACCATGTACAGCGCGGTCAGCATGTAGGCGACTGACGACCAGTCGACGGCACCGGTTGCACCGGTAGCCGCAACGCCGATTGCCGGTGACGCCTTAATCACGGCCATGGCGGTGTCCTGGGCGGCCTGATTGGTGCTCATCGGTGCCCCCCTTTCTCAAAAGTGGACTGGCACGGCGTGCAACGCAAAATCCCGCCCAGCGCCTGGCGCGCCTTGGGAATCTCGCCGTCACAGTCCAGGCATTCACTACGACTTGGCCCGCTCGGGCGCCGCTTGGCTAACTGGATGGCAATCGCCTGGTCGCGCTCGCGTTGCTCCTGCACCTGGGCGCGGTCGAACGGGCAAGACATCAGCTCAGCCCCTCGATCTCGGAAGCGGCCAGGTACGGCACGCCATTGATGCGGATAAAGTCCGGGCTGGTAACGTCGAACGGCACCTTGTGCTTGCTCTTCTCGCCGCCTTTCTGGTCGATGCTCAGCAGGCTGGACACCTTCAACTTGCAGCCGAACGCCTCCACGCGCAGCTCTTCGTCGCCCGCCTTGGCAAAGAAAACGGAGTCGAACGCCTCCAACTGGCGAAAGCTGCCTGCACTGCGGGCAGCGTCGATCAACAGGTTGAAATTGAGGGAGTCGAATTCAAATTCCCCGCTGGCCGTAACGTCACCGTCCACATGGCCATTGGGCACACCACGGGTCTGCGCCGTGGCGCTGTTGTCCGTGATATCGAGGGTGCAGCTTTCAACGTGAACCAGCAGATCGCCCAGGTTCACGTCGAAGTTTTTGCCGCCAATGCGTGACATAGGGGGTTACTCCGAAGCGTCATTGGAAAGATCCAGGGCGATGTTCGCCGTGATGTCTTTCGGGCAGTTGTGGGGTTTGAGCTTGATGTACACCTCAATGGCGGTTTTGCTCTTCCAGACCAGGACGATGTCGCCGTCCTTGGGCGATTCGATCTCGCCCGGGAACACCTGACCGGCAAAGGTCACGGACTTGGCCATCGCACGCAGTGGGGTCATCAGGGCCGTGACTGCGACAGCCATGCTGTTGGCGGTGCTGTTGAGGCGTCGATCAGCCACGCGGCGGATCAGCAACGGGCGCACCTGGCGCGATGCCTTGTCAGCCAGGCGCAGATATTCGATCACCAGAAAGTCACTGGTCGGGGTGTCCAGCAGGTTGCCGTCGCCCCAGTACACGCCGGGAAAATCCGAGTAGGTTTGCGAAACCGAGAAGCGCGCTTTATCCAGCTCGGCCCGGGTCGCGGTAGGCAGCGGCACGTTTTCGGAGTCTTGCGGGGTAGGCCCAAGGCCGAGCACGGCACCGGTGGCCACACGCATGGGGCTGTCCGCAATGCTCGCGGCGGTGTTGGCCAGTCGACCGGCCAATACGCCCAGGTCATTGCCGTGCAGCTGCGGTACCACCAGCACGCGGGGCGCGGCCAGGTCTGCCGTGATGGCGCGTTGCTCGGTGAGGTACTGCGCCCATGTTTGCGCAATGGCGATACTTGCAGACGCAGCCATGACAAACGAGCGGCGACCATAGGTGTCGTTGAGACGCACGGCTGCCTCGTGCATTTTCGACAACTCGACCCCCGTGGTTACCGGCTTAGTAATCACAATGGCTTCGACCGAATAGCCCTGCTGCTGCGCTCGTTCCAGCGCTGCCGGCCAGTCTTCGTCCTGGCCGATCGGAGCGGCTACGCACGCCCAGCGATCGCCACCATTCAAACGGGCAGCGGTGATCTGGGTTTTCAGGTCGCTGGCCGCAATGCCCAGGGCACCGTCCAGATCACTGTCGGTATTGAGGGCCAGCAGCGCGCCCACGTTCTTGGCGGCGGGGCCAATAAAAAGGAAATAGCGCTCAATCTCGGTCACGGCCCCTTGGCCCAGATTGAGATTGTTGACGCTGACTTTGCCGAGTGCCATGCAGTGCCTCGCTTAGCGGGGTGAATTGAGAATTTGTTGAAAGACCTGGTTAACCAGCTGGCTGGTTTCCTGGCCGATGCCCACGCCGAGGAACTGGCGTTTAGGCAGGGTGATGTCCCAGCTTTGCGCGCCCGATGTCTCGGTTTTTTCATCGTTCAAAATGCGGATCAGCAGGCCCGCTTTGGCGTAGTTCACGTGTTCTTGAATCCACGCCACGCTGGGTTTGCTCAGGCTTTTTTTGCCCGGGACACGCACCCGAAACCCCAGCTGACGCAGGCGCTTGGCTTGTTTGTCGGTGCAGGCCACTCCGGGCGGTACACGGTTCCAGCGGCGCATTTGCGCGGCAGTGCGCCGTTCAGTGGCGCCGTTGTGCTGCTGTGCGGCGACCCACCGGGTCAGGGCGTTTTTCCAGCCCAGCTCCGCTTCGTCCGGGCTGACGCGGGTGACCTGCAGCAGCTTGGCCAACCCGGCTTCCATCTTCTTTTTGCCCTTGGCCGAACCCTTGCGCTCAGCGAAGGGGGTGCCGTCCAGGTTCTGCTGGGTACGCACGCGCTTGCGACTCATCGAACGCACGCGCTTGGTGACGTTATTCAGCAGTCGGCGGCGCAGCTGGGGCGACAGCTCAAGCAAGGCCAGTTGGGCGTCGACATCGAGCAAGCCCCGGACATCGAGGTCGAGCGGATTAGCGGCCACGGGTGCCTACCTCGCCCTTTTCAGCGACCCACAGGTCAAACGGGATAAATGACCAGGTCTTGTCGAATGCCTCTATTTCACCGTCCGGGTCTTCGGCCAGGTACAGCGATTCGACAAACTCCAGCGTGATTTCCACGTCGGCCAGGTCGTTGTCCAGGATGTCGATGGCGAAGGCTGGATTGGGTAAATCATCGCGGTCTGGGTCATAGGTCTGCAGCCAACCGGCCAACAACGCCATGAGCCGCCCGGGTTCATCGGCAAAGCGCTCAAACACCACAACCGCGCTGTAACGCATGTCCGCAAAGTGCATGCCCTTCAGATCAGGCTTCCAGATCAGATCCTGATTGACCTGGCTGGCCCAGCTGTCGAGCTGCTCGGGCATGACCAGGTTGCGGGCCAACAGATAGCTGGTCAGCGCTTTGAGCTTTTTCATAGCAGCGCCGCCGTGATGCGGCCACGGCCTTGCAGCAAGCGAACGGCCTGCTGGCTGAATGCCAAAAAGGTTTCCGATCGCTCAGGCAATTCCTTACCGAGGTTTTCGGCGCTGTCGCGGCGCACCACGGTGGCGAACTGGGTCAGCAGGCTGGCTTTGGCGCGGCAATACACGGCGCGCTTGTACGTCGCTGCTTTAAAAGCAGGATTCAGCAGCACCGTAGGGTCTGCAGATTCGACACAGGAGACGCCAGTTAACTGCCATTTGGCTTTGCACTTGGTCAGGTCGTTATTGACCTCGACCATGGCAGCCTTTAAATCAGCGGCCAGCATTTCGCCCAGGTACTCACCCGGCAGGCGATAGCCTTTCTGGAACTCGCTCACCGACAGATCGGGCCAAAAGCCGTCATTGTCGATCTGCTGTTCCACCAACGTGGTGGGTTTGCCTGAAAAGCTCATCGCTGGCCGCTCAAATAGGGCGGGAGAACTGTTTCAGGGAGGCAAGCCATAAATGGCTAACTCTCATCCACAGTTTCCCGCTGGGGGGGGTAGTCGGTTATTCGGTGGCCGGTGTGGCCGGTTGTTTTGCCAGCGCCTTACGGCACTTCACAATGCGGGTGTCGTTACCCGCTTTCGGGTACAGCTCAGTGGATCGCTCAAGATGCTTAAGCGCCGTGTCCCACTCCCCTGCCTCCATGGCGCGAATACCGATCAACTTGTGGTACTTGCTTGGGATCTGCTCCGTCAGCTCCCACCGGCCATCGACGAGCGGCAGCATGTTGGACAGGTAAGGCTCAGGGCTGCGCTCGGCGTTGTACTCGGCAAAAGCCCAGTCGATTACCTCGTCCGCCACAAAGGTCTGAATATCGCGGCGCAGGAAACGCTCCGGCATTACCTGACCCTGCTCAATCGCGAAGTCGGCCAGCTCCAAACCGTCTTCAAACTCGGCCGTATCGAACAACCAGACCATCACCTGCACCAGGACACGGTTGGGAAAATTCAGGCCCGACTCGCAATAGCGCTGCACATAGCTCTGGTACTTGGGCAGCAGCTCGTCACGCTTAAGCGACTGTTTGCTGGCCAAGTTTTTGAGGTCACTCAGACGTTGCAAATCCAGATCCAGCGAGGCTTCCTGCAACATCAGATTTTTGCGGGCATTGGCCGGGCTGCTAAACGCATCAGCGTGCGAATAGGCCACCGTGGCACCTGCAGCCGCGACAGCTGCAGCGCTACCCAGTGCCAACATGCGGCGCTTGTGAGTCAGGGCCAGGCTCACGCTAAAAGCTCCACGTTTTCAGTCAGTGCGATCTTTTCCAGTTGCTCGATCACATAACCTTCGTTGCGGCTGTTGTAGTCCTCTACGCGGGAGCGTTTCGGGTTGTCGATCGACTGCTTACGCCAGCTGGAGTCCTGGTAGTAAATGGACAGGTTGTCCCAGCTGGTGATCAGCACGGCGTTGACCGGGAAGTTCGGCACACTGAACGCTGGCAAACCACCGTAGGTCGAGATGACCTGAGCGTTTTCAATGCGCTCTTTTTCGGTCGGGGTATCGCCCTGCTTGGTGTACAGCTTGGCCTTGTCTGCGGCCAACAGATCGCTGCCAATAATCGCGATCAGGTCACCGTCTTCACGCAGGATCTCGTCCACCATTTGCTTGGTGTCATGCACCAGGGCGTCGAGGTTGGCGTAATCACCACCCGCACCCAGCGTGATCTTGCCTGTGGTCGCACCTTCTTTAAGCACTTGCTGCGGGGCATCTTCGCGCAGTTGCTGCAGCCACCCCTTGTTCACGTCCTGCAGCTTGGGATTGGCTGCCAGATCAGTCTGGGTCGCCGCGCTAAGGCCGTGAAAGCCGATAACGATCCGGTCTTGTGCAATACGCTTCTGCACAGCGGCGGAATAGCGATCTTTGAAGTCGGGAAACTTCGCCCAGGCGTCGATCTTGGCGTATGGCAAGCCCACGTCCGACTGGGTATCTGCCAGCTCGTAGGTGGTGTTTTCCAGGGCCGAAGCATCCTTGGCCTGCCGATCGGTGGTTTTGGTGTTGGTACGGCCAGTAACCGGGCCATTCACACCGATATACACCTTCTCACCCTTGATCTCGCTGACCGGGATGATGTTGATGCGCTCCAGAAAGTCCGCTTTCGCCGTGATCGCGTCGTTCAGTTCTTGAGCAACAGACGGTTCAACGCTGAACATCTTGCTGGCACGCTGAACCCCGTAGGTGTCAGCGATCGCGTCCTGCAACTCGGCGTAATGCTTGGCGCCCTTGGCGCTCAGTTGTGCCATGTCAAAGCACCCGCTTTTTGGCGGTGTTTACAGGGCCGGGGTTACGCGGCAACTGGCGACCGGTGGGGGTGTTCTGCAAGGCGCTGAACTGCTTTTGCAGGTTCGCCAATGCCGTCAGCACGGCCTTGTTCGACGAATTGCCTTTGCGGCTGTATTCGCGTTCTTCTTCGGCAGTGTTAACGATTTCGTCCACTGCAGCACTGACATCATCGATCGGTTCTTGAGCGGGTTCGGGGGCGTCTTCGGCGGCAGGCTCGATAACGGCCTGAATACCTGCAGCGACAACCAGTAGTTGCGCCAACAGGGCTTTCAAAGCCGTTGCGGTAGCTTCATCCATTGGGGGTTTGCTCTCGGTAGTGGTTGGGGTGGTTTCGTCGGGCAGGGTTTCGGCGGCGAAACGCTTGAAAAAGCCCGTCAGGGCATTGATCAGTCCTGTTTCTGAGGTGTTTTGCATGTCGTCCTGCGGGCGGCCAAGTTCGACCGAGGCGGCGTAATACGTACGCTTGCTGGTCTGGTTTGAAAAATAGAGTTCTTGGGTACCGGTACTGGCTGGCTCATCCGTGACGGCCATTCCGGTCATATAGGCTTTGCCTTTACCCCGGAAATTCGGATAAATCTCGATACTGCTAAACAGCTTCTGGCCTTGGTCGTTGAGGGCAAGCAATCGATCATTCGGCTTGAGTTGAGCTTCCAGCGCGACTTGGCCAGGCTCTAAATCCTCACCCTCTTCAAGCAGACGAACGGCAAACACCGTGCCGAATGCGCCTTGCCAGCGCTCGTGTTCACACCAGATAACAGCTGTGTAAAACGACGGCTTGTAGGTTTCAGCGATATCACGCAGTTCCTGGGGAAGGATTTCACGACCATCAATGGTCGGGCCGCTGGTTGCGACACGTTTCCAGTACGAAACAAGGGAACGGGGCATGGGTGATAACTGCGCTCAATCGGTTGAATGAGCTGCCACGATAAGGAGCCGTTCGGCCTCAAACAAACGGTTCAAATGCGCCCTCCTCCTATTTTCCACATCTAGGAGAATCGAGGTTTTTAACTCCGCGTTTACTGCCTTTTCGCCGCATAGACTGCGGCCCATGCTCTATTCAACCGAAGTGAAAGAAGCCGCAAAACGCCTGTTTCTACGCCGCTGCAAGGCCAAGGAAATTCAGGCGCAACTCCACCTGCCCAACATCCGTATCGTCTATTACTGGATTCGCCAGGGCGGCTGGGAAGACATGCTCTCCGACGAAGAACCGCTGACCGCGATCGGGCGGCGTATTACCCTGCTCCTGGATAAATCCACCAGTTTGAGCAAGGACGATCTGAACGAACTGGATCGATTGACCAGCATCCGCGAACGGTTGCTTAAACAAGCCGCCAAACCGGTGCTGGCTTCACCCGGCGAACCGGCGGACGAGCCACAGGAACGCCGCGACAGATCACGTGTTCAGCGATCCAGTCGCGGTGATAGCAGCGGCAAGAAGCGCGAAAAAAAGGCCAAGAACGACATCAGCGGCCTGACCGAAGTGGACTTTCTGGATAAGTTCATCTCGAAGATGTACGGCTACCAAAAAGAGCTGTTCGCGGCCAAACAGAACCCGCTCACCTGCAGGATTCGCAATATCCTGAAAAGCCGCCAAGTGGGCCTGACCTACTACTTTGCTGGTGAAGCGTTCATGGACGCCGTGTTAACCGGCGACAACCAGGTGTTTCTGTCGGCCAGCAGATCGCAGTCAGAGATTTTCCGCAGCTACATCATCCAGTTTGCCCAGCAGTGGTTCGGCATCGAGCTGACCGGTAACCCCATCACCTTGAGCAACGGCGCCGAGTTGCGTTTCCTCAGCACCAACAGCAGCACCGCCCAGGGCTATCACGGGCATGTATACGTCGACGAATATTTCTGGATTCGCGACTTTGAAAAACTCAGCACCGTGGCCAGCGCCATGGGCACACACAAGAAGTGGCGGAAAACCTACTTTTCGACGCCCAGCGCTGTGTCGCATCAGGCGTACCCATTCTGGTCAGGTGAAGAGTTTCGCAACAGCAAACGCGGCAAAAAAGCCGGTGGTACCTGGCCGACTGAATCGGCATACACGCAGGGCGCGCTATGCCCGGACGGCCAGTGGCGCAAGACCATCACGATTCAGGATGCGATCGATGGCGGTTGTGATCTGTTCGACCTTGAACAGCTGCAACTGGAATACGACGAGGACAAGTTTCAGCAGCTGTTCTACTGCAAGTTCATCGACAGCACCCAAAGCGCATTCAGTCTCAAGGATCTGGAGCGCTGCTACTCCGACCTGTTGCTGTGGGAAGACTACAAGCCCGAAGACGATCGCCCCTTCGGCAACAGTCCCGTCTGGATTGGCTACGACCCGAGCCGTACCCGGGACGATGCCACCTGCGTGGTCATTGCCCCACCGCTGGAAGCCGGGGCGAAGTTTCGCATCCTGGAGAAGCACAGTTGGCGCGGGCAGTCGTTCAAGTACCAGGCCGAACAGGTCGAGAAGCTCACCCAGCGCTTCAACGTCCAGCACATCGGCATCGATACCACGGGTATCGGCTACGGGGTGTTCGACCTGGTGCGCGATTTCTACCCGCGTGCGACATCGATCCACTACAGCCTGGAAACCAAAAACACCCTCGTACTCAAAGCCCAGGACACGATCCAAGGCAGTCGTATCGAATGGGATGCAGGCTGGACGGACATTGCCCAAGCGTTCCTGACCATCAAGCGCGGCACCACCGGCAGCGGCCAGATCACCTACAGCGCATCGCGCACCGAGGCCACCGGCCACGCCGACATTGCCTGGGCAATCATGCATGCCCTGGCCAACGAACCCTTGAACACGAACAAGCGGCGCCGAAGCCGCTACATCACGAGCGGAACCCATGTCCAAAGCACGACGCAAGCAGCACCAGGTCAATCACCCGGCACGCCAACAGCAGCCCATGCGCGCGTTTACGTTCGGGGAGCCGGAACAGGTATTGAGCGGCAACATAGGCGAGTATGTGGGGGTGTTCCCCAGCGACGACGGCGACATCTACAAGCCTCCAGTGTCACGCACCGGACTGGCCAAACTGCTACGCGCCAATGCTCACCACGGCGCAATCCCGAAATTCAAACGCAACCTGCTTGTGCGTGAATTTATTCCCACCTCGGGCTGTAGTGCCCACACCATGGGCTGCGCCGGGCTGGACTACATGGTGTTTGGTGATGCGTTTCTGTATTGCGACACCAACACCTTCGGCCAAGTCCTGGAGTTGAAACACCTGCCTGCGATCAACATGCGCGTAAAAGTCGACGGCGGTTACCGAATGCTGCTTGCCGACGGCAAGTTCATGGATTTTGAACAGGATGAGATCATCCACATCATGGACTATGACGTGGAACAAACCATCTACGGCATCCCGGACTACCTCGGTGGCATGCAGGCACTTTTGCTCAACGAGGCCGCGACCCTGTTCCGCCGTCGCTACTACAGCAACGGTGCCCACGCGGGCTACATCTTCTACACCAACGACCCCGACCTGACCGAAGACGACGAAAACAACCTGCGAGAGCAAATCAGTTCCAGCAAGGGCGTGGGCAACTTCCGCTCAATGTTCGTCAACATCCCCAACGGCAAAGAAAACGCCATTCAGATCATCCCGGTGGGCGACTTCCAGGCCAAAGACGAACTGGAGAAGGTGAAGAACATCACCCGCAACGACGTGATCGCGGCCTGGCGAATGAACCCCGCTCTGGCAGGCATCATCCCGGAGAACAACGGCGGCTTTGGAGATATCGAAAAGATCGATCGGGTCTACACCAGCAACGAGATACGCCCGATCTGCCAGCTGTTTGACCAGGTCAATGAGGTGTTGCGGGGGGATCGCCGGATAGCGTGGCGGGAAGAGAGCAAAGCGATAGAAAGCACTAATTAAAGCGCTGAAGCTAGCGTAAATTTGCGCTTACAGGCGATACAATGGCAAATTATTGCACCCTGGGGAGGGACACGATATGCGGGTTGTTTGTAAGTGCGGGCACAAAGGACGTATCGCTTCGCGGGAAACTTTTTCAGCTGATTTTTCGAAACTCTATTGCCAGTGCCTGGATGCAATGTGCGGGCATACCTGGGTGGCAGAACTCACGTTCTCACACACATTAAGCCCGTCGGCTCAGTCATACGAAAGAATGCTGCTCGATCGCTTGCGCGAGATGCCCAAAGCCAAACAGCAAGAGCTGTTCGCACAACTCGCATCACATGCAGTCGCGTGAACCGTAAACCGCCGACTCAAAATATCGGCGATCGGTCACGCTCAAGCGGGAGGTTAACCCTCTGCCGGGGCTTCAGGATTCGTTGTCAGGGCCTCAATTACTCGTTTCATCTGTAACTGATCCTGATCACTCAACTGGCGGTAAAGCCTGATCAAGTTCAGCTCCATCCATGTGAGTTCCTGCGATTCAAGCTCCAGCGCTTGTGCAAGGCCGCTATGGTTTTTTACGTGATCCAACATGCTGACTACTCCATAAAGTGCATTGCTGAATCGACGTTATCGGGAGGAGTAGCAGCTTTAGAACGGGGGGTTACGAAATTAATTGTTTGCCCGCGCAGCATCATCGGCCATCGCTTTGAGAATCCGGCGAATGGCTTTTTGATCGTCTTCAGGAATGCTCTGGTACTGCTGGAGAATCGAGTGTTCAACCTCGCTCAGTGACTCACTCGTAGGTGTCGTGCGCACGCCATTGAGGATGTACGGAACATCAAAACCCAGTTGGCTGGCTGCCATGCTCAGGTATGACGCCGTGGGATCACTCGCACCAGATTCGTAATTTCCTTGGGTACGTTTTGATACGCCGAGCTTTTCCGCAAGTTGGTCTTGAGTCAGGCCGATCTGTGAACGTAGCTCACGCAGACGCGCCCCAATATCTTCAGATAGAGTCAATTTATTTCCACTCGCATATTTACAATGGCAGTTTTTTGCCACATCCTGCGCTTGTCATCACACGAAAACGCAAGGAATTGCACTATGCCCAACACAAGCACTAGCGAGCAAGCGCGACAGCAGGCACGTGAGGCCCTGGAAAAGCGTGGCCAGACAGCGAAAAACTTCGCTGTTTTACACAATCTGAACCCTAGCACCGTTTACGCCGTATTGAGTGGCCAGAGCCTTTGTCGCCGTGGGGAGGCACATCGCGCTGCAGTACTGCTCGGCATCAAAGACGGCGTGATCGCACAGTAATAGCACTGGGCAACTGGGGAAAGTAGAAGATGAAAGGCCAAGTTTTAAACACGCGCAGACAAGTAATGCGCCAGGTAATCCTGGCTTATCCAGGTGGCCGAGAGTGCGCCGCTGCCCGCCTGGGCTTTGAAGACATCAAGCAGTTTGACAACCACCTATATGAGAACAGTCGCCCCCTGACCGAGTCGCAAATATTTCAACTTGAACAGGACACAGGCACCACTCACTTTCCCGAATACATCGCTGGCATGTACGGCGGAATGTTCGTCCCGGTCGCGCCGCCTGAGTCTCTCGACAATATGGAGATGTACACCATGTGCGTAAAGACAGCAGCCAAGCGCGGGACTGTAGACCAAATCATTGCCCAAGCCCTTGAAGACGGCGTAATCGATCAAGGCGAAGCAGACGCCATCCTTAAAGCCGAAAGCCTGCACATGGCCGCACGCCATGCAGAGGTACTAGCTGTCATTCAGTTGCACGCAAAACGGCCCATATCGACTGTTTCTTGATAGCCCAATAGAACCACCAACCCAATAACCGCCTGTCCCACACCCAGTGGGTTTGGGTGAGCTGCGCCCAAAATCGAGGTTTTACGATGGGAAACGCCGTAATTGTCACCACCCAACTGCCTCCTGCAGAGGCCGAAGCGCTGCTTATGGCCCTGCGTGAACAGTACCGCTCAAACCTCAATGAACACTGGTATGCCGACCAATTCCGCTTGATCTCGGACGGTCTGCGCCACGGGGCAATCCTCGCCCACGTCCCGGTAATGGCTGCACAAAAACGCCTGATGGCAGCCCTATCCCTCAGCCTTAAATCAGTGAAGTAACCATGAGAGACGATCTGCGTCACGATGTCCTGCAGCGTATAGAGTCCGATTTCGGTCTGAAACACCGAGCCCCCACCAACTACATGCGCGGTGGCACCTGCCCCAAGTGCAACAAAAAAGAGCTGTACACCCGATTCGACAGCCCGTGGCAGCTCATCTGTGGCCGGCAGGAAAAGTGTGGCCACACAGTTCATGTCAAAGAGATCTACAGCGACCTTTTTGAAAACTGGAGCAAGCGCGTTCCTGCTACTGAAAACACCCCCACAGCGACAGCACGCGCATACCTTGAGTTTGCCCGCGGCTTCAATATTTCACTGATCGCAGGTTGGTTTACACAGGAAACTTATTACTCAGCCCAGCATGACGCTGGCAGTGCGACGGTACGCTTCGCCCTGGAAAAAGGCGGCTACTGGGAACGTCTGATCGACAAGCCTGCGCGCTTCGGCAAGATGAAAGCCCGCTTTCAGCCGGGGGAGTCCTACAAGGGCGTGTGGTGGTGCCCCCCTTCCGTTGACGTGCTCGAAGCGAAGGAAATCTGGATTGTCGAAGGCATTTTCGATGCGATCGCCCTGGTACACCACAACATTGCTGCTGTATCGGCTATGTCCTCAAATGCTTTCCCGGCTGACTCATTACAGGCGCTGGTGACCGCCCGCCAGGGCAAACTGCCAAAACTGGTTTGGGCGCTCGACAATGAACCGGGAGCACACACCTACACCAAACGCTGGGTACGCATGGCCCGCGAACTGGGCTTCACCTGCGAAGCGGCGCAGATCCCACAGAGGGACAACAAAAAGCTCGACTGGAACGACCTGCACCAACGCTGGCAATTCTTGGACGAAGGCGAAAAGCGTGATGCACAGGTGGAGAAGGATCTCACCATTGCCCAACACCACGGCGCTCTATTGATTGCTGAGAATGCCACCGAGAAGGCCCTGGTGATGTTCGATTGGAAACGCCGGAGCGAATTTCACCTGGAGTTCGGCAACCGCCTGTACTGGTTCAGACTCGACTTGGAAAAGTACAACAAGGCTATTCAGGAGCTGGAGGACAGCGATCATCACGACGACCAGCAACTGAACAACAAACAGATGCGGGCCAAGGCTATGCAGCAGTGCGGCGCGTTACAGCGTATCGCCACCTGCAACCCCAAGGCGCTGTACTACCAGGAAAATAAACTCACCGACGAATCCTGGTACTACTTCCGGATCACGTTTGCCCATGACGCGGCACCGATCAAGAACACCTTCACCAGTTCGCAGATTGCCTCGTCTGCCGAGTTCAAAAAGCGCCTGCTCGGCATTGCGCCGGGCGGGATGTTCACCGGCACCACCCAGCAGCTCGATGCCTTCATCGAGGAGCAAACTGACGCCCTCAAGACAGTGCAGACCATCGACTTCACCGGCTACACCCGTGAACACGGCGCATACATCTACGGCGACGTAGCAGTGCGGGACGGCAAAGCGTTCAAACTGAACGAAGAAGACTTCTTCGACATGGATCGATTGAGCATCAAGACCCTGAGCCAGTCGGTCATTCTCAACCTGAACACTGACTTGGAAAAGTTCGACACGGAATGGCTGGACATCATCTGGCAGTGCTTCGGCGCCAAAGGTCTGGTCGCACTCGCATTCTGGTTCGGGTCACTGTTTGCTGAACAGATCCGCCAGCACCAGAAAAGCTACCCCTTCATGGAAATCATCGGTGAGCCAGGAGCAGGTAAGTCCACGCTGATCGAGTTCCTGTGGAAAATGTGCGGCCGTATCGACTATGAGGGCTTCGACCCCACCAAAGGCACCCCGGTTGCTCGGGCGCGGAACTTCGCTCAGGTCGGCAACCTGCCGGTGGTGCTCATCGAGTCAGAACGAGAAAAGACCGACGGCAGCCAGACCAGGCAATACGACTGGGACGAGCTCAAGACTGCCTACAACGGCCGGAGCGTTCGCTCTACTGGCGTGAAAAACAACGGTAACGACACCCGCGAACCCCCATTCCGTGGAGCTGTAGTCATTGGCCAGAACCATGCTGTGAATGCATCCGAACCCATCCTGCAGCGACTGGTGCATATCGCCATGACGAAGGACGGGCAGACACCACAGACCAAATTGTTGGTGGAAAAGCTGGAGCGCATGCCGGTCGACCGCGTGAGCGGGTTCCTGATCAAAGCAACGATGAAAGAAAACATCGTGATGCAGACCGTCCGCGAACAAGTGCCGGTCTACGAACAAAAGCTGTTGGCCCTACCGGAGATCCGCACCGTCCGGATCGCAAAAAACCATGCTCAGTTACACGCTTTGATAGATGCCTTGGTTCACGTTATCCCGTTGAAAAAGCACCAGGTAGAAGCTGCCCATACCGAGATCCAGAGCATGGCCAAGGAACGCCAGCTGGCAATCAACGCTGACCATCCGATCGTCGTCGAGTTTTGGGAACTGTACGAGTACTTGAACAACGCAGCAGGCGGACTCAACCACTCCCGCAATGACGGCCTGATCGCTGTGAACCTCAATGACTTCGCCAAGGAAGCCGCAGAGAAGCGCCAAAAAGTGCCGGATCTGACAGAACTGAAACGCCACCTCAAAACCAGCAAGTGCCCCAAGTTCATCGAGACGAACAGAAATGTTTGCTCGGCATGGGATGTCGACGCCGCCAACAAAGCGAAAACCGTGCGGTGCTGGATGTTCCAGACAACCTGAAAACGACCTGATTATTTACCTGGCACGCCAGGACTAATCGGAATTGAAGAGCGGTATCGAGGAGTTCGCACCTCCTCGACACCAACCACCACTGAGGAGCAACACCATGCAAGCACAGCACCAAAGCAGCAGCGAAACGAAGGCTACCACACCGGCAAGACATCTGGTGGCAACCGCCATTATCGGAGCCGCTGTGATCGGCTACCTGGTTCACAAATCCCCCGAGGCACGGGTGCGCTTGGAAAGCCTGAGCAGCATGGCCCAAAACTTGGGCGAGTTATCGGAGCGCGATGCAGCAGTCGTTGCACAGTTACTCGCCAAATCCATTGTCGCAGGAGCGAACTAATGCGTGATTCTCGCGAACAAGACAAATTTGTAATCCGCCTGCCCGACGGGCTGCGCCCTGAAATCGCTGCGGTTGCCTATAGAAACCAGCGAAGTATGAACGGCGAAATTATCAATCGGCTGGAGCGCTCGCTAACCCTTGAGTTGGCCCTTGATGAAAAGAGAAAAATCATCAATCAGTTGCTAAACCGCATTGCAGAGCTGGAAGCTAAAGCCAATGAGTGACACAAAGAAAGTAGCTATCCGAAATTGCCTACATCCCGAGCAGGAAAGCAGTAATTTTATGGAGCGAATGGGATGGGGTTAAAACTTGATCGTTTCATACGGGAAAAAGACGTCTTAGGGCTCACCTCCCTTTCCCGTACAACGCTGTGGCGTGAGGTAAAACGGGGACGTTTCCCGAAGCCTATTGCTATCTCCGCTGGCCGTGTCGGCTGGCGGGAGTCTGCTTTAGCTGCTTGGCAACTGAACCCCGAGCAATGGAAAGCACCTGAAACTACCGAAGCCGCGTAAGCGGCTTCACCATTAATTCGCTTTGATAAACTTCAGCCTCTAAAGTCATCAGCGTCGAGTTCATCTAACTCATAAAACCCTTTGATACCAATGTGTTCCTTAGCCCATCCAACAACGTCTCTTGCCACACCTTCATACCCTGGAAAAAGAGTAGTCCCACTTACTCCAAGCTTAGAGCAATACTTTACAAGCTTTGGAACCTCACAAACTGAAAGAGTCATCTTTAACAAATTAACAATTTGCTCGCCATGCTGATAAAGCTCTAGAGACTCCTCCAACGGACTAGCCAAATAGTCATCACACATCAAATCACTATTATATTGCATCGTAAATATTCCAGACTGGGCAGCTAAATTTCTACTAACCCCCCCTGGCGGATCAATAATCTTGATCGTCTTCCATTTTTTTTGACGCTTCAAATTCAATGCCCAAATAGCAATCTGACTATCAGACTTTGTATAATCCGCAGTAGTAGCTGCAAAATAAGCAGCTACATAACTTCGCCGACTCCAATCTAACAACCTAGTCGGCACGCCATGATGCTGAGCGGCAGCAAGAAGCTCATGATACTGATCACGCGGCCATGTTACAGCTGGTAAAAACCTCTCAGATATATCACCTCGAAGTAACCGCTTAACTTCATCACTGTAGCCTGGAACAACCAAACCTGAATTATCACACCCATCCAAAAAACGTTTTAAAACTGTTTGCTCATACAAAACCTGATTATCACTTTTATCACCAAAAATCGCCGTTGGGTTTTCTGAAAAAAAGGATCCCGGATGCCTTCTACATGCTGACGGAACAAGTTGATACTGTGAATCACCTTGCCCACGAAAAACAAAATCCTGGCACTCCCAACGTGACTCTATAGGCGACAGATATTGAATTAACTCCTTCGCACTATCGAAATGCTTTACATCATAATTCCCTAAGGACATAAGCCTCTCCCTTTAGCACACAATTACTTTCAAGCCACTCATTCCAAACCTCCAACCCAGCAGCTTTCTCTTTGTAGTAATCATATCGGTCATAATGCTTTGACGACACATCATTAAAAGCATGCCCCTGGATTCGATCCCGCAGTTCTTTTTCCAAGCCTGCAACGCCCATCAGGGTTTTGCAGGTGCGGCGCAGATCACGCAACGTGAACGGCCCTCCGTTGAACTTACTTTTATGCCTTCCGTAGAGTTTGGTCACAGCCCGCGACAATGAATTTGCATGCAGCGACGTGTCCTTGGCTTTGCCCTCAAAAGGGTAAGCGCTGTTCTCGCTGACCTCGTCCATCACATGCAGGCAACCGCGCATAAGGTCGTTATAGGGAACAGTGTGCAACGTCCGTTCCCCCTCTACACCTTTGTTGCTGCGGATAATCAGGTGATCGGAAAAGTAATTGCTGCGCTCTGTTGCCAGTAGCTGTTCCGGGCGCTGGCCACCTGATGCGATCAAAAACTTAATCAGCTCCGACGTGACCTGGCTCAAATGCTCAGGTAACAGCTGCCACAGCGTGGCGAGTTCCTCTTTTGACAGAGCGCGGTTGCCCGGCTTCTCCCAGTCGGCCTGTACCGGGACGCTGGCCACCGGGTTGCTGGTGATGCCAAATTTCAGATTCGCCTTCTGGTAGCTGCGGGGATTGAACTCCTGTTCAAGTCCTACCTGAAAGGCTGCGTGCAACTGAGATCGGACGCGGTTGCAGTAGGTCGTGATGCCAGCAGCGATCATCTTGCTGATGATGTCGCGTATCTCCGCAGGGCCAATCAGCGACACCGGACGATTGACCAGGTCGGGGAAGGGTTCAATCACATAGTGCTTGAACGACCACTTCACATCACCCGCCGAAGCTGCGCCCTCTCCTTCCAGCTTGGTAATGTAGGCATCGAGCAGGTTTTTGAACGTGCCCGCAGATATCTGTATTTCCTTTTCTGCGCGGCACAGGTCACGGGCAGCTGACAGGCCCAGGGTGGGATAGACGCCCAGCTTCGACTTGATCTTCTTGCCGTTCAACCGGCGCTGAAAATAGAACTCCTTTGTTCCATTGGGTCGAACTCGCAACATCAGAACACCCTCGCCTCTGGCACTGCGGCCATCGGAGACGGTGTATTCCTTTTCTTCAGGCTTCATTGCCTTGATTTGTTTCTCGGTGAGCATCTGGGGGCCGTTACTGGGGGCCGTTGGCCTGAAATTGGGGGGTGATCGGTGAAACAGCATGAAATGACCGACTCGCCGCTAAGGCCCATTCCTACGGGCTTTGCGGGGAGCAAGCATACATCCCGAGACACTACGAAACACCACCCGCCCAAGATTCCCAAGCTGATCACGCGGGTTCGATTCCCGCCACCCGCTCCACTTCTTCCAGGCTTTCAATCCTTCTGAAGGCCTCGCTTGCACAGTAAAACCCTGCCTTTAGCAACCAGTGCTCGATGCCCATAGGCTAACTCGCTGCATCGGGGTTAAACCTCAACTTTCATCCCCGATGACTTTGAGCGTACTGCACTCCCTGGCCATTACTTCAACCGATAATTCGTAACAGCCCGGGCAGCGCATGCATCAGCGCACTGATAGCAAACCCGATAAACATCACCCCGCATAATCGGGTGATCAGCAGCTCATGGCGCTGATACAGCGCCCTCACATGCCCTGCCCCCACGATGCCCACCAGAATCATGTAGGCCAACGCTCCGCCGACAAAGCTCAAGGCGATCAACCAGGGCAACATGGCCCAGGTCAGCAGTTCTGCGCGACTGGACAACAGTGCAGTGAACGTCGCCACCGCCACCGGATACGCCTTGGGGTTGGTCAGGCCGAAGAAAATCCCGTGGGCAAACGGTTGGCGCGCCGGGCCTTGCTGAGCACCGCTGCTGCGCTGGGCGCGAACCGCGCGCAAGCCCAGCCAGAACAGGTACAGGCCGCTGATCAAGCCCAATACGTTAAAGGCCGTGCTACCAAACTCACGCGCGCCAACGATGGCAATCAGTGCCGTACTGCACCAGATCACATCGCCGAGCAAATGCCCGCACAAAAAACCGGCCCCGGCACGTCGCCCACGGGCAGCGCCAATACCGAAAACCGCCAGCACGCCAGGGCCCGGGGTGATGCCATAGATAAAGCCGGAAGCCAGGACGGCCAGTAACAACGAAGGTGTCATGCACAACGCTCCAAAAAATCAGGCTTCACGTTCGTCCGCTGCGCGTGAAGTGGCTCGATTTTGCACGTTATCCACGCTTGTGTAACCGCATGCTGGGCGAAATTCAGTGGCGCCGCCCCAAAATATTCACCACCAGCCGGTCAACCCAGCCCCAGATGCGCTGCTTGACCCGGCGCCAGAGGGGGCGTGACTGCCAGTCTTGCAGGCTGACAGGCAGGCTCTGGGCGAAGTCGGCAGTAAAGCTGGCCGCCACCGCTTGCGTAAGCGCCGGGTCCAGCGCTTCAAGGTTGGCTTCAAGATTGAAGCGCAGGTTCCAGTGATCGAAATTGCACGAGCCAATGCTCACCCAATCGTCAATCAGGACCATTTTCAAATGCAGAAAACGCGGCTGGTATTCCAGTATCTGAACACCGGACTTGAGCAGCCTCGGGTAGTAACGGTGCCCGGCGTAGCGCACCGAAGGGTGGTCGGTGCGTGGCCCGGTCAGCAGCAGCCGCACATCGACGCCCCGCGCCGCCGCCCGCCGCAGCGAACGGCGCACGCTCCAGGTCGGCAGGAAATACGGCGTGGCCAACCAGATCCGCTGCTTGCCACTGTTGATCGCCCGCACCAGCGACTGCAGGATGTCACGATGCTGGTGGGCATCGGCGTAGGCCACGCGGCCCATGCCCTCAGCCTCAGCGGGCACGCCGGGCAGGCGCGCCAGGCCGAAGTGGGTCGCTGGCTTCCACGCCTTGCGGCTGATATTGGCACGCCACTGGCGATCGAACAGCATTTGCCAGTCCTGCACCAGCGGCCCTTGCATGTGCACCATCACCTCATGCCAGTCGCAGGTGTTTTCAGCCGGGCGCCAGAATTCATCGGTGACGCCGGTGCCACCCACCACGGCCAGTTGCTGGTCAACCAGCAACAGCTTGCGATGGTCGCGATAAAGGTTGTTCAGGCCACGGCGCCAGCTCAGCGGGTTGTAATGCCGCAGTTCCACCCCGGCCTCGATCAGCCTGCGGCGCAAACCCGGCCCCAATCCCAGGCTGCCGTAGGCATCAAACAGGCATCGCACCCGCACCTCGCGCCAGGCGGCCTGCTCCAGCGCCTGGACGATGGTTTCGGCACAGTCACCGGCCTCAACCAGATACAGTTCCAGATCAATCTGCTCCTGTGCCTGCTCAATGGCGGCCAGGATTCGTGGGAAAAACTGCGGGCCGTCGATCAGCAGTTCGAACTGATTGTCGCTGCGCCAGCCGAACACCGCGCCGGCCATCTTAACGGGCCGTGAAAATCAGCACCGCATTCACCGGTACTGAAAAACTGATGGCCGACAGCCCGGCCATTTTGCGCAAGGTTTCAAGCTCGGGTTGCAGGCCAAAATCTTCGGCCTGCAGCATCAGCGGCTCCAGGGTCACAACCTGGAAGCGTCGCTCATCCAGACGGGTAGCCAACAGTTCAGCCTCATAGGTGTGCTGCTTGCCGCGCAAGCTGACGGTGACCGGCAAGTGCAATTCCAGTTGCGCGCCGCTCGCCAGATCGTTGATCGGTTGCAGGTCGATCTGCGCGCTGATTTGCGCTTCAGGGAAGTGCTTGAAATCAAACAGCACGTCACGCATGCGCTCATCGCGCAGGGGCACCGCGCTGTTGACCGAGTCCATCTCGATGCGCAATTGCGCCAGGCCCTTGCGGTCGACCTTGCCATGCAGGACCAGAAAGCGATGCACATCAGCGATATTGGCATTTTGTGTGGTGATAAACGAAAGCCGAGACGACTCACCATCCAGGTACCAGTTGGCCTGGGCGGACAGGCTTACGCCAAGGGTCAGCACCAGGGCGCAGGCAGAAGAAAACAGCGCTTTAAGCATAAAAACTCATCAACAAATCAACGTGGGTGAACATTAAACCCGGCGAGCGGTTTTGGCAGGTCTTTTTTACACAGTGTCTGGCTGTCGATTCCCACACAAAGTTCCTCCCTGGGCTGTCATACAAGCATCACCCAAACGTCACAGGGGTGACATTGCACTTGCCTAGCCTGAAGTTGCACACCTCAGTCGATTGGCAGAAACCCAGAGCGGGCACAGTGCCTGCACGGAGATTCGCAATGTCCCAGATCGCCCGTATCCGCGACACCGCTCCAGAACGTCGCCTGCAAGCCGAGCGCCTGCTTGGCCCCGTCGCCCTGCGTGAAGCTCAGGCCCTGCGTTTTCGTGTATTCAGCGGCGAGTTGAAGGCCAAGCTCAAAAGTACTGAGCACGGGCTCGACGAGGACAGTTATGACCCTTGGTGCGAACATATCGGGGTACGCGATCTCAATAGCGGTCAACTGGTAGCCACCACCCGCCTGCTGGATCACAGCGCGGCAAAAAACATCGGCCACTTTTACAGCGAAGAAGAATTCAACCTGCACGGCCTGGCGAACCTGCAAGGCCCGGTGCTGGAAATCGGCCGCACCTGCGTCGACCCGGCCTACCGCAACGGTGGCACCATTACCGTGCTGTGGAGCGAGCTGGCAGACGTGCTCAACCAGGGCAATTACCGCTACCTGATGGGCTGTGCCAGTATCCCGATGCAAGACGGCGGCATTCAGGCCCGGGCGATCATGCAGCGTCTGCGCGAGCGTTATTTGTGCACGCAGCATTTGCGCGCCGAGCCGAAAAAGCCGTTGCCGGCACAGGACGTGCCCGCCAACGTCATCACTGAAATGCCGCCCCTGCTCAAGGCCTATATGCGCCTGGGCGCGAAAATTTGCGGCGAGCCCTGCTGGGATGAAGATTTCCAGGTGGCCGACGTATTTATCCTGCTCAAGCGCGATGAACTGTGCCCGCGTTATGCCCGCCACTTCAAGGCGGCCATGTAATGAGCCGCGTGCGCCGGTATGCACGGGTGGCACGGGTGCTCGGGGTGGTCAGCCTGGGGTTGGGCATGGCAGGAATGTTCGGGCTGCTTGAGCGCCTGGGCCTGAACAGCACGATGGACAGGCGCCAGCGCTGGTCGCAGTTTTTCATGACACGCCTGAGCAATGCCCTGCCCTTTCGCGTCAGAGTGGTCGGGGAACTCCCGGCAACGCCGATGCTGTGGGTGAGCAATCATGTGTCCTGGACCGACATTGCACTGCTGGGGCAATTAACCCCGCTGTCGTTTTTGTCCAAGTCCGAAGTACGCGGCTGGCCAGTGGCCGGCTGGTTGGCAGCCAAGGCAGGCAGTTTGTTTATCCGCCGGGGTGCGGGCGATAGCCAATTGATCCGCGAGCAAATGACCCGCCACTTGCAGCAACCGCTGCCGCTGCTGATGTTTCCTGAAGGCACCACCACTGATGGGAGCTCGGTGCGTACCTTTCATGGGCGGTTGCTGTCGGCGGCGATCGACAGCCGTGTGTCGCTGCAACCGGTGGCTATTCGCTATTTGCGTAATGGCGAGGTCGATGCGATAGCACCCTTTGTAGGTGATGACGATTTGCTGTCGCATTTGCTGCGGTTGTTTAGCCATGAACAGGGCGAAGTCGAGATCCATCTGCTGGAGCCCCTGGCCAGCCACGCACAAGAGCGGGCTGTGCTGGCGTTCAGAGCACAGGAAGCGATCCGGCGGGTGGTGACGGCGCCGGTCACGCCAATAGATCCGCTGCCGGAGAGAGTGGGGGCGATGATTTGAGCCGGGAGCGTCGTTAAACAACTGACCCACCGCGTACATATCCGGCATTTGTGTCTAACTGAAATATTGGTTTCGCTCTTACAGCGAGTCCCTTTTTGAAGGACCAAAAAGGAACCAAAAAGTCCTCACCCCATCGTACGGCCTTCGCTGCGCTCAGGTTCCCTCGCGCAGGCTCTGCTCCGTGGGCACGCCGCCACGGGCCATCCATGGCCCATCGCGGCTCTCCCGGCATCCATGCCGGTCGACCCACTGCGCAGAACCTCCACTCGGCCTCCCGGGAGGGCAGGCAGATCAACAGCACTACGCCGAGGCGGCCGACCGGCCGGCCTGTTTGGCGTAAGTGTGTGCTGCACAATCTCTGTAGTCGCTGCCGAAGGAACGAGGCTGCGATTTTTAACGCGAATATCGGATATGTACTCAATGCATCAGTTATAAAAACGCTATCAAGCAGGCCTCAACCGCCAGCCCAGCACATCCAGCAAATCACACCCATCACGCAGCAATTACGCTGAAACAGTAGCCATATACTTAAGATCTACAGAATCAGCCTCTTGCACTTCCCGACTGGAGAACGATTCCATCAGTTGGGTTACGGCCAGTACCCGTGCGGCAGCGTTGGCATGAAGGACGTCGAAGGGCGCGTTGCGGTCGATCAATAAAGCAGGGATGGTGCAATCTATGGCGGTAAGAGGGATGAACGTGGAATGAGTCATGAATAAACCTCAGATGCTATATGTTTTAGCCAGCCGTATTCGTCGCCAAACAAAAACAAGTGGCCGCTGTACGCGGGTTGGCGAACCGGTCATTCCCAGAACCCGGCAGACCCGAAGATCTCCCACGCACAGCTGCCATAAAGCACAGCGCGTATAAATACACGCTCTGTTTTATATAGCAATTGCACATATTTCTGAAAATGTTCCAAGTCGCCAAACCCGGCCGCCTTATCGGCGAACACCGACTATAAGCGTCGTCCCCTCGCCCCAGCAATTGACAAACTTGTGCGAAAAATCCTGAAAAAACGTGAGCTTGTAGTTTCTGTAGCCGCTGCCGAGGAACGAAGGCTGCGATCGGTTTGGTGCGCCACTGCGACGCAGCAGTCGTAAACCCTGAGAACCTGATTCAACTAACACAACACTTTGTCTGATTTTGCGACGACTTCGTCGCCGAACGCAGCCTTCGTTCCTCGGCAGCGGCTACAGAGATTGTGCAGTACACGCGAACCGAACAGGCCGGCCGGTCGGCCGCCTCGGGGCGCAGTGTTTTTTGATCTGCAAGCCCTCCCGGGAGGCCGAGAGGAGGTTCTGTGGAGTGGGTCGACCGGCATGGATGCCGGGAGAGCCGCGATGGGCCATGGATGGCCCGTGGCGGCGGGCCCACGGAGCAGGACCGGAGCGAGGGAACCTGAGCGCAGCGAAGGCCGTACGATGGGGCGAAAGCGCTTTGGTTACTTTGCCGCTTTTGCAAAGTGACTCGCTGTAAGAGCGAAACCCATATCCCGGTTAGACACAAATGCCGGATATGTACCCAACACACCAGTTAAACCAACAAGATCAAGCAGTCCGCAACCACCAGCCGGGCACATCCATCAGATCGCCCCGTTACGCAGCAATTGGGAAAAACCCTGAAAACCTGGTGTATCAGACACAACGCCTTGCTTGGTTTATGCGACGACTTCGTCGCCGATCGCAGCCTTCGTTCCTCGGCAGCGGCTACAGAGATTGCGCAGTACACGCGAACCGAACAGGCCGGCCGGTCGGCCGCCGCGTGGCGCAGTGCTTTTGATCTGCCTGCCCTCCCGGGAGGCCGAGAGGAGGTTCTGTGGAGTGGGTCGACCGGCATGGATGCCGGGAGAGCCGCGATGGGCCATGGATGGCCCGTGGCGGCGGGCCCACGGAGCAGGACCGGAGCGAGGGAACCTGAGCGCAGCGAAGGCCGTACGATGGGGCGAAAGCGCTTTGGTTACTTTGCCGCTTTTGCAAAGTGACTCGCTGTAAGAGCGAAACCCATATCCCGGTTAGACACAAAGGCCGGATATGTACCCAACGCACCAGTTAAACCAACAAGATCAAGCAGTCCGCAACCGCCAGCCGGGCACATCCATCAGATCGCCCCGTTACGCAGCAATTGGGAAAAACCCTGAAAACCTGGTGTATCAGACACAACGCCTTGCTTGGTTTTTGCGACGACTTCGTCGCCGAACGCAGCCTTCGTTCCTCGGCAGCTGCTACGGACATCCCTTGCGGTAACAACCCGCCGCATACACCTGCAACTGCGGATAAAACGCCCGAAAATCCTCACTCAGCGGTTCGTACAATACCTTCAGATCCTGCATCGCCCCGGCCAGTTCCTCGGGCCGCGACAAGCGCCGGGCGATACCGTTGAACACCTGCTCCAGCACCGCAAAATCCCGGTATGAACCCAGCCAGTCATGGGCCGCCATATGCGGCGCGATAGTCGCCAGGCGCCGCGGCAACTGCTGCTCTGCCACCAGCACACGGTAAAAATCCGCAGTAAAACGCTCCAGCGGCCCTTCGGCATACAGCCCCCAGTCCCGCGCCAGGCAATGGTCGAAAAACACATCGAGGACAATCCCCGCATAGCGCCGGCGCGTATGGGCAAAGCGCGACAACGACTGATCAACCAGCGGGTGATTGTCTGTAAAAACATCAATGCTGCGGTGCAGCGCAATACCGTGTTCAATATCAGGGCTGTATTGGCCGTGCAGCCGCCCTTTGACGAAATCGCCATACAAGCTGCCGAGCATTTCTTCCGGGCGCTGTCCGCCCAGGTGCAGATGTGCGAGATAATTCATCGGCGCAGTTTAGCACTGCCACACCTGTATCGTTATAACCCGATATACCGATTTGAGCTGGTCTAAGATCAAATTCATATTTGTATATCGCGATATTACGATTTAAAGTTCGCCTCATCGCGATATAACGTTGTACCCAATGAGCACTGCAACCATGACGATCGACCTCGACGAAATAATAAAAGCCCTGGCACACCCAGTACGCCGAGAAATTCTCAACGCTCTTAAAGACCCTGATGCCTCGTTCCCGGGCCAGGTCCATTCCACGGAGCATGGTGTATGCGCCGGGCAGTTCGACCAACTCTGCGGCCTGTCGCAGTCCACGGTCTCTGCGCACCTGGCCACCCTGCAACGGGCAGGCCTGATTACCAGCCAGAAACATGGCCAGTGGCACTTCTTCAAACGCAATGAGGACACCATCAAGGCGTTCCTCGAAAAAATCAGCCAAGAGCTTTAAAAGGACTTCCATGCCCCTCTCGCTACTCATTCTGGCGCTCAGCGCTTTCGCCATCGGGACCACCGAGTTCGTGATCATGGGCTTGCTGCCCGATGTCGCGACCGACCTTGGCGTGTCCATCCCCGGTGCCGGCTGGCTGGTCACCGGTTACGCGCTGGGCGTGGCCATCGGTGCGCCGTTCATGGCACTGGCCACGGCCAAGTTGCCGCGCAAAGCGGCCCTGGTAGCGTTGATGGTGATTTTCATCATTGGCAACCTGCTCTGTGCCCTGGCCAGTGATTACAACGTGCTGATGTTTGCCCGTGTTGTCACCGCCCTGTGTCACGGCGCGTTTTTCGGCATTGGCTCGGTGGTGGCTGCAGGCCTGGTGCCTGCCAACAAGCGCGCATCTGCCGTGGCCCTGATGTTTACCGGCCTGACCCTGGCCAACGTGCTGGGCGTTCCCCTGGGTACCGCGCTGGGCCAGGCCGCAGGCTGGCGCTCGACGTTTTTTGCCGTGACCGTGATCGGTGTGGTGGCACTGATCGGCCTGATTCGTTTTCTGCCCGCCAAACGTGACGAAGAAAAACTCGACATGCGCGCCGAGCTGGCAGCCCTCAAGGGTGCTGGCATCTGGCTGTCGCTGAGCATGACGGCACTGTTTTCCGCGTCGATGTTCACCCTGTTTACCTATGTGGCGCCTCTGCTCGGTGATGTCACCGGCGTATCGCCTAGCGGCGTGACCTGGACCCTGCTGCTGATCGGCCTTGGCCTGACGGTGGGTAATATCATCGGCGGCAAGCTGGCCGACAAACGCCTGGCCGCAACACTGATCGGGGTATTTATCGCGATGGCGGTGATGTCCACCGTGCTGACCTGGACCAGCGTCGCGGTGATCCCTACCGAAATCACCCTGTTCCTCTGGGCCGCCGCCTCGTTTGCCGCCGTACCGGCGCTGCAAATCAACGTCGTGACCTTCGGCAAGGCTGCCCCCAACCTGGTGTCGACCCTGAACATCGGTGCCTTCAACGTCGGCAATGCGCTCGGCGCCTGGGTTGGCGGCAGTGTCATCGCCCACGGCTTTGGCCTTACCAGCGTGCCGCTGGCTGCAGCCGCGCTGGCAATACTGGCCCTGCTGGTGACCCTGATTACTTTCCGCCAGAACGGTAACTCCGAGCTGGCTACTGCTACTAACTGATCCTTGAGAGGGCTGCATAAATGACCACGATTTTTGATCCGATCAAGCTGGGCGACCTCGAACTGCCCAACCGCATCATCATGGCGCCGTTGACCCGCTGCCGTGCCGATGAAGGCCGTGTACCCAATGCACTGATGGCCGAATACTATGTTCAGCGCGCGTCAGCTGGCCTGATCCTGAGCGAGGCCACGTCGGTCACGCCAATGGGCGTCGGCTACCCTGACACCCCGGGCATCTGGGCTGACGATCAGGTACGCGGCTGGACCAACATCACCAAGGCCGTACACGCGGCCGGTGGCCGGATTGCATTGCAGTTGTGGCATGTAGGCCGCATCTCGCACCCGATGTACCTGAATGGCGAAACGCCGGTTGCCCCTAGCGCCATCGCCGCCAAGGGCCATGTCAGCCTGGTACGCCCCAAGGTTGATTTCCCGGTACCACGCGCACTGGAGACTGCCGAGATCGCCGATATTGTCGAGGCCTACCGCACGGGCGCCGAGAACGCCAAGGCCGCCGGTTTTGACGGCGTCGAGATACATGGCGCAAATGGTTACCTGCTCGACCAGTTCCTGCAAAGCAGCACCAACAAACGTACCGACCAGTACGGTGGCAGCGTCGAAAACCGCGCGCGCCTGTTGCTCGAAGTGACCGATGCCGCGATTGAAGTCTGGGGCGCTGGCCGGGTTGGCGTGCATTTGTCGCCACGGGCCGACCTGCATGACATGGGTGATGAGAATCTGGCTGAAACCTTCGGTTATGTCGCCCGCGAGCTGGGCAAACGCGGTATTGCCTACATCTGCGCACGCGAGCATGAAGCTGCAGACAGCCTGGGCCCACAGCTCAAGCAAGCCTTCGGCGGCGCGTACATCGTCAACGAGAGCTTCACCAAGGACAGCGCCAATGCCTGGCTGGCGGCGGGCAAAGCCGATGCCGTCGCCTTTGGCGTGCCTTTTATCGCCAACCCCGACCTGCCAGCACGCCTGAAGGCCGATGCACCGCTCAATGAAGCGCATCCGGAAAGCTTTTACTCCAAAGGCCCGGTGGGTTACATCGACTACCCGGCGCTATAAGCCTTGACCAGGCTTTGAAGCCGTAAAACGCAAAACGCCCGAGGCTAATGGCCTTGGGCGTTTTGCGTTAAAAAACCGGGTTACGGTACAGCGCGGAGTGTGTTCAAAGACACTTTATTTTGGGCAAAAAAAAGGGGCGGTTTGACCCGCCCACATTTTTTCCCTAGTCCCTTTTGTTCCTTCTCATCATCCTGATGAATCGCATCCCGCGATGTCCGTTTGCGTTCTTCCTTGAGCGCTGTGTCGATCCGTCAACACAGTTCAAATACTAGAGTCTTGTGGAATTGCTGCAACCGCGACAGTTATAGATTTTTATTACATAAAAAGTTCATATTTTAAATTAAATGCTTTTAATTTCAGCCACTTAGCAAATACACCAGGTAAGAAAAAGGCACTTACCCATCTCTGCCAAGCCCTTTGCTTACGCAAAATGTAAGTAAAGGCTTACAACACCCTACAGAGAATAATCAATCCTGCCCGTGACATTGCGTTTCAACACTCACCCAATAAACAAAACATTAAAAAAACAACACGTTGCGTTTAACTATAACGGCAGATAAATACCTGCCAGGCAGCCCTGATTAATCTTTCGCCCACAAAAAACCCCGAATAGCTCGGGGTTTCAAGTCAGCCTGTGGCGCGTTACTGAAACAGCGACTCGCTAGACAAACCATTGCGTTCAAGGATTTCTCGCAGACGCTTGAGCCCTTCTACCTGGATCTGGCGTACACGTTCACGGGTCAGGCCGATTTCCAGCCCTACATCTTCAAGGGTGCTGCTCTCATGGCCGCGCAGGCCGAAACGGCGAATCACCACCTCACGCTGCTTGTCTGTGAGTTCAGACAGCCACTGGTCAATGCTTTGCGACAGATCATCGTCCTGCAGCAGCTCACATGGATCGGTGGGGCGGTCGTCGGTCAGGGTATCGAGCAGGGTTTTGTCCGAATCCGGCCCCAGGGAAACGTCTACCGATGACACCCGTTCGTTGAGCCCAAGCATGCGCTTGACCTCTGCGACAGGTTTTTCCAGCAGGTTGGCGATTTCTTCAGGGGAGGGTTCGTGGTCCAGCTTTTGCGTGAGTTCGCGGGCGGCTCGCAGGTAGACATTGAGCTCTTTAACGACGTGGATCGGCAAGCGAATGGTGCGGGTCTGGTTCATGATCGCCCGTTCAATCGTTTGGCGGATCCACCAGGTGGCGTAGGTCGAGAAGCGGAAGCCGCGTTCGGGGTCGAACTTCTCGACAGCCCGGATCAGGCCCAGGTTGCCCTCTTCAATCAGGTCCAGCAGCGACAAGCCACGATTGACATAGCGCCGGGCAATTTTCACCACCAGCCGCAAGTTGCTTTCAATCATGCGTTTGCGCCCGGCCGGGTCGCCACTTTGCGACAGCCGCGCAAAATGAACTTCTTCGGCAGGAGAGAGTAACGGGGAGAAGCCAATTTCATTGAGGTACAGCTGCGTCGCGTCTAGCGCCCGGGTGTAGTCAATGTACTTGTGCTGTTTCGTCGCGGGTGCTTTTTTGGACTTGGTTCGAGCTGTAGGGGCTGAATCGTCTTCTTCTGACATCAAGTCGCTATCGATGCTGGAGTCCATAAGGAGCACCTCATCGTCGATGTCAAACCCCGGCGCTTCTTTGTTGAGAGCCATTGTAGTAGTCCTTTGTTGAGTTCGACCTCAAGCTCGAGCATCGCCTTAGTCCTTGGCAACGCTGGAGCCTGTTCCTTATCCACATCAGGAACAGGCTGGTAACCGATCAACGGCGAGGAAGGAATTGCAATGGATCTACAGGTTTACCTTGGCGGCGAATCTCAAAGTGAAGTTTCACCCGGTCTGTACCAGTTGACCCCATTTCGGCAATTGTCTGTCCGACCTTGACCTGCTGCCCCTCCCGAACCAAAAGCCTGCGGTTGTGACCGTAGGCACTGACGTAGGTATCACTGTGTTTGATGATGATCAGTTCGCCGTAGCCCCTCAATCCACTGCCAGCGTATACAACCGAACCATCAGACGCAGCTAAAACAGGCTGTCCCAAATCGCCGGCGATATCAATACCTTTATTCAAACTACCGTTTGAAGAGAATTTACCGATCAAAATACCATTGGAAGGCCACCCCCAACCCTTGGGTGCAGGGCCTGCCGGCAGGGCTGGCGCGGGCGCAGGAGTGCTGGCCACAGTGCCTGGACGCTTGATTACCGTGGTCTTGCTGCCCGAGGAAGACGAGACCACCGTGGTGCTGGTACCACCTGCGGGCTGGCTGCCGGAGCGCCCGTCGAAGCGGATCACCTGCCCCGGAACAATGGTGAACGGCGCCGCGATATTGTTGCGTGCAGCCAGCGCTTTCCAGTCCCAACCGTAGCGAAAGGCAATCGAAAACAGGGTATCGCCGCGACGCACGGCATACTGCCCCGTGGTCACGGCCGGGCGCTGGGCCACACCGTTACGGTCAACGACATTGACGCCATTCTTGGGGGTGCTGGAGCACGCCGCCAACAAAGCCAGTGTGGTACTCAGCAACAGACCGGCCGCCAGTCTCTGAAAGCTTTTGCTGCTCATACGCTGCGCAATGACTGTGAGACTCACCCGCCGCTCCCTTTGAAGATGGCTGAAAATTAGAACGCCAGTACTGGCCTCATTAGGCGCAAGTATAACTGGCTATAGGGCTTTTACAGACTGCAAAGCCGATTGATAAACACACTGTATAAAACATAAACACGCACTAGGCAGGGCCGGGTGACGGGCTTTATGACCCGTGGCCCAGCCCATAATTCACCTGGCGCCAACAAAGACTCAGGCCAGTGGCCCGTTAAGCAGTGGCACAAAGCGCACATTGCCGATCACCCGGCGGGCGAATCCGTGCTCTTCGCGCACGATCAGCATCAGTTGCTGCACCTCCCCCGCCCCCACCGGAATCACCAAGCGCCCGCCAGGGGCCAGTTGATCGAGCAATGCCTGGGGGACATCGGTGGCCACCGCCGTAACGATAATACCGTTGTAAGGCGCCAGCGCAGGCCAACCCTCCCAGCCATCGCCCCAGCGGAACACCACGTTGCGCAGGTTGAGCTCCAGCAGTCGTTCCTTGGCCCGGTCCTGCAGCACCTTGATGCGCTCGACCGAAAAAATCCGCTCGACCAATTGCGACAGCACGGCGGTTTGATAGCCCGAACCGGTACCGATCTCCATGACCTTGTCCAGCGGCCCGTCTTCCAGCAGCAGCTCGCTCATGCGGGCCACCATGTAAGGCTGGGAGATGGTCTGGTTATTGCCGATCGGCAGCGCGGTGTCTTCATAGGCCCGATGGGCCAACGCCTCATCCACAAACAGATGTCGGGGTGTGCGGCGGATGACCTCAAGCACGTTCTGGTTAACGATGCCTTCTTCACGCAGGCGCTGGATCAGCCGCTCGCGGGTACGCTCCGAGGTCATGCCAATACCGCGGTGCATCATGCCATCCTGCTCGCGCGCCATCAGCCCATGCCCTCCAGCCAGCCATTGAGGTGTTTGAATCCATCGCCAAAGGTGCGATCCAGCTGCAACGGCGTTATCGACACATAGCCCTGCATCACCGCATGAAAGTCCGTGCCCGGGCCGCCGTCTTCGACATCACCTGCCGCAGCAATCCAGTAACCGGCCTTGCCTCGCGGATCAACTACACGCACCGGCGCAGCCGCACGGGCCCGATGCCCGAGACGGGTCAGCTGGATGCCACGGATCTTGTCCAATGGCAGATTGGGAATATTGACATTGAGGACCGTACGCGGCGGCAAGTCCAGCGATGCGTGGGCTTCAAGCAGCTTGCGGGCAAAAAACGCCGCCGTCGGCAGGTTGTCCACCTGGCGGGAGACCAACGAAAAGGCAAAAGAAGGCCGATCCAGAAAACGCCCTTCAAGTGCCGCCGCCACAGTGCCCGAATACAGTACATCGTCACCCAGGTTGGCCCCCAGGTTGATGCCCGACACCACCATGTCCGGCTGCTGTTCCAGCAAGCCGTGAATCCCCAGATGCACACAATCGGCGGGCGTACCGTTGATACTGATAAAGCCATTGGCCAGGGTATGAGGGTGAAGGGGCCGGTCCAGCGTCAGCGAACTGCTGGCGCCGCTTTTGTCCTGCTCAGGGGCGATCACCACGCAATCGGCGTAGTCGGCCAGCGCTGTGTAAAGCGCAGCCAGACCCGGTGCCGTGACCCCATCATCGTTTGAAATCAGAATACGCATAAGCTATCCGCTTGATCCAACGTCACCAGATCAACAAGCTCACGCACCAGAACAGTGGCGAAGCATCCGGCCGGCAGAACAAATTCCAGTTGCAGAATGTCAGGCTGCGGATAATGCCACGTCAACCGGCCAATGGGCAGTCGCAGGATACGTCGCTCGTGGCTCATGCCCGCGCGCACCAGCCAGTCACGCAACTCGGCTTCGCGCTCGGCGATCGACTGCTCCAGCGCATGGGTGCCGCCAGTGGTCGGTGATTCGCCTTCGCCCCACTGCGGGCCGGTGGGGTGAAGGTCGAGAATGGCCAGGCGCGGGTCGCTGCACTCAGCCTCACCCGCCGGGAAAAAACTGCGGCTGTCGGTAAACGCCAGCAAATCACCGACCTGTGCCCGCTGCCAGCTGCCGTCGGCCACCCGCGCCGCGAGCACCTGATTGAACAGGTAGCTGCGGGCGGTGGACAGCAGCCGGGAGCGCACGTTGCGCTGCTCGGGCAGAGCTTTGCGCGCAGCATAATCACGGGCCTCGCCGAGGTTTCCGCCCTGCCAGCCAAAACGCTGGGTGCCGAAGTAGTTCGGCACACCTTGCCTGGTGATCTGTTGCAGGCGTTGCTCCAGCGCGTCCTTGTCGGCGTTCAGTTGCGTCAGGCGCAGTGTAAAACCGTTGGCCGCATGGGCACCGCGCTGCAATTTGCGCTTGTGCCGCGAGGTCTTGAGAATCTTCAGCGTGTCGTTTTCAGCGCCCGACAAATCAGGATCTGCCTTGCCCGGCAACTGCACGCTGAACCACTGACGAGTCAGTGCCTGACGGTCCTTGAGACCGGCATAGCTGACAGTGCGCAAGGGCACACCCGCCGCCTTGGCAATGCGCCGGGCAGCCTCCTCGGTGTTCAGGCCGCGCTTTTCGACCCACAACCACAGGTGCTCGCCGTCTCCGGACAAAGGGATGTCCAGGACTTCGTCGACCTGGAAGTCTTCAGCAGTGGCCTTGAGCACAGCCGTGCCCAGTGCTTCACCGTAGGCCCGCGGGCCGAGCAGATCAGACTCGTTCATGGGCGAACCAACAAGGCAATGGAGTGCACCGCGATCCCTTCTTCACGACCGACAAAACCGAGTTTTTCAGTGGTCGTGGCCTTTACGTTTACCTGGTCCAAATCAACCTCTAGATCCGCGGCAATCAGCGCGCGCATCGTTTCAATATGCGGCGCCATTTTCGGCGCCTGGGCAATGATGGTGTTGTCGACGTTGCCGACTTTCCAGCCCTTGGCATGGATCAGACCCACGACATGACGCAACAGGACGCGGCTGTCAGCGCCCTTGAAGGTCGGATCGGTGTCCGGAAAATGCTTGCCGATATCGCCCAGTGCCGCAGCACCCAGCAAGGCATCGCTGAGCGCGTGCAAAAGCACATCGCCATCAGAGTGGGCCAACAGCCCGAATTTGTGGGAGATCCGCACGCCGCCCAACGTAATGAAATCGCCTTCAGCGAAACAGTGCACATCATAGCCGTGGCCAATACGCATAAAAAAACGCCCCGATTAAGTCAGGGCGTGATTCTACCTACTTTGACCAACATTGGGCGCTATTAGGCACTTAGCGCTTTTGCGTGATGACGCAAGTGGTCATCGATGAAACTGGCGATGAAGAAATAGCTATGGTCGTAGCCCGGTTGCAGACGCAAGGTCAGCGGGTAATCGGCCAGTTTGGCAGCCTGTTGCAGCAATTCAGGCTTGAGCTGAACGGCCAGGAAGTCATCGCGATCGCCCTGATCGACCAGCAAAGGCAGTTTTTCACTGGCTTCGCCAATCAGCACACTGGCATCCCACTCACGCCAGCGCGCACGCTCTTCACCCAGGTAATGGCTGAATGCCTTTTGCCCCCAGGGGCAATCCATCGGATTGCTGATCGGGGCAAAGGCCGACACGGACTGATAACGTCCGGGATTGCGCAACGCACACACCAGCGCACCGTGCCCGCCCATCGAGTGCCCGCTGATACCGCGTTTTTGTGAAGCCGGGAAATGCGCCTCGACCAGGTCGGGCAATTCCTGAACGACATAATCATGCATCCGATAATGCTGAGCCCAAGGCTCCTGGGTTGCGTTCAGGTAAAAACCGGCGCCAAGGCCAAAGTCCCAGGCGCCCTGCGGGTCATCAGGTACACCGTCGCCACGGGGGCTGGTGTCCGGCGCCACAATGATCAGCCCCAGCTCGGCGGCCATCTTCATCGCGCCGGCCTTGTGCATGAAGTTCTCGTCGGTGCAGGTCAAACCCGACAGCCAGTACAGCACCGGCAACTTTGCGCCCTGCTCCGCTTGTGGCGGCAGGTACACGGCAAACACCATGTCACAACCCAGCACGTGCGAGCGATGCTTGTAACGCTTGTGCCATCCGCCAAAGCTCTTCTGGCAGGAGATATTTTCCAATGTCATGGGCAGCTCCAGACTGCAAGAAAAACACCACTCCTGTGGGAGCGGTGTTTAGACTTACCGCTGTTAATTAGAAATGGATGACGGTACGAATGCTTTTGCCTTCATGCATCAGGTCAAAAGCCTTATTGATATCTTCCAGGCCCATGGTGTGGGTGATAAAGGTATCCAGCGGGATCTCGCCGCTTTGCGCCATATCGACGTAGCTTGGCAATTCGCTACGACCGCGCACGCCGCCAAAGGCCGAACCGCGCCAGACGCGACCGGTCACCAGCTGGAATGGACGGGTGGAAATTTCCTGGCCGGCACCGGCGACGCCGATGATCACCGATTCGCCCCAGCCCTTGTGGCAGCATTCCAATGCCGCACGCATCAACTGCACATTGCCGATGCACTCGAAGGAAAAGTCGACACCGCCATCGGTCATGTCGACGATCACTTCCTGGATTGGACGATCGAAGTCTTTCGGGTTCACGCAATCGGTAGCACCCAACTGCCGGGCAATTTCAAACTTGGCCGGGTTGATATCGATGGCGATGATCCGTGCAGCCTTGGCTTTCACTGCACCAATCACCGCCGACAGGCCAATGCCGCCCAGGCCGAAGATGGCCACGGTGTCACCCGGCTTGACCTTGGCGGTGTTGAGCACCGCACCGATCCCGGTGGTCACGCCGCAACCCAGCAGGCACACCTTCTCCAGCGGTGCATCTTTCTGGATTTTCGCGACCGAGATTTCCGGCAGCACGGTGTACTCCGAAAAGGTCGAAGTACCCATGTAGTGGAAAATCGGCTGGCCTTTGTAGGAGAAGCGCGTAGTGCCATCCGGCATCAAGCCCTTGCCCTGGGTGGCGCGAATGGCCTGACACAGGTTGGTCTTGCCCGACAGGCAGAATTTGCACTTGCCGCACTCAGGCGTGTACAGCGGGATCACATGATCACCGACCGCAACCGAAGTCACGCCTTCGCCGATCGCTTCAACGATCGCACCGCCTTCGTGGCCCAGGATCGACGGGAAGATGCCTTCCGGGTCTGCGCCCGACAGCGTGTAGGCATCGGTATGGCAAACACCCGAGGCCACAACCCGCAGCAGCACTTCGCCAGCCTTGGGCATGGCAACGTCTACTTCCACGATTTCCAGCGGCTTTTTGGCCTCGAACGCTACGGCAGCACGTGACTTGATCATCGATGGTCTCCAGCAAAGTAAAAACAAGACGCCGAGTGTAAATCAGCGCTGAGTGATTAATAATCCGGGCAAAAGCAAAACATTATTGCTATTCAGGGATAATCAACCATGAATGAGAACCGCTGGGAAGGTATAGACGAATTTGTCGCCGTGGCCGAATGCGGCCAATTCACTGCGGCGGCCGAGCGCCTGGGCGTCTCTTCATCCCATATCAGCCGTCAGGTGGCGCGCCTGGAAGAACGGTTGCAAACCCGCCTGTTTTATCGCAGTACCCGCAAGGTCACGCTGACCGAAGCCGGGCAAACCTTTTTGCAGCACTGCCAGCGCCTGCAAGATGGCCGCGAAGAAGCGCTGCGGGCCATTGGTGACCTGGCCAGCGAGCCCAAAGGCATGCTGCGCATGACCTGCGCTGTGGCCTATGGCGAGCGTTTTATCGTGCCGCTGGTGACGCGTTTTATGGGGTTGTATCCGCAGTTACGGGTCGATATCGAGCTGAGCAACCGCCCGCTGGATCTGGTGCATGAAAGCCTTGATCTGGCGATTCGCCTGGGCCGCTTGCAGGACTCAAGGCTGGTGGCCACGCGGCTTGCCCCCAGACGCATGTATATGTGCGCCTCGCCTTCGTATCTGGAACGCTATGGTCGGCCCCATAGCCTGTCGGAACTGAGCCGGCACAACTGTCTGATTGGCAGTTCAGACCTGTGGCAATTGCAGCAGGATGGTCGCGAATTTTCGCAGCGGGTACAGGGGAACTGGCGCTGCAACAGTGGGCAGGCGGTGCTGGATGCTGCGTTGCAGGGTGTAGGGCTGTGTCAGTTACCGGACTATTACGTGCTGGAGCATTTGAAGAGCGGAGCGCTGGTGTCCTTGCTCGACACCCACCAGCCGCCCAACACGGCCGTGTGGGCGCTTTACCCGCAACAGCGGCACTTGTCGCCCAAGGTCAGAAAATTGGTGGATTATTTGAAGGAAGGCTTGGCCAAACGGGAGGAATATCAGGAGAGGGTGCAGTAGTTTTTAACAGTGGGAGCGGGCTTGCTCGCGATGCAGACGACTCGGTCTGTCAGGCAAACCGAGGTGACACCATCGCGAGCAAGCCCGCTCCCACAAGAACCTCAGCAGGTTCTGATCAGCGGTTCGCCCAACGCAACCGCAGCCATTCGAGGTCTTCCGGGCGGGTGACCTTGATATTGTCCGAGCGCCCTTCAATCAGGCGTGGCGCCAGCCCTGCCCACTCCATCGCCGAGGACTCGTCGGTGATGGTCGCATCGGCTACCAGGCTGTCTGCCAAGGCACGGTGCAAAGCTCCCAGGCGGAACATCTGCGGCGTATACGCCTGCCAGATCAGGCTGCGATCAATGGTTTCAACCGCACGACCGTTTTTGTCCACGCGCTTGAGCGTGTCTCGTGCCGGAACGGCCAACAAACCACCTACGGGGTCGTCAGCCAACTCACTCAGCAGTTTGTTGAGGTCTTCCTGAGACAGGTTCGGTCGCGCGGCATCATGGACCAGCACCCAGTCGTCATCTGCCGCGCCTTGGGCATGCAGGTGCAACAACGCATTGAGTACTGAATCGGCACGCTCGCGCCCGCCATCGACCCGCACCACACGAGGGTCGCCAGAACACGGCAGGGACGGCCAGAAAGGGTCATCAAACGCGACACTGACCACCAGCCCCTTGAGGCCCGGGTGGTCGAGGAAACAGCTGATGCTGTGTTCCAGAATACTGCGCCCGCCCAACTGCAAATATTGCTTGGGACGGTCCGCGGCCATACGGGCACCCACACCCGCGGCAGGAATCACGGCCCAAAAGGCCGGTGACGAAAAACTCATTGGGCCAACTGATAGAGGGTTTCACCCTCTTTGATCATGCCCAACTCATGGCGAGCACGTTCTTCAACGGTCTCCATGCCTTTTTTCAACTCGAGTACTTCCGCATCCAGCACGCGGTTGCGCTCAAGCAGGATTTCGTTTTCAGCACGCTGATCGGCTATTTGCTGGGTCAGGTCAGTCACCTGCGCCAAACTGCCATTACCCACCCACAGGCGATACTGCAGGCCTGCCAGCAGCAAGAGCAAGATAAGAAACAACCAATTGGGACTGCGCATCGAATATCAGGTATCCAGTGAAAAGACAGCCATGCCGACAAACGTAAACAACGAATAGTACAAAGCCTGGACGAACCAGGCTTGTATACAGAAGCATCAGACTAGTGTCAAAAGACCCGACTTGGCGAATTTTCCGACACTGCCTGCTGACTTTTTACCATTAAGTACTCAGCCGCGAAACTCGCCACGACCGTTGTACTTGGCTTTTGCGCCCAATTGCTCTTCGATGCGCAGCAATTGGTTGTACTTGGAAACGCGATCCGAACGGCACAGCGAACCGGTCTTGATCTGGCCAGCCGCAGTACCCACAGCCAGATCGGCAATGGTGGAATCTTCGGTTTCGCCGGAGCGGTGCGAGATCACAGCGGTGTAACCAGCCGCCTTGGCCATCTGGATGGCTTCCAGGGTTTCGGTCAGGGTGCCGATCTGGTTGAACTTGATCAGGATCGAGTTGGCGATCTTTTTATCGATGCCTTCTTTCAGGATCTTGGTGTTGGTCACGAACAGGTCGTCGCCCACCAGCTGAACTTTCTCACCGATTTTGTCGGTCAGGATTTTCCAGCCATCCCAGTCAGACTCGTCCAGGCCGTCTTCGATCGAGATGATCGGGTAGCGCTGGGTCAAACCTTTCAGGTACTCGGCGAAACCTTCGGAACTGAAGACCTGGCCTTCACCCGACAGGTTGTACTTGCCGTCTTCGTAGAATTCGCTGGCCGCGCAGTCCAGTGCCAGGGTCACGTCGGTGCCCAGGGTGTAACCGGCGTTGGCGATAGCTTCGGAGATCACTTTAAGTGCATCTTCGTTGGACGCCAGGTTAGGTGCGAAACCACCTTCATCGCCCACTGCGGTGTTCAGGCCACGAGCCTTGAGCACAGCCTTGAGGTGATGGAAGATTTCGGTGCCCATGCGCAGCGCGTCGGAGAAGGTCTTGGCGCCAACCGGCTGCACCATGAACTCTTGAATATCGACGTTGTTATCAGCGTGCTCGCCACCGTTGATGATGTTCATCATCGGCACCGGCATCGAGTAAACACCCGGAGTGCCGTTCAGGTTGGCGATGTGGGCGTACAGCGGAAGGTCCTGGTCCTGGGCAGCAGCCTTGGCCGCAGCCAAAGACACGGCCAGGATGGCGTTGGCGCCCAGGGAGCCTTTGTTCTCAGTGCCGTCCAGCGCGATCATCGCGTGGTCCAGCGCCTTTTGGTCAACCGGGTCTTTACCCAGCAGCAAATCACGAATCGGGCCGTTGATGTTGGCAACGGCTTTCAACACGCCTTTGCCCAGGTAACGGCTTTTGTCGCCATCACGCAGTTCCAGCGCTTCACGGGAACCGGTGGAAGCACCGGACGGCGCGCAAGCGCTGCCGATGATGCCGTTGTCGAGAAGCACGTCCGCTTCCACAGTGGGATTGCCACGGGAGTCGAGAACTTCACGACCTTTGATGTCGACGATCTTTGCCATTGTTGTAAATACTCCAAAGTTGACGAAAACGACGCAGCTGAGGGAAATATTGTTATCGGCGGCAAGGGTCAAAAAGCGGGCAGCCTTGCGGGCGATAAGGCTCGGGCCCTGAGGCCCGAGAAATCGTGCGGTACTTTACCGGAGAAACGAGGATTACGCGGTTTCTATTGTCGGAAAACTTTTAACCAACTCATCCAGCGACTTCAGCTGGGCCAGGAATGGCTCCAGCTTGTCCAGACGCAAGGCGCAAGGTCCGTCGCATTTGGCGTTGTCAGGATCCGGGTGTGCTTCCAGGAACAGACCTGCCAGGCTCTGGCTGATGCCAGCCTTGGCCAGGTCGGTTACCTGGGCACGACGACCACCGGCAGAGTCCGAGCGACCACCCGGCATTTGCAGCGCGTGGGTCACGTCGAAAAAGACCGGGTATTCGAACTGCTTCATGATGCCGAAGCCCAGCATGTCGACAACAAGGTTGTTGTAGCCAAAGCTGGAGCCACGTTCGCAGAGGATCAACTGGTCATTGCCCGCTTCTTCGCACTTGCTCAGGATGTGTTTCATCTCCTGGGGTGCAAGGAACTGGGCCTTCTTGATGTTGATCACGGCGCCGGTCTTGGCCATGGCCACGACCAGGTCAGTCTGACGCGACAGGAATGCCGGCAACTGGATGATGTCGCAGACTTCGGCGACCACGGCTGCTTGCGCAGGCTCGTGGACGTCGGTGATCAGCGGCACACCGAAAGCAGCCTTGATGTCCTGAAAAATCCGCATGCCTTCTTCGAGGCCAGGGCCACGGTAAGAGCTGACAGATGAGCGGTTGGCCTTGTCGAAACTGGCCTTGAACACGTAAGGGATACCAAGCTTTTCGGTAACCCGTACGTACTCTTCGCACACCTGCATGGCCATATCACGGCTTTCCAGCACGTTCATGCCACCGAACAAGACCATTGGCTTGTCGTTGGCAATTTCGATATTGCCTACACGGATAATCTTTTGCGCCATTCTGGTTACGCCTTCTTCTCGTGTTGCGCCAGTGCAGCCTTGACGAAACCGGTGAACAGTGGATGGCCATCACGTGGCGTGGAGGTGAACTCCGGGTGGAACTGGCAAGCGACGAACCAAGGATGATCCGGTGCTTCAACCACTTCTACCAGCGCGCCGTCACCGGAGCGACCGGTCACTTTCAGGCCTGCTTCGGTCAGTTGCGGCAACAGGTTGTTGTTCACTTCATAGCGATGACGATGACGTTCAACAATCACGTCCTTGGCATAGCAGTCGTGAACCAGGGAACCGGCTTGCAGCTGGCAATCCTGCGCACCCAGACGCATGGTGCCGCCCAGATCGGAGGTTTCGGTACGGGTTTCGACGGCACCGGTGGCGTCTTCCCACTCGGTGATCAGACCCACGACCGGGTGGCCGCTGCTGCGATCGAATTCGGTGGAGTTGGCGTCTTTCCAGCCCAGCACGTTACGTGCGAACTCGATCACCGCTACTTGCATGCCCAGGCAGATACCCAGGTATGGCACCTTGTTCTCACGTGCATACTGAACCGCCGTGATCTTGCCTTCGACGCCGCGCAGACCGAAGCCGCCCGGAACCAGAATGGCATCACAGCCTTCAAGCAGTTCGGTGCCTTTGTTTTCGATATCTTCGGAGTCGATATAACGCAGGTTGACCTTGGTACGGTTGGAAATACCGGCGTGGCTCATCGCTTCGATCAGCGACTTGTACGCGTCCAGCAATTCCATGTACTTGCCGACCATCGCGATGGTGACTTCGTGCTCTGGATTGAGCTTGGCGTCGACCACCTTGTCCCACTCGGACAGGTCGGCGCTGTTGCATTCCAGGCCGAAGCGCTCAACCACGAAATCATCCAGACCCTGAGCGTGCAGCATGCCCGGGATCTTGTAGATGGTGTCGGCGTCTTCCAGCGAAATCACGGCGCGCTCTTCAACGTTGGTGAACAGCGCGATCTTGCGACGCGAGGACACATCAACGTGGTGATCGGAACGGCAGATCAGGACGTCTGGCTGCAGGCCGATGGAACGCAGCTCTTTAACCGAGTGCTGTGTAGGTTTGGTTTTCGTTTCGCCAGCGGTGGCGATGTACGGAACCAGAGTCAGGTGCATCAGCATGGCGCGCTTGGCGCCCACTTCGATGCGCAGCTGACGGATAGCTTCGAGGAACGGTTGCGACTCAATGTCACCCACAGTGCCGCCAATCTCAACCATCGCTACGTCGGCATCGCCGGCGCCCTTGATGATTCGACGTTTGATTTCGTCGGTGATGTGCGGAATCACCTGGATGGTTGCACCCAGGTAATCACCACGGCGCTCCTTGCGCAGGACGTGTTCGTAAACACGGCCCGTGGTGAAGTTGTTGTTCTGGGTCATGGTCGTGCGGATAAACCGCTCGTAATGGCCCAAGTCCAGGTCGGTTTCGGCGCCGTCGTGTGTGACGAACACTTCACCGTGCTGGAACGGGCTCATGGTGCCCGGATCAACGTTGATGTAGGGGTCCAGCTTCAGCATGGTGACCTTAAGTCCCCGCGCCTCCAGGATGGCTGCCAATGAAGCCGAGGCAATGCCTTTCCCCAATGAAGAAACAACACCGCCCGTGACGAAGATGTAGCGCGTCATGAAAAACCCTAGAAGTCTGCGTTAAAGCGGTCAGAGCCGCCGGGGAAAGCGAAGGAAGGCCGAAGCCCCCAATCACCAGCATTAGTCACAGTGCACCTTTTGAAAAACTGCTGCGTTGGAACAGACCGATGGCAACCACCGGTTCGATACAAGCCATACATTTTTTTAAAATCGCCCAGCAAAGACTGCTTGGTAATCGGCAACGTCTGTAATTCTGGTGAATCCACAGAAGTTGTATCAAGAAGGGAGCGTAGTCTACCGGAAACCCCCTTTCAGCTCAAACCTTGATCGCTCGAAGTTGGCAGCCACTGCAATTGCCAGCGTCCACAGGGGCTTGAGTCCAGTCCCTGGAGGTTTGCCACGGCCAATAACTGCCCGTTTCGGTACACAAGCGGCAATCTGCCACGGGCGAACAACGGCACGCCACTCTCATTGAGCAGACGCTTGAGGTCGCGATGGCCACGCGAGGGCAGCGTCATCACTTCGCCTCCTTGACGATAGCTCACCTGCAGGGCGCCATCCGGAATATCCCCGACAAAGCGCACCCGGCCATTACCCGGCAGTACCAGCGCCTGCTCGGGCTGATCCCAGGGCACGGGCGCAACCGGCTGGCGCAGCCAGTCGCCGGACAACCACCAGATGCGCCCTGCCGCGCGATGCAGCTCACCCTCGGCGAGTTTCCAGACCGGCCGGGCATCGTTGCGGGCATCGCGCAGCGCTTCCCAGCCCGCCCAATGGTCGGTGTCCGGCAGCGAGGTAAACGTCGCCAGCCAGTGACGCAAGGCATTGCGCTGCCGGGCAGGTGACAGGCTGGCGAGGGTGGCCAGTTCCAGGGAGGGCAAGCCAAGCCAGGCAAACTCGCCGGCAGAGCCCGCAGCGTGCAGATCCTGGCGAGCCAGTTCGTCCAGCAGACCCTGCGCCTCGGCACAATGCGCCGCGCTGCGGGCCATGCTGGCGGCGGCCTGGGGCCAGCGTCGAAGCAGGCCCGGAAAGACTTCATGGCGCAGGAAGTTGCGGGAAAAATCTGTCTGAGCATTGGAAGGGTCTTCAATCCAGCTCAGCCCTTGCTCTCGGGCGTAGGCCTCAAGCTGGGCGCGGGACACGTCCAGCAAGGGCCGACACAGTTGCCCTGCCCCCAGGCGACGCTGGCGCGGCATGGCCGCCAGACCACTGACCCCTGCCCCGCGCAACAGTCGAAACAGTAGCGTTTCGGCCTGATCATCGCGGTGCTGCCCCACCAGCAGCACATCCAGATCGCCAGTGAGCGCAGCAAAGGCCTGATAACGCGCATCCCGGGCGGCACGCTCGACGCTTGCACCCGCCTGCACCTGCACGCGAATCACCTGCAAGGACACCCCCAGCCCGTCACACAGTGCCTGGCAATGGGCCGGCCACGCATCAGCCTCCGCCTGGAGACCATGATGGACATGGACAGCGGTAATGGGCGGTATTGAATGGGTTTGACGCAATTGAACTAGAAGGTGCAGCAGTACAGTCGAATCGAGACCGCCGGAGAGCGCGACATGCCAGGCCTTGGCGTTGCGCCAGGGGCTGAGGGCTTGCAGAAGTAGAATTGGCATGTCAGCCATTAAAAGCCCCTCACCCTGGCCCTCTCCCAAAGGGAGAGGGGACTGACCGCACGCGATTGCGAGAGAACACCCAATCAGCCCCCTCTCCCTCCGGGAGAGGGTTGGGGTGAGGGTCAGCTTTTAATCAGAGACCGTAGCTCATCAAACGATCATAACGACGCTTGAGCAGGGCTTCGTGATCCAGCTTCTTGAGCATGTCGAGCTGGGAAATCAGATCGGCACGAATGCTCGCAGAAGCCGCTGCCGGGTCACGGTGCGCGCCGCCCAATGGCTCGCCAATCACCTTGTCGACGATGCCCAGGCCTTTGAGACGCTCGGCGGTGATGCCCATCGCTTCAGCAGCATCCGGCGCTTTTTCGGCGGTTTTCCACAGAATCGAGGCACAACCTTCCGGCGAGATCACCGCGTAGGTCGAGTACTGCAGCATGTTCAACTGGTCGCATACGCCAATGGCCAATGCACCGCCCGAACCGCCTTCGCCGATAACAGTAGCGATGATCGGGGTTTTCAGGCGCGACATGACACGCAGGTTCCAGGCGATGGCTTCGCTCTGGTTGCGCTCTTCAGCGTCGATACCCGGGTAAGCACCCGGCGTGTCGATAAAGGTCAGGATCGGCATTTTGAAGCGCTCGGCCATTTCCATCAAACGGCAGGCCTTGCGATAGCCTTCAGGGCGCGGCATACCGAAGTTGCGGCGCACCTTCTCACGCACTTCACGGCCTTTCTGGTGACCAATCACCATCACAGGCTGATCGTCCAGACGGGCAATACCGCCAACGATGGCAGCATCATCGGCAAAGTGGCGGTCGCCATGCAGCTCATCGAACTCGGTGAAGATGTGATCGATGTAGTCCAGCGTGTAGGGACGACGCGGGTGACGGGCCAAACGGGCAATCTGCCAGCTGGTCAGCTTGCCGAAAATATCTTCAGTCAGCGTTTTGCTTTTGTCTTGCAGACGAGAGATTTCATCGCTGATATTCAGCGAATTGTCATTACCAACCAAGCGCAACTCTTCGATTTTGGCTTGCAGGTCAGCAATCGGCTGTTCGAAATCAAGAAAATTCGGGTTCATAAGCATCCGTCTTGGGTCGGCGGCAAAGCATGCCAGAAGGTCAAAAGCCCAGCATTTGCTGGCGTTTCGTACCGAACTGGGGCAGCCGGTTGATCTGTATCGCGCCTACCTTAAGGGACAGGCGCTCTCAGGTCGAGATTAAAAATTCAGGTCGAGGTCAGGGCGCAGCTAGGGCACCTGACCGTCAACGGTATTGGAGGAAGACGTTGTCTCGCCCGAACTGGTCACGCAGGGCTTGAATCAAGCTGTCCGCCGGATCGATCCGCCAGGTCTCGCCAAACTGCAGCATGGCCTTGGCCTCTTCGCCGGTGTACTCCATCGTGATGGGGCAGGCACCGCGATGTTTCTTCAGCAGCTCGCCCAGATTGCGCAGTTGCTCACCCTTGAGCACATCGCGACTGACTTTCAGGCGCAAGCTCTCGGCCAGGCTGGTACGCGCATCTTCCATGCTCATCACGCGCTTGACCCGCAGGCGCAGACCACCGGAGAAGTCGTCATTACTGACCTCGCCTTCGACCACCACCATCGCGTCGGTCTGCAACAGCGACTGCGCCGAATGGAACGCCTCGGCAAACAACGAAGCCTCAATGCGCGCCGAGCGGTCGTCGAGGGTGATAAAGCCCATCTTGTCGCCTTTTTTGTTCTTCATCACCCGCAACGCAATAATCATCCCGGCAACGGTCTGGGTATCACGGGCAGGCTTGAGATCAATAATGCGCTGACGGGCAAAGCGGCGGATTTCACCTTCGTACTCGTCAATCGGATGACCGGTCAGGTACAGGCCCAGCGTGTCCTTCTCGCCTTTGAGTCGCTCCTTGAGCGTCAGTTCCCTGGCCTTGCGGTGGTTGGCATAGACGTCCGCATCGGCCTCGACGAACAAGCCGCCAAACAGGTCGGCGTGGCCGCTGTCATGGGTGCGCGCAGTTTGTTCAGCTGCCTTGATCGCTTCTTCCAGCGCCGACAGCAACACCGCACGGTTCTGATCGATGTTGGCTTGCCAGGCCTTGGGCTCGTCATGGAAAAACGGCCCCAGGCGGTCAAGGGCACCGCTACGGATCAGGCCATCAAGAGTACGCTTGTTGATACGCTTGAGATCAACCCGGGCGCAGAAATCGAACAAATCCTTGAACGGGCCGTCCTGACGCGCCTCGGTAATTGCCTCGACCGGCCCCTCGCCCACCCCCTTGATCGCCCCAAGACCATAAATGATCCGGCCTTCATCGTTTACCGTGAACTTGAACTCGGAGGCATTCACGTCCGGCGCATCGAGACGCAGCTTCATGCTGCGAATCTCTTCGATCAGGATCACCACCTTGTCGGTGTTGTGCATATCCGCCGACAGTACCGCGGCCATAAATGGCGCCGGGTAATGGGTTTTCAGCCAGGCCGTCTGGTACGACACCAGACCGTAGGCTGCGGAGTGGGATTTGTTAAAGCCATAACCGGCGAATTTTTCCACCAGGTCAAAAATGTTACCCGCCAGGTCCGCGTCAATATTGTTATTGGCGCAACCTTCGATGAAACCGCCACGTTGCTTGGCCATTTCTTCGGGTTTTTTCTTGCCCATGGCCCGACGCAGCATGTCTGCGCCGCCAAGGGTATAACCGGCCATGACCTGGGCAATCTGCATCACCTGTTCCTGATACAGGATGATGCCGTAGGTCGGGGCCAATACGGGCTTGAGGCCTTCGTACTGATAGTCCGAGTGCGGGTACGCCAGTTCGGCGCGGCCGTGCTTACGGTTGATAAAGTCATCAACCATGCCTGACTGCAGCGGGCCCGGACGGAACAGGGCCACCAGTGCGATCAAGTCTTCCAGGCAGTCGGGCTTGAGCTTTTTGATCAGCTCTTTCATGCCGCGCGACTCAAGCTGGAACACCGCGGTGGTCTCGGCCTTTTGCAGCAACTGGTAGGTCGGTTTGTCGTCCAGCGGGATAAAGGCGATATCCAGCGGCGGCTCATCGACCTTGGCACGATCGCGGTTGATGGTTTTCAGCGCCCAGTCGATCACCGTCAGGGTTCGCAGACCGAGGAAGTCGAACTTCACCAGGCCAGCCGACTCAACGTCATCCTTGTCGAACTGGGTTACCAGGCCACCGCCCTCTTCGTCGCAATAAATCGGCGAGAAGTCGGTCAGTTTGGTCGGCGCGATAACCACACCACCGGCGTGCTTGCCGACGTTACGCACAACGCCTTCAAGCTTGCGGGCCATTTCCCAGATTTCCGCAGCCTCTTCATCGACCTTGATAAAGTCGCGCAGGATTTCTTCCTGCTCGAAGGCTTTTTCCAGGGTCATGCCCACTTCAAACGGAATCATCTTCGACAGACGGTCCGCCAGGCCGTAGGACTTGCCCTGCACCCGCGCCACGTCACGGATAACCGCCTTCGCGGCCATCGAACCGAAGGTGATGATCTGGCTTACTGCGTTGCGGCCGTATTTTTCGGCCACATATTCAATTACCCGGTCGCGACCATCCATGCAGAAGTCGACGTCGAAGTCGGGCATCGATACCCGTTCCGGGTTAAGGAAACGTTCGAACAGCAGGTCGTATTCCAGCGGATCCAGGTCGGTAATCTTCTGCACATAGGCCACCAGCGATCCGGCACCCGACCCACGGCCCGGCCCTACCGGTACGCCGTTGCTCTTGGCCCACTGGATAAAGTCCATCACGATCAGGAAGTAACCGGGGAAGCCCATCTGGATGATGATATCCAGCTCGAAATTCAGCCGGTCGACATACACCTGACGCTTGGTGTCGTAATCCTCGGTGGTGTCCCTGGGCAGCAGAACGCTCAGGCGCTCTTCCAGGCCATCAAACGACACCTTGCGGAAATACTCATCGATGGTCATGCCATCGGGGATCGGGAAGTTGGGCAAAAAGTGCGTACCCAGCTTCACTTCGATATTGCAGCGCTTGGCAATTTCGACCGTGTTTGCCAGCGCCTCGGGCAAGTCACTGAACAGCTCGGCCATTTCCTCGGCGCTTTTCAGATATTGCTGATCGCTGTAATTCTTGGAGCGGCGCGGGTCATCCAGCGCGCGGCCTTCACCAATGCAAACGCGGGTTTCGTGAGCCTCAAAGTCCTGCTGCTTGATAAAGCGCACATCGTTGGTCGCCACCAGCGGCGCGCCAATCTTGTCTGCAAGGGCCACAGCCGCATGCAGGTGCTCTTCGTCATTGGGACGCTTGGTGCGCTGCACTTCGAGATAGAAGCGGTCAGGGAATACCGCCATCCATTCGCGGGCCAGGGCCTCGGCTTCTTCAATGTTGCCACTGATCAGCGCGACACCGATCTCGCCCTCCTTGGCTGCCGACAGCATGATCAGGCCATCTGCGGCCTCGGCGACCCATTCGCGCTCAATGATCACCTGGCCATTGCGCTGGCCATCGATGTAACCACGGGAAATCAGCTCAGTGAGGTTGCGATAACCCAATGGGTTCATCGCCAGCAGGCTGATACGGCTGAGGGGGTTTTCCGGGTCTTTGTTCGACAGCCACAGGTCTGCGCCACTGATCGGCTTGATCCCGCCGCCCATCGCCGCCTTATAGAACTTGACCAGGGAGCACATGTTGTTTTGATCAGTCACCGCGACGGCAGGCATATTCATGCCGGCCAGGGTCTTGATCAGCGGTTTGATCCGCACCAGGCCATCGACCAGGGAGTATTCAGTGTGCAGGCGCAGGTGAACGAATGAAGCCGGCATGGTGATCCTGTCTATAAGCTTTGAGAAACAACAAGGCCCGGATTGTACCGGGCCTTGGCAAAAACATCAGCCTTATGGCTAAAGGCCTTCAAGGGCCTCGTAAGCACGACGCACCGGGCCAAACGAGCGCCGGTGAATCGGTGTAGGGCCCAAGCGCTCAAGTGCTTCAAGGTGAACGGCGGTTGGATAACCCTTGTGCCCGCCAATGCCATAACCCGGGTATTGCAGCTCGAACGCCGCCATCTCGCGATCACGGCTGACCTTGGCCAGGATCGATGCCGCAGCAATTGCCGGTACCTTGCTATCACCCTTGACCACGGCCTCGGCCGGCATTGCCAGCTTGGGGCAGCGATTACCGTCGATCATCGCCAGTTTAGGGGTAATACTCAGCCCCTCCACAGCGCGCTGCATGGCCAGCATGGTGGCGTGCAAAATGTTCAGTTCGTCGATTTCTTCGACTTCAGCCCGGGCAATGCACCAGCTCAGGGCTTTTTCACGGATTTCGTCGAACAGCTTTTCGCGACGGGCTTCGGTGAGTTTTTTCGAATCGTTGAGCCCGGCGATAGGCCGATTGGGGTCGAGAATCACGGCTGCCGTTACCACAGCTCCGCACAAGGGGCCACGCCCCACTTCATCGACACCGGCCACGAGATCTTCGACCAGATTGAAGTCCAAGCCGATTTGCATGGTTACTTTACTCATTTGGATTGTGCAATCAGGTCCAGCACCGCTTGGGCGGCCTGATTGGAAGCGTCGAGGCGCAAGGTGCGATGGATTTCGTCAAAACCGCGGGTCTGTTCTTCGCCACCGTCGAGCAAGGGCAGCAAGGTGCGGGCCAGAGCTTCCGGGGTCGCCGCATCCTGCAACAGCTCGGGCACCAGCATGCGCTGGGCCAGCAAGTTGGGCAGCGACACATACGGGCTTTTGACCAGACGCTTGAGAATCCAGAACGTCAGGCGCGCAAGGCGATAAGCCACCACCATCGGCCGCTTGTACAGCAAGGCTTCGAGGGTTGCCGTGCCGGATGCGATCAACACTGCATCACAGGCCGCCAGGGCCAGATGGGATTGCCCGTCCAGCAAGGTCAACGGCAGGTCGCGCCCCACCAGCAACTGCTCGATCTGCTCGCGACGGGCGGCATTGGCACAGGGCAGGACAAAACGCACTTCGGGCCGCGCTTCACGGATCTTTTGCGCGGCATCAAGAAACAGCCCGCCCAGCTTGCCCACTTCGCCGCCGCGACTGCCGGGCATCAAGGCCACCAACGGCCCGTCTGGCAACCCAAGTTCGGCGCGAGCAGCGGCCTTGTCGGCTTCAAGCGGGATGGTATCGGCCAAGGTATGCCCGACGAAACGCACGGGAACGCCGTGCTCTTCATAGAATTTGGCTTCAAAGGGCAACAGCGTGAGCATCAAATCGCAGCCTTCGCGGATTTTCAGCACGCGCTTCTGCCGCCACGCCCACACGGACGGGCTTACGTAATGCACGGTCTTGATCCCGGCACGACGCAATTGAAGTTCGATATTGAGGGTGAAATCCGGCGCATCGATACCGATAAACACATCGGGTTTTTCGGCAATCAGGGTCTGCACCAGCAGCTTGCGGCGCTTGAGCAGTTCACGCAGGCGCCCCAGCACTTCAACCAGGCCCATGACCGACAGGCGTTCCATCGGGAAGTAGGAACTCATGCCCTCTGCTTCCATCAACGGACCGCCAACGCCGATAAATTCGATGTCGCCATGCTGCGCCTTTAGCGCCCGCATCAACCCCGAGCCCAGAATGTCGCCCGAGGCTTCACCCGCCACCAGCGCAATACGCAATCTGGCCATGACTAGCGCGTAATGCCGCGAGTGGATGTGCGGATGGACTCTACAAACATGGCAACTTCCGGGAACTGCGCGGCAGGCTCGGCCAGCTCGGCAAGCGCCTGATCAACCGTCAGCCCCTGGCGGTAAACCACCTTGTAGGCACGACGCAAGGCATGGATGGCATCGTCGCTGAAGCCGCGACGGCGCATGCCTTCAAAGTTCATGCTGCGGGCTTCGGCAGGGCTGCCGAATACGGTGACAAATGCCGGAACGTCCTTGCCGATGGCAGTACCCATGCCCGAAAAGCTGTGGGCACCGATATGGCAGAACTGATGAACCAGGGTAAAACCCGACAGGATCGCCCAATCGCCCATATGCACATGGCCCGCCAACGCAGAGTTGTTGACCAGGATGCAATGGTTGCCAATGACGCTGTCATGACCGATATGGGCATAGGCCATCACCAGGTTGTGATCACCCAGTGTGGTTTCGGAGCGGTCCTGAATGGTTCCGCGATGAATGGTGACGCCTTCACGAATAACGTTGTGGTCACCGATCACCAGGCGAGTTTCTTCGCCCTTGTACTTCAGATCAGGGGTGTCCTCGCCTACCGATGAGAACTGGTAGATGCGATTGTGCTTACCGATCCTGGTTGGGCCCTTGAGAATCACATGCGGCCCAATCACTGTCCCCTCGCCGATTTCCACACCTGCGCCGATGATCGACCAAGGGCCGACCTCGACGTCGTCGGCCAAGATGGCCGTCGGATCGATGATTGCGCGAGGGTCAATCAAACTCATAGTTTGCGTTCCGCACAAATGATTTCAGCCGAGCATACCGGCTTGCCGTCTACCGTGGCCTGGCACTCGAATTTCCAGATCGAACGCTTGCAGCTCAGGAACTTGGCCTCGAGGATCAGTTGATCACCCGGCAGCACGGGCTGACGAAAGCGTAGCTTGTCCGAGCCTACAAAGTAGTAGAGCGTGCCGTCAGCCGGCTTGAGGTCCATCATCTTGAAGCCAAGGATGCCCGCAGCCTGGGCCATGGCTTCAATGATCAACACACCCGGCATGATCGGATGCGCCGGAAAGTGGCCATTGAAAAAAGGCTCATTGATGCTGACATTCTTGTAGGCACGAATGCGCTTGTTCTCGACATCCAGATCCACCACTCGGTCCACCAGCAGGAACGGGTAACGGTGGGGCAGATATTCGCGAATCTCGTTGATGTCCATCATTTCGTGGGGAAGCCTGTAATAAAGATTGGGCGCGCGCGACTAAGGCGCGCTCCTCTAGCAAATCAAGGAAGCAAACCAATGGTTCTGCACGCTTGATATGGAAATTGTATTAGCCTTTTGAAGAAGCTTTACCGCCGGGGGTCACTTGTCGACGCGCTTTTCCAGTTGTTTCAACCGTCGGGCGATATCGTCCAGCTGACGAATGCGTGCGGCACTTTTTCGCCACTCAGCAGCGGGCTGCATTGCAGTACCGGAAGAGTAGGCACCAGGCTCGGTAATCGAGTGGGTCACCATCGTCATGCCAGTCAAGAACACATTGTCACAAATTTCGATATGCCCCACCAAACCGACACCACCCGCCAACATGCAGTGCTTGCCAATTTTAGTGCTGCCCGAGATCCCGCAACACGCGGCCATGGCCGTATGGTCACCGACCTGAACGTTGTGCGCGATCTGGATCTGGTTATCCAGCTTGACGCCATTACCGATAATCGTATCGGCCAGGGCACCACGGTCGATGGCGGTATTGACGCCGATTTCGACATCATCACCAATGGTCACACCACCGATTTGCGCGATTTTTTGCCACACGCCTTTTTCGTTGGCAAAGCCGAAGCCTTCACCGCCCAGCACTGCACCCGACTGAATGACCACGCGCTTGCCGATGCGAACATCGTGATACAGCGTCACCCGTGGAGCCAGCCAGCCGCCTTCGCCAATTTCGCAGCGGGCCCCGATAAAGCAATGCGGGCCCACCGTGACACCGGCAGCAATGCGTGCACCGCTTTCAATTACTGCAAACGCACCGATGCTCGCCGCCGGATCAACCACCGCGTCGGCAGCAATCACCGCCGAGGGGTGAACACCGGCAGCCGCTTTGGGCTTGGGATCGAACAGGTGGGAAATTCGGGCATAAGCCAGGTAAGGATCGGGTACAACCAGGGCATCACCGGCATACTCTTCGGCGTCTGCAGCCTTGAGCAATACGGCTCCGGCGTGGCAATCAACGAGGAATTTGCGGTATTGCGGGTTGGCCAGAAAGCTCAACTGAGCTGGGCCAGCCTCTTGTAAAGTGGCTAGCCCAGTGATTTCTTTCTCCGCGGAGCCACGCAAGGTGGCCCCCAGGAACTCGGCCAATTGGCCGAGTTTTATAGTCGCAGTCATAATTACTTCAGCTGATTCATGCGCTCGATAACTTGGCGAGTGATGTCGTACTGAGGTTTAACATCAATCACAGCACCACGCTCGAACACCAGGTCATAGGCGCCTTTTTTGATGACTTCTTCAACAGCGCTGTCCAGTTTCGGCTTCAGCTGTTTCAGCATTTCACGGTCAGCGACGGCTTTGGCTTCGTTCAGTTCCTTGGACTGGAACTGGAAGTCACGGGCCTTTTGCTTGAATTCAAGCTCCAGACGCTCACGCTCGCCCTGCTGCATTTTGTCGCCGCCTTTTACCAGACGGTCCTGAATACCCTTGGCGCTGCTTTCCAGGCTTTTGAGCTTGGTCAGTTGCGGGCCAAATTTCTTCTCGGCATCCACGGCGTAACGCTTGGCAGCATCCGACTCAAGCAATGCCATCTGATAGTTCAGTACGGCAATTTTCATGTCGGCGAAAGCCGGGCCAGCTACCAGTACCGAAGCCAGGAGAACCAATTGAGTCAACTTACGCACGATGCACTCCTAAAAAATCCGTTGTCTGTATCTAAGGTCAGGCTTTAGAAAGTCTGGCCGAGGGAGAATTGGAACACTTGAGTGTCTGCGTCATCCGGTTTCTTGATCGGCATGGCCAAGCTGAAGCTCAACGGGCCAAGCGCAGTCACCCAGGTCACACCAACACCCACAGAGCTGGCCAGGTTGCTGAAACCAATATCGCAATCCTTGGTGTCGCCCTTGCAGTTGGTGTCGAACACGTTACCCACATCCCAGAATACGGAGGTGCGCAGGGAACGCTGGTCTTTCACGAACGGCATCGGGAACAGAACTTCTACACCACCCTGGATCAGCACGTTACCACCGAATGGCAGCGGATCCTGGTCCGGGTCGGCGATGGTGCCTACGTTACCAGTTACACCCGCACCACGGCTTGGGGTACTGCGTGGGCCCAAAGCGCTGTCCTTGAAGCCACGTACCGAGTTGAAGCCACCGGCATAGTAGTTTTCATAAAACGGCAAGCCTTCGGTCGAACCATAGCCATCACCATAGCCCAACTCTGTGTGCAGACGCATGGTGTAGGTGTCGGTCAACGGCTGGAACAGCTGAGCACGGTAGTCCAGTTTGTAGAACTGCAGGTCGCTGCCAGGAATGGTGGTTTCAAACACCAAGCTCTGCGAGCTGCCGCGAGTCGGCAATACGCCTTTGTTCAGGGTCGATTCAGACCAGCCAACCGACGCCTTGAAGTTGAGGTACTTGTCGCCTTCACGGTTTACGAAGTCGAAAATCTCGTCAACGGTGTACTGGCCGGTGCTGATTTCATCCTGCTGTACGGTCAGGCCGTAGGTCAGGCGCGATGTGTCGCTGATCGGGTAGCCCATGGTGATGCCAGCACCCAGGCTGTCCACGGAGTAGTTTGCTACGTCAACGTCCAGATCTTTGTAGTCGGTAGTGCGGTAGAACGCGTTGTAACCCAGGCTCACGCCATCAGCTGTCCAGTACGGATCGACATAGCTGAAGTTGTAGCGGCTCTGGTATTCGCTGCGGGTCAGGCCAATGCTGACCTTGTTGCCCGTACCCAGGAAGTTGTTCTGGGTAATCGAACCGCCCAGGATCAAACCGGCGCTCTGGGCAAAACCGACGCTGGCGGTAATGGAACCCGACGCCTGTTCTTCCACTGCGTAGTTCACGTCCACCATATCGTCAGTACCCGGCACTGCCGGAGTTTCGACGTTGACTTCCTTGAAGAAGCCCAGGCGCTCAAGGCGGACCTTGGACTGGTCAATCAGGTAAGTCGAAGCCCAGCCACCTTCCATCTGGCGCATTTCGCGACGCAGCACTTCGTCTTCAGACTTGGTGTTGCCGCGGTAGTTGATGCGGTTCACGTAAGCACGCTTGCCCGGATCGACCACAAAGGTGATGGCCACGGTGTGGTCTTCAGGGTTTGGTTGAGGCACGCCGTTGACGTTGGCGAAGGTGTAGCCTTCGTTACCCAGACGACGGGTGATCAGCTCGGAGGTGGTGGTCATCAGCTTGCGCGAGAACACCTGGCCCGGCTGAACCAGCAGCAGCGACTTGATCTGATCTTCCGGGACCTTGAGGTCACCGCTCAGCTTCACTTCGCCGACATTGTATTTTTCGCCTTCATTCACGTTGACGGTGATGTAGACGCTTTTCTTGTCAGGCGTGATCGATACCTGGGTCGAGGCGATATCCATGTTGATATAGCCGCGATCGAGGTAGTAGGAGCGCAGACGCTCGAGGTCACCCGACAGTTTTTCACGCGCGTACTTGTCGTCGTTCTTGAAGAACGACAGCCAGTTCGTGGTTTTGAGTTCGAACAGGTCAACCAGGTCGGCCTCAGGGAATACCGTGTTGCCCACCACGTTGATGTGCTGAATCGCGGCAACCGTGCCTTCGTTGATGTTGACCTTCAAGGCAACGCGGTTACGCGGCTCGGGCACCACTTCGGTGTCTACCGTCGCCGAATAGCGGCCCTGGGCAACATACTGGCGTTGCAGTTCGTTACGCACGCCTTCAAGGGTGGCACGCTGGAAGATTTCACCTTCGGCCAGGCCCGACTGCTTCAGACCTTTCATCAGGTCATCAGTAGAGATCGCCTTGTTGCCGTCAATGGTGATGCTGGAGACGGAGGGGCGTTCGACAACCGTGATAACAAGCACATTGCCATCACGACCCAGCTGGATATCCTGAAAGAAACCGGTTTTGAACAACGCACGAGTGGAATCCACCAGACGGCGGTCATCCGCTACTTCACCCACGTTCAGAGGCAACGCGCCAAACACGCTACCGGCGGAAACCCGCTGGAGGCCGTTGACACGGATATCAGAGATAGTGAAGGACTCGGCGTGAACTTCGGCGATCATCAGTACGGTGAGAACCGCAGTTAGCAGCAGACGTTTCATGAAGTCCTTTCTTATTCCAACTGGCAATAAACAAACTGCCGCAAAATGCGGCAGATTCGCAATTCAGCGAAGCGTTTACAGACGGCCCAGATCGTTGATCAAGGCAAGCAACATCACCCCGACCACCAAACTGATACCGATCTGCATTCCCCAACCCTGCACCCGATCCGACAAGGGACGACCACGCGCCCACTCGATCAGATAAAACAACAAATGTCCCCCATCCAGTACAGGTATGGGCAACAAATTCAGAACCCCTAGACTGATACTCAGATAAGCCAGGAAATTCAGGAAATCAGCAACACCCGACTGGGCAGAAGCGCCCGCCACTTTAGCAATGGTTATCGGTCCACTCAAGTTTTTTACCGAGAGCTCGCCGAACAACATTTTCTTCAGGGAGTCGAGCGTCAAAATGCTCATGGTCCAGGTGCGTTTGGCCCCCTCCCCGATTGCTGCGAGCGGCCCATAGCTGACCTCGCGGATCATCGCTGGTGGCCAGTCGACACCTTTGACCCCGGCCCCCAGATAACCGGTTGCCGCCTTGCCTTCACCGCGAGCGGCCAGGGTAAGTGGAATGTCCAGTTGCACCCCGTCGCGCTCGACATGCACGACAATACGGGCTTCAGGGTGTACGCGAACCCAGTCCACGACCTGCTGCCAGTCCTTGACGGCCTGATCGTTGAGGGCCAACAGCTTGTCACCGGTTTTAAGCCCGGCAGCCTGGGCCGGACCTTTCGGATCGAGCTCAGCCAGAACGGCCGGCAACTCGGGCCGCCACGGGCGAATACCCAGAGATTTGATAGGGTCAGGCTCATCAGCGCCCTTGAGCCAGTCTTTCAACACCAACTGATGGGACGCCTCGGCGGTAGTACCCGGCTCACGCACCACAACCTGCAAGGAGCCGCTTTCACCCAGACGGCGAACCAGTTGCAGATTGACGTTGGACCAGCCTGTGGTTGGTTCGCCATCAATAGATACAATTTCCTGGCCTGCAACCAGACCGGCCTGCGCCGCCAGGCTGCCGCCCTCTACCGCACCGATAACCGGCCGCACTTGCTGGCTGCCCATCATTGCCAGCACCCAGAAGAACGCCATCGCCAGCATGAAGTTGGCAATCGGCCCGGCCGCAACAATGGCAATGCGCTGACCTACGGTCTTGCGGTTGAACGACTGATCGAGCTGGTCAGCAGGCACTTCGCCTTCACGCTCATCGAGCATCTTGACGTAGCCACCCAACGGGATGGCTGCCACGACAAACTCGGTGCCCTGACGATCATGCCAGCGCAGCAAGGGCGTACCGAAGCCCACGGAGAAGCGCAGAACCTTGACGCCACAACGGCGTGCCACCCAAAAGTGACCGAATTCATGAAAAGTGACCAGCACCCCCAATGCCACCAGGGTGCCAACAATCATATAGAGCGCACTCATCTACTTTCTCCGCGATTCTGTCCGGTTCCGGCAAACACCACTTTCAGCCGTTACGACTCAACCACTGTTCAGCCAGCATCCGGGCTTTGCTATCGGCGGCAAATACCGCGTCCAATTCGTCGACAGCCACAACTGGCTCGCTATTCAATACGTCTTCGATAATACGCGCGATCTGCGGATAACGGATTCGCCCGTCCAAAAAGGCGGCCACGGCAACCTCGTTCGCCGCATTGAGCATGGCCGGCGCACTATTGCCCGCCATCGCGGCCTCGCGCGCCAGGCGCAAACACGGGAAACGTTGCTCGTCAGGGCGCTGAAAGTCCAGCCGCGCCACCGCAAACAGGTCCAGCGGCGCTACACCCGAGTCAATCCGCTCAGGCCAGGCCAGGGCATTGGCAATCGGCGTGCGCATATCAGGGTTGCCCAACTGGGCCAGCACCGAGCCATCTACATAATCGACCAGCGAGTGGATCACGCTTTGCGGATGGATCACCACCTCGACCTGGTCCGGACGCGCATCGAACAACCAGCAGGCCTCGATCAGCTCCAGGCCCTTGTTCATCATGCTCGCCGAGTCCACCGAAATCTTGCGCCCCATCGACCAGTTGGGATGAGCGCAGGCTTGATCCGGCGTGACGTGCTCAAGCTCGGCCAACGGCGTCTCACGGAACGGTCCGCCAGAGGCAGTGAGCAAAATCCGACGAACACCGACATTACCCAGGCCGCGGGCAAAATCCTGAGGCAAGCACTGGAAGATCGCATTGTGCTCGCTGTCGATGGGCAGCAAGACCGAACCGCTGCGACGCACGGCCTGCATAAACAGGTCGCCGGTCATCACCAGCGCTTCTTTATTGGCCAGCAGTATCTTTTTGCCAGCATTCACCGCCGCCAGTGTCGGGCGCAGGCCTGCGGCACCGACAATGGCCGCCATGACCGCATCGACTTCAGGCGCCGAGGCAATCTGGCACAAGCCCTCTTCACCCACCAGCACTTCAGTGTTCAGCCCGGCCGCGCGCAGGCCAGCCTGCAACTGGCTGGCAGCCTGTTCATGGGGGACCACGGCAACTTGCGGCCGATGCTTGACACACAAGGCCAGCAGCTCGTCGAGACGGCTATAGCCGCTCAACGCGAACGCCTGATAGCGCTCGGGATGACGAGCAATAACATCCAGGGTGCTCAGGCCGATAGAGCCCGTAGCACCCAGAACAGTAATCTGTTGTGGACGACTCATGAAGCCGCCATCCACAGCAATACAGCAAATACAGGGATCGCCGCCGTCAGGCTGTCGATGCGATCCAGAACACCACCGTGACCCGGCAGCAGGTTGCTGCTGTCCTTGATCCCGGCCTGGCGCTTGAACATGCTTTCCGTAAGGTCGCCGACTACCGATATCAATACGATTACGGCAGCGCCCACCAACGCGGCAAACATCTGCGAAGCGCTCCAGCCACGCACCACCCCGACAACGGCGGTGATCAGCAGGCTCAGCAACAAGCCGCCAAAAACGCCTTCCCAGCTTTTGCCCGGGCTGACTTTAGGGGCGAGCTTGCGCTTGCCGAATTTGCGTCCGGAAAAATAAGCGCCGATATCTGCGCCCCACACCAGAACCATCACTGCCATGATCAGCCAGTTGCCAAGCGGCATCGCCTTGATCAGGACCAGACCTTGCCAGGCCGGCAACAGGATCAACAGGCCAATGACCAGCTTGCTGGCAATGCTCGACCAGTGAACGGCCGATTGCGGAAAGGTCAGCACAAAATAGGTCGCTGCCGCCCACCACAATACCGCCGCCCCCAGCACCCAGGGTGCCAGATCAGGAAAGAGGTGCAGGCCAAACAGCAGCACGGCCACTATCGCAGCAAACAGCACCCGCGCACCTTGCGCCTCAAAACCGGCAAGACGCGCCCATTCCCAGGCACCCAGGGTCACGACCAGGCCAATAAACAGCGCAAAGCCGCTGCCCTCGAGCAGGAAAAAGCCGCACAAGGCAATGGGCAGCAAGATAAGTGCAGTGATGATTCGTTGTTTAAGCATTAAACCCGGGCTCCAGCCTCAACCTGCTCGCTCGTTTTACCGAAGCGGCGCTGGCGAGAAGCGAAATCAGCCAATGCGTACTGCATGGCCTCGTGTTTGAAGTCCGGCCAGAACAGGTCGGAGAAGTACAACTCGGAATAGGCCAGCTGCCACAGCAGGAAATTGCTGATGCGGTGCTCGCCACCGGTGCGAATACACAGATCGGGCAATGGCAGATCGCCCGTTACCAGACAGGTTTGCAGCAAGCCCGCAGTGATATCCTCCGGTTGCAAGTGCCCTGCCTGGACCTGACGTGCCAACTGCTGTGCGGCCTGTGCGATATCCCACTGGCCACCGTAGTTGGCGGCAATCTGCAAGACAAAGCGGCCTTCGCCCACTGTCATTGCTTCCGCTTCACGCATCGCCTTTTGCAAATCGGGATGAAAGCGCGAGCGGTCGCCAATGATCCGCAGGCTGATCTCGTTTTCGTTGAGGCGCTTGGCCTCACGACGCAGCGCCCTGAAAAACAGATCCATCAAGGCACTGACTTCAGCGGCAGGCCGCTGCCAGTTTTCACTGGAAAACGCGAACAGGGTCAGTACCTCGACCCCGGCCTCGGCACATACTTCAATGACCGCACGAACCGCATCCACACCCGCTTTATGCCCGGCAACGCCCGGCAGAAAGCGTTTTTTCGCCCAGCGATTATTACCGTCCATGATGATCGCGACATGTCGCGGAACAGATGACGGGTCAGCCTGCTTCGTCTTTTCCATAAAACGCCCTGACCCTTATACGGCCATCAGGTCCGCTTCTTTCTGCTTGGTGGCAACTTCGATATCTGCCACGGCCTTGTCGGTCAGCTTCTGGATGTCATCAGCAGCACGACGCTCTTCGTCTTCGCTGATTTCCTTCTCCTTGACCAGATCTTTCAACTGGCTCAACGCGTCACGACGGATATTGCGCACGGCAATACGGGCGTCTTCAGCAGCATCACGCGCCTGCTTGGCGAAAACCTTACGGGTTTCTTCAGTCAGAGCCGGCATGGAGATCAGCAGCAACTCACCCAGGTTGGTCGGGTTGAGGTTCAGACCGGCGCTCTGGATAGCCTTGTCGACTGCGCCCAGCATGTTGCGCTCGAACGCTACAACTTGCAGGGTGCGGGAGTCTTTAACGGTGATGTTGGCTACCTGGCTGATCGGAGTATCCGAGCCATAGTAAGGCACCATCACGCTACCCAGAATGCTTGGGTGAGCCTTGCCGGTACGGATCTGGCCAAATGCATGAGCCAGGGATTCCAGCGACTTCTGCATGCGCGTTTGAGCGTCTTTCTTGATTTCGTTGATCATTGTTGACCTTCCTCGATCAGAGTACCTTCAGCGCCACCGTGGACAATATTGAGCAGGGCGCCGGGCTTGTTCATATTAAATACACGCAATGGCATTTTGTGGTCGCGGCACAGACAGATGGCCGTCAGGTCCATAACACCCAGTTTGCGATCCAGCACTTCATCGTAAGTCAGATGATCGAACTTCTCGGCATGCGGGTCTTTGAATGGATCTGCGGTGTACACGCCGTCAACCTTGGTTGCCTTGAGCACGACATCAGCGTCGATTTCGATAGCACGCAAGCAAGCTGCCGAATCCGTTGTAAAGAAAGGATTACCGGTGCCTGCAGCGAAAATCACCACATCTTTGGCATTCAGATGGCGCATGGCCTTACGACGATCGTAATGATCGGTCACACCCACCATGGAAATGGCCGACATAACGATGGCGGAGATATTCGCACGTTCCAGCGCATCGCGCATGGCCAGGGCGTTCATCACGGTAGCCAGCATGCCCATATGGTCGCCAGTCACACGATCCATACCGGCGGCGCTCAATGCGGCACCACGGAACAGGTTGCCACCACCAATTACCAATCCTACCTGAACGCCGATGCCGACCAACTGGCCCACTTCCAGCGCCATGCGGTCGAGTACCTTGGGGTCGATCCCGAACTCTTCAGAGCCCATCAGGGCTTCGCCGCTTAGCTTGAGTAGAATGCGTTTATAGCGAGCTTGATAACCACTGCCCTGCTGAGCCATTGCGAATCTCTCCTGCCGCGTTTTATAGATAATCTGTGCGAGGTCATTTTTCAACCCGCGCTTGTTCTAACTGTGGCACTGCACAGCAGCACCATCGGAACACGAATTTGCAAACCGGTTCCGCCGAGAAGGAAAAATCCCCTCCCATTTGAAAAGAGGCTGCGCGCGTGAGCGGGCAGCCTCTTCGGGTCGACAGTTTAAAACCGTCTTATTGCTTGCTGGCAGCCACTTGAGCAGCAACTTCAGCAGCGAAGTCGTCAACTGGCTTCTCGATGCCATCACCTACTTTGAAGTAAGTGAAGGAAACGATTTCAGCGCCGGCTTTCTTGGCCAGGTCACCGACTTTGATTTCCGGGTTCTTGACGAAAGCTTGCTCAACCAGGCTGGCTTCAGCCAGGAACTTGCTGATACGACCGGCAACCATTTTTTCAACGATTTCGGCTGGCTTGCCTTTGATCTTGTCTTCGTTGAGGCTCATGAACACGGTTTTTTCGCGTTCGATGGCATCAGCGGAAACTTGCGATGGCAGCAGGAACTCAGGATTGCTTGCAGCGACGTGCATGGCGATGTCACGAGCCAGCTCGGCGTTGCCGCCTTTCAGAGCTACCACAACACCGATCTTGTTGCCGTGCAGGTAAGCGTCAACCACGTCGCCTTCGATGCGCGCCAGACGACGAATGTTTACGTTCTCGCCTACTTTACCAACCAGAATCAGACGAGCTTCTTCTTGAGCGGCGATCAGCGGAGCAACGTCGGTCAGCTTGTCAGCGAACGCTTTTTCAACGCTGTCGTTAACGAAGATTTTGAAGTCTTCTTGCAGAGCCAGGAAGTCGGTTTGCGAGTTGACTTCCAGAATTACAGCCGACTTGTTGTCGTCTGCAACTTTAACTGCGATAGCGCCTTCAGCAGCAACGTTACCTGCTTTTTTGGCTGCCTTGATGGCGCCCGAAGCACGCATGTCATCAATGGCTTTTTCGATGTCGCCGCCAGCCTTGGTCAAGGCTTTCTTGCAGTCCATCATGCCTTCGCCAGTACGCTCACGCAGTTCTTTAACCAACGCTGCAGTAATCTCTGCCATTTCAAAATTCCTCTTGGATAGGTTTTCAACCATTCCACCCGACCGAACGGGCGTTCAATTCGTTTGAAGCGCACCCCGAATCAACCGTGCAGGTCGCCATCTGATACAGATACAACAAGCAGGGTTACAACAAATGGATTTCGAGGTGGCAAAAAGGGGGCCAAGCCCCCTTTTTGCGTACTGAGTAAACGCTAGGCGTTAATTACTCAGCCTTCAACTACCGCTGCAGCTGGAGCTTCTTCGACGAAAACGTCGGTGCCGCCAGCAACGTGGTTACGGCCTTTGATCACAGCATCAGCCATCGCACCCATGTACAGCTGGATAGCGCGGATTGCGTCATCGTTACCCGGGATGATGTAGTCAACACCTTCTGGGCTGCTGTTGGTATCGACAACGCCGATTACCGGGATACCCAACTTGTTAGCTTCGGTGATCGCGATACGCTCGTGGTCAACGTCGATAACGAACAGAGCGTCTGGCAGACCGCCCATGTCCTTGATACCACCCAGGCTACGATCCAGCTTCTGCAGATCGCGAGTGCGCATCAGCGCCTCTTTCTTGGTCAGCTTGGCGAAAGTACCGTCTTCTGCCTGGATTTCAAGGTCACGCAGACGCTTGATCGAAGCACGAATGGTTTTGAAGTTGGTGAGCATGCCGCCCAACCAGCGGTGATCGACGTACGGCGAACCGCAACGTGCTGCTTCTTCAGCAACGATCTTGCCAGCGGAACGCTTGGTGCCGACGAACAGAATCTTGTTTTTGCCCTGGGCCAGACGCTCTACGAAAGTCAGAGCTTCGTTGAACATTGGCAGGGTTTTTTCAAGGTTGATGATGTGGATCTTGTTACGCGCGCCAAAGATGTATTTACCCATCTTCGGGTTCCAGTAACGGGTTTGGTGACCGAAGTGCACACCGGCCTTCAGCATATCGCGCATGTTGACTTGGGACATGATAGTTCCTTAATAAGTCGGGTTAGGCCTCCACGTATCCCAACGACCAACCAGCAGCTTCAAAGCTGAAGGCACCCAGGTCATCGTGTCGACACGTGTGTGGGTTTGTGCTCTGCGGGCTATACCCGCAAAGCGGCGCATTTTATACCACAAGATGCGTAAAAAACGAAGCGTGAATTCAGACTTTATTGCTAAGCCCTTATCTGGCAAGGGTTTACGTCTTGTTTGTAGCTTGTAGCTCAATCCTACTGCCGCCACCGAAATATTCCAAACACCGCTGGGGCCCATCACAGAAGGCCGAACGCAGGTGCTGTTATGGGGGTGGCGCGGCAGGACGCCGCGCCAGCCGCGATGGGCCATGGATGGCCCGTCGCGGCGTGCCCCCATAACAGTGCCGGAGTGAGGGCACCGGCGAGCCTTGGCGAGGCGGCCGTATGGTAGGGCCAAGACCTTTTGGTTACTTTTGGGGCGTTTGCCAAAAGTGACCCGCCGTAAGGGCGGAACCCGTAGAACGCCGTGACACATCGAATGGATATGTACTCGGTGGTTCTAACTTGAACTTTGAGTACATATCCGGCATTTGCGCCTAACTGAAATTATGGTTTCGCCCTTACGGCGAGTCCCTTTTGTCAAACAGCCACAAAAGGAACCAAAAAGGCCTTGCCCCTAGCGTACGGCCTTCGCTGCGCTCAGGTTCCCTCGCTCCGGTCCCGCTCCGTGGGCACGCCGCCACGGGCCATCCATGGCCCATCGCGGCTCTCCCGGCATCCATGCCGGTCAACCCACTACACAGAACCTCCTCTCGGCCTCCCGATGGGGCAGGTAGATCAAAATCAAAAGCCAGATCCAAAGCAGATCCAAAGCAGATTAAAAGCAGATTAAAAACAGGTGCTTTGGTCGCCCGGCTTTTTTGCCCTGGCCTTGGAATAGAACCAGAATGCTCCTATCTATTAAGAGAAGCGATGGCTACAGGCCCACGACTAACGCCGACCGTCTGTTAGAATCGCTCTTTTATGACGGCGTGCCACGATTCACAGCACGCCCGCAATCCTGATGATGAGCGCCAACGCGCGAAGAGAGCCCGAATGACCGTCACCCTCAAAACCCCCGAGGACATCGCAAAAATGCGTATCGCCGGCAAACTGGCCGCCGAAGTCCTGGAAATGATCGCCGAATACGTCAAGCCCGGCGTTACCACCGAAGAGCTGGACCGCATTTGCCATGACTATATCGTCAATGTGCAAAAGGCTATCCCTGCCCCGCTCAACTATAAAGGCTTCCCCAAGTCGATCTGTACCTCGATCAACCATGTGGTATGCCACGGCATCCCGGGCGACAAGGTCCTGAAGGACGGCGACACCCTGAACATCGACGTCACCGTGATCAAGGACGGCTATCACGGCGATACCAGCCGTATGTTCCACGTCGGCAAGGTACCGGTATGGGCCGAGCGCCTGTCCCAGGTGACCCAGGAATGCATGTACAAGGCTATCGAAATCGTCAAGCCGGGCTGCCGCCTGGGCGATATCGGTGAAGTGATCCAGAAGCACGCTGAAAAGAACGGTTTTTCTGTAGTACGCGAGTTCTGCGGCCACGGTATCGGCAAGGTGTTCCACGAAGAGCCGCAGATCCTGCACTACGGCCGCGCTGGCACCGGCATGGAACTGAAGGCCGGCATGACCTTCACCATCGAGCCGATGATCAACCAGGGCAAGGCCGACACCAAGGTGCTGGGCGACGGTTGGACCGCCATCACCAAGGACCGCAAGCTGTCTGCCCAGTGGGAACACACCCTGCTGGTCACCGACACCGGCTACGAGATCTTCACCCTGCGCAGCGATGACACCATCCCCCGCGTTTCGGCCTGATCCTTGCGTGTTTTCATCGTTTAACCCGTAAAACCCACGACAGGAATGCCAATCGATGCCGCAGGTGGATCCAGAACTTTTTGACCGCGGCCAGTTCCAGGCCGAACTGGCATTGAAGGCAAGCCCCATTGCCGCTTTCAAAAAGGCGATCCGCCAGGCACGGGAGGTACTCGACGAACGCTTCAAAAAGGGGCGTGATATTCGCCGCCTGATCGAAGATCGTGCATGGTTCGTCGATAACATCCTGCAACAGGCCTGGGACCAGTTCAGCTGGAGCGATCAGGCCGATATCGCGCTGGTTGCCGTCGGCGGCTATGGCCGGGGCGAATTGCACCCCTACTCCGATATCGATCTGCTGATCCTGCTGGATAACGCTGACCACGAAGTGTTCCGAGACTCTATCGAGCGCTTTCTGACTTTACTGTGGGACATTGGCCTGGAAGTAGGCCAGAGCGTTCGCTCGGTAGATGAATGCGCCGAGCAGGCCCGCGCCGACCTGACCATCATCACCAACCTGATGGAAAGCCGCACCGTGGCCGGCCCCGAGCGTCTGCGCCAGCGCATGCTGGATGTCACCAGCACTGCCCATATGTGGCCCAGCAAAGAGTTTTTCCTGGCCAAGCGCGCCGAGCAAAAGGCCCGCCACCACAAGTACAACGACACCGAATACAACCTGGAACCCAACGTCAAAGGCTCGCCCGGCGGCCTGCGCGATATCCAGACCATTTTGTGGGTAGCCCGTCGCCAGTACGGCACCCTGAACCTGCGCGCCCTGGCCGGCGAAGGCTTTCTGGTCGAGAGCGAGCATGCCCTGCTCGCCTCGTCCCAGGAGTTTTTGTGGAAGGTGCGCTATGCCCTGCACATGCTCGCCGGCCGCGCCGAAGACCGTCTGCTGTTCGACCATCAGCGCAGCATCGGCGAGCTGCTGGGTTTTGCCGGCGAAGACGCCAAGCAGACCATCGAAAATTTCATGCAACAGTACTATCGGGTGGTCATGAGCATTGCCCAGCTCAGCGACCTGATCATCCAGCACTTCGAAGAAGTGATCCTCGCCCCCGAGGACGAAGCGCCACCAACCCCGTTGAACTCGCGCTTCCAGTTGCACGATGGCTATATCGAAGCCACCAGCGACCACGTATTCAAGCGCACGCCCTTCGCCATGCTGGAAATCTTCCTGCTGATGGCCCAGCACCCCGAGATCAAGGGCGTGCGGGCCGACACCATCCGCCTGCTGCGTGAACATCGCTACCTGATCGACGACGATTTCCGCAAGGACATCCGCAATACCAGCCTGTTTATCGAACTGTTCAAGTGCAAGATTGGCATCCACCGCAACCTGCGCCGAATGAACCGCTACGGCATTCTCGGCCGTTACCTGCCCGAATTCGGCTTTATCGTCGGGCAAATGCAGCACGACCTGTTCCACATCTATACGGTCGACGCCCACACCCTGAACCTGATCAAGCACCTGCGTAAGTTGCAGTACACCCAGGTGTCAGAGAAATTCCCGCTGGCCAGTAAGCTGATGGCCAAGTTGCCCAAGCCCGAGCTGATTTACCTGGCGGGCCTGTACCACGACATCGGCAAGGGCCGCCACGGCGACCACTCCGAAATCGGTGCCGTGGATGCCGAAGCGTTCTGCATCCGCCACCAGTTGCCGCAGTGGGACACACGCCTGATCGTGTGGCTGGTACAAAACCACCTGGTGATGTCCACCACCGCCCAGCGCAAGGACCTGTCGGACCCGCAAGTCATCCATGATTTTGCCCAGACCGTCGTCGACGAAACCCACCTCGACTACCTCTATGTGCTGACTGTCGCCGATATCAACGCCACCAACCCGACGCTATGGAACTCCTGGCGCGCCAGCCTGTTGCGCCAGCTCTACACCGAGACCAAGCGCGCCCTGCGCCGTGGCCTGGAAAACCCGGTGGACCGTGAAGAACAGATCCGCCAGACGCAAAGTGCAGCGCTGGACATTCTGGTGCGCGGCGGCACCGACCAGGACGACGTCGAGCAACTCTGGTCGCAACTGGGCGACGACTATTTCCTGCGCCACTCTTCGGCCGACGTGGCCCTGCACACCGAGGCGATCCTGCAGCAACCAGCCGATGGCGGCCCGCTGGTGCTGATCAAGGAAACCACCCAGCGCGAGTTCGAGGGCGGCACGCAGATCTTTATCTACGCCCCCGACCAGCACGATTTCTTCGCCGTGACCGTGGCCGCGATGGACCAGCTCAACCTCAACATCCATGACGCGCGCATCATCACCTCCAGCAGCCAGTTCACCCTCGACACCTATATCGTGCTCGACAACGACGGCGGTTCGATCGGCAACAACCCGGCGCGGATTGAAAAAATCCGCAAGGGCCTGACCGAAGCCCTGCGCAATCCGGATGACTACCCGACCATCATCCAGCGCCGGGTACCGCGCCAGCTCAAGCACTTTGCCTTTGCACCCCAGGTGACGATCCATAACGATGCCCAGCGCCCGGTGACCGTGCTGGAGCTCAGCGCCCCCGACCGCCCGGGCCTGCTGGCCCGCATCGGGATGATCTTCCTGGAGTTCGACCTGTCGCTGCAAAACGCCAAGATCGCCACCCTTGGCGAGCGCGTAGAAGACGTATTTTTCATCACCGATGCAAACAACCAGCCGCTGTCCGACCCGCAGCTGTGCATGCGTTTGCAGGAAGCGATCGTCGAGCAACTGACGGTCAATCAGGATTCAACCCCAGAACCGTGGCGCCTGAGCATTTAACCGCCGCCGAGTGAGACCCGCCCCCCATGAACAACGCTTTGAACCAGCTGCAGCCTTACCCGTTCGAAAAACTGCGCGCCCTGCTTGGTAGCGTGCAGCCCAACGCCGACAAGCGTGCGATTGCCCTGTCGATTGGCGAACCGAAACACCGCTCCCCGGACTTCGTGGCCAAGGCGCTGGCTGACAACCTCGACCAGATGGCGGTGTACCCGACCACCCTGGGTATCCCGGCGCTGCGCGAAGCCATCGCCGGCTGGGCCGAGCGGCGCTTCAATGTACCCAAGGGCTGGCTCGACCCGGCGCGCAACATCCTGCCGGTCAATGGCACCCGTGAAGCCCTGTTTGCTTTCACCCAGACCGTGGTTAACCGTGGCGACGACGCCCTGGTCGTCAGCCCGAACCCGTTCTATCAGATCTACGAAGGCGCAGCCTTCCTCGCCGGCGCCCAGCCGCACTACCTGCCGTGCCTGGCCGAGCATGGTTTCAACCCGGATTTCGATGCGGTGTCCGTCGACACCTGGAAGCGCTGCCAGATCCTGTTCCTGTGCTCGCCAGGCAACCCGACCGGCGCGCTGATCCCGCTCAACACCCTGAAAAAATTGATCGCCCTGGCCGACGAACACGACTTCGTGATCGCTGCGGACGAGTGCTACAGCGAGCTGTATTTCGACGAGCAAACCCCGCCGGTCGGCCTGCTCAGCGCCTGCGTGGCCCTGGGCCGCGAAGACTTCAAGCGTTGCGTGGTGTTCCACAGCCTGTCCAAGCGCTCGAACCTGCCGGGTTTGCGTTCGGGTTTTGTGGCGGGAGATGCCGACATCCTCAAGGCGTTCCTGCTGTACCGCACCTACCACGGCTGCGCCATGCCGGTGCAAACCCAGCTGGCCAGCATTGCGGCCTGGAACGACGAAGAGCACGTACGCACCAACCGTGACCTGTATCGCGAGAAGTTCGATGCGGTGCTGGAGATTTTGACCCCGGTGCTGGACGTACAACGCCCGGATGGCGGTTTTTACCTGTGGCCCAAGGTTGAAGGTGACGATGCCGAGTTCTGTCGCGACCTGTTTGTCGAAGAGCACGTTACCGTAGTGCCGGGTTCGTACCTGTCCCGTGAGGTAGACGGCTTCAACCCGGGGGCTGGGCGCGTGCGCATGGCTCTGGTTGCGCCACTGGCTGAGTGCGTGGAAGCCGCCGGGCGCATCCGCGATTTTATCCAGCGTCGCCGCTAATCCGCTCCCGTGGGAGCGGGCTTGCTCGCGATGGCATCACTGCGATTTGGCTGAGACACCTCATCGCTTGCATCGCGAGCAAGCCCGCTCCAACATAAAGCGGGATTATTTCACCGTGCCCAGATTCGCTTCGCTCAAGTCCAGGTCCTTGAGGATCTCGCTGAGGGCGTCATCGCCGATTTCATGGTGACGGCGCAAGCTGTACAGCTCCAGCCGCTGCGCCCGCAGTGCCTTGAGCCGTAAACGGCTCTCCAGCTGGTCCATTTGCGAAGCCAGTGCCTGGGCTTCTGCCGAGTCGTTGTACACCTCCAACTGATGACGGTACTCGGACATGATCCGCGCCTTCAGCTCAGCCGCCAGAGCTGCCTGGGCCGCATCCTGCTGACCATCGGCCTCCACCACCTCTTCTGCCTCCAGCGCGTGAATCGCCGCTTCTGCTGTGCGCCGCCAGGCTTCGCGCACTTCCTTGCGCATGGCATCGTCCGGGCTTTTCGGGATACCGCGCAACAACACGGGCAAGGCGATACAAGCCGCCACCAGCGACAGCAATATCACCCCGGCAGCAATAAAGATCAGCAAATCACGCTCAGGGAAATTCAAACCCTCACTGACCAGTAACGGCACCGACATCACACCCGCCAGCGTGACAGCTCCACGCACCCCGCCCACGGTCAACAGCCAGCAGGAGCGCGCCGTCGGCACCATTGTCAGCTCGCCCTTGCCACGCCAGCGGCGCAGCAGACCCGACAGCCGCCAGATGCTCTGCACCCAGATAAAGCGCAGCGCCAACAACACCAGAAAAATCGCCACCACATCCAGGCAGCGGTACATCAGGGTTGGCCACAAGGTGGTTTCGTGGCTGACCACCGCCTTGATGATGTCCGGCAGTTGCAGCCCCAACAGCAAAAAGATCAGGCCATTGAAGGCAAATTCCAGCAGCGACCACACACTGCGGTTAAGCAGGCGGGTGCTGGTCTGACGCGGCAACAGGTCCAGCCAGCTCTGCATCATCCCCGCAGCAACCGCCGACAGGATGCCCGATGCGCCCAGTCGCTCGGCCAGTACATAGGCGGCAAAAGGCAGCAGCAACATGAACACCACATGGGTCGCTGGGTCATCCCAGCCGCGAGCGATCATCCATGCCCGCAAACGCCCGACCAGCCAGCTCAATGCCACGCCGATAGCCAGCCCACCGCAGGCCACCAGGACAAAAGTAAGGCTGGCGTTGGCCAGCGAGAACACCCCGGTAATGGCCGCTGCCAGGGCGAACTTGAATGTCACCAGGCCCGTAGCGTCATTCATCAACGCCTCGCCTTGCAGCATATGCATCAAGGGCGCCGGCAGACGGTTTTGGGCAATGGCCGAGACTGCCACCGCATCGGTGGGTGACAACACCGCGGCCAGGGCAAATGCCACCGGCAAGGGAATGCTCGGCAGCAACCAGTGGATGAAATAACCCGCCCCCACCACCGTAAACAGCACCAGCCCCACAGCCAGGGTCAGAATCGGCCCACGCAGGCGCCAGAACTCACGCTTGGGCATGCGCCAGCCATCCGAGAACAGCAGCGGCGGCAAGAACAGAAACAGGAACAGCTCAGGTTCCAGCGCCACATGCAGGCCCAGTGTCGGCCAGGCCAGTACGGCGCCGGCAGCAATCTGCACCAGCGGCAAAGGCAACGGTATGACACGCCCCAACAGACGCGAAACCCCCACCAGCATCAGCAGGATAAGGACGGTATAGGCGGTTTGCATATCAGCAGAGTTCCCGAACGATCAGTTTTAAACTAAATAAATAGCAACAATTTCCCATTGCGCTCCATAGTAGCGTCTAACCGTAAAAGCCGAGCCTGAACAAAAGTAGCAGTGCGACGACATGTCACAAGTCTGTGCCAAGCTCGCAGCCATTCACGCCCAAGGGCGCTGCACATGGCATAATCCGCGACCGCTCATTTACCGCATCTCCAAAGGAGGGGCAATTTCCGTGACCGACTCAAGCAAGACGTTGCACCTTTTCGGCATCAAGGCCTGCGACACCATGAAAAAGGCTCGCACCTGGCTCGATGAACATGCAGTGCGCTACGACTTTCATGACTATAAAAGCAGCGGCATTGACCGTGAACACCTGACCCAATGGTGTAACGAGCACGGCTGGCAAGTGGTGCTCAACCGCGCCGGTACAACCTTTCGCAAGCTCGACGACGAACGCAAAGCCGATCTCGACCAAGCGAAGGCCATTGAACTGATGCTCGCCCAACCCTCGATGATCAAGCGCCCGGTGCTCGATCTCGGTGACAAAACCCTGATTGGCTTCAAGCCAGATCTTTATGCGGCGGCCCTTCTGTAAGCGCCCGCCCATTTATTTTTTGTAAGAGGTAATTGCATGTCTACTACCCTGTTCAGCGCAGCCTTCGGCGTCGGCACCCAAAACCGTCAAGGCGCATGGCTGGAAGTGTTCTACGCACAACCCCTGATCAATCCATCGGCCGAGCTGATTGCAGCCATCGCACCGATTCTGGGCTACACCGGTGGCAATCAGGCAATCACCTTTACCACCGCACAAGCCGCTCAAATGGCAGAAGCCGTCAAGCCTGTGGACGCTGCTCAAGCGGCCCTGCTGACCCGCCTGGCCGAAAGCCACAAGCCGCTGGTTGCCACCCTGCTGGCCGAAGACGCCACGCTGACCTCCACGCCTGAGGCCTACCTCAAGTTGCACCTGCTGTCCCATCGCCTGGTCAAGCCCCACGGCCTGAGCCTGGCGGGTGTGTTCCCGCTGCTGCCGAACGTGGCATGGACCAGCCAGGGCGCCATCGATCTGGGCGAACTGGCCGAGCGTCAACTTGAAGCGCGCCTGCGTGGCGATCTGCTGGAAGTATTCTCGGTCGACAAGTTCCCGAAAATGACCGACTACGTTGTCCCTGCCGGCGTGCGCATCGCTGATGCGGCGCGTATCCGCCTGGGTGCTTATGTGGGCGAAGGCACCACCGTGATGCACGAAGGCTTCGTCAACTTCAACGCCGGCACCGAAGGCCCGGGCATGATCGAAGGCCGTGTTTCGGCTGGCGTGTTTGTCGGCAAGGGTTCGGACCTGGGCGGCGGCTGCTCGACCATGGGCACCCTGTCGGGCGGCGGCAACATCGTGATCAAGGTTGGCGAAGGCTGCCTGATCGGCGCCAACGCCGGTATCGGCATCCCGTTGGGTGACCGCAACACCGTTGAGTCCGGCCTGTACGTGACCGCGGGTACCAAAGTGGCCCTGCTGGACGAAAACAACCAACTGGTCAAAGTGGTCAAGGCCCGTGACCTGGCTGGCCAGCCTGACCTGTTGTTCCGTCGCAACTCGGAAACCGGCGCTGTGGAATGCAAGACCCACAAGTCGGCCATCGAGCTGAACGAAGCACTGCACGCGCACAACTAAGCGTCTGTCTGAAACTGACGGGGCCGGCTTCCGGTCTCGTCAACAGAGCCGAACACCATGCTTTTGCCTTCTCCCTGGCGCGCTGACTTCCCCGCCATCGCCGCCTTGCAACGTCAGGCCCAGACCTATCTGGACAGCGCTGCAACCACGCAAAAACCCCAAGCCCTGCTCGACGCACTGACGCACTACTACGCCAATGGCGCAGCCAATGTGCACCGGGCCCAGCACCTGCCGGGCGCCCACGCGACCCAGGCCTTCGAAAACACCCGCCACAAAGTGACGCAATGGCTCAATGCTGGCGAGTGCGGGCAAATCGTTTTCACCCACGGCGCCACGTCGGCGCTGAACCTTCTGGCCTATGGCCTGGAGCACCAATTCAAGACGGGCGATGACATTGTTATCAGCGCCCTGGAACACCACGCCAACCTGCTGCCGTGGCAGCAACTGGCGCAGCGTAAAGGGTTGAATCTGGTGGTGTTGCCGCTGGATGCCGACGGCGTGATCGATCTCGATGCAGCCGCACGCCTGATCACCCCGCGCACCCGCCTGCTGGCCGTAAGCCAGTTGTCCAACGTACTCGGCGTCTGGCAGCCGCTGACTGAGCTGCTGGCACTGGCCAAGGCCCATCAGGCCCTGACCGTAGTCGATGGCGCACAAGGTGTGGTCCACGGTCGTCATGACGTGCAGGCGCTAGGCTGCGACTTCTATGTATTTTCCAGCCACAAGCTCTATGGCCCGGACGGGCTGGGCGTGCTGTTTGGCCGCCATGAAGCGCTGAGCCTTTTGCAACACTGGCAGTTTGGCGGCGAAATGGTCCAGGACGCCGACTACCAGCACGCCACCTTCCGCCCCGCGCCGCTGGGCTTTGAGGCCGGAACCCCGGCGATAGCCAGCGTGATCGGCCTGGGCGCGACGCTCAACTATCTGGCCAACCTCGACCAGGCCGCCGTGCAAGCCCACGAAGCAGCGCTGCACGGGTTGCTCGTCGAGGGTTTGCAGCAGCGTCAGGGCATCCGCCTGCTGGGCACCCCGCAACTGGCCTTGGTCAGTTTTGTCGTGGATGGCGTACACAACGCCGACCTGGCCCACTTGCTGACCGAACAGGGAATAGCCGTGCGCGCCGGGCATCATTGCGCCATGCCGCTGCTCAAAGGCCTGGGGTTGGCCGGAGCCATCCGCGTTTCGCTGGCGCTGTACAACGATTCAGACGATCTGGAGCGTTTTTTCGACGCACTCGACCAGGCGCTGGAGCTGCTGCAATGACTCTGCCCGCCCAGGCGCAGGCGGCGCTCGACAGCTTTGAGCATTGCAGCGGCTGGGAACAGCGTGCACGCCTGTTGATGCAATGGGGTCAGCGTTTGCCAGAGCTGAGCGAGACCGACAAAACCGAGGCCAACCGCGTACATGGCTGTGAAAGCCTTATGTGGCTGGTGGGCAAGCAGGTCGATGGTCGCTGGCAGTTTGCGGCCAGCAGTGAGGCGCGGTTGATTCGCGGGCTGGTGGCGTTGCTGCTGGCGCGGGTCAATGGCTTGACCACTGAAGAGCTGCAACAGGTCGATTTGCCGGGCTGGTTCGAGCAGTTGGGCCTGAGCCGGCAACTGTCGCCATCGCGCAGCAACGGGCTGAATGCCGTGCTGGTGCGGATGCGGGAATTGGCAGGCTAACCCTTGCCGCTTCCACAGATGTTGTGCGGCCCTCAAAACCCGGGCTTGCGCAAAATAACTGTGGGAGCGGGCTTGCCCGCGATGCTGGCGATTCGGTTCATCTGAAAAGCCGCAGCGATCCTATCGCGAGCAAGCCCGCTCCCACAGGTCAGGTCCGGGGCGAGCTTTATTCCTGCGGTGCAGGCTTTACCTTCTCCGAAGGCCGCCGCACGCCCGCAACAATCTTGTCCACCGCCTTGGTCGCCGCGACCATACCAAAGGTGGCGGTCACCATCATCACCGCGCCAAAGCCGCCGGCGCAGTCCAGCTTCACCCCGTCGCCGACAAAGCTCTTCTGCAGGCAAATGCTGCCGTCCGGCTTGGGATAACGCAGCTGTTCGGTAGAGAACACACACGGCACGCTGTAATGGCGGGTCATGGTGCGCGAAAAGCCATAGTCGCGGCGCAAGGTCGAACGCACCTTGGAGGCCAGCGGATCATTGAACGTACGGTTCAAGTCACACACCTGGATCAGTGTCGGGTCAATTTGCCCGCCCGCACCACCGGTGGTGATGATCTGGATCTTGCGCCGCTTGCACCAGGCAATCAGCGCCGCCTTGGCATTTACGCTGTCGATGCAGTCGATCACGCAGTCAATATTCGGGGTGATGTACTCGGCCATGGTTTCGCGGGTGACGAAATCCGCCACTTCGTGAACCACACAGTCCGGGTTGATCTGGCGCAGGCGCTCGGCCATTACTTCGACCTTGTCCCGACCAATGGTCGTGCTCAAGGCGTGCAACTGGCGGTTGCTGTTGCTGACGCACACGTCATCCAGGTCAAACAACGAAATCTCGCCGACGCCGCAGCGCGCAATGGCTTCTGCCGCCCACGACCCGACACCGCCCACACCGACGATCGCCACATGGGCTGCCTTCAGCCGTTCAAGGCCTTCCAGCCCATATAACCGGGCTACACCGGCAAAACGTGGATCTTCTGTACTCATCACCAACACCCCAAAAACCGGCGCGCATTATAGGGGGCTTACATTGCATTGAGTATCTTTCCTACAGGCTATGCGACCAAGCCTGCTTTAATAGCCTACTGAGTAAGAAGATAAGAGCTACAAATAATAAAGAAAGAACTTAAGACGGTAACAACTGCCCAACGCCGGATCCAATTCCGTCAGCTATACGATGGGTCGGAGCACAGTGTAGGATGCGCGCCGTTTGGCACCCGCCGACCGATCTTCGTTCCACTCCTTTTGGAACCCGAAATAGTTATGTCATCGCGTAAATTTGGACTCAATCTGGTGGTGGTCCTGGCCATCGCCGCGCTCTTCACAGGCTTCTGGGCGCTGATCAATCGCCCGGTCTCTGCACCCAACTGGCCCGAGCAAATCTCCGGCTTTTCGTACTCGCCGTTCCAGCAAGGCCAGTACCCGCAGAAAGACCAGTACCCGACCGACGACGAAATGCGTCGCGACCTGGAGATCATCAGCAAGCTCACCGACAACATCCGGACTTATTCGGTTGATGGCACCCTGGGCGATATTCCCAAGCTGGCGGAAGAATTCGGCCTGCGCGTGACCATCGGGATCTGGATCAGCCCGGACCTGGAGCGCAACGAACGGGAAATCCAGAAAGCCATCGAACTGGCCAACAATTCGCGCAGCGTGGTGCGGGTTGTGGTGGGCAACGAAGCCCTGTTCCGCGAAGAGATCACCCCTGAAGACCTGATCGTGCTGCTGGACCGGGTGCGCGCTGCGGTCAAGGTGCCGGTCACCACGTCCGAGCAATGGCACATCTGGGAGAAATACCCGCAACTGGCCAAGCACGTTGACCTGATCGCCGCGCACATCCTGCCCTACTGGGAATTTATCCCGGTGGACAAGGCCGGTGAGTTCGTCCTGGACCGTGCCCGCGACCTGAAAAAAATGTTCCCGAAAAAACCGCTGCTGCTGTCCGAGGTGGGCTGGCCGAGCAACGGCCGCATGCGCGGTGGCGCTGACGCCACCCCGGCCGACCAGGCCATTTATCTGCGTACGCTGGTCAACACCCTCAACCGTCGCGGCTACAACTACTTTGTGATCGAAGCCTTCGACCAGCCGTGGAAAGCCAGCGACGAAGGTTCGGTAGGTGCGTACTGGGGCGTGTACAACGCGGCCCGCCAGCAAAAATTCAACTTTGAAGGCCCGGTAGTAGCCATTCCACAGTGGCGCGTACTGGCCATCGGCTCGGTGGTCATGGGCCTGCTGTCGCTGGCGTTGCTGCTGATCGACGGCTCTGCCCTGCGCCAGCGTGGCCGCACCTTCCTGACCTTCACAGCGTTCCTGTGCGGGTCGGTACTGGTGTGGATCGCCTACGACTACAGCCAGCAATACAGCACCTGGTTCAGCCTGACCGTGGGTTTCCTGCTCGGGCTGGGTGCCCTCGGGGTGTTTATTGTGTTGCTCACCGAGGCCCATGAACTGGCCGAGGCGGTATGGATTCGCAAACGCCGGCGGGAGTTTTTACCGGTCGAAGCCGACGATGCCTACCGCCCGAAAGTCTCGATCCATGTGCCGTGCTACAACGAGCCGCCAGAGATGGTCAAACAGACCCTCGACGCCCTGGCCAACCTCGACTACCCCGATTTCGAAGTGTTGATCATCGACAACAACACCAAGGACCCGGCGGTATGGGAGCCGGTGCGCGACTACTGCGCCACCCTCGGCCCGCGCTTCAAGTTCTTCCACGTCGCGCCCCTGGCCGGCTTCAAGGGCGGCGCACTGAACTTCCTGATCCCGCATACCGCGCCGGACGCCGAAGTGATCGCCGTGATCGACTCCGATTACTGCGTGGACCGCAACTGGCTCAAGCACATGGTGCCGCACTTTGCCGACCCGAAAATCGCCATCGTGCAATCGCCGCAGGACTACCGCGACCAAAACGAAAGCAAATTCAAGAAGCTCTGCTATTCGGAATACAAAGGCTTCTTCCATATCGGCATGGTCACCCGCAACGACCGCGACGCAATCATCCAACACGGCACCATGACCATGACCCGCCGCTCCGTGCTCGAAGAGCTCGGCTGGGCCGACTGGTGCATCTGCGAAGACGCCGAACTGGGCCTGCGCGTGTTCGAGAAAGGCTACTCAGCAGCCTATTCCCACAATAGCTACGGCAAGGGCCTGATGCCCGATACCTTTATCGACTTCAAGAAACAGCGCTTCCGCTGGGCCTACGGTGCGATTCAGATTATCAAGCGTCACTCTTCAAGCCTGCTGCGCGGCAAGGACACTGAGCTGACCCGCGGCCAGCGCTATCACTTCCTGGCGGGTTGGCTGCCGTGGGTGGCCGATGGCATGAATATCTTCTTCACCGTGGGCGCCCTGTTGTGGTCGGCGGCGATGATTATCGTGCCGACGCGGGTCGATCCGCCGCTGCTGATTTTCGCCATCCCGCCATTGGCGCTGTTTGTGTTCAAGGTGGGCAAGATCATCTTCCTGTACCGCCGTGCGATGGGGGTCAACCTCAAGGACGCCTTCGCCGCGGCCCTGGCGGGGCTGGCGTTGTCCCACACCATCGCCAAAGCCGTGCTGTACGGGTTCTTCACCACCAGCATTCCGTTCTTCCGCACCCCGAAAAACGCCGATAACCACGGCTTTTGGGTCGCCATCTCGGAAGCCCGCGAAGAAGTGTTCATCATGCTGTTGCTCTGGGGCGCGGCACTGGGGATCTTCTTCGTCCAGGGCCTGCCGAGCAACGATATGCGTTTCTGGGTGGTGATGCTGCTGGTGCAATCGCTGCCGTACCTGGCGGCGCTGATCATGGCCTTTATGTCTTCGCTGCCCAAACCGGTAGAAGAAGCCCAAGAGCAACCGGCTGCATAAATTGACTGCAACCACTAAACGGCGGCCTCTGGCCGCCGTTTTGCTTTAAGATAACCGCCCTTTTGTGCCTTGTGTCCCGCTTCGGAGTCCCTACCATGACGGCCCACGCCGACCTTTCGCCGACCCTGCAACTTGCCTGCGATCTGATCCGTCGCCCTTCCGTGACGCCGATCGATGCCGATTGCCAGAAGCTGATGATGCAGCGCCTGGGCGATGCCGGCTTCATGCTTGAGCCGATGCGCATCGAGGACGTCGACAACTTTTGGGCCACCCACGGCAAACACGAAGGCCCGGTGCTGTGCTTCGCCGGCCACACCGACGTGGTGCCCACCGGCCCGGTCCAGGCCTGGCAGAACGACCCGTTCGACGCACTGATCGATGAACACGGCATGCTTTGCGGCCGTGGCGCGGCCGACATGAAAGGCAGCCTGGCAGCCATGCTGGTGGCCGCCGAGCGCTTTGTCGCCGACTACCCGGACCACAAAGGCAAGGTCGCGTTTCTGATCACCAGTGACGAAGAAGGCCCGGCCCATCACGGTACCAAGGCCGTGATCGAACGCTTCAAGGCCCGTAACGAGCGCCTGGACTGGTGCATCGTCGGCGAACCGTCGAGTACCACCCTGGTCGGCGACGTGGTCAAAAACGGTCGTCGCGGCTCCCTGGGCGCCAAGCTCACCGTGCGTGGCAAGCAAGGCCATGTGGCCTACCCGCACCTGGCCAAGAATCCGATTCATCTGGCAGCTCCGGCGCTGGCCGAGCTGGCCGCCGAGCACTGGGACAACGGCAACGCCTTCTTCCCGCCGACCAGCTTCCAGATTTCCAACCTCAACTCCGGCACGGGCGCGACCAACGTGATCCCCGGTGACCTGGTGGCGGTGTTCAACTTCCGTTTCTCCACCGAGTCCACCGTTGAAGGCCTGCAAAAGCGCGTGGCCGACATCCTCGACAAGCATGGCCTGGACTGGCACATCGACTGGGCATTGTCCGGCCTGCCATTCCTGACCGAGCCGGGCGCTTTGCTTGACGCGGTTTCGTCGAGCATCAAGCAGGTGACGGGGCGTGAGACCAAGGCCTCGACCAGCGGTGGTACGTCCGACGGGCGCTTTATCGCCACCCTGGGCACGCAAGTGGTAGAGCTGGGGCCGGTCAACGCGACTATCCACCAGGTCAACGAACGGGTTCTGGCCAGCGATCTGGATGTGCTGACCGAAATCTACTACCAGACCCTGATCAAGTTGCTCGCCTGATGCTCGCCTGCCCGATCTGCTCCGAACCACTCAATGCAGTGGACAATGGTGTCGTGTGCCCCGCCGGGCACCGTTTTGACCGTGCCCGCCAGGGCTATTTGAACCTGTTGCCGGTGCAACACAAGAACAGCCGCGACCCTGGCGACAACCAGGCAATGGTTGAAGCCCGCCGTGACTTTCTCAACGCCGGGCACTACGCCCCCGTGGCCAAACGCCTGGCCGAGCTGGCCGCCGAACGCGCGCCGCAACGCTGGCTCGACATCGGCTGTGGCGAGGGTTATTACACCGCGCAAATTGCCCAGGCGTTGCCCGACGCCGATGGCTACGCCCTGGATATCTCCCGCGAGGCGGTCAAGCGCGCCTGCAAGCGCAACCCGCAGCTGACCTGGTTGATCGCCAGCATGGCCCGCGTACCACTGGCCGATGCCAGCTGCCAGTTTTTGGCCAGTGTATTCAGCCCGCTGGACTGGCTTGAAGCCAAGCGCCTGCTGACCCCGGGTGGTGGCCTGATGCGTGTAGGCCCAACACGCGGGCACTTGATGGAACTGCGCGAGCGGCTGTACGACGAAGTACGGGATTACGCTGACGACAAGCATTTGGCCCTGGTGCCCGAAGGCATGGCGCTGCAACACAGCGAAACACTGGAGTTCACCCTCAGCCTGAGCGAACCCCAGGATCGCGCCAACCTGCTGGCCATGACCCCTCACGGCTGGCGTGCCAGTGCCGAGCGCCGCGCCGAGGTCATCGAGCACCCCGAGCCTTTAGTGGTGACGGTGTCGATGCGCTACGATTACTTCGTGCTTCAATAACCAACTTTACGGCCAGGGGCACATGCCTCTGGCCCGATTAATCCGCGAGTGGATTTTTCAGACCCGCAGTGAGGACATCCATGCGCCAACCCGATATCGAGATTTACCTGAAAGAAGCCGTCACTTACAAAGACGTCGAAGCCTGGCTGGCAAACGTGCTGGGGCCGTGCACGGAATGGAAAAAGAAAGGCGAAACCTGGAAGTGCACCGCTGGCGAAGTACCGGTGACCTGGATGCCAAAGGCCGTGGGCAAATGGAACAGCCTGTACCTGGACAGTGATAAAACCCCGTGGGAAGACGATATTGCCTGCGCCAAGGCCGCTTTTGAGGCCCTGCACATCGAAGTGCGTTGCGCACCGGGCAGCTGGGTTGAAGAACAGGGCGAGGCAGACGCCGACCGCTGGATCCGCATCAGCGAAGACGGCCAGGAAGAAATCACCTGGAAAACCGGTTCCTGAGTAAAACCCGCTACAAATCCCTTGTGGGAGCGGGCTTGCTCGCGATGGTATCGCTGCGGTCAGCCAAATGCACCGCGCCGCCCATATCGCGAGCAAGCCCGCTCCCACAGGGAGGGGCCGCAGAGCCTTACAACCCCACTACATCCTCGGCCTGCAGGCCCTTGGCGCCTGTGACCTGGGTGTATTCGACCTGCTGGCCTTCGGCCAGGCTGCGATGGCCTTCACCGCGAATGGCGCGGTAGTGCACAAACACATCGGCCCCGTTCTCGCACTGGATAAAGCCGTAGCCCTTGGCATCGTTGAACCACTTCACATTGCCTGTTACACGTGTCGTCATGGAACCTTCCCCCCTTTTTATTATTGAGCGGGCTCGTTATTGGCCCTTTAAGAGTTTTCGCTTGAACTAGACTTCCACCGATTGCGTCTTACACAAGACAGCGAAAGACCATCGAGTATAAGTCAGGCAAAAAAACACTCAATCAATATTAGTTCGCCGCTTTTTTGCCGATTTTGCGCTGATACTGCAAACTACCCGACCGAGTAAACGCTCGTTTAATTCACTAACGCAGAAGCCGTATGACCCCCTCCCCATTCCGCCGCCTTGTATTTGGCGCCCTGCGTCGCTTGCTGTACCTGTGGGTGCGCTCGGAGACCATCAATCAGTCTTCGCTGACCCTGAACCTGGATCGCAGCCGCCCGGTGTTCTATGTACTGCAATCGCCCTCGCTGACCGAACTGGCCGTGGTCGACGCAGAATGCTCCAAGGCCGGCCTGCCGCGCCCGGTGCTGCCGGTTGCCGTGGGCGAGATGATCGAGCCCGCCGCTTTCTTTTACCTGACCCCCGAGCCCGACTGGCTGGGCCGTCAGGACAAGCGTGGGGCGCCGCCGGTATTGACCCGTCTGGTCGACAGCCTGAGCCAGCACCCGGGCGAAGATGCGCAAATCATCCCGGTCAGCGTGTTCTGGGGCCAGTCTCCCGACAGCGAGTCCAGCCCCTGGAAACTGCTGTTTGCCGATAGCTGGGCCGTGACCGGACGCTTGCGGCGTCTGCTGCGGATCCTGATTCTGGGCCGCAAAACCCGCGTGCAATTCTCGGCCCCTATCCATATGCGCGAGCTGGTCGACCTCAACAAGGGCCACGAACGCACCGTGCGCATGGCCCAGCGCATTTTGCGGGTGCACTTTCGCAACCTGAAAATTTCGACCATTGGCCCCGATCTGTCGCACCGACGCACACTGGTCAAAGGGCTGGTCAACGAGCCTGCCGTGCGTCAGGCGATCCTCGATGAAGCCGGGCGCGAAAATATTTCGCCAGACAAGGCCCGTGCCCTGGCGCTGCGCTACGCCAATGAAATCGCCTCGGACTACACCTACACCGCGATCCGTTTTTTTGAAGTATTGCTGAGCTGGTTCTGGAACAAGATCTACGACGGGGTCAAGGTCAACCAGATCGAGAGCGTGCAAAAGGTCGCCCAGGGCCACGAGATCATTTATGTACCGTGCCACCGCAGCCATATCGACTACCTGTTGCTGTCCTATCTGCTGTTTCGCAACGGCCTGACCCCGCCGCACATTGCCGCCGGGATCAACCTCAACATGCCGGTGCTGGGCCCGCTGCTGCGGCGTGGCGGGGCGTTTTTCATGCGCCGCACCTTCAAGGGCAACCCGTTGTACACCTCGGTGTTCAACGAATACATGCACACCCTGTTCACCAAGGGTTTCCCGGTGGAGTACTTCGTCGAAGGCGGCCGCTCGCGCACCGGACGCATGCTGCAACCAAAAACCGGGATGCTGGCCATCACCGTGCGCAGTTTCTTGCGCTCATCACGTACGCCTATCGTCTTTGTACCGGTGTACATCGGTTACGAGCGCGTACTAGAAGGCCGTACCTACCTGGGCGAACTGCGCGGTGCAAGCAAGAAGAAAGAATCGATTTTCGATATTTTCAAAGTGATCGGCGCCCTTAAAAAGCAGAAGTTCGGTCAGGTCGCGGTCAACTTCGGCGAGCCGATCAAGCTTGCCGAGTTTCTCGAGCAGGAGCAGCCGGGCTGGCGCCAGCAGGAGCTTGCGCCGGCCTACCGGCCTGATTGGCTGAGCCAGACCACCAACCGTCTGGGGGAAAAAGTTGCCCGGCATCTGAATGAGGCTGCGGCCATCAACCCGGTCAACCTGGTGGCCCTGGCCCTGCTGTCCACTACCCGCCTGGCCCTGGATGAACAGGCCATGGCCCGGGTGCTGGACCTGTATCTGGCCCTGCTGCGCCGGGTTCCCTACTCGCCGTACACCACCTTGCCCGAGGGTGACGGGCCGGCACTGATCCAGCATGTCAAAGACATGAATCTGCTGGCCGAGCAAAGCGATGCGCTGGGCAAGATCCTCTATCTGGATGAGCAGAACGCGGTTCTGATGACCTATTACCGCAACAACGTGATGCATATCTTTGCCTTGCCATCGTTGTTGGCCAGCTTCTTCCAGAGCACCTCGCGCATGAGCCGCGAACAGATCCTGCGCTACACCCATGCGCTGTACCCGTATCTGCAATCGGAACTGTTTATCCGCTGGTCCGCAGAGGAACTCGACGGTGTCGTCGACCAATGGCTTGAAGCCTTTGTCGAGCAAGGCTTGCTGCGCTTCGAAAAAGACGTGTACCTGCGCCCTGCGCCCAGCTCGCGACACTTTGTGTTGCTGACCCTGCTGTCAAAGAGCATTGCGCAAACCCTGCAGCGCTTTTACATGGCCATCTCCTTGCTGCTCAACAGCGGCCAGAACACCTTGAGCGCTGAAGAGCTGGAAGACCTGTGCACCATGATGGCCCAGCGCCTGTCGATCCTGCATGGGCTCAATGCCCCTGAGTTCTTCGACAAGAGCCTGTTCCGCCACTTTATCCAGACCTTGCTCGAAGAAGACGTATTGCGCCGCGATGCCAACGGCAAATTGAGCTACCACGAACTGCTCGGTGAACTGGCCGAAGGGGCTGCCAAGCGCGTCCTGCCTGCCGAGATCCGCCTGTCGATTCGTCAGGTGGCACTGCATCGCAGTGAAGATGCAGCGGATATTTCCGAGAGCGTCGGATAATCCTGCAAAGTCGAGTTGAAACGTCTCGACCGATTTCAGCCTTCCAATCTGCAACTAGCCTTGGGTGTGTGCCGAGTTTTTCGGCACACACCTAATGCAAACCAACGATAAGGAAGTCTGAAAATGACCCAGGACAACGAAAAGCTACACGAACAGCCTCCTTCGGAAACCACGCGCACTGCTGGCACGCCCTGGCATGTCAAGAACCCCGATGGCAGCGTCCACGGCGGTAATGGCATCCAGCCCGGCAGCCACGACACCCCCGCTGACGACTCCCAGGATGAACCTCTGACTGAATAACCCACTGAAACAGCAGCGGTTGTCGGGCACATGTTTGCCGCTTCAAGGGCAAGTTCATTGCTAGAATCCCCTTCATTCTCCAGTGTGAAATGTCTTACACAGGAAAAGAAACGGAGACTGCCCTATGAAAAAGTTCCTTTTACTGAGCCTGACCGCCCTGCTGGGAGCCTGTAGTTCCATGACCCCTACCCAGCATGCCAGCCTCGATGGCGAAGTGTTTTACCTGCAACGCATTGCCTTGCCGCCGACGGCGACACTGGAAGTGAGCCTGCAGGACGTTTCGCTGGCCGACGCACCAGCGGTAACGCTTGCCAAGCAAAGCGGCCAGATCAAGGGCCAGGTGCCACTGCCTTTCCACCTGACCTACGACCCGGCGCAGATCAAGCCCGGCCACACCTACGCTATCAGCGCGCGGATTGAAGAAAACGGCCAGTTGCTGTTTATCAACACCGAGCGCAATAGCGTCGACCTGACGGCCAAGACCCAGCAGCCGATCCGTGTGCGCGTGGATCAGATTCGCTAATTCGCAGGCTTACCCTCACCCCAACCCTCTCCCGGAGGGAGAGGGGGCTGATTGGGGAATAACGGAGAATCTCGGCAGCCGAAAGTTTTTGAGTTGAATCCCGCAGCAACGCGGTCAAGTACCCTCTCCCTCCGGGAGAGGGTTAGGGTGAGGGGCTTTCGAATTAGACCTTCTTCACCTTGAACCACGCCGCATACAGCGCCGGCAAGAACAGCAGCGTCAGCACAGTCGCCACGATCAGCCCGCCCATAATGGCCACCGCCATAGGCCCGAAGAACACGCTGCGTGACAGCGGAATCATCGCCAGCACCGCCGCCAGCGCGGTCAGCACAATCGGCCGGAAACGCCGCACCGTCGCTTCAATCACCGCCCGCCACGGGTCCAGCCCCGCCGCCTTGTCCTGCTCGATCTGATCCACCAGGATCACCGAGTTGCGCATGATCATCCCCGACAATGCAATGGTGCCCAGCATTGCCACAAAACCAAACGGCTTGCCAAACAACAGCAGGAACAATGTCACCCCGATCAGACCCAAAGGCGCCGTCAGGAATACCATGACCATGCGTGAGAAACTGCGCAGCTGCACCATCAGCAATGTCAGCACCACCACGATAAACAGCGGCACACCGGCTTTCACCGAGTCCTGGCCACGGGTGGAGTCTTCGACGGTGCCGCCCACTTCCAGCAAATAGCCATCCGGCAGTTCGGCACGCACGCCCTCCAGGGTCGGCAGGATCTGCTGCACCAGGGTCGCCGGTTGCTCCTTGCCGTAGATATCCGCCCGCACGGTCACGGTCGGCAGGCGATTGCGGTGCCAGATAATGCCTTCTTCAAAGCCATATTCCAGGGTCGCGATCTGCGACAGGGCAACGCTCTGGCCATTGTCGGTGGGCACCGCCAGACTCGGCAGCAGAGCAAGTTCAGTGCGTTCCTGCGGTGTGCCGCGTAGGAGAATTTCGATCAACTCGTTGTCTTCGCGGTACTGGCTGACCGTCGAGCCCAGCAGGGTGCTTTGCAAGAAGCGCGACAGGTTGGCCGTGCTGACTCCCAGGGCACGCGCGCGGTCCTGATCGATATTGAGGTTGACCACCTTGCTCGGCTCTTCCCAGTCCAGGTGCACGTTGACCACATGGGGGTTGCCCCGCACCTGGGCCGCAACCTTGCGCGCCAGCGCCCGTACCTCTTCGATATGCTCGCCGGTCACCCGGAACTGCACCGGATAGCCCACAGGCGGGCCGTTTTCCAGGCGCGTCACCCGCGAACGGATGGTCGGGAACTGCTCATTAAGGGTGTCGATCAACCAGGTGCGCAGGCTTTCCCGGTCTTCGATGGTTTTGGCCAATACCACGAACTGGGCAAAGCTTGCCGCTGGCAGTTGCTGGTCCAGAGGCAGGTAATAGCGTGGCGAACCGGTGCCCGCGTAAGCCACATAGTTCTCGATGCCCGGGTGATCCTTGAGCAGTGCTTCGAGCTGCTTGACCTGATCGGTGGTATTGCTCAACGAAGCGCCTTCGGCCAGCTTCATGTCGACCATCAGCTCCAGCCGGCTGGACGCCGGGAAGAACTGCTGCGGTACAAACTTGAACAGCACCACTGAGCCGACAAACACCAGCGCGGTCAGGGCAATCACGGTTTTGCGCCGGGTGACGCACCACTCCACCAACCGCCGTACACGCTGGTAAAACGGCGTCGCGTAGGGGTCAGGCACGCCAGCCCCGGTGCCGTGTTTGGCCGCATGAATCTTCGCCAGGTCCGGCAACAACAGCGCGCCCAGATAGGGCACAAACACCACTGCAGCCACCCACGACGCCAGCAGGGCAATGGTTACCACCTGAAAAATCGAGCGGGTGTATTCGCCGGTGCTCGACTGCGCCATCGCAATCGGCAAAAAGCCCGCAGCTGTAATCAACGTACCGGTAAGCATCGGGAACGCGGTGCTGGTCCAGGCAAAACTTGCGGCCTTGAGCCGGTCGTAGCCCTGCTCCATTTTGATCGCCATCATTTCCACAGCGATAATCGCGTCATCGACCAGCAGGCCCAGCGCCAGTACCAGCGCCCCCAGCGAGATCTTGTGCAGGCCGATGCCGAAGTAATGCATGGCGGCAAAGGTCATGGCCAGCACCAGCGGAATGGTCAGCGCCACCACCATGCCGGTACGCACGCCCAATGAGAAAAAACTCACCAGCAGAACGATGACCAGCGCTTCGACCAGCACCTGTACGAACTCACCAACGCTGGTTTTCACCGCCGCGGGTTGATCAGACACCTTGCCCAGTTGCATACCCGCCGGCAGGTTTTTCTGGATGCGTTCAAACTCGGCATCCAGTGCCTTGCCCAGCACCAGAATATCGCCGCCGTCCTTCATTGCCACGGCCAGACCAATTGCGTCCTGACCCATAAAGCGCATGCGCGGCGCCGGCGGATCATTGAATCCGCGACGCACATCAGCCACATCGCTGATGCGTAAAGTGCGCCCGCCGACGCGAATGGGGAAACGCTCGATCTCTTCGACCGTTTTGAAATTACCGCTCACGCGCAGTTGCACGCGCTCGGTGGGCGTTTCAAAAAAACCTGCCGTCGATACCGCGTTCTGCTCTTCAAGGGCTTTTTGCACGGCCGCCAGCGGCAAACCCAGAGTCGCCAGCTTGAGGTTGGACAGCTCGATCCAGATTTTTTCGTCCTGCAGGCCCAGCAACTCGACCTTGCCCACATCCTTGACCCGCTGCAGCTGGATCTGGATACGGTCAGCGTAGTCCTTGAGCACTGCGTAGTCGTAACCTTCCCCGCTCAGGCTGTAGATATTGCCGAAAGTGGTGCCGAATTCATCGTTGTAAAACGGCCCCTGAGCATCCGGCGGCAACGTGTGACGTATATCACTGATCTTTTTGCGCACCTGATACCACAGCTCGGGTATCTGATCGGAATGCATCGAGTCGCGGGCCATAAAGGTCACTTGCGACTCGCCCGGACGCGAGAACGAGACAATGCGCTCGTACTCGCCGGTTTCCATCAGTTTCTTTTCGATTCGTTCGGTGACCTGACGCGAGACTTCTTCAGCCGTGGCGCCCGGCCACAGGGTACGGATCACCATCGCCTTGAAGGTAAACGGCGGGTCTTCGCTCTGCCCCAGTTTTGTGTAGGAAAGCCCGCCGACAATTGCCAGCAACAGCATCAGGAACAGGACGATCTGGCGATTGCGCAACGCCCATGCGGAAAGGTTGAAACCCATGGGGATTACTCCTTGGCCGCAACATTGATCGCCCGGTTGGAGCGATCAATCGGCCGCACCTCCTGGCCTGGATGCAACACATGCACACCGGCGGCGACGATCCAGTCATCGGCCTTGAGACCTTCAAGCACCGGCACACTGTTTTCGCCAAACGGCCCTACCCGCACGGGTACTTGTTCAAGCTTGTTGTCCTGGCCCACGCGCCACACATAAGCCGCACCGTTTTCGGCGGTCAGTGCAGACAGCGGCACGGACAGAGAGCTGGCGCCTTCGCTCTGGATAAACACACGGGCACTTTGGCCAAGCTCTGCAGGTACTTTGCCTGCAGTGAAAGCGATACGGGCAGCAAAGGTGCGCGATTTAGGATCGGCTGAAGGCGACAGTTCGCGGATGCGACCGCTGAAGCGCTGGCCGGGTTGCGACCACAACTCGACGGCCACCGGCAGACCGATCTTGAAACGGCTAAAATCCTGTTCCGGCAAGCTGATCAGCACTTCGCGCTCGCCATCGGCAGCCAGGGTGAACACCGTTTGCCCGGCACTGACCACTTGCCCCACCTCGACCTGACGCTGAGCAATCACGCCATCCTGCGGAGCACGCAATACCGCATAGCTCGCCTGATTGCTGGCCACGTCCTGCTCGGCCTTGAGCTGCTGCAGCTTGGCTTCGCCTGAGCGATAAAGGTTTTCGGCATTATCAAACTGCGAGCGGCTGACCATCTGCCGGTCCAGCAGGGTCTTGTAGCGGTCGCGCTCGGCACGCACCAGGTTCAGGTTGGCCTGCCCGGCGGCGACCTGCGCGCGGGTTGCGTCCAATTGCAGGCGCACATCTTGCGGGTCCAGTTCGGCCAGCGGCTGGTTGGCCTTGACCCGCTCGCCCTCATCCACCAGACGCCGGGTTACCTTGCCGCCAATGCGAAACGCCAGTTGCGGGTCAAACCGCGCCCGCACTTCGCCCGGGTAGCTCTGGCTGGCCAGTGCCGAAGGCTGCGGTTGCACCACCATCGCCGGGCTGATGCTGATTTTCGCGGGCTCCTGCTGCCCACACCCAGACAATAAAAACAGCAGACACACAGGCACAGCGCGGGGCAAGGCATGGCGCAACATGGTGATGACCTTTCGCTAATGGGGCTTGGAATATTTATACTGGCCGCATGTTATTAATACTAAACTCACCAGTCCAGTAATAAACGGATATGTCTGACAATCCTTTACCCCCCAATGCCCTCGGGCGCCCCAAGGACCTGGCAAAACGCCAGTCGATCCTCGACGCCGCCAAAAGCCTGTTTTTGACCAAGGGCTATGCCAACACCAGCATGGATGCGGTTGCGGGCCTGGCCGGTGTGTCAAAACTGACGGTCTACAGCCACTTTACGGACAAGGAGACGCTGTTTTCCTCGGCCATCATGTCCAAATGCACCGAGCAGTTGCCGCTGCTGTTTTTTGAATTGCCTGCAGGCAAGCCGATCAAGGATGTGTTGCTGAACATTGCGCGTGGCTTTCAGGTGCTGATCAACAGCGAAGAGTCGCTGAACCTGCATCGCCTGATGGTCGCCCTGGGCAGCCAGGACCCGAAACTGTCGCAGATCTTCCTGGAGGCCGGGCCTGAGCGGGTGGTCCACGAGATGGAGGGCTTGCTGCGCAAGATGGATCAAAGCGGCGCGCTGCGCATCGACAACCCCCATTATGCGGCGGAGCACTTCTTCTGCATGCTCAAGGGCGCGCCGAACTTTCGCCTGCTGTTTGCCGGTGGTGAGCCGCCGGGGCCTGAGGACAGCGAGGCCCATGTGCAGGAAGTGGTGGGGATATTTATGCGGGCTTATCAGCCAGTTTGAAGCAACTCCTGTGGGAGTCGGGCTTGCCCGCGATGGCTTCACCGCGTTTTGCCTGACAGACCGCGGCGCCTGCATCGCGAGCAAGCCCGCTCCCACAGAAGGTGAGGGTGTAGTGTTTAAGGCTTCAACGCCTTCTTCGGATAAATATCGTACCGGCTCGATTTGCCATCCAGCGCATGGCTCGGCTTGGGCCCGGCAATACACGGCGCCTTGCGCGGGCGCTTGACCACCACCCGGTGGCTGGCCAATGCCAACGCCGCCTCAAGCAACGCCGGGGCATCGTTGTCGTCGCCCACCAATGGCCGGAACAGGCGCATTTCCTTTTTCACCAGGGCGGTTTTCTCACGATGGGGGAACATCGGGTCCAGGTAGATCACCTGCGGCGGTTCGCCTTCCCAATTGCGCATCACTTCGATCGAATTGCCCTTGAGCAGGTGCATGCGCGACACGATCGGCGCCACCTCAAAATCATCCAGGCCACGGGCCAGCCCGTCTTCTAACAAGGCACCGATCAGCGGCTGGCGCTCGATCAGGCTCATTTCGCAGCCCAGGCTCGCCAGCACGAACGCATCCTTGCCCAACCCTGCCGTGGCATCCAGCACTCGCGGGCGCACGCCCTGCTGGATGCCCACGGCCTTGGCGATCATCTGCCCCGTACCGCCGCCAAACAAACGGCGATGGGCCGCACCGCCTTCGACAAAATCGACCCGCACCGGGCCGGGCGCATCCGGGCCCAACTGCTGCAACTGCAAACCCTGGGCGCTCAACTGCAAGGCGAACTCGGCGTCCGGTTCGTCCAGGGGCAACCCCAGGCGCTCGGCCCATTGTTCGGCCAGGGCCTGATAGGCCTCGTCCAGGGCCTCGACTTTGATACGACAGCCCGCTGCTTGCTCAGTCATCTAAAAACACGCTCAAAAATTTAATGATCGGCAAAGGCTGCCGATAAATGAAATATCCGACATTTTGCCAGAGCCGGGCGTCAACCGAGAGCCATGTCAGACATTCATTCCGCATCTATCGGCTTTATTGCGCCCATTGGCGACTTTGGCCGACACAATTCGCAGATCACAGGCAGCGTCAATCACCTGTGGAAGGACTTCTACGCCCAGGCGTTGGCAGAACAGTCCGGTACTGACGATTTTGCGGCGCTCGATATCGCACCCGCCGCCAAGGATGAAAAATCCGAGCCTCGCGGCGGTAGCGAGGTGCTGGGCACTATCGTCACCCAGCGCCATTGCGAAGTTCAGGACACTGAACTGCGCCCGCCGCAATCCCTGTTTCTGCCTATTGCCGAATTCGAACTGGACTTGCTGCCGCCGCCTGCAGTGCCCTACCCGCCGGAAGAAATCATCGCTCAACAGCATCAGCAGGATTTCACCGCGACCTGGGTGCGGCCGTTGGTCATGGCTCAGGGCCATCCGCTGCCTGATCCGGGACCGGGACCTGAACCCCGCCCTCTACATCTGCCAATTGCCGAGTTCGAGACGGACCTGCTGCCACCGCCCGCCGAACCCTTCGATGCCATGACCCTGATCGAGCAACAACGGGCGATGGACTTCGACCTGGGCTGGGCGCGACCGCTGCTGGTCAATAACCTGCGCCTGGCAGCCTAAAGCAGGCCCAGTTGTTCGCGGCTCTGCGGCGGATGCAGCTCGGGCAGTGCCGGCAGCCCCGGTAACCTTTCACTCAATTGCTGATGAAAGCGCCGCGCCAGTTCCGGTGCGCGGTGATTGTCCGGCGTGTGTAAAAACACATACGGCGTGCGCCCTTCCTCGATCCAGCCCGCGACTTTTTCAACCCAGGGCAACAAGTAAGGGTCGTTGGCTTCAAGCTCCGGGCGGCCAATAAAGCGCACCTGCGGCCACTGCGTAAAGGCCGCCGGGCGCGGTGGCACTCGCGGTTTTTTCGATTGGGCGTGGCGCACCGCAGGGTCGCTCGAATCGCAGCTGAACAGTGCCCGCGGATCAAGACAGATACGCTCGACCCCGCGATCCATCAGCAAGCGGTTGAGCAAGCGCTCGGCATCGCCTTTGGCAAAGAACTCCGGGTGACGCACTTCAACCGCCAGCGGCCGCTGCAAGGCGTCCATAAAGCTCACCAGCTCAGCCAGGCGCTGTGGCCCGAAGCTTGCCGGCAGTTGTAGCCAAAACGGCGCCACACGCATGCCAAGGGGCTGCAGCAGCTGCAGGAAGTCTTCAGCTGCATGCAACTGTTCGCGCAAATCACCGCCGTGGCTGATATCCCGCGGAAACTTGGCTGTCAGGCGAAAGTGTTCGGGCAGGCTGTGCGCCCAGCGCTGCACCGTGGTTGGCGCCGGGCGGGCATAGAAAGTGGTATTGCCTTCGACGGCATTGAAGACCTGCGCATACAGGCTCAGAAAATCCGCCGGGCGGGCGTTTTGCGGATACAGGCCTTCGCGCCAGGCGTTTTCACTCCAGGACGGGCAACCGAGGTAGTAAGGAAGCTCAATCATTGGCTCAGATATACAGATCCAGCCCCAGCACTTCCTGCTCCCAGTCAACAAAGCCTGCGGTGCTCAGGTAGCTGGCAAGGGCACTGGCCGCGCTTTTGCTCATGGCTCGCTGGAAGATCATGTCTTGCGAACGCACCGGCAACTGGCTGATGCGCTCGCCGGAGGATGTACGGGGGGTGTGCTCGGGCGCGGCTTGCGTGTCTTCAACCGACTCATCAACCACCGCCTGACCTTTACGCGGTTTGCGCTTGATGGGGTAGGACTGGGAAGAAAAGCCGTCAATGCGCATGGCTGCATGCTCAGGGGGGATAGTTACAATTTAGCGGCGCAGGCCAGACTAAGCAAATAGGCCGGTTATTTTGTAGCCGCTGCCGAAGGAACGAGGCTGCGTTCGGCGGCGAAGCCGTCGCGAAATCAGGCACTGCGGTGTGCCAGTCGAAACCCGTTATCAGGGTTTACGACGGCTTCGCCGCCGAACGCAACCTCGCTCCGCTCGTCAGCGGCTACAAAAGCGGATCAGACGCCACGTTCGGCTTTTGTTGCCGCCACCTTGTCACGCAGGTACACCGGCTGGGCGTCATCGGCGCGGATGGCTTCGCCACGGGCCCAGGCAAAGCGGGCCAGGGTCAGCAGGTCTTCGGAGTGGGGCAACATGCCCGCATCCATCGCGTAAGGCTTGACGTTCAAGCGCTCGGCATAACCCCAGCCCGTGCCCGCGCCATACCAGTCGCCTGTGGCGCCATCAGGCAAGGCCGCAGCTTCAGGCGCCAATACCGCTTCGGCGCCTTGCAGACGCATCTCACCGGCCTCTTCGCGATAGCAACCCCAGTACACCTCGTCCATGCGCGCATCAATGGCCGCTACCACCTGGGTGGCGCCGTGCTCGCGATGGGCGCGCTGGGCCAGGACCGCCAGGTTGGAAATCGGCAACACCGGGCGCTCCAGCGCAAAGGCCAGGCCCTGCACCACGCCGATGGCGATACGCACACCGGTAAAGGCACCCGGCCCGCGACCGAAGGCAATGGCCTCGACCGCCGACAGCTCGACACCGGCCGCCGCCAGCAGGTCCTTGATCATCGGTAACAGCTTTTGCGCATGCAGGCGCGGGATCACCTCGTAGTGGCTCGTAACCTTGCCATCGTGCAACAAGGCAACTGAGCAAGCTTCAGTCGCGGTATCCAGGGCCAGCAAGGTGGTCATCGGTGTTCCCGTCAGAATCAGAATTGAAAAAAGTGCAGCAGTATAAACAACAACAGCCCGCAAGCGGGCTGTTGTCATGAGGCAAAATCGACTTCTCAGCTCAGTGCTTCAAGCACCTTGGCGGTGATCGATTCTACCGAGCCAACGCCTTCAACGTGGCTGTACTTGGGCTTGCCCTGGGCAGCAGCCAGCTTCTGGTAGAAGTCCACCAGCGGCTTGGTTTGCGAATGGTAAACAGACAGGCGGTGACGAACGGTTTCTTCGGTGTCGTCCTTGCGCTGTACCAGGTCTTCGCCGGTCACATCGTCCTTGCCTGCAACCTTTGGCGGATTGTAGACGGTGTGGTACACGCGGCCCGAGGCTTCGTGTACGCGACGGCCAGCAATACGCTGGACAATCTCTTCGTCTTCAACGGCGATTTCCAGCACGTGATCCAGCTCGACACCGGCTTTGACCAGCGCTTCAGCTTGCGGGATGGTGCGCGGGAAACCGTCGAACAGAAAACCGTTGACGCAATCCGGCTGAGCAATGCGCTCTTTCACCAGGTTGATGATCAGGTCATCGGAAACCAGACCGCCGCTGTCCATCACGCCTTTGGCGATCAGGCCCAGTTCGGTGCCGGCTTTAACGGCTGCACGCAACATGTCGCCAGTGGAGATTTGCGGGATGCCAAATTTTTCAGTGATGAACTTTGCCTGAGTACCTTTACCGGCCCCGGGAGCTCCCAGCAGAATTACGCGCATCGATGTGCTCCTCAAATTTTTTATTTAAATGACAACAGATTCGCCTCTTTGGGCCAATCTCAAAATCGGGTTCTGGCCATCAAAACGGCCAAGGGCTGATCAAGATACACAGCAGGCCCGGCCCACACAAGCCGCCCAAAGTAGGAAAAATTACAGCCAAACGGGCCTGTGCGGCCGGGTGTCACAGGTCGCAACCCCACAATAAAGTGTCGCGCCCGCACAGGGGTCGGCACCAGGCCTGCCCTGTGCCTGCCTGCTCTGGCGCGACATTTGCCGCCGTTTTGCCCTAGCCGGTGTTGCGCAAGCCGGCCGCGATCCCGGCCACAGTCACCAGCAACGCTTGTTCCAGAGGGCTATCCTGCGCCGCTTGCTGGCGTCGCGACCGCGCCAGCAGCTCGGCCTGCAATAGATGAAGAGGGTCCAGGTAAGTGTTGCGCAAACGGATGAACTCAAGCGTCTCCGGGCTATGTGCCATCAACTGCGCCTGGCCGGTCAAACCCAGCACCACCGAACACGCCTGCGACAATAAGTCGCGTAAGTGCGCACCCAATGGCAGCAGTTCCGGGCTCACCAGACGCTCGTCGTAGAGCCGGGCGATATCGGCATCGGCCTTGGCCAGCACCATCTCCAGCATGTCGATGCGGGTGCGGAAAAACGGCCACTGCTCGCGCATTTGTGCCAACTGCTCCCCTTCGCCCCGTGCCAGTGCCTGGCTCAGGGCGGTCTCCCAGCCCAGCCAGGCGGGCAGCATCAGGCGGGTCTGGGTCCAACCGAAAATCCACGGGATGGCCCGCAGGCTTTCAATCCCCCCTGCCCGGCGCTTGGCCGGCCGGCTGCCCAGAGGCAAGCGGCCCAGTTCCTGCTCCGGGGTGGACTGGCGGAAGTACTCGACGAACTGCGGATTGTCCCGTACCACGCCACGGTAGGCAGCGACGCCATCCGCCGCCAGCTCATCCATCAACACCCGCCAGCCCGGCTCCGGCAAGGGCGGCGGCAGTAAGGTGGCTTCCAGGACTGCGGCCAGATACAGGTTGAGGTTTTGTTCGGCAATGTCCGGCAGGCCGAATTTAAAGCGGATCATCTCGCCCTGTTCAGTAGTGCGGAAACGCCCCGCCACCGAGCCCGGCGGCTGCGACAGGATGGCCGCGTGAGCCGGGCCACCGCCGCGCCCCACGGTACCGCCGCGACCATGAAACAACAGCAGCTCGACACCTTGCTCACGGCAGATATTGACCAGGGCTTCCTGCGCCCGGTATTGCGCCCAGGCGGCTGCCGTGGTGCCAGCATCCTTGGCCGAGTCGGAATAACCGATCATCACTTCCTGCGGCCCCTGCAGATGGGCACGATAGCCCGGCAGCAACAGCAGGCGCTCGACCACCGGCCCGGCATTGTCCAGGTCAGCCAGGGTTTCAAACAGCGGTACAACCCGCATCGGCCGCACCAGCCCGGCCTCCTTGAGTAACAGTTGCACCGCCAGTACATCGGAAGCGGCACCTGCCATCGAAATCACATAGGAACCCAGCGAGGCGCCAGGCGCGGCAGCCACTTCGCGGCAGGTCGCCAGCACTTCGGCGGTGTCGGCACCCGGCTTGAAATAACCGGGCAAGAGCGGTCGACGGTTGTTCAATTCACGCATCAGAAAGATCAGGCGCGCATCTTCGTCCCAGTCTTCATAGCGGCCCAGGCCCAGGTAATCGGTGATTTCGGTCATGGCCGAGGCATGGCGGGCGGCGTCCTGGCGCACATCGAGGCGCACCAGGAACAGGCCGAAGGTCACCGCCCGGCGCAGAAAGTCCAACAACGGGCCATCGGCAATCACGCCCATGCCACAGGCATGCAAGGACTGATAGCAAAGCTGCAACGGCGCCAGCAGCTCGCGGTTGTCCTGCAGCACTTCGGGCGGTGGCGCCTGGGTGCTGTGCAAGGCGCTATGGGCCCAGCTGCGCGTCGCTCGCAGGCGTTCGCGCAGTTGCTTGAGCACGGCCCGATACGGTTCGGCACTGTCGCCTGCGGCGGCCAGCAGCTCGGCGCTGGCGTGTTGCATCGACAGATCGGCTGCCAGTTTGTCGAGATCGCGCAGGTACAGATCCGCGGCCATCCACCGCGCCAGCAGCAGTACTTCACGGGTCACGCTGGCAGTGACATTGGGGTTGCCGTCACGGTCGCCGCCCATCCAGGATGCAAAGCGGATCGGCGCCGCTTCCAGAGGCAAATGCAGGCCAGTGGCCGCATGCAGGGCCTTGTCGGCCTTGCGCAACATATGCGGCACGGCGTGCCACAACGAATGCTCGATAACCGCAAAACCCCACTTGGCCTCATCGACAGGCGTGGGCCGGGTGCGGCGGATTTCTTCGGTATGCCAGGCCTCGGCAATCAGGCGCTGCAAGCGCTGCTGGATCTCGGATTTTTCCGCCAGGGTCAGGTCACGGTGGTCCTGGGCTGCCAGCTGTTCGGCGATGGCATCGTACTTTTGAATCAGGGTACGGCGGGTCACCTCAGTAGGGTGCGCGGTAAGCACCAGTTCGATTTCAAGGCGGCTGACCTGACGCGCCAGCGACTCCGGGTCATGCCCTTCGGCCAGCAGACGTTCCAGCAGTTGCGGCAAGACCAGCGCTTCGAAGGGTTGGGGCTGGCCTTCTTCACGCCGGTGGATCAATTCGTACTGCTCGGCAATGTTGGCCAGGTTCAAAAACTGATTGAACGCCCGCGCCACAGGCAGCACTTCGTCATCGCCCAGGGCATCCAGAATCGCACTCAATTCCTCGCCCGTAGTGCCGCGCCGGTCGGCCTTTGCGCCCTTGCGAATCAGCTCGATCTTGGCGAGAAAAGCGTCGCCGTATTGGTCACGAATCGTATTACCCAACAGCTCACCCAGCAGGTGAACATCATCGCGCAAGCGTGCATCAATATCGGTCATCAGCAGTTTCTCCAGCAGGATCCGGGGACAGCTCGTAACCCAAGAGTGCGTTGCAATCGCTGCCTGTGGCAAGCCACGGGGCTCGCAGATTTAAAAAAATGTGCTGACCAATCGGTCAAAAAATCTTTTAGGCCAAATGCCATCTTTTATTGAACTATTCAAAAAACGCTTCGGTCACAGCCATTAACCATCACCGCTGGAACTCGTGTTCCAACACTCCGGGTGACCTTACCAGTCGTGATGGAATTTGCTGTTTTTAAGGAGCTTCCCAATGGAGTTGAAGACCATGATGACCCGCACTGTCAAAACCACCTCACCTCGCCTGCGCGGGCTAAAACTGGCTGCGCTGGCAATCGGCACCAGCTTCGTTCTGGCCGGTTGCGCTGGCAATCCACCTTCAGAGCAGTACGCCGTGACCCAATCGGCGGTGAATAACGCCGTGAGCGCAGGCGCTACTGAATATGCACCGGTGGAAATGAAATCGGCCCAGGACAAACTCAAGCAGGCCGAGCTGGCCATGCATGACAAAAAATACGACGAAGCCCGTCGTCTGTCCGAACAAGCGGAGTGGGATGCTCGCGTAGCAGAGCGCAAGGCCCAGGCGGCGAAGGCCGAGAAGGCTGTTCAGGATGCTCAGAATGCCGTTCAGCAATTGCGTCAGGAAGGCATGCGCAGCGTTAAGTAAACGCGGCCCTTTTTTGACTGCATCTGGCGACACAGCATTCCAAATCGATAGAAAGGACTAAATATCATGCGCAATACAGTACTGATCCCTGCCCTGTTGGCCCTGAGCGTTGGCCTGGCGGCGTGCTCGCACCAGCCGAACGTCAACCTGGAAAACGCCAAGACCAACTTCTCGGCCCTGCAGACCAACCCTGAAGCGACCAAGGTTGCAGCCCTGGAAACCAAGGACGCCAGCGAATGGCTGGACAAGGCTGAGAAGGCTTACCTGAACAAGGAAGACGAATCCAAGGTTGACCAACTGGCCTACCTGACCAACCAGCGTGTTGAAGTGGCCAAGCAGACCATCGCGCTGCGTACCGCTGAAAACAACCTGAAAAACGCCGGTGCCGCGCGTAACCAGGCATTGCTCGATGCGCGTGATGCGCAAATCCAGCAACTCAAGGGCATGAACGCCAAGCAGACCGAGCGCGGCACGCTGGTGACCTTCGGTGATGTGCTGTTCCAGTTCGGCAAGGCTGATCTGCAACCCAACGGCATGCGCAATATCAACACCCTGGCCGAGTACCTGCTGCAGAACCCGGATCGCAAGGTGATTGTCGAGGGTTACACCGACAGCGTCGGCTCGGCGGCTTTCAACCAGACCCTGTCTGAGCGCCGTGCCGAATCGGTGCGTAATGCACTGGTGCGCAAAGGCGTAGACCCGACCCGCATCGTGGCCCAGGGCTATGGCAAGGAATACCCGGTGGCCAGCAACAACAGCGACTCGGGCCGTGCCCAGAACCGCCGCGTTGAAGTGACCATCTCCAACGACAACCAACCGGTAGCACCGCGTACCTCAATGCGCTAAGTGGTCATGAAAAAGCCCCGCCTGAGTGATCAGGCGGGGCTTTTTTTGGCGCAAATATATCCACAACTGTGGGAGCGGGCTTGCTCGCGATGCAGACAGCACGGTTCGTCAGGCAAACCTAAGCGATTCCATCGCGAGCAAGCCCGCTCCCACAACAGAACGTTACTGCTCCAGCTTCGGCGTTTCCTGGCCCAGGCAGCGTACCGCCTGTTTCTTGTTGTTGACCAATACCCCGGTCAGGCCTTTTTGTTCGGTGTCGAACAAGACGATGATGCCGTCGATGCACTGCGCCACCTGGTTGGCCGGCGTGAGCGAAACCTTATAATCCTCCCCCGGGATAGTCTTGAGCATGGTGAAGTCGCTGAGCAGCAAGGCGTCTTCGGGTTTGGCAAAATGCAGGTAACCGTAGTACCACAGGGCGCCCACGGTGCCGATGATGCTGCAGATACCGGTAATGATCAGGGGAATGGCGTTACGTTCTTCACTCATTGTTGGCTCTCGGGTTCAAGTTCGGTGTTCGTTGAGGCGGGGTAGTTGGCGATTTCGCCCAGGCGCCGCACGCCATTGAAGTGTTGCGGGTCATCCAGGTATCGCAGCATTACCTGGCGCCAGGTCGGGTCGGCAAACGTCTGTACATGGCCGCCACGGGTCAGTTGCAGCACCTTGGGCGGTGGCGCAGCCTGGTACAGGCGCAGACCATTGGAAAGCGGCACGACGGGATCATCCAGGCTGTGGAAGATCAGCATCGGCGTGTCGCCCATGTTCGGCATCGCGTAAAGCGCACTGTCGGCATCCGGTACCAGCCAGGACAGCGGCACCTGCAGCGGCCAGGTCAGCCAGGAGGTGCTCAGGGCAAATTGCCCCACTTCGCGGTAACTGGCCGGCACGCCATCGAGCACCAGGGCCGTGATGCGCTCCCGCTGCTGCGGGTGCTCACTCAAATAATGAATACCCATCGCGCCGCCCAGGCTTTGCCCCAGCACAATCAGCGGCAGGCCCCGGGCTTGCGGCTGGTGCTGCAACCAGTCGAAGGCGGCGTCGATGTCCTGATACACCGCCGGCAGCCCCGGCGAACCCTGGGACAGGCCATAACCGCGATAGTCGAGCATCAGCACTTGATAGCCCTGCTCCGGCAACCAGGCCGTGGCGCCGAGATGGTAAGCCAGGTTGCCGCCATTGCCGTGCAGATGCAGCACCGTGCCCTTGAGTGGCACGCCTTTTTTGGCCGGCAGCCACCAACCGTGCAGGCGGGTGCCATCGGCGGCTGTCAGGGTGACATCACGGTAGTCCAGGCCCGCGGCCGTCGGGGTGATCGGCTGGCCGGGCTCGGGATAGAACAGCAGGGAGCTGCATCCGCTGAGGGTCAGCAGCAGGCAGAGTGCAGCCAGGGTTTTCATCAGAACGATTCGCCTGAACGGGTGAGTGTGGGAGCGGGCTTGCTCGCGATGACATCGGCGCGGTTCAAATGAAACACCGCAGCGCCTGCATCGCGAGCAAGCCCGCTCCCACAGGGTTCACAAAATGTTGGAGTAATCCGCTTCGATACGGTCAAGGCTCAAATGGTTGAGGAAGTTGCTGAAGCACATCCAGGCCGAGAGCGCATTCATGTCGCGGAACTGGTCCGGCAGGTACTTGGGCGCTACCACCAGGCCTTCATCCACCAACTGGCGCAGGGTTCGCATGTCTTCCAGGGTGGTCTTGCCACAGAACAACAACGGCACCTGTTCCAGCTTGCCTTTACGCACGGCCAACTGAATGTAGTTGTAAACCATGATGAAGCCCTTGAGGTAGGACAAGTCTTTGGTGAATGGCAGGCCATTAGGCACCGATCCACGGAAAACCCGACTCGCGTTGCCGTAGCTTTCTGGCATCTCGAAGCCTTGCTCACGGAAGAATTCGTACACCTGCATAAAGTCCGCGCCCTCCTCCACCATGTGAATGGCCCGGGTACGGTTGGTCAGTTTGCGCAGGCGACTTGGGTAGGAGGCAAAGGTGATGATCTCCATCAAGATCGCCAGGCCTTCCTGGGTCACGGTGGACGATGGCGGCCCCTTGGACAGGAAGGTGCAGATCGGCTGGTTCAGGCCATTGAGCGTGGTGCCCACATGCACCAGCCCTTCGTGGACCTCCAGCGCACGCACATCACGTTCGTTGAACATCGCATCGCTACGGATCTTGATGTAGTCGGCGCCCGCCGCCGCATCCGCAACAATACCGTCTGACTCGAACACGCGGATGGTTTCTTCGGCCTCGCCAAACACCTTGTTCAAACGGCTTTGCAGCAAATGCACGGCATCCTTGGCGGTGAGGGTCTTGGCTTCGTCCTTGAGCGCGCCGCGCCCGTCGATATTGTCCAGGTAGTCGGACATCATCAGGCCCAGGTCGGCCAGGGTCGGGTCACCGGCATGGAACGCATCGGAAGCGGCGCCGTACAGCTCCTGGGAGATCAGCCCGAAATCTTCGGTGCCGCGGGCTTCGAGCATGCGCACGACCATGCGGTACTCCTTGCACATGCGCCGCATGATCTGCCCGACCGGGTTGAACTGCCCCAGTTGGCGGGTGATATCCCGCTCGATACTCTGGAATTCGGACTTCACCGCCGCTGAATCGAAGGTCAGCGGCCGGCCCAGGTAATAGTCGCGGTCGACCGCCGGCATGGCCTTGCCCTTGGCCTTTAAAAAGCCCTGGCGGATGCTGTCGTCCCACTTCACCGCATCCAGCACGCGGATCGGGGTTTGTGCCAGCACGATGCGGTCAGACAAGGTGCGTATCGTGCGCTGGTAGTCGTCCACCGGCAGCTTCCTTTAATTAAGAGCGTTACTTGGCCACACGTTTATAGCGGGCCGCTTCGACAAATACGTCGGAATTGGCCGGGTCGTCCAGGTAGGCAAAGACCTCAGCCGACGGGCTTTTGATCAGGGTACCGGTGCCTTCGGCGGTTTCCACCGGGTCCCCCTGCAACACGGACTGGCCGATGGCCTGCTTGACCTGGTCAAGATCCAGATCATAGATCACCAGTTCACCGTTGTCGGTCAGCTCAAAACCGCTAAGGGTATGGTTGCCGCCCAGTTTGGCCGGTATCGCAGCCGAGGCATACCAGCGGCTGCCGTGGCGGGCAACGATAAAGATATAACGTTCACGCGCCTTGGGTTCGCCCTTGGGGTAGACCACGGCCTGATAACGGGTTTTGTCGATGGCACTGATTTCAAGCGTGCGCGCCTGACCCCAGGCATCCTTGCTCACCCATTTGCCCAGCAGCTGTTTGGGCGCAGGCTGTGCCTCGATCGGTGCCTGGCTAAAGGTCACCAGACAGCCATTCAACATCAAAAATGACACTGCCAGAAGCATCACGCGCCAAGCTTTCATGCCTGCATCCTTCTATAGAGCGGCCAACACCAAGTGCATGTAACGCGTAAGAATAGCCAGCCGGTCGTCATCCGCCTCGGGCTGCGCGCCATCAAGTAGGGCCTGATATTCCATCCGACCGATAATCGCCGTCAAGACTTTGGCATCCTGCTGAGGTTGTGTGGAGCCTAGCACTTCGAAAATCTGCCCGGCCCCCTGCAGGAATATCTGTTGATGGGCACGCACCAGCACCGCCAGCCGGGGGTTGATCAGTGCAGCCTGATGAAAGGCTTGCTCGGCCATCAACTGGTCGCGACGGGTGAGCATTTGATGCTGAAGATAAGCGGCGGTCATCCTGGCAATGTCATCGGCAAGCACCGCTCGCGCCTGCGCACTGCCATCCCCTTGCGCCATCATTTCACGCAATTTGCCTTCGGTGCCCTGCCATAATTTGGCCATAAAGGCCGCACTGTGCTCCACATACTGGGCGAAGGTGTCGTTGATCAGGTCATCGATATCCTTGAAGTAGTAAGTGGTTGCCGACAGCGGCACCCCCGCTTCGGCAGCCACCGCCCGATGGCGCACACCGCGCACGCCATCGCGGATGACGATGCGCATGGCAGCATCGAGGATCAGCTGGCGACGCTGCTCGCTGCCATGCCGGCTGGCCTTGCGGCCTTGGTATTCAACACTTTGCGCAAGCGCGACCGCGACATTGGCTGCACCTTGGGAAGACCTGACGAGGCTCACGGAAAAATCCTTTTAATGTTGATAGTGATCTTGTAGCAGCTGCCGCAGGCTGCGTCCGGCTGCGCAGCAGTCGTAAAACAGCAATGCACGGTTTACCTGATGCACCGCGCAACCTGTATTTGCGATGGCTTCGCCATCGAACGCAGCCTTCGGCAGCTGCTACGCACGGGCATGCCAGGCAATAAAAAGCCGCCTTACAAGGCGGCTTCTTATTCTGCATCGTTACGCTTGTGGGCGCATGTGCGGGAACAGGATCACGTCGCGAATCGACGGCGAGTTGGTCAACAACATCACCAGACGGTCGATGCCGATACCTTCACCGGCAGTCGGCGGCATGCCGTATTCCAGGGCACGCACGAAGTCTGCGTCGTAGTGCATCGCTTCGTCGTCGCCTGCGTCCTTGTCCGCAACCTGCGCCATAAAGCGCTCGGCCTGGTCTTCGGCATCGTTAAGCTCGGAGTAGGCGTTGGCGATTTCACGGCCACCGATAAACAGCTCGAAACGGTCAGTTACGTTCGGGTTCTCGTCGTTGCGACGGGCCAGCGGCGACACTTCGAACGGGTACTGGGTAATGAAGTGCGGCTGTTCCAGCTTGTGCTCGACCAGCTCTTCGAAAATCATCACCTGCAGCTTGCCCAGACCTTCGAAGCCCAGCACCTTGGCACCGGCTTTCTTGGCGATGGCGCGAGCCTTGTCGATGTCGTTGAGGTCGTCGGCAGTCAGCTCGGGGTTGTACTTGAGGATCGAGTCGAAGACCGACAGACGCACAAACGGTTCGCCAAAGTGGAACACCTTGTCGCCGTACGGCACGTCGGTAGTGCCCAGAACCAGTTGAGCCAGTTCACGGAACAGCTCTTCGGTCAGGTCCATGTTGTCTTCGTAGTCGGCGTAAGCCTGGTAGAACTCCAACATGGTGAATTCAGGGTTGTGACGAGTCGAAACGCCTTCGTTACGGAAGTTGCGGTTGATCTCGAACACTTTTTCAAAACCACCTACTACCAGGCGCTTGAGGAACAGTTCCGGCGCGATGCGCAGGTACATGTCCATGTCCAGGGCATTGTGGTGTGTTTCAAAAGGCTTGGCCGCAGCGCCGCCCGGGATGGTTTGCAACATCGGCGTTTCAACTTCCAGGAAGTCGCGAGCCATCAGGAAGCTGCGGATGTGCGCAATCACTTGCGAACGCACACGGAAGGTGTGGCGCACGTCTTCGTTGACGATCAGGTCAACGTAACGCTGGCGATAGCGCTGCTCGGTGTCGGTCAGGCCGTGGTGCTTGTCCGGCAGCGGGCGCAGGGATTTGGTCAGCAGGCGCACGCTGGTCATTTCAACGTACAGGTCGCCCTTGCCGGAACGGGCCAGGGTGCCTTCGGCGGCAATGATGTCGCCCAGGTCCCAGGTTTTCACGGCGGCCAGGGTTTCTTCCGGCAGGGTCTTGCGGTTGACGTAGACCTGGATGCGACCGGTCATGTCCTGGATCACCATGAACGAGCCACGGTTAAGCATGATGCGACCAGCAACCTTGACCGGGATGGCGGCTTCAGCCAGCTCTTCCTTGGTCGCTTGCGCGTACTTCTTCTGCAGGTCGGCGCAGAGGCTGTCACGGCGGAAGTCATTCGGGAAGGCATTGCCCTTGGCGCGCTCGGCTGCAAGTTTTTCCTTGCGCAGGGCGATCAGGGCGTTTTCTTCCTGTTGCAGGTCTTGCGGGTCGAGTTGTTGGTCGCTCATGTCTTTAAAAATTCCATCACAGGTTCGTTGCCCCCGCCTTGCGGCAGGGGGAAGCGGGCTTTGGCGCGCCCTCTGGGCATCGCTGCGGCTTCGCACACGTTTTGTTGCCGACTTACAGCCCTTGTTTCAGGCTGGCTACCAGGTATTCGTCGATATCGCCGTCGAGCACCTTGTCGCAGTCGCTGCGCTCGATGTTGGTACGCAAATCCTTGATCCGCGAGGCGTCGAGAACGTACGAGCGGATCTGATGACCCCAGCCGATGTCCGACTTGGTGTCTTCCAGGGCCTGGGAAGCGGCATTGCGCTTCTGGATTTCCTGCTCGTAAAGACGTGCCCGCAGCATTTTCATCGCGGTGTCTTTGTTCGCATGCTGGGAACGTTCGTTCTGGCAGCTCACCACGGTGTTGGTCGGAACGTGCGTGATACGAACGGCCGAGTCAGTGGTGTTTACGTGCTGACCACCGGCACCGGAGGAGCGATAGGTATCGATCCGCAGGTCCGACGGGTTGATGTCGATTTCGATGTTGTCGTCGATTTCCGGCGAAACGAATACAGCCGAGAACGAGGTATGACGACGGTTGCCCGAGTCGTACGGGCTTTTGCGAACCAGACGATGGACGCCAATCTCGGTGCGCAACCAGCCAAATGCGTATTCGCCCTTGATATGCACGGTTGCGCCCTTGATACCGGCAACTTCACCGGCGGACAGTTCCATGATGGTGGCATCGAAGCCGCGCTTGTCGGCCCAGCGCAAATACATCCGCAACAGGATATTGGCCCAGTCTTGCGCTTCGGTGCCACCGGAGCCGGCCTGGATGTCCAGGTAAGCGTTGTTGGCATCCATCTCACCGCTGAACATGCGGCGGAATTCGAGTTTTTCAAGGGCTTCGCGCAGGCGTTCGACTTCAGCGGCCACGTCATCGACGGCGCCCTGGTCTTCTTCCTCGGCGGCCATCAGCAGCAGGTCCTTGGCATCGGCCAGGCCTGTGTGCATCTCATCGAGGGTTTCAACGATCTGCGCCAGCAGGGAGCGCTCGCGCCCCAGCTCCTGGGCGTACGAAGGGTTGTTCCAGACACTCGGATCTTCAAGCTCGCGATTGACTTCGGTCAGACGCTCATGCTTTTGATCGTAGTCAAAGATACCTCCGAATGGTTTCGGAGCGCTCTGACAGGTCCTTGATGCTGTTAAGGATCGGGTTGATTTCCATGGCTGGCGGCACTCGTAGGCGATTTTTACAAAGCCGGGGAGTATACCGTAAACGAAGCGTATCAGCAGCCCGCCTGGCGGGGTTATGTCGCCTGTGACGACAGGCCGCGTGCACTCGGCCTGACAGGCAATTGGCCCTTCCCGACAAGAAGAACAGGGTGAACTTAAAGTCTGACCGCAAACGATGTGTGACAAACGAATATATTGCGTAGGAAAAGTTACTAACTTTAAAAGAAACAGACTACGAGCCAATTAATTGCACTTGAAAACAGACAACGCTATACCTCAATACGCCTGAGCAAACACCTACTGCTTGATACCCGTACGCCATATTCCAATAACCCATTATTCAATGGCAGCCACCATGTCCAACTTAGCCAGCGGTCATGTATTCGGTATTGCGACGCCCCACTTCAAGTCATCCATGATGGGCATGCAAGACTATCTGTTAACAGGCGCAGGGCCGGGCGCCGCCATAAGCGCGGCACTCTCATTAACCTATAACCTCCCGCACCTGTGCGGCCTGGGAGGGGATGCCATCATCATGCAGGCAAGCCCCGGCAACCTGGAGGTATTCAACGGCACGGGCGTAACAGGCACGCACCAGCACCACGACAACTATTTATATAAAGGCCTTGAATCAATCCCGCGACGAGGCATTTACAGCACCATGGTGTATGGCTGCCCCAGTGCCTATGAGCGGTATACACAGTTGCACGACATTGATTTGAACAGGGTATTTAAACATCTGCACGAACATGATTTAAAACATGGACTGATAACAACTGAAAATTTATTGCAGGCATTCTACAGCAGCACCAAAGAACCCCAGATACACACCCGCTTTACTCAATGGACGCACTGTTTCATTCAACGAAAAGACCCTGAACCCTTCTATCGCCACACCCTGGCCACTTTGGCACGGGAGGGCTTTTCGTCGATGTACCAGGGGTTGCTGGCCGAGCAGGTGTTCGACCTGTTGTCCAGATGCGACCCGCACCTGTATACGGCTGGTGACTTTGCCGATTTTGTGCCCAATCCCTCGCAGGTCAGAAGCACGCGCTTCATGCACGCCACGGTGACGGCACATGGCAGCAATAGCCCGTGGAAAGAGCTGTTCCTGCTGCTGAAAATCTATCAATTGAGTGCCCAGGACACCAACTTGCTGACGCCCGCTCAGCTTTGTACCGCCGCCGGACTGATCGACACCTGGCTGGCCTCACAGCCTGCTTCAGATACAGGCGATGAGCGCACCCTCGACCAACAGGCAGCACTGATCCATCAGCAGCTCAAACAGGACAACCCTGAACCTGTGCCCCAATCGTGCAAAACCTCGCACACCATCTTTATGGCGTGCGCCGCGGCTGACGGCACCCTGACCGGCATCACCAACTCGATCTTCACCCCCCTGGGCTCACTGTTCGAAATCGATAACAGCGGCATTATCCTGAGCAACCGGGCCTTCTCATTCAATGGCCCCCATGCGTGCTCGACCTTCAAGGGCAGGACCGCCGCCAGCCACACCACCAACTGCGTCCATGTCAGCACCGACCACCTGGAGTTTATCCTGGGCACATCGGGGGGGCCGGTGCAGTCGCAAACCCTGGCGTTCATCATCTACAAGATTGTCGCGCAGAACTGCCCGATCCAGACCGCCCTCGCCAGCCCGCGCTGTGCCAATCTGGGCCGTCACCCCAAGACCGGCGGCATCACTTATTTAAGTGAGGCGCCACAGGCAGACCCGGTCTTTACCTGGACCAACGGCCTGTCCGACAAACTGGGGGTGGTGCAACTGGCCGGCATCAACACCCTCAACGGCCAGGTGTTCGCTGCAGCCGACCCCCGCGGTAGTGGCGTGGCTCTGGCGGTATGAACATTCACGGCAGCGGCTCGCACCATGCCGCCCTCCTGACCGTCGCCAGCGCTTTTTTTCTGGAGGTGCTGGATGCGACCATCATGATCGTAGCCATCATCCCCCTGGCCGACGATCTGGGCGCGAGTATCAGTGGCGTCACCCTGGCATTGGCCGCTTACCTGCTGGCCCTGGTGGTGTTCACCCCTGCGAGCGGGCATCTGTTCAAAACGCTCGGGCTTGCGCAACGCTTCCAGTGCGGCCTGCTGATTCTTTGCCTGGCATCACTGGCCTGCGCCAGTAGCCAGAACCTTTACATGCTGTGCATTGCCCGTCTGGCCCAAGGCTTTGGCAGTGCGCTGATCGTGCCCGCCGGACGCACCCTGATCCTGGCCAATACCGACAAAGACCAAATACCCAGGATCATGGCCTGGCTGATTGCCCCTGCGCTGGTCGCCCCGATTGTGGCCCCGTCCATCGCCAACGTACTGCTGAGCCTGGGCAATTGGCGGCTGATCTTTGGTTTTATCGCATTTTGCGCGGCAGGGCTGATTGCCATATGCCGGGCGACGCTGTTCGCACTGCCTGCCCCCGCAGCCCGCCAGCATCCCTTTGACGTTTATGCCTACGGGTTGTGGGCGCTGTCTTCGTCGGCGTTGTTCACGATGTTCGTTGCCGGCTCGAACAGTCGCCCCCTCTATACCCTGTTGGCCGCCATCGTGATGCTGTATGCCGGCGTGCGGTTGTACCAACGACTATGCCAGGCCACTGATAAACAACTGTTCGACCTGTCGTTGCTCAACAACCCGTTGTTCAAGTTCAACATCGTTTCAGGCAGCTTTTTCCGTATCAGCATTTATGCCTTTCCAACCGTGCTGATCATCCACCTGCTGAAAACATCGGATTACCCGCCCAGTTCAATTGGCCACTGCCTGTTGTTTATCTTTGCCGGCAATCTTCTTGCAAAACCCGTGGCGGCCAGGATATTGGCGAACAGCCACTCGATAAAACGCTACTTCTTGTACTCGGCGCTGGCAACGTCCATCACATTGAGCGTGTTCTTTTATCCGCGCCTGTCTGACCCACTTCCTGTGCTGTGGCTGGCCTGCGCCCTGCACGGCTGCGCGCGCTCTTTTCAATTTCTCGGCTACTCCTCCAGCAGCCTGCGCGATATCCAACCGTCGCGCATGCATCACGCCAACATCCTTCTCGGCGCGGTCATGCAACACAACGCATTGATCGCGCAGGCGGTGCCCGCCCTACTGGCAGCGTTCCTGATCCCCTCCCGCCTGCCCGGCGAATCCAGCGACGGGTTCTTCAACCTGGGCATGGCCACCGTAACCGTCCTGTCATTGATGGCCGTGGTGAGCGCGCTGCGCATGCCCAATTCGAGCAGACAAGGATCCCCCCCGAGCACTGCAAGCCCCACAAACGTAAAAGCTGGAAATCACACGCACTCAAGCGTTGTTACGCAAGGAGCTGAAGATGAAAGCCGTGAAGCTGAAAACCACCGTTGAAATCCCCATAGAGGGCATCCCCCTGCACACTCGATTTGTATCATTTGAAGGTGTAGACAAAGAACACTTCGCGTTGCTGATTGGCGACTGCCACACCCTGCCCGTGCTGACCCGTATTCATTCCGAATGCCTGACCGGCGATGTATTCGGGTCCAGACGCTGTGATTGCGGCGCCCAGTTGAAAGAAGCGCTGTCCCACATGTCCGAACGCGGTGGTGGTGTATTGATTTATCTGCGCCAGGAAGGTCGCGGTATTGGCTTGTACTCCAAGTTCGATGCCTATGTGTTGCAAACCCAGGGCATTGATACCTTCACCGCCAATGAGATGCTCGGCTATGCCGATGATTCAAGAGAGTTTGAAAGCGCGGGCGCCATGCTCAAGGCCCTGGACATTCGCCATATAGACCTTATTACCAATAACCCGGCAAAAGTCCTGGCGCTGCAAGGTTGCAATATCACCATCAACAGAACCCTGCCATCCGGTGTGTTTTTAACCGTTGAAAACGAGCGCTACCTGCGCAGCAAAATCAATAAAAAACAGCACACGATCAACTTGAATAAAAACAGGTGATTGCCATGAACGCTTATATCCTGAACTTTTGCCCCACCGGCATGGTGCCCACCAAGCACATGAACCCGCATACGCCGGTGAGCACGTCGGAAATCATTGAAGATGTATTGATGGCCTCCGAACTGGGGGCCTCCATCGCCCACTTGCACGCCCGGGATCAAAAAACCGGCGAACCCACAGGCGACCTCAATACCTTCGCCGCAATCATCGAAGGCATCCGCAAATACAACAAGCAACTGATCTTGTGCGTTTCGCTCAGCGGTCGCAATGTTTCCGATCCGGCACTCAGGGCCCTGCCCCTTTCGCTGGATGGCGAGGCCAAACCCGATATGGGTTCATTGACGTTATCGTCCATGAACTTTGCCACTCAAGCGAGCATCAATGCCCCGGGCACGATCAACTACCTCGCCGGGCAAATGGCGCTCAAGGGCATCTCACCCGAAGTTGAGATATTCGACAGCGGCATGTCGAGCTGCCTGAACAGCCTGATCAAAAAATCGTTAATGCCGCCCACTGTCTACGCCAATATTTTGCTGGGTAATTTGTTTGGTGCCCAACCAAGTTTCGCCCATATCGCCGCCATTACCAGTTCGTTGCCTGGCAATGTCGTGAGTTCCTTTGCCGGGCTGGGCAGTTATCAACTGCGCAGCAACGCCCTGGCCCTGGCCGCAGGTCACGGCATCCGCGTCGGCCTTGAGGACAATATCTGGTTCGACCACGAACGCACCACCCTGGCGAGCAACCGCAGTTTGCTGGAGCGCATCACGGCCATTGCCAACCTTCAGCAATTGACCCCCGCCACCCCGATGCAGGTCCGGGAGCGCCTGGGCTTGCAGCCCGGGCAAGGTCGCTATGGCCTGGTCCCTGTTGCTGACCAATACAGGGAAGCCGCCCATGGATAATGTCTGGTTTACGCCCGAGGGCTATCAACGCACGTCGCGGAACCTGCAAAGACGCTGTTTGCAGCTGCTGCTGTCCTTCGCCCCGCCCCGGGGCACCCTGCTGGATGTCGGCTGTGGAACCGGCAATACATTGCTGTTTGCGGACAAGGAACACATTGAACAGTATGTGGGCATTGATATTTCCCAGGACATGATTGCGTATGCCAACCGGGCCCACGCAGCCCCCCATGTCAGGTTTATGGTCAGTGACTTTCTCGATTACCCCCTTGAGCAATTACCGCTGTTTGATGCCGCCATTTGTGCCGCCTGTTTGCACTGGTTTATCCCCCACGAACAAACCGTTATCGACAAGTTGGCCGACGCTATAAAGCCGGGCGGTTATCTGTATTTGTCCTGCGCCTTTGACTTCGATTATGTCTTGGGCGAGCGCGCGATCCAGGAACAGGTGCTGATGGATATCCGCCGGCAATACCCCTGTATTGCCGACCCGGTGGTATTCGATGACTTTCGTTTCAACAGAAGCTCCCTGATCGACGCACTGCACGACTTTGAAATCATTCGCTCGCACCGTATCGAAGAACCCGTGCAGTTTGAGAACTTCGAAGACTTCAGAGATTGGCACCTGGGCAGCGGCTCGGTGATTTACGCTCAGTTCGATGAACGATTCCGCGAACGGGCAATTACCGATTACTACCAGAAACTGTATGAACACTATTGTGCCGGCACTTATAAAACCGCGTATTCCACTGGCCTTATGCTGCTTGAAAGGAGGAAAGCCTGATGTATACCGGCATTGTGCAAGGCACTGCCCGCGTTCTCTCCCTGCACAAGGAGACAGGGCACCAGAGGGTGGTACTGGTCCAGGGGTCGCCCCTGTTCGATAACATTGATATTGGCGCCAGCGTGTCGGTCAACGGCACATGCCTGACAGTGACCGCTTACTCGTCTGACAGCGCCACCTTCGATATCTCCAATCGGACAGCGGAAATCACCACGCTTGAGCACCTGCGGGTGAATGACCAGGTCAATATCGAACGCTCCCACCGAGCAGGTGAAGAAAACGGCGGGCACGCGCTCTACGGCCACATTGAAAGCACCGCGCAGGTGGTGTCGTGGCAGCCACTGGGCGAAACCGTGAGCGCCGTTTTGCGGCTGGAACCGGCGACCTCGGCTTATGTGTTCGAGAAAGGGTTTATCGGCCTGCATGGCTGTAGCCTGACTGTTGACCGCCTGGATGAAGAGCGGCACACGGTCACGGTCAACCTGATCCCGCAAACCCTGGCCCTGACGAACTTGAGCGGCTTGCAGGTGGGTGACCGGGTCAATGTTGAAATAGACCAGACTACGCGAACGTTGGTGGATACCCTGCAACGAACGCTGGCTCGCCAGCGCGGCCGGCCAAGGGCTATTCGTAGCAGCTGACGAGCGCAGCGAGGCTGCGGGACGTAGCCTCGTTCTACTCGTCAACTGCTACAGGTGCAGCGTGATCCAGGTGTGAATTCTGTAGCCGCTGACGAGCTGCGCTCCTCAGCGGCTACAGGTTTTGTGCATTGCTGCCCCTACTCGATCCCCACCTGGTTACGGCCGTTTTTCTTGGCCAGGTAAAGCCCCTTGTCCGCCGCCGAAATCAGCTCGCGGCAGTTACTGCCCTGCTGCGGGGTCATGGTCGACAGGCCAATGCTGATGGTCAGGCTGGAACCCGCTGTCGGCGAAATATGCGGGATCTTCATCGCTTCTACCGCCATGCGCAGCTTTTCTGCCACCAGCCGGGAGCCACCCTGAGAGGTATTGGGCAGCACGATGGCAAACTCCTCACCACCATAACGGGCCGGCAAGTCCGATGGCCGGCTGCTGGCATCCCGGATGGCTGCAGCCACCTTGCGCAACGCTTCATCACCGTCCAGATGACCGAAGGAGTCATTGTAGGATTTGAAGTAATCGACATCGATCATCAACAACGACAACTGGGTCTGCTCACGCATGGCACGACGCCATTCCAGTTCGAGGTATTCATCGAAGTGACGACGATTGGACAGCCCGGTCAGGCCATCGGAGTTCATCAGCCGTTGCAGCACCAGATTGGTATCCAGCAACTGCTGCTGGCTGACCCGCAGCGCACGGTAGGCCGCATCACGCTGCAACAGCGTCATGTAGGAGCGCGAGTGATAGCGGATGCGCGCCACCAGTTCGATGTTGTCCGGCAGTTTCACCAGGTAATCATTGGCCCCGGCCGAAAACGCCGCGCTTTTGATCAGCGGGTCTTCTTTGGTGGACAACACGATAATCGGGATATTTTGCGTCGCCGGGTGGTTGCGGTATTCGCGCACCAGGCTCAAGCCATCCAGCCCCGGCATCACCAGATCCTGCAAAATCACCGTCGGCTTGATGCGGATGGCCTGGGCAATGGCCTGGTGCGGGTCCGCACAAAAGTGAAAATCAATGTTCTGTTCAAGGGCCAACCCTCGGCGCACGGCTTCGCCGATCATTGCCTGATCGTCTACCAGCAACACCATGGCCGCGTTTTCATCAGTTTTAACGTCGTCCAACTGCAAGTCGCTCATGCGCGTTCACCTGAATTACTGCCTTCAAGCCAGTCCTGCGGGGTTTTACCAGTCATTTGGCAAATTTCTCCAGCAAGCGTGGCGCAATCTTGTCCAACGGGCGGATCTCAACCGCAGCATCAATGGCGGCCGCCGCTTTGGGCATACCGTACACCGAGCTGCTCTGTTGGTCCTGGGCGATGGTTAGGAAACCTTGTTCGCGCATGAGTTTGAGGCCCTGGGCCCCGTCACGCCCCATGCCGGTCAACAGCACTCCCACCGCATCGCCACTCCAGTAGCGGGCAACACTTTCAAAAAAAACATCTATCGATGGTCGATAGATTTCGTTAACCGGTTCCGCGGTGTATGCCAGCGTACCGTTTTTCAACAAGCGGATATGGTGGTTGGTGCCCGCCAGCAGCACGGTCCCCACCTGCGGCGCTTCACCGTCCCGGGCCAGACGCACGTCAAGCCCGCACGAACTGCTCAGCCATTCGGCCATGCCGGCGGCAAACACCTGATCCACATGCTGGACCAGTACGATGGCGGCCCCGAAGTTTCTCGGCAAGCCCTTGAGCAGGGTTTCCAACGCTGCCGGGCCGCCAGCCGATGAGCCGATGGCCACCAGGGCACCCCGGCCACCCTGCACTCGCGGCTGGGCCGCTACCTGCCTGACGCGCTTTTCAGTCTGGCCCATCAGCCAGCCGACATTGAGGATCTTGCGCAACAGAGGCGCCGCCGCTTCCCTGGGGTTGCTGCCGCCCAGTACAGGGGTATCCACCACATCCAGGGCACCAAAGCCCATCGCTTCGAATACGCGGTGTACGTTCTGCTCCCGATCTATGGTCACAATCACGATGGCGCACGGGCTTTCGGCCATGATCCGGCGTGTGGCTTCGACGCCATCCATGACCGGCATGATCAGGTCCATCAAGATCAGGTCCGGGGTGTCCTCGGCGCACAGGCGCACTGCCTCCAGGCCGTCGCCGGCAACCCAGATCACCTGATGGGCGGGCTCGAATGCCAGCGCCCGGCGCAAGGCCTCAACCGCCAGGGGCATATCGTTGACGATGGCGATTCTCATGTCTGGGCTCCTCCAATGAGCTCAACCACTGCATCGAGCAGGGCATCGTCATGGAAACTGGCTTTGGCTAGATAATAGTCGGCTCCTGCATCCAGGCCGCGCCGACGGTCTTCTTCACGATCCTTGTACGACACCACCATCACCGGCATCGATTGCAAGCGGTTATCGCGACGCAACAAGGTAACCAGTTCAATGCCATCCATGCGCGGCATATCGATGTCAGTAATCAACAGATCGAAGTGTTCGGCACGCAAGGCGTTCCAGCCGTCCATGCCGTCAACCGCCACGGCCACTTCATAACCGCGGTTGAGCAGCAGTTTGCGCTGCAGTTCACGCACCGTCAGTGAGTCATCCACCACCAGAATACGTTTGCGGGTCAGTTCGGCGGTATGCCGGTTACGCCGGTCGATACGCTCTAGCCGCCCGGTATTGAGCAATTTGTCGACCGAGCGCAGCATATCTTCAACATCCACGATCAGCACCGGCGAGCCATCATCCAGCAAGGCCCCGGCGGAAATATCCTGGACCTTGCCCAGGCGCGGATCCAGGGGCAGTACCACCAGGGTGCGCTCGCCGATAAAACGCTCCACGGCCACGCCATACACCGCATCGCGCTCGCGAATCACCACCACCTTGAGGGTTTCGTCATCGCTCTGACCGGGCTGGCGCTGCAGCAGCTGGCTGGCGGCAACCAGGCCCACATGCCGGCCTTCGTGCCAGAAGTGCTGACGGCCTTCAAGCTGCACGATGTCTTCGGGCTGCAGGTCACGCATGCGCTCGATATGGGCCAGCGGGAAGGCATACGCCTCGTCTGCCACTTCAACCACCAGGCTGCGCACCACGGACAGAGTCAACGGCACCTCAAGGTGGAAGCGGCTGCCATGCTGCGGGGTGTGCTCCAGCACAATGGCACCGCGCAACAGGCGCACCATATGCTGTACGGCATCCAGCCCCACACCGCGCCCCGAGACTTCGGTCACGGTGTCGCGCAGGCTGAAGCCGGGTAGAAACAGGAAGGTCAGCAGTTCTTCTTCGCTCAGTTGCGCCACTGTCTCCTCGGTGGACAGCTGACGCTCGACGATTGTGCGGCGCAAACGCTCCAGATCGACTCCGGCACCGTCATCGCTCAATTCCAGCACCAGCAACCCGGCCTGGTGGGAGATACGCAGGCGGATCAGCCCTTCGGCTGGCTTGCCCGCCAGCAAGCGCTGCTCCGGGGTTTCGATACCGTGATCGACGGCATTGCGCAGCAAATGGATCAAGGGCGCTTCGAGCTTTTCCAGCACGTCGCGGTCAACCTGGGTTTTTTCGCCTTCGATTTCCAGGCGGATCTGCTTGCCCAGGGCACGCCCCAGATCACGCACCATGCGCTCCTGCCCCACCAGGACATCGGCGAAAGGCCGCATGCGACAAGCCAGGGCAGTGTCGTAGAGCAATTGCGCGCGCTGGCCTGCCTGCCAGCAAAACTCGTCGAGTTCGGCGGTCTGTTCGCCGAGCAGGTGCTGGGACTCGGCCAGCATCTGCCGGGCATCGACCAGGGCCTGCTCGGCTTCATGGCTGATACCCGCGACCTTGAGGTGCTCATTGAGCGTATCCATAGCCCGCAAGTTGGTGCTTTGCATGCGTTTAAGGCGTTGCAAGGTCACCAGAAAGGGCTTGAGGCGCTGGGTTTCGACCAGGGATTTACTCGACAGGTCGAGCAGGCTGTTCAGGCGCTGGGCCGTGACCCGCAAGACCCGCTCGCCGCTTTCGGTCAGGCGCTGGGGACGCCGCGCAGGCTCCGCTGCTGCCTCGACAGGGACCTCAACCTGTTGCTCAACCACCGGCTCAGGGGCCCGCTCGGGCACAGCTGGCGCGGGCATCAGCAGCAGCTGCGACACATCAAACTCGGGCGGCGCCACCCGCGCACTGGGCGCAGACGGGTCCAGCAGCTCATTCATGTGTGCCACATAGCCGTCAATGTCCTGAGGCGTGACGGTATTGCCGGGGGTGGCGATGCGCATCAACAGATCGGTGCCCTGCAACAGCGCGTCAATATGCTCGCGTTGCAGGTACAGGCGGCCTTCCTGGGCACTGACCAGGCAGTCTTCCATGACATGGGACACGCTCACGCCGGCATCCACGCCGACAATCCGCGCCGCCCCCTTCAGGGAATGGGCCGCACGCATGCAGGCTTCCAGCTGGTCGGCCTGGGTCGGGTTGCGCTCCAGCGCCAGCAGGCCTTCGTTGAGCACCTGGGTTTGGGCCTCGGCCTCCAGGCTGAACAACTCAAGCAGCGAGGCGTCGCGCATTTGCTCGGGGGTCATGTCAGGCTCCGGGTGATTGCGCTCAGCAGTTGCTCTTCATCCAGTAAACGCAGGCTGCGGGTTTTCCACTGCAGCACACCCCGGGTGTATTTGGCGCTGGCATGCTCGCCAGACAGCGACGCGGCATTGAGGTCGCCCTCGGCGATATTATGAATGCCATCCACTTCATCCACCGGCAGTACCACTGCCCCGCCGTGGGCCGCCACAATCAGCATGCGCGGCATCACCCGCAACGATGAGGCACCCGGCTCGGCAGGGTCGAGGCCCAGCAGTTCAACCAGCGACAGGCAGGGCACCAAAGTGCCGCGCACATTGGCCACACCGCGCAAGGCCCGGGAACGCTGGTGCGGCAGAGAATGAATGGTCTGTATCGGCGCCACTTCATCCAGGCAGCGGGTGGGCAGCCCCAGCCACTCTTCACCCAGGCGGAAAACCACCAGTGAGCAGGTAGCCACCTTTTGTTCATGGGCCTGCGGGGCATACAGCTCCTGGCCCTGCTGCTCAAACGAATAACGGTCCAGCAAACGGGTCGCGGCGGCGGCGTAGGTGCCGCAGTTGCGGCAATGGATATGCTGGGGCAGCAACGGGCAGCTTTTGTCACCGTAAATGCCAATACGGTTCCAGCAGTCATCAATGGCCTGCGCTTCGGAGTGAATCAAGCTCTGTGCTGCTAAAGCGCTCATTGTTTACGCTCACTTTGGGTGGAACGCCCGTTCCGGGCTGCGCGCTCGTGCAGGCGCCGCGCGCCTGCTTCATCGCCTTGTGAAGCCAGCAGCGCCGCCAGATGGGCCAGTGCTTCTGAATGCTGGGGTTGCAGGTACAACGCCTTGCGGTAGAAACCCTGGGCCTGCGCGGTCTGGCCCTGCACATCACTGAGCAGGCCCAGCCAGTAGAAGACCTCGGCCTGCGGGTCGTGCCGCTGCAGGAACTGCTCGCACGCTGCCTGCGCCTCGCGGCTTTTGCCCTCATTGGCCAAGGTGGCAATCTGCTCAAGCAGCATGCCCGGCGCGTCGGCTGACGATGCGGTTGTTGCCGCCGGAGCGTGTGAACGCGGGGCAAAAGGCCGGCTGGCCAGTGGCGCTACAGGCATGGGCGCTGGCGCTTTGGGCCGGGCCAGTGGCTTGGGTTCGGCAGGCGCCTGGCGCGCCGCAGGCACTGGCTCATGACTGTGGCAAAAAGCGAATGACTGCGGGGCACCGATCGAGCGCATGCCCAGTCGGCTGAGCAAGCTGCCTTCGGCCGGGCCGATAAATAAAACCCCGTCATCACGAGTCAGACGCTTGAGCACATCCAGCGCCTGCTGCTGGGTTTTAAGATCAAAGTAAATCAACAGGTTGCGGCAAAATACAAAGTCATACGGTTCGTGGCTGGCGAGCAGGATCGGGTCCAACAGGTTGCCGACGGTGAAGCTGACCTGCCCGCAGACGCGCTCCGACAATTGATAACCGTCGTTGTCGATACTGAAGTAGCGCTCACGAAAATCCGTGGGCTGGCCACGAAAAGAGTTTTTGCCATACAACGCGTTTTGCGCGCGTTGCACCGACAGCGGGCTGACATCCAGGGCCTCGACCTTGAATTGATGCGCAGCAAAACCGGCATCAAAAAGCGCCATCGCAATCGAATACGGCTCTTCACCGGTCGAGCACGGCAGGCTGAGGATGCGCAATGTGCGACGGCTGCCGATTTCTGCCAGGCGCTGCCTGGCCAGGCGGCCCAGCGTGGCAAAGGATTCGGGGTAACGGAAAAACCAGGTCTCGGGCACGATCACCGATTCGATCAGCGCTTGCTGTTCGTCCTGGGAGCTGAGCAAACGCTGCCAGTAGCGATCGTTGTCGGGCATGTCCAATGCCATGCAGCGCTGGCGAACGGCACGCTCGATAATCGCCGGGCCGACTGAAGCCACATCCAGGCCGATGCGTTGCTTCAAATAATCGAAAAACCGTTGGTCAAGGCTCATGGCGCCACCTGGGCACAGGTGTCTTCTTCACCCTCGGCAAACAACAGTGCAGACACTGCCGGGCTGAGCAGGTCATCGACACTCAACCATTGCAACAGCCCGGCCTCGTCCTTGCGCACCGGCCCCAGATACGGCGCATCACGGTTATCAACGCCATAGGGTTGAAAGTCCGCCGGATCACAGCGCAACGTGTCACTGGCCTGCTCAAGCAGCAGGCCGAGCAATCGTGCGCGGTAGTTGACCAGCACCAGCCGGGTGCTGGTGCGGGCCACGGCGGGGCTGCCAAAGGTCATGGCGCTGATATCGATCACCGGCACCATGTGCTCACGATGGGCAAACACCCCCGCGACCCACGCCGGAGCATGGGCGATCGGTTTGAGCGGCAAGCGCGGCAACACCTCGACTACATCAGTGGCGGCCAGGGCATAACGCTCATTGTCGATAAAAAACACCAGGAACAGGCGCCTTGACGACACCTTTGCGCCCGCCTGTTTGGTTGCAAGCTCGTTCATCAGACTTTGAAACGCGAAACGCCGCTGCGCAGCCCAACGGCAACCTGACTCAATTCGTCGATCGCGAAGCTGGCCTGACGCAGGGACTCGACGGTCTGGCTGCTGGCATCGCCCAGCTGCACCAGCGCAAGGTTGATCTGCTCGGCACCCGTGGCCTGAGCCTGCATGCCCTCATTGACCATCAGCACGCGCGGCGCCAGGGCCTGGACCTGATGGATGATCTGCGACAGTTGCTCGCCCACTTGCTGCACCTCGGACATGCCGCGGCGCACTTCTTCGGAGAACTTGTCCATGCCCATCACGCCCGCGGAAACCGCCGACTGAATCTCGCGCACCATCTGCTCGATATCGTAGGTGGCCACGGCAGTCTGGTCGGCCAAACGGCGCACTTCAGTGGCCACCACGGCAAAACCGCGGCCATATTCACCGGCTTTTTCAGCTTCGATAGCAGCGTTAAGCGACAGCAAATTGGTCTGGTCGGCCACTTTGACGATGGTCACCACCACCTGATTGATGTTGCCGGCTTTCTCATTGAGGATCGCCAGCTTGGCGTTGACCAGATCGGCCGCGCCCATCACCGAATGCATGGTTTCTTCCATGCGCGCCAGGCCTTGCTGCCCGGAACCGGCCAGGATCGAAGCCTGATCGGCAGCCGAGGTCACTTCGGTCATGGTGCGCACCAGATCACGGGACGTGGCGGCGATTTCCCGGGACGTAGCGCCGATCTCTGTGGTGGTGGCTGCGGTTTCAGTGGCGGTAGCCTGTTGTTGCTTGGAGGTGGCGGCAATTTCCGTAACCGAGGTAGTGACCTGCACCGAAGAGCGCTGAGCCTGGGAAACCAGCGTCGTCAGCTCGGCCATCATGTCGTTGAAGCCGGTTTCCACGGCGCCAAACTCGTCCTTGCGTTCCAGGTTCAAGCGCGAGCTCAGGTCACCGGAACGCATCACTTCCAGAATCGATACGATGCGCTGCATCGGCGACATGATTGCCCGCAGCAGCAGGAAGCCGCAAAGCGCAGCGGCAAGTACGGCAATCACCAGCGAAATGATCATGCTGACCTTCGCGGTAACGACGGCCTGGGCAATCGTGTCACTTGCCTGGGCTGCAGACTGACGGTTGGTATCGATCAGGAAGTTGAGTTGTTTACGCCCGGCCATCCAGGCCGGGGCCAACTCCTCGCTGACCAGACGCTGGGCCTGGTCGAACTGCTTGCTTTCGTACAGCGCAATCACCTTGGCCAAGTCTTCAGAGTACTGCTTGTGCAGCACCTCGAACTCATCGAAATTGGCGCGGTCATCACCGTCGAAAATAGTCCCGCGGTAGTGCTCCAGCTCTTGATTGAGACGGTCCTCATAGCTGGCGTAAAGTTTGCGGTCTTCGTTGGTCAGGTCACGGCGGTTGTCTGCGCCGATCAATTGCAGGGTCAGGACATAACTGTCCACCCAGGCACTGCGGATCATCGAACTGTAATAGACCCCGGGAATCGCATCGGTGCGCACTGTTTCCTCGCTGCTTTCAATCGACAGCAGGCGCGAGTAAGACGCAACAACCATCAGCAGCATAATGGCGATGATTACAGCAAAGCTCGCCAAGATGCGTTGGCGTAACGTCCAGTTCTTCACAGTCGATCCTCGGGGTGCCATTAAAATGATGGTGAGTATAGCCGAGGGCGCGCAATGATTCGTACAGGCGTTGAGACAGATCTCACAGCAATAGACAAATATTCCTACATATAAAACTTCAATCCTGTGGGAGCGGGCTTGCTCGCGATGCAGGCGCCGCGGTCTGCCGGGCTGACCGTGTCGAAGCCATCGCGAGCAAGCCCGCTTCCACAAAAGGTGGCCGGTTATCAGAACATCAGTGCATTGCTCAGGTCGCCCATCGGCACCTGCCCGCGCGCCTTCATGGCGTCGTCGCGCTGCTTGAGGCCATCCAGCACTTCCAGCTGATGCACCCGGGTAATCAGGCGCAGGATCGAGGCAGTGTCATACACCGTGTGATCCACCGTGCCCTTGCGGGCGAAAGGTGACACCACCAGTGCCGGAATCCGTGTACCGGGCCCCCAGCGATCGCCCTTGGGCGGTGCAACGTGGTCCCACCAACCGCCGTTTTCATCGACAGTGAGCACGATCACCATGTTCTGCCACTGCGGGCTGTTGCGCAGCACCTTGAGCACGCGATCAAGGTGACGGTCACCGGCAGCCACATCGGCATACCCGGCGTGCAGGTTGAGGTTGCCCTGGGGCTTGTAGAAGCTCACGGCCGGCAGCTTGCCAGCCTCGGCGTCGGCCAGAAAACGGTTGGTAGCCACTTCGTCGCCCAGCCCCCCATCACGCAGGCGCTTGCTGCGCTCCTGCGGGTTCTCCGGGCCTTGTTGCACAAAGTAATTGAACGGCTGGTGGTGGTACTGGAAGTTGGGGATCTTGGGGATGCCGTCCGAGCCCTTGTACTGCTCCAGCGTGGCCTGCCAGGCGCCCGCGTACCAGGCCCAGTCGATGTTCTTTTTGCTCAGTTTGTCGCCAATATGCTCATGGCTTTGTGGCACCAGTACGCTCGGCAGGTCGGGTTTGGCGTAGTCCGGGCGCTCGGGGTCGCGGATCCAGGTCGGCCAGTACGGTGGGGCCATGGTATTGACGGCAAAACCGTCGGGTGTGAGCGCGCTGGGGCCGAACTGCGGGGCGCCGGTCATGGCGCTGGCCGGGGACTTGGCCAGGGGCTGGAGGCGCGTACCGGTGGGGTCGTCCCCTTGCAGCACGGCAATCTGCCCCTCCGCCACGGAGGTGCCCGCATTCGGATAAAACGGCACCGCCGCGCTGACCAGGTACTGGTGGTTAAGGAACGAACCGCCGAAAGCGCCCTGGAAGAAGTTGTCACACAACACGAATTCCCGGGCCACGTCCCACAGGCGCAGCGAGTACTGCGACTGGCCGTAGTAACCCATCGGCAGGCCACCCGAGTCACCCCAGGCGACGAACTGGTCATTTTTGCCATCGTTGATCTGCATCTGGTTCTGATAGAACACGTGCCACAGGTCGCGGGTTACCAGGTTCAGCGGCAAGTCTTCCTGATTGGGCCCTTTGAGGGCAAAGGGGGCGTTGGGCAGGTTCTGCTGGTACTGCTCGCCCGGGGCATAGGTCACCCCATCGACCGTCTGAGGCCCGACTTGCACGACCCCGCCCCAGGCGGGTGGCAAGGTTTGTAACAAGCTGCCATCACGGTCGCGCTGCTGATAATCGGCAGGCTTGAGGGCTGACAAGGGTTTTTCGACACCGGGAAAGTTGGCAAACAGATTATTGAAGCTGCGGTTCTCGGCATAGATCACCACGATGGTCTTGACCTGCTCGTGGAGTTTTTTGTCCAGATCAGCAGGTGTCAACGGCTGCGACTGGACAGGCCGGCCCTGCTCGCTGGCACCGCAAGCGCTCAGGGTAGCGGCCCCGACGCCCAGTGCGGCAGCACCGGCGAGGAAGCGACGGCGGCTGCTGTCAGCCAGGAGCTGGGTGTCCGGGTCTTTCTTGTCGCTCATTGCAAATCCCTGTTGAGGCGTAACAAATTATTTCTGGCGGGCAGACTAGCAGGGGATTATGACGGGGAAGTTGCAGTAGATCGAAGCCGGGGAGCATAAAAAACGCCCCGGACCGTAGCGGTTCGGGGCGTCTAAAACAGCTATATCGCGGAACATCGCCCGCAGAGTGGGTTAGCCGTGTGCCTGTTTTACCTGGGCCTCCAGCTCGGTCTTCAGGCCCGGGTCGAGCTTGAGCTGTTTGGCCAGCTCTTCCAGATAGGCGCGCTCCATAAAATGCTCTTCGTCCACCAGAACAAGGCTGGCGATATACATTTCGGCCGCGATTTCCGGGGTAGTTGCAGCACGGGCCACTTCGGCGGGGTCCAGCGGCTTGTTCAGCTCTGCTTGCAACCATTGGCGCAGCGCAGGGTCACCATTGAGCTTGTTCAGTTCGCCATCGATCAATTGGCGCTCGCGCTCATCCACATGGCCATCAGCCTTGGCGGCAGCCACCAGCGCCTTGAGGATTGCCTGGCTGTGTTGCTCCACTTGCGGTGCCGGGACGCGGTCAATGGTCTGCGGTTCGGTCTGCGGTGCCGTGCCCTGATTGGCCTGCCAGTTGCCGTAGGCTTTATAGGCCAGCACGCCCAAGGCCGCCAGGCCACCATAGGTCAGCGCCTGGCCACCATATTTTCGGGCACTTTTGTTGCCCAGCAGCAGGCCCAGGGCACTGGCTGCCAGGGCACCGCCGCCCGCACCGGAAAGCATGCCGCCCAGCCCCCCGGAGCCAAGCAGGTCTCCCAGGCCACCTTTGCCACCAGTGGAGGCGCCACCTTGGGTACCGGTTTTTTTCTCCAGCATCTGTTGGCCGGATTTAAGCAGTTGGTCGAGCAAACTCATAAGCATCCTCTCGTAACAGGGTCAGGGGGAGCCAGAAAGCCCGCCAGCAGGCGGGCTTATCGTAAAGAGCAAGGGGATCAGTCTCGCAGGTCGGACTCATGAATCGGTTGGTCGCGATGGGTTGCACGCTGATACTGGGCTGGCCAGGTCGCCTTTTTGCCGCCCAGGTCATCGTCTGCGTGCAGCGGCCAGTACGGGTCACGCAACAGCTCGCGGGCCAGCAGGATCAAATTGGCCTGCCCGGTGCGCAGGATATGCTCAGCCTGTGCGGGTTCGGTGATCATGCCCACTGTACCGGTGGCGATGCAGGCCTCCTTGCGCACGCGCTCGGCAAAGCGGGTCTGGTAACCCGGCCCGACCGGGATCTCGGCATTGGCTGCAGTACCGCCCGAAGACACGTCGATCAGGTCCACCCCCAATGCCTTGAGACGGCGCGCCAGCTCGACGGTTTCGTCAGGGTTCCAGCCGTCTTCCACCCAATCGGTGGCCGACACCCGCACAAACAGCGGCAGCTCCTGCGGCCATACCCCGCGCACGGCCTCGGTCACCTCCAGGACCAGACGAATTCGATTCTCGAACGAACCACCGTATTGGTCACGTCGCTGGTTGCTCAACGGCGAAAGAAATTGATGCAGCAAGTAACCGTGAGCGGCGTGAACCTCGACCACCGAGAACCCGGCTTCCAGTGCCCGCCTGGCAGCCGCCACGAAAGCCTGGACAACGTCCTTGATCTGGCTTTCATCCAGTTGCGCGGGCGGTGTGTGTTGCGGGTCGAAGGCTATCGGTGACGGCCCGACCGGCACCCAGCCGCCCTCCTCCACCTTGACGCTGCCATGCTTGCCCAGCCAGGGGCGGTGGGTGCTGGCCTTGCGCCCAGCATGGGCCAGCTGGATGCCGGCCACAGCGCCCTGGGCGCGGATAAAGCGGGTGATGCGTTGCAGGGGTTCAATCTGTTCGTCGTTCCACAGGCCCAGATCCTGGGCAGTAATCCGGCCTTCGGGGGTGACAGCAGTAGCTTCGGTAAAAATCAGCCCGGCACCGCCAACGGCACGGCTGCCTAGATGGACCAGGTGCCAGTCATTGGCCAGCCCGTCGACGCTGGAGTACTGGCACATTGGCGAGACCGCAATGCGGTTAAGAAGGGTCAGTTGGCGCAGGGTATAGGGTTCGAGCAGCAGACTCATGGGTCACCTCTAATTCCAGTGGGCAGGCTCCAAGTACTTCTGAAGAGCCTAGTCGACAACACTGGATGAGGGAGGGTTCAAATGCTGCGAGCTGAAGCGGGCCAAATGTGAGGTGAGTCAGATTCAGGTGCCCCCTCGTAGCAGCTGACGAGCGGAGCGAGGCTGCGTCCGGCGGCGCAGCCGTCGTAGAATCAGACTCTGCGCTGTGCCAGTAGAAGCTGGCTATCAGGGTTTACGACGGCTGCGCCGCCGGACGCAGCCTCGCTTCGCTCGTCAGCTGCTACGGCGTTTCTTAAGCTCGTGCTGACGTTAACGCGGTTCGATATGGGCAATCATCAACTGTACGGTTTCGTTGCCGCGAAACTCGTTGAGGTCGAGTTTGTAGGCCAGTTCAACCCAGCGAATGGTCGGGTTCGGCCACACTTCGCGGTCGATCCCGAAAGCAATGCCATCGAGTTTGACGCTGCCACATTCGGTCTTGAGCACCACTTTCAAATGCCGCTCGCCCACGATGCGCTGCTCCACCAGCTGGAACACCCCGTGAAACAACGGCTCGGGAAAGTGCTGGCCCCAAGGCCCGGCATTGCGCAGGGCCCGCGCCAGCTCCAGATGAAACTCTTCAACCGCCAGGCTGCCATCCGACAGCATGCGCCCGGTCAGGTCTTCTTCACGCAATTGACGTCGCACTTCGGCATCAAAAGCCTCACAGAACAGCGGAAAGTTGGCCTCGGGCAAAGTCAGGCCAGCCGCCATCGCATGGCCACCGTATTTGCTGATCAAGTCCGGATGCTGTGCTGCCACCACACTCAACGCATCACGAATATGAAAGCCCGGCACCGAGCGCCCGGAGCCCTTGAGCATGCCATCACCGGCATCGGCAAAAGCGAAGGTCGGTCGGAAGTAACGCTCCTTGAGTCGCGAAGCCAGAATCCCGATCACCCCCTGGTGCCACTCGGGATCGAACAGGCACAGGCCAAACGGCATGCTGTCGATCGTCAGGTCCTTTAGCTGGGCCAGCGCTTCACGTTGCATGCCCTGCTCGATGGATTTGCGGTCCTGGTTCATCTCGTCCAGTTGCGCAGCCATTTCCCGCGCCGCGTTGGCGTCATCGGTAAGCAGGCATTCGATGCCCAGGCTCATGTCGTCCAGGCGCCCGGCAGCGTTCAGGCGCGGCCCGAGGATAAAACCCAGGTCGGTGGAGGTGATTTTCGAGTGGTCACGCTTGGCCACCTCCAGAATTGCCTTGAGCCCCGGCCGCGCACGCCCGGCACGAATGCGCTCAAGCCCTTGATGAACGAGGATGCGGTTGTTGGCATCCAGCGGCACCACGTCCGCCACGCTGCCCAGGGCCACCAGGTCCAGCAGCTCGGCGATATTTGGCGCCTTGCTGTTCTGGTACCAGCCCAGGCTGTTCAAGCGCGCCCGCAAGGCGATCAGCACATAGAAAATCACCCCGACCCCCGCCAGCGCCTTGCTCGGGAACTCGCAGCCGGGCTGGTTGGGGTTGACGATGGCATCCGCGGCCGGCAACTCGCTGCCTGGCAAGTGGTGGTCGGTGACCAGCACGCTCAGACCGGCCTTTTTCGCCGCAGCAACGCCTTCAATACTGGAAATCCCGTTATCGACCGTAATCAGCAACTGCGGCGTGCGGGTCAGCGCGACTTCGACGATTTCCGGGGTCAGGCCATAGCCGTATTCAAACCGGTTGGGCACCAGGTAATCGACATGGGCCGCCCCCAGCAAACGCAAACCGAGCATGCCCACGGTGCTGGCCGTAGCGCCGTCGGCGTCAAAGTCGCCGACGATCAGGATGTGCTGGCGCTGCTCAAGCGCGACCACCAGCAAGTCCACTGCAGCATCGATGCCCTTGAGCTGCTGATACGGAATCAGCCGCGCCAGGCTCTTGTCCAGTTCAGCTTGGGACTGCACACCGCGTGCGGCGTACAGGCGGGTCAGCAGGGTTGGCATTTCGCCCAGAAAAGGCAGGGTTTCAGGCAATGGACGAGGTTCGATGCGCATAAGCAGGTGGAGAGTCTCTGAGCGTAGAAAAAAGTTGTAACTTAGCCGCGTTCGCCTTGCAGCCACTGCAGTTGCACTTCGTGCTGGCCGCGGTCGTCAGTCACGAAAATCGTGCCTTCGCTGATCATTACGTCCCACTTGATAACCCGGGGCATGTCCTTGGCCAGGACTTCAAGAATCTCTTGTGGCACGGCAGCAATGTTGACGTTCTTCAGGTTCTTGATCGCCGGAATGACCTTGCCTTCCCACACGCGCAAGCTGCCATAGGCCAGCAGGCTGGTGCGTTCGGTACGGCGCGAGCACCAGGTCAGGCGGTCGGCATCGGGCTGGCCAACTTCGATCCAGTGCAGGACACGGTCGTCCAGGCTTTTTTCCCACAGGGCTGGTTCGTCTACATCAGACAGACCACGACCAAAAGACAGCTGCTCGTTGTACCAAAAGGCGTAGGCCAGAAGGCGCACGGTCATGCGTTCTTCAGTTTCCGAAGGGTGACGGGCGATGGTCTGCTTGACGCTTTCATAGACCCCGCGATCGAGATCGGTAAGGTTGAGTTCAAACTTGTAGGTCGTGGACGGCTGTGCCATGAACGGGCTTCTTGATACGGAGAAAGGCGGCAAGTCTAACCGATACACCGTGATTGAACGAATCGGCCAGCTTCTTGCCAGCCGCCAGCTATGTTAAAAGGCTGTACTCGCTCGCCCCCTGGACAAGGATTCCACATGCCGCTCGCCACCAAACCCCTTTCGGGCCTTAAAGTCGTCGAATTGGGCACCCTGATCGCCGGGCCTTTTGCATCGCGGATTTGCGCCGAATTCGGCGCCCAGGTGATCAAGGTCGAATCCCCGGACGGCGGCGACCCGCTGCGAAAATGGCGCAAGCTGTATGAGGGCACATCGCTGTGGTGGTTTGTCCAGGCACGCAACAAGAAATCCCTGACCCTGAACCTCAAGCACCCGGATGGCCTGGGCATCCTCAAGGCGCTGCTGGCAGACGCCGATATCCTCATCGAAAACTTTCGCCCCGGCGTACTGGAAAAACTCGGCCTGGGCTGGGAGGTGCTGCATGCGCTGAACCCCAAACTGGTGATGGTGCGCCTGTCCGGCTTTGGCCAGACCGGGCCGATGAAAGACCAGCCGGGGTTTGGCGCGGTCGGCGAATCCATGGGCGGGCTGCGTTATATCACCGGTTTTGAGGACCGCCCGCCGGTGCGCACGGGCATTTCGATCGGCGACTCGATTGCCGCGCTGTGGGGCGTGATTGGCGCACTGATGGCCTTGCGTCATCGCGAGGTCAACGGCGGCCAGGGCCAGGTGGTAGACGTGGCGCTGTACGAGGCCATTTTTGCCATGATGGAAAGCATGGTGCCAGAGTTCGATGTATTCGGTTTTATCCGTGAGCGTACCGGCAATATCATGCCGGGTATTACCCCCTCCTCGATCCACACCAGCCAGGACGGCAAGCATGTGCAGATCGGCGCCAACGGTGACGCCATCTTCAAGCGCTTTATGCAGATTATCGGCCGTGACGACCTGGCCAATGACCCGGCGCTGGCGAGCAACGATGGCCGCGACGCGCGACGCGACGAGCTGTATGGCGTGATTGACCGCTGGGTCGGTTCACTGCCGCTGGCAACGGTGCTTGAACAACTGGCTGCGGCACAGGTGCCGGCCAGCCGTATTTTTTCGGCAGAAGATATGTTCAGCGACCCGCAATTTCTGGCCCGAGAGATGTTTCTGCAGGCCAAACTGCCGGACGGCAAGGACTTCAAGATGCCGGGTATCGTGCCCAGGCTGTCCGATACCCCGGGCTCGGCGGATTGGGTCGGCCCGCAGCTGGGCGAGCACAATCACGAGGTATTGAGCGGCCTGGGTTACGACGCCGCGGCAATTGCCAGCCTCAAGCAGTCAGGCGCCATCTAGGCATGCTGGCCATTTTTGCTGGCAAGCGAAGGAGATCAGCACGATGACTTGTCCCTCGATGCGGCGGAGCCTTTGGGCTGGCCTGATCGCCTCGCTGATGCTGGGTTGGGCTCCTGCAAGCCAGGCGGCGCCAACGCTGATCTGGCTGCTGCGCGACCTGCCGCCCTTGACCGTGTTTCATGGCCCGCAAAAGGGTCAGGGGGTGATCGACAAAATGATGCCCGACCTGATCGCCAACATGCCGCAGTACCAGCACATCGTGATGCAGGTAAACCGCGCACGGGCCCTGCAGATGCTTGAAGAGCAATCGCTGGCCTGCGACCCGGCATTGGTCTGGAACCCGGCTCGCGCCCTGTCGATTGTCTATTCCGACCCCGTTACCGAGCTGCACAGCAATGGCATGGCGATTCTGCGTGAGGACCGGCAACGGCTGCAGCCCTTTATTCATGATGACAAGGTCGACCTGCCGGGCCTGCTCAAGGCACAGACCCTCAAGCTTGGGGTCATTGCCAAACGCAGTTACGGGGTATGGATTGATAACCAGCTGGCGCGGGGCCCGGCGAGCCAGATTGTCATGCATTACGGCAGCGACCCGCTGGCCAGCCTGTTGCAGATGCAACAAGCCGGCCGCATGCCGGCACTGCTGGGCTATTGGCCGGAAATCCAGGCCAAGGCCAGCCAGCAAGGCTTGTCGCCCGAGGCGCTGATGTTTTACCCGATCCAGGGCGCGCCCGAGTTTCAGCCCATTTACGTCGGATGCACGGACACGCCTGAAGGCCGCGAGGTGATCAGCCACGTCAATTCGATTTTGCTCAAACTGGGGCCAGCGCCCCCGTCCAGCCTGGATGTGCATTGACAAAAAAAAGCCATAAAAAAACCCCGAACAGTGGGGAGGCTGCCCGGGGTCTAACAAGGTCATGATGACCTGCTCAACAGGCTACAAGCATCGGAGCAATAAACTTGCCCCTGTTGATAATAAATCTGACATGCCTGGGCTGGCGGAAGTTCCCCCGTGCGGGCAATTAATTTGTGCCGCTCTCCCCTGTACACCGGTGTGACTGCCGATAAAGATCCAGCAACTGCCCCAACCCGGCCACGGTCACCGGTTTGGGCAGGCACCCCAGCACCTCAAGCCCGTGCCGACGGGCCATGCGGGCCGCCATTTCGATCACATGGGGCGCAGCCGCACTCGAGATGATCAACGCCGTGGCATCACGCTTGAGCGCCAGCTCGCGGATAAGCTGCAGCCCTGAAGGCCCCTCCATGTACAGATCGCAAATAGCCACATCAATAGCCCCGCGATTGAGCAGCGAATGGCGGGCAGAATCCACGCTTTCGGCGGTCAACACGTCAAAAATACGGAATGCATTCAACATTTGATGCAACACCATCAATTGAAATGGGTTGTCTTCAAGAATCAATACTTTCAACGGTCGCATCATGGGCCTTCAGGGCATAAACCTGATGTTACAGAGGTGGTAAACCTTAGTAGGCTCAACAGCCGCATAACATAGGACAATTCCGCAATTGGCGTGGGAATGCGCTACAAGCGATTTTCACCGCCTAAAATGCCCCGTGACTCCCATTTCCTGGCTTCTGACTTGTCAAACCAGCCCCCTACCAGCCCCTCCATACGGCCGGTTTCCGAGTAGAACGGCGCGGCCCACTGATAGATTTCCATCCCGCCGGTTTTAAACTCCACCCAACGCTTCTGGTAGCACGGTTTACGGCTTTGAATCATGTTCAGGATTTCGCGCTGAAACTTTTCGGCCAGCTCCTGGGAAAACAAATCCACTTCAGTCACCTTCAACCCGCAAATTTGCCCCAGGCGGACCGACAAGCGTTCCTCATAGCTTTGATTACAGGTAATCAACTGGCCCTCCAGGCCAACCACAAAAATCGGGCTGGGGATGCCATCCAGAAAGCGGTGGCTGAGCTTCAATTGTTCTATGAGGCTCAGTTCGTACTCGCGCCCGGCCCCCAGTTGCCTGCGCAAAAAACCGTTGTAGAAAAGTGACATAAGCCCGACCGAGCACAAGCCCGCAATCGCCCACCACAGCCCCGGTGAGTGGTACAGGCCACCCTCGATAATCAGCGGCTGGCCAGCCCCACCCAGCCATGTGGTGCGCAGCGCGCGGATATCGGCCACTGGGATGGCCTCCAGGGCCTTGTTCATGATGCTGAACAGCTCCGGGTAGCGGGCTGGTACCGAAAAAGTGGCGGCCGCCCATTGCCCTTCAACACTGCGCCCGACTTTCAACCGCCCCGGCGGATACAGATAGGCCTGCGTCTCGGTCTGGATCGTCGCATCCGCATCGCCATTGGCCACCGCGTGACGGGCCTGGGCATAGGTCTCAACCAGACGCAGGGTGACTGCGGGGTATTCACGCCGAATGTAGTCTTCAAGGGCATGCCTGGCCGGCAGCACCAGGACCTTGCCGGCAAGCTGGCTCAGCGAGCCCAGCCGGGAATCATTGACGCGCACTACAAACACCCAGGGTGCCCCGCCGTATGAGTGGGTGAAGTTCAGGAAGGCCTTGCGCTCACGGCTTCTGGAGAGGCTTGAGTTCATTTGCGCCTCGCCGCTTTTGAGCATGTCGAGGATTTGCACGGTTGAAAACGCCTCTTTATGAACAAATTGCAGGCCGGTCATGCGAGAAATGCGCGCCAGAATGTCAATGCTCAGGCCCGCCCAGCGGCCGTCGCCGGTCCTGAAGCCGTAAAGGGGAAACTGCTGGGTGGCCAGGGTTACAACCGGATTGCGCTGGATCCACTCCCGTTCGGTGGGCAGCAGATCGATGCGCTGCTGCGCAATGCTGCCTTCCAGCCCGCTGGTCCAGCGCGAAAGCACCATGCGCGTTGCACGCTCATCGAGGCTTTCAAGTGCGCGATCGATCAGTGACGCCAGCCTGGAGCTGGAATGACGCGTGGCAAAAGCAAAGCCGAATGCGGGCAAGGCACTGTCACCGACAATGCGCAGCCCCGAGTGCGGACGAAAGCTTTTGAATGACTGCACGATCAGTTCATTGCCGATAAAGGCATCGATATCGCCCTCGGTCAGCGCGTCCATTGCATTGTGCAGATCGGAAATGATGACGATCTCACTGCTCGGGTAAAACGCCTGGGCTGTATGAAAATCGACGTATCCGGCCATAAAGCCGATTTTTTTGCCGGCCCAGTTGCCGACCGGCCCTTCATCATCGGTCCGGCAAACCACAACCAGGCGGTCGGCCATGTACTCCTGGGACAGAACAACGCCTTCGATACCACGCTCGAATCCGCTGGCGCTGGTCAGGATATCGACTTCGCCGGCCAGTAGCCGGGCAACCGCCTGCTCCCGCGTCCTGTAGCCCAGGACCTCAACGGGCACCCCCAGCTTGTCGCGCAGGATGCTCAAGTAATCGGCACTGAGGCCTTGGTAGTTGTTGCGGTCGGTGATGATGTCGACAGGTTCGTAATCAACGGTGGCGATACCGATCCGCAAGGTGCCCTGGCTGGCCAGCCATTGCCGGTCGGCGGCGTCCAGCTGCATTGGCACGGGCTCGACAGCGCTGCTCGAAAGCCTGAAGGGTATGCCCGGTTCGCCGATGACCGGCTGGGCAAGACTGAACATGCCCATAGCCAGCACTATGCGCATCCATGTTTGAAATGCCTGGTGAATACATGACATGACAGCATCCTTGACCGGGTATTCGCCAGCATACGAGGGGCGAAAACCAGGCAAGTTTGCCATGCACCAATAAAAAAGCCCGTCAGATGACGGGCTTCAAAACGCGTAAGACAAATGCCTTCAGAGCGGCTTGCCACGGTTGCCATGCTGGCTGACAAAGGCTTGTACAGCCTTGAGGTCATTGGCCAACACGGTGTAGCGCTCTTCTCGCTCAAACAAGTCAGAAAGGTGTGACGGCAGCTCCAGCGCTTTACCTACGCCAGCTTTTTCAACCGCATCCGGGAACTTCACCGGGTGCGCCGTGCCCAGGATCACCATCGGAATATCCAGGCTGCGACGGCATTCACGCGCTGCATGCACACCGATGGCCGTATGCGGATCGAGGACTTCGCCGGTTTCAGCAAACACCTGGGCGATGGTTTCGCAGGTTTGTTCGTCATCCACTGCCAGCGAGTCAAACAGACGGCGTGCTTCGGTCCAGCGGTCTTCTTCAACGCTGAAGTTGCCGGTTTGCTTGAAGGCATCCATCAGGCCCGCAACAGCGGCGCCATTGCGACCGTGCAGGTCGAACAGCAGGCGTTCAAAGTTGGACGACACCATGATGTCCATCGACGGCGACAGGGTCGCGTGCAGGGTGTCCTTGGCATACTGGTTGCCGCTCATGAAGCGGTGCAGGATGTCATTGCGGTTGGTGGCCACGATCAATTGATTGATCGGCAGGCCCATGTTGCGCGCCAGGTAACCGGCGAAGATATCGCCGAAGTTGCCGGTAGGCACCGAGAACGACACGGAACGGTGCGGCCCGCCCAGTTGCAGGGAGGCGTGGAAGTAGTAAACGATCTGGGCCATGATCCGCGCCCAGTTGATCGAGTTCACGGCCACCAGGCGGGTGCCCTTGAGGAAACCCTGGTCAGCGAAGCTGGCCTTGACCATTTCCTGGCAGTCATCGAAGTTGCCTTCGATGGCGATGTTATGGATGTTGTCACCGAACAGCGTGGTCATCTGCCGACGCTGTACTTCCGACACCCGGTTGTTGGGGTGCAGGATGAAAATATCGACGTTTTCGCAGTGCTTGCAACCTTCGATCGCCGCCGAACCAGTATCCCCGGAGGTGGCGCCGACGATCACTACACGCTCGCCGCGTTTTGCCAGTACATAGTCGAGCAAGCGGCCGAGCAGTTGCAGGGCAAAGTCCTTGAACGCCAGGGTCGGGCCGTGGAACAGCTCCAGCACCCACTCGTTGCCGTTGAGCTGACGCAGCGGCGCTACAGCGGCGTGGGAAAACGCGCCGTAGGTTTCTTCGAGAATCTTTTTGAAGTCAGCATCCGGAATGCTGCCGGTCACGAACGGACGCATCACCCGGAAGGCCAGCTCGTGGTAAGGCAAACCGGCCCAGGAAGCGATTTCTTCCTGGGTAAAGCGCGGCAGGTTTTCCGGCACATACAAACCGCCATCACTGGCCAGACCGGCCAGCAACACATCTTCAAAATTCAGGGCCGGTGCCTGGCCACGGGTACTGATATAGCGCATGGGTTCAAACCTTCGGTTCGAGCGGCAAGCGGTTTAGCTACAGCGGCAAGAAAAATGCAATCTGGCTCTTGCTTGCCGCTTGTAGCTTGTAGCTTGCAGCTCTTGATTAATTAAGATGCTCAACGCGGATGCGAACAACCGGGCCCACAACGCCTTGCAGCGCCTCAAGCGCGGCGATGGCATCGTTGATGTGCTGCTCGATCACGCGGTGGGTCAGCAGGATCATCGGCACCAGGCCGTCATGCTCTTCGACTTCTTTCTGCATGATCGATTCGATATTGATGCCGCGCTCGGACAGGATGCTCGCCACTTGTGCCAGCACACCCGGGTGGTCCTTGGCCTGGATACGCAGGTAGTAGGCACTTTCGCACGCTTCGATCGGCAGGATAGGGTGATCGGACAGCAGATCCGGCTGGAAAGCCAGGTGCGGTACGCGGTTTTCCGGGTCGCTGGTCATGGCACGCACCACGTCCACCAGGTCGGCAACCACTGACGAAGCCGTTGGCTCCATGCCGGCGCCGGCGCCGTAGAACAGGGTCGAACCGGCAGCATCGCCGTTGACCATCACGGCGTTCATCACGCCATTGACGTTGGCAATCAGGCGGTCAGCCGGGATCAGCGTCGGGTGGACCCGTAGCTCGATGCCGTTGGCCGTGCTGCGTGCAACACCCAGATGCTTGATGCGATAGCCCAGCGCTTCTGCGTAATTCACGTCAGCGGTTGTCAGCTTGGTGATGCCTTCGGTGTAGGCCTTGTCGAATTGCAGCGGGATACCAAAGGCAATCGACGCCAGAATGGTCAGTTTGTGCGCGGCATCGATACCTTCGACGTCGAAGGTCGGGTCGGCTTCGGCATAGCCCAGCGCTTGCGCTTCAGCCAGCACGTCTTCGAACGTGCGGCCTTTTTCGCGCATTTCGGTGAGGATGAAGTTACCGGTGCCGTTGATAATGCCCGCCACCCAGTTGATGCGATTGGCCGAGAGGCCTTCACGGATCGCCTTGATCACCGGGATGCCGCCTGCAACGGCCGCTTCGAACGCAACGATCACGCCCTTTTCCTGGGCCTTGGCGAAGATTTCGTTACCGTGAACGGCAATCAGTGCCTTGTTCGCGGTCACGACGTGCTTGCCGTTTTCGATGGCTTTGAGCACCAGTTCGCGGGCGATGGTGTAACCGCCGATCAGCTCGATAACGATGTCGATTTCAGGGTTGGTCGCAACAGCGAATACATCGTTGGTAATGGGGGTACCGGTAATGTCGCACTGAGGGTTTTGCGTACGCATTGCAATTTGCGCAACCTGGATACCACGCCCGGCACGGCGGGCAATTTCCTCGGCGTTACGCTTTAGTACGTTAAAGGTGCCGCCACCGACGGTCCCGAGCCCACAGATACCTACTTTGACCGGATTCACGCTGAACTCCCCATAAAACGGCCGACTCAAGGTCGGCCGTGGAAAACAACCGTGGATTGCCACGGTTCTCTAATGAATGGCCGGGCAGCTGAAGCGCCCCGCCATGATCGTCACAGGCTTAGCGTGACGACGCTGGATTATTTAACACTCAGTGCCAGCTTGCCAACCTGCGCAGCAGGCTGATAACCCGGAATCACCTGACCGTCAGCCAAAACGATGGCTGGCGTGCCATTGACGCCGATGGACTGGCCCATGGCGAACTGCTTGGCAACCGGGTTGGCGCATTTTGGCGCCTCGACCGTTTTGCCATCAGTCATCTTGTCCATCGCCGCTTTTTTGTCCTTGGAGCACCACACCGCCTGCAACTGCTGGTCACCCGGCGAACCGAGGCCCTGACGCGGGAACGCTACATAGCGCACTTCAATGCCCATTTTGTTCAGTTGCGGGACTTCGGCGTGCAGCTTGTGGCAATACGGGCACGTTGTATCGGTAAAGACCGTGATATGCGACTTAGTTTCGCCGATGGCAGGGTAAACGACGGTTTCTGCCACCGGGATACCATTGATCAACTTGGCCACGCCAACGCGCTCGGCCTGCTCGGTCAGGTTGACCGGCTTGCCGTCCTTGAGCTGGAACATATAGCCCTGGACGATGAACTGACCGTCAGCACTGGCGTACAGCACGCGGCTGCCCTTGAGCTTGACTTCATACAGGCCGGCCAACGGGCTGGCACTGATGCTCTCGACCGGCACATCCAGCTGCAGGGTTTCGAGGCTCTTGCGGATGGCTTGTTCGGCGCCGGTATCGGCGAACGAGAAGGTGCTGACCAACGCAATGGCTGCGGCGGCAAAAATCTGGATCACACGCATGGGAACTCCTGAAGACGGGCAAAGCGGCCAACCCCGATACCCGTCCTGAAACAGCGGGTTTGGGCGGCGCGCTTTCTAAACCGGCAAAGCCTACCACAGATGGCCTGCATGGCCGACCCTGACTGACGCAAGACACCTAGCCACGCGGGTGATGGAGGGCATGCAGGTCCTGCAGGCGGGCACGGGCAACGTGGGTGTAAATCTGCGTCGTCGACAGGTCGCTGTGCCCCAGCAGCATTTGCACCACACGCAAATCGGCGCCGTGATTGAGCAAATGGGTGGCGAAGGCATGGCGCAGGGTGTGTGGCGACAGCGACTTGTCGATCCCGGCCACCCTGGCCTGATGCTTGATGCGGTGCCAGAAGGTCTGGCGGGTCATTTGCTCCCCGCGCAGGCTGGGGAACAGCACATCACTGGGGCGACCGCCGAGCAGCTCATGACGGGCATCGCGCATGTAGCGTTCAACCCGCACGATGGCCTCCTCCCCCATCGGCACCAGACGCTCCTTGCTGCCCTTGCCCATCACCCGCAAAACGCCCTGGCGCAGGTTGACCTGTTCCAGGGTCAGGCTGATCAGCTCGGTTACCCGCAGGCCGCAGGCATACAGCACTTCGAGCATGGCCCGATCACGCTGGCCGATGGCCTCACTCAAGTCGGGTGCAGCGAGCAATGCCTCAACGTCCGCTTCCGACAGGGACTTAGGCAATGGCCTGCCCAACTGCGGCATATCTACCTGCAAGGTAGGGTCGATGGCAATCAGCTTTTCTCGCAGCAGATAGCGGTAGAAGCCACGCGCACCGGAGAGAAAACGCGCCGTTGAGCGTGGCTTGTAGCCCTGCTCCAGACGCCAGGCCAGATGATCGAGGATCAACTCGCGCCCGGCACTGGCCAGGGGGATATCGCGCTCCTGCAACCAGCCATTGAACAAGGCCAGGTCACTGCGATACGCGTTGCGGGTGTTGTCCGACAGGCCCTTTTCCAGCCACAGGGCATCCAGGAAACGGTCGATAAGTGGGTCGTCTATAGCGGGCATTGGCTCTCGAAACGCACAGGCCGAAGGCTGCGCACAAATAAAAAGTGAACTGCAAAAGTGAGCGCTAGTCTTTCATGGCTGGCGGATGCCATAAACCCCAAGTTTTAACAGGATGACCTTATGACCGAACAACAGATTCTGCTGTCTTTCGGCGGCATCGGCATCGCAGCCCTGGGTTCCCAATGGCTGGCCTGGCGCCTGAAGCTGCCGGCCATCCTGTTTTTGCTGTTGAGCGGGATCCTGGTCGGCCCCGTGCTGGGCTGGCTGGACCCGCAGGAGCTGTTCGGCCCCCTGCTGATGCCGCTGGTTTCCCTGGCGGTGGCATTGATTCTGTTTGAAGGCAGCCTGACCCTGCACCTGTCGGAGTGGCGCGAAATCGGCACTGTGGTGCATCGCCTGGTGACCATCGGTGCTCTTTCGACCTGGGCGGTGATCACCCTCGCCACCCATTGGCTGCTGGGTTTTGACTGGCTGCTGGCGCTGCTGTTCGGCACCCTGACCCTGGTCACCGGGCCTACGGTGATTGTGCCGATGCTGCGCGTGGTGCGGCCCAAGGCGTCGATTGCCAATATCCTGCGCTGGGAAGGCATCGTGATCGACCCGATTGGCGCGCTGCTCGCGGTGGTGGTCTACAGCTTTATTATCGCCAGCGCCACCGGCGAGGGCCTGAGCCACAGCCTGCTGACCTTCGCCGGGGTGATTGTATGCGGCAGCCTGTTTGGCATCGTGGGCGGCTGGATCATGGGGCAGATCGTACGCCACCAGTGGCTGCCAGAGTACCTGCACAGCCTGGCCACGCTGGCGGCGGTGCTGGCCGTGTTTATCGGCGCCAATACGGTGATGCATGAGTCCGGCCTGCTGGCGGTCACGCTGATGGGCATGTGGATGGCCAATATGAAAGGCGTGGATGTGCGCAACATCCTGCACTTCAAGGAAAACCTGAGCATCTTCCTGATCTCGGGGCTGTTTATCCTCCTCGCAGCGCGCCTGGACCTGAACGCGATGATCGGCCTAGGCCCCGTGGTGCTGGTGTTGCTGCTGGTCATTCAGTTCATTGCCCGGCCGCTGAACGTGGTGCTCTCGACCTTTGGCTCGAAACTGAACTGGCGCGAGCGGGCCTTGCTGGCCTGGATTGCCCCGCGCGGGATCGTCGCGGCAGCCGTTTCAGCAATTTTCGCGATCCGCCTGGATGAAGCGGGCCATCAGGGCGCCCTGCTGCTGGTACCCCTGACCTTTGCGGTGATCATTGGCACCGTGGTATTGCAAAGCGCTACGGCACGCCCCCTGGCACGCTTGCTCAAGGTGGCAGAGCCCGCGCCCAGCGGCTTTTTGATCGTCGGCGCCAATGGCCCTGCCCGGCTCATTGGCAAAGCCCTGCAACAACTCGGCAGCCGTGTGCTGCTGACGGACTCCAACTGGGAGAATATTCGCGCAGCGCGTATGGAAAACCTGCCCACTTACTTTGGCAATCCGGCCTCGGAGCACGCCGAAAGCCATCTTGATCTGGTGGGCCTGGGGTACTTGCTCGCGCTGTCACCTTCTGGCGAGCTGAACACCCTGGCGGCGGCACGCTTTCATCATGAGTTCGGGCCACAGCGCCTGTTTGCCTTGACCAATGGCCAGGAGATCCGCCGCACCGACAAGCACCGTGCCAGCCATGAATACCGCGGGCAGGCACTGGGCAACCCGGCGCTGACTTACGGCCAACTGGCCAGTGAATTGAGCCAGGGAGCCGAGCTGTACAGCACCAACCTGACCGACAACTTCACCTGGGAAGACTACCTGGCCCTGCACGGTAAACGCCTCACCCTGCTGTTCGCCCGCGACAACAATGGCTGGGTGCATGTGGTGACACCTGACAGCGATTTGAAACCAGGCAGCGGGTGGACGTTGCTGGCGTTGATCAGGCAGCAGGGCTGAAGTTTCACCTTCCTCGTGGGAGCGGGCTTGCTCGCGATGGCATCCCTGCGGTGTGCCAGCCAGACCGCAGCGCTTGCATCGCAGGCAAGCCGGCTCCCACAAGTAACGGGCTGCTCACAAAACTGCGCAATGCCGCTTTACGGGGCAAAGCCCGGCAACACCGGCACCGGGCGCTTGTCTTCGTCGATGGCGACAAAGCTGAACACGCCCTGGATCGCCAGCTCACGGCTGTCGCAACTCATGCTTTCGACATACACCTCAACTTCAACCTTGAGGCTGGTGTTGCCAACTTTAACCACACGCCCCACCAGTTCAACAATGCAGCCAGCGGCAATCGGGTGGTTGAAATCAATACGGTCCGTGGACACCGTCACCAACGGCAGACGGCAAAAACGCGTTGCGGCAATAAACGACACTTCGTCCATCCACGCCAGCGCAGTACCGCCAAACAAGGTGTTGTGGTGATTGGTGGTCGAAGGAAATACCGCTTTGGTGATGCGTGTAACGGACAGATCTGTACGGCGTTGAATCTCTTGCTCACGCGAATTCATGCTTACTAACTACCTACAACTGGACAAAGGTCTGACAAATCTCAGGCAACAAAAAAGCAGCCCGAAGGCTGCTTTTTTCTGCATCGGGAAGCTGGACTTAAGCCAGTTTTTCCTTGATGCGAGCTGCTTTACCCGACAGGTCGCGCAGGTAGTACAGCTTGGCTTTACGCACGTCACCGCGACGCTTAACAGCCATGCTGTCGATTTGCGGGCTGTAGGTCTGGAAAGTACGCTCTACGCCAACACCGTTGGAGATTTTACGAACAGTGAAAGCACTGTTCACGCCACGGTTACGCTTGGCAATCACTACACCTTCGAAAGCTTGCAGACGCGAACGATCGCCTTCCTTCACTTTCACCTGAACGACAATGGTGTCGCCCGGGGCAAAAGGAGGGATCTCTTTAGTCATCTGCTCTGCTTCGAGTGCAAGGATGATTTTGTTAGTCATGCTGTGCTCCTAAGGTAGATCAACTGATCTACCATCGATACGTTGTTAACTATCGTCCCGCTCGCGGATGTATTCCTCGAGCAGCTTCTTCTCTTCTCCAGAAAGCGAGCGGCTTTCCAGAAGATCGGCGCGTCGTTCAAAGGTCCGCCCAAGGGACTGCTGTAAACGCCAACGCCGGATGTGTGCATGATTGCCACTAAGCAATACGTCGGGAACACGCTGATCCGCATACACCTCCGGTCGGGTGTAGTGCGGGCAATCCAGCAAACCATCCGTGAAGGAATCTTCCTCCGCGGAGTCCGCATGCCCTAAAGCTCCAGGCAGCAGTCGTGTAACCGCATCAATCAGAACCATCGCCGGCAGCTCGCCACCAGAGAGAACATAGTCACCAATCGACCACTCTTCATCGACATAAGCGTCTATAAAACGCTCGTCAATGCCTTCATAACGACCTGCAATAAGGATTAATGCTTCCTCATTCGCCAGCTCGCGTACCGCCGACTGATTCAGTTGACGGCCTTGGGGCGACAGGTAAATCACCTTCGCCGCCTCTCCGGCTGCTTCTCTGGCCTGAACCAGTGCATCTTCCAGAGGCTTGATCTTCATCACCATGCCCGGACCACCGCCAAATGGGCGATCATCCACAGTGTGATGTCGATCCGTTGTGTAGTCTCGCGGGTTCCAACAAGTCAGCTGCAAGAGCCCTTGTTTCACCGCACGACTAGTGATGCCGTAGTCGCTGATGGCGGAAAACATTTCGGGAAACAAACTGATCACTTCTACGCGCAATTTAGCCACGCTTAGAAGTCCGCATCCCAATCCACCTTCATCTCGCCAGCGGCAAGGTCGACGCTCAGCACGCATTGCTCTGTATAGGGCAACAAGCGATCGCGATCATCCAGGCTACCTGGGCAAGGTTTGACTTCCATGACATCGTTCGAGCCAGTTTCCATCAGGTCAACAATCTTGCCGAGCAATTGCCCTTCAAGGTTGGTCACCTTCAGTCCCTGCAGCTGGTACCAGTAGTACTCGCCGTCGGTCAGTTCAGGAAACAGGTTACGCGGCACGCAGATTTCGAATTCACGAAGAAGACCAGCTTCATCACGGTCATCGAGACCCTTGAGCTTTACAACCAGAAACTTGCCGTTATGAGAACGGCCACTGACCAGCTCTGCCTGTCGTACATCATTACCGCGCCGAAGCGTCAGTTTTTTGTAGTCCAACAGGTTATCAATTGGATCCGTAAAGGAATAAACCTTCACTTCGCCGCGCACGCCGTGAATTGAGTAGATTTTGCCGATAACGATCAAATCATCAGCAGTTTCAGGCGTCACGCTCATATTGCTCAGGCCGCAACCTTAGCTTTTTCGTTCTCTTTAACCAGCTGAGCAACACGCTCAGACAGTTGAGCACCAACGCTCAGCCAGTAGGCGAGGCGGTCTTCTTTAACGGAGAAACGGATTTCCTGACCACGGGCAACCGGGTTGAAGAAACCAATTTGTTCCTTGTGGGAACCGTCACGTGGGTTACGGCTGTCGGTAACGGTCAAGTGGTAAAACGGGCGCTTTTTGGAGCCGCCAAGGGCAAGACGGATTGTTAGCATGTGAACATCGTTCCTGTAGTCGGTGCTGCAAATCTAAAGGCACAGCGGGCATAGGTGCCCGAAAGGCCGCATATTCTAAGGAATATCCGGACTTTTGCAAATGTCTTTTTCTGGCGCCTATCGGCATGCCGTACAGACTTGCAACTAGGTCACCACGAATGGTGACAGGTCAGCTCCCGCACAGTGCGGGTTTGCCGGGTGTCTCGCATTGCTGCGAGTTGCCCGCACGCAAGCGTGCGGGCGGGTAAATTACATTTTTGGCATGCCGCCGCCGGGCATCATCGAGCCCATGCCGCGCATCATTTTGGCCATCCCACCCTTGGTGGAGAACTTTTTCATCATCTTTTGCATCTGCTTGTGCTGCTTGATCAAGCGACCGATGTCCTGCACCTGAGTGCCGGAACCCATGGCAATCCGGCGTTTGCGCGAACCGCTGATCAGCTCAGGGTCGCGGCGCTCGGCCGGGGTCATGGAATTGATGATGGCTTCCATCTGCTTGAACTGCTTTTCAGCTGCGCCCTGGGCATTGCCCATTTGCGCCAGATTGACCCCGCCCATGTTCGGCAGTTTGTCCATGAGGCCGCCAAGGCCGCCCATGTTCTTCATCTGTTGCAGCTGGTCGCGGAAGTCTTCGAGGTCGAAGCCTTTGCCTTTTTTAAGCTTTTTCGCCAGTTTGTCGGCTTTGTCTTTATCGAGGGTCTGTTCGGCCTGCTCGATCAGGCTGAGCACGTCGCCCATGCCGAGGATGCGCGAGGCGATACGGTCCGGGTGGAACGGCTCGAGCGCATCGCTCTTCTCGCCCATACCGATGAACTTGATCGGCTTGCCGGTAATGGCACGCACGGACAACGCGGCACCGCCACGGGCATCACCATCGACCTTGGTCAGGATCACGCCGGTCAGCGGCAGGGCATCACCGAAAGCCTTGGCGGTGTTGGCCGCATCCTGGCCGGTCATGGCATCCACGACAAACAGGGTTTCTGCAGGCTTGACGGCCGCATGCAGTTCCTGGATCTCGGCCATCATCTCGGCATCGATATGCAGGCGACCTGCGGTATCGAGGATAACCACGTCGATGAACTTCAGCTTCGCTTCAGCAATGGCTGCGCGAGCGATGTCTACCGGCTTCTGGCTCAGGTCGGACGGGAAGAAGGTAACCCCGACCTCATTGGCCAGGGTTTCCAGCTGCTTGATCGCTGCCGGACGATAAACGTCGGCCGAGACCACCATCACGGTTTTCTTTTTGCGCTCTTTAAGGAAGCGCGCCAGCTTGCCAGCGGTGGTGGTTTTACCCGCACCCTGCAAACCGGCCATCAATACAACGGCTGGCGGCGTGACATTAAGGACCAGGTCCTCGTTGGCAGCGCCCATCAGGCTTTCCAGCTCGGCCTGGACGATCTTCACAAACGCCTGGCCCGGCGTCAGGCTGCGGGACACTTCAGTGCCTACAGCGCGCTCTTTGACCGCGTTGACGAAGTCCTTGACGACCGGCAACGCCACGTCGGCTTCCAGCAACGCCATGCGTACTTCACGCAGGGTGTCTTTGATATTGTCCTCGGTCAGCTTGGCCTTGCCGGTGACATGGCGCAGCGTCTGCGAGAGACGATCGGTTAAATTTTCAAACATGCGCGATCCTTTCAGGCCCAAAGTAGACCGGGGTTATTGCGGCCCAGCCCGTGTAAAACTGATGCTCGGCGAGCCTGCGGCGTGGGCAGGTCGCGGATTATAGCGAAGACTGGCCGCCTCCGACACCATGCCGTCGGCTTATGTGGTCTTTCGTGTACAGGCGGTTGTATGCCAAACTCAGTCCTTTCGGGCTTGTCTAACAGGATTTATGCTCCCCTTGTCACCCAGCTTGCTACCCAGCCTCGCCGCCGCCTGCTTGTATGCCGCTGCGACCTTCTATCAGGGCTCTTGTCTGCGCCAAGGCGCAAAGGCAAACAAACGCCTGTTGGTGACGCTCGGCATTCTTGCCGTGCTCGCCCACGCCGCCAGCCTGTTTACCCACCTGATGACGCCTGCCGGCCTCGAACTGGACTTTTTCAGTGCGGCCAGCCTGATTGCCGTGGCCGTTATCAGCGTGACCCTGGTTGCTTGCGCACGCATCCCGGTCGAGAACCTGCTGCTGCTTTTATATCCGCTGGGCATGTTGACGGTATTAATGTCCGAATTCGCTCCACCCGGCACGGTTCAGGTCATTAATGAAGAGCCGGGCATTCTCGCGCATATCCTGCTGTCGATCCTGGCCTATGGCATGTTCACCATTGCGGTGTTCCAGGCGCTGCTGCTGTCGCTGCAGAACTATCAGCTCAAGCACAAGCACCCCAAGGGCCTGATCAAGAACTTCCCGCCGCTGCAAACCATGGAAAGCCTGCTGTTCGGCTTCCTCTGGGCTGGCTGGTCGCTGCTTTCGCTGTCGCTGATTTCCGGCTGGCTGTTCCTGGGCAATCTGTTCGCCCAGCACCTGGTGCACAAAACCCTGCTGGCCTGCCTGGCATGGATCGTATTCAGCGTGTTGCTGTGGGGCCGTCACCACCTCGGCTGGCGCGGCCACAAAGCCATCCGCTGGACGTTTGCCGGTTTTTGCCTGCTGATGCTGGCCTACTTTGGCAGCAAGCTGGTTCGTGAATACATACTGCATATCTGACGGGCGATAATTATGGATAGCTTGCCCCCCGGGCCGATTCTGGCGGCCTCGGCACTGTTGATTGCTGGAGCCGGCATCCTTGTCGGCTATGTACTGGGCAAGCGCGGCGCGGCCGCAAGGCGCGCGCAAGCCCTGCAGCCACGCGAAGAACTGCCCCAGCAGCAGGACGAGCAATCCAGCAGCCGCCCGCCATTGCTGTCCGGCATCCATGCGCTGGACAACATCACGGTCAATGACATCCTGATCCCGCGTAGCGAAGTCGAGGGCCTGAACCTCGACGACCCGATCGACGAGCTGATCGAACAGCTGCGCCAGACCACGCGTACCCGCCTGCCGGTGTTTCACAACGACATCAACCAGGTCGAAGCCATCCTCAACACCCGCCACATCCAACACATGCTGCCCGACGCCAGCCTGACCAAAGAGGCATTGCTGGCCGTTTGTCACGAACCCTACTTCATCCCCGAAAGCACCCCGCTGCAATTGCAACTGCTGAACTTCCACAAGCAGCAGCGCCGGCTGGGCGTGGTGGTCGATGAATACGGCGAAGTACTCGGCATCGTGACGCTTGAGGACATCCTCGAAGAGATCGTCGGCGAGTTCGAAGACGAGCAAAACATCGACAACCCGCATATCGACCCCCTGCCCGACGGCCGTTATGTGGTCGATGGTGCCGCCTCCATTCGCGAGTTGAACAAGGCCCTCGGCTGGCACCTGCCCTGCGACGGCCCCAAAACCCTCAACGGCCTGGTCACCGAAGCGCTGGAAACCATCCCCGAAACCACTGTATGCCTGAAAATCGGCGGCTATCGCCTGGAGATCCTCCAGACCGAAGAAAACCGCGTCAGCCGCGTGCTGATCTGGCACAACAGCGTCAAGCCCGCGGTTTAATCGCCGCGCAAGGTCTTGTTACATTTGAACGGGCCTCCCTATAATCTTCCTCGCTTACCCAAGCCTCGCCGACCCGCGTGTTACCCACACCCTGCGCTGTCGGCGCGTTGCTTTACGCAGTACCTGCGTACGTTCCCATCCTGAACTGCGCTTGCACCCTGTTATCCCTCAGGGCCAACGACCATAAAAATTGCTCGCCATGTCACGCCGCAAGGGCAGGCATCGGCCACAGCTCATAACTGTCAGGGATATACGCATGACCTCCAGCACCACCTACAGCGAAGCTACGCCCGACAAACCGGTCAACTCCGCGACCCGCGTAGCCACGGCCAGCTTTATCGGCACGGCCATCGAGTTCTATGACTTCTATGTGTATGCCACCGCCGCAGCACTGGTCATCGGCCCGGTATTTTTCCCGCAGACCTCCGGCACCGCACAAATGCTGTCGGCGTTTCTGACCTTCGGTATCGCCTTTCTCGCCCGCCCCCTGGGTTCCTTCCTGTTCGGCCACTTCGGTGACCGCATCGGGCGCAAATCCACCCTGGTGGCCTCCCTGCTATTGATGGGCGTGTGTACCACGCTGATCGGCGTGCTGCCGGGCTATGCCACCATCGGCGCCTGGGCCCCGATCCTGCTGTGCGTGCTGCGCTTCGGCCAGGGCCTTGGCCTTGGCGGGGAATGGGGCGGCGCGGCATTGCTGGCCACCGAGAACGCCCCCAAGGGCAAGCGCGCCTGGTATGGCATGTTTCCGCAACTGGGGCCTTCGATCGGCTTTCTGGCGGCCAACGGGCTGTTTCTGATTCTGGCCATGAGCCTGAGCGATGAGCAGTTCCGTTCCTGGGGCTGGCGCATTCCGTTCCTGCTCAGCGCTGCACTGGTGATGGTGGGCCTGTATGTACGCTTGAAGCTGGAAGAGACCCCGGTCTTCGCCAAGGCCGTGGCGCAACACGAACGGGTGAAAATGCCGATTGTCGAGTTGTTCAGCCAGTACTGGGCGCCGATGCTGCTGGGCGCGGCATCGATGGTGGTGTGTTATGCGCTGTTCTATATCTCGACGGTATTTTCCCTGAGTTATGGCGTTGCCACGCTGGGCTATACCCGCGAAACCTTCCTCGGCCTGCTGTGTTTTGCCGTGCTGTTTATGGCGGCGGCCACCCCGCTGTCGGCCTGGGCCAGCGACCATTATGGGCGCAAGCCGGTGCTGGTGGTTGGCGGCGTGCTGGCGATTTTGTCCGGCTTTTTGATGGAACCCCTGCTCACCCACGGCACCACCTGGGGTGTGGCGCTGTTTCTGTGCATTGAGCTGTTTCTGATGGGGGTGACATTCGCCCCGATGGGCGCCCTGTTGCCGGAACTGTTCCCGACCCGCGTGCGCTACACCGGTGCGTCGGCGGCTTACAACCTGGGCGGGATTGTCGGCGCCTCGGCGGCACCGTTCTTTGCCCAGAAACTGGTGAGCATGGGCGGTTTGAGCTGGGTCGGCGGGTATGTGTCGGGCGCAGCGATTCTCAGCCTGATAGCCGTGCTGTGCCTGAAGGAAACCAGAGAGGCGGACCTGAACAAGGTCGCGTAAAGAAACACTCAACCTGTGGGAGCGGGCTTGCCCGCGATTGCAACGCCTCGGTACATCAGATGTACCCAGTCGCTTGAATCGCGGGCAAGCCCGCTCCCACAAGGGTTTTTACAGTTCTACAACTACCGCTTTGGCCGCACGGGCGGCTTTGGCGCGGGCGGCTTCGATCGACTCGTCACGCGCCAGGGCCACGCCCATGCGGCGCTGGCCGTTCACCTCTGGCTTGCCGAACAGGCGCAAGGCCGTATCCGGCTCGCTCAGGGCTGCACCCAGGTTGGCGAACGCGGTCTGGGTCGACTGCCCTTCCACCAGAATTACCGCCGAGGCCGATGGCCCGAACTGGCGGATCAACGGAATCGGCAAACCCAGAATCGCCCGCGCATGCAGTGCAAACTGCGACAAGTCCTGGGAAATCAGGGTCACCAGGCCGGTATCGTGGGGGCGCGGCGAGACTTCGCTGAACCACACCTGATCGCCCTTGATAAACAGCTCTACACCAAACAGGCCGCGACCACCCAGCGCCTCGGTAACCGCCCTGGCCACACGCTCGGACTCGGCCAGCGCAATCGGGCTCATGGCCTGTGGCTGCCAGGACTCCTGATAGTCGCCCTTCTCCTGACGGTGACCGACCGGTGCGCAGAACGTGGTGCCGCCCACATGGCGCACGGTCAGCAGAGTAATTTCGTAGTCAAAGTCGATAAAGCCTTCAACGATGACCCGTCCTTTACCCGCCCGGCCGCCTTCCTGCGCGTAATCCCACGCAGCTTTTACATCATCGGCGCTGCGCAGCAGGCTCTGGCCCTTGCCCGACGAACTCATTACCGGCTTGACCACACACGGGAAGCCCAGGTCCAGCACGGCAGCGCTGTAATCTTCGAAGGTGTCGGCAAAGTGGTACGGCGAAGTCGGCAGGTCCAGCTCTTCAGCGGCCAGACGGCGAATGCCTTCGCGGTTCATGGTCAGCGAGGTGGCGCGGGCAGTCGGGATGACGGTAAAACCTTCAGCTTCCAGCTCGACCAGGGTCGCGGTGGCGATGGCTTCGATTTCCGGGACGATAAAGTGCGGTTTTTCAGCTTCGATCACGGCACGCAGGGCGGCACCATCGAGCATGTTGATCACATGGCTGCGGTGGGCAACCTGCATGGCGGGTGCATTGGCATAGCGATCGACAGCGATCACTTCGACCCCCAGGCGCTGCAATTCGATGACAACTTCTTTGCCCAGCTCACCGCAGCCACACAACATGACGCGGGTCGCAGTGGGCGACAGTGGAGTTCCGATACGGGTCATTTCAGGTCCTCAAGGAAACAAATCATCGAAGGCACTGACCACGCCAGCGCCTGCAGGGGGATACAAAGGCCGGCATTTTACATGACTAGACCGCGGCTTTGCGTAAACGCCAGGCCATCGCCAGCCATACACAGGTAACACCGGCGAATTTCGACGCCATGGCGATAATGATGACGCCAGGGGTGAACGCATCGATCATGCCGAAGAAGATAAAGGTATCGATCGGGATGCTCAGCGCGGAGCTGATCCACAGGCGGTCATGCAGTGGTCGCTTGGTGATGCTGAACACCAGCCAGTCGATGCACTCGGAAACGGCGAAAGCCGTCGCGCTGGCCAGGGCTATGGAAGGATCGGAGGTGATGTATGACAGCACCAGCGCCGCCAGCATGGCCAGCAGGGCGCCGTGGCCGAAGCGGGTTTGCACCATGTCGCGCAATACAAAGACCAGGCCACCCCAGGCCGACCAGATAATGTCCAGGTGCGGCGCCGTGGAAAACGCGAAGTTAATCAGCACGACGCTGGCGATATAAGCGAGAAGAAACAGCATGGCAGCGGGCGACACCTCTGAATAAGGCGCACAGGGTACTTGAGTCACAGTCGATTTTGTACCCGCGACATTCCCCTGTGGGAGTGGGCTTGCTCGCGATGGCATCAGCGCAGTTTGCCTGACAGGCCGCGGCGCCTGCATCGCGGGCAAGCCCGCTCCCACCAAAAAGAAGAGTTGTCAGCTACCGGAACCCAGCATCCACACCACGCCACTGGCCTTGGCCCGCTCATGGCACAACACCAGCACTTCGCGACGTTCCGGGTTGGTCATGCGGCTCCAGCGGGTAATTTCTGCCACGGTGCGCTGGCAACCGCTGCACACGTCATCGTCGTCCAGCGCGCAAATGTTCACACAGGGCGAGGCGACCGGGCGCTCTGCTTCTGTCATTGCTCCTGCACCTCAAGCTCACGGGCATAACGCTGGCCGTTCTTGACGTAATGGGCCGCGCTGGCCTCCAGCAGTTTTTTCTGTTCATCCGTGAGGTCGCGCACCACCTTGCCCGGCGAGCCCATGACCAGCGAACCGTCCGGGATTTCCTTGCCCTCGCCAATCAGCGAGTTGGCGCCAATGATGCAGTGCTTGCCGATTTTGGCGCCATTGAGGATCACCGCATTGATCCCGATCAGGCTGTAGTCGCCCACCGTACAGCCATGCAGCATGGCGTTATGGCCGATGGTCACGCCGGTGCCGAGGGTCAGCGGGTAGCCCATGTCGGTATGCATTACCGCGCCATCCTGCACATTGCTGTGCTTGCCGATCAGGATCAGCTCGTTGTCACCGCGCAACACGGCGTTGAACCAGACACTGGCGCCCTCCTCCAGTCGCACCTTGCCAATCAGGGTGGCTGTGGGTGCGGTCCAGCTTTCGGGGTGGGTTTCGACGAGCGAGTCGCCCAGACGGTATTTCATGGGATGTCCTCAAGGCAGGCGTGGCCGTCTGCAGACGGCTCTAGATTGGAATGGAACGTTCAGGCGGGGTGTGCAGGTTGATATTGACGTCGTCATAGAGCAGATTCATCAGCTCCACGATCATGATAGCCGTCAGCCCCCAGATTTTGTAAACGCCAAAACGGTAGCTCGGCACATACCAGCTGCGGCCCTGGTAGTCGATGCGATGGGTATGCTCGCGCGGGTCCTGGCGGAAAAACTCCAGCGGCACGCTGAACACGGCGGCGATTTCGGCATCATTGGCCAGATACTCAACGTAGTCAGGGACCAGACCGACATAAGGAGTGACGCGAATACCGTGCAACGAGATCAAGGGGCTTAGCGGCCCGATCACCTCGACCAGCCCCGGCGGCAAGCCGATCTCTTCTTCGGCCTCACGCAAGGCGGTGAACACCAGATCGGGGTCTTCCGGGTCGCGGCGCCCGCCCGGAAAAGCCACTTCACCACCGTGGGTCGACAACCCGCTGGCACGCAGGGTCAGAATCAGTTCAGGCTCAGAACTGCGGGTCACCGGCAACAACACCGCAGCTTCCGGGAAATTCCGTTCTGTTTCCAACGTCCGTGGGGTATAGCGGCTCACACGGCCAAGCAGCTCGTCCAGCATAGGTCATCTCGATCCGTCACTTATCGGGCATCATGCACCAAATCGTACCGGGCACCCAAGTCCTACAGTGTCGCAGGCCGCCATGCCGCACTTGCCGCCAGGCCGCTTCACCCCCCAAGATAGGCACCAGAGCCAGAGACCCCAGCATGAAATTTTGCAGCCAGTGCGGCCATACCGTCAGCCAGCTTGTCCCCTTGGGCGATTCACGCCTGCGGTATGTCTGCGACCATTGCCAGACCGTTCATTATCAAAACCCCAATATCGTCGCTGGTTGCGTGCCCGTGTGGGGTACCCAGGTGCTGTTGTGCCGCCGCGCCATCGAGCCGCGCAAAGGCTACTGGACCCTGCCCGCAGGCTTTATGGAGAACGGCGAGACCGTCGAAAACGCGGCCCGGCGCGAAACCCTTGAAGAAGCCTGTGCCGTGGTTGAGAACCTGGCCATCTACACCTTGATCGATGTGCCGCATATCAATCAGGTGCATATTTTCTACCGCGCCGACCTGCTGGGCCCGGACTTCGCAGCCGGTGAAGAGAGCCTTGAAGTGCGCCTGTTTGAAGAAGCCGACATCCCTTGGTCAGAGCTGGCTTTCCGCACGGTCAGCCGTACCTTAGAATGCTTTTTCGCTGACCGCCCGGGCGCCATCTACCCCGTGCGCAGCGAGGCTGTACCACCCCTGGCCAGCCTCAACAAACCCCAACAATAATGCTGATTGCCTAGTACCTCAGGAATACCCCTCTAATGCGTTGGTTGCTCGCTGCCCTCTGTCTGTCATTTGCCGTTACCTGCCAGGCCTCTGTTGTCATTACCGTAAACGGCAAGCCCGTTGATAAAAATCAGGTCCTCAAGCCAGCCCCGTCGTCACAACCGGTTCGTGCCGGGCAGAGCATCGACAAGGTGCTGGTCATCAAGTCGGCGCGCAAGCTGGAACTGATCAGCAATGGCAAGCCCATCAAGACCTACCGCATTTCGTTGGGCAAACAGCCCAAGGGCCCGAAAATGCGCGAGGGCGACAAGCGCACCCCCGAGGGCATCTACTGGGTCGACTGGCGCAAGAAAAGCGACAAGTTCAACCTGGCCATGCATATCAACTACCCCAATATCAGCGACGCGGCCACGGCGCGACGTGAAGGCTTGAACCCGGGCTCGATGATCATGATCCACGGCACGCCCGACAGCGAAGACAACCCCGAAGAGCTGTTCCATACCCTGGACTGGACAGATGGTTGCATCGCCATGAAAAACCACGAGATGCGCGAAGTCTGGAACCTGGTTCCTGACGGCACCATGGTTGAAATCCGCCCGTAACCAGCCACCACGCAAACAACAAAAAACCCGCTGACCGTTACCGGTTCAGCGGGTTTTTTATGTGCCTTGTGGCTAGATATCAGCCAGTTGCCACACTTCGTACGCGGGCGTTTCATACGGGTGGCTGAGCTTGAGCGCAGCCACCACGGCCTGAATCAGATCATCGGCAACGACCAGTTCAACCTTCCATTCCCCCACATACTCGACCTGACCGGTTTGCCCGATAAACGGCTGGCTGCCGTCCAGCGCACGAAACTGGCCCTGACCCATGGTTTGCCACGCGCAGTGGTCATAGCTGCCGATTCGTCCGCCACCGGCGGCGAATACGGCATCCTTGACCCCATCCACATGGCTTGGGGGAACGAAAAAGCTGAGCTTGTACATGCGCTTAATCGACCCACACACGAGCGTTACGGAACATGCGCAACCACGGCGCGTCTTCGCTCCACTCTTCCGGGCGCCACGAGTTCTGCACGGCGCGGAATACCCGCTCCGGGTGCGGCATCATGATGGTCACACGGCCGTCACGGCTGGTCAGGCCGGTGATCCCGCGCGGCGAGCCGTTCGGGTTGGCCGGGTAGTTTTCCGTGACCTTGCCGTGGTTGTCGACGAAGCGCAGTGCCACTGCACCGGACAGGTCCGCCTGCAACATGGCTTCTTCGCTGGCGAACTCGGCATGGCCTTCACCGTGAGCGATGGCGATCGGCATGCGCGAACCGGCCATGCCCTGCAGGAAGATCGAGTTCGACTCCTGCACCTGCACCATTGCCACGCGGGCTTCGAACTGCTCGGAACGGTTACGCACAAAGTGCGGCCACAACTCGCTGCCAGGGATCAGTTCGCTCAGGTTGGACATCATCTGGCAACCGTTGCACACACCCAGGGAGAAGCTGTCAGTGCGCTCGAAGAAGCTCTGGAACGCATCGCGGGCACGGGTATTGAACAGAGCCGACTTGGCCCAGCCTTCACCGGCACCCAGCACGTCGCCGTAGGAGAAACCACCGCAGGCAACCAGACCCTTGAACTCGTTCAGGTCGACACGGCCGGCCAGAATGTCGCTCATGTGTACGTCGATAGCATTGAAACCGGCACGGTCAAACGCCGCGGCCATTTCAACCTGACCGTTGACGCCCTGCTCACGCAGAACTGCCACTTGCGGGCGAATGCCTTTCTTGATGTACGGCGCGCTGATATTGGCGTTCACGTCAAAGCTCAACTGGGCGGTCAGGCCCGGGTTGTCTTCTTCGAGCAGTACATCGAACTCTTGCTGCGCGCAGTCCGCGTTGTCACGCATGCGCTGGATCTGGAAGCTGGTTTCAGCCCACTGGCGCTGCAACTCGCCACGCTGACCGGCAAACACTTTTTCACCGTTGAAGGTGATGGTGACTTCGCTGTTGTTCAGCGGCTGGCCGATCACGTCGACACACTCACCCAGGCCTGCGGCGCTGAACTGTGCAAGCACATCAGCGGTCGCGTCCTGACGCACCTGAATCACGGCACCCAGTTCTTCGTTGAACAGGATGGCCGGAAGCTGGCTGGCGCTGTCTGCGAGGCAGTCGAGGGTCAGGTTCAGGCCGCAGTGACCGGCAAACGCCATTTCCATCACGCTGGTGAGCAAACCACCGTCGGAACGGTCGTGGTAAGCCAGCAGGTGGCCATCAGCATTCAGGCCCTGGATCACGGCGAAGAAGGCCTTGAGGTCTTCTGCGTCGTCGACGTCAGGCGCCTGCTTGCCTAGCTTGCCGTAGGTCTGGGCCAGGATCGAGGCGCCCATGCGGTTCTGGCCACGGCCCAGGTCGATCAGGATCAGATCGGTCAGGCCCTTGTCCATGCGCAGTACCGGGGTCAGGGTCTGGCGAATGTCGAGCACCGGGGCAAAACCGGTCACTACCAGCGACAGCGGCGAGGTCACGGTTTTGTCCGTACCCTCTTCGCTCCAGCGGGTTTGCATCGACATCGAGTCCTTGCCCACCGGGATGGTGATGCCCAGCTCCGGGCACAGTTCCATGCCGACAGCTTTGACCGTGTCGTACAGACGAGCGTCTTCACCCGGGTGGCCGGCAGCGGACATCCAGTTGGCGGACAGCTTGATATCGCTGATCTTGCCAATGCGCGAAGCGGCGATGTTGGTCAAGGTTTCACCAATGGCCATACGGCCCGATGCCGGAGCATCCAGCAGTGCCAGCGGGGTACGCTCGCCCATGGCCATGGCTTCGCCGGTGTAGACGTCGAAGCTGGTTGCGGTGACGGCCACGTCAGCCACAGGCACCTGCCACGGGCCAACCATCTGGTCGCGGGCAACCAGACCGGTGATGGTGCGGTCGCCGATGGTGATCAGGAAGCTTTTGCTGGCCACGGCCGGGTGATGCAGGACGCGCTCGACGCACTCGCCGATGCTCAGCGCAGCAGGGTCGAAGTCATCGCCCAGCTCTTCTTCGCGAACGGCCGAACGGTGCATGCGCGGGGCCTTGCCCAGCAGCACTTCCAGTGGCATGTCCACCGGGCTGTTGCCGAAATGGCTGTCGGTCACGGTCAGTTGCGGTTCGGCAGTGGCTTCACCGACAACGGCAAACGGGCAGCGCTCACGCTCGCAGATCGCCTGGAAGCGCTCGAAATCTTCGACGCCCACGGCCAGAACATAACGTTCCTGGGATTCGTTGCTCCAGATTTCGTGCGGGGCCATGCCCGGCTCGTCGTTTGGAATGTTGCGCAGTTCGAAACGGCCACCACGGTCGCCGTCGTTCACCAGCTCAGGGAAGGCGTTGGACAGGCCACCGGCACCCACGTCGTGGATAAAGCTGATCGGGTTCTTGTCACCCAGCTGCCAGCAACGGTCGATCACTTCCTGGCAACGGCGTTCCATTTCCGGGTTTTCGCGCTGTACCGAAGCGAAGTCCAGGTCAGCCGAGCTTGCGCCGGTGGCCATCGAGGATGCTGCACCGCCACCCAGGCCGATCAGCATGGCCGGGCCGCCCAGCACGATGAGCTTGGAGCCCACGGTGATTTCGGCTTTCTGTACGTGTTCGGCGCGGATGTTGCCCATGCCGCCGGCCAACATGATCGGCTTGTGGTAACCACGCACTTCTTCGCCACGGGGGGTGGTGATGGACTGCTCGAACGTACGGAAGTAGCCGGTCAGGGCCGGACGACCGAATTCGTTGTTGAATGCAGCACCACCCAACGGGCCTTCGATCATGATATCCAGCGCGGTCACAATGCGCTCGGGCTTGCCGTATGGCACTTCCCACGGCTGTTCAAAGCCCGGAATCTGCAGGTTGGACACGGTGAAACCGGTCAGGCCGGCCTTTGGCTTGGCACCACGACCGGTTGCACCTTCGTCGCGGATCTCACCACCGGAACCGGTCGCCGCACCCGGGAACGGGGCAATGGCGGTCGGGTGGTTATGGGTTTCAACCTTCATCAGGATGTGCACCGGCTCCTGCACCGCACCGTACTGGCGGGTTTCAGGGTCCGGGAAGAAACGCCCGGCAACACTGCCGACGATGACCGAGGCATTGTCCTTATAAGCAGACAGAACGCCTTCGCTGTGCATCACGTAGGTGTTCTTGATCATGCCAAACAGGCTCTTGTCCTGGCTTTGGCCGTCAATGTCCCAACTGGCGTTGAAGATCTTGTGGCGGCAATGCTCGGAGTTGGCCTGGGCAAACATCATCAGTTCGATGTCGTGCGGGTTGCGACCCAGACCGTTGAAAGCATTGACCAGATAGTCGATTTCGTCTTCGGCCAGGGCCAGGCCCAGCTCGACGTTGGCTTTTTCCAGCGCGGCGCGACCGCCACCCAGTACGTCAATGGCTGTCAGCGGCTTTGGTTCGGCGTGGCTGAACAAACCGGCAGCCTGCTCCAGGGTACCCAGCACGATTTGCGTCATGCGGTCATGCAATGCAGCAGCGATCAGCTCGGCATCCGCGTCGCTGAACTGGCCAGCCACATAGAATGCAATGCCGCGTTCCAGGCGCTGGATTTTCGCCAGGCCACAGTTACGGGCAATATCGCTGGCCTTGCTCGACCAGGGAGAAATGGTGCCAAACCGCGGCAACACCAGGAACAGTCGGCCACTCGGCTCTTGCACCGGCACGCTTGGGCCGTACTTCAGGAGACGAGCCAGTACCTGCTGTTCATCGCTGGTCAGCTCGCCGGTAGTATCGGCAAAGTGGGCGAATTCAGCATACAAACCCGTGACAGACGGAACCTTGAGGCTCAGTTGTGCAAGGAGTTTGCTGTGGCGAAAGGCAGAAAGGGCAGGAGCGCCGCGCAGGATCAACATCTTCGGGACAGCCTCGGGAGGGGTATGCTTTGAGGCCCGGCATTCTAGCGTAAACCATCGCCAACGGCACCCGAAACGGCACACCAGACGCATACCAAACGCGACTAATCGACCAAAGCCTTATTCTTTATGGCTATCAGCCGCTTGGCGCATGGTTGTTTATGATCTTTAAAGAGCGATCCACCCCCCATTCCACAAGGGTTTCAGCGATTTTCGCGGTCAATATCAGAATGACTGAAAATTGTCGAGATATGGCACCCGCGCTGCTTTGCGTATACTGCGCGGATGTTTTCTCTAACTGATATCCGCCCGCGCTGCGCCAAATGGCTGCTCGCAACCGGACTCTTCCTGATGCTCAGTGCCTGCGTTGAAAAACCCAGCACCCTGGAGCGCGTAAAGGAGGATGGGGTACTGCGGGTGATTACCCGTAACAGCCCCGCGACCTACTTCGAGGATCGCAACGGTGAAACCGGCTTCGAATACGAGTTGGTGAAACGCTTTGCCGATGATCTGGGGGTCGAGCTCAAGATCGAAACCGCCGACAACCTGGACGACATGTTCAACCAGCTGGGCCAGCCTGACGGCCCGGTTCTGGCTGCTGCCGGCCTGGTCAGCAGCGAGAAGCGCCTGCAACAAGCCCGATTTTCCCACCCCTACCTCGAAGTCACGCCGCAGATCATCTATCGCAATGGCCAGTCGCGGCCGACCTCTGCCGCTGACCTGGTGGGCAAGCGCATCACCGTGCTCAAGGGCAGCTCCCATGCCGAGCAACTGGCCGAGCTGAAAAAGCAGTATCCCGGGATCGAGTACGACGAATCCGACGCCGTTGAAGTGGTCGACTTGCTGCGCATGGTCGATGAAGGCCAGATTGACCTCACGCTGGTCGACTCCAACGAAGTGGCGATGAACCAGGTGTACTTCCCCAACGTGCGCGTGGCCTTTGACCTGGGCGATGCGCGCAGCCAGCGCTGGGCGGTGGCGGCAGGTGAAGACAACAGCCTGCTTAACGAGATCAACGCCTACCTGGACAAGGTTGAAAAGAACGGCACCCTGCAACGTCTCAAGGACCGTTATTACGGGCATGTCGACGTACTTGGCTACGTCGGCGCCTACACCTTCGCCCAACATCTGCAGCAACGCTTGCCCAAGTACGAAAAGTTCTTCAAGGACGCGGCCAAGAAAGAGCAGATCGACTGGCGCCTGCTGGCGGCAATGGGCTATCAGGAGTCCCTGTGGCAACCTGCAGTAACGTCAAAAACCGGCGTTCGCGGCCTGATGATGCTGACCCAGAACACAGCACAGGCGATGGGCGTGTCCAACCGCCTGGATGCCAAGCAGAGCATCATGGGCGGTGCCAAGTACCTGGCGCTGATCAAGAGCGAACTGGACGATGATATTCAAGAGCCGGATCGCACCTGGTTTGCACTGGCGGCCTACAACGTTGGTGGCGGTCACCTTGAAGACGCGCGCAAGCTGGCCAAGAAGGAAGGCCTGAACCCGAACAAGTGGCTGGACGTAAAGAAAATGCTGCCTCGCCTTGCGCAGAAGCAGTGGTACAGCAAAACCCGCTATGGCTACGCCCGCGGCGGCGAGCCGGTGCACTTTGTGGCCAACATCCGTCGTTACTACGACATCCTGACCTGGGCTACGCAGCCGCAGCTTGAAGGCGACCAGGCGGCGGACAGCAAACTGCACATCCCCGGCATCGACAAGACCAAGCCCAAGGAAGAGCCGCAGCTTTAGCTGAGGGAGCGAGCCTGTTGTGGGAGCGGGCTTGCTCGCGATTGCCCCAGCATGGTCTTACAAGTAAAACCTGCCGCCCGCATCGCGAGCAAGCCCGCTCCCACAGGGGTCCAGGATCCGGCCCTCAGGTTTTAGTCTTTCGCGGCCGCCACGATCAGCGCCTTCATCTCGGCAACAGCCGACTTGAAGCCCACGAACAACGCATGCGCCACCAGCGCATGGCCAATGTTCAACTCGTTAATCCCCTTGATGGCCGCTACCGCTTCCACGTTGTGGTAATGCAAACCGTGGCCGGCATTGACGATCAGCCCTTGAGCCAGGCCAAACGCTACGCCATCGGCGACACGCTGCAATTCTTCGGCGACTTCGGTCGGAGTCTGTGCATCGGCATAACGGCCCGTGTGCAGCTCGATCGCTGGCGCGCCAACGCGTTTTGAAGCTTCGATCTGACGCTCATCGGCATCGATAAACAGCGACACTTCACAGCCAATCCTGCTCAGCCGCTCGACCGCCGCCTTGATCCGCGCTTCTTGCCCGGCTACATCCAGACCGCCTTCTGTGGTCAGTTCCTGACGGGTTTCAGGCACCAGGCAGATATGCGCCGGGCGAATACGCTCGGCAAACACCATCATCTCTTCGGTAACGCCCATTTCGAAGTTCATGCGCGTTTGCAGCACGTCCTTGAGCAGCAACACATCACGCTCCTGGATATGCCGGCGGTCTTCGCGCAGGTGCACGGTAATGCCGTCGGCGCCCGCCTCTTCTGCATCCAGCGCCGCCTTGACCGGATCAGGGTAGCGCGTGCCGCGCGCCTGACGCAGTGTGGCTACGTGGTCGATGTTCACGCCGAGAAGAATGCGATTGCTTTGGGTCACGGGGGCTCTCCTGAAGAGTTGACGATTCGGCGCACAGCATACCGGTCTATTCAGGGCTTGCGAAACAACTCACGACTGGCCAGCGGCTTGCCAGCCAAATGAACGGCCAATGCCTGACGCATCAGGCGCTTGGCTGCCGACAAGGCGCCCGGAACGGTCCAGTCAGCCTCGGCCATCGCCTGCAACTCGGCGCCATGAAACAGTCCGGGCTGTACCAGGTAAATGCGCTCAAGCCCGGCATCCACCTGCAGGCGATACATGCCATCACCCGCTACCGGCTCGCCATGAATATCCTGCGTCAGTGAAAAGCCATAACCCAGATCGTCAAGCAGGCGCCACTCGAATGCGCGCAGCAGCGGTTCCAGTGGACGCCCTTCAGCCAGCGCCACCAGTGTCGCGGCATAGTGGTCAAACACTGCAGGATGGGGGTCTTCAGCAGGCAGTAGCCGAATCAGTAATTCATTGAGATAGAGACCGCTGAACAGCGCTTCGCCATTGAGCCAGGTGGCAATCCCGGCACTTTCCATGCGCCCGACGTTTTTCAGCTCGCCACGGCCGCGAAATTCGATTTCCAGGGGTACGAAAGGCCGTGCCAACGTCCCCGCCTTGCCCCGCGCACTGCGCAGCACCGCCCGCAGGCGCCCTTGAGGCGTGATGAAGTCCACCAGCGCGCTGGTTTCACGATAGGGGCGACTGTGCAGGACGTAGGCGAGTTGCGCGACGGGTGGGTTGCTGGACATGAGTCTGGTGTACCAAAGGCTAATGTGGGAGCGGGCTTGCTCGCGATGCAGGCAACCCGGAACTTCAGACAGACCGAGTTGATGCTATCGCGAGCAAGCCCGCTCCCACAGGGGTACTACGATGTTTACAGGTCGCCGTAGCCCAGCGAACGCAGGGCACGCTCGTCGTCGGACCAGCCGCCTTTCACTTTAACCCACAGGTTAAGCATGATCTTGGAGTCGAACAGCAGCTCCATATCCTTGCGCGCTTCGGTGCCGATGCGCTTGATACGCTCGCCCTTGTCGCCAATGATGATTTTTTTCTGACCGTCACGTTCAACCAGGATCAAAGCGTGGATATGCAGGGTCTTGCCCTGCTGCTTGAACTCTTCGATCTCGACGGTGATCTGGTACGGCAGCTCCGCACCCATCTGGCGCATGATCTTTTCGCGAACCAGTTCGGCGGCCAGGAAGCGGCTGCTGCGGTCGGTAATCTGGTCTTCCGGGAAGAAGTGCTCGTTTTCCGGCAGGTGATCGGCGATCACGCGCTCCAGCGCTTCAAGGTTATGACCATGCTGGGCAGAGATCGGGATGATCTGGGCGTTCGGCAGTTGCTCCTGAAGCCAGCTCAGGTGCGGCATCAGCTCGGCCTTGTCTTCGATGCGATCGGTCTTGTTCAGCGCCACGATCAGCGGGCCGGTTACGTACTGCACGCGCTCCAGCACCATCTGGTCTTCGTCGGTCCACTTGGTGCGGTCAACAACGAAGATCACCACGTCGACGTCTTTCAACGCCGCCGAAGCGGTTTTGTTCATGTAGCGGTTCAGGGCCTTTTCGCCGCCCTTGTGCATGCCCGGGGTATCGACGTAGACCGCTTGCACGTTGCCTTCGGTCTTGATGCCCAGCATGTTGTGGCGGGTGGTCTGGGGCTTGCGCGAGGTGATCGCCAGTTTTTGACCCAGGATATGGTTCAGCAGCGTGGATTTACCCACGTTTGGACGACCAACAATGGCAACGTAGCCACAGCGAGTTGCGGTTGTATCAGTCATGGCCATTCTCCACGCCAAGGGCAATCAGTGCTGCGGCGGCCGCTACCTGTTCGGCAATGCGACGGCTCACGCCCTGTCCCCGGCTTTTTTCATTCAATAAGGCAATCTCGCACTCGACAAAGAAGGTGCGGCAATGCGGTTCGCCCTGGATATCCACCACTTCATAACGTGGCAGGTCGCAGGCACGCGACTGCAGGAACTCCTGCAGGCGGGTCTTTGGATCTTTGTTGGTATCGACCAGGGTCAGCGTCTCGAACTCGCTGGCCAGCCAGGCCAGTACGCGGTCGCGGGCGACTTCCATGCCGGCGTCCAGGTAAATGGCGCCGATCAGCGCTTCAAGGGCGTCTGCCAGGATCGATTCGCGGCGAAAACCACCGCTTTTCAGCTCGCCCGAACCCAGACGCAAGTACTCGCCCAGCTCAAAGCCTCGCGCCAGTACTGCCAGGGTTTCGCCTTTGACCAGGCGGGCACGCAAGCGTGACAACTGGCCTTCACGCGCCAGTGGGAAGCGGTCAAACAAGGCTTCGCCGGCAACAAAATTGAGAATGGCATCACCCAGGAACTCAAGGCGCTCGTTATTGCGCCCCGCGAAACTGCGGTGTGTCAGGGCCAGAACCATCAGTTCCTGGTCTTTGAAGGTGTAGCCGAGCTGACGCTCTAAACGTTCTAAAGAAAAACTCACGATTTACCCACGCTGAGTTCGTGGCCGAATGTCACCACCGGACCGATATTAGGGATCAGTGATGCTCGTTTATCGCATAGCAAATGGACAGGGAACAGGCTGTTCGCCGCCGTCACACTTAACGCTTTGTTCAAATCCACATCCTGAATACTCAGGCGCGCGACTTGTTTCGCACACCTGAAAAGCAATCGGCGCTGTTATAAACAGCGCCGTTTTGGCTACTTGATCAGACCAACCCGCGAGAAGTTCGGCAGGTTGCTCGCCTTGGGTTCCGGCCAGCTCATCCAAACAGCGAAGGCCTTGCCGACAATGTTCTTGTCGGGAACCATGCCCAGCTCGTCTTTGGGAATGTTCGGATCATCCCAGTAACGGCTGTCGTTCGAATTGTCGCGGTTGTCGCCCATCATGAAGTAATGCCCGGCCGGAACCGTCCACTCCTTGTCAGGCGGCGCACGATAGCGGCTCATTTCCTTGCGGATCATGTGCTCGACTTCGCCCAGCTTCTCTTTGTACAACTCGGCACTGCCCAGGGTTCCAGGCTCGGCCTTGACCAGTTGCTCGGCAACCAGTTGGTCGTTGACATACAGATGCTTGTCGCTGGTGTAGCGGATCTTGTCGCCCGGCAGGCCAACTACACGCTTGATGTAGTTGACTGTCGGATCGCTTGGGTAGCGAAACACCATCACATCGCCCCGCTTCGGATCACCCACTTCGATGATTTTCGTGTCGAGTACCGGCAAGCGGATCCCGTACGAAAATTTGTTCACCAAAATGAAGTCGCCCACATCCAGGGTCGGTTTCATCGAGCCGGACGGAATCTGGAACGGCTCAACCAGAAACGAACGCAACACCAGCACGATAAACAACACCGGAAAGAACGACTTGCCGTATTCAACCAGCAGCGGTTCCTTGTTGAGCTTTTCGACGACCTGCATATCAACCGGCGTAACGCTGGCTTGATAGTTGGCAATGGCCTTGCGCCGGCGCGGAGCCAGGAAGACCACATCGAGCAGCGCCAGCAAACCGCACACGGCAACAGCAATGACCAGCAACAGCGGGAAATTTAGTGACATAGGACCTAGCTATCCAAACGGAGCACTGCAAGGAAGGCTTCTTGTGGAATTTCCACGTTGCCCACTTGCTTCATGCGTTTTTTACCGGCTTTCTGCTTTTCCAACAGCTTGCGCTTACGGCTAACGTCACCACCGTAGCATTTGGCCAGTACGTTCTTTCTGAGAGCCTTGACGGAGGTCCGTGCAATGATCTGCCCGCCAATGGCGGCCTGGATCGCGACGTCGAACATCTGGCGCGGAATCAGTTCTTTCATCTTCTCGGTCAACTGGCGACCTTTGTAGTGCGCGTTTTCCTTGTGCACGATCAGGGCCAGCGCATCTACCTTGTCACCGTTGATCAACACATCGAGCTTGACCAGATTAGCTGACTGGTAACGATCGAAGTGGTAATCGAGCGAAGCATAGCCGCGACTGGTGGATTTGAGACGGTCGAAGAAGTCCAGAACCACTTCGTTCATCGGCAAATCGTAGGTCACTTGCACCTGGCTGCCCAGGAACAACATGTCGTGCTGCACGCCACGTTTTTCAATGCACAGGGTAATGACGTTACCCAGGTGCTCCTGAGGCACAAGAATGTTGGCACGCACGATTGGCTCGCGCATGTCTTCAATCATGGAAAGATCTGGCAGCTTGGACGGGTTGTCGACGTAAATCGTTTCACCGGTCTTGAGCAGCAACTCAAAAATTACGGTTGGCGCGGTGGTGATCAGGTCCAGGTTGTACTCGCGCTCCAGGCGCTCCTGAATGATCTCCATGTGCAACATGCCGAGGAAGCCGCAACGGAAGCCGAAGCCCAGTGCGTCAGAGCTTTCTGGCGTGTATTGCAGCGAAGAGTCGTTCAGTGTCAGCTTTTGCAGCGCGTCACGGAAGTCTTCGAAGTCATCGGAGCTGACCGGGAACAGACCCGCATACACCTGAGGCTGAATACGCTTGAAACCGGGCAGTACATCAACATCCGGCGTCGTGCTCAAGGTCAGGGTATCGCCCACTGGCGCACCGTGAATGTCCTTGATACCGGCGATGATGAAACCTACTTCACCGGCTTTCAGATCGGCAGTGGCGGTGTGTTTCGGGTTGAATACACCGACGCTGTCCACCAGGTGGATCTTGCCGGTGGACTTGACCAGAATCTTGTCGCCCTTTTTCACGCGGCCGTGGCGCACGCGAACCAGGGACACAACGCCCAGGTAATTGTCGAACCAGGAGTCGATGATCAACGCTTGCAGCGGGTCTTCGATATTGCCGGTCGGCGCAGGAATGGTATGTACCAGGCGCTCAAGCACCTCGTCCACGCCCAGGCCGGTCTTGGCGCTGCAGGTCACGGCATCAGTGGCGTCGATGCCAATGATTTTTTCGATCTCTTCTTTAACACGATCAGGATCGGCCTGTGGCAGGTCGATCTTGTTCAGCACCGGCATCACTTCCAGGCCCTGCTCGATCGCGGTGTAGCAGTTGGCTACGGACTGGGCTTCTACGCCCTGCCCCGCATCGACCACCAGCAAGGCACCTTCACAGGCCGCCAGGGAGCGACTGACTTCGTAGGTGAAGTCAACGTGGCCCGGGGTGTCAATGAAGTTCAACTGGTAGGTTTTGCCGTCTTTGGCCGTGTAATACAAGGTGACGCTGTGGGCCTTGATGGTGATCCCGCGCTCACGCTCGAGGTCCATGGAGTCCAGTACCTGGGCTTCCATTTCGCGGGCAGTCAGGCCACCGCACATCTGGATAAAACGATCGGCCAGCGTCGACTTGCCATGGTCAATGTGGGCGATGATGGAGAAATTGCGGATATGACTCAGATCACTCACGGGTCAACACTCAAAAAAGTCGCAGGCAGACTGCCCGCCGAAAAATAGCCGGGAATTGTACCTGAACATCGCGCCAAGCGTCACGTTCACAGGCCAATGGGCACCCACAAAAAAGCCCCTATCGCGAGATAGAGGCTCTTGATTGACTCAATGACCGCTACTCAACCCGCCCGGCGCAACAACCAGATGCCGGCCACGGCACAGATGGAAGCCGGCAGCAGCACCGCAAACAACGGCGAGAAGCCGAACACCAGGCTCAATGGCCCCAGCAGGTCCTGGGCGATCTTGAAGGTAAACCCCACCAGAACCCCGGTAAACACCCGCTGACCAAGGGTAACAGAGCGCAACGGGCCGAAGATGAAAGATATGGCCATCAACACCAGCGCAGCGGTGACCAGTGGCTGCAACACCTTGACCCAAAAAGCCAGCCAGTAACGGCCGTTATTCAGGCCCTGGTCCTTGAGGTAGTGGATATAGCTCCACAACCCGGCAATCGACAGCGACTCGGGGGCCATGACCACGGTATTGAGCAATTGCGGGCTCAAAGACACGTCCCATTTTTCTTCAGGCGCCTTGACCACTTCGGTGCTGTCGCCGTGAAAAAGGGTGGTGCTCACATCGCTCAACTGCCAGTTGCCCTGGTCGTACTGGGCCTTTTTGGCAAAGCTTGCCGACTGCATCTGGTGGTCTTTGTCGAAGCGATAACGGGTGACGCCATAGAGCAGCCCGCCGGGCTGAACCGCGTTGATATGAATGAACTCGTCGCCCTGGCGATGCCACAAGCCATGCTTGGAGCTCTGCGAATCACCACTGCCCTGCGCCAGCGCACGGTTGGCCTGGGCCATGCTTTCAGTGGCAGGCACCACATACTCGCCAATCAGCACCCCCACCACCATCAGCACCAGCATCGGCTTCATCACGGCCCAGACGATACGCCCCAGGGACACACCGGCGGCACGCATGATGGTCAGCTCGCTGTTGCTGGCCAGACCACCCAAACCGATAAGACAACCAATCAGCGCCGCCATCGGCAACATTTCATACATGCGCCGCGGCGCGGTCAGCATGACAAAACTGAACACATCCAGAACCGTGTAGCTGCTGCTGAGGCTGCGCATCTCATCGATCACGGCAAACAGCAGGGCCAGGCCGAGAATGATCCCCAGCACAGCCAGAATCGCCAACAACACACTGCTACCAATGTAGCGATCGAGCTTAACCACGGGCCATCTCCTCGGCACTACGGCGACTAGCCAGCTTCAAGCGCAGCGGCTCCCAGTACATCAGCCCCAGGCCAATGACCAGGAACAACCCATGCACCCACCACAGGCCCAGCCCCAGCGGGATCTTGCCATCCTGAAGAAGCCCCTTGCCCCAGGTCAGCATGCTCAGGTAGCTCATATAAAGCAGAATGGCCGGCAACAACTTGAGGAAACGCCCCTGACGCGGGTTGACTCGCGACAACGGCACCGCGATCAAGGTCACGATAAACACCAGCACAGGGAAGGCAATGCGCCAATGCAATTCGGCGACCACACGAGGGTCCGAGCTGCCGAGGAGGTCCACGGTAGGTATTGCATCGCGGTCTGTTACTTCATTGCTGACTTCGGGCTTGGGCAGCAACACACCGTAGGTTTCGTACTTGATCGCCCGATAGTCGGCCTGCCCCGGGTTGCCGTCATAACGATAGCCATTGTCCAGCACCAGCCAGCGGCTGCCGTCAGGACGCACCTCCTGGCGGCCCTTCTCGGCCAGCAGCACGGAAATGCTGCGGTCCTTGGCTTCCTCACCGAGTTTTTTCTGGGTGATGAACACCCCGGACAAGAGCGAGCGGTCATTGCTCAGCTCCTCGGTGTAGGTCACCCGCGTACCGTCACTCAACGACTGGAAACGCCCGGCTTCCAGGGTATCGAACTCGGTCAGGGCATCCTGCTTGTTGAGCAGCAGCTGAAACTCATTGTTGCCCTGCGGGGCCAGGCTCAGGCTGAGCCACGCCACGATAAGCGCCACCAGCGCAGCCGGTGCCATGGTAATGGCCAGCAGGCGCTGGCGACTCATGCCGGTGGCCGACAGCACGGTCATCTCGCTTTCAAGGTACAGCCGCCCATAGGACAGCAGAATGCCCAGGAACAGCCCCAGCGGCAGGATCAGCTGCATGAAGCCCGGCAGGCGAAAGCCCATGATCAGGAACAAGGAGCCCGGATCCAGGGCGCCAGAGGCGGCCTGGGCCAGGTATTTGATGAAACGACCGCTCATGATGATGACCAGCAGCACAGCGCTGACAGCGCTCAATGTAAGCAGGACTTCGCGGGACAGATAACGGAAGACGATCAAACCAGACACTCCAGGGTCGTCAGGCTAAGGCGGCCAAACAAGCAGCATAACGAGTCGGCCAATACCTCATCATAGATGAGACGGGCCGTCTAAAAAGATGGCGCATTATCCTGTGAATGGCCGCCCCTGTCACTGCGCAGTCTCGAAAGTGCCAAGTTGTAGTTATAGCGGGGTTGTCAGGCTCCTGCGACGGGGTTCAAACTGCCCGCCTTGACGCCCGCCTTGAACACAGGTGAAGCGCTTCTTCTATCTGGCAAACGAACAGTACTGTTTGTGCGCATGTTGACCATTTGATTCAGGGACCCCGACATGGAACTGGTTGTAAAAAGCGTTAGCCCGGAAACGTTGAAAACCGCCACCCTGGTGGTCGCCATCGGCGAAGGCCGCAAGTTGGGCGCCAGCGCCAAAGCCATCGATGAGCTGACGGGCGGCGCCATCAGCGCTGTACTCAAGCGCGGCGATCTTGCCGGCAAGACCGGCCAGAGCCTGCTGCTGCACAGCCTGCCCAACCTCAAGGCCGAACGCGTGCTGCTGCTGGGCACCGGCAAGGATGAAGAACTGGGTGACCGCCCGTTCCGTAAAATCATCAGCGCCGCCCTGAGCGTGCTCAAGGGCCTGGGCGGCAGCGATGCCGTGCTGGCACTGGACGAACTGGTGGTCAAGGGTCGCGACAGCTACAGCAAGACCCGCCTGCTGGCCGAAACCCTGATCGACGGCGAATACAGCTTCGACCGCTTCAAAAGCCAGAAAGCCGAACCTCGCGCCCTGAAAAAAATCACCCTGCTGACCATCAAGGCCGCCCAGGCTGAAGTTCAACGCGCAGTGACCCACGCCCAGGCCATCGCTGCGGGCATGGCATTCACCCGTGACCTGGGCAACCTGCCGCCGAACATCTGCCACCCGGTCTTCCTGGCCGAGCAGGCCAAGGACCTGGGCAAGGAATTCAAGGGCCTGAAGGTCGAGATTCTTGACGAGAAGAAAATCAAGGATCTGGGCATGGGCGCGTTCTACGCCGTGGGCCAGGGCAGCGACCAGCCGCCACGCCTGATCGTGATGAACTACGCCGGCGGCAAGAAATCCGAAAAACCGTTCGTGCTGGTCGGCAAGGGCATCACCTTCGACACTGGTGGCATCAGCCTCAAGCCGGGCGCCGGCATGGATGAAATGAAGTACGACATGGGCGGTGCGGCCAGCGTGTTCGGCACCCTGCGCGCCGTACTCGAGCTGAAACTGCCGATCAACCTGGTGTGCATCCTGGCCTGCGCCGAAAACATGCCAAGCGGCGGCGCGGCCCGTCCGGGCGATATCGTCACCACCATGAGCGGCCAGACGGTCGAAATCCTCAACACCGACGCCGAAGGTCGCCTGGTGCTGTGCGATGCCCTGACCTACGCCGAGCGCTTCAAGCCTCAGGCCGTAATCGACATCGCCACCCTGACCGGTGCCTGCATGGTTGCCCTGGGTGCCCACACCTCGGGCCTGATGGGTAACAACGACGAGTTGATCAACCAGTTGCTGGAAGCCGGCAAGCAAGCCGACGACCGCGCCTGGCAGCTGCCATTGTTCGACGAATACCAGGAGCAACTGGACAGCCCGTTCGCCGACATGGCCAACATTGGCGGGCCTAAAGGCGGCGCCATCACTGCTGGCTGCTTCCTGTCGCGTTTCGCCAAGGCCTACCACTGGGCGCATCTGGACATCGCCGGCACCGCATGGGTCAGCGGCGGCAAGGACAAGGGCGCCAGTGGCCGCCCTGTGCCCCTGCTGACCCAGTACCTGCTCGATCGCGCCAACGCTTGAAACTGACAATCGAAGGCTGCGCCGTCTGACGGCGGCGCAGTCCCGATTCAGGAACCGCAATGACCCCAGCACCCGATACAGAGCTCACCAAGATCGACTTTTATATCCTGCCCAGCGCCGAGCCGTCTGCGCGGCTGGATTTTGCCTGCAAGCTCACCGAAAAGGCCTGGCGCCTGGGCCATCGCGTGTACCTGCACTGCACTGACAACGCCCAGCGCCAGGACCTGGATGAACGCCTGTGGCGCTTCAAGGGCGAAAGTTTCGTGCCCCACAGCAACACTGAAGACCAACCCGATGGCGTCGTCGTCATGGGCTGTACCGATGCACCCGCAAGCCATCAGGACTTGCTGATCAACCTGGACCTCAAGGTCCCCGAATTTTTCAAACGCTTCGCCCGTGTGGCCGAAGTCGTGGTCGAAGACCCTGCCGTGCGGCTGGCCGCGCGGGAGAGTTTCCGCTTCTACCGCGAACAGGGCTATCCTCTGCAAGACCACAAGCTGCAACGACTCTGAGCCCACGATGGACACTTCCAATTCGCCGCAAAAAGCTGCACACCTGCTTGATGACCTTGAGTCCATTCGCAAGCTGCTTGGCGATGAGGGCCTGCAACCGCCGCTGCTGACGGAGATGGTGGGCGGCGAAGACACGCAGATACCGCTGTTGTCCGAAGTCATCAGCGAAGAACCCGAGCCTGCGCAAATACCGCTGGTCGGCATCGCCCCTGCACCCGTGGCAGAAAAAGCTCCCGACGCCCTGCTGGTACATCTGGACAGAGAGCTGCGCACCGCGGCCCAGGCCATCATGCAGGACGTGATCAACGACTTCGCCCCGCATATTGAAACCGAGATCAAGCGCCGCCTCGATGCCCATATGGAGCGGTTGCTCGCACAGCATCAAAGCTGACCCTGCGGGAGCGGGCTTGCTCGCGATTGCAGCGCCTTGATGAACCAGATGCACCGCGTTGCCCGTATCGCGAGCAAGCCCGCTCCCACAACAGCAATAGGTTCCCCGCGCAGTCCCACCCCGCTATACTTGTCGGCTTTCCTGAATTAATGCCAATAGGGTCCCGCCGCGCATGGATAAGACCTACCAGCCGCACGCCATTGAAACTTCCTGGTACAAAACCTGGGAAGAAGAGAATTATTTTGCCCCGCAAGGCGCGGGCGACCCGTACACCATCATGATCCCGCCGCCGAACGTCACCGGCAGCCTGCACATGGGGCACGGTTTCAACAACGCGATCATGGACGCCCTGATCCGTTTCCGCCGCATGCAGGGTCGCAACACCCTGTGGCAGCCGGGTACCGACCACGCCGGTATCGCCACCCAGATGCTGGTTGAGCGTCAGATCGAAGCACAGGGTCTGAACCGCCACGACCTGGGTCGCGAAAAATTCCTCGACAAGATCTGGGAGTGGAAAGACCAGTCCGGTGGCAATATCAGCCGTCAGATCCGTCGCCTTGGCTCGTCCGTAGACTGGAGCCGCGAGCGCTTCACCATGGACGATGGCCTGTCCGAAGCCGTGAAAGAAGCTTTTGTGCGCCTGCACGAAGACGGCCTGATCTACCGTGGCAAGCGCCTGGTCAACTGGGACACCAAGCTGCACACCGCAATTTCCGACCTTGAAGTGGAAAACCACGACGAGAAAGGTTTCCTGTGGAACCTGCGCTACCCGCTGGCAGACGGCGCCAAAACCGCCGAAGGCCTGGACTACCTGGTGGTTGCCACCACTCGTCCGGAAACCATGCTCGGTGACGCCGCCGTAGCCGTTAACCCGGAAGACGAGCGCTACAAGGCCCTGATCGGCAAATTCGTCGAGCTGCCACTGGTGGGCCGCCGCATCCCGATCATCGCGGACGACTACTGCGACCCTGAATTCGGCACCGGCTGCGTGAAAATCACCCCGGCCCACGATTTCAACGACTACGAAGTCGGCAAGCGCCACAACCTGCCGCTGCTCAACATCTTCGACAAAAACGCCGCGGTGCTGCCTGCAGCCCAGGTGTTCAACCTCGACGGCACGTTGAACGAGTCCATCGACGGCACCCTGCCAGCCAAGTACGCAGGCCTGGACCGCTTCGAGGCGCGCAAGCAAATCGTTGCTGATTTCGACGAAGCCGGCCTGCTGGTCAGCGTTGACGATCACGCCCTGAAAGTACCTAAAGGCGACCGTTCCGGCACCGTGATCGAGCCGTGGCTGACCGACCAGTGGTATGTATCGACCAAGCCTCTGGCAGAACCTGCCATTGCTGCGGTTGAAGACGGCCGCATCGCGTTCGTGCCTAAACAGTACGAAAACATGTACTTCTCGTGGATGCGCGACATCCAGGACTGGTGCATCAGCCGTCAGCTGTGGTGGGGCCACCGCATTCCGGCCTGGTACGACGAATCGGGCAAGGTCTATGTAGGCCGCGACGAAGCCGAAGTCCGCGCCAAGCACAACCTGGGCCCGGACGTTGCGCTGCAACAGGACAACGACGTGCTCGACACCTGGTTCAGTTCGGGTCTGTGGACGTTCTCCACCCTGGGCTGGCCGGAAAAAACCGAAGCACTGAAAACCTTCCACTCCACTGACGTGCTGGTTACCGGCTTCGACATCATTTTCTTCTGGGTTGCCCGGATGATCATGCTCACCATGCATCTGGTGAAAAACGAAGACGGCACCCCGCAAGTTCCGTTCAAGACCGTGTATGTACACGGTCTGGTACGTGACGGTCAGGGCCAGAAGATGTCCAAGTCCAAGGGCAACGTCCTGGACCCGCTGGACATCATCGACGGTATCGAACTCGAAGACCTGGTGGCCAAACGCACCACCGGCCTGATGCAGCCAAAACTGCTGAAGAAAATCGAGAAGCAGACCCGCGACGAATTCGCCGACGGCATCGCCAGCTACGGCACCGACGCCCTGCGCTTCACGTTCTGCTCGCTGGCGTCCACCGGTCGTGACATCAAGTTCGACATGGGCCGCGTCGAAGGCTATCGCAACTTCTGCAACAAGATCTGGAACGCCGCACGCTATGTGCTGGACAAGGGCGAAGACTGCGGCCAGAACGGCGAAGCCTACGAACTGTCCCTGGCTGACCGCTGGATCATCTCGCAGTTGCAACGCACCGAAGCCGAAGTGACCCGTCACCTCGACCAGTTCCGTTTTGACCTGGCGGCACAAGCGCTGTACGAGTTCATCTGGAACCAGTACTGCGACTGGTACCTGGAGCTGTCCAAGCCTGTGTTGTGGGACGAAAACGCCCCGGTAGAGCGTCAGCGCGGCACCCGCCGCACGCTGGTGCGTGTACTGGAAGTGGCCCTGCGCCTGGCGCATCCGTTCATGCCGTTCATCACCGAAGAAATCTGGCAGCGCATCGCGCCGCTGGCCGGCGTTGAAGGCAAGACCATCATGCTGCAGCCGTGGCCGGTACCGAACGAAGCGCGCATCGACCAGGCCGCCGAAGACGATATCGAATGGCTCAAGGGCCTGATGCTCGGCACGCGCAACATCCGTGGCGAAATGAACATAGGCCCGGGCAAGCCGTTGCAGCTGTACCTGAAAAACGTCAGCAGCGAAGACCAGCGCCGTTTGACCGAGAACGATGCTTTGCTCAAAAAGCTGGCTAAACTCGAATCGATCACCGTGCTGCAAGACGGTGCCGAAGCCCCTCTGTCTGCCACCGCTCTGGTTGGCGAGATGGAAGTGCTGGTGCCGATGGCCGGCCTGATCGACAAAGATGCAGAGCTGGCGCGTCTGGACAAGGAAATCCAGCGCCTGAACGGCGAAGTGGCGCGAGTAGGCGGCAAATTGTCGAATGCCGCGTTCGTTGACAAGGCTCCGGCCGAAGTCATCGAGAAAGAACGTGCCAAGTTGGCCGAAGCCGAACAGGCCTTGAGCAAACTGGCAGACCAGCACGCGCGGATTTCCAGCCTGTAAAAACGCTGCGCACCTGATCGCGGGCAAGGCCGCTCCCGCAGGGTTTTAACTCTGCAGGAGCGGGCTTGCCCGCGATTGCTTTTGTGGAATGAATTGAACATGACTACCCCTCGCACTTCCAAAGCCACACGCCACAAGCCCAAGGCTGCCAGCGATGCCAAACCGGTCGAGCCGCGCGTCAAGCCCAGCCTGCACCCGCGCAACCGCCACCAGGGCCGCTATGACTTCCCGCAGCTGATTTCGGTGTGCCCGGAGCTGGCCGAGTTCGTCATCATCAACCCGTATGGCAAAGAGAGCATCGACTTCGCCAACCCGGATGCCGTGCGCGTGTTCAACCGCGCGTTGCTCAAGGCGTTCTACGGTATCGCCCACTGGGACATTCCGGCTGACTACCTGTGCCCGCCTGTGCCCGGTCGCGCTGACTATGTGCACTTTCTGGCCGACCTGCTGGCAACCATGAACGATGGCGTCATCCCGCGTGGCCCGAGCGTGCGCGTGCTGGACATCGGCATGGGTGCAAACTGCGTGTACCCGCTGATTGGTCACAGCGAATACCGCTGGCAGTTCCTGGGCACCGAAGTTGACCCTACTGCCGTTAAAGCGGCCAAGGCGATCGTGCAGTCCAACGGCCTGAACAAAGCCATCAGCCTGCGCCTGCAACCCGATCAGAAGAAGATCCTGCTGGACGTGCTGGACAGCGCCGAGCGTTTTGACCTGAGCATGTGCAACCCGCCGTTTCATGCGTCTATCGACGAAGCCACGCGCGGCAGCGAGCGTAAATGGCGTGCACTGGGCAAGGCTGATCCCAAGCGCAAACTGCCGGTACTGAACTTTGGCGGTCAGGCTGCTGAATTGTGGTGCGAAGGTGGCGAGCAGCGCTTTGTGACCCAACTGATTCGTGAAAGCGTGCAAGTGGGCCGTCAGGTGCTGTGGTTCAGCGTGCTGGTGTCCAAGGCGTCCAACTTGCCGGCGATCCAGACTGCACTGAAAAAAGCCGGCGTGCGCGAAAGCCAGGTGGTCGACATGTCACAAGGCAACAAGCAAAGCCGCTTTGTCGCCTGGACATTCCATGACAAAGAGCAGCAACAGCTGTGGCGCGAGAAGAACTGGAAGTAAGCGTGTAAATACGCAAAACCTCGTAGCAGCTGTCGAGCTGCGCGAGGCTGCGTTCGGCGGCGAAGCCGTCGTAGATTCAGCTGCCCCCGTTTTTCAGGAAAACCGGGGGGCCCGGATCTACGACGGCTTCGCCGCCGAACGCAGCCTCGTTCCTGCGGCAGCTGCTACAGGAATAGCGCCCATAAAAAAGCCGCGCTTCGGAGTGATCCCAAGCGCGGCTTTTTTACAGCAGTCTTACTTGTTAACAGCGTCAGTCAGGCCTTTGGCCACAACGAGCTTGATAACTTTTTTGGCTGCGATTTCGATGGCTGCGCCAGTCGAAGGGTTACGGCCAGTACGGGCAGGACGCTCAGTCACTTTCAGTTTGCCAATACCTGGCAGAGTGATTTCGCCGCCATTTTCCAATTGATCAGCAACGATCTGGGCCAGTTGGTCCAGAGCGTTACGCGCGGTAGTTTTCGGCGCGTCGATAGCTTCAGCGATATCGGCGATCAGTTGGTCTTTAGTAATAGCCATTGAGATGTTCCTTCCCTATCAAATTCATTTGGTTTGCAGAGTGCAATGTCAGCCATCGAGCCAGATCTCAAGGGTCTGGCACACCCGCCAGCTTTCACGACGAATCGCGGATGTAGATAGCTAAAACGGGGTTTGGTTCGACCTGACACATGCTGAATGCACGCTTTGCGCCGTTTCCGAGCGCAAGACCGGGCAAAACTAGCACAGAGACGGGTAAATATCCGCCTCTACCTGGGCTTTTGGTCAGCTTTATCGCCTTAAAACCGTAAAAAACCGCTCCAGGGCGCCCTCCAGCCCCCCAAACTGCGACCCGGGGCTCAGGTGCGGTACACTTGGCGCCTTTGCGGGGTGAGTGCCCTGCCCTCTCATTACACACCGAGAAGCCCATGCCGATCCGTCATTGCATCGTCCATTTGATTGACAAAAAACCCGACGGTACGCCCGCTGTTCTCCATGCCCGTGACTCCGAACTGGCCGAGTCCCAAGCCATCGAGAACATGCTCGCAGACCTGAACGAAAGCTATAACGCCAAGCAAGGCAAAGCCTGGGGGTTTTTCCATGCCGAGTCCGGTGCGCACCCGTTCAGCGGCTGGCTCAAGGAATACCTCGATGGCGGTAAAGACTTCACCGCCTTCAGCCGCGTGGCCGTCGAGCATCTGCAAAAGCTGATGGAAGAGTCCAACCTCTCGGCCGGCGGTCATGTGCTGTTTGCTCATTACCAGCAAGGCATGACCGACTACCTGGCCATCGCCCTGCTGCACCACAGCGAAGGCGTGGCGGTGACCTCGGAGCTGGACGTGACCCCGTCGCGCCACCTGGACCTTGGCCAGCTGCACCTGGCTGCGCGGATCAATATCTCCGAGTGGCAGAACAACAAGCAGTCCAAGCAGTACATTTCGTTTATCAAAGGCAAGAACGGCAAAAAAGTTTCGGAATACTTCCGCGACTTTATCGGCTGCCAGGAAGGCGTCGACGGCCCGGGCGAAACCCGCACCCTGCTCAAGGCCTTCAGCGACTTCGTAGAGAGCGAAGACCTGCCGGAAGAGTCCGCCCGGGAAAAAACCAAGACCCTGGTCGACTATGCCAGCAGCCAGGCAAAAATCGGCGAACCGATGGGCCTCGAAGAGTTGTCCGAGCTGATCGACGAAGAACGCCCCAAGGCCTTCTACGACCATATCCGCAACAAGGACTACGGCCTGTCGCCGGAGATTCCGGCGGACAAACGCACCCTCAACCAGTTCCGTCGCTTCACCGGGCGTGCTGAGGGGCTGTCTATCAGCTTTGAAGCCCACCTGCTGGGCTCCAAGGTGGAATTCGACGAAGAAGCCGGCACGCTGGTGATCAAGGGCCTGCCGACCCAACTGCTCGACCAGCTCAAGCGCAGCAAGTAATGTTCAACGGGATCCTGAAGAAAGTCCTGTTTGTTCTGGTGGTCGTGGTCATTTTCCAGAACTGGGGCAAGATCGAGCGCGTGCTCAACCCTTCAGGGGTCGTGTCCGAGCAAACCCGGGCCAGTGCCCGGGTGGTGCTGTACTCCACCGAGTGGTGTGGCTACTGCAAGGCGACGCGGCGGTTTCTGGATGAAAAAGGCATTCCGTTCAAGGAATTCGATATCGACAAGGACGCCAGCGCCCGTCAGGCCTACGAGGCGTTGGGCGGGCGTGGCATTCCGATACTGGATGTGAACGGCACGCTGATTCGCGATTTCAAGCCCGATGCGATATTGGCGGCGTTGAAGTAGAGCTCAAGAGCCCCTCACCCTAGCCCTCTCCCAAAGGGAGAGGGAACTGATTTTCGGTGTTCTCAAGGCCGCGTGCAGTCAGCTCCCTCTCCCTCAGGGAGAGGGAACTGATTGTCCCTGTTCTCAAGGCCGCGTGCAGTCAGCTCCCTCTCCCTCAGGGAGAGGGTTGGGGTGAGGGCAAAAAATCTCCAGCCTGGCTCTGCACCAGACACTCCTTGGCACTCTTCCTGAGCTTCTTGATCAGGCGCTCCTGGCGCAGGGCTTCACCCTTGTCCGGCCAGGACTCCACATACACCAGCGCCACTGCCGGGCTTGAAGCAAAAAAACGCGCGCCCTTGCCGGTTTGATGCTTGGCAAAACGGCGCACCGGGTCATCGCTGATACCGCAATACAAAGAGCCATTGGCGGCCCGCACAAGATACACAAACCAAGGTTTCCCGCTCACTTTCAGCGGCTGCCCTGAAAGGCCTTGAGCCCTTTTTGGGCCTGTGCCCGGATGGCGTTCTGCACCAGCGGTGTCCACCCCAGCAGCAAACCCTTGAGGCCCAGCGCCTGACGCGACCAGCGCCACAGGTCGAAGTGATCGTGATGCTCGCAAATCTTGCCATCACGAAATACAAAGCGCGCCTGGATATCATTGACCACCGTGGCCCCGGTCTGGCCAAACACATAGGTGGCCACCCAGTGCGCGCTGCCGCGCTGGCTGTCGGCCTGAACCTGATCGAAGGTGAGGCTGAAGTCCTTGGCCCGCGAGGTCAGCATGCGCCACATATCGGCAGCGTTTTGGCCACGCAGTTCGCCAAACACCGGGTCGCTGAACACCACGTCGGTGGTGTAGCAATCAGCCATTGCCTGGGCATCAAGCCGCTGGAAGGCCTGGTAGAAACGAGTGATCAATGCTTGATGGTCCTGGCTCATGGCAGGCTCCGTGCGGGTCAGTAATGCGAGCACGATAATCTGCCATGAGCAGAAACACTATGGCCTCAGACTTTCTCGCTTTGCACATTCACATACAACGAGCGCCCGGCACCCAGCCCGGCGATGATCGCGCCCAGGCCGATAACGGCAAAAATCCAGCCCAATGCACTCCAGCCACCGGTCACTTCATGCACCACCCCTACGGCCAGCGGGCCCATCGACGCCACGGTATAACCAATGCCCTGGGCCATGCCTGACAGGTTGGCCGCAACATGGGCATCACGCGAACGCAGCACGATCAAGGTCAAGGCCAGGCTGAACGTGCCGCCCTGCCCCAGGCCCAGCACGATCGCCCAGCCCCACAAGCCGTCGATGGGTGCATAAAGGCAGCCAAACAGCCCGGCCAGGGTCATGCCCATGACCAGCACAATGGCCAGCCGTTGATCCTTGCCCCGCGTAGCCAGCCAGGGCGCCGTCAACGCCGTGATCAATTGCACGATCACCGAACCCGACATCACCAGCCCTGCCTGGGTCGGTGTCAGGCCACGACCAATAAGAATTGAAGGCAACCAGCCAAACACAATGTAGGACAACGAGGATTGCAGACCCATATACAGCGTCACTTGCCAGGCCAGCGGATCGCGCAACAAGCCGCGCACGCGATAAGCCACATTGTGTGTGCCCTGGCGCTTGCCCACTTGCGGCAGCCAGAACATCATCGCCAGCAATGCGGGCAAGGCCCAGAACCCCAACCCCATTGCCCAGCTCTGCCCAAGCGACTCGCTAAGTGGCACCGTGGCCCCCGCTGCCAGCGCCGCTCCCAGGCACAAGGCCATTGTGTAGACCCCGGTCATGGTTCCCGCATGCCCGGCGAAGTCACGCTTGATGATACCCGGCAACAACACACCGATAACGCCAATACTGGCCCCCGCCAGAATGCTCCCGGCGAACAGCCCCACCTCACCCAGACAACTGCGCAGAACAATGCCGCCGCCCAGCGTCAGCAAAATCCCCAGCACCACCCGCTCTGTACCGAAACGCCGCGCCAGGATTGGCGCCAGCGGTGCGAACAACCCCAGGCACAGTACCGGCAAAGTGGTCAGCAGCCCCGCCTGCGCCGCCGACAGGCCCAGCTTGTCCGAGACCTCACCCAGCAACGGCGCCATGCTCGACAATGCCGGGCGCAAGTTCAGCGCCACCAGCACCAGCCCCAACAGCAGCAGCCACGGGCGCAACACCACGGGTGGTGTGTGCTGCACTTGCTCGTCGTCGGCTTCGGCGTCGATCAGCAACTCTTCCAGCTCATCAAGATGACGAACGGGCTCGACGCTGGCATTGGCAATTGACGAGGGGTGGCTCATGGCGTGCTCCGGCTCAAGGTTCATTGATCAACGTCCGGCACAGCGCCATGGCCCGTTGCGGGTTTTGTTGTTCTACGGCTTGCAGCAGCTCGACGTGCAGGTCGAACACCTTTTGGCGACGCGGGTGAACATCCATCGTCTTGCGCAAATGATTAGTCACAACGCTTGCGGTGTAGCGATACAGCTCGCTCAAGGCCGGATTGTGGGCGGCATCGATCAGCCGCTGGTGAAACACCAGGTCGCAGCAAATATAGGCATCGAGCTCACCGTGATAGTGCTGGCCACTGGCATCGAGCGCCTGATGCAACAGGCGCAGGTCTTCGTCGGTGCGGCGCAAGGCCGCCAGGCCAACGGCTTCGACCTCGATGATGTGACGCATCTCCCGCCCCTGCTCCAGAGAACAGGATGACAACGCACGCAGGGTGTCCATCGGGTCGACGCGGCCACGCAGGTAACTGCCATCGCCCTGGCGAATCTCGATCAGCCCGGCGAATGCCAGTACGCGCATGGCCTCACGCACAGTGTTGCGGCTGATGTTCAGTTGCGTGGCCAGCTCGGGCTCGGTCGGCAAACGCTGCCCAACCTCCCAGGTGCCGTTGTTTATTCGCGCGCGCAACTGCTCAAGGGCCTGGTCGACCAACGAGCGTTTGATGATGGGAGAAGCGTCTGTCATTGAATCCGCCTTTTCATCCAATCATAGGATGAATTTTCCTACATGTTATCCAGACACCTCTAAGCAGGCAATCAACTACAGATTTAGAACCCCCAAAAAACGTTTATTAATCATTGAATGAAAAACCCTTAAAGGGTAATTTAAGGCATATCGAGGCGACCTCTTATGGAAAAGAAAACACCTCACTACAACCTCCAGTGCATTCAAGCCGATGTACAGCGGCTGGGCGCGGTAGCGTTCACCAAAAGCGCACTGGATAGCGGACGGACAATGGGCCTGACCCTCGCACAAATGCAGCGGGTCATTGCCTCCCTTGAGCGCAGGGCGTTGTATAAATCGATGTCGACCCACGCCGACCACAAGGTCTGGCAGGACGTCTACCACGCACACGCATGCGGTCTGGCCATTTATATCAAGGTGACCTATCGCCCCAGTGGAGGGCCACCAGTCATCGCCTTCAAGGAGAAAGACTTATGAGCAAACATGACTGCTACAGCTGCGGGGCCGCCAATGCGATGCAAGCCTTCAAGGGCCGCAGTTTCAATGTGAACTTCAAGCAATTGAACCGCATGGTCCATAGCCTGGCCGGGCGCGAATGCTCCGCGTGTGCAGAGATCGAATTCGATGCCCCCAGCGCAGAACGCTATGCCCAGGCAGGTGACGAACTGATCGAAGATGCCAAGCGAGTGATGGCAGAAGAGATGAAACGGATTAGACGCAAGCTGCACTTCACCCAAAAAAGTGCCGTGCAGTTGCTCTCGGGGGGCGGCCACAATGCCTTCAGCCGTTATGAGCGGGCTGAGGTAGAACCCCCTAAGCCCTTGTTTGTGCTGATGCGTCTGCTTGACCGTCATCCTGAACTGGTCCGGGAGCTGCAAGCCATCAACGAGTGCGCAGACATCAACGCGCTGCTGGTGCAAAAACAACAGCAGCGCGAAAGCTGACACCTTTGCTTTGTAGCCGCTGACGAGCGCAGCGAAGCTGCGATCGGGCGGGCAGCGGCCGTAAACCTGTGATCCGGGTTTAAATGGCTGATTTTACGACTGCTGCGCAGTCGATCGCAGCCTCGCTTCGCTCCTCAGCGGCTACAAACCCCGATCAATGCAAAATCTGATTGAGGAACAGTTTGGTCCGGTCATTTTGCGGGTTATCGAAGAAGTCATTAGGGGCGGCCTCCTCGACGATTTCACCCTTGTCCATAAAGATCACCCGGTTGGCCACGGTGCGGGCAAAGCCCATTTCGTGGGTCACGCAGAGCATGGTCATGCCGTCTTCAGCCAGGCCGATCATGGTGTCCAGCACCTCCTTGACCATCTCCGGGTCAAGTGCTGATGTCGGTTCATCGAACAGCATGATTTTCGGCTTCATGCACAACGCCCGGGCAATCGCCACACGCTGCTGCTGGCCACCTGACAACTGCCCCGGAAACTTGTGCGCCTGCTCCGGAATCCGTACACGCTCCAGATAATGCATGGCAATTTCTTCAGCCTTGCGCCGGGGCATCTTGCGCACCCACATCGGTGCCAGGGTGCAGTTCTGCAGGATGGTCAGGTGCGGGAACAGGTTGAAGTGCTGGAACACCATGCCCACTTCACGGCGCACCGTCTCGATCTGCTTGATGTCGTTGGTCAACTCCACGCCATCCACCACGATGCGGCCCTGCTGGTGTTCTTCCAGACGGTTGATGCAGCGGATGGTGGTCGACTTGCCCGACCCCGAAGGCCCGCACAATACAATGCGCTCGCCCGGCTGCACGTTAAGGTTGATGTCCTTGAGCACATGGAACTGGCCGTACCACTTGTTGACGCCCTGCATCTGGATAATGCCTTCAGCGCTTGCAGGTTTTTTGATTGCTTCACTCATGTCGCACTACTCCTAACGCTTGTGGCCAGTGTCCAGCTTGTGCTCCAGATGCATGGAGTAGCGGGACATACCAAAACAGAAAATCCAGAACACCAATGCTGCAAACACATAGCCTTCAGTGGCCATGCCCAACCATTTCGGGTCGGCGGCGGCCTGCTTGACGCTGTTGAGCAGGTCGAACAAGCCGATGATGATCACCAGGCTGGTGTCCTTGAACAGGGCAATAAAGGTGTTGACGATGCCGGGGATCACCAGCTTCAGGGCCTGCGGCAAAATCACCAGGCCCATGCTGCGCCAGTAGCCCAGGCCCATTGCCGCAGCCGCCTCGTACTGCCCCTTGGGGATGGCTTGCAGACCACCGCGCACCACTTCAGCCACATACGCCGACTGAAACAGGATCACGCCGATCAAGGCCCGCAGCAGTTTGTCGAAGTTCATGCCCTCGGGCAGAAACAGCGGCAACATCACCGAGGACATGAACAGCACGGTAATCAGCGGCACACCGCGCCAGAACTCGATAAAGGTCACGCACACCACACGAATGGCCGGCATGTCCGAACGTCGGCCCAACGCCAGCAAGATCCCCAATGGCAAGGCACCGGCAATACCCACCGTGGCAATGACCAGGGTCAGCATCAGGCCGCCCCACTGGCTGGTGGCTACGTTGGCCAGGCCCCAGTAACCGCCGTGCAGCAAGGTGTACGCCAGGATCGGGTACAGCACCAGAAAGCCCAGGCCATAGATTGCCTTGTGCTTGAAGCGCGAGATAAACAACGGCGCTGCGCCCACCACCGCCAGCCACACGGTCAGGTCAACGCGCCAGCGCAGTTCGGGCGGGTAATAGCCATACATGAACTGGCCAAAACGCTGCTGGATAAACACCCAGCAGGCGCCCTCTTTGGTGCAATCAGCCTGGGTGCTACCCACCCAGTTGGCATCGAAAATCGTCCAGCTCAGCAGCGGCGGCACGATCAGCCAGACCAGGTAAAAGGCAAACAGGGTCAGCAGGGTGTTGAGCCAACTGGAGAACAGATTGGCCCGTGCCCAGGCGACAATGCCGATGCGGTTGCCCGGCGGCGGCATGTCGGGTTTGAAAACATGAGTGGTCATAGTCCCGTCCTCATCGCTCGATCAGCGCAATACGCGTGTTGTACCAATTCATCAGCAGCGAAATGCTGATGCTGATGGCCAGGTACACGCTCATGGTGATGGCAATGACTTCAATCGCTTGCCCGGTCTGGTTGAGTACCGTACCGGCAAACAGTGAAACCATTTCTGGGTACCCGATACCCGCCGCCAGGGACGAGTTTTTAACCAGGTTCAGGTATTGGCTGGTCAACGGCGGAATGATTACCCGCAACGCCTGCGGGATGATCACCTTGCGCAACGTCGGCCCCGGGCGCAGGCCCAGCGAACGGGCGGCTTCGGTCTGGCCGTGGCTGACCGACTTGATCCCCGATCGCACGATTTCAGCAATAAAGGCTGCGGTGTAGACCGTCAACGCAATGGTCAACGCCAGCAGTTCCGGGATCAGCACCCAGCCACCGACAAAGTTGAAACCCTTGAGCTGTGGCATTTCCCAATGCACCGGGGTGCCGAACAGCAATACGCACAGGCCCGGGATCGCCAGCAGCAGGAACAGCCCGACCCAGAACTTGTGGAACGGCTCGCCGGTATCTTCGAAACGCTTGTTGGCCCGGCGGACCATCAGCACCACGGCCACGATCGCCAGCACCACACTGGCCACAAACGGCCAGAAGGCCTCTGTACCTACAGCTGCCGGCATGTTCAGGCCCCGGCTGCTCATATAGAAGGTGTCCGCGAAGTTGTGGCTGTTGCGTGGCCCCGGCATGGTCAGGAAGACCGCGAAGTACCAGAACAGGATTTGCAGCAAGGGCGGGATATTGCGAAAGACCTCGACATACACCGTAGCCAGCTTGCTGATCATCCAGTTCGACGACAAACGCGCCACACCGATGATAAAACCCAGGATCGTGGCCAGGACAATACCGATCACAGACACCAGCAAGGTGTTGAGCAAACCGATCAAAAAGACCCGGGCGTAACTGTCAGACTCGGTGTAATCAATCAGATGTTGCGCAATGCCAAACCCGGCACTGCGCTCAAGAAAGTCAAAACCCGAAGTAATGCCGCGATGCTGCAAGTTGGTCTGGGTATTGTTGAACAGGTACCAGCCCAGGAAGACCACCAGCGCGACGGTGACGATCTGAAACAACCACGCACGCACGCGGGGATCGCCAAGGCTGAGCCTGGGCTTGGGTGCGCCGACTTTAATATGCATGAGGTGCCCCTAACAATGGATCAGACTACATCACCCGGCAGTTGGCCTGCCGGGTGAAAGGGCTATCAGCGCACTGGAGGTGCGTATTGAATGCCGCCGTTATTCCACAAAGCGTTCAGCCCGCGGTCGATGGCCAGAGGAGTGCTTTTGCCGAGGTTTTTCTCAAAGACTTCGCCGTAGTTGCCCACCTGGCTGACGATCTGCACCACCCAGTCTTTTGGCAGTTTCAGGTCTTTGCCGTATTCGCCGTCAGCACCCAGCAAGCGGGCTACGTCCGGGTTTTTGGTCGACTTGGCTTCAGCCAGGACGTTTTTCGAGGTGATGCCGGCTTCTTCAGCGTTGAGCATGGCGAACAGGGTCCACTTCACAATGCTGAACCAGTCTTCATCGCCCTTGCGCACCACCGGGCCCAGGGGCTCCTTGGAAATGGTCTCGGGCAATACGACATACTCGCTCGGGTTAGCCAGCTTGCTGCGCTGTGCGTAAAGCTGCGACTTGTCGGAGGTCAACACATCACAACGGCCGCTTTCCAGCGACTTGGCGCTTTCGTCGGACGTATCGAAGGTGATCGGGGTGTACTTGAGATTATTGCCGCGGAAGTAGTCCGATACGTTCAACTCGGTAGTCGTACCGGCCTGGATGCAGATGGTTGCACCATCCAGCTCCTTGGCACTTTTTACGCCCAGCTTGTTGTTGACCAGAAAGCCGATGCCGTCGTAGTAGGTCACGCCCGCAAACACCATGCCCATGCCCGCATCACGGGAACTGGTCCAGGTGGTGTTGCGCGACAGCACGTCCACTTCGCCCGATTGCAGCGCGGTGAAACGCTCCTTGGCGTTCAACTGGCTGAACTTGACCTTGGTGGCATCGCCAAATACGGCCGCGGCCACTGCACGGCACACATCGGCATCGATGCCCATGATCTTGCCGTCCTTGTCAGGTACCGAAAAACCCGGCAAGCCGTCGCTCACGCCACATTGCACAAAGCCTTTCTTTTTAACGCTGTCCAGGGTTGCGCCGGCGTGGGCAAAACCACTGGCACTGAGTAACACAATGGCTGCGGTGGCCAGGGCCAGGGTGGATTTCAACTGCTTCATTCAAACCTCCAGTGCTGCTTTTTTTGTGTTTGAACAAGGCCCGCCGCCCCCTTGTGAGGCACTGTTGACCCATGTCGGCTTTTTTTTGGGTCAAGCGGCATAAGCCTTGAGCGATGGGTGCATCGCACGAACCGTCAAACTGAAGCGCTCACTTGAGCTGTTGAATTCCTTGTCTAACTTCAACCTCGGGATTTTTGCAGTCCCCCCTTCGGCAGTAGCCTGTTAGTGTTACCGCCCAAGGGGATTGCATTCACGTCCCTGTCCACATAGCAAAGCGCGTACCACTCCTGCGGCTTAAGTAAGTTCAGTAGGAAATGCAGGAAAAAACGTTCAAGCACGCGACATAATCTGTAACTTTTAGCCGATCAAGCACACTTGTAGCGCACCCGGTTTGCGCACACGCACAATGATGGAGCAGCCATGACCCAACCACTGATCATCCACCCCCAAAAGACCGCCGACAGCTGTGTTATCTGGCTCCACGGCCTGGGTGCCGACCGCTATGACTTCATGCCGGTCGCCGAGATCCTGCAACAATCGTTGCTGACCACCCGCTTTGTCCTGCCCCAGGCGCCGACCCGCGCCGTGACCATCAATGGCGGTTATGCCATGCCCAGCTGGTATGACATCAAGGCCATGAGCCCGGCCCGCTCGATCAGCGAAGAAGAACTCGAAGAGTCGGCCGACATGGTCATTGGCTTGATCGAAGCCCAGCGCCAGAGCGGCATCGACGCCAACCGGATTTTCCTTGCCGGTTTTTCCCAGGGCGGCGCCGTGGTGTTCCATACCGCTTACCTGAAATGGCAGGGCCCGCTGGGTGGCGTTATAGCCCTATCCACCTATGCACCGACGTTCAGCGACACCCTGCCCTTGTCGGCCAGCCAGCAACGAATCCCTGCCTTGTGCCTGCACGGGCAGCACGACGATGTAGTACAAAACGCTATGGGCCGTACGGCTTATGAGCGTTTAAAGGCTGCAGGTGTTTCGGTTACATGGCAGGAGTACCCAATGGGCCATGAAGTGTTACCAGAAGAAATTCACGATATCGGCACCTGGCTGGCGAAACGCCTGAGCTAAAACCGTAACATCCTGTCGTTCACTACACGCCGAGCACGCGACTTGCATTACACTGCCCGGCGTACACTCCTTAACCAACTGATGAGATGACCGTGCTCAAAGCACTCAAAAAAATATTCGGTAAAAGCGAGGCTGAGCCGCTCGCGCCAGCATCCATTACACCTTCGAGCAACGCCAGGGCGCGAACCGACGCGCAACAGCCTGGCCGTCCTGCTCACGTTCCAGCTCCCGCTCCTGCGCCGGTGAACACCCCTGACGCACAGCCCGCTGCCGAACAACCGCCTGTCGAAAAACCAAAAATTGCCAAGCCTCGGCGTGCGGCGGCCCCCAAGCCACCCGTTATTCCCTGGAAACTCGAAGACTTCGCCGTCGAGCCGCAAGAAGGCAAGGTCCGCTTTCATGACTTCAAGCTCGCCCCCGAGCTGATGCACGCCATCCAGGACCTGGGGTTCCCATACTGCACACCGATCCAGGCGGGTGTGCTGGGCTACACCCTGGGCGGTCGTGACGCCATTGGCCGCGCCCAGACCGGTACGGGCAAAACCGCTGCGTTCCTGATATCGATCATCAGCCAGCTGACCCAGACCCCACCGCCCAAAGAGCGTTACATGGGCGAACCGCGTGCGCTGATCATCGCCCCGACCCGTGAACTGGTGGTGCAGATTGCCAAGGACGCAGCCGACCTGACCAAGTACACCGACCTCAACGTCATGACGTTCGTGGGCGGCATGGACTTCGACAAGCAGCTCAAGCAGCTGGAAGCCCGGCATTGCGACATCCTGGTGGCCACACCGGGCCGCTTGCTGGACTTCAACCAGCGCGGCGAAGTGCATCTGGACATGGTCGAAGTGATGGTGCTCGACGAAGCCGACCGCATGCTGGACATGGGTTTTATCCCGCAAGTACGTCAGATCATTCGTCAAACACCGCCAAAGGCCGAACGCCAAACGCTGTTGTTCTCCGCGACCTTTACCGAGGATGTGATGAACCTGGCCAAGCAATGGACCACCGACCCGGCCATCGTCGAGATCGAATCGGTCAACGTCGCCAGCGACATGGTCGAGCAGCACGTTTATGCCGTTGCCGGTGCCGACAAGTACAAGTTGCTGTTCAACCTGGTCAATGACAACGGTTGGGAACGGGTGATCGTGTTCGCCAACCGCAAGGACGAAGTGCGCCGCATCGAAGAGCGCCTGGTGCGTGATGGCATCAACGCCGCCCAGTTGTCGGGTGACGTGCCACAGCACAAGCGCATCAAGACGCTCGAAGGTTTTCGTGAAGGCAAGATTCGCGTGCTGGTGGCCACGGACGTGGCCGGTCGAGGGATTCACATCGACGGTATCAGCCATGTGATCAACTTCACCCTGCCTGAAGTGCCGGATGACTATGTACACCGCATTGGCCGTACCGGCCGTGCGGGGGCCAGCGGTGTGTCGATCAGCTTTGCCGGTGAGGACGACTCGTATCAGTTGCCCTCGATCGAAGCCCTGCTGGGCCGCAAGATCAGCTGCGAAACGCCACCGACCGAGTTGCTGCGCCCTGTGGTGCGGGTTGTGCGCAAGCCGCAGGAGCCGACTGCAACGGCCTGATCCCCTGTGGGAGCGGGCTTGCTCGCGATGCCAGCTCCCCGTTTGCCTGGTAGACCGCGCTGCATTCATCGCGAGCAAGCCCGCTCCCACAGCCGTTCGCAGCCCTACTTCCAGCGCTGCGCTGCCACTTCATCGCTCACCCGCCCCTCCACCCAGCGCGGGCCGTCAGCGGTCTGTTCTTTCTTCCAGAACGGCGCGCGGGTTTTCAGGTAGTCCATCACAAACGCACAGGCATCGAACGCCGCCTGGCGATGGGCACTGGCCACTCCCACAAACACGATCGGCTCACCCGGTTCCAGTGCACCCACACGGTGCAGCACTTCAAGCCCGAGCAATGGCCAACGCTGCCCCGCTTCGTCCACGATCTTGCCCAGGGCCTTTTCGGTCATGCCCGGATAATGCTCCAGAAACATCCCCGCCACGTCACGACCATCATTGAAATCGCGCACATAACCGACAAAGCTCACCACCGCCCCCACGCCCAGATTCGCGGCGTGCAATGCGTTGACTTCAGCGCCTGGGTCAAAGGCCGCCGTTTGCACCCGAATGGCCATGATCAGCCTCCGGTCACGGGCGGGAAAAACGCGACTTCGTCGCCGTCTGCCAACGCTTCGTCGAGCTTGCACAGCTCTTCATTGCGCGCACACATCAGGTTGGGCTCGGCCAGCACCTGCCAGGCACCACCGCGTTGCGCCAGGTACGCGCGCAACTGCTCAATGGAGGCAAACTCGCCCTCCACCGCTTCGCCATCCAGCCCCAGGGCCTCGCGATAGCGGGCAAAGAACATTACGTTGAGCTTCATGCCGGATCCGCCTGAAAGTGCCCACTCTTGCCACCGAGTTTTTCCAGCACGCGCACGCTGTCGATGGTCATGCCGCGGTCAACCGCCTTGCACATGTCATAAATCGTCAGGGCCGCCACGCTGGCGGCAGTCAGGGCTTCCATCTCGACGCCGGTCTGCCCGGACAATTTGCAGCGCGCCACGATCAGCACGGCATCGTTGCCCTGGGCGGCGAGTTCAACCTTGACGCTGGTGAGCATCAACGGATGACACAGCGGGATCAGGTCCGAGGTTTTTTTCGCCGCCTGGATCCCGGCGATCCGCGCCACGGCGAACACATCGCCCTTGGGATGGCCACCACTGATGATCATGTCGAGGGTTTCTGGGCGCATGCGCACCACAGCTTGTGCCACAGCTTCACGGGAGGTCACCGCTTTTTCGGTGACATCGACCATATTGGCGCGGCCTTGGGAATCTAAGTGTGTCAGCACAGGAAGGTACTCCAGACAGGAGCACCGATTGTAAACCCGAGGCTCGGCACAAGGCCATCGACCCCGCGAATACCGGGCATCAGGATATGGAATTGGCCGCCTGCAGGCTATCGCCGTACAAAGGTCGAAACTCTGGAGACGTGCTTATGCCATTTTTTATTGCCATTGCCCTCAGCCTGCTGGCGGGCGCCGCAGTGCCTCTGCAGGCGGGCAGCAACGCCCGCCTCGGTGTCGTGCTGGGCCACCCCTTTTGGGCCACCGTGGTCTCACTGCTGATCAGCAGCCTGGCAATTGCGCTGGTGATGCTGATCGTCAAAGTGCCCCGCCCCAACCTTGCGGCCCTGCTCAGCGGTCCCTGGTGGATCTGGCTCGGTGGGCTGGCCGGGGTGTTTTACATCACGGTGGCGCTGATCAGCGTGCCACGCCTGGGCGCGCTGAATTTCATCATGGCGGTGGTGGTGGGCCAGTTGGTTATCTCGCTGCTGATCGACTACTTCGGCTTGCTGGGCTTACCAAAAAACACGCCCAGCCTGCAAAAACTGCTGGGGGTCAGCGTGGTGCTGGCGGGTTTTGTGATTGCCTCACGGGGCTAATGGCGCACTCACCTGGCGCACCCGATCACGCAGCCAGCGATGGGCCGGATCTTCGTTGAACCGCGGATGCCAGACCTGCACATAGTTGAACGGCGCCACGCTCATGGGTGGCGCCAGCGCGATCAGCGAATCACCGAATGACAGGTTGTCCAGGGTACGGGTAGCCACGGTGAGGATCAGGTCAGTACCGGCAATCATCCCCGGAGCCGTGCCCCAGTGCGGGACATTGACCGCAACCCGGCGCTGCAACCCTTGAGCGCGCAACACGTTGTCCACTTCGCCCTGGGTGTTGCCATCCGTCGACACCAACAGGTGCGGACGGGCCAGGTAGCTGTCCAGGTCAAGCACGCCATTGTCCGGCAGCGAATGACGATTGAGCAGGCAGGTGAAGGTTTCTTCAAACAGCACATCGCTGCAGATATCCGCAGGCAGCGTGGGGAAAACGCCCACGGCCAGATCGATCTTGCCCTGCTCGACCTGCTCCAGCATGCCCAAACGGCTGTCCTGGGTGACGACCAGCGAGGTGTCCGGGGCCAGTTTGCGCAGTTGCACCAACAATTTTGGCAACACAATGGCCGCGCCGTAATCGGACATGGCCAGGCGAAAGGTGCGCTGTGAGTTTGCCGGCACAAAGTCGATGGACTGGCCGAACAGCGTTTCGACCTGCCCCAGAATGGCTTTGAGTGGTGCCTGGAGATTTTGCGCCAGGGCGCTGAGCACCACCTCGTTGCCGTGGCGAATCAGCAACGGATCGTCCAGCAGCAACCTGAGCTTGTTCAGTGAGTGGCTGATGGCCGGCTGGCTCAAGTGCAAGCGGACACCGGTGCGGGTTACGTGTTTTTCCGTCAGCAGCGCATCGAGCACCACCAGCAGATTCAAATCGATATTACGCAGTAACACCTGACGCTCCTGTCTTGACCCACTCCAGGGCAGCGCTGCATTGCCCGGCGCGCCACCGCCGACAGCTTACCTGAAGCCAAAACAGCCGTGGGAGCGGGCTTGCTCGCGATGAAGCCGACGCGGTATCCCGGAGGCACCGCGCCACGTTCATCGCGAGCAAGCCCGCTCCCACAGTCAATGGGTTACAAATGCGATTCGGCGTATTCGGCCAGAATCGAGCGAGGCACCCCTTGCAGCGCGATATGCACGCCGTTGGGGAAGTCTTTGAAACGCTCCGTCAGGTAGGTCAACCCCGAGCTGGTGGCTGACAGGTAAGGGGTATCGATCTGTGCCAGGTTGCCCAGGCATACCACTTTGGAACCGGCACCGGCACGGGTGATGATGGTTTTCATCTGGTGCGGTGTGAGGTTTTGACACTCATCGATCAGGATCAGGCTCTGCTGGAAGCTGCGACCGCGGATGTAGTTCAGGGATTTGAACTGCAACGGCACCTTGCTCAGGATGTAGTCGACGCTGCCGTGGGTGTTTTCGTCATCCATATGCAGGGCTTCAAGGTTATCGGTGATGGCCCCCAGCCAAGGCTCCATTTTCTCGGCTTCGGTGCCCGGCAAAAAGCCGATTTCCTGGTCCAGGCCCTGCACGCTGCGGGTACAGATAATCCGCCGGTAGCGCTTGCTGACCATGGTCTGTTCGATTGCCGCCGCCAGCGCCAGGATGGTTTTGCCCGAACCCGCAGCACCCGACAGGTTGACCAGGTGAATGTCCGGGTCGAGCAAGGCAAACAGCGCCAGGCCCTGGTAAATATCCCGGGGTTTGAGCCCCCAGGCTTCCTGATGCAGGAGCGGTTCCTGGTGCATGTCGAGGATCAGCAACTGGTCCTTGCGCACCTCCTTGATCCAGCCGACAAAGCCCTGCTCATCAATGATGAATTCATTGATATGCACCGCCGGCAGGTTTTCGTTCATTTGCACCTGGTGCCAGGTACGCCCGTGCCCCTGGCGGGTCTCGACCTTGTTGACGCGATCCCAGAACGAACCGGTCATGGTGTGATAGCCACGCGACAGCATCGACACGTCATCCACCAGCTGGTCGGTGCTGTAGTCCTCGGACTCGATCCCGCAGGCCCGGGCCTTGAGGCGCATGTTGATGTCTTTGGTCACCAGCACCACGCGCAACTTCGGCTCACGCGCGTGCAAGTCGATCAACTGGTTGATGATGATGTTGTCGTTGAGGTTTTCGGGCAGCAGCGCGTTGGGTTCGCGACGCTTGCTCATCATGATCGACAGGTAGCCCTTTGGCGCACCTTTACCGCGCTGGATCGGCACACCCTTTTCGACGTCATCGGGGGTGGCAACCCCCAGCAACTGGTCAATCAGGCGAATGGCCTGGCGGCACTCGGCTGCCACCAGCAGTTTGCCGGTTTTGAGCTTGTCGAGCTCTTCGAGCACCGTCATGGGGATCGCGACGTGGTGTTCCTCGAAGTTAAGCATTGCGTTTGGATCGTGAATCAGAACATTGGTATCGAGTACATAAAGGATTGGCTGGTTGGAAGAAGGAGTGCGTCCGTGATCATCCATACTCGGTCACCTTTGTGGGAGCCATTCGACGCAATACCGCAACAGTGCTGCGCCTCGAAGTGACTGCCGTATGCCCTGCCCGATGGGGTCCTGGAAGACGCCACCTGTGTCGCAGGTTTCGGCCGTCTGTCTTCGTAATACTCCTAAACGTGTGACAAAAAAAAGCTTTTTTGGCGTTTGGCGACTTTATTTTTTTGAGTGACGAATAGCCTTGGCGGATGACCAAAGCACAGCTAGAGTCAGGTATTAACCCCATGTTTCTACAGAACTTCGCAGTCTTCCCAACCCAGGCCACTTTGCGCCGTCGCCTTGAGCAACCAGGGCAATGCGCCGCGCACCTTGTCCTGGGTATCATGAAACTTGATCACCCCGTGGCGCCACAACAGCATCAGGGTCAGCACCCGCTGGGCTGACTGTTCGGCACTCAGGTTGGCCGCCATGTCCTGGGCATCGATATCCCACAGCGACACCTGCATGCCCTGGCCCTGGAAAAAAACGCCGCTATCTGCCCGACGTTGCCCATAGGGCGGGCGGAACTGGGCCAGGTAGTTGTGCGGCAAAACCTGTTTGACCAAGGCCACGCTGCGCAGGATCGAGTCCTGCCAGGCTTGCCAGTGGCTGTGGGAGCGATATTCCCAGCCCTGCACGCCCACGCACTGGCCCTTGTACAGCGCTTGCAGCGCCCGCTCGCCGCCCTTGTCCAGACGCACCTGCACACTGTTGCCCAGCACAAAGAACTGGCCGCTGATGGACTGTTTGCGCAAATAGTCGGTCAGCCAGTCGGTGGTGCCCGGCACCTGGCTGGGGCCGCTGTCGAAGGTCAACAGAAACAGCCGGTCATGCATGCCCTCGCCGTTACGCTCCTGCTCGCCGAACAGCTCGACTTCGCTGCTGATTTGCGGGAACAGTGCGGCCTTGCGCAGTTGCTCATCCAGATAGCGCTGATGAAATTCGCCGCTGGGTTGGGCCCAGGCGACATAAAACGAATCGTCGGCGATGGCGAACTTGCCCGCCTGTTCACGCAAACTGTCCATGCTGTCGACGTAATAGCAAAACGAAGCGTCCTGGTCGCAGCTCTGCTGGGCAACGTTGTAGTTGCTCAACAGCTGCTGCCACATCCGCTTGCGCACGGTATCGATGGCATCCGGATTGATGGTCTTCAGGCCCAGGCGCTGCTTGAGTGCGCTTTCATCCAGAGCTTCGCTGGCCAGCAAGGCATGGGCAAAGGCCAGGATTTCGGCGCGTGAGGCCACATCGAACAGGGCCGGGCTGGTGAGTTGCTCGGGCCAGGTGCCGCGATCCAGCGTCGCCGCTTCATTGGGCGCCGCAGTTGCCCCCAGGCACATCAGCCAGGCCGAAAAAAAAACAGCAATACGCACAGATTCATCTCCCTGTGAAAACTGGCTGCACTATAACCCCGCTCCCACACGTCGTGGTGCGCGCATCTATTGGCGTCATAGGTGGAGTCAAACCGCCCAACCCCCTAGAATCCCCCGACGCTAAAAGGAGACGACCCATGCTGATGGTGATTTCACCCGCCAAAACCCTCGATTACGAAACGCCGCCGGCCACTGCGCGTTTCACCCAGCCGCAGTACCTGGACCATTCCCAGGAACTGATCGAGCAATTGCGCGAACTGAGCCCGCAACAGATTGGCGAGCTGATGCATTTGTCCGACAAGCTGTCGGGCCTTAACGCAGCGCGTTTCGGCAGCTGGACGCCCGCGTTCACCCCTGAAAATGCCAAGCAGGCACTGTTGGCCTTCAAGGGCGATGTGTACACCGGTCTCAACGCCGTGGACTTCAACGAAGCGGATTTCGACTACGCGCAAAACCATCTGCGCATGCTCTCGGGCCTGTACGGCCTGCTGCGCCCGTTGGACCTGATGATGCCCTATCGCCTGGAGATGGGCACCAAGCTGGCCAATGCCCGGGGCAAGGACCTGTATGCGTTCTGGGGCACGCAAATCAGTGAATGGCTCAATCAGGCGCTGGCCGAGCAAGGCGATGACGTCTTGCTCAACCTGGCGTCCAACGAATACTTCTCGGCGGTGAAAAAAACGGCCCTGAACGCGCGCATCATCAATACCGAATTCAAGGACCTGAAAAACGGCCAGCACAAGATCATCAGCTTCTATGCGAAAAAAGCCCGCGGCATGATGAGCCGGTTTGTGATCAAGGAGCGCATCAACAACCCGGAGCACCTCAAACAGTTCGATGAGCAGGGTTATCGCTTCAGCGCCGAACAGTCCAAACCGGATTTGCTGGTGTTTTTGCGCGACCACGCCCCGCAGTGACACAGCCCCATGACAGAGCAGGCGTAACAAGCCCACGGTGCAATCAATACGAGCTGCACCGTACCTTCAGGGCCTCTGAAGACCGTAATGGACCGTCATGTAATTGGAATAGTTCTGCATGCGGCCCTGCACAAAGGTGGCGGGCAGGGCATTGAATTTTTTCTCTTTACCCGGCTTCGTATACAGCATGCCGCGGTATTTATCTTCCATTGAAAACAGTTGCTCAAACAGTGGCGATTTCCCGGTTGGACTCTGAGCCGTTAGCATTACATCGAACGCTTTAATCGATCTTTTTCGCTTGTCACTCACGCCGCCCACAATGCCTATTACCGGGAAGACCATCTCGCTATTAACTTTCAACGTAGCATCATCCAACCGGTATTGAGGCATGGCATCCCTGCCCGCTTGTTGTAGCGTGCCCCCGATCTCAAACGCCCCAACATCAGCGGTGTGCACCATCGGAAAGTTGACCCAAGGATCTACAATCACCAGTTTTTCATCGCTCATTTGACGGCGATCACCAATCACAACAAAATTATGATCAATACCCTTCGCAGCGACCTGAAACACAGGTTGTTCCGTTTTAGTACTGGCCAGCAGGCTGAAGGCTATTTCAGAATGCTCACCGCAATTGCCGGTACGACATTGAATATAAGCACTAGTACCCTGGTTATATCGACGCTGCTGGATAAAATCCATGGGCTCCTTGCTTGAGCGCCACAAATCAACATACTGATTGGGTGAGCCTTCAATCAACAAGGTTTTAGTGACCAGATTCGTCACATGCGCCTGCTTGAAGGATTTGTACATTTCCGAGTTCAACTCCCGCACTTTACTGCTTGGCTTTACCTCGCCCCGACCGGCGTCATACACCTTCGATGCTGGTTGTAACTGAGGTTCATCAACGCCAATGGCTTTTCTTTGCTCTTTGGTCAAATTGCTGACATCAATGCGCACGGCACCGTCGGTATCCACAAAGGTGATTGGATTATTACCAACAAACGCATAAAGGTCAGGCCCGTCCCCATACCCGCCAGGATCAGGGTTGACCCATCGCTGTAGCCACGGCATGTAATAACGCAACCCGTAATAATAAAGCCCCGTCGCATCCCGTTCCTTGCCCGAATACCACAGCGTGCGATAACTGCTCTCGCTCGAATCCCCCGCCTCGCTGATCGCCAAGGTGCCAAACGGGTGGTAGGTTTCACGGCGGATAACCTTGGCCTGGCTGTCCAGTTCCAGGGTGCTGGAACCCAAGTGATCACCAAGGGTGTAGCGATACTGACGATTGACCACCCCTGAGGGCGGCGAATCTTTCCAGCACAACACCTGCACACCATTGCGCCCGGCCTCAGTGTTGATGACATACAAGGTTTCGCCGCTGGCTTTGTTCATACGCACTTCAAGTCCCGGCAAGTAGCGAGTTTCGCTGGTTACTGTACGAACATTAGTTTGCACTGAACGGATTTTACGCAGGCGCAGGCCGTCACTGTCGTAGATGTAGTACTCGCTATCGTCGAGGCCCGACTCGCGTACCACCGGTCGAACCTCGCTCAACTGATTACGCAAATTCCAATTCATTACGCGGGTATTTTCCAGTAAGCGCAGGTTGCCGCACCCATCAAAACCCGCGGCAATATCCGCTTGTGTCGGGACCTGCCCATTACGATCGGGCAGGCACCGATTGCTGTATTGCCCGGCTATCAGCAAGCGCCCATGACTTTGCGGCCCATGGTGAATCAGTTGCAGCAGGTTGCCTCCAGCATCGTAGGCATAGGTTTGATGGTATGTTGCCACTGCTTGCGGATCTGTAATCTGGCCCGGCCCCTGATTGGCACTCCCGGCTTCCCATCCCGTGGCACTGACCAGTTGGTAGAGGCTGTCGTAGACATAATGGCTGACCGGTTCAATACGCTGGTTGGCAAAGAAGCGGACCGGCAGCGCCTTGTCCTCGACACTCAGGATATTGCCTCTGGGGTCGTAGACATAATTCAAGTCCTGCAAGGCTTGCGGCTCAGTCAGGCTGGCGTACAGGCGCATCAACCGGCCATCTGCGGGGTTGTATTCGAATCGGCTGACCACACCGTTGCCTGCGGTTTCCTCCGCGATCTGGCCTTGGGCGTCGTAATCCATGCTGTGCACCAGCACTTGATATCCAGCCCCATTGAGACGCAACCGAGCGCTACCCAACAGCCCGTCCACGGTGTAGTCAAACTGCCGTTCGTTGCCCTGGCCATCAATCAGGGCCACAACGTCTCCCTGGGCATTGAAACGCATCTGCGTGGTGGCTCCCGCTTGCGGCTCAAGCAAGCCATCGCGCTCGCTCAGCGCTTGCGGCCAGTGCGGCGGCTCCAGCGCCTGCACAAAATGCTGGCACTGTTCCAGCCGCTCGCCCTGGATGCTGAAGTTCTTGAAGTGGCAGGTGCCTGCCGGGTCATCGCGACGAATCAACTGCCCATAGCGGTTATAAACAGCCGAGGCTTGATCTGCAGCACCATAAAGATAACGCGCAATACAGATCTGGCTGGCATTGAGCGCCTGCTCAAATACAGCCACCGGGCGTAACAGCCCGTCGTACTCGAGCTGTTGCTGGCTGCCTCGCCCGTCCCAGCTGTGCAGGACCTGGCCAAGCTCACCGAGTAAATTGACCCGCAGTCCCGCATCGACGCTCAGAGAACGCAACAGCACTCCGGAAAGGGAAAATACATTCTCAAGATTGCTCGGCACGCCAGCCTCTTGCGAGCGCAGCGCCCACAGCCGTGGGTCCCACTGCGCGCAGGCTTTGCCCGTGGCATCAAACCCGACTCGATGGATGCGGGTTTGGGCAGTGGCGCTGCCATCGGTGCGGCAATAAGCGATCAGACGGACTGCCAGGCCACGGGGGTCCACAGCACTTAATGCGGGGGTATGGCGATCATGAGCTGGCATCACAGGTACTCTCTGACAGGTATTTATCGTCAGTTAATACCCAAGGCAAAGGCGCCACGACTGTCAACATTGACAGTCGCGACTAACGGCATGGCACGGGTTCAGGTAAGGTTGAGGTCTTATCGGCCCGAGGTCCTGCCATGTTTATCGGCGTCCTGCTTGTCATCACCTGGCTTGTTCTGTTGCTGCGCTACCCGGCCAAAGCCTTGCCGGTTTCGCTGGCCGCCGTGCTGGGGCTGGCAATCGTGGCAGCGTCAGTGGCGTGGCTGGACAGTCGAGAAGCGGCGCAGCTGGCACGCCTGGAGCTGCGCATCGTCTATGACCCCGCGCAGTGCCCGGCAGACCGCCCGCTGCAACTGACCCTGCAAAACCACAATGACGTACCTCTGCTCGAGCTTGGCTGGCGCGTCGCCGCCTATGCACCCGGCGACACGGTCAACCTGGCCGATAACCTCTACACCGCCCCGCGCTACCGCGGCCCCGGCGAACTGCAAGCCGGGGCCAGCTGGCAGGACTGCCTGCCAATGCCGCCGCTGCGCGCCGGTTATCGCCCGCAAACCCTCGAGTTTCGCGCCGAACGCCTGCAAGGCAGTTTTTCCAATTAAGGATGTTCCCATGCGTGTTTTGATCAGCGGTTGTTCCAGCGGTATTGGCCGCGCCCTGGCCGATGCCTTCAAGGCGGCCGGGCATGACGTGTGGGCCTGCGCCCGCAAACCTGAGGATGTGACGCGATTGGCGACGGCAGGGTTCAACGCCGTACAACTGGACGTGAACGACCCGCAGGCATTGACGCATCTGGCCGGGCAACTGGAGCACGCAGGCGGCGGGCTGGACGTGCTGATCAATAACGCCGGTTACGGCGCGATGGGGCCGTTGCTCGATGGCGGCGTCGAGGGTATGCACCAGCAGTTTGAAACCAATGTATTTTCCATCGTCGGCGTTACCCGCGCGCTGTTCCCGGCGCTGCGTCGCAACAAGGGGCTGGTGGTCAATATCGGCAGTGTTTCCGGCGTGCTGGTCACCCCATTTGCCGGTGCCTACTGTGCCTCCAAAGCTGCAGTACATGCCTTGAGCGATGCCCTGCGCATGGAGCTGGCGCCTTTTGCCATTGGCGTGCTGGAGGTGCAGCCAGGCGCCATAGATACCAGCTTCGCGAAAAATGCCAGCGCCCAGGCCGAGCAACTGATCGACGAGGGCTCTGCATGGTGGCCCATGCGCGACGGTATTCGCGCCAGGGCCAGGGCCTCGCAGGACAACCCCACATCAGCAACTGCCTTTGCAGATGCGGTGCTCAAAGCCGTGGTCAAACCCAAACCACCGAGGCTGCTGCGCTACGGCAATGGCAGCCGCGCCCTGCCGCTGCTGGCTGCGCTGGTGCCCGGCGCACTGCTGGAAAAAATCCTGATGAAACGGTTTGGCCTCAATACCCGAATCTGAGGCCTCCAATCACCTGTGGGAGCGGGCTTGCTCGCGATACCGGCGGCGCGGTGTTCCAGTTAAACCGCGTCGATGCCATCGCGAGCAAGCCCGCTCCCACAAGGTCTGCTCAGGCATGACTTTTCATAAAATCGATAAACACCCGCACCTTCAGTGGCAAATGCCGTGTATCGGGGTATAGCGCGTACACCCCCTGGCGGGTCAGTTGCCACTCGGGCAACAGCCGCACCAGTCGCCCGGCCTGCAAGTCATCCTCGATCAACCAGTCCGGCAAGATCGCCACACCCTGCCCCGTCAGCGCAAACGCCTGCAAGACCGATGAGTTGTCCGCCTTGATCCGCGCCAGCGCAGGGTTGGGCTGGTAGGGCCTGTTTACACCGCTACACACCTCGGTAATGCTCAATTCCCCCACCCGCCCATGCTCCAGCCACGGTGTTTGCTCAAGGGCTTGCACGCTGTTGATCGGCGCCACACGGGCAACGAACGCTGGTGAGGCCACCGGCAGAATCTCGAAGGTACTCAACTGCACGGCACGATGGCTGGAGTCGAGCACCCGGCCGAGCCTCAAGGCTACGTCAAAACGCTCGGAGATCAGATCAGCGTGGGTCGAAGAGGTCGACAGCTGGACATTCAGGTCAGGGTGCAAGGCGCGGAACAGTTCCAGCGCCGGCACCACTTTGGCCAGCGCATATTCCACCGTAGTGGTGATGCGTAACGTGCCCTTGAGTTCGGTGTGCTCGCTGCGCGCTTCGTCAATCGCCAGGCGAGCCGCTTCCAGCATGCCCAGGCAATGCACGTAAAAACGCTCCCCCGCTTCAGTCAGCGCCAGCCGCCGGGTGTTACGCGTGAGCAGGGTCACGCCCAGCTCAGCCTCGAGGCGCTTGATATTGAAGCTGACCACGGCACGGGTTTGCCCCAGTAAATCAGCCGCTGCGGTAAGGGAACCGGCTTCGACCACGGCCTTGAAGGTGTCGAATCGATCGAGGCTGACCATGAATAAACCCGTAGATTGTCAAAATATTTTTGACAATCTAGCAGCCGGTGGACGGTTCCACCACAGGCAAAAGCTGCTTACTGTGCGCTCTCCTGACTGGGAGCCAATCATGGCCTATCGCAACAAGATCGCACTGGTGTATTTGCTGGGCTTTGCCCTGGATCTGGTGAACATGTTCGCCGCCGCCATTGCCTACCCCGCTATCAGCCAGGAGCTACAGGCTTCGGTTACGCAGCTGGCCTGGGTCGGCAATGCCTATATGCTCGGCCTGACCCTGATCATTTTACCCAGCGTATGGCTGGCGGACGTGTTTGGCGCAAAACGCCTGATCCTGGCCTCGCTGCTGATGTTCAGCGTGGCGTCATGGTGCGTGGCGCAGTCGGCGACCATTGAAGCCCTGATTGGCTGGCGTCTGCTGCAGGGGCTGGCGGGTGGTTTGTTGATTCCGGTGGGGCAAGCCCTGGTGTATCGACACTTTCCCGTGCGGGAACGGGCACGCCTGACTTCGGTGATCTTGCTGGTCGCGCTGCTGGTGCCCGCATTGTCGCCAGCCGTAGGCGGTTGGGTGGTCCAGGCAGGGTCGTGGCGCTGGCTGTTTTACGCCAATCTGCCGCTGGCCCTGCTTGCCCTGTTGCTGGCCACCTGCTGGCTTGCCTCGCAACCCCGCCCTGCTTCGCGCCCTGCGCTGAGCTATCAAAGCGTGGCGGTGGGCGCCCTGAATATGGCGCGTTTGCTCAAAAGCCCGCTGCTGCGCGTCGCCATGCTGACCTATCTGTTTATTCCCGGAATTTTTATCGGCACCCAACTGGTGAGCATTCTGTATCTGCATCAACTGGGTTTGAGCCCTGCGCAAACGGGCGCACTGATGCTGCCCTGGGCGCTGGCATCAGCACTGGGCATCAGTTTGAGCCGTTACCAATTCAACCGTCTGGGGCCAAAGCCGCTGCTGGTACTGGGCATGACAGCCCAAGCCCTTGGCATCGGTTTACTGACCCGGATCGATGCTCCAGACACATGGCTGCCAATTGCCCTGTATGGGCTGATGGGCTTTGGTGGCAGCCTGTGCAGCAGCACTGCGCAAAACACCGCCTTTATCAATATCACACCCGAGCATATGGGCCATGCCAGCGCGCTATGGAACATTAACCGGCAGTTGAGTTTTCTGCTCGGTCCGGCCCTGATGATGGCCCTATATGGCGCATTGACCGCAATCACCTCGACGCCCCACGCCTTTGCCCTATGCTTTGCCATCGGTTGTGCGTTGACGCTGGTGCCGCTGGTTCCCGTTCTACGCCTTGATACATCCCGCGTGCTGGCCTTGCTCGCACCCTGACCTGGAGATTGTGATGAGTGATTACAAGAGCTACTTCGACCTGGTAAACGAAACCCACGTCGAGATTGAAGGCTGGTTTTCCGGCCTGGAACCCGGCGTACTACCCGTTTTACTGGGACGTTTTTCGCCGCAGTTTTCGATGATTGCACCCAGCGGCACAGTACTGGATATCGATGGCGTAGAAGCACTGTTTGAACAACTGCGCGGTGCGCGCCCGGGCTTGAACATCACCCTCAGCGAGTTCAAGGGCATTGCCCTGCACGCAGGCGGTGCCGTGGTCAGCTACCGCGAGCTACAGGAAGAGCATAACGGCAACCGCACTGATCGGCGCGCTACCGTGGTGTTTGAAAAAGACGCCAGCGGCAAGGTGCTGTGGCGTCATTTGCATGAGACGTTTTGCGTGGCGTGAACCCCAGCCTCGCTCTTGTGGGAGCGGGCTTGCTCGCGATCGCATCGACACGGTTTTCCAGCAAGACCGAGCTGAGTCAATCGCGAGCAAGCCCGCTCCCACATTAACTTTACTCGGCCTTGCCCTGATCCACGATCACCGTACAGGTCGTACCCGCTGCCAGCAGGAAGCCATCGGGGATTTCGTCGATGTGGATACGCACCGGCACCCGCTGGGCCAGACGCACCCAGTTGAACGTCGGGTTAACGTCAGCCACCAGCTCACGGCTTTCGGGGTTATCGCGGTCGTAGATACCCCGCGAGATGCTTTCCACATGGCCCTTCAGTACTTCACCGCTCATCATTTGCAGGTCGGCTTTGTCGCCCACGCGGATATGCGGCAGTTTGGTTTCCTCAAAGAAGCCATAGACCCAGAACGAATCCTGGTCGATCACGGCCATTTTCGGATCGCCCACCCGCGCATAGTCGCCGCGATGCACATTGAGGTTGGTCACGTAGCCATCGACCGTGGCCAGGACTTTGGTGCGTTTGAGATTAAGCTGCGCCGCGTCCAGTTGCGCCAGCGCGTGCTGATAGTCGGCCAGGGCCGAGTCGGCAATGTTGCTGGCGTCGTCACGGTTCTCGCGCGAGATCACCAGGCTGTCCATATCGGCCCGGCGATGGGCGTTGACCTTGCGCATTTCCCAGGTCGCCTTGCGGGAAGCCACCAGCGACTGGGCTTGCTTGACCATGATTTCGTAGTGTTCAGGGTCGATTTCCAGCAGCACATCGCCCTTTTTCACCAACTGGTTATCCTTGACCGGCACCCCGACCACATAGCCGTTGACGTCGGCAGCCACGTTGATGATATCGGCCCGCACCCGTCCATCACGGGTCCACGGGGTGTTCATGTAATGTTCCCACAGGGTTCGGCCGATCCATATCGCAAGGGCCAAAACCAGCAAGGTGGCAAGCAGGCTGAAGAACTTTTTCATCGGATCGGTCTCAACGGTAAACAGTGAGCGCCATGGCGCCAAAAAGACAAGCAAACAGGCTCAGGCGCAACAGCGCCGGGTGCCAGAAGAAGCGATACAGGTCGTAGCCGGAAAACAGTCGGTCAAAGCCCCATGCCAACCCCGCCGCGATAAAGAACATCAGGGTCATGGTGGGCATGTAGACGCCGTGGAAGGCGATTTCACGAGGCATGTTCAAGTCCTTGCGGCTGGGCATAAGCGGCCAGCGGCGATTGCGGGTCAAGCAGTGATGTACGGATAAAATGCAGGTAGCTTTGCACCCGGACCAGCGCCGAGGTGTCGAAGTTGCGGGCAAAGGGTTCGTCGGTGGACTGCACGCGGCTGATGGCGTGGTCCACGGCAATCAACGCGCGCTCCAGGTTGCTTTCGCTGGGAGCGATAAACAACCGCACCAGCGCCCTGCCCATGACCCGGATGGCCTGGCGCCACGGCTGGGCTTCGGCGTACGCGGGGTGCACCGGCAAAATCGCCTGCTCCTTGCGCAGCTCGATAATGGCGTGACCGACTTCCAGCACCACAAACATCCAGCGCAGCAATTGGCGTTGAACCTGCGGCTTGCCTGCCGCCAGGCCATAAGCCTGGTGCATCAGGTCGCGGGTGCGGCTTTCCAGGCTGGAGCTCAGGCCGCGCAATTTGCCGCTGATGGCATACACCACTTGCTCACGCAGATCCTGCTCCAAACGGCTCCACAACCAGCGGCTGTTGGGCGGCAGGATAATCGCACCGGCAGCGGCACACACCAGCATGCCCATGACCATAGCGATGTAGTCGTTGATGAACTGGTACGGGTTGTAGATGGTCAGGTTGTCGGGGACCGAGCCGGTGCTGAAAAAGATCAGCAAGCCCAGGCCGACACCGGCGTAGTTGGCCCGCGAGGTCAGGAACGAACCGAGCACGATCACCGGCGCCAGCACCAGACACAACAGCGGGAAACCGTCGATATGGGGCAGCACGAAGAACATTTCGACAAAGCCGATCAACGCACCGAGGAATGTGCCGCAGGCCATCTGGAACGCCATGCGCTTGGGGTTGGGCGTGGCCGCCGACAAACCGACAGTGGCTGCAGCGATCAGGGTCATCATCGCGCCGCTGGGCCAGGCGGTCATCACCCAGTAGGTGCCGAGCACGGCCAGAATAAACGCTGCCCGAATCCCGGAAGCGGCCGCCGACCACCAGTTGGTCTGGGAAATAAACGGTTGATCCCAACGCTCCCGTTCGTGGGTGTGATCGGCCAGCGAGGCGTGGGTCAGCGCGTAGTTGTGCAGGTCGTCAACAAAGCGGAACAGCAGCTCGTAGGCGGTGTTGAAGTCGAGGAAGTCCGACGGGCTGGGCTCGCTTTCCAGAAACTTGACCCGCAACGCACGCACATGGCCCGGCAGGCTGGCCTTGAAGGCATCCAGTTGCTCGGCGAGCAAGGCCGCGTCTTTATCGGTCAACGAGCGACCGGCATAGGTGTCGAGCAACTGCGCGAGTATTTCCAGCTCCGGCTCGATGGCCGACACCACATCAACCACACCACGGCTGCGCAAACGGGCAAGCAACTGGTGCAAGGCATTGAAGCGCGTGGTGATGGCCATGAATTCGCTGTTCAGGCGGCTCAGGCGGCCGCTGCGACGACGCATGTGCGGGTCTTCGAACACGGTCACGCTGCGCATGCCTTCCAGGCCTACGCTTTCACCGATAAAGCGCACATTGCTGGCCTCATAGGCCTCCTGGGAGGACTGGCCACGCAGGCCTTCGGCAACAAAACCGGCAAATACGCCAAAGCGTTTGTACAGCGCGTCATGCATCGCCGCGCCAGCGGTTTTCGGCAGGATCGCAGCGCTGACCACGGTGGAGCAGAGAATGCCCAGCGAGATCTCCAGCACCCGCCACACCGCGGCCATAAAAGCACCATCGGGGTGGGCCAGGGCAGGCAGGCCGACCATTGCAGCGGTGTAACCGGCCAGCACAAAACCATAAGCACGGAAGTTGCGGCAGCGGGCTGCACCGGCGGAGCAGATGCCCACCCAGATCGCCATCGCACCGAGAAACAGCACGGTGTTCTGCGCGAACAGGGCGATCAGCGCCACCATCACCGCCGAGCCGGTCAGGGTGCCCAAAAACCGGTAAAAGCTTTTGGCGAACACCTGGCCGCTTTGCGGCTGCATCACGATAAACACGGTGATCATCGCCGTGCGCGGTTGCGGCAGCTCAAGACGCATGGCCAGCCACAGGGTCAGAAAGGCGGCGACCAGCACCTTAAAAATATGTACCCAGGTCACGCCATCACTGCGTGCCCAGTCAAAAAAGCCACGGCGCCATTCCAGGGAATACAGCCAGCGTACCGGGGCGGGCAAGTGGTTCATCTACAGGCTCTCAAAATTAGCCATCGGGGGTTTAGTGGTTGAACAGCGCCATGACGGCCGGCGGTTTGTCGGGCACATAGCGATCGTCTTTGGGCACATCGTTGCCAGCGCCCAGGCCACCGCCCAGCGCCGTTACCAGCTCGGCGTGGGCGCTCAGGCGGGCGGCCTGGACCTGTTGCTGGATCTGCTGCTGCTTGAACAGCAGGGTTTGTGCATTGAGCACATTGAGGTAGTCGGTCAGGCCGCGCTGGAAGGCGACCACGGCGATGTCATAGGTTTTTTGCGCGGCCTGCACCGATTCGGCGGCGAAGACCTGCTGTTTTTCCATCGACTCGCGCTTGATCAACTGATCAGAAATGCCCTTGAGCGCAGTCACCAGGGTCTGGTTGTACTTGGCCACGGCCATGTCATAGCCACCGGAGGCCACGCCCAGCTCCGAGCGCAGGCGACCGCCATCGAAGATCGGCAGGGAAATCGCCGGGCCGACGCTGTAAGTGAGCTTTTTGGAGGTCAAAAACTCCAGCGCGCCGCCACCCGTGGCGATAAAGCCCAGGCTGGCCGTCAGGTCGACGTTGGGGTAGAAACCGGCGTGTGCCACATCGATACCACGGGCCTGCGCTGCCACTTCCCAGCGACTGGCGACCACGTCAGGGCGCTGTCCCAGCAGTTCTGCAGGAAGGCTCGACGGCAGTTTCAACGCAGTGGCCAGCGCCAGGGTCGGACGCTTGAGGCGTGCGCCCTCCCCCGGACCTTTGCCGGCCAGCGCAGCCAACTGGTTGCGGGTCAGGGCGATTTCTTCTTCCTGGGCATCGATCTGTCGATGAATCTCGGGCAGCGGCGCTTGCGCCTGACTGACTTCAAAATGGGTGCCGATACCGCCGTCCAGGCGCTTTTGCGCCAGATCGAGAATCTGTTCTTGCTGGTGCAGGGTCGATTCGACGATATCGAGCTGGGCGTAATGCAACGACAGCTGGATGTAGGCACGAATTACGTTGTTCTGCAGTTCGAGCTGGGCCTGGCGGGCCTCGGCCGCACTCATGTGCGCCATGTCCACGGCCTGCTCGCTGGCATTGCTTTCGCGACCCCACAGGTCGAGGTTAAAGCTGAAGCCCAGGGCCGCGGCGTTGTCGAAAGTGGTAGCGCTGTCCAGGGCCCCCGGGCCATAGAGTTGGTCCGAAGGCCACTTATGGCGCTTGAGGGTCGAATCAGCATTGATTTGCAGCGACTCGGCCGACTCGGCAACCCCGGCCATGGCTCTGGCCTGACGCACACGGGCTGCAGCCATTGCCATCGTTGGGCTACCCTGTACGGCAAGGCTGATCCACTCATCCAGTTGCGGGTCGCCATAAGCGTGCCACCATTGGGCTTTGGGCCAGTTTGCGTCTTTCGCGGCGCTTTGAATCGCCTCGTCGGTGGCCAGGGCATTGGCGGGAAGCATGCTGCCCTTGGGCGCAATGCCACCAAAACCGATGCAGCCGTTTAATGCTAACGATAAAGCCAGAACACTGAGGGCTTTGAGCTCTCTGCTGATGCGACGCTGCACTGCTGCAAATTCCTGAAAGGAGGGAGGATGAGGCTTGAGATAGAGAAGTCTATGACTTGGCAGGCACAACGATAAGCGGGCATAAATGTGAATCTTTATTACCGTTTTTGGCGTAATCCGTTGGTCGAATGAAAAGCGTCCTGTAAAGCCTGAAACTTCATGTCACAATTTGTTGCTGTGTAATTGGTTGCTGTCCCCTCTATCGCCCCTTGAGAGCACTTCATGGACACTTTGCAAAACATGCGCGCCTTCAGTTGTGTGGCCGAAGCCGGAAGTTTCACGGCTGCTGCCGCCATGCTGGACACCACCACGGCCAACGTCTCGCGCGCGGTCTCCAACCTTGAGGCCCACCTGCAAACACGCCTGCTGAACCGCACCACTCGCCGCATTGCCCTGACCGAAGCCGGCAAACGCTATTTGCTGCGCTGCGAGCAAATCCTGGCCTATGTCGAAGAAGCCGAAGCCGAGGCCAGCGACGCCCACTCGCGCCCCGCCGGGCAACTGAAAGTGCACACCATGACCGGCATCGGCCAGCACTTCGTGATCGACGCCATTGCCCGCTACCGCAAGGCCCACCCGGATGTGACCTTCGACCTGACCCTGGCCAACCGCGTGCCGGACCTGCTCAACGAAGGCTACGACGTGTCCATCGTGCTGGCCAGCGAACTGCCGGACTCGGGTTTTGTGTCCCAGCGCCTGGGCATCACCTACAGCATCGTCTGTGCATCGCCTGCCTATGTAAAAGCCAACGGCACCGCCACCAAGCCCAGTGACCTGCTCAACCATTCCTGCCTGCGCCTGGTCAGCCCGGTGATTGCCCTGGACAAATGGGTGTTCGAAGGCCCGGAAGGTCAGGAAATGGTGCTGATCAATTCTTCGCCGTTTCTGGTCAACTCGGCCGACGCGATGAAAACTGCGATCACCAGCGGCATGGGCGTCGGCGTGCTGCCGGTGTACGCCGCCATCGAAGGCCTGCGCAACGGCACGCTGGTGCGCATGCTGCCCAAGTACCGCTCCCAGGAATTGAACCTGTACGCCATCTACCCGTCGCGCCAGTACCTGGATGCCAAGATCAAGACCTGGGTCGAGTACCTGAAAAGCTCGTTGCCGGAAATTCTGGCGGCGCATCAGACCGAGCTGGCCACCTATAGCTGATTGCGCTATCTGGCCGCTACCGGGCTACGCCAATGGCCATGAACTCGTTTTTTGAATAACCGGGTACAGGGTCATTGGCGACAACCGGCAAAATTTCAGGCGCTGAACCCGCCATCCGCAGTCAGGCTCGCACCGGTGATGTAGCCACTCTCCGGGCCTGCAAGATAGGCCACAAAACTGGCAATTTCATCCGCCTTGCCATAACGACCAATGGCCATCAACGGGATCAGGCTTTCGGCAAAATCACCCGTGGCCGGATTCATGTCGGTGTCCACCGGCCCCGGCTGTACGGTGTTGATGGTAATGCCCCGTGGCCCAAGATCTCGCGCCAGCCCCTTGGTCAGGCCCACCAGTGCGGATTTGCTCATGGCATATGGCCCACCACCCGCGAACGGCATGCGTTCGGCATTGGTGCTGCCGATATTGATGATGCGCCCGCCTTCGGTCATGTAGCTGGCCGCCGCCTGGGTTGCGACAAAAACACTGCGCACATTGATGGCCAGGGTGCGGTCGAAATCTTCCAGGCTGAAGTCTTCCAGCGGCCCCACCGCCAGCACGCCCGCGTTGTTGACCAGAATATCGAGGCGACCGAAGGCTTTGACGGTGCTGTCGACCGCAGCACGAATCGCCTGGGCATCGGCACTGTCCGCATGTATGGCCAAGGCCTTGCTGCCGCTGGCAATCAGGCTGTTCTGCAGCTCCTGGGCCTTGGCCGATGAACTGACGTAGGTGAACGCAACCGCCGCGCCCCCGGCGGCCAGCCGCTTGACGATGGCTGCCCCGATCCCCCGCGAACCGCCTTGAACCAGCGCAACTTTACCCTGAAGGCTATTGGTACTCATAAATGACTCCCAAGATGCGAGGCGGGATGCCTTGCAAGCCGACGAGTATCGACCTCCCCTGCACGGCCGGGTAGCGCCTTGTTGCTATAGCCCAGTAACCTTAACGTTATGAAAAACCGGCACAGAAGAGCCCAGGCGGCAGCCGAACGCTGCAATATTCGGCAATGAATGTTAGCGTGCTTACATTCCCGACAGCCGATGAGTCTTGTTCAGATGAGCCTTTCCAGCACCAAGAAAACCGTACTTGCCTTCAGCCGCGTCACCCCCGAGATGATCGAGCGCCTGCAACAGGATTTCAACGTCATCGCGCCCAACCCCAAGCTGGGCGATATCAACGCCCAGTTCGAAGAGGCACTGCCCCACGCCCACGGTCTGATCGGCGTCGGCCGCAAACTGGGGCGTAAGCAGCTGGAAAATGCCCGTCAGCTGGAAGTGGTGTCCAGCGTCTCGGTGGGTTACGACAACTACGATGTCGACTACTTCAACGAACGCGGCATCATGCTCACCAATACCCCGGACGTGCTGACTGAAAGCACCGCCGACCTGGGTTTTACCCTGATCATGAGCAGCGCACGTCGGGTCGCCGAGCTGGACGCCTGGACCAAGGCAGGCCAGTGGCAAGCCAGCGTGCCGCCGGCCCTGTTTGGCAGCGATGTGTACGGCAAGACCCTGGGCATTGTCGGCATGGGTAATATCGGCGCAGCCGTTGCCCGTCGTGGTCGCCTGGGTTTCAACATGCCCATCCTGTACAGCGGCAACAGCCGCAAGACCGCACTGGAGCAAGAATTGGGCGCACAGTTTCGCAGCCTCGACCAGTTGCTGGCCGAAGCTGATTTCGTGTGCCTGGTGGTGCCATTGAGCGAGAAAACCCGGCATCTGATCAGCCAGCGCGAACTCAAGCTGATGAAGCCGAGCGCCATTCTGGTGAATATCTCCCGTGGCCCGGTGGTCGACGAACCGGCACTGATCGAAGCCCTGCAAAACGGCACCATTCGCGGCGCCGGCCTGGATGTTTACGAGAAAGAACCGCTAAGCGAGTCACCACTCTTCGCGTTGAAAAACGCCGTGACCCTGCCCCATATCGGCTCGGCCACCCACGAAACCCGCGAAGCGATGGCCAACCGCGCCCTGGCCAACCTGCGCAGCGCCCTGCTCGGCGAACGCCCGCAAGACCTGGTCAACCCGCAGGTGTTCAAGGGCTGACGCAAGGTCTGTTGTGGGAGCGGGCTTGCTCGCGATTGGATCGCCGAGGTGCGACTGATACACCGCGTCGCTGCCATCGCGAGCAAGCCCGCTCCCACAGGGGGTTACAGACTCATGCCAGCTTGGCGCTCAATGCCACCGGCTTGGGTTTGCGAAACACCAGCACATTGCCCAGCATCACCAGCACCAACCCGGCCAGCGCCGGGGGGGTCCACTGGTAGCCTTCGGCAAACGCCGACACATTCAGCGCCACCAATGGGAACAACACCGTGCAATAGGCAGCGCGTTCCGGCCCCATGCGCCCGACCAGGGTCAGGTACGCGGTAAAACCGATCACCGAGCCCGGTATCACCAGGTACAGCAGCGAACCGATATAGCGCGTGTTCCATTCCATATCGAACGGGATACCCCTTAGTGCGCAGTACACCGCCAGCATGCCAGCCCCATAAAGCATGCCCCAGGCGTTGGTGGTCAGCGGCTTGAGCCCGGCTTTCTGTTGCAGGCTCGACAGCATGTTGCCCGCCGAAAAACACAGGGTGCCGATCAACGCCAGCCCCAGCCCGAGGGCAATATGCGGCGTGGCGGCATGCCCGCTCAATTCCGGCCAGAACAACAGGCCTAACCCGAACATCCCCAAGGCACCACCCGCAATCACGTTGCGGGCGATTTTCTGCTTGAAGAAAATCCGCGCATTCAGCGCGTTCCACAACGTGGCAGTCGAAAACACCACCGCGATCAGCCCCGTGGTGACCCACTGGCTGGCGGTCAAAAAGCACATAAAGTTGACGCAAAACAGGCACAGCCCCTGGGCCAGGCAAATCATGTGCCCGCGTCGATTCATCACCTGCAGCTTGCGGCTGAGCAACAGCACGGCAAACAGCACCAGCGCCGCCAGGCCAAAGCGGTAAACGATGGACACAGGAATCGCCACCACTCCCAATTGCAGCTTCAGGGCAATCCAGGTGGTGCCCCAGATCAAGACAGTCATCACATACAAGAACAGGTTCATGGCGCACTCCAGACAATGGCTTTCAGTCTGGGCCTGCGGCGGTGCGCGCACTTGCAGATTCTTGCGCTTTTGTTGGCCCGGGGCTGGCAGCCGCAGTGCGACGGAGTAGGATGCGAACATGCCCGCATTCGATACCCTGCAAGTCTTCCAGTCCATGAACAGCTCGCCCAATGCCCGTCTGGAGCACAGTGCCGAACTGGGTGAAGGCATGGCCGCTGCTTTGTGGACCAACCACCACGATGCGCGTGAATATGAAGCGCCGACGCACCACACCTTGTCGTGCTATATCTCCGGCGGCACCGGTACTTTCAGGCGCGAACAACCGGGCGCCAAGGGCTCACCGGGCAAGCTCTGCGTGCTGCCCGCCGATCATCAATCGGCGTGGGTGATCAATGGCGAAATACGCCTGGCCCATGTGTATGTCAGCCAGGAGCAATTTGCTCTGGGCTGCATCGCCCTGCTCGACCGCGAACCGCGAGAGATGCAACTGCGGGAACTGACCTTCCAGGATGACGAACAGCAAACCCGCCGCTTTCATCAACTGATCCAGACCAACTGGGACGAACCCGGTGAACGCCTGCTTACCAGTAGCCTGGCCAGCGCCCTGCTCGACCATGCCGTGCTGACCCAGGTCGGCCTGCGCGACGGCCTGCAATTCAAGGGCGGGCTGGCGGCGTACCAGCGGCGCCAGTTGGTTGAATACATCGAACACCGGCTGGCCGAACCGCTGAACATCGGCCAACTGGCCGCGCAATGCGCGCTGTCGCCTTACCACTTTGCGCGCATGTTCCGCGAAAGCTTTGGCGTACCGCCCCACCAATACCTGCTGGCCCGCCGCCTGGCCCGCGCCCGCGACCTGCTGCGCAACAGCGCACTGGCGCTGGGTGACGTGGCACTGGCCTGCGGCTTCGCCAGCGCCAGCCACTTCGCTAACCGCTTCAAACAAAACATGGGCGGCACGCCGGGGGCATATCGGGCGGTGTTCAGGTAACCCCACAACCTTCTTTGTGGGAGCGGGCTTGCTCGCGATGGTATCGACGCGCTTTACCTGAACAGACCGCGTCGCCTGCATCGCAGGCAAGCCAGCTCCCACAGGTATAGCTGTGCCACATTAACTGCGGCGTGCTGGTTCATTGTGGGAGCGGCCTTAGAACTCCAGGGTGCTGGAGAACGTGAACTGCCGCGCATCGCCGATGGAGACGAACGTGCGGCTGGCCGCCGAGGTGTAGTAAGTGCGGTCGAAGAGGTTTTTGACGTTGACCTGGAACTTGACCTTTTGCCCTTCGATTTTTGTGTCGTAGGTGGCAAAGGCATCGGCCACGGTGTAGCCCGGCAGGTCGAAATCGTTCAGGGCATCCCCCGCCCGTTCGCCTACATAGCGCGCGCCCGCGCCAACGCGCAGCTTGTCACCGCCCACGATGTTGCCAAAGTCGTACACCGCCGACAGCGAGCCGCTGTTCTTGGCCACGTTCTGCAGGCGCATACCCTGGTAGGTGGTGTCTTTGGTCACTTCGGCATCGGTGTAGGCGTAGCTGCCGATCAGGCTCCACTGGTCGGTCAACTGACCGCTGACGTCCAGTTCCAGGCCCCGGGAACGCACTTCACCCGCTGCCGAGTAGGCAGTGACATCGTCCACCGTGGAGGACACCAGCACATTGCGCTTTTTGATGTCGTACAAGGCCAGGGTGCCGGTGATGCGGCCCGGGATATCCAGCTTGGCCCCCAGTTCCCAGGATTTCGACTGCTCCGGCGCGATGGAGGAGTCCAGTACCACGCCGCCCGTCAGCGGAGCGATCGAGGAGTTGGGCTTGAACGATTCGGTATAGCTGCCGTAGAACGACAGTTCATCGGTGTAGCGGTACACCAGCCCGGCCCGCGGGATCCATTTCACCCCATTGGTATCGGTGCTGGCCTTGAACGGAATGCTTTTGCCCGCCAGTTGGTCGTACTTCTGAAAGCGCGCACCCGCCACCAGAATCCATTGGTCGGTGAGGTGGATCGAGTCCTGGGCGAACAGCGAGTCGCTGCGCAGCAGATCGGTCTGGTTGCTGTCGCTGGCGCTCACGGTGGTACCGGCGACTTCATTGCCGTACACCGGGTTTTCGTAGTTGAAGGTGGACTGGCTGTCCTGGCGGATCAGCTCGGCACGGTAGATCTTGCGGTATTCGTCGTCCACGCCAAACACCAGGTCATGCTGCATGCCCGCGGCCTGAACCTTGCCCTGCAAGCTGAAGGTGCTGAAGCGGTCGGTGGTGATCGCGCCTTTGGTGCCGTCCATTTTGCGCGTCAGGGTGCCGTCGGAGTTGACCTTGGTGACGCGAACCTGGCTGGCGTCGTAGGTTTCGCGGTTCCAGCTGTAGCCGAAATGGGCTTTCCAGTCGTCGTTGAGGTCGTGATCGACTTCAAGGCGGTACAGGTCCGAGCGCCCTTCCATATTGTTGAACGGCTCGTCCAGGCGGCGGGTGGCCGGAATGTCCAGCGGATGGTTGGTCGCCGGGTTGATGGCCGTGCCACGGTCGAACGGGGTCAGGAATTCGCGATGTTCGTACGCCAGCAGCACCTGGGTGTTGTCGCCATACCAGGCCAGCGACGGCGCGATCAGGGTTTCGCGATGCACACCAAAATTACGCCAGTAATCTTCGTCTTCATGGTCGATGATCATCCGGTAGGCCAGCCCCGAATCACCCAGCGGCCCGGTGCTGTCGAGGCTGCCACCGCCGCCGTTTTTGCCGGCGCCGTAGGTTGAACCGCGCACCGTCACCGCGTTGTACTGCTCCAGCTGCGGCTTTTTGCTGACCACGTTGACGACACCGCCCGGGTCCTGAATGCCGTAGAGCAACGAGGCCGGGCCCTTGAGCACCTCGACCCGCTCAGTAGCAGCGTTCATGGCCCGGCCCTGCACCAGCGGCATGCCGTCGCGCATGATCGAGCCGTCGCGGTTGTCGCCAAAGCCGCGCTTCATCACCGAGTCCTGGGTGCTGCCCAGGGTGTTGCCCTGGGTGATGCCGCTGACATTGTTCAGGGCATCATCCAGATTGCGCGGCGCCTGGTCGCGGATCACCTGGGCGGCGACCACGTTGATGGTTTGCGGCACTTCCATGGACGAGCCCGTGCCGCGCATCACCGAGGTGGTGGCGGGCGGCTGGTAGCTGGTGTCGGTTGAGGCCAGCGAGGTAATACTGGTGGCCCCCAGGTTCAGGGCGCCTGCCGTGGGCTGTGGTTCCAGGGCAAAGGTGTTGGCGTCGGTGCGGCGCACGTTGAAGCCCGACTGCGCGAGCAACTGCTGCAAGGCCTGGTCGGCGCTCATGCGTCCCTTGAGCGCCGGCGCTTGCAGGCCAAAGGGGGCTTCGTCGGTGTAGACCACGCTCAAGCCGGTCAGCCGGGAAAAGTCATTGAGCGCCTGGGGCAGCGGTTTGGCTGGTTGGTTGAAATCAAACAATGCACCAACCTGCTGTTGCGGCGACTCAGCAGCCATTGCCGTGTAAAGCGGGTTGAGCGCCAGCCCGGCCATCACGAATGCAGAAGCTCCCAACCACTGTTTCACCGAACTTGCCCTGGACTTCATGCTCATGACCTGTGTGTTGACCTGATACGGAATACGAATTTTTCGCATTTTCAAGCACTACACGGATGGGGCCGGGGTTTACCTCACCACGCAATGAAAAAAAATCCGGGATGCCACCACAGGCCGCCTGCGGGAAAACGGTGGGAGCGGGCTTGCTCGCGATAGCATCGATACGGTTTTCCAGTTAGACCGAGTTGATTCAATCGCGAGCAAGCCCGCTCCCACAGGGATATGTGGAGGGCGCGTCAACGCAACACAATCAGCCCGAGCACGTTGTGTTGTTCAAAGCCGAGCACGCCCTGCAATGAATTGAGCACCGCTTGCGGGTCCTGGCTAGGAAAACTGCCGCTGATCTTCCTTGCACCCAACTCACGGTTGAGCAGCACAATCTGGCCGGGGTAATAACGTTTGAGATCGGCGACAACATCAACCAGCGGGGTTTTGTAATAGCTCAGCCAGCCCGAGCGCCAGCCCAGGCGGGCCTGGCTGTCAACGTGATGCACCGTATCGGTCACACCTGCGTCGTAGGCTATTTGTTGATCGGCTGTAAGGATCTGCTGCGCTGCATTCTTGCCGGCCTTGACCCCTACCCGCCCGGACAACACCGTGACTTGCGCGCCTCCCGGTTGCAGGCGTACTTCAAACTCGGTGCCCAGTACCCGGGCTTCACCACCGTCGGCATCCACCACAAATGGCTCGCCGGTGTGGGTGACGTGAAAAAAGGCCACGCCGCGGCGCAACTGCACATGGCGCTCGCCGCCACTGAAGTTCACCGCAATGGCGCTGTCGGCATCCAGCGTGACCTGCGATTGATCGGCCAGCACCACAGTGCGAACTTGCCCCGGCACACTCACATAGTCCGCGCCCAGATCGTCCACCCAGCGCGCCGGCTGCCAGCCGGCAAACACACCGACCATCAGCAGCAAACACGCGGCAACCGCCAACCCGCCAGACCAATGCCGCAGGCGGCCGCGCCGGGACTTGTCCATTGCCGACAGGTAACGCTGCATGGCCAGCGACTCTTCGTCGGCCAGGGTGGCACCGGCCACCTCGCTCAACTCCCACACCACCTGGGCCTGGGCATAGGCCTCGGCGTGGGCCGGGTCAGCCAGCAGCCAGCGACTGAAAGTGGCCTGATCGCCGCTGTCCGGCTGATCATGCAGCACACTGAGCCATGCCAGTGCGGCGCGCTCTTGCTCGGCAGTAACGGCAACTCTTGAACGACTGATCACAACGCGGTCCCTGATGACGGCTCTCGCAGGCTGGCCTTGCAGGCCTCCAGGGCGCGCATCATATGTTTTTCGACGGCACTTTGGGACACACCCATGACCTTGGCGATCTCGGCATAGGTACGACCGTGAATGCGGTTGAGCAAAAAAATATGCCGCGTGCGCTCGGGCAGGCTGCGCAGGGCCGCCTCGACCTGGCGCAAGTCATTACCGGCTTCCAGGGCGGCCTGGGGCTCACAGCTGTTGGCGTCGGGTTCGGGTTGCCAGTGATGGCTGACCCGCTCGCGCGTGCCTTCGCTGCGCAAATGGTCAATGGCAATGTTGCCCGCACAACGCAGCAAATAGGTGCTCAGCTCTTCAACCTGCACCAGTGGCCGCCGCCAAAAACGCAGAAACAGATCCTGCACCAGATCGGCAGCCGTGGCCCGGCAACCCACGCGGCGGCTCACCAGCGCTTCCATTTGCGCACGCTGGGTCAAAAACACCTGCAGAAAATGCGCTCGTCCCTGGCGCGGTTCACTGTGGGGGCCATCCTTGAGTTCGGGTGGGGTCATGGAGATCGATGCGTAGGTCAAAAGGAAAGCGATACTAATGATAAATATTCTCATATGCAAAAGCAGATGACGGGCTGCGTGACGACCATTGATAAGTGGTGATTGCTCAATGTAATAAGCCACCACTACAATGCGAACAATTCTTGTTCTCTAAAGCGTTATTCAGCGCAGCCGGAGTGGTCGTTGTCGCAGTCAAACACCGTCGAGGTTCTGTATCAGGACCACCACAGCTGGCTCACGGGCTGGTTGCGGCGCAAGCTCGGTTGCCCGCAGAGTGCCGCCGACCTGGCCCAGGACACGTTCATGCGCCTGCTGACCGCGCGCGAAACCCCACCCCTGAACGAACCCCGGGCGTTTTTGACCGTGGTGGCCAAACGCGTACTGTTCAACCACTACCGTCGCCAGGACCTGGAGCGTGCTTACCTGCAGGCCCTGGCCGGGATGCCCGAGCAGGTCGCCCCCAGTGAAGAAGAACGCGCGATCATCCTGCAAACCCTGATGGAGCTTGACCAGTTGCTCGACGGCCTGCCCTCTCCGGTCAAACGGGCCTTTTTGCTGGCCCAGGTCGATGGTTTGAGCTACGCCGAAATTGGCGCTCAACTGGGCATCTCGATTGCCACGGTCAAACGTCACTTGAGCAAGGCAGCCCTGCGCTGCTACTTCGCCCTGTGAACGGTGCATTCAACGCACCGCCCGACATCGGCGCGGCGGTGGCCGAACAAGCAGTCAGCTGGCTGGTAGAAATGCAGGGCGGCGCACTCAGCCCCAGGCGCCAGCAGGCCTGGGAGCAATGGCTGCACGCCCATGCTGAACATCAGCGGGCGTGGGAGCATATCCAGCGCATCAACCAGCGCTTGCGCGGTTTATCATCGCCACTGGCCCATGCAGCCCTGAACGCGCCTAAAAGCAGCAGCCGTCGTCAGGCATTGAAGCTGTTGCTGCTTTTAGGCGCTGGCTCGGCGCTGACCTGGGGCCTGCGCGAGCAGTTGCCCGTGACCCCGCTGCTGGCAGACTTCAGCAGCCCGGTGGGGCAGCGGCGCAACGTGCAACTGCAAGACGGCAGCCAGGTCCGGCTCAACACCGCCAGCGCGGTCGATGTGCAGTTTGATGAACAGCAGCGGGTGATCCGCCTGCTCGAAGGCGAAATGCTGCTGACTGCCGCCCGGGATTCTCGCCCTCTGCTGGTGCGTACCGCCCACGGCACCTTGCAACCCCAGGCGGCGCGCCTGAATGTGCGCCAATTTGGCGACCGTACTGAAATCGCCGTGTTCGAGGGGCGGGTTGCGTTGATGCCAACGGCGCATACGGGCAGTGCATTGTGGGTCGAACCGCACCAGCAACTGAGCTTCAACCGCCAGGCCTGGAATGCTCCACGCCCGCTCGATGCCGGGAGCGGGGCGTGGGCTGACGGCATGCTGGTTGCTGCGCATATGCGCCTGGCAGACTTTCTCGCCGAACTGGGTCGCTATCGCCGTGGCCAGCTCAACTGCGATCCGAAGGTTGCCGACCTGCTGATCTCCGGCACCTACCCGGTGGACGACAGCGAGCGCGTGCTGGACCTGCTGGCGGTCAGCTTGCCGGTGCGGATCAAGCGCTTTACCCGCTATTGGGTAACGGTGGAAGCGCGGGTGTAACGGCTCTATGTGAACGGACGTGTTGTAGCAGCGGGCTTGTTGTGGGAGCGGGCTTGCTCGCGATGGGATCGCTGCGGTGTGCCAGACAGACCGCGTGGTTGCCATCGCGAGCAAGCCCGCTCCCACAAAGGGTCTGAGTTTAATTTCAAAAAATGTGAGCTGATTTCGGATCTGGCGTGACAGAGAAGGCAAGCCACTTCGATTCTCATCCTCACAGGATCCCTTCATGCCCGCTCAGCCCTTCCGCCTTACGTCCCTGGCCCGTTTGCTACTGGGTGCCAGTTTGAGTTTCAGCGTCTTGCCGATGGCGTTTGCCGACACCAAGGCTTATCACATCGCACCTTCTACGCTGGAAAATGCCCTCAACCAGTTTGGACGCGAAGCCGGGGTGCTGATCTCGTTCAGCTCCGCCGCCGCCAGCGGCATTCAAAGCAAGGGCCTGGAAGGCACCTATGACCCTGAACAAGGCCTGCAGGCCCTGCTCGAAGGCACCGGCCTGCAAGCCCGCGCCGAAGGCCAGGGCGCATTCAGCCTGCAACCGGCAACGGCTGCCACAGCCCCTGCCAGCATCGAGCTGGGCACCTCCAGCGTAGTCGGTGACTGGCTCGGTGACGCAGCACAGACCGATGTGTTCGAGCACCCCGGCGCCCGTGACGTGATCCGCCGCGAGGAATTCGAACGCCAGGGTGCCACCAGCGCGCGTGAAGTGCTCAATCGTATCCCCGGCGTCAACGCTCCGGAAAACAACGGCACCGGCAGCCACGACATGGCCCTGAACTTCGGCATCCGCGGCCTCAACCCGCGCCTGGCAACCCGTTCGACCGTGTTGATGGACGGCATTCCGGTGCCCTTCGCCCCCTACGGCCAACCACAGCTGTCGTTTGCCCCCATCAGCATGGGCAATATGGATGCGGTAGACGTGGTGCGTGGCGGCGGTGCCGTGCGTTATGGCCCGCAGAACGTCGGCGGTATCGTCAACTTCGTGACCCGTGCCATTCCTGACGAGCCGACGGTAAAAGTCGGCCTGCAAACCGAAACCAGCCCGTCGTCCACCCAGGACGGCTTCAAGAAAACCGCCAACCTGCTGGCCGGCGGCACGGCCGACAACGGCCTGGGCGGCGCCCTGCTGTACTCCGGCGTACGCGGCGGCGACTGGCGCCAGCACAGCGACACGCGCATCGACGACTTGATCCTCAAGGGCAACTACCAGATCGACGAAGCCAACAGCCTGCACGCAATGGCCCAGTACTACGATGGCGAAGCCGATATGCCCGGCGGCCTGAGCACCGCGGCCTACAAGGCCGACCCCTATCAGTCGACCCGCCCCAACGACAAGTTCTGGGGCCGTCGCACCCTGGTCAACTTCGGCTATCGCTACCAGCAAGACCGCCGTGAATTCACGGTCAACAGCTTCTTTACCAAGACCCTGCGCAGCGGTTATCTGGACCAGGGCAGCTTCCTTTCGCTGTCCCCCCGCGAATACTGGGTGCGCGGTATCGAAACCCGCATCGCCCAGGGTTTTGACCTGGGCAACAGCAGCCACGAAGTAGGCGCGGGCTATCGCTATATCAACGAAGCCGGCCATGAACTGCGCTACCGCACACCGATTGCCGCCAACGAACTGCCCACCACCAACAGCCGCAATGACCGCGACACCCGCGGCGCCACCGAGGCCCATGCGTTCTTTATCGATGACAAGATCGACATCGGCAAATGGACCTTCACCCCCGGCATTCGCTACGAAATGATCGAACAGCAGCAAACCAACCTGCTGACCAACGTCAAATACAAGGGCGACTACAACACCCCGCTGCCCGCGCTGAACGTGATGTACCACGTCACCGACAGCTGGAATCTGTACGCCAACACCGAAGGTTCCTTCGGCAGCGTGCAGTACAGCCAGATGCCCAACCGCGTGACCGGCGGTGAAGTCAAACCGGAGAAAGCGCGCACCTGGGAAATCGGCACACGCTACGACAATGGCAACCTGCGCGCGGAGATCGGCGCGTTCTTGATCAATTTCAACAACCAGTACGACAGCAACCAGACCACCGATACAGTGATCGCACGGGGCAAGACCCGTCATCAGGGTATCGAGGCCAGCGTCAACTACGCACTCGACGGCCTGAGCCCGGTACTGGCGGGGTTCGACGTGTACGCGACCTACGCCTATGTTGACGCGACCATCCGCGAAGATGGGCCGAACAAGGGCAATCGTGTGCCGTTCTCCTCAAAAAACAAAGGCAGCCTCGGCGTCGGCTACACCGAAGGGCCATGGAAAGCCAACCTGGACAGCACTTTCCAGAGCAACCAGTTCGCCGACAACGCCAACACCCGCGCCGAAAGCGCCGACGGCAGCACCGGTCTAATCCCGGGCTACATGGTGTTCAACAGCCGCGTGGGGTATGACTTCGGCCATCAACTGTCCGACCTGAACGTGGCGGTCGGGGTGAAAAACATCCTCAACCACGAGTACTACACCCGCTCGTTTGACGACAACAACAAGGGCAAATACGTGGGCGAGCCACGCACGCTCTATGTGCAGACTTCTGTCGCATTTTGATTTAAATCGGCTAAAGCCCGCACACGCGGGCTTTTCCTACAGGCAAAGACTGACACCGGTCACGACTTGCAAGACTTCCTGAAAATAGTGCTTGAAATATTTGCTCATCGGCCCAAACACTGTAACTGAGCGATGGCGATGAACCTTTGTACACTCAAGGCCGTCAGACCTCACACGAGCACGCTTATATAAGGGAAGAACTATGCTTACTCACGTCTTTTCCGATAAACACATCGACAGTGACAAACGCACCCAGGATTGGGTTACTGCAACTGTTGAAGTCACGCTCGAACGCCATTTGGAAGATCTGACCCGGGTCGAGGTCCATCTCAGTGATGAAAATGGCGGCAAGTCCGGTCCCAAGGACAAACGCTGCAAAATGGAGGCTCGACCTAAAGGACACCAGCCAATTCTTGTTTCCCACGATGCTGATTCGCTGACCCAGGCTGTGGAGGGTGCCGCCCAGAAGCTGGAGCACGCTCTGGAACACCTGTTCGGCAAGCTGCGTGGCAAACGCACAACCACCCTCGCCCCGGAAGGGTTTGAGGCAAAAGAGCCAAAACAGACCGCTGACGACTTGCTCGAAGAAGAGTTTTTAGAGAAAGAAAAAGAACTCGATAAAATCAGCTGATTCGGCGTCCTGGACGCACAAAAAAAGGCGGGCCCACTTCGGTGGGCCCGCCTTTTTCATGCCTGCAAACCGGTTAAAGTTCGCCCTTCTCCACTTCCGGGTGCTCACCGGAGCCGGCACCGGTCTTGCGATGGGGGTTCTCGATCTTCACCGACGGGAACTGCGACGACGCATAACGCACCACCAGGATGGCAAACGCCAGCAACAGGATCGCCCCGGTCAGGTACACCACGCCCATGTCCGGCGGGTTGTGATGGGACACGTTGGAAATCAGCAAACGGGTCAGCGCCGTGATTGCCACATAAATCAGAAAGCGCACGGGCATATGATTGGTCTTGAAATAAATCCCGACCATCGCGCCCAGCTCGAGGTAGATAAACAGCAACAGGATGTCATCAATCGTGATGTTGCCCTTCTCCACCATCCCAAGGAATTCCATCACCGCCGCCCAGGCAGTGACCGCGCCAATGGCAAACAGCGCCAGGTAATGGAAGGTTTCGACGAACAGATTGCCCATCGACTCGGCCAGTTCATGAACCTGGCGACGTAGCTTCTCAGCTTTGTTAACTCTCACGATGCAGCTCCTTGAATCGACTCGAACGGATCATCCGCGATGCACATGACGCTTTTTACATGCAGAAAAAAGGCCAGTCACTGCTGTTGAGATGGTGACCGCCGCCCATAAGGCACCTCTGGCCCGATCGGGCATGCCATTTACAGCTACATTGAAAAAGCCGCTATTCAAATGCTGGCGATTGGCTTATCCTTTTCGCTGTATATAAATACAGTAATCGCTAGATAATTTACGTGAAGGCATATGAGGTGGTAAATGGCCGTCGAAGTGGTATACCGCAGCAGCCGAGATCTGGAGCGTTTGTTCATGGATAAAGCCGAAGCTGACCGTCATGACAAAATGCTGGAACTGGCAGAGTTGCTGGCCGAAGTGCTGCAAAAAGCAGTGCCGTCCCTGAACGAGCAACAAGTCGAAGAAGCCGGTATCTACATGGCGAAAAATCGCGATGTGTTTGCCAAGGCCTTCAAGAGCCAGCCGGACGCCCTGTCCGAGTTGCTGGTCGACAGCGAGTAAGACTGCCGCGTACTCGCTTGACTCTCCCCTACGGGGCAGACCCTACCCTCAAAGGCCCCCTTTCAGGTTGGCGTCATGATGAGCAAGCGAGTACTGGTCATTCTCGGTCACCCCGGCACCCACAGTTTCTGTAGCGCACTGGCAGACAGCTATATAGCTGCAGCCAAGGATGCCAGCCATGATGTACGCGTCATGCGCCTGGGCGATCTGCGCTTCGACCCGGTGCTGCGCGAAGGCTACCAGCAGGTCCAGGCGCTGGAGCCTGACCTGCTGCAGGCTCAGGCCAATATCCATTGGGCCGAACACCTGGTGCTGGTCTACCCGATCTGGTGGGGCGGGATCCCTGCATTGCTCAAGGGTTTTTTCGACCGCATTCTGCTGCCCGGTTTTGCCTTTCAATACCGTGAGGGCAAGGCCTTCCCTGCAAAATTGTTGAAAGGCCGCAGCGCACACCTGCTGGTGACGATGGACACCCCGCCGTGGTACTACCAATGGGTGTACCGCATGCCGGGGCTGCATCAGGTTCGCAAAACCACACTGGCGTTTTGTGGCATAAAACCCACCGCTACCCTGACATTTGGCCCGATCCTGAACGCCACGCCCGGGCAAAGAGAGGCCTGGCTTCAGGCGGCACACCAGCTCGCCACGCGTTAAGCCAGCGGGCGGCGATAAAAGGACTTTTCATGTATATCGGCAAAGCCGCCCAGTTGTCCGGCACCACCGTCAAAAGCATTCGCCACTACGAAGACATCGGTCTGCTACCTGCGCCGCAACGCCGTGGCGCCTATCGCGTCTACAGCGAGCAAAGCGTTGAACTGCTGATGTTTATCAAGTGCGCGCAGCAGTTGGGCTTCAAGCTCAAGGAAATGCAGGCCATTCTTGATCAGCATCGCGGCCAAACGCTGCCGTGGCAGGTCGTAAGCAACGCCATCGCCCGGAAAAAACACGCCGTAATGGGTCAGATAGATGCGTTGCAACAGGTGCATGCGGGGCTGGTCGAGTTTGAGGCTCGCTTTGCCCTGGGAGGCCCGGAGCTGGACTTGGCCTGTGTTCAGTCCTTGGGATACAACAATTGATGTGCCAGCTCGTCAGAAACCCGTGCCGGTGAGCGTTTTTCAGCCTGGGCATGGGCATAAATGCCGGTCAAACGCTGGCTGATCTGCAATAACTGCTGGTTGATGGCCTCGGGGGCTGCATTTTCATGGGTCAGGGCCATATAGATCAGCCCACCGGAATTGATGACGTAATCGGGCGCATACAAAATGCCTCGCCGCTCCAACTGATCGGCCACTTGCAGATTGGTCAGCTGGTTATTCGCACATCCGGCCACCGCCGAGCAGCGCAGTTGCGCCACGCTGTGCCAGTTCAACACCCCGCCCAGACCGCACGGTGCAAGGATATCGCAGGGGGTGCTGAGCAAAGCTTCGCAGGCAATCGGGTGCGCCCCCAGTTGCTCCATGGCCAGGCGCACTTTGCCGGGGTCGGTATCGCACACCAGCAATTCGGCACCCGCAGCATGCAGTTGTTCGGCCAGGGCGTAACCCACTTTGCCCAGGCCCTGCACTGCCACCCGCAAGCCTTCGAGGTTGTCACTGCCCAGGCGCGACGATGCAGTGCTGCGGATTCCGGCAAACACCCCCATCGCCGTATGGGGCGAAGGGTCGCCGGCAGCAGTGGTGCTGGTCACATGCCGGGTGTGCTGCGCTATGCAGTCCATGTCTGCAGTTGATGTGCCGCTGTCGATTGCCGTGATATAGCGCCCGTCCAGTTGGTCTACACAGCGACCAAAGGCTTCGAACAGCGCCGCGCGGCTATCGACGTGGGCCGCACGCACCACCACGGCTTGCCCCCCGCCCACGGCCAGCCCGGCCAGCGCCGCCTTGTAGCTCATGTCCTGCGCCAGGCGGACGGCATCACCCACCGCACTTTCGTCATTGGGGTAAGCCAGATAGCGACAACCCCCCAATGCCGGCCCCAGGCGAGTGTTATGGATGGCAATTACGGCTTTCAGGCCTGTCACGGGGTCTACACTAAGGTGCAGCGACTCAAGCTGAGCGCTTTGCATGAGAGCAAACATCATCAGGCCCTCGAACGATTATGGGTATTCGCCAGTATAGGCGGCGCCAGAAAACTCGTTGAAGTGCGCAGGCATAAGCCTGTGCGCTTTTCAGGGTTTCGGACATATCCACAAGGGAGCACATCCTGTGGGAGCGGGCTTGCCCGCGATGGGATCGCCGTGGTCTGACAGATAGACCGCGTCGCTCCCATCGCGAGCAAGCCCGCTCCCACACACAGAGTGGGGTCAGGCCGGGGTGTCGGGCTGATTGGCCGGGTGCGCCGAGATAAACGCCGGATGTTGTTCTGCCAGCGCCGCCACCCGGGCAATGCGCGGGTACGCCGCCAGGGGCACGTTAAACCGCTGCGCCGCATATAACTGCGGGATCAAATATACATCGGCCAGTCCGGGCTGTGGCCCGAAGCAATAACCGCTGTCATCGATCAACTGTTCAATGGCGCCCAGCCCCTGGCTGATCCAGTGAACGATCCACTCCCCCACCTGCGCTTCATCGTGCCCCAATTGACGCAGCCGGTTAAGCACGCTGACGTTGTGCAACGGGTGAATATCACACGCCACCAGCGCCGCCACCGCCCGCTCCCGAGCACGGACTGTCAGGTCGGCAGACAGCAGCGCCACTTGCGGGTAACGCTCTTCGAGGTATTCGATGATCGCCGGTGACTGGGTCAGCACATCGCCCTCGTCCGTGCGCAAGGCCGGTACGCGGCCTTGCGGGTTGATCGCCAGGTACGCCGGCTGACGGTGCTCACCGCCAGCCGGCGCGATCAGATTGACCGGTAGCGCCCGATAATCCAGCCCCTTGAGTGCCAGCGCAATACGTACCCGGTAGGACGAGGTTGAGCGGTAATAAGTAAAGAGTTCCATAGCCCGCTCCTTTAGCGCGCGGCAACAACCTTGCCCCGGCACTCGCCAAAACCGATGGAGGCATGACCTTCACGGGTGCAGCGGGCACGCAGGATGATTTCGTCACCATCTTCCAGGAACTTGCGCACTTCACCCGAAGCCAGCTCGATCGGGTGTTTGCCGCCTTCGGTGATTTCCAGCAGGCTGCCCAGTTGCGAGCGGTCGGGGCCCGACAAGGTCCCCGAGCCAAACAGGTCACCGGACTGCAACTGGCAACCGTTGACACTGTGATGAGCCACCAGTTGAGCCGCAGTCCAATACATGTTCAGGCTGTTGCTCAAGCCCAGGCGATGGGCTGGCAGGTTCTGTTCGCGCATCGCCTCGGTCAGCAGCAGCACTTCCAGTTCGATATCCAGCGCACCATTGGCCTGATCCCTGGTATCGAGCAGGTAAGCCAGTGGTTGCGGGTCACCTTCAGGGCGGGTCGGTTGCGCACGGCGGAACGGCTCCAGCGCTTCGGCGGTCACCACCCACGGCGAGATGCTGGTAATAAAGCTCTTGGACAGGAACGGGCCCAGCGGCTGGTATTCCCAGGCCTGGATATCCCGCGCCGACCAGTCGTTGAGCAGGCAGAAACCGGCAATATGCTCGCCTGCTTCGCTGACCGGGATCGCGTCGCCCATGTCATTGCCCTGGCCAATCCAGATCCCCAATTCCAGCTCGTAGTCCAGCCGTGAGCACGGGCCAAAGGTCGGCTCGGTCTGCCCGGCAGGCAGGGTTTGCCCTTTGGGGCGGCGTACTTCAACACCAGAGGGGCGAATGGTCGAAGCGCGACCGTGGTAGCCAATCGGCACATATTTATAGTTGGGCAGCAGTGGATTGTCGGGGCGAAACAGCTTGCCGACGTTTTTGGCGTGCTCGATGCCGACATAAAAATCGGTGTAGTCGCCGATCTTGGCCGGCAGATGCAATTGGCAATCCGCCGCCAGTGGCAGCAGCCGCGTGCCCAGTGCTTCGATTTTGCCGCGCAGGGTGCTGCCCTCGCTCAACAGTTCGAGCAAGCGCTCGCGCAGGGCGACCCGGGCACTGCGGCCCAGGGCGAAAAAGGCATTCAATGCGCCGCCCAGGGAGGCTTCAACCGCCACCTTGGCCGGGCCTTCAAACAGGCCCGCCGCCAGCCCGGCCTCCAGATCGAAAATCGCATCGCCAATGGCAACCCCGCTGCGCGGTGCCGACCCGCCAATGCTGAAAATGCCCAGCGGCAAGTTCTGCAACGGGAAATCGCGGTGGCCGTTGGCAGAGCTGATCCAGCTTCGGGCAAGAGTGGTCTGGGTCATGGGTTATCTCCGATTCGGGGTGAAGGTCACGGGCAGCGTGGCCCAGCAAGCGTCGTAGTTCGATTGCAATTGCGGGCATTCAAGGGCGAACCGGCTTGGGCGCAACACCTGGCTGGTCTCGAACATAAAGGCCATGGTGTTGTCGATTTTGCTCGGTTGCAGCTCGGCCGCAATCGCTTTGGTACAGGTTTCGCCGTCCGGGCCGTGGGCGCTCATGCAGCTGTGCAGTGACGCACCGCCGGGCAGGAAGCCTTCGGCCTTGGCGTCGTAGCTGCCCTGGATCAGGCCCATGAATTCGTTCATCAGGTTGCGGTGGAACCACGGTGGCCTGAAGGTATTTTCAGCCACCATCCAGCGCGGAGGAAAGATCACGAAGTCGAGGTTGGCCAGACCCGGCACGCTGGTAGGCGAAGTCAGGACAGTAAAGATCGACGGGTCGGGATGGTCGAAGCTGACCGTGCCGATGGTGTTGAAGCGGCGCAGGTCATATTTGTACGGCACGTTGTTGCCATGCCACGCCACCACGTTAAGCGGCGAATGGTCCAGCTCGCAGCCCCACAGCTCACCGAGGAATTTTTGCACCAGGGGCGTGCCCTGGCGTGTGTCTTCGTAATGGGCAACCGGGGTCAGGAAATCCCGGGGGTTGGCCAGGCCATTGCTGCCAATCGGCCCCAGATCGGGCAGGCGCAGCGGCGCGCCGTGGTTCTCGGCAACATAGCCGCGAGCCTGGGCATCGAGCAGCTCAACGCGAAACTTGAGGCCACGGGGGATCACCGCGATTTCCAGTGGTTCCAGATCCAGGCGCCCCAGCTCGGTACAAATGCGCAAGCGGCCCAGTTCGGGCACCAGCAGCAACTCACCATCAGCATTGAAAAACACCCGCTGCATCGAGGTATTGGCGCGGTAATGGTAGATGCTGATGCCCGAAGGTTTTTCCGACCCGCTATTGGCCGCCATGCCCACCAGGCCGTCGATAAAATCTGTTGCTTGATCTGGAATCGGCAACGGGTTCCAACGCAAGCGATTGGGGGTCACCGGCCCCAGCGGGCCTCCCGCCAATTGCCGCTCGAGCTTGACGAACGCCGGGTGCCTGGCGGACGGCTGGATGCGGTACATCCAGGTACGCCGCGCCTCGCTGCGCACCATGGTGAACGCCGTACCGGAGAACAATTCGGCGTACAGACCGTAGGGGGCTTTTTGCGGGGAGTTCTGACCCACCGGCAGGGCGCCGGGCAATGCTTCGCTGCTGAATTCGTTGCCAAACCCGGACTGATAGCCAAGACCTGACGAAGGCGAATCGACGTTCATGGAGCCTCCAGCATGGAGAAGGCAGCGGACTGCGCCCGGCGCTGGAAGCGTTTGCGCGTCGCTGCGTTATTTTTATCGTAATTCGATTACGCATAACGTAATTTGATTGGTATTCAGCGTCAAGCTATAAAGACGCCCATTCGTCCCGAGATATAAGCACTTCCATGGAAAAGCCCCGCAGCAGCACCGACAGCACCGGCAAGCAGAAAGTGCGTTCGGCCGAAGTCGGCACGGACATCCTCAAGGCGTTGGCCGAGCTGTCCCCCTCGACATCGCTGTCGCGCCTGGCCGAACACGTACAAATGCCCGCGAGCAAGGTGCATCGCTACCTGCAGGCACTGATCGCCAGCGGTTTCGCCGAACAGAATGTCGCCACCAACCATTACGGTTTAGGCCGCGAGGCATTGCGCGTGGGGCTGGCCGCGCTCAACAGCATGGACGTACTGAAAGTCGCCAGCCTGCCTTTGGCCGAGCTGCGCGACGACTTGAATGAAACCTGTTTTTTGGCGGTGTGGGGTAATCAGGGGGCAACTGTGGTGCACATTGAGCCAGCCGTGCGGGCAGTCACCGTAGTGACCCAACTGGGTTCGGTCTTGCCACTTCTCAGTTCATCGACAGGGCTGGTGTTCAACGCATTTTTGCCGGATCGCGAAACCGTCGACTTGCGCGAACTGGAGTTCAAGACCGATCAGGTACATCCGCTGCAAACACCTGAAGCCTACACGGCGCTTTGCAGCCAGATCCGCAAGCGCGGTTTGCATTTCGTGCATGGCTTGCTGATGCCTGGTGTCGATGCCTTGTCGGCCCCGGTATTCAATGCAACCGGCCAGGTGGCGGCTGTACTGACCGTGGTCGGCCCAACGTCACTGTTTCACGCCGATGAAAATGGGCCAGCGGCCAAACGCTTGCTGGCCGCCAGCCAGGCCATCAGTTGGCGGATGGGGTATCAGCCGGGCTGATGGCCCACGGCATCACACCATCCACTTGTATTTGGCCTGATCGAGCAGCTCGCTCATCATCTGTTCGATGCGCTCGATGGGCAGGTGGTCGAGCCGATGGATATCCTGGAACGTGCCACCCTTGCTGAACACCCCGGTTTCCCAGTCGTTGTGTGCTTGCACGGTGCCCCACTCCAGCGTGTCCATACCCAGGCCCAGCAGGTCCTGGCTGTAGATAACCGTCATGTCGACAATATTGTTGACCGTGTTGAGATAAATATTTTCGCAGTCCAGTGCCTGGTGCTGCAGTTGCTCATTGAGAAATTCGCGCACCCGCTCAACCACTTGCGGGCTGGGTTTGAGGGTGAATTTATCGGTCATGAATGCGTTGTTATCCTGAGTGTTCATGATGAACTCCTGTCCGTGCTCCCGGCCTGTTCAGCGTCTTGCTGCAACAAAGGCTGCCGGGAGCAATCATGTGAAAATCCATTCAACACGATCAGAGCCAGGGGCCTGCGATACATAATTATCGTGTATCCAGGTCCTTGAGCCACAAGCCTTTTTTAGCCGCACAACTGTTGCCGAAGATGTAAAACAGATTGTCCCAAAGCGGGCTTACTCCTCTGCCGACCAGCCCTTATTCTTGTCGAACGTTCCAGCACGGGCACACGCCCAACGCATCGAGTCGCATCGACTCTGCCCACCGATTTACCCTGACGTTGATTTGTAGCTCCTTGATGAACGTCTTCCTTGGCCGCTGTTTTACAGCGGCCTTTTTTATGCGCGTAAAAAACTGTGGGAGCGGGCTTGCCCGCGATGGCATCGACACGGTTCTCCAGCAAGACCGCATTGGGTCAATCGCGAGCAAGCCCGCTCCCACGGGGTCTGTGGTGTGCTGAGTAACTAGAACACCATCGCCAGCAACGGCGCGGCGAACAGGTTGAGGATGCCAGTGAGTACCATCACCAGCCCCGCCACCGAACCTTCTTCACTGCCCACTTCGCGGGCGCGGCTTACACCGGCACCGTGAGCGCCAATACCAAACAGCGCGCCCCGCGCCAGGCTGCTGCGCAGCGGCAGCCACTTGAGCAAAATCCCGCCGAGCAACGCGCCAAACACGCCGGTAAACATCACAAACACCGCTGTCAGTTCAGGCACGCCGCCCAGGTCCTGGGCCAGAGGCATGGCAAACGGGGTGGTAATGGAGCGCGGTACCAGCGACATGGTCAATGAGGTGTCCAGCGCCAGCGCCCGGGCCAGCCAGAACGAACTGCCAATGGACGCCGCGCTGCCCGCCAGCATCCCCAGCAGCAACGCCACCCAGTGTCGCGCCAGCAGCTTGCGTTGCTGCCAGATCGGCACGGCAAAGGCCACGGTCACCGGCCCCAGTACCAGCATCAGCCAATGGGTATTGCTTGAGTACTCGGCATAAGCGGTGTGCAGCGGCACGGCCACGGCAAGCAGCAAGGCCGGTACCAGAATCAGCGGCGACAGCAGGTAACGCCCGGTGCGCCGGTACAGCCAGCGGCTGAAGCCGTAGGTCAACAGGGTGAACAGCAGCCAGAACATGGGCATCAATTCAAACTTCATGACGCAGCCTCCAGCGGCACACGGCTTCCACGGTAAATGCCGTAACCACCATCACCAGCAGGGTGCTGACGCCGATTACCAGCAGAATGCGCCAGCCCTCGTCGCGCACGAGCACGCCGTAATCGAGCAGGCTCATCAGCGCCGGGATAAAAAACAGCAGCATTTCAGCCATCAACACACCGGCGCCCAATTGCAGGGTTGCAGGCTTGACCCAGCCCAGGGCAAACGCCAGCAACAGCAGCACCATGCCCACTACACCGCCGGGGATCGGCAGGTGCCACCAGGCCGCCAGCTGGCAACCCAAAAAGTACAAAGCCAACAGCACGGCCAGCTCACTGACCAACCGACCCAGGCGTTTTACATCGAAGCGTTTCATGATTTTTCCATTCCAGACAGGCCTTCAGTTTAAAGAGCCTGCTAACATCCCTAAAACGAATTGTCAGACTTGCAGCCATTCCAAACTGGAATTACACCAATGGAATTCAAACACCTGCGTACCTTTGTCGAAGTGGCCCGCCTGGGCGGCTTTACCCCCGCCGCCCACAGTTTGCACATCAGCCAGTCGGCCGTGAGCAAGCAAGTGGCGCAGCTCGAACACAGCCTCGGCACGCCGCTGTTCGACCGTACCGGCTCACAGGTGCGGCTCACAGCGGCAGGGAATGTAGTGCTGCAACGGGCCGAAGGCATGCTGCGCTTGCACCGGGAATTGCTGAGCGAGCTGGACGATCTGAGCCATATGACCCGGGGGGAGCTGCGGCTAGGCCTGCCGTTGTTGGGCAGCAACACGCTGTTTGCCGGGTTGTTTGCCGAATACCGACGACGCTATCCGAATATTCAGGTGCAGTTGCTCGAAGAAGGCAGCTTGAATATTGAGCAGGCCGTGCTGAGCGGCGAGCTGGAATTGGGTGGCAGCCTGACGCCGAAAAATCCCGCGTTTGCTTATCAGCCGTTTTGTGACGAGCCGCTGGACGTTTTGCTCCCGGCCGATCATCCGCTGGCCGAGGGGCCCGGCGTGCGCCTTGAACAATTGGCTGATACGCCATTTTTGCTTTACCAGCGCAGCTTTGTGCTCAACGACCGGGTGCTCAAGGCCTGCCAGCAGGCTGGCTTTACCCCCAGGGAAGGCGGGCGCAGCGGTCAGGCGGATTTTCTGGTGGCGCTGGTGGCCGCAGGCCAGGGCGTGGTATTGCTGCCCAGCGTGGTGGCCCGCGGCCTGGTGCGCCCCGGGGTGGTACGCCTCAAACTGGCTGCACCGGATGACTTGCGCTGGGATATCGCGTTTATCTGGCGCGATGGCGCGTACCTGTCACGGGCAGCCCAAGCCTGGCTTGAGCTGCTGCGTGAGCGCCCGGTTACGGCTTCAGTGCTTTGATCAAGTCCGCGATCCACGGCTCGGAGTCTTCCTCAGGGGTAACCGTGACGCTGGAATCCAGGCGCAGCATCGGCAGCACTTCGCGCACGCCCAGCTCGGCAAACAGCTCGCGCATTTGCTCGCCACCGCCACAGAAGGTGTCGCCGTAGCTTTCGTCACCCAAGGCGATTACTGCGCCGGGCAGCCCGCGCCAGGCAGCTGGCAACTGGTCACGAATGGCGCTGTACAGCGGCACCAGATTGTCCGGCAGCTCGCCCATGCCCGTGGTCGAGGTCACGGCCAGCAGCGCCTGGGGAGCAAACGCCTGGACATCGGCCAACGTGGCGCGGGTATTGAGCAAAACCTCAAAACCGGCATCGGTCAGCAGTTGTTTCGCATTGCGGGCGACTTCTTCAGCGGTGCCGTACACCGAGCCGGAAAGGATGGCGACTTTCATCAATCTGATCCTGTAACTGACTAAAAGCCCGGGATATTAACAGGTCTGGCAGCGATGCCTTACCATGCGCCAATCCGCATACCCCAAGGAGAGCAACCCCATGATCAATGCCCGCTTGCTACAACGCATGGTAGACGCGTCCCAGGACGGCATTGTGGTTGCCGAACAAGAGGGTGAAGACAACATCCTGATCTATGCCAACGCCGCCTTTGAAGCCCTCACCGGCTACAGCCGCGACGATATCCTGTACCAGGATTGCCGCTTCCTGCAGGCCGGCGACCGCGACCAGCAGGGCCTGCAGTTGATCCGCGAGGCGATTGCCAGCGGCCAGCCCACCCGCCAGGTGCTGCGCAACTACCGCAAGGACGGCACGCACTTCTGGAATGAGCTGTCGATCACCCCGGTATTCAATGAGAACGACAAGCTGACGTACTTTATTGGCGTGCAAAAAGACGTCACCCAGCAGGTCAAGGCGCAGCAGCGGGTCGCCCAGCTCGAAGCCCAGCTGGCCGCGGTACAGGCCGAGCTGCAAGCGCTCAAGGCGACGAGCGGATTAAACAAAACGTAGAAATCGAGGTCTGATAGTCGCTATGACGATTTTTCAGACAATTTTTTGAGCCTCATCCATGTCTCACGATGCCCTTTTGACTCAGGACGAGCTGGATTTCATACAAACGATGCACCAGAACCCGCTGCTGAATGTGCGGGATGCGTCGTCCAGCCTGATGGTCAACGGGATGTCGCAAATCCGCGATTTGCTGACACGCCTTGCCGCTCATGAACAGGTGACCATCCAGGCGCAATTCGCCAATCAGCAAATGAGTTTTCCGCTGCGCCTGGTTGAAGACGAATTCCATGCCCAGCATCTGCAACTGGGTGCCCCGAGCATCTTCGAAGACGGGCCCAAAGCGCGCCCCTGGCGCCTGACGCTGGCCGAGCCGGTGCCACTGGAAAACATCCGCGGCAAAGCCGGCCACTTGTGGATCACCGAACTGTCGTGCAAGGGGGTTCTGGTCGAAATGCGCCATGATAGCCAGCCGCCCCGCCAATTTGCCCAGTGGTTCCGCCCAGGCGGATATGAGCGCATTGCCCTGCGCGGTACGCTGGAGCGCAAGACCGAGCCGGGCCTTTATGCCTACCGGCTAAGCGAGCGCGACAAGAGTGAAGCCGAGCGGCTACGCCAGTACATCCTGCAACAACACCGTCTGACGCACCCCGGGCTGCACATCTGATATTGCTCAGCCGCCCAGGGTGGCCTTGAGATCAGCATCAAGGCGTTGATTGATCAAGCGCGCCTCGCTGCCCAGGCAAGCAATGGATGACCCTGTCAGCGCCTCTTGCGCCATATTCGCAGCCTCGCCGGCCAGCGACACCGAACAGTTCAAGGTTTGCGCCAGCCGCACCAGCCTGCGCTGTTGCGCCGTGCTCAGCGCGTGGCTGGCAAACAGCACAACGGCTTGCGGCTCAAGCTTCTGGCAAATCAGCGATAGCTCCTCCAATGGCTGGCCGACAGCCAGCACCCGGACCAGCCGATCATTACGGCTCAGCAGCAAGCCTGCGACCAGCAGCTCAAGTTCAAGGCACAGCTCGGGCATGCCCACCACAACCACACACTGCCCGGCCTGCGGGGCCTGCAATTGCAAACGATGTTGCACCCGCCCGCGCAGGAACCCGTCCAATAGCAACCATTCGCTGGTGCGACCAAACACGTCCCGGGTTCTGAACAGTTGTTGCCACAGCGGCAGGAAAATCCCCTGGAACACAACTTCAACCGGGTAACTGGAAAAGATCTGGCCGTACAGGCGCTCCAGCTCAGGCTCGTTGAACGCCGTCAGGGCTGTACCGATACGGGTTTGCCAGTCGCTGTATTCGCTGGCAAGCGGTTGCGGGTCATCCACGGGCTGACTGCTGGCAAGCAATTGCGCGACCTTGCTGACTGAAACCCCACGCTCAAGCCAGTCCATGACCTGACGAATTGTTCCAATATCGCTCACGGAATACAGGCGATGCCCACTTTCGGTGCGTTTTGGTTCAATCAAACCATAGCGCCGCTCCCAGGCGCGCAGGGTCACCGGATTGATCCCCGTGAGCCTGGCCACTTCCCTGATCGGATACAGGCCCTGGCAATCATCAGCCTGGGCAATGGGCTCAAGTTCAGTCATTACAGGCATCGGGAGGGCAACAATCAGAAAGGGATAACTGGATTCTACCTGCCATTCGAGCCCCTGTGGGAGCGGGCTTGCCCGCGATACAGGCCGCGCTGTCTGTCAGGTGAACCGCGGTGCTGCCATCGCGGGCAAGCCCGCTGCCACAAACAGCGCTGCGGGCATTCAGGAACAATCCTTGCTTGTTTTTACGAACACGGCCCACCACCCCGGCGCTGTGTTTTATGCCTGCCCTACCCGGGCAGCATCAGCCTCATGGAGATACACAATGTCTACCTCCCCTGTCACCTTGATGGTAGCTCGCCGTGTCGCCAAAGGCCGCTATCAGGAACTGATCGCCTGGCTGCACGAAGGCGAACAACTGGCCACGGACTTTGCCGGCTACCTGGGCTCAGGCGTTCTGGCCCCGCCACCCGGCGACGACGAATTTCAAATCATCTTCCGCTTTGCCGACGAAGCCACCCTTCACGCCTGGGAACACTCCGTGTCGCGCAAGGCCTGGTTGCTGCGCGGCAGTGACTTGTTCGCCCATCCTTCCGAGCACAGGGTCAGCGGCATCGACGGCTGGTTCGGCACAAGTGGCCAGCGACCACCGCGCTGGAAACAAGCCGTTGCCATCTGGCTGGCCTTTTTCCCCGTCTCATTACTGTTCAACTTTGCCTGCGCGCCCTTGCTCGGTGAGTTGAGCCTGGTGCCGCGGGTGCTGGTCAGCACCCTGGCCCTGACGCCGCTGATGGTTTATCTGTTTATCCCGCTGTCAACGCACCTGCTGGCGGGCTGGCTGCACAGCTCGGCGGGCAAACCCCTGCGCAGCAGCATCGCACCACAACGGCACTGAAGCCGGGCTTGGGCGCAAGGTCGCGGACGCTGGTATAGTTTTACCCTTGCGCCGCGACTGTTTCCGGCTTTTTTGCACCGAGCCCGTCATGCCCACTTCTTCTGCACCGATTCTGATCACTGGCGCAGGCCAGCGCGTTGGCCTGCATTGTGCGCAGCGCTTGCTGGCAGAGGGCTATGCGGTGATCTTCACCTATCGCAACGAAAAACCCGGTGTGCAGACCCTGCTGGACCTGGGCGCGACGGCGTTGTTTGCCGACTTCTCGAATGAGGCCGGCATCCTCGATTTTATCCAGCGCCTCAAGGCCCACACCCACAGCCTGCGGGCAATCGTGCACAACGCCTCGGCCTGGCTGGAAGAAACCCCACAGACAGAAACCAGCGCGTTCATGCACATGTTCAGCGTCCACATGCTCGCGCCCTACCTGATCAACCTGCACTGCAGCGAGCTGCTCGAACGCTCGAGCCCGGCGGATATCGTGCATATCAGCGATGATGTGACACGCAAGGGCAGCAGCAAGCACATTGCCTATTGCGCAACCAAAGCCGGGCTCGACAGTCTGACCCTGTCATTCGCGGCTAAACTGGCGCCACAGATCAAAGTCAACGGCATCGCCCCGGCCTTGCTGATGTTCAACCCCGACGACGATGCGGCGTACCGCACCAAAGCGCTGGCCAAATCCGTGCTGGGCATCGAGCCCGGCGCCGAGGTGATCTACCAGGGCCTGCGTTACCTGCTGGACAACCCCTATGTGACCGGCACTACCCTGACCGTCAACGGCGGCCGGCATTTAAAATAAGCCGCCCCGCGAGGAAGTACCTAGATGAGCGCATCACTGCCTGAGCATTACCGCGAGATTCTTATTGGTTTAGGCGAAGACCCTGAGCGCGAAGGCCTGCAAGACACCCCCAAGCGTGCTGCCAAAGCCATGCAGTACCTGTGTCATGGCTATGAGCAGAGCCTGGACACCCTGGTCAACGGTGCCCTGTTTGCCTCGGACAGCGACGAAATGGTGATCGTGGCCAATATCGAGCTGTACTCGTTGTGCGAACATCACCTGCTGCCCTTTATCGGCAAGGCCCATGTGGCCTATATCCCGACGGGCAAGGTACTGGGGCTGTCGAAGATCGCCCGTATCGTCGACATGTTCGCCCAGCGCCTGCAAATCCAGGAAAACCTCACCCGGGAAATCGCCGACGCCATCGAGAGTGTCACCCAGGCCGCCGGCGTGGCCGTGGTGATCGAAGCCCAGCATATGTGCATGATGATGCGCGGCGTGGAAAAACAGAATTCGACCATGAACACCTCGGTCATGCTCGGCGCATTTCGCGAACCGAGCACCCGCATGGAGTTCTTGCAACTGATTGGACGGAGCAAGCCGTAATGCCACAACTTCAGCCAGGAATGGCCCGTATTCGCGTCAAGGACCTGTGCCTGCGCACGTTTATCGGCATCAATGAGGACGAAATCCTCAACAAGCAGGATGTGCTGATCAACCTCACCATCCTCTACGCGGCGCAGGAGGCGGTGCGCGATAACGATATCGACCACGCGCTCAATTACCGCACCATCACCAAGGCCGTGATCCAGCACGTCGAAGAAAACCGCTTCGCCCTGCTGGAGCGCCTGACCCAGGAACTGCTCGACCTGGTAATGGCCAACGACGCGGTGCTGTATGCCGAAGTCGAAGTCGACAAGCCGCACGCGCTGCGCTTTGCCGAATCGGTATCGATCACGCTGGCGGCAAGCCGCCAGACTGCAACCTCATAACCTCCGGTGAACGCCATGACACCTCAAGAACAACTTGAACTCGAAGCTGCCGCCTTTCGCCGCCTGGTCGCGCACCTGGACAGCCGCAAGGACGTGCAAAATATTGACCTGATGAACCTCTCGGGTTTTTGCCGCAACTGCCTGTCCAAGTGGTACAAGGCCGCAGCGGACGAGCGCCAGATCGACATCAGCCTCGATGACGCCCGCGAAGTGGTGTACGGCATGCCGTATGCCGAGTGGAAAGCCCAATACCAGAAAGAAGCCAGCGCCGAGCAGACTGCGGCGTTCGCCCAAGGAAAAAAGCATGACTGACTTGAACACCCTGCGCGCCAGCCTCGACAGCGGCGAGCACGTTTTTGCCGATACCCTGGCGTTTATTGCCGCGCATTATGACTACCAGCCCCAGGCCTTCACCAATGGCGGCGTGGCCAACGCTGCCGGGCAGAACGAAGGCTCGTGCAAGACCCTGGGCCTGGCGCTGCTGGAAGGCCTGAGCGATCAAGAGGCCCTGCTGGCTTTCGGCGAGCACTACCGCTCGGTTCTGGCCACGCCTGAAGGCACAGACCACAGCAACATTCGCGCACTGATGGCCCACGGCCTGGCCGGGGTCAAATTCGAAGCGCAACCGCTGACCCGCAAGGCGTAATACTGCGACTCATTGTGGGAGCGGGCTTGCTCGCGATACAGGCGCCGCTTTTATTCAGGTACACCGCTGCGATCCCATCGCGGGCAAGCCCGCTCCCACAGGGCAGACACAAAAAAACCGGCCAAGGCCGGTTTTTTTGTTGGGGCGGGCTATCAGAACTGGGCGTTCTGCAGGCCGTCCAGGTAGCGCTCGGTATCCAGCGCTGCCATGCAACCGGCGCCAGCCGAGGTGATGGCCTGACGATAAACGTGGTCCGCCACGTCGCCCGCAGCAAACACACCTTCAACGCTGGTCGCAGTGGCATTGCCTTCACGGCCGCCCTGCACAACCATGTAACCGTCTTTAAGCTCCAGCTGACCTTCGAACAACGAGGTGTTCGGCGTGTGGCCGATGGCGATGAATACGCCGTCAACTTTCAGCTCGTCAAAGCTGCCGTCGTTGTTTTTCAGGCGCGCACCGGTCACGCCCATGTTGTCACCCAGCACTTCGTCCAGGGTCGCGTTCAACTTCAGCTCGATCTTGCCTTCCGCTACACGGGCGTGCAGCTTGTCGATCAGGATCTTCTCGGCGCGGAAGGTTTCACGACGGTGAACCAGGGTTACTTTGCTGGCGATATTGGCCAGGTAAAGCGCCTCTTCAACCGCGGTGTTACCACCACCCACTACGGCAACAGGCTTGTTGCGGTAGAAGAAACCGTCACAGGTCGCGCAGGCAGACACGCCTTTGCCCATAAATGCTTCTTCCGACGGCAGCCCCAGGTAACGGGCGCTGGCGCCGGTCGCGATGATCAGGGCGTCGCAGGTGAACGTACCGCTGTCACCCTTGAGGGTGAACGGACGGTTTTTCAGATCCACTTCATTGATGTGGTCGAAAATGATTTCCGTCTCGAAACGCTCGGCATGCTCACGCATGCGCTCCATCAAGGCCGGGCCGGTCAGGCCGTGAACATCACCGGGCCAGTTGTCGACTTCGGTGGTGGTGGTCAGTTGACCGCCAGCCTGCATGCCCGTGATCAGCAGTGGTTTGAGGTTGGCGCGGGCCGCATAAACAGCGGCGCTGTAACCGGCAGGGCCGGAACCCAGAATAATCACACGCGAATGACGTACTTCAGACATGACTCACTCCTATGACCGCCCGCATTGAAACCGGGTCGGAACGCCGCTTTACCGGCTGGAATAAAAAAGAAACCGTAAACCTGCCCAGGCTATGCCTGCAACGCGCAGATCCTGAAAAATATGGGTGAAGCATATAGAGGCCGCAGAGAGTAAGGAAATACGCATTAACAATCCAGCTCATAGCAGGTCTCTATGTAGTCGAAGTCGATTTTAGACGGCTTTGTTACAGTTATTGTCGATACTGCGACAAGGCTTTCGTCCTGCGGACAAAGCCGTTAAGGTCGCCCGGTTTTCCACTGTTCGGAGCACGCTATGCCCGCCCCTGTTCTCTCTGGCCCGCAGTACCTGCGCGAAGGCCTGAAGCTGGTCTTAAGCCCTGGCTTGCGCCTGTTTGTGCTGCTGCCCTTGCTGATCAATCTGGTGCTGTTCGTCGGATTGATTTATTTCGCCGGGCATCAGTTCAGCCTCTGGGTCGATACGCTGATGCCGACCCTGCCCGGCTGGCTGAGCTTCCTCAACTACGTACTGTGGCCTCTGTTCGTGGTGCTGGTAGCATTGATGGTGTTTTTCACCTTCACCATGCTGGCCAATATCATTGCCGCGCCCTTTAACGGTTTTCTCTCGGAAAAGGTCGAGGCCGTGGCACGCGGGGTCGATACCTCCCCACCCTTCAGCTGGGGGGAACTGGCGGCGATGGTGCCGCGCACCCTGGCCCGGGAAATGCGCAAGCTTGGCTACTTTCTGCCAAGGGCCATTGCACTGCTGATTCTCTCGTTTATCCCGGTGCTTAACCTGATCGCGGCACCGCTGTGGCTGCTGTTCGGGATCTGGATGATGGCCATCCAGTACATCGACTACCCGGCCGACAACCACAAGCTGGGCTGGAACGAGATGCTTGCCTGGCTGCGCGAGAAACGCTGGCAGAGCATGAGCTTTGGCGGCATCGTTTACCTGGTACTGCTGATCCCGGTGGTCAATATCCTGATGATGCCCGCCGCCGTTGCCGGCGCAACCCTGTTCTGGGTGCGCGAGCGCGGCGATGAAGCGCTGGCCGCTGCCAATCGCAGCCGCTGACTTCATAAATCCATCATCACCGTGACACATTGACGTCATGACCCCACCCCACACTGGGGTCATGACCACAGCCCTTCATATCGCCCTTGTTACCGAAACCTTCGCCCCTGAAATCAATGGAGTGGCCAATACCCTTGGCCAACTGTGCGATGGTTTGCGCGCCCGCAACCACCGCGTGCAACTGATACGCCCCCGCCAGAGCGCCGATGGCAACCAGCGCAGCAGCGACGAGCTGATGCTCTGCCGCGGCTGGCCGCTGCCCGGCTACCCTGGCCTGCAATGGGGCCTGACCTCCACACATCGCCTGACCAGACGCTGGCGCCAGCAACCCCCGGATGTGGTCTATATCGCCACAGAGGGCCCGCTGGGCTTGTGTGCATTACGGGTAGCCCGTCGCCTGGGCATCACCGCAGTCACCGGCTTTCATACCAATTTCCAGCAGTACTTGCGCCAGCATGGCCTGACCCTGTTTGCCCGTGCGCTGACCCACTACCTGCGCGGGTTCCACAACCGCTCGGCGCTGACCCTGGTGCCCAGCACCAGTCAGCGTGTAGAGCTTGAACGCAGGCATTTCCAACGCCTGGAGCTGCTCCCGCGCGGCGTCGACAGCCAATTGTTCAGCCCCGCCAAGCGCCAGCAGGCATTGCGCCAGAGCTGGGGCCTAAGGGATCAGGATATTGCCCTGCTGTATGTTGGCCGGCTGGCACCGGAAAAAAATCTGGATGCACTCAAGCGTTGTTTCGATGAACTGCAAGCGCGATATCCCGCGCGCCGCTTCAAGCTGATCGTGGTGGGCGACGGTTCAAAGCGTGCCTCGCTGGAAGCCTCGTTGCCGGAAGCGATTTTTTGCGGGGAGCAATCGGGCGAAGCCCTGGCATGCCATTACGCATCCGGTGACGTGTTTTTGTTTCCCAGCCTGAGCGAAACCTTCGGCAATGTGGTACTCGAAGCCCAGGCTTCGGGTCTGGGGGTGGTGGCCTATGACGAGGCCGCGGCCGGTTTGCACATTCGGCATGGCTACAACGGGGTACTGGCCATGCCGGGGGATGAATACGCCTGGATTGAAGCCGCCTGCTGGCTGCTGGAGGCTCCCGAGACCTTGCGCACCTTGCGCCTCAACGCCCGCCGCCATGCCAGCCGGCAAAGCTGGGCGGGCATTATCGAACAGTTCGAAAGCCTGTTGCAGCGAGCTTGCCTGGGCCACGCATGCGCAGCCCCGGTTGCGGTCCAGGTCGCAGCAAAGAAGCCTTAAGCCAGGGACTTCTCGATGGCCTGAATCACCGTGGCATCGTCTGGCGCGGTGCGCGGTGAAAAACGCGCCAATACCCGACCATCCTTGCCCACCAGAAACTTCTCGAAGTTCCAGGTGATGTCCCCTTCAAATTCGGCGCCCTCGCCTGCCAGCAACCGGTAGAGTTGATGACGATCTGGCCCGTTGACCTCAAGCTTGCTGCTCAGAGGAAAAGTAACGCCGTAATTGAGGCTGCAAAACTCCTGAATGTCCTGCTCGCTACCCGGCTCTTGCCCGGCAAATTGATTGCATGGCACGCCCAGAACACTGAAACCCTTGCCCTTGAACTGCTGGTACAGGTTTTCCAGTGCCGCGTATTGAGGGGTCAAACCGCACTTGGAGGCAACGTTCACTACCAGTACCACTTTGCCTTTAAAGGTCTCCAGCGGCAGCGGCTTGCCATCCAGCGCGTCCAGGGTAAGTTCGTGAAATGCACTCATGACGGACTCCAAAAATTCCCGTATCTACATTCAAACAATCGTTCAGTTCAGCGATTGCCCTCATAACCCAGGATGCAAAAAGGCGCCCGAAGGCGCCTTTCCTGGCTAGCTCACCTGTGAGCGTAGCAGCACTTGTCAGTGCTGATGACCGCCTTCGCCGTGTACGTGGCCGTGAGCGATTTCTTCTTCGCTCGCGTCACGGATGGCAACAACCTTGACCTTGAAGTTCAGACGCTGACCAGCCAGTGGGTGGTTACCGTCTACAGTCACGTCGTCGCCGTCCAGATCACGGATGGTCACGATTTGCATTTGGCCGTCCGGCGCCGAAGCGTGGAACTGCATGCCAACTTCCAGTTGGTCAACGCCTTCGAACATGCTGCTGCTCAGAGTGCTGACCAGCTCGGCGGAGTATTCGCCGTAAGCGTCTTCCGGCTCAACGGAGACTTCCAGCTCATCACCAACGGCCTTGCCAACCAGAGCCTTTTCCAGACCCGGGATGATGTTACCTGCGCCTTGCAGGTAAACCAGCGGTGCGCCGCCGGCGGAGCTGTCGATGACCTCACCAGCGTCATTGGTCAGGGTATAGTCGATGGAGACAGCCTTGTTGGCGGCGATCGTCATGGGGCGAGACCTTTTGCAAAAAATAATGAGTGCGCAAGTTTAACCAAGCAATCGCTCGAAAGCGAACACAACCAAGACCAACGGATAAATTTGAAAACATCAACGATCATTGCCTGGCGTCAGGATGAGGAGCAGCACTGGGTTGCCGTGCTCTCCTGCGGCCACACCCAGCACCAGCGCCATCTACCGCCATGGCAATCCAGGCCGTGGGTGCTTGACCCCGATCAGCGCCAGGCAAAAATAGGTCAGCCCTTTGCCTGTGGCTGGTGTGCTCAAGAGGCGGATAGCGCTAATCTTGGCAATTGATTCAGGCACAAGCCCCGTTTGAAGGGGGGTGCCCTTGCACTGCCACGTCAGGAAGCTCGCATGCAAACTTTCTTTATCGCACCCACCGATTTTGGTGTGGGGCTGACCTCCATTAGCCTGGGCCTGGTCCGCACCCTGGAGCGCGCCGGGTTGAAAGTCGGTTTTTTCAAGCCCATTGCCCAGCCGCACCCCGGCGACCTCGGCCCTGAGCGCTCCACCGAACTGGTGGCCCGCACCCACGGCCTCAAGCCGCCCACCCCGCTGGGCCTGGCCCATGTCGAACGCATGCTGGGTGACGGCCAGCTCGATGAATTGCTCGAAGAGATCATCAACCTTTACCAGCAGGCCGCCGTCGGCAAGGACGTGCTGATTGTCGAAGGCATGGTGCCCACCCGCACCGCCAGTTACGCGGCACGGGTCAACCTGCACTTGGCCAAGAGCCTGGATGCCGAAGTGATCCTGGTCTCGGCCCCGGAAAACGAAGTGCTCACCGAGCTGTCGGGCCGGGTCGAATTGCAGGCCCAGCTGTTTGGCGGGCCAAAAGACCCGAAAGTGCTGGGCGTGATCCTCAACAAGGTGCGCACCGACGAAAGCATGGAAGCGTTCTCGGCACGCCTCAAGGAGCATTCGCCGTTGCTGCGCAGTGGTGATTTCAAGTTGCTGGGCTGCATTCCCTTTCAGCCCGAACTGAACGCTCCACGCACCCGCGACGTGGCCGAATTGCTGGGGGCCCAGGTGCTCAATGCCGGGGATTATGAAACCCGGCGCATGTCGAAAATCATCCTGTGTGCGCGCACCGTGCTCAACACCCTGCAGTTGCTCAAGCCGGGCGTGCTGGTGGTGACCCCCGGGGATCGCGACGACATCATCCTCGCCGTCAGCCTCGCGGCCATGAACGGCGTACCGCTGGCGGGCCTGCTGCTGACCAGTGACACCCAGCCCGACCCGCGCCTGATGGAACTGTGCCGGGGGGCCCTGCAAGCCGGGTTGCCGGTACTGTCGGTGAGCACTGGTTCATACGACACCGCCAACCGTCTCAATGGCCTGAACAAGGAAATCCCCATCGATGACCGCGAACGTGCAGAGATCATCACTGATTTCGTCGCCAGCCACCTCGATGCCCACTGGCTGCACCAGCGTTGCGGTACCCCCCGCGAAATGCGCCTCACCCCTGCAGTGTTTCGCTATCAGCTAATCCAGCGCGCCCAGCAGGCCAACAAGCGCATTGTCCTGCCAGAAGGCAGCGAACCCCTGACCGTACAGGCTGCGGCCATTTGCCAGGCCCGCGGTATCGCCCGTTGTGTATTGCTGGCCAAGCCCGAAGAAGTCCAGGCAGTGGCCAAGGCCCACGGCTTCGAACTGCCCGAAGGCCTGGAAATCCTCGACCCCGACCTGATCCGCGGTCGCTATGTCGAGCCGATGGTGGCCTTGCGCAAGACCAAGAGCCTCAACGCGCCGATGGCCGAGCAGCAACTGGAAGACCCGGTGGTGATCGGCACCATGATGCTGGCACTGGACGAGGTCGACGGTCTGGTATCCGGAGTGATCCACTCCACCGCCAACACCATCCGCCCTGCCCTGCAGCTGATCAAGACCGCGCCGGGCTGCACCCTGGTGTCGTCGGTGTTCTTTATGCTGTTCCCCGAGCAGGTGCTGGTGTACGGCGACTGCGTAATGAACCCGCACCCCAGCGCCACCGAGCTGGCTGAAATCGCCCTGCAAAGCGCCGACTCTGCCGCTGCGTTCGGCATCACCCCGCGGGTGGCGATGATCAGCTACTCCAGCGGCGAGTCGGCCAGCGGTGAAGAAGTCGAAAAAGTCCGCGAAGCCACCCTGCTGGCCCATGAAGCGCAGCATGCGCTGCTGATCGACGGCCCGTTGCAATATGACGCGGCTGCCAACGAAGCCGTAGCCAGGCAACTGGCCCCCAATAGCCAGGTGGCGGGACGGGCCACGGTATTTGTCTTCCCCGACCTCAACACCGGCAACACCACCCACAAAGCCGTGCAACGCAGCGCCGATTGCGTCAGCCTGGGGCCGATGCTGCAAGGCCTGCGCAAGCCGGTAAACGATCTGCCCCGCGGCGCGCAAGTGGACGACATCGTCTACACCATCGCCCTTACGGCGATTCAAGCCGCCAACCGACCTATGGATGTGTAAATGCTGGACTTCCTGCCTGCGCCGATACGCGGCGTCATCGCTTCACTGCTACTGGCGATCAACACCATCGTGTGTTGCACGCCGCTGTTTATCGTCGCGATTTTCAAACTGTGCCTGCCCTTCCCGGCGGCGCAGCGGGTAACCGACGAATTGATGCGCCGTATCCACGAAGCCTGGGTCGGCAACAACAATCGCTGGATGGATCTGCTGCGCAAGACCCGCTGGCATATCAAGGGCCTTGAAGGCCTGGACTATGAGCACTCCTACCTGGTGACCAGCAACCACCAGAGCTGGGTTGACATCATGGTGCTGCAATATGTGCTCAACAAACGCATCCGCCCGCTGAAATTCTTCCTCAAGCAAGAGCTGATCTGGGTGCCAGTGATCGGCCTGGCGTGGTGGGCGCTGGGCTTTCCGTTCATGAAGCGTTACTCCAAGGCGTACCTGGCCAAACACCCGGAGAAAAAAGGCGCTGACCTGGCAACCACGCGCAAGACCTGCGCCAAGTTCAAGAACCAGTCGGTGGGCATCTTCAACTTCGTCGAAGGCACGCGCTTTACCGAGGCCAAGCATGCGCAACAGAACTCGCCGTTTCGCTACCTGCTCAAGCCCAAGGCCGGTGGTATCGCCTTTGTGCTGGACGCGATGGGCGAACAGCTGAAGTCGATTGTCAACGTCACCATCCACTATCCCGGCGGGCGTCCGGGTTACTGGGACCTGTTGTGCGGCAATGTGAAAGACGTGGTCGTGGTGTTTGAAGAACTGCAGATACCCGAGGAATTCCTGGGTAAAAACTACGATCAGGACCCAGAGTACCGCCTGGCGTTCCAGAGCTGGATCAACCAGCTCTGGGAAGACAAGGACCGCTTGCTGGAGCAATTGCATCGAGACTACCCCAAGACTTGATGCTCCCCTTGATCCTGTGGGAGCGGGCTTGCTCGCGATGATATCAACTCGGTAAACCGTCATACCGGGGCGCCTGCATCGCGAGCAAGCCCGCTCCCACAAGAGCATGTTTGGCGTTTGTCATGCACAAAAAAGCCCGCCACCGATCACTCGGTGGCGGGCTTTTTAGTGCGGCTTAAATTGCGCCGCGTTGACGCAACAGGTCCAGCACTTGCTTGACGCTTTCTTCCAGTGACAGCGTTTGCGTGTCGACCACCAGGTCGGCATCCAACGGCACGTCATACGGGAAAGACTCACCCGGGATGTTGTCGCCACCCGCCGCGTAAAGCCCTTGCGGATCACGCTCGGCGCATACGGCCGGGGATGCCTGCACATACACGGTGATCAGCCGATCGCTGCCAATCAGTGCCTTGGCCTGTTCACGGCCTTCAGCATCCGGGGCCACGAACGCGGCCAATGTCAGCAAGCCCGCTTCGTTGAACTGACGTGCCACATGCGCAGCACGGCGCCAGTTTTCCGTGCGCCCGGCACGGTCCTGCGGCAATCCCTTGTTCAGGTCATGGCGCAGGTTCTGGCCATCCAGCACGAATACCGCACGGCCCATATCGAACAGCTTGCGCTCAACCGCGTAGGCCAGGGTGCTCTTGCCGGCGCCAGACAAGCCGCTGAACAACACAGTGGCCGGCTGTTGGCCAAAGCGCTGGGCACGCTCTTCGACGGTCACATGGGCCAATTTGCCGTGATGGGTCGCACTGCCATGACTCAACGGCTGGGCCACGATCATGCCTGCACCCACGGTGCCATTGGTCAGGCGGTCGATGATGATGAACGAACCGGTGGTGCGGTTGCTGGCGTAACCGTCCAGGGCGATCGGTGCGTCGAGGCTGATCTTGACCTTGCCGATCTCGTTCAGTTGCAAGGCGCTGGCCGGGCCTTCTTCCAGGGTGTTCACATCGACCTTGTTGACGATGCTGGCAATCGAACCCGGCACATAGCTGGTCGCGCGCTTGATGTCGTACTTCTTGCCCGGCAGCATCGGCTCTTCCGCCATCCACACCAGCATGGCTTCGAAGTTGTCGGTCACCAGCGGCACGTTGTCGGCATGCACCAGCAGGTCGCCACGGGAGATGTCGATCTCGTCTTCCATGGTCAGGGTGACCGCCTGGCCCGGGCCGGCGTGTTCCAGCTCACCTTCAAAGGTGACGATGGATTTGACCCGGCTGCTCTTGCCCGACGGCAATACGACGATTTCATCGCCCTTGTGCACGATACCGCTGGCCAGGGTGCCGGCAAAACCACGGAAGTTCAGGTTCGGACGGTTCACGTACTGCACCGGGAAGCGCAAGTCGGTGAGGTTGCGGTCGGCCGCCACTTCCACGGTTTCGAGGATTTCCATCAGCGACTGGCCGGTGTACCACGGCGAGCGCTCGGACTTGTTCACCACGTTGTCGCCTTTAAGGGCGGACATCGGCACAAAATGCAGGCTGGTAGGCTTCATTTTCAAGCCTTCGGCGAACTTCAGGTAGTCGGCCTTGATCGACTCGAACACACCTTCGTCGAAACCCTTGAGGTCCATCTTGTTGATGGCCACAACGATATGCTTGATGCCCAGCAACGAGGCAATAAAGCTGTGGCGACGGGTCTGGGTCTGCACGCCGTAACGGGCATCCACCAAAATGATCGCCAGGTCACAGGTGGACGCACCGGTGGCCATGTTGCGGGTGTACTGCTCATGGCCAGGGGTATCGGCGATGATGAATTTGCGCTTGGCGGTAGAAAAATAGCGATACGCCACGTCGATGGTGATGCCCTGCTCGCGCTCGGCTTGCAGACCGTCCACCAGCAACGCCAGGTCGATATCGTCGCCCGTGGTACCGCTTTTTTTCGAGTCGCGGGTAATGGCTTCCAGATGGTCTTCGTAGATCATCTTGGAGTCGTGCAGCAGGCGCCCGATCAGGGTGCTCTTGCCGTCGTCGACGTTGCCGCAGGTCAGGAAGCGCAGCATTTCTTTGCGTTCGTGCTGGCCCAGGTAGGCGAGGATGTCCTCGCTGATCAAATCAGATTGGTGCGACATGACAACCCCTTAGAAATAACCTTGACGTTTTTTATCTTCCATTGAGCCGGCGCCATCGTGATCGATGACTCGGCCCTGGCGCTCGGAAGTTCGCGTCAGGAGCATTTCCTGGATGATGTCGGTCAGGGTTTCAGCCTCGGACTCCACCGCACCGGTCAGCGGGTAGCAGCCCAGGGTACGGAAGCGGACCTTTTTCTTGACGATGCGCGCCTTGTCTTCGTCAGACAGGTGCTCAAGGATACGCTCGTCGTCGATCATGATCAGCGTGCCGTTCTTCTCGATCACGTCGCGCTCGGCAGCGAAGTACAGCGGCACGATCGGGATGCCTTCGAGGTAGATGTACTGCCAGATGTCCAGCTCGGTCCAGTTCGACAACGGGAACACACGGATGGATTCGCCCTTGTTGACGTTACCGTTGTAGACGTTCCACAACTCGGGGCGCTGGTTTTTCGGGTCCCAGCGGTGCTTGCTGTCACGGAAGGAGTACACGCGCTCTTTGGCCCGGGATTTCTCTTCGTCGCGACGCGCGCCACCAAAGGCTGCATCGAAGCCGTATTTGTCCAGAGCCTGCTTCAGGCCCTCGGTTTTCATGATGTCGGTGTGCTTGGCGCTGCCGTGGGTGAAGGGGTTGATCCCTTGCGCCACGCCGTCCGGGTTGACGTGAGTGATCAGGTCCAGGCCCAGCTCGGCAACCATCTTGTCGCGAAAGCGGTACATCTCCTGGAATTTCCACTGGGTATCGACATGCATCACCGGAAACGGCAGCTTGCCAGGGAAAAACGCCTTGCGTGCAAGGTGCAGCATCACGGCGGAATCTTTACCGATCGAGTACAGCATCACCGGGTTATCGAACTCGGCGGCCACCTCGCGGATGATGTGGATGCTTTCCGCCTCCAGCTGTTTCAGGTGCGTCAGTTTGTCGACCATGGCTACTCACGAAAGCTATCTTATGAACGGCCTGCGGGCCGTGTTCGAGGCTCGAATGCTAGCACAGCGCCCTCTTCTATAGATGGCGCCAACTAGATCGAAAAGGTCTAAGAATAGATCCCGGAGTTTGGCGATCAAGCCCTGTGGGAGCGGGCTTGCTCGCGATGAATGCGCCGCACAGATGCAGGCAAACCGCGTTGCCTGCATCGCGAGCAAGCCCGCTCCCACAGAGAGGAGTAAGGTGGGTTCAAATCGGATTCGGGCAATCGATAAACAGATGCTCCAGGGCAAATCGCCGTGCCAGGTAATCACCCAGGGCCTGCACACCATAACGCTCAGTGGCGTGATGGCCGGCGGCAATAAAGCTGATGTCGTTTTCGCGGGCACTATGGAACGTTTGCTCGCTGGCCTCGCCGCTCAAATACAGGTCAACCCCGGCCAATACCGCCTGGTCGATATAACCCTGCCCGCCTCCGGTACACCAGCCCACGCGGCGGATCATCTCGCTGCCTTCAATCAGCAACGGCTCGCGCCCCAGCGCCTCTTGCACACGGCGAGCAAAATCGCGAGCCGTCATCGGCTCGGCCAAAGAGCCCACCAGCCCCACCACTTTCGGATTGCCCGGTTCCAGCGGGCCTTCGACGGTGATGTCCAGCTGCCGGGCCAATTGCACGTTGTTACCCACTTCAGGGTGCAGGTCCAAAGGCAAGTGATAGGCCAGCAGGCTGATATCGTGCTTGAGCAGGGTTTTCAGGCGGCGCTGTTTCATGCCGGTGACGCAAGGGTCTTCGCCCTTCCAGAAATAACCGTGGTGCACCAGTATCAGATCAGCCTGGGCCTCGACGGCAGCATCCAGCAAGGCCTGGCTGGCGGTCACGCCACTGACGATACGCATCACCTGCGGGCGACCTTCGACCTGCAGGCCATTGGGGCAATAATCACTGATGGCGGCACTGTTGAGGTAACGATTTGCTTCTTCTACCAGCGTGCTCAAGGCGACAGCCATAAAAGACTCCTAAATATAGCGTTCAGAGCCGGGCGGCCCTCGTATAATGGCGCCATTATGGGCCGTCAGAATGGCTCTGCAACCTTCAGGACTGAGTTCAATGTTTAAGGCTTTGCGTTTCTTTGGCTGGCCACTGCTGGCTGGCGTGCTTATCGCTTTGCTGATTATTCAGCGTTACCCGCAATGGGTTGGGCTGCCGAGCCTGGACGTCAATCTGCAACAAGCCCCGCAAACCAGTTACGTGCAGCAGGGCCCGGTGACTTATGCCGACGCCGTGGTGCGTGCCGCGCCAGCCGTGGCCAACCTGTACACCACCAAGGTGGTGAACAAAAACGCCCGCCCCCTGTTTGAAGACCCGCAGTTCCGTCACTTTTTCGGCAACAACGAGCCTAAACAGCGTCGTATGGAGTCCAGCCTGGGTTCGGCGGTGCTGATGAGCCCGGAAGGCTATTTGCTGACCAACAACCATGTGGTCGCGGGGGCCGACCAGATTGTAGTAGCGCTCAAGGACGGTCGTGAAACCCACGCCCGGGTCATCGGCAGCGACCCGGAAACCGACCTCGCGGTACTGAAGATCGACCTGAAGAACTTGCCGGCCATCACCATTGGTCGTTCGGACACCTTGCGCATCGGTGATATCGCCCTGGCGATCGGCAACCCGTTTGGCGTGGGCCAGACCACCACCATGGGCATCATCAGCGCCACCGGGCGCAACCAGTTGGGCCTGAACAACTACGAAGACTTTATCCAGACCGATGCCGCGATCAACCCTGGCAACTCGGGCGGCGCGCTGGTGGATGCCAACGGCAACCTGACCGGGATCAACACCGCAATCTTCTCCAAGTCCGGTGGTTCGCAGGGCATCGGCTTTGCGATTCCGATCAACCTGGCCATGGAAGTCATGAAGTCGATTATCGAGCACGGCCAGGTGATTCGCGGCTGGCTGGGGATCGAGGTGCAGCCGTTGACCCAGGAACTGGCCGAATCGTTTGGCCTGAGCGGTCGCCCGGGGATTGTGGTGGCGGGGATTTTCCGTGATGGCCCGGCGCAAAAAGCCGGTTTGCAACTGGGGGACGTGATTCTGAGCATTGATGGCGAGCCTGCCAGCGATGGTCGTCGCTCGATGAACCAGGTGGCAAGGATCAAGCCTTCGGACAAGATCACGATCCAGGTCATGCGCAACGGCAAAGAGCTCAAGCTCACCGCCGCAGTGGGCCTGCGACCGCCGCAAGAGCAGCCGCCGCAGCAGGATGAGTAAGCAGCGCGCCCTCCCCACCTGATGTGGGAGCGGGCTTGCTCGCGAGGGTATCGCCGCGGTTTGCCTGAGCTACCGCGGCGCCTGCATCGCGAGCAAGCCCGCTCCCACAACAGCTGTGGTCAACCTCTATTCGATATCCGACAACCCTTCAATCAACGCCGCATTCTGCTCCGGCGTGCCGATGCTGATGCGCAGGAACTGGGCAATGCGCAGTTGCTTGAAGTGACGCACAATCACGCCCTGCTCGCGCAACTTGGCCGCCAGCGCCGCCGCATCGTGCTCCGGGTGACGGACGAAGATAAAGTTCGCCGCCGACGGCAGCACTTCAAAACCCAACGCCTGCAATTGCCCGATCACCTGTTCACGGCTGTCGATCACCAACTGGCAGGTGTGCTCAAAGTACTCACGATCGGTAAACGCCGCCGCCGCGCCAGCAATGGCGATGCGGTCCAGCGGGTAGGAGTTGAAGCTGTTCTTGATCCGCTCCAGCGCTTCGATCAGATCCGGGTGGCCCACCGCCAGGCCGACCCGCAAACCGGCCAGGGAGCGTGACTTGGACAGGGTCTGGGTCACCAGCAGGTTGGGGTAGCGATCCACCAGGCTGATGGCGGTCTCGCCGCCAAAGTCGATATACGCTTCATCCACGACCACCACTGAATCAGGGTTGGCCTTGAGGATCTGCTCGATGGCGTCCAGCGCCAGCAGGCAACCCGTCGGGGCGTTGGGGTTCGGGAAGATGATCCCGCCATTGGCCCGGGCATAGTCTGCAGGCTGGATCTGGAACTGCTCATCCAGCGGCACGGCATCAAATTTGATGCCGTACAAGCCGCAGTAAACCGGATAGAAGCTGTAGCTGATATCCGGGAACAGCAGCGGCTTGTCGTGCTGGAACAGGCCGTTGAACACATGGGCCAGCACTTCATCCGAACCGTTGCCCAGGAACACCTGATCGGTCTGCACACCGTAGTACTCGGCCACCGCCTGCTTGAGCAGGTCGCTGTTGGGGTCCGGGTACAGACGCAGGTTGTCATTGATCTCGGCCTGCATCGCTGCCAGCGCTTTAGGCGAAGGCCCGTAGGGGTTTTCGTTGGTGTTGAGCTTGACCAGTTTAGTCAGCTTCGGTTGCTCACCCGGCACATAAGGCACCAGCTCTTTTACGAATGGACTCCAGAACTTGCTCATGCTTATTGCCCCTGTTTGTCGGCGAGGATGCGGTATTCGGCACTGCGGGCGTGACCGGTCAGCGACTCGCCACGGGCGAGAATCGAAGCGGTTTTGCCCAGTTCGGAAGCACCCTGCTCGGAGCAGAAAATGATCGAGGAGCGCTTCTGGAAGTCATACACCCCCAGCGGCGACGAAAAGCGCGCCGTACCGGACGTCGGCAATACATGGTTAGGGCCTGCGCAGTAGTCGCCCAGCGCCTCGGAGGTGTGACGGCCCATAAAGATCGCGCCGGCGTGGCGGATCTGCGGCAACCAGGCCTGCGGGTCAGCCACCGACAGCTCCAGGTGTTCCGGGGCAATGCGGTTGGCGACGTCGATAGCCTGCTGCATGTCGTTGACCAGAATCAGCGCGCCGCGACCATTGATCGAGGTTTCAATGATTTCGGCCCGCTCCATGGTCGGCAGCAGTTTGGCGATGCTGGCCGCTACCTTGTCGAGGAATTCGGCGTCAGGGCTGACCAGAATCGCCTGCGCGTCTTCGTCGTGCTCGGCCTGGGAGAACAGGTCCATGGCAATCCAGTCCGGGTCGGTGTGGCCGTCGCACACCACAAGAATCTCCGAAGGGCCGGCGATCATGTCGATACCCACCTGGCCAAACACATGGCGCTTGGCGGTGGCAACATAGATATTGCCCGGGCCAACCACCTTGTCGACTTTAGGCACGCTTTCGGTGCCATAGGCCAGTGCTGCAACCGCTTGTGCGCCGCCGATGGTGAACACCCGGTCAACACCCGCGATGCAGGCGGCAGCCAGCACCAGCTCATTGATTTCACCGCGCGGGGTCGGCACGACCATCACCACTTCGGTCACGCCGGCAACCTTGGCCGGAATCGCGTTCATCAGCACCGACGACGGGTACGACGCCTTGCCACCCGGTACATACAGACCGGCGCGATCCAGTGGCGTGACTTTCTGGCCTAGCACCGTGCCATCAGCTTCGGTGTAGCTCCAGGAGTCCTGTTTCTGTTTTTCGTGGTAGCTGCGCACACGCTGTGCCGCTGTTTCCAGGGCTTCACGCTGTGGCGCAGTGATACGGGTCAGGGCCAGTTCCAGGCGCTCGCGCGGCAGGATCAGGTCAGCCATCGAGGCCACTTCAAGGCCGTCGAAGCGCTGGGTGAATTCGACCAGGGCGGCATCCCCGCGCTCGCGCACGGCCTTGATGATGTCGAGCACACGCTGGTTGACCGAGTCGTCAGACACACTTTCCCAGCTCAGCAGATGATCCAGATGCTGCGCGAAGTCCGGGTCAGCAGCGTTGAGTCGGCGAATTGCAGTGGGAGCGGTCATAGCGAGGGCCTCGGTAATGGGCGAATGCTTGGAATAGGGGTTTTGCACAGCTCAGGCACCACAAGACTACCAAGCCATCCGCGTGGGTACCTGAGATTTCTGGCTATTACGCGGATAGATGGGCGCGGCAAGAAGCCGCGCAGGTGAGTCAGCCGCGGTGTCGAGATTCCACTGCTTTGCGCAGGGTATCGATCAGGGCTTGAATACGGGCGTGCTGCATTTTCATCGAAGCCTTGTTAACCACCAGGCGGGAGCTGATGGCGGCAATGAATTCCTGGGGTTCCAGGCCATTGGCGCGCAAGGTGTTGCCGGTGTCGACCACGTCAATGATCTTGTCGGCCAGGCCAATCAGTGGCGCCAGCTCCATCGAGCCGTACAGCTTGATGATATCGACCTGACGGCCTTGTTCGGCATAGTAGCGCTTGGCGACATTGACGAACTTGGTGGCCACGCGCAGGCGGCCCTTGGGTTCGGCAACACCGATGGCACCGGCAGTCATCAGCTTGCACTGGGCAATCTGAAGGTCCAGCGGCTCGTACAGGCCCTGGCCACCGTACTCCATCAGCACGTCTTTACCAGCTACACCGAGGTCGGCGGCACCATGCTCAACGTAAGTCGGCACGTCGGTGGCACGAACGATCAGCAGGCGTACATCCGGCTGAGAGGTCGGGATGATCAGCTTGCGGCTTTTGTCCGGATTCTCGGTCGGCACAATGCCTGCTTCAGCCAGAAGCGGCAGGGTGTCGTCCAGGATACGGCCCTTGGACAGTGCAATGGTCAACATGGGAAACGTAAGTCCTTATCAGGGTACTTTTGCCCGTGCGCAATCGGCGCCGGACAAGCATCGAGCCTGATATCAGGCTCGACTTGAACGATTCGAGGCCAGGTAAGGTAACGCTTGCAAGCCGTTACGTCACCTGGCGGCTGGACACTATCCCTGTGCCCATGATGCCAAACAGCAAAAACTAGCCCGGAACGCGGCGGATTTTGGCACCCAGCATTTGCAGTTTTTCTTCGATGCACTCGTAACCACGGTCGATGTGGTAGATGCGGTCGATCAGGGTATCGCCTTCAGCCACCAGGGCCGAAATCACCAGGCTGGCCGAAGCACGCAGGTCGGTGGCCATGACTGGCGCGCCCTTGAGGGTCTCGGTGCCAGTGACGATGGCAGTGTTGCCTTCGACCTGGATCTTGGCGCCCATGCGGTGCAGCTCGTAGACGTGCATGAAGCGGTTTTCGAAGATCGTCTCGATCACGGCACCGGTGCCTTCGGCAATGGCGTTGAGCGAGATGAACTGCGCCTGCATGTCGGTCGGGAACGCCGGGTACGGAGCGGTACGCACGTTCACCGCTTTCGGGCGCTTGCCGTGCATGTTCAGCTCGATCCAGTCTTCACCCGTGGTGATTTCTGCACCCGCTTCCTTGAGTTTTTCCAGTACGGCTTCAAGGATGGTCGGATCCGTGTCCTTGACCTTCACACGGCCGCCGGTCACGGCAGCTGCAACCAGGTAAGTACCGGTTTCAATACGGTCCGGCATGACGCGGTAGGTCGCCGGATGCAGCTCTTTGACGCCATCGATGGTGATGGTATCGGTGCCGGCACCGCTGACCTTGGCGCCCATGGCGTTCAGGAAGTTGGCCAGGTCAACGACTTCAGGCTCGCGTGCAGAGTTCTGCAAGACGCTGCGGCCATTGGCCAGCGCTGCAGCCATCATGATGTTTTCGGTACCGGTCACACTGACGGTATCGAAGAAGAAGTTGGCACCGTGCAGGCCGCCTTCTGGCGCCTTGGCCTTGATATAGCCACCTTCGACGTCGATCACTGCGCCCATGGCTTCAAGGCCGCGGATGTGCAGGTCAACCGGGCGCGAACCGATGGCGCAACCGCCTGGCAGGGCAACTTCGGCATAACCGAAGCGCGCAACCATCGGGCCCAGCACCAGGATCGACGCACGCATGGTTTTCACCAGTTCGTACGGCGCTACCAGGGTCTTGATGGTATTCGGGTTGATTTCGACGCTGAGCTTTTCATCGATCACCGGCTCAATGCCCATGCGACCGAACAGTTCGATCATGGTGGTGATGTCATGCAAGTGCGGCAGGTTGGCTACAGTCACCGGGCCGTTGCACAGCAAGGTCGCTGCCAGGATCGGCAGGGCGGAGTTCTTCGCCCCGGAAATGCGGATTTCGCCATCAAGACGGGCACCGCCGGTAATAATCAATTTATCCATAACAATCTCGACGCCAATGGGCTCAGGGGGCTCAGGTGCGCTCGGCCCAGGCCGCGCTGCTGAAGAATTTCATAGTGACCGCATGGATGCTGCCATCAGCGATCCACGGGTTCAAATGGGCATAGATGCTTTGTTGACGTTTAACCGGGCTCAAGGCCACCAGTTCGTCACTAATCACGTTCAGCTGAAAGTTGCAGCCTTCGCCCTCAACTTCTACCTGGGTACCAGGCAGCTTTCCCTCAAGAAAGCTCTTCACTTCTACGGCCTGCATGCTCAACCTCAATCGGCGCCTAACGCGCGCGGGTCGGCCATCATACAAAAAAGCCCCGCGCCTGCGAACCCCGCATAACAGGACTCTGACGGGGGGGCTTTGTGTAAGTGGCGATTAATGATGTGCCAGCAGCTCGGTCACACCCGAGACCTGGGCGATTTCACGCATGTCTTCGGGCATGGCACGAATGCTCAATGGCTTGTTCAGGGCCTGGGCATCACGGATATAACACAGCAGCAGCGACAAACCGACACTGCTGGATTTGGTGACGCCCGAGCAATCAACCACCAGCTCTTTGGCCAGGGCTTTGTTGATCAGGGCCTGGCCTTCTGTGCGCAAGCGCGGGCCAGTCTGATAATCGAGCACGCCACTGAGGCGCAACTCGCTCTCGCCGGCCAGGGTGATGGCCGCTTCACTCATTGCGCAGCTGCCTTGGGCGAAGCCGCATCAGTGGTCTGCTTGGCCTTGGCCACTTCACCCGCCCAGTTGTCGATGGTTTTGTCCAGGTTGTTGCCGTTGCGCTGCATGGCATCGGCGAACTGATCACGGAACAGCTTGCCGATATTGATGCCATTGATGATCACGTTGCGCACTTTCCACTCGCCGTTGACCTTGTTAAGGGTATAGGACAGCGGGTAAATGGCGCCGTTGTCACCCTTGACGGTCATGTCGACACTGGTGCGATCGCCGCTTTCGTCCTTGGCCGGGCCAACGGTGATGCCCTGGTTCTTGAACTCAAGCAAGGCATTGCCATAGAACTGCATCAGGCTGCGCTTGAAGTTCTCTTGAAAGCGCTGCATCTGGGCAGGCGTTGCATTGCGCGAGTACTTGACCGTCATGATGCTTTTGGAGATGCCATCGACATCTACCGCAGGGCCGACGATTTCGTTCAGGGCATCGTAGAACTTGCTCGGGCTTTGCTTGTATTGCTCCTTGTTGGCCGCAAGGTCGGCCAGCAAGCGGGTCGTGGTATCTGAAACGATGTCATGGGCCGACTGCCCCGGCGCGGCATTCGCCACCAGAGGCAGGGCTGCGGCCAGTATTACCAGCAGGCCACGGCGCAAGAGAGAAATCATCTAAAAGCTCCTTATTTGGCGTCTTTGCTAACGGTATTGAGCAGGAATTTGCCGATCAGGTCTTCAAGGACCAGCGACGACTGCGTGTCGTGAATGGTGCCACCATCCTTGAGGATGGCGTCTTCGCCACCCACGCTGATGCCGATGTACTTCTCGCCCAGCAGGCCAGCTGTGAGAATAGACGCTGTCGAATCCACAGGCAGGTTATCCACCGCTTTTTCGAGCTGCAATGTGACGCGGGCCATGTAGTTGTCACGGTCCAGGTCGATTGCCGTCACCTTGCCGATGGTCACGCCAGCCATAGTGACCTTGGCGCGCACGGTCAGGCCGGCAATATTGTCGAAATTGGCATAGAGCTTGTAGGTGTCGGTGCTCGCCGTCGGGGACAGCCCGCTGACCCGCAGGGCAAGCAACAGCAAAGCCAGGATGCCAGCCAGCAGGAACAGGCCGACACCGATTTCCATGGTGCGGTTTTGCATCAGAAATCTCCAAACATCAAGGCGGTCAAAATAAAGTCCAGCCCGAGGACTGCCAGTGAGGCATACACCACGGTCTTGGTAGTGGCACGGCTGATCCCCTCTGAAGTGGGCTCACAGTCATAACCTTGAAACACGGCAATCCAGGTCACCACAAAGGCAAAGACGATGCTTTTGATGATCCCGTTAACGACGTCACCACTGAAGGTTACGCTGTTTTGCATATTGGCCCAGTAGGAACCGTCATAGACGCCCAGCCAGTCCACAGCCACCCACGAACCACCCCAGATCCCGACCACGCTGAAAATCATTGCCAGCACGGGCAGGGAAATGAAACCGGCCCACAACCGTGGCCCGATGATGTACTTGAGCGGGTCGACACCGATCATTTCCAGACTGGACAACTGCTCGGTCGACTTCATGTTGCCGATTTCGGCAGTTAGCGCCGACCCCGCGCGCCCGGCGAACAGCAAGGCGGTCACCACCGGCCCCAGCTCGCGCAACAGGGTCAGGGCCACCATCTGCCCCACGGCCTGTTCGGAACCATAGCTGGACAGGATGCTGAAGCCCTGCAAGGCCAGCACCATGCCGATAAATATGCCGGACACGACGATAATCACCAGCGACATGACGCCCACGGAGTGCAGCTGCTTGATCAGCAAGCCAAACCCGCCGCCGATACCGCCACGCCCCAGCAGGGCATGAAACAGGAACACTGCCGAGCGCCCCAGTACCGCCACGGTATCGATCCCGGCCCGGCCGAACAGGCCGATACGGTCCATTAATGAAATCTTGCGCATCAGCGCTTCCCCAGTAGATCGGTTCGGTAGTCCGACGCCGGAAAGTGAAACGGAACCGGGCCATCCGGATCGCCGGTCATGAACTGGCGAATGCGCGGGTTATCGGCGTTCATCAATTCTTCAGGCGTGCCCTGCCCCAGCACCTGACCATCACCCACCACATACAGATAGTCGGCAATGCTCGCGGTTTCAGCCAGATCGTGAGAAACCACGATACTGGTAATGCCCAGCGCATCGTTGAGCAGACGAATCAGGCGTACCAGCACCCCCATTGCAATCGGGTCCTGGCCCACAAAGGGCTCGTCATACATCAGGATCTGCGGATCCAGGGCAATCGCCCGCGCCAGTGCCACCCGGCGCTTCATGCCGCCGGACAACTCGTCGGGCATCAGGTCGATGGCCCCGCGCAAGCCCACCGCCTGCAATTTAAGCAGCACGATGTCACGGATCATTTCTTCCGGCAGCTCGGTATGCACCCGCAGCGGGAAAGCAACGTTCTCGAACACGTCCAGATCGGTAAACAGCGCACCGCTCTGAAACAACACGCCCATATGCTTGCGGGCATCAAACAAATCACTGCGCGACAGGGCCGGCAGGTTTTGATTGTTGACCCACACTTCACCGCTGCTGGGACGCAGTTGCATGCCCATAAGGCGCAAAAGTGTGGTCTTGCCGCAGCCCGACGGGCCCATGATCCCCGTGACCTTGCCACGCGGGATACGAATATCGACATTATTGAAGATGCTGCGCGTGCCGCGCTTGAAGGACACTCCCTTCAGCTCGACCGCGTAGGCGTTATCGGCGCTCATCTAAACTCCTTGCGATGCAGCCTCTGCCTCTCACCCGGACACCAAACTTCTTGTGAAGAAGCACGCGTTCCCTGGCGGGCCGAACTGGCGGCGAACTATACCACTGCTCATAGTGACCGCCCAAGACCGAAGGAGTGCCGGTTAAGTCTCAGTACAGAGAAATAAAGCGGTTTTTTCTGCAAACACACGAGCACTTTGCAAACACAGACCATAAAGCACAGCGATCATGCGTGAGGGAATCCTACATAACCGCTATAATCCTTGCCTTTTCTCAGGCTACCCGACTTCAACCATGAGCCAATCCAGCGACCTGATCCAATCCGCCCAACGCACCATCCGCCTCGAACTGGAAGCCGTAGAGGGCTTGCTGTCGCATATCGACGCAGATTTCGTACGCGCTTGCGAGATGATTCTGGCCAGTAAAGGCCGGGTGGTCGTGGTCGGCATGGGCAAGTCAGGACATATCGGCAACAAGATTGCCGCCACCCTGGCCAGCACCGGCACCACGGCTTTTTTTGTTCACCCGGCAGAAGCCAGCCACGGCGACATGGGCATGATTACCCGCGATGACATCATCCTCGCGCTGTCCAACTCCGGTTCCACCGCCGAAATCGTCACCCTGCTGCCACTGATCAAGCGCCTGGGCATCAAGTTGATCAGCATGACCGGCAACCCCGAGTCGCCGCTGGCCAAGGCCGCCGATGTCAGCCTGGATGCCCGCGTGGCCCAGGAAGCCTGCCCGCTGAACCTGGCACCGACTTCCTCCACCACCGCCACCCTGGTGCTGGGCGATGCATTGGCCATCGCCCTGCTCGAAGCCCGCGGTTTTACCGCTGAAGACTTCGCCTTCTCCCACCCGGGTGGTGCACTGGGCCGTCGGCTGCTGCTGAAAGTGGAAAACGTCATGCATTCCGGCGATGAGCTGCCACAAGTGGTGCGCGGCACACTGCTTAAAGAAGCGCTGATGGAAATGACCCACAAGGGCCTGGGCATGACCGTGGTCATAGAAGAAGACGGACGCCTGGCAGGGATCTTTACCGACGGCGACCTGCGTCGCACCCTGGACCGCGAAATCGATATCCGCAACGCCACCATCGACACGGTCATGACCCCGCACGGCAAAACCGCCCGCGCCGACATGCTGGCGGCTGAAGCCCTTAAAATCATGGAAGACCACAAAATCAGCGCGCTGGTGGTGGTCGACAAGCAGGACCGCCCGGTGGGCGCCCTGAACATGCACGATCTGCTACGCGCAGGAGTAATGTAATGACCCAGGAACTTCTCAAGCGCGGCAAGGGCATCAAGCTGGCCATTTTCGACGTTGATGGCGTGTTGACCGACGGTCGCCTGTACTTCCTCGAAGATGGCAGCGAATTCAAGACCTTCAACACCCTCGACGGCCAGGGCATCAAGATGCTGATGGCCGCCGGTGTGCAAACGGCAATCATCAGCGGCCGCAAAACCCCGGTGGTCGAACGTCGTGCGCAAAACCTGGGCATCCCGTACCTGTACCAGGGTCGTGAAGACAAATTGGTGGTACTGGACGAGCTTCTTGGCCAACTCAACCTAAGCTATGAACAGGTTGCCTACCTGGGCGATGACTTGCCGGACTTGCCGGTTATCCGCCGGGTAGGTTTGGGCATGGCCGTGGCCAACGCCGCGAGCTTTGTCCGTGAACACGCCCACGGGGTAACCCAGGCACGAGGCGGCGAAGGTGCCGCCCGCGAATTCTGCGAGCTGATTCTGCGTGCCCAGGGCAGCCTGGACGCAGCCCACGCCGCCTACCTATAGAGCTTTCTATGCTGAGCAAAAAGATTCGCCAAATAGTGCTGTTTGCAGTGATTGCTTCGCTGTTTGCAGCGGTTGGCTACTGGAATATCAGGCCGGAACGTTTTCTCAACACCCCTACCCTGGCGGTGGATGAAAGCGCTATCGACTACTACGCCACCAATGCACACAGCCGTCAGTTTCTGCCCGACGGCAAGCTGCAGTACGACATGACGTCCGAGAAGCTTGAACATTTGAAGGCTTCCGAGGTCACTCAATTAACCCAACCTAAAATGCAGCTCTACCGCGGCACGGCTTACCCGTGGCATGTGCAGAGCGAGCGCGGTGAAGTCAACCCGGACGGCACCGAGGTCGAGCTGATCGACGCGGTGCGTATCGCGCGTACCGACGAGAAAAACCGCACCACCATTATTACCAGTACCCGCATGACTGTATTCCCCCAGAAGGAATATGCGCAGACCGAGCGAGACGTTAGAATCGACGGTGCTGGCGGCGTAACGACTGGCAAGGGAATGAAAGCATATTTGAAAGACGGCAGGATGGACCTGCTGTCCAACGTAAGAGGACAGTATGAGTCTCGTTAAAACCCTCCCTTTATTGCTCAGTTTGAGCGCCGCACTGGGAAGCGTGAGCGCCTGGGCTCTGCCAAACGACAACGAACAACCTATCCGCATCCAGGCCAACGAGGCGCAACTGGATGACAAGCAAGGTGTTGCCACCTACAAGGGCGATGTCATCATCACCCAGGGCTCGATGAAAATCACCGGCAACACCGTCACCATTACCCGTAATGCTGCGGGCGAAATCGACGTGGTTACATCCGTCGGCAACCTGGCCTACTTCGAACAGCTGCAGAAAGCCACCGACCCCAAACCGGTTCAGGCTTATGCCGTCACCATTCAATACCATGCGCCACAAAACCGCATCGTGCTGATCGACAAGGCCAAGGTCATCAACGACGGCAACACCACCGAAGGCGAGAAAATCGTCTACGACACGGTCAAGCAGGTCGCCAATGCCGGCCGGGCCAATGGTGCCAATGTCACTGCGCCACGCCCGCGCATCGACATGGTGATCCAGCCCAAGAAGAAAACCGACCAGCAGAAGGCCCAGTAATGGCAACTCTGAAAGCCCAGCATCTGGCCAAAAGCTACAAGAGCCGCCAGGTCGTGCGTGATGTCAGCCTGTCCATCGACAGCGGGCAGATCGTCGGCCTGCTCGGCCCTAACGGCGCAGGCAAAACCACCTGCTTCTACATGATTGTGGGCCTGGTGCATGCCGACCAGGGCCGCGTCCTGATCGACGACCTGGACGTCAGCCATGAGCCCATGCACGGCCGTGCACGCGCCGGTATCGGTTACCTGCCGCAGGAAGCCTCGATCTTTCGCAAGCTGTCGGTGGCCGACAACATCATGGCGATCCTCGAGACCCGCAAGGAGCTGGACAAGGCCGGGCGTCGCAAGGAGCTGGAAAGCCTGCTGCAGGAATTCCATATCAACCACATTCGCGACAACCTGGGCATGAGCCTGTCGGGTGGTGAGCGTCGCCGGGTAGAAATCGCCCGCGCACTGGCCACGGCCCCCAAGTTCATCCTTCTCGACGAACCCTTTGCCGGTGTCGACCCGATCTCGGTGGGCGATATCAAGCAAATCATCTACCACCTCAAGGCCAAGGGCATCGGCGTGCTGATCACCGACCACAATGTCCGTGAGACCCTCGATATCTGCGAAACCGCCTATATCGTCAATGACGGGCAACTGATCGCCGAAGGCGATGCTGAAACGATTCTGGCCAACAAGTTGGTGCGGGAAGTTTACCTGGGCCACGAGTTCCGTCTGTAAGCCCGGATACACCAAGGGCCGCCATGGCATCCGGGCAGTAAAAAATGCGCCAGCTTTTTATTGCCCGAATGCTCGCCAGGGGCGCTCTCGATCAGCTCATCTCCCACAAACTAATTTAGACCGCCCCCTAGGCAAACGCACCAGTTTCAGGCATATAATTTGCTTATGTTTGGCGCTCACGCGCCCTGTAGTGGATGGCGCCATGTGCGCCGGCGAATAAGGTGTTAAGCCCCTGCCATGAAACCATCGCTAGTCCTGAGAATGGGCCAGCAGCTGACAATGACACCTCAGCTGCAACAGGCCATCCGCCTGCTCCAATTGTCGACCCTCGACCTGCAACAGGAAATCCAGGAGGCTCTGGAGTCCAACCCGATGCTCGAACGCCAGGAAGAAGGCGACGACTTCGACAATGCAGACCCCCTTGCCGACAACATTGAGCAAAAGCCCAATACCGACGTCCAGGAACCCACCTACCAGGAAACTGCGCAGACCGTAGACAACCTGGAAGACGGTGACTGGGGCGAACGCATTCCCAACGAACTGCCCGTGGACACGGCCTGGGAAGACATCTACCAGACCAGCGCCAGCAGCCTGCCCAGCAACGACGATGACGAGTGGGACTTCACCACCCGCACCTCGGCCGGCGAAAGCCTGCAAAGCCACCTGTTGTGGCAACTGAACCTGGCACCGATGTCCGACACCGATCGCCTGATCGGTGTCACCCTGATCGACTGCATCAATAACCAGGGCTACCTGGACGAAAGCCTCGAAGAAATCCTCGAAGCCTTTGATCCGGAACTGGACATCGAGCTCGACGAAATCGAAGCCGTCCTGCACCGCATCCAGCAATTCGAACCCGCCGGCATCGGCGCGCGCAACCTGGGCGAATGCCTGCTGCTGCAATTGCGTCAGTTGCCAGCCAAGACGCCCTGGCTGAACGAAGCCAAGCGCCTGGTCAGCGACTATATCGACCTGCTGGGCGCACGCGACTACAGCCAGTTGATGCGCCGCATGAAGCTCAAGGAAGACGAGCTGCGCCAGGTGATCGAGCTGGTACAGAGCCTCAACCCGCGCCCGGGCTCGCAAATCGAATCCAGCGAAGCTGAATATGTTGTTCCAGACGTGATCGTGCGCAAGGACAACGAGCGCTGGCTGGTGGAGCTAAACCAGGAGTCCGTGCCGCGCCTGCGGGTGAACGCACAATATGCAGGTTTCGTCCGCCGGGCCGACACCAGCGCCGACAACACCTTTATGCGTAACCAGTTGCAGGAAGCACGCTGGTTTATCAAAAGCCTGCAAAGCCGCAACGAAACCCTGATGAAAGTGGCGACCCAGATCGTCGAGCATCAGCGCGGTTTTCTGGAGCATGGCGACGAGGCCATGAAGCCCCTGGTTCTGCACGACATCGCCGAAGCCGTCGGCATGCACGAATCCACCATTTCCCGGGTGACCACGCAAAAATTCATGCATACCCCACGGGGTATTTATGAACTGAAGTACTTTTTCTCCAGCCACGTCAGCACCTCTGAAGGCGGCGAATGCTCCTCTACCGCGATCCGTGCCATCATCAAAAAACTGGTTGCTGCGGAAAATCAGAAAAAGCCGTTGAGTGACAGCAAGATCGCTGGTTTACTGGAGGCACAAGGTATTCAGGTAGCCCGTCGCACCGTCGCCAAGTACCGCGAATCCCTCGGGATAGCGCCTTCGAGCGAACGCAAGCGTTTGATGTAAGCCACGGACCCCGGCGTTTCAGTGGCAGGCTGCTCGGCCTGCCGCTTTATGCAATGGCATCAAAGGAGAAACTGTATGCAAGTCAACATCAGTGGACACCAACTGGAAGTCACCGAACCGCTACGCGCATACATCGGCGAAAAACTCGACCGACTGGAGCGTCACTTCGACAAGATTACCAACGTACAGGTAACGATGGCGGTCGAAAAACTGAAACAGAAAATCGAGGCCACCTTGCACATCCATGGAGGAGAAGTCGTTGCCAACGCCGAGCATGACGACATGTATGCCGCCATTGATCTGCTCACTGACAAGCTTGATCGCCAACTGAAAAAGCATAAGGAAAAGACCCAAAGCCTGCTCCAGGGCGCGACCGGTCGTTAATACTCCCTACCCATGATCCGACTTGAAAGTATCCTGACCCCCGGCCGTTCCCTGGTGAACGCGCCGGGCGGCAGTAAAAAGCGCGCACTCGAACATATTGCCAACCTGATCAGCCGCGAAGTGCCTGGTCTCGAAATGCAGGATGTTTTTGAGAGCCTTATTGCCCGTGAAAAACTGGGTTCCACCGGTTTCGGTAACGGCATTGCCATACCCCATTGCCGCCTCAAGGGTTGCGAGTCGCCTGTGAGCGCCTTGCTGCACCTCGACGCCCCCATAGATTTCGACGCCATCGATGGCGCGCCGGTCGACCTGCTTTTCGTTTTGCTGGTGCCAGAAGCGGCAACCGATGCACACCTGGAACTGCTCCGGCAGATTGCCAGCATGCTCGATCGTAAAGACGTGCGCGAAAGACTGCGCAGTGCACCTAGCAACGAAGCGTTGTACCAGGTTGTTCTGGACGTACAGAACGGTCATTAATCATGCGCTTAGTCATAGTCAGCGGACGCTCCGGCTCCGGTAAAAGCACTGCCCTCGCCGTCCTTGAAGACAACGGTTTCTATTGCATCGACAACTTGCCAGCCGGCCTGCTGCCGGAACTGGCCGAGCGGGCGTTGATTCACACCGAGCTGGCGCAACCGCTGGTGGCCGTATCGATCGATGCGCGCAACCTGCCCAGCCACCTGTCCCGCTTCCCCCAGTTGCTTGAAGAGGTTCGCAGCCGACATATTCAGTGCGATGTGCTGTACCTGGATGCCGACGAAGAAACCCTGCTCAAACGCTTCTCGGAAACCCGCAGGCGCCACCCGCTCAGCAGTGCGAGCCGCTCGCTGGCCGAGGCCATTCGCGATGAAACCCAGCTGCTGGGACCGATTGCCGACCTCGCCGACCTGACCATCAACACCACCAACCTGAACCTGTACCAGCTGCGTGACACGATCAAGCTGCGCCTGCTGAACAAGCCGGAACCCGGTACTGCCTTTCTGGTGGAGTCGTTTGGCTTCAAGCGCGGGATGCCGGTGGATGCCGACCTGGTATTTGACGTGCGCTGCCTGCCCAACCCGTACTGGAAACCCGAGCTGCGCGAGCAGTCAGGGCTGGACCAGCCGGTTGCCGACTACCTGGCGGCACAGCCTGATGTCGAAGAAATGTACCAGGACATCTCCAGCTACCTGCTTAAATGGCTGCCACGCTTTGCGGCCAGCAACCGCGCCTATGTGACCATCGGGATCGGCTGCACGGGCGGGCATCACCGTTCCGTGTACCTGACCGAACGCCTGGGCAAATGCCTGCAAGAAACTCTGAAGAACGTCCAGGTTCGCCACCGCGACCTTACTTGAAGGATCTACCCCGCGATGCCTGCAGTGGAAATTGAAATCATCAACAAACTGGGCTTGCACGCCCGTGCATCGGCAAAGTTTGTCGGCATCGCAGGGCAGTTTCCATGTCAGATCCAGGCGGGTCGCACCCCTGAGTCGATGGTCGATGGCAAAAGCATCATGGCCATGATGATGCTGGCTGCCGGCAAGGGCACCACCATCCACCTCAAAACCGAGGGTGAGAAGGAACAGGAAGCACTGGACGCACTGGTCGCGCTGATCAACAACTATTTTGATGAAGGCGAATAACCGAACCGTGCATCAACCTGTAGCCGCTGCCGAAGGCTGCGATAAGGCCCGAAGGGTCTTCATGCCCACAAAAGCGCGACCGCTTCGCGCTCGATCGCAGCCTGCGGCAGCGGCTACAGACTTCACACCCATATCACCCTCCCACCTGTAGCAGTTGACGAGTAGAACGAGGCTACGTCCGGTTTGGTGCGCCACTGCGACGCAGCCTCGCTCCGCGAGTCAGCTGCTACAAAGGCCCCTTGACCGGCAATAGAGTATCTACAGGTTAATCCCCCCCCTGCTCAGCCCAGCGCCGTATCCATCACCATCATCAGGCAAAAGCCGACGCACAAGCCCAGGCTTGCCAGCTTCTCGTGGCCATTGCGCCGCGACTCGGGGATGACTTCCTGGGTGACCACCAGCAGCATCGCCCCGGCCGCCAATGCCAACCCCAACGGCAACAATACTTCGGCCAGATTGACCAGCCAGGCACACAGCACCGCAAACACCGGTTCAACCAGCCCTGAAGCCGCGCCAATCAAGAACGCCTTGACCCGCGACATGCCCGCCCCAGCCAGCACAAGGGCAATTACCAGCCCCTCCGGCACATCCTGCAAGGCAATCCCCATCGCCAGGCTATCGGCATCTGGCATGCCGCCACCTGCCGACACCCCCACCGCCATGCCCTCAGGAATGTTGTGCGCCACAATCGCAATCACAAACAACCAGATGCGCGGTGCAATGACCGGCTCGCCGGGGCGACTGACAAAGACCTCAGGCCCGGCGCCGGACACCTTGCGGTCTACCAGGAACAGGCAAAATGCGCCCAGCAGGATCCCCACGCTGATCAGCCCGCTGGCGGACCAGGGCGACAAACCCAGGCTTTGCGCGGCCGCAATGCCCGGCACGATCAGCGAAAAGGCGGTAGCCGCCAGCATTACCCCGGCCCCAAAGCCCAACAAGGTATCGCTGACCGCCACCGGCATTTTTCGAATAACCAGTACCGGCACTGCACCTAGCGCCGTGCCCAACGCACACAACGCACCTCCCTGCAGCGCCCGCAGCAGCCTGGGTTCCAGATCCAGCCAGACCAGCCCCTTGGCAACCAGCAAGGCCGTGCCCGCCAACAACAAGAGCGTACCGAAGGCATAGCGAAACATCCGCACGCCCCCGACCGCTAAAATTTGCGTGCCCATAATCCGCCTGAATCCTTTTCGGTGGGCTTAGCCAATCGCCGCTTGATAGCGTCGAGCTACTTCGGGCCAGTTGATCACGTTGTAGAACGCATTGATGTATTCCGGGCGACGGTTTTGATAACGCAGGTAATAAGCGTGTTCCCACACGTCCAGCCCCAGAATCGGCGTATTGCCGTTCATCAGCGGGCTGTCCTGGTTACCGCTGCTTTCGATCACCAGTTTTTTTTGCGGGGTCACGCTCAACCAGGCCCAGCCACTGCCAAAACGCGTCAGTGCCGCCTTGGTGAAGTTCTCCTTGAACGTCTCCAGTCCGCCCAACTGCTCGTCAATGGCCTTGGCCAGCGCACCTTCGGGCTTGCCCCCGCCTTTGGGGCTCATGACTTCCCAGAACAACGAGTGGTTGGCATGCCCGCCACCCTGGTTGATGACTGCCGCTCGCAGTTTTTCGGGCAACTGGTTAACACTGGCCACCAGTTTTTCCACCGGCCATTTGGCCCATTCGGTGCCCTCGACGGCCGCGTTGAGGTTATTGATATAGGTCTGGTGATGCTTGGTGTAGTGGATTTCCATGGTTTGCGCGTCAATATGCGGCTCAAGCGCGTCGTAGGCGTAAGGCAAGGCAGGCAAGGTATAAGTCATATCAATGTGCTCCTAAGTGATGGCCGCTAACGGTCGAGAACTCATGGCTGCTTTGAGCCACGTTGCTTTTGAGCAACAGATTGGAGCGCGGGTATTCGCCGTGCTCGCTGATAAAGTTCAAAAGCTCTACATAGGTCTTGCTGCTCTGACGCAGCGCCGCTTCGCGCAATGCGGTCGGCAGGCGCGGGCTCTGCATGGTTTGCAGCAACCGCTGGTGAATTGCGCAGAGGTATTCGACGCTCTCTTCCGGCTGGTTGAGGCGCAAGTGCAGATCCGCCAGGTTGTGGTGTGAAATGACACAGGCGGCCACTGCTTCGTCGGCATCACTCCCGCGCTCGAACAACACCTGGGCCAGCGCCAGTGCCTGCAGGTAGTGTTCGCGGGCATCGACCAGCTCGCCTTCGGCGAAACAGCGGTTGGCTCTTTCGATCGTGCGTTTCCAGTGCTCCATGTGAACCTCCAAAGCAGTGTTTATCGGGTTAAACGCCGCCGGCGGTCAGTTTTTCGGGATCCAGCAGGACCTCGAGCTGGCTGCGCGACAGGTCGGTGTATTCGAGGGCCACGTCTATTACCGGGCGCCCCTGCTGGTAGGCGGTCTTGGCGATTTCGGCGGCCTTTTGATAGCCGATGATCGGGTTCAGCGCCGTGACCAGGATCGGATTGCGCGACAGCGCTTCCTTCAGCTTGGCTTCGTTGACCTTGAAACTGGCAATGGCCTTGTCGGCCAGCAGGCGGCTTGAATTGGCCATCAGCTCGATGCTGCTGAGCAGGTTTTGCGCAATGACCGGCAGCATCACGTTCAACTCAAAGTTGCCGGACTGGCCTGCCACGGTGATCACCGCGTCATTGCCGATCACCTGCGCTGCGACCATCGCCGTGGCTTCCGGTATCACCGGGTTGACCTTGCCCGGCATGATCGACGAGCCCGGCTGCAACGCCTCAAGTTCGATCTCGCCCAGGCCGGCCAGGGGGCCGGAGTTCATCCAGCGCAGGTCGTTGGCGATTTTCATCAGTGACACTGCCGTGGCCTTCAACTGACCAGAAACAGCCACTGCGGTGTCCTGCGACCCAATCAGGGCAAACAGGTCCTTGCCCGGCGTGAAGACCACCCCGGTCAGCTCGCTGAGTTGCTGACTGAATAACGCAGCAAACTGCGGGTGGGCGTTAACCCCGGTGCCCACTGCGGTACCGCCCTGGGCCAGGGATTGCAGCGCCGGCTGCAGGTTGTGCAAATGGTCGATATTGGCCTTGAGTTGCTGCGCCCAGCCATTGAGCACCTGGCTCATGCGTACCGGCATGGCGTCCATCAAATGGGTGCGCCCGGTTTTGACATAGGCATGAACCTCGATCGCCTTGCGCTCGATAACCTGCACCAGATGGCTCAGCGCCGGCAGCAACTGCTCGTGCAGGCCCAGTGCAGCGCTGACATGGATGGTGGTCGGGATAATGTCGTTACTGCTTTGCCCGCAGTTGACGTGATCGTTGGGGTTCACCGGCTCGCCCAGCAACCGCGTGGCCAGGGTGGCAATCACTTCATTGGCATTCATGTTGGAACTGGTGCCCGAGCCGGTCTGGAAAATATCCACCGGAAAGTGCTCCATGTAATCGCCGGTCAGCAGGATTTGTGCCGCTTCGACAATGGCCTCGCCCTGGGCCGCCGTGATTTGCTTGAGCTCGACGTTGGCTTGGGCTGCGGCGGCTTTGGCGAGGATCAGCGCGCGGATGAATTGCGCAGGCATGCGTTGATGGCTGATCGGGAAGTTGTCGACCGCACGCTGGGTTTGCGCGCCGTATAGCGCGGCCTCAGGTACACGCAACTCACCCATGCTGTCGCGTTCGATACGAGTGTTACTCATCGGGAAATCCTTGCACCAGTTCTGTTAAAGAAATTGAAGGTTCGAGCTCGCAGGTTGCCAACTGCCAGGCAAAGCTTTGCCAGCGCTTGAGCCGGCAGTTGCACAGGGCTTGGGTTTCGAGGTCGCGCAGCGGGCGCCACGCGTTGTCCAGACACAGGGTGCGCCAGTGCCACGGCAGCGCGGTGTCGGTGGCGGTGTCGAGCAACAGCCGGAAGGTGGTCACGGCAATCAACCACGGGGAGGTGGCCGTACAGCCGGCAAGATAGCGGCCTTCGGCCAGGTAATGCTCGATCAGGCGCGGCTCGTTCGGTGCCAGCGCGCAACGGATCTGGCGGCTCATCCAGCGCCAGCTTTCTAGATACGGCCCTTCACGCAACGCAGAACTCATGACCCAGGCTCACTCGATAATGAGATTCATTATTAAGCGATATTGATTATCAAAACAAGCCTGCTAAAGGATGGGATGCACAAACACAAAAAAGGCGTATCACCGATTCAGTGATACGCCTTGGCATGGAACAGAGCAGCGTTTAGCTACCCGCCACCATCATGCGTTCGATCAGCACCGAGCCGGTGCGGATATTGCTGCGCAGTTCCAGGTCGTTGCCCACGGCCACGATCTGTTTGAACATGTCGCGCATATTGCCGGCAATGGTCACTTCCTGAACCGGGAACTGGATTTCGCCATTCTCGACCCAGAAACCCGCCGCGCCACGGGAGTAGTCGCCGGTGACCATGTTCAGGCCGCTGCCCATCAGCTCCGTGACGAACAAACCACGGCCCATGCGCCGGATCAATGCCGCCTGGTCTTCGTCGCCGTGGGTCACGAACAGGTTATGCACGCCGCCGGCGTTGGCGGTGCTCGGCATGCCCAGCTTGCGTCCGGAGTAGGTGCTGAGGATGTACGAAACCAGCTCGCCATCCTTGATAAACGGCTTGGCGTAGGTGGCCAGGCCGTCGTTGTCGAACGATGAGCTGCCCATGGCGCGCATCAGGTGCGGGCGCTCATCCAGGGTCAACCATTCAGGGAAAATCTGCTGGCCCATTGCATCAAGCAGGAACGACGACTTGCGGTACAGGTTGCCGCCCGAGATGGCACCCAGGAAGCTGCCGAACAGACCGCCAGCCAGTTCGGCCGAGAACAGCACCGGCACTTCGCACGTCGGTACCGGGCGCGAGCCCAGGCGGCGGGCAGCGCGCTCGGCGGCGCGCTGGCCAATGCTCACGGCGTCCATCAACAACTCGCCCTGGCAATTGACGTCATACCAGTAGTCACGCTGCATCTGGCCGTCACCTTCGGCGATCATCACGCAGCTGAGGCTATGCCGGGTGGAAGCCGAGCCACCGATAAAGCCATTGCTGTTGCCGTATACACGGCAGCCCTGATGGGTGCTGAGGGTGGTGCCATCGGCGTTCTTGATCCGGCTGTCGGCATCAAATGCTGCCGCTTCACAGGCCAGGGCCTTTTCAATGGCCTGCTCGGGGGTGATGTCCCAGGTGTGGAACACATCAAAGTCTTTCAGTTCACGCGCCATCAGGCTGGCATCGGCCAAACCCGAGCTTTCGTCTTCCGAAGTGTGTTTGGCGATCGCCAGGGCAGCAGCGACGGTTTCGCGGATGGCCTCCGGGCCGGTGGCCGAAGTGCTGGCCGAGCCTTTGCGCTGGCCTACATAGAGGGTGATGCCAAAACCCTGGTCACGGTTGAACTCTACGGTTTCAACTTCGCGCTGACGTACCGAGGTCGACAAACCCTGCTCCAGCGACACAGCGACTTCACAGGCGCTGGCGCCCTGGCGCCTGGCTTCGGCAATGATTTGCTCGACCTGTTCCTGCAGTGCCGGCAAGGCCTGCGGGCCGACGCTTTGAACTGCACTCATGGTTTTCTCCACTCAAATTCTGTTTTCGGCAGGGCCGCCGAGCGACCGGGCCGGACAAGCGGCCCCCGACTGGTTATCATGGCGGCGTTTCTTTGCGGACTGCCACCATGGTTGATTCTTACGACGACGCCTTCGACGGCGAAAAAAGCAAATCGCAGGTCAAACGCGAGCTTCATGCTCTGGTTGATCTGGGCGAGCGTCTCACGACACTCAAGCCTGACTTGCTGAACAAAATGCCCCTGACTGACGCTATGCGTAAGGCTTTGGCAGATGCTCCAAAACACACGGCTCATATTGCGCGCAAGCGCCATATGATGTTCATCGGCAAACTGATGCGCGATCAACCGCTTGACGAAATTCTTGCCTTGATCGATCAAGTCGATGCCTCTTCTCGCCAGTACAACGAACGTTTTCACAACCTCGAGCGCTGGCGTGATCGCCTGATCGAGGGTGATGACGCTGTACTGGAAAAGTTTGTTGCCGAGTTCCCTGAAGCCGACCGCCAGCAAATGCGTTCGGTGATACGTCAGGCCAAACACGAGCTGGCTCATAACAAGGCACCGGCTTCAAGCCGCAAATTGTTCAAGTACATCCGTGGGTTGGACGAGACTCAACGCGGTCTGCGTTAAGCCTCGTACCCGTGAAGGTTGCCTGGCAACCTTCACGGGACCTCCCCTCAACCGCCCGTACCACCCACAGTGATCGCGTCAATCTTCAGGGTTGGCTGGCCGACACCTACCGGCACCGACTGCCCGTCCTTGCCACACGTTCCCACGCCGCTGTCCAGCGACAGGTCGTTGCCGACCATCGACACCTTGCTCATTGCTTCCGGTCCGTTGCCAATCAGGGTCGCGCCTTTGACTGGGCGAGTGATTTTGCCGTCTTCAATCAAATAGGCTTCGCTGGTGGAGAACACAAACTTGCCGCTGGTGATATCGACCTGACCACCGCCCAGGTTGGCGCAGTAGATGCCCTTTTTCACCGAGGCGATGATCTCGGCCGGATCGCTCTCGCCACCCAGCATGTAGGTGTTGGTCATGCGCGGCATCGGCAAGTGCGCATAGGATTCGCGACGGCCGTTGCCGGTGCGGGCCACGCCCATCAGGCGGGCATTGAGCTTGTCCTGCATGTAGCCCTTGAGCACGCCGTTTTCAATCAGGGTGGTGCACTCGGTCGGGGTACCTTCGTCATCCACGCTCAGCGAGCCACGGCGGCCGGCCAGGGTGCCGTCATCGACGATGGTGCACAGCTTCGAGGCGACCATTTCACCCATGCGCCCGCTGTAGGCAGAGCTGCCCTTGCGGTTGAAGTCGCCTTCCAGGCCGTGGCCCACGGCTTCGTGCAACAGCACGCCGGACCAGCCCGAGCCCAGCACCACCGGCATGGTGCCTGCCGGAGCCGGTACGGCTTCAAGGTTGACTAGTGCTTGGCGCAATGCTTCACGCGCATACCCCATTGCACGATCATCGGTGAGGAAATAACGGTAGTCGGTACGCCCGCCGCCGCCATGCCCGCCGCGCTCGCGACGGCCATTTTGCTCGACGATGACGCTGACATTGAAGCGCACCAGCGGGCGGATATCGGCAGCCAGACCACCGTCAGTGGAGGCCACCAGAATGCGTTCCCAGACCCCGGCCATGCTCACGGTGACTTGCTGGATCCGCGGGTCGAGGGCGCGGGTAGCGGCATCGACACGCTTGAGCAGTTCGACTTTTTCAGCGCGGCTGATGACTTCCAGCGGGTTGTCCGGGCCATACAGCTGAGCCACGTCCTGAGTGGTGAACGCCTGCACCGTGCCGTTTTGCCCGGCACGGGAGATCGAACGGGCGGCGCGGGCGGCCTGACCCAATGCGTCCAGGGTGATGGCATTGCTGTAGGCAAAGCCGGTCTTCTCGCCAGACTGGGCACGAACGCCTACACCCTGGTCGAGGTTAAAGCTGCCTTCTTTGACGATACCGTCTTCCAGCGCCCAGGATTCGGAGATCTGGCCCTGGAAGTACAGGTCTGCGGCGTCGATGCCCGGCCCGGCCAGGTCGCCCAATACGCTTTGCAGGCTTTCGATGGTGACACCGCCCGGTGCCAACAGGTGTTCGCTGACTGAGGTCAACAACTCGCTCATATTCACTCCGTCTTGGCCCCTGCTTCAGCATCTTTGAGTGCTGAACCCACGGGCCTGAAAAATCAGTTCTGTGGGAGCGGGCTTGCTCGCGATGGCATCAATACGGTGCAACGGTGACACCGCGTCGTCTGCATCGCGAGCAAGCCCGCTCCCACCTAAATTAGCTGGGCGTTAAACCGCCGATGGCTCACCACCGGCATGCGTGCCCGGATATCCGCTTGCTCAGCGGCATCGCGGCGGGCCAGTAATACGCCCTCGCCTTGCGCCTGCTCGGCCAGCACCCGCCCCCAGGGGTCGATAATGGCTGCATGCCCCCAGGTTTCCCGCGGGCCGGGGTGAATGCCGCCCTGGGCCGCTGCGAGGATGTAGCACTGGGTTTCAATGGCGCGGGCGCGAATGAGTACCTCCCAATGGGCCTCGCCCGTGACCGCAGTAAAGGCCGAGGGCGCGGTAATCAGTTCAGCGCCAGCGGCGCGTAGCTCACTGTACAGCTCCGGGAAGCGCAGGTCATAACATACGCTCAGGCCCAACTTGCCGACCGGGGTATCCGCCACGACCACACGCCCCCCATGAGCATAGTCATCAGACTCACGGTAGCGGCCACGGTTATCGGACACATCCACGTCAAACAAGTGCAGTTTGTCGTATCGGGCAGCGCATTCACCCTCGGCATTGATGAGCAGTGAACAGGCATTGACCTTGGCTTGAGGTTGACCCTCTGGCGGCAGAGGCAAAGTGCCGGCAACTATCCATAACTTGAGGTCGCGGGCGGTCTGTTTCAACCAGGGCAGGATCAGGCCCTCGCCCAAGGCCTCGCCACGGCCGATGGCGGCTGTATCGCGACGGCCCATCGCGGCAAAGTTCTCGGGCAACACGGCCAGTTGCGCACCGCCTTGGGCAGCCTCCTCCAGCAGGCGACGGGCCTGGGCCAGATTGGCCAGCACATCGCTCTGGCTGACCATTTGAATCACTGCTAGCGACATGACGTATTCCTGATCGAAAAAACCCTTTTGTGGGAGTCGGGCTTGCCCGCGAGGGCATCGCCGCGATTTGCCTGACATATCTCGGCGCCCGCATCGCAGGCAAGCCAGCCCCCACTGGTTTTGTGGGAGCCGGATCTGAGGACAATGCTACGCCTAGTTTTTTTCAAAAGGCTTGTCGAAGGTGATTTTCGGATCGTTCCACGGGCCCTGGATGCTGTATTGCACGCTGGCGAAGCGCGACACCTGGTCACCGATCAGCTTGTTGAGCAGGAACATCGCCCCGCCCGCTGCCGGCCCGCCCACCAGCAAGGCGGCAAGAGGCAGGTTGTTAGTCACGGGCAAGGTCACCAGCAGCTTGGCGTCGACCCGGTCGGTGACCATGTTCAATGTACCGTTAAGTTCCAGATTGGTGGACGGCCCGGTCATCAGGATCGGCTTGCCTGTGCTGTACACGCCGCTGCGGGCATTGAGCACGCCCTTGACCCGGTCATAGCTCAGGCCCTTGCCGAACAGGTCGGAGAAGTCCAGGCGCAGGCGACGGCCAATGGCGTTGAAGTTGAGCAAGCCAAAAATGCGCAGCACCTGGGCGCTGCCGTCGACTTCCACAAACTGCCCCTTGTTGAGCGAGGCGTCCAGTGTGCCGGAGAAACGCTTGAGGCCAATCCACGCTGGCGAACCGGGCCAGCTGCCATCGATGTCCACATGAAAGTTGTCGCTGGTGACGCTGGGGGCAAAGCCCCAGTTCTTCAGCACCGTGGCCAGGTTGCCGCCACCCAGGCGCCCCTGATACCAGCTCTTGCTGTTACCCGCCACCCCTTCCCAACCGCCCGAACCTTCAAGCAGCATGCCTTTGAGCCCCAGGTTGAGGCTGGTCAGGCTGATGCCGCGGCTGTTGGGCCGAATGTTGAGCGACCAGGCACCCAGCAACTCAGAGCCCTGGTAAAGCTGGCGAATAATGATGTCCAGCGCCGGTATTTTACGCGGGTCGACCGCCGCCAGCGGATCGGGGGCGTTGTCATCCGCCACCACCTTGGGGTCGGGGGCCGGCAGGCGAATGGTCTGCATATTGACCACAATCGGCGCGTTTTTCGCATCCGGCAGGGTCACTGCACCAATGGCCTGCTTGCTGTCGATTTGCAGCGCCCAGGAGGCGGCAACGCGCTTCATGACCAGACGCACCTGATCCAATTGGGTGCCGAAGGCAATCAACTTGCCGACTTTAAAGTCCGCACTGCTGAGCAGTTGCTTGGCACTGCCGCCCGGGTCATTGCCGGCATAACGCTCCACCAGCGCCTGCCAGGGGGCTACGTCGAGTTCCGACAGCACACCGCGAATACGCAGGCCCTTGGTAGTCGGCAATACCGGGGCACCACTGCCCAAAAACAGCTCGCCGCGCCCGTCTTCGAACTTGCCGTCGGGCGCGGCAAAGGTCAGGTTGGCCAGGTCGCCGTAGTCAAACCAGTAACGCCGTTCGGCTCCTTGCAGGGTCATACGGAACACACTGTTGCGACTTTCATTGGCCGCCAGCCCAAAGGGCGCAGGCAGATCAACCACCGCCCCCTTGAGGCTGGAGCTGACCCGCAACTGGCTGTCGGCACCGTCGAGGGTGAGTTGCAATTGATATGGCAAATCGCCGCTTATAGGGATCGGTTGATTGAACTTGAGCCAGTCCGTGAGCTTTTTCACCCCCACCTGACCGCTGGCCACTACCCGGGTGCTGATACGACCGGGCTTGCCATCGGCAAAAATCTGCGCGGTGATCGGGCGATCGAACGCCCGCGCACTGATGCCTTTGCCGCTCAGGCCCTTGGCACTGTCGAAGCGAAAATCGCCCTTGAGCTGGGTCAGCTCAAGCTCGGGTTCACTGATTTTCAGGCGGGCCTTGTCGGTGCTGAAGTCCACCAGGATTTTCGGCTCCACGCTTTTTTCCAGCGGGATATCCAGATCAACGCGGCCCTTGAGCGAACCTTCGCCCTGCCAGCCAGCAAAGGTTTCGGCGGTGCCAATGGGGGCTTCCTGAAGGATTTTCAGGCCGTCGCCCAGCCCGCCATCAAAATTCCCGTCCAGAAACAGATGGCTGACCTTGCCTGCTGGCACATGCGGGATGTTGACGGCCACGTTGCGCACCTGGGTGTCGAGCAACTGGCCTTTGCTGGCCATGATCCGCACGCCGCTGTCTTCGATAAACACGTCGCCCGAGACATCACGCACATGGGGCCAGCCAGGCTGGAACGCCAGTTCGGCGCCATGCACCTTGAAAAACAAACTGATATTGCGCGCCGCCGCGACGGCGTCGTGGCTCAGGGAGCCCTGGTACTGGAAAAACCCTTCTTCGACCGCACCCTTGATAATCGCCGTGCTCAGCCATTCGGTCAGGGCCGGGCTCAGCACTTCAGGCAGGTACTTGGGAGTAAAACTGCCGTCGCCATCCGTAAGACCAACCCGCAGGTCCATGTAGTCTTCTTGGGAATGGTCGAGGTGAATACGGATCAAGAAGTCAGCCGCGATCTTGCCCTCTTCTCCCAGCACTTTGATGTAGGGGGCAACCAGGGTGAAGCTGTCCTTGTTCAGCGTCCAGGTCAGCAGGGCATTGGCTTGCAGGTACTGCCAGGGCTTGGCGAAGATCGGGTCCAGGTGCAGCATGAAGTCCTTGCTGTCCAGGCGCAGTTCGCCCTTGCCCAGGTCACCGCTGATCAGGCCACTGACGTTGCGTGCCGCCGGAGCACCGTGGGTGGCATTGAAGCCGACCTGCTCCAGATTGGCCGCGAAACTGATTTTTTGATCGTCCGTGGCGGCCGGACGATAGTCGGCCAGTACTTTGCGCAATGTGCCCGTCACGCTCAACTGGTCGATAACGGTGGCGACGGCCTCCGGCACGGGGGCCAGCGAGTCCATCAGCGGCGTGATCGGGGTCAGGTCCAGGCGGTCGGCCTGCAGGTGCCAGCGCTCCTGCTCCTTGTCGGTGGCCGCGAACTGCTGCAATTGCAGACGGGTTTCCCAACGGGTCTTGCCCAGGTTCATGGCCAATGAATCGAGCACCACCTTGAAGCCCTGCTTGCCGCGCTCGGCCCAGGCATGCAGGGCCAGGTTTTCGATGGTCTCGGGTTTGCGCCCGGCATAGGCGCCGCTCAGTTTGGGCGCATTCAGGCGCGCCACGGCGCTCTGCACCGAGCCCTGGCTCCAGTTGAACCAGAGTTCGCCACCCGCCTTGAGCTCAGAGACTTTCCACGGCGCAATCAGCGAGGCCGGCAGCCACTTGGCCCAGTCACTTTGCGGCAGGCTTACATAGGCCTGGGCCGCGCCGTCACGCCAATGGCTGGCCTGGACCTGGGTGCTGAGGCTCAACGCCACGGGCTGGCCATCGGGCAAGGTCAGGCGCGCATCGAGGCGCTGGTCCGAGGCGCCGACGTCCAGGGTCAGCCCTACATAGGTCAGGGTCAGCGGGGCTTGCTTGTAGGGTTCCAGGGTCACCTGGCTGTCGAGCACCGACAATCGCGCCACATGCTGCAACTGGGTGAGCAACTGCTCAGGGTCCAGCGGCTGGTCGTCCTGCACTGGCAGCCCCTCGAGGGTCCAGTGGCCGTGCTCATCCTGGCGCAGGCTCAGTTGCAGGCCATTAAGCTGCACGCGGGCAATGCGGATATCGCGGTTCAACAGGCTGGCCAACACATCGGGCACCACCTGCACTTCGTCAAGGCGCAGGGCGCTGTTACCCTCGCCGACCATCACATCGTGGGCCTTCAGTACCGGCACCATGCCGCTCCAGCTTCCTTCAAGGCTGCCAATGGTCAATGGCATGCCCAGGGCGTCACGGGCTTTGTTCTGAACCTCTACGCGGTATTCGGCAATCAGCGGGGTCAATTCACGGCCGATGCTGACGTACAACGCCGTCAGCACCAAAACCAGAGCGCATGCGCCCAACCCCCAACGGGTCAGCGCGGCAAAAAAGCGTGTCAGACGCTCCATGTCAGGTGGCCCCTTCAGTAATGATCGAAGGAGCCGGGTTCAGCCCCTTTGTAACGCTATACGACGCTTGATACTTCAGAGCAGCACCACGTCGTATTGTTCCTGGGAATACATGGTTTCGACCTGAAAGCGAATCGTGCGCCCGATAAAGCCTTCGAGTTCCGCGACATTGCCCGACTCTTCGTCCAGCAGGCGGTCGACCACCCGCTGGTTGGCCAGGACCCGATAACCGGTGGCTTGATAGGCCCGGGCCTCACGCAGGATTTCGCGGAAAATCTCGTAGCAGATGGTTTCCGGGGTTTTCAGCTTGCCCCGGCCCTGGCAGCACACGCACGGCTCGCACAAGACCTGCTCCAGGCTCTCGCGGGTACGCTTGCGGGTCATCTGCACCAGGCCCAGCTCGGTGATGCCGATGATGTTGGTCTTGGCGTGGTCGCGCTCCAGCTGTTTTTCCAGGGTGCGAATCACCTGGCGCTGGTGCTCTTCATCTTCCATGTCGATGAAGTCGATGATGATGATACCGCCCAGGTTGCGCAGGCGCAGTTGACGGGCAATGGCGGTGGCGGCTTCGAGGTTGGTCTTGAAGATGGTTTCTTCAAGGTTGCGATGCCCCACAAACGCGCCCGTGTTGACGTCGATGGTGGTCATGGCTTCAGCCGGGTCCACCACCAGATAACCGCCGGACTTGAGCGGCACCTTGCGGTCCAGGGCTTTCTGGATTTCGTCTTCAACGCCGTACAAATCGAAAATCGGCCGTTCGCCCGGGTAGTGCTCAAGGCGGTCGGCGATTTCCGGCATCAGTTCGGCCACAAACTGCGTGGTCCGCTGGAAGGTTTCCCGCGAATCGATGCGAATTTTCTCGATCTTGGGGCTGACCAGATCGCGCAAGGTGCGCAGTGCCAGGCCCAGGTCTTCGTAGATCACCGTCGGCGCACCAACAGTCTTGATCTGGGCACCGATCTGATCCCACAAGCGCCGCAGGTAGCGGATGTCCATGAGGATCTCATCCGCGCCGGCCCCTTCGGCCGCCGTGCGCAGGATAAAACCGCCGGCTTCCTTGATACCTTCCTGGGCCACGCAATCGCTGACCACCTGCTTGAGGCGTTCACGCTCGGCTTCGTCTTCGATCTTCAGGGAGATGCCGACATGGGCGGTACGCGGCATGTACACCAGGTAGCGCGAAGGAATCGACAGTTGCGTGGTCAGGCGTGCGCCTTTGGAACCAATCGGGTCTTTGGTGACTTGCACCACCAGGCTCTGGCCTTCATGCACCAGGGTACCGATGCTCTCAACGGCCTGGCCTTCACGCAGGGAAATTTCGGAGGCATGGATAAAAGCCGCACGATCCAGGCCAATATCGACAAAGGCAGCCTGCATACCGGGCAAAACCCTGACAATCTTGCCTTTGTAGATATTGCCGACAATGCCCCGGCGCTGGGTACGCTCGACATGCACCTCTTGCAGAACACCGTTCTCTACCACCGCCACGCGCGATTCCATCGGCGTGATGTTGATCAGGATCTCTTCACTCATGGCTGGGTCTCGTTCAGGCGTCATCACAGTAGTGCCACGTCTCGTAGGTGCCGTATTCAGCGCACGGTAAGGTTTTGCCAACAGGGTATGCCGAAATGCCCGAGCAGTTCTGCGGTTTCGCACACGGGCAGCCCCACTACAGCGGAATAGCTGCCATTGAGCCCCGCGACAAACACCGCGGCCAGCCCCTGGATAGCATAACCACCGGCCTTGTCCTGGGGTTCGCCGCTGGCCCAGTACAGGCGGGCTTCTTGTGTACTGATGTTACGAAAGCGCACCTGGCTGCGCACCACGCGGGTTTCGCAGCGCCCGGCGTCCATGATCGCGATGGCAGTCAACACCTCATGCTCGCGCCCGGACAGCGCCATGAGCATAGCCAAGGCATCGGCCTCGTCGACCGGTTTGCCCAGAATGCGTTCATCCAGCACCACGGCCGTGTCGGCACCCAGCACGCAGAACGCGCCGTTGGGTGGAGTGTTTGACAAGTGTTGGTGCCCGGCCCGGGCCTTTTCGAGCGCCAGACGCTCGACATAGGCCACCGGGGATTCATTCGGCAGGGGCGTTTCGTCAATGGCGGCACTGACCGTTTCAAACGGCACGCCGATTTGCGTCAGCAGCTCACGCCGCCGCGGTGAGCCGGAAGCCAGATAAAGTGAAGTCATCAAGACATCTCCCTGTCGAGGTGAACAAACCAGGAAATGGCTCGTATCCAGTTAATTGATTTTGAAACGTCGGCACAGCCCGCGCAGCCCGTAGCTGATCCACGGCCACAGCAAGGCACTGACCACGCCCGGCAATACCAGCGCCAGGGTCGGCTGGCGATTGCCAGTCAAGGCACTGAGCCACAACTGGGCAAGCTGGGCCAGACCGAAGATCACCAACAACACCAGGCATTGCTGCCACATCGGGAACACCCGCAGGCGTTGCTGAAGGGACAGAACCAGGAAAGTGATCAGGGTCAGCGTCAGGGCATTCTGCCCCAGCAGCGTGCCATACAGCACATCTTCGGCCAGGCCCAGGCAAAACGCGGTGACCATGCCCACTTTATGCGGCATGTACAAGGCCCAGAAGGCCAGCAACAAGGCCAGCCAGAGCGGGCGCAGGATTTCCATGAACTGTGGCATCGGTGAAATGCTGAGCAACAGGCCGATGGCAAACGTCAGCCAGATCATCCAGCCGTTACGCGAACGGGTACTCGCCATTTATTGCCTCTCCCGGGTAGTGGCCGGCACGGCGGCTGGCGGCTTGGCGGCAGGGGTTGCAGCTGGCACAGGCTTTTTAACGGCCTTGGGTTCGGTCACCGCAGGTGCAGGAACGGCAGGGACGGCCGCCGGGGCAACCGTTGGCGCCGGCTTGGGCACGGTGGCCGGAATGATCGGCGCCGGTTCACCATTCTGCTCGGCCTGTTGCGCCTTGGCCGCGTCGTTGGCCCGCTCTTCAGGAGTGCGGCTGTCACTGAATACCAGCAACAGGTAGCGGCTGCGGTTCAGGGCTGCGGTCGGCACGGCGCGCACAATGGCAAAAGGCTGGCCGGAGTCGTGAATCACTTCCTTGACCGTTGCCACCGGGTAACCGGCAGGGAAACGCTGCCCCAGACCCGAGCTGACCAGCAGGTCGCCCACCTTGATATCGGCCGTGTCGGCGACATGACGCAATTCAAGGCTTTCAGGGTTGCCTGTACCGCTGGCAATCGCCCGCAAGCCATTACGGTTCACCTGTACCGGAATACTGTGGGTGGTATCGGTCAGCAGCAACACACGCGAGGTGTAGGGCATCAACTCGACCACCTGGCCCATCAGCCCGCGTGCATCAAGCACCGGCTGCCCCAATACAACGCCATCGCGCTCACCCTTGTTGATGATGATGCGATGAGTGAAGGGGTTGGGGTCCATGCCGATCAACTCGGCCACTTCAACCTTTTCGTTGACCAGCGCAGAAGAGTTGAGCAACTCGCGCAGGCGCACGTTCTGCTCGGTCAAGGCGGCCAGCTTTTGCATGCGGCCTTGAAGCAGAAGGTTTTCGGTCTTGAGTTTTTCGTTCTCGGCCACCAGTTCGGTACGGCTGCCGAACTGACTGGCCACGCCCTGCCACAAGCGCTGCGGCAAATCGGTGATCCAGTAGGACTGCATCAGCACCAGCGACATTTGACTGCGCACGGGCTTGAGCAACGTGAAGCGAGCGTCCACTACCATCAGCGTGACCGATAGCACGACCAGCACCAGAAAGCGCACGCCCAATGAGGGGCCTTTGGAAAAGAGCGGTTTAATAAGCCGCTCCTCCGGGGCAAGTGTTCAATTTATTCATGCGGCTTCAAGCGGCCTGGATGAAGATTGACAAAAGATAAACGCCAAAAGGCAGCACTGCAAAGTGCTACCTTTTGATGATAACCAAAGGACTGCACCCGGCGATCTTATTCGCTGGAGAGCAGATCCATCGTGTGTTTATCCATCATTTCCAGCGCACGGCCACCGCCACGCGCAACGCAGGTCAGCGGGTCTTCGGCAACAATCACCGGCAGGCCGGTTTCCTGGGCCAGCAGCTTGTCGAGGTCACGCAGCAAGGCGCCACCACCGGTCAGTACCAGGCCACGCTCGGCGATGTCCGAAGCCAGCTCTGGCGGGGACTGCTCCAGCGCACTTTTCACGGCCTGAACGATGGTTGCCAGGGACTCTTGCAGAGCCTCGAGCACTTCATTGGAGTTCAGGGTGAAGGCACGCGGCACGCCTTCTGCCAGGTTACGGCCGCGCACGTCGACTTCACGCACTTCACCGCCCGGGTAGGCTGTACCGATTTCCTGCTTGATGCGCTCCGCCGTCGACTCGCCGATCAGGCTGCCGTAGTTGCGACGCACATAAGTGATGATCGCCTCGTCGAAACGGTCGCCGCCAACCCGAACGGATTCAGCGTAAACCACACCGTTGAGGGAGATGAGTGCGATTTCTGTGGTACCGCCACCGATATCGACCACCATCGAACCGCGGGCTTCTTCAACCGGCAGGCCCGCACCGATGGCCGCAGCCATTGGTTCTTCGATCAGGAACACTTCACGCGCACCGGCACCGAGTGCCGATTCACGGATGGCGCGACGCTCTACCTGAGTCGATTTGCAAGGCACGCAAATCAGCACTCGCGGGCTTGGCTGCAGGAAACTGTTTTCATGCACCTTGTTGATGAAGTACTGCAGCATTTTTTCGCAAACGCTGAAATCGGCAATAACGCCGTCCTTCATCGGACGAATGGCAGCAATGTTGCCCGGTGTACGGCCGAGCATGCGCTTGGCCTCGGTGCCGACGGCAACGACACTTTTCTGGTTACCGTGTGTCCGAATGGCCACAACCGATGGTTCATTCAGGACAATACCGCGCTCACGCACGTAAATAAGGGTGTTGGCAGTGCCCAGGTCGATGGAAAGATCGCTGGAAAACATGCCACGCAGTTTCTTGAACATGGGAAAGGGACCCTAGGCAACGCGTGGGTAAAAAAGTGCGGCAAACTCTAACAACGACAGGGATTTTGGGCAAGGCGCCAATATGTTAAATTGGGCGCTTTTCTGAGCACCAACTCCCATAATCGCGGCCATATGACCGTAGAAATGCGGTAGTGTTCCGACAATCTAACACACGGATAGCATCCGTCCTGTTTTCCACTGGAGAATCCCATGGCGCTAGACCGCTCCGACGTGGAAAAAATCGCACATTTGGCCCGTCTTGGCCTCAATGATGCCGATATTCCACGCACCACCGAAGCCCTTAACAGCATTTTGGGGCTGATTGATCAGATGCAGGCCGTTGACACTACCGGTATCGAGCCTCTGGCCCACCCACTGGAAGCCAGCCAGCGCCTGCGTGCCGACGTCGTGACTGAAAGCAATCATCGCGAGGCTTATCAGTCCATCGCACCAGCGGTCGAAAACGGCCTTTATCTGGTTCCGAAAGTCATCGAGTAAAGGGAAAGAGCCTGCATGCATCAATTGACTCTGGCCGAGATCGCCCGCGGACTCGCCGATAAAAAGTTTTCTTCCGAAGAGCTGACCAAGACCCTGCTGGCGCGTATCGCCCAGCTCGATCCTCAGCTCAACAGCTTCATCACCCTCACCGAAGACCTTGCGCTAGAGCAGGCAAGGGCCGCTGACGCACGTCGCGCCAACGGTGAAACCGGGGCCCTGCTGGGCGCGCCGATCGCTCACAAGGACCTGTTCTGCACCTTGGGCGTGCGCACCAGCTGTGCCTCGAAGATGCTCGACAACTTCAAGGCACCCTACGACGCCACTGTGGTTGCCAAGCTGGCCGCAGCCGGCGCCGTAAGCCTGGGCAAGACCAACATGGACGAGTTCGCGATGGGCTCGGCCAACGAATCGAGCTACTACGGCGCGGTCAAAAACCCGTGGAATCTTGAGCACGTACCCGGCGGTTCGTCGGGTGGTTCGGCTGCAGCCGTTGCCGCCCGTCTGTTGCCTGCGGCAACGGGCACCGACACTGGCGGATCTATCCGACAGCCGGCAGCCCTGACCAACCTCACAGGCCTGAAACCGACATACGGTCGCGTTTCGCGCTGGGGCATGATCGCTTACGCGTCCAGCCTCGACCAGGCTGGACCGTTAGCGCGTACTGCCGAAGATTGCGCCATCCTGCTGCAGGGCATGGCCGGTTTCGACCCACAAGACTCCACCAGCATTGACGAGCCCGTACCGGACTTCAGCGCCAACCTCAACGGTTCGCTGCAAGGCCTGCGTATCGGCGTGCCTGCGGAGTTCTTCAGCGAAGGCCTCGACGCGCGCATCGCCGAGCTGATCCACAACAGCATCAAAGAGCTGGAGAAGCTCGGTGCCGTGATCAAGCCGATCAGCCTGCCGAACATGCAGCACGCGATCCCTGCGTACTACGTCATCGCACCTGCCGAGGCCTCGTCCAACCTGTCGCGTTTCGACGGCGTGCGCTTCGGCCACCGCTGCGAAAACCCGAAAGACCTCACCGACCTGTACAAGCGTTCGCGCGCCGAAGGCTTTGGCCCGGAAGTACAGCGCCGGATCCTGGTCGGTGCCTACGCCCTGTCGGCGGGTTACTACGACGCTTACTACCTGCAAGCGCAAAAAATCCGTCGCCTGATCAAAAACGACTTCATGACTGCGTTCAACGAAGTCGACATCATCCTCGGCCCAACCACGCCTAACCCGGCCTGGAAAATCGGCGCTAAAAACAGCGACCCGGTTTCGGCCTACCTGGAAGACGTCTACACCATTACCGCCAACCTCGCGGGCCTGCCGGGCCTGTCGATGCCAGCCGGTTTTGTCGATGGCTTGCCAGTAGGCGTGCAGCTGCTTGCGCCTTACTTCCAGGAAGGTCGCTTGCTCAACGTCGCTCACCAGTATCAGTTGCACACTGACTGGCACACGCGCTCACCTGCCGGCTTCTGAGGAGAAACACATGCAATGGGAAGTTGTGATCGGACTGGAAATTCACTCCCAGCTCGCCACCCAATCGAAGATTTTCTCCGGTAGTGCCACCACGTTTGGCGCTGAACCGAACACCCAGGCCAGCCTGGTAGACCTGGGCATGCCCGGCGTACTGCCGGTGCTGAACCAGGAAGCCGTGCGCATGGCCGTCATGTTCGGCGTGGCCGTTGACGCCGAAATCGGCCAGCACAACGTGTTCGCCCGCAAGAACTACTTCTACCCCGACCTGCCCAAGGGCTACCAGATCAGCCAGATGGAGCTGCCGATTGTCGGCAAGGGCCACCTGGACATCACCCTGGAAGATGGCACGGTCAAACGTGTCGGCATTACCCGTGCGCACCTTGAAGAAGACGCCGGCAAAAGCCTGCACGAAGACTTCAGCGGCTCCACCGGCATCGACCTGAACCGCGCGGGCACCCCGCTGCTGGAAATCGTTTCCGAGCCGGACATGCGCAGCGCCAAGGAGGCCGTGGCCTACGTCAAGGCCATGCACGCCCTGGTACGCTACCTGGGCATCTGTGACGGCAATATGGCCGAAGGCTCGCTGCGTTGCGACTGCAACGTGTCGGTACGCCCGGTGGGTCAGGCCGAGTTCGGCACGCGCTGCGAGATCAAGAACGTCAACTCGTTCCGTTTTATCGAGAAGGCGATCAACAGCGAAATCCAGCGCCAGATCGAGCTGATCGAAGACGGTGGCAAGGTCATCCAGCAAACTCGCCTGTACGACCCGAACAAAGACGAAACCCGCGCCATGCGCAGCAAGGAGGAAGCCAACGACTACCGTTACTTCCCCGACCCTGACCTGCTGCCGGTGGTGATCGAGGACTCGTTCATCGAAGACGTGCGCGCCACCCTGCCGGAACTGCCACCGCAAAAGCGCGAGCGTTTCCAGTCGCAGTTCGGCCTGTCGGCCTACGACGCCAGCGTTCTGGCTTCGAGCCGCGAACAGGCGGACTACTTCGAAAAAGTCGTGAGCATCAGTGGCGACGCCAAGCTGGCGGCCAACTGGGTGATGGTTGAGCTGGGCAGCCTGCTTAACAAGCAAGGCCTGGACATCGACCAGTCGCCGGTCAGCGCCGAGCAATTGGGCGGCATGCTGCAGCGCATCAAGGACAACACCATCTCCGGCAAAATCGCCAAGGTAGTGCTTGAAGCGATGGCCAATGGCGAAGGCACTGCCGACGAAGTCATTGAAAAACGTGGCCTCAAGCAAGTGACCGACAGCGGCGCCATTGAAAAGGTGCTGGATGAAATGCTGGCGGCCAACGCCGAGCAGGTCGAGCAATACCGTGCGGCAGACGAAGCCAAGCGCGGCAAGATGTTCGGCTTCTTCGTGGGCCAGGCGATGAAAGCCTCCAAAGGCAAAGCCAACCCGCAACAGGTCAACGAATTGCTCAAGAGCAAGCTCGAAGGCTAAGCCACACACCTGTGGGAGCGGGCTTGCTCGCGATGGGATCGATGCGGACCTTACTGAAACACCGCGCCGCCCGCATCGCGAGCAAGCCCGCTCCCACAGGGTTTTGTGGTTTTTTCCCGCAACATAAGGATCCCCCCATGAAGCGGCTACTCGGCGCCTGCGCCCTGCTCAGCTTGCTCGCCGGCTGCGCCAGCCATGACATAGACCCCCGCGGCTATGATCAAACCGGCACCGCCTCTTATTACGGCGCCCGTCACCACGGTAAACGTACCGCCAGTGGCGAGCCTTTCGACCAGCACGGCCTCACGGCCGCCCATCGTCAGCTACCCTTCGGCACGCGCGTCCTGGTCACCAACCTGAGCAACAACAAATCTGTCGTGGTGCGCATCAATGATCGCGGACCGCACACCCGTGGCCGCCTGATAGATCTTTCCCGCCAGGCCGCCGAGCAACTGGGCATGCTGCGCAGCGGCACGGCCAAAGTGCGGGTCCAGGGCATGAATGATTAATTGAGGGAGTGGTCGCCATTTTGGCTTTGAGCACGCTGTCACCGTGGAACCTGCTGCAACTGCTCTGCGGCCTCGCGCTGCTGGTCGCCGGGGCCGAACTGCTGGTGCGTTGCGCCGTGCGCATGGCCGCCAACCTGAAGGTGCGCCCGCTATTGATCGGCTTGACCCTCGTGGCCGTGGGCAGCAGCGCACCGCAACTGACCGTCAGCCTGCAGGCCGCCCTCAATGACACGGCAGACATTGCCGTAGGCAGCGTAATCGGCAGCAATATCTTCAATATTCTGGTCACCCTGGGCCTTTCGGCACTGATCATCCCCTTGCGGGTGTCCCGCCAACTGGTGCGCCTGGACATCCCGCTGATGATCCTCGCCAGCGGCCTGGTGTTTGCCCTGGCCCTGAACAAGCAGCTCGACCGCCTGGACGGCGTCGTCCTGCTGGGCGGCCTGCTGGTTTACCTGGCCCTGCTGCTGCGCCAGTCGCGCCACAGCGGCCATCATCACCCCCGCCACGACCTGCCGCGCACCTCCTGGCTGCACAACCTCGTACTGATGCTGGCCGCCCTGCTGCTGCTGGGGCTTGCCGGGCACCTGTTGCTCGGCGCCGCAGTCACGCTCGCCACCGAGCTGGGGCTGTCGGAGCGGATCATCGGCCTGACCATCATTGCTGTCAGCACGTCGCTGCCGCAGTTGGCTACCTCGCTGATCGCCGCCTTTCGCGGCCAGCGCGAAATTGCCGTGGGCAATGTGATCGGCAGCAATGTATTCAACCTGCTGGGCGTGCTCGGGCTGACCGCCCTGGTAGCACCTGCGCCCCTGTCGGTATCACCCAATGCCCTGGCGTTCGATCTGCCGGTGATGCTGGGAGTCGCGGCACTGTGCCTGCCGGTGTTCTACACCGGCTACCGCGTCACCCGGGGCGAAGGGTTGCTCTTTCTGGGACTGTACCTGGCCTATGGCCTGCATGTGGTGTCGTTTACCACCGGGATGCCGCTAGCGGGCAAGCTTGAGCATTTGATGCTGTTCTTTGTACTGCCGGCGCTGCTGCTGTTCCTGCTGCTCAGCACCTTGCGTGCGTGGCGTAGGCAGCACTAGATCCAGCCACCCCACTGCAGCACAAAGATGCCGAGATTGGTGGTGAGCGCCGCCATCAAGGTGGTGATCACGATGATTGCAGCTGCCAACTCGTGATTGCCATTGGCCGCCCGGGCCATGACATAACTGGCCGCCGCCGTGGGGCTGGCGAAGTACAGGAACAGAATCCCCAACTCCGGCCCGCGAAAGCCGCACAGCCAGGCACCCAGGGTTGCCAGCAACGGCATGCTGACCATTTTCACCAGGCTGGCGCTCAGTGCCATATCGCCACTTTTGCGCAGGCTGGCCAATGACAGCGTGCCGCCGATGCAAATCAGTGCCAACGGCAGGGTCATCGCTGCCAGGTACTCGCCCGATGCCTGCAACCAGCCAGGCAGGCCGATCTTGAACACCGCAAACGGCACGGCCGCCAGCACACTGATGATCAGCGGGTTCTTGACCACACTTTTGCAGATGCTCCACGGATCGGACTTGATCACCGGGCTGTACACCGCCAGCACAATGGTCGACAGGGTGTTGTAGAGCAAAATCACCAGCCCGGCGAGCACCGCCCCCAGCGAAATCCCGTAGTCGCCGTACATGCTGGCTGCCAGGGCCAGGCCGACCACCCCGTTATTGCCGCGAAAGGCGCCCTGGGTGTAGATGCCGCGATCTTCCCGCGGGCAGCGCCAGATCGACCAGCCCCACGCCAGCGCAAAGCTGAGCAAGGTCGCCACGACAAAATACGCCAGTACCTTGGGCTGCAAGGCCGCCCTGAGGTCGGCGTGCAAAATACCCAGAAACAACAACGCCGGCATGGTGACGTTAAACACCAGTGCCGACGCAGTATGGATAAAGTTGTCGTTGATCCAGCCCACACGCTTGAGCACCACGCCTAAAAACAGCATGGCAAACACCGGGGCGGTAATCGTGAGCGTCTGAAGGAAAATAGCCAGCATGTCAGCCCACTCGTGGGGGAACAGCGGGTTGAAGCTCTCTGGAAGAAAGCTTCAACGATATTTTTTACATACCTTTGACGGCATAAATACCGGCAGCATTACGCCAGTAGCCTTTGTAGTCCATGCCATAGCCAAACACGTAACGGTCAACGCACGGCAAGCCCATGTAGTCGGCCTTCAGGTCAGGACGCGCCTTGCGCTCATGTTCCTTGTCGATCAACACCGCGGTATGCACCTGACGGGCACCGGCGTGTTTGCAGAAATCAACAATCGCGCTCAGGGTGTGACCTTCATCGAGGATGTCATCGATGATCAGCACATGACGGTCGATAAATGACACTTCCGGCTTGGCTTTCCAGAACAGGTCACCGCCCGTGGTTTCATTGCGATAGCGCGTCGCGTGCAAATACGACGCTTCAAGCGGAAATTGCAGATGGGTCAGCAGCTTGCCGGAGAAAATCAGGCCGCCGTTCATCACACAAAATACCACTGGATTGGTCTCGGCCATTTCAGCCGTGATTTGCGCGCCAACGCGGGCAATGGCCGCCTCGACTTCAGCTTCGGTGTACAGGCAGTCAGCCTCTCGCATGATTTGACGGATATGCTCGAGATCAGCAGACATGACGCTCTCCAGGGGGGGTTGTGCAAGAAAAGCGGGCAAAGGTACGCATCCGCTTGGCTCAGATCAAGCATTTATGGACTAACGTGCAGTAATGTCTGTAGGACATCACCCCGGATTAGATTAATCTAGGCCGGTTTTTTTGCCTGCCCCCGGAGTTTTTTCCCTATGCCTATCCGTGAGATACGCCACCCGCTGATCCGTCACAAACTCGGCCTGATGCGCCGTGCTGACATTAGCACGAAGAATTTCCGCGAGCTCGCTCAGGAAGTCGGCGCGTTGCTGACCTATGAAGCCACCAGTGACCTGACCCTCGAAACCTACAATATCGACGGTTGGTGCGGCACTGTTCAAGTTGAAAAAATCGCCGGTAAGAAAATTACCGTCGTACCGATCCTGCGCGCCGGTATCGGCATGCTTGAAGGTGTCCTGAGCCTGATCCCGGGCGCCAAAGTCAGCGCTGTCGGCATTGCCCGCAACGAAGAAACCCTCCAGGCCCACACCTACCTGGAAAAACTGGTTCCGGAAATCAACGAGCGTCTGGCGATGATTATCGACCCGATGCTGGCCACCGGCTCGTCGATGGTTGCCACCATTGATCTGCTGAAAAAAGCCGGCTGCAAGGAAATCCGCGCGATGGTGCTGGTTGCCGCGCCAGAAGGGATTGCTGCGGTTGAAGCCGCTCACCCGGACGTGACCATCTACACCGCTTCCATTGATGAGCGTTTGAACGAGCACGGCTACATCATTCCGGGCCTGGGCGATGCCGGCGACAAGATCTTCGGCACCAAGCAAAAGGACATTTAACATGCAGGACGAGTTCAACGACCCGCTCTGGCGCCAGATCATCTCTGGCGCGCAGATGCTCTTCGTGGCCTTTGGCGCGTTGGTGTTGATGCCTTTGATTACAGGCCTGGACCCTAACGTTGCGCTGTTCACGGCGGGTCTCGGGACTCTGCTGTTCCAGATCGTGACCCGGCGCCAGGTGCCGGTCTTTCTGGCTTCGAGTTTCGCTTTCATTACCCCGATCATTCTCGCCAAGGGCCAGTTCGGCCTGGCTGCGACCATGGGCGGCGTGATGGCAGCCGGTTTCGTGTACACCTTTCTCGGTTTCGCGGTAAAGCTCAAGGGCACCGGTTTTATTGACCGCCTGCTGCCACCCGTGGTGATTGGCCCGGTGATTATCTCGATCGGCCTGGCGATGGCGCCGATTGCGGCGCATATGGCCATGGGCCGCGCTGAAGATGGCACCGAGCTGATTCACTATCAGACGGCCATGCTGATCTCGATGCCAGCACTGCTGACCACCCTGATCGTGGCCGTATTCGGCAAAGGGATTTTCCGTCTGGTGCCGATCATTGCCGGTGTGCTGGTAGGTTTTGGCATGGCGTTCTACTTCGGTGTTGTCGACACTGCCAAGATCGCTGCCGCACCGTGGTTTGCCCTGCCGCACTTCACCGCGCCCGAGTTCAACTGGCAGGCGATTCTGTTTATCGTCCCCGTGGCACTGGCCCCGGCCATTGAACATATCGGCGGCGTGATTGCCGTAGGCAGCGTGACCGGTCGTGACTACCTGAAAAACCCGGGCCTGCACCGCACGCTGTTCGGTGACGGTATCGCCACCACGGCTGCTGGCATGCTGGGCGGACCACCCAACACCACCTACGCCGAAGTGACGGGCGCAGTGATGCTGACCAAGAACTACAACCCGAAAATCATGACCTGGGCGGCAATCTTTGCCATCAGCCTGGCATTTATCGGCAAGTTCGGCGCACTGCTGCAAAGCATTCCGGTGCCGGTGATGGGCGGGATTCTGTGCCTGCTGTTCGGTTCGATTGCAGCGGTGGGCATGAACACCCTGATCCGCCATCAAGTCGACCTGAGCGAAGCACGCAACCTGGTGATCGTCTCGGTGACCCTGGTATTCGGGATTGGCGGCGTACTGATCGGTACAGGGATGGGGCCTGAGGACTTCGGTCTCAAAGGCATCGCGCTGTGCGCCATTGTGGCGATTGCGCTGAACCTGATCCTGCCGGGCAATGACAGCTGGAAGCACAAGAAAAAAGGTGACGGGCCGGTTATCTGAGCCCATGAACCACCTGTAATCCCCGTGGGAGCGGGCTTGCTCGCGATGGCATCACCTCTATCCAATAGATAGACCGCGTTGTCTGCATCGCGAGCAAGCCCGCTCCCACAAGTGGGTTTCAGGTTTAGCCCTACAGCGCCAGCGGCGCCCTCTCACACAACGTGTTCAACGCCTGCGCCCACTGCGGGTGGTCATTAAGACACGGCACCAGCACCAACTCCTCGCCCCCCGCCTCGATAAACTGCTCGCGTCCGCGATCGCCGATCTCTTCCAGGGTTTCGATGCAATCGGCCACAAACGCCGGGCACATCACCAGAATCTTCTTCACCCCTTGCTTGGCCAACGCATCCAGCCGCGCCTCGGTGTAGGGTTCGATCCACTTGGCCCGCCCCAGACGGGACTGGAACGCCACCGACCACTTGCCCTCCGGCAGGCCCATGCGCTCGGCAAAGGCCTGGGCCGTGCGCAGGCACTGTGCCCGATAACAGGTAGCAAGCACCGCAGGCGAAGCGTTCTGGCAACAATCTTCATTCTTGAAGCAGTGGTTACCGGTGGGGTCCAGCTTGTGCAAATGCCGCTCGGGCAAGCCGTGAAAGCTCAGCAGCAAGTGATCGTAATCCTGCTCCAGATGCGGTTTGGCACTGGCCACCAGCGCATCGAGGTACTCGGGCTGGTCGTAGAATGGCTGCAGGATGGAGAACTGAACCGGCAGTTTTTTGGCCTTTACCACCCGCTTGGCCTCTTCAATCACCGTGGTCACGGTGCTGTCGGCAAACTGCGGATAAAGCGGCGCCAGCGTGACCTTTTTAATCCCCTGCGCAGCCAGGCGGGTGAGCACGGTTTCGATCGATGGCTCGCCGTAGCGCATGGCCAGTTCCACCGGCCCCTGGGTCCACTCCTTGGTCATGGCCTGCTGCAAGCGGCGGCTGAGTTCCACCAGTGGCGACCCCTCCTTCCACCAGATCGAGGCATAGGCATGGGCTGACTGTTCGGGCCGCTTGATCAGGATCAGCGACACCAGCAAGCGTCGCACCGGCCACGGCAGATCGATTACATAGGGGTCCATCAAAAACTGGTTCAAGTAACTGCGTACATCCGCTACCGAAGTAGATGCCGGCGAACCCAGGTTAACCAGCAACAGCGCGTGGTCGGTCATGCAACTTCCTATTTCAGGGGCGGGCGGGCCACATCATCGAGCGCCGCACGCAAATCGGTGAACTGAAAAGTAAAACCGGCTGCCAGCAACCTTGCAGGTCTCGCTCGCTGGCCACCCAGCAACAAACCGGACATTTCGCCCAGCAGCACGCGCAATACAAAAGCGGGCATGGGCATAAACGCCGGGCGGTGCAACACCTGACCCAGGGTCCGGGCAAACTCGGCATTGCGTACCGGCTGCGGCGCGCAGGCATTATAAGGACCGCTGGCGGCATTCTCATGCACAAGAAAATCAATCAGGGCGATTTGATCCTTGATATGAATCCACGGCATCCATTGCCGACCATTGCCTATCGGCCCGCCCAACGCCAGCTTGAAAGGCAATAACAGGCGCGACAAAAAGCCGCCTTCGGCTGCCAGCACCAGCCCCGTGCGCACCAGCACCACACGCATGCCCAAGGCCTCAACACGCTGTGCGGTTTCTTCCCAGGCGATACACAAGTGACTGGCGAAATCTTCACTCACGGGTGGCGATTCTTCTGTCAGCTCACGCTCGCCGCCGTCGCCATACCAGCCCACGGCCGAACCGGACACCAGTACAGCAGGCTTTTGCTCGCGGCTTTGTAGCCAGGCCACCAGGGTTTCAGTCAGGGTAATGCGGCTGCTCCACAACAACGCCTTGCGGCTGCGCGTCCAGGGCCGGTCAGCAATGGGCGCACCGGCGAGGTTGACCACGGCATCGATCGGCTCCTCGCCAAGTTCTTCAAGCAGTGCGACTCCCTTCACCTGGGCACCACACAATCGGGCCACTTGCTCAGGGCGCCGACTCCACACACTGAGTCGATGGCCCTGCGCCAGCCAGTGACGACAGAGCTGACGCCCGATCAAGCCTGTACCGCCGGTCAGCAAAATGTGCATGAGTTGATCCTCGCAAGGAGTTTTATCGGTAGCACTGGTCTATTTTTATAGAAAGACCTTTAACCAGTCGTTGAGCTAACTTAAGAATAGGCCACATGGATCCGGAAGAAACGCTAAAACTTATACTAAAAATCAGAATTGTACAGGTATTGCCGACGGCGTAGTCTGTGCAAACAGAGATCGGGGGCCCTAATGACTGTACCCATCGCAATTATCGGTGCCGGCATAGCCGGGCTGGCAGCAGCAAATTTCCTGCACAAGGCGGGGCATGTGATTCATCTGTTCGATAAAAGCCGTGGCAGCGGCGGACGCATGTCGAGCAAGCGCAGCGATGTCGGGGTACTGGACCTGGGGGCTCAGTATTTCACCGCTCGCGACCGCCGTTTTGTCGATGAAGTCCAGCAATGGCAGGCCAACGGCTGGGCCGTCGAGTGGGAACCCCATCTGTACCACTATAAAAATGGCCAGCTGACCCCCTCCCCGGACGAACAGACCCGCTGGGTGGGCACGCCGCGCATGAGCGCCATTACCCGCGGCTTGCTGGGCCAGTTGCCGATCAGCTTTACCTGCCAGATCACCGACCTGATCCGGGGTGAAAAACACTGGCACCTGCTCGATGCCGAAGGCGAGGAGCACGGCCCCTTCAGCCACGTCATCATCGCCACACCGGCGCCACAGGCCACCTCCCTGCTGTCCAGCGCGCCCAAACTGGCCAGTACCGCTGCTGGGGTAAAAATGGAGCCTGCGTGGGCTGTTGCCCTGGCCTTCGAGTCCCCCCTCGATACGCCGATGGAAGGTTGTTTTGTACAAGGCAGCCCGCTCGACTGGCTGGCCCGCAACCGCAGCAAACCCGGGCGTGACAGCCAGCCCGACACCTGGGTGTTGCATGCGACCAGCGCCTGGAGCAAACAGAACCTCGACCGCACCAAGGAATCGGTCATCGAGCATTTGCACGGTGCCTTTGCCGAATTGATGCACTTCCCGACCCCCGCACCGATTTTCAGCCTGGCCCACCGCTGGCTTTACGCCCGGCCTGCGGCGGCACATGAATGGGGCGCACTGGCGGACTCCGACCTGGGCCTGTATGCCTGCGGCGACTGGTGCCTGTCAGGCCGCGTCGAAGGCGCCTGGCTCAGCGGCCAGGAGGCAGCGCGGCGGCTGATCGAGCATCTGGATTGAATTGACACAAAACTTGCCGTAGCAGCTGCCGAAGGAACGAGGCTGCGTTCGGCGGCGCAGCCGTCGTAAAGTCCGGTTGTGCAGTGTGTCAGACAGATATCGTTTTCAGCTTTCGCGACGGCTTCGCCGCCGAACGCAGCCTCGTTCCTTCGGCAGCTGCTACGGGGAATTAATAATCCTGCAAATACCTGTACAAGAAATTTGACTTGTACAACATCCGGCATATGATGAACTCAAGTTGTACATCAACAGAAAGATGTACAAGTAATTCTTGGAGGTTCGTCACATGGCCAGCACCGCATCCGCTCAACACAAACCGAAAATCGCCATCAGCGCCTGCTTGCTGGGGGCTGAGGTGCGCTTCAACGGCGGGCATAAAGAATCGCGGTTGTGCAGCCAGGCGTTAAGCCAGCACTTCGAGTTTGTCCCGCTGTGCCCCGAGGTTGCCATCGGCCTTGGCATTCCGCGCCAGCCAGTGCGCCTGGTTGGCGACCCAGCAGCGCCCCAGGCGGTAGGCACTGTCGACAGCACCTTGAACGTAACCCGCCCGTTGCACGACTACGGTATGGAAATGGCCGCCGTGCACACTGACATCTGTGGCTACATTTTTATGCAGAAGTCACCGTCCTGCGGACTGGAGCGGGTCAAGGTGTATCAGGATGGCGGCCGCCCTGCCGAGCTTGCCGGGCGTGGTATCTACGCCCGGGCCTTCTGCGACGCCAACCCCGACTTGCCGGTGGAAGAAGACGGCCGTTTGAACGACCCGGTGCTGCGCGAAAACTTCATGACCCGGGTTTACGCCTACAGCGCCTGGCAGGCATTGCTCAAACAGGGCATCACCCGCCGCTCACTGACCGAGTTCCATGCTCGCTACAAATACCAACTGATGGCCCATCACCCGGTGCAATACAAAACCCTCGGCGCTCTGCTCGGCAACCTCGGCAAGCAAGACCCGCGAGCCATTGCCCCGCACTACTTCAGCGAGCTGATGAAAGCCCTGAAAAAATGCGCCACCCGCCGCACCCACACCAACGTGCTGCAACATATCAGCGGCTACCTCAAGCAATCCATCAGTGCGCAAGACAAGCAGGAAGTCCAGCAACTGATTGGCCAGTACCTGCGCGGCATCGTGCCACTGGTCGTGCCGCTGACCCTGCTCAAGCATCACTTTCGCCTGCACCCGCACGCTTATATCTCGCGCCAGGTTTACCTGCAGCCGCATCCGGAAGACCTCAGCCTGCGTAATGCCATCTGACCATGAATGATGACCTGATCATGTCCAACACCCCTGATACGGACTACAGCCAGGCGCTGGCCGAAGGCTGGTTGCCGATCCGCGAAGTGTCACGCATCACCGGCGTGAATGCCGTGACCCTGCGTGCCTGGGAACGCCGCTACGGCCTGATCGTGCCGCACCGCACGGCCAAGGGCCATCGCCTGTTCTCGACCGAACATATCCAGCGTATCCAGCAGATTTTGTTGTGGCTCAACCGTGGCGTGTCGGTCAGCCAGATCAAGCCGTTGCTCAACGCGCCAGCTGCACTGGCCCCGGCTCCTGACAGCGACTGGCAGGCGTGGCGGCAAACCATGATTGAAGCCATCAGTGAGCTGGCCGAACGCCGCCTCGATGACTGTTTCAACCAGGCAATGTCGCTCTACCCTGCCCGCCCGCTCTGCGAGCAACTGCTGCTGCCCCTTTTGAACGAGCTGGAACAACGCTGGCAAGGGCAGTTCGGTGCGCAATTGGAGCGGGTGTTTTTCCACTCCTGGCTGCGCAGCAAACTGGGCGCGCGGATTTATCACAACAACCGCTCGCTCAAGGGCGCGCCGGTGCTGCTGATCAATCATTCGGACCTGCCCTTCGAGCCACAACTGTGGCTGACCGCCTTGCTGATCAGCAGCAGCCACTGCCCGGTCGAAGTCTTCGACGCCTCTGTACCCGGCGGCGAACTGGGCCTGGCTGTCGAGCATTTGCAGCCCCGCGCCGTGGTGCTGTACTCCAGTAAAACCCTTAATACCCAGCAATTGCCCCGGCTGTTGCAGGATATCGACTGCCCGACCCTGATCGCCGGACCAACGGTATGCATCCACTTCGACCAGTTGTCCGTAACTACAACCGAGATCGCAGGATTGTATCTGGCCCACGACCCGGTAGAGGCCCATCAACGCCTCAGCCAACTCGGCCTTTATCGCTAGGAAATGACATGCAACTGATCTGGCTGCGCACCGACTTGCGCCACGACGACAACACCGCCCTGAGCGCCGCCGCCAAACGCGGCCCCACCCTGGCCGTGTACCTGATCAGCCCCGAGCAATGGCTGGCCCATGACGATGCGCCGTGCAAGGTCGACTTCTGGCTGCGCAACCTGCGCACCCTGAGCGACAGCCTGCAACAGCTCAATATTCCTTTGCTGATTCGTACCGCGCCCACCTGGGACCAGGCCCCTGCGGTGCTTCTTGAGCTGTGCCGGCAACACAGTGTCGAGGCGGTTCACACCAATCAGGAATACGGCATCCACGAAACCCGCCGCGACCAGGCGGTGGCCCGGGCGCTTGAAGCCCAGGGCATCGAGTTTCACAGCTACCTCGACCAGTTGCTGTTCCAGCCGGGCAGCATCCTCACGCAGTCGGGTTCGTACTTCCAGGTCTTCAGCCAGTTTCGCCGGATCTGCTACAACCGCCTGCATATGGCCTTGCCCAAGCAGGTTGCCAAGCCTGAGAAGCAGTCTTTGCTGAATATTGAGAGCGACGCCATACCCGAGTCTGTCAGCGGTTTCACAGTGCCCAGCGAATCACTGCGAGCACTGTGGCCGGCAGGCGAAGATCAGGCTCACCAGCGCCTGGCACAGTTTGCCGACGAGCAAATCCACTATTACCAGGACGAACGCGACCTGCCCGCCAAACCCGGCACCAGCCAGCTTTCGCCCTACCTTGCAGCAGGCGTGCTGTCCCCCCGCCAGTGCCTGCACGCAGCATTGCACAGCAACAACGGCGAGTTTGAAAGCGGCAGCCCGGGGGTCTTTACCTGGATCACCGAGCTGCTGTGGCGCGAGTTTTATAAACATATCCTGGTGGGCTACCCACGGGTCTCACGTCATCGCGCCTTTCGCCCGGAAACCGAATACCTGCCTTGGCGCAACGCGCCGGATGAACTGAGCGCCTGGAAACAGGGGCGCACCGGCTTCCCGATTATCGACGCGGCCATCAGGCAGCTGCTGGAAACCGGCTGGATGCACAATCGCCTGCGCATGGTGGTGGCGATGTTCCTGACCAAGAACCTGTTGATCGACTGGCGCGAAGGCGAACGCTTCTTTATGCAGCACCTGATCGACGGCGATCTGGCCGCCAACAACGGCGGCTGGCAGTGGAGTTCATCGACGGGTACCGATTCCGTGCCGTACTTCCGTATTTTCAACCCGGTCACCCAGTCAGAGCGCTTCGATCCCGAGGGCAAATTCATCAAGCACTGGTTACCCGAGCTGAAAGACCTGAACAAAAAACAGGTCCATAACCCTGCCTCCCTGGGTGGTCTGTTTGGCGTGGCCAATTACCCGGCGCCCATCGTCAACCTGAGCCAAAGCCGCGACCGGGCCTTGAGTGCATTCAAAAACCTGCCGTCACGGCAAATGCTGGAGGCCAGCCATGGTTGATCGGCGGCGGATCTGGCTTACGGGCGCCAGCAGCGGCATTGGCGCGCAGATGGCCGAGGTATTGCTCAGCGGCGGCGCCCGGCTGGCGTTGACCGCTCGCACCCTGGAGCCCTTGAGAGTCTTGTCCGATCGTTACCCCGGACAAGTCTTGCTGGTGCCCGGCGACCTGACCGACAGCGTACAGGTACGCGAGATCGGCAAACGCATCGCCCAGGCCTGGGGCGCGCTGGATACCGTAATCCTCAATGCCGGCACCTGTGAGTATGTCGACGCCCGCCAGTTCGACGCGGCACTGGTCGAACGCGTGGTGCGCACCAACCTGCTGGCCAGCAGCTATTGCCTTGAGAGCGCACTGCCACTGTTGCGCGCAGGCTTACAGCCGCATCTGGTGGGCGTGGTCAGTTCGGTCACCTATTGGCCACTGCCCCGGGCCGGGGCTTATGGAGCATCGAAAGCGGGGCTGCGCTACTTGCTTGAATCGCTGCGTATCGATCTGGCCCAGGAGAACATTGACGTGACCCTCGTCAGCCCGGGCTTTGTTGACACGCCCTTGACCGAACACAACGACTTCCCGATGCCCATGCGCTGGCCAGCGCAAAAAGCGGCGCAGCATATTTGCCAGCGACTGGAAAAACGCCCGCTGGAAATCGCCTTTCCCACACCGTTCATTGCCATCCTGCGGCTGCTGGCCAACCTGCCAAAACGTTTGCAAGTGGCGCTCGGCAAGCGTCTGGCACGCACATCCGACGGTAAGCCATCATGAAAATCGCGATCATTGGCAGCGGGATTTCAGGGCTGACCTGCGGCTACTTGCTGCATAAAGAACACGATATCAGCGTGTTCGAGGCCAGCGACTGGGTCGGCGGCCATACCCATACCGTCAATGTAAGCGTCAAAGGCCAGGCTTATGCTGTGGACACCGGCTTTATCGTATTCAACGACTGGACTTACCCCAACTTCATCAAGTTGATGGATCAATTGGGGGTGCGCTCCAAAGCCACTGAAATGAGCTTTTCCGTCCACGACACAGACAGCAACCTCGAATACAACGGCAACACCCTCAACAGCCTGTTTGCCCAGCGCAGCAACCTGCTGTCGCCGAGGTTCTGGGGCATGTTGCGCGATATCCTGCGCTTCAATCGCGAAGCCATTCGCGACCTGGACGAGCAACGTATTGCCAGCGATACCCGGTTGGGCGACTACCTGCAGCAACGCGGCTATGGCTCGCGCTTTATCGAGCACTACATTGTGCCGATGGGGGCTGCTATCTGGTCCATGTCCCTGGCCGACATGCTCGCCTTCCCGTTGCAATTCTTTGTGCGTTTTTTCAAGAATCACGGTTTGCTCAGCGTCAGCAATCGCCCGCAATGGCGTGTGATTGAGGGTGGCTCCAGTGCTTACATCAAACCCTTGAGCGCAGGCTTTGCCGACAGGATTCGTCTCAACTGCCCGGTGATCCAGGTCGCGCGCAATGCCGAAGGCGTTCTGGTGCATAGCGTTGGCGGTACTGAATCCTTCGACAAGGTGATCTTTGCCTGCCACAGCGACCAGGCCCTCAGGTTGCTGGCAAAACCTACAGCCGCAGAACAACAGATCCTGGGGGCCATGCCCTACGCCGACAATGATGTGGTGCTGCATACCGATACCCGCTTGCTGCCCGACCGAAAACTGGCCTGGGCCAGCTGGAATTATCGCCTCGGTGGCGAAGGGCAAAAACGGGCGGCCGTGACCTACGATATGAACATCCTGCAAGGGATTCAGAGCGAGACCACATTCTGCGTCAGCCTCAACCAAACCCCGGCCATTGATCCACTCAAGGTGCTGGCCAGCTACACCTATGCCCACCCGCAATACAGTTTGGCCGCCATTGCCGCACAAGCGCGCTGGCAAGAACTGCTGGGCGCGCAACACAGCTACTTTTGTGGCGCCTATTGGGCCAACGGTTTTCATGAAGACGGCGTGGTCAGCGCCTTGCGCGTGGCCCAGGCCTTTGGCCAGCCATTATGAACAGCGCCCTGTACAGCGGCTGGATCGGCCATCGACGCTTTGCCCCAAAGCCCCATGCCTTTCGCTATCAGATCGGCCTGTTATATCTGGATCTGGATGAGCAAGACGCTGTACTGGGGCTTTCACCGCTGGCAGGAAAAAGCCGCTTTGCGCCCTTCTCCTTTCGCGAAACCGATTACCTGAAAACCTTCACCGCAACCGGCATGCGCCTGATTGATGCGGTGCGCCAGCAAGTTTCCAGCGCTTTGGGTTATTCCCCGCAAGGCCCGATCTGCTTGCTCACACAAGCCCGTAGCTGGGGGCTGTCCTTCAACCCGGTGAGTTTCTTCTATTGCTACGAAGCTGACGGAAAACTGGCCGCCGTCCTGTGCGAAGTCACCAATACCCCTTGGCGCGAACGTTATCACTATGTGCTTCCCGCCAAGGGAGACGGTTTTGCCCACGTTGCCGTGGCCAAGGCCTTCCATGTGTCGCCGTTTCTGCCACGGGATCTGGAATACCGCATGAGTTTCAGCCCGCCCCAGGCCCGGCTCGGGGTGCATATGGCGGACTGGCAGGGCGACCTCAAACTGTTCGACGCCACCCTCAACCTGCAGCGCACAGTGCTGGACCGCCCGGGCCTGCATCGCTACTTGCGGCAGTTCCCGTGGATGACCGCCAAAACTTGTCTGGCCATCTACTGGCAAGCCTTGCGCCTGTTTCTTAAGCGCACCCCGATTTTTTCCCACCAGGCCGCCGACGGCGCCTTTCGCATTGCCGCCCTGCAACCCAAGGATCAACGCCATGAAGAGCCCTAGCCTGGTGAGCAAAACCTCACTGTCGACTACCCATAACCTGACCAGCGCACTACTGCGACGCGGGGTGCTGCGCCAACTCAGTCAATTGAAAAGCGGGCATCTGGTGGTCATCGAAAACGGTGAACGCCTGATGTTCGGTGACAGCGGCGCGGGTCTGGTCGGCGAGGTGCAGATTCACGACACAAGTGTCTGGGGCATGATTGCCAGCAACGGCTCGATTGGCGCCGGCGAAGCCTTTATTCATGGCTACTGGAGTTCGCCTGACCTGACCAAAGTGATCCGCGTGCTGGTCAGCAACATGGACGTGCTCGATGCAATGGAAGGTGGCCTGGCCCGCCTGGGTCGCCCGTTGATACGCGGCTTGCACTGGATCAATCGCAACACCCGCAAGGGCTCGCAAAAGAATATTGCCGCGCATTACGACCTGGGCAATGAGATGTTCGAGCAATTCCTCGACCCGACCATGATGTATTCAGCGGCGCAGTTTTTAACGGCTGACGACACCCTGGAGCAAGCCCAGCTCAACAAGCTGCAGCGCATCTGCCAGAAGCTCGACCTCAAGCCCACAGACCATTTGCTGGAAATCGGTACCGGCTGGGGCAGCATGGCTTTGTATGCGGCGCAGCATTACGGTTGCAAGGTGACGACGACTACATTGTCCAAAGAACAGTTCGACTACACCCAAGCCCGCATCGAGGCGCTGGGCTTACAAGAGCAAGTAACGTTACTGCTGGAGGATTATCGCGACCTGACCGGGCAATACGACAAGCTGGTGTCTATCGAGATGATCGAAGCCGTCGGCCATCATTTCTTGCCCAGCTATTTCAAGCAATGCTCCCAGTTGCTCAAGCCCCACGGCCTGATGCTGCTGCAAGCCATCACCATTCGCGACCAGCGTTACGAGCAGGCGAAAAGCAGCGTGGACTTTATCCAGCGTTATATCTTCCCCGGAGGCGCATTGCCCAGCGTGCAGAAAATGCTCGAAATCGTTGGCAAGGACACCGATATGAACCTGATGCACATGGAAGATTTTGGCCTGCACTACGCCAAAACCCTGCGTTTGTGGCATGAGAACTTTCGCCGGGCACACGGCCGTTTAACGGAATTGGGCTACGACGACTACTTTCTGCGCCTGTGGGAGTTTTACCTGTGCTACTGCGAAGGTGGCTTTCTTGAGCGCAGTATCGGCACTGCACAACTGTTGCTGGCCAAACCGGCGGCCATGCCCGCGCCATTGCTGGGTCGGTTCAATGCTTAAAAACCTGGCCAATGCCGGGCTGTTCCAGCTCGGCTGGTTTGCCTGTGTGTTGGGCGGCAATAGCCTGTGGTTACTGCTGGCCGCGGGCGCCCTGCTGGTGCATCTGCTGTTTATCAGCCCTTCGTTGGCAGAAGTGCGGTTAGTGGTTGTGGTCTGCTTGCTTGGCTCGGCGGTGGACAGCCTGCTGCTCAATGCCGGAGTTTTCGCCTTCGCCCAGCCCGGGGTGTTGATTCCGTTCTGGCTGATGCTGTTGTGGGCACTGCTGGCCATCACCCTGAACCATTGCCTGGCGTGGACTGCCAAGCCCTGGTGGCGTTCTGTTTTGCTGGGAGCCATCGGTGGACCGCTGTCGTATTACGCCGGGCAACGTCTGGGCGCGGTGCAATTCCCTCTGGGCCTGTGGCCGACGCTGCTTGGGTTGAGCGTGCTGTGGGCCGGGTTGTTTGCGGTCCTTGTAGCAGTTGCCGCCAGGCTACGTCCGGTTGCGCAGCAATCGTAAATCCTGAGAGCGAGGTTCATCTGGCAAACCGCAATGGCTGACTTAAGACGGCTACTCAGCCGGACGCAGCCTCGTTCCTACGGCAGCTGCTACAAGTGTTTATACACCTGCGTTCATCAGCACATTCACACCTGACGGCGGCACTGCCTTACACTGCGCGCCTATGACCAACATCCCCCTGACCGAAATTACCGAACCCGCCGTTACCTGTTCGACGTGCGCGGCATGCTGCTGCCAACTGGAAGTGATGCTGATCACCGACACCGGCGTGCCTGAGCGCTTTATTGCAGAAGATGACTGGGGCGGCGAAGTGATGCTGCGCCTGGATGATGGCTGGTGTGCGGCCCTGGACCGCAACACCATGATGTGCACCATCTATGAGAAGCGCCCACTGATCTGTCGCGAGTTCGAAATGGGCGAAGTCGAATGCCTCAATGAGCGCCAGGGGATTTCGACGGCGTACCGCTAAACACTGAACGCCTTATGGGAGCTGGCTTGCCTGCGATGCTTACGGCGCGGTCTGTCAGGTATTTCGCGCTGATGCCATCGCGAGCAAGCCCGCTCCCACAGTGATGCCCCCAAATAGCGGAAGCACCCCATGAGCGGTGGGAGCTGGCTTGCCTGCGATGCATACGGCGCGGTCTGTCAGGCACTATGCGGTGATTCTGCTTCCACAATGTCCGATTCTACAGCGGCATGGTGTAATGCAGCGCATAGCTTTCTACGCCGTCATTGCGGCTGGAGATCCCGGCATTGGAGTAGTGTGTGGCACGTATCCCGACTTCATGCCCCCCCGCAAAACGCAGCCCAAACCCCAGGCGGTCTTCAAACTGGAAAGCACTGCCCAGCCGGTTGCCTTCAACTTCGGTATGGGAGAACAACGCCACCCCGATCCCGGCTTCGAGGTAAGGCTTTACGCTTTCTCCGGCAAATTCGTACACCAGCACGGGCGAGAACGACAGGCTGTTGCTCGCGGATGACTTGTCACCTTCCCAGTAGGTGTAAGCCCCATCCCAATATCCAGTCAGACGCCCCACATCACTTTGCAGCCAGCTTTTGTCCCAGTCAGACTTCAACCCCAGACGATAGGTCATGGTCGATTCGCTGGTGTGTCCCACCGCAAATTCAAGCCCGGCAGCCTGTGCAGCAAGACTTGGCCCCAGTGCAGCGGCTGCAAGCGCAGCCAGACAAAACAGTCGCTTCATAAGAAAAATCCTATTTTCATATGCACATGTCAGTTGTTATGCGCTTCATCAGGCAGGTGTCATGAAGCATAAGTTCTGTTTTTTTACAGATCGAAGCTTCGCACAACGCCAGATTTATTCCACAACACTGGCAGGATATTTCCCAAGTGTTCAGGTGAAGCACTGGTCCAGAACTGTGTTTCGCGAGGCGGCCCGGCGGCCAGCAGGTTTTGTTCGGCGAGCAGACGCTGGAGTTGGCGCGCCACGGCGGCGCCGGTATCGATCAGGGTGATCGATGGCGGGAGCATCTGCGCCAGCAGAGGCTTGAGAAAAGGGTAATGGGTGCAACCCAGAATAATGGTGTCGCAGCCAGCGGCCAGCAATGGCTCAACATAACCGCGCAACAAGGCGCGCAGGGCATCGCTGTGCAAGTCACCGGTTTCGATCAGCTCCACCAGCCCCGGACAAGGTTGGGTGATCACCCGGATATCGCTGGCGAAACGGTCAAGCAAAGCGGCAAATTTGGCGCTTTGCAACGTCCCGGTAGTGGCAAGTACGCCCACTGTACCGCTGCGAGTGGCCGCCGCTGCAGGCTTGACCGCAGGCTCCATGCCAACGAGGGGCCATTGCGGGTAACGCTGCCGCAAATCCGCCACGGCTGCCACCGTGGCCGTATTACAAGCCAGCACCAGCGCCTTGGCGCCCTGGCGCTGGAAAAAATCAGCCATTACCGCGCAGCGCTGACGAATAAACTCGGGACTTTTTTCGCCATAGGGAATATGCCCGCAGTCCGCCACATAAAGCAGCGACTCATTGGGCAGCAGTGCCTGGATTTCCTTGAGCACCGACAGGCCACCGACCCCGGAGTCGAAAACGCCAACCGGCGCTTCACGCATGGCCTGTACCACACACGCTGCACGCCGGGTCACGCTTGACCCGCAGCTCGCGAAAGCGCGTGCTCAAGGCATCAACCAGCAACAACCGGCCCACCAGCGGCTCGCCAAAACCGGCCAGGACCTTGAGCGCTTCAAGAGCTTGCAAGCTGCCGATCACCCCCACCAAGGGGCCAATCACACCGGCTTCGCTGCAGGTCAACTCCTCTTCGCTGCCATGCCCGTACAGGCAGTGGTAGCAGGGGCTGGCGCTCTGACGCGAATCAAACACCGACAACTGCCCTTCAAGACGGATCGCCGCACCGCTGACCAGCGGCTTGCGCGCCGCAACACAGGCCCTGTTCACCGCTTCACGGGTGGCAAAATTGTCTGAGCAATCGAGCACCAGATCCACTGCGCCAACGACGTCGGCCAGCGAGTCGGCATCCAGTGCCGAGCGGTGGGCGACCAGCGTGATATGCGGGTTAATCAGGCGCAACCGGTGCGAGGCCGAATCGACCTTGCTTTCACCGACAGTGGCGCTGTCATGAATGACCTGGCGCTGCAGATTGGTCAGGTCAACGCTGTCGAAGTCGGCCAGATGCAGCTCGCCGACACCGGCTGCGGCCAGGTACAGCGCGACGGGCGAGCCAAGCCCGCCCAGGCCGACAATCAGCACACGACTGTTTTTCAGCTTCAACTGGCCATCGATATCGACCTGTTGCAACAGGATCTGTCGGCTATAGCGCAACAGCTCCTCGTCGGTCAGCACGGCAGGCGACCCAACGTGATGCGTTCGTGGCCGCCCAGGTCCTTGCGGCTTTCAACCGCTGCAAAACCGGCGTCCTGCAACAGTTGGCGCACGGCCGCAGCCTGATCGTAACCATGTTCCAGCATCAACCAGCCGCCAGCATTGAGGTGCTGTGCCGAGGCGGTGATGATTTCACGGATATCGTCCAGGCCGTCGGCACCGGCGACCAGGGCGCTCTCGGGTTCGAAGCGCACATCGCCTTCAGCCAGGTGCACATCACCGGCGGCAATATAAGGCGGGTTGCTGATGATCAGATCAAAGCGCTGATCAGCCAGTGCGCTGAACCAGTGGCTGGTGAACACATTGACGTTGTCGAGCTGCAAACGCTGGCGATTGCGTTCGGCCAGTGCGACGGCCTCAAGCACCCGGTCAACCGCAGTGACGTGCCAGGTGGGGCGTTCGCTGGCCAATGCCAGGGCAATGGCGCCGCTGCCTGTGCCCAGGTCCAGCACCCTGGCCGGGCTTGCGGGCAGCAGGGCCAGCGCGGTTTCGACCAGCAGCTCGGTGTCCGGGCGCGGGATCAGCGTATGCGGTGCCACTTCCAGGTCGAGGTTCCAAAAACCCTGCTGACCCAGAATATAGGCCACCGGCTCACCGGCACGGCGGCGCAGCAGGTATTCGGCGAAGGTCAGTGCCGCTTCGCTGCTGACGATTTTTTCGGGCCATGTGTGCAGATAGCTGCGCGACTTGCCCAGGGCAGCGGCCAGCAGCAGCTCCGCATCAAGACGGGCCGTAGGCGAATCAGGCAGTTCAGCAGCACGCAACAAGCTGGCAATAATAGTCATTTATTCACCCAGGGCTGTCAGTTGATCAGCCTGAAACTCCGCCAATAATGGCTCGATAACGGCATCAACGCCGCCAGCCAGTACGTCATCCAGGGAATACAGGGTCAGGTTGACACGATGGTCGGTCACTCGCCCCTGCGCGAAATTGTAAGTGCGGATGCGCTCGGAACGATCCCCCGAGCCCACCAGCGACTTGCGCTCGCTGGCAATGGCATTGGCCGCGGCGCTGGTTTGCTGGTCATTCAACTTGGCCGACAGCCAGGACATCGCCCGCGCCCGGTTTTTATGCTGGGAACGCTCTTCCTGACACTCCACCACAATGCCCGAAGGCAAGTGCGTGATACGGATCGCCGAGTCGGTCTTGTTGACGTGCTGACCACCGGCCCCGGAGGAACGGTAGGTATCCACACGCAAATCCGCCGGGTTGATCTCGATGGCTTCCTGCTCATCGGGCTCTGGCAACACCGCCACGGTACAGGCCGAGGTATGGATACGGCCCTGGGATTCGGTCGCCGGTACCCGCTGCACGCGGTGTACGCCGGACTCGAACTTCAGCTTGGCGTAAACATTCTCGCCTTCGACACGGGCAATGACTTCTTTATAGCCGCCATGCTCACCGATGCTTTCGGAGAGAATTTCAACCCGCCAGCCGCGCCGCTCGGCGTAGCGCGAGTACATGCGAAACAGGTCGCCGGCAAAAATGGCCGCTTCATCGCCGCCGGTTCCGGCGCGAATTTCCAGGAACACGTTGCGCCCGTCATTCGGATCCTTGGGCAGCAGCATGCGTTGCAGGTCTTTTTCCAGCTCGATCAGCCGCTCTTTGGCTTCGCGAACTTCTTCGACCGCCATTTCACGCATGTCCGGGTCGTTGTCCTTGAGCAACGCTTGGGCGCCCTCGAGGTCGGCCTGCACTTTGAGCCACTGCCCGTAAGCGGCAACAATGGGTTCAACTTCCGAGTATTCCTTGGAATAGGCGCGGAATTTGGTTTGATCGGAAATGACTTCGCCATCGCCAAGCAATGCGGTCAGTTCTTCAAAACGGTCCTGGAGGATATCCAGTTTATTAAGCAGTGACGCTTTCATTACTATTTTTTATCCGCAGAGCTATGCGATGAGCCCTCACCGAGGGCAAAAAGTTCTTGGGCCATGGCCAGCGCATCGAGGCGGCCTTCGGCGGAAAGTTTTTTCAACTGCACGCTGGGGGCGTGCAGCAATTTGTTGGTCAGGCCCCGCGCCAGTTGTACCAGCACCTCTTCCGGATTGCTGCCGTTGGCCAGCATGCGCTGGGCCTTTTGCAGCTCTTCGTCGCGCAACCGTTCGCTTTGCTGGCGGTAGGCCTTGAGCACATCCACTGCCGCCAGCTCACGCAGGCGCACCATAAAATCGTCAGCGCCAATGCTCACCAGCTCTTCAGCTGCCTGGGCCGCGCCCTGACGGCTCTTCAGGTTTTCGGCGACCACTTCATGCAAATCGTCGACGGTATAGAGGTAAACGTCGTCCAATTCGCCGACTTCAGGCTCGATATCGCGGGGAACGGCAATATCGACCATAAAGATCGGCTTGTGCTTGCGCAGCTTCAGGGCGCTTTCGACAGCCCCCTTGCCCAGAATCGGCAACTGGCTGGCCGTGGAGCTGATCACAATATCGCTATGGACCAGTTCCTGGGGAATATCCGACAGCAATACGGCATGAGCGCCGAACTGCTCGGCCAGCGTACTGGCGCGCTCCAGAGTACGGTTGGCAACCACGATACGCTTTACTCCCAGGTCATGCAGGTGGCGGGCGACCAGGGTAATGGTCTCGCCCGCGCCAATCAGCAAGGCCTGGCTGCGCTGCAGGTCGCTGAAGATCTGCTTGGCCAGGCTCACGGCCGCAAAAGCCACCGAAACCGGGTTTTCGCCGATGGCGGTGTCGGTGCGTACCTGTTTGGCCGAGTTGAACGTGGCCTGGAACAAGCGTCCCAACAACGGCCCGACCGTACCCGCTTCACGCGCTACGGCGTAGGCCGATTTCATCTGGCCGAGAATCTGCGGCTCGCCCAACACCAGCGAATCCAGCCCCGAGGCCACGCGCATCATGTGACGAACGGCAGCATCGTCTTCATGGACATAAGCGCAGGCACGCAATTCATCGAGGCTCAGGTCATGGTAGTCCGCCAGCCATTTCAGCACGCTGTCTGCCGAAAGGTGGTCCTGCTCTATATAGAGCTCACTGCGATTGCAGGTGGAGAGGATCGCAGCTTCGCGACTGTCGGTTAGGCGGCAGAGCTGCTGCAAGGCCTCAACCAACTGCTCCGGAGTAAAAGCCACGCGCTCGCGGACGTCTACTGAAGCAGTCTTGTGGTTAATACCGAGTGCGAGGAAGGCCATTCAAGATCGCTGATGATGACGAGAAGCCGACAATTGTCCTACTTCGCCAGATTCAGAACAACCATTGCTGACTATTGTCTCTATAGTTAACGTCTGTTGAACCCATCATCAGCCCCGGATATCGATAGTCGCACCTGTTATGGTTTGCACCATTGCATGTGTCATGATGCCCAGACCGCAGGTAAGTCGCCCATCTCTTATATGAATAGATCCTCCGCGTTGCTCCTCGCTCTCGTCCTTCTCAGTGGCTGCCAGGCCTTGGCCCCCACGTCCCCGGATGATTCATCCGCGACTGAAGACGTTACCTCCGTCCCGGAAAAACCCACGGTCTACAGCTCGTTCAGCGAAGACACGCTGTACAGCCTGTTAAGTGCCGAGCTGGCTGGCCAACGCAATCGCCTGGATATCGCCCTCGATAACTATGTGACGCAAGCGATCAACACCCAGGACCCCGGCATTTCCGAACGGGCTTTCCGCATTGCCGAGTACCTGGGCGCCGACCAGGCTGCACTGGACACCTCGCTGATCTGGGTCAAAAACGCCCCGGACGATATCGAGGCACAACGTGCTGCAGCCATTCAGCTGGCGCGTAACGGCCGCTATGACGAATCCCTGGTGTACATGGAGAAAGTCCTGCAGGCCAAGGGCGACACGCACTTTGATTTCCTCGCCCTGGCGGCCATAGAGACCGATGCCGAGACCCGTGCAGGCCTGCAAAAGAGTTTTGACAGCCTGCTGGCCAAGCACCCGGACAACGGCCAGCTGATTTTCGGCAAGGCCCTGTTGATGCAACAGGACGGTGATGCCGAAGGCGCGCTGAAACTGCTGGAGAAAAACCCGCCGCAAAACGGTGAGATCGCCCCGATTCTGTTGCGCGCCCGCTTGTTGCAAAGCCTCAACCGTGGTGATGAAGCGTTGCCGCTGCTGAAAAAAAGCGTCAGCCAGTACCCCGACGACAAACGCCTGGGCCTGACCTATGCACGCACCCTGGTCGAGCAGAACCGCATGGCCGAGGCAAAAGTGCAATTTGCCAGCCTGGTAGAGCAATACCCCGAAGACGATGAGCTGCGATTCTCTCTGGCACTGGTCTGCCTCGAAGGCAAGTCCTGGGACGAAGCCGAAGGTTATCTGCAAGAGTTGATCGAGCGCGACAGCCATGTCGACTCGGCGCACTTGAACCTGGGCCGCATCGCCGAAGAACGCAATGATCCCGAGGGCGCACTGGTCGAGTACGCACTGGTAGGTCCGGGCAACGAATACCTGCCCGCACAACTGCGCCAGGCGGACATCCTGATCAGTCATGGTCGCGGTGCCGAGGCATCGAAAAAACTGGCCTTGGCACGCGACGCACAGCCCGACTACGCCATTCAGCTGTACTTGATCGAAGCCGAAACCCTGGCGGCGAACAATCAGACCGATCGCGCCTGGAACACGCTGCAACAAGCACTCGAGCAATACCCGGACGATCTCAACCTGCTGTATTCACGCGCCATGCTGGCCGAGAAACGTAACGATCTTGAGCAGATGGAGCGGGATTTGCGCGCCATCATCCAGCGCGAACCTGACAATGCGATGGCCTTGAACGCGCTGGGCTACACGCTTTCAGATCGAACCACCCGCTACGCCGAAGCCAAGGCCCTGATCCAGCAAGCCTACGACTTGAGCCCGGATGACCCGGCAGTGCTCGACAGCCTGGGCTGGGTGAATTTCCGCCTGGGCAATCTTGATGAGGCCGAGCGTTTGCTGCGCCAGGCACTGGAGCGCTTCCCGGACCAGGAAGTTGCTGCTCACCTGGGTGAAGTACTGTGGGCAAACGGTAAACAGCGTGAAGCGAAAAAAATCTGGGGCACTTTTCTCAAAGAAAATCCTGACAGCCCTATTCTGCGCAAAACCATTTTGCGCCTGACCGGATCAGAGACTCTTTAACTCATGTTTTATCGTCACTTGCGCCATCTCGTAGTTTTCAGCCTGGTTGCCGTGCTCGCCGGTTGCGCGGGCTTCGGCGCCCGCGAATCCGTAGAAGGCCACGGCAGCCCTGCCCTGTGGTCGGCACACAAGCAGCAATTGACCCGGCTCGACGGCTGGCAAATCAACGGCAAAGTCGGCATTCGCGCCCCTAAAGACTCAGGCAGCGCCACGCTGTTCTGGCTGCAGCGCCAGGATTACTACGATATTCGTCTTTCCGGGCCACTGGGCCGCGGTGCTGCCCGCCTGACCGGGCGCCCGGGCAGCGTGCTTCTGGAAGTGGCCAATCAGGGCCGCTATGAAGCGCCGACTCCCGAAGAGTTGCTGGGTGAACAATTGGGCTGGAGCCTGCCGGTGTCACATCTGGTCTGGTGGGTACGCGGCTTGCCTGCGCCCGGCAGCAAAAGCCGGGTGACACTCAATGGCGATAGTCGCCTGGCCAACCTGGAGCAGGACGGCTGGAAAATCGAATATTTGAGCTATGTCGAGCAAAACGGCTTCTGGCTGCCCGAGCGCGTCAAGCTGCACGGCCCGGATCTGGACGTCACGCTCGTCGTTAAAGATTGGCAACCTCGTTTGTTGGGTCAATAAGATGCAAGACCGCCTGGATCGAAACACTCTGGTTTTGCCCTCACCGGCAAAGCTGAACTTGATGCTGCACATCCTCGGCCGTCGCGAAGATGGCTATCACGAACTGCAAACGCTGTTTCAATTTCTCGACTACGGCGACGAAATGACCTTTGCCGTGCGTGAAGATGGGGTTATTTGCCTGCATACCGAATTTCCCGGCGTTGCCCACGACGACAATTTGATCGTCAAGGCGGCAAAAAAGCTTCAGGCGCAATCCGCTTGCCAGCTGGGGATCGACATTTGGATCAAGAAAATCCTGCCCATGGGCGGCGGCATCGGCGGCGGCAGTTCCAATGCGGCGACCACCCTGCTGGCGCTCAACCATCTTTGGCAGTTGGCTTGGGATGAAGACCGGCTGGCCGCACTGGGCCTGAGCCTGGGGGCAGACGTGCCGGTTTTTGTCCGCGGGCACGCCGCATTTGCTGAAGGTGTCGGCGAAATTCTTACGCCTGCAGAGCCAGAAGAACCCTGGTATGTCGTGCTTGTCCCGCAAGTATCTGTAAGTACTGCAGAAATATTTTCAGATCCTTTGTTGACACGCGACTCTTTGCCCATTAAAGTGCGCCCCGTTCCCAAGGGAAACAGCCGAAACGACTGCGAAGCAGTAGTGAAGGAGCGTTATCCAGAAGTACGTAACGCTTTGAATTTGTTAGGTAAATATACCGAAGCAAAATTAACTGGAACTGGAAGTTGTATATTTGGGGCCTTCCCAAACGAAGCAGATGCTGATAAAGTGCTGCACCTTCTTACAGAGACCCTTACAGGGTTTGTAGCAAAAGGAAGCAACGTCTCGATGTTGCATCGCAAGCTGCAAAATTTGTAAAAGGAAACGGGTACACGGTACTCGTAGCAACAGATACAGGGGCGTCGCCAAGCGGTAAGGCAGCAGGTTTTGATCCTGCCATGCGTTGGTTCGAATCCAGCCGCCCCTGCCATTTCTTATACTCATCCAGGTTACCCTCAGCCTTCAGGTACTGCGCGTGTCCAAGATGATGGTCTTTACGGGGAACGCTAACCCCGATCTGGCTCGGCGTGTCGTACGTCAGCTGCATATCCCACTCGGTGACATCTCTGTCGGCAAGTTTTCCGACGGCGAAATTACCGCTGAGATTAATGAAAATGTCCGCGGTAAAGACGTTTTCATCATACAGCCGACTTGTGCTCCGACCAACGATAACCTGATGGAACTCGTCGTGATGGCTGATGCCTTCCGCCGCTCCTCAGCGACTCGTATTACTGCTGTTATTCCTTACTTTGGTTATGCCCGTCAGGATCGCCGTCCGCGTTCCGCACGTGTGGCTATCAGCGCAAAAGTTGTTGCTGACATGCTTACCGTAGTCGGCATCGATCGTGTTCTCACGGTTGATTTGCATGCTGACCAAATCCAGGGTTTCTTCGATATTCCTGTAGATAACATCTATGGCTCCCCAGTTTTGGTGGATGACATCGAAGATCAGCGCTTTGAGAACCTTATGATTGTGTCCCCGGATATCGGCGGCGTCGTGCGTGCACGTGCTGTTGCCAAGTCCTTGGGCGTTGATCTGGGTATCATCGACAAACGCCGTGAGAAAGCCAATCACTCGGAAGTGATGCATATCATCGGTGATGTCGAAGGGCGTACCTGTATTCTGGTTGATGACATGGTCGATACTGCCGGCACCCTGTGCCACGCAGCTAAAGCCTTGAAAGAGCATGGCGCTTCCAAAGTGTTCGCCTACTGCACACACCCTGTGCTGTCGGGTCGGGCAATTGAGAATATCGAAAATTCCATGCTGGATGAGCTGGTGGTGACTAACACCATTCCGCTGTCCGCTGCCGCACAAGCCTGTTCGCGTATCCGTCAACTGGATATCGCACCGGTTGTGGCTGAAGCGGTTCGCCGCATCAGCAACGAAGAATCGATCAGCGCGATGTTCCGCTAAGGGCCCTGCCCTTTCTGGACTTCTGCTGACGAAAAGCGCCCCGCCCCAGCAATCCGTTGGGGCGGGGCTTTTTTGCCCATACCGTCCATGGCGCTGGTCGCAAACGTCAGGGCGGATGTGGTTATTTTGGAGATACAACATGAACGATTTTACTCTGAATGCTGAAGTGCGTTCCGACCTGGGGAAAGGTGCGAGCCGCCGCCTGCGTCGTCTCGCAAGCCTGGTTCCAGCTGTAGTTTACGGTGGCGACAAAGCCCCTGAATCCATCAGCATGCTGGCTAAAGAAGTTGCCAAACTGCTCGAAAACGAAGCTGCTTACAGCCACGTTATCGAACTGACCGTTGGCGGCGTTAAGCAAAACGTGATCATCAAAGCTCTGCAACGTCACCCGGCTAAAGGCCACGTGATGCACGCTGACTTCGTACGCGTTGTTGCTGGTCAAAAACTGACTGCAATCGTACCGGTTCACTTCGTTGGTGAAGCGGCTCCGATCAAGAAAGGCGGCGAGATCTCCCACGTTGTTGCGGAAATCGAAGTTTCCTGCCTGCCAAAAGACCTGCCTGAATTCATCGAAGTTGACCTGGCTAACGCCGAAGTTGGCTCGATCATTCACCTGTCGGACATCACCGCTCCTAAAGGCGTTGAGTTCGTAGCTCTGGCACACGGTAACGACCTGGCAGTAGCCAACGTTCACGCTCCACGTGTTGCACCAGAAGCAGCAGAGTAATTCATTACTCTGTAGTTGGAGTCTTGAGAAACATCGCGAGCTAACACGCAGCGAGTAAAGCGGACAAGATCGCGAAGTTTACTCATGTAAACCCGCTTTTTTGTCCGTTTTCGCCGCTAACCGTTAGCGGCGATGTTATCCACAACTCCATAGAAGGGCCCTTGTCGTGACCGCCATAAAACTGATCGTTGGCCTGGGAAATCCAGGCACCGAATACGAACAGACCCGGCATAACGCAGGGGCCCTTTTTGTTGAGCGTCTCGCGGCGGCAAACGGGGTCAACCTTGTTGCTGATCGCAAATATTTTGGCCTGACCGGGCGTTTCAGCCACCAGGGTCAGGATGTTCGTCTGTTGATTCCCACCACCTATATGAACCGAAGCGGCCAGGCCGTTGCGGCGCTTGCCGGTTTCTACCGCATTGCGCCGGAATCCATATTGGTGGCCCACGACGAACTCGATCTCCCGCCGGGCGTTGCCAAGCTCAAGCTGGGCGGCGGCCACGGAGGTCACAACGGATTGCGCGACATCATTGCGCAACTGGGGAACAACAAAGATTTCTACCGTCTGCGGCTTGGCATTGGCCACCCGGGCGTCGCCAGCATGGTGTCCAACTTTGTCCTCGGTCGTGCGCCACGCGCCGAACAGGAAAAGCTGGACGCCAGCATCGATTTTGCCCTCGGCGTGCTGCCGGATATCCTCGCCGGGGAATGGAACCGTGCGATGAAAAACCTGCACAGCCAGAAGGCCTGACTCTTTTTCCGAGGGGAAACACCATGGGATTCAACTGCGGCATCGTCGGCCTGCCTAACGTCGGCAAGTCCACCCTGTTCAACGCCCTTACCAAATCCGGTATCGCGGCCGAGAACTTCCCCTTCTGCACGATCGAGCCGAACACCGGTATCGTGCCGATGCCCGACCCACGTCTGGACGCACTGGCTGCCATCGTCAAGCCGCAGCGCATCCTGCCGACCACCATGGAATTCGTCGATATCGCAGGCCTGGTGGCTGGCGCATCGAAAGGCGAAGGCCTGGGCAACAAGTTTTTGGCCAACATCCGTGAAACCGATGCCATCGCTCACGTAGTGCGCTGCTTCGAAGACGAAAACGTGATTCACGTTTCCAACAGCGTTGACCCGAAGCGCGATATCGAGATCATCGACCTTGAGCTGATCTTCGCCGACCTCGACAGCTGCGAAAAGCAACTGCAAAAAGTCGCGCGCAACGCCAAGGGCGGTGACAAGGAAGCCGTGGCCCAAAAGGCCCTGCTGGAGCAGTTGATTGCCCACTTTACCCTGGGCAAGCCGGCACGCAGCCTGATCAAGAACATGGACGCCGATGAGAAAGCCATCATCAAGGGCTTCCACCTGCTGACCACCAAGCCGGTGATGTACATCGCCAACGTGGCTGAAGACGGTTTCGAGAACAACCCGCTGCTGGACGTGGTGCTGGCTATCGCTGAAGAAGAAGGCGCCATCGTTGTTCCGGTCTGCAACAAGATCGAAGCAGAAATCGCCGAGCTGGATGACGGCGAAGAGAAAGACATGTTCCTGGAGGCCCTGGGCCTTGAAGAGCCGGGTCTTAACCGCGTGATTCGTGCCGGTTACGAAATGCTGGACCTGCAAACCTACTTCACTGCCGGCGTTCAGGAAGTTCGCGCCTGGACTGTAAAAGTAGGTGCTACCGCCCCGCAAGCAGCTGGTGTGATCCACACCGACTTCGAAAAAGGCTTTATCCGTGCTGAAGTGATCGCCTACGACGATTTCATCAAGTTCAACGGTGAAGCGGGCGCGAAAGAAGCCGGTAAATGGCGTCTGGAAGGCAAGGAATACATTGTTAAAGACGGTGACGTCCTGCACTTCCGCTTCAACGTGTAAAACACCGCACCTATAAAAAACCGCGCCCTGGCGCGGTTTTTTTTGGCCTGGCGTTTGTGGCGCACTCCCGGGCGCAACTACGGTCTATGGTTAACGCCATCTCACCTCACGATAGGGAGCCTCAATGATTCCCCGCGCCAAGTTTCTCAGTCGCTACGTTGACTCTGTTGCCGAAAAAGTAAAATCACGCTGGTCTCTCGGCTGGCGCGATGCACTGGCTTCAGCCATCGCCGCCGCACTGGCATGGATTATCGCCCGGCATTTTTTCGGCCACATACACCCCGTGTTTGCCGCGATCAGTGCCGTGGTGTGCCTGGCTCCCGGCCTGCCCAGCCACGGCAAGCAAGCGGTTGGCCTGATGGTGGGGGTCGCCACGGGGATCATCGTCGGCGAAGCGGCCTTGTGGTTGCCGGATGCCTACCCGTTGTTGCGCATCGGCTTTGCCACCTTCTCGGCCATCGCCATCGCGGCCCTCTATGGCTTGGGGGCCGTGGTGCCGATCCAGGCCGGTGTATCGGCGGTGCTGATGCTGGCGGTCGGCCCGGAAAGCGCGGGGGTGGTACGCATGCTTGATGTGGTGGTGGGCTCATGCGTCGGGCTGATTTTCAGCCAGATACTGCTCACCCCCAACCCCATTGGCATTATCGACAGCTCCGCCAAGGAACTGCTCGAAAAGCTCGCGTCCGGTTTCGGCAAAAGCCTGCAGGCTCTTGAAGGGCAAGACGCTGCCAAAGCTCAACACGCGGTACAAATATTCTCCCGGGCCCACGACAGCCTGATCGCCCTGGAAAACGGCATTGGTATGGCCCGCAACACCGCACGCTGGACCTTGCGCGGGCGCTTTGTGTCACGCGAAGTCAAGGATATTGCCAACCGTTACGAGCGCCACGCCGTGCGTTTATACGCCAGCTCCCTGTTGTTTGCCGAAGCCTTTGCCGATGCCTTGCGTAAGGAACAAGGCCCGGCCCCCTCGTCCTTGCACCAACGCCTGGCAAACGTCGCCTCAGGCTGCGCCTCGATCGCCAACGACGACGAACACCCGGTACTTATACCCGTGGCCAGCGATGAACTGGCCGATGTCGTATCAGGGCCGTGGCAGTTGTGCATGCAGCACTTGAGCACCGTGGAAAGCGCCTTGTTGACCTTCGGTTTTACTACCCAGGGCGACAGCAGAAAAAACCCTGATAAAAACCTCGTATAAACATCTACTTATCCTTACCTCCGTGGAGTGTGTTCTACGCAGGTAAGGTGCAATACCCTACGTCAGCAAACACCAACACCTACTACATCTATATCTTTTAACTCACGACATCCAGCCAGTTTAGGACTTGGTTTAAACCGCCAATACCACCAAGCTGTAACTGAACCAATACTGTTTATCCCGACTTGGCGTAGCGAATATCCCCCACAAAAAAATATTACGCGGGAGCACATTAGATGGGAGCTTTTCGCCCAGAAAAAGAACCTTTAAAAACATATCTTTTCAACGACAGTGAATTTGACACAACCGTCCGTAACGCGGCAGCACAAAATATCGACATTTTGCTTCATGGCGAAACAGGCACTGGCAAAGATACGTTAGCCGAGCAAATGCATGCTTTATCCGGGCGCAGCGGCCATTATATTGCACTTAATTGCGCGGCCATTCCCGAGAGCCTGGCGGAAAGCCAGTTGTTTGGTGTGACCCAGGGTGCATTTACCGGTGCCGTGAAGTCGCGGCCGGGCTTTATAGAGGCTTCTGACAAAGGCACGCTGTACCTCGATGAAATAGACAGCATGCCGCTGTCTTTACAGGCCAAGTTGTTACGCGCACTGGAAACCCGAGGTGTTGAACGCTTGGGCTCGACTGCGTTCATACCGGTCGACATGCGCGTGATTGCTTCGGCTCAAACCTGCCTGGCGCAACGGGTCGAACAAGGGCAGTTCAGACGTGACTTGTATTACCGCCTCAATGTGCTGAACCTGCACTTGCCGCCCTTGCGCGAGCGACGCGAACAGATTGTTCCATTGTTCCAGACTCTGCTTCAGCGAGAAGCGCAATACTTCAACGTGTCTATACCGGTACTTGAGACCGCACTGCTTCAGCACCTGCTGTGCCATGACTGGCCCGGTAATGTCAGGGAGTTGCGCTCAGTTGCCAAGCGTTTGGTGCTTGGCCTGCCGCTGCAGTGCAAGGCTGCGCGTAAACATGACGACACACGCCTCAAGTTGAAAGTGCGCTTGCAGGAAATTGAAAAACTGCTGATCACGGATGCCTTGCGCCGCCACCTGCATTGTATCGATGCGGTTGTGCTTGAACTGGGCATTGCCAAGCGCACGCTGTATCACCGGATGAAACAACTGGATATTTCTTAAATACTCGCCAATGGAACTAAAGCCCTTGGGTTTATCACTTATAAATCGAACCCACTTCCCGGTTCAAATACACACTTATTCATTGAGGCCTCTACATGCTCCCACTCCTTGCTCTCGCACTCCCTCTTGTAAATAAAGTATCCAACACCCTTGGCGACATGACCAGAATGCTGACAGGCGATATCCAACGCTCTGCACCTCCAGCTTCCAAGAATATCACCATCAACTCAACCCAGATCCACAATAAGATTTCGTTTTAACCCCTGTCTTCCACTTTAAAGGAAACTACTCATGCTCGGCATACTTCCATTTCTTGGCGCCTTGTTTGGTGGCGGTCGTGGCAAAAGCGACGGCGGCGACGACCCGCTCAAGGCACAAAAAGAATTTGCTCATAAACAGGCCTGGAATAACGCACTTACCGCCATGGATAAAATGGAGAACGACAGTAAAAGCGCAAAAGCCAATGGCATTACCGACTCCTATAACAAACAGATAAATGCCATGATTGAAAGTTCCAAAGCCATCAGGTTCTAACTCTGCTACACAGCCCCCATTCCTCTATGGGGGCTCCATAAATGCACGTTAAGCCATTGAATAGGGATTCACTTCAGCGTTCGAGGTCTTATATGAAAATACACTCGCTTGCCATTGATGCCCCGCAGGCGCCAGCCCTCCCGGATCTGCCATTGCCCCCCCCGGCAATAGCCGATATCAACTGGTTTAACGCCACGCTAAAGCCCCCCATGACTGGCACGTCGACCCACATGCCAGTCGATAACCGCATGCTCCAGCCGCTGAGCCAGCGCTCGCAACTGCTACAAACCCTGTCGAACACCGCCGCCCGCGCCCTGCAAAAAGTCAGCAGCAGCACCGACCCTGTCGACATGCTCACCTCAACCCGGGCCATGTCGGCGTTTCACCTTGAAACCGTGCTGAGCGCCAAGATGATCAGTAAAACCTCGCAAGCCATAGAAAAGCTCACCAATTTGTCCTAGGTAACCTTATGGCATCGCGCCCGATCAAGAGCGTATTCCTGATGTTCGTGTTGTGTATCGCCGGTTGTGGCGAAAGCGTGGAGCTGCATGGCCGGCTTTCTGAGCAGGAAGCCAATGAAGTGATCGCTGAACTGGCAGACAAACAGATCAGCGCCGAAAAAAGCACCTCCAAAAACGGTGTTTCCGTGCGCGTGGCCGCGCAAGATATCAGCCGCGCCATCAATTCGCTGACGGCCGCCGGGCTACCCAGAACCGCACGTTCGACCCTGGGCGATATTTTTCGCAAAGAAGGCGTCATCTCCACACCACTTGAAGAACGTGCCCGCTATATCTACGCCCTGTCACAGGAACTTGAAGCCACGCTCTCCAGGATTGACGGGGTTATCGTGGCCCGTGTGCATGTGGTGCTGCCGGAGCGGATTGCGCCGGGTGAGGCTGTGCAGCCTGCCTCGGCCTCGGTGTTTATCAAACACGATGCCAGACTGGACCCGGACAGCATCCAGTCACGGGTGCGGCGACTGGTGGCCAGCAGCATTCCGGGCATGGCCACGGCAATCGACAATCCCTACAAGATAACCACGGTGTTTGTGCCCGCCACTGCGTTTCAAGATAAACAGCAGCTGGTGTTTTTCGGGCCATTTCTGCTGCCCGAACAACGTCTGGGCTTTTGGAAAAAAGCCTTCGCCGCAGCGGTGTTCGGCTGCCTGCTGGCAATCATTGCCCCACTTGCCTGGCTAACCTTGCGCAACAAGGGGGCGGCATGAACGATACCGACCTATGGCTGCTGTGGTGGGCTTGTGCCTGGCGCCACGCTCACCCGCACTGGCCCACGCTTGTTGCCACGCCCGCCGAACTGCGCAGCCTGCATGCAAATGCCAGCAGCCGTTTCGGCATCACGCCCTGCCTGCCCTGCCCGCCTGCCGCCAGCCTGAGGCAACTGGCGTTGGCGCCACTTGCGCAGCATGACGCATGGTTGCAACGAATCGGGCATATCTGCCGCCCCGCACGCCCCACGGCACTGGACGCCACTGAGCGCCTGTGGTGCCAGCGCCTTGGCAAGGCATTGCGCCCTCAAGGCTGGCTTGAACCGGGCGATGATGTTTTGCAATTGCTCAGGGCATGGGTCGAGCCTGCGGTATGGCAACGCTTGCGATTGCGCTTTGCCCCTGCACGGATCCAGACACTGGAGCAAAAACCGCTGCTGGCCCTTTCTGCGGCCAAACTGCAGACGCTTTGGCAAACCGTGCTCTGGCACACACGGCTCGCTGTCGAGGGAAGCAACCATGCTGTCACGTCGCACCCTTGAACTGCGGCCAGGCACCAGCGGGCTGCCCCAGACCCTGATCGCCAGCCAGACCCTGAGCGACTGCGGCCAGGCCAATGCCCTGCTGGCCCGGGCATACGCTCAGGCTGATGAATTGCTGGACAACGCGCAACAAGCGGCCCGGACCCTGCTGCAAAAGGCCCACGATGAATTCTGGCAACAGGCCAATGTACAACTGGCGCACTGGCAACAGGAACATGGCGCCTTGTGTCAGGCCATTGAAATTCACGCCTCACAAGTGGTCAGGCTGGCCCTCGCGCAATTGCTTGATGAGGTGCCGCCGCCTGCCCGTATCGACGCCTTGCTGAGGCAACTGCTGGCAGCCCAGTGCCCGCCCGTGAATGCCACCCTGCGCTGCCATCCACAGATGCTTGCTCCTGTGCGCCAGTGGCTGAGTGCCAACCCGGGCGGTGCATGGCAACTGCACACCGATGAGCGTCTCGACCCGCAGGCGCTGGTGCTGGTTACCGCGCAACACGACCTGCGCATTGACTGGAGCCGCACGCTGAAGGCACTGCTGGCCCCCACGCCCGGCGATGGAACCGATGCGCCAGGCACCGCCACTGAGTCGTGAACATTGACCGATGGAGGATGTATGGCTTCGTTCGAAAGTATCCAGCGCCGCATTGATGCCCGCTTTGTCCAGGCGCAAAAAAATCTGCACGAGATTGCCCTGAACAACCAGGGCGGCCCTGAAGACATGGCCCGCTTTCTGGACGCCTCGCGCAAAGTGGCCACTGCCACTTTTTCGATCAACGAGCAAACCCGATTCAAGCACAGCCTGACCAAAAGCATTATTGATGCAGTCCAATGATGGCCTGGAACCTGCGCACCTGCTGGCAGGCACTGTTGCCCTGGGCTTTTCTGCTGGCAGCCGAAGCACTGGCCGCTGTTCCCGAAGAGTGGAAAAACACGCCCTATGCCCATGAGGCCAATAACCGGGCGCTGCGTGGTTTTTTGCAGGACTTCGCCCATACCGTGGGCCTGCAACTGCAAATTGACGGGCCGCTGCAGGGTGTCGTAAACGGCAAGCTGCGGGCCGACACCCTGATCAAGCTGCTGGACAGGCTCGCACTCGAACACCGCTTCCAGTGGTTCGTGCATAACCACACGCTCTACATCAGCACCCTGGACCAACAAACCTCGGCCCGCCTTGAAGTGGCGGACGATACCATCGCCGATCTGAAACAGGCCCTGAGCCAGATAGGCCTGCTGGATGAACGTTTCGGCTGGGGCGAGCTGCCCGATATCGGCGTGGTTCTTGTGTCCGGGCCCAAACGCTATATAGAGCAGATCAGGCAGTTCAGCCGCAAACGTGCGCAGCCGGCGAATAAACAGGCGGTGTTGAATTTCCCGCTGCAGTTCGCCAACGCGGCCGATCGGCAGATCGACTATCGCGGTGAAAAACTGAATATTCCGGGCATCGCCAGCCTGCTGCGCGGGCTGGTTGATGCCAAGCCATCTGCCCCGTTCAATGTTCTCTCCCCGCGCACCTCACCGATACCCGGTATTGCCGCCAACATGCCTTATCCCGACATGCCCCCCTTGCTAGCGCAAGCCCCCGAGCTGAAATCCTCAGGCCAGAACGCCATTCGCGTGGAGGCCGATGTGCGCAATAACAGCGTGCTGATCTACGACGCCAGCGAACGCCGGCCGCTGTATCAAGCGCTGATCGCCGAGCTGGATGTGCCCCGCAAACTGGTGGAAATAGACGCGGTGATTGTCGATATCAACCGCACCCAACTCAACCAGCTGGGGATAAACTGGGGCTTGCAGAACGGCCGTTTTGGGGCAGCCACAGGCGTGTCGGGCAGTGCCTCGACAACCGTGTCGACGATCCAGATTGATCGCTTTGCTGCCCAGATCAAGGCCCTTGAGGCGCGCGGCCTGGCCACGGTGGTGTCCAACCCCTCGATCATGACCCTGGAAAACCAGCCCGCGGTGATCGATTTCAATCGCACGCACTATATCCAGGCCATTGGCGAGGGGGTGGCCACTATCCAGCCGGTGACCACAGGCACCAGCTTTCAGGTGATCCCCAGGGTGATCGAGGGCAATGGCGCCAGGCAGATTCACCTGATCATCGACATTGAGGACGGTACCTTTGCCAATCAACCAGGGCCGCAATCCACACCGGATGTGCGCAAAGGCAATGTCAGTACCCAGGCGGTAATCCAGGAACAGCAATCCCTGGTCATCGGCGGCTTTCATGTTTCCGAAGCTGTCGACAGCCTGGATCGCGTCCCTCTGCTGGGGCAGATCCCCTGGCTGGGCAAGTGGCTGTTTTCGTCCTCGCACAACACTCAAAATCGCCGTGAACGACTGTTTATTCTGACGCCACGCCTGATTGGCGATCAGACCCAGCCTGCCCGCTATTTACCGCAAGCGGATCAGGCGCAACTGGAGGCGGCACTTAGCCCCTTGGCACGGCGTGCAGCCAGGCAACCGGTGATCCCGCGCGCCGATATTGCCCAGGTATTCAGCCAACTGGTCAGAGGCCATGTTCCCGCTCACTTGCGCGCTATGCCGATGCCTGCACCTGCGCGCAACCTGTGTAAAACACCGGGGTCTACAAGGGTCGATGGCGACCGTCATCAATGGTACGAAAGCGCGGATTACAACGTGGCCGTGCTGGTCATGCACAACCGCAGCCAGCACCGCGTGCGCATCGATGAACGTGACTGCAGCTCGGCCAGCACCCTGGCGGTCAGTGTCTGGCCGAGCCCGTGGCTGGCGCCCGGCGAGCGCGCCGAAGTGTTTATCGCCACCCGGGCGCCCGATATCGATGCCCGCACCACCGAACCTCGACCATCATTGCTGGGGGCCTCGCCATGAGCCGCCTGATCACGTTGGCCATGACCGCAGCCCTGATGGCGCTGCTGCAAGGCTGTACTCCCTATTGCCGGGGCGACCTGTGCGAGCGCCCGGCCTCCAGCGCCAGCGCGCTGGTGATCTGGTGGCCGCCGCAAATGCGCAGTGAAACAGGCCCGAACGCTGAGCGTTCAGACCATCAAGTCGTGCCCCTGGAACGATAAACCCGCCTGCCTGAAGCTCAGGCAGGCGTTTGCCTCAGATCACGGGATTACGCGCATCGCGGATTTTCTGGTCCCGCTGTTCAGGGTGCAGCTCCCGGGTCGGGGCCGGGGGCAAAGTGTCCTTGAACTCCAGGCGTAGCGGCGCATCCGGGTCCTGGCCGTATTTCAGCTCGATGTTGAGCAGCTTGCCGGTATGACCCAACGTGGCACTGCTGGTATAGGCCAGTAAAGGAACAGGCGTCGTCAGGCTGTGGGTCCGACTTGCGGTGTAGCTCACGGCCAGTTTTTTGACCCGCAGGTTGTCGTTGTTCTCCAGGGCCTTTTGCACCTCCCCTTTAGCGCCTGGCCCATCCTGGAACCGCTGCGCGATCATGCGCAGCACCTGTGGCTTGACCTCCAGTTCCATAACCACCGAAGTACCCTGGCTGCTTTCCAGATCCCTGAGCAGCCGGGCAAACTGCGGCTGCTGCGCAAACAGGCGCACAATCGCATCCTTGTTCGCCGGCGCAGCCTCATTCAGCCACTCATGCTGCGGGCCACCTTTCAACCCCACATATGACACCGTGCGCTCTATCGATTGCAGCTCACGCAAGCCTTGTGCCGCCAGCGTCTGCTGATGCAGGTGATCCTGCAACCTTGCCTGGAGACTGTGGTGCTCCTCAGACCGCGCAGGGGGTGGCGGTATCCGCTCGAACAACTGCTGCAGATCCTGCAGTTGCTCGAACGGTGAACCCTCTTTCGCCAGAGAGGCCAGTTGCTGCTTCAGTTGTGGGGAGTGCCTGGACATATCATTGCGCAAGGTATCGATCTGCGCCTGTTCGATCACCTGGGGTTGTTTGACCGTAAAGCGCATGGTGCGGGCCTTGCTGCCATCAAAACTCAACGAAAATGATGCATCGGCCGCGGTATACGCCACCCAGCTCGAATCGGGACCATTGAGGGCGACCGACGCCGCCGCATTGGCAGGTGCCCCCCCTGAAGAAACACTGCCCTTGGGCAACAACTGGGCATTCAAGCCAAGAGTCCGGGTGATCCCGGATTCACCCAGGGTCACGGCGTTACTTTTATCAAGATGAAGCAAATGAACACTGGCACCGGTGTTGACCATGGCCCGCGCCAGCCCGCTCACTGCCTCCGGGCTTTGCGTCGAGACTACTTGAACCCGGGGCTGCACATGGGCTGAAACGCTCCAGTCCAGAGAATGTTGCGCGCGTTGATGGCTGTTGTGATGACTCCCCAGGTTCAGCAAGTCGAAAACATCCCCTTTTGCCCCCGTCAAAATATCCATCATGGCGGGAAAGTCTGCTTCCTTCACCTCAAAACTAACCCCCTGCTTTTTTTCATGTGCCAGCGCCAGGGTTGTCTCCGCCCCCAGCCTGAGCGGCAATTCATTAGTAATGGGCAACGCCATACCGCCCCCCACTGAACCAGTCGCGGCATGAGTCGTGCCCATGCTGATGTCAAAACTGACCCCCTGATTGGTTCGGCTCATCGTGATGCCGTTGGTCTTGCTCCTTGAAGCCCCCACGATGATTTCCAGCAAAGGGGCGGGCAAAACAAAGGCCGACATGGATTTGGCTTTAGTCCGGCTCGCGGTAATCGACTGCCCGCTGTCCGAGCCCTGGATGGCGTGCAACAGGGCCTCTTTGACTGTCTGCTGCTCGCCAAGCCCCATTGTGCGGGCTATATGAAAATTGAGCGCGGACCCAGGGGTACCAAGGTCCCTGGCCAACAGTTTGAAATTGTTATAAAGGGTTTCTGCTTGCGCCAAACCGTTAATGTTCTGTGATGTTTTCTGGTGTACCTGACTGTTTCGATAGTCCTCCATCACCGCCTTCAATCCGGCATGGATAGCGTCCTGATCGGGGGCTATACGCTCCAGCCCACCGATCAGGTCGGCGAGCCCGGACAGGGTCCGGGCATGCAGAATCAAATCACTCTCAAGCAGGCCTGTCGGGTTGCTCAGGTCACGCCTGTGGTCGGCATTACGCGGCGACAAAACCACCCCCTGGCGCTCATAACTGCGCAACAGCGCAGCCGTGGCATTGGTTTTTGACGGCGCCAGGTTTTCGAAGGCACTGCACATCGTGCGCAGCCTGCCCGCCGATGGTTTTGCGCCCGCTTGCATCTGCGGTACCAACTGCGCGCCCTTCAAATCCCCCAGACGCATGGCCAATTGTTCGCTGCAGGCTTCAACCTGCTGCAGAGCAGCCTTGAGTTCGCCGGCCAAGGCCTGGGTCGACGCCTTCTCGCTCAGGTGATCAAGGCGGGTCGTCATGTCCAGTGCATGGGGCCTCGTGTTCGCCAGCGCCTGCAGTTGCCCGTGCAATTCCCGCTCCTGTGCGTACAGGGCTGCCATGCCGCGACGGCCATTGGCCCGGTGCTGAATGTCGAGGCCGATATTCTTGATGCCCTGCAGTGGCTCCAGATGAGCGCGGGCACCGCTGAAAAAATCTCGATCCAACGGCAGGCCTTCGGTCTTGCTGCCCATGACCGCAGAATTCACTGCCCAGGCAGTCCCATTGTTCTGGCCTTTCATCTCACCGCGGCTCAACATCGACGCCAGTGACGGCGCACGGTTGCTGGCCCGGGAATCAAACGGCTGCCACTGCTGGGTGCAATCTGCTGCCGCAGACAGCTGCCAGTATTGCTCAGCAAAGGCTTTGTGCTTGGGCCCAAGCTGTTCCCAACTGGCGACCAACCCCTGGTCGGCATCCATGCGTAGCGACTGCACACGCGCATTGCCCGGCAACGTCAGTGTTGTCCAGGCCAGCGCTGCAGCGGGGGGCGTTTGCCACCGGGCTTTGTCGAGCTTGAGCAACTCTCCGGCCCGGGTCTGGGCATAGAGGTCGCCAAGACGGTCAAGGGCCAACGCCTGGATTTCCCTGGGCGGGGCAAACTTCAACGCGATCTCTTTATTGTCGATATGGGCAACCAGTTGGTTGTGTTCATCAAGGGTAACGAAGCGCCTGGCGTTATCGACCGCAAACGCCGCAATTTTGCGCCCGGTGTTTTCCGTCAAAGTGGCATCGAGAGTGACGTGGTTGCGAGCATCATTGATCGGGGCCAGGTCGTAACTTGCGCCGCTATAGGCCGGGGCTCGCGTTTTATGACTGGCCAGCGCCTTGAGTTCTGCCCCTTGTAATACATAGGCGCGACCATCCAGGCCCGGGGCCAGGAGGACCACATCCCGATGCGCAGTTTTCTCCCATTGGCAGGCGTGCTCATCCCAACTCAGCAGGGTGCTGCCCTCAAGCGCGACCTTGCCCCGCGCGCCGAGGTCAATCGCGCTGGCCAGCGCGCGCAGGCCGGGCGCGGGCAAACCTTTATCGTTGACCTTGAGCAGCACGTCACTGAGGTTCCAGCCCGTGGCCTGTAGCGGCGTATTGATCAGGGGCGTGCTGTGCAATTGCTTGCAGTGGTTGAGTAACAACGCATTGAGCTGGCCATTGTCGTCATGCATAAAGCCCTTGAAGCTGACCGCCCCCTGGTGCAGATGCTCAAACGCCTCGACCGGCTCAGGCCGCATGACCACCCGACCGTCTTGAGCCGTGCTCAGGCTGGCACGCAACAGTTCGCCCTGCGCCGTTGAGGCGTACAGCGTATCGCCGGCCAACCCTATACGATGCAACGGCACGCGATCGCCAGTTTCACTGACTGGCAGCAGATGTAGCTCGGGGCCCTCTGCACTGTGCCTGATGCGCAGGGCACAACCGCCAGGGTCAGGTTGCAGGCACACCTGCGCTTGCCCCTCGACACTCATATCGGTAACACCCACCGGGACTTTTATCAGCCGCCCATCGCTGCTCAGGCCCAGGCGGTTGTAGCGGGCGTCATCCTTGTCGGGCAGCCAGCAATGGCTCTGTGGCTCGAAGCGCAACAGGCGCCCTTCATCCAGGCGAAACTGCTCGCCCGACAGGGTGGTGTGCACCCCACTGATCTGTCCCAGGTGGGCACGCCCGGGATTGTTCGGCGGCAAGCGCAAAAAACCCGTGGGGCAACTGCTTTTGAGCACGGCCGCAGCAGCAGGCGTGGACTGCAGATGAAACACATTGCGCTCGTTGTCCAGCAAGCGCAGGTCCTGGCGATGACCTGCGTAGGTGGCGTCTTGAATAAACTGCCTGGGCAACTGATTGAGTTGCTCGGCAATGTCCTGCCCCACATACGAGCCCTGGGTCACGACTTTGCCTGCAACCAGGCTGGCGCTGAATACCAGGGAGGGCTGCTCATAGTGGCGAAAGCCGGTCAGTTGCACTGTTTCTGTGGCGGGACGAGCCGTGTGCGGGCAAATAGTGGCGGGGATTTCTGCCGGGGCGGGCTTGGCGAGATCAAACGACTTTACGGTCATAAAGGCTCAACTCTGATGGGCTGATGCAGAGTGAGTGACCTTGAAGCAGCATGCAGTTCCTGCCCCGCTCAGCGTTGCTCAAGCTCAGCCAGCTCGATGATGCCGCCCCGGGCGTCATCCTCCAGCTCCCGCAGGGCACGGTAGACCAGCGCCACCGCTTGCAGGGTGTCACGGCTGATGCAGTGCCCGGTCTCGATGTTGTACAGCGTACGCGCCAGCCACACGCACTGGACTACCGGAACATCCGCAGCCCGTGCCCTGTCGATCATTCGTCGTGCCTGGGCATCGGCCCCCTTGGCGATCAGTGTCGGCAAGGGATTTTGTGGCGGCCGGTAGTACAGCGCCACGGCAAAATGCGTGGGGTTGATCAGCAGGACATCGGCTTCTTCCAGCGCCGGCGCCCTGGCCGCAGGCGCTTCATGGGCCAGCTCCTGGGCCAGGGCCCGGCGCAGCATCTTGATATGCGGGTCACCCTCCATGCCCTTGTACTCCTTGACCACTTCGACATGGGTCATGCGCATGCGCCGGGCAAAAAAATACCGTTGCAACCCGAAGTCTACCGCCGCCAGCACCAGCAGCAGGCCAAGGCACACATGCAGCAAATACCGGAACAGGACAACAAGCGCGGTGATATAGCCCGGCAGGTCAGCGTTGACCAACCCCACCAATGCCCCAAGGGACGGCCCGATTACCTGGTACAGCACCCCACAGATCAGCAGCGCCTTGATCAGGCCGGTGAGCAGGGTCATCAGCGACTGGGGCGAAAACATCTGTTTGGCTTGATTAAAGGGGTTGAGCCGGTTGAAGTCCGGGGTCAGGACCCCGGGGGCAAACAAAAAACCGAATTGCAGCCAACTGCTGGCCAGTTTCATCGCAATGGCAGTCCCCGTCATCAGCAAGGCAAACCCGAAAAAAACCTGACCGGCCTCGGCAACCACAACCTGCAGCGAACGGCTGAACGGCTGCCCGACCAGCGACACGGGCAGCATCAACAATTTCCCGAATTGCTCCAGGCTGTTCTGGGCCATGAGCAAGGCAATTTCACTGATGACCGCCAGCACCAGCAATTTGCCGATGTCCTGGCTTTGCGCGACCTGGCCTTTTTTGCGCTGGTCCTGCAGTTTTTTTTGGCTCGCGGCGTATTTCTTTTCGCCGCTGTCTTCACTCATGGCGACGGCACCTTGAACAGCAGGGCCAGTGCATGTTCAAGATCTCCCAGAAGGCTCATGCGCGCCACAATCAGCGCCTGCAATTGCGGCAGATAGAGCAGCAGGAAACACAGCCCGGCCAGGCTCTTGGCCGGCATCGACAACACAAATACCTGCAACTGCGGGCTGTAAAGGCTCAACAAGGCAACGGCGAACTCGACCATCAACAGCAAGGCGATAAAAGGCGCGGCGTATAGCACCATGTGGGTAAAGGTATCGCCCAGCAGCGCCAGGAACACCCCTGGCCCGTCCGCAGCCGGGGCCGGAAACCAGAGCGCAGCGGGCCAGATCAGGTAGCTGTCCCAGATCACCTGGGTCAGGCTGCCCAACCCCAGGGTGACCATCAGCAAGAAGATGCTCAGTTGCTTGAACAGATGCCCGACAGGCGTGGCATCCGGCCCCAGTGAAGGGTTGAGCTGGCCGCCGATCAACGCGCCACGCTGGTTGTCGAGCAACGCCCCGACCGACTCGAACAACCAGAAAGGCATGGCCAGCAGAATGCCCAGCAACACGCCCAGCACCGCCTCTTTGAGCAACAGACCGCTGAGTGCCAGCAGGCTGTAGTCCATGCCCGCCAACGCGTGATGAATGCCCGGCGCAGGCATCAGTGCCAGGGCAAAAACAATGACATGCCGGGGCATGCCGCGCACATGTTCAAAGCAGAATGCCGGGATCAGGAAACAACAGGGATATAAACGCGCCATCGCAATGGCGAGGCTGGGCAGGTATTCGAGAAACGGGATCTGTGGGGCCATCGCGCTTTCCTTTTACAGTGCCGAGCGGGCGGCCATGTCGAAGGTGAGGTTGACCAACTGAATCAACTCCACCCCGATCCAGCGCCCCGTCAGCGCCAGTGTGACGCCCACCGCAACCAGCTTGATGCCGAACGGCAGTGTCTGGTCCTGGACCTGCATCAGCGCCTGCACCAGCGAGGTCAGCACCCCCACCACAACGGCCACGATCAGCGGCGGTGCAGACAGCACCACCACCAGCAACATGCCCTGCTTGAATAACAATACCGGATCCATTGGCGCCTCACAGAAAGGACAGAAAAAGGCTGTCCAGCAGGCGCGTCCAACCCGAAACCAGCACAAACAGCAGCAACTTGAGCGGCAGGGAAATGGTCATCGGCGAGACCATTTGCATGCCCAGGGCCAACAGCAGGTTCGAGACGATCAGATCGATCACGATAAACGGGATATAAATCAGAAAACCGATCTCGAACCCTGCCTGCAACTGCGAAAGGACAAAGGCGGGGACCAGCAGTATCAGGTCATCGCGGCTGACCTGTCGGGCCATGTCGGCGGGCCACAGGCGTACGGTGCTTTCTTGCAGATGGGTCAACACATCCGGGTCGGTGTTGCGCAGCATAAAGCCCTGCAATGGCTTTATTGCCTGCAGCCCGCTGCCCTGCAAGGCTTGCACGCTGCTCATGTCCAGCGGCGACTGCTTGAGGATTTGCGCGGTGTCATAGCCCACCGGCGCCATGACAAACAGCGTCGCCGCCAGGGCAATACCGTAGAGGGCCATGCTCGGCGGCACCTGCTGCACGCCGATGGCGTTGCGGGTGATCATCAGCACGATGCAGATTTTCAGGAACGCGGTACACACCACCATCAGCATGGGCAGCAGTGACAAGGCGCCTAGAAACAGCGCCAGCAGAAAAGGATCGACCCCTTGAACGGTCATTGCGAAAAACTGATGCGCGACAGTTGCAGGCCAAGGCGGCCCTCGACCTCCACCAACTGCCCGTGACCGATCGCGCGGTCGCCGTAATACAACCCCGCCATGCCCGGGTCATAACCTTCGAGGCTCAACACCATGCCGGGGGCCAACCGGCGCAGCTCACCCAGGCTCACCCTGAGGGCGCCACAGCGCACGCTCAGTTCCACCTGCAAGGTTTCAAACGGTTCATCACCGGTTTGCAGTTCAACACCCGTACCGGCAAACATCACTTCGTCCACAACCAACTCCTCGACAGCACAAATGGTCAGGCACCGGTGCCCGCCGTCATCATCAATCTGCGATGCGATCCGCCACCGCCCCAGCCGCAATTGCCCCTCGCCGGCGGCGTTGAACAGCAAACGCTCCGGCACCAGTACGTCGCCGGGGCGCAGGGTGCGCAGTTGTTCAAGCGTCAACCCGAGGCAGCCGAGCACGACGGGTGCTGGCACTGCAAAGTCATCCGGCAACGGCGCCTTGACTGCCTGCCACGGCCCCGCCTCGCACAGCGCCAACAGGCTGTGTGGCGAAATCATCAATCGGCCGATCGTTCGCGAGGGCCCCAGCATCACGCTGAGACAGCACTCAAATGCCCCCGCCTGCCGCTCGGCCAGCGGCCGCAAATAACCAAAAAGCGCCGTCAATTGCGCACTCATGCGCTGCTCGAAATATGCCCAAAACCATGACTGCGGGTCATTGCCGGTATCGGCCAGCACCACCGGGCATTCGCCGAACAGGCTAAGCAAGGGGCCGGCCTCAGTCAGGGTAAAAACCCCGCAACGGCTCTCGAACGACAGGGCCGCCCCGCCCTCTGGCGCACGCCCCGGCTCGAGCAAAAGCTCACCGCACTCGCCTGCAACCTGGAACGCATAGCGCAGGCCACGGCCCAGGCGTCGGCTGGCCGCCACCGTGGTTGCGTCCAACCGCGGGCAACTGATCGGGGACAGGCTCATCACAGGTACTGCGCCATTAACTGGAGGCTGACCGGCTGCCCCAATGCCCGGGCCAGTCGTCGCTGGCATGCTTGTCGCTGCCGGGCGAGCCAGTGCCGGGTACCGGCTTGCTGCGCCCCTAATGTGATGTGCCAGCCTTGAGCGGCATAACCGGCGCTGACATTGACCTGCCCGCGATGCGCCAGATGCAGCACAAACTGCACAGGCCACGGCCCACGCCCCGCTATCCGCGGCATCAGCGCCTCGCCCAAGGCCTGCGCCAGGCCCATGTCCGCGCCTGCCAGGCTGTCTGCAAACAGCCTGCTGTCGGCTGCACGCCCAAGTGCGCCAGTCAGTGGCCGAGGCCATGCCAACGGGCTTATTCCTGATGATTCGGCCACCCCGCCTCCTCTGCCAGCAGCGCCGACAATTGCTCAAGTTTTTCGACGTTTCGCAGACATTCAACCGCGTACTGGCGGGCACTCTCGACATCGAGCACAACCTGGCGCTGCTGCTCCAGCAGCCCCTGCAGGGCGCTGGACTGCTGCGCTGTTTGCGCCGCCAACTGGTGTTGTGACGCGTGCCAGCCCGATAACATCCTGGGCGATAGCAGTTGCCCCTGATACCGCCCGGCCAGTGCCGCTTGCTGCCGGCTTTCGTGTTGCCTGGCCAGCTCCACAGCCGCGCGGGCCTGTTCGATGCTCAGGCTCAGGGCTTGCTGCTCGCGGCGTTTGAGCTGCAACACGCGTTCGGCCCGATCGGCCCGGTGCTGGCGCAAAAGCCGCAGGGGGGCGGTGGCCTGCGGGCTGTTCTCAGAAGGGCACATGGGCCGTCAACTCACGCAGTTGCTCAAGCGTCACGTCAAATGCCGCAGGGTTGCGCAAGTCCTGACGCAAAAAGGCCTCGACCTGCTGGCGGCTGTCCACGGCCCTATCGGTCAAGGGATCATTGCCTGGCTGGTATTCACCCAGCTTGAGCATCAACTCGATCTGCTGATGCGCACTCAACAGGCGCCTTAACGCCGTGGTGTCCTGCACATGCCGGGGTGCTGCGACATTGCCCAGGATCCGCGACAGGCTGCCCAGCACATCAATCGCCGGGTAATGACCGCGCTCGGCCAGTTTGCGGGACAACACAATGTGCCCGTCCAGCAAGGAGCGGACTTCATCGGCAAGCGGATCGCCCATCGAGTCCTGCTCGATCAGTACGGTATAGATCGCGGTGATAGCCCCTTCTTGAGTCAAACCGGCACGCTCTACCAGGCGCGGCAGCATGCTGTAGACCGAGGGCGGCAACCCGCCGCGCCCCAAGGGTTCGCCCGCGGCCAGGCCGATTTCCCGCTGCGCGCGGGCGAAGCGGGTCAGCGAATCGATCAGCAGTAACACCCGCTGGCCCTGGCGCCGGAAACCTTCGGCCAGGGCGGTTGCCGTAAAGGCTGCCCGCGCACGCTCCATGCTGGAACGATCAGAGGTGGCGCACACCAGCACGGTTTTGGCCCGCAGCCCGGCATCCAGCTCATGGTCGAGAAATTCACGCAGCTCGCGACCGCGCTCGCCAATCAGGCCAAAGACAATGACATCGCAATCCACGTTGCGTGCGATTTCGGCCAGCAGGGTAGTCTTGCCACACCCGGCACCGGCAAACAGCCCGGCACGCTGCCCCTCACCCAGGGTCAACAGCCCGTCGATGGCCCGTACCCCGGTTGGCAAGGCGCGTACAATGCGCGGCCTCTGCGTGGCCAGGGGCGCATCGCAGACGACTGCACGCGCGCCCTCGCAAGGCGCCCTGGCAAAAGCGCTCGCGCCGCCCTCGACAAGCGCCCGACCAAAGCCGTCGAGCACCTGCCCCAGCAGGTCATTGCCGACGCGAACCTGATGCACGGCCGCCAGGGATTCAACTGCCGCCCCTGCGCTAATACCTTCAAGGCTCGCCAGCGCACTGAGCGTGGCGTCTTGCTGATCACAGCCGATGATCTCCGCCAGTATCCATGCGTTGCCCGCCGCCTGAACCCGGCACAGATCCCCTATGCGGGCCTGGGGCAGACGACAGTGCAGCAACAGGCCATTGATCCGCAGGATCCGACCGTACCGGGTCACCGCACAAAAGCCCGCCAGATGCGCAAACTGGCCTTGCTGCCAGCGTTCAAGACGCTGTGCAATGGCGCGGCTCACCAGTTCACCTCATGGCGCTGCCTGCCTTCAAACAGTACGCGGCGGTTGTCGATCGCCGTCAGACGCAACCCCTGCACTTCGTCACCGAAAAACAGGCGGCGACCGTCAGCCAACACAACATGGGCCTTTGGGCCGCCGATGATCTGGACGATCCTGAAGGGCAGCACCGTGCTGGTCTGCTGAACCTGGTTGACGATCGCAACCGGGGTTTCAAACTGCACTTCGAAACGCTCGAGCATCCGCGAGACCAGCGCCAGCGAATCCTGGCCGACAACACCGTCCAGGGTGATTCGATCAGCGGCCACCTGCAGGCGCACAGTGTTGCCCAGATCACGCTCGATCAACATCTTGAGCAATTGCTGATGGACCTGGGCCGTTGTTGCCATCTGACGCTTGTTGCTGGCTGGCGATGGCTTCGGGGCAAGGGCCGGTGCCGTGCCCATAGGCTGCCAGGCCAGTGCCATCAGTATCGTTACGAGCACCAGAATCCCCGGTGCCAGCCACTTGCTCTTGCTCTTGCTCTTGCTGCCAGCAGTTACTGACGCACCCGGCTGTGCCACGGCGTCTGCCCGCTCATCCAGCCAGGCACTTTGCGTATCGGCCACACACAAGCGAATCCCGCCAATGGCAAAAGCCCTGCCAGGCGCCAGATCGGCAATCTGTGCCCGCACAGTACCGGCGTCATCCTGCAGCAGGCCTTCCTGCGCCTGCACGGTCCAGCACCCGGCCAAGCCGTGCAACCGCGCATGTCGGGCTGCAACGCCCGGGTCGTACAACTCCAGGTCAGCGTCTTGATCAGCGCCGATGCTCCAGCACTCACCAAACAAAGGCAGTGCAGCCCCCTCATGCAAGCCGCTCAACACTCGCAACTCGAACAGCACAGCAGGCTGCGGCGGCTCGGGCACCACGGCTGCACCATCAGACACCACCGGCCCCGAACTCAAGACACGGCCTCGTGCTGTACACCGTCCAATTGCAGATCAAGACGCCCGAGCACCCTGACCTTGGCCGAGCCCATCAACTCGGAGAAGGACATCACCGGCACATGGTTGAACTCATCGAACAACAAGGTGCGCAACGGGCTGCGCAGATCCTGCGCCACCAGCAGTACGCGGGCGTCGTGCTCGCGGGGGGCAAAGGCCTCCTTGAGCAACTCAACAAGCTGGGTGCTGTGCTCATTGTCCAGAGCAAAAAACACGCCCGACTGGGTTTGGCGCAATGCCTCGCGAAAGATGTTTTCGCTATGGGCAGACAGCAGCCAGGCATGCAGACCGTCAGCCTGACTGTACAGATGATAGATCTGCGCCTTCAGGGCAATGCGCACATAGTCTGCCAGCGCTGTCACTTCGCGTTCGTACTGGCCATGCTCGGTCAGCACTTCTACAACCAGGCGGACCGCACGCAAAGGCACCCCTTCACTGGCCAGACGCTGCAGCACGGCAGAGAATCGAGAGACCGGCATGATGCGCTGCAACTCTTGAACCAGCTCCGGCTGGCTTTGCTCGAGCCAGCCGAGGATCAATTTGCTCTCCTGCAATCCCAAAAACTGCGGCCCACTGATCATCATGGCCTGGCGCATGCGCTCAATAATCAGGGTATGGGCGCTAAACGACTCGACACCTTCCCGGGCCAGCAGCGGGTCATCGGGCTGCAGCCATAGCCAGCCCAGCTCGTCGCGCTGCTCGCTGCCTCTGAGCGCATCCGGGGGCGCCTCGCTGACACTGTCCAGGGCCACGGCCAAACGTTCAGCCAGGGTGGCCTTGAGCATGGGGACTTCGTGAATGCAAAAGCGAAACTCATCTTCAAGCAACACATCGCTGTATTCGATTTCAAAGCTGGGCAGTGTCAGGCCGATGCGCGTGACGATACTGTTGCGCACCTGACGAATCCCGTAAATGAGCCGAATGGTGCGCTCCATGTTTTGCTGGGCACTGGCGAACTGCAACAGATAAGGGCGTGTCGGTTCGAAGGACCTGAGGTCTTCGTCACCATTGTGCTCGGGGGCCACCTGCGAAGCCTGCACCGCCTCCGCCTCCGCGCCCTTGCGGCTGCGCGACCACAAGTAAAACCCCAGCGCAAAGGTACACAGGGCAATACTGCCAAACACCGCTGCGGGCATTCCCGGCAGTGCGGCGAAGGCCAGCATGCCTGCCGCTGCGATCATCCAGCTCTTGGGCTCACGGGTTACTTGCTGGCCGATCTGCGCGCCGATATGGCTGCTTGGCGACTGGTCGTCGGGGGCGACACGGGTGATGATCATCCCCGCAGTCAAGGCAATCAACAACGCCGGAATTTGCGCGATCAGACCATCGCCAATGGTCAATACCGAATACAGCGTTATGGCCTCGCCAGCACTCATGCCGTGCTGCAACATGCCCGTGGAAAATCCGCCCAGAATATTGATCGCCACAATCACCAGGCCGGCGATGGCGTCGCCTTTGACGAACTTCATGGCGCCGTCCATCGCCCCGAACAACTGGCTTTCCCGGGACAACTGGTCACGCTTGTGGCGGGCCTGCGCCCCATCGATCAAGCCGCCGCGCAGGTCACTGTCGATGGACATCTGCTTGCCCGGCAGCGCATCCAGGCTAAAGCGCGCCGCCACTTCGGCGACCCGCTCCGAGCCCTTGGTAATCACCAGAAAATTGACGATGGTGATAATCAAAAAAACCACCAGCCCCACCGCCAGATTGCCCCCCACCACAAAGTTGCCAAAGGCCTCGACAATATCTCCTGCATCCTGCTCCAGCAGGATCAGGCGGGTGGTGGCAATCGACAACGCCAGACGAAACATCGTGGTCAGCAGCAACAGTGCCGGAAACGAAGAAAATGCCAAAGGGCTGGGCAGATAGAACGCCAGCACGATCAACAGGCTGGCGATGCAAATATTCAGCGCGATCAGCACATCCACCAGCCAGGTGGGCAACGGCACAATGAAGATAAATACAATGCCCAGCACCACCGCAGCCCCGAGCACTTCGCCCGGGCTTGCCACAGTGCAAAGGCCCTTGTTGAACCATTGCACCAGACTCATCGAATCTGTCTCGACAACCCTGGCGACAGCGGGACCCGGCCTTCACTCTGGGTGTGCTCCCCCATCCGGCGCAAAATAGCCTGCAATGCGTCCTGACGACTTTGCGAGTCACTCCACACTGCCAGCGGGAGCTGCTGAATCAACGGGTAAAGCTGATTGAGCGAAAACAATTGGCTGGAAAGGCTGTGCCCAGCCAGCTCCCGACTCAGGCGTTGTACCTCATCGTCAGCGATGCCTGTGCTCGCGTACCCCAGCAGGCGCTGCAACAGGGAGACAGGTGACAGCCCGGCCTGCATGTCAGCGCATGACAATCGCTCGACAAGCAGCCGACAACTGTACAAGAGGCTGCTCAACTGGGTGCAGCCATTAAGCCCGCTCAGCAAGGTACGCAGCTTGATGGTCGGCAGCGAAGGGCGGTGAGCAGCAAGATCATCCGCCAGGGCACGCGCCATCATGCGCACCCCGTTACTGACCCCCTCCTCCCCGAATAACTCCAGCAAGGCCTGGGTGATGCTCGCCAGGGATTGCTTGAGCACCACACTGGTGTAGTAAAGCGTGCGAACAGCCTGGCGCAGCGCGGCATCGCCTTCGGTTGTTTTCAGCGCCAGCGCAATATTCAGGCCCGCCTGGATTTGCCGGGCATAACGGGCATGCAGCTGCTCCTGAACAGTCTGCGCCAGTACGGTGTCGCGTTCACGCCCTTGAGCCCGGGCCTGGGCGGTCACATAGTGCAAGACAACACTGGTACGGGCCGGGTCGTCGCCGGTCAGCCCCAGCAAGGTCTCAACCCCCGCATTGGCCGCCAGTTCCTGACGAACCTGCCGGGCCAGCAGCCCCAGGCTGAGCTGCGCGGGATGCCCCAGTTGCTCATAGAGCGCGTTCAACTGCTGGATACCCTGAACCTTCTGCACCCGGGCATCCACCGTGCGCAGTTCGCGTTGAGCCAATGCCTTGCTGCTGCCCTCGGCTTTCTGGCTGAACAGCATGCCGACTTCTTCGGCAGCACTTTGCGCTGATGACTGCGCTGTCGCCCCCCCAACGGCCCTGGAGGAGAGCAGGATCTGCGCGGTGTCGTTTCGCCCATCAACTTTCATGGCAGTGCCCAGTCAGGAGGTTTCGATGACCTGTGTGGCTGACCACAGGCAAACAGTTCCCTGGCAACGGCATTGAAATGCTTTTGAAAAAACTGGCGCACGCACAAGGCCCGCAGCGCAAGATCCGGCACGGCAGCGGCTTCAAAAAACCATATAAACACTTATAAATCAGATACTTGCATTAAAACAAAAGATTGGCACAGGCGATGCTTAGAAGGTTGTTATCGAAATCATTTCGATCGCACCCACTTTGAGGATAAACAATGGATCACCTTGATGAAGCTCCCCCCCCTGCCCCCGACATTCTGGATCTGTCGGCTGACCTGCAAAAAAAGCTCAAAGCGTTTATCCAAAAACGCGTGCTGAACCCCGAAGATGCAGAGGATATTTTCCAGTTGACCTGCCTGGAGGCGTGGCGCAGCCAAACACGCTTCAACGGCCAGGCAACCCTCAGCACATGGATGTGCGGCATTGCCCAGAACCTGATTCGCAATCATTTTCGTCGGTTGTACGCTCGGCCGGTGCATTGCGAGTTCGACGAGATGCTGTGCCATGAGCAGGACTGCAGCCGCGACCTGTACGGCCAGTTCGAGACCCATCGCCGGCTTGAACGCACGCTCGTTGCCCTCAACCGGCTTCCCAGCGAAATGCGCGATACGTTGTATGCCTCCGTGCACAGCGGCGGCAGTTATCGCGACACCGCCAGCGCTCTGGAAATCCCCATAGGAACGGTTCGCTCACGCATCTCGCGAGCGCGCGAACAGCTGAAGCTGGCGACCCACTGCTAGTGCCCGTCACGGACGCTCAGAAAGCGCCATGCTTGAAGGCACGTCTGCAGCAAGGCCAGGGAGTGGCCCCCCGCTAACGATTCAGGCTTTTTTCGTTCGCGGCAGCAAAATCGCCAGCACACCGAACAACGGCAGGTATGAACACAGGGTGTACACATACTCGATGCCATGAATGTCCGCCAGATGCCCGAGCAAGGCTGCACCAATCCCGCCAAAACCAAACATCAGACCAAAGAAGATACCGGCAATCATCCCCACATTGCCCGGCACCAGCTCCTGGGCATACACCACGATGGCCGAGAATGCCGAAGCCAGAATAAAGCCGATGATCACGCTGAGCACACTGGTCCAGAACAGATCGGCATAAGGCAGCAGCAAGGTAAACGGTGCCACCCCGAGAATTGAAAACCAGATCACCGCCTTGCGGCCGATCCGGTCACCAATGGGGCCGCCAAAGAACGTGCCCGCCGCAACTGCGCCCAGAAACAGGAACAGGTACAACTGCGAGGTGGCCACTGACACGTCGAACTTTTCGATCAGGAAGAAGGTGTAGTAGCTGGTCAGACTCGCCATGTAGAAGTACTTGGAGAACACCAGCAAGCCGAGCACCACCAAGGCACCGAGCACCCGCTGCTTCGACAACCCGTGAGTCGCCTGCTGCCCGGCCTTGAGCTTGAACAGATTAAGATGGTTGCGGTACCAGCGGCTGATGGCATACAGCAGCCCGACGGCGAACAGCGCAAACAGGCCAAACCAGGCCACGTTACCCTGACCAAAGGGAATGATGATTGCCGCAGCCAGCAACGGCCCAAAGGCCGAGCCGGCATTGCCACCGACCTGGAAGGTTGATTGCGCCAGCCCGTAGCGCCCGCCTGAAGCCAGCCTTGCGACACGGGAAGCTTCGGGGTGAAACGTAGAAGAGCCGATCCCCACCAGGGCGGCGGCCAGCAAAATCAGTTCAAAACTGCCGACCTGAGACAACATCAAAATCCCGACCAGGGTGCAAACCATCCCGGCAGGCAACAAAAGCGGATTGGGATGACGGTCGGTGTAGTAACCCACCCACGGCTGCAATAGAGAAGCGGTCATCTGAAACGTCAGGGTAATCAGCCCGATCTGAGTAAAGGTCAGGTCATATTTGGCCTTGAGCATCGGATAGATCGACGGCAGTACAGCCTGGATCAAGTCATTGATCAGATGCGCCAGGGCCACGGCGCCGATAATGCGCATGACTAAGGGGCTGGTCTGTGGGGCAGGAGAAGACGCTGTTGTAGTTGTTTGTGCGTTGCTAAGAGCCATTGGGGTTTCCGTACGACTGGTGAATGCGCGCTTGCAGGTGGGTCAATGTGCCATTCTTTTGCAAGATATTGCCATCCAAACGCCGTAAAACCTTAAGCAATTGATAGAACGAAGATTTTTTTTAGATATTTGCTTGACACACCCCCCGTACGAGGGAATAATGCGCGCCATCGGCTACATAGCTCAGTTGGTTAGAGCATAGCATTCATAATGCTGGGGTCCGGGGTTCAAGTCCCTGTGTAGCCACCAAACGCTTGTTTACAGAAGTCTCCATGAGTCTGCAGACAGTACAAGAAGCCCGCCTAGTGCGGGCTTTCTTGTGTCTGGGGGTTTCTCCTTGTCTCCCCCTATACCTTCCCTGCGTGTATCCCCTCCTGTGTATCCCTGGCCAAAAAAGCTACAAAGGGAAAACCAATACCTCAGATAGTCCTGCAGACATGTTGCTGATCTCTAGGCGCGCACCTTTGTTGGATCAATACCTTGTGACACATCGGTCTCCCCGACTCCCCAACTGAATCAGTACAACCTGCCATAATTTGCCAAACTATAGGCAAGTTGCGTACACTTTAAGCCAATGAGAACAATTTTCTTTGAAACTACAAGCTTCACCGCCACGGTAGGCGACTACCTTAACGACGATGAATATCGGCAGCTTCAGGTAGAAATGCAGGCGAACCCGCTTGCGGGCGATGTGATGCCGCGCAGGAGGATTCAGAAAGCTACGCTGGCAAGATACCCGCAGAGGGAAAGGCAAGAGAGGTGGGTTGAGAGTGATCTATTACTGGCTGCTGGATGATGGTCAGTTTTGGATGTTTGCAATCTACGACAAAGATGAGCTGGAGAACCTGACCGCCGATCAGGAGAAAGCGCTAAAAACAGCCATCGGCGCAGAATTGAAACAACGAGGTGGGAAATGAAAAAGCGCGATCTGTTTGCCGAACTAATGCAAGGCGTAAACGAGATGGGCGAGCAGCGTGAAGGAAAGATCACCCTTCGCCAGTACGAAATGGAGGCGTTACCAGCTCCTGAAGTAACTGCTGCCGAAATCGTTTCCATCCGCAAAAAGCTGCATATGTCCCAGCCAGTTTTTGCCCGGCAGATCAGAACCAGCCCGGACACCCTGAAAAACTGGGAGCAATCAAAATCGAAGCCAAACGCCCAGGCGGCGCTGCTGATCAAATTGGTTGAACGCTTCCCGGATATGGTTGATCGACTCAACGCGGTTTGAGTTGATCACTTCTCGCAGAGCGATGATTATTCTGTGGGAGCGTTGCGCGGTTACTCCAACCTGACAATGTCCACCGATATCTCCACCGCCTCAATCACGCCCCTGTTTTCCAGCCAGTGCGTGGTGTGCCTGTCTTCAGGCCAGCCCGCTCCCGGACCATACTCCGTGGCAATACCATTTCGATGGTCAGTGATGACTCCGTGCAAAATGTAGACGGTACCGGGCCTGTCTATATGGTTATGAACCGGCCCGAAAACACCCCCCGGCTCAATGGTCACCCTGCGCATGCGAAGCTGGCGCCCGGCCATTCCTTCGATCTCGGGACCCAGGTCGATGGTTGCCAGCAACTCGACCGTAACGCCTTTCGTTGCGGGTACTGCCTGTTTACTGCTCATCGCGCCCACCTCTTCAAAAGACAAAGCCTTATTGGAAGTAAACACCCTGAAAAGCGTATTGAGTGACGAAGCGACAAAGGGATAGGCAGAACAGCGTTTTTCCGCCCGAAAACAAAAAACCCCCGACGCCATGAGGCATCAGGGGTTTTGCTGTTGTGGTGCCCAGAGACGGAATCGAACCGCCGACACGGGGATTTTCAATCCCCTGCTCTACCGACTGAGCTATCTGGGCAAGGCGGCAATTAAACGTGTTTTACCGCCGGGGCGTCAAGCACGAAATAAAAAAAGACCAATGATTACCTGCGCTTACGTCCCCACCCAGGCCCGATGTCAGCCCTGGGGCAGGATTTTGCCCGGGTTCATCAGCCCTAGCGGGTCGAGCGCCTGCTTGACCAGGTGCATCACACCCAGCGCCGCACCATGCTCCAGGGGCATGAACTTTATCTTTCCCGAGCCGATGCCATGCTCGCCGGTGCAAGTGCCCTCCAGGGCAATGGCGCGCTCGACCACCCGCTCATTGAGCGCTTCAGCCTCGGCCATCTCTGATGCGTTATCCGGGTCGACCACCAGCCCCAAATGAAAGTTGCCATCGCCCACATGCCCGACCATGCCCACGAAAAATGAAACCCTGGCCACATCTTCTGCGGTTTCGGCAATGCATTGGGTCAGCGCTGAAATGGGTACGCAGACATCCGTACTCCAGATCCGCCCATTCGGGCGCATGGCCTGCATTGCATAGTGAACACTGTGCCGGGCACGCCACAAGGCATTGCGCGCATCGGTATCCTCTGCCGCTTGAAAACCCAATGCAGCATTGCTTTCAACGATGTCCCGGGTCAGTTCAACCTGCTCGGCCACACTGGCCGGGGAACCGGCGAATTCGAAAAACAGCGTCGGCGTTTCAACCAGGCCCATGTGCGAGAAACGGTTGACCGCCTGCACCGTGCGCGCATCGAGCAACTCAACCCGCGACACGGGAATGCCGTACTGAATGATCGACACCACCGAACTCACCGCCGCCGCAATCGTCGGGAAGGTACACACCGCCGCGCAGGTGGTTTCCGGTATACCGTACAGGCGCAGGGTGACTTCGGTGATGATCCCCAGGGTGCCTTCCGAGCCGACAAACAGGCGCGTGAGGTCATAGCCTGCGGAAGATTTTCGCGCCCGCCCGCCGGTCTTGATCACCTGACCGTCAGCCAGCACCACAGTCAGGTTCAATACGTTTTCGCGCATGGTCCCGTAACGCACTGCGTTGGTTCCTGAGGCGCGGGTCGCCGCCATGCCTCCCAAGGTACTTTCACCCCCCGGGTCGACCGGAAAGAACAGCCCGGTGGTGCGCAGTTCGGCATTGAGCTGCATGCGGGTAACCCCGGCCTCCACCGTGACATCCAGGTCATCCGGGCGCACGGCGATGATGCGCTGCATGCGGCTCAGGTCGATGCAGATCCCGCCCCGGGTGGCGCCTACATGGCCTTCCAGTGAAGTACCACCCCCAAAGGCAACGATCGGCACTCGCTGCGCTGCGCAGAGCTTGACGATGGCCGCGACCTCGGCCGTGGATTGGGCGTAACACACCGCGTCCGGCGGCAGGCTCGGGTGGTATGACTCACCTCGGCCGTGTTGCTCGCACTCGACACGGCTAGTGCTCAGGCGCTCACCGAGCAGCTCGCGCAGGTCATCGAGCAGGGTGGGCATGGAATACGCTTGAAACGCTGGGTTAGAGGCCATGAAAACGTCCATATTATTGTTGGGAGGGACGAATCCAAGGTACAACAAACCGCCACAACGATCACCGCCAGATCAACCAACCCGTGAAAACAGACCGCACATCACTGGCCCTGGGGGTACAACGCTCCGTCAACCAGCCTTGCGACAACCTTGCGCAAGCGTTCGAGCAACACCTGGTTGGCCTCGACCGAAGCCGGGTTCAAGGGCTCACGCAGCAAGGCCATTTCGCACTGATTGCAGGCCTCAGCCAAATTGACAGCGCCCACCGTGGCAAATGAGCCGTGCATGCGGTGTACATAACTGATCAATTTCGAGGTATTGGCCTCCTGCAAGGCCAGCTGCGCTTGCAGCAGATCATCCTGCATGGTGGCGATAAACAGCCGGTGCATGGCGGGCGAAAGGGTAATCCAGTCGTGCAGGTCATCCGCCTGCGGCAGTGGTGCGGGTGCTTCAAGGGCACCAAAAGGTGCCTCTGCAGACGGCGGGCACCAGGCCGACAAGGTCTGGCGCAGGGTTGTCAGGCTCAGGGGCTTGACCAGCCACACATTCATCCCTGCTTCCAGGCAGCGCTCACCCTCTTCACGCAAGGCATTGGCGGTGACACCAATGATCGGCACCTGCGGGTCAAGCTCACGCAAACGACGGGTCAGCTGATAGCCATCTAGCTTGGGCATATTGACGTCGGTGATCACCAGATCGAACGACGCCTCCTTCCAGCGGGCCAGGGCTTGCTCGCCATCGTCCGCCAGCGTAACCCTTACCCCCAGGGCCTCCAGTTGCTCCCTGAGGATCTCCTGGTTGACGGGGTTGTCTTCAGCGACCAGCACGCTCAATTCCAGGCTGGCGGCATAAGGCACCACACTGGCGGGCGTCTGGGGCACAGTTCCGTGGGCGATTTGCATCAGCGTTCTGCCAATGGCGCGAATATCGTACGCGTTGACCTCCCAGCCGCGGCCCGTTCTTTGCGGCTGGCTGCGCCCCGACTCGGTCGCCAGCACCCGCTCGCCTGCCCAGGGCACGGTCAGCGGCTGGTCAGGGTCCAGATCGAGGAGGATGGCGGAGTTATCAGGGGGGACCGCTGCCGGCAGTACCTGGGCGCGAGCGCCCCAGCGGTTTAGCCAGTCCGCCACAATCTGCCCGATATCATTGCGCGCAGCACGCACATAAACACTGACCCCCTGAAGGTCAATATCGGCACAGTTGTCCAGTGCGCCAGCGATAACCGGCAGGCTCATGTGCAATGAAAAGCTGCTGCCCAACCCCGGTTCACTGACCACCCGCAGGTTGGCGCCCATCATCTCGCTCAAGCGCGCGCAAATGGACAGGCCCAGCCCGGCACCGCCCGCCCGCTCACTGCCGCCCACCTGGGAGAACGGCTTGAACAGGCGCGTCAGTTGCTCCTCGCTGATGCCCACGCCGGTATCGGAGACCTGCCACTGCAACGTTGCCTGCCCTTGTTCGATGCCGATGACCTTGAGCCTGAAGACCACCCAGCCGGTGTCGGTGAACTTGATCGCGTTGCTCAACAGGTTATTGATAATTTGCCGTATACGCACCGCATCGCCACGCAACAATGGCGGTAACTGCGCGTCGGCACAGGCAAAGATCTTCAGGCCCTTGTTACCCGCCGCGGCGCAATAACTACGCACGCAATCCTCGAACAAATCCAGCGGGCAGAACGTCTTGGCCTCGACAGCCATTTGCCCGGACTCGATTTTTGACACGTCCAGCACGTCGCTGATCAACTGGAACAACACCGTCGATGAACGCTGAATGGTCTGCAGGTATTCACGCTGACGCTCACTCAGAGGTGTAAGGCCCAATAGTTCAAGATTGCCGAGCACCCCGTACAGGGGCGTACGGATTTCATGGCTCATGGTTGCCAGGAACAGGGTCTTGGCCTTGCTCGCTTCATCGGCCGAACGCCGGGCCTGCTCCATCAGGTTGGCGTCGTCCACATGCCGGGTGATGTCGTTGAAACCGCAGAGCACCACGTTCTTGCCCTTGTAACGGGTGAAGGCAAAACAGGCCTGCAGATAGCGCCCCGCGACTTCCAGCTGGACCTCACCCAGTTCGTGCTCACCATAATCGCGCTTCAACAGGGCTATCAGCTCTGGCGTACCCTGCCATTCGTGTGCCCGCTGGTTTTCCAGCAATACCACGCCGGTGCCGCGCTCGACCACGCAAAGTCCCACGGGGGCGCTGTCGAGCATTGCCCGGTTGAACTCTTCGCTCTCGGCCAGGGACTGGCTGGCCCGTTGGGCAGGCTCGATGATTTGCTTGCGATACCAGCGGTTGACGCGCCAGCCGATCAATACAAACACCACGAGCAGGCCCACTGCGCCCGCCAGGGGCCACTTGGCATAACCAAAAAAGTTCTGATAACTGATCGCGTACAGCCCGATCCAGGGCGCGGCCCCGCCTGAGCTCAACTTGAAACGCAAACCATCACGGGTAATGCTCAATCCCAGGGGCAGTTCCTCCACATCCTGAACGTCCCCCAGCAACACATCGCCCGCAGGCGAGATCAAGGTCAGGCGACTGTTGGTGGGGTGCATCAACAAACGTTCCAGATCACTGATATCGCTGACGTCCAGCAACGCGCTGAGGATCACCAGGTCATTGGCTTCTGCCCCCGGCGGCAAGAAGTTGCGCGACAGGTTCAGCCCGATGGCACCGATAATGTACTTGCGCTTTTGAATCAGGCCCTGCGGGGCTTTTAACCAGATCATCTGATCAGCACCAAGGGCATGTTGGCGCGCCACCAGCTCATCATACAAACGCTTGGTCACATCGAAAAAGTTGCTTTTGAGCAGCAGGGGAAACTGCCGCGTGCCATCAATCCCGGGGACCGCAATGGTGAATTGATCGCTGGGGGAAAAAACAAACACCTGCGGCGCCACATAGTGGGAATCGGACCAGTATGCCGTGAACAGGTCGGTCAACTGCACACCGAACGAGTAAACCCCCTGCATGTCAGCATGGCTGAACTTGTCTCGCTGGCTCACCGTAAAAGGCAATGACTTGGCCGTGTCACGGTTCTGGAACAAACGCTCATCCCCCTGACGAATCAGCGCCTGATGCGAATGCGGCTGGTTATCTATCAGCAGGTTGTCGTTGGCCTGGCTGTAGCTCTGAACGGCAATGCGCAAAAAGGCCTCATGCTCATGGATGCTTTCCATCAGCCGCGCGAAATGAAAGTCCGTCTTCTCGCCCTCCTCCTTCAGCACCCGGTTAACCGCCCAATAACTCATGCTCACCAACAGCAGGGCAAGCCCTGTCAGCAGCAGCAACAGCTTGTTCAGTCTGAGTGAGCTCAGTGCCAGCGCACCGAGACGTACCTTAGCTTGCTTCATGATTTAGCGCCGTCGTTTACCTGAGAGGAGATTGGCAAGCCTGTTGCCAGCCAAAGGGTTACACATTGCTCCATGCGCCAGCACCCCGTCAGCGGTCGCAACCAGCAGAACACCGGCCCCGTCCCCACGCCCCCGAAACGCTCTGAGCAAGACGAACAGGAATCGTCTGATGGGGATTGTCCGCTGGCAATTGCATCCTGTGCATCACCTGCCGCGGCTAGCCGTTGACAGGAGGGGCAGTAAAAAAATGGAAATCACACATCACTTGTTTGTAGAGGGCTTCTCTCATGTTTCAAAAAATTGGCAAATACACCGCGCTCTGTGGTTCTTCGCTGCTGATCGTGATGGCTGCTGCTACCGCTCAAGCGGCTGATGGCCAGGTTGAATTCACCGGCACTATCAACGACAACGCATGCACCATCAACAGCGAAAGCGTGAAGAAAGCGGTTGATATGGGCCAGGTCCGCATTGCCGACTTCCCTAACACCGTTGGGGCTGTTGCCACTGCTGGCGCCACCCCTTTCTCGATCTCGCTGGAAAACTGCAGCGGCTCGACCCTGAAAAACGCTTCCATCAAATTCAGCGGCCAGCAGTCCGGCACTGATGCCACCGTACTGGGCATGACCGGTGACAACCAGGTTTCCGGCGTCGGTATCCAGATCAACGATGCCCGCACTGGTAACAAGTTGCCGCTCAACACGGCCAGCAACGACTACGTTCTGCGCCCGCAGTCCAACACGTTTGACTTCACCGCGTCCTATGTACGCCTGGTTGCCGACACCGAAGCTTCGGGCGACACCCCGGGTGTACGTGGTATCGGCACCGGTAAAGTCAATGCACTGGCCAGCTTCGACGTTACCTACAAGTAATTCATGAGCTTGACGAGGGAGCTCGCGGTCTATCGCGAGCTCTGGCGTTAACAAGAGGACACCTTGATGCGTTTAAAAGTTGCAGCCTTTTTGGCACTGGCAGCAAGCTTCTGGCTGCCCCAGGTTCAGGCAGGCGTCAACGTGGGTTCCACGCGCGTTGTGTATCAAAGCAAGGAGAAGGAAGCCAACCTGGCACTTTCAAACTCGGGTGATGACGGTGTGCCATATCTGGTGCAGTCGTGGGTCAGCCCGTTCGATGACCGCGACGCGAGTGCCGATGAGTTTATTGTCACGCCGCCCCTGTTCCGCCTGGATGCCAAGAGCCAGAACATTCTGCGGATCATCGCCACCAACGCACAGAACCTGCCCGACGACAAAGAAAGCCTGTTTTTGCTCAACGTCAAAGCCATCCCGGCCAAGAGTGAGGAACAGCGCAACCAGAACGTGCTGCAAATAGCACTCAAGACCACGATCAAACTGTTTTATCGCCCCGCCAACCTCAAGGGCACCTTGCCCGAAGCGGTGGAGAAACTGCAGTGGCGGGCAGAAGGCGGAAAACTCACGGTGCATAACCCGTCGGGTTACAACGTGGTGGTCAGTGAGTTGCTGATCAACAACAGCGCCAGCAAAGGCATGCCTGAGGTCATCAAGCCCGGCAGCACCGCCACCACCCCGATTGCGCTGAAAAACAGCGACAGCCTCGAACTCAGCTACATCAACGAGTACGGCAGTACGGTCAAGGCAAAACCCGTTACACCTCATTGAAAACTGCCGATCAGTCGACTGGAAGGACTCACTCATGCTGCGATTGCGCATGTGCGCCTTCGCGCGCCGAATAAAGTGCTGGAGCACGCTCACCGCTGCTGCTGCGGGCCTTGCAACCACCGCCGTGCATGCTGAATACAGCTTCGATTCATCCTTTCTGGAAATTGGCGGCGGCAACGCTTCGAGCGAAGTGGCCGAGCAGGTAAAAGCCATGAGCCAGGGTCAACTGCCGGGGATCTACCGGGTTGACCTGTCAGTGGACGACCGGCTTGTGGAGCAGCGCGACCTGCACTTTGTGCGAGAAACCGCAAGCCAGGTCTCGACCCCCAATGGTCTGTTCCCCTGCTTCAGCCTTCAGGCCCTGACGGATTTGGGGGTTGACCCCACACGCCTGAAAAACGCCGACATCAGCACTGACAACTGCGTGTACTTCAACCGTGACCTTACCGGCGTCACCTACGATTACGACTTCAACAAGCAGCATTTGAGCCTGCAGGTTCCCCAGGCGTATATCGGCAGCGTGCCGTTTGAAACCCGGCGCAAGACCTGGAGCGATGGCGAGCAGGTGGCCTTCGCCAACTACAGTTTTTCCGGCAGCAACTACGAGAACCAGTTCGGCAGCCGCCAATCCCAGTTCGGCAGTGTTCATAGCGGGTTCAACAGCGGCGCCTGGCGCTTTCGCAATTTCTCGACCTGGCAAAAAGGCACTAACGTCGACGGCAGCTGGAAATCGGTGGACACCTATGTCCAGCGCGACCTGGGCAACCTGATGGCCATTGCCACGGTGGGTGAGAGCGCCACCGACAGCGATCTGTTCGACACCATCTCTTACCGCGGCGTGGGGATCGCTTCTGATCTGGACATGCTGCCCGATGATGCGCGTAATTTTGCCCCCGTAGTGCGTGGGGTTGCCAACGGCCGCTCGCTGGTGACATTGCGCCAGCGCGGTTATGTCATCAGTGAACAGTGGGTGCCATCAGGCCCGTTCGCCCTCAAGAACCTGTACTCGACCGCGGGCAACGGCGATATCGAAGTCACCATCGAAGGCCCCAATGGCGAGCGCCAGGTCTACATCCAGTCATTTGCCTCTGTGCCTTACATGTTGCGTGAAGGCCAGCAAAGCTACGCCGTGACCGCAGGCCAGTATCGCCCGGCAGAAGGCGCGCAGAATTCGCCCAAGCCCAGTTTTGTACAAGGCACCTATCGTCGTGGCCTGACCGAGGGCACCACGCTGTTCGGCGGCAGCATCGTCAGCGAACAATACACATCGGCGCTGCTGGGCTTTGCCCACGACTTTGCCGGCTTTGGTGCCATTTCCCTGGACGTGACCCATGCCATCAGCGAAGACATGGGCACAGACGCCAAAACGCTGTCGGGCCAGTCATATCGCTTCCGGTACTCCAAATCCATCGACCTGACCGATACCAGCTTCAGCCTGATTGGCTACCGCTACTCCACCAGCGGTTACTACAGTTTCAACGAGGCGATCAACGCACGCTCCAACAACTCGCTCGTGCCCTATGTCGATGAAACCCTGAGCAACAGTGCGGCGTTTTCACCGTATTTGACCGGCCATATGAAAAGCAGCTTTACCGCCAACGTATCGCAACAATTCGGTACCTGGGGCGGCATGTACGCCAACCTGACCAAAACCGATTACTGGAACCGGGCCAAGAGCAATACCTCCATTCAGTTGGGCTACAGCTTCAGTGTTGCCAGCGCCTCCTACAACCTGGGGCTGTCTCAGAACAGCGGTATGGGCGACGACATCCGCAGCGTGTCGCTGAGCGTCAGCCTGCCGCTGGGCAACCCGGGCAGCAGCAGCCGGATCGGCCTGAGCACCAACCAGGACTCCGCCGGCAATGCCAGCCGCAATGCCACCTTCAGCGGCTCGCAACTGCAGGACGATGCCCTGTCGTACAACCTGGGCATCAATCAGCAGATCAGTGACGATGACCGCGTGCTCGGCGGCTCGGTGGCGGCCCGCTACAACGCGGCCAATGCCATTTGGCACGGTTCCTATAACAAGGATCAGAACACCCGGCAGATGGACTATGGCGTGGAGGGTGGCGTGGTTGCCATCCGCAATACCGTGATGTTCACCCAGCCATTGGGCGAGACCAACATCATTGTCGCCACCCCCGGCGCCGCCGATGTGGGCGTGCTGACCAAGAGCGGGATCAAGACCAACGGCAGTGGCTACACGATTATTCCCTCGGCGCAGCCGTACCGCAAAAACAAGGTATCGCTCAACACTGACTCACTGTCGGACAACACCGACATTGCCAACCTGGTACAGGAAGTCACCCCCAATCGTGGTGCCTTTGTCCTGGCCAACTTCGAAACCCATAACGGCCGCCGCCTGCTGGTCAGCGTCAGCTCAAGCACTGGCAAGCCCGCCCCTTTCGCCGCCGAAGCGCAGCTGTATGACCTCAAGGGCACGCTGCTGAGCAGCGCGATGGTAGCCGACAAGGGCCGGGTATTTATGACTGGCGTGCCGGACAAGGCGCGGCTGCTGATCAACGTCAACGGCCAGCCTTGGTGCGCCAAGGACCTGGACCTGAACACCTACAACCTGTCAGAGACCGGCATCGGGCAACTGCACATTCGTTGCGATGCCCTATCGCCAGACACTCAAGGTACTCCCGATGCATGAATCAACCGTCAAATCATCTCGTTCGGGCCGGGGCAAAGTCAGCATGCTGCTGCTTTGCCTGTTGCTGGGTCTTGTCAGTCAGCAAGCGTTTGCACTGATTCAAAACAACCTCGCATGCACCGCTACGGGCACCACCGGCATCATTCAGCTGGGCGACCTTGCGCCATCCACCAGCTACACCGCCAACATGACAGCCAACTGCCGGGTGACCCGCTGGTATCCCTATGGCTCGTCACTGCAGCACAGCCAGTTCTACAACCAGGGCAGAGGCAGCAAGGTCCAGGTGTTTCACACCAACTCCGGGCTGATGGTTCCCGAGCTGCCCATCGGGACTGCGAGCAGTACATGCATGCCCTCAAGCTGTGTGCAGCTGTTCGTGGGCAATACCTTTTCCTACAACGTTCTGCTTTATGGAACGGCGCCCGTCACGCCTGGCAACTACATGGTCAGTGTTTCGCTCACAGACACCTCTATTCGAGGTTATGAGGCTTATGGCGACTACTTGCAGACCGTCATTCTCAGCTTCCGGGTCATCCAGCCCGCCTGCTCGATGGGCTCGGCAAAAACCCTCAACCTGCCTTTTGGCACACTCAGCAGCAATGACTTCGCCAGTTCGCAGCAAATTGCCAATATCACCATGAATTGCACTCGCGGTACGCAAGCGACCGCCACGCTGGTACCCACCCAGGCGGCCATCAGCGGCAGCCCGGGGGTTTCAGCCACAACCCTGGCCGGTCTGTCGATGGCCGCCACCTGGGCTGACACCAACACGGCAGTGACCTTCAACAGCCCACGCACGCTGGCGCTGACCAATGGCAGCAACAACATCCGCCTTGGTTTTCGCCCGCGCCTGAATACCAGCGTTTCGCCGACCGGAAATTTTTCCAGTCAGTACACCCTCAACATCACCTATCTCTGATCAGGCACAGGAACTCGACCATGAAATTATCCGTAACGCTGGCCGCAACACTGTTCGCAGGCCTGCTCAGCGCAACCGCCAACGCCGCAACAGACACCGTGACCATCAACCTGAGCGGAACCCTGACCCGCCCGCCCTGCACCCTGACCAGCAGCAAGACGCTGACCGCCAACTTCGGCAGCCTGCGCTATGACCAGGTGGCCGATGCCCCGCTGATCGACATCCCCCTCACCATGACCTGCCCGGCCAACTCGGTGCTGGCGGTGAGCATTCTGGCAGCCCGCACGATTCAGGGCTCAACCACACAGGCCTCAACGGGCAAGGCCAATCTGGGTTATTCATTGCTCTGGAACAGCGACAGCACGGCCGCCAACGTTACCGGGGTCAAACGCAACCTGACCAACCAGAGCGGTACGGTCGACCTGAGCATGAAAGCAAAGTTGATTGCCCAGGGCGCACTGACCGAGGGTGCATTCAGCACCTCGGCCGTTATCAGTATCGAGTACCTGTGAGGTGTCCATGCTAGCCAGAGTGAGCCTGTGGGTGGCGCTGCTGTCCACCGCCGCACTGCTGCTCAGCCCGGCCAGCTGCGCAGAGGATGCGGCCCGGATAGAGGTGGTCGGCACCCTGATAAAACCGCCCTGCACGGCTAATTTCCCGGCCTCGCAAAGCGTGGATATCCCCAAGACAAACCTCAACTCGCTGAACTCGGACATCACCGGCTGGACCGATGTCAGCCTGGACTTCCAATGCATCAAGGGCAGCCAGGTACACCTGCGTTTCAGCGCCGGCAATGGTGCTTTTGACAGCAGCACACTGCGCACCACACTCGACAGGCTGGGGCTGAAAACCCGCCTGAGCGACATGACCAGTACATTGAAAGTGATTGACTTGAAGCTGGGCGAGCAATTGATCTTCCCGGTTGAAGAAACGCGGCTCAAGCTCCAGCTCTCTGTGCGGCCGGTCAAGACCGGGGAGGAACTGCCCGCAATCGGCAGCTACAGCTCGACGCTGTTGATGGAAATGATCTATCTGTAAACCGCTGCGTCAGGCAAACAGATTGGCCTTGACGCACAAGATCAGCAGCGCCTGATCATTGTCGACATTGAGTTTGCGCATCGCCGAAACCTTCAGGGTGCTGATGGTTTTAATGCTGCGGTTCAGGCTCTGCGCAACATCGCCCACACTCACCCCCGTAGAGAACAGACGCAGGACCTCAAACTCCTTGACCGTCAACTGGCTGAGCCTTTGCGAAAGGTCATCGGTATCTTCACTCAAGCCACCTTGCGGCTGGTCCTGCTGGTAGTGCCCCTGGCGATAGAACGCGTCCAGCGCCACCAGGATCTGCTCAAGCCCAGCGCTCTTTGAAATGACACCGCTGATACCCAGCTCATACAGCCAGGTCAGCACTTGGGCATTGGTTATAACGGTCAGGATCAACACCTTGGGTTCGGGGAAATGCCGGCGCAGGTATTCCACGAGGCGGGTGCCATCACCGTATTGATCATCACCTGGCATGTTGTAGTCGGTAATAATCACGTCAGGCTTGAGCAACGAAATCTTGTCGATCAACTCGGACGAACTCATTGCTTCACCCACAACCTTGAAGCGCGGGTCACGCTCAATGATTTCACGCACGCCCATCAACACAATCGGATGGTCGTCGGCCAATAAGACTTTCATTTGCGGCATGGCAAACATGACTCCTGCACGGGAAGAGCGCTACAACTATTCGAAGGGGTCCGCTTTGATGCAATAGGTCAGCAAGGCGTGGTCGTTAAGCACTTCCAGCTTCTGCATGGCGGCTACTTTTTGGGTGCTCACGGTTTTGACGCTGCGGTTCAATTGACGGGCAATGTCGCCCACACTGTTGCCGGCCACAAACAGCCTGAGCACTTCGACTTCACGAGGTGACAGCGTGGAGAAACGTTCATCAATGACCTTGGGGTTGGTCACCACCGAAATTGCTGCAGCAGCCGGCGGCGCATAGCCCCGATCGTTGGCCAGCGCACTCAGGGCCTTGCCTATTTCTTCGCGAATATGGCTTTTAGCAATCACGCCCGCCACGCCCAGCTCCAGCAAGCGCGAGATAATCAGATGATTGCTCATGACGGTCAGCACCAGGATCTTGACCCCGGGAAAATGCTCAATGATGTACTCGATCAGTTGCAGCCCGTCGCCATAGATGTCATCGCCGGGCATATTGAAATCAGTAATCAGCAGTTCAGGTTGATGCAACTGCAACTGCTCGACCAACTGCGACGAACTCAGTGCCTCACCTGCCAGGGTGAAATACTCATCACGCTGGATCATCTCCCGAAGCCCCAGCAATACCACCGGATGATCGTCGGCAATCACTACCTTTAATTCGCGCATTGCCTGGCTCCACTTTGATGACATGGCAAGTCCGGCGCCCCCGGGTTTCTACAGATCGAGCGCAGAACAAGACCCGTGGCGCCGCACTCAGCTACCCCGGTGATGGCTTAGAGCTATCGTCCAGTAAAAGAGTTTCAAAATCGGCGCACGATATAGCGCCGCAAATCAGGAAACCTTGCACTTGATCACACTTGATACTGCGCAGAAATTCGAGCTCGGCCTGAGTCTCGACCCCTTCAGCGACAACTGTCAGGCCCAGCTTGCGGCTCAGCTCGACAAGGCTGCGCAAGGCTGAGGCCAGATTCTCGTTTTCAACACAGCCATGTACCAGCGAACGATCGATCTTCAGTTCACTGAACGGGGTGGAAACCAGATTGAAGTAAGAGCTGAACCCCTTGCCAAAATCATCCTGGGCCAAACCGAAACCCATCATGCGCAGGCGACAGGCACCCGCGTAGTAATTGCTGAGTTCCTCGGTGGTGGAGCTTTCCATCAGTTCAAACACGATGCTGCGCGGCTCGCCACCATCGGCAATCACAGCGTCGCGCAGGCGGTCGGCAAGCGCATGGTTATCCAGCAGATGCGTGGGCAGGTTGATAGACACCGGAATGTCCCAGCCCTGCTCACGCCATTGTCTTTGCGCCTGCAGGGTTTGTTGCAGCATCAGCCACAACAGTCGCTCTTCCAGGCCGTGGCTGATCAGCACACTCAGAAAGTCCTTGGGCAATAACAGGCCGGCCTCAGGGTGTACCCAGCGCACCAGCGCTTCTGCACTGAGAATATTGCCATTGCTCAGGGACTTCTTGGGCTGGAACCACGCTTGAATCTGCCCATTGCCCATCGCCCATTCGATACTCAGCGGGTCAACCTCAATGGCCAGGGCGGGGTCCGTCTCGCCGTTAAGGCGAAAAAGCTCCAGCCGCTCTTTCAAGCGCATGACAGAATTGAACTCGACTGGTTTGGAGATCAGGCCAATCACTGAAATACCCAGGTTCTTGGCTGCCAGCCCCGCACTGATCAACATGCGCCGCGACGAGGCACTCATCAGTGCCAACGCCGGTTTTCTTCTCAGGGCGGCAACTTTCTGAATCAGTTGCACGCCATCCATGACCGGCATCAGTAAATCACTGAGCAGCAGGTCATAGTCATTGCGCGCCAGACACTCCAGCGCGCCATCGCCATCCCAAACGGTGTCAACTGTAAAGCCACCCACCTCATTGAAAACGTTGAGCAAATACTCATGCTGAAAAGGGTGATCCTCAACGACCAGTACACGATAGGGCTTCACTGGATCCTCCTTTAGAAGTGCTGAAGACAGTTGTATAGGGTGTGCAGCGTAAAAGGCTTGATCAGGCAATGATTCATCCCGGCGTTCAGGCAGCGCTCGCTCTCCTCGCGCATGGCATTGGCCGTTGCCCCAATGATCGGCAGCGTGATGTTCATGGCCCGCAACCGGGCTGCCAGCTCATAGCCATTCATTTTCGGCATGTTGACGTCGGTCAGCAGCAGATCAAAATCCTCATCCCGCCAACGCTCAAGTGCTTCCAGGCCATCGCTGACCAATGTCACGGTGCAACCCAACTCTTCAAGCTGATCGCGCAGAATCAGTTGATTGATCACGTTGTCTTCGGCAACCAGAATGCGCAAATCCAGTTTGAGTTCCGTCTTCGCCGTACCCGGCTCAAGATCGGCCCCCATTCCCATGCCCTGAGCCTTGCACAGGGCGCGATAGACGTCCTGCAAACTGCTCAGGTCCGCTTGCCAGCAAGGGTTGTCAACGGCGGGAGCTACCGACATGTCACTGGCGGCTACCACCAGCGGTCCCGTCCACCCAGGTTCAAGCAATTGCCGGGCGGCACCAGGATGCAGCTCCAGTAAAACAGCAGCATCGGGTGCATCCCCTGGTTTCGGTGCGCCCAGATAAGCCCGCGCGCCCCAACGGCGCAACCAGGCGCAATAACACTCGGCCAGCTCGCGCACGGGTGAAACCACATAAACAACGCTGGCAGCCAATTCGCCGAAAGGGCTCAAACGCGCCGGCTCGTTAACCTGCACCAGGGGCAGGTGCAGGGTAAAACTGCTGCCCAGCCCCGGCTCGCTGACCAGGCGCATGGTGCCGTTCATCAAGTGCATAAGACGCTTGCAGATGGACAGGCCCAGCCCGGTACCGGCGACTACGTTTTTGGCTGACTCCACTTGATAAAAAGGCTCGAACAGATGGGCCTGCTCTTCATGGGCAATACCTTTGCCAGTATCGGAGACCTGCCAATGCAGCATGACGCGCTCATCGTCACGGCTGTCCATTTTCAGGCGCAGGACGATTTTCCCGTAGTCGGTGAATTTCAGGGCGTTGTTGAGCAGGTTGTTCAGGATCTGGCGGATGCGGGTGACATCGCCGCTGAGCCATTCGGGCACCGTCGAATCAATCAATGCAAACAACTGCAGGCCCTTGGCCTGAGCCGCGCCACTGTAGCCCTGGACCACCTCTTCTATCAGCTCCAGGGGGCTGAAGGTATTGAGTTCCAGTTGCAGTTGACCCGCCTCGATCCGTGACACATCCAGCACGTCGCAAATCAGCTGCAACAAGTTGCCGGATGAGCGTTCGATGGCCTTGAGATAGTTGTTCTGCTGATCGTTGAGATCGGTACGCGCCAGCAGCTCCAGGGTGCCCAATACGCCGTACAGGGGGGTGCGGATTTCATGGCTCATGGTAGCCAGAAACAGGGTCTTGGCCTCATTGGCCCGGTCCGCCAGCTGCCGGGCACGTTCGAGGGTGACTTCAATCTGCTTGCGTGCGCTGATATCACTGAACGCGCAAATCAGTACGTCCTGACCTTTGTAGCGCGTGGGCGCAAACGCCAGGTACAGAAGGCGGCCATCCTCCATTTCGATCTCATCGCTGTTGCGCAAGTCACATTCATCGAACGCGCGAGAAATCCAGCCATGACATAACTTGCTGCGCTCAGTGCCGTTACCCAGCCACTGTTGTGACAAGGAGTTTTCCAGCACCACAGTGCCGTCTGTGCGCCGAATCACACACAGGGCCATCGGTGCAACTTGCAAGACGGCACGACTGAACGCCTCACTTTCAACCAGCGCCTGAATGCGTATCTCACCCGGGGTGATCAGGCGCCGATCAATGCGCACAATCAGTAATCGCAAGCCGATGCAAATTGCAATAAACAACAACACACAGCCCAGCAAAGGCCCGCCCAATACAGGCAATAACGATTTGATATCTACGGCATACACAATTTGCCAGCCCGAATAGCCCAGCTTCTTCCTGATTGCCAGGCTGTCGGGCAACCAGCCACTCCCGATAAAGCCAAACGAGTTCTTGGGCTCCAGCGTCTGCAATGAACCGACCAGCGTGGATTGTGCGGCGTTGGTGAACAGAATCTGGCCTTGACCGTTGAGCAGCATGAAGTCACCGGCACTTTCACTGCGCAAGGCCTCCACCAGATCCGGCACTTCGACCTCAATGCCCAGCCAGCCGGAAGACAGGTTACGGTTATCAAGACGGGAGAATAAATAAAAGGGCGAATCCAGGACCCGGTTGTCCGTGAGCCACAGATCATCACCAAATGAATAGGCCTTGGCGCCCTCATCGACCAGACGTTGCAGCACTACCTGGGGCAACGGTTCCAGGCTGCCTGAAGCGTCAAACAAACGCACCACCTTGGGCTTGTCTGTTTGTGGCACGTACAGAAGATTGACTTTGCTTTCGTGCAGATAGTCCGTCATCCGCCGGGTCAGCCACAGGCTCCAGTGGCCGGCTTCGCTGCCCAGATTGATGTTGAGTTCTTCTTCTGGATCAACGCTGATAAATGCTTGATTACCTTTCTTGTCGGGCACAGTCGCCAGCACCAGACTCTTAAGCAAGGTCTGGCGGCTGACGAAAAAATCCTGGGCATTGAATACCGCCTCGTTCATAAAACTGCGGCGCAGGGACACTTCCTGGTTAAAGACCGAGCGCAAATAAATGAACGAACTGGCGATGGCCGCGACGATCAAACCGCTGGCAAATAAGTGCAGAAGTTTTCGGGCGGCTTGAGGGGTCGATTTCATGCCGCAAGCCTGAGGCCGGGGCATGATAAAAATAATCAGACAATTCCTGAAACCAGTCGTCGCTGACTACGCTCTGCGTAGCAGCTGACGAGCGGAGCGAGGCTGCGATCGGCTGCGTAGCAGTCGCAAATCCTGTGACTGCGGTGTATCAGTTAAACCCGGTCGTCTGGGTTTGCGACTGCTTTGCAGCCGATCGCAGCCTCGCTCCGCTCGTCAGCTGCTACGGGGGGAAGTGAAGCTTGTTACGGTCGCACCGCACTCAAATCCATGCGCCCGTCTTTCATCGGCGGGCACCAGTAGTAGCCACCATTAAGCGGACGGCTGTAGCGATACAGGCCATCGATAATGCCGTCTTCCAGGCCGCTCATACGCCGCAGTTGCACTTCAAAGGCGTTCAGCGTGCGGCCAAAGGCAACAAACATCAGCCCAGACTTGCCGTTTTCTGTCCACGGCATCGAGCGGCGCACAATAAAGGCCTCTGGCGTGAAGCTTTCCTGGGCGGTGCGTTTGACGTGGGCAGACTCTGGCGCATCGTCCAGCTCTTCGTTGTCGCTCTTGCGACGGCCCATGATGTTGTCCTGCTCCTCGGACGGCAGTGCGGCGAAGCCGTTGAGGTCGTGCTGCCACTGCTGGATGGCCACAAAGCTGCCCCCGTCCAGCCCGGCGCCAGCATTGGCCACGATGGCGGCGTCCACAGCCGCTTTGTCCACCGGGTTTTCAGTGCCGTCTTCGTAACCGGTCAGGTCACGGTCAGTGCCGTAACGGAAGCCTTCGGTCACTTGCAGCAGGTTGAACGCAGGCGCCAGCGCAGTCTCGATGGCCTGGCTGCGGTGCAGCAGCTCGCCACGGTCTTCGCCCAGCAACCACAACCACAGGGCGTGCTGGGTCGACGGGTTTTCAACCATCGCATTGATAGCAGGAAACACTCGCAAGCCCGGGACCTTCGCGCCCAGTGCCAATACCAGCGGCGAACCAAAACCGGCCACCACGCCTTTGCCATCCACCCACTGCGACAAGGTGTCCAGTGCAGCCGGCAAAGCTTCTACTGACTTGAGGGCGAAAAACATGTAACGCGCTTGCGAAGGTATCGGTTTGGCAAGAATGCTCGACTGGTAGTGACTCATAGAAACTCCTTTGGAAAGTTCCGAGTTTACTCCTACCAGTACTTTTTCCGTCACTTCACGCGGATTTTTCTTAAGTTCAACCCCAGCAAATCAAGGCTCAGGACGACAGTTGGTTGGCAAACTGCCCTACGGCGTTGACCACTTTCTGCGCGCCATCCTGAATTTCGACAATCACCGTGCCCGCTTCGGCGGCCAGCGCCAGCCCTGCTTCGGCCTGGAGTTTGCCATCGGCCATCAGGGCCACGGCATCACGCGCCATGTCCTGGTTTTGCCGCACCACGCCGATGATTTCTTCAGTGGCTCTGCTGGTGCGCGAGGCCAATTGCCGCACTTCGTCAGCCACGACGGCAAAGCCACGGCCCTGCTCCCCGGCCCGCGCGGCCTCGATGGCGGCGTTGAGCGCCAGCAGGTTGGTCTGGTCGGCAATCGAGCTGATGGTCTTGACGATGCTGCCAATCACTTGCGACTGATCGCTCAGGGCTTCAATACCATCACCCGCCTGCTGCATATGCCGGGCCAGGTCGCGCATGACTTCCACCGCCTCGGTCACCACTTTGGTGCCGCGCTGGGCGCTGTTGTCGGTTTGCAGTGAAGTGCTGTAAGCGATGCCGGCCGCGTCAGAAACGGCTTGCTCTCGATGGATCTGGTCAGTGATCACCGTGGCGAATTTCACCACTTTGTACAGGGTGTTGTTGGCGTCCCGCACCGGGTTGTAGGTGGCCTCCAGCCAGACATCACGGCCATGGCTGTCGATGCGCTGAAAACGTGCCGCGACAAACTCACCCGCGTTCAATCGCCGCCAAAAGGCCTGGTACTCGGCACTGTTCTGTTCTTGCGGGGTGCAGAACATCCGGTGATGTTTGCCCTGGATCTGCGCCAGGGTGTAACCCATGCCTGCAAGAAAGCGCTCATTGGCAGTCAGCACTTCACCCTTGAGGTTGAACTCGATCACCGCAGTGGAGCGCATCAGCGCGCTCATCAGATTTTCATGATCGCGGGAGGCCTCAATGGTGCGCGTCAGGTCGCTGGAGAAAATCGAGATGCGCAACACGCGGCCTGCGGAGTCCAGGATCGGTTGCATGATCGAACGCAACCACGCCTCCTGACCGTTGCCGCGCAGCAAGCGCACGGTGCCGCTGTAATGCTCCTTGCGGTTCATGGCGGTCTTGAAACGCAGGGTGTGCTCGTCGTTTTTCAGGTAGGCCGGCACCAGTTTATCAATATGCAGGCCCAGCAACTCGGTACTGCTGTAATGCATCTGCTGGATGAAATTGGGGTTGGCCGTCTCGATGCGTCCATCCGCGCCCAGGGACAGCACCAGCATTTCGCTGTCAAGGCTCTCCCGGACTTGCTGAAGACTGGATATTTCTTCGCGAAGAGCCGACAGCTCTTGCTTCAAGCGTGTGTTGAACATGAGGTACCTGGAGCAATGAAAGAATGCGTGCAACAGAATCGGCTTTGAACGGCTTTTCTGGAGCGGCAAAAACGACCGTTCATCCAAAATTCAAGCGACTGAACAACCCTGCAAATTCATTGCCATGCCACAGCAGGCCATCGGAATTGCTGACGGTTTGATTTACTGTGCTCAAGCCATCCCATAACCATAAGAAAACCGAGGTACTCCCCATGGCCGCTGAGATTACAGACAGCCGCTCTGCCCGCTTTGCCCTGCGCTGTTCGAACTTTGCCGAACGCTGGTTTCCTGATTCCTGGGTGTTCGCCGCTGTGGCGGTGATCACCGTGGCACTGGCCACAATGCTGATGGGCGCCAAACCCACCGATGCCGCAATGGCGTTTGGTGACGGCTTCTGGAGCCTGATCCCGTTCACCATGCAAATGGCCTTCGTGGTCATTGGCGGTTATGTGGTGGCCAGCTCGCCACCCGCCGTCAAATTGATCGATAAACTGGCCCGGGTGCCGAAAAACGGGCGCCAGGCGGTGTGCTGGGTGGCGCTGATTTCAATGGTCGCGTCATTGCTCAACTGGGGGCTGTCGCTGGTTTTTGGCGGGTTGCTGGTACGGGCGCTTGCCCGGCGCACCAACTTGCGCATGGACTATCGCGCCGCTGGCGCTGCTGCGTATCTGGGCCTTGGCGCAGTGTGGGCGCTGGGGTTGTCGTCTTCGGCGGCGCAGCTGCAGGCCAACCCGGCCAGCCTGCCGCCGTCGATTCTGGCAATTACCGGGGTTATTCCCTTCACTGAAACCATCTTTCTCTGGCAGTCCGGCGTGTTGCTGGCGGCACTGGTGGTGGTATCGCTGATCGTGGCTTATGCCACCGCCCCCGGCGCTGAATCGGCCCGCGACGCGGCGGCCTGCGGTATCGACCCCAGCTTCAGCTCACCCGAGCTGCCACCGCGCACACGGCCCGGCGAGTGGCTGGAGTACAGCCCACTGCTGACCCTGTTACTGGTATTGCTGGCCGCGGGCTGGCTGTTCCATGAGTTTTCGACCAAACCGGCGATCAGCGCCATCTCGGGGCTCAACACCTACAATTTTCTGTTCCTGATGCTCGGCGCCCTGCTGCACTGGCGTCCGCGCAGCTTTCTGAATGCCGTGGCCAGCGCCGTGCCGACCACCACCGGGGTGATGATCCAGTTCCCGCTCTATGGCTCGATTGCAGCGCTGATGACAGTGGTCAAAGGGACTGACGGGCAAACCCTGGCCCATCATATTTCGACGTTTTTCGTGCAGATCGCGTCCCATGACACCTACGCGTTATTAATGGGTGTGTATTCGGCGATTCTGGGCTTTTTTATTCCATCGGGCGGCGGCAAATGGATTATCGAAGCACCGTATGTGATGCAGGTGGCCAATGATCTGGGCTATCACCTGGGCTGGGCCGTGCAGATCTACAACGCCGCCGAGGCGTTGCCCAATCTGATCAACCCGTTTTACATGCTGCCGCTGCTGGGCGTACTGGGGTTGAAGGCGCGGGACTTGATCGGCTTCTCGTTTGTGCAACTGCTGGTACACACGCCCCTGGTGCTGTTTTTGCTGTGGGCATTGGGGACAACGCTGGTGTATACGGCGCCAGTGATGCCGTAAGTGAACTCATGACCCAATGTGGGAGCGGGCTTGCTCGCGATGGTATCGACGCTGTTTTCCTGCATTACTGCGCCGCCTGAATCGCAAGCAAGCCCGCTCCCACAGGTCAGGCCTGCAAACTCAGACCGAACCCGCCGGCCGCAAGCGATACTGCGGCGGCAACTGGTCAAGACCGCTGATGGTGGTGTTCAGGCTCTTCCAGCGGCCGTCCTTGATCCCGTAGATGCAGCCATGCACCGACAGCTTCTGCCCGCGATGCCAGGCATTTTGCACAATATTGGTGTGACCGACGTTCGCTACCTGCTGGATCACATTCAACTCGCACAAACGGTCGACGCGCTCTTCCTCGGTGGGCAGCAGCGCCAGCACTTCGCGGTTTTCGTAGTACAGGTCGCGGATCGAGCGCAGCCAGCCATCAATCAGGCCCATCTGCTGATCCGTCATGGAGGCGCGCACGCCGCCACAGCCATAGTGGCCGGTGACCAGAATATGTTTGACCTTCAACACATCCACCGCGTACTGAATCACCGACAGGCAATTCAAGTCCGTGTGCAACACCACGTTGGCCACGTTGCGGTGTACAAACAGATCGCCGGGCAACATGCCGACAATTTCATTGGCCGGTACGCGGGCATCCGAACAACCAATCCATAGGTATTCCGGCGTTTGCTGGCGGGCCAGCTTGGCGAAGAAGTCGGGATCTTCCTGCTTGATCGCATCGGCCCAACGCTCGTTGTTATCAATCAGATCTTGTAGTTCGTTCATGCTGTGAGGCCTCAAGAGTTGATGCGCTGTTTTGACAGCCGACCAGCGGTCGGGGTCACTTGCGCCATGACATTCCGGCGGTCAGTTGGGTGGAATCTTCAGCAATGGCTACAGTCATCCTATCAAGACCCCGGACTTTGAGGATTTGCCATGACTGATTCACGTCGCCCCTACGGGGCACCGCAACCCGCGCCCATAGACGATATCGAAGACGCAATGGGCTCGGTTGAGCCACTGGATTTCGACGAAGACGATACCTATGAGCCCATCAGTGATCTATTTGTCGACGACGTTGGCGTCAAGCACAGGGCGGCCCTGGATGACGAACTGGATCTGGGCCTCAACGATGACGACCTTGAACAGGAGATGCTGATCCGCGAAGACGGCGCCCGCGATGCCAAGGAGGCGGCCCAGAGCCCGGACGGCGCGGCCGACTGGGATCTGAGCCTGGTCGACGAAGACGACATCGGCGCCGGCAAGGGACTGGATGAAGCCGAACTGGCGGAAATCGACCCGGTGGGGCGCAAGCGCTAAAAGGCAGGACCTGTGGGAGCGGGCTTACTCGCGATAGCGATCGACACGGTGTGTCACTGAAACACCACTGCTCCCACAACAACAATTTATAGCCGTCAGTCGACCAGCGTACAGGCCATCACCACCGCATCTTCACGCCCACCCACTGCCGGGTAGTAGTCGCGGCGGCGGCCGATTTCATTGAAGCCGTAACGTTCATACAACTTGAACGCCGCGGTGTTGCTGTCGCGCAGTTCGAGGAAGCATTCGCGCGCCTCATGCTGGTAGGCAATCGACATGAGGTGCTCAAGCAGTTTAAGGCCCAGGCCGCGGCCCTGGCTTTCGGGCTTGACGGTGATATTGAGCAAATGCGCTTCGTCGAGAATGATCTGCACCACGCCATGCCCTACCTGCTGCTCGCCTTCAAACATCAGCCAGATATGGTATTTGCCCAGACCGTCGAGGAAAATCCCCCGCGTCCACGGATGGCTGAAAGCGGCGTATTCAATTTTCAAGACTGCATCAAGGTCCGCCTCGGTCATCGGGCGAAAAGTTACCGCATCACTCATCATTGTGTTTCCAGCGCGCCATCAGCCGGCGCATGGCTTGCCACACATGCGCTTTGCGCTGTGGCTCATCCATCAAGAGTTCCAGGCCCGGCAGCGCCCATGCGCAGCCCAGCCCTTCAATTTGCAGTTCAGTGTTGAACGCTTCGGCATCGGCTTCACCGGCAAAGCGCACGGCGGGCAGCCCGATCAGCCATAAGCAGGCACATTCGGCCTCTTCCAGGCGGGCCATGACGAAGCCCTGCACAAACTCACGGGCCGCGTCCGGGCCCTGATCGACATTGCCACGCCGCAACAACGGCCAGCGCACCGGCTCGCCGATGATTTGCGGGCTGTCGGGCAAGCCGGCAGCACGCAACATATCCTTTAACAATAAGTAGGCCGGGTCGCGACTCTGGAAGGCGCCACCTGTGGGTAACTCCACCAGCACCAGGCAACGCCCGGCCCGCAGCAACTGCAAGGCAAAACGCGGTGGTGGCAACGGTACTGCCTTGGTCGTGACAGGTGCCGGCCCGGCTGCGACCACCGGTTTGCTGACAGGGCGACTGACCGAAGGCCTGGGCACTTCGATTTTTGGTCGCTCGGCAGGTTTGCCCGGCGCAACCGCCGCCTTGACCGCAGGCCTTGCGATCACAGGCTCGGCGGGCGGCTCAGGGAGCACCAGCAGTTCTGGCCGCGAAGGCGCGGCAAACGGCAACTCAGTGCGCGGCAACCAACTGACCACTTGCATGGCGGTCAAGAAAGCGCGGCGGCGGGACTCGTTCAACAAAGGTCGGCCATCTGTGGATAACTAAAGAGAGGGGATTCTACCGCCCTTCTGCCCTTCCCGCCCGCAGTTGATCCGCCAAGTGATGACTCGACCGCACGTTGCAGTACAATCGCGACCTTTCATAGCCAATTGACCGGCCCTCCCATGATCGAACCCAAGCGCGTATTACGTGCCCTCGCCGAGCACTGGGCACTCCTTGAGCCGTTGTGTGAACACTTCGACCAGGGCACCTTGAGCCTCAACGAATTGCGCCTGCAACTGGCCGCCCATCAGGTGGACAGCACCCCGCAGGACATCACCGCCGTGCTCGATGCCTGGATTCGTCTGGATATTCTGGTGCCGGTCGCCAAAAGCCCCAACCGTTTCGAACTCAACGCCCAGATCCACGACTTCCTCGCCTATCTGCGCCACGAGCACCGCCTTGGCCTGTGCCTGGAAATCGAAGCCTACCTGCGCCATCTGGAGCGGCTGGCGGGTTATATCCAGGACGCCTTCGACATCCGTGACGGCCACGATCTGGCACGCCAGCTGCGTTTGCTCGACATGCGCGTACGCGATGTATTGAAAAAACTCGCCAACGATGAACAGGCGCTGGTGGCCGTGGCCGAACGGGCCAAGACCAGCGACCGGCAAATTCCGTTGCGCCAGCGGTACGCCGAGGTATTGGCAACGTGGGACGAATACGTCGAACCGATGATCCAGCTGGTCAACGCCGACGGTGCTTTCGAACAAGGCGTGCGCAAGGTCGAGGTGGTGCTGCTGCGCATGCTCAGTGAACAGCAACGTCTCGGCCATCTGGTGGACGACGACATGCTGCTTCGCACCCATGCGCGCATCCTTGAAATGCAAACCAGCGCCCAGATGACCCTGCGCCATGCCCGCGAACTGCTGCTGCCGCTGCGCGAGGAAGCCCGCCGGCACAACGCCGTGACCCGTGGCGCGGCGCTGGCCCTGGCCGCCATCCGCCGTAAAGGCCTGGACGCCGTGCCGCAAGCCTCGATGCCAATGTTCACCCGCCCGCAAAGCACCTTTTTGGGCAGCGCCAGCCAGGTTGAGGCTTATGTGTATGCCCTGGCCCGCTTCGAGCCCAAGCCGGCGAAATTTCCCAAGGCACACAAGGTCCATCGGGGCGAAACACCCAAGGCCCCGCGCACGGTCAAGGAAATGCTCGATCGCTGCAGCGATGCGCTGCCGATGCCGGACTTGATGAGCTGGCTCCTGGCCCAGGAGCCCGACGGCGACACCGACGAATTGCTGTACTGGTTCTCGCGCCTGTCCCGGGAAAAACGCTTCGTGCGCGAACGCCTTGAGCGCCGCGATTACCACACCCACGAACATTTGGTCAGCCTGCGCTCCTTCGCTCTGCTTTCCCACAGCGAAGATGCAACCCAGACTACTGCGAGCCCTCTGCATGCATCTTGATCTTTCCGAACTGTCCCAACTGGCACCGATTTTTCGTGAGCTGTTCAAGGGGTATCACGTCAGCCGCCGCGACCCTGAGCTGTACGCGCAACTGTCGAACTTCCAGGACCAATACCGCGCCCTGTTCAAAGCCCTGGGCTTTGAGCTGGTGTGTGATACCCGCGGTTTTTATTACTTTGTGCCCGACACTGCCACCGCCCAGGTAAACAAGACCGCACAGCGACTGGCGCTGTTCACCTTCATCATTGTCGAGCACCTGGCCGATCAGGGCCGCGACCCGATTGCCGTGCTCGACGGTGGCAGCCTGGGCCGCGACGAGCTGCCCGCGCTGCTGGAAAAATACCGCGACCTGTTTGTCCAGGCTGAAGTCACCAGCCAGGACGAGCTGGAAGAAAAAATCATGCGCCGCATGACCCAGCTCGGTTTTGCCAGCGAAGAACCCGGTATCTACCGCTTTCTGCCGCCCATGCACCGTTTTCTTGATGTATGCCTGTCGGTACAGCAAGACCGCGATCTGGCCGCCAGCCTGCACAGCATCCTGCCGCTGCCTGCACCGGTGCTGGCCGATGACGACAGTGAAGACGACGAAGCCGCATTGGCCCGCGCCATTGCCGACGAACAACAGGAGATGGACGCATGAGCCAGGAACGCTACGGTATTCGCCGCTTTGCCCTGTTGAACACCGCCGGTTACAGCCTGGGGCTGTTTCCGCTGGAACATCCGCTGTCAGTCTATGGGGCAAATAACCTCGGTAAATCGGCATCGATCAACGCCTTGCAGTTCCCTATTCTGGCGCGCATGTCAGATATGAGCTTCGGCAAATACAGCCTTGAGCAGTCGCGACGCTTCTACTTCGCCTCGGACACCAGCTATATCCTGGTCGAAGTGTCCCTGCCCCACGGCCCCCATGTCATCGGCGTGGTGGGGCGCGGCCCGGGTGGCGGCTTCGGCCACCAGTTTTTTGCCTACGCAGGCAAACTGGACCTGGCCCATTACCAGAAAGACGACACCTGCCTGCGCCAGAAGGAGCTGTTCAACAACCTTGAGCGCAATGGCCTCAAAGCCTACGAGCTAAAGCCTGATGAACTGCGCCGCTTGCTGGTGGGCGGGCATACGTCGATCCCGCTGGACCTGACCCTGATCCCGCTGCGCTCCACCAGCGAACAAAGCCTCAAGACTTTCCGCGCGCTGTTTATCAACTTGCTGCATATGCGCGAAATCACCGCCGCCAAGCTCAAGCAACTGTTCCTCGATGCCTTCGAACACAGCCTGCGCTCGGGTAGCGTGGATTACATTGCGGCATGCGAAGAAGCCTTCCGTGATGTACGACGCATGGAACAGGACTACAACGCACTGGTCGGCGCCGGACCGTTGGTCGAGGCATTGGCCGCAGGTGTTCGCCAGCGCGACCTGCTGCGCGGCAAACTGCACCGCCTGTCACCGCTGCTCGACTCCCTGCTCGGTACCTGGCAGGACTACGCCGGCGCCCGCAAGGAAGAGCTGCTGATCCAGTCCGAGCACTACCGCAACCAACAGGACGCCCTGCAAAACGACCAGCGCAGCAGCACCCAGGAGTTGATGCGTCTGGAGCGGGAAATTTCCGGTATCCAGCGCTGGCTCGGCGAGTTGTCGGTGCTCAAGCATCGCTTCGCCCTGGTCGACGATGTCAAAGTGCTGGAGCAACAACTGCTGAGCGCCAAGGACGCCCACGACGAACTGGCGGGCGCCCTGGCGCAATCGCGACAGTTCAGTGCCGAGGATCTGGACGAGCGTCTGCGCGACCTGGAAAAACGCCTCAAGTCGGTCAAGCAGCAGCTCGATCACGCCGACAACAACAGCTATGCCCGCCTGCGTGAAGAGTTTTCGCAGCAGGATGTGGAACGCCTGATGCGTCTATTCAACAGCGCCCTGTTCAGCCTGCCCCTGGGTGAGCACGGGATTGCGCTGGATGACAGCGACGCCTGGGTCAAGTCCCTGGAGTTGATCCTCGACGGCTTTAAAGGCGAGCGTTTTGAAGCGCCGGGCCTGTCCATCGACCTCAGCCATATCGAGCCTCCTGCCCTGCAGGCCCTGGCCGACCGCGCAGCCTTGCGCGAGCAGAAAGAGCGTCTGGAAAAAGAACTCAAGCAACTGAAAACCCAGCAAGCCGTGACCTCTGATCGCGCTGCGAGCAAGAGCGAAGCCGAGGCCCTGTATCAGCAGGTGCTGGATGCGCAAAAGGCCCTGGAAGATTTCCGCCGTAGCCAGACATTGAGCGCTGAAGAAGGCGAAAAGCTCGAACAATTGGCCCAGGCCGAAGCCGCGCAGGACGAGTTGAAGCGTTCCAGTGATGCCTTTACCGAGCGCGTCCAGCAGTTGTCGGCCAAGTTGCAGCTGGTAGGCCGACAGATTGGCGATATGGAAGCCAAGCAGCGCACCCTTGATGACAGCCTGCGTCGACGCCAGCTGCTGCCAGCCGACCTGCCCTTTGGCACGCCATTTATGGACCCGGTCGACGACTCGATGGACAACCTGTTGCCATTGCTCAACGACTATCAGGACAGTTGGCAGGGCCTGTTGCGTTGCGACGGTCAGATCGAGGCACTGTACGCGCAGGTGCGCCTCAAGGGCGTGGCCAAGTTCGACAGTGAAGACGATATGGAGCGGCGACTGCAGTTGTTGATCAACGCCTACGCCCACCGCACCGAAGAAGCCCTGACCCTGGGCAAGGCGCGTCGTGCGGCCGTCACCGATATCGCCCGTACGCTGCGCAATATCCGCAGCGACTACGACAGCCTTGAGCATCAACTGGCGCTGTTCAACCGCGAGATCAACAAACGTCAGGTATCCAACCTCAAGAGCTTCCGTATCGTATTGGCGCCGAACAAGGAGGCCCTCAAGCATATCGACCAGATAATCCATAGCGCCGGCCAGTACGAAGAAGGCGAAACCCTGTCGGTGTTCGACCTCAGCCAGAGCGCCGAGCAAGACAACAAGAACGAAGAGGCCAAGGAATACCTGGCGCGGCTGGTGGCAGCCAATCATAACCAGCTGGGCCTCAAGGACCTGTTCGAGCTGGCGTTCGAGATCACCAAGCTCAATGGTCAGCCGGTGATCCATACCGATATCGACGGTGCCGCGTCCAACGGTACGACCATGACCATCAAGGCGCTGACCAACATGTATTTGTTGCTGCACTTGATGGACCGTGATCAGGCCGGGCGTATCCGCTTGCCGTACTACCTGGACGAAGCCGCGGACATCGACGAGAAAAACCAGACCGCGCTGCTGGAAACCAGTTTGCAACTGGGCTTTGTGCCGATCCTGGCCAGTGTCAAACCGCAGGTCTGCGCCCATGTGGCCATCGACCTGGAGGGCGGCAGCGGCCCCAACGGGATTTACATCGATGAAGACGACTGGAAGTACATTCGTCGTCATGACGAGGTGAAACCTGATGCACTGACGGTGGTTGCAGAACCTGAACTGGATGAAGTCTGAGGCTGATTCCCGAGCATAAAAAAACCGCGATCATTGATCGCAATCTTGCTCACTTAAGAGCGACACAGCTCAAGTGTGGGAGCGGGCTTGCCCGCGATGGTCTTCAGAGCACCGAATTTACTCAGTAAATACGCGTCATCGTTTACGACCATCGCGAGCAAGCCCGCTCCCACAGAGGCAGAAATCGCTTAAATGAACAAGATTGCGATCAGTGATCGCGGTTTTTTTATGCAGCTTATTTGCCTAGCGGGATCTTCGGCGCCCATTGCAGCCATTCGTCTTCGAACTTGTCGAAGAGCGGGAAGGTTTGCTCAGGGCGGGCCTGGTTACCCAGCTTGTCACCCTCCGGCGTGGCAAAGGCAATACCACCCTGAACCAGGGTTTCCAGGGATTCAGTGCGAATCGTCGCGCCCTTGAACAGGCCGAAGTCGACACCGAAACCGCTGGTGTTCCAGAAGCGGCTGCCGCTGCGCACCAGCGGTGCGTACCGCGGCTCGATCAGGATATGTACCAGTACACGATCGGCGGTGTTGCCCAGCTCATAGCCGGTGACTTTGCCTACAGTCACTTCACGGTAGGTGACAGGTACACCTTCTTTCAGCGAGCCACGACGGGCAGCACTCAAAACCAGGCTCAAGCCGGCTTGTGGTACGGCGGCATCCGGGGCCTGTTCCAATGCGACAAAGCTGGTCTGGCGCCCCAGTTGTTTGCTCGCCGGTTGCACTTCAAGGTACTGGCCGGTGACCAGGGTTTCGAGGTTCGCCGTTTTCATCAAGCCAAGTTCTGGTTTGACCACCCAGAACTGGCTGCCCACCCGTGCGATGCGATCGGGGACTTCGGTAATACGCGCCTGCAGCATCACCGATTGCAGATCGTCACTCAGGTCGACACTCTCAATCTTGCCAACATCCAGGCCCTTGAAACGAATCGGTGTGCCAGCACGCAGGCCATCGGCACGCGCAACCTTAATGGTCACGGGCACGCCTTGCTGCATGGCCGCATCACGGTCAGTGAACAGGCGGAAACGCGGAATACGTTTTTGCAGCGGTGCCTTCGCTTCTGGCGTCTCAAAGGCAATGCCGCCGGCCATCAAGCTTTGCAGCGATTCGCTTTTAACCTGGATACCACCGGTCAACCCGCCGGTCAGGGTGATACCGCTGGCATTCCAGAAACGGGTCGAAGCATTGACCAGGTTTTCGTATTCCTTCTCGATATGGACACCGATCACCAACTGCTTTTTGGTCCGGGAGAACTGATAGCTCTGCACCGAACCAACCTTGACCTGCTTGTAGAGGATCGGGCTGCCGACATCCAGCGAGCCCAGGTTCTCGGTGAAGAGCACCATATGCAGGCCCGGCGAGCGCAGATCCAGCGGCGGAGCCTTTGGCCGGGCGACAAACTCGCGCTCGGGGGTGCTGCCCTTGTCACCCGGGCGAATGGCAATGTAGTTGCCTTTGACCAGTGCCTCCAGCCCGGTAATACCGGCCAGCGAAATGGATGGCTTGACCACCCAGAACTGGGTGCCCTGCACCAGGTAATCTTCGGCCAACGGGTCCAGGGTCAGCTCGGCACTGGCGCTGGTCAGGTCCGGGTCGACCTTGAGGCCCTTGAGGCTACCGACCTGGATACCTTTGTACATCACCGGCGTACGGCCAGCCTGCAGGCCTTCAAAGTCGCTGAGTTTGACTTTGACCTTGATCCCCGCCTGCGCGGCATCGAAGTCTTCGTAAAGACGGAACGGCAGGCTCGAGTCGGTGGGCGGGCTGTCTTTGCGGTTCTCCGGGGTGGCGAAGGCAATACCACCGGCCACAATACTGGCCAGAGATTCGCTGCGCAGTTTCACACCCGACAGGTTGGCGTCGATGCTGATACCGCTGGCGTTCCAGAAGCGCGTATGTTTGCGCACCAGATTGGCATAGGTCGGCTCGATAAAGACTTTGATCTCAACGGTGCTTTGATCTTCGGAAAGCACATAGCTTTTGATCTGCCCGACCTGAATCTGCTTGTAGAACACCGGGCTGCCACGGTTCAACGAACCCAGGCGCTCAGCCTTCAGCGTCAGGTGCAGGCCGGGTTTGGTGTCGGACAGGGGCGGTTCTTGTGACAGCGCCTTGAACTTGCGTGCCGGCTCGCCATCGGCGGGGCTGACTGCAATATAGTTGCCTGACACCAGCGTTTCGAGCCCGGTGATACCGGCCAGGGTGACGCTGGGTTTGACCAGCCAGAAACGGGTATTGGTTTTCAGGTATTGCTCGACGTCCTTGTCCATTTCGACGGTAGCAATCACCCCTTTGCTGGGGCCAGACTCGTCGAGGGCCAGGGTTTTCACCTTGCCCACGGGCATGCCTTTGTAGACCACCTCGGTCTTGTTGGCGACGATGCCTTCGCCGCTCTCGAATCGCACCTGAATATCGATGCCGGTTTCGCTGTAGGCACGCCATCCCAGCCAGCCACCGATGACCAGGGCAATCAGCGGGAGAATCCAGATCGCCGACCAATTGGAAGCCGGGCGGGTTTTAGCAGTAGGCAAGTCACTCATGGTCGTCGTCCGACTCCGTATTATCCCAAATCAGTCGGGGATCAAAAGTTACAGCTGCAAGCATCGTTATCACCACCACACTGGCAAAGGCCACAGCGCCAAGATTGGCTTCGATGCTGGCTATGCGTCCAAAATTCACCACGGCCACCAAAATGGCAATGACGAAAATATCCAACATTGACCAGCGGCCAATGAACTCGATAAATCGGTACATAATGATACGTTGCCGGGCAGACAGAGGCTGATGGCGCTGTACCGAAAACAACAGCAAGGCAATGCCGACCAGCTTGAAGGTGGGCACCAGAATACTGGCCACAAACACCACGGCGGCAATCGGAATCATGCCGTGCTGCACCAGCTCAATGACACCCGCCATGATCGTGCTCGGTGAACCCTGGCCCAACGAGTTGACGGTCATGATCGGCAGCAGGTTGGCCGGGATATAGAGAATGGCCGACGTCAGCAACAAGGCCCAGGTGCGCATCAGGCTGTCGGGCCGCCGCGCATGAACCACTGCGCCGCAACGGGTACAGGTTTGCTCGTCGGTGTCGGGATCTTGCCTGTTCAGTTCGTGGCACTCGCCACAGATCAAGATACCCGCATCAATCGCCCGCATGAATATCCTCCCCGGACAGCGCCTGCCAGATCTGGTGAGGTGACATCACCACTTCCAGCCAGACTTGTACCAGCAACAAACTGACAAAGCAGACCAGGCCCAGACCCAGGCTCAGTTCAGCCAGATCGGACAGTTTTACGATGGCCACCAGCACGCCCATGAAGTACACCTCAAGCATGCCCCAATCACGCAAATGGTGATAAATGCGGTAGATCAACAAGCCGTAGCTGCGCCCGATATTCCAGCGAATACTCAGCAACACGGCAAGCTGGCAGAGCAACTTGAGCAGCGGTATGCCCATGCTGCACAGGAACACCACGACAGCGATGCCCTGCATGCCGGTATTGAACAAGCCAAGCACACCACTCCAGACCGTGTCTTGCGACGCCTGGCCCAGTAGATTGAGTTGCATGATGGGTAAAAAGTTCGCAGGTATGTAGAGCAGCAACGCTGCGATCACAAGCGCAAGGCTGCGTTCAACCACCTTGTACCTATGGGCGTAGAGTTCGTAACCGCAGCGCGGGCATTGGGCTTTCTCACCGAGAGCGAGATGCGGCTTGCGCATCAACAGATCACACTCATGACAGGCCACCAACTCGTCCAGCGGTAATTCTGACACCCTGCGGGGGTCAACCGGATCTGGCATATAGGGAGTCTCAGGCTCAGAAAATGACTGGGCCTATTCTAGTGCGCGGGCTACAAAATAACTGTGCCTATTTGCAGGACTTTAGCTGCAGGCGATCTGAAGCCTGGCGCGGACGCGCCGAAACTTTTCTCGGCACAAAAACAAACCCCCTGTCTGCGTTAGCAGACAGGGGGTTTGGAATTTAATCTTGACGATGACCTACTCTCACATGGGGAAACCCCACACTACCATCGGCGATGCATCGTTTCACTACTGAGTTCGGGATGGGATCAGGTGGTTCCAATGCTCTATGGTCGTCAAGAAATTCGGTAGCCAGGTCGTTTGCCTTGCGGCGCACGCTCCAGCGAATGGGTATGTAATAGATTTGGTGTTTTGTGAACCGCAAACTTTCGGTTTGTATCGTCTTCACACACCGCAACTTGCTCTAAGCAAATTGCTTGGGTGTTATATGGTCAAGCCTCACGGGCAATTAGTATTGGTTAGCTCAACGCCTCACAGCGCTTACACACCCAACCTATCAACGTCGTAGTCTTCGACGGCCCTTTAGGGAACTCAAGGTTCCAGTGAGATCTCATCTTGAGGCAAGTTTCCCGCTTAGATGCTTTCAGCGGTTATCTTTCCCGAACATAGCTACCCGGCAATGCCACTGGCGTGACAACCGGAACACCAGAGGTTCGTCCACTCCGGTCCTCTCGTACTAGGAGCAGCCCCTCTCAAATCTCAAACGTCCACGGCAGATAGGGACCGAACTGTCTCACGACGTTCTAAACCCAGCTCGCGTACCACTTTAAATGGCGAACAGCCATACCCTTGGGACCGGCTTCAGCCCCAGGATGTGATGAGCCGACATCGAGGTGCCAAACACCGCCGTCGATATGAACTCTTGGGCGGTATCAGCCTGTTATCCCCGGAGTACCTTTTATCCGTTGAGCGATGGCCCTTCCATACAGAACCACCGGATCACTAAGACCTACTTTCGTACCTGCTCGACGTGTCTGTCTCGCAGTCAAGCGCGCTTTTGCCTTTATACTCTACGACCGATTTCCGACCGGTCTGAGCGCACCTTCGTACTCCTCCGTTACTCTTTAGGAGGAGACCGCCCCAGTCAAACTACCCACCATACACTGTCCTCGATCCGGATAACGGACCTGAGTTAGAACCTCAAAGTTGCCAGGGTGGTATTTCAAGGTTGGCTCCACGCAAACTGGCGTTCACGCTTCAAAGCCTCCCACCTATCCTACACAAGCAAATTCAAAGTCCAGTGCAAAGCTATAGTAAAGGTTCACGGGGTCTTTCCGTCTAGCCGCGGATACACTGCATCTTCACAGCGATTTCAATTTCACTGAGTCTCGGGTGGAGACAGCGCCGCCATCGTTACGCCATTCGTGCAGGTCGGAACTTACCCGACAAGGAATTTCGCTACCTTAGGACCGTTATAGTTACGGCCGCCGTTTACCGGGGCTTCGATCAAGAGCTTCGCGTTAGCTAACCCCATCAATTAACCTTCCGGCACCGGGCAGGCGTCACACCCTATACGTCCACTTTCGTGTTTGCAGAGTGCTGTGTTTTTAATAAACAGTCGCAGCGGCCTGGTATCTTCGACCGACAGGGGCTTACGCAGTAAATGCTTCACCTCCATCGGCGCACCTTCTCCCGAAGTTACGGTGCCATTTTGCCTAGTTCCTTCACCCGAGTTCTCTCAAGCGCCTTGGTATTCTCTACCCAACCACCTGTGTCGGTTTGGGGTACGGTTCCTGGTTACCTGAAGCTTAGAAGCTTTTCTTGGAAGCATGGCATCAACCACTTCGTGTTCTAAAAGAACACTCGTCATCAGCTCTCGGCCTTAGAATCCCGGATTTACCTAAGATTCCAGCCTACCACCTTAAACTTGGACAACCAACGCCAAGCTGGCCTAGCCTTCTCCGTCCCTCCATCGCAATAACCAGAAGTACAGGAATATTAACCTGTTTTCCATCGACTACGCTTTTCAGCCTCGCCTTAGGGACCGACTAACCCTGCGTCGATTAACGTTGCGCAGGAAACCTTGGTCTTTCGGCGTGGGTGTTTTTCACACCCATTATCGTTACTCATGTCAGCATTCGCACTTCTGATACCTCCAGCAAGCTTCTCAACTCACCTTCACAGGCTTACAGAACGCTCCTCTACCGCATCACCCTAAGGTGATACCCGTAGCTTCGGTGTATGGTTTGAGCCCCGTTAAATCTTCCGCGCAGGCCGACTCGACTAGTGAGCTATTACGCTTTCTTTAAAGGGTGGCTGCTTCTAAGCCAACCTCCTAGCTGTCTAAGCCTTCCCACATCGTTTCCCACTTAACCATAACTTTGGGACCTTAGCTGACGGTCTGGGTTGTTTCCCTTTTCACGACGGACGTTAGCACCCGCCGTGTGTCTCCCATGCTCGGCACTTGTAGGTATTCGGAGTTTGCATCGGTTTGGTAAGTCGGGATGACCCCCTAGCCGAAACAGTGCTCTACCCCCTACAGTGATACATGAGGCGCTACCTAAATAGCTTTCGAGGAGAACCAGCTATCTCCGAGCTTGATTAGCCTTTCACTCCGATCCACAGGTCATCCGCTAACTTTTCAACGGTAGTCGGTTCGGTCCTCCAGTTAGTGTTACCCAACCTTCAACCTGCCCATGGATAGATCGCCCGGTTTCGGGTCTATTCCCAGCGACTAGACGCCCTATTAAGACTCGCTTTCGCTACGCCTCCCCTATTCGGTTAAGCTTGCCACTGAAAATAAGTCGCTGACCCATTATACAAAAGGTACGCAGTCACCCAACAAAGTGGGCTCCCACTGCTTGTACGCATACGGTTTCAGGATCTATTTCACTCCCCTCTCCGGGGTTCTTTTCGCCTTTCCCTCACGGTACTAGTTCACTATCGGTCAGTCAGTAGTATTTAGCCTTGGAGGATGGTCCCCCCATATTCAGACAAAGTTTCTCGTGCTCCGTCCTACTCGATTTCACTGCAAAGATGTTTTCGCGTACAGGGCTATCACCCACTATGGCCGCACTTTCCAGAGCGTTCCGCTAACATCAATACAGCTTAAGGGCTGGTCCCCGTTCGCTCGCCACTACTAAGGGAATCTCGGTTGATTTCTTTTCCTCAGGGTACTTAGATGTTTCAGTTCCCCTGGTTCGCTTCTTAAGCCTATGTATTCAGCTTAAGATACCTAACTTATGTTAGGTGGGTTCCCCCATTCAGACATCTCCGGATCAAAGTCTGTTTGCCGACTCCCCGAAGCTTTTCGCAGGCTACCACGTCTTTCATCGCCTCTGACTGCCAAGGCATCCACCGTATGCGCTTCTTCACTTGACCATATAACCCCAAGCAATCTGGTTATACTATGAAGACGACATTCGCCGAAAATTTGCTTTCAATCACAAATTTTACCTTAGCCTGAATAAACACCAGTGAAAGTGTTATCCAGTCTAACTTTCTATTACATACCCAAATTTTTAAAGAACGATCTAATCAAAAGATCAGAAATCAACATTCACCACCATCTGATGGAATGCTCATTTCTAAGCTTTACGACAGATAAACCGCAGATCAACTCTGCAGTTCTCGTCTTCTACAATGAATCAAGCAATTCGTGTGGGAACTTATGGAGCAGCTGATGTCGTCGATTAAGGAGGTGATCCAGCCGCAGGTTCCCCTACGGCTACCTTGTTACGACTTCACCCCAGTCATGAATCACACCGTGGTAACCGTCCTCCCGAAGGTTAGACTAGCTACTTCTGGTGCAACCCACTCCCATGGTGTGACGGGCGGTGTGTACAAGGCCCGGGAACGTATTCACCGTGACATTCTGATTCACGATTACTAGCGATTCCGACTTCACGCAGTCGAGTTGCAGACTGCGATCCGGACTACGATCGGTTTTATGGGATTAGCTCCACCTCGCGGCTTGGCAACCCTTTGTACCGACCATTGTAGCACGTGTGTAGCCCAGGCCGTAAGGGCCATGATGACTTGACGTCATCCCCACCTTCCTCCGGTTTGTCACCGGCAGTCTCCTTAGAGTGCCCACCATTACGTGCTGGTAACTAAGGACAAGGGTTGCGCTCGTTACGGGACTTAACCCAACATCTCACGACACGAGCTGACGACAGCCATGCAGCACCTGTCTCAATGTTCCCGAAGGCACCAATCTATCTCTAGAAAGTTCATTGGATGTCAAGGCCTGGTAAGGTTCTTCGCGTTGCTTCGAATTAAACCACATGCTCCACCGCTTGTGCGGGCCCCCGTCAATTCATTTGAGTTTTAACCTTGCGGCCGTACTCCCCAGGCGGTCAACTTAATGCGTTAGCTGCGCCACTAAGAGTTCAAGACTCCCAACGGCTAGTTGACATCGTTTACGGCGTGGACTACCAGGGTATCTAATCCTGTTTGCTCCCCACGCTTTCGCACCTCAGTGTCAGTATCAGTCCAGGTAGTCGCCTTCGCCACTGGTGTTCCTTCCTATATCTACGCATTTCACCGCTACACAGGAAATTCCACTACCCTCTACCATACTCTAGCTTGCCAGTTTTGGATGCAGTTCCCAGGTTGAGCCCGGGGATTTCACATTCAACTTAACAAACCACCTACGCGCGCTTTACGCCCAGTAATTCCGATTAACGCTTGCACCCTCTGTATTACCGCGGCTGCTGGCACAGAGTTAGCCGGTGCTTATTCTGTCGGTAACGTCAAGACACTAACGTATTAGGTTAACGCCCTTCCTCCCAACTTAAAGTGCTTTACAATCCGAAGACCTTCTTCACACACGCGGCATGGCTGGATCAGGCTTTCGCCCATTGTCCAATATTCCCCACTGCTGCCTCCCGTAGGAGTCTGGACCGTGTCTCAGTTCCAGTGTGACTGATCATCCTCTCAGACCAGTTACGGATCGTAGCCTTGGTGAGCCATTACCTCACCAACTAGCTAATCCGACCTAGGCTCATCTGATAGCGCAAGGCCCGAAGGTCCCCTGCTTTCTCCCGTAGGACGTATGCGGTATTAGCGTCCGTTTCCGAACGTTATCCCCCACTATCAGGCAGATTCCTAGGTATTACTCACCCGTCCGCCGCTCTCAAGAGAAGCAAGCTTCTCTCTACCGCTCGACTTGCATGTGTTAGGCCTGCCGCCAGCGTTCAATCTGAGCCATGATCAAACTCTTCAGTTCAAACATCTTTGGGTTTTTAAGAAACCCTAAACTTGGCTCAGCAATCGTTGGTTACATCTTTGATTTCTCGCGGAGTAACTTGTGATGCTGATAATCTTGTTGACTATCAGTCTGACTCCACAAGCACCCACACGAATTGCTTGATTCAGTTGTTAAAGAGCGGTTGGTCAGCTTTCGCTGTACCGAGGCGCGCATTATACAGCAGCCTCTGTTGCTGTCAAGCGGTTATTTTTGATGTTTTCAAAGTTTTGCTTAGAGAACTTCAACAACATCAACCACTTGCGCTTTCGATATCTCGTTAGCGGGAGGCGAATTCTACAGTGTTACACACTGCTGTCAACGCTTTATTTCCTGCTACGTTCAATCTATTGGTTAGCCAGGCAAATGGCCTGATTAACCGTACAAGCTTTTTACAAAGCTTGTACTTATATAAAAACAAAAACCCTGTCTGCGTGAGCAGACAGGGTTTTTGGAATTTAATCTTGACGATGACCTACTCTCACATGGGGAAACCCCACACTACCATCGGCGATGCATCGTTTCACTACTGAGTTCGGGATGGGATCAGGTGGTTCCAATGCTCTATGGTCGTCAAGAAATTCGGTAGCCAGGTCGTTTGCCTTACGGCTCACGCTCCAGCGAATGGGTATGTAATAGAACCTGGTGTTTTGTGAACCGCAAACTTTCGGTTTGTATCGTCTTCACACACCGCAATCTGGTCTCTTCGACTCAAATTGCTTGGGTGTTATATGGTCAAGCCTCACGGGCAATTAGTATTGGTTAGCTCAACGCCTCACAGCGCTTACACACCCAACCTATCAACGTCGTAGTCTTCGACGGCCCTTTAGGGAACTCAAGGTTCCAGTGAGATCTCATCTTGAGGCAAGTTTCCCGCTTAGATGCTTTCAGCGGTTATCTTTCCCGAACATAGCTACCCGGCAATGCCACTGGCGTGACAACCGGAACACCAGAGGTTCGTCCACTCCGGTCCTCTCGTACTAGGAGCAGCCCCTCTCAAATCTCAAACGTCCACGGCAGATAGGGACCGAACTGTCTCACGACGTTCTAAACCCAGCTCGCGTACCACTTTAAATGGCGAACAGCCATACCCTTGGGACCGGCTTCAGCCCCAGGATGTGATGAGCCGACATCGAGGTGCCAAACACCGCCGTCGATATGAACTCTTGGGCGGTATCAGCCTGTTATCCCCGGAGTACCTTTTATCCGTTGAGCGATGGCCCTTCCATACAGAACCACCGGATCACTAAGACCTACTTTCGTACCTGCTCGACGTGTCTGTCTCGCAGTCAAGCGCGCTTTTGCCTTTATACTCTACGACCGATTTCCGACCGGTCTGAGCGCACCTTCGTACTCCTCCGTTACTCTTTAGGAGGAGACCGCCCCAGTCAAACTACCCACCATACACTGTCCTCGATCCGGATAACGGACCTGAGTTAGAACCTCAAAGTTGCCAGGGTGGTATTTCAAGGTTGGCTCCACGCAAACTGGCGTTCACGCTTCAAAGCCTCCCACCTATCCTACACAAGCAAATTCAAAGTCCAGTGCAAAGCTATAGTAAAGGTTCACGGGGTCTTTCCGTCTAGCCGCGGATACACTGCATCTTCACAGCGATTTCAATTTCACTGAGTCTCGGGTGGAGACAGCGCCGCCATCGTTACGCCATTCGTGCAGGTCGGAACTTACCCGACAAGGAATTTCGCTACCTTAGGACCGTTATAGTTACGGCCGCCGTTTACCGGGGCTTCGATCAAGAGCTTCGCGTTAGCTAACCCCATCAATTAACCTTCCGGCACCGGGCAGGCGTCACACCCTATACGTCCACTTTCGTGTTTGCAGAGTGCTGTGTTTTTAATAAACAGTCGCAGCGGCCTGGTATCTTCGACCGACAGGGGCTTACGCAGTAAATGCTTCACCTCCATCGGCGCACCTTCTCCCGAAGTTACGGTGCCATTTTGCCTAGTTCCTTCACCCGAGTTCTCTCAAGCGCCTTGGTATTCTCTACCCAACCACCTGTGTCGGTTTGGGGTACGGTTCCTGGTTACCTGAAGCTTAGAAGCTTTTCTTGGAAGCATGGCATCAACCACTTCGTGTTCTAAAAGAACACTCGTCATCAGCTCTCGGCCTTAGAATCCCGGATTTACCTAAGATTCCAGCCTACCACCTTAAACTTGGACAACCAACGCCAAGCTGGCCTAGCCTTCTCCGTCCCTCCATCGCAATAACCAGAAGTACAGGAATATTAACCTGTTTTCCATCGACTACGCTTTTCAGCCTCGCCTTAGGGACCGACTAACCCTGCGTCGATTAACGTTGCGCAGGAAACCTTGGTCTTTCGGCGTGGGTGTTTTTCACACCCATTATCGTTACTCATGTCAGCATTCGCACTTCTGATACCTCCAGCAAGCTTCTCAACTCACCTTCACAGGCTTACAGAACGCTCCTCTACCGCATCACCCTAAGGTGATACCCGTAGCTTCGGTGTATGGTTTGAGCCCCGTTAAATCTTCCGCGCAGGCCGACTCGACTAGTGAGCTATTACGCTTTCTTTAAAGGGTGGCTGCTTCTAAGCCAACCTCCTAGCTGTCTAAGCCTTCCCACATCGTTTCCCACTTAACCATAACTTTGGGACCTTAGCTGACGGTCTGGGTTGTTTCCCTTTTCACGACGGACGTTAGCACCCGCCGTGTGTCTCCCATGCTCGGCACTTGTAGGTATTCGGAGTTTGCATCGGTTTGGTAAGTCGGGATGACCCCCTAGCCGAAACAGTGCTCTACCCCCTACAGTGATACATGAGGCGCTACCTAAATAGCTTTCGAGGAGAACCAGCTATCTCCGAGCTTGATTAGCCTTTCACTCCGATCCACAGGTCATCCGCTAACTTTTCAACGGTAGTCGGTTCGGTCCTCCAGTTAGTGTTACCCAACCTTCAACCTGCCCATGGATAGATCGCCCGGTTTCGGGTCTATTCCCAGCGACTAGACGCCCTATTAAGACTCGCTTTCGCTACGCCTCCCCTATTCGGTTAAGCTTGCCACTGAAAATAAGTCGCTGACCCATTATACAAAAGGTACGCAGTCACCCAACAAAGTGGGCTCCCACTGCTTGTACGCATACGGTTTCAGGATCTATTTCACTCCCCTCTCCGGGGTTCTTTTCGCCTTTCCCTCACGGTACTAGTTCACTATCGGTCAGTCAGTAGTATTTAGCCTTGGAGGATGGTCCCCCCATATTCAGACAAAGTTTCTCGTGCTCCGTCCTACTCGATTTCACTGTAAAGATGTTTTCGCGTACAGGGCTATCACCCACTATGGCCGCACTTTCCAGAGCGTTCCGCTAACATCAATACAGCTTAAGGGCTGGTCCCCGTTCGCTCGCCACTACTAAGGGAATCTCGGTTGATTTCTTTTCCTCAGGGTACTTAGATGTTTCAGTTCCCCTGGTTCGCTTCTTAAGCCTATGTATTCAGCTTAAGATACCTAACTTATGTTAGGTGGGTTCCCCCATTCAGACATCTCCGGATCAAAGTCTGTTTGCCGACTCCCCGAAGCTTTTCGCAGGCTACCACGTCTTTCATCGCCTCTGACTGCCAAGGCATCCACCGTATGCGCTTCTTCACTTGACCATATAACCCCAAGCAATCTGGTTATACTATGAAGACGACATTCGCCGAAAATTCGCTGCTCAATTAAGAGCAATCACAAATTTTACCTTAGCCTGAATAAACACCAGTGAAAGTGTTATCCAGTCTAACTTTCTATTACATACCCAAATTTTTAAAGAACGATCTAATCAAAAGATCAGAAATCAACATTCACCATCTTACGATGGAATGCTCATTTCTAAGCTTTACGATAAAGAAGCAGTAATGGTGGAGCCAAACGGGATCGAACCGTTGACCTCCTGCGTGCAAGGCAGGCGCTCTCCCAGCTGAGCTATGGCCCCATATTTCTAAAGGTGCTTCCAAACAAAATTGGTGGGTCTGGGCAGATTCGAACTGCCGACCTCACCCTTATCAGGGGTGCGCTCTAACCAACTGAGCTACAGACCCAATTTTGGTCTACTTCTATCGTCTTCTTCAATGAATCAAGCAATTCGTGTGGGAACTTATGGAGCAGCTGATGTCGTCGATTAAGGAGGTGATCCAGCCGCAGGTTCCCCTACGGCTACCTTGTTACGACTTCACCCCAGTCATGAATCACACCGTGGTAACCGTCCTCCCGAAGGTTAGACTAGCTACTTCTGGTGCAACCCACTCCCATGGTGTGACGGGCGGTGTGTACAAGGCCCGGGAACGTATTCACCGTGACATTCTGATTCACGATTACTAGCGATTCCGACTTCACGCAGTCGAGTTGCAGACTGCGATCCGGACTACGATCGGTTTTATGGGATTAGCTCCACCTCGCGGCTTGGCAACCCTTTGTACCGACCATTGTAGCACGTGTGTAGCCCAGGCCGTAAGGGCCATGATGACTTGACGTCATCCCCACCTTCCTCCGGTTTGTCACCGGCAGTCTCCTTAGAGTGCCCACCATTACGTGCTGGTAACTAAGGACAAGGGTTGCGCTCGTTACGGGACTTAACCCAACATCTCACGACACGAGCTGACGACAGCCATGCAGCACCTGTCTCAATGTTCCCGAAGGCACCAATCCATCTCTGGAAAGTTCATTGGATGTCAAGGCCTGGTAAGGTTCTTCGCGTTGCTTCGAATTAAACCACATGCTCCACCGCTTGTGCGGGCCCCCGTCAATTCATTTGAGTTTTAACCTTGCGGCCGTACTCCCCAGGCGGTCAACTTAATGCGTTAGCTGCGCCACTAAGAGTTCAAGACTCCCAACGGCTAGTTGACATCGTTTACGGCGTGGACTACCAGGGTATCTAATCCTGTTTGCTCCCCACGCTTTCGCACCTCAGTGTCAGTATCAGTCCAGGTAGTCGCCTTCGCCACTGGTGTTCCTTCCTATATCTACGCATTTCACCGCTACACAGGAAATTCCACTACCCTCTACCATACTCTAGCTTGCCAGTTTTGGATGCAGTTCCCAGGTTGAGCCCGGGGATTTCACATTCAACTTAACAAACCACCTACGCGCGCTTTACGCCCAGTAATTCCGATTAACGCTTGCACCCTCTGTATTACCGCGGCTGCTGGCACAGAGTTAGCCGGTGCTTATTCTGTCGGTAACGTCAAGACACCAACGTATTAGGTTAATGCCCTTCCTCCCAACTTAAAGTGCTTTACAATCCGAAGACCTTCTTCACACACGCGGCATGGCTGGATCAGGCTTTCGCCCATTGTCCAATATTCCCCACTGCTGCCTCCCGTAGGAGTCTGGACCGTGTCTCAGTTCCAGTGTGACTGATCATCCTCTCAGACCAGTTACGGATCGTAGCCTTGGTGAGCCATTACCTCACCAACTAGCTAATCCGACCTAGGCTCATCTGATAGCGCAAGGCCCGAAGGTCCCCTGCTTTCTCCCGTAGGACGTATGCGGTATTAGCGTCCGTTTCCGAACGTTATCCCCCACTATCAGGCAGATTCCTAGGTATTACTCACCCGTCCGCCGCTCTCAAGAGAAGCAAGCTTCTCTCTACCGCTCGACTTGCATGTGTTAGGCCTGCCGCCAGCGTTCAATCTGAGCCATGATCAAACTCTTCAGTTCAAACATCTTTGGGTTTTTAAGAAACCCTAAACTTGGCTCAGCAATCGTTGGTTACATCTTTGATTTCTCGCGGAGTAACTTGTGATGCTGATAATCTTGTTGACTATCAGTCTGACTCCACAAGCACCCACACGAATTGCTTGATTCAGTTGTTAAAGAGCGGTTGGTTTAGCTTTCGCTGTACCGAGGCGCGCATTCTACAGCAGCCTCTGTTGCTGTCAAGCGGTTATTTTAAGATGCTTTCAAAGTTTCCTCTGTAACATCAACCACTTGCGCTTTCGATCTCTCGTTAGCGGGAGGCGAATTCTACAGCGTTACACGCTGCTGTCAACACCTCATTTCCTGCTTCGATGACTTGAAGCTGACACCGCCGAAAACCATCCAACTCATTGAAACTCAAGGAGTTTTCCGTTTCGACTACGCCGGAAGTGGGACGAATTATAGGCCGTTTGAATCTCGGGTCAAGCACTTATTTGAAGTTAAACCGCAGAAGCTGATTTCTTCTTATATAGACGCGGAATACGGCTCTTCACCAGCGGTATGCGCAAGGCGAGCAGGCCTACACCAATACAGGCATAAATTGCCCATTCCTTGAGGTCGGCGCGCACTATCCAGAGCATATGCAGCAACCCCAACCCCACCACCACATAAACCAGGCGATGGAGTTTCTTCCAGCGTGCGCCCAACCGTCGCTGACTGTATTGATTGGAAGTCACCGCCAGGGCCAGCAAACACAAGAACCCCAGGCTGCCAACAATGATATAGGGGCGCTTACGCAATTCGACCCCCAATTGGGACCAGTCGAACCCCAGCACAAATGTCAAATAGGCGCACAGGTGCAACACCACATAGGCAAAGCACCACAAGCCTATTTGCCGGCGCACGGCAATCCAGCCCGACCAGCCTGTCAGTTTGTGCATCGGTGTCATGCTCAAGGTAACCAACAACAGTATTAGCGTACCCAACCCCAAACGATCGACCAGGACCTTGCCCGGGTCTGGCCCCAAGGCAAAGATCCAGGCTTCATACAGCCAATACAAAGGCCAAATGGCTGCTGCCATAAAAACGCCAATGCGCCAGGGTAGAAATTTCATCAGTAGTTCTTCCGCAAATCGAGGCCGGTATACAGATGTGCCACCTGATCTGCGTAACCATTGAACATCTGGGTATCACGCACATTCGGGCTGAACAGACTGCTCGGCAAACGCCGCTCACGCGCCTGGGTCCAGCGTGGATGGTCAACTGTGGGATTCACGTTGGCATAAAAGCCATACTCATCCGCAGCAATGCTTTGCCAGGTGGTTTTGGGCTGCGTCTCCACCAGACTGATTCGCACAATGGATTTCACGCTTTTAAAGCCATACTTCCAGGGCACTACCAGCCGTAGCGGCGCTCCATTCTGATTCGGCAACTCGCGGCCATACATACCCACCGCCAAAATCGCCAATGGATTCATCGCTTCATCCAGTCGCAACCCTTCGACATAAGGCCAGTCGATCAGTGCAAAACCCGAACGCTGCCCGGGCATCACCTTCGGGTCCTGCAAGGTTTCAAAGCGTATGTATTTGGCCTTGGAGGTCGGTTCCACCTGCTTGAGCAACTGCGAAATGGGAAAACCCATCCACGGAATTACCATTGACCAGGCTTCGACACAACGCAGGCCATAGATCCGTTCTTCCAGTTGATAGGGTTTCATGAAGTCTTCCAGGGCATACCGCCCCGGCTTGCCCACCTCCCCGTCTACCACCACCGTCCAGGGTTCGGTTTTCAAGGCGCCAGCATTTTGCGCCGGATCGCCCTTGTCGGTGCCGAACTCATAGTAGTTGTTGTAGTGGGTTGCATCCTTGAATGGCGTGATGGCCTCCCCCTTGACCGTGACAGCCTGCCATTGGGTCTGCGCGAGCTTGTCGGTAAACCAGGCTGGCGCCTTGCCCGGTTCAACATCCGCATAGCGCGCCGCCTCTTCGGCACTGGCCCAGCGCGGAAGCGCGCCCACAGCCAATCCGGCAAGCGAACTGCCCAGCAATGCACGACGGGATAAATAGAAAGATTCAGGCGTAACGTCCGACTCTTTGCAGTCGGACGCTTCAGGCAGCTTGATGAGCATGACAACTCCGCAGTATTGGAGGACTGATGCACCAATAGACTACGGAGTATGGGAGAAATTACATCACTCGGCGTTTTTGTTACGACGCAAGCGCAGCAAGTACTGGATAGGCCCCGAGGCGGCATATGCCAGGAAGGCCAGCAACAGAATGCGCGGTGGATCACTGAATACAACAGCGAATACCAGCACCACAGCCAGGATGGCCACAAAAGGAACGCGCCCTTTCAGGTCCAGCTCCTTGAAGCTGTTGTACTTGATGTTGCTCACCATCAGCATGCCGGCAGCCGCAACGAGCAAGGCAACCAGGAACGACATTTTCGAACCCTGAATACCGTAATCACTGAATGCCCAGACGATACCTGCCACCACACCCGCCGCAGCCGGACTGGCCAGACCGATAAAGTAGCGTTTGTCGGCCGTGCCGACCTGGGTATTGAAGCGCGCCAGACGCAACGCCGCGCCTGCAACATAGATAAAGGCCACCATCCAGCCGACCTTGCCCATGTCCCCCAGTGCCCAGCCAAAAGCCAGCAACGCAGGGGCTACGCCAAAGGCAACCATGTCCGACAAAGAGTCGTACTCGGCACCAAAGGCACTTTCGGTATTGGTCATCCGGGCAACACGGCCATCAAGGCCATCGAGCACCATGGCGACAAAAATGGCGATGGCGGCAAATGCAAAGTACTTGCTTGCCCCAGCGGCATCACCCGCACTCATGGCACTTTGAGCACTCATGGAGCTGATGATGGAATAAAAACCGGCGAACAGGTTCGCAGTGGTGAAAAGGTTCGGCAGCAGATAGATACCACGATGCCGGACTTTTCGGCCTTCGGCGTCATGCCCTTCTTCGACATGCTCATCGACAGGCAGCAGGCTATCGGCGTCTGAAGCCGCTTTTGGCTCTTCGGGACGTTCGCTCATGGACATTACCTTGCAACGATATGGAAAGTTTCGATAGAAGCTTGGGGCCTACACGCACCCGCAAACGATCCTGCTTTATACCAGAAGCGGCCGCTTAAACGAAAAAACGCGGCCTGGGCCGCGTTTTCTCTTCACACCAGGAACTTAGTTCTTGGCCTGGTCAACGATTTTGTTCGCGCCGATCCAAGGCATCATCGAGCGCAGTTGCCCGCCGATGACTTCGATACCGTGAGCAGCGTTGTTACGACGCTTGGCGGTCATCGAAGGGTAGCCGGTAGCACCTTCGCTGATGAACATCTTCGCGTATTCACCATCTTGAATGCGCTTCAGAGCGTTACGCATTGCCTGACGGGACTCGGCGTTGATTACTTCAGGGCCAGTCACATACTCGCCGTACTCGGCGTTGTTGGAGATCGAGTAGTTCATGTTGGCGATACCGCCTTCGTACATGAGGTCAACGATCAACTTCAATTCGTGCAAGCACTCGAAGTAAGCCATTTCTGGCGCGTAACCGGCTTCAACCAGTGTTTCAAAGCCTGCCTTGACCAGTTCAACAGTACCGCCACACAGAACAGCCTGCTCGCCGAACAGGTCGGTTTCAGTTTCGTCCTTGAAGGTGGTTTCGATGATACCGGTACGACCGCCGCCTACGCCCGAAGCGTAAGACAGGGCCAGGTTCTTGGCATTGCCCGAGGCATCCTGATAGATAGCGATCAGGTCAGGGATACCGCCGCCGCGAACGAATTCGGAACGCACAGTGTGGCCTGGTGCCTTTGGCGCGATCATGATCACGTCGAGGTCGGCACGCGGCACAACCTGGTTGTAGTGAATCGCGAAACCGTGGGAGAAGGCCAGTGTGGCGCCCTTCTTGATGTTCGGCTCGATTTCGTTCTTGTACAGCGAGGACTGGAACTCGTCCGGGGTCAGAATCATGACCAGGTCAGCAGCGGCAACAGCGCTGGCAACGTCAGTTACTTTCAGGCCGTGAGCTTCTGCCTTGGCGACAGTGGCTGAACCCTTGCGCAGGCCAACGGTTACGTCAACGCCGGAATCTTTCAGGTTGCAGGCTTGAGCGTGACCCTGGGAGCCGTAACCGATAATGGCTACTTTTTTGCCCTGGATGATCGAAAGGTCGCAGTCTTTGTCGTAATAAACTTTCATGATTTTCCCTTATATCCAGGCCATTCAGGCCAATTAGCACTTGTTAGTTTTAGATGCTGAGTACTTTGTCGCCACGGGCAATCCCGGTGACGCCACTGCGAACTGTTTCCAGGATCGAGGCGGTTCCAATCGACTGAATGAAACTGTCGAGCTTCTCGCTGGTGCCTGTCAACTGCACGGTATAAACACTGGCGCTGACATCAACGATCTGCCCACGGAAGATATCCGTGGTGCGTTTGATTTCTGCGCGCTGCGCACCCGTTGCCTTGACCTTGACCAGCATCAGCTCGCGCTCGATGTGAGCGCTTTCCGACAGATCCACCAGCTTGACCACTTCGATCAGCTTGTTCAGGTTTTTAGTGATCTGCTCGATCACTTCATCATGCCCCACCGTGGTCAACGTCAGACGCGACAAGGTCGGGTCTTCGGTGGGTGCCACGGTCAGGCTTTCGATGTTGTAGTTACGTTGCGAAAAAAGCCCGACAACGCGAGACAAGGCGCCCGGTTCGTTTTCAAGAAGCAAGGAAATAATGTGCCGCATGATTAAGTACGCTCCGTCTTGCTCAGCCACATGTCGCGCATGGAGCCATCTTTGATCTGCATCGGATAAACGTGCTCACTGGTATCAACCTGGATATCCAGGAACACCAGGCGATCCTTCATGGCAAAGGCTTCTTCCATTTTCGGCTTGAGGTCTTTCAGATCGGTGATCCGGATACCTACATGGCCATAGGCTTCAGCCAGCTTGACGAAGTCAGGCAGCGATTCCATATACGAGTGCGAGTGACGACTGCCGTAGTTCATGTCCTGCCACTGACGCACCATCCCCAGCACGCCATTGTTGAGGCTGACGATTTTTACGGGCAGGCCGTACTGCAAACAAGTCGACAATTCCTGAATGTTCATCTGAATACTGCCCTCGCCTGTCACGCAGGCAACGTCAGCATCAGGGAAGCTCAGTTTTACCCCCATCGCAGCCGGGAAACCAAAGCCCATCGTGCCCAGACCACCGGAGTTGATCCAGCGATTCGGCTTGTTGAAGCGATAGTACTGGGCCGCGAACATCTGGTGCTGACCCACGTCGGACGTGACATAAGCATCGCCCTTGGTCACTTCGCAGAGCATCTCGATAACGGCCTGTGGCTTGATCTGGCTGCCGTCGCCCTTGTTGTACGGAAACAGACCGCCGTCACCGCGCCATTCGTCGATTTGCTTCCACCAGCTGGCAACGGCCTGCGGGTCTGGCTTCTCGCCGATCTCCTTGAGGATGGCGACCATTTCGGTCAGCACGCTCTCAACGGGGCCTACGATCGGCACGTCCGCTTTGATGGTTTTGGAGATGGACGCCGGGTCGATATCGATGTGGATGATCTTGGCGTTCGGGCAGAACTTGGACGGGCCGTTGATAACACGGTCGTCGAAGCGCGCACCTACAGCCAGGATCACGTCGGCGTTGTGCATGGCCATGTTGGCTGTGAAGCTGCCATGCATACCGAGCATGCCGACAAACTGACGGTCGGTGCCAGGGTAGGCACCCAGGCCCATCAGCGTATTGGTCACCGGCACGTTGAGCATTTTTGCCAGTTCGGTCAACGGTGCCGAACCGCCGCCCAAAATAACCCCGCCGCCGGCATAAAGCACAGGGCGCTTGGCTGCCAGCAGCATCTCGGCCGCCTTGCGGATCTGGCCGGAGTGGCCACGCAAGGCCGGGCTGTAGGAGCGCAGCTTGGCTTTTTTCGGGAAAACGTATTCGAACTTTTCCGCCGGGTTGGTCATGTCTTTCGGGATATCGACCACGACCGGGCCTGGACGGCCGGATTGCGCGAGGTAGAACGCCTTTTTCATGACTTCCGGGATTTCCGAAGCATGCTTGATCATGAAGCTGTGCTTCACGATGGGCCGGGAGATACCGATCATGTCGGTTTCCTGGAAGGCATCGGTTCCGACCATGGTGCTGGGCACCTGACCTGAAATGATCACCATCGGAATGGAGTCCATATAGGCCGTGGCAATACCGGTGATGGCGTTGGTAGCACCCGGCCCGGAAGTCACCAGTACTACACCGGCTTTACCGGTAGCACGGGCGTAGCCGTCAGCCATATGGGTTGCAGCTTGTTCATGGCGAACCAGGATGTGGGTAACTTCCGGTTCTTTGAACAGTGCGTCGTAGACATGCAGGAGAGCACCACCTGGGTACCCGTAGATATATTTGACACCTTCGTCACGCAAAAAGCGGACGAGCATCTCACCACCAGACAAAAGCTCCACGTTGTTCACCTCTAAAACGCCAGAATACCGTCCACAAAAATACGAACGGGTCTTAATAGGTTTACTTTTCAGCAGAGCATGAGCGACGGTGGTCGCCGACTACGTCAGCACTGACTGAGCAAGTATTGGGAACTCCCCAAGTGTTGCGGGGGTTTCCCACCCAGCGCGAGGTAACGCGTTGCGGGTGTTACAGGTCGGCGCGGGTGTGCGCCTCATGATCTGCTGAGAGAGCCTGCTTCTGGCAGTCCCTCTACAGCGGGAGTTCGATTCTTGTCATTAGGCCAGTCCAAGTCAAGCCATCAATTCAATTTATTTGCATAAATCGACAGGAACGCACAAAAAAACGCGCAAAATGACTGAAGCCAACAAGAAAATGGATGGCTGCCAGTAAAAACTGGCAGCCATGACCTCAGGAGGAAGGGCTGATCAGGCGATCAAAGTCCTGAAAATGCTTGAGCAAGGGCTTCCAGTTGCCACGACGCTGGGCAAACACGTGCTCAGCCATGTGCCAGATACCCGAGACGCTGGGCAGAGGCTGACCCTGCTCGACGATGACTTTCATCTTCGGCAGGAAGATCCACTGCACCCACTGCTCAAAATCCAGGCGGTCGACGCTGAACGGCTCCAGGCTGGACAAGTCGTGCTCTGTTGGAGCCTTGTCACTCCACAAGCCCTGGGTGCGCATTTCCTGCTCGATCAGCAGCAGAAAGCCAGCAACTTCAGAGGTGCGTACATCCATAACCATCAGAGGCTTACCTTGGCTTTTTGACGGGCCAGTGCAGCGCCAGCCGCATCACCTTGTTTCTCACGGGCCTGGGCAATCAAACCCCACAGGCTCGCCTGCAAATCCGGACGACCGCTGGCGAACGTCAAACCGCGACGAGCAAACTGCTCTGCCTGCGCGGTGTCACCCTGCGCCATGCGCACTTGCGCCAGACGATAAAGCACTTGCGGTTCACGAGGGGCCACGCGTTGGGCACGCTCGAGGCTCGACGAAGCACCGTTCAAGTCACCGCTCGATTGCTGCTGCTGGGCAGTGGTCAGCAGCGCCAGTACCGGGCCGTCCAATTGCTCGTCGGCCGCCAGGCCGCCGCTGTTCGACGGAATGCCGCTGGGCGTAACCGGTGCCGGGGCACTGTAGGTCGCGCTCGGTGTATAGCTACCCGTGCTGATCGGCGCTGCCGCCGGGCCAGGGGTAATCGGCCCCGGCGTGAACGGCTGGGTGCTGATCGGCGTCGACACACTGGCAGCGCCGCCCGGAATCATTACCACAACCCCCGAGTCCTCGGTAATCGTGCGCGCCTGAGCGGCACGCGGCGCAGCGGCCTGTGGATAACTCCCCGCCGTACGCTGGGCCGAAACACGCTCGTTGTTCGACACCGCAACACCAGAGTCGACCACAGGAATTGAACCCTGCGGCACGCTGGCACAACCATTGAGCAAAGCCAGGGCTGAAACAGCCGCAATCCACAACTTATTCACGTCAAACCCTCTGTGCTTAATTCAACCAGCCCTTGACCCAATCCATCACGGCGTCACCGGTGGCAGGCTCCTGCCCACCACAGGTGGCACCGGCTGGCGGCTCACTGCCGCGAATATACGGCATCTGTACCGCACCAGGGCAGTTGGCATCCGATCCCTGACCGGTATGCGGATCGATCCAAGCCTGCACTATGTTATCCGGCTGAGGCATGTCCAGCGGCAGCGGATCGGCCTTCTTCATAAAGCTGGTCCATACCTGCAAGGCACCGGTTGCACCGGTAAATGGTGTTTTACCGTTGTCATCACGCCCAAGCCAGACCACGGCCAGCAAATCCTGGCTGAACCCTGCGAACCAACTGTCACGGGAATCGTTACTGGTCCCGGTCTTGCCTGCCAGCGCAAGGCTTTTGGGCAAGACGTTATAGACCGAACGCCCGGTACCTTCGCGCATCACATGCTGCATTGCGTTCTGGATCAGGAAAATCGAACCTGGATCGAAACGTTGCTGGATCTGGAACGGATAGCGCTTGAGCGGCTCACCCTCTGCGGTCAACACGCTGCGGATACCGCGCATCGGCGTATTGAAGCCGCCATTGGCCAGGGTTTGATACATCGTCGCCACTTCCATCGGGCTCAATGCACCAGCCCCCAGCAACATGGACGGGAATGCCGGGAACTCGCGCTCCACACCCAGCCGTGCCAGGGTCTTGAGCACATTCGGTACGCCGACTTCCTGCCCCAGCCTTACCGTGCCCAAGTTGTAGGAGTTCATCATCGACTGATAGAGGAAAACCGTACCGTGGGAACGACGGTCATAGTTCTGCGGCTTCCAGACCTGGCCATCAGCCCCTTTGATCGATAACGGTTCATCCGACAGCCAACTGGTCAACGTGTACTGGCTTGGTCGCTCCAGTGCCGTGAGATAGACCGCCGGCTTGATCAGCGAGCCAATCGGCCGCACTGCATCCAGCGCCCGGTTGAAACCTGCATAGCCCGGCGCACGACTGCCGATCAGTGCCTGAACCTCACCGGTTTCAGGGTTGGTCACCACCATCGCGGCCTCAACCTCATCCGAACCCTTGCGCCCGGCCAGGCGTTTGAAAGTCTCACCCAGCGCCGCTTCGGACTTCATCTGCAGGATCGGGTCGAAGCTGGTGAAAATCCGTAGCCCTTCTTCGGTCAAGTCTTCGTCGCGATAGTCCTCGCGCAGTTGACGCTTGACCAGGTCGAGGAAGCCGGGGAACGAGCTGTCGGCCAGGCTGCCGCGCTTGGTCACACCCAGTGGCATTTTTTTCGCAGCCGCCACTTGCTCGGCAGTGGCAACGCCTTGTTGTTCGAGCAAGTCGAGCACCAGGTTACGCCGCACCAGCGCACGCTCAGGGTAGCGGCGCGGGTTATAGGCCGACGGACCTTTGACCATGCCCACCAGCAACGCCACTTGATGCAGCTTCAGCTCGGCCAGGGGCTGGCTGAAGAAGAACTGGCTGGCCAGGCCAAAGCCGTGCACGGCGCGCTGGCCGTCCTGACCGACGAACACCTCATTGAGGTACGCCTCGAGAATTTCGCGCTTGTCGTAATGCAGCTCCAGCAACAGCGCCATCATGGCTTCGGTCAGCTTGCGGCTGAGGCTGCGCTCATTGGTCAGGTAGAAGTTCTTGACCAGTTGCTGGGTCAACGTACTGCCGCCCTGGCGCATTTGCCCGGCCGAGGTATTGACCCACATGGCCCGCGCAATCGACTTCGGCGACACGCCAAAGTGGTGGTAGAAGTCCCGGTCTTCGACGGTGACCAGCGTCTCAAGCAGAAACGGCGGCACCTGGTTGATGTTGATCAGGATCCGGTCTTCAAGGTTTTTCGGGTACATGCCGCCGATCAGCAGCGGCTCAAGGCGCACCACAGGCAGCTTGGCACCGTTGGTCGATGACAGCTCTGCCACATAGTCGCCAGAAAACCTGACCCGCACCGGCTGCGCCTGTTCGGCGCCTTCGTAAAACTGGAAACCGCGGGTGTTGAGGTCAACGGTGTTGCCATTGACGGCGGCCGCGCCCGGGCCGTTGGCCACGCTTTCACGGCGGTAGCCCAGCGCATCGAGTTCGGTGAGGAAGTCGTTTTTGCTCAGCTTCTGGCCGACGAACAGCTCCAGCGGCCGGGCATACACCTTGGCCGGGATGGTCCAGCGCTTGCCGGAGAACTTCTCCTGAACGATGGCATCCAGATAGACGGCAAAACCTGCCAGCACCACCAGGCCGACCAGGCTGAGCTTGATTGCCCAGCCCAGCCAGGGCCGAAGGCCGCCAGAGGGACGTTTGGAACGGGAACGAGGAGATCGGGTACGAGTCATGGCGCGAGATTATACGCACTTTATTCATGTTCATCATGCGCAGCCCGGCGGTTTGCACTCCCGCTGTCAGCCGCCATAATGGCGCATCGAATATTCCAGACCTTGAAGGATCAACCGTGAGCCAGAACCTGATTGCCGCCCTGCAAAACCCGGACCTCTACCCCCATGAAGTCGAAGGATTTCAGGTTATCGAGACGCACATCTCCTGGGTCATCCTGACAGGGCCATATGCCTACAAATTGAAGAAACCGGTCAATTTCGGCTTTCTTGACTTCACCGAACTCAGTGGCCGCGAGCACTTCTGCAATGAAGAGCTGCGCCTTAACCAGCGCCTGACCGAAGGCCTGTACCTCGACGTGCTGCCGATCACCGGCACCGACGACGCGCCAGCATTCGGTGGTGAAGGCCCGGCCATTGAATACGCGTTGAAAATGCGCCAGTTCCCGCAAAGCCAGCTGCTGAGCACACTGCAAGCCAATGGCGAGCTGAATGCCGCCCATATCGACGAAATGGCCCAGCAGATCGCGCGCTTTCACACCCAGGCCCCCCAGGTTCCTGCTGCGCACTACCAGGGCACGCCTGAAGCGGTGATGGATCCGGTCCGTCAGAACTTCGAGCAAATTCGCCCGTTCCTTTCGGATAAAGCCGACCTGCTGCAACTGGATGCCCTCCAGGCCTGGGCAGAAGCCAGCTTCACCCGCCTCAAGCCGCTGTTCGAGCAGCGCAAGGCCCAGGGCTTTATCCGCGAATGCCATGGTGACATTCACCTGGGCAATGCCACCATGATTGACGGCAAGGTGGTGATTTTCGACTGCATCGAATTCAACGAGCCGTTCCGTTTCACCGACGTATACGCCGATACCGCCTTCCTGGCGATGGACCTCGAAGACCGTGGCCTGAAATGCCTGGCACGCCGTTTCGTCAGCCAGTACCTGGAACTGACCGGCGACTACCAGGGGCTTGAACTGCTGAACTTCTACAAGGCCTACCGCGCCCTGGTGCGTGCCAAGGTCAGCCTGTTCAGCATGCCGGCCGAAGCCAGCCCGGTTCAGCGGGCAGCCACCCTGCGCCAATACCGCAACTACGCCAACCTGGCGGAAAGCTACAGCACAATTCCTTCACGCTTCCTGACCATCACCCACGGCGTTTCTGCTGTCGGTAAAAGCTCGGTAGCCATGCGACTCGTGGAAGCTCTGGGAGCGATTCGCCTGCGCTCAGACGTCATCCGCAAACAGCTGTTCGGCCAGCAAACGGCTGAAAACGCAGTGGGTGATGGCATCTATAACGCCGATGCCAGTACAGCTACCTACAACAAGCTGCATGAACTGGCCGGTATCGTGCTGCGTGCGGGCTTCCCGGTGGTGATTGACGCCACTTACCTCAAGCGCGAGCAGCGTGATGCAGCCGCCCAAGTGGCTGAAGCGACGGGCGTGCCTTGCCTGATCCTCGACTGCACCGCCCCGGACGCCGTGATCGAAGGCTGGCTGGCCCATCGCAAATCAGTGGGCACCGACCCGTCTGACGCCACCCTGGAAGTGGTCAAGGCGCAGCAAGCCAGCCGTGAACCGCTGGGGGCCGATGAAATCCTGCGCAGCAAGCGTGTTGAAACCAACAACAGCAAAAGCCTCGACACCCTGATTGCCGACATTCGTCAGCGTTTGCCGGGCCTGTAAAGCCAATCCACGCCGTGAAACCGCAAGGGTTTCACGGCACCTGTTTGCGCAAAGCCGCCCACGATCACAAATACGACATCAGATCCGCCACCCCCGTTTCGCGGTGGATGACGCCTGCTGAGTGGTCTGGGACGCTCTACCCCCTTGGCTCCAAGGGGCTGATTTGCACTTTGCGACAGCCCATTCGCTCAATTCCAGCCCCGCCTTGTTCCAAAACCGACTAACGGACTGCGACTTTCCTGCTGAGCGCTACACTCAATAGAGTCACCACACCCCGTAAACGCTGAGCTCACGCCGTCGCAAGGAGAGCTGATGAACGATGAACTCCAGCATTTGAAGAACCTTGGCAAGACCTCTGCGCAATGGCTGCACGCCGTTGGCATTCACAGTGCCGCGGACTTGAGGCGCCTGGGCGCAGTGGATGCTTATCGGGCGGTCAAGGCCCGCGGTTTCAGAGCCTCCAAAGTACTTTTATATGCGATTGAAGGGGCCCTGCTGGATGTTCACTGGAACGATATTCCTGCCGCACGCAAAGAGGCGCTCAACCAGCAAGTCGAGCATCTGGCCGCATTGAAAAAAGCCTGACAGGGCGAATTGGCAACGAACACGATGAACGGTAAAAAACAGCTGTTGACATGGAAATGAGAATTGTTATGATTACGCCATCTGGTCGCGAGACCAGTCGATCTTCTGAAAGGCCCTTGGTTCGGACTCTCAGAAAATCTCCTCATCAGGCTAATCACGGTTATTTGACCCGGCTCTTGCCGGGTCTTTTTTTGCCTGTGGAAAAGTGCCAGCCGGGCGACCGGCACTGTTGCTCAGCGAGCAATCACCATCGGGCAGCCCAGCTCGGGGTGCGGCTGCACCAATACATCAAGACCAAACACGGCCTTGAGCTCATCCGGTTGCAGGACCGCCTGCGGGCAACCCAGGGCCCTTGGGCGACCCTGTTCCAGCAAAAGCAGGCGATCACAATATCGCGCCGCCAGGTTCAGGTCATGCAGGATGATCAGCACCGCGGCGCCGCGATCAGCAAACGCCCGAATGGCCTTGAGCGTGGTGTGCTGATGCAAGGGGTCGAGCATCGAGGTGGGCTCATCGAGCAGCAGGGTCTGCCCGTTCTGCCCCGGCCATAATTGCGCCAGCACCCGGGCCAGATGCACCCGCTGACGCTCGCCACCCGATAACGCCAGGTAGCTGCGCCCGGCAAGATGTTCAACATCGGCGGCCTGCAATGCCTCGTGGATGATTTCTGCGTCACGGGTACGACCGGTCTGATGAGGCAGTCGGCCCATGCCCACCACCTCTTCAACACGAAAGGCAAAATCCAGGGTCGAGGTTTGCGGCAGCACAGCCAGGCGCTGCGCCCGCTGCGCGCCCTTGCAGTGGCCCAAAACCTGCTCATCCAGCCAGACCTGCCCGCCCGTTGGCGCCAGCTCCCCGCACAGTGCCGCCAGCAGGGTGCTTTTGCCCGCGCCATTGGGGCCGAGCACGCCCAGGACTTCCCCCGGCCGTACATCAAGGGTGACATCCGCCAGCACGATTTTCTGATCGCGACGGATCTGCAGGTTTTCCGTACGCAGCATCAGTGGCGGCCTCGCATCAGCAAATAAAGGAAGAAAGGCGCACCGAGAAACGCGGTAACAATCCCGATGGGCAGTTCGGCTGGCGCCAGCGCCAGGCGAGCGATCAAGTCGGCAAACAGCAGCAAGGTCGCCCCCGCCAGTACCGAGGCAGGCAACAGCACCCGGTGATCAGGCCCGGCCAGCAACCGCACCAGATGCGGCACCACCAACCCGATAAAACCGATCATGCCTGCCGCTGCCACCGCAGCCCCCACACCCAGGGCCGTGCAGAACACCAGTTCGCGCTTCAGGCCTTCAACATCGATACCCAGATGACTGGCTTCGGACTCGCCCAGCAACAACGCATTGAGCGCTTTCGCCCGCCGGGGCAGCCACAGGGCGACCCCCGCCGTCACAATCAACAGTGGCCACAAGCGTGCATAGCTGGCGCCATTGAGGCTGCCCAGGTTCCAGAACGTCAGGGTGCGCAAGGTCGCGTCATCGGCGAGATAGGTAAACAAACCCACAGCAGAACCAGCCAAGGCTGTCAGCGCGATGCCCGCAAGCAGCATGACGGCTACATTGGTCTGGCCGTTACGCCGGCCCAGCCGATACACCAGCGCCGTAACCCCCAAGCCACCAAGAAACGCACACAGCGACAGCAGGTACGGACCGAAAAACTCCGGCAACCCGCCAAAGGCAGCCCCGCCAACAATCGCAATTGCCGCGCCCAGGGCCGCGCCGCTGGAGACGCCGACCAACCCGGGGTCGGCCAGCGGGTTGCGAAACAAGCCCTGCATGGCCACACCCGACAGCGCCAGCACACCCCCCACCGCCAGGCCCAACAGGGTTCGCGGCAAGCGGATCTGCCCCAGGATCAACTCGGCCTGCTCAAGGCCTTCACCCGCAATCGGCACCCCGACCAGGCGCAGTGCTGCGCGCAAGGTATCAAACAACGGCAGGCTCACCGGCCCCAGCGCCAGCGACAGCCAGATCGACAACAGGCACAACGCGCTCAAGCCAATAAACAACGACCGTGGTTTAACCAGCGTTCTCATTGGCTGGCCGGGGCCGCGGGATAGAACTCAGCCGTCAGCTGCTTCAGGCGCTCGGGCAAACGCGGCCCCAGGCCACCCACCAGCAGCGTCGGGTCGACTTCGTATATACGCCCATTTTTAGCGGCGCGGATAGACGCCAGCACAGGGTTTTCTTTCAGCAGCGCCTTGCGCGCCGCCTCACCGGTCAGGCTGCGATCGGCAAATACCAGCACTTCAGGATTGAGCCCCGCCAGTGCTTCCACCGAAAACGGCTTGTAACCGCTGTGGGTGGCCAGGTTGTGCCCACCCGCCTGGGTCAGCAGCCAGTCGGCCGCCGTGTCCTTGCCCGCAATCATCGGCTTGCCACCGGCATGGCCCAGCAGCAGCAACACCCCGGGCGCCTGTTGCGTGGCTTGCGCGGCCTTGACCTGCAGTTGATGCTGGTCGAGTTGTTGCTGGTAGTTTTTGAACACCTGTGCGGCCTGGGCCTCGTCCCCGAGCAGGCGGCCCAAATGCTGCAAGTTGCCCTCAAGGCTGGCAAGGTCTGCCTGGGCCGAAAACATTTCTACCGGCACACCGGCACCGCGGATCTGCAACAAAACCGCAGCCGGACCCATTTCTTCAGTGCCGATCAGCACATCCGGTTTCAGGCTCAGGACACCTTCTGCCGAAAGCTGGCGCTGATAGCCGATGCTGGGCAGCGACTTGAGTGATTCAGGGTGCTGGCTGGTGGTATCGACCCCAACCAATTTAGACTCCGCACCCAATACGCTGACCCACTCCGAAAGCGCTCCTCCGGCGCTGACCCAGCGTTGCGGCAATTCGCCAGCCAGGCTGGCATGACTGATCATAAGGCCTGCACAGAACGTAATCAGGCGGGTACTCAGGCGCATACAGAGGCTTTCCTTGAAAAAGAGGGCTCAATGGGACCAAACAATTGTGCCGCGCTGAACACAGCACATCGCAGAGCAAGCTGCCATTTGATAATTGTTTGCATTTGCACGTCAACCTATTAACCCGCTCTACAACGCCACATCTCCATAACCGTTTGGCTGTTATTAAGGATCGCCATGAAGTTTTTATGCCCCTCCCAGGCGCTGGGCGAAGGCGCCAGTCGTGGCTTTGCACTCGATGAGCTGCGCTTGCTGGTGGTTCGCCGTGAGGGCCGGGTGTATGCCTACCAAAACCGCTGCCCCCATCGCGGGGTGGCTCTGGAATGGCAACCCGACCAGTTTCTCGACGCCAGCGCCAGCCTGATCCAGTGTTCGACCCACGCCGCACTGTTTCTGATCGAAAGCGGCGAATGCGTGGCCGGGCCTTGCGCCGGGCAATTTCTGATAGCCCTCGACTGCCATGAAGACAGACAAGGGATATGGATTACACCGCCAACGTCAGAGGATGACGTCTAAACGGCGATCAACCACTACCGCATCAGAGGTCAGGCTGACCCCATAAGCCAGCACCTGCACCCCGGCGGCCACGGCTTCGCGCAGTGCAGCAGCATAGCCCGGGTCGATTTCTTCAGCCGGGCGCACCGCCTCGATCCCCGTCAGGTTGACGCAATACAACTGCACGGCACGCACGCCTTGCCGCGCCAGGGTCGCCAGTTCCCGCAGATGCTTGGCGCCACGCTGGGTCACGGCATCCGGGAATGCTGCAACAGCCGAGCCGTCAAACCCCAGGGTGACACTTTTGACCTCGACATAGGCAAAGCCCTGCGGGTACTCCAGGCGAAAATCGATGCGGCTTTTTTCCTGCCCGTAAGGCACCTCGCGCTTGAGCGCGGTGAAGCCGCTCAGCTCGCTGATCACCCCGGCCAGCAGCGCCTCTTCGATCAAGTGATTGGCACGCCCGGTGTTCACGCACGCCAACCGCCCTTGCGGGGTCTGGCTGATTTCCCAAGTGCCCGGCAACTTGCGCTTGGGGTCATTGGAGCGACTGAACCAGACCTGACCGCCCTCGACCATGCAATTGAGCATGGAGCCGGTGTTCGGGCAATGAATGGTGATCAACTCGCCGGTACTGGTTTCGATATCCGCCAAAAAACGCTTGTAGCGCTTGATCAGCCGCCCTTCTTCCAGCTCAGGTGAAAAACGCATCAGCCCTTCCAGCTCTTGAGGCCACGCGCAATCCGCTCAACAGCTTCTTGCAGGCGCGGCAGACTTTGGGTGTAGGCAAAGCGCACATGATGCCCGGACTGGTAACGGCCAAAATCCAGACCCGGCGTAAAGGCTATGTGCTCGGTTTCGAGAAAATGCTGGCAAAACGCAAAGGCATCACCGCCAAACGCGCTGATATCGGCATACAGGTAAAACGCACCTTCGGGCTCTACCGCAATGCCAAAACCAAGCTCGCGCAAAGCCGGTAACAAATAATCACGACGACGCCCGAACTCGGCCCGACGCTCTTCCAGGATGGCCAGGGTCTGCGGTTCGAAGCAGGCCAGTGCAGCGTACTGGGCCATGCTGGGCGCGCTGATATAGAGGTTCTGGGCGAGTTTCTCGAGGTCGGCCACGGCCTCAGGCGGCGCCACCAGCCAGCCCAGGCGCCAGCCGGTCATGCCGAAATACTTGGAAAAACTGTTGAGCACAAACGCGCTGTCATCCACTTCCAGCACACTCGCGGCATCGCAGCCGTAAGTCAGGCCGTGGTAGATCTCATCCACCACCAGATGCCCGTTGCGGGCCTTGACCGCTGCCGACAGCGCCGCCAGTTCGTCACGGCTCAGCGTGGTGCCGGTCGGGTTGGCCGGGGACGCAACCAGTGCCCCTACGCTGTCTTGATTCCAGCAACGCTCAACCAGTTCAGCCGTCAGTTGATAGCGCACATCCGGACCAACGGGCACCAACTGAGCAGCTCCCTCCACCAGACGTAAGAAATGTCGATTACATGGGTAGCCCGGATCCGCTAGTAACCAGTGCTTACCCGGATCGACCAGTAGGCTAGATGCCAATAACAACGCACCAGAACCGCCTGGAGTAATCAGAATGCGCGACGGGTCGATACTCAAGCCATAACGCTGCTGATAAAAACCGGAGATCGCTTCGCGCAGTTCCGGCAGGCCGCGGGCAGCGGTATACCGGGTTTTGCCAGCGGCCAACGCAGCCTGGCCAGCAGCAATGATCGGCTCGGCCGTGGTGAAGTCCGGCTCGCCGATTTCCAGGTGAATCACATCGTGCCCCGCAGCCTGCAACTCGTTGGCTCGCGCCAACAACGCCATCACGTGGAACGGTTCGATTGCGCGGCTGCGCGCACTGTAAGACTGAGCCATGAGCCTGCCTTCCTGGGTAAGCAAAAGGCTGATTCTACCCAAGCAGTGCTATAAGGGAGAGCTAATTACGGTCTTAGCCCGCTTGCCAATAGAACCAAACAACCCGGCCTTTAGTCATAGCTCGACTAAAATTATTAATTAGCCACTAATCTCAAGCACCACAGGCTCTGCACACACCCCCTGAGAACGGGCTAGACATGCGGGAGTAGCGCAGCCCGATTTGATCTGGTAAGTTCGCCCGCTTGCAGCCGCAGGGCCGGCAGGTGTCGGTGATGTTGCAATCCTGCGCAATGGATTAGAAGAATGAGAGGCGGTCCATTTCATGCCCACACAAGCAAAGCAACAGAATACTCAACTTAGCGGCTTCGAACCCTACGTTGAAAAGAAGGGTGAAGAGTACATGGGCGAGCCCATGCGCAAGCACTTCACCAAGATTCTGCAAAAGTGGAAACAGGACTTGATGCAGGAAGTCGACCGCACCGTTGATCATATGAAAGACGAAGCGGCAAACTTTCCTGACCCATCCGACCGCGCGAGCCAGGAAGAAGAATTCAGCCTGGAACTGCGCGCCCGCGATCGCGAGCGCAAGCTGATCAAGAAAATCGACAAGACCCTGCAACTGATCGAAGACGAAGAATACGGCTGGTGCGAATCCTGCGGCGTCGAAATCGGTATCCGTCGACTCGAAGCCCGTCCTACTGCCGACATGTGCGTAGACTGCAAGACCTTGGCTGAAATCAAGGAAAAACAAGTCGGCAAGTAATCGCCGGTTTGACCAGATGGGGCGTGCGAACGCCCCATTTTTGTTTCTGAAATTTCAGTGCCCTGCGTGGGAGCGGGCTTGCTCGCGATAGCATTACCGCGCCAATGGTTCAAAACCGGGTTGCCCCATCGCGAGCAAGCCCGCTCCCACAAAAAATCGGCCCACGTCCATGACTGCACCCTCCTACATCGGGCGCTTCGCCCCAACGCCCAGTGGCCACCTGCACTTTGGCTCGCTGGTCGCCGCCCTTGCGTCCTATCTCGATGCCCGATCCGTGGGTGGTCGCTGGCTGCTGCGCATGGAAGACCTCGACCCGCCGCGGGAAATGCCCGGTGCCCAGGCCGCGATCCTGGATGCCCTTGAACGCTATGGCTTTGAATGGGACGGCGAACTGGTCCGTCAAAGCGAACGCCACGAAGCCTACGCGGAAGTACTCAACCGCCTGTTCAGCATGGGCCTGGCGTACGCCTGCACCTGCTCGCGCAAACAGCTGGAAGGCTACAACGGCATTTACCCGGGCTTTTGCCGCAACGCCGGGCACTCGATGGATAACGCCGCCATCCGCATTCGCGTACCCGAACTGGAATATGCCTTCACCGACCGGGTGCAGGGCGAGTTCCGTCAGCACCTGGGGCGGGATGTCGGCGATTTCGTGATTCGCCGCCGTGACGGCCTGTATGCCTACCAACTGGCCGTGGTGCTCGACGATGCCGCCCAAGGGGTGACCGATATCGTGCGCGGCGCCGACCTGCTCGATTCCACGCCACGCCAGTTGTACCTGCAAGAGCTGCTGGGCTTGTCACAACCACGCTACCTGCATGTGCCGCTGATCGTGCAGCCTGATGGCCACAAACTGGGCAAATCCTATCGTTCACCCCCCCTGACCCCGGAGCAGGCAACCCCGCTGCTGCTGCGCGCCCTGCGCACCTTGGGTCAGCGCACTGACGAAAGCCTGAGCGACGCTACCCCGCGTGAGGTTCTGGATTGGGGCATTGCCCACTGGAACGCAGCCAATATCCCACGCACACTCACCCTTGCCGAGGCGCAATTACGCTGACAGCCCTTGCAGGTTGCCAGCCATCCGTTACCATCGCCGCACGTTTTTGGGCATGCGGCCTGTAAAAGTGAGGGCGGGATGTATATCTATCGATTGGTCCTGTTGCTGGTTGTCGGGATCTACCTATTTTCTCCCGCCATCATGGATTGGTGGATCGATGCGACAGGCGCCTGGTACAGGCCCTATCTGCTCTGGCTGATTCTGATCGTCGTGACCTTTATTCTGCAGAGCCAAAAAGATGCCGATGAGCTTTAGCCTGACCCAGATGATCCTGATCAGCGCCGCCTACCTGCTGGTGCTGTTTGGCGTAGCCTGGATCAGTGAACGCGGCATGATCCCGCGTGCAATCATTCGCCACCCGCTGACCTACACCCTGTCGCTGGGCGTCTACGCCAGTGCCTGGGCGTTCTACGGCACCGTGGGCCTGGCCTACGAATACGGCTACGGTTTTTTATCCAGTTACCTGGGGGTTTCCGGGGCGTTTCTGCTGGCGCCGGTGCTGCTCTATCCCATTCTGAAAATCACCCGTACTTATCAACTGTCGTCACTGGCTGACCTGTTCGCCTTCCGTTTTCGCAGTACCTGGGCCGGTGCGCTGACCACGATTTTCATGCTGATCGGTGTGCTACCGCTGCTGGCCCTGCAAATCCAGGCCGTGGCGGACTCCATCAGCATCCTCACCCGCGAACCCGTGCAACACCGCGTGGCCCTGAGTTTCTGTGCACTGATCACCCTGTTCACGATCTTCTTCGGCTCGCGGCATATCGCCACCCGGGAAAAACACGAAGGGCTGGTGTTCGCCATTGCCTTTGAGTCGGTAATCAAGCTGATCGCCATTGGCGGCGTGGGCCTCTACGCGCTTTATGGTGTGTTCGATGGCCCACAACAGCTGGAAGTCTGGCTGCTGCAAAACCAGACCGCCCTCGCCGCGCTGCATACGCCTTTGCAAGAAGGGCCGTGGCGCACCCTGCTGCTGGTGTTTTTTGCCTCGGCCATCGTGATGCCGCACATGTATCACATGACCTTTACCGAGAACCTCAACCCGCGCGGGCTGGTCAGCGCCAGCTGGGGCCTGCCGCTGTTCCTGCTGCTGATGAGCCTGGCCGTGCCGCTGATCCTGTGGGCCGGCCTCAAGCTGGGCGCCACCACCAACCCCGAGTACTTCACCCTCGGCATCGGCATTGCCGCCAACAGCAAACCCCTGGCGCTACTGGCCTATGTGGGCGGGCTATCGGCCTCCAGCGGGCTGATTATCGTCACCACCCTGGCGCTGTCGGGCATGGCCCTCAACCACCTGGTACTGCCGCTTTATCAGCCACCTGCCGAAGGCAATATCTACCGCTGGCTGAAGTGGACGCGCCGCGCCCTGATCGTTGCCATCATCATGGCCGGCTACGGCTTCTACCTGCTGCTGGGCGCCGAGCAGGATCTGGCCAACCTCGGTATCGTGGCCTTTGTTGCCACCTTGCAGTTTTTGCCGGGCGTGCTCTCGGTACTGTACTGGCCGACTGCCAACCGCCGCGGCTTTATTGCCGGTTTGCTGGCAGGCATCATGGTGTGGATGGCGAGCATGCTGTTCCCGCTGATCGGCAACTTCCAGGGGTTCTATATCCCGTGGCTGAACATGATCTATGTGCTGGACGATACCAGCTGGCACATGGCAGCCATCGCCTCGCTGGCGGCCAACGTGCTGATGTTTACCCTGATTTCCCTGTTTACCAACGCCAGCCCCGAAGAGGCCAGTGCCGCCGAAGCCTGCGCGGTAGACAACGTGCGCCGTCCGCAGCGGCGTGAGTTGCACGCGGCGTCCCCGCAGGAGTTCGCCACCCAGCTGGCCAAGCCCCTGGGGGCCAAGGCCGCGCAAAAAGAAGTCGAGCAAGCACTGCGTGACCTGTTCCTGCCGTTCGATGAGCGTCGCCCTTACGCCTTGCGCCGTCTGCGAGACCGGATCGAAGCCAACCTTTCCGGCTTGATGGGCCCCAGCGTCGCACAGGACATGGTCGAAACGTTTTTGCCCTACAAGTCCGGCGGCGAAAACTATGTGACCGAAGACATTCACTTTATCGAAAGCCGGCTTGAGGACTACCACTCGCGCCTCACCGGGCTGGCAGCCGAACTGGATGCCTTGCGTCGTTATCACCGCCAGACCCTTCAAGAGCTGCCGATGGGCGTGTGTTCGCTGGCCAAGGATCAGGAGATCCTGATGTGGAACAAGGCCATGGAAGAGCTGACCGGCATCCCGGCCCAGCGCGTGGTGGGCTCACGCCTGAGCACCCTGGGCGATCCCTGGCGCGAACTGCTGCAAGGCTTTATCGACCTGCCCGACGAACATTTGCACAAGCAGCACCTGGCCCTCGACGGCCAGACCCGCTGGCTCAACCTGCACAAGGCGGCGATTGACGAGCCACTGGCGCCGGGCAACAGCGGCCTGGTACTGCTGGTTGAAGACCTGACCGAAACCCAGATGCTCGAAGACAAACTGGTGCACTCCGAGCGTCTGGCCAGTATCGGTCGCCTGGCGGCAGGCGTGGCCCATGAAATCGGCAACCCGGTCACCGGGATTGCCTGCCTGGCGCAAAACCTGCGCGAAGAACGGGAAGACGACGGCGAACTGACAGAAATCAGCAGCCAGATCCTTGAACAGACCAAGCGCATCTCGCGCATCGTCCAGTCCTTGATGAGCTTCGCCCATGCCGGCAGCCACCAGCACAATGACGAGCCCGTCTGCCTGGCCGAAGTAGCCCAGGACGCCATTGGCCTGCTGGCCCTGAACCGGCGCAATTTCGAAGTGCAGTTCTACAACCTCTGCGACCCGGACCATTGGGTCGACGGCGACCCGCAGCGGCTCGCCCAGGTGCTCATCAACCTGCTGTCCAACGCCCGCGATGCTTCGCCTGCGGGCAGTGCCGTGCGGGTCAAGAGCGAGGCCAACGAGCACACCGTCGACCTTATTGTCGAAGACGAAGGCACAGGTATTCCAAAGAGCATCATGGACCGCTTGTTCGAACCGTTTTTCACCACCAAGGACCCTGGCGAAGGCACCGGTCTGGGCCTTGCACTGGTCTATTCCATCGTTGAAGAGCATTATGGACAAATCACCATCGACAGCCCGGCTGACATTCACAGCCAACGCGGAACCCGTATCCGGGTGACACTACCGCGTCATGTCGAAGCGACGTCCGCTGTGAACTGAGACCGTCGAGAGAACCGAATCAATGCCGCATATTTTGATCGTCGAAGATGAAACCATCATCCGCTCCGCACTACGCCGTTTACTGGAGCGCAATCAGTACCAGGTCAGCGAGGCTGGCTCGGTGCAAGAAGCACAGGAGCGTTTCAGCATCCCCTCGTTTGACCTGATCGTCAGTGACCTGCGCTTGCCGGGCGCACCGGGTACCGAGCTGATCAAGCTGGGCCAGGGCAAGCCGGTGCTGATCATGACCAGCTATGCCAGCCTGCGCTCGGCCGTGGACTCGATGAAAATGGGCGCGGTGGACTACATCGCCAAGCCCTTTGACCACGACGAGATGCTGCAAGCGGTGGCGCGCATCCTGCGCGATCGGCAAAACGCCCAGAGCGCCCCGGTCGAACGCCCGGTCAAGGCTGGCAGCGCCGACAAGAACACGGTGGACAACAGCAACGGTGAAATCGGCATCATCGGCTCCTGCCCACCGATGCTGGATATGTACAGCAAGATCCGCAAGGTGGCGCCTACCGACTCCAATGTGCTGATCCAGGGTGAGTCCGGCACCGGTAAAGAGCTGGTCGCCCGCGCCCTGCACAACCTGTCGCGACGGGCCAAGGCCCCCATGATTTCGGTCAACTGCGCGGCCATCCCCGAGTCCCTGATCGAGTCCGAACTGTTCGGCCACGAAAAAGGCGCGTTTACCGGCGCCAGCGCGGGCCGGGCCGGCCTGGTCGAGGCTGCCGATGGCGGCACGCTGTTCCTTGATGAAATCGGCGAACTGCCCCTTGAAGCCCAGGCCCGCCTGCTGCGCGTGCTGCAGGAAGGCGAGATTCGTCGCGTAGGCTCGGTGCAGTCGCAAAAGGTCGATGTACGCCTGATTGCCGCGACTCACCGTGACCTCAAGAGCCTGGCCAAAGTGGGCCAGTTCCGTGAGGACTTGTACTACCGCCTGCACGTTATTGCCCTCAAGCTGCCGGCCTTGCGCGAGCGTGGCGCCGACGTCAATGAAATCGCCAACGCCTTCCTTGCCCGCCAGAGTGCCCGCATCGGCCGTACCGACCTCAAGTTCGCCCCCGATGCCGAACGGGCGATCAGCCATTACTCATGGCCGGGTAACGTGCGCGAGCTGGAAAACGCGGTCGAGCGTGCGGTGATCCTGTGCGAAAGCCCGGAAATCTCGGCAGAACTGCTGGGTATCGACATTGAACTGAGCGACCTGCAAGACGATGACTTTATCGGCCTGGCCCCGCAGCAGGGTATCGGCAACGGTAACACCAGCCTGGACCCTACCGAGGACCTGTCACTGGAAGACTACTTCCAGCACTTCGTACTTGAGCATCAGGACCACATGACCGAGACCGAACTGGCCCGCAAACTGGGGGTCAGCCGCAAATGCCTGTGGGAACGGCGCCAGCGCCTGGGCATTCCGCGACGCAAAACCGGCGTGCCGAGCGAAGGCTAGGTAACACACAGTTTTGTGAAAAAACTGTTACCTGCGTTAAAAGACGTAACAAAAGCCGGGTCTTACGGTAACGATGACCCGGCTTTTTTTTGCCCCGGAAAAGGTAAAAACCCTGCAAACCCCATGTTTTGCGGGGCCGCGCAAAAGTTGGCACGCACCCTGCAATATGTATTCGTACAAGAACAATAAGAATCACAGCAGCACACAATAAAAATAAGACGTATCGGCTCACGCATAACAAGAACAACACGGCGGAGGCGCAGCTAACTGATTGTTTTGGAGAGGCGTTGTAAATGGGGCTAGCCCCACGACCAGGCAGAGAACAACAAAAACTGCACTTAAAGCAGAGCCTGAACTGGTTGGATCATTGATCACATCAACACAGCGACCAAAGCAATCCGTTTGCTCTTATCTCCCGATTGGGAGGGTTGTACAGGCAAGACCTATGCAACCAGGGCGATTAACAAAAACAAAAAGCCCGCAACCAATAATAAAAATAGAGCACGCAACTAATTCTGGGGGAGCTTCGGCTCCCCTTGTGGTTTCTGCGATTTAACAAATCCTGTCTAGCGCGCACCTCTTGGCGCTTTTTCTGCTTGCCGCTTGCAGCTTCGCTCGCAAGAGCGGCTCACTGTCCTACACCATCCCCTGACTAAATGCTAGAATCCCCGCCCATCATGCGGTCATTCTTCGTTTTGGCCGAACATTCCTTCAAACAGTGCATCCCATGCTGAAGAAGCTGTTCCAGTCATTCCGTTCTCCCAAGCGTCGTACGCAACAACTGCGCAGCACCCCTGAAGTGCTCAACAGCAGCCAACACTCGCTGCAACGTGCCCAGTTCAGCCGCTACGCGGTCAATATCGTCGAACGCCTGCAGAACGCCGGTTACCAGGCCTATCTGGTCGGCGGTTGCGTACGCGACATGCTGCTCAATATCACGCCAAAAGACTTTGACGTCGCCACCAGCGCCACGCCCGAGCAAGTGCGCGCCGAATTTCGCAATGCGCGAATCATCGGTCGTCGTTTCAAGTTGGTGCATATCCACTTTGGCCGCGAAATCATTGAAGTTGCGACCTTCCGTGCCAATCACCCGCAAAACGACGAAGAGGAAGACAGCAACCAGTCCTCGCGTAACGAAAGCGGGCGTATCCTGCGCGATAACGTCTACGGCACCCTTGAAGAAGACGCCCAGCGTCGTGACTTCACGATCAATGCCCTGTACTACGACCCAGTCAGCGAGCGCATCCTCGATTACGCCAATGGCGTACACGATATCCGCAACCGCTTGCTGCGCCTGATCGGCGACCCGCAACAGCGCTACCAGGAAGACCCGGTACGCATGCTGCGCGCCGTGCGCTTTGCCGCCAAACTCAACTTTGGCATCGAAAAGCACACCGCCGAGCCGATCCGCGAACTGGCGCCAATGCTGCGCGAAATCCCGTCAGCCCGGCTATTTGAAGAAGTCCTCAAGCTGTTCCTCTCGGGTAACGCTTCTGACACCTTCGAAATGCTGGTTGACCTCGAGTTGTTCGATCCGCTGTTCCCGGCCAGCGCCGAAGCACTGGAGCACAACCCGACCTACACCCACACCCTGATCAGCGAAGCCTTGCGCAACACTGATCTGCGCATCAAACAGGGCAAACCGGTAACCCCGGCCTTCCTGTTTGCCGCCCTGTTGTGGCCCGCGCTGCCTGCCCGTGTATTGCGCCTGCAAGATCAAGGCATGCCGCCGATTCCTGCCATGCAGGAAGCCGCCCATGAACTGATCGCCGAACAATGCCAGCGCATTGCTATTCCCAAGCGTTTCACCATGCCGATCCGCGAGATCTGGGACATGCAGGAACGCTTGCCGCGCCGCAGTGGCAAACGTGCCGACATGCTGCTCGACAACCCGCGCTTCCGTGCTGGCTACGACTTCCTGCTGTTGCGTGAAAGCGCCGGCGAGCAGACCAACGGCCTGGGCGAATGGTGGACCGACTATCAGGACGCCAATGACAGCGGTCGCCGCGAGATGATTCGCGACCTGAGCAACGCCAAGGATGACGGCAGCGGCCCGGCACCGCGCAAACGTCGCCGCACCGGCGGTGCCAAACGCAAGCGCAGTGCGGCAGCGGACGAGTAAGCGATGGAACGTGTCTACATTGGCATGGGCAGCAACCTGGCTGACCCGGCCGATCAGTTGCGCAGTGCAGTCCAGGCGCTTGCGCAATTGCCTGGCTGCCGATTCGTCGGGGTTTCAGCGTTCTACCAAAGCGACTCGCTGCTGCCAGGGCAACCGCGCTACACCAATGCCGTGGCAGCCATCGACAGCAGCCTCGCACCGCTGGACTTGCTCGACGCGTTGCAAGCCATCGAGCTGGATCAGGGCCGCGAACGCCACGAACGCTGGGGCCCGCGCACGCTGGATCTGGACATCCTGCTGTTCGGCGATCGCCTGATTGACGAACCCCGCCTCAAGGTCCCGCATTACCACATGCACGCTCGCCCTTTTGTGCTCTACCCGCTGGCCGAACTGGCGCCAGCATCGCTGGAACTCGCCGATGGCCGCACGCTCGCGCAATTGCTGAACGACTGCCCCTTCATCGGCCTTGAGCGCATCGCTTGCTGAGCTGAAACGAATCAATACCCGGGTAACACCTTCACGGTAACACCCGGAATTGACTTCCAGTGCCCTCGTCACGACTATAGGCATCCCGCTGCCATCCACAGGATGGTGCAAAGTGAAAAGCAGGCTTTATAAGCGCCCTCTATAAAGGTGTGCCTGCTCATAACGATGAATCACGCGCGTGACTCGCAGTGCCTACCACACTGCCTGACGAGGATCCTTTTCATGCCAGCTATTACCCTGACCACCCTGCAAAGCCTTAAGCAAAAAGGTGAAAAAATCACCATGCTGACGTGCTACGACGCCACCTTCGCCCACGCCTGCAATCAGGCCGGTGTTGAAGTGCTACTGGTGGGCGACTCCCTGGGCATGGTTCTACAAGGGCATGACAGCACACTGCCTGTGACGACCGCCGACATGGCCTACCATGTGGCCTGCGTCAAACGCGGTAACCAGGACGCCCTGATCCTCGCGGACATGGCCTTCATGGCCAACGCCACCCTGGAACAAAGCCTGAACAACAGCGCCGTGCTGATGAAGGCCGGTGCGCATATGGTCAAGGTCGAAGGCGCCGTGTGGCTGGCCGAGTCGATCCGGGCCATGACCGAACGCGGCATCCCCGTGTGTGCGCACATGGGCCTGACCCCGCAGACCGTGAATGTGCTGGGTGGTTACAAGGTACAAGGGCGCAACGAAAACCAGGCCCGCCAGATGCGCGCCGATGCCATTGCCCTGGAGCAGGCAGGCGCCGCCATGCTGCTGCTGGAATGCGTGCCGAGCGAACTGGCCAAAGAGATTACCCACGCGGTCAAGATCCCGGTCATCGGCATTGGCGCCGGCAGCGACACCGACGGCCAGGTCCTGGTACTGCACGATATGCTGGGCCTTTCGCTGACTGGCCGCGTGCCCAAGTTCGTGAAAAACTTCATGACCGGCCAGCCCGACATCCAGTCCGCCCTGCGCGCGTACGTCAGCGAAGTCAAAGCCGTCAGCTTTCCTGCTACCGAACACGGATTCTCTGCATGAACACAGTTAAAACCGTTCGCGAACTGCGCGCCGTCATCGCCCGCGCCCGCCGCGAAGGCAAACAGATCGCGCTGGTGCCAACCATGGGCAACCTGCACAGCGGTCACGCCGCACTGGTGACCACCGCCGCACAACAAGCCGATTTTGTGGTGGCGAGCATTTTCGTCAACCCGCTGCAGTTTGGCGCCAACGAAGACCTCGATACCTACCCGCGCACCCTTGCTGCCGATCAGGAAAGACTTCTGCAGGCAGGCTGCGACTTGCTGTTCGCCCCCACCGTTGAAGAGATGTACCCCAACGGCATGGATGGCCTGACCCGGGTGACCGCAGCCCAACTGAGCAATGAACTGTGCGGCAGCCGTCGCCCCGGGCATTTTGATGGCGTGACCACTGTGGTCAGCAAGCTGTTCAATATGGTTCAGCCGGATCTGGCGATCTTCGGGCAAAAAGACTACCAACAGCTGGCAGTCATTCGTGCAATGGTCAACGATCTCAACTTCCCGATCCAGATCATCAGCGAACCCACCGTGCGTGCTGAAGATGGCCTGGCCCTGTCCTCGCGCAATGGTTACCTGAGCGATGAGCAGCGTGCCCTGGCACCCGCCCTGTATCGCCACCTGAGCGAAATGGCCCGCGCCATCGAAGCCGGTGAGCGCGATTACCCGGCTCTGGTGCGCCAGCATCTGGCGCAAATCGAAGCCCTCGGCTTTCGCCCGGACTACCTGGAAGTACGCCAGGGGCAAACCCTGCTCCCGGCACAAGCCACCGATCGCGACATCGTGATTCTGGTGGCGGCCTTCCTGGGCGCCACCCGTTTGATCGACAACGTGCATCTGAATCTCGACAGCGCGCTCTGACAGAGTCGCCTGTGCGGAACCGCGGAATGACCCGCACTCCATAAAGAAACACTGAAACGTTTCACCTGTTGTGACTTAACTGTGACAAAAGTTACTTCTCGGTGTCAGACAAAGCCAAGACAGAAGCAGGCGCGAAGGTTACTGTAATCGCCCTGCTTCCAGTTAACGTGCAGAATCAGACCGACCGAACGCCTGAACAAGAAAAAACAGGCGTAGGTGTTTTCAGTGTCCAAAGGCAGTTCAAGCAAAAAGGATATCCGCAGCGATGGCGTACTACCGCACCCCTCACGACGTTACCGCCCTGCCCGCCTGGCAGGCGTTGAAACTTCACCGCGCCGGCATGCAGAACTTCAGCATGCGCGATGCGTTCAACAGCAACCCGAAACGTTTTGAAGAATTCACCCTGAGTAGCTGCGGGCTGTTTCTGGACTACTCGAAAAACCTGATCACCAACGAAACCCGCGACTTGCTGGTCAACCTCGCCAATGAGGTCGACCTCAAAGGCGCGATCAAGTCGCTGTTCGGCGGCGAAATCGTCAACGCCTCCGAGGGTCGCCCGGCCCTGCACACCGCGCTGCGTCGCCCGGTGGCCGACAAATTGTCGGTCAACGGCGTGAACATCATGCCCGAGGTGCATAAAGTCCTGAACCAGATGACCGAGCTGGTCGGCCGGATTCACGATGGCCTGTGGCGCGGTTACACCGAAAAACCGATCACCGACATCGTCAATATCGGCATCGGCGGCTCGTTCCTCGGCCCGGAGCTGGTTTCTGAAGCGTTGCTGTCCTACGCGCAAAAAGGCGTGCGCTGCCATTACCTGGCGAACATCGACGGCAGTGAGTTCCATGAACTGACCGCCAAGCTGCGCGCCGAAACCACGCTGTTTATCGTGTCGTCGAAATCCTTCAATACCCTCGAAACCCTGAAGAACGCCCAGGCAGCACGCGCCTGGTACCTGGCTCAGGGCGGCTCGGAAGCAGAGCTGCACCGCCACTTCATCGCCGTATCGAGCAACAACGCGGCAGCCGTGGCATTCGGCATTCGTGAAGAAAACATCTTCCCGATGTGGGACTGGGTTGGCGGGCGTTACTCGCTGTGGTCGGCCATTGGCTTGCCAATTGCCCTGGCCATCGGCATGTCCAACTTCAAGGAACTGTTGTCCGGTGCCTACAGCATGGACCAGCATTTCCAGACCGCGCCGTTCGAACAGAACATGCCGGTGCTGATGGCCGCGCTGGGCGTGTGGTATGGCAACTTCTGGGGCGCGCAAAGCCACGCGATCCTGCCGTACGACCACTACCTGCGCAACATCACCAAGCACTTGCAACAGCTGGACATGGAATCCAACGGCAAGAGCGTGCGCCAGGATGGCACTCCGGTATCAACCGATACTGGCCCGGTGATCTGGGGCGGCGTGGGCTGCAACGGTCAGCATGCGTATCACCAATTGCTGCACCAGGGCACCCAACTGATCCCGGCCGACTTTATCGTGCCGATTGTCAGCTTCAACCCGGTGTCCGACCACCATCAATGGCTGTATGCCAACTGTCTGTCGCAAAGCCAGGCGCTGATGCTGGGTAAAACCCGCGCAGAAGCCGAAGCTGAATTGCGCGACAAAGGCATGAGCGAAGAAGAGGTGCAAAAACTGGCACCGCACAAGGTGATCCCGGGCAACCGCCCGAGCAATACCCTGGTGGTTGAACGCATCAGCCCGCGCCGCCTGGGTGCACTGGTTGCGCTGTACGAGCACAAGGTCTTTGTACAAAGCGTGATCTGGGGTATCAACGCCTTCGACCAATGGGGTGTTGAGCTGGGCAAGGAACTGGGCAAGGGCGTATACAACCGCCTGACCGGTATCCAGGAAGAACCTGCCGACGATGCATCGACCCAAGGTCTGATCAACTACTTCCGCGGTCGTCATCGCGGTTGATTGATAGCCAGCCAGTCTTCACCGACTGGCTGGCACCATCGAGAAAGGCATCATGGAATTTATCCGCCGCCCCATCGAACGCCAGATCATGAGCCTGACCGGGCTTTCCCTTGGCAAGCTCGACCTCGAAAACCCCAAGGGCGACCCCGGCCTGTTCGGCCCCGATTCCATCAGTTGGCAGGTACATGGTGATTTCACCAGCATGCTGATTGGCGGCATCAGCGCCTTGATGTTGCAAGCCTTGCACCCGCTGGCCCTGGCCGGGGTGTGGGACCACTCCAATTTTCGCGAAGACATGCTGGGTCGGCTACGCCGCACCGGGCAGTTCATATCAGGTACCACCTTCGGCGCCAGTGGCGATGCCAACTGGCTGATCGACAAGGTGCGCACCATCCACCTGCAAGTCACCGGCACCGGCCTCGATGGCCGCCCCTATGCCGCCAGCGACCCCGAGTTGCTGACCTGGGTGCATGTGGCCGAAGTCAGCAACTTCCTCGCCGCCCACCTGCGCTACCGCAACCCGCATTTATCCGAAGCCGATCAGGATCGTTACTACGACGAAATCGCCCTGGTCGCTGAGCGCCTGGGTGCGACCCATGTGCCGCGCTCACGCCAGCAGATTGCCGATTACCTCGAAGGCATACGCCCGCAATTGTTGTGCGACGAGCGCAGCCATGAAGTGATCCGCCTGCTGCTCAACGCCCCCGCCCCCAGCCTGTTGGCCAAACCGTTTGGCGCGCTGATGATGCAGGCCGGGATTGACCTGCTGCCGGACTGGGCCAGCGATCAGCTGGGGCTGCATCAACGCCCGCAGATGCGCAAGCTGATACGTGCCGGGGTAAACAGTACCGCGCCGATATTGCGCTGGGCCGTGCGCAATGGCTCGGTGCAGCGGGCGCGGCGGCGTATGGGGCTTGGCTGAAACCGTGTCGCAGCCATCGCGCTCGCGCATCTGTTAAACTGCCGCGCCTTATCCATCCCCCAAGGCGCATCGCATGTCTTCCTTGAATCAGGCGCTGCGCGCCGCCCTCGATAACCGTCATGACCTGCTGGCCGAGCTGCACACCCAGGGCACCGACTGCTATCGCCTGTTCCACGGCAGCCAGGAAGGCGCCGGCGGCCTGACCATCGACCGTTACGGCCCGCAACTGCTGGTGCAGAGCTTTCATCAACGCCTTGAGCGCGATGACCTGCTGCAGCTGCACGCAGCCATCAATCGCCACCTGGGCCTCGACCTGCTGCTGGTCTACAACGACCGCTCCCAGGGCAACTCGCGTATCGACCGCGAAGACACCGTGTACCGTGCCGACGATGCCGCCCTGGCCGATACCGTGGGTCACGAGTGGGGGCTTAACTACCGGGTGCGCGGGCGCCATGCCGGGCAAGACCCGTTGCTGTTCCTGGATTTGCGCAACGCGCGTGGCTGGGTCAAGCAACACAGTGCCGGCAAAAGCGTGCTCAACCTGTTCTCCTACACCTGCGGCGTGGGCCTGAGTGCTGCTGCAGGCGGCGCGAGCGAGGTGTGCAACCTCGATTTCGCCGAAGGCAATCTGGCGGTTGGTCGTGAGAACGGTTTGCTCAACCCTGAACTGGCGAAGATGAAATTCGTACAGTCCGACTACTTCGCGGCCATCCGCCAGTTGGCCGGCTTGCCGATCATTCAGCGCCGCCACAAGCTGCCTGCCTACCCGCGGCTTGAACAGCGTGAATACGACCTGGTGCTGCTTGATCCGCCGGCCTGGGCCAAGAGCGCCTTCGGTACCGTCGACCTGCTGCGCGACTATCAAAGCCTGCTCAAACCCGCCGTGCTGGCCACCGCACCGGACGGTGTGCTGATCTGCTGCAACAACCTGGCGAAAGTCAGCATGGACGACTGGCGCGAACAGGTTTTGCGTTGCGCCGAGAAGGCCGGGCGCCCGGTCCGCGACTGGCAGGTCATGACCCCGGCCAGTGATTTTCCGTCACTGGATCAGCAACCACCGCTGAAAACCCTGATCCTTCAATTTTAAATACGCCCAGAGAACGGCGAGCGTCTCGGAACCAGAATCGCGTGCCATACTCCAAGGCACTTCCGACTGCTATAGACGACGTCCCACATGCTCAAAGGATTGATCCGCGCCCTCGGCGCCGTGCTGATTGCTATCGCACTTTATAGCGTGCTTGGCTTCCTGATCTTGCCCGGCATTGGCCTGCGCATCATCAACCAGCAACTGGCCAACTACGCCACGGTGCCCGCCAAACTCGACCGGCTGGAGTTCAACCCCTTCAGCCTGGAGCTGACATTGTGGGGCTTGCGCGTTGGCGAGCCGGGCAAGGAGCAGGTCGGCTTCGAGCGGCTGTACACCAATCTGCAAGCCGACAGCCTGTGGACAAAAGCCCTGCACCTGGCCGCCGTAGAACTGGACAAGCCCAAGACCGAACTGCTGTTCAACAAGGACGGTACCCTCAACCTGACCCAGCTGTTCAAGCTGCCCGCCAGTGAGCCCGTCCCGGCCGATCCCGAGAGCAAACCGTTCCCGCTGCGCATCGACAACATCAAGCTGGCGGGCGGTTACCTGCACTTCACCGATATGCGCCCCAGCGAACCTATCGAATTCCTCTATGACTCGATGGACCTGGAGCTGAAAAACCTCAGCACCCTGCCCGATGACAACGCCGACATGACCCTGGTAGCCGCCGGCCCCGCAGGCGGGCGGATTGACTGGACCGGCACCCTGAGCCTGGTGCCCATTACCTCGACCGGCAAACTGAAAGTCACCGATGGCAAGATGAAAGTCTGGTGGCCCTATGTGCGCGATGCGCTGCCACTGGCACTTGAAGACGGCGTACTGAATTTCAGCACCGACTACACCCTGAACCTGTCCAAAGAAACCGAGATGGTCCTGAGCAATGCCACGGCCAGCATCGCACCGCTCAAAATCAATGCCCCCGATGGCCGCCCGCTGGTCCGTCTGGAGCGCCTGGAGGTCAGCGACACCAGCGTCGACCTGGCCAAACAGGAAGTGGTAGTCGGCAAGATCAACAGCCAGAAACTCGAAACCTGGGCCGCCCGGGAAAAAGACGGCCAGCTTGACTGGCAAAAACTGTTTGCCAGCCAGCCCGAAAAAACACCTGCCAAGACCGCAGAAGTGGTGACCGTCGAAGCACCGAAACCCGCTCCCGTGGCGCCGAGCAAACCCTGGGCCGTGCTGCTCAAGGATGTCGACTTGCGCGACTATCGCGTCCACCTCGCCGACAAGGAGCCGAAAACGCCGGTGGCGCTGGATGTCGGCCCGCTCAACGTGAAGCTGAAAAACTTCGACAGCCTCAACCGCTCGCCTTTTACCCTCAACCTCGACACTGGCGTGGGCAAGCAGGGCAAACTCACCGCCAGCGGCGACGTCAACCTGAGCCCGGTCAGCGCCCGGCTCAAAGTCACCACCAAAGATATCGACCTGCGTATCGCCCAGGCCTATATCGACCCGTTTATCCGCCTTGAGCTGCGCAGCGGCATGCTCGGCAGCGATCTGGCGGTCGACCTCAAAAGCACCGAGCCCCTGGCTTTCACCGTGGCAGGCCGCGCCCAGGTCGACCAACTGCACACACTGGACACCCTGAAAAACCGCGACTTCCTCAAATGGCAAAAACTGGTGCTGGAGGACGTCAAGTACCAGCACGGCGATAGCCTGTCGCTTGCCAGGGTCAATCTCGAAAAGCCTTATGTGCGTTTCATGATCAACGATGACCGCACCACCAATATCGATGACCTGCTGATCCCGCAACCCGCCGGCACCACCGCGGCCAAAAGCACGGCCAGCAAGGAAAAACCGCTGGGCATTCATATCGGCGCGATTGCGATCAACGATGGTTCGGCCAACTTTGCCGACTTCAGCCTGACACCCAACTTCCAGACGGCGGTTCAACAGCTCAACGGCCTGATCGGCACCATTGACAGCCGCAACCCCAAACCTGCCCCGGTGAATATCGCAGGCAAGGTCGACCGTTATGCACCGGTGACCATCAAGGGCAGCGTCAACCCGTTTGACCCGATGGCCAGCCTGGATATCGCCACCAGCTTCAAGCGCGTCGAACTGACCACCTTGACCCCCTACTCCGGCAAGTTCGCCGGCTACCGTATCCGCAAGGGCCGTCTCAATCTCGACCTGCACTACCTGATTACCAATGGCCAGCTCAAGGCCGAGAACAAACTGGTGGTCGAACAACTGCAACTGGGGGAAAAGGTCGACAGCCCGGACGCCGTGGACCTGCCGATAAAGCTGGCAATTGCCTTGCTCAAGGACACCGACGGCAAGATCTCCATCGAGCTGCCCATCAGCGGCGACCTCAACAACCCGCAATTCAGCGTCATGCCGATTATCTGGCAGACCGTGCGCAACCTGGTGTTACGCGCCGCCCAGGCGCCCTTCAAGTTCATTGGCGGGCTGATCAACGGCGGTGGCGCCGAAGACCTGGGCACCGTGTCATTCGCGCCAGGATCGAGCGAGCTGAGCCCTGAGGCGCAAAAAGCCCTGACCACCCTGGCCCAGGCCCTGAAAGAGCGCCCGGCCTTGCGTCTGGAGATTGAAGGCACAGCGGCGCAGAGCAGTGACGGCCCCCTTATCGCCAAGGATCGACTTGAGCGCGAGTTCCAGTACACCTACTACAAGATCCTTCAGCGTCGCGGTGAGAAGGTTCCGGCCAAGGCCGGCCTGCTTACCGTACCAGAGAGCGAAAAAGGCCCGCTGCTAGAGGGCATTTATCGCACGCGTCTCAAACAACAGCCGCCTGCAGAATGGAAAGACCTGAGCCGTGACGAGCGGGCTGCGAAAATGACCGCGGCACTGATCGACTTCTGGAGCAAAAGCGAAGTGCTGTTGCGTCAGCTGGGGCAAGACCGTGCCAGCAGCATCAAGGATTACCTGGTGGATAAAGGCGGGCTGGCGGATGACCGCGTGTACTTTATCGATGCCACGCTGGGTGAAGCCGAGAGTGATGGCCGGGTGATCTCGCCGCTGCATCTGGATAGCGAGTAATGCAGAACGTCGCTGTTTTGTAGCAGCTGTCGAAGGAACGAGGCTGCGTTCGGCGACGTAGTCGTCGTAAACCCGACAAACGCGGTTTGCCAGAAGCAACGGGGGTGTATGGTTTTGCGACGGCTCCGCTGCCGAACGCAGCCTCGTTCCTTCGGCAGCTGCTACGCGGACTTTCGTAACCCCCGATCCCAAATAGAACAGCCCCCGGCGCAGAACGCCGGGGGCTGTAATGGCCACATCCGTGTGGCCGTCGCATGAACCTTTTCAACAATGTCGGCAGGCGTACTGCTTGAATCACCTGCTGATCCTTGTTCCCCCGGTTCTACGAGAAAGGATGCCTTATTCGGCTTTCAGGCCATCAGCCGATACAGCTTTGACGCCTTTGATTTTCTTGGCGATGGACACTGCGATGTCTTTTTGAGCTGAAGTCACCGGCACCATCGAGGACAGGGAAACTACACCCTTGTTGGTTTCAACCTTGATGTCTGTACCTGGAATGCCTTTTTCAGTCACCAGGTCGGCTTTGACCTTGGTAGTGATCCAGGTATCAGAAGTAGCTTCCTTGGCTTTGGTTACTTCGCCTGCAGCCACCACCATAGGTGCCTGGGTGGTCGCCTGGGCAGCAAATGCAGCGTTGGCCATAGTCAGGGTCAGAGCGGTGGCAGTTGCGGCAGCGATAGCGAACTTCTTCATACGAGTAACTCCTGTCTTCTTTAGAGTCTGCGCTGTCTTGCAGCAGCAGGGTTATCAGTACTATTGCAGGGCGCGTGCCAACTTCAAAAAACAAATAAACCCTTACAAAACAACAGCTTACAAATTCATCATTTTTAACCCGTCGTGCAAAATGCATGGCGTCGGTTAATTCTGCATGCAACTTGCGGCTTTCGACTCATGGCATATGGCCCTTTGGCGCTGACTTTACTGCAGCCATAAAAAAAGGACCCCGAAGGGTCCTTTTTCAACGCAGGTATCGGGGCTATTAAGCTTCCGATGCCTTGGCAGCAGCAACGTCCTTGATGGACAGCTTGATACGGCCGCGGTTGTCCACGTCCAGTACCAGCACTTCCACTTCCTGACCTTCTTTCAGAATGTCAGTCACTTTCTCAACGCGAGCGTCGCTCAGCATGGAGATGTGAACCAGGCCGTCTTTGCCCGGCAGGATGTTTACGAATGCGCCGAAGTCGACGATACGCTCAACCTTGCCCACATAGATCTTGCCGATCTCGGCTTCCGCGGTGATGCCCAGAACGCGCTGACGCGCTGCTTCAGCTGCTTCCTTGGATTCGCCGAAGATCTTGATCGAACCGTCGTCTTCGATATCGATCGAAGCCTTGGTTTCTTCACAGATTGCACGGATGGTCGCGCCGCCTTTACCGATAACATCACGGATTTTGTCGGTGTCGATCTTCATTGCGATCATGGTCGGCGCGTTGGCCGACAGCTCATTGCGCGAAACGGCAATGATCTGGTTCATCTGGCCCAAGATGTTCAGGCGAGCGTCCAGGGCCTGGCCCAGTGCGATCTCCATGATTTCTTCGGTGATGCCCTTGATCTTGATGTCCATCTGCAGCGCGGTAACACCTTTGGCGGTACCCGCTACTTTGAAGTCCATGTCGCCCAGGTGGTCTTCGTCACCCAGGATGTCGGTCAGAACTGCGAATTTCTCGCCTTCCTTAACCAGACCCATGGCGATACCGGCAACCGGCGCCTTCATCGGCACACCAGCGTCCATCAGTGCCAGGGAAGCACCGCAAACCGATGCCATCGAGCTGGAACCGTTGGATTCAGTGATTTCCGATACAACACGGATGGTGTACGGGAACACGTCAGCAGCAGGCAGCATGGCCTGAACCGAACGACGGGCCAGACGGCCGTGACCGATTTCGCGACGACCAGCGCCACCCATGCGACCACACTCACCTACCGAGAACGGAGGGAAGTTGTAATGCAGCATGAACGGGTCTTTTTTCTCGCCTTCCAGGGTGTCCAGCAGCTGTGCGTCACGGGCAGTACCCAGAGTAGCAACAACCAGCGCCTGAGTTTCACCACGGGTGAACAGGGCCGAACCGTGGGTCTTTGGCAAAACGCCGACTTCGATGTTCAGAGGGCGAACAGTCTTGGTGTCACGGCCATCGATACGCGGCTTGCCGTTAACGATGTTTTCGCGAACGGTGCGGTATTCGATTTCGCCGAAAGCCGCTTTGACTTCGCTGGCAGAAGGCTGGCCTTCTTCACCGGACAGCTTGGCAACAACCTGATCCTTCAACTCGCCCAGGCGAGCGTAACGGTCGGCCTTGACGGTGATGGTGTAAGCCTGGGAGATCGCTTCGCCGAACTCGGCACGGATAGCGCCCAGCAGTGCGGTTGCTTCCGGGGCAGCAGCCCAGTCCCAAGTCGGTTTGGCAGCTTCGGCAGCGAGCTCTTTGACAGCCTGGATAACCACCTGGAATTCGTCGTGGGCGAACAGTACGGCGCCCAGCATCTGGTCTTCGGTCAGCTCTTTGGCTTCCGATTCAACCATCAATACAGCTTCCGAGGTACCGGCAACGACCATGTCCAGGCTGGAGGCAGCCAGTTGCTCGTAAGTCGGGTTCAGCAGGTAGCCGGTGCTTTCGTGGTAAGCAACGCGGGCTGCGCCGATCGGGCCATCGAAAGGAATGCCGGAGATGGCCAGGGCAGCCGAAGTACCGATCATCGCAGCGACGTCCGGATCGGTTTTCTTGCTGGTGGACAGAACGGTGCAGACAACCTGCACTTCGTTCATGAAGCCTTCTGGGAACAGCGGACGGATCGGACGGTCGATCAGTCGCGAAGTCAGGGTTTCTTTCTCGGAAGGGCGACCTTCACGCTTGAAGAAACCGCCAGGGATTTTACCTGCAGCGTAGGTTTTTTCCTGGTAGTGAACCGACAGAGGGAAGAAGCCCTTGCCTGGATCAGCTTGCTTGGCGCCGACCACAGTCACCAATACGCTGACGTCGTCGTCAACGGTGACCAATACTGCGCCGGAAGCTTGACGGGCGATACGGCCAGTCTCGAGAGTAACGGTCGACTGACCGAACTGAAATTTTTTGATAACCGGGTTCACGGTGTCCTACCTTCTTTGTGGCTCTTGGGGAACGGGTTTCTTGCGAAAGTCATGTGCAACATCGGGTATCAACCCGACTCAGGATGCTTACGAAAACAGCCCCGTGGCAGTTTTCGTAAGAATCCGGCTAGTCCAGATAAAACTTGAGGCTGGAAGCCGGCCCCACGCCTGCGGGAAACCCGCAAACGTGCGACAGACAACCAGCCTCTAGCAACATCGCTATTAGCGACGCAGACCCAGGCGAGCGATCAGCGCTTTGTAACGCTCAACGTTCTTGCCTTTGAGGTAGTCCAGCAGCTTGCGACGCTGGTTTACCATGCGGATCAGACCACGACGGGAGTGGTGATCTTTGCTGTTAGCTTTGAAGTGACCTTGCAGCGTGTTGATGTTAAAGGTCAGCAGTGCAACCTGCACTTCTGGAGAACCTGTATCACCTGGAGCTTGCTGGTAGTCTTTTACGATTTCTGCTTTGTGTTCAACTGTAAGTGCCATTTGGCTTTCCTTTCAATTAGGGCCTGCTTGCGAACAAGACAGATCCAATGGGCCGAGGACAAATCCTCGTATTTAAATGTGAGATGTGACCGTGCCCAATAACAGCCACCCTCGTTCCAGTCTGCGCCGGAAATATTACACCCCGATGCAGCCTGGCTCCGGTCATTCCGACCGAATCAGTCGACGCGGCGCAATGCGCCCGTCTTCGCTCACTTCACCGATACCGATAAAGCGACCGTTGTGATCTTGTACCCGCACCATGCCGAACTTCGGAGCATCCGGAGCACGTACTGGCTGGCCGTTGAGCCAGTAGAACGCGCTGGCTTCGGAGAAGTGCAGCAACGGCCAGTCGAGCAGGCCACTGTCCGATGGCATCAGGAAGCGGTCGACCGCTTCATTGCCGCCTTCGGCATGCACCGCTTCCAGTTCTTCCAGCGTAACCGTCTGGGCCAGGCTGAAAGGTCCGGCGTGTGTACGACGCAGTTCTGCAACGTATGCCCCGCAGCCCAATTGCTCACCGATATCTTCCACAAGGGTACGGATATAGGTGCCTTTGGTGCAGTCGACGGCCAAGCGCGCAGTGTCGCCTTCGCTGGCCAGCAATTCGAGGCGGGTAATAGTAACAGAACGTGGTTCACGCTCCACCACTTCGCCTGCACGGGCCAGCTTGTAAAGCGGCTGTCCGTCACGCTTGAGCGCAGAGTACATCGGCGGTATCTGACTGATTTGCCCACGAAACTTGGGTAAAACAGCTTCAATATCGGCGCGACCAACGGTCACCGGACGCGTCTGCAAAACCTCGCCTTCAGCGTCTGCCGTGGTGGTGGTCTTGCCCAATTGCATCAGGGTTTCATAACCCTTGTCGGAATCGAGCAGGTATTGCGAAAACTTGGTGGCTTCGCCAAAGCACAGCGGCAATACACCGCTGGCCAATGGATCGAGGCTACCGGTGTGCCCTGCCTTCTCGGCATTGAGCAGCCAGCGGACTTTCTGCAGAGCCGCGTTGGAGGTGAACCCAAGTGGCTTGTCCAGCAGGATGATGCCGCTGACGTTACGACGGATACGCTTGACCTGAGCCACCGGTTACTCCTTGGTGTCTTCGGGAGCAGTGGTTTCAGGGTGCTGATTGTCTTCAGCCACTGCACGCTCGATCAAGGCGGACAGATGAGCACCACGCACGACGCTTTCATCGTAGTGGAAGTGCAACTGCGGAACGCTGCGCAGCTTCATTTCACGCGCCAGTTGCATGCGCAGGAAACCCGCTGCCGAGTTCAGCACCTTGATGCTCTGGGCGATATCTTCAGCGCTGTCCTGACCCATTACGGTGATGAAGATCTTGGCGTGACCGACGTCACGGCTGACTTCAACAGCAGTAATGGTGACCAGACCCACGCGCGGGTCTTTGACTTCGCGACGGATCAGCTGTGCCAGCTCGCGCTGCATCTGATCGCCGATACGTTGGGTACGGCTATATTCTTTTGCCATGTCTTGTTACCTGTTACTCACCCATGGGAAACCCATGCGTTCTGAAAGCGGCAAACGCCCGGCCTGACAGAAGCCGGACCGGGCGTTGCGTTTAGAGTCCAGGCCGAGCGCTGCGCAAATGCATGCGCGGGCTCGTCCTCGCTCTTGAGGCTCGCGATTTAGAGGCTGCGAGCAACCTGGACCTTCTCGAACACTTCGATCTTGTCACCGACTTTAACGTCGTTGTAGCTCTTGACGCCGATACCGCATTCCATGCCGGCACGCACTTCGGACATGTCATCCTTGAAGCGACGCAGGGATTCCAGCTCGCCTTCGTAGATAACGATGTCTTCACGCAGTACGCGGATTGGACGGTTACGGTGAACAACACCTTCCAGCACCATGCAACCTGCAACCGCGCCAAACTTCGGCGAGCGGAACACGTCACGGACTTCGGCGATACCCAGGATGTTCTCCCGAACGTCGCTGCCAAGCATGCCGGTAAGGGCTTTCTTGACGTCTTCGATGATGTCGTAGATGACGTTGTAGTAACGCATGTCCAGGCCTTCCTGCTCGACAATCTTGCGAGCGCCGGCATCGGCACGCACGTTGAAGCCAAACAGTACAGCGTTGGAGGCCAGTGCCAGGTTAGCGTCGCTCTCGGTGATACCACCGACACCGCCGCCCACTACGCGCACTTGCACTTCGTCGTTACCCAGGCCGCTCAGAGCGCCCTGCAGAGCTTCCAACGAACCACGGACGTCAGATTTGAGGACGATGTTAAGCGTCTTCTTCTCTTCCTGGCCCATGTTCTCGAAGATGTTTTCCAGCTTGCCTGCGTGAGCACGAGCCAGTTTCACTTCGCGGAACTTGCCTTGACGGAACAGGGCAACTTCACGCGCCTTCTTCTCGTCGGTCATTACGCTCATCTCGTCGCCAGCATCTGGCGTACCGTCCAGGCCGAGGATCTCGACAGGGATGGATGGACCGGCTTCCTTGATAGGCTTGCCGTTCTCGTCGAGCATGGCGCGAATGCGGCCGTAGTTGGAACCGACCAGAACCATGTCGCCTTGGCGCAGGGTACCGTCTTGAACCAGAACGGTTGCAACAGGGCCACGGCCTTTGTCCAGACGGGACTCAACCACTACGCCACGGCCAGGAGCCGATGGTGTTGCCTTGAGTTCCAGAACTTCGGCTTGCAGCAATACGGCTTCGAGCAATTCGTCAACGCCAGTACCCATTTTCGCCGAGACCGAAACAAACGGAGTGTCACCACCCCACTCTTCCGACGTCACGCCGTGAACGGACAGTTCGCTGCGAATGCGATCGAGGTCAGCACCTGGCTTGTCGATCTTGTTCACTGCAACAACCAGCGGCACGCCAGCGGCTTTCGCATGCTGAACAGCTTCGATGGTCTGCGGCATTACGCCGTCGTCTGCAGCCACAACCAGAATCACGATGTCAGTTGCCTTGGCACCACGAGCACGCATTGCGGTAAACGCAGCGTGACCCGGGGTGTCGAGGAACGTGACCATGCCGCGTTCGGTTTCAACGTGGTATGCACCGATGTGCTGAGTAATACCACCGGCTTCGCCAGCAGCTACCTTGGCACGACGGATGTAGTCGAGCAGGGACGTTTTACCGTGGTCAACGTGGCCCATTACGGTCACAACCGGAGCACGGGAGAACGACTCGCCTTCGAACTTCAGGGACTCGGCCAGGGAATCTTCCAGGGCGTTGTCGCTGACCAGAGTCACTTTGTGGCCCAGTTCTTCAGCAACCAGTTGGGCAGTTTCCTGATCCAGTACCTGGTTGATGGTCGCTGGAGTACCCAGCTTGAACATGAACTTGATGACTTCGGCAGCCTTGACCGACATCTGTGCAGCCAAATCGCCGACAGTGATGGTCTCGCCAATCTGCACGTCACGAACTACAGGGCCGGTTGGGCTCTGGAAACCGTGAGCGTTGCGCTTCTTCAGCTTGCCCTTGCCACGACCACCGCGACGGAAGCTGTCGCTTTCTTCGTCGGAAGTACGCGGAGCAACACGTGGAGTCGGTGCTTTTTCTTTAACCGAGGCACGATGCGGAGCGTTTTTGCGATCGCCGTCACCACTGCCGCGACGATTGTTGTCGTCTGCGCGTGGTTTGTCCGGGCGACGCTGTTCGTCACGCTTGCGTGCATCAGCGGCTGGAGCCGGTGCTGGCGCTGCGGCTTGCACAGGTGCAGGCGCTGCAGCGGCCGGAGCTGCAACAGGAGCAGATGCAGGCTGGCGGCGCGCTTCTTCTTCGGCGCGACGCTTGGACTCTTCTTCAGCCTTTTGACGTGCGGCATTTTCTACTGCACGACGTTCATCCATCTCACGTTTGCGCTCGGCTTCGATTTCTTCCGGGCTTTGCTGTACGAAGACTTTCTTCTTGCGTACTTCAACGCTGATGCTTTTGCTGCCAGCTACACGCAGGGTACTGGTGGTTTTACGCTGCAAAGTGATCTTGCGCGGTTCTTCCACTTTAGCCTTGTGGCTGCTTTTCAGGTGAGTCAGCAGAGCCTGCTTCTCACTATCGGTTACATTCTGCTCGGCGGCGTTGTGCGGCAGACCTGCCTCACGCATCTGCTGCAACAGGCGCTCAACCGGTGTTTTGACCTCATCGGCCAGTTGTTTCACCGTGACTTGCGTCATGCATTTCTCTCCTCAGGCCGCGCCTAATTACTCGAACCAATGGGCTCGGGCGGCCATGATCAACTTGCCGGCACGATCATCGTCAATGCCGTCGATGTCGAGCAGGTCGTCAATAGACTGCTCGGCCAGGTCTTCGCGGGTAATTACGCCGCGCACCGCCAGTTCCATCGCCAAATCCTTGTCCATACCCTCAAGCGAGAGCAGGTCTTCGGCCGGATGGGCGTCTGCCAGCTTTTCCTCAGTAGCGATGGCTTTAGTCAACAGTCGATCCTTGGCGCGAGCGCGAAGCTCGTTGACGGTATCTTCGTCAAAGCCATCGATGTTGAGCATTTCCTCCACCGGTACGTAGGCAATCTCTTCCAGGCTAGTAAAGCCTTCATCAACCAGTACCTGCGCCAGGTCTTCATCAACTTCCAGCTCTTCGATGAAGTTGCGCAGGATATCGCCGGTTTCTGCTTGCTGCTTGGCCTGGATGTCCGATTCGGTCATCACGTTCAGGGTCCAGCCGGTCAACTGGCTGGCCAGACGTACGTTCTGACCGCCGCGACCAATCGCCTGGGCCAGATTGTCTGCGCCAACGGCGATGTCCATTGCATGGGCATCTTCGTCGACGATAATAGCCGCCACTTCTGCTGGCGACATTGCGTTGATCACGAACTGCGCCGGGTTGTCATCCCAAAGGACGATATCCACTCGCTCTCCGCCCAATTCGCCGGACACTGCCTGGACGCGCGAACCGCGCATACCGATGCAGGCACCTTGCGGATCAATGCGCTTGTCTTTCGAGCGAACGGCTATTTTAGCGCGTGATCCAGGATCGCGGGAGGCCGCCATCACTTCGATCAGGCCTTCGGAGATTTCTGGCACTTCAATGCGGAACAGTTCGATCAGCATCTCTGGCGCGGTACGCGACAGGATCAGCTGAGGACCGCGGTTTTCAGTGCGGATTTCCTTGAGTAATGCGCGAAGGCGTACGCCAACACGGAAAGTCTCACGCGAAATGATGTCTTCACGGGCCAGCAACGCTTCAGCGTTGTTACCCAGGTCAACGATCACATTGTCGCGGGTCACCTTTTTAACGGTGCCGGAAATGATTTCGCCCAGACGCTCGCGATAGGCATCGACTACTTGAGCACGCTCGGCTTCGCGAACTTTTTGCACGATGACCTGTTTGGCCGTCTGTGCAGCAATCCGACCGAATTCGATAGAATCGATTTTCTCTTCGATAATATCGCCGGCTTTCGCGCCTGGCTGTTTCGCCTGGGCCTGGTCTACAGCCAACTCGTATGCTGGATCATCCAGATCTTCGTCTTCGACCACAGTCCAGCGACGGAAAGTCTCATAGTTACCGGTGTGGCGATTGATTTCCACACGCAGTTCGACTTCGTCTTCAAAACGCTTTTTAGTAGCGGTGGCCAGAGCCAGCTCCAGCGCTTCAAAAATAACGTTTGCCGGTACGCCCTTTTCATTGGACACCGACTCAACAACCAGCAGTACTTCTTTGCTCATCGTACGCCTCGCCTTTCGCAAGCCATTGGATCCGCGGGATCCGCGTCTCAGTCAAAACTGGGAATAATGTTGGCCTTGTCGATCATATCGATCGGCAACAGGAATTCATGGTCTTCAACCTGCACCACGATGTCCTGCTCTTCTACGCCGCGCAGAAGGCCCTGAAAGTTACGTCGCCCTTCAAAAGGCGAGCGCAGCTTGATCTTCACTTGCTCACCGACAAATTGGGCAAACTGTTCAAGCGTGAACAGTGGGCGTTCCATGCCAGGAGAAGAAACTTCAAGGGTGTATTCAACAGCGATAGGATCTTCGACATCCAGAACGCCGCTGATCTGACGACTCACGATTGCGCAGTCATCCACCAGTACGCCGCCTTCCTTGTCGATATACACACGCAACATTGAATGGCGGCCTTGAGCCGAAAATTCAATACCCCAGCATTCATAGCCAAGGGCCACGACCACCGGGGCCAACAAGTCCTGCAACTGTTCTAGCTTGCTCGACACCTGAACCCCCTAGTGCATGTTTGTGCATGCTGTGCAAAATGAAAAAATGGGCGAAGCGCCCATCTCTGAAACGTCGTTGAATACCGACGCTATAAAGTGTCCAGCTAACAAAAAGCCCCTGAAAAGGGGCTCCGCTGAAACTGGTTGCGGGAGCCGGATTTGAACCGACGACCTTCGGGTTATGAGCCCGACGAGCTACCAGACTGCTCCATCCCGCGACAAAGCTGGAGCGGAAGTATACGGTTGATCCCTTGACGGGTCAATCTAACCTTCCACATACAAGAAAGCCCGCTACTGCGGGCATTCTTGATAATTGGTACCGAGAAGGGGACTCGAACCCCTACACCCTATGGGCACAACCACCTCAAGGTTGCGTGTCTACCAATTCCACCACCTCGGCAATACAACGTTTACATCATGAAACCCGTTTTACTTTTGCTCTTGAGCTGGAGGCACGTCAGTCGCAGGAGTTGCCGACTTTTGCTCTTGAAGCACCGGAACATCATCTGAAGCCGGTTTTTGCACTGGTACTTCCAACACTGCTGGGTTTGGCAAACCTACTTGAGTCAGCTGTTCAGCTTTCTCTTTAGCAAAGTAACCTAACCCTAAGCTGGTTATGAAAAAACCTGCGGCAAGTATAGCAGTAAACTTACTAAGAAAGGTAGAGGAACCTTGGCTTCCGAACACAGTATTTGATGCACCTGCGCCGAAAGATGCTCCAGCATCCGCTCCCTTGCCCTGTTGCAGCAAAACCAGGGCAATCACACCCAATGCTGTCAACAGATGAAACACAGTTACGACGTTATCCAGCATTTTCAGTTTCCTGCGGCACGAATGATCGCACCGAACTCATCTGCATTCAGGGAAGCCCCGCCAATGAGTCCCCCATCGATATCCGGCATGCTGAACAGTTCGACCGCATTGGCCGCCTTCACGCTGCCGCCGTATAGAAGCCGCACACCTTGTGCCACTTCAGAATTCTTTTGCGCCAGCTGTGCGCGAATGGCCGCATGCACATCTTGCGCCTGCTGTGGTGATGCGGTCAGCCCGGTGCCTATGGCCCAGACCGGCTCGTATGCAATCACGGCATTTACAAAAGCATCGATGCCAAACTCGTCAATCACGGCATTCAGCTGACGCTCTACCACTTCAAGCGTTTGTCCCGCTTCGCGCTGCTCCAGGGTCTCCCCTATGCACAGCACTGGCGTCAAGCCAGAGGCTTGGGCCGCTGCAAACTTGCGGTTGAGTGTCTCATCCTGCTCGCCCAGTATCAGGCGGCGCTCAGAGTGCCCCACAAGCACCAGCTTGCAACCTGCGTCTGCCAACTGGCTAGAGGAAACCTCACCAGTCAGCGCGCCCTGCCCCGACTCCACCGCAGTATCCTGAGCACCGACCGAAATCGCTGCGCCTTGCAAGCCATTGATAACACGATCAATAAACAGCTGAGGCGGAAATACTGCAACATCAACATCGTTTGGCAGGACCAGACCACGCAGACCGTCGATCAGCTCAGCGACGCTGGCGCGGGTACCGTGCATCTTCCAGTTACCAGCTACCATAGTGCGACGCATGCTTTACCTCGTCGGTCAAAGTGGGCGCAGATGTTACCCAACCAAATCAAAGCTGGCAAGCCGAATTCAGGAACAAACTTCACTTACCAGTTTTGCCAGCTCTTCGGCGTAGCCGCGAACCATGTTTTCGTCATCGCCTTCGACCATGACACGCACCAGAGGCTCTGTTCCAGACTTGCGCAGCAACACGCGACCACGACCGTTCATGGCCGCCGTCACTCGCGCGCACGCCGCCTTGACCTCGGGATGCTCAACCGGATTGACACCGCCAGCAAAACGAACATTCAGCAACACTTGCGGGCACTTGCGTAGCGCCTGGCGCGACTGGGCCAGGCTTTCTTCGCGACGACGCAAGGACAGCAGCACCTGCAGCGCCGCAATGATCGCATCGCCCGTCGTGGTGTGCTGGAAGCACACGATATGCCCGGAGTTTTCACCCCCTACCAGCCAGTTACGCTCTTGCAGGGCCGCGATCACATAACGGTCGCCCACATTGGCGCGCACGAACTCAATACCCAGGTCAGCCAATGCCAGCTCAAGGCCAAGGTTGCTCATCAGGGTACCGACAACACCACCCTGCAATTTGCCACGCTCATGCAAGTCACGGGCAATGATAAACAACAGCTCATCGCCATCGACCACGGCACCGGTATGGTCAACCATCAATACCCGGTCGCCGTCGCCATCAAAGGCAATACCCAGGTCCGCACCTTCAGCCACCACGGCCGCCTGCAACTGACCCATATGGGTCGAACCGCAGTTTTCGTTGATGTTCAGGCCATCAGGCTGAGCCGACAGCACAACGACTTGAGCACCCAGCTCCTTGAAAACACTTGGCGCAACCTTGTAGGTCGCACCGTGGGCGCAGTCGAGAACAATCTTCATGCCGCTGAATTTGGTGCTGCTTGGCACGCTGCTTTTGCAAAATTCGATATAACGGCCCGGCGCATCATTGATCCGCGAGACCTTGCCGAGCTTGTCGGAGTCGACAACCGTCATCGGCGCATCCAGCAACTCTTCGATCATCAGTTCAACGTCGTCAGGCAGCTTGGTGCCCTCGCCGGAAAAGAACTTGATGCCATTATCGTCATGAGGGTTGTGCGAAGCGCTGATCACGATGCCCGCTTCCGCATGGAAGGTACGGGTCAGGTAGGCAATGGCCGGCGTGGGCATAGGCCCCAGCAGCATCACATCCGCCCCGGCAGCCGACAAACCGGCCTCAAGGGCCGATTCAAACATGTAGCCCGAAATACGCGTGTCCTTGCCTACCAGGATGCGGCAAGCACCCTTGCTGCGAAACGCCATGCCCGCTGCCCAGCCCAACTTGAGCATAAAGTCAGGGGTAATCGGATAAACGCCGACCCGACCACGAATACCGTCGGTGCCAAAATACTTCTTTGTCATAAGTGCTCCATCATTCTTAGTCGGCGGAATCTACCGCTGCGATCATCCGTACCACATCAACTGTTTCGGCAACATCATGGACACGCAAAATGCGCGCGCCCTTGGTCATCGCCAATGCCGCAAGAGCCAGACTGCCATAGAGCCGCTCCGCAACTGGCCGGCTCAGTGTCTGCCCGACCATGCTTTTACGTGACACGCCCACCAGCAAAGGCCGACCCAGTGCATGCAGGGCCTCCATATGCTTGAACAGGCTCAAATTGTGCTGCAGGGTTTTGGCAAAACCAAAACCCGGGTCCAGCACGATGCGCTCAGGCCCGATGCCTGCCGCCGCACAGCGCGCCATGCTGTCAGCCAGAAACGCCGACACCTCGCCGACCAGATCTTCGTAGCGGGGATTGTCCTGCATGTCACCGGGCTCACCGAGCATATGCATCAGACACACCGGCAAGCCGGTGGCTGCAGCAGCCTGCAGGGCACCTTCACGGCGCAGCGAGCGCACATCATTGATCAACCCCGCTCCCAGCCGCGCAACCTCGGTCATGACGATTGGCGCGGATGTATCGACCGAAATAATCACATCCAGTTCCCGAGCTATGCGCTCGACAACCGGCGCGACCCGGTCGAGTTCTGCCTGCGGGGAGACCACAGGCGCTCCGGGGCGCGTTGACTCGCCGCCAACATCAATCAGGGTCGCACCGGCCAGAACCATCGCCTCTGCATGGCGCAGAGCCGCGTCCAGCGGTGCAAAGCGGCCGCCATCGGAAAAGGAATCAGGGGTGACATTGAGGATGCCCATAACATGCGTATGGGCCAAATCAAGAACCCGGTTGCCGCAAGGCAACCGGGTTGAGGACTGAACAGAAGTCATTTCAAGCCTTATTGATCAGCAGCAGGGCCGCCGATAGGTGTTTCCGGGCGCTCGGTTTTATCCAGCGTAGGGGCAGTCGGGGTACCCGAGTTGCCATCTTCCCAGTCACGAGGCTCGCGTGGCGGACGACCCGCCATGATGTCGTCGATCTGATCGGCATCGATCGTTTCGTACTTCATCAACGCGTCAGCCATTGCATCCAGCTTGTCGCGGTTTTCTGTGAGGATCTGCTTGGCCGTGTTGTAGCACTGGTCAATGATGCTGCGCACTTCGGAGTCGATCAGCTTGGCTGTCTCGCCCGATACGTTTGCAGACTGACCGCCACCACGACCCAGGTAGGACTCTTCGTCCTCGGCATACATCAGCGGGCCGAGCTTCTCGGACAAGCCCCACTTGGTCACCATGTTGCGGGCAATCTGGCTGGCTCGCATGATGTCGTTGGAAGCGCCGGTGGTCACACCGTCGAAACCCAGAGTCATCTCTTCAGCGATACGGCCACCGTACAGCGAGCAGATCTGGCTGATCAGCGCACGCTTGGACAGGCTGTAGCGATCTTCTTCCGGCAGGAACATGGTCACGCCCAGGGCACGGCCACGAGGAATGATTGACACCTTGTAGACCGGATCATGCTCAGGCACCACGCGACCCACGATAGCGTGACCCGCTTCGTGATAGGCCGTGTTGCGCTTTTCTTTATCCGACATGACCATCGATTTGCGCTCGGCGCCCATCATGATCTTGTCTTTGGCCAGCTCGAACTCTTTCATTTCGACAACACGCTTGCCGGTTCGCGCTGCGAACAGGGAAGCCTCGTTGACCAGGTTGGCCAGGTCGGCACCCGAGAAGCCCGGCGTACCACGCGCAATAACGGCCGGCTGGACATCATCGCCCATTGGCACTTTACGCATGTGCACCTTGAGAATCTGCTCGCGGCCACGAATGTCCGGCAAGCCCACCACGACCTGACGGTCAAAACGACCTGGACGCAGCAGCGCCGGGTCAAGTACGTCAGGACGGTTGGTGGCGGCAATCACGATGATGCCGTCGTTCATCTCAAAGCCGTCCATCTCAACCAGCAACTGGTTAAGGGTCTGCTCGCGCTCGTCATGACCGCCGCCCATACCGTTGCCACGGTGACGACCGACCGCATCGATCTCATCGATAAAGATGATGCAAGGGGCGTGTTTCTTGGCCTGCTCAAACATGTCACGCACGCGGCTGGCGCCAACGCCCACGAACATTTCAACAAAGTCGGAACCGGAAATGGTGAAGAACGGCACCTTGGCCTCACCCGCAATCGCCTTGGCGATCAGGGTTTTACCGGTACCCGGTGGACCCACCATCAGCACACCACGCGGAATGCGACCGCCCAGGCGCTGGAACTTGCCCGGATCGCGCAGGAACTCAACCAGCTCGCCCACTTCTTCCTTGGCTTCATCGCAACCTGCCACGTCAGCCAGGGTCGTCTTGACCTGGTCTTCCGACAGCAGCCGCGCCTTGCTCTTGCCAAAGCTCATCGGGCCGCCTTTACCGCCGGCACCGCCCTGCATCTGGCGCATCATGAACATGAAGACCGCGATGATCACCAGGATCGGGAAGCTGGCAACCAGCAACTGGGTCCAGATGCTTTGTTGCTCAGGCAATTTGCCTTCAACGGTTACATGGTTATCCACCAGGTCACCGATCAAACCGTTGTCCTGAATAGCCGGACGGATGGTCTTGAAGGTATCGCCATCGCTGCGTTTGCCGGTAATCACGTAGCCATCCACGGCAACGCGCTCGACCTTGCCATCCTTAACTTGCTGGATGAAGTCGGAATAGTTGAGGGTTTGTGGCTCGTTTGGACTGGAGAAGTTGTTCATCACTGTCACCAGGACAGCGGCGATGATCAACCACAGGATCAGATTCTTTGCCATATCGTTCAATTAGCTACCCTCTGAAGCACAAGCCCCGCTACTGAAGCGTGCTTCGCATGATATTCACCGGCATAACTTACTACATTGCCTACAACCCTTGCAGGCTCCGTCTGTAACCCTTTGTGAAACTTTGCCTACACAATATTCGTTATGCCAGATCTGTAAAGCGATTCAAAAAAATCTATCGCCCTTGTTACAGACGTTCATCACTGGCCGAACCTTCAACACCGCGGAAGCCGCGCCCCAGCAAATACTGCTCGCGGGACCTGTCTCGCGACGAAGACGGCTTGCGCATCTGTACCTTGTCAAACAGCTTGCGAATGTCCTTGTGGTACTGGTCGAAGCCTTCACCCTGGAAAACCTTGATCAGAAAATCACCACCTGGACGCAGGACGCGACCGGCAAGATCCAGTGCCAATTCGCACAGAAACATTGCCCGCGGCATATCGACAGCTGCCAATCCACTCATATTGGGGGCCATATCTGAAATCACAAGGTCTACTTGTGTATTTCCGACGGCCTCGAGGATCTGTGCAAGCACGGCGTCCTCGGTAAAGTCGCCCTTGATGAAGGTCACATCCGGGATGCTGTCCATGTCCAGGATGTCGGAAGCAATCAAACGCCCCTGACCACCGATCAGACGACTGGTCACCTGCGACCAGCCACCCGGGGCCGCGCCCAGGTCGATAACGGTCATGCCGGGACGAATCAGCTTGTCGCGCTCCTGGATCTCCAGCAATTTGTAGCTGGCGCGGGAGCGATACCCGTCTTTTTGCGCCATTTTGACGTACGGGTCGTTGAAATGTTCTTTCAGCCAGTTAAGGCTAGTCTTGGAACGGGCCACGGGCCACCTCAAAAATTTTAAACGGGTCGTGATTAACTGGGCGGTCTGGGACTCGCTCGGGTAAACTGGCCGCCGCTTTTTACAAGATCAGACACAGGGGTCAGATTATGCCGCTCACTCAAGAGCAGAAGAAACAGTACAAATCCATTGGCCACCATCTGAAACCAGTTTTGACTGTGGCTGACAATGGTTTGACTGAAGGTGTTTTAGCCGAACTCGAACGCGCATTGGGCGATCACGAGCTGATTAAAATCAAAGTCAACATCCTGGATCGCGAATCCCGCCTGGAGGCCATTGCAGAACTGTGCAAGGCAGGCAAAGCGGAACTGGTACAGGTTATCGGCAAAATGGCGCTTCTGTACCGCAAGAACGTCAATGTAAACAAGCAACTGTCGAACATCCATCGCTTCAAGTGATGTCGACAAGGGTCAAGGGTGCGCCTGGCGCGCCCTGAAACTCTTCCAGGGCCAAAGCCCGAGAGTCATGCAAGAACTGCCCGCGCAACGCATCAGGCAGCCAGAGACGCCCAACGCACCACTCCCCTCACCTGCTACATGCCACTTCAACGTACTACGCTGCCAACCGCATTGCGGCCAGCACCGGCAAACAATTCTGTGTGCAACAACCACAGGCCACCAACCCGGAACAACCGGGCCGGCCGCCAAAGAAGTGCGCCCGCACACTGCGGGCGCCGTTCTTAGATGTGACTTACTTTAACAATTTCGTACTCAATGACGCCGCCCGGTGTTTTCACCGCCACCACATCACCCTCTTCCTTGGCAATCAAGGCACGGGCCAGTGGCGAACCCACGGAGATCTTGCCGAGCTTGAAGTCAGCCTCATCTTCACCGACGATCTGGTAGGTCACGCTTTCGTCAGTCTCAACGTTGGCGATCTCGACCGTGGTGCCGAAAATCACTTTGCCGGTGTGAGGAATCGTCGTTACATCGATGATCACCGCGTTCTGCATGCGGCCTTCGATGTCACGGATACGCGCCTCAACCATACCCTGCTGCTCGCGGGCAGCATGGTATTCAGCGTTTTCTTTAAGGTCGCCCAGCTCACGCGCCGTGCCGATGTCCTGGCTCAGCTTGGGACGAACAACCTTGGTCAGATGTGCGTGTTCTTCTTCCAGGGCTTTGGCGCCCTGGACCGTCATTGGGTACTTGATCATGCCTTCAATCCTGCGTGTAGATCCTGCAAGCGACGTACGGTTTTTTCAGGACCGAATTTAAGCGCTTCACAGATCGCTTCGCCAGCAGCAATAGTCGTGGTGCAGTAGATCTTGTGCTGCAGCGCGTTGCGGCGAATGGAATAGGAGTCAGCAATAGACTGACGACCTTCGGTGGTGTTGATGATCAAGGTTACTTCGTCGTTCTTGATCATGTCGACAACGTGCGGACGACCTTCGGTCACCTTGTTCACGCGGCGCACTTTAAGGCCAGCCGCTTCGATGAACTTGGCAGTGCCAACGGTCGAAACAATTTCAAAGCCCAGGTTGATCAGGTCGCGGGCAACACCGGCAACCAGTGGCTTGTCGTCGTCGCGTACGCTGATGAAAGCAGTACCGCCAGTCGGCAGCACTTCGCTTGCACCCATCTGGGCCTTGGCAAAGGCTTCGCCGAAGGTATCGCCCACGCCCATCACTTCACCGGTGGACTTCATCTCTGGGCCGAGAATCGGGTCAACGCCAGGGAATTTGGCGAACGGGAAGACCGCCTCTTTCACGCTGTAGAAGTTAGGAATGATTTCTTTGGTGAAACCGATTTCCTTCAGGGTTTTACCGGCCATCACGCGAGCCGCGATCATTGCCAGGGAAACACCGATGCACTTGGAGACGAAAGGAACGGTACGCGATGCACGCGGGTTCACTTCGATCACGTAGATATCTTCGCCCTGCAGAGCCAATTGCACGTTCATCAGGCCGACAACGCCCAACTCCAGAGCCATTTTCTTGACCTGCTCGCGCATCTCGTCCTGGATGTGCAGCGGCAGCGAGTACGGCGGCAGCGAGCACGCGGAGTCACCGGAGTGAACGCCAGCCTGTTCGATGTGCTGCATGATCGCGCCGATCACCACATCAGTACCGTCGCAGACAGCGTCCACGTCCATTTCGATGGCGCAGTTGAGGAAGTGGTCCAGCAGCACCGGGCTGTCGTTGGATACTTTCACTGCGTCACGCAGGTAGCGCTTGAGTTCGTCTTCTTCGTAAACGATTTCCATCGCACGGCCGCCCAACACGTAGGAAGGACGAACCACCAGCGGGTAACCGATCTTGCCAGCGGCACGAATGGCTTCGTCTTCGCTGCGCACAGTGGCGTTAGGCGGCTGACGCAGGTTCAGGCGTTCGACCATCTGCTGGAAGCGCTCACGGTCTTCGGCACGGTCGATGGCGTCAGGGCTGGTACCGATGATCGGCACGCCGGCTTCTTCCAGGGCACGCGCCAGTTTCAGCGGAGTCTGGCCGCCGTACTGGACGATCACGCCTTTTGGCTTCTCGACGCGGACGATTTCCAGCACGTCTTCCAGGGTTACGGATTCAAAGTACAGACGATCCGAGGTATCGAAGTCGGTGGAAACGGTTTCCGGATTGCAGTTGACCATGATGGTCTCGTAACCGTCGGCACGCAGTGCCAGAGCGGCGTGAACGCAGCAGTAGTCGAACTCGATGCCCTGACCGATACGGTTCGGGCCGCCACCCAGGATGATGATCTTGTCACGATCCGAAGGGTTGGCTTCGCACTCTTCCTCATAGGTGGAGTACATGTAGGCGGTGTCGGTGGCGAACTCGGCCGCGCAGGTGTCAACACGCTTGTAGACCGGGAACACTTCCAGCTTGTGACGGTGGCGACGCAGGTTCTTCTCGGTCACACCCAGCAACACGGCCAGGCGCGCGTCGGAGAAGCCCTTGCGCTTGAAGCGGTACATGGCATCGCGATCGATCGATGTCAGTGCCATGGTCTTGATCTTTGCTTCGTCCTTGATCAGATCTTCGATCTGTACCAGGAACCAAGGGTCGATCATGTTCATGCCAAAGATATCTTCAACGGTCATGCCGGCGCGGAACGCGTCAGCCACGTACCAGATACGCTCGGCGCCCGGCACGGTCAGCTCGCGCTTGAGCACGGCCATGCTTTCCGGGTTGCTCAGGTCCAGCTTTGGATCAAGACCGCTTACACCCACTTCCAGACCGCGAAGGGCCTTTTGCAGGGATTCCTGGAAAGTCCGGCCGATAGCCATGACTTCACCCACAGATTTCATCTGTGTGGTCAAACGGGCGTCAGCCTTGGCGAACTTCTCGAAAGCGAAGCGCGGCAGCTTGGTCACAACGTAGTCGATGGACGGCTCGAAGGACGCTGGTGTGGCGCCACCGGTGATTTCGTTTTGCAGCTCGTCCAGGGTGTAACCGATCGCCAGCTTGGCAGCGATACGCGCAATCGGGAAGCCGGTAGCTTTCGATGCCAGCGCCGACGAACGCGATACACGCGGGTTCATCTCGATCACGACCATACGGCCGGTGTCCGGGCAAATGCCGAACTGAACGTTGGAACCGCCGGTTTCAACGCCGATCTCACGCAGTACCGCCAGGGAGGCGTTACGCATGATCTGGTATTCCTTGTCCGTCAGGGTCTGCGCCGGAGCAACGGTGATCGAGTCACCGGTGTGCACGCCCATCGGGTCGAAGTTTTCGATCGAGCAAACGATGATGCAGTTGTCCTTTTTGTCGCGGACAACCTCCATCTCGTACTCTTTCCAGCCGATCAGGGATTCGTCGATCAGCAGCTCTTTGGTTGGCGACAGGTCCAGACCACGCGTACAGATTTCTTCGAATTCTTCACGGTTATAGGCAATACCGCCACCGGTGCCGCCCATGGTGAAGGACGGACGAATGATGCACGGGAAGCCCAGTTTTTCGAGGACCGCATTGGCCTCTTCCATGCTGTGGGCAATACCGGAGCGCGGGCAGTCCAGGCCGATGGACTTCATCGCCTTGTCGAAACGCGAACGGTCTTCAGCCTTGTCGATGGTGTCAGCGTTGGCGCCGATCATCTCTACGCCGAACTTCTCCAGAACGCCTTCGCGCTCCAGATCCAGTGCGCAGTTCAGAGCAGTCTGGCCGCCCATGGTTGGCAGCAGTGCATCCGGACGCTCTTTTTCGATGATCTTGGCAACGGTCTGCCATTTGATCGGCTCGATGTAGGTGGCGTCGGCCATGTCCGGGTCGGTCATGATGGTGGCCGGGTTGGAGTTCACCAGGATGACGCGGTAACCCTCTTCGCGCAGGGCTTTACAGGCCTGGGCGCCGGAGTAGTCGAATTCACAGGCCTGGCCGATAACGATCGGGCCAGCGCCGAGAATCAGGATGCTTTTTATGTCTGTACGTTTTGGCATGGGTTTGTCACTCAAATCCGCAGGTCAGTCGGCAAGCTGTCAATCAGTTTTGTGATGCCCCCGGGGGCCACCGAAGTTCGGGGCCGCCACAGGGCGCAAACAGAAGGCTGATTAACGGCGCTTGGCCATCTCATTGATGAAGCGATCGAACAGCGGCGCAACGTCGTTCGGGCCCGGGCTTGCTTCAGGGTGACCCTGGAAGCTGAAAGCGCTCTTGTCGGTCAACTCGATACCTTGCAGGGTGCCGTCGAACAGCGACTTGTGGATGGCGCGCACATTGGCTGGCAAGCTCGCTTCGTCTACCGCAAAACCGTGGTTCTGGCTGGTGATCATCACAACACCGGTGTCCAGATCCTGGACCGGGTGGTTAGCACCGTGATGGCCATGACCCATTTTCACGGTCTTGGCGCCGGAAGCCAGGGCCAGCAGCTGGTGGCCCAGGCAGATACCGAAAACCGGAATCTCGGTGGTCAGTACTTGCTTGATTGCAGTGATCGCGTAGTCGCATGGCTCAGGGTCACCCGGGCCGTTGGACAGGAACACGCCGTCCGGGTTGAGTGCCAGAACGTCACTGGCCGGAGTTTGCGCAGGCACCACGGTCACGCGGCAGCCACGCTCAACCAGCATGCGCAGGATGTTCCACTTTACGCCGTAGTCATAAGCGACCACATGGTAAGGCAGCTCGCTGGCTTCGATCGTCGGGTGACTGTCGGTAGCCAGGTTCCAGACGCTGGAGCGCCACTCGTAGGCTTTTTCGGTGCTGACGACTTTCGCCAGATCCATGCCTTTCAGGCCCGGGAAGCCGCGAGCAGCTGCGATGGCAGCTTCTTCAGAAATGTTGTCGCCCGCCATGATGCAACCGTTCTGCGCGCCTTTCTCACGCAGGATGCGCGTCAGGCGGCGAGTGTCGATACCGGCGATGGCCACAACATTGTTGGTTTTCAGGTAGTCGGCCAGGGACATGGTGTTGCGCCAGTTGCTAGCAACCAGCGGCAGATCACGGATTACCAGACCTGCGGACCAGACACGATCAGACTCGGCGTCTTCCGGGGTAGTACCGGTGTTGCCAACATGCGGGTAAGTCAGGGTCACGATTTGCTGAGCGTAGGAAGGATCCGTCAGGATCTCCTGGTAGCCAGTCATTGCGGTGTTAAACACCACCTCACCAACGGTTTGACCGTCGGCCCCAATGGCTTCGCCGCGAAAAATGCTGCCATCAGCGAGGGCGAGTATGGCTTGCTTAGTCAAGAAGACCTCCCGTAAATAAAGCCTGAAAGGGCGATCGCAGGTTGTAAAAAAGCGGAGTGACGTATGGACACGTCACCCCGCTTCTTCATCGAATTATCTGCGCGCTTTTAGTGGACACACTAAAGCTGTAGCTTACAGAAAAAGGCTTTTTTGGTCTACCGCTAAAGAGTCTAAAAGACAGGGGAATGCGACAGAACATCGCTTAGCGGTTAAAAATCGGGCTACTGGCGCGCCAACAGCCCGATTTTACAGAGTTAACTCAACGCAGGTCGAGCACATCCTGCATGTCATACAGGCCAGGCTCACGCCCTTGCAGCCACAAGGCAGCACGAACAGCGCCCTTGGCAAAGGTCATGCGGCTCGATGCCTTGTGGGTGATTTCCAGGCGCTCACCTTCAGTGGCGAACAACACGGTGTGGTCACCCACCACATCACCGCCGCGCACAGTGGCGAAACCGATGGTTTCACGCTCGCGGGCGCCGGTATGGCCTTCGCGGCCATAGACCGCAACCTTTTGCAGATCACGACCCAACGCATCGGCAACCACCTCGCCCATGCGCATCGCCGTGCCCGAAGGGGCGTCGACCTTGTGCCGGTGATGGGCCTCGATGATTTCGATATCGGCATCTTCACCCATCACCCGCGCCGCCATGTCCAGCAGCTTGAACGACAGATTGACGCCGACACTGAAGTTGGAAGCAAAGACAATCGCGATATCCTGGCCAGCTTCGACCAGCAACTGCTTTTGCTCGGCATTGAGCCCCGTGGTGCCGATCACCATCGCCTTGCCCAATTTGCGACACACCGCCAGGTTGGCGAGCATCACTTCAGGCAGGGTGAAGTCGATCAGCACATCGAAATCAGCCGCGACCGCTTGCAGGCTTTCGGACAACGGCACACCGATGCGCCCGATAGAAGCCAGCTCACCGGCATCAGCCCCCACCAGGGAGCTGCCCGGACGCACGATGGCCGCTGTCAGCCCGCACACCGGCGAACGCTGCTGCACCGCATCGATCAAGGTCTTGCCCATGCGCCCGGCAGCGCCCATCACAGCTATACGTCGCATCTACCGCTCCTTAGAGGTCGCCGAAAAAACGCTTAACGCCTTCAAACCAGCCAGTGGCGTTTGGCGAATGGCTGCTATCGCCTTCCAGCGTGGTACGGAACTCTTCCATCAGCTCGCGCTGACGACGGCTCAGTTTAACCGGAGTTTCGATCACTACGCGGCACATCAAATCGCCTGCACCGCCACCGCGTACCGGGGCCACGCCTTTACCACGCAAACGGAACTGCTTGCCGCTTTGCGTACCTTCCGGGATTTTCAGCTTGACCCGGCCATCCAGGGTCGGCACTTCAATTTCAGCGCCCAGCGCAGCGTCAGCAAAGTTGATCGGCACTTCGCAGAACAGATGCTTGCCATCGCGCTGGAAAATCGCGTGCTCGCGTACATCGATTACCACATACAGGTCGCCAGTCGGCCCACCCTGCACGCCCGCCTCGCCTTCGCCCGACAGACGAATGCGATCCCCAGTATCAACGCCCGCAGGCACTTTGACGGAAAGGGTCTTGTACTCTTCTACGCGACCTTCGCCACGGCAGCTTTCGCAAGGATCAGAAATGACCTTGCCTTGACCGTGACAGCGCGGGCACGTTTGCTGAACCGCGAAGAAGCCCTGCTGCATGCGCACCTGGCCAATACCGCCACAAGTGGTACAGGTCACCGGCGAAGAGCCCTTCTTGGCGCCCGAACCGTCACACGGCTTGCAATTGACCAGCGTAGGAACGCGGATATTGACCGTGGTACCGCGCACAGCCTCTTCCAGATCCAGCTCCAGCGTATAGCGCAAATCGCTACCACGCTGCGCGCCGCCCCGGGAGCCGCCACGACCACCGCCAAAGAAATCGCTGAACACATCACCGAAAATATCGGAGAAGTTCTGACCGCCGAAGCCGGCACCGCCACCACCCATTTGCGGATCAACACCGGCATGGCCGTATTGATCGTAGGCAGCACGCTTGCTGGAATCCGACAGAACCTCGTAAGCCTCGTTGGCTTCTTTGAACAGCTCTTCCGAAGCCTTGTCATCCGGGTTACGGTCCGGGTGATGCTTCATCGCCAGGCGACGATAGGCCTTCTTCAGCTCTACCTCGGTGGAGGTGCGTTCAACACCCAATATTTCGTAATAGTCGCGCTTTGCCATAATTCTTTGCACTCTCAAGGACGTTCGACAAAACCCTCCCGAGCCTCGCCAAACCCGCCAAGCCCGAAAGGATCAGACCCGACTCACGTCTTTTCAACGATATAGGTTTGTGTTTAACAGCCAATGCATTGGCCGCCAGGAGCGGTTACTTCAGGCCGGAAAACAGGAAAGATCCAGGCCAAACCGCCAGCATTCGACCTTGTCGCATGCTGTAAAAATTCTTGTACTCCAGACACGCCAACGCGGGAGCAAGCTCCCGCGCGGCGACATCCTACCAGTCACCGCTCAAGCGCGGTCAACCGGGCGACAAACAAGCTGATTACTTGTTGTCTTTTACTTCTTCGAACTCAGCGTCGACAACGTCGTCCGCTTTTTCAGCCGAATCAGCTGGCTTGGCCGCTGCGTCTGCCGGGTTCGCCTGCTCGGCGTACATTTTCTGTGCAACCGGAGCAGATACCTTGGACAGCTCTTCAACCTTGGCTTCGATAGCCGCCTTGTCGTCGCCTTTAACAGCGGCTTCAAGTGCAACTACAGCAGCTTCGATTGCAGTTTTCTCTTCCTCGGTTACTTTGTCGCCAGCATCGACGATCATTTTACGAGTCGAGTGAACCAGTGCGTCGCCCTGGTTACGTGCAGCTGCCAGCTCTTCGAACTTGCGGTCTTCCTCAGCGTTGATCTCGGCATCGCGAACCATCTGGGCGATTTCTTCCTCGGACAGACCCGAGTTAGCCTTGATCACGATCGACTGAGACTTGCCAGTCGCCTTGTCTTTTGCACTTACGTGCAGGATGCCGTTGGCATCGATGTCGAAGGTCACTTCGATCTGAGGCACGCCACGTGGAGCAGGTGGAATGTCAGCCAGGTCGAACTTGCCCAACGACTTGTTCTGTGCGGCTTGCTTGCGCTCGCCTTGCAGCACGTGAATGGTCACTGCGCCCTGGTTATCGTCTGCAGTCGAGAACACTTGCGATTTCTTGGTAGGAATCGTGGTGTTTTTCTCGATCAGAGCAGTCATTACGCCGCCCATGGTTTCGATACCCAGAGTCAGCGGGCTCACGTCCAGCAACAGAACGTCTTTAACATCACCGGCCAATACCGCGCCCTGGATGGCAGCACCCATTGCAACAGCTTCGTCCGGGTTCACGTCTTTACGTGCTTCCTTGCCGAAGAACTCGGTTACCAGCTTCTGTACCAGCGGCATACGAGTCTGGCCACCGACCAGGATCACGTCGTTGATCGAACCAACGTCGATACCGGCGTCTTTCAGCGCGATGCGGCAAGGCTCGATGGTGCGTTGAACCAGGTCTTCAACCAGCGATTCCAGCTTGGCGCGCGAAATTTTCACGTTCAAGTGCTTAGGACCGGTGGCATCTGCAGTGATGTAAGGCAGATTCACGTCAGTCGACTGGCTCGAAGACAGTTCGATCTTGGCTTTTTCTGCAGCTTCTTTCAGACGCTGCATCGCCAGCGGGTCACCTTTGAGGTTCATGCCGCTTTCTTTCTTGAACTCGTCAACCAGGTAGTCGATCAGACGGATGTCAAAGTCTTCACCACCCAGGAACGTGTCACCATTGGTTGCCAGCACTTCAAACTGGTGCTCGCCATCAACTTCGGCAATTTCAATGACCGATACGTCGAAAGTACCGCCACCCAGGTCATAAACGATGACAGTGTGGTCGCCTTTCGCTTTATCCATACCGTAAGCCAGAGCAGCTGCGGTTGGTTCGTTGATGATGCGTTTTACGTCCAGGCCCGCGATACGGCCGGCGTCTTTGGTCGCCTGACGCTGGCTGTCGTTGAAGTAGGCCGGAACGGTAATCACCGCTTCAGTCACTGGCTCGCCGAGGTAGTCTTCGGCGGTTTTCTTCATTTTCTTCAGGATTTCAGCCGAGATTTGTGGCGGAGCCATTTTCTGGCCGTTCACTTCAACCCAAGCGTCGCCGTTGTCAGCCTTGGCGATTTTGTACGGAACCATCTGAATGTCTTTCTGTACAACTTCTTCGTCAAAACGACGACCGATCAGACGCTTCACCGCGTACAGGGTGTTATGCGGATTGGTCACTGCCTGACGCTTGGCCGACTGGCCAACCAGAATTTCACCATCATTGGCGTACGCAACGATCGACGGCGTGGTACGCGCGCCTTCTGCGTTTTCAATAACTTTAGCTTTACCGTTTTCCAGAACCGACACACACGAGTTGGTGGTCCCGAGGTCAATACCGATAATTCTGCCCATGTTTACTCTCCCTAAATTTGAATTTTGTTGCCGCAGCAGTAATGACCAACTGCGGCACTGCTTAACGCTTGACTTCTAAATGGGGGCCTTGCGGCCGATTTCAAGCCTGCTCGTCAATCGATGGCGAAACCGGCGCTGGCGCCTTGCTGACTACGACCATAGCCGGGCGCAGCAAGCGACCATTGAGCTGATAGCCTTTTTGAAACACCTTGAGCACACTGTTTGGCTCCACGTCAGCGCTTTCCTGCATGGCCATCGCCTGGTGATGCTCGGCATTGAAGGGTTCGCCGTGCGGATCAATCGCTTCCAACTGGTAACGCTTCAGGGTGTCCTGGAACATTTTCAGGGTCAGCTCGATCCCTTCACGCATCGGGCGAATGTTCTCGTCGTCCGCACTGGACAATTCAAGACCGCGCTCCAGGCTGTCGATCACCGGCAACAGGTCGCCAGCGAACTTTTCCAGCGCAAACTTGTGCGCCTTCTCAACATCCAGCTCGGCGCGACGGCGAACATTCTGCAGATCGGCAGCTACGCGCAGAGCCTGATCGTTAGCGGCTGCCAGCTGCTCTTCAAGCACCTGCACGCGGGTTGCCAGATCTTCGCCAGCTACTTCGGCTTCCTGGTTCTGCGTATCCATAGTCTGTTCGTCTGCCATAGATTTCTCCTTTCAAACATCGTCCGCGAGCTCGACTCGCGCTTGTGCCAAGGTATATGGGGTCGCAATTCTCAGGTTCAAGAGCCAAAAAACCATAAAAGGCATGTTTGCCCCCTCACCCTGCCCCAGCTGAAAAAACCAAACGAGCTAAGAATCCGATAAAAACAAGCAAATCGAACTAAACGCAACCATTGTCAGCAGGAAACAAAACACTGTATAAATAACCAGACATTACGTTTTGGAGCAGCTCCCATGCTGGTGCACCTGTCCGTACACAACTACGCCATTGTTGAACATCTCGATCTGGAACTGGATCGCGGGATGAGTGTAATCACTGGCGAGACTGGCGCCGGCAAATCGATCATGCTCGATGCATTGGGCCTCACCCTTGGCGACCGCGCCGACAGCGGCGTCGTGCGCCCCGGAGCCGACAAGGCCGATATCCTGGCCACGTTCGACCTGCAGGAAATCCCCGAAGCCCGGGCCTGGCTGGCCGAGCGCGACCTTGAAGGCGACGGCCCGTGCATCCTGCGCCGGGTCATCACCGCCGAAGGCCGCTCGCGCAGCTATATCAACGGCACGCCCTGCCCCCAGGGCGACCTCAAAGCCCTGGGCGAGCTGCTGATCGACATCCACAGCCAGCATGAACACCAGTCGCTGCTCAAGCCCGACACCCACCGTCGCCTGCTCGACGAATTCGCCGGCGCCACCGACCTGGCCCGCCAGGTGCAACTGGCGGCACAACGCTGGCGCCAGACCAAACAAGAGCTTGAGCACCTGTCCAACTCTGGCGATGAACAGCGCGCACGCCATCAACTGCTGAGCTATCAGCTTGAAGAGCTGGAAACACTCTCTCTGGGTGAGAACGAACTGGAAGAGCTGGAGCAGGAACACAAAAACCTGACCAACGCCGAAACCCTGCTGACCATCTGTCGACAAGTGGTCGAGCAATGCAGCGAAAGCGATTCCGGCAACGTACTTAATGCATTGACGGCCAGCCTCAACCGCCTCTCAAGCATCAACAGCAACTCGGGCTCGCTGGGCGAAGCAACTGACCTGCTGGCCAGCGCACAGATTCAGGTCGAAGAGGCGGTGGGGGAACTCAACCGCTTTATCGACCACTTCGACGCCGACCCGGGCCGCCTGCAGTACCTCGAAGAGCGGCTCGACACCATTTATACCCTGGCGCGCAAACATCGGGTCCAGCCCACGGAAGTGGCCGCCCTGCAGCAAAAACTGCTGGATGAGCTGGAGACCCTCAACGCCAACGATGAAAACATCGAGCGCCTGGCCAATGAACTGACGTCCTTTACCCGCCACTATCAAGAGTGCGCACGGGAACTGAGCAATCTGCGCAGCCTGGCCGCAACACGCCTGAGCACTGCCGTAGAAGAAGAGATCCAGCGCCTGGGCATGCCCGGGGGCCGCTTTGTGATCGAACTGCGCCCACAAGCCAGCAGTGATCCCGCCCCACACGGCCTGGAGCAGGTTGAACTGCTGGTCAGCGCCAACCCCGGCCAACCCCTCAAGGCCCTGGCCAAGGTTGCCTCGGGCGGCGAACTGTCGCGTATCAGCCTGGCCATTCAGGTGATCACCGCACAAACCTCCCGCGTACCGACCCTGGTATTCGACGAAGTAGACGTGGGCATTGGCGGGCCGACTGCAGAGATCGTCGGGCAACTGCTGCGCCGCCTGGGCGAGCGCGGTCAGGTGCTGACGGTCACTCACTTGCCGCAAGTGGCCGCGCAATGCCATCAGCATCTGTTTGTCCACAAGGTGCGCGAAAGCGAGACCACCCGCACTGCCGTGGCCAAACTGAGCAAAAAAGAGCGCGTCGAAGAGGTCGCCCGCATGCTTGGCGGTATCGACCTGACCAAGGAATCCCTAGCCCACGCCAAAAAGATGGTGATCACGGCGAAGAATCTTGCAGCTTAACGACGAACGGTCATGAAATAACCGGTATCAGAAAGCACGAAGGCGGCCCTTGGGCCGCCTTCGATCGTTTCGCGAACCGTAATTCGCGTGACATGCTCTTACTTGGCCTTCTTGCGCACGTACAGCACCAAGTTGTGATCCACCAACTCGACACCGTGCTTGGCTGCAATGGCGTGCTGCAGTTTTTCGATGTCTTCGTCGAAAAACTCGATCACTTCACCGCTGTCCACGTTGACCATATGGTCGTGGTGGCCGCCGTCAGCATCAGCCAATTCAAAGACAGCATGACCGCCATCGAAATTATGGCGAATCACCAGCCCTGCTGACTCAAACTGGGTCAGTACACGGTAAACCGTGGCCAGACCGACGTCCTCGCCCGCTTGCATAAGTGCCTTGTAAACATCCTCGGCGCTCATGTGACGCTGCTCTGCAGAGTCAAGCATCTGTAGAATTTTGACTCGTGGCAGAGTCACCTTAAGTCCGGCCTTACGTAGTTCGCTATTTTCAACCATGGTTAGCTTTCTCGCGGAAGCCGCTTCGCAGCTTCTCTTAATACGGGTATGATCGGCGTTTACGTTGTCCCAGCCAAGATAGTGGAAGTCGCCCACCGATGCAAAACACCAAGCTCTTGCTAACCAGTTTCACCTTTGTGGGACTGCTCGCACTCGCCGGTTGTTCATTCCCCGGGGTTTACAAAATCGACATCCAACAGGGCAATGTCGTCACGCAGGACATGATAAACCAGTTACGCCCGGGAATGACCCGCCGGCAAGTGCGGTTTATCATGGGTAATGCCCTGCTGACCGATACATTCCACCCTGATCGCTGGGATTACCTGTATAGCCTGCAGCCCGGCGGCGGTGAACGCCAACAGGAACGCATCAGTGTGTTCTTCAACCAGAACGACCAGCTCGTGAGCCTGTCAGGTGACTTCAAGCCTGGCGTCAGCCGCGACGAAGCCATTCTCGGCAAAACCGGTGGCACAGACGTGACCGAACCGGCTACCCAAGCACCAGCCGAGAAGAGCGAAGTTCCAGCCAAGCCTGGTTCGTTGCTTGATCAGATCCAGAAGGACGTGGACGGTGTTGAAACCGTACCGGTTCCTACGCCAGAACCTCTGGATACCACCGAGCAATAAACGCCCGGTACAAAAAAGCCCGGCATGCCGGGCTTTTTGTTGCCTGCCATAAAGCTGTCAGGGCTGGCTAAGGCGCTTGGCCTCGGCAGCCTTGGCCGCACGCTGGCGGCGAATCTCCTTGGGGTCGGCCAACAGCGCACGATACAGTTCGATGCGCTCCCCGGCCTGTAGCACCCGGGTATCAGGGTCAGCCACCTGTTTGCCGAAAATCCCCACCGGGCAATTGGCCAGGTCAACCTCTGGAAACTCGCGCCCGATGCCCGACGCCAATACCGCAGCCCGCACCGTCGTGCCTTGGGCCACTATCACGGTCAGCAGGCACTGGCGATCAACAGCGGCGTAAACCACCTCAACTTCGATCACGGGCTCAGCCATACAGCTGTTTGGCGCGCTGGCAGAAAGCATCCACCAGCGTATTGGCCGCCTGATTGAACAAAGGCCCCAGAGTCGCCTTGACGATGGCCCCGGCGTAATCAAAGGTCATGTCCAGGCTGATCTTGCACGCCTTGTCACCCAGCGGCTTGAACACCCACACGCCGTGCAGCTTGGTAAACGGGCCTTCTTCAAGGTTCATCTCGATGGACTGCCCGGGCACCAGGGTGTTGCGCGTGACAAAGTGCTGGCTCAAGCCGCCCTTGGCCACGCCCAGGCTGGCGCGCATCAGCACTTCAGTGCTTTCCAGGATTTCGGCAGACGAGCACCACGGCAAAAACTGCGGGTAGCTCGCAACATCGTTCACCAGGTCATACAGCGCCTGGGCTGGATAAGGCAACAAGGCAGAGCGTTGGATATGGGTAGTCATGTCAGCGTTACTTCCACAGCTGGGCGGCAAACACAATCAGAATGCCGAGTGGCGCCACATAGCGCATCAAAAAAAGAGTCAGGGCGAACATCACCGGGCTGCGCATCGACAACTCATCGCGAACCGCGCCACGCCCCATGATCCAGCCTGCAAACACCACAAAACACAGGCCGCCCAATGGCAACATGATACGCGAGGTGAAGAAATCGACGACACCAAAGAAATCCAGGCCACTGGCCGCGCCCCATTGGTAGAGGTGAAAACCGGAATCTTCGTTCACAAAGAACTTGGCCTGTTTCCAGATATTGAACGAAAACACCGTACCCAGGCCAACAAACCAGCAACTGAATGCCAGCCAGAAGGTGACCCACAGGCGGCGCACCCTGGTGCGCTCCACCAGGTACGCCACCATCGGCTCCAGCAACGAAATCGCCGAACTCCAGGCGGCCACCGCCACCAGAACAAAAAACACTACGCCCATCAGTTGACCAAACGCCACATTGCCAAAGGCAAAAGGCAAGGTCACAAACATCAAGCCCGGGCCTTCGCTGGGGTTGAGCCCCGACGCAAACACAATTGGAAACAATGCCAGCCCGGCGAGCAATGAGACAAAGGTGTCGATCAATGCCACCCCCACCACAGTCCCGGAGATCGACGCATTCTTGGGCATATACGCGCCGTAGATCATGATCGATCCCACGCCCACGCTCAGCGAAAAGAACGCATGGCCCATTGCGGCCAGCAACCCGTCGAGTACGCGATCGGGGTTGAAGTCGAACATGAAATGCACACCCTGCATAAAGTGCCCGGTGGTCATGCTGTAGCCCAGCAATACCAGCAGCAGCACAAACAGCAACGGCATCATGATCCGCAAACTGCGCTCAAGCCCCGCAACCACGCCCTTGGCGATCACATACGCAGACAGCAGCATAAACCCGGTATGCCAGAACGTGAGGCGCCAGGGGTTGGAGATCACCTCTGCAAAGTACTGGCCGACCTGATCGGCCGTCGCGCCCTGAAAGTCGCCCTTGCCCATATTGATGATGTAATCCAGCGACCAGCCGCCCACCACACTATAGAAAGACAAAATCAGCAGCGCCGTAATCATCCCGGCAAACGCCCCCCACGACCAACGCCCCGAATGCCCCGCCTCGACCGCCAACACCTTCAAGGCATTTGCCGGACTAAGCCGTGCACGCCGCCCGATCAGGGTTTCAGCCAGCATCACCGGCACACCGATCAGCGCGATACAGGCCAGAAACACCAACACAAACGCGCCGCCGCCATAGACGCCAACCATGTAAGGGAATTTCCAGATACTGCCCAAACCCACGGCAGAACCGGTCGCAGCGAGAATAAAGACCCAACGGCTTGCCCAACTGCCGTGGACAGAAACCTTGTCTGTCGACATCGTTACTACGCCCAACCACTAAAAAAGAGGGCGCATTGTCCGGGAATCACCCTACACGCTCAAGCACGCAGGTGCCCGTAGCCGACAGGCTCGCAACTGCCTATAATGCCGCCCCTATGGCTAAACAGAAGAAACACCCTACAGGGACCATCGCGCAGAATAAAAAAGCGCGACACGATTACTTCATCGAACATCGGTTCGAGGCTGGTCTGGTCCTGGCCGGCTGGGAAGTAAAAAGTCTGCGTGCAGGCAAGGCACAGCTGGTCGACAGCTATGTGCTGCTCAAGGATGGTGAAGCATGGTTGCTCGGCAGCCATATTGCGCCTCTGACGACGGCCAGCACCCACGTTATTGCCGACCCGACGCGCAGCCGCAAACTGCTGCTCAACAAGCGTGAGCTTGAGAAGCTGTTTGCCTCGGTGCAGCAAAAGGGTTACGCCTGCGTCTGCCTCTCGCTTTACTGGAGCAAGCACTTGATCAAGTGCGAAATTGCCCTGGGTAAAGGCAAGAAGGAATACGACAAGCGTCATACCGAACGTGAGCGCGATTCCGATCGCGAGCTGCAACGTGCGGTGCGCAACAAGGGCAAGGAAGACTAGATCTTCTGCCCTTGTACTTGTGGGAGCAACTGCCTTGATGCTGCCTCAGCTCTTGTGGGAGCGGGCTTGCTCGCGATGGAATCAACTTGGTATACCTGATATACCGAGTTGCCTGAATCGCGAGCAAGCCCGCTCCCACAGGGTTTGCATCTTCAATTACAAGCCATTACGCCGCTCAGCCCGCGCCATGCGCTGAACTTCCTGACGCACCTCTTCCAACACTTCCTGCACATACACCAGGTGACGGCTCGCCACTTCCCGGGCGTCTTCCGCCCTGCCCTCGATAATTGCCAGATACAACTCGCGATGCTGACTGATCAGCATGTCGCGCGTTTCACTGCGCTGCTTGTACATGCCACCAATATTGGTCACCACGTTGCGCTTGAGCAGGTCGAATAACCCGCGAATCGTATGCAGCAACACCGCGTTATGGCTTGCCTCGGCAATGGCCAGGTGGAAGTTGGCATCGGCCTCCCCCTCTTCTGCGCGACTGACTTCATCAACCCGTGCATAACAGTCCTGCAACCGCTCAAAGGCCAGCCGCAGACGCTCGCGATCCATCTCGGTCGCCCGCGAGGCCGCGTAAAAAGCGCACGAAGCCTCAAGCGTATGACGAAACTCAAGCAGATCGCGCTGGGCTTCAGGGTTGCTTTCCAGCAACTGCAACAAGGGATCACTAAAGGTCGAGCCCAATGATGTGGCCACATAATTGCCGCCACCCTGGCGACTGACCAGCAGCCCCTTGGCCGACAACTTCTGGATCGCCTCGCGCAACGACGGGCGCGATACCCCAAATTGCTCCGCCAGCGCACGTTCAGCGGGCAAGCGTTCACCCGACTTCAACGTGCCCTCGAGAATCATGCCCTCAAGCTGCTCGACAATATCGTCCGACAAACGGCGCTGCCGGATCTGATCAAACCCCATAACTGCTCTCCACCCTCCCGACCACGCGCCGGGGGCCTCTATTCTCGCCGATTGGCGCCACGCATACACCCATCAGAAACACCGCTCAAAACCCCATCAGATGCCCTGGCAACGAATACCTCGACGAAAGATTTAGAGGCGGCAAATTGACACATGCCTCATAAGGCTTTTAACCTAGCCAACAGCGATTGTAAATTGGTAATACCAATATACCAAAAGCAGTCGACAGCATCGACCAATAACAATTAGGGGCCACCCCATATGCAAACCTGGCAACAGCTCTACAGCCCGCTCGGCAGCCTCGGCCTGTCCGCTCTCGCAGCCGTCGTCCCGATCGTATTCTTCTTTCTCGCCCTGGCCGTGTTCCGCCTCAAAGGCCACGTCGCCGGCAGCATCACCCTTGTCCTGTCGATTCTGGTGGCCATCTTTGCCTTCCAGATGCCTGTCGACATGGCTTTCGCCGCAGCGGGCTATGGATTTGCCTATGGCCTTTGGCCAATTGCCTGGATCATCGTTGCCGCGGTGTTCCTCTATAAACTGACCGTCAAGAGCGGCCAGTTCGAAATCATCCGCAGCTCCGTGCTGTCGATCACTGACGACCAGCGCCTGCAAGTGCTGCTGATCGGCTTCTGCTTCGGTGCCTTCCTTGAAGGTGCAGCCGGTTTCGGAGCACCGGTAGCGATTACAGCTGCACTGCTTGTAGGCCTGGGGTTTAACCCGCTGTACGCCGCTGGTCTGTGCCTGATCGCCAACACCGCCCCAGTGGCCTTTGGTGCCCTGGGCATCCCGATCATCGTGGCCGGCCAGGTCACCGGTATCGACGCCTTCAAGATCGGCGCAATGGCCGGCCGCCAGTTGCCACTGCTGTCGCTGTTCGTGCCGTTCTGGCTGGTGTTCATGATGGACGGCCTGCGCGGCGTGCGTGAAACCTGGCCCGCAGCCCTGGTGGCCGGCTTGAGCTTCGCCATCACCCAGTACTACACCTCCAACTACATTGGCCCGGAACTGCCGGACATCACCTCGGCCCTGGCCAGCCTGGTAAGCCTGACCCTGTTCCTCAAAGTCTGGCAGCCAAAACGTAGCGCAGGCGCACGAATTGCTGGCGTTAGCTCTGACGTAATCGTTACCGCCAGCGCAGGTGGTTTCGGCAAACCGACCAACCTGATGGCTTCGCCTTACAGCCTGATGCAGATTCTTAAAGCCTGGTCGCCGTTCCTGATCCTGACCGTACTGGTCACCATCTGGACCCTCAAGCCGTTCAAGGCGATGTTCTCAGCTGGCGGTTCGATGTACGGCTGGGTGTTTAACTTCGCGATCCCGCACCTGGATCAACTGGTGATCAAGACCGCACCGATCGTCAACGCGCCGACCGCCATTGCCGCCGTGTTCAAACTGGACCCGATTTCCGCCACCGGCACGGCGATTTTCTTCTCGGCGCTGATCTCGATGCTGATCCTGAAAATCGACATCAAGACTGGTCTGACCACTTTAAAAGAGACCTTCTACGAGCTGCGCTGGCCGATCCTGTCCATCGGCATGGTGCTGGCCTTTGCCTTTGTCACCAACTACTCGGGCATGTCTTCGACCATGGCCCTGGTGCTGGCAGGTACAGGCGCCGCGTTCCCGTTCTTCTCGCCGTTCCTCGGCTGGCTGGGCGTGTTCCTGACCGGTTCCGATACTTCGTCCAACGCCCTGTTCAGCTCGCTGCAGGCCACCACCGCGCACCAGATCGGCGTCAGCGACACCCTGATGGTGGCTGCCAATACCAGCGGCGGCGTAACCGGCAAAATGATTTCCCCGCAATCGATCGCCGTGGCCTGCGCCGCGACCGGTCTGGTGGGCAAGGAATCCGACCTGTTTCGCTTCACCCTCAAGCACAGCCTGTTTTTCGCCACCATCGTCGGCCTGATCACCCTGGCCCAGGCCTACTGGTTCACCGGCATGCTGGTTCACTGATAAGCGCTATGGTTACTGCACGTTAATGGCGCCGGGGCATGCCCCGGCGTCAGTAATTCACGACCCGGTCCACCTCGGTGGACACATAACCGGGACCACCCGGAGACGCCTGATGAGCGAGCTTTTTTACAACGCCGTGCCGAATGCGACCCGTGTCGCCCCGCCCTTGCCTGTACCCCGCCAATACCCCGCGCAAAAACCGCGCAAGGTTTACCTGTTCGGCACCTGCGTGGTCGATCTGTTCTTCCCCGAAGCCGGGATGGACGCCATCCACCTGATCGAGCGCGAAGGTATCGAAGTCGACTACCCGCAAGGCCAAAGCTGCTGTGGCCAACCGGCCTACACCTCGGGTTACACCGAACAGGCCCGGGAAGTAGCCCGATCGCAACTGGCCCTGTTCGCCGAAGACTACCCGGTGGTCGTGCCGTCCGGCTCCTGCGCCGGCATGCTGCGCGAACACTATGAAGACCTGTTCAAGGACGAGCCCGAGACCCTGAAAAAGGTTCACGCCCTGGCCGAACGCACCTTTGAACTCACCGAATTTTTGCTGTTTGTGTGCAAGGTCCAGTTCAAGGACCACGGCGCCCCGGTCAAGGTCGCGCTGCATACCTCATGCTCGGCACGCCGTGAAATGAACACCCACCTGCACGGTCGCGAAATGCTTGCGCAGTTGAGCAATGTGGAGCGCATCGACCACAGCCATGAAAGTGAATGCTGCGGTTTTGGCGGGACCTTCAGCGTACGCATGCCGGATATTTCCGGCGCAATGGTCGCCGACAAGACCCGCTCCTTGATTGAAACCGGTGCACATCAAGTGCTCACCGCCGATTGCGGCTGCCTGATGAATATCAACGGCTCGCTGGAAAAACAGAAAGAGCCCCTGCGCGGCCAGCATCTGGCCAGTTTCCTGTGGCAGCGCACCGGAGGTGGCCAATGAACGCCAGCACCCTGATTCCCACCGTCGCGGTTGAAGAAGACTTCCGCGAGCGCGCTCACGAAGCCCTGGGTGACAAGCAACTGCGAAACAACTTCCGCAGTGCAATGGATTCTCTGATGACCAAGCGCGCTGTTGCCTTCAGCGACGCCCATGAGCGCGAACACCTGCGCGCCCTGGGCAACGCCATCCGCGCCCGCGCCCTGTCCAAACTGCCTGACCTGCTGGAACGCCTGGAAGCCAACCTGACCCGTAATGGCGTGCAGGTTCATTGGGCTGAAACCGTCGACGAAGCCAATGAAATCGTCATGTCCATCGCCCGCCGCCGCGCCGCCAAACAGGTGATCAAAGGCAAGTCGATGGTCAGCGAAGAGATGGAGATGAACCATGTGCTCGGCGCCCAGGGCATTGAATGCCTTGAGTCCGACATGGGCGAATATATCGTTCAACTCGACAACGAAAAACCGTCCCACATCATCATGCCCGCGATCCATAAAAACGCCGGGCAAGTGGCCGACCTGTTTCACGAGAAACTCGGTGTGGAATACACCAAGGACGTGGATCAACTGATCCAGATCGGCCGCCGGGTACTGCGCCAGAAGTTCTTTGAAGCCGATATCGGCGTGTCCGGCGTCAACTTTGCCGTCGCTGAAACCGGCACCCTGCTGCTGGTGGAAAACGAAGGCAACGGGCGTATGTCGACTACCGTGCCGCCGGTGCATATTGCCGTCACCGGTATCGAGAAAGTGGTCGAGAACCTGCGCGACGTTGTACCGCTGCTGTCCTTGCTGACCCGCTCGGCCCTCGGCCAGCCGATCACCACCTACGTCAATATGATCTCCGGCCCACGCAAACCCGGCGAACTGGACGGCCCTGAAGAAGTGCATCTGGTGCTGCTGGACAACGGCCGCAGCCAGGCGTTTGCCGACAGCGAATTGCGCCAGACACTGAACTGCATTCGCTGCGGTGCCTGCATGAATCACTGCCCGGTTTACACCCGCATTGGCGGTCATGCCTACGGTGAGGTGTATCCCGGCCCGATTGGCGCGATCATCACGCCGCATATGGTAGGCCTGAAAAAAGTCCCGGATCACCCGAGCGCCTCGTCGCTGTGCGGTGCCTGTGGCGAAGTGTGCCCGGTAAAAATTCCGATCCCGGCATTGCTGCGGCGCCTGCGCGAAGAAAACGTCAAAGCCCCCGATACCGTACCGCGCATCATGCGCGGCCAGGGCAGCAAGTATTCGCGTAAAGAGCGCCTGATCTGGAACATGTGGGCCAAGCTCAACAGTTCCCCGGCCCTTTATCGCACCTTCCTCAAGGCCGCCACCCGCCTGCGTGCCCTGACGCCGAGCAAGGTAGGCCCGTGGACGCAAAACCACAGCGCGCCCAAACCTGCCGCCCGTTCGCTGCACGATATGGCCCGCGAGCATCTGGCGAAAAAGTCGGGAGAAACACGATGAGCGCCAAGCAAAACATCCTCAATAAACTGCGTAAAAGCCTGACTGGCACCACACCGGTGCCTGACAACTTCGACGAAGTGCTGGTCACAGAGCCCTGGACCTACACCCCGGAGCAACGTATCCCGCAACTGCGCAAGCTGATGGAAGCGGTCCACACTGAAATCCACCTCAGCACCGAACAAGGCTGGCCTGCGCTATTGGCGCAACTGGTCACCGACCGGCAATTGCCGAGCCTGCTGATCGCGCCGACTACACCTCACGGGCAAAAAGTGACGGCGCACTGGGCGCAAAACCCTGCGCTGCCGACACTTAAGGCCTACGACCGCCCGGTAGAAGCGTGGAAAGCCGAACTGTTCAACGACACCCCGGCCAGCTTGACCACCACCCTGGGTGCAATTGCCGCCACCGGTAGCCTGATCATGTGGCCAACCCCGGAAGAACCACGACTGATGAGCCTGGTGCCGCCGGTGCATTTTGCCCTGCTCAAGGCCAGCGAAATCCGTGACAACTTTTATCAGGTGCAGCGTGAAATGAACTGGACCGCCGGCATGCCGACCAATGCGCTATTAGTGTCCGGCCCGTCGAAAACCGCTGATATCGAGCAAGTACTGGCCTATGGCGCCCACGGCCCGAAAGACCTGATCGTGTTGATCCTGGAGGATGCATGAGCCTGCCCGCTGCCTTTGTGCGGGATGCCGAGCGGCTGATCCCCGAGGACCGTCGTTTTACCGATGCGCTGTCGACCCTGGCGTTCGGCACCGATGCGAGCTTTTATCGGTTGATCCCCAAGCTGGTGATTCGCGTTGAGTCCGAAGACGAAGTGGTCGAGCTGTTGCGCCTGGCCCGTCGCGATCAGGTATCGGTGACCTTCCGCGCTGCTGGCACCAGCTTGTCTGGCCAGGCCATCAGCGACTCGGTGCTGATCGTGCTCGGCGACAACTGGAACGGCAAGGAAATCCGCGGCCAGGGCAAGCAGATCCGCCTGCAACCGGGAGTTATCGGCGCGCAGGCCAATGCCTGGCTCGCGCCATTCGGACGCAAGATTGGCCCTGACCCTGCGTCGATCAACGCCTGCAAAATTGGCGGTATTGTCGCCAACAATGCCAGTGGCATGTGTTGCGGCACGGCACAAAACACCTACCACACCCTGGCCGGCCTGCGCGTAGTGCTGGCCGACGGCACCCGAGTCGACACTGAAGACGCGGCCAATGTCGCCGCCTTTCGCCAAAGCCACGCCCTCTTGCTCGAACAGCTTGGAACATTGGCCCGTGAAACCCGCGCTAACGCCGAACTGGCTGCAAAAATTCGCCACAAATACCGTCTGAAAAACACCACCGGCCTGTCGCTGAATGCCCTGGTGGATTTCGACGACCCGCTGGATATCCTCAGCCACCTGCTGGTGGGCAGCGAAGGCACCCTGGGCTTTATAAGCTCGGTGACCTACGACACCGTGATCGACCATCCGCACAAGGCTTCGGCGCTGATCGTGTTTCCGGATGTCGAGACCTGCTGCAACGCGGTAACCGTCCTTAAAAACCAGCCCGTGTCTGCCGTCGAGCTGCTCGACCGCCGCAGCCTGCGCTCGGTGCAGGACAAACCCGGCATGCCGGCTTTCGTACAACAACTGTCGGCCAATGCCTGCGCGCTATTGATCGAGTCTCGCGCCGCATCGCAGAGCTTACTGCACGAGCAACTGGCACACATCATGGCCTCGCTGGCTGATTTCCCGGTTGAAAAACAGATCGACTTCACCGAAGACCCAAAAGAAAACGCCAAGCTGTGGGCGATCCGCAAAGACACCTTCCCGGCCGTCGGGGCGGTGCGCAAAACCGGCACCACGGTGATCATCGAAGACGTGACCTTCCCGGTCGAGCAACTGGCCATCGGCGTCAACCGCCTGATCGAGCTGTTCGACAAGCACCACTACGACGAAGCGATCCTGTTTGGCCACGCGCTCGAAGGCAACCTGCACTTCGTCTTCACCCAGGGCTTCAACAACCCCGAGGAAGTGGCGCGCTACCAAGCCTTTATGGATGACGTCGCGCAGCTGGTGGCGGTGGAGTTCGGCGGCTCGCTCAAGGCCGAGCACGGCACCGGACGCAATATGGCGCCCTTTGTCGAGCTGGAATGGGGCAGCGACGCTTACCAATTGATGTGGGCACTCAAGCGTTTGCTCGACCCCCAGGGCATTCTCAACCCCGACGTGGTGCTCAGCGAAGACCCGCATATCCACCTCAAACACCTCAAGCCGATGCCTGCGGCGGACGAGATTGTGGATAAGTGCATCGAGTGCGGTTTTTGCGAACCGGTGTGCCCGTCCAAGGGGCTGACCCTCAGCCCGCGGCAGCGGATTGTGATCTGGCGCGATATCCAGGCCAGGAAGCGCGCGGGTATCGACACCACTGAGCTGGAAAAGGCCTACGCCTATCAAGGCATTGATACCTGCGCAGCCACCGGTTTATGCGCGCAACGCTGCCCGGTAGGCATCAATACCGGCGAATTGGTGAAAAAACTCCGCGCACGCAGCGCTGACAGTGTCAAAACGGCTGACTGGCTGGCCAATCATTTCACCACCGCGCTGCAGGGGGCACGCTTTACCCTGCATGTAGCCAACGGTGCGCGCATGCTGCTGGGCGCGCCGCGTCTGGCAAAAATATCATCTGCCCTGAGCAAAGCCAGTAAAGGCCGCGTGCCCTTGTGGACAAACGCCATGCCCCAGCCAGAACGGGCGATCCGCTTTACCCCGCCGGTCAAGGATGCCCGCCCGCGCGTGGTCTACCTGGCGGCGTGCGTGTCACGGGTCATGGGCCCGGCGGCAGGTGACAAGGAACAAATGTCGCTGCTGGACAAAACCCGCGGCCTGCTTGAAAAAGCCGGTTACCAAGTGGTGTTCCCAGACAATATGGACAGCCTGTGTTGCGGCCAGCCGTTTGCGTCCAAAGGCTACAACGAACAGGCCGAGCACAAGCGCCAGGAACTGATCGGCGCCCTGCTGCATGCCAGCCGTGGCGGGCTTGACCCGATCTACTGCGACACCAGCCCCTGCACCCTGCGCCTGGTGCAGGACCTGGGCGAAAGCCGCCTCGACCTGTACGACCCGGTACGCTTTATTCGCACCCACCTTGTGGATAAGTTGAACTTCACCCCGCAAACCGCGCCGATTGCCGTGCATGTCACCTGCAGCACCCAGCACTTGGGCGAAAGCCAGGCCCTGATCGATATTGCGCGACTGTGCAGCACCGACGTGGTGATCCCGGAAGGTATCCATTGCTGCGGCTTTGCCGGCGACAAGGGCTTCACCACCCCCGAGCTGAACGCCCACTCGCTGCGCACCTTGAAAGACGCAGTGCAATATTGCAGCGAAGGCATCTCCACCAGCCGCACCTGTGAAATCGGCCTGAGCCAGCATGGTGGCATTGATTACCACGGCCTGGTTTACCTGGTGGACCGGGTAACGGGCGCCAAGGCGTTGTAACCCCCCGACAGGCTGGGCGCGCTTGCTCGAAAGCCCCGAGACAAGCGCGCCCCCGGCCAAAAACCACCTGCATTGCTCGCCCTGATGATCAGACCTCAGGCACTGCCTTCATCGTCCAAACAGAGGTAGCGAAACGGTAGTACCGGAACAAAAATCGCCATCACAGTCATGGCCGTCCCGGCCATTCGTTACCAATAAAAGGGTGCGCATGAACACTTCCAAAGATCGCTTGTTTGATTTGTCGGGTCGAGTGGCGCTGGTCACAGGGTCGGGGCAAGGCATGGGGCTGGGCATCGTTCGCGCACTGGCCACACAAGGCGCTCGCGTGGTCATCAACGATTTTTATGCCGAGCGCGCCGAAAGCAGCGCCAAGGCCCTGCAAGCCGAAGGCCTGGAAGTATGCGCCGCTCCCGGTGACATCACCCAGGCCTCTGTGCGTGAACAGATTGTGGCCACCGCACGCGAGACCTTTGGCGAGATCGACATACTGGTCAACAACGCCGGTGTGCCGCCAGGCATGCCCGGCTCGCTGCGCCAGTTCAAGGACCTGGCGGACAGCGACTTCGAGCGCCAGCTGGACCTCAACCTGCGCGCCATTCTAGGCCTGACACGCCTGGTGGTGGATGGCATGTGCGAGCGCAAGCACGGCCGTATCGTCATCATCAGCTCTGAATCCTGGCGCCTTGGCCTGAGCTACGGCCTGAGCGACTATGCGGCGGCCAAAGCAGCGGCCCTGGGATTTATGCGTCAACTGTCCCACGAAGTCGGACGCAGTGGCGTCACCGCCAATGCGCTGTCGCTGGGCTGCATGAACAATTTTGGCTACGACGAGGTGGCCAAGGCCGGCACCGCGATGGGACGCGCGGGCACCCCTGAAGACGTGGGCGCTGCGGTGGCCTTTTTGAGCTCTGACGAAGCATCCTGGCTAACCGGCCAGGTCATCGCGCTCAATGGCGGCTCGACCACTGCGTAAGCGTTTGAATGCCTGTCAGGGCAAACCAATACGGTCCACAAAACGCAGCGTTTGCGGGTAAAAAAAAAGTCCTGCCGATGGCCAAATCAAAGCAAAACTCCGGAGCACAGCTATAGTCATTTAGCTTTAGCCCCGAAAATCGGGGCATAAAACCGAGCCTGGAAGCACCGGGCCTACCATGTGCACAAGGAGTTTTCCCCATGAAGCGTACCGCTCTTGCTGGTCTGTTTATTTCCGCTGTGATGTTGGCCTCCCCGGTGTTTGCGGCAGAAGACCTTTGCCAGATCAACCTGCAAAAGATCAATGATGCAGTCGCCAGCTCTGGCGAAATCAGCTCTGACTTGCAAGACAACATCGACAGCACCGTAGCCCAGGCCAAGGAAGAACAATCCAAAGGCACCAAAGAAGGCACCCAGGCCTGCATTTCACTGACCACTCAAGTGCTGCAGGACATCGCCAACAACAACAAAGGTGGTGAGTAAGCCCTTTGGGTTGGCCTTCTGCATCAGAAAGGCGTAGACTCCGCTAGCTTGCTGGTTACACACAGCAGGCATCGGGGCCGTTTAGGATTCGACGCCGGTTGCGAAACTCTAGGTGCATGCCGAGTTGGTAACAGAACTCGTAAATCCACTGTTGCAACTTTCTATAGTTGCCAATGACGAAACCTACGAGGGTCAAGCTCTCGCAGCGTAAGCTGCCTTAGCCATCCTCCTGGTACCTTCGGGTCCAGCAATCACTAGGGGATGCCTGTAAACCTGAAGTGATTGTCATATAGAACAGGATCGCCGTGCAGTACGTTGTGGACGAATCGGCTAAAACTTACACAACTCGCCCAAAGCACCCTGCCCTTCGGGTCGCTGAGGGTTAACTTAATAGAAACGGCTAAGCATGTAGTACCGACAGCGGAGTACTGGCGGACGGGGGTTCAAATCCCCCCGGCTCCACCAAATAGCTGTCCAGACCTGTCTCAGACAGTCTGAGCAACACCTCAAGAAGCCCGCCCCGTGCGGGCTTTCTTGTTTCTGGCGATGCGTCCTTGCCACCCGTTGTCTGAAACCTTACGCCTGGGCGCTAGGCATCACCTGGATCGCCGATTGGGTGCCACGCGTCAATTCGCGGTACTCGTAGGTCACCTTGTCTGGCGAGACCTTGCCGGTATAACCCTTCTTGATGTTGGTGACGATGTAGTTGAAGTCGCTCTTGCTGCGGGTGGTGACGACGATGTTGGCCTTGCTGCTGGCACTGGACACGTAGTTGCCCACTTGTGACAGCGGCTGCTTGAGGCGCTGGTCTCGCTTTTTCACCAGGGTCTGCGGCACGTTGACCTGCATCGAGTCCACGCTTTCAACACTCGCGGCACCCACGTCATTGCGCTTGTCTGCCGGCACCGCTTCCTGGCGGGTCTTCAGTTGGACCACAGCGACATCACTCGACTGGCGCTCGATGGCGGCTTTGGCCTGCCGGGCGCTTTCCAGGTCTTTCTGACGGCCCACATAGTAGCCCGTCGGCGCTCCCAGGGCCGCGCCAATGGCGCAACCGGTGCCCGGGTGGCCGCCGGTCCCGGCCGCAATCGCCGCACCGCCAATGCAACCGAGCACGCCGCCAACCGCCGTGCTGCCCAAGGGCGAGTTCTGGCATCCACTCAACAACAAACCGGTGCAGGCAAGCAATACGGTCGATACAGCACGTGCGCGCGACAAGGGCGACTCCTTTCGGGATTGAAGATAAACATTCATTGGGGCTGATAACCGTAGGTCAGGCCCCCGAGCAGTTGCTGGCGCACCCGTTCGTTGAGCGGGTAAAACACCGGCTGGACCTGCGCCGTCCACTGCACGCTATGGGCAATGATCCAGCCCATCGGCCCCAGCGCAGAGCCGTTCTGCTGTTTGAGGTCGAGAAACAGCGGCTGCTCGGTCACTTTGTTGGTCCAGTACATCGGCACCGTCAACACCACCAGCGCATAGCCAGCGAAGGCGAGCATATAAAGCCTCGGCGGGACATAGCACAGCGTGCGGGTGAAAAAACCCAGGCACTTGAAGATGTGGGTGAAGGCACCGAGCAGGGAAAACAACAGGGCGATCATCGGCACAATCAGCGCCCGGTAGCTGTCACGACCGATCTGCGCTTTTTCGCCTCTGTCGCGGTAGTTCTGCGGGTCGACCAGGCGGTCTTCGATCAATTGCTTGGCATCGTAGCTGATGGTCGGCCGGTACACGGTTTGCTCGAAACCGCCGGGCGACAGGTCGGGTTGCAAGGTGATCAAGTACGGCAAGTGCAAGGCGTCGCGCCACTTGTTCTGGATCGGCAATTGCGCAAAAAACTGTGCGCGCGCCAAGCCCGGATCGATCCATCGGTCGACCGAGACCAGGCCGGCGGCATAGGTACTGCGGGCCTGCAGTTGCACACGCCGGGCCACGGCCTGATTGAAACCGGCGCGGTCATTGGGCCGCCAGTCGTCGGCCACGTTGATGCCTTTCTCGCGCAGCGACTGGCGTACCGTGTGGGCATGGCGCCGGGGCACGTTGTTGGGGGTCAGGCGGCGATTGCGTTGCTTGAGGTTCTGCACATAGTCGCTCCAGGCCTGTTGCTGGTGGCGGGCGATGGAAGCCGCGCTGATCGCTTCCAGGTAACGGCTGCTGCCCTGCTGGTACTGGCGATAGCTTTCGTTCAGTTCGGCAAGGGAGTCCTGGTAGTGGCGATAGCTGACCTCGGCATCGCCGCGCACGGTTTCGGCGAACAACTCGAAGAACGGCTGCGCCTGCTGCTTGATGCTCTCGGTCAGGTGATCTGCCGACAGCAGCATGATCGGAAACGTCGCCAGCAAGGTCTTGCCTTCGGGGCGCTGCAGATCCTCGGGTGTGAGGTTAAGGCCGGTCAGTTTGAAGTCGTGGTGCATCATCAAGTACGTCATCGGCACACCCAGGGCCGCGCGCGCCCGCTCATCGGGCGTCGAGCGATCCACCAGGTGATTGACCAGCGCCAATTGCGCAAAGTAGGTGGTACCGATGCAACCGACGATCACCAGGGCCGCCCAGATTGTCGTGCGCAGACGGCTCCAGCCCAGGCGCAAACTCTTCTTCAGCACCATGCCCAACCCCAGCAGGGCCACCGCCGTACCGGCAATCAAGCGCCCGTAGAATTCGATGGACTCCACCTGGTGGTGGCTGGCCAGACCACCGACCACGTCGAGCAAACGGGCGTTGAATCCCATTTCAACCATCAGGTACAGCAGCGTCAGGGTCAGCATCACCAGGGCCAGCAGCCGCTCCTGGCGCCGTGGCAGGGGCTGTTTGTCCTGGCGCAGCCAGTGCATCAACGCCCTGACCGGCGTGTGGCGCTGCGCACGGGAAGCCAATCGCTGAAACGGTGTCAGGCTGGTCACGACCGGGTCTCCACCCTGGAGATCAGGTTGATCTCCACTCGGCGCCTGGGCGGTGTAGTGGCCTGGGCATGTTCGACGACCGCATTGGCTACCGGCTGCGGCAGCGCAGAAGGGATCGACGCCTTGACAGCAGGCTTGGGGGCCTGGGCTGGCTCGCGCGCCAGCGGTTTGGTCGGTGGCGGTGTAGACGGCGCGGTGCGCGGCGGGGCCGGTTTGGCCGCCGCTGTATCGGCAACCGCCGGCCGGGCCTTGGATAGGGCATGCAGCAACCCCGGCAGGTCGACTTTCATCGGCCCACGGAAATTCTTGTCCTTGGAGGAATAGGTCCAGGCTTCAGAGCTACGACCTTTCATTTGCATGGCGACGAAACTCTTGCCGTCTTCACTGCGCTGGAAAGCCAGCACGTCGCCACAGCCCCCCAGTCGGTAAGGGCCCCAGGCGGTGTTCCCGGAGATCACCACCAGAGCAGTCTGCGACTCGCACTGGGCGGTGCTGTAGCTCATGACCACCGCCGTGTCGCCGTCCAGTTCCATCGTGGTTTCAACGGTGCTTTCACGCCAGTCGTCGGGCAGTTGCACCTGCACCTTGCGCTCATGCAGGTTCAAGTAGGCTTTGCCTGCCGGGGTTTCCATGTGACTGAAAGGCCCCGCCACCGAGTTGAAGCGACCGATCACCTGGTCAGCCTGCACCCCGAACGCGCTGCACAGCAGGACAAGCATCAAACCGCGAGCAAGCCGATTGGCCTGTACTCGCAGCGCTTTGATGGGTTTCAACGTGTGTCTTCCTTAACCGGATTCCTGGGCGAGCCGAGAGTCCGGCTACGCGCGGCGATGCTAGCACAAAGCCATTAATTCGCCATAACCCCGTTGCCTCACGAACCGTGCACAACTTGCTCACTGGCAGCCTGTTGCATCCCGACCGCGAAGGCTCAAGCAGGAGCATGGCTAAAAAAACATCACTAAAAGCGATGGTTCATCATCATTAAATGTCGCTAAACGTATATTTCTGATCAGCCTAAGATCGGCCCCACGGTGAGCATGCTCCAGCGCTGAGGGCTTGGTATCGCGCCTCTCCTCCACGCGGCGAACTGAACCTCAGCGCCGGCGGCTTGACCGTAAACCCAGGGTGCATCCCATGGATCTGCTGGTCTGTTGCGGAACAACAACGCCTTGGTTCAAACCCGTTTGCTGCGAGAAAAAACAAAATGAACGACGCGTTTTTGTCCAGGCGAGTGCTGAGTATTGCCCCATCCCCGAGTATCGCCGCCAACGCCCTGGTGGCGCAGCTTCGCGCAGAAGGCCGGGACATCGTCAACTTTACAGTGGGTGAGCCTGACCTCAACACACCGGCGCATATCGTTGAGGCCGCACGCCAAGCGATGGAGTCCGGCGATACTCACTACACCCACACGCTGGGCACCCCTGCCCTGCGCAAGGCCATCGTCGCCAAACTCGCCCGTGACAATGGCCTGGAGTACAGCATTGAAGAGGTGGTGGCCGCATCGGGCGGCAAGCAGGTCATTTTTGAAGCGCTGGCGGCTACCCTCAATCCTGGGGACGAGGTTATCGTCCATGCGCCCTACTGGGTTTCCTACCCGGATATCACCCGCCTGAATGGCGGAACCCCGGTCGTTATCCAGGGCCATGAAGACAACGGTTTCAAGCTGACGGCCGCCCAGCTTGAACAGGCGATAACGCCTCGTACCAAGTGGGTCATCCTCAACAGCCCCAATAACCCCAGCGGTGCTGTTTACACCCTTGCCGAGCTGCAAGCGCTGGCCCAGGTGCTGGGTGATCACCCGCAGGTGTTGATCATGGCTGACGAAATCTATGAGCACTTCATCTATGGCGATCAACCCTTTACCTCATTCCCGGCAGCTGCCCCGGACCTGAAGGAGCGTATGCTGATTGTCAACGGGGCTTCCAAAGGGTATGCCATGACTGGCTGGCGCCTGGGCTTCGGCGCAGGGCCGAAATGGCTGATCTCGGCGATGGGCAAGCTGCTCTCCCAGAGCACCACGTGCCCAAGCTCCATAAGCCAGGCGGCGGCTGTCGCGGCGTTTACCGGGGATCAGGCCCCGGTCAAGGCAATGGCCAGGCTCTACAAGGGCCGCAGGGACATCATGCAGGTTGCACTTGAGGGCGTCCCTGGCCTGACCCACACAGTGCCGGACGGGGCTTTCTACTTGTTCGTCAACGTCAAAGGGCTGCTGGGTAAAACACGCCTAGCGGGCAAGTGCTCAGCACCGACGCCGATGTCGTCAAGTACTGGCTTGAGGATGGCGCCGTTGCCACGGTCGTGGGCGAGGCTTATGGCAGCAGCCCTTATGTGCGCTTGTCTTTTGCCAGCAGCGAAGCAGTGATCCAGGACGGTTGCGCACGTATCCGTCGTGCCTGCGAGGCTTTGCGCTGATCGCCACCTGATCGCCGCAAGGCAGGGGGCACTACTTCTGCTGATGGGTCACGCGCTCAAGCCGGGCACGGGCCCCATCTTCATGCCCTGCCCCCAGTCACAGCTGGCCTGTACACGACCACACTCAATGCCCTGGGTCGTGCTGGCGCCGCTCGTCATTGCTAAATGGCAAGAGGCGCAGCGCAGCACGCCAGCCAGCGCTGAATGGCGGGCTCAAAGCATAAGAAACGGCGTGTCGTAATCCACAGCTTTCAGCGACATTTCCCGCAAGGCTGCAATCACCGGCCGGGAATCGTCCTGCCGCCAATAAAATCGGTACTCCAGCTTCTTGAGGGGGGTGTTGCTGGGCATGGGAATGACGGCCTTGTTTTGCAACATGGGCTTGAGCCAGCCACGGGGCAAGTAACCAATGGCAATACCCGCCGAGATCAAGCCGGCAATGGTTGCCATGCTGTTGGACTCGATGATGTCACAGGCTACCGCGCCTGACTCGCGGCACCAGTCGTCGAGCAAGCGGGTTGAACCGGCATGCGGGGCCATCGTGACCACCGGCAATTCCCCGACAATCTCTTCGACCAGGCACCCCGGCTTGATGACATCCGGGGCCGCTACCCATATGTATTCCGCCTGGGCCAGCAGAACGGATGCCAGCGCCGGGTGCGAAGAGGGTCGCGCGATAATGGCCGCGTCCAGTTTTCCGCTCAGGAGACTGGATTCCAGTTCCACGCCCAGGTTCACATAAGGCTCGAGTTTGAGTTGAGGATGCCGTGTGCGAAGCGCTGAAACCAGTTTCGGCAACCAGGATGAGGCGGCGATTTCCCCTACTCCGAACCTGCAACGGCCCTGGATGGCTTGCGCCGCGCCGACAGAAGCCACCACTTCATCCGCATGATTCAACAATGCCTTGGCGCGGGGCAGCAAGGCTCGACCATCTGCCGTCAGCACGGCTCTGCGCCCATCCCGATTAAACAGCGGCCGCTTTAGCGCTGTCTCCAGTTCGGCCAGACGTTTTGATAGCGACGATTGCGAGATATGCAGCTTCTCGGAAGCGATGGCGAAGCTCCCGCATGTAGCGGCCCAGTAGAACGCTTCCAGCTGTTTAAAAGTCATCGGATTCATCGCTTTTATCGAACTTTATAGTCTTGTTAAATTCGCTTTTTACATGCTGAGCCTTCTCCTAGAGTGACGTCAATCCACAGGTGACACCGATTCCAATCGCTCAGCTGTAAAGCGGTTCGCATCCACACCTGGCCCCAACGGCTGTCACCTCGTCGGCCGCTCACCCCGTCAAGATGGGAAATAATAATGATCGGATTTCGAATCCTCCCGCGTACACGCCAACTGCCCGCAGCACTGATCGAAGGCTTCCGCTCTGTGCCGGTTGCCAACGTCAGTGACTGCATGGGCCGCATGATCGCTGGCGGCGCCCATCTGCGCCCGTATCACAAAGCCGGGGGGATGGTTGGGCCTGCGTTTACCGTGAAAGCACGCCCGGGTGACAACCTGATGATCCACAAGGCTTTGCATCTGGCACAACCCGGTGACGTGATTGTGGTTGACGGTGGGGGCGACCTTACCAACGCACTGATGGGCGAGTTGATGGTGGCCACGGCGATCAAGCGAGGCCTGGGCGGCATCGTGCTCAACGGTGCCATTCGCGACCTCGATGCCATCCAGGCAGGCACCTTTGCGGTCTATGCTGCCGGGGTTACCCATCGGGGGCCGTACAAAGACGGGCCTGGTGAAATCAATGTGCCGATTGCAATCGGCGGCATGGTCATCAACCCGGGTGACCTGATGCTCGGAGATGCTGACGGTTTGCTTTGCGTACCCTTTGATTCTGCGCAATACATCCTGGACGCCGCGCTGACCAAGTGCGCAGCAGAAAAGGTGATCGTTCAAGAAATCGCAGAGGGGCGCCTGGATACCACCTGGATTGACGCCCAACTGGAACGCCAGGGTTACAAGGCATGAAGATCGTCATTCTTGACCGCGACACGCTGTCGCCGCAGACCGTGCTGCGCACGCCCTCATTCCGGCATGAAATCCAGTCCTGGGGGCGCACGGCAGCCGAAGAAGTGGCTGATCGCATCGCCGCTGCCGATATCGTTGTACTCAACAAGGTCAAGCTGACGGCAGAGACGATCGCAACCGCACCCAAACTTCGCCTGGTGGCGATTGCCGCGACGGGTACAGATAACGTCGATATTGCTGCGTGCCAGGCCCGCGGCATCGTTGTCAGCAACATTCGCAACTACGCCGTCAACACGGTGCCGGAGCACACCTTTGCCCTGATCTTTGCCTTGCGCAGAAGTATTTGCGCCTATCGTGAAGCGGTACGAAGGGGCCGCTGGCAAGAAGCGCAACAGTTCTGCTTCTTCGACTATCCGATCAAGGACCTGGCAGGCTCCACGATTGGCATCATCGGCGATGGCGTGCTGGGCCAGGCCGTCGCCAACATGGCACGCGGGCTGGGTATGCGGGTGATATTTGCCGGCTACAAAGGCCATAGCGGCCTCGGTTCGCTGTATGTGCCGTTTGAGCAGACACTCGCTGAAGCCGACATCCTGACCCTGCACTGCCCGCTGTTGCCTGAAACTCGCAACATGATCGGTGCCCCCGAGTTTGCGCTGATGCGCCGCAAGCCCTTGCTGATCAATACTGCGCGCGGGGGGCTGGTTGACGAAAGTGCTGTGGGGCCGGCGCTGGAGGCAGGGCACATTTCTGGAGCAGGCTTTGATGTGGTGATGACAGAACCGCCTGCCCCGGATCATCCATTGATGAAACTGGTTGATCGCAACGACTTTATTCTCACTCCGCATGTGGCGTGGGCAAGTGATGAAGCCGTGCAAGGCCTGGCTGACCAGTTGATCGATAACATCGAAGCATTTGTGCGTGGCGAGCCGGCAAACCGGGTCTGAAACCCCTCGTCAGCACCCGGCTTTACGTTTAATCGCGCAACACCTGTCTACCTTGAACCCACTGTTTTCTGGAGCAAGCCCATGATTCACCATCTCGATCACCTGGTACTGACCACCGTTAATCTGGAGGCCTGCAAAGACTTCTATATCCGCGTCCTCGGCATGCACTTCGAAGCGTTTGGCGAGGGTCGGATGGCGCTCCATTTTGGCAACCAGAAGATCAACATTCATGTTCGCGGGCATGAGTTCGAACCCAAGGCGCACCTCCCCGTCTCCGGGGCGCTCGACCTGTGCTTTATTACCAGCATAAGCCTGGACCAGGTTATTGCTCACCTGCAAACAGAGCACTGGCCGATCATTCTAGGACCGGTGCTGCGGACCGGTGCAACAGGCAAGATTCGTTCGGTTTACCTGCGCGACCCGGATTTGAACTTGATCGAACTTTCCGAACTGCACCCCAGCTGAGTCGCCCAGGACAGGCCCGAGACTGCCACGCACAGGATCGGGCCTACTGCCGAGGCAGCAGGCGCAAACCCCGCGGCCACTTGAGCAACCCCACCACCAGCGCCGAAAGAATCAGCGCAATCGAAACGCCTTCAGAGGCCCCCACCCTGTGCCCCAGTATCAGCATTGAACCCGCGAGGCCAAATACCGGAATCAGCAACGACAGCGGCGCGACCCTCGACACCGGGTACTCGCGCAGCAACAGATTCCAGCCCCAATAACAGAAGTGCGTCGCCGCGTAGACCTGAAACAACAGCGAAAACAACGCCACCCACTCAAAGTGCGTGACCAGCGCGGTAAACGGCGCAGAGCCATGTGCCAGCCAAGTGAGCAACAGCAAGGGAAGTGGCGGGAACACACTAGCCCAGACCACAAAGGCAAACATTTCCCGCACTTTTGACTGTTTGATGATGACGTTGCCGACACTCCAGCTCAATGCACTGACCAGCAGCAAGGCATAGCCCAAGGTCGTGCCCTGGCCGGGGCTGGCCAGGATGATGCTGATCAGCCCCAGCACTGCGAGCCCCATGCCCAGCATCTGCGCGTAGCTCAGTTGCTCGCGAAACAGCAGGACGCCCCAGCCCATCGTGAAAAAGGCACTGAACTGGATCAGCAGCGCGGCGGTTCCTGGCGGCACGCCCCATTCAATACCCAGATTGATCATGGCCCACATGGCCACGCCAAAAATCAGGCCATAAGCGGCCAGCCACTTGATGGCAATCGGCGGGCGTTTGACAAAAAACACCCACGGCAAAGCCGCCAGGGTAAAACGCAATGCCGTAAGTAACAGCGGATCAATAGCTGCCAGACCCAGTTTGGTGACGGGAAAGTTAAGCCCCCAAACGGCCGTCACCAGCACGGCAAGGAACAGATGTTTCTTTTGCATAGGGTTGTACTTCCAGTGGCAAGGCGGGCGGCGTCATGCACCAACCAAAGTGCCACTATGCACACTTGCAGCATCGGCCCGCTTGCACTATCAGGTCATAGATCATTAAATTCGGGCCATGCGCAAAATTGAATCCGACACCTGCGAAAATATCCCCCGCGACGCTGTCGTCACGGCCATTGACTATGCCGACGGGCAGCACTTTGCCCTGCACAGGCATGACCGCGGGCAGTTTGCCTATGCAGCCTGCGGTGTGATCACGGTGTATACCGACCAGGGCAACTGGGTGGTACCGCCGCAACGAGCCATCTGGGTACCGGCAGGGGTGCCCCACGAGATGAGCATGAACGGCCCGGTCACCATGCTGAACACCTACATACGCGAGCCCGCTTCTGCCCGGCTTGGCCTCCCTGCACAGTGTCAGGTTTTCGGCATATCGCCCCTGCTGCACCAGTTGCTGATCCAGGCCACGGATATTCCGGCGCTCTATGACGAAACCCGTAGAGAGGGGCTGCTGATGAATTTGCTGCTCCATGAAATAGCCGCCATGCCAGCTCTTTCGCTCAATGCGCCGTTACCGGCTGAGCCAAGGCTGGCACGTTCCTGCCGCGCACTGCTGGAGCAGCCGTCACTGGATATCGGGATTGATGACATGGCCCGCCAGGTTGGCATGAGTCGTCGAACCTTCACCCGCCTGTTTCGCCAGCAAACCGGCATCAGTTTCGTCGAATGGCGCCAGCAAGCCTGCCTGTTGGCAGCGGTGGTGCGCCTGGGGCATGGCGAGGCCATCACACGGGTGGCGACGGACCTGGGCTACAGCAGCCCGAGTGCTTTTACCAGTGCTTTTCGCCGGGTACTGGGCGAAGCGCCCAGCCGGTATTTCCCCAAACAGTTGAATTGAAAGCTGGCCATCCCCACCCTCGCCCGGACTAAAAAAGCCGGGCCAGAGCGCTTGCCTTCACACGAGTACAGAGCGGTTTGCGAGCCTGCTGAGCAACACCCGCAAACGTGATTTAATAGCCGCCTTTCACGATTGCGGAACAGGGGTACGGTACGATTTTTCGGCATGCCCCCCATCACCTTAAGTAGTACTCATACAAGGCTGTCATGGACACGGGATCACGACTCAAACTCATACGCGAAAGCTATAAACTGTCCCAGCGCGAGCTGGCCCGGCGTACTGGTGTGACCAATTCCACCATCTCCCTTATCGAGCAGAATCGCGTCAGCCCTTCAGTCAGTTCCCTCAAAAAATTGCTGGAAGGCATCCCCATGTCCCTGGCGGATTTCTTCACGTTCAACCAGCCGCCCCGCGAACACCAATACGTCTTCCGCGCCAATGAACAGCCGGATCTGGGGCGAGATGGCCTGCGGTTGCTGCTGATCGGCGCCTCGGTGCCGGGCCGTCAAATGCGCTTGCTGCGCGAGCAATACGCGCCAGGGGCCAGCTCGGGGGAAGAGCCTATCGTGCATACCGAAGGTGAAGAGTGCGGGCTGGTGGTCCGGGGTACGATTGAACTGACCGTGGACGGGCAGATCAGCATTTTGAATGCCGGGGACGGCTATTATTTCCCGACCACACAGCCCCATCGCTTTCGCAATATTGGCGCGGATGAAGCCGAGATTATCAGCGCGAATACACCGGCCAACTTCTGATCCTGACGACGCGCACTGCCAGGTAACTCGCGGCGATGCCATCGCGAGCAAGCCCGCTCCCACAAACACGCAAGCATTTGTGTTCAACACATGACCTGTGGGAGCTGGCTTGCCTGCGATGCAGACGACGCGGTCGCTCATTTACACCCGCGACTTGCGCCCGTAAAACGGATGACTCGGGTCGTTGTAGCCCGGCGTCGATGAGTGCCCGGTGACCACCAGATCATTGATAAAGGCTTCGTCCTGCGCGGTGAACCGGTAGTTCAACGCCGGTACATAGTCTTCCCACTGCTGCTCGGTGCGCGGCCCGGCAATCGCCGAGGTGATCAGTTGGTTGTTCAGCACCCAGGCCAAAGCAAACTGGCCTGCGGTAATGCCTTGCCCCTCGGCATAGTCACGAATGCGCTGGGCCAGGTTAAGGGACTCGGGGCGCCATTCCGTTTGCTGCAAGCGCGGGTCGTTGCGCCCGGCGCGGGTGTCCTGGCCAGGGGCCTGATCGGGGTCATATTTGCCGGTGAGCACGCCGCGCGCCAGCGGGCTGTAAGAGATCACGCCAATCCCGTAATGCTCCGCCGCCGGCAAGTGCTCGACTTCAATCTGACGGTTGGCCAGGTTGTACAGCGGCTGGCTCACACTCGGACGCTGGATGCCCAGCAGGTCGGCGCTGCGGCTGAATTCGGCAAGTTTCCAGCCACGGTGGTTGGACAGCCCGTAGCCACGAATCTTGCCCGCACGGATCACGTCGTCCAGCGCGCGCAGGGTTTCGTCCACCGGGGTGTCGTGGTCTTCGCGGTGCAGGTAGAACAGGTCGATATAGTCGGTGTTCAGGCGCTTGAGGCTGGCGTCCACCGAGGCAATCACGTTCTGGCGCGAGGCGCCGCTGTTGTTCGGCCCGCTGCCGCCCGGGTTGGGATTGACGAACTTGGTGGCCAGCACCCAGTGCTGACGACGATCACCAATCAAACGGCCCACCACTTCTTCCGAAGCGCCCCCGTTGTAGCCATTGGCAGTATCGATGGAGTTGATGCCCTGCTCGAACGCACGGTCGGTAATACGCCGGGCCACGTCGTCGGGGGTCTGCCCGCCGAACATCATGGTGCCCAGGGTAATGGGCGAGACCTTGACGCCGTTGCGGCCCAGGTTGCGGTATTGAATGTCGCTCATGCTGACTCCCTGCGTGGTGATCGTGAAATCAAGTGGCGCAAACAGTAGTCAGCCCTGTTCTGGCGGTCAACGCCCAACGGGGCATAACCATAGAGCGGTTTTATCAGGGATTCGCTTATTCAAAACAGGTCTTTAAACGTCGGAATTAATTATTTATGGATCTAAAAAACCCTCGGTAATCTCATGACTTTTCGGACCGCATGAAAAGGAATCATCATGAGCCGTCGACCCCATGGCCCTGACTATTCATCTGCAACCGCCTTCGTTGCAGGTTCACGCCCATGAATATCCCTACCGGTTTTCTCGACAGCAGCGGCAGCGTTCCCTTCAGCCTGCCCGAGCGTGATCAACAGGGCGACGACCCCATCGCCCAACGTATCAGCCACAACCTGCAGCGCTTGCGCGACAAACGTCAGTTGACCCTCGAAGCCCTGGCCCAGGCCAGCGGTGTGCGCCGGGCGATGATTGCGCAGATCGAAGCGGGCCGCAGCTTTCCCTCGGTCAAGGTGCTGAGCAAAGTCGCCACAGCCCTGAGCGTTTCCATCGCCGAATTTCTCGACCCCGACGGCGCCGGCATTGTTGTCCGCCGCGCCCTGCCCGCTGAACCCGCCGCTGGCGGGGTGACGTTCAACGAACTGCGCCTGGGGCCACAGGCCGAGGAGCAGGTGCCCGGCAGCTCGCACGGTGTGCAAAAAAACCTGCTGGTTGCCGAGGGCACTCTGGAGCTGAACATCAATGACGAACGGGTTGTCTTGCACGCCGGTGACTCGATCCTGTTTCGCGCCGAACTGCCCCACCGCTACCACAACCCGCACAACAGCGAAGCTGTCGCCTACCTGCTGACCAGCCCTGCGCAAGTGCAGGAATAGCCCGCGTTTCCCTATCCCCTGCCTGGAGCCTTCGCCTTGTCACGTCAGCCCTCCCCTCTGGATTTTCCTGAAAGCCCGCTGTCCCGTGCCTTTGAGCAACCGTTGTTTCTGGGCCTGTTCCTGCCGGTGCAGTCCGGGGGCTGGAGCCCTTCGGCATTGCCACGCAGCACCACCTGGACCTTCGACTACAACCGCCAGCTGACCCTGCGCGCCGAAGCGCTGGGCTTCGATCTGGTGTTTGCCCTCGCCGAATGGTTGGGCAAGGGAGGCTATGGGGGCGACATCCGTTACCACGACGAGTCGCTGGACGCGTTTATCACCCAGGCAGCGCTGGCGTCGGTGACTGAGCGAATCTTGCTGATCTCCACTCTGCATGTGCTCTACGGCCCCTGGCACCCGCTGCACCTGGCCAAATTCGGCGCCACCCTGGATCACATCAGCAAGGGCCGCTGGGGGTTGAACCTGGTGACCGGGCATCGCCATCGCGAACACCGGCGCTTCGGCCAGGCCCCCATCGAGCACGACCAGCGCTACCGCCAGGCCGATGAATTTATCCGCGTGGTGCAGGAGCTGTGGCACAGCCCGGACAACCTTGATTTCAGCGGCGATCATTACAAGCTCGAAGAAGCCTATGTCAGTGTCAAACCGTCGTTTGGCCGCCCGGTGCTGGTCAACGCCACCGGCTCACCCGCAGGCATCGACTTCGCCGCCCGCCACTCCGACATCGTGTTTACCACCAGCCCCGGCAGTGCCGAGATCGAAAACGCGCTGGAGAAACTGCCCGAGCATTTGCAGCGGATCAAACACGCCGCCCGTGGCTATGGCCGCCAGGTGCGCACCCTGATCAACCCGCTGGTGATTTGCCGGGACAGCGATGCCGAAGCGTGGGAAGTCCACGCCGCGATCACCGCCGCAGGCGACCCCGGTGCGCTGGAGGGCCATGCCCGTGAAGCCAGCGATGCCCATGCCTGGCGCGGCCACCAGCCGGCCGAGCGCTATGTGGGCGGCAATATCCAGCTGGTCGGCAGCCCCGAGACCGTGGTGCGCGACATCATCCGCCTCAAGGAGGCCGGTATCGACGGCCTGCAACTGAGCTTCTTCGACTTTGCCCCCGATCTTGAACAGTTTGGCGAGCGCGTGTTGCCCCTGTTGCGCCAGGCCGGTCTGCGTCGCTAACCCACCCCCAGGAAGAACGCCATGCCCTTTACCCGTCGTCAATTCGTTGCTGGCTTGTCTGCCCTGTCCGCGCTCGGCGCCAGCATTCCGTTCCTGCCCACGGCCCTGGCCGACGCAACGGGTGAAGCCGTCAGCGGGCGCCGGGTGTTCAACCTGTTGATCAACCCCGAACCGCCGTCCCTGAGTTCGTTCAACACCACCGCCGGTACCAGCGTCACCGCCAGCAGCAAGGTGCTGGAGGGGTTGCTCACTTATGACGAAGCCCTCAACGCCCGCCCCGCACTGGCCACCGCCTGGGAGGCCGCGCCCGATGGTCTGAGCTACCGCTTCACCTTGCGCGAAGGGGTCAAGTGGCATGACGGCGAGCCGTTCACCTCGGCGGATGTGGCCTTCTCCCTGGACCTGATCAAACGCTTTCACCCCCGGGGCTCCAGCACCTTTGCCAACCTGGAGCGGGTCGACACCCCCGACGACCACACCGCCATCGTCTACCTGAGCAAACCGGCGCCCTACCTGATTCGCGGCTTTGCCGGCGGCGAAACACCGATCCTGCCCAAGCACCTGTACGCTGCGGGCGACCCGCTGAGCAACCTGCACAACAACGCCCCGGTGGGCACCGGGCCGTTTCGCTTCAAGCGCTGGGAACGCGGCAGCTTTATCGAATACGAACGCAACCCGCAGTACTGGGACCCGACGGCCACCGTGGTCGACACCCTGATCCTCAAAGTCATTCCCGATGGCGCGGCACGGCTGGCGGCCTTCGAAAACGGCACGCTGGACGCGGGCGGGCAAAGCCCGGTGCCCCTCAGCGAGCTTGAGCGCCTGACCAAATCCGGTCGATTGAAAGCCACAACCCGTGGCTATCGCTACACCATTACCCCGACCATGCTCGAGTTCAACCTGGACCACCCGCTGCTGTCGCGCCTGGAAGTGCGCCAGGCGATTGCCCATGCCCTGGACCGCGAAGTGATCCGCAAAGTGGTGTACTACGGCTACGCCGAAACCAGCTACTCGCCGATCCCGAAAAGCTTCGCCAACTACGTCTACGAGGGCCCCAACCCGTACCCCTTCGATACCGAGGCGGCCAATGCATTGCTGGACAAAGCCGGGCTGGTAAAGAACGGCAACTGGCGCTTCAGCCTGATCCTCGACCCGCTGCCCTACGGTGACAGCTACAGCCGCACCGCCACTTATGTGCGCAGCGCCCTGGCACGCATCGGCATCGAGGTAAAACTGCGCGCCCAGGATTTCCCCACCTATATCAAACGTATCTACACCGACCGCGACTTTGATTTTGCCGTGGTCGGCATGGGCACCCTGTATGACCCCACAGTCGGCGTGCAGCGCCTGTTCTGGTCGAAGAACTTTCGCAAGGGCGTGCCGTTTTCCAATGGCACCCACTACAACAACCCTGAAGTCGACCGCTTGCTGGAAAGCGCCGCCGTGGAGACCGACGAGCAAAAACGCGGCGAGCTGTTCAAGGCGTTCCAGAAGATCGTTATCGATGAAGTGCCCTCCATCACCCTGGTGATGCAGCAGCAAGTGTCGGTGTACAACGCCCGGGTCAGCGGCTTCGAAGACGACGCCAATGGCCTGGACAGCAGCCTGGCCAATATCAGCCTGGCTGACACCGGAGGCGCCCATGCTTGAACGGCGCAGAATGTGGCGCCTGTCCCGGCGCACCCTGTGGCAGGCCATCCCCACCGTGGTCGGCATCCTGCTGCTGAATTTTTTGCTGCTGCGGCTGATCCCCGGTGACGCCGTAGATGTGCTGGCCGGTGAGTCGGGCGGTGCCAGTGCCGAAACCCTGCTGCAGTGGCGCAGCCATTTCGGCCTGGACTTGAGCCTGATGGAGCAGTTGCAGCGCTACCTTGGCCAACTGGCCCATCTTGACCTGGGCCTGTCGCCGCGCTTCAACCTGCCGGTCAGCCAACTGGTGCTCGACCGCCTGCCCAACACCCTGATGCTGATGGTCGGCGCACTGGGGCTGGCGCTGGCTATCGGCATCGCTGCCGGGACGATCATGGCCACCTGGGTCGGGCGCTGGCCTGACCGGGTGCTGTCACTGGCGGTGTTGTTGCTGTATTCCACGCCGGGGTTCTGGATCGGCCTGATGGCGGTGCTGCTGTTCTCGGTAAAACTGGGCTGGTTGCCCAGCAACGGTTTCCAGACCCTGGGCCTGGACCTGCATGGCCCGGCCTGGTTGCTCGACCGCCTGCAACATGCCGTGCTGCCGGTGCTGGCACTGGCCACGTTCTATATCGCCCTGTACGCCCGCCTGACCCGCGCCGCGATGCTTGAAGTGCAGCGCCAGGATTACGTGCGCACCGCCCGGGCCAAGGGTCTGGCGCCGTGGCGGGTGGTGTCGCGGCATGTGCTGCGCAATGCCCTGCTGCCCGTTTCGACCCTGGCCGGCCTGCATTTCGCCGCCCTGCTGGGCGGCGCTGCCGTGACCGAAACCCTGTTCGGCTGGCCCGGCCTGGGCCGGCTTACGCTGGAGGCGGTGATGTCCCGGGATTACAACCTGCTGCTGGGCATCCTGTTGCTGTCATCCATGCTGGTGGTGGTGATCAACATCACCGTCGACCTGCTGCAAGCCTGGCTTGACCCGCGTATCCAGGCCGACTGAAAAGGAGCTGTCCCATGACCACTGCCGTACTGCCAAACGCCCCGACCGGCTACAGCGAAAGCGTCTGGACGGCCCTGTTGCGCAATCCCTCGGCCCTGATTGGCGCGACCATGCTGGCCCTGGTGCTGACCCTGGCACTGCTGGCGGGCACGCTTTACCCCGGTGACCCGCTGGACATGGTTGCCATGCCGATGCTGTGGCCCGGCGACGATCCGGGCTACTTTCTGGGCAGCGACTCACTGGGCCGCGACGTGGCGGCCGGGATCGCCCACGGCGCACGCGGGTCTTTACTGATTGCCGCCAGCGCCACCCTGATCAGCGTGTTGATCGGCACCGTGGTCGGCGCCCTGGCCGGCTACCACGGCGGCAAGCTGGGTGATGTGCTGATGCGCATCTGCGAAGTGTTCCAGACCGTGCCGTCGTTTTTACTGGTCATCGTCATCGTCGCCATCGGCAACCCGACGCTGGGGGTCATCGCGCTGGCGATCGGTATCTCCTCATGGCCCACGGTGGCACGGCTGGTGCGCGCCGAATTCCGCACCCTGCGCGAAGCCGACTTTGTGACTGCCGCGCGCAGCCTGGGCTTTGGCAACAGCTCGATCATCCTGCGCGAAATCCTGCCCAATGCCCTCGCGCCACTGGTGGTCACCACCTCGATCCTGATCGCCCAGGCGATCCTGGTGGAAGCCGGGCTGGCCTTTCTCGGTATGAGCGACCCGAACCAGGCCAGTTGGGGCGCCATGCTCGGCAGTGGCCGCGAGCAGATCGCCAGCGGCTGGTACCTCACCGCCCTGCCGGGGCTGGCCATCATCTTCGTGGTGCTGGCCCTCAACCTTCTGGGCGACGGTCTTAACGACGCCCTCAACCCTCGCCTGAGACGGTATATCCCATGAGCCTGCTGGACGTACGCGGTTTGCGCGTGAGCTACGACAATGCCGATGCCGTCAAAGACCTGAGTTTCACCCTGCAAGCCGGCGAGACACTGGCGCTGGTGGGTGAATCCGGCTGCGGTAAATCCACCACGGCCCTGGCGCTGATGGGCTTGCTGCCGGACAACGCCCGGCTGGCCGGGCAGGTGCTGTTCGAGGGCCGTGACCTGCTGAGCATGGCGCCACGGCAGATGCGCCAGTTGCAGGGCAATGCGCTGGGGATGATTTTCCAGGACCCGCTGTCGAGCCTCAACCCGGTGCTGACCCTGGGCGAACAGGTGGCCGAAAACCTGCTCGCGCATACCGACCTGACTCGTCGACAGGCCTGGAAGCGCGCCGAAGAACTGTTTGCCCTGGTGCAGCTGCCGCGCCCCGCTGCGCACCTGCACGAGTACCCGCAGCACTTGTCCGGCGGCCAGCGCCAGCGGGTGGTGATCGCCATGGCGATTGCCTGCCAGCCGCGGCTGCTGATCGCCGACGAGCCGACCACAGCGCTGGATGTCAGCGTGCAGGCACAAATCCTCGAACTGTTGGCGCGCTTGCGCGGCGAGCTGGGCATGGGCCTGCTGTTGATCACCCATGACCTCGGGGTGGTTGGCCAGCACGCCGACCGGGTCATCGTGATGCACGACGGCCACGCGCTGGAAAGCCAGCCGACCCGTGCCCTCATCGAACGCCCGCAACACCCCTACACGCGCGGCCTGTTACAGGCCTCGCTGGGGGCCGAACATGACCAGCACTACCTGAGCAATCGCCTGGCCGAAATCAACGTCGAGCGCCAGCCCGGGCAGGCCACGCGTTACAGCGTCAACAGCAGCCACTATGGACCGGGGCGCAAGCCTCGGGCACCCGCCGGCAACCCGGCGTTGCTCAAGGTCAGCGAGCTGACCACGGGCTATGGCGACAACACCGTGCTCAACCGCATCAACCTTGAAGTGGGCGAGCGCGAGAGCGTGGGCCTGGTTGGCGAATCGGGCTGCGGCAAGTCGACCCTCAGCCGCACCCTGCTGCGCCTGCTGCCCGCCCGCAGCGGCAGTATCGAATTTGCCGGGCGTGATATCGCCAGCCTCAAGGGCGAAGCGTTGCTGAGCTGGCGGCGTCAGGTGCAAATGATCTTTCAAGACCCCTACGCCGCGCTCAACCCGCGCCACAGCGTGGAGACCCTTCTCGACCGCGTGCAGCGCCTGCACGGACAGAACGACCCGGGACAGCGCCAACAGGCACGCCTGGCAATGCTGGATGCCGTCGGTCTTGCGCGCAGCAGTCTGGCGCGTCTGCCCCACCAGTTCTCCGGTGGTCAGCGCCAGCGTATCGGCATTGCCCGGGCGCTGATCCTCAAGCCCCGGCTGGTGATCTGCGACGAGCCGGTGTCGGCGCTGGATGTGTCGACCCAGGCGCAAATCCTTAACCTGCTGGTAGAGCTGCGCGAAGAGCTGGGCCTGTCCTATCTGTTTATCTCCCACGACCTGTCGGTGGTGCGCTATTTCGCCGATCGGATTCTGGTCATGGAACAAGGGCAGATCGTCGAGCAAGCCACCCCGCACACCCTCTGGCATTCACCCCGGCACCCCTACACCCGTCGCCTGCTGGCGGCGATACCCGGCGCCGCTGCGCCGCTCCCGGCCCTTCAACCTGTATCCGGCCTGCGCTTTGCCGTTGGCTGGTGAACCGCTCAATTCCAAGGAGCATGACATGTCGCAAATAGACTCAGCCTGGGGCGCCGTCCCGTCGGCGCGATACGAAGCATTGGCAGCCCGCTTTCGGCCGATCTTCGCGCAGATTCGTGAAGGGGCCGTGGAACGCGAACTGGAGCGGCGCTTGCCGCTCCAGGAGTTGCAATGGCTCAAGGAGGCCGGCTTCACCACCCTGCGTGTACCCGTCGAATACGGCGGTGCCGGTGCCAGCCTGCCGGAACTGTTCAACCTGCTGATCGAACTGGCCGAGGCCGACTCCAACCTGGTGCAATCGTTGCGCGGGCACTTCGGTTTTGGTGAAAACCTGCTCAACAGTCGCGACCCTGACTACCAGGGCGTGTGGCTGGAACGCCTGGGCCGTGGCGAAACCGTCAGCCCGGCGTCCGGCGAAGTGGGCAACGCCAAACAGCTTGAATTCGGCACCCGCCTGAGCCTGCACGGCGGCCACTGGCAATTGAGCGGCAGCAAGTTCTACACCACCGGTGCGCTGTATGCCGACTGGGTCGATGTCAGCGCCAACAACCCTGATGAACAACGCGTATCGGTGACGGTACGCACCAATGATCCGGGGGTGGAAATAATCGACGACTGGAATGGCTTCGGCCAGACACTGACCGCCAGCGGTACCGCGCATTTTCGCGAAGTGCCGGTGGACCCGCTCAATGTGATCCTGGCTGAAAACCGCTTTCGCTATTCACCGGCGTTTTTCCAGTCTGTGCACACGGCGACCCTGACCGGGATTGGCCGCGCGCTGGCCGAAGAAACCGCCGGGCACGTGGCCAGGCGCACCCGCAGCTTCAGCAGCGGCAATGCACCGCGCGTGGCCCACGACCCGCAAGTGCTGCAAGTGGTGGGCAACCTGCGCAGCGCGGCCTATGCCGCCGGCGCCATTGCGGCGCAGAACTTCCAGGCGCTGGAGCGGGCCCATCAAGCCCATTTGAAGGATGACGAACACGCCCTGAGCCACGCCGTGAATATTGCCGAACTGGAAGTGGCGCAGTCGCAAACCATTGTCTCGGACTTGATCATCAAGGCCAGTGGCGACCTGTTCGATGCCCTGAGTGCATCGGCGACCCTCAAGCCGCTGGGGCTGGACCGTTTTTGGCGTAATGCGCGGACGTTGTCGTCGCACAACCCCCGCATCTACAAGAGTCGTATCGTGGGGGATTTTGCGGTGAACGGCACACCGCCACCGGCGCAATGGCGCATTGGTGTGGCGGAGTAAACCCGTGGGAGCGGGCTTGCTCGCGATGGCATCGACGCGGTTTGCCTGGCAGACCTCACCGTTTGTATCGCGAGCAAGCCCGCTCCCACCGCGGCGTGGTGTCGTTCAATGACACACCAGCCCGTCGCCGATCTTCAGGCTGTCCACCAGCAACGCATTGCTGCGCAGCTCCCACGCACGGATCTGGCCGCCACGGGCCTGCCAGTCGCGCAGCGCAGCATTGATCAGCGCGCGGCTTTGCTTGTCGACTACGGGCAGGTAAACCCGTACATCGCTGCTTGCCTTCAAGGTCTGCGGCAACAGCGCATAGAAGCGCCAGTCCGGCGCCTGCGCCAGCGCCTGCAAGCTGTTGCGCTCTTCAGCCAGCAGGTTGCACTCGCCCGCCATAAACGCCAACGCCGCACGAATCGACGACACATAAGTACGCAGCTCGGCACCCTGTTGCTGCAAGGTTTGCGCCCACGGGCTACCCACTGCCACGCATACACTTTGCCCACGCACAGGTCGGGCGGGAGCATTGCGCAAACCAAGCAACGCACCCTCACGGTACTGCACCGGCAAATCCCGCAGGCTCGCCACCCGGTCGGCCGCAACCGGCAGTTTCAGACTGCCGGCGATGACCAGGTCGACCCGGTCGTCACTCAACAGGGCATTTTGAGGCAAAGCCTGCAATTGCACCTTGAGGCCAAGGTAAGCCCCCAGGGCCTCAGCCAATTGACTGTCCAGCTCATCCGGCTCGGCCACCAGAGCCTCTTGCCCCAGGCTCGGGCGTGGATAACTGCGTACACCTACACGCAACACCCCGCGCTGTTCGGCCGCCTGCAACAGCGGCCCCCGGGACATATCGCCCGGTGCCGCAGGCCATTGCCAGGCGACCAGCGCCGACACTCCAATACCCGCCGCCGCCAGCCACCTAACCACCGTGGCGCAAACCCCGGCGCCAGTAGGTAAAGCGCCGCTCCAACAGGGCCAGCAAAAAGTTGAGCAGCAAACCCACCACCGCCAGCAGCAAAATGCCTGCGTACATGCTCGGAATCTGAAACACCTCCTGGGAGTTCAGCGTGAGGAAGCCCAGCCCCGAATGAGCGCCGATCATCTCCGCCGCCACCAGCGCCGTGATGCAATACGCACCCGCCAGACGAATCCCGGTAAAGATCGACGGTGACGCCGCCGGCAGTACGATTTTGGTAAACAGGAACCAGCGGTTCGCGCCCATCGACAGCGCCGAGTTGATCAGCAGCCCGTCGACCTGCTTCACGCCGCTGATGGTGCTCAACAGGATCGGCCAGAACGACGCCCAGAAAATGATCGCGATTTTCGACAGTTCTCCAATGCCCAAAAACAGGATAAACACCGGGAACAATGCCAGCGCCGAGGTCTGGCGAAAAAACTGCAGTAACGGATCGAGCACACTTTCGACCCGCGCAAACCAGCCCATCACCAGCCCCAGGCTAACCCCGCAAGCGATCGCCAGCAGCAGCCCGGCAAAGGAGCGCAGCAGGCTGGCCTGCAAGTGCTTGAGCAAGTCACCGCTGCTGGCCAGGTCCAGCACCGCCCCCAGCACCGCTGAAGGAGGGCTCAAGTAGCCGGGATTGACCACGCCCAATTGCGGCAAAGCTTCCCACAGGGCGAGGAACAGGACGATGCCCACCGAGCTGTCGATCACCCGCCGTGAAGTCAATTTAAAGCCCATGCTTACACTCCAATCCGATAACCGCCCAGGGTCGCGATGCTCTGCCAGTTCTGCTGCCGCACCGGCACTGCCGGCTCGCGGGCGATGTCTGCGACCTCATCACGCAACGCTTCCCAGGCGCGCTGGCGGTAATGCACAAAGGCCTGGGTGTTACGCAGTTCCGGCTGGCGTGGACGCGGCAGGTCGATATCGAAAATCTCCTTGATCCGCCCCGGGCGCTGGGTCATTACCGCCACCCGGTCCGACAGGAAGATCGCTTCGTCCAGGCTGTGGGTAATAAACACGATGGTTTTTTTGTGCGTGCCCCAGATGCGCAGCAATTCGCTTTGCAGGGTCTCGCGGGTTTGCGCGTCGAGAGCGGCGAAGGGTTCGTCCATCAACAGCACGTCCGGGTTGTAGGCCAGCGAACGGGCAATCGCCACGCGCTGGCGCATGCCACCCGACAACTCGTGGGGGTAGCGCGAGGCAAAACCGTTGAGCCCCACCAGTTCCAGGTATTCGCGGGCGGTTTCCAGCCGCTGTGCCTTGCCCACGCCGCGGATTTCCAGGCCAACGGCGATGTTGTCGAGCACCGTGCGCCAGGGCAGCAATGCATACCCCTGGAACACCACGCCCTGATTGCGGTTGATGCCTTGCAGGGGTTTACCGTCCACCAGCAGATCGCCACCGGTTTTGTGGGCAAGCCCGGCGAGTATGTTCATAAAGGTGGATTTGCCACAGCCCGACGGCCCGAGAATGGACAGGAATTCACCTTCGCGGACCTGCAGGTCGAACCCCTCCAGTACCGGCACCCGCTCTGCATGCCCGGTTTCATCGAGTGCCTGGAATTCCATGCTGAGGTCACGGGCGACGATCTTGTGTTCCGCCATCAGGCTTGCCCCCGGGCGAACGGGTTGAATTCGTTGGTGTAGACGTCCTTGACGGCTATCGAACCTTTCTTGATCTTGCCTTCGTTTTCGAGGATGTCGATGTAGTACTGAATCGGCGGTTCGGTCACCACCAGATCGTCGATATAGGCAAAGCGCTCCACCAGCTCAAGCTTCATGCCGATACGCTCGGAAGTGATCTTGCGCGCGTCGTCAGGGTTGGCATTGACCCAGTTGGCCGCACGCGCGATGGCGTTGACCACATCGCGGGTAGCCTCCGGATTCTCGCGGCTGAACTTGCCATACACACTGTAGGGCGCCATGCCGCCCAACCCGCCATCCAGATCGTAGTCACTCCACAGCTTGCGCAATGCCGGGTTGTGCTCGGCGCCGCCGGACGATGGCGGATGAATGATGGCAACGTCGATATTGCCGGTGGCCAGGGTTTGTTCGCCCTGATTGTCCGGTACCACCACCCAGTTGATCTTGTCGACATTGACGCCCTGCTCGCGCAGGTATTTTTTGGTGACGAATTCAGCACAGGCGCCAAAGCTGTTGAAGCCCACGGTCTTGCCTTCCAGGTCCTTGGGCTTGACGATGCCCGAGTCGTCGCGCACGAAGTACTTCATGTGCGGAGCCTCTTGCAGGGTCTTGCCGCCAGCGGCCACCACCTTGAGGTCCAGGCCACTGGCGATAGCTGAAATCACCAGCGGCACCATGCGCGCACCGAAGTCGATTTCGCCGGTGCCGGTCAACGGGATCACCTGCGGCGCGGCGATACGGCCGATGTACTTGGGGCGGGCGCGGGTGCCTTCGAAATAGCCGAGGGAATCGGCGACGTAGACCAGGTCGAATGACGGGTTATCGGGGTATTTGAAATCCACGATCTGGTCAGCGCGGCCCTTGATCACGGCAGCGCTTTTAGCGCCGCTGTCCTTTTTTTCGCAGCCGGGCAGCAGAATACCTGCAGCACCGACCGCGCCCAGCACCGCGCAGTTACGCAGGAATGCTCTTCTGTTGTTGATCGGGTTCATGCCCGCTCCTTGTGGATTGAGTGCTGCTCTTGTGGGAGCGGGCTTGCTCGCGATGGCATCACCGTGATTCGACAGGCAGACCGCAGCGCCTGCATCGCGGGCAAGCCCGCTCCCACAAGGGTTGAGTTGCCCGGGTTCAGGCGGTTTTCAGGGTGTAGCGCGATTCAGGGCGAGTCAGGCCGTAGTGTTCGCGCAAGGTGCTGCCCGCGTATTCACTGCGGAACAACCCGCGCTGGCGCAAGATCGGCAGCACTTCATCGAGGAACACTTCAAAGCCATCGGGGAATGCCGGCGGCATCACGTTGAAGCCATCGGCCGCGCCGCTGCGGAACCACTGTTCGATCAGGTCGGCAATCTGCACCGGCGTGCCCACCGGCACCCAGTGCCCACGCGCGCCCGCCAGACGGTTGATCAACTGACGCAAGGTGACGTTTTCGCGGTCGACAATATCGATGATCAACTTGAAGCGGCTGGACTGGCTTTCAACACCCTCGAAGTTGATCAAATGGCGGGGAAACGGCGCGTCCAGATCCTGACCCGACAAGTCCACACCCAACATGCGCCGCAATTGGCCCAGGGACACGTGGGGCAATACCAGCTCATTGAGTTCATCAAACTTGCGCTGCGCTTCGGCTTCGGTGCTGGCGATATACGGGCTGATGCCCGGAAGAATTTTCAGCTGGCGCGGGTCGCGGCCCACAGCCCTGGCCCGGGCGCGGATGTCATTGGCAAATTCCGTGGCGCTTTGCAGGGTCTGGTGCGCGGTAAAGATCGCCTCGGCATGCCGGGCGGCAAAGTCCCGGCCGTCCTCGGAAGAACCGGCCTGCACCTGCACCGGTCGCCCCTGGGGCGAACGCGGCGAGTTCAACGGTCCCTTGACCTTGTAGTAGGCCCCCACATGATTGATCGAGTGCACTTTGTCACTGTCGGCAAATACCCCGGCGGTTTTATCCAGCACCAGCGCGTCGTCTTCCCAGCTGTCCCAGAGGTCACCGACCACTTGCACGAACTCTTCGGCCTGGGCGTAGCGGTCATGGGCCGAAGGGTGTTCATCAAGACCAAAGTTGGCCGCGGCGGCAGCCATTGACGTGGTGACAATGTTCCAGCCCGCACGGTCCTTGCTCAGGTGATCCAGCGCACTGAACGAACGCGCCAGGTTGTAGGGTTCGCTGTAGGTGGTACTGGCCGTGGCAATCAGGCCGATACGCTGGGTCACTGCCGCAATGGCCGCCAGCCAGGTCACCGGTTCGAAGCGGATCCGCAAACCCTCCCGGCCGCTTTCGGCCAGTGACGGCGAGTCGGCAAAGAAAATCGCATCGAGTTTTTCGCGCTCGGCACGCAGCGCCAACTGCTGGTAATAGCCGATATCCATAGACGACTCCGGCACTGACTGCGGGTGGCGCCAGGCGGCTTCGTGATGGCCGTTGGGGTAAATAAACAAGTTGAGGCTGAGCTGACGTTCGGACATGTTCTGTTCTCTGAATTCAGGGAGCGGGGGTTCAATGCAGTTCGGCGAAGTCGCTCAGCACGTCGTCGCGCAGGGCGATAAAGCGGCTGTCGCTGCGATTGCGCGGGCGTGGCAGGTCAATGTCGAGAATGCGCCGGATACGTCCGGGGTTGGGCTGCATGACAACCACGCGATCACCGAGGAACACCGCCTCGTCCACATCGTGGGTCACGAGGATCATGGTGATTTTTTCCTTGGCCCAGATGTTTTGCAGCTCGCCCTGCAAGCGCGCACGGGTCAGGGCATCGAGGGCGCCCAGGGGTTCGTCGAGCAGCAGCACGCTGGGGCGATTGACCAGCCCGCGGGCAATCGCCACTCGCTGGGCCATGCCCCCGGAAATCTGGTGCGGGTAGGCGTCGGTAAAGTCCTGCAGGCCCACCAGCTCGATATGTTCGCGTACGGTGTCGCGCTTTTCCTTGGTGCTCAGGGGCGAGTTTTTCAGTGCCACGGCAACGTTCTGTTCAACGTTGAGCCAGGGGAACAGGCGATGGTCCTGAAACACGATGCCGCGCTCCAGCCCCGTGCCGTCGATCGGCTGGCCATTGAGCAGGATGCGCCCCTCGTACTCCTCGTCCAGGCCCAGAATCAGGCGCAGCAGGGTGGACTTGCCGCAGCCGCTGGCGCCGACAATGCTGATAAATTCGCCGGGAGCGATGTCCAGCTGGATATTGTCCAGCACTTGCAACTGGCTGGTGCTGCCCGGGCGGGATGCAAAGCGCTTGCTGATGTTTTCCAGGGTCAGGCTGTTATTGAGCATGCTGCAATCCTTTTAATAAGTGCCGATCAACGCGGGTCAATGCCGTACAGGCGCTGCATGCGTCGCTCAAAAATCCGCGCCAGGGCATTGAGGCTCCAGCCCACCAGGCCGATGACCACCATGCCGAACAGCACCAGGTCCATCATGAAATGCTCGCTGCCATCGATCAGCGTGTTGCCGATGCCCTCCCCCGACACCAGCAAATATTCGGCGCCGATGGTCGCCAGCCACGAGTACACCAGCGCCAGATACAGGCCGGTAAAGATCGACGGCAAAGCGGCAGGCAGCATGACCCCGACGATGGTTTGCCAGCGGCTGAAGCGGTACACACGCGCCACTTCCAGCAGGTTGGGCGGCACATTGCGCAGGCCGTCGCAGGTATTCACCACCACCGGCACCAGCGCCGCCAGCGACAGAAACACCACCTTGGCCACATCACCCAGGCCGAACCACACCGAGATCAGCGGGATCCAGGCGAACAGCGAAATCTGTTTGAAGGTGTTGAAGCTCGGGCCTACCAAACGCTCGAAGGTGTGCGACAGGCCCAGCAGGCAACCGAGCACCAGGCCCAGGGTGGTGCCGATAAAAAAGCCGCTCAGGTTGCGCGTCAGGCTGGCGCTGATGGCCCGCCAGAACTTGCCCGAAGCGATCTGGTCCCAGGCCGTGGCCGCTACTTTCTCCGGTGAAACCAGCAGCCCGGACTGGCTCCAGCCCATATGCGAAGCCAGCCACCACAGGGCAACGACGCTGATCGGTAACACCCAGCCGCGATAGCGACGGCTGCTGCCATGACTGATAGCCAGTGCGCTGCTCATGACAGGCGCCCCGCTACCGGAGCGCGGCCACGATTAAGGCGGCGCTCGGCATAATCAAAACCACGGTCGATCACCAGCCCGATCGCCCCGACCACCACCACGGCGGCCATCACCAGATCCAGCTGGAACAGTTGGCGACCATAAACAATCAGGTAACCCAGCCCTTCGCTCGACGCCACCAGCTCAACCACCACCAGCGACAGCCAGGCCTTGGTAAAACCCAGGCGCAACCCGGTGAACAGAGTCGGAATGGCCGCAGGCAAGACGATAAACACCACGCTCTGCCAACGGCTGAAACCATAGGCCCGCCCGGCTTCCAGCAAGCCCTGGGGCGCCTGTTTGAAAGCCTGCAGGGTGCACAGCGTGATCGGCACCAATGCAGCCTTGGCAATCAACACATACTTGAGCGGCTCGCCAATACCGAACAACAGCAAGGCAAACGGCAACCAGCCCAATACCGGGATTTGCACAATGGCGTTGAAGGTGGGCAGCAAATAATCCTCGACGGTTTTCGACAGTCCCATCGCCAGCCCCAGCGCCACACCAATCGCGCCCCCCAGGGCAAAGCCGACCACTACCCGCTGCAGGCTGGCGGCGGCATTTATCCACAGGTCGCCGGAGGCAAAGAGATCCGACAGGGTGTCGTAGACATAGGCAGGCGGCGGCAAGACCTGCTCTGACAGCCAGCCCTGCTCAACCCCCAGGTACCACAGGCCCAGCAGGGCCAGCGGCAACAGCCAGGGCAAGGCCCGGTCACCCAGAGTGGCGGCCCAGGCCGAGGTGCGCGGCACTTCGACCCTGCGTACCGGGCGCGTCGGTGCCGGCGGCAAACGCTTGACGTTGTCCTTGGGTAGCGCCGGTGCGTACTGCTGCGGTGTGACGGTCTGTGCCCTGGCCATGTGCCTGGCTCCCTTGCTTGCTACAAAAAACGGAGTCCCTGTGGGCACCCTTGTGGGAGCGGGCTTGCTCGCGATGCAGACGACACGGTTGGTCTGGATCACCGCGTCGATTCAATCGCGAGCAAGCCCGCTCCCACAGGGGTAACTCCCATGGGGGTATGCAGTTACTTGCCCGCTACCGTGTTGCCAGTTGGCTGCTTGCCGTCTGCGCCATAGGCTGTCCAGAAGTTCTCCAGGCCTTTGGCCTTGAGGGCGGTTTGCAGGTAGCCGGGCTCAAACCAGCCCTCGATGCTCACCGGGCGGCGGATCAGTTTTTCGTCCTTGGCCTGCTCCGCCACCGCCTGGTAGCGGCTCAGCAGAAAGGTGTCGATCAGCGGCGAATTCCTGTCCCGCAAACTCACCCCGGTAAAGTCGGCGCGCAGTGAGTCCACCGGGTCGTTGCTCTTGGCCCACTCGGCGAAAACTTCATCACGATGGCTGTCTTCGGACGTCCACTTCGCCGCATCCACCAACGTATCGACGACTTTTTGCACATTGCCCGGGTGTTCTTTTTCATAGGCACCACGCACTACCAGGGCAGTCTGGCGGGTGTAGCGCACATCCTGCTCCGGGTTGTCGTAAACGATATCGATCAGGCCTTTGTCACGCAGTTTGAACAGCTCGCGACCACCGAAGGCCGCGTCCACACCATTGGACACCAGGGCTGCCTGGGTGCTGCCGGCATCGAGGTTGATCACCTTGATATCGCGCTCGCTCATGCCGTGAGCGGCCAGCAGGTTGATCGACACCAAGTGGCCGTTGGTACCGCGAAACACCGCGACCTTCTTGCCCTTGAGGTCTTCGATGGTCTTGATGTCAGAGCCCTTGGGCACTGCCAGATAGAGGTTGGCCCGCACCCCCAGGGCCGCCAGCAGCCTGGTGTCCAGGCCGTTGGAGCGCCCGACCACCGCCGGCAGATCACCCTGGTAGGCGAAGTCCAGTTGCTGGTTGGACAAGGCTTCGTTGACCGCAGGGCCGGCGCCCTTGAAGAAAAACCACTGCACTTCGGTGCCGGTGCCAGCGAACGCTTTCTCCAGCAATTGCTGGTTGCGCACGATGCCCAGCGGCGAGCCACTGAACGTAACCGGATCACCGCCACCGGCGCTCGCCACCCCGACGCGCAACACATCGGCCTCGGCCAGCGGAACAGCCATGACCGCCGCCAGCACGGCGGCAATGCGGGTCTTGCGCAACAGGGCATTTACTTTGAATGTGGCCATGGGCAGGTCTTCCTTGAAGCAATAAGGCGCGGCCCGTCAGGCGGCGAGGTGTTTTTTGTCGGCTTCGGTTTTCGGCGAGCGGGTGTCCGGGGTCGGCTTGAGCGCCTGGCTCGGGCGGCCATCCACCCCTACCGGCACATCGCCGTCGATGGTGGTGCGCCGCACGATGCGCGGGGCATCGCCGTAGTCGTTGATCGCAATATGCTGGGTGGCGCGGTTGTCCCAGATCACCACATCACCTTCCTGCCAGCGCCAGCGCACGGTGTTGTCGACATGGGTAATACGGTCATGGAACAGGCGAATCAGTTGTCTGGAGTCGTTGCTGCTGACGCCCTGAATCTCTTTGACAAAGTGGCCCAGGAGCAAACTTCTTTCGCCCGATTCCGGGTGAACTCGTACCAGCGGATGTTCGGTTTCATACACTTGGGCGGTGAACTGTTCGCGATAACGCTTAAGGCCGGATTCATCGGTACCGCGAGGCGTCGCATAGTCATAAACATTGGTGTGCAGGGCGCGCAAGTTGTCCGCAAGTTGTTTTAACGGCTCGGGTAAATCGTTATAAGCCGAGGCCGTATTAGCCCACACGGTATCGCCGCCATAAGGTGGAATGACCACACCGCGCAAGATGGAGATTTTTGGATAATTGGCTACAAAGGTCACATCCGTGTGCCAGGAGTTGGCACGGGTTTCCTTGGCGTCGAGGTGCAGGATGGCGGCGCTTTGCTCGGCAGAACGCACGGTCGGGTGGGGCACCTGGTCGCCGAAGCGGCGGGAGAATGCTTCGTGCTCGGCGTCGCTTAAATGCTGGTCGCGAAAGAACAGGACTTTATGTTTCAACAAGGCCTGATTAATAAACTCGAATGCTTCGGCACTGATATCACCGCCCAGTTTTACGCCTTCAAGTTGTGCACCAATTCGACCCGCTACGGGTTTTACTTGAATAGTCATCGCCCCACTCCTGCTTCACGAGTTGTTGTGTACAGATCATAAAGGCATAAAAACCCGGGCAGCCAATCACTTTTTAGTCTAAGGATAGATGAGCAGTTTTATAGAACAAGCCATGTTTTGGCGGTGTTAAATGGTTATAAAATTTTCAGTTGTAAGTTAATAACTATTTCAATTGTTCACCTGTTTACCTGCCTCGCGCACGACCGTTTCACGACGCGGCAACCGGCCATTGAGCAGCGGTGGAGCGAGACTCTTCCCCGATTTGGACAGGCGCAAGCGAGCGGGTTTTTCTCGGATGTTTCACGGGAATGAAAGCGAATCGTCGTACGAATCACCTGATTATCTCTAGCTAGGCTCACAGAACTGACCACCCTCTCCGGTTCGGTGGCTTAAATTCAGGAGCGCTTATGAACAACGCAGAACACTCAACCGCCCAATGGCACTTGCAAAAAAAACGGGTAGAGACCAACGTAATGACAAACGTCATTACACGAGTCAAAACCATGGCCTCCATCAATATCCGCATTGACGATGAACTCAAAGCCCGCGCTTACCAGGAACTTGAGCGTTTGGGTGTCACCCCCTCTGAGCTGGTCCGCCAGGCATTGCAATACGTAGCCGAACGCGGCCAGCTGCCCTTTCGCCCCATGCTGGTGACCGAAGAAGACGAAGCCCTCATCAACACCGTGCGCGAACGCCTGGCTGCGCCGCAAAGGGTCAAGGTGACACTGGATGACCTTTGATCTTGAGTTTGACCAGCGCGCACTCAAGGAATGGCACAAGCTCGCAGACCCGGTCAGGCAGCAATTCAAGAGCAAATTGTCAGAGGTGTTGCTCAACCCCCGCGTTGAAGCCAACCGGCTGCGCAAGCTGCCCGATTGCTAAAAAATCAAGTTACGCAGCGCGGGTTACCGACTGATCTATCAGGTCATTGATCAAGAGGTTGTGGTGTTCGTCGTCGCCGTTGACAAGCGCGAACACGAGACCGCGTATCGCAAGGCGCAAGACCGTTTGAAGTAAGCCAGCACATCAAAGGCAAGCGCAAATCCAAAGCCCTGTAAAAACAGGTTTTCAACTGGGTTAACACCTCTGGCATATGCCTTGCACCTTCGCAGTATGCTTTTGCCAAGGTGCTGCCTCCCATGAACGAATCACTCGCTGGCCCTCTTGCCTGGGTCAACGGCAGCGATGCCCCGGAAAAAACCGAAATCAACCTCGGTTTTATGGCCCTGAGCGATTGTGCTTCGGTGGTGGTGGCCGCCACGCAAGGGTTTGCCCAGCCCTTCGGCCTGACCCTGAACCTCAAGCGCCAGTCGTCCTGGGCCAGCCTGCGGGACAATCTGGTCAACGGTCAGCTCGACGCCGCCCACAGTCTCTACGGGCTGATCTACGCCGTGCATCTGGGCATCGGCGGCGTGGCGGCCACCGACATGAGCGTACTGATGGGGCTCAATCAAAACGGCCAGAGCCTCAACCTCTCCCACGGCTTGCAGGCACTGGGCGTGACCCGTCCTGAGGCGCTGCAACAACACGTGCACCAAAGTCGCTCGAAACTGACCTTTGCCCAGACTTTTCCCACGGGCACTCATGCCATGTGGCTGTATTACTGGCTGGCGAGTCAGGGCATCCATCCGCTGCAAGACGTCAACAGCGTCGTGGTGCCACCGCAACAGATGGTTGCGCACTTGCTGGCGGGCCGCATTGACGGCTTTTGCGTCGGCGAGCCGTGGGCTGCCAGCGCGGTTGCACAGAATATGGGGTTCACCCTCGCCACCACTCAGGCCCTGTGGCCCGATCACCCGGAAAAAGTCCTGGGCTGTACCCGCGCGTTTGTCGAACAGTACCCCAATACCGCCCGGGCGCTGGTGATGGCGATCCTTGAAGCCAGCCGCTTTATCGAGCAGAACGACGAAAACCGTCGCAGTACCGCGCAATTGCTGAGCGCTCCCGAGTACCTGAATGCACCCGTTGAGTGCATCGCTCCGCGCCTGCTCGGCCACTACAGCGACGGCCTGGGCAAGCACTGGCAAGACCCGCACGCCCTGCGCTTTTATGCTGATGGCGAGGTCAACCTGCCGTACCTGTCCGATGGCATGTGGTTTATGACCCAGTTCCGTCGCTGGGGCTTGCTGCACGAAGACCCGGACTACCTCGGTGTTGCCCGTCAGGTTCAGCAATTGGCCCTGTACCGCGACGCGGCCAACGCCGTTAACGTACCGGCAGGTGAAGCGGACATGCGCAGCAGCCAGTTGCTCGATGGCAAGGTGTGGGACGGCTCGGACCCCGCAGGCTATGCCCGAAGCTTTGCGCTGCATGCCATGAGCACCCGCGCTTCCCTTGCTGCCCGTCGTTGACCGGAGCCACCCCCATGCTGCGTATCTTGCTGATCAACGACACGGCGAAAAAAGTCGGCCGCCTGAAAGCCGCGCTGAGCGAAGCCGGATTTGAGGTGATCGATGAATCGGGCCTGACCATCGACCTGCCTGCTCGCGTCGAAACTGTGCGCCCGGACGTGATCCTGATCGATACCGAGTCACCCAGCCGCGATGTGATGGAGCAAGTGGTGCTGGTGTCACGGGACCAGCCACGACCGATTGTCATGTTCACCGACGAGCACGACCCCGGCGTAATGCGTCAGGCGATCAAGTCCGGGGTCAGCGCCTACATTGTCGAAGGCATTCACGCCCAGCGCCTGCAGCCAATTCTCGATGTGGCCATGGCTCGTTTCGAGAGCGACCAGGCCCTGCGCGCCCAACTGCATGCCCGCGACCAGCAACTGGCCGAGCGCAAGCGCATTGAACTGGCCAAGGGCCTGCTGATGAAGATGAAAAGCTGCAACGAAGAAGAGGCCTACACCCTGATGCGCCGCCAGGCCATGAGCCGCCAGCAAAAGCTGATACAGGTGGCGGAACAGATCATCGCCATGAGCGAGTTATTGGGTTAGGTGCCCAAGGCTCTTTTGTGGGAGCCGGGCTTGCCCGCGATTGCATCACCGCGTTACACCAGATAAATCGCGTTGCCTGCATCGCGGGCAAGCCCGGCTCCCACAGAAACCCATGGATGGATACTGTTGGCACACTTCTCGCTAAGCAATCCCTACCGGTAACCAACGGCGGTTGCCCCACCTACGACAAAGACGTCGCTCCCCTTATTCGCCCATGGCGGATCCGGCAGCGGCGTTTTTTCGTTTTGGCCCCAGTGACCGGGGCCGGTGGTGCGGCCGTTATGGCGCTCCATCGCAAATCACTCCTTCTCGAAACGCTTAACCGTTGAGGTGCGCGATGAATTCAAGCTTCTGGAAATCCGGCCATACCCCGACCCTGTTCGCGGCATTTCTGTATTTCGACCTGAGCTTTATGGTCTGGTATCTGCTGGGTCCGCTGGCGGTGCAAATCGCCGCCGACCTGCACCTGACCACACAACAACGCGGGCTGGTGGTGGCTACGCCGATTCTGGCCGGGGCCGTGCTGCGCTTTATGATGGGCTTGCTGGCTGATCGCCTGTCACCGAAAACTGCCGGCCTGATCGGTCAGGTCATCGTTATCTGTGCGCTGTTTGTGGCCTGGAAGCACGGCATTCACAGCTACGAGCAAGCCTTGTTGCTGGGCTTGTTTCTGGGTATGGCCGGGGCCTCGTTCGCCGTCGCCCTGCCGCTGGCCTCGCAATGGTATCCGCCGCAACACCAGGGCAAGGCCATGGGCATCGCCGGAGCCGGCAATTCGGGCACCGTATTCGCCGCCCTGCTGGCCCCGGTGCTCGCCGCAGCTTATGGCTGGAGCAATGTGTTCGGCTTTGCCCTGATCCCACTGGTGTTGTGCATATTCGTATTTGCCTGGCTGGCCAAAAACGCCCCTGAGCGCCCCAAGGCCAAAGCCATAAGCGACTATTTCAAGGCCCTGGGAGACCGCGATAGCTGGTGGTTCATGTTTTTCTACAGTGTGACCTTCGGTGGCTTTATCGGCCTGGCCAGCGCCCTGCCCGGCTACTTCAATGATCAATACGGCCTGAGCCCGGTGACTGCCGGCTACTACACCGCTGCCTGTGTGTTTGGCGGCAGTTTGATGCGGCCCTTGGGCGGCGCACTGGCGGATCGTTTCGGCGGTATTCGCACGCTGCTGGGGATGTACACCCTGGCGACCATCAGCATCGCCGCCGTGGGTTTCAACTTGCCCAGTTCCTACGCGGCACTGGCGCTGTTCGTCTGCACCATGCTGGGGCTGGGAGCAGGTAACGGTGCTGTTTTCCAATTGGTACCGCAGCGTTTTCGCCGTGAAATCGGCGTTATGACCGGTTTGATCGGTATGGCCGGCGGCATCGGCGGTTTCGCCCTGGCGGCAGGCATGGGCGCAATCAAACAAAGCACCGGCAGCTATCAACTGGCCCTGTGGTTGTTCGCCAGCCTTGGGGTTCTGGCCTGGTTCGGCCTGCACGGGGTCAAGCGTCGCTGGAGAACAACCTGGGGCTCGGCGGCCATGACCGCTGCCCGAGTCTGAGGCGCCGATGAGCCTGCAGTTGAGCTTCGCCCACGCCAGCGCCATCGGCCCTCGCGCAGAGAACCAGGACGCACTGCGCGAGGTCACCCCTGTGCCCATGCTGGCGGCAAGCAAGGGGCATTTATTTGCCATCGCCGATGGCGTCAGCCAATGCGCCGATGGCGGCCTGGCCGCACGCTCGACCTTGCAGGCACTGGCGCTGGACTACTACGCCACGCCGCAGACCTGGAACGTCGCACAGGCACTGGAGCGTTTGCTGCTCGCGCAAAATAGCTGGCTGCGCGCCAATGGCGGCGGGCAACCGCTGCTGACCACGGTAAGTGCTGTGGTCATGCGCGGCAGGCGTTTTACCTTGGCCCATGTGGGTGATTGCCGGGTCTACCGCTGGCACGCCTCAACCTTGCAGCGCATCAGCGAAGATCACGTCTGGGACCAGCCGGGTATGCAGCATGTGCTCAAGCGGGCACTGGGCCTGGATCAGCATCTTGTGGTGGATTTTCTGGACGATGAGTTGCGTCAGGACGAAACCTTTGTGCTACTCAGTGATGGCGTGTGGTCGACGCTGGGCGATAGCGCCGTCGCTGCCATTTTGCGTGACCAGCACGATCTGCAAAGTGCCGCCAGCACACTGGTCAATACTGCGCACAGGGCAGGCAGCCAGGACAATGCCAGTGCCCTGCTGGTACGGGTCGATGCCCTGGGCGAGAGCAGCATTGGCGACGCTTTGATGCAATTGCAGCAATGGCCGCTGCCGCCCGCGCTCAAACCTGGGCAACACTTTGAGGGCTGGCAGGTAGAAAGCCATCTTGGCCAGAGTCAGCAATCATTGCTCTACCGGGTGCGCGACGCTCAACAACAACCCTGGCTACTGAAAACCCTGCCGGCCCGCCTGCACGATGACTATCAGGCCGGGCAGGCACTGCTGTCGGAAGAGTGGTTGCTCAAGCGCGTGGCCGGGCGGCATTTCCCCGAGGTCCATCCGGCCAGACAACGTCAGCATCTGTACTACGTGATGCGTGAATATTCCGGTTGTACCTTGGAAAATCTCTATACCAGGAGCGGGCCGCTGCCCCTGGCACAATGGCTGGATCTGGCCGAGCGCCTGCTGCGAGCCGTGGGGCTGTTACACCGGCGGCAGATTTTTCATCGCGATATCAAACCGCACAATCTGTTGCTGGGTGACGACGGCGAATTGCGCTTGCTGGACTTTGGCCTGGCCTACTGCCCCGGTCTGTCGGAGGATCTGCCATCGACATTGCCCGGCACCCCCAGTTATCTCTCCCCGGAAGCCTTTCGCGGCGAAAAACCCAGCCCCGGGCAGGATTTGTACGCAGTGGGCGTGACGCTGTATTACCTGCTGACCGGGCATTATCCCTACGGAGAAATCGAAGCCTTCCAGCGCCCGCGCTTTGGTTCGCCTGTCAGCGCCAGCCGTTATCGACCCGATCTGCCGGAGTGGATTGCCCACAGCCTTGAACGCGGCGTTGCAGCCGACCCGGCACAGCGCTTTGAAACGGCTGAACAATGGTTGCTGCAACTGGAGCAGGGCGAACGCCAGAGCTTGAGCCAGCGCCCCCGGCCCTTGCTGGAGCGCGACCCGATAAAGGTCTGGCGAACGATGGCATGGCTGTCATTGCTGATTAATCTGGTGCTGCTGTTTTTGCTGCTGCACAGCTGAACGGTAGTTACGCGGCGGGTAACGCTCCAACATCGGGCGCGGCGCTTTTATTCGGTGCACAAACCTCTCCGTCAAAAACAGCTCCGCCCTTTAAACATTGGCTTTGGCCTACTTGGCACAACCACTGCATTAGCTGATCCATCATACATAAAACCCGGTCTTCAACGACGAAGCCCAGGTTTCCCGAGAGAACGGGACAAGGACAAAGGCGTCCTCGCTAGGCAACTAGCGGGACGCCTTTTTTTGTTTTTGCACAATGTGTCGAACAAGGCCGCAATGCCCCCCATAAGGCAGGCCCTGATCGCGGAGAACCTGATGAAAAAACTCAAACTGGTGATGATCGGCAACGGCATGGCCGGGGTTCGCACCCTGGAGGAGTTGCTGAAACTGAGCAACGAGCTGTACGACATTACGGTGTTCGGCGCCGAACCCCACGCCAATTACAACCGCATCCTGCTCTCGCCCGTACTGGCCGGGGAACAGACCTTCGAGGAGATAGTGCTCAACGATCTGGACTGGTACCTGGACAACAACATCAAGCTGTTGCTCAACCGCAAGGTGGTGCAGATCGACCGGGTCAAGCGCCGGGTCATCGCCGAAGACGGCACCGAAGCCGAGTACGACCGTCTGCTGATCGCCATCGGTTCCACGCCCTTTATCCTGCCGATCCCCGGCAACACCCTGGACGGTGTGATCGGCTACCGCGATATTGCCGATACCCAGGCGATGATCGATACCGCCAAGATTCATAAGCACGCGGTGGTCATCGGCGGTGGCCTGCTGGGTCTGGAAGCCGCCAACGGCCTGATGCTGCGCGGCATGCATGTGACCGTGGTGCATATCGGCGAATGGCTGCTGGATCGCCAGCTCGACCCGATCAGCGGCCAACTCCTGCAAAACGCCCTGGAGGCACGGGGCCTGCATTTTCGCCTGCGCGAACAAACCAGCGCCCTGCACGACGCAGGCAATGGCCGGGTCGGTTCAGTCGAGTTCAAAAACGGCGACATTATTCCCGCCGATCTGGTGGTGATGGCCGCAGGCATTCGCCCCAACACCGAACTCGCCGAACAGGCGGGCATCCCGTGCAACCGTGGCATTCTGGTCAACGATACCTTGCAAACCTACGACCCGCGCATTTATGCCATCGGCGAATGCGCCAGCCATCGCGGCATCGCTTACGGTCTGGTGGCGCCGTTGTTCGAGCAGGCCAAGGTCTGCGCCAACCACCTCGCACAATTGGGTTTTGCCCGTTATCAGGGTTCGGTCACGTCGACCAAGTTGAAGGTCACCGGTATCGATCTGTTCTCGGCGGGCGACTTTATGGGCGGCGAAGGCACTGAGACCATCACCCTCAGTGACCCGATCGGCGGGGTCTACAAAAAACTGGTGATCAAGGACGATGTGCTGGTGGGTGCCTGCCTGTATGGCGACACCGCTGACGGGGGCTGGTATTTCCGACAGATCCGTGAGAACCACGCCATAGGCGAGATCCGTGATCATCTGATGTTTGGCGAAAACGCCATTGGCGACGTAGGGCACCAGGGCCAAGACAAAGCCATGAGCATGGCCGACACTGCCGAAGTCTGCGGCTGCAATGGCGTCTGCAAGGGCACCATCGTCAAGGCGATCCAGGAACACGGGCTGTTCAGCGTCGACGAGGTCAAAAAACACACCAAGGCCGCGAGCTCCTGCGGCTCCTGCACCGGGTTGGTGGAGCAGATTCTGATCAACACCGTGGGCGGCGCGGCAGACGTCAAACCCAAAAGCGAAAAAGCCATCTGCGGCTGCAGCGACCTGAACCACGGACAGATCCGCCAGGCCATCCGCGAGCAGCATTTGCTCAGCATCGCCGACACCCAGCACTACCTGAACTGGCGCTCGCCCAACGGCTGTGCCACCTGCCGCCCGGCGCTCAACTATTACCTGATTTCTACCTGGCCGGGGGAAGCCAGGGATGATCCGCAATCGCGTCTGATCAATGAACGGGCCCACGCCAATATTCAAAAAGACGGTACCTACTCGGTGGTTCCGCGGATGTGGGGCGGCGTCACCAACCCGTCCGAGCTGCGGCGTATCGCCGATGTGGCCGACAAGTACAACGTACCTATGGTCAAGGTTACCGGCGGGCAGCGTATCGATCTGCTGGGGATCAAAAAACACGACCTGCCGGGCGTGTGGAAGGATCTGGACATGCCCTCCGGCCACGCTTATGGCAAATCCATCCGCACTGTAAAGACCTGTGTAGGCAGTGAGTTCTGCCGCTTCGGCACACAAAACTCGACACAACTGGGCATCGAGCTGGAACACGACCTGTTCAATATGTGGTCACCGCACAAGGTGAAGCTGGCTGTGTCCGGTTGCCCGCGTAACTGCTCGGAAGCAGGTATCAAGGACGTAGGCATTATCGGCGTGGACTCTGGCTGGGAGATGTATATCGGCGGTAATGGCGGGATCAAAACCGAGGTTGCCGAGTTCTTCGTCAAACTCAAAACAGCTGAAGAAGTACGCGAGTACAACGGTGCCTTTTTACAGTTGTATCGCGAAGAAGCCTTTTACCTTGAACGCACCGTGCATTACCTGCAACGGGTCGGTATGGAGCACATCAAAAAGGCCGTGCTCGAAGACCCCGAACGGCGCAAGGCGCTCAATGATCGCCTGCAGTTTTCCCTGTCGTTTGAGCAAGACCCGTGGAAAGAGCGCCTGGTGCAGCCGTTGCTGAAAAAGGAGTTCGAGGTCATCCCCGTGAAAAATCTGGAGGTGCCGGCATGAACTGGCTCGATATCTGTTCACTTGAGGAAATCAACGCCCTGGGCTCACGGATCATCAGCGGGCCGAAGGGTGATATCGCGATCTTCCGCACCAGCGATGACGAGGTGTTCGCCCTCGATGACCGCTGCCCGCACAAGGGCGGCCCGCTGTCCCAGGGTTTGATCTACGGCAAGCGCGTCGCCTGCCCGCTGCACAACTGGCAGATCGATCTGCAAAGCGGCGAAGCCCAGGCGCCGGACATCGGCTGCGCCCACCACCATCAGGCGCGGGTCGAAAATGGCCGTGTGCAGTTGGCCCTGCGGGACGCAGGCTGATGAGCCGCCAGATCACCGCCTCCACCTGCTGCTATTGCGGGGTCGGCTGCGGCGTGCTGATCGAACATGATGGCGAGCGTATTCTCGGCGTCAGCGGCGATCCGGCGCATCCGGCCAACTTTGGCAAGCTGTGCAGCAAAGGCTCGACCCTGCACCTGACCGGCGACCTCAACGCCCGCGCGCTGTACCCGCAATTGCGCCTGGGCAAGGCGCTGGCCCGTGGTCGCACCGACTGGGACAGCGCCCTGGATCACGCGGCCAACGTGTTCGCCGCCACCATCGCCGAACACGGCCCCGACAGCGTGGCGTTTTATATCTCGGGGCAGTTGTTGACCGAGGATTACTACGCCTTCAACAAACTGGCACGGGCACTGGTGGGCACAAACAATATCGACAGCAATTCGCGGCTGTGCATGTCCTCGGCGGTGGTCGGCTACAAGCGCAGCCTGGGCGCCGATGCGCCACCATGCAGCTATGAAGACCTGGAACTGAGCGATTGCGTGATGATCGTCGGCAGCAATATGGCCTACGCCCATCCGGTATTGTTTCGCCGGCTGGAGGAAGCCAAAGCCCGACGCCCGCAGATGAAAGTCATAGTTATCGACCCGCGGCATACCGATACCTGCGATCTGGCCGACCTGCATCTGGCAATTCTACCGGGTACCGACGTCGCGTTATTTCACGGGATTTTGCACTTGCTGTTATGGGACGACCGGGTCGACCGCGACTTTATCAAAGACCATACCCAGGGCTTGCCCGAACTGAAAACCCTGGTGCGCGATTACACCCCGCAAATGGTGGCGCAGTTGTGCGGCATCAGCGTCGATCAACTGCAGCAATGCGCCGAGTGGGTTGGCACTGCACCGAGTTTTTTGTCGTTGTGGTGCATGGGCCTGAACCAGTCCACCGCCGGCAGTGCGAAAAACAGCGCCCTGATCAACCTGCACCTGGCCACCGGGCAAATCGGCCGCCCGGGTGCAGGGCCGTTCTCGCTTACCGGTCAGCCCAATGCCATGGGTGGGCGCGAAACCGGCAGTTTGTCCAACTTGCTGCCCGGGCATCGCGACGCCGCCAATGCCGAACACCGGGCCGAAGTCGCCGCTTACTGGGGGGTTGAGCAACTGCCGCAGAACACCGGCCTAAGCGCCATCGAACTCTTTGAGCAAATGGCCAGTGGCAAGGTCAAGGCCGTGTGGATCGCCTGCACCAACCCCGCGCAATCCATGCCGGACCAGACTACCGTGCGGGCGGCGTTGCAGGTCTGCCCGTTTGTGGTGCTGCAAGAAGCGTTTCACACCACCGAAACCGCGGCCTTCGCCGACCTGCTGTTGCCCGCCGCCAGTTGGGGGGAAAAGGACGGCACAGTGACAAACTCTGAACGGCGTATTTCCCATGTACGCAAAGCCATCCCGGCACCGGGCGAAGCTCGTCCGGACTGGGCGATTACGGTGGATTTCGCACAGCGCCTGGAAAAACATCTGCGACCCAAGCACAGCAGCCTGTTTGCATTTGCAACCCCAGCCCAGGTGTTCGACGAATACAAGCACCTGACCTCTGGCCGTGATCTGGACCTGTCGGGTATCAGCCATGCCGTGCTCGATGCCATCGGCCCGCAACAATGGCCTTTCCCTGCCGGTGCCCGTGAAGGCACCGCGCGGCTGTATCTGGACGGGGTATTCCCTACCGCTACCGGGCGGGCGCAGTTTGTAGCTGAGCCCTATCGGGCGGCCAAGGAACAGCGCGATGCGCGCTTTCCCCTTACGCTGATCACCGGCCGCATGCGCGACCAATGGCACGGCATGAGCCGCACCGGCACGTCCGCGCAATTGTTCGGTCACGTCAGCGAAGCGGTGTTGAGCCTGCACCCGGACGAGTTGCGCCGTCATCGCCTGCAGCCCGGAGATCTGGTCAGCCTCAAGAGTCGGCGCGGGGCCGTGATTGTTCCGGTCAGCAGCGACGACAGCGTGCGCCCGGGGCAGGCGTTTTTGCCGATGCACTGGGGGGACCGCTTTCTCAAGGGCGGGGTCAATACCCTGACCGTGCCAGCGTTTGACCCGCTGTCCAAACAACCGGAACTCAAACACAGCGCCGTACGCCTGGAGCCGGCGCTATTACCTTGGCATCTTTTCGCCCTGATCGAGGGTGATATTCAACAGAACTTCGAGACACTGCGCCCGCTCTGCGAAGCCTTTTCGTATGTCAGTTTCAGCCTGGCGGGCCGCGAGCGCCCTGCGCTAGTCATCCGTGCCGCCAGCGCCAGCGCTCCCGACCCGCAATTGCTGCGCGATATTGATCAATGCCTGGGGCTCAGCGAGGGACCGGTACTGGCTTACGACGACCCGCGCCGCGCCATTGGCAAGCGGGTGCGCATTGAGCACGGAAGCATCACGGCGATTCGTCTGGCTGGCGAAACCCTGGCACGGCACTGGCTGCAAAACCTCTGGCAGGAAGGCCGGGCCGACGAGCAATTGCGCCGCTGGCTGCTGGCACCACTGAGCGCGCCACCGGGCAACACCGACGCCCCGGTGGGCGGTAACCCGATTGTGTGCACCTGCAAGAACGTCAGCCAGAGCGCGATAGATGAGGGCATGGCCCGAGGACTGGACTTGCAGGGTCTGAAAAAATCGTTGAGCTGCGGGACGCAATGCGGCTCCTGCGTCCCGCAAATCAAGCGCTTGCTGGCTGCCCAGGCGCAGCCGGTCGCCATTAATCCGTGAGGAAATCACAATGAGTGCAAAAGTCTGGCTGGTGGGTGCAGGCCCGGGTGATCCCGAGCTGCTGACGCTCAAGGCCGTGCGCGCCTTGCGCGAAGCGGATGTGGTGTTGATTGATGATCTGGTCAATGACGCGGTACTGGAGCATTGCCCTGCTGCGCGGGTGATTTCGGTGGGCAAGCGCGGGGGCTGTCGTTCGACTCCACAGGCGTTTATTCATCGCCTGATGCTGCGTTACGCCCGCCACGGCAAATGCGTGGTTCGACTCAAGGGCGGCGACCCATGCATTTTCGGCCGTGGCGGTGAAGAGGCACAGTGGCTGCGCGAACAGGGGGTTGAGGTGGAACTGGTCAACGGCATCACTGCCGGACTGGCTGGAGCGACGCAATGTGACATCCCCCTGACCCTGCGCGGCGTGGCCCGTGGCGTGACGCTGGTGACTGCACATACCCAGGATGACAGCCAGGTGAACTGGCAGGCGCTTGCGCAAAGCGGCACCACGCTGGTGGTGTATATGGGGGTGGCAAAGTTGAGCGAGATCCGCGAGCAATTGCTGGCGGGCGGCATGATGGCGGACATGCCGGTGGCCATGATCGAAAATGCCTCCCTGCCCCACCAGCGCGAATGCCGCAGCGACCTGACGGCGATGGAGAAAGATGCCCAGGTGTTTGAACTCAAGAGCCCGGCGATTCTGGTGATTGGTCGCGTGGCGGCATCCAGTGCGGCACAACCATCACGGCCGGAGAATGTGTGGGAGCCGGGCTTGCCCGCGATACAGACGGCCCGGTAGTTCTGAAGGATCGCGGTGATGCAGTCGCAGGCAAGCCAGCGCCTACAAGGTCTGAAGGGAATTTTAACTGTGGGAGCGAGCCTGCTCGCGAACGACTTTCGCGAGCAAGCTCGCTCCCACAGGGAGGGTTGACCGGCAACAGAATATCTACAGAAATGGCGCAGAAGGAGTGATCTCAAACGACCCCCTTCCCTTCAACGTTTACCCCGCTGCGAGCCACAAGCCACGCGCAAAGCGGCTTGTGACTGAGCCAAATCGACCCCCACCGTCATCTCGGTGTCATGGGGCTTTGTTTCCTTGACGGGCATTCAGCCTTCAAGGAGTCCCCATGTTTCGCCCCACACTGCTGGCCCTGGCGCTTTTTTCCGTGATCAACAGCGCCTTGGCCGAGCCAGCTGCACCGCTGCCCCACTCCCCCGGCGCGCCTTATGCTGCCAGTGGCCTGGCCGACCGTATCGTGCTGACCCCCGGGGCCGATCCGGCTCGGGAAATGGCCGTTACCTTCCGCACCGATACCCGCCAGCAGGCCAGCCAATTGCAACTGGCTCCTGCCCTCGATGGCCCGCAACTGGCCAAGGCGGCGCATGAGGTCGAAGGCACCAGCATCAGCCTGGACAACGAGAACGGCGCTGCGCTGTTCCATCAGGTGCGTCTGCACGATTTGCAGCCGGGCACCGCCTATGTCTACCGGGTCAAGGGCAGCGACGGCTGGAGCGAATGGTTGCAGTTCCACACTGCGGCCGAGGGCTTCAAGCCGTTCAACTTCATCTACATGGGCGACGTGCAGAACGACATTCTGTCACTGGCTTCACGCAGCATTCGCCAGGCCTTGCAGAGCGTGGCCAACCCCGCATTGATCGTGCATGCCGGTGACCTGGTGTCACAACGCGAAGACCTGGTGCACGACGACCAATGGGGTGAATGGAACCAGGCAGGCGGGTTCAACTACGCGATGATCCCCCAGGTGCTGGCCGCCGGTAACCACGAATACCTCGACGGCCTCAACCCCGACGGCAGTGAAACCCGAACTCTAGGGCCGCACTGGAGCCGCCAGTTCGCCCTGCCGCAAAACGGCGTCGAAGGGGTGAAGAACACCACGTATTTTGTCGACTATCAGGGCGTACGGTTTATCGTCCTTGATGGCACCTCGGCGCTCGATATGGGCACCCTTGATCAACAGACCCGCTGGCTTGAGCAGAGCCTGAAAAACAGCCCCGCGCGCTGGAATATCGTGGTCACTCACCAGCCTGTATTTACCTGCGCCCGCCCTGAAGATACCGAGCCGTTGAAAACCGCCTGGAAGCCGCTGTTCGAGCGCTACGCCGTGGACCTGGTGCTGCAGGGCCATGACCACTGTTATAGCCGCGTGAGCCACGAGGCCGGGCGCGTTGCGGCCAAAGCCGCACGGGCGGGCGGCAAGGTTCAGGGCCCGGTGTATATGGTGTCGGTGGCGGGTTCGAAAATGTATGGCCTCAATGACCGGGCGCAGCTGCAACCGGACCGCAGTGCCGAAGAAACCCAGCTGTACCAGACCGTCGACGTGCAGGATTCAAGACTCAAGGTGCGCAGCTACACCGCGGCCGGCAAGCTGTATGACGCTTTTGACCTGGAGCGCGACGGCAAAAACCGCAACCACCTGCGCGAGCCGGTGAAAAACCTGCCCGCCGAACGCGCCTGCACGCAAACGGCAGGCCCTGATGGTTTTGCCTGCAGCTCAAGGGCTAAATAAGTCGCCTGTGGGAGCGAGCTTGCTCGCGATAAGATCGACTCGGTGTAACGGATTAACCGCATCGTCTGCATCGCGAGCAAGCCCGCTCCCACAATGAGTGGCTGGGGCCTGGTTGATCAGGTGATCGGCGCCGGGTTGAACAGGGTGATGTCGTTGTGCAGTTTGTGCTGCTCGGCCCAGGTCTGTTGTTTGCCACTGGCCACGTCCAGGTAGTACTGGAACAGTTCCCAGCCCAGTTCCTCAATGGTCGCCCGTCCCGTAGCAATACGCCCGGCGTCGATATCGATCAAATCCGGCCAGCGTCGGGCCAGCTCGGTACGGGTCGAGACCTTCACCACGGGGGCCATTGCCAGCCCATACGGCGTACCGCGCCCGGTGGTGAACACATGCAGGTTCATCCCGGCCGCCAATTGCAATGTGCCACACACAAAATCGCTGGCAGGCGTGGCACAAAAGATCAGGCCCTTGCCCTTGACCCGCTCGCCAGGCCCCAGCACGCCATTGATTGCGCTGCTACCGGATTTGACGATGGAACCCAGGGATTTTTCGACAATATTCGACAACCCGCCTTTCTTGTTGCCCGGCGTGGTATTGGCACTGCGATCCGCCTCACCCTTGGCCAGGTAACGGTCGTACCAGTCCATTTCGCGCACCAGTTCACGGGCGACGGTTTCGTTGGCAGCACGGGAAGTCAGCAGGTAGATGGCATCACGCACTTCGGTGACTTCGGAAAACAGCACCGTCGCCCCCGCCCGCAACAGCAAGTCCGAGGCATAGCCCAACGCCGGGTTGGCCGTGATGCCGGAGAACGCATCGCTGCCACCGCACTGCATGCCCAAAATCAGCTCGCTCGCCGGCACGGTTTCGCGGCGACGTTGATCGAGTTTTTTCAAACGCACCTCGGCCAGCGCCATGATCTGTTCGATCATCTCGGTAAAGCCGTGGCTGGCGTCCTGCAGGCGGTACAGCCACGGCTCGCTCAAATCCACCGAGCTGTCGTTGTCGTGCATCACCTGGCCAGCCTGGAGTTTTTCGCAGCCCAGGCTGATCACCAGCGCTTCGCCTCCCAGGTTGGGGTTGCGCGCCAGGTTGCGCACGGTGCGGATCGGGATATAGGCGTCGGTGGCGCTGATCGCCACGCCGCAGCCATAGCTGTGGGTCAGGGCCACCACATCATCGACATGGGGGTAACGGGGCAACAACTCGTCCTTGATGCGCTTGACCGCATGGTCCAGCACGCCGGTCACACACTGCACGGTGGTGGTGATACCGAGGATATTGCGCGTCCCGACCGTGCCATCGGCGTTGCGATAGCCCTCGAAGGTATAGCCCTCAAGTGGCGCTTGCGGTGCAGGAACATCGGTGGCCAGTGGCAGGCTGTCGAGCGGCGGCGCGGTGGGCATGCGCAGCTGGTCCTCATTGACCCAACTGCCCTGCGCAATGGCTTGCAATGCGTAGCCGATCACCTGGCCGTAGCGGATCACCTCGCCGCCCTCGGCAATAGCGGCCAGGGTGACCTTGTGGCTCTGTGGGACAAAATCCACCGTCACCAGCCCGTCGGCAAACACAGTGCCCGCCGGTACGCCCTGGTCGTTGACCACCACCGCGACGTTATCCCGCGGGTGCAGGCGGATCGAGCGCGGCGAATCGGAATGTTCAATCAACGTCATGACGCCGCTCCTCAACTATGGACAGGTAAAATGTCAGCGATTTTCGGGTCGCTGGTCGGTGGCTCTTTGAGTACCACACGCTTGATCGGGCCGACGATCACCAGATAGCTGAAGACCGCCACCAGTGCGTTGCAACCGACAAACACCAGTGCCCATTTGAACGAGCCAGTGGCACTGATGATGTAGCCGATGACGATCGGGGTGGTGATGGAGGCGATGTTACCGAAGGTATTGAACAGGCCACCGCTCAGGCCCGCAATCTGCTTGGGCGAGGTATCGGAAACCACAGCCCAGCCCAGTGCGCCCACGCCTTTGCCAAAGAAGGCCAGGGCCATAAAGCCCACTACCATCCATTCGATGTCCACATAGTTGCAGGCCACTATACTGCTCGATACCAGCAGGCCGGCGATGATCGGCGCCTTGCGGGCAAAGGTCAGGGAGTGGCCCTTGCGCAGCAGGTAATCGGAAATAACCCCGCCCAGCACGCCGCCGATAAACCCGCAGACCGCTGGCAGAGAGGCAATAAAGCCGGCCTTGAGGATGGTCATGCCGCGATCCTGCACCAGGTACACGGGGAACCAGGTCAGGAAGAAATAGGTGATGCCATTGATGCAGTACTGACCCAGGTAAACGCCGAGCATCATGCGATTGGTCAGCAATTGGCGTATGTAGTCCCACTTGGGGCCGTCGGCCTTTTTACCTTTCTGGTCCATGTCGACCATGCCGCCGTTGTCGGCGATGTGCTTGAACTCCGCTTCGTTGATGCGCGGGTGCTCACGCGGGCTGTAGATCACCTTGAGCCAGATACCCGAGAAGACGATGCCGAACACACCCATCACGATAAAGACGTGCTCCCAACCGTAGGAATAAACGATCCAACCCATCAGCGGTGCGAACAGCACAGTGGCGAAATATTGCGCCGAGTTGAAAATCGCTGATGCCGTGCCACGTTCTGCAGTAGGGAACCAGGCGGCCACGATGCGGGCGTTGCCGGGAAAGGACGGCGCTTCGGCCAGCCCCACCAGAAAGCGCAGCATGAATAGCGCCACCACGGCCGTGGACATGCCGAACTCACCGACAAAGCCTTGCAGCACGGTGAACAGGGACCAGGTGAAGATGCTCAGGGCATAGATTTTTTTCGAGCCGAAACGGTCGAGCAGCCAGCCGCCGGGGATTTGCCCGGCCACATAGGCCCAGCCAAATGCGGAAAAGATATAGCCCAGGGTCACGGCGTCGATGCCGAGGTCTTTTTGCAGGCTGGAGCCTGCGATGGCGATAGTGGCACGGTCGGCATAGTTGATCGTGGTCACCAGAAAAAGCATGAGCAAAATCAAATAACGGACATGCGTCGGCTTGGTCGCTTGCATGTAGTACTACTCCCACTGATTATTTTTATGCGCGGGTGAATCTGTTTTGGGTGCTGCTGACGGGTGGAGCGTTATGTGGGAGCTGCGTGAGCCACCGATCGTATTCCTTTACGTAAAAAGCCGCTGATTACTCAGCGGCCTTGGTCATTGCTTACTGCGGGCCTTGCTTGTCGATCAAGGCGGCCAGCGCTTCATACTCGTCGGGCAGCAGATCGGTCAGCGGGGTACGCACCGGGCCTGCGCTGTAGCCGGAAATGGTGGCACCGGCCTTGACGATGCTCACCGCGTAACCGGCCTTGCGGTTGCGGATATCCAGGTACGGCAGGAAGAAGTCGTCGATGATTTTGCCGATGGTGCCGTGATCGTCACGGGCCACGGCGCGGTAGAACTCCATCGCGGTTTTCGGGATAAAGTTGAACACCGCCGAGGAGTACACCGGTACGCCCAGCGCCTTGTAGGCTGCTGCGTAGACTTCGGCAGTCGGCAGGCCGCCCAGGTAGCTGAAGCGATCACCGAGGCGGCGACGGATCGACACCATCAACTCGATATCACCCAGGCCATCCTTGTAGCCGATCAGGTTGGGGCAGCGCTCGGCCAGACGTTCCAGCAGCGGCGCGGTCAGGCGGCAGACGTTGCGGTTGTAGACGATCACACCGATTTTTACCGACTTGCACACCGCCTCAACGTGGGCGGCAACACCGTCCTGGCTGGCTTCGGTCAGGTAATGCGGCAACAGCAACAGGCCTTTGGCACCCAGGCGCTCGGCTTCTTGAGCGTATTCGATGGCCTGACGGGTCGAACCGCCGACACCGGCCAGGATCGGTACGCTGGTGGCGCAGGTATCGACTGCGGTCTTGATCACTTGTGAGTATTCGCTGGCGGCCAGGGAGAAAAACTCACCCGTACCACCGGCTGCGAACAGGGCCGAAGCACCATACGGGGCCAGCCATTCCAGACGCTTGATATAACCCTCGCGGTGAAAGTCACCTTGAGCATTGAAGTCGGTTATCGGGAAGGACAACAGACCGGAAGAGAGGATGGACTTCAGTTCTTGTGGATTCATTTTTCGAACACCCTGGGAGCACGTTGTGATGAGAAATGCGTTAGCGCTTCGTTACGTCGTACGTCATCGTACAACTTAACAAGGGAACGTCAATCTCATTTCTTTAAATCGTGGCTGCCCGGGTGCATTCCAGCTTCGATAAAAACGACAAAGCCCGTCTAGTACGGGCTTTTGTGGAGTGTGGCGAAGTTGAAATTAAATTTTGAGTGAGTGGCAGGTTGTCGTAGAACAGCTCATCTTACGCCGCATTACCCTGTGGGAGCGGGCTTGCTCGCGATGCAAACGCTGCGGTCTGTCAGGCAATCCGCGTCGATACGATCGCGGGCAAGCCCGCTCCCACAGGTGGAGGACGCCCTACCCGCGCTGCGCCTCTGCTTCTTCGTGGGCATGGCGCAGGCGTTCGCGGCTGTTGGTCAGGTGCAGGCGCATGGCCGCACGCGCCGCTTCCGAATCCTGACGGGCAATGGCCTGGTAGATTTCTTCGTGCTCGCGGTTCAGGCGGTTCATGTACTGCTGCTGGTCATCATGGGCCAGTCGCGCCGAGTTAAGCCGGGTTCGCGGGATGATGCTGGTGCCCAGGTGAGTCATGATATCCGTGAAGTAGCGGTTGCCGGTCGACAGCGCAATCTGCAAATGGAACTGAAAGTCCGAAGCCACTGCATCGCCATTACGCGCAGTGTTTTCGTTCAGGGCATCCAGCGCCGCACGCATTGCGGCCAGTTGTTCGGCACTGCGCCGCTGTGCCGCCAACCCGGCGGACTCAACTTCCAGGCTGATACGTAACTCAAGAATCGCCAGCACATCGCGCAAGGTGACGACGGTTGCCGGGTCGATGCGAAAACCGCTCGGGCTCGGTGTATCCAGCACAAAAGTGCCGATGCCGTGCCGCGTCTCGACTTGCCCTGCGGCCTGCAGGCGGGAAATCGCCTCGCGTACCACCGTGCGGCTCACGCCATGGGCCTCCATGATCGCCGACTCGGTGGGCAACTTGTCGCCGCGCTTGAGCATGCCGTCGCGGATCTGCTCGGACAGCACCGTCACCAACTCTTGCGCCAGGCTGCGGCGCTTGCGAGGGAGGCGGGGTACGTCGTTGTGGTTTTCCATGGTGAACATTTTTCTCAATATCAAAAGGATCGGAGGCTTTGACCCTGAAAGCAGCAGACCTGAGTGCTGCAATATCTCGCCCCCATATGCACGCATCATAGCTCAAGGCGGTTGTACGATCACCTGTTGACACATGCCGACCAAAACCTGAAGGGATTGGCCGGCCTGCGGAGGTCAGACGGTCTGCGGTGAGGACTGGTCCGCTTCAATATCGCTCAGCGCAAAACTGTCATCCGGAACCCAGAACAAAAACGGGTCCTTGGCCGGTCGCTCGTCATAGGGCCGCACACGGCCCTCTTCATCAACGGCCCCGGCGCGCGCAAAACCATACACCTGACGCCGCTCCACATGAATGCTCGGCGCCGCGCCTTCGCCGCTGGCAGGCTCGATATTCATTGCCTTCAAGGTAGCCAGCAAATCAGCAATGATCTGCTGGCGATCAAGGGTAAAGGCCGATGCAAAGCAGCGCCAGAAACGCCATCCCGCCCGTTCCAGAATGCGCTGGCGGCGCATGTCACTGTCCCAGCGATCCGGGCCGTGGAAGCGGTCACCGTCACATTCGATGGCCAGGCGGCTGTCGTTATCGCCCTCGACCACCATGTCGATGCGATAGGCCCCCACGCCCACCTGCGGAATAACCCGATAACCACGTTGGGTCAATTCATCGTACATCTCCTGCTCAAAGCCGGATTCGCACAACTCGCGCAGGTCACTGACCTGGGCAGCATCCTGGGTAAAGGGGGTCTCGAAATGCTCGATCAGGCCGCGGCGCAAACTGTCCACAGGGCTGAGGTCGGTCAACTCGACACTGCGCACCAGGTACATGCGATCCCGCGCCCGCGAAGCGGCCACGTTAAAGCGCTGGGCTATCGAGTCGCGGCTGTTGGCAAAGCAGTCGCCGGGTGAGGCCACCATGCTCAGGAACATGATGTCGCGCTCCTTGCCCTGGAACGTGCGGGCATCCCCACAACTGATCTGGAACTGGGTGATAACTTCTTCACCCAGCTCTTTGGTCAGCATCTGCATGATCTTTTGCGCCTGCTCGGCGCCCAGCAGCGAGACCACACCGATGCTGCGCCCGGCAATCTGCGGCAGGGCAATCAGGCGGCGGATTTCTTCGACGATCACCTGGGCTTCGCCGAGGTTGAACTTGCCTTTCTTCTCCCCGTCCATGACCAGCAGATCCACCAGCGGCGGATCAAGACGCTCGGTCAGCATTGGCAGGCGCAGCGGCTTGAGCTCGTGGTTGTAGAACTCACGCTTGGAGTATTCGATGATCGGTGCCACACAGCGGAAGTGCTCGCGCAGCATGGTGCCGCTCTTGGCAAATACCACTTTGAACAGGTCGTACAGCGAACGCTCGGGGGACATCAATGGCCGGTAGAGCCCGACCTGATTGCCCAAGAAGCGCGCCATCATGTTCTGCACGCGCTCTTCTTCCATGCCGATACCGTCGGGCGACACTTGTTTGTCATCGCCCACCACCAGCACTTTTTTCGCCCGCAGCAAGGCCGGCAATGCACTGAGGTCCGACTGTGATGCTTCGTCGATAATCACCAGATCAAACGCACCGTACTGCGCAGGCAGGCTCTCGCAAATGCGGTAATGCGGCATGATCCAGCACGGGATCGCCGAAATCGCCACATCGGCCGCCAGTCGCGCATCCTGACGATAACGCCCGGCGCGCACGCCGGTGCCCTTGCCGATCTTACGAATTGCTGTGCGATACAGCTCAAGGGCGGCCCTGACACTCGGCGTAGCGTTTTCCGACAGGCGCAGCCAGGTTCGCTTGACCACCGCATCCTGATAAAGCCGCGACAGGCTCAGTTCCAGTTCACCGCGTAGTTTGAACAATCGCTTGAGGTCTTCGCGCCCGTCGATGCTGTCGAGATAACGGGCCAGACGGCGCAGGCGCCACAGGTCCAGACAGTTGTCCGGGAGCAATCCGTCGACTGGCCCGATACTCGGTTCTTCACGCAAACGGGCAGCCCAGAGCAGACCGCCACTTTGCGCGATCAGGTCGGTGACCCGCTGTACGGTCTCAAGGGCTGCGGTGAGGGCCATCACCCGGCGCAACTCGTCCATCAGCCCGGACCATTGGCTTTGCAGTGATGTTATATCGACCTGCGGCTGGCCAAGGCTCAAATCCAGAAAGCCTTGCAACCGCTCACTGATATCACCACCGCAACCGGCCAGCGCTTTGTTGAAGGTTTCCTTGATAGCCCAGGTGGCCGCCAGGCGATGACGCATCAGGTAGTGCCGCAGGATGCTTTCGGCCTCGGCCAATACCGTGGCGTTGCTGCGCAACTGGCTGACGTCGGCCCAGTCCGGGAGCAACTGTTTAAGCTCGCTGCAGGCACGGATTTCACCTTGCTCGGCAAGCACAATCGCGTCGAACTGCTCGATCGCCCGGGCCGCCGCCATCAGTTGATCGGCGTCGGTTTCCAGGGTCGGCAAGGGTATTTCGGCGGCCAGTGCATTCCAGCGCAGCAGCAAGGTGCGGCTGTGTTGCTGGAAGCGCACAAAGGCTTGCACATGTTGCCAGTCCTGATCGCTTTGCGGCTTGCTGCCCAGCACCACAATGGTGTCCAGCAGCTGTTTTTGCGTGCCCTTGCCAATCAGGCCGGACAAGCCGAACGGGCGTCGCCCTTCGGCCAGGTTATCGATAGCAGCCACCACCTCGGGTTGCGCATGCAGCTCGAACGACAGGCTTACCGGTCGGGCCACAAAGGCCTTGCGCCCGGCCAGCGCCTCTTCGATCTCGCCCTTGAGGCTGGCGAACAGCGCCAGCACATCAGCGTTGCCGCCACGCATCAGGCACGCCTGCATGGGCGCGGCCCAGCTGTGGGCCGAGGTGTTGATCTGCGTGCGCAGGGCTTGCAGGTGGCCCAAATGCTCGACCAGCGCCTGGGCCTGCTCCAGGGTCCGGGCGCTGTTATCCAGCAGACGCGGCACTTCGCCAGTGCTTTCCTTGAGCTGCAACTGGCTTTCCTGAGCCAGATCCTGATGCACCTGAATCAGTGTCTGCGCGTCCGGAAAGTCGCCCAGTTGCGGCAGTTTCTGGCCCAGATAGCTCAGCGATTCCTTGAGTTCAAGCCGGGCTTCGCGCAAGGCAATCATGTCTTGCAAGGTGAAGCGCGGGCGATGCTCTTCACCCACGCTGATCAGGTCGGCAAAATTGCTGATTTCGGCTTGCGCCGCCGCCACTTGCAAGGCCGCATGGGTGGGGCTCAAGCGCTCACCGTCGATCTCCAGGTCCGAAAGATTACGCTCGGCCCAATGGGTGATCTCACGATCAACACTGGCCATCTGACCATGAAGGGTGTTGATTTCGTCGTCAATCTGGCCAATTTCGCGCTTATACAGCGCTCTATCGATGCGCTGTACTTCGGCTGAAATCTTTTGAATGGCGAATTCGAACTGCTTCATGCCATCCGCTTCGCTGCTCAGCAAACTGATCGCCAGCGGACGTATGGCTTCAGGGAGTTTTTCCTGCAGCACCGCCAGGGCCGGGTCTTTCATCGACGTCACCAGCACCCGCTTGCCATTGGCCAGGTAATGGCTGATGACGTTGGCGATGGTGTGGGTCTTGCCAATGCCGGGCGGGCCTTGCACCACTACCCCGTCATGCACTTGCAGCAACTGGATGATTTGCACCTGCTCATCGTTGTACGGCTTGGGGAAGTACAGCTCGTGAACCTTAGCCGCCGGCGCATCGCCACCTTGGGAACCACTGACGTAGGACAAACCACGGAACGGTGGCAGGGCTACGTCTTCCAGCACACTGGACGGTTCGGTGAGAATGGCCCGCAAGGCCGCCGGTAACTCACCGGCCTCCTCGATCCCGCCTTCAAAACGACCCAGGTCTTCAATAAACATATTGCTGTCGCGGTTGCGGGCAAACAGGCACCAGGTATCGGTGACGCACAAGAACTCGGCAGCCTTGGGGACTGAACGATCACCTTCGGCCAGCGTCACCGGCAAAAACTGACCATGGGCATCAAGCAAGGTCGACGCCGAACGAATTACCGGTTCGTAACTGGCGGCGTTGAACGGGCTGATACCGGCCTGCTCCTGTTTGAAAAAATCCTTGGCCAGGGTCGCCAGCGGCCCGACGCCGGCAATATCGGCCGCCACATAGGCATCCACTTCCAGCCGTGGCTCGGCAGCGCGCGGGCGCACTTCAATGGCCATGCTGTCAGGGTTGATGGCAATCTCCACCAACTGACTGATTAACGGGTAATGGATGACGCCGACCACAGGGTGCTCCCATGTCGAAACGCCCAGCCCCCACACCAGTTCCAGCTGCGCATCCCCCAGGTTGCCTTGCATCTGTTGCACCAGCATAAACAGCTCGGCATACAGCTCGATGCTTTTGCGGCGTTGTTTTTCTTCTGCGGCCCACAGGCGCCAAGCCGTTTGACTGTAGGACTTGAACTGCGCACGGATCTCACCGGCGTCCAGGCAGTCTTCCAGATTGACCCACTCTTCGACGCCGACGTCTTCACCGATCTGCAGGGCCACAGGCATCAAGCGTGAGCGCTCGTCCTCGGAGATGGCCGTGCTGTTGATCAGGACCTCCCGTGCCAGACGCACCTTGAGTACCGGGTCGATCTGCGGCGTGCCCTTGAGCTCGATCCACAACGCCAGCAACGGACTTAGAGGGGCTGGCGGTTTGGTCTCATGCAAGCGTTCAAGCTGCAGCCAGACTTCGTCTTCCTCACCGTTGTGCAGATCCAGGCTGACCCCGGGCAATGCCCGCAGTTTTTCTTCACTGGCACTGAAAGCGTTGTGCTGGCTGAGGGTTAACGCCGGCCGCTTTTGCATCAGCGCGGTCTGTTTAACAAATTCGATCAGGCCGGCGAGACGGGCACGTACTGTTTCCATGGGTAAGCTGAACCACTTCGATAAAGGGGCACTTCGATAAGAGCCGGGAGCGCCAAGTAAAAGCGAAAATTCCTACAATGGCCGATACGATACAGAGGTTCTGGAGGTATTCAGATACATCATTTCGTAAAAACGTCCCGCGATAAAAGACGGTCCGGTTATTTCCCAACGCTTTGCGCTCGCCCTCGCACTCACCCGCTCAAGCGCAGGTAGTTGAAGCTGCAAAACCTGACGACTCAATACGCCTGCCGCATCGCAATGTCCGACTTCACGACGGCTTCGCCGCCGAACGTAGCCTCGCGGAGCTCGGCAACTGCTACAGGTTTTTTGCACAAAAAAAAGGCCCTCCCCGAAACCGGGGAGGGCCTTTTGTTTAACGCCGGGGGTTAGCCCAGGTTAACGCCAAAGTTCGACGCCAATGGCGCCAGGCCACCGGCAAAGCCCTGGCCAATTGCCTTGAACTTCCACTCTTCGCCATTGCGATACAGCTCGCCGAACACCATCGCGGTTTCGGTCGAAGCGTCTTCGCTCAGGTCAAAGCGTGCCAGCTCTTTACCGTCAGCCTTGTTCAGAACGCGAATGTAAGCGTTGGATACCTGACCGAAGTTTTGCTTGCGGGCATCCGCTTCGTGAATGGTCACCGCAAAAGCCAGTTTCTTGGCTTCTTGCGACAGACCCGACAGGTTGACGTTCACTTGCTCGTCGTCACCGTCACCGGCGCCCGAACGGTTGTCGCCCTGGTGCACAACGTGGCCGTCCGGCGAAGTTTTGTTGTTGTAGAACACAAAGCTGCCGTCATTCAGCACTTTGCCGCTCTCGCCAACGATAAATACCGAGGCGTCCAGGTCGAACTCCTGGCCGTCAGTCACCCGTGGGTCCCAACCCAGGCCTACAACCACTTCGGTCAGGCCCGGTGCTTCTTTGGTCAGGGAGACGTTGCCGCCCTTACTCAGACTTACTGCCATGTTCGTGAACCCTTATATGAAAAGTTGATGGGGTACAGATCAGAATTTCAGACCGTAGCTTTCCGCCAATGGCTTGAGGCCGCCAGCAAAACCCTGGCCCACCGCGCGGAACTTCCACTCGGCGCCATTGCGATACAGCTCGGCAAAGATCATCGCGGTTTCAGTGCTGGCGTCTTCTGCCAGGTCATAACGCGCCACTTCGCTGTTGTTGTCCTGGTTCACAATACGGATGAAAGCATTGCGCACCTGACCGAAGTTTTGACGGCGAGCGTCAGCCTCGTGAATGGTCACGGTAAAGGCGATGCGGTCGATGTCGGCAGGTACCTTGGACAGGTCGACCTTGATCGCCTCGTCATCGCCGTCGCCTTCACCGGTACGGTTGTCGCCCGTGTGCTCAACCGAGCCGTCAACGCTTTTGAGCTGGTTGTAAAAAATGAAATCGGAGTCAGCGCGGACTTTTCCGTCAGCCTTGAGCAAGAAAGCGCTCGCATCCAGGTCGAAGTCTTGACCATCGGTAGAGCGAGCATCCCAGCCCAGACCCACGAGGACTTTAGTCATCCCGGGGGCTTCTTTGGACAGGGACAGGTTGCCGCCTTTGGAAAGGGAAAGTGCCATGTGTAGTTCTCCTTAGTAATGTGCGATCAAGCTTTCGTGTCGTTGTTAACGTCGGATTGCTCTTCTTCCTTACCGGGAAAGATGATGCTGGCCACGATACCGATAGCCAATACCACCAACACCACAATCAGACTGGTGTTTGGATCAATTTCATAACCATGGCCAAACAGGTGATCGGTTGCGTTCAGGGCCAGCTTGCCGGCAATAAAGAACAGCAGCGCGATAACCGCTTTTTCCAGGTGCACCAGGTAACGTTTCAGTGCTTCCAGAACAAAGTACATGGTCCGCAGGCCAAGAATGGCGAACATCATGGCCGAGTACACGATCAAGGGTTCACGGCTCACGGCAATCACGGCCGGTACGGAGTCGAAGGCAAACAGAATGTCTGAAACCTCAACTACCACCACACACAAAAACAGTGGGGTCGCAAAAAGAGCGCCCTTGCCTACAAGGGTCATTCCCTTGTTCTGCGGCTTCGTGATCTCTTTTTCAAGCTCTGTGCGTGAAACAAAGAAATTATGCCCGTGCAGCTTCGGCCAGACCGGGAACAGTTTTTTCGCAAAACGGTAGGCGATGTGCTTGGAGTAATCCTCCTCCTCATCCTCTTCCTTGCTGCGCAGCATCATCACTGCCGTCCAGGCCACGACCACGGCAAACAGCACTTCGACCCAAGGGCCAAACGCCAGCAGACCGGTACCGATCGCCACGAAAATCAGGCGGAACACGATGGCGCCGATGATGCCCCAGTACAGAACCCGGTGACGCAGCGCGTCCGGGATCTTGAACCAGGCAAAGATCGCCATGAACACGAACAGGTTGTCGACGCTGAGTACTTTTTCCAGCGCGTAACCGGTCACGAACAGGCTGGCCACGCTTGGGCCGTGGGCCACATACAGATAGCCCGCAAATATCAGCGAGATCACCACCCAGAACACCGACCAGACGGCGGCGTTGGTCAGCGAGACCGGTTTATCGCTTTTGTGGGTAAACAGGTCGATTGCCAGAGCAATGACCGCCAGAGCCACAAATACAGCGATGGTAGTTGGCGGAAAGCCAATTGCCGTGTTTTCCATGATGTCCTCAGAGATCAAAATCGCCAGGGTTCAGCCCCAGCTCATTACAGATGGTGCGGCAAGCAGCCCGCTCACTTTCATCAAAGTTGCCGTCGGCGCTACCGATTGCGCAGCAAACACGCACCAGCAGGCGGGCGGCATCTTCTTTTTTACGGAGCTGACCGATCGATTTCAGCGCTTCAGCGCGACCGATCTGCTGGTCAAACTCAAACTTTTCGCACACGGAGTTAAAGGCCTTGATCACGTCCTTGACGTCAAAGACCTTCAGCTCGTTCGAATTTTGAATAAACCCGACCATCTTCTGTTTTTCGTCGCTGCTGATGTTGCCATCGGCAGCGGCCACCAGTGCACACCCGGAAACCACGGCTTCCATGAATTCACGGTTCTTGAACTTGCTGACTTCCGTCGAGAGCTTGTCACGGGCGGCGGTAGCGTTGGTTTTGAGCCATTCGAGCATTGGAGTCACCTTGTCAGTAATTGCAGGTACGGCGCCTGTTTCATCAGGCGGCCACTTACACAGCGCTCATTTGGAACCGGCAGCCCAGCGCATGCCCCAACCGAACGCTTTATCCATGTCGGAGTGGCCCTTGAAGAACTCGACCCGACGGTTGACCTTCACGCTGCCACCGACGTTTTCAAGCAAGGCGATGGCGCACATGCCCTTGGTCCCGCCCTCTTCGCTCAGGCGCACTTCAATCGGCGGCTCGCCCGGGATATACAAGGTGATGACACCGTCGGTAGCTTGCCAGTTCGGGGCGCCTTCGTAGATAAACGCGTAGACCAGCACGCGACGCATCTTGCGCCACTCCTTGCCATTGATACGCAGCCACTCGCCGTCGCTCACGGAGCCGGTGCGGTCGTCGCCCATCAACTGGATAAACGGCTCATCACGGAAATCACCGAAGGCATTGCCCAGGGCCTGGACCGCGCCCTTGCGGCCGTTTTCCATTTCGTACAGGCAGCCCACGTCCAGGTCGATACCGCCCGACTTGCCGGTGGCCTTGTTACGCAGGGTTGCGAAAAAGCCGCCAGCACCACTGGCGCCGCTGTCATTCGGGTTAGTGCGATTCCAGTTCAGGTTGATCTTGATCTCGCCGAAATCACCGTCCTTTTTCTCAAGGCTGATGGACGGACGCTGCTTGTCGAGGGTGATTTTCGACAGGTTGATCTTCGATGCAGGTGCAGGTGCAGGTGCTGGTGCTGGCGGTGGCACAGGCGTCGGCGCGGCTGCAGGAGCAGGTGCCGCAGCGGGTGCCGCGATATCAACGCCAAAATGCTGAGCCAGAGGCGCCAGGCCACCAGCAAAGCCCTGGGCCACGCAACGGAACTTCCACGCACCCTGGCGGCGATAGAACTCGCCGAGGATCAACGCGGTTTCCTGCATGCCCTGGGTCGGAATCGGTGCTTCAATGCCGCCACTCACGGTGACCGTCAGTTGCGGGAAAGCATCGAAACGGGCCTTGTTCTCGTAGATGGTCGCGGTCAGGGCGACTTTTTCGATGGCCGGATCAATGGCGTCCAGGTTGACACTGAACACACTGCGACCTGCCGCCGATTCCACCAGCTTGACCGCGCCATTGTTGACGCTCTGCTGGCCGAAGAAGCACATGTCGTTGTCGCCACGGACCTTGCCCGAGTCATTGAGCAGGAACGCCGACACATCCAGGTCTGCCCCCGCTACCGGGGTGTAGCTGACGGTGACGCTCAGGCTGGAGCCGGCAACGCCCGTATTGGCGCCTGGAGTCAGGGTAGTCATGCGCGCACCGCCTGGGCCGCATCAGTGGCCAGGTCCTGGGCGGTACGGCCATTGGCCACGGTGCCGATGGCGGTCAGGTCCCAGCCCGCCGATGTGCGGCTGATGTAAGCCATAACCACGCCGGTGTGGCGGCCCTTGTCCGACAGATTGAAGCGCGCCAACTCCTTGCCGGTCAGCTCGTCAACGATACGGCAGTAGGCGTTTTCTACTGCTTCGAAGTTTTGCCCGGTAAACGAGTTGACGGTAAACACCAGGTGCTTGACCCCGGCCGGCAGCTGTTCCAGGTTGACCAGGATCGACTCGTCGTCGCCATCGCCCTCCCCCGTGCGGTTGTCGCCGGAGTGAACGATGGAGCCGTCGTTGGACTTGAGCTGGCGAAACCACACCAGGTCCAGCGGTTGTTTGGCACTGTCGAGCAGAATGCACGAAGCATCTAGGTCGATGGCAGCATCACTGCTCAGCAGCTTGGCGAAAAAACCGCTGGGCTTGACCGGGTCCCAGCCCAGGCCCATGCGGATTTTCTTGAGACCGGTCCCCGCTTCTTTCTCGAGAGAGATGGTTTGATTCTTGGACAGCGAAATGGCCATGAAGCGTCTCCTTGTCTGCACTGAAGCACGATAGGTAATAAGTGATTATTGACATGCTTTGCTTACGCCTTGCTTACAGCTCCTCGCGCAAGCACACGTCAAGTGGCCGCTTGCGCCGCCACAGTGCGTGAAATTCACGCCAATGCGGCTCTTGAGCGGCCCCGAGCATTTGTTCATCGCCCCGGGTGTCACCCCAGGCACGCAGCTCGTATTGGTCCAGAGGCCCGTATTGCGCCTCCAGCCGGATGACTTTTTGTTCACAACGACAGTTGATGCCGTCGATATCGCCGGTGAGCACGCCATCGACCGAGGCCAGCCGCGTACCGATCAGGCCGATACCGAGTTTTTTGGCAAAAGGCGCGAGCACCAGTTCGGGGGACGCCGAGCAAATCGTCACGCTGGCGCCCTGCTCAATCTGGTTGGCGACGGATGTTAAGCCCAAAGGCCGCATCAGGCGCTGCCAGGAAACGTCACAAAATGCTTCAGCACGTTCCTTTACCCAGGCCTCCCGGGTGCCGGTCAGGTACACCGCGATCAGTTTCTCTTTCAAATCATTGCGCGAAATCCTGCCCAGCAGGTAACACGCCGTGGCCGGGATCATCCGCAACAGGCGCATGGCAAACAGCCGGTTGCCAAAGGCAAAGCGCAAAAACGGCACAAAGCTGTCGTGATAGGTCAGCGTGCCATCAAAATCGAACGCAGCCAGTACCTGCTTATTGCCTTTGTCCGTTGTCTTCAAAACGTCGTTCAACCCACTAATTCAGCCAATCGCAGGCTGCCTCCAAAAGTGTCCGACGGGCTGGCAACTTCAGGGCGAACCCCTTGCCAGTGTGCCCGTTCAATAATTGTTTGCGCCCATTTGTAATGGGTCGCAGGCTCGCACATGGCGTCGTTGAACTTGAACACCGCAGGCGCCGCCTCATTCAATATGTGGCGTGCGCTGTTGAGATCTTCAAGACTGACTTGCAACGCCCTGTGGATAACTGCAATTTGCGACGGGTGGATCGCGGTTTTGCCCACCAGCCCGTGGGCCATATCCAGCGCCAGCTCTTGCTCCATCAAGTGCGGTGCATTGAGCTGCTCGAACACCGGCGCAGTCAGGGCAAAACCTGCCGAGCCCATGATCCCGCACAACATGGGGATCACATAGCTCATGGGCGTGCTGTACAAGGTCATCGCTTGAGGGCGACGCAAGCCCAGGCAGCCCATCAAGTCGTTACCGCCAATGCGCAAGGCAATAATACGCCCTGGCAGCAGCTCCAGCATGGCACTGCGCAGTTCAACCATGGCGTTGGGGATAAAAACGTCTGCGGTTTCCAGGGTGGGCATCAGCATCAAGTCTTCGCGGGTGACCGCCTGTTGCCACTCGCGGATATTGCCCAGGCTGAGCTTGGGCACGACAAAACCGTCGACGTGACGCATCAACGACCAGTCATTGAGCACAGCTGCCATCGCAGCATCCCGTGGCCGCACAAACAGGATCGGACCGCTGGAAGGGCGACCGCCACGCGCCTCGATGCCCAGCAGCAGGTTTTTCAGGTTGTTCAGCCCTTGCTGCACGTCGGTTTCGGCCACGGCGTCTTCCAGGCACACCACCAGCGAGCGCAAACCCTGGATCTTTTCACCCAGCACCACCTCCAGAATGTCGGGGCGAGTGGCCGGCATATACAGTGTGGCGCCCAAGGCATAGGCTGAGTGCTTGATCATCAGCGAACACTCCTGATTACGGTCACGGCGCGATACGGCCCCAGTTCATCACCCACTTCCTGGACCTCGATATGGGCCTGGCGCGTCAGGTGCAACAGCAGTTGCACGTCCTGATCGTCAAGGTTGCGCACCAATACATGGTCTGGCACCCGGCGCATCACGGCGCGGGTGGCCTCGGCGATCCCCGGCTTGACCCGGTTGGGGTTGGTCACCGCAAACCGCGTCGAGATACGTTCGACCGCGGCTACCGCCGAGTGTTGCAAGGCTGCGGCCTGCTCGGCTGTCCAGGGTTGTGCAGCGGCCAGCGGGGCAAGCTGTGCCCGCTCGGTTTCGATGCTGTGGATAAAACTCATGGTCACGTCGTGTTCCGCCAAATGGTCATACACAACGCATCCATGCAGGCCCGGGTCTTGTGGCCAGATGGAACGCGAAACCAGCCCGGAAACAGTCGCCCCCAGGATGCCCGACGGGATCAGCCAGTCTTCTGCCGAGGCGGCCAGCCAGGCCCGGCCACATGGGTCGGCCAGGACCACCAGGCGCGGATCTGGCGGGAAACGCGAATCCCCAGCCAGGCTGTCGCGGATCTGGCCGCTGATCGCGCCCTTGCCGGTCCAGCCATCGACAAACACGATATTTTCCGCACCGTGGGCCTTGATGATAGCTTCGAGTGCGACATTGTCGATTCCACGGTCACGAATAATGCTGATGCCGTAGTGCGCAGCCTCGCGCCCCAGATCGAGCAATGCCCGGCGCAGCAACACGCCCAAGGGCAAGCCGGCGCGCACAAACGACACCAGCGCAATCGAAGGGCCGTTGTAGCGCTCATTCAAGGCCTGGGCCAGCGCTTGCACATCACCCGCCATACGGGCACCGTTCTGGGCCAGGGCCAGTTGATAGAGGCTTTTATGGGTGTCGGACGGCGCATGCTCCTGGCTGATCATTTCGGAGTAATGGCGCTGTTGGGTCTGGATCAGGCGTTCTTTTTCCTGCACGTCGGTGACTTCAATCTGCATGGCACGCAGTAAAAAGTGCACGTCATCGGCGGCATAGCTGCCACTGCCGACGGTCTGCAGCCCGGCGAAGGCATTATTCATGATCGACGCTCGCCAGCACATGCGCGGCCAACTGACCGCGTTTGGGCGTGCCCCACCAGTCGCACTCGGCCATAAAGCCCAGGTCCGACACGCTGTCGCCAAAGCCCAGCAGCGGGCGTTTGCCGTTGATCGCCCGGTCGCGGCGGATCCACTCTCGTACCGCTTCACGCTTTTGCAAGGTGATGGGCAGGAAAGCCAGATTATTGCCATTGCCATGCACATACAGGCCGTCGAGCAAGCCCCGCGCCTTGACTTCGGCCAGCACGGTGAGCAGCGCCTGGTCGGTTTCGTTGTTGTGCTTGGTGACCACGTAATTGGCCAGGCCCTGCTCTTCAACCACCCAGCCACGCAACGAGAAGCCCAGTTCGGCGCCAATGGCCAGGGTTTGCTCGCTCAACTGATGCAGGCGGGTTTGCTCCAGCGCCAGCTCTTCGCACATGCGGGCATGCCAGACCGGGTCCAGCGAGCCGTCCGGGTTGAGAATCACCCCGCCGTGAGCACAGACCGCGCCATGCACGAATGGCAACTGCACGCGCTGATAGGCTTCGATGCTGCGTGCGGTCACGGGGACCACGTCACTGGTAGCCAGCAGCCACTCCACAAAGCTCTTTTGCGTCGCGCTCATAAAGCCGTTGGGTTGGCCGTCCAAGTCCAGGGTGGCGGTAAAACGTGGCTCCTCGCCCATTTTCCGGGCGGTTTGAAACAGGGTGTCGTCCAGATCAACGAACACCAGGGGGCGATTACTGTTCATCAACGATTACCTGCGCATTCAATGCGCTGACCAGCGCCGGGTCGACGGCAGCCGCCGGGGTTTCGCTGCAGATCAGCACCCGGTCAAACTGGCCGGGGGCGACGTTATATAAAAAGTTGGGGATGCCCAGGCCGTAGTTGTCCGAGAACGACAACGCATGATCGATGGCATGGCCCAGGGCAATCGGCGAACGGCTGGTAGAGCTGAAGTGCACATCGGCACCGGCCCGTTCAAGGCGCTCGGCCAGCAAAAACGGACGCCAGACGAATTCGCTGGTACCGATTACCAGAACCCGCTCACCGGCAGCGACCTGCAGGCCCGGCGCCAGCGTGTCGAGGTGTTCGCGAACGCCCATGCGGCCCCAGTCGCGGCTCGCGTCCAGCGCCCAGTCGCCTTGGGCAACACTGCCCACTTCGGGCATATCCGGCAGCTCTGCGGTTAGATCTTCGGCGAACCTGTAGCGACCGTCGAGTAACGCCACGCTGCTGACGTGATCGCCCATGGCGGTACGCACGGCGTCCCCGGACCAGTCGGTCAGGGTGGCAGTGACGATGCGCTCGATCGAATCGAGCCCCGCCTCGGCCAGCGCCCGGGACAGGTTGATAAAGGTATTGCCGGTGGATGCCTCATCGTCCACCAGCACCAGCGAACGGGCGTTGAGCATCATGTCGCGGGTTGCCGCGTCTTGCGGCAGGTGCAGCAAATGCGAGCTGGCGTGGCTGTGCTCTTCTTCAAAGCGGGCAAACAAGGCGCTGCCCGTAGGGTGACGGCTGCTGCACAGGTACACGCAGTCATTGCGGGTCTGGCTCAAGGCACGGTGTACCCCGGCGCCCAGGCCCACGGCGGTTTCGGCCATGCCGATCACCAGTACCGGGCCGGGCAGGTCAGCAGGAATCTTGCCGGCAAGGGCATTGGAGCTTTGTGCCATTAATGAGGGCCGAGCCGGAATATGCCGGCCCAGTACACGCGAAACAAACAGAAAGGCCCGTTTGGGATTGCGACGCTCGGCAAAATCGAAAAGTGCCTGCGCAGCAAAGGTCGATGCATTGACCTCTACCTCCAGACGACCGCGCTTGAGGTTTGCATGCAAAACCTTGGGACCGGTCATGGGGTTAGTGCTATTCATCAACTTTTACTACCTGAAATACATAAAAAAGTGGGGGACAATCGGCGAGTCGATCACTTTAAACAAGCGATAAATAGTTACCGAAAACGTCAAATCACCCCAGGAGCGAATCGCCGCGAACCGGCACAACCACGGTGATCGCCTTGACCTGTACATCTTCGCGCCAGACGCTCGGAGGCACTGGCAGGCCGAGGCGGCGAGCGGCAAAAATCCCCGGCAGGTTGACCCCGGCTTCCCGGGTGTAGCCGATGCCGCCGGAGTAACGCAGGTTGATTTCCAACAGGTGCGGCTTACCCCCGGCATCATCACGGGTTTGTACATTGACGATGCCGTCGCACTTGAAGTGCCGCGCGGCCTTGATCGCCAGCTCGACGGCGCCGCCTTCGCGCTCGAACGTCTGCATCAGGCCCTGCTTGCGCCGCCCGACCCAGGCCACGGCCTCGCCCGCCTCGCAGACCATGTCCACCGAGCATTCGCTGCCGGGCATATAAGGCATGACCAGCAACGGCTTGGGCGCGTCCGACTGACCGTAGGCCTGGGCAAATACGTCGGCATTGACCTCATGGGCGTCGGCATTGGCAAAACTGCGGAACGGGTCGACGTTATCGGCCAGCCGCCAGAAGCCCTGGCCGTAAATGCCGCGTGTGGGTTTGACACAGACCTGGCCGTCACGGGCCAGTTGCGCGTAAGCCGCCTGCAGTTCGGCACGGTTGCTCACGGTTATCGCCGGGATGCACGCCAGCCCGGCCGCCAGCGCTTCGCGAGTGAACGCCGACTTGTCGTCGACCCGTTCAAAGGTGTCCAGGTCCAGCGCGCCAGTCACCAGTTGCAGCCCGGCCGCTTCGAACTCGGCGCGGTGCGCTTCATAGACCTGGCCCACACGCCCGGCCAGCACCACCTTGATCTGTTGCGCACGAGCCTGCTCGATCACCCAGCCGATGCGCTCCTGGTTGTCTTGCGGTTCGCGCCAGGCGATATCCGCCAACCCGGTAATTTCGGGACGGCTTTGTCGGTGTGAAGCGAAAATCCGTACCGTCTCCGGCAGCGCCGCCCGGGCACCTGCAATCACGTCGCGTTGGCTCGATTGCCCTTCAAGAAACCAGATCATGAACATCCTTTGAGACGGGTAAACGCGGGAGTCTAGCGGATGGCCGCTACCAACGCCCTTAGTCATTAGAGGGAGGCCGTGTAACCAAATATGAAATTAATTAACTAAATAGTTCATAATGTGCGGCATCGTGTCGCGCCCTGTCGCCGACACTTCATGTAAAGGAGCTCCCGTAGATGTTTTTCTCTTCCCGCGCCCTGCTGAACACCAGCCTGTGCGGCGGCTTGTCATTGCTGGCCCTGACGCCTGCCTGCGTACTGGCCGACACCACCGACAACCTGATGAACCGTTCGACCCTGACCGGCGACTGGGGCGGCGAACGCCAGAAGCTGGCCGATAAAGGCATCAAGCTGACCGGTGATTACAACTCCGAAACCTTCTCCAACCTGCATGGCGGCATCAAGCACGGCACCCGCTATTCGCAGCAAGTGCGCATCGGTGCCCAGTTCGACCTGAGTAAAATACTCGGTAGCGCCGATGCTGGCCTGGTGCAAGTCACCGTCAATGACCGTCGCGGCCACAGCGCCTCCGAAGACCTCGTAGGCAACCGCCTGCCGATCCAGGAAAACGCTGGCGGCAACTACACCCGCCTGTCTGAGTTCAGCTACCAGCGCACGCTGTTTTCCGAAGACCTGACCACCAAGCTGGGCTTTATGCCGATGGGCAACGACTTTGGCGGCATGCCGTTGTTGACCAGCTTCGTCAACGCCGGTTTTTGCGCGCACCCGCTGACCCAATCCAATGGCAGTGGCTGGACCAACTACCCCACCGGCCACTGGGGTGCAGAATTGCGTTACACCGTCAGCCCGGCCCTGACCTTGCAAACGGCGCTGTTCCAGGTCAACCCCGAGTACAACAGCCGCTCCTCCGAAGCGTTCAGCATGACCACCAAAGGCACCACGGGGGCGATCATGCCGCTGGAGGCGATCTTCACCAACAACGCCTGGCTTAATGGCCAATATAAAGTGGGCTGGTACTACGACACCTCCAACACCCGCAAGATTGGCAGCACGCAAAAAGCCAACAACCGCACCGGTGCCTATGTGTTGGTCGACCAGGCCATCTGGCGTGACGAGCAAGACCCCGAAAGCGTATTGCGCGCCTTTGGCCAGGCGTCCAGCAGCAATGCCGCCACCTCGCCGATGCGCCACTGGTACTCGGTGGGTCTGGTCAAGCAAAAGCCGTTTGCCAGCCGTCCCAAGGACAGCATCGCCTTTGCCTATGGCCGCGCGGTGTTCAACTCGCGTTCGCGTGATGTCCAGGAAGCGGCAGCCAGCAGTCCCGAGCAGGCGGACATGATCGCCAGCCTGGACAGCGGCGAGCAGTTGCTGGAACTCAACTATGGTGCGCAAGTCACGCCGTGGCTGCTGCTGCGTCCGGACCTGCAGTACATCATCGAGCCTGGGGCTTTCTACGGCGCCAAGCGCAGCAATGCGCTGGTGGCGGGTTTGCAGGTAAAAGCGACTTTCTAAGGGCTTGGGCTTCCTGTGGGAGCGGGCTTGCTCGCGATGCTATCGCCGCGTTCTGACTGCAAAACCGCGGTGATAGCATCGCGAGCAAGCCCGCTCTCACATGGATGTGTGTTTGGCCTGCCAGCTTTCACAATTTATTAAGGATTGCCCTCCTATACTCCAGCGCAGTATTCATTCGATTGCTGCCTGGTAGCCCAATGCGCCTGACTCGTCCTGCTCTGCTGTTATTACTGCTCACTTGCGTGCTGCTGTTTTTCGCGCTGGGCAATCACCAACTGCAAGGCTCGACCGAGTCCCGGGTGGCGGGCATCGCCATGCAGATGCATGTCAGCGACGACTGGATCACTCCCAATCTGCTCAATCAACCCTTTCTGGAAAAACCTCCCCTGAGCCTGTGGCTGGACGCCGGTGCCATTCGCGTGTTCGGCGCCGAGCTGTTCGCCGTACGCCTGGCGTCTGCGTTTGCCGGGTTGTTTTGCGTGATGTTGCTCTACGCCATGCTGCGCAAACTCGGGCGCCCCACGGCGCTGGCCTGGACAGCCGCGGCGATGCTGGCAACCATGGGCATTTTTTGGGGCAACGCCCGTCAGGTGGGCGAAGACTCCCTGCTGACCTTGGGCGTGACGATGACCCTGTTGGCGTTCTACCACGCCAATCGCCAGCCCGGCCTGGCCCGGGGCAGCTGGCTGCTGTTCGCCTTCGGCATCGCCATTGCCACCCTGAGCAAAGGCGTACTGGGCCTGGCATTGCCGGGCGTGGTGATCTTTGTCTTTCTGCTGAGCGAAAGCCTGATCGATAAACGCTTCGTACTGCGCAACTGGCTGCGCCCCGCACTGTTGACGCTGGTGGGGCTGATCCCGCTGATGATCTGGCTGTGCCTGTTGTATCAGCGCGGCGGCATGCAGGCGGTCAGCGAATTGCTGCTGACCAACAGCGTGGGGCGGTTTAGCGGTTCCTTTGTCGAGGCCGGGCATTACGAGCCCTTTTACTACTACCTGCGAAAACTGCCCGAAGCCTTTCTGCCGTGGAACCTGCTGACTTACCTGGGCCTGTGGCACTTTCGCAAACAGCTGCGCGCCAACCCCTTCCTGCTGTTTTTCAGTGTATGGCTGGTGGCGCAATTTGTGCTGCTCAACCTCGCCTCCAGCAAGCGTGCGGTGTACATGATGTCGATGGCGCCCGCCGCGGCGGTGATTGCGGCCGAGTACGCGCGGGTGGTGCTGGACTGGCTGTACAAAAAAAGCGCAGGTTCGCCAGTGGCCAAATTCCTCAGCGACAACCATCGCCCCCTTGCCATCGCACTGCTGACCATTTTGGTGGGCGCCTACCTGCTGGCGGCCCATCGGGCCCCGCTGGCCGACAAGGAAGAGTCCTTCCAACCCCTGGCCGCCCGGGTCATGAGCCTGCAGGCCAGCGGTAAACAGGTGGCACTGCTGCGGCCAGATGAACGACTGGGCGCCGTGGTGTTCTACAGCCAGCAGTTGCAACACACCCTTGATTCAACGGCCCAGTTGCAGACGTTTCTCAGCGCATCGCCCGAGCATGTCGCCCTTGTGGAAAAACCCGAGATACCGGGCATGGCCTTGCAGGTGCTGGAAGAAATCAGCGTTGGCCGCCACCACTTCTATTTTGTCAGCCAGGCCACGCCGCCCCCGCAAACTTGATCCCGGGCAACACAATCGCAGATGCCGTGGCCGATCACGCTGCATTGGCTACGCTCCTTGGACGATTCACAGCCAAGGAGCCTGCCATGACCATCAGCATTTCCAGCAAGACCCTGAGCGACTACGACGCAAATCTGGCCTACAACACGGCCAGCGCTTTCCTGCGCAAATCCGATCTGGCCAATTACCTGATCGATCAGCTTGAGCAACAGCGCGTAAAGCTCAACATCGAAGTCAGCACCGACCCGGCGCTGGCCAATCAGGATGTATCGAACAACGGTGCGATCGTCTGGAACCTGCACAGCAATCTGACGCCAGGTGCCAACCTGGCTGACGTGACCGCCCTGCTCAATCGCATTCCGGCCCAGCAAAAGCCTTACATCACCAGCTTGTGGACGCTGATGCATCTGCTCGCCCTTGCCTGCCAGCAATTGAACAACCAGCTCAACTTTCGCGATGCGGATGCGACCTGGCCGTGGCTCGACGAAAAAGTGCTCAGCGCCAACGACATTGAAAACGTGGTGGCCCGCGAACTCAGCGACCTGCCCTTGCCCGACGAGCAAAACTGGAACCGCCTGCTGAACCGCACCTGACATGAAAAAGCCCGGCTCAGGGCCGCAGTGTTGTTCACTTAGGCGATTTCTGTCTCTGTGGGAGCGGGCTTGCTCGCGATGGTCGTAAACGATGACGCGTATTTACTGAGTAAATGCGGTGCTCTGAAGACCATCGCGAGCAAGCCCGCTCCCACACTTGAGCTGCGTTGCTCTAAAGTGAACAGCATTGCGGCTCAGGGCCGGGCTTCATGTCTTGCGCCAAAGGACCTCAGAACTGCGAGGCTTCAAACCCGTGACGACTGCTGGTGCTCACCACCGGAACGATGCTCTTCCAGTCCTTGGGCTCGATATAGCCCAGCATCTGCGGATCGCTGTTCGCGCCATTGGTTTTGATAAACAACGAAGCGCCATAGCCAAACGTGGTGCTGGTGGACAGGTGCATGTCCATCAACAGTTGGTCCATGCATTCGCTATGGCTCACCAGGATCAGGTTGTGGCCCGGCACTTTATGCTTGAGGGCATCACGCAACATGCTGCCCCGGCAGTTGAACAGCCAGTCCTGGGCCTCTACCGGGTGGGCAAACATGGCATCGGCGGTTTGCCGGGCGCGGGTCAGCAGGCTGCTGTAGATATCGGCGTTCGTGAGCCCCAGTTGGTCGAAGTCGGCCCCCAGCGCCTGAACCGTCGCCTCGCCGCGTACCGTCACACCGTCCGCCGGCCCCAGGCACTGTGCCGAAGAACGGTCGCAACGCTCGCCGTGGCGTACCACTGCAATCACATCGCCCTTGGCCCAGCTGTCGGTGAGCAGCAATACGCGATCGGCATGGCTGGGCTGCGCCAGATCAGGTGCGGCGGCAGGTGCCAGCAGCGCCAGCACCAGCGCTGTGGCCAGCACGCTGGCCACAATTACCACCAGTGCATTTCTGTAACGGACCAGGCCACGGCGCAACAGCGCACGGTTAATTCCGGTCAGACCAAGACTCAACGTCACGATGCTTATGCCCCCTGCGGCAGTCAGTGAAAACACTGGCACCACCCTATAGCGCGAATATGACAACGGGTCGCTTCGCGACCCGGTTGCAGCAAACAGACTTGCATAAAGCAGGTCTCAATTAGCTGAACATATCCTAGAAAAAGGGAGGTCAGAGGCAGGTGAAACGGATGTGAAAAAAAGCGTAAAAGCCGAATTCCCAGCCGCCATCCGAATGGCTGGGCAGTTATGTGAACTGGTGCTAAACAAAACGTTTCAGCTCTGGCGGATGCAGCCGATACCCCTCCAACACAACACTCGGCTGGGTCAAAAAAAATAATTCCCTCCAGCGAACTTAGATCATGCGTGCAGCGTTCCTGGAGAACTCTATGAATAGATGGCTGAGCAATATCAGCGTCAACCTGAAACTGTCCCTGGGCTTTGGCCTGGTACTGGCCCTTACCTGCGTAATGGCCGTCTGCAACTGGATCAGTCTGGACAAGATGATTGATCGCAGTAACTGGATGAGCGACATCACCCGTTTAAACACCGCGTTTACCAACCTGCGGGTTACGCGTTTGCAATACATGCTGACCGATGGCGACGAAACTGCCGCACAGAACGTACAAGCCAGCATTGATGCGTTTTCTGCGCAGCAAAGTCAGCTGATTGCCACCTTCCAGAGCCCGGAAAACCTCAAGCTGCTCAAGGAGCAGCAAGAGATTATCGGCCGCTACGAACGCGCGCTGGTGACTATGCGCAAGGCGTATGTCGAGTCCGCCGTATCGCGGGCCAACATGGACCGCAATGCCGCCCTGGCCCAGGACGCCATCACCACCTTGCTCAACCGCGCCCTGCAACTGCCCGCAGGTGATGAAAACCGCTTTGCCATGTTCCAGACCGTGTCTGAAGTCCGTGAGCAGTTCCTGCTCTCGCGCTACCAGGTGCGTGCCTACATTGCCGCACCCAACCCCGCCACGGAAAAAGCCGCCCGCCAGCAACTGGATGCCGCCATTGCCAGCCTTGATCGCCTGGGCTCGCACTTTGCCGCCAATGCCGGCGACACCTTGCGCACCCTGACCAAAACCATGGATCAGTACCAGGAAGCTCTGGAGCTATACACCAGCACCGACAACACCATCATTGCCATGCGCAAGGACATGACCGAATACGGCACCAGCATCCTTGGCCGCAGCGATGAGCTGTACAAGATTCAACTGGAACGCCGCGACATCGAAAGCGCCACGGCCAACAGCATGCAACTGATCACCACCCTGCTGGTGTTGCTGTTTGGCATCACCGCAGCCGTGATCATCACCCGCCAGATCACCGTGCCCCTGCGTGAAACCCTGGCCGTGGTTGATCGCATCGCCAGTGGCGACCTGACCCAGAACCTGCGCGTTACCCGTCGCGACGAACTGGGCGTGCTGCAACAAGGCATTGCCCGCATGGGCACGACCCTGCGCGAATTGATCAGCGGTATCCGTGATGGCGTCAGCCAGATCGCCAGTGCCGCCGAAGAGCTGTCCGCGGTGACCGAGCAAACCAGCGCCGGGGTCAACAGCCAGAAGATCGAGACCGATCAGGTGGCCACCGCCATGCATGAAATGACCGCCACCGTGCAGGAAGTTGCGCGCAATGCCGAGCAAGCCTCGCAAGCCGCAGCGGCCGCAGACAACGAAGCCCGCGAAGGCGACACCGTGGTCAACCAGGCTATTGACCAGATCGAGCGCCTGGCTGTGGAAGTGGGCCGTTCGACCGAAGCCATGGCCGTGCTGCAGCAGGAAAGCGACAAGATCGGCAGTGTGATGGACGTGATCAAGGCCGTGGCCGAGCAGACCAACCTGCTGGCCCTCAACGCTGCGATCGAAGCGGCGCGTGCCGGTGACGCCGGGCGCGGCTTTGCCGTGGTGGCCGATGAAGTACGCGGCCTGGCCCAGCGCACGCAAAAATCCACCGAAGAAATCCAGACCCTGGTGGCCGCCCTGCAAAGCGGTACCCAGCATGTGGCCAGCGTGATGCACAACAGCCGCACCCTGACCGACAGCAGCGTAACCCTGACCCGCCACGCAGGCACGTCCTTGCAGGGCATCACCCGCACGGTGTCGAACATTCAGTCGATGAACCAGCAAATCGCCGCTGCCGCCGAACAACAGAGCGCAGTGGCCGAAGAGATCAGCCGCAGCATCGTCAACGTGCGCGACGTTTCCGAACAGACCGCAGCGGCAAGCGACGAGACGGCCAAGTCCAGTGTTGAACTGGCGCGCCTGGGCAACCAGTTGCAAGAGATGGTGAGTCACTTCAAAGTTTAATTATCAAGGGTTCAACTCATGTTCAACGGTTGAACCCCACTTTAAAAAACTTGGTCAGATATCAGAGCACAAGAATGATGGAAGCTTGAGCCGCAACAAGTTCAACACAGCTACACGCTTGCAAAAAAAATCCCACACACAAATGTAAAAACCACTCTCCCTACATATCAAATACTGTATTTAAACTCACCGGGTCTAAACATCAACAGGACCCACTACTATGTTATTTGAAAAAAAAATCGCAACCAAGGCTGGTCTTGCCGCCGCACTTTTATTGGCGGCGTCTGCATCGTTCGCGGAAACCAGCAGAGACTACACACTCAGTTGCTCGGCAGGTGGATTCACGGGTACCGCTTACGTAACAGCGGTCAGAAATGGCAACTTACTGAGCGTCTTCGCAACCGATTATAAAATCAACAGCCCAAGCAGTTCTGCATCGCGAAGCGAAGCTAACCTGAACATGCGCATTTGGGGTTCGTCTACAAACCAGAATACTGATTGGGATAAAACCAACAAAAACCTGCAACAGGATGGCGTCAAACGCAAGATACGTATTGCACAGAGCATTACCGAGCCTCGTTTGGGTTCAGTTGAATTCGAGTTCGTTTTTGACCGTAAAGGCTCCGACCCACGGTGCTTTACTAAAGAAATGATCCCCGCGTTTTAATCATCTACAGTCGTCAGCGGGTCACATACTTGCTATGTACCCGCTTATATTCCTGATCCAATAACTAAAAGTGTTACTTAATTTGCCACAGCCTATCCCCATTACTCGTGATGTACGCGAGCACGCTTGAGCAACTTTTTACTGCGCTCGGACAGGTGCAACACCCGCAGATGTTTGCCCGCTTTGCGATAGCGCTCGCGCAGCGTATCGAGAGCCGCAATGGCCGAATAATCAACAAAGTTCAAATGCCGACAATCGAGTGTCACCTGCGCCGGGTCATTGGCCGGGTCGAACTGCTTGAGAAACGCCGTAGTCGAGGCAAAAAACAGCGTGCCGTGCACACGGTAAAGCTTGCTGCCGTCGCTTTGCAGGTCCGTATCAGCGTATATCTGACGCCCCTGCTGCCAGGCGAAGTTGAGCGCAGCGATAATCACTCCACACATCACTGCCACTGCCAGGTCGGTAAACACGGTAATCACCGTTACCGCGACAATCACCAGCACATCGTTGAGCGGCACTTTGTTGAGGACTCGCAACGAGGCCCAGGCGAAGGTCTGCTGTGACACCACAAACATCACCCCCACCAGCGCCGCCAGTGGAATCCGCTCGATAAACGGCGACAGGAACAACACAAACAGCAGGATCATCACCCCGGCAGTCACCCCGGACAACCGCCCGCGCCCGCCGGAACTGAGGTTGACCACGGTCTGGCCGATCATCGCGCAACCGCCCATGCCGCCGAATGCCCCCGAGACCATATTGGCTGCGCCCAGAGCCACGCACTCGCGGTCGGGGTAGCCACGGCTTTCGGTAATTTCGTCGGTCAGGTTGAGGGTCAGCAGGGTTTCCAGCAAACCGACCACTGCCATCACCACGGCATAGGGCGCGATGATGCCCAGGGTCTCAAGCGTCCAGGGAATCTGCGGCAGGTTGAAGCTCGGCAAACCACCCGCGATATGCGCCATATCGCCCAGGGTACGGGTCGGCAGGCCCAGCAGGTACACCGCCAATCCAACGCCCAGAATGGCCACCAGCGCAGGCGGCGCGGCACGGGTCAGGCGCGGCAGCAGGTAGACAATGGCCATCGTTGCGGCCACCAGCCCGATCATCATGTACAGCGCCATGCCGCTGAGCCAGGTGTCGCCGTCCTTGAAGTGATCCAGTTGCGCCAGGGCAATCACGATTGCCAGGCCGTTGACGAACCCCAGCATCACCGGGTGCGGCACCATGCGCACCAGCTTGCCCAGTTTGAGCAGGCCGAACGCCAGCATGATCAGCCCGCTTAGCAGCACCGTGGCCAGCAGGTACTGCACACCGTGTTGCACCACCAGCGCGACGATCACCACCGCCATCGACCCGGCGGCACCGGACACCATGCCCGGCCGCCCGCCAAACAGCGCGGTAAGCGTGCAAATAATAAAGGCGCCATACAGGCCCATCAGCGGGTTGAGATGGGCAACCAGCGCGAACGCGATGCACTCGGGCAACAGGGCAAAAGACGTCGTGAGCCCGGCCAGGACATCAGCGCGCAGACGTGAGAGTTTCATGGCTTACCTAAAATTCGGGACGGGGAAAACGGAGGGAGTAACAAGCAACAGATGGTAACAAATTGCAGACGTTATAAAACACTTGTGGGAGCGGGCTTGCTCGCGATGGCATCGTCTCGGTTTGCCTGACAAACCGCATAGCCTGAATCGCGAGCAAGCCCGCTCCCACAAAGAATCGGGTTTACTACTTCACCACCATCCCCACACCACGGCTACGCGGGTCGGAGGCGGTTTCAAGCGCTGTACCCTTGACCTGGATGGCCTGGATATCCCCCATGTTCCAGCCCTGATCCTCCAGGGTGTAGCCCATCGCTTTGAGCTCATCCGCCACCTTGCCGGTCAGCGGCGCGTAGGCGTCGAAATAGATTGTGTCTTTAGGCAACAACTGGTGATGCACACGCTGCGCGGCTACGGCTTTTTCCAGTGGCAGGTTGTAGTCATAGATGTTGTTCAGCACCTGGAAAATCGAGGTGAAAATCCGCGAACCACCCGGCGTGCCCAGTACCAGCGTGACCTGACCGTCACGGGTCACCAGGCTTGGGCTCATGGACGACAACATGCGTTTGCCTGGTTCAATGGCGTTGGCATTGCCGCCTACCACACCAAAGGCGTTGGCTACGCCAGGCTTGGAGCTGAAGTCATCCATTTCATCGTTCAGCAAAAAGCCCGCGCCCTTAACCACAACACCGCTGCCGTAATCCCAGTTCAGGGTATAGGTATTGCTGACCGCATTACCCTGTTTGTCGACAATGGAGAAGTGCGTGGTCTGATGTGGTTCCAGGCCCGGTTTGACATTGGCAGTCGCGGAAATCGCTTTCGGATTGACCTCTTTTGCACGCTTGGCGATATAGGCCGGGTCGGTCAGTTCAGCCACGGGCATCTTGCCGAAAGCCGGGTCGCCCAGGTAGTCGGCGCGATCGGCGAAAACGCGTTTTTCGATTTCGGCCAACAGGTGGATGTACGGCGCAGAGTTCAGTTCGACGCCTTTGAAGTCCGCGGCGCGGTCTTCTTTAATGCCGATCAACTGTGCCAGAGCGATACCGCCCGAGCTTGGCAGCGGCGCGGTGTACAACGTGTTGCCACGGAAATCGACGCGCATTGGCTCACGCCAGTTGACCTTGTAGTCGTTAAGGTCTTGCTTGGTGATCAGGCCTTTGTCTGCCTGCATTTGCGCGACCAGCAGATCGGCGGTCTTGCCGTGGTAAAACTCCTTGGCCCCTTGGTCGGCAATGCGCTCCAGGGTCTCGGCCAGCTCTGGCTGCTTGAAGGTTTGTCCGGGTTTCATGCTGCCAAAGTAGTCACCGAAATTGGTAGTGCCCTTGAACAGCGCCAGCGCATCTTCGCGGTATTGGAATTGCTGGTCGGCCACCGTGAAGCCGTTTTTCGCGTAGCCCACGGCCGGGGTCAGCAGCTCGGCCCACGGCAACTTGCCAAAGCGCTGGTGCGCTTCCCACAGGCCCATCACCGTGCCCGGCACGCCTGCAGCGCGGGAGCCGACCAGGCTCAGGTTCTCGATGATTTCACCCTTGTCGTCCAGATACATATCGCGGCTGGCGGCTTTGGGGGCCGTTTCGCGATAGTCGAGGAAGTAGGGTTTGCCGTCGATATACATCGTCATAAACCCGCCACCGCCGATATTGCCGGCTTCGGGATAGGTCACGGCCAGGGTAAAGGCGGTGGCGACTGCGGCGTCTACCGCGTTGCCGCCTTTTTTCAGAATTTGCGCAGCCACTTCGGCGCCATATTGATCGGGTGCGGCCACCGCGCCGCCGTCCAGGGTGACGGCATACGCCGAAGAGCCGGCAACGATAGCCGCCGTCAGGGCCAGGGTTTTGAACCACACAATGCGCATTCGATACATCCTTTTATTGTTATCAACTGTGGCCAAACCTTGTCTGAATTCGGCAACATTTTCAAACAACAAAAGCGAAAGTGCGCAATGACGCACAAGCTTGAGGACAGCACGGTTCTGCGCCGAAACGGGACTCGTAGCAGCTGCCGTAGGAACGAGGCTGCGTCCGGCTGCGCAGCAGTCGCAATTCCGGCAAACGCGGTATGCCTGAAACACCGGGTTGCAGGGTTCTACGACTGCTTCGCAGCCGGACGCAGCCTCGTTCCTACGGCAGCTGCTACAGAGGGCGTTATGTGTGCGCTTCGGTGAGCAGTGCATCCACCAGACCACGGGCCATTTCGACACCGTGAATCACGCACCACAACTGCTCCGCTTCATAGCCGCTGAGGTGGGAATGGATATCGTCGGCGGTCAGTTCCGCGCCCTTGAGCAACAGCGAGGCATGTTTGAGCGCCTCCTGCATTGGCACCCCGGGGTTGATGCTGAATAACGACGTGCCCTGATGGGCGGTGGTGAACAGCGGAGGATCGGGAACAATTTTTTTCATGGGAGGATTCCAAAAAAGTCTGAAAAAACTGCCACTTCCCGCTGTCAATCGGTAAGGGTGGCAGCTGCATGCGGGTTGACAGACCGAGGATCCACCCTAACTCGGCGCACTAGAACGTGCCCCGCACACAGCCGCCATAACATTGAGCAACATGAAAAGCGCTGGAGATGGGTTTGGGCGGTCTGTCAAAACCGGTCACTGAAATCAGCGACCCAGCGAGACTATCCACCCGTGTGCAGCGCCACAAGACAGCCAGGATTCTCTAGGAATCGTCCCTCAATAGAAAGCGACGCAGCAGGTGCAGACGTTGCTTTATATGTAGGAACTTCACGCAAACCCTGTGGGTTAGCGCTAGTCGCAGATGGCATACCCCGCCAGCTTGGCCTGGATAAAGTCCAGAAAGCACTGGATGCGCAGCGCCAGCTGCGAGTTGCGGTAATACACGGCGTGGATCGGCTGGCGATAGCCGCTGTTGAACTCACCCAGCACCACGCGCAGGCGCCCGGCGGCGATGTCTTCGTGGGTCATGAAATGCGACAGGCAAGCGATGCCCTGCCCTTGCAACGCCAGATGCCGCACGGTTTCACCGCTGGAGGCACTGATGGCCGGCTGGATGGGCCAGCGGTCGCCCTGGGCATACCGCAGCGGCCACTGGTTGAGGCCATCGTTCTGGGTAAAGCCGATCAGAGTATGGTGGGCCAAATCTGCAACATTTGTGGGCATGCCGTGGGCGGCGATGTAGTCCGGACTGGCAAGGATATTCAGCGGGCTGCACCCCAGGGAGCGGGCATGCAGGGTGGAGTCGGCCAGGGTGCCGATGCGGATGGCAATGTCGGTACTTTGCTCCAGCAAGTCGATAATCAGGTCGTTGCTGTTGAGTTCGAGCTGAATCTCGGGGTACAGCGCGCGAAATTCAGGGATATACGGCACGATGGCATGCAGCACGAATGGCGCCGCGGCGTTGATCCGCAGGCGCCCGGAGGGGGTGCGCTGATGGGAGATGAGGCGCTCTTCCAGCTCGTCCATCTGCTCAAGGATCTGCTTGGCGCGCTCGAAGAAGAACTTGCCCTCTTCGGTCAGGTCCATGCGCCGGGTGGTGCGATTGATCAGCGTGGTTTCAAGCTTGGCTTCGAGCCGTGACAGCGTGCGGCTCACGGCCGAAGGAGTTTGCCCGGCCTGTTCGGCGGCGGCGGAAATCGAGCCGCACTCGATGACCGAAACAAAAATTTGCAGCTCATCGGATCTGGCTTTCACGCGGTCGACCTTATCTACGTGTGGGAGCGGGCTTGCTCGCGATGGTATCACCGCGAGTCGTCAGGACAACCGCGTTGACTGCATCGCCAGCAAGCCCGCTCCCACCCCGGCGGCGCTTATGCCTTGAGGCCGAACACCTCGGCTAGGTGCTGCTCGTAACGGGCGGCGTCAACTTCAGGTTGCGGGCGCTTCATCACGTCAACACACAGGAAGGTCGGCAAGCCGGTCATGCCCAAAAATTCATTGGCCTTGTGGAACGGGAAGTACACCGCGTCCACGCCCTTGCCTTCAAAGAAGTCGGCCGGGTCATCGAACGCCTGCTGCGGGGCGTTCCAGGTCAGCGACAGCATGTACTGCTTGCCCTGAATCAGGCCACCGCTGCCGTAGCGCTGCGAAGCGTCGGAACGGGTGCGGCCGTCACTGGCGTAGAGCTTGCCGTGACCCTCGGTGAATACTTCATCCATGTACTTTTTAACAATCCACGGCGCGCCCATCCACCAGCCCGGCATTTGGTAGATGATCACGTCAGCCCAGAGGAATTTTTCCACTTCCTCGGCGATATCGTAGCCTTCGTCGATATGGGTCACTTTGACTTCAAAACCCTGACGATCAAAAAACGCCAACGCAGTGTCGTGCATGGTCAGGTTGTAGCGACCATCGGAGTGGGCGAATTTTTTCGCACCGTTAAGCAAAAGTATTTTTTTCATCATCAGCCTCCAGGGGTTAAACCCTCAGCGCTGTTGAGCGACATGGGGGGTTAAAAAACATGTCGGCAGAATATCGATGCCCTCGCATGAGAAAAACCCGTAGTGGGTCAAATCACCTTTGCCGCTCCAGCACGAATCCATAATCAATTGTTGATTAACAAGTGAGTGCCCAGCAGTGCCATGCCGATAAAAAACACCCGTTTAAACAGCAGGGCACTGATGCGCTGACGCAACCATTGCCCCAGCCACATGCCGAGCATGGCGGGCACCAGCGCCAGCAATGAGGCATTGAGCTCACCGCCGCCCAGGTTGCCGCGCCAGTAAAGCCCGGCGGCAAGGGCCAATGTGGAGACGCTGAAGGACAATCCCAAGGCCTGCACCAACTGGTTTTTGCTCAGGCCCAACGCTTGCAGATAGGGCACCGCGGGGATCACGAACACGCCGGTGGCCGAGGTAATGACCCCGGTGATTACGCCGCACACCGGGCCCAGCCAGGGTTCGCGCTGCGTAGCGACGCGCAGGGTGGGCAGGAACAACCCGCTGAGGGCATAAAGCAACAGGGCCGCGCCCAGCGCTCGTACCACCCAGCTACCGCCGTCGATACTGAGCCAGAGCATGCCCAGGGCGGTGCCGATAAAAATCCCCAGCTGCATGGGCCACAGGCGTTTTACCAAGGCCCGCAACTCCCCCCCTGCGGCCAGTTGCCAGACATTGGTGACAATGGAAGGGATAATCAGCAGTGCCGCAGCCTGTGCCGGAGCAATAGCCAGGCCGAGCATGCCCATTGCGACGGTCGGCAAGCCAAGGCCAATGACGCCCTTGACCGTACCGGCCAGCAAAAAGGTCATCATCACCAGCAGTGACAAGGCCCAACCCATATTTTGATAGAACTCGACAAGTGTTTTCATGGGCCTATGCTGGGGCATGCCCATGCGCCTGGAAATGCGCAATGCACAGAGCCAGCCTCTTGTCCGGCAATAGGCAGAACACACACTCCTTGTGGGAGCGGGCTTGCTCGCGATTCAGGCTACGCGGTTTGTCAGGCAAACCGAGGCGATACCATCGCGAGCAAGCCCGCCCCCACAACACGCCTGCCATAGGGGTAAGGACTTTTCATGCATTTCGATCTGGTAGATCTGCGCCTGTACTTGAATGTGCTGCAGGCGGGCAATATCACCGCTGGCGCCAGCCTCAGTCATTTATCGCTGCCCGCCGCCAGTGCGCGGATCAGGGCGATGGAAGCGTCCCTGGGCGTGGCCTTTTTGCAGCGCAGCCGGCGTGGTGTCAGTCCGACACCGGCCGGGCAAGCGCTGGCACAGCATGCGCGCCTGCTCTTGCAGCAGGTCGAGCGCATGAATCACGACCTGAGCGAATACGCCCAAGGCTTCAAAGGCCGTGTGCGCCTGCTGTGCAACACTGCCGCCCTCACCGAATACCTGCCCGAGTTGCTCGCCGACTTTGTGCGCCAGCACCCCACTATCAGCGTCGATCAGCAAGAGCTCACCAGCCTGCGCATTACTCATGCGTTGCGTCTGAATGCAGCCGATATCGGCGTGATCTCCAGTGCGGTCGACACCCGCGACCTGCAAACCCGGCCGTTTCGCGATGACCCGCTGGTGCTGGTCATGCCCCTCCATCACCCGCTGGCTCACTCGCCGACGCTTTCGTTCAGCGACACCCTGAGCCATGACTATGTCGGGCTGTCGGCCAGCAGCGCGTTGGCGGTGTATCTCGAGGAGCAGGCGTTGCATGTGGGTGTGCGCATGCAGGTGCGGATTCGCGCCGAAGGTTTTGACGGGGTGCTGCGCATGGTCGCCCGGGGCGCCGGGCTGGGGATTGTGCCCCGGGCGACCATCGAGCGCTGGCAGGCGCCACGCACGTTTAAAGTGGTGAGCTTGAGCGAGCCGTGGGCAGATCGTAAATTGCTGCTCTGTGCCCGCTCATTCGAGCAGTTGCCCGCCTATGCGGTGGCCTTGCTGGAAGCGTTAAGCTTGTAGGAAGAGTCGCGGTTTGCGCTTCGCCTGTATGCCTTGGTTTTTACCCAGAGTAATATCCGGGGCTTGCGACACCCGGGGCACCTTTGGCCGTGGGTATTTTTATCAAGTTTTGAGAATAACAACTCACAGGGCAACCGATGGCTGACGCTAACTCCCCCCCGGTCACACTCAAACGCGGTTTGAAAAATCGCCACATCCAGCTGATCGCCCTGGGCGGCGCCATCGGTACGGGCCTGTTCCTGGGGTCGGCGGGCGTGCTCAAGTCGGCCGGGCCGTCGATGATCCTGGGCTATGCGATCGCCGGTTTTATCGCATTCCTGATCATGCGCCAACTGGGCGAAATGATCGTCGAAGAGCCGGTGGCCGGCTCCTTCAGCCACTTTGCCCACAAGTACTGGGGCGGCTATGCGGGTTTCTTATCGGGCTGGAACTACTGGGTGCTGTATGTGCTGGTGGGCATGGCCGAGCTGACGGCCGTGGGCAAGTACATCCAGTTCTGGTGGCCCGAGGTACCAACCTGGGTCAGCGCCGTGGTGTTCTTTGCGCTGGTCAACCTGATCAATACCCTGAACGTCAAAGTGTTCGGCGAAATGGAGTTCTGGTTTGCCATCATCAAGGTGGTGGCGATTGTCGGCATGATCGTTTTGGGCTGCTACCTGCTGTTCAGCGGTACCGGCGGCCCGCAGGCGTCGATCAGCAACCTGTGGAGCCACGGCGGCTTCTTCCCCAATGGTGGCATGGGCCTGCTGATGGCAATGGCCTTTATCATGTTTTCCTTTGGTGGCCTGGAGCTGGTGGGCATCACCGCCGCTGAAGCCAGCGAGCCGAAAAAGGTCATCCCCAAGGCCATCAACCAGGTGGTGTACCGGATCCTGATTTTCTATGTCGGCGCCCTGACGGTGCTGCTGGCGCTGTACCCGTGGGATCAGTTGCTGGTCACCCTGGGCGCCGGCGGCGATGCCTACGGCAGCAGCCCGTTTGTGCAGATTTTTGCCTTGATCGGCAGTGATACCGCAGCGCAAATCCTCAACTTTGTGGTGTTGACCGCCGCACTGTCGGTGTACAACAGCGGCGTGTACTGCAACAGCCGCATGCTGTTCGGCCTGGCCGAACAGGGCGATGCGCCCAAAGCGCTGATGAAACTGACCAAAAATGGCGTGCCGTTGCGCGCACTGGGCGTGTCGGCACTGGTGACGCTGCTGTGTGTGGTGGTCAACTATGTGGCCCCGCACAAGGCGCTGGAGCTGCTATTCGCGCTGGTGGTTGCCTCGCTGATGATCAACTGGGCGCTGATCAGCCTCACTCATATCAAGTTCCGCAAGGCTATGGCGGTACAGGGCGTGACGCCTTCGTTCAAGGCATTCTGGTTCCCGTTCAGCAATATCCTGTGCCTGGTATTTATGGCGGTGATCGTTTCGGTAATCTGGATGATCCCCGACGTTCGCGCGTCGGTGTATGCGATTCCAGTGTGGCTGCTGATCATCTACGGCTTCTATCTGCTGCGCCTGCGCACTGGCAAGGCACTGGCCAACGCGCACTAAGCATCCAGCTGTCACAAAAAAGCCCCGGTACTGGAAACAGTGCCGGGGCTTTTGCGCAACTGGGGGTCGGAACCAGGCATCTGTCAGAGTAACGCTGCGGTTAGGGTGAGGTTCGATAACCCATCACCGGAGGTCTTATGTCTGCGCCAATCACCGTGCTTCGCGACACCCATCCCCTGCCCGTGCTCGATGCCTGCAAATGGGAAAAACTCGAAGGCGACCCGCACACCGTCAACCTCAATGCCTACACCAGCGAAGACGGCAGCAAGATCATGGGCACCTGGATTTGCACGCCCGGCAAGTGGTATGTGGAGTATGTGAAGTGGGAATACTGCGATTTCCGTGAGGGCTATTGCATCATCACCCCCGAGGGCAAAGAGCCGATCCACTTGCGGGCCGGGGATATCTTTGTGGTGGAGCCGGGCATGAAAGGTACATGGGAAGTGGTGGAAACCGTGCGCAAATATTTCGTTTTTGCCTGAGTGAAACCACGCAAAAAACCCGGGAGCCCGCCCGACGCGGGCTCCCGGTAAAGCGACCAGTTACTGAGGTTTGCGATAGCTGTTGATGATGGCCGAGAAGTCCTTGCCGCCTTCGCCGCGCAGGCTCATGGCCTGATACAGCTGTTGTGCCACGGCACCCATCACCACCGGCTGGTGGGCCTGACGTGCGGCCTCGGTGGCCAGCCCCAGATCCTTGAGCATCAGCTCGGCACCAAAACCGCCGGTGTAACCCCGGGATGCCGGGGCCGTCTCGACAATCCCCGGCCACGGGTTGTACACCTCCGAACTCCAGCAGCGCCCGGTGGAGCTGTTGATAACCCCAGCCAGCACTTCGCTGTCGATACCCAGTGCTGCCCCCAGGGCCATGGCCTCGCTGACGCCGACCATGGAGATCCCGAGCAGCAGGTTGTTGCAGATTTTAGCCACCTGGCCGGTGCCCACATCCCCGCAATGGACGATGTTGCGGCCCATTTGTTCGAGTACCGGGTGCAGGGTGTCGAACAGCGCCTGGGGGGCGCCGACCATAAAGGTCAGGGTGCCCGCCTGCGCGCCGCCGGTACCGCCGGACACCGGCGCATCGGCCATCTGCACGCCCTGCTTGGCGGCTGCAGCGGCGACATCGCGGGCGGTCTGCGGGTCGATGGTGCTGCAATCCACCGCCGGCACGCCTTTGGCAATACCGGCGAGCACACCGTCCTCACCCAGCCACACGCTGCGCACATGAGCCGCCGCCGGGAGCATGGTAATCACCATTTCCGTGCCTTGGGCAGCTTCGCGTGGCGAAGTGCTGATATGGCCACCCAAGGCAGCCAGTTCAGCAAGGATGTCCTTGTTCAGGTCAAACAGGTTCAACGAGTGCCCGGCCTTGAGCAGATTGCGCGCCATCGGTGCGCCCATGTTGCCCAGGCCGATAAATGCGATGTTCATACGGGTGCCCTCAACGAAGGTGGATGGTGGTGTTGACGCCATCGTTCACGCTGTCATCGTCGAACCAGCGACTGGTGACGGTCTTGGTTTGAGTATAGAACTGCACCACTTGCTTGCCGTACGGCCCAAGATCGCCGAGTTTCGACCCGCGGGAGCCGGTAAAACTGAAGAACGGCACCGGTACCGGGATCGGGATATTGATACCCACCTGGCCCACATCGATTTCGGTCTGGAACTTGCGCGCCGCAGCGCCGCTTTGGGTAAACAGGCCGGTGCCATTGCCAAACGGGTTGGCATTGACCAGTGCGATGGCCTGGTCGAGGGTATCGACCTCAATCACCACCAGCACCGGGCCGAAAATTTCCTGGGTGTAAATCTGCATATCGGTGGTGACCCCGGAAAACAGGGTCGGGCCAATAAAGTTGCCTTGCTCGAAGCCCGGCACCTTGATGTGGCGGCCGTCCAGTTCCAGCACCGCGCCTTCCTTGATCCCGCTTTCGATCAGCCCCAGCACGCGCTCTTTCGCACGCTTGGAGATCACCGGGCCTACATCGGTGCCCGCCTCACTGCCGGCGTTGACCTTAAGTTTTTGCGCCAGCGCCTTGAGGTCGGGCAGCCATTTTTTCGCCGCGCCCACCAGCACTACCACCGAGGTGGCCATGCAGCGTTGCCCGGCCGCGCCGAAACCGGCACCGACCAGCGCGTTAAGGGTTTGCTCGCGGTTGGCGTCGGCCAGCACCACGGCGTGGTTTTTTGCGCCCATCATCGATTGCACGCGCTTGCCGTGGCGGCCCGCCAGGTCATACACGTGGGTACCGACGGCGGTTGAGCCAACAAACGAAACCGCCTTGATATCGGCGTGGGTGCAGAGCGCATCGACCACATCCTTGCCGCCGTGGACGACGTTGAGCACGCCTGGCGGTACACCGGCTTCCAGCGCCAGCTCGACCAGCATCAAGGTCGACAGCGGGTCTTGCTCGGATGGCTTGAGTACGAAGGTGTTACCGCAGGCGATGGCCATCGGGAACATCCATAGCGGAATCATGGCCGGGAAGTTGAACGGCGTAATCCCGGCGCAAACGCCGATCGGTTGGCGCAAGGTGTAGGTATCCACCCCGCCCGCGACATTTTCAGCGAATTCACCCATTTGCAAGGTGCCGATGGAGCACGCATGCTCGACCACTTCCAGGCCACGGAAAATATCGCCCTCGGCGTCGGCAATGGTTTTGCCCTGTTCGGCACTGAGCACGACGGCGATGCGTTTGGAGTGTTCGCGAATCAGCGCCTGCAGCTTGAGCATGATGCGCATGCGCGCGCCAATGGGCGTCAGCTTCCAGGTCTGGAAGGCGCGCTGGGCGGCAGCGATGGCGGCGTTGACTTCAGCGGCAGTGGCAAACGGCACTTTGGCCAGCACTTGCTGAGTGGCGGGGTTGACGATGTCGTGCCACTCGGTGGTCTGCGACTCGACCCATTCGCCATCGATCAGCAGGCGGGCGTTTTGGTACGGGGTGGTAGAAACGTTCATGGAAGTCTCCGGCATTATTATTTTGAGTGCGGGTGTCCAGATTGGTCGCAGGACTGTTTTTGGAGTATAGGTGTGCGTTCTTCTAATAAGAACGCACATAAAAGCCGGTCAAACATGCAAAAAAACATCACATCGCTAAGTGCATTGAACTGGGACGACCTGAAGTTTTTTCTTGAGGTGGCCCGTACCCGCAAAGCCAGCAGCGCGGCCAAACGCCTGGCGGTGGACTACACCACCGTGTCGCGGCGCATCAGCTCGCTGGAAGCTGCCCTCGGTACGTTGCTGTTTGAAAAGTCGCGCACCAACGGCTTCACCCTGACCAGCGAAGGCCAGCGTTTACTGGGCTATGCCGAGTCGATCGAAAGCACGCTGCACATGGCCTGCGAGCAGGTGTCGGGGTCGGGCGTGGCGTTGTCGGGGCATGTGCGCATGGGCTGCACCGAGGGGTTCGGGAGCTTTTTTATCACCCCCCAGCTCAGCCATTTTGTCGATGCCTACCCGGCTATTTCGGTGGATATTCTGCCGCTGCCGCATTTCATCAGCCTGTCCAAGCGCGAAGCCGATATCGTGATCGCCCTGGAGCGCCCGGAACACGGGCCTTATGTGTGCTGCAAACTATGCGACTACCGCCTGCAACTGTATGCCACCCAGGAATACCTGGACCAGCACCCGCCTATCAACCGGGCGGCGGATTTGGCCGAGCATACGTTTATCAGTTATGTGGACGATCTGGCGTTCAGCTCGGAGCTGCTGTACCTGGCCAACGTGCTGCCCGGCGCCAGCGCCAACCTGCGCAGCACCAGCGTGATTGCGCAATTCGTGGCAGCGCAGCAGGGCCGCTCGCTGGCGATTTTGCCGTGCTTTCTGGCCGCCCAGGATCCACGCTTGCTGCCGGTGTTGCCGAATGAGGTCAACCTGACGCGGCAGTTCTGGATGTACTGCCGCGAGGACCTGCGCAAACTCAAGCGGATCACCCTGTTGTGGGATTACATCCGGGAGGTGACGGAGCTGAATGCGCCGCTGCTGCTGGGCGAAACGCGCGGGATGAAATTTGTGGACTGACCCCAAACCCTGTGGGAGCGGGCTTGCTCGCGATAGCATCAGCGCGATCATTCAGGCAGATCGCGGTGCCTGAATCGCGAGCAAGCCCGCTCCCACAAAGATGAGGGGGGCCAAGTACGAATCTCTAATCGGCAATCACCACAATCGACACCCGACGGTTTTCCGTACGCCCGGCGCGGGTGTTGTTGCTGGCTACCGGCTCGCGACTACCCAACCCTCGGATCTGGATATTCTCCGGGCGCATGCCGACCTTGGTCAGGGCCTTGACCACACTGTTGGCGCGGCGCACGGACAGTTGTTCGTTGTAGGACTCCTTGCCCGACGAGTCAGTATGGCCGTCGACCCGTACGCGCTGGATATCTGCACCCAGCAGGGCCGTGCCGATGCGCTCGACGATTTGCTGGCTTTGCGCATTGAGCACTTCAAGGTCGCTGCCAAACAGCACTTTGCCCGACAGGCCAAATGCCCAGCCCTCTTCGGTCAACTCAAAGCCCTGCTCCTTGAGGACCGCAATCTGCGCCGGGGTCAGGCCCTTTGGCGGGGCAGTCTGGCAACCGGTCAACGACAATGTCGCCAACAACAAGGCAACGCTGAAAAACTGCAGATAACGCTGGGTCAATGCACGCATGTTGGGGGTTAGCTCCTGGTAATTACGGTGTTTGCGGGGTGCTCCGACTCCGCTACATGTTGCCCGCCTCGGGCGAGGCGCTTGGCCTGGTACATCGCCGAGTCCGCTGCGCAAAGCAGCTCCTGGGCACTTGCACCATGTTCCGGGTAAACCGCGATGCCGATACTGAGCGAGGTCACGACACACACTTGCCCCGGCAACTGGATCGGTTCAAGCATGCTGGCGATGATCTTCTCGGCGATGCGCTGAGCGTCTTCGACCTTGTGCATCGGCGTCAGCAAGATCGCAAATTCGTCACCGCCCAGGCGCGCCACAACATCCTCTTCACGCAACTGGGCACGGATGCGCGCAGCCACGGCCACCAACACCGCATCACCGGCGGCATGGCCATAGGAGTCGTTGATGTCCTTGAAGCGATCGCTGTCGAGAAACAGCACGGCGGCCTTGTCCCGGGTTTTGTTGAGCGCGCGCAGAGTGCGCGTCAGCCGCGCCTCGAAGTACGCGCGGTTGGGCAGGTTGGTCAGCGAATCGTGGCTGGCCTGATGGGCCAGGGTCTCATTTTCGTTTTGCAGATGGCTTTGCCATGACTCCAGTTCGTCGAGCAGGGCATTGAAGTCATTGCCCAGGCTGTCCAGCTCGGCAATATGCGCAGGCGGCACACGCCGATCGAACGCCCGCTCACGACGAGCGGCGTGGGCCACTTGTGCCAATTGCTGCAAAGGCCCGGTAATCCCGCCCAGCAGCCGGCGCGACAGGTACAGCGCACTCCAGGCGCTGAGTGCCGTACACAGCAGCACGCCGAGCAGCCCGCTGAGCAAAAAGCGCAGCATATTGGCACCGTGCCCACGCAGGACCACGCGGCCGACTTCACGCCCCTGATGCAGGACCGGTACGGTGATCGGCTGCTCCAGCAAGCTGTCGGCCAGGAGCATTTCAACCCTCGACAACAGGCCGTTTTCGGGCCGCTGCCATTGCGCGAGCAGCTCACCATCAGCGGTGTAGACCCGGGCCTCGGCGACCGCTTCGGTGGAGGCAATCAAGGCCAGTGCTTCGGTTGCCGCCCCTGGATCGTCAAACACCACGGCCGCTTCCACGGTGTAATTGATGGAGCGGGCAATCAGGTGCAGGTTGTGATCGGCATAGACCTTGAGTGCCAGCACGCCCAGCAGGGTCATGGAGGCGCTGGCCAGTGTGACCGCGACCAGGGCCACGCCAAGATGCCCACGGCGCAACACCGAACGCAGCCGGCGACGTCGTTGCGGCGCATTCAACCCGCTCATGGCTGCGCCGCCCGACGGCGTGACAGTTGCAACACGCTGGGGTGAATACGTACGCCGCTGCGGGCCACGGAGTCGAGGTTGACCTCGAACGACACTTGCTCATCACGCACATGCAGGCAAAACAGGCTGCCCACGGTGCATTGGTCACCGTCTTCGCTGATGCTCAGTACCGCCTTGGTGCTGAAGCTGCTGAACAGGCCGCTGCGCTCCTCGGCGCTCAGCTTGCCCAGGTAGACCGCGTTGCAACTGCCGGCGATGCCCGGGTCACTCGCCAGCACACGCCGCACCTGCACCGGCCGGCCAGTGGATTGCGTCGCGCCCTTGAGCAGGTCATCGGTGTATTCGGTGGGGCCAATCACGCACAACTGCAGTTGCGCCGGCTCTGTGGGCCAGCGCGCATAACTGAGGATGCCCAGCACCACCTGGGTCACGGCCCTGGCGCGTTGATCCGCCAGGTTGACGGGCGTTTGCGCCTGCACCAGGCAAGGAGTGCTCAGCAGTAACAGGCAAAAAGATAATAGCCGCAGCCGCCATCCAAAATGCTGTTCTGTCGATGAGACAGCCACGTCCATGCGGGATTTCTCTGAGATCTTTATAGGAATAGTGTCGTAACGATAGCACGACATGTGTATTAACTGTGATACAGGTCACATTGGGCGCGCCATTTCCTGTGGGAGCGGGTTTGCTCGCGATGGCATCACCGAGGTTTGCCAGGCAGATCCCATCGTCAGCATCGCAGTCAAGCCAGCTCCCACAAAAAAGCACCCGGAACAGGGTCAAGACTTCGGCTACCCCAACCCCAGCATCAACCCGCTCAGGCGCTTGACCTTGCGCTGCACGGCCTCTTCAAAAACCCCTGCGCGTGGCTCTACCAGGCTGAACCAGTGCTTGGCCCGGGTGATACCGGTATAGATCAGCTCTTTGGTCAACACCGGGTTGAGTGCTTCGGGCAGCACCAACGCGGTGTGGGAAAACTCCGAGCCCTGGGATTTGTGTACGGTCATGGCATACACCGTTTCAACATCATTGAGCCGGCTTGGCAGGACAAAACGGATACCGCCCTGCCCGTCATTACGCGCGAACGCCACCCGCAATACATGGCGCCGGGCCTGACCTTCACCCTCGGGAAGCATGAGGGCGATGCCAATATCGCCGTTCATCAGCCCCAGCCCGTAATCGTTGCGGGTCATCAGCACCGGGCGGCCTTCGTACCACTGCTGATCGCCATCAATCAACTTGCGGGCAAACAGGGCGCGGGTGATGCGCTCATTCAGGCCCTCCACGCCCCACGGCCCCTTGCGCACGGCGCAGAGCACCTGAAAGGCCTCGAACGCTTGCAGCACATGCCCCGCCCAGGCTGCCCAGCGCGGGTCTTCAAGGCCGCTGCGGGTGTCAGGGCGCTGCTCGCGCAACCGCTCAATATAATGCCGATAGCCTTTGGCCTCAGTGCCACGCCCTTCCAGCGCCAGACGTTCAAAGGCGCGGTCCTGCTCGCCCTTGAGGGGCAACGCATAAAGGTCGGCATGATTGCCTGCCGCCAGCAGGGCGCGTGCCTCGCGGGGCAACTGCTGGTTGACCAGGCGCGACAGCTGGCCAATACCGCTGCCCTCACCAAAGCGCCGCGAGTGGCGCAGCATGACCACTTGCTGGGCCAGCGGGTGCGTACCGTCCAGGTCTTGCTGCAAGTCGCTGGCACTAAGGTTTTCGCCACTGACCTGCTCCAGCCAGCTACGGGTTTGCGCGGTATACCAGCCCGCCTCGGCATCCCGGCACAAATCCCCCAATACGGCACCGGCTTCAACCGACGCCAACTGATCCTTGTCACCCAGCAGCACCAGCCGCGCATGGGCTGGCAAGGCATCGAGCAGATTGGCCATCATTTCCAGGTCAATCATCGACGCTTCGTCGACCACCAGCACGTCCAGCGGCAAACGATTACCCGCGTGATGGCGAAAGTGTCGGGTACCGGGGCGGCTGCCCAGCAGCCGGTGAACAGTGGTCACGTCACTGGGGATTTTTTGCCGAACCTTGTCGTCCACTTCCAGGGATTTGACTTGCACGCTGATGGACTCGGTCAGCCGGGCGGCGGCTTTGCCGGTCGGTGCTGCCAGACGAATGCGCAAGGGTGCGCCCGCCTCCACCGCCGGGGCTTGCAGCAAAGCCAGCAAGCGCACCACGGTCGTGGTTTTACCGGTGCCGGGGCCGCCCGTGACGATGCTGAAAGCCCCGCGTGTAGCCAAAGCACACGCCAGTTTCTGCCAGTCAACCGGCGCATTCTGTGCCGGGCTACCGAACAGGCCGTTCAAACGTACGGGCAAATCCGCCGGGGTGGCTTCAGCCACTGCCAGACGCTGGCGCAAAGCGCCGTCGATTCGACGCTCATAAGTCCAGTAACGGCGCAAATACAGACGTCGCTCACTCAACACCAAGGGCCGGCTGGCCGCATCCGCAGACGACTGCCCGGCATGTTCGACCAGTGAACTGGCTTGCAAGGCCTTGCACCAGGCCTCGCCATCCAGCGCTTCAAGCAGCTGCGAAGGCAGCAACATGGCGCCGGTTTGCACATCACCTTCAGGGGGCAAAGACAGCGCGAAATCGGGTTCTTTCAGGGTTTCGAACAAATCCAGACACACATGCCCGTGGCCCAGTTGATGACTGGTCAACGCCGCGGCCAGCAGCACCAGCGGATCACCCTGGGGGTCACGCTCATGCAAGAAAGCCACGAAGGCCTTGTCCAGAGCACGCAACCAGCCACGTTCGACCCAGCGTTCGAGCAACAGCAGCAAGTCCTCGGCGCGGCCCAAGGGCTGCAGCAAGGCCAGGCTTTCGGCCGTCAACGGCGTAGGCAACAGCTCGGCAAACGAACGACTCATAACAACACTCCCTGTTCCCACGCCGGCTCAGCTGTATTCGGCAGCGGTTTGCCCTGGAACATCAGGTCCAGGCTTTCGATCAATAGTCTGGGCGGGCGGGTGAAAAACACGCCCTGCCCCTGGGAGCGGGTGCCACGCAAAAACAGATACAGCGCGCCGCCCATATGCTGGTCGTAGTCATAGCCGGGTAGCCGCGCCTTGAGCTGACGGTGCAGGGCCAGCAGATACAGGACGTACTGCAGGTCATAGCGGTTATCCAGAATCGAGGCGGTCATCGCTTGCTCGGTGTAGGCCGAATCATCAGCGCCCAGCCAGTTCGATTTGTAGTCCGCCACGTAATAACGGCCCTGATGCTCGAAGGTCAGGTCGATAAAGCCCTTGAACATGCCATTCAACAGGCTCGGCTCAGCCCCCGCGCGCGGCGCACCGCCGTGGGTATGCTGGCGCACCAGTTGATCCATCTGCACAACATCGACCTTGTGGCTGGCAAACCAGAATTCCATCTCAATCTGGTACTGGTTCAACTCACTCAGGACCACAGCAGGCTGACCGTTATTCAGACGCAGCGGTTCATCTTGCAGATGCTGCAACCAGTCACTCAGGGTCTCGATCCAGCCTTGCCAGCCGCGACGGTTGCAGCGGCGCGCCACGGCATCCTGGAGCGCCTCGGGATCAGCCTTGAAACCTTCACTGCCGGCCCATTCGAGCAGACCGTGGAGAAAGGTGCCGGGATTCGGCCCACGGGGAAAGCGATGGATATCGCCGCCGCTGAGTAACACATCACGCGGCGCATCCGGGTCGAGTCGTTCATCGTCCGAGAGCTTTTGCGCCAGGGCGCTTTCCGGTGCTTCGGCGGGGCTGAGACTGTCACCGATACGCAATGCGCTGTAGGAAGCAATCCACCAGTTTTCGGCGGCGCGGCGGCTCGGGATCCGCGGCTCCAGCAAGGTGGCCTGGTTGAGCGGTGGATAAAAATGCGCCTCACTAGCCGCTGGCACGGCTTCGCACTGCAGGGCGTCGCAACCTTGCTGCACCTCGGCCAGCCAGCTCTGCAAGCCTGCGGACTCAGCCAGCATGCCCCCCCCTCCGAGCAAATACCCCAGGGCCGAGAGGTGCAGCACCGAACGATTGTTGTTGCCGCGCTTGAGGTCGGCAACCCCCAGCCAGCATGCATGCTGGGCGCGGGTCAGGGCGACATAGAGCAGGCGCAGGTCTTCGGCCAGACGCTCGTCGTCGGCCTGGGCGATCAGCTCTGGCGTCGGTTTCAAACTCACTTGGGCATTGCCTGCGGCATCGTGAAAATGCAGCGGCAAACGGCTGCCATCCACCGGTTTTGCCGAGCAAATAAACGGCAAAAACACCAAGGGGTATTCCAGGCCCTTGGACTTGTGGATGGTCACCACCTTGACCAGTTGCTCGTCACTTTCCAGGCGCAGGATCTGCTCTTCACCCGCCTGACCGGACAAGGCCAGATGCTCGGCCAAATGGCGAATCAGCGCCTGCTCACCGTCCAGTTCGGCTGCGGCTTGCTGCAACAATTCGGACAAGTGCAAGACATTGGTCAGCACGCGCTCGCCATCAGGGCGGGCAATCAGCGCCTGGGGCAGCTCAAAGTCGTGCAGTAAACGGCGCAACATGGCGAGCACCCCTTGCTTGCGCCAGGTTTCGCGGTAACCACGGAACTGCATAACGCGTTTTTCCCACGCCAGTTCATCCTGGTTCAGACGCTCCAGTTCAACCAGCGGCAGGTCCAGGGTGATACAGGCCAACGCGGCCCGCAGCGGGCGCTCGACGTCCGGCTCGGCGCAGGCCTTGAGCCAGGCCAGCACATCATGCGCTTCCTGCGCGGCGTACACCGAATCCTTATCAGACAGGTAAACGCTTCGCACGCCACGGGTCGACAATTCTCGCCGAACCGCCTGGGCTTCCTTACCGTCACGCACCAGAATCGCGATGTCGGCAGGCAATACGCCACGCAGTGCTTCGCCGTCCTTGATAAAGCCGCAACGCCCTTGCTGGCCGCCATTGAGCAGCTCGACAATCTGGCTGGCACAGGCGGCCGCCAGATGCTGACGGTAAACAACCCCTGACAGCGGTTGCTCGGAGGGCAACTGCCAAAGGGTCAGGGCGCTGACGGGCTGGCCATCGAGCTGCAGGACTTCCTTGCGCCCCTGGGATCTGACCGAAACAAAAGGCACAGGGTTTTCAGAACCTTCGCGGAACAAAAATGCACCCCGCCCGCTATCGCGCAGTTCAGCCCGTTCAAAGACATGATTGACGGCCTTGACCATGGCGTGGCTGGAGCGGAAGTTGGTGTCCAGCGTGTGCAAGCGACCCGCAGTGGCCTGACGCGCGCGCAAGTAGGTGTAGATATCCGCCCCGCGAAAGGCATAAATCGCCTGTTTCGGGTCACCAATCAGGAACAGGCCGGTGTCGGGACAGTTGTCTTCAATTCGGTAGATCGTCTCGAAGATGCGGTACTGCACGGGGTCGGTGTCCTGGAATTCGTCGATCAGCGCCACCGGGAACTGTTCACGAATCAGGGTCGCCAGACGCTCGCCGCCTTCAGCCTGCAAGGCCGCATCCAGACGCAGCAGCATGTCGTCGAAGCCCATTTCGGCACGGCGGCGCTTTTCTTCTTCAAATCGCACACTCACCCAGTGCGCCGCATGCTGCAGCACCGCGGCATCCGGGCTCGGCAAGGCATCGAGCGCGACCTTGAGGCCGGGCATGGCATCCAGCCCCGGATGCTGCGGGGCCGCGCCTTTCCAGGCTTCGGCCATGCCGTCGGGGGTCAGTCGGGTAAAGCCGGTGCCAAGGTCGAGTTGCTCCTGGGTGTCATCCGCAGCCCAGGCGCTGAGCTTTTCAAACCAGGGTTCGAAATAGCGAGCCTGCATTTTCCGACCGTCAACGGCTTTAGCGGCCACGCCTTGCAGGCAGATTTCGCGTAGCTCTTGTGCCCATAGCAGCCAGGGCGTCTTGAGTTGCGCCAACGCCTCGCGGCGCTCCTGCAAGCAGGCTTCGATCATTTGTGCGGGCGTTTGCTCCGCGTTAGCGGGCTGGCGCGAGCTGCCAAACAACGCACGCACGCGCGGCATCAAGGCGGCGGGGCCGCTCCAGTTGGCGCGTACCCAGTTCAGTGCATCGCCGTGCATGGGGTAGCAAAACAGCCGCCAGTAGTCGCGCAGCACTTCGCCCAGCAAATCGCTGTGATCGGTTTCCAGAGTCTGGGTGAACAGGCTGCCGCTGTCGAAAGCATGCTCGCGCAACATACGCTGGCACCAGCTGTGGATAGTCGAGACCGCAGCCTCGTCCATCCACTGCGCGGCAATATCCAGACGCCCGGCGCAAGCGGCCCACTGCTCGGGAGCAAACTGGTTCCGCAGCTCTTCGACCAGCCCATCCGGAGCATCGATCTCACCCCGAAAATACCGCGCGGCTTCTGCCAGGCGCGTGCGGATGCGGTCGCGAAGCTCTTTGGTCGCTGCATCCGTAAAGGTCACAACGAGAATTTGTGGCGGCAATAATTCACGGCCAAAACCGGAGGTTTCACCACCATGGCCCAGAATCAGACGCAGGTAGAGCGCCGAGATAGTGAAGGTTTTGCCGGTGCCAGCACTGGCTTCGATCAATTGGCTGCCGCGCAGGGGAAATGCCAGGGCCAGCGGTAAAGATTGCTCGCTCATTAGCGGGATGCCTCGCTGTTCAATGAGCGCCAAGGCGCATCAAAGAGGGGTCGATAGAGGGCATCGCACCACTCTTCAAATTCGTCGCCAGCCATCAAGGCCGCATAGTCAGGGAACTGACGGGCCAGTGCTGCGCTTTCGCGGCGTTCGCCATCGCTGGTCTGGCCATCGCCTTCATAGGCTTTTTGCGCAGCCGCAGCGGCCTTGTCCGAATCGGTTTGGGCCAGCCAGGCGAAAGCGGTTTTAACGGCTATTGGAAGCGGGTGGCTCATGCCGACTTTCCAGGCCACCAGCAAGTTGCCCAGAATCTCCCGGGCCTGCTTGGTCCCCAGTGGCTCGAGCAGCAAGGTGTCATCGCTGGCCACCAGCGCGGTGGTCATCTGCAGGCCACTGGCGCACGCCGCCAGATGGTTAACCCACGGCCGGGTCAAACGGTGCCATTTACGGGTTTTAATCGCACCAATACTGTTGGGAATGGTGGTGATCGACAGCAGGCCTTGATCACTGCGTTGGTGCAGGTTGCCGAGCCAGCCTTCCAGCGTCAGGCCGTGGTCCTCAAAACTGAAGGGCAGCGCACTGTTCAGCGGCACTGGCCAGAGGGCCAAGAGCTGCTGATAGCGTTGCAGCACATCGGGCAAAGGCTCGATCAGTTCGTGTTGCAGGCATTCGCCAAATCCAGCCATAGGCAACAAGCCGCTGCCTTGCAGGCGTTGGGCGCGGCTGTGCAAGGCGCTTTCAAGCTGATCGGGCTGCGCCAGTGCGGCTTCGAGCAAACTGTCGCTTAAGGTGTAGCGTTGCAATGCATCGAGCACGAAAGGCTCTTCATCGGCCAAGGGCACTTCGGCTGCCTCGAAATACACTTTCAAACGCTGGCTGAAGAAGTGACGTACAGGATGACGCAAAAAATCCTGTAGTTGCGTCAGATTTAATGGCTCTTCCTGTACATGCTCACTTAGCGAACCGGCTGGTACCGGCTCTGGCTGTGGCGCGTGCAGTCGCTGCCATTCGCGGGCATAGCTGAACAGATTGGCGTTGCCTTCATGAAAATAGCGGGTACTGAAAGGCTGCAGTGGATGCTCTTGGGTCATGGCTTGCAGCAGGTCACCACCGCCTTCCAGGTGCCAGCCACTGGCAAGGTGGTCACGCAGCTGGCCAATCAGTACGCAGGCCGGACGCTCGCTGTTGTCGCGAATACTGCGCCCCACCCAACTGATATAGAGCTGATCCCTTGCGGAAAGCAGCGCTTCGAGCAGCAGGTAACGGTCATCTTCGCGGCGCGAACGATCACCCGGGCGGTAATCGCTGCCCATCAGGTCAAAGTCCAGCGGCGGCTGTGCCCGCGGATAGTCGCCGTCGTTCATGCCCAGCAGGCAGACCAGCTTGAAGGGGATGGCCCGCATCGGCATCAGGGTGCAGAAGTTAACCGCCCCGGCCAGGAAACGTTGTGACAACTTGCCCTGATCAAGCCCGGTAAGCCAAGCCTCGCGTACTACGGTCAGTGGTAACTCATCCTGCAGACCTACCAGCTCACAGGTTTCGAGCCAGGTTTCGCGCAGCTCTTCAAGTTGAGCCAGCAGGTAGTCGTCATGTTCGGTTTCGGCCTGGAAAAACAGCTGCACCAAGGCCTGCAGGCGCTCGCCCCATTGTTGCGGCAACGCCGGTTGCGAGAGTTCCTGGTGAGCGATTTCCAGCGCATCCAGCAAGGCCACCAGCGGGCCGATCAGCACTGCATCCAGACCGCCGATTTCATCATAGGGCTCAATACCATCGCAGGCCTCACCACTGCCTACGGCATAGCCGAGCAACATGCGGCGCAAGCCAAAACGCCAACTGTTCTGTTCCAGGTGCTCGGGCAAACCAAGGCCTGCGCGCTGCTGCGCATTCAACCCCCAGCGAATGCCGGCGCCTTCGATCCAGCGATGCAAGGTTGGCAAATCGCGCTCCTGCACCTTGAAACGGGCGCGCAGCGAAGGCACGTCGAGCAAGTCGAGGATTTCACTGACGGGGAAGCGGCTGTCAGGCAGTTTGAGCAGGTGCTCAAGAGCAATCAGCAACGGATCACGGCCGCGCTGACCCTGGTCGGCCAGGGTGTAGGGAATAAAGCGCCGATCATCACGTTCGATCTGCCCGAAAACAGCCCGGATATGCGGCGCATAACTGTCCACATCCGGCACCATCACAATCACATCGCGTGGCTGCAACTGAGGGTTTTCGCTAAATCGTGCAAGTAACTGGTCATGCAGGATCTCGACTTCTCGTTGCGCACTATGGGCAACTTGGAAGCGTATTGAGCGATCCTTTTCCAGATCAATGGCAGGCCATAGCTCGCGGGTTTCGTTGAGCGGGCGCAGCTCAAGAATATCGTCCTGCAACTGGTTAAGCAGATTGAGAGGTTCAACTTCGCTGAATAGGTCGATGCGACCATCGCGAAAAGCCGCGCGATAACTGTTGGGGTCGTCATAGCTGTCGAGCAGGTTGATGTAGTCGCGGCCTTGCTTGCCCCAGGCAGCGAGCAAGGGGTGGGCGTGCTGGTGCAGGGTATCCAGATCAAGGGCCGTAGGCATTCCGCTCTTGCGGGCCTGACGTTTGTACTGATGACGCAGCAGATCTTTATCGGCAACGATGTCAGACCAATGATGGCGACAGGGGTTATGCACGCACAACAAAACCTGGCTGAAACGGGCCAGCCCGGCCAGGGCCTCAAGCGCCTGAGCCGGCAGTGACGAGATGCCAAAGACGATTACCCGAGCAGGCAAACCGGGCGGGGCTTGCTCAAGGCTGTTGATCTTGTCCATAAAGCGCTGATGAACACCGGCACGGCTTTGGGACATCCCCTCCTCACCGACATCAAGCAGAAGCGCACGCCACAACTCGGCCTGCCAACAATTGGCCGGGCTCAGTGCCGGGCTTTCGCCTCGGGCATTGCGCAGTTGATGGCGACCGGCAGCCCAGTCTTCAAGCCAGTCGGCACGGTAGACCTGGTATTGGTCGAACAGGTCAGCAAGGCGTTCCGACAGTTGATAGCGTTTGCGCAAATCGCTGTCGTGAGTGAGGAAGCGTTGCAGCGGCTCGAAATGCGGCTGATCAATAAGGGCTGGAAGCAGGCGCATCAAACGCCAGGTCAACGGCGCTTTATCGAGCAAGGACTTGGCGGGAATTTCTTCGCTGCCCAACACTAGTCGATAGAGCTGCCACAAGAACGTGCCCGGGAGCTGCACATCGATGGCTGCCGCGATGCCGCAGCCACCGAGATCATCGTCCTGGGTATCTTCGGCCAGAGCTAGCTTCAGCCATTGGGCGATGCCGTTACTCTGCACCAGAGCAATCTCGTTCTCCAAAGGTGCCAGTGGGTACAGGCGCATCCAACTGACGACCAGGTTGCGCAACTCATCCAGGCGGTTGCCATGAACCACCATAAATCCCGCATTGAGAGACGTAGCAACCGGCATGACGGCATCCTTAGGAGAAGGCAAAATCCAAAGGCGAACCTTAACATTGCTCGACCAGATGGGTGGAGTTCAAGGTGTGAGAAGAGGAGTGAGACGCGCCGAAACTTTTCTCGGCACAAAGACA
>NZ_CP165624.1:0-4468 GCF_041200115.1 Pseudomonas sp. WC2401
ATGAGCGGCCGTTACGGTAACGGCAGCGACCCGTTAGCCGCGATCAGTACGTCGCCTGCAGTGCTGGCCACACTGCGCCGTCGAATGAATGCCATCGAGCTCGCCGCCGACACCCTGCAGGTGCATCTGGCCAGCGAGCGGGCGCAAGGTTTTGTTGAGATGCTGGAAGAGCTCAAGGTGCTTAAGCCGGCCGACATTGAAAGCCTGTACCTGATCATTGATGACGCCGCTCAGGCGCGCGTCACGGCGTTGCTGCTGTGATCGGGGACGGGATTCACGAAGACGCGCTGCAGCACCTGGTGCAACAGAGCGCGGTCAGGGAGTTTGTCGCCGGCCGTGATACCACCCGTACCAAGTGGACGTTTTCGGTACGCCTCGGCGGGCCGCACTCGCGGCTGATTCCAGTACGGTCGAGGCGGGAGGTGATTCGTACCTGGGCCAGCCTGACGGCGGTGGGTCGCTTTGCCGAAAGGCTTGGTGTGCGAGGCTTTGCGGTGGAACTATGAAGTTTCGCGCCCGCGAAACTGGCCACGGCTTTTAGTTATCGAGAGCGTCGAGCAAATTTGCCCAAGTAGGGGCTTCCCCTGGCTTCGCGTTGTGAGGCAATGCAGGTTTAGGCTCGGGTTTATGCTCGATCAGCCGAAGTGATTGTTGCAGCTCTTGTATCTCTGCACGCAGCAATCGAACCTCTTCAACCAACGAGTGTAGGGCTGGGTGTAAGGCGTCCATTTCAGGTGTAGGGGAAGTGTAGGGCGAGGGTGTCGGGTCAAGTGTAGGGCGGTGTAGGGTGATCCCCTGTGGTTCGCCATAAACGCGGATCATTTCTGATAGGTCGATAACCTTTTGCCCTTTACCGTCTAGGCCAGCAGTTACGCGGCCTTTAGACACGGCCTCATGCAATGTTGAACGGTGTAAACCGTAGAGTTTTGCCATGCGGCCGATGGTTAATTTTGCCATGTAGGGCAGTGTCGGGTTCTGTCTGTAGGGTGCCCTACAGTCTACTGCTATTTATGAGACTTAACCGACCATTCCCTAACGCGGTCCGGTGGACCTTGTTGGCTACCGTGCTGGTAGGCAGCACAGCTGCCAGACCCACACGGCAGCTTGTGAAAGACACAGGGTTTGCGCTGAGCGAGCAAACGCAATATCTTTGGGTAATAGATACATAGCATTAAAACGAAAAAACCCTGCCAAGGCAGGGTTTCATTCGGGCCAGCGGCGACTGCAATCGCTCTGGCCAAGGTCTCGGGGAATCTCTGCTTTTCGGTGCGGGGAACGAGACCTGGTAAGCCAATTCTGTCGGGAAAACTCCCGTCTGTCCAGCTTCCAGCCTCCCCCGACACCTCTTCCCGACGCTTGGAATCAAGATGCTTTGGGCCCGGGAAGTAATAGCTGCCGATCAAGGGGATCTCTTCACGGCAGCCGGTATAGCCGGTTAGGTGCGACCCGCAAGGGCGAGAAGGCAATGGCAGGGCAGCGTAAAAACCCAACCACGGGCGCTGTCACTGTCCTAAAACCCACCAACCGCCAGACGCCGAAGAGGGCAGGGGGCGCAGTGGTAAACAATCCCCGAAAGTCTGGAACGCCTGTTGGGAGTGGGAGCCGGGTGGTCGCACCTGGAACAAAATCCTCACTGCGTGGAGTCATGCGAGACGCTTTTTTTAAAAGCCGATCGTAGGGGCTCCCACGCCAGTGGGAGCCATCAAGTGCGTCGCGCAGCCATCATTATTGCCGCCAGTGGGCGGCCTTAGACTGGCGTCAGCCATCATTGCTCGTGCTCTTGTCTCTCAGGGTTATTACCCGCTTTGGATCTTTCCCAGCGAGTGGGGGTCCCCCTTTAGGGGGTCGAGCTGGTGAGCGCGTAGCGCGAATGCTCTTGGCTTTTTGCCCTTTTGTACCTTTTCACCTTTATACCTCTCCTATTGGCGTTCTATTGCTGAAGCAATAGCCAACGCAATAGAACGCCACATAGATAATCCAAGACAAAAGCAGAGCAACAGCGCGCCATCCCTACGGTCTGTCGTGGCCGCCCTGCGGGACGCCCAAACCTTCCGGGGGAGCGCCCCGTCAGGCTTTCAGGGTTCCGACTCGCTGCGCGAGCCTCCACCCTCTTTCCTCACCTGCGCCCTGAACGGGCTTGTCTCGAAAATTCACCCGCGTGCGCGCCCGGCAAAGCCGGACCAACCTGCATTCTGCAATTGCGCGACGTCTCGTTGCGGTCCTTTGTCCCTTTCTCGACTGCTACATCGCGAATCCAGGTTGGTCCGGTTTCACCTGACGCGCACGCAAGCGGTGCGGCCGGATGCTTCGCACCCTGGTTACGCCCTGAACGGGCTTCACCAGGGCAGACCGGAAAAATTTGGCCTGGGGGCCATTTTTCCTCCCCCCCCTCGTGGGCTCGGGAGGCGTCTGTCAGGCTGTTCACGCCACCAGAGGTGGCGGTTTATCCGAGCAGCTTTTGGCTGCTCGGGATGCGCTACCATGCGATTTTTTAAGGAGCCATCTCATGCAGCGTTTGGTAAAGCCGTCGGATTACGTCCTGCAGGACGTACTTGGCCAATCGATGTATCAGATTCCCTGGGAGCCCAGGCTCTGCCCGGGCAACCCTGCAGAAGATCCCGAGGCTGGCGCACTTCTTTACAACGCATTCGTCCAGGATCAGGCCAAAGGTGTTGTGCCGCGGACACCCTCCGAGCAGATGAGTGACATTCTGGATTGGGTTTTCGAAACGGCAGGCGAACCCGCCCGCAGCCTGGCCGCTGACTTGGCGGCAGCGTACCTAGGCAATCACGCCTTCCTGATCGATGATCTGGATGATTGGGACGCGGAAACCAAGTCGCATCGGGCGCACATGGTTTTTCATGGCGAGGACATTAGGGGACTTTCAGCGCGAACCGTCATGAAATTGCGGGCTCGAGCTGCCGCCGGATTTTAGCCGCGAAAATATCGTTAGACCGGTTGTTGCTACTAGCAACACGGGAGCGCATAACGAATAGAAAGGAACCCGCCCGGACGGGCCAAGAAGGTGTCGCAATGCGTATGACGTTTGGCAGTGCCTGCCGTAACGCGGGCCTTATGGCGGTGGTGTATTTCCTGTACGTGGGCTTCCAGAAGGGACACTTTGATGTCTTCGGCTGGTACGGGGTTGGGTGGTCGTGGGGGGACTGGCTAGTGTTGGCGGTGCTGACGGGGGTTTTTGGGGTCATTCTGTTTGAAGAATGGTGGGGGCAGCGCAAGCGTGCGAAGGCGAAGGCCCGCGAGCAGGGCGAAGACTTCCAATAACGCCGCGTATGTAAGTCGGACACAAAAAATCCCGCCAAAAGGCAGGATTTTTTGCTTCCGAACTCACCAATCTTCAGGGCGTTCCGCGTGCTGATGGAGAATTCGATATATCAGGATGGTATCCCCCTTCCGCGTGTAAATAGATCGATAGGGGTATTTCGAAATAATCAGTTCTCGGCAATCAGGGATATCCGAGGCTTTCCCTAACTGAGGAAAGGTCTCCAGTCGGGTTATGGCTTCCAGCACTTGGGAAATGACTTCCTCGGCCTTTTCAGCACCTAGACGCGGTTCGTAATGCTCGTAGATACCTTCGAGGTCACTGTCCGCTTTGCTGGTTAATGCGATTTTCGGCACGAGCCACCCACTTAGCCTTCACGGCATCCAAGTCGATTAGATTGCCTGCCTCAGCATCAGCGATCCCTTCGGCTACCGCTCGAAAATGCCAGGACTCTGACTCTACATAACGTGCCAATGCACGTTTGAGATGGTACTGACGATCCCGATCAGTTGCTTCAGCGAGCTGATCGAGCTGGTTAATCAGCTCCGATTCCACACGAAAAGACAGGACAGGCGAGGCCATGTTATCACTCCACACGATTTTGTCTACGATGTAGACGTTGTCTACTCATATTTGAGTATTCCACTATCAGTGGAATATCGCAACTATTTGCTAATCATTTATGAGCACTCACTATCATCGACCCAGTGCGAATAACGCCGCTTATGTGAAATAGGCCCCCACACTTGAGAGAGTGCTGGGGGCCTTTTTTTGTGGGCACGGAAACCAACCCCCCCCTACACTGGTACGCCAGCCCCCCCTGCTGTGGTTTTACGCGTAGTGGGCCACTCACTCGGAACAGGAAGCCACCGCCATGCCGTTACCCGTCACGCCCTATTATGAGCGCCGTCTGCGCGACCTGCGCACGCTATCCCCTGCGGCTGCCGCACTGGCCGAGCGCATCGCCTTGGACCTGCAGCCGCAAATGCTGGCCACCTCGACCGAGATGTTGGAGGCGCAGTTACTGGATCACCTGCAGGAAGTGGCTGAGCAACAGACGCGCTGTGTAACTCGATTCTGGGACTGGTTAAACGCCGTGGTCGACGCCGGAGCGCTGCCCCCACCACAGGCTGCAGCGTTTGCCTGTGAAGCGGCCACCTTGGGCGGCCCGTCCGGAGTGGTACCCGA